>NZ_CP150291.1:0-2400000 GCF_038051985.1 Solibacillus sp. FSL H8-0523 | reverse complement strand
AGGCTATCGCTATGTAGTGCGTGATAAGGATTCGGCCTATCTTTACTGCTACTCGTTAAAGCCAAAAAAGTTTCAGGATTTACAAGGATGGGGTTATGAAAATCCAGATGGCCCGGATGTACTGCCGGCTTTTCCGATAAAGAATGTGGACCTGGTGGAGATTAGGTGGGGGAATCGGTCGGCGGTGATGATTGAGCGGGTGGTGAGGGAGGGGAAGAGTGTGCGAATCATTACAGGTTCTCTTTTGAATCACAAATTATAAAATAACACTTGAAATAGTCTATGAAATCGACTTGATTTTATAGGCTGTTTTTTATTGTTATTCCAGTGTTTTTGAGGTTTTATGTACTGAGTTCGTTGATAAAATCGACACTGAATTAATGCTATACGTTCCACAAAAAAAAGGCTATGGCACGTCATTTGAATTTGTACCACAACCTTTTACTATTTACTTAGTAGGGATTTTCACAATCGCTATTATCTCTTTTTCGTTTGTTGTATCAAGTGTAATCGTTCCATTGTATTTATTAATTGTTTCTTTAACAATAAATAAACCTTGTCCTCTAACTCTTCCTTTCTCTACTTTTTTCGTTGAGTAGCCTTGTTTAAAAATTTGATTTATGTCAGGTAGCTTTCGCCCAGCGTTCGTAATCGAGAACGTATAATATATCTCGTCTGCTTTACAGCTAACTGTAATTTTACGTTGTTCCTCTGGCAACTCCATTGTCGCTTCTATCGCATTATCAATTATGTTCGATAATATATTGATTAAATCAATCGTTTTTATATTATCAAATGGATTATCATCAACGGTTATCTCTATATCAATTTGTTGATTTTGACATGTTAATTTTTTTGTTTGCAGTAATATCGCTAATCCCGGGTTATCAAGATTCAATTTAATGGATTCAATTGTTTGTATGTCTTTAGACAAAGAATCGACATACTTCTTCGCTTGATCTACTTCACCTAAATGCAGAAGTCCATGTAAAACTTGGATATGATTAATATAATCGTGCCTTAATGATGAGACAGAAGCCATTAACGTTTTAATTTCCTTTTGATATGTATACTCAGTAGTTCCAACCTCTTTTTGATACCACTTTTGTAAAAGGAAGAAAGAAATAATTATAATAATAATAAAAAGTCCACTGACTACTAATAGGGCAATATTACTATTAACAACGGATTCTTTAATCACGTCAAGTGTATCCGTACTAATATCAATGCTAAGGTAGCTAATGATTTCCCCTTCTGCATTCATGATAGGGGTCCCAACCGTTATATAATGATGGCCATATTTCGTATCTTCTAGGATCTCTGTTACAAATGGTTTGCCTTCCTCATACGCTAATTTCACTTGGGCTTCCGGTACTGTACAAACTTCACCTATTAGAAATTCATTTGGATTATCCTTGTTTTCAGGATAACCTACGATTAAAACTTTCGATCTAGTAGGGTTGTCTACTTCCAAAGTATAGACGTATAATACACCTAGTTTTTCTCGGGCATCATTCAAATAATGTCGTATTGTCCAATAATCTTCATCACGATTCCGTTCTTTTAAAAATCGCTCATACGTTTCCAAATCAATCGCCTTTGCAATGGATTTGGCAGCTTCAAGATTTTGGTTAGCAATCGCCTCTTCCACTGTATCTTCAATCTTTGTATAGGAAGTATACATACTTATTCCAATAAAGAATATGACTAATAATATAGATAACACTATAATTAGCTTTAATTTAAAACGTTTCATTTCTAAACAATACTTCCTTCCTATAAAAATAAATATTTTGCTGTAAATTAAACAATTAAATTATTTTTCCCAAACTGAAATAGCCCATCCCACCGACTGATGGAATAAGAGCTATTTCATTTGGTTTCTTTATTCTTTGCACCAATGAAAAACACTTTAATACTATTAAGTCCGTACCTTTAAATTAGTAAACTGTTATAAAATCTACAAGTATTAATATTAATTCGATATAAAGGAACAAAGGAATAGTATAAATGTTCTAAATCCTTTTGTCCAAAAAATTACACAAAGTTAATCCAATTTTTTTAATAATACTGCTAATTAATATATTTACTTTGACAATAAATAAAGTCAAGGTAAAATCCCCTGGCTTTCACTATACATCAAGATTTTATGACCAAACAATCCAAAACTTATATTTGGCTTATTTTAACCGACCAACTGGATTCAGCAGGGTCTAGCCTATTGGGCTTCTGGTAAAGGTGCAGGAAGTACTGGACAAAGACCATTTCTATATCGTTGAGCAAAAAACGAAAAAGGCAAAGCAGCGTAGCAAAAAGTATACCGTACGCAAACGTATCCCGCTTATCAAAAAGCTACAGCGTTTAATTAGCAGCTACTGTGAAGGGGTGCGCGGTACTGAGTATTTGTTTAATAGCCGGCAAGGAAAGAATAGGCCAATCACTCGTGTTCGTTTATTTTTATGTAAGGCTAATTATTTAAATAAATAATAAAAACATGCAAAGAATAAGAAATAAACAGAATTCTGAGGTGTTTCTAAATGGTTAAACAATACTTGGTCCTAATAGGATTCATATTTATTGTTCTTATTTATACGCAAAATGTTGAAATTGAAGCTAATTCAGAAGTGGAAGAGATGTATGTCACAACCGAGGACATTATTTCGGACATAATCTTCCCAACTATTGATAAAAGAGTGATCAAAGAGTATGGAGGAGATAATCACCTTATTTGGCATTGGAAAAGGATTGTTGGTATTACTTACAATAAGAATCATTCCTATGATGTTACTGTAAGAATTGAGATTCCTTCAAAAAAACCTAATAGGAATGTTAAAGAAGATTTAGTTAAGGTAAGAATATCCCCGTCCTGTGATAGTGAGAAGATAAATAAGCAAATTTGTAATCATGAGTTTAAACTTGAAATATTAGAGTACAAACATTTATCTCAATAATCGGGCGCCTTCCTTGAATAAGGAAAGGGCCTTTTTCCGTTAAAGGGCCAGATTGTGTACTAAGGGATGTAACCAAACCCCGCTTTGGGGACGTTTTTAATTAACAGAAGAAAGACAATTCCTCATGCTGTTCAAATGCTACAATGGTAAAAATAGTATTTGCGGAGGGCGAAGGTGAGTAGGTTGAAATTTAAGTATAAAATTATAGGCGCAGGTTGGGCAATATGCGAACTACAGACAGCAAATGAAACGTTTACTTTTAAAGCGAGTTATCTATCTGATGCTTTAGGCGATTTGTTAAACGCTTTACTGTCGTTGAATTCTGACAATAACCCAGAATTTTATGAAGATAAAACGGAATTTAGATGGTATCAAGAACCAGGTTTAACAGTATGGCACGTCAAAGCTTTTGATATAAAAAGTAACGCAGAAAACCTTTCCTTTAGAGTTAACCAGTATTTAAACGACTCTGAAAAAGGTGCTCCAGAAACTACTTCAGTATTTGCGTGCAATTATGATGAATTAATATATACAGTTGTAGAAAGTTTGGAACGTTTAATTCAAAAATTTGGCTTAGTAGGTTATCAAGTAATGTGGGGTGATATAGGTTTCCCAGTAGTCGCCTATTTAAAGTTAAAGCATTACGCTATTTACAAAACAGCATTTCCATTTGTTAACGGAGAAAATGGTACTCTTAAAACGATGACAAGTATGGATTATGAAATGAAATTGCTCACGAAGGACTTAAAAGATTATTAATCTTCTAGGACAAGCATTAAAAATGTTAACCAATTATTCAACAATTGGGCGTGAATAAGAAAAGTGCTTTATTCAATTATAGGGCCAGATTGTTGAATAAAGACTTGTATTATTAACTTACCCATCGGAAATATGATACCAACTAAAAGCACGCAATGAGCGTGCTTTTTTGTGTTCATTTTTCATTGGAAAAAGACATATAATAAATTAGAACGGTCGTTCAATTCTTGGAAAGGAGTTTTGGTTAATATTGGATAAGAGACGTTATAACAGTGAAAATGCTAAGCGTGACATTATGGAAAAAGCAGCCTTGATATTTTCTCAAAAAGGCTACAATCAAACCTCTGTACAAGACATATCAAAAGCCTCTGGATATAGCAAAGGTCATATTTATTATCATTTTCAAAATAAAGAAAAGCTGTTTGTTTTACTAGCACAAAACACGATGCAGGATTGGTATACAAAATGGATGGCAAAAGAATCGTCCTATAGCACAGCAACAGAGAAACTATATGGAATGGCGAAGCATGTCCTTTATAATTACCAAACTCCTTTATTAAAAGGGGGACAAGAACTCGCCTCTAATCCCGCCTCAAGTCTAGAATCGGTAAAAGCATTATATGAATTAGCGATTATTCCTATGGGTTCTTATCGTTCCATTCTTCAAGAAGGAGTGGAAAAGGGGGAATTTGAAGGTGGAAATATTGATGAGTGGACCTTGCTTGTTGGAACATGGCTAGGAGGTTTATGTCAGTTAACGAACACACAAGAATTGAGTACGCTAGAACCTCTCTTTAACCAAGCCATTACAATCTTGTTAGCTTCCATTAAGAGGAGGAAATAAAAATGAAAATAGCATTAATCGGTGACAGTTTAACTGAAGGTCGTCCTGGGGTTTCTTTCTTTAACATACTAAAAGAAAAGTTTCCAAACATTACGTTCGATAACCTTGGCAAACCAGGAGAGTCTGTTAAAAGTTTATATACTCGTCTTTTAAAAACAAAGTTAGATATAGATTATGATATTTCTTTCCTTTGGATCGGGGTAAATGATGTTTATTCAAAACTGCTGAGTGTTCAAGCACAACCAGTAGCAAAAGATCATAATGAGTTCAAAGACTATTACGAGAAAATATTAGACCTAGTTCTTGTATCATCGAAGAAAGTAGTAGCAGTTACCCCAGCATTAGTTGGTGAAAATACGAATAATGCTCCAAATCATGAAATCAAAGAATTGAATGTTCTTATCCAATCCATCACTCGTAATCAAGCAAATGTCAGTTTTCTAGATATCCAATCTGTTTTTTTTAGTGACCTTGCAAAAGTTAACAGTTCAGATTATATCAGCACAAAGGTAATGAGAGTAATGGTGGATATTTTCTTTTATAAGAAGCCTTCAAGAATTGACAGGCTATCAAAAGAACGCGGTCTTCATCTTACATTAGATGGTATACACCTAAATAGTACTGGTGCACAAATTGTTGCAGAGATTTATGCATCTGAAATCAAGCGTTTAACATACGAAAATCAAGACGCAATTCAGTAATGATTCGGGTTAGGTGGGTTGTTAAATAAAGGAGGATTCGGATGCAGATGATTAGAAAAGTTGCGGTTGTAACGGGTGGTGCTTCAGGTATAGGTCGGGCGATTTGCAGCGAACTAGTCCAACAGAATGTGTTTGTTATTATTTCAGATATTAATGAAAAAGCAGGGAAAAATTTTGAAGTAGAACTGAATAAAGAAACAATAAATGCTAGGTATGCCTATTTAGATGTGACTGAATATTATAGTGTAGAGCGATTACTTACAGATTTATACCAAGAATTTGGTCGGATCGATTATCTTTTTAATAATGCTGGTATGGCTATGTATGGTGAACTCTATGATATGACGATGGAAAACTGGAAAGAGATCATGGACGTTAACCTATGGGGAGTCATTAATGGAACTCAAGTGGGATATAACCTCATGAAAAAACAAGGATTCGGCCATATTGTGAACACAGCATCAGCAGCAGGTTTAGGACCTTCTCCAGTATCTTCAGCATATGCCACTACGAAACATGCGGTTGTAGGCTTAACCACTTCGCTTCATTATGAAGCAGAAGAATTCGGTATTAAAGTTAGCACACTTTGCCCCACGTTTGTTGATACCCCTATTTTTGAAGAAGCAAAAGCAATCAATATCAATAAGACAGTTATTACGCAACAATTAAAGAAGCAAAAAACGATGTCTCCTGAAAAACTAGCTAAAATTGCTTTAGATGGGATTCATAGAAACAAACCTATTATTTGTCCAATGCCAATGCGTCGAACAATGGATATTTTTTTCACACTGTTTCCCCCAGCACACAGAGGGCTAATGAGGTTAGTTTGTAAAGTAAGTAGGAAAGCTCGGATTCTTGAAAATTGAATTCTTAAGACAGAGCAAGTCTTGATGACGTTAAACTTTAATCGATACGGTAAGCAGATATGTCACATTTTTAAAAATGTCGAATGATGGATTAGATGAGGCCAAGGTTCAGGAATCGCTTGAATACGAAAAATGGCTGCACGAAAAAGCCAAGCGTGAAAAAGTTGAAAACGAACTTTCTCATATTAAAAAAGAAGCGCATAAAGCAAAATGTTGGCGCTGCCTTCAAAAGCAACATTGTTTTTAGCCAGTAAAGACGATCCAAAAGAAATTGAAGCGATGCTGGAAAGAGATATTTATGAAGCGTTAGCCGAATTAGCAGATTACGAGCCATCCCTGTTCTTTGAAGAAGATGAGATAGAGGATAATTTGGATATGGTAGGTGGGATGGTTCAGAAACAGACACTGAACCTATTTCGTAAGTCAGCTGGTATTGTCGCACCACCAAAGCTAACCGTATCGCAATGGGAAGATGCGCATCGTATTTTGCAGCTTCTCTTGGATACCGATATGTAGTAAGATGTGTGCAAGCTCATGTCAAAAATCTTGCCAGTGACGTTCAATCGAATTGCGTAGATCAATAAAGATTGCAGACATATCATCATAAATAATGGCTTGGCTCTTTTCTTCCCAATAGAAGAGCTTTACATCTAATTGCTTTGCAATAGTCTTCGCATTCAATTGTTCCGGTGAAAAAATTTGTAGATGTTCGTAAAGTTCTTTTACATAGCATTGGTGTAAGTACTGGGTGTAGACACAATTATAAAGTGAAATTTTGTGCAGTAAATCCTTGTTGTAATTTAATACAGGCAGATATTCCAATTAATATCTGTATATCGCAAGATCTTGAAGGATGGAATTTTTATATGAAAGAATAGTTAGAATTTTAGCATCTCTATGAAAACTAGATATGCTTTTATTTTGTCCTTTTTAGGAAACATGAGGCTATTTAAAACACTTTAACGCTTTAGTATACCTTTAACAAAATAAGAAGTTGTCATGCTCAAGTAGGCGAATTAGTTTGAGGTGTTGGTATATTATATCTAAGTTTATTTAGCGCTGCGCAGATTAACAGAATATAAGATATGTTAATGTGACCGAAATTTATTATGTAAAAATATGTATTTTCGTTTCTTTGTAATATATACTGGGATAGGAACGTTTTGTTTGAAGGAGGAAGTAAATTGGGTGCTAATTATGTACCAGCAATTATCACAGCTTCAGTAGCATTAATAGCCGCTATTTTGGCTCAAGTCCTAAATAATGTACTTACTAATAAAAGAGAAGAAAAAAAACATTATAGAGATATTTATGGGAAATTAATTGCTGATAAATTAAATTTGTTTATTGAATATGCTTATATGTTTAGAAATCCAATGTCTGAAGATGACTTAGAAGAAAAAAGTTTGGAGAAAATAATTAATAAATTCGAAGGAGATATTCAGTATTTTAATCCAAGACTACAATTGAATTATTCATATTATAAAATTCATGAATACATTGATGGTAGTAGTGAAGAAATAAAGAGAAGATTAGAATTTGAAATAGCATTTCATTTTATCTTGTATGCTAAGGCAGTCATTAAGAAAGCAAAAATAAATACAGATGAAGGATATGATGCACTATTAAATAATGTTGCTTCAACCTTTGCATACTTGGCTATTGGTACAAATTTTAAGGGCCTTGATTCGACAAGGGATAATCTAACCGGATTAATTAGAGCTTTTGATAATACATTAAATCAATGTTCTATTGACTACTACGAAGATCTATTAATTAATGATTACAAATATCCAGCAGAAGCTCTAGTGAGTAAAGTTGAAAATAGAATTAGGGAGTTATATTAACTGAAAGTGGCAGACTTTTGGCAGTAAGTTGGCACACTTTTTCGAAATGAGCATGCTATTATGGTAGTATGTAATATTCATCAAACAACATAACGATAGGCGATGTGGCTCATGCTACGTCGTCTTTTTTGATGCAGTTATTATTCTGTGAAAATAAATTTAGGTTCTCCTAGCGATATATATAAAGCCTGCGGGTCTCGCGAGGCCCAGAAACGGTCTAGACAGCAGAATTATTTGTTTAAACTTATCATCAAGGAAATCACGATAACGAGAAGCATTATGTAGATAGCATTTAAATTCTTTAATAATTATTATTTAACAGAGCAGGGAGCGGATAGGTCATTAGCGGTTGACTTATCTGCTCCTTTTTGGGTATTTATAAAACTGTAGAATTTAGTGGTTATAATTACCTTTTTAGTATAAAATTGTGTTAACTGTTTACGTAGAGGTGATTTTATGTCTGATTTAATTAAAATAAATAATGATTTAGCTAATAAAGAGGTTGGTTCAGAAATCTTTACAGTAATTAAAGAATCTTTAGCTGATATCAGATTTGATCAACAGGATAACCCATATGTTTTAGAAACATTAAGGGTACTCCCTGTTCAAGGGTATAGGAGTGCCATTGGATCATTTTGGAATGCAGTTATAGATGATTTACGTAATAAGGTGATGTTTAGAAGTTTAACGTTATTTAATAAAGAAATGAACTTTCAAAAGGAAATAAAGACCTATGAAGATTTCCAAGACTATGTAAATGATGATCAATTAATTGAAGGAGCTTATAAGATAGGAGTTATAGATTGGGAAGCGAGTAAAGTGTTAAAGCATTGTAAAGAAACGAGGCATTTATTTTCAGGACATCCTAAATCTACAGATCCATCTGCAATCAAAGTTATGGCATTAATTGATGATTGTGTAAAATATGTTTTGTGTAAGGAATACCCAATTCAGATTATTGATATTAATGAATATCTGATTAATTTAGCTTCTGAAGAATTTGATAGGAATAAAGTTGCTATTGAGAACGCATTAGGAGATTTACCAGAGAGGTATAAAGTAGAATTAGTAAACAGATTTTTCAATTCATATATTCATGCTAACAGTAGTACTATACTTAGGTCCAATATAGAATTTTGTGCACCTATAATTTGGAAAAGCATTGATAGGCAAACTCAAATTCAAGTAGTAAGAAGACTGGATCAAGAAATAGTTAAGGGACATTCACCCACAATTAAGCTAGCTTTTTCATTTATTGAAATTGTCGATGGAACAGCATTTTTAAGCTTAAATGTTAAAAAATACCAAGTTGAACCAATTTTAACTAGGCTAGAGGCTAATTTAGATGTATTTAGCATTGAAAATGAATGTGTATATGAGCTAGTACGTTTCTCAGACAATATTCCAGGAGAATTCATACCTAGATATGTTAACGCTTTAACTCAAACTTATGTAGGGAAAACAGGTGGTTCTGCTTATTTTGCTAGAACTGATTTTTATGCGGATGGAGCAAGTGCGATTATACCTGATTTATTTCAAAAATTCGACGATACCTCAGCGGATGCCTTTATTGATTGCATAAGAACTAATATAACTTTGAAAAGTAGAATTCAAAGAGAAGCAAAATTAACTAGACTACGTACGTTAGCGGAAATTGTTTTGACGAGGGTTTCAGCACACTATTATCAAAAAGATTTTTTAGAATTATTATGTGATATTTCAAAAACCTCAGATTTCTATAAAAGGTTAAAGTAACCGCACTTACATTACATACGGAGACCCGAATCATAAGTAAACACATAGTTAGGTGAAGAAGAAACATCAAAGAGTAATTCAATATCTTTGATGTTTCTTTTACTATGTGATTTACCTTTATTAACAGTAATAATATTTATAATGGAGTGTAGGAAATTTTTTTGTTATTCTGAAGCAAAGTAGTAATATTTTAGAAAATGCACTTAAAACATTAGATACTTGCTCAAAGTAAATTTCTTTAATAGTAGGATTATTCGATTATAACTCCAAACATTTCTTCTTTTCCATTAGCTCATTTTGTTTAATTAAAAAGGAGATTTTAAGTATTCCACTCCAATACCTTGTAAAAAAACTATTACGTGTGAGAGGTTATAAAATGCTGTCTAATGACATAATTCTTACGTATGAAGATTATTAGTTGCAAAAGTCATAGTAGTTTGTAACGGTTCATTGTGGTGTGGGGGGGATAGGTAAATATTACCACGATAATAGACTATAGGGGGGATTTTATGGGTGATATTTTTTTTTAATTATTCTAATTGCTATTGGAGTATTTATTACAATGTTATTTGGTAATCCTGAAACGGTAAAAAAAAACCAAGAAGATTCTAAACAAAGACTTGAAGATAAGATTAAAAAGAAGTTTGATGAAGAGAAGGTAGAAATATCGCAACAATATAGAACTTCTAATTTATCCGTTGTTGGTCTTGATGAGAAAAATCGAAAAATTTGCTTTTTAGATAGTGATTCACATATGAAATTAAGGGATTTAAAATTCTCTGGTGCATTTACTGATAATATCCAATATTCAGCCAGAACCATTAATTATAAGGATATTCTAGAATCAGAGGTTATTATTGATGGTGAAACGGTGACAAAAACATCAAGGTCAAGTCAAATTGGGGGAGCATTATTAGGGGGAATATTAGCAGGTGGAGTTGGAGCTATGATTGGTGGAATATCTGGAAAAACAGCTTCAAAAGAAAATGTTAAAACCATTCAACTTAAAGTAATTGTTACTGATACAAAAAATCCATTACAAGTAATTCCATTTTTAAATGAAGATTACTCAATTGACCGAAATAATAAAAAGTTTATTAAAGCAAATAAAGAAGTAATGCACTGGCATAGCCTTTTTAAAATTATTATAGACTTGGCAGATAAGGAAGAGAAGAGTAAACAATTGATTCAAGATAATAAAAGTGATTCTAATTCTACCTACAATATTGCCGAGGAGATTAGAAAATTACATGACTTGCTTAAAGAGGGAATTATATCCCAAGAAGAATTTGATTTACAAAAGAAAAAAATGATATCCTGATTACTGAAAAATGTTGATTTTTAAAAACACAATGATGTTAATGAATAATATTACAAGTTTGATCAAAGACAAATAAGTCACCCAGGGCAACTATATCTGTCTTTGATTTCTATAAGGTCTATTATTTCTCTAATATCATCTAACTCTAAAGTGTCAGCAATTTTCTCGATATGGCTAAAGTTAATATTTTGTCTCTTATGATTAGCTAATTCACTTAAAGTAGCATGGTGTATGTCTGTTAATCGAGATAATTCTCTTAATGAAATTCCTCTTTAATTGATTAGTTCATGAATTTTGATTTTCTTGCCATAGCTCTCCCTACTAGAACAAGGTAACATAGATATATTAGAGAGCACTTATTAGACTTTATTCAATTACCTAAAAAACGTACCCGCTACGTTTCCAAAATACCATTTACTCAAAATCAAAAAAGGTAACACAAAAAGTAACGTAAATTCTCCACCCACCCTAAAATCCAATCTTTGTACATCTCCCCAAATCCTTGCTATAATAACCTTCGTGAAGATACTTAAATACGAAAGAGGTTTTTTATTATGACAAATGCTTACGATGAATATATAACCTCATATTTCATAGAAACCTTGATATATCAACGTTTATAAAGGATAAATGCTACTGTTTTTGCAAAAAAGCAACCAAACAGCAACATTTATTCTTTTTTTGTTTTTCGAAGATAAAAAAAAGATTATTTTTTGAGTAGTTCCGTAAATTTCGCATGCATTTTTTGTGATGCATTGTTACGCATGCCACTTGTCACGTGGAGGTAAATTTGGGTAGTGGTTTCGGAGTTTTTATGGCCAACTCGGTTCATTATATAATTTAGATCCACACCAGCTTCAGCAAGTAAGCTAATATGTGTGTGACGTAAAATGTAAGTTCTAAATGGTTTTTCAACTGTTGTTCTTGCACCAATTCTTTTTACAACCGCATTTAGCATTTTTATCACAGTAGGGTAGCCATCAGCTTCACCGAATACATAACCTATGTCTATCCATTTCAACTTCTTACGAAATGCGATCAATTCCTGAAGCTTTTCGATAATGATGTCATCAATATCAATTATTCGTACACTGCCTAAAGTTTTTGGGGGCGTCAATTCAAATTCTTTGCGTACATATTTTTTAGCGAAATTCGTTTTGTTAATTCGAATCGTTTTATTTTCAAAATCAATATCATCATGAGTAAGTGCGATTGCTTCACCTGGTCGCATTCCAGTAAAGGCAATGACGTAAATTAAAGTACGCGTTGTAATATTACGGTACTTATCGACTTCATTTAAAAATTCCTTCAACTCATGTGATTCGAGAAACAGTTGGCCAACTTTCTCGCCATTAACCTGATCCAGTGTTAATTTCTTCTTGGGAATGAAAATCGCAGAGACTGGATTAATCGCAACCAACCCAATCTCTTTCGCAAAATTGAACATCATATTAGCGGCATTGTGAATGCCACGTAATGTGTAAAAGGCGGTACCATTTTCGAAGAGTTCGTTCAGGACATTTTGCAATTGAACAGAGGTAATATTAACAATCTTTTCTTTGGCCAAATAACGACTTAAAACCGATAGGCAGTAACGACGGTATTCAACGGTTGTTTCTTTATTTCCTTTTAGTTCGTATAGGGTCATCCATCGCTCAGCGAATTCGACAAACTTAACATCATTTGCAAATGATGTTTGTTTCTTGATACCAGCAATACCTTGCAGCACACGATTTTCAGCTTCTTTTTTGGTTTTACCACGTCTAGTAATTTGCCTACGTTTCCCGGTGACTGAATCACGTGGACCTTCACCGATGCATCTCCACATATTCTTGTCAATCTTTTCGCAATACATAAATAATTCACCTCATATATCTTGCTATATACTTTAATTCTCTTAAGAAACTCTGATTATTTCAATCAAATAGACTGTTCTAATATGGAACATATAATTTCTTATTAAGATAGTTTTTGAGGCGTCTTCGAGCAAAATCATATTCAACATTGAATAACTGCTGCACAGCATGAATTGAGCATGTTGTATAATCAAGGTTTTCTATTTGGTCCAGCATAAATGTCGGTATGCATGCATGGTACATAAAATTGTTTGCTTTGAACTCCTGATATTCACGGAAGAGGGGAGGCATGAATAGTTGATCTCCCGTATGTATTAATGCATGGCATAGTTCATGCGTAAAATCTTGCCACTGTACTTCAGGGCTAATACGGCTATCGATGAAAATAGCTGTCATATCATCGTAAAAAATAGCCTGACTTGCGTTTTCCCAATAGAAAAGCTTAATGTCGAGTTTCTTTGCAACTGCTCGCATGTTTAAAGTTGCTGGTTCAGTTAATTCGAGTTGGTGGAACAAAGTTTTGATGTAATCTTCTAGGTGGCTATAGTGGTTCATATCATCACTCCAAACTAATAGGAACATATGTTCGTTATAAGTGTACAATAAAACCCCACTATTTGGTAGTGGGGTTAGACAATTATTAGGTATGACTCAACCATAAGGATAACGCAACGGACTTAAACTGTGCATAATATGCTATCTAATATTAATTATTCTGATTTAACTCCGAAAATGCGGTAGGATGTTGGTTTGATATTAAATTTGTTGGTTAATAAATCTTCTTTAGAATGGTAATTTTCGAATCCACCAATTTCAACTACTTTTGGGTTTTTACTGCCAACACCTAATACTCTAGTAATTCGTATTTTCTCTTTAAATTTTAATAGCATGTTTAATTCATTGTCTGTAATTTCGAAGCTTGAGCTTTGACTTGTGTTTTTCGTTCCCTTAACTTCAATATAAATTTCGGTAGGCATTGATTTATCTAAATCAAACGCAACGAGATCATAACCGTAACCATGACCACTTTTTTCTTTAGGATTATTACTTGTTTTAGTAATATTAATTACTTGCTCAGCATATTCTTCACCAAATTTTTCTCTTACCTTATTTTTATAGTACTCTAATGCAATTTCTTCAGCTAAATCACCAATTATTTGTTGATTTTCTAACGTCTTCTTTAAATCTTCATCAGAGGTAATATTCTTTGATTTAGTGTTAGTATTTGTCGTATTAATATAGGTAGGTTTAAAAGTATTCTTTGTTTCAATTTTTTCAGCATCATAAATAGTCTTATCAAGGTCACTTATTTTTTTTATCAGTTTTGATTGATGTTCCATTTGTTTTACTACATGAATATTTTCTTTTATAAATTTATCATGATCAGGTACTATATTAATCAGTTTATTATATGCAGTTAATAAATCATTAATATCATTTTCAATTTGTATTTCATTTGGAACTTTATTGATTTCATATTTAATAGAGATAATATTTGAAAATTGGTATTTATACCCGGTAGAGTTTTTTTCAGAGACTTTGAGATCTATTTTTCCAATTTGAAACTTATTATTATTATGATTCAACATACTGCATAATAAATTAGAGTAGTTCTGTGTTATTGTCTCGAATTTTATATTTTCTTTATAGTTTTTATTGTATGTTTTTCGAATCTCATTAATATTTGTTATTCCTTGGTTTAATGAAAGGTGGACTGACGAACCATCCTTTGCAAAAAGTAAAACTAAGTAGTAACCCCTTTGCACAGTAGTTTGTCTTGTATTAGGATTAAAAGTGATATCTTTATTCATTATTGCAACCCATGGAACAAAGGATCTTCCACCTTGGGCAGTTTTACCGAGAACCTCAATGTTTTTATCATTTTTAATTATATTTAATTCCTTAAGACTATTTGGTATTTTTTCTTTAATTAGTTCGTCAGTTTGTAGATTATTTTTTGTTTGAATTGATAATAAAGCACTTTCTATTAAAGTCTGCATTTTGAGATTCCTTTCTTTGAAGATATTTTAAAATAACTATAAATGCGTAATGCTACCAATAAAAGATTGAATAAAGGACATGCTTAATTACATGTCCTTTTGAATCGAATACTATTAGTACAACTATTTTTCACAAGCCCAGCCATCTTTATCGCGATCACGCGCTGAGGCATAAGCAGGGTGGTCTTCTGGTACACCATTTGGATATACTACATTCATTTCTTTGCAATTGCTGAAATATTCTTGTTCAACAACTGGCTCTTGACGCTTTTGTTCTGCTTGTTTTTCTAATTCTTTCTGGCGCTCTAGTTCTGCTTGTTTTTCTAATTCTTTCTGGCGCTCTAGTTCTGCTTGTTTTTCTAATTCTTTCTGGCGCTCTAGCTCTGCTTGTTTCTCTAATTCTTTCTGGCGCTCTAGCTCTTCTTGTCTTTCTAATTCTTTCTGACGCTCTAACTCTTCTTGTTGCTTTTTTAATTCTTGTTGGCGTTTAGCTTCTTCCTGTTCTATTAATTCTATCTGTTTTTTTTCTTCTGCGTCATTAATAGCTAGTGTACATCCGGAAATAGACAAAGCACATCCAAATATAATGATAATGGGTATCAATTTTGATTTAGCCTTAAGTTGTTTATTAATTTTGTATTCACGTATTCCCCATACAATCAAAATAATTCCTATTATAACTAAAGGGTATTTTATTACTATTATCAGTGCAATTATAGCTAAAATTATTGTTAAACAACCATTCATTTTAATTCCTCCACAAGCTTGAAACCTTTTGTTTTAAGGTATTTCATATTATGTTCGAATGTTTCGATCGTATCAGAACAATCTATATCTTCAAATTTTAAATTCTCTATGTTCACTCGATTTACGCGTGTTGAAAGTATACAGCCCATTTTTGGTGATGGTTCGGCTTGACTGAAATCATAAACATGGATAAGTACAGTATCAATAGGTATGATGGCAAATACTTCTCTAGCAATTCGAATAACGCAGCTGCAAACATAATCTTGATAAAGTGCTAAATAGTTAGTTGCACTCATTTTTTTTCGTGATACTTTATTTGTTGCTGTTAGGCTCAATGTATCTATTGGAACAACTTCTTTATTTCCGACTGTTAAATTCACAATAAGTTCATTGTCCTTGATATCAAAATTCAATTTGCTTCCGAAACTTTCGACATCTTCAAATGGTGCATATTCATTTAAAGCATTTGTCCACATGTTACTGTCACTATTTAAAATACTAGGAGCAATGTCTTTTAATCTTTGTTTTTTCTGATGGATTGCAATGTCGAATTCTCTAGCCTCAGGTAACTTATCTTCAATCATCATTTTCCTAGCATTAACACGATTGAAAAGTTTGTCACGCCAAGTAGGTTTGTAGTTAGTGACCTCGTCCAAAACTGACTTTACATTAGGACCTTCATTTAACAAATGTGATATATCCTCATCGGCAATAACATGCCAATCAACATAATCCTCTACTTCCAAATGAACAGAAGTTATCATATTGATGTAAGCGGTATGTTTTTCGACTTCTTGTATACTTTGTGAGACATTAGCAACTGTATTATTAGTAGACTCATAAGCAACCCTTTGTGGTCGTTTTTTCCTTTTTGTTGTTTGCGTAGAATAAGAAATACCGGTGCCCGGAAGTGAAACTGAATTTGTTCTTCTACCTTTTCCTATGGTTGTTCTAGCATATTTATTTCCAACTGTAACACTAGCACCTTTTTTACCAAGATTAATTTTCACACCTGGTGCAACCTTGATACTTTTTCTGAATCTAAAGCCCATATATACCGCCTCTTCACTAGTTCGATTTTTACTGTAAAATTCAAATATTTTACAACGTCACACATAAAAGAAGGCATGCACATGCATACCTAGATGTTCTATTTTTCACTACTCTTAATTATCTCCCACATCATCCGCAGCTTCTCCAAATCCTCTTCACGCGACTTCGGCAGCTCTTTGTACCATTTTTGTAGGGAAGGGTTGTTTGCGAATGCTTGGAATTCTGCTTCGTCTTGTTCTTGTTTAGTTATTTTAGGATTTTTTTCAATTCTACCTAATAAATAATCCGTAGATACTTCAAAAAAATCTGCGATTAATTGTAATGTATCGTAGTCAGGTTTTCTTTCGTCTGATTCGTAGCGTGAAAGAACAACATTTGAAACTCCAATTTTAACGGCAAAATCTTTTTGGCTAATATTGCACTTTTCTCGTAAGCCCTTGATTCTACTTCCTAATGAAGCCATATATTGACCTCCTCTATTTACTTATATTTTATTTTACCATTTACCGCTACGGTAAATAATAATTTTACCGAAAAGGTAACTAAAGTGTTGACTTACCAAAAAGGTAATGTTAAAGTGTATATAAAGTTACCGATTCGGTAATAAAGAAGGCGGGTGGAAATATGGCTAGAGGTTACGTAAATATTGAGTTACTTAAAGAATTACGTATCCAGAAGGGATTATCAGTAGAAGAAATGTCAAAATTAATGGGGTTCGAAAGTTATCAAGGTTATTACTACAAAGAAAGTGGTGCGCGTAAGATGGGCGCAGATGATGTAGCAAAAGCTGCAGAAATTTTAGAAGTCCCAATTCAAAAGCTTTTTTTTGAGAAAATAGTTACCGAAATGGTAATTACGGTTGCGTAGGAGGTCCACATGAAAAAAACAACTGTAGAAGAATTATTCCACCAACAGCAGAAACTATTGGCGGAGAGTAAACAAAAAAATTTAATGATCCATCTTCCTATACTACTCATTTTGATAAGAAGGAAGCCTTTAATAAAATCCAGGAGGTTTTATCATGATTCAGTTACCAATAAATATTAGCAGTTTGGAAGTTACCGAAATGGTAGGGCGAGATCACAACAATGTAATGAAAGATATTCGTCGTATCATCGAACAATTAGGAGAGGTAACTTCTTACCAGTCCTATTTCATCGAATCAACATACACAAATAGCCAAAATAAAGAGTTACCGAGATTCCTTTTAACGAAAAAAGGTTGTGAGCTTTATGGTACTCGCATGACTGGTGAAAAAGGTACGCAGTTTGCAGTGAAATACATCGACCGTTTTAACGAGATGGAACAAGTAATTCAAGAACCAAATTTACCTCAGGACCCAATCACATTAGCTTTAAAAGCAGCGTTGGAGACACGTGAACAAGTTCAATCAATCCAATCAGAAGTGGTTGAAGTGAAAGAAACTGTACAAGTGTTATTTGACACAATGCGCATTGATGGTCGCCAAGAATTTGCTATTAAGGCACAAGGGAAGTCCAAAGTAATTGAAACATTAGGTGGATATGAATCACCGGCATATGTGGCGCTTAGCAAAAAGGTATTCGCCAAAATGTGGGGAGATTTTAAGCGACATTTCATTTTGCCACGATCAATGGAATTGCCAAAAGCGCGCTTTGATGAAGCAGTAAAATTCATTGCAATGTGGCGTCCAGATACATCGACAGCAATTGAAATTGAGTCATATAACAATCAAGCAAAATTAAAGTTAGTTCAATAGAAGTAGGCGCTTCAGCAGCGCCTTAGATGGGAGTGATTAACCATGTTAAGCGAGGACTTTAAATCGGAGATGTTGAACGAGTTTCGCAAAATTTATCGTGAAGAATTAGAGGCAGCACTTGGTGAGCAAAAGCTAGTAAAGATTACTGAGCTACCTCCATTTTTAACAAAAGATCATTTAAAAAAGATACTGCATATCGGCAACACAAAGGCATCTGAATTATTAAACAGAGCAGATTTCCCAGTTTTACGTGAGGCTGGTGTATTAGTACCATCTCATTTGTTTATTAAATGGGTTGAACAAAATACACAATGGATTGAATTAAATTCTCAATTTCCAAAAGAGGCAAAGAGCTTAAGGGCAATTTAAGCTCTTGCTAATTCTCAATCTAGTTTCGATTGAATGTAGGCGAGGGCAATCACCTTACAACAATATTATACCCGTTAGTAATTACTTGGTGCGTTCCAAAATCAACGTTAAATGAGCCAATTTGGAACATGGATGATTGGAGGTGAAAGTATATGCAATACGGCCCAATTCTAAAAGCTTTAAGAATAAAAGCTGAGATGACACAAGAAGAGCTTGCACAGCGATTAAATCGAAGTCGTTCATGTATCAGCAAATTTGAAAGTGAAAAAAAGGTGATTGACCTACCAACATTTTTACAGTGGATTAGAGAAACAAATTCGCAAGAAGTCGCAGTGGCAATGTTCTTTGGAATGGATGCTTTAAATGTAGTTAATACGTTGCTACCAATGATTCCAGTTGCACTACCAGCATTTATAACACCATTAATAGATGCTGCGCAGTTTTTCATGTAGAAGAAGGAGATGGAAAGGATGATAAAGAAAGTACGTAATTTCTTCTTTTTAGAAGAGGCAAAAGCATCGGGTTCAGACATCGCGGTTATGGTTTTAGTGGCAATCTCATTAGTGCTTGCAGCATATGCAGTCGCATCAGGATGGAGGTTTATATGATCAAATGGTTATTCCGCTGGTCACGCTTATCGACACAGCAACGCTTATTACTAAGCTCAGGGCAAATAAAAAACCGCTAATCGGTAGGACGATTAACGGCACATCAGATATATAAACAACTACCTCGATTATAACACATTTCGAGGAAAAGGAGCAGGAAAATGACATTAGATGAAATTTCAGTAGTAAAACACGCCTTAAAAAATGGCAATCGTTTTTATACTGAATCAGACGATCCAATTTGGAATGGTCTTGTTAATAAGGGTTATGCAGTTAAACGAGGAGGTTGGGAAGATGGTATGTCCTACTTCATCGTAACAGATGAAGGTAAGGAAGCTTTCGAACAATCCCAAGCATCGATGAAATAAGACAGTGCGAGCCCAGCGCTCGCTCTCGTCAAGCAGCTTAAAAGAGCGTATGCCATTCGCTTCTCCTAAACTTTTAAGTTGCTTGATGGGACAACCATCACTATTCGGACTGATAGCTTATACAGCGGTAGCAACGCTAATCAAAAAGATAGGAGATGATTTTATGTCAGTAGCAGAAAAGACAGTGCAGGCGCTAAATGTTATTAAGCGCTTAGATTTAAACAACATAGTTTCGGTTACTACGGATCAAATTGGACCACCGAAAATCCAAGTGAATAATATATCTGATTTAAAAGGGTTAGAACTATCGGAAGAAGTTTTTCAAGATGGTTGCAAGCGCATTTCAACGGTAGTAGATGGGGTTTTAGTTTTCGGAGTAATGCTTAGCGAGCGATACCTTGCTAGCGCGCCTTTTTAAAAGGAAAAACCACTGCTGAGAACAGTGGCTTAGAAAAACTTAATTTACAAAATTATATCACAGGAGGATTCATTTTATGAAGAAAATCGAATTGATCTTTATTAAACTACGCAACTTCAAAGGCATCGAGCAACTAACAGTCGAGCTGAACGGCGGTAACGCCCGCATTTACGGTGACAACGCTACTGGAAAAACAACAGTATTTGACGCGTTCCTTTGGTTACTGTTCGACAAGGACAGCAACAACGATTCAAAGTTCGCACTACAAACTTTAACAGGCGCTGGTCACAAGGTACACAATTTGGAGCACACGGTTGAGGGTGAGTTCCTAGTCGACGGCGTTAAGGTTCATTTGAAAAAAGTCTACAAAGAAAAATGGACGAAAAAACGTGGGCAAGCTCACAAAGAATTTGGCGGTTACACTACAGACCATTTTGTAGATGAAGTGCCAGTAAGTAAAAAAGAGTACGTTGCGAAAGTTGAAACAATCGTGCAAGAGGACGTATTCAAACTTCTTACTTCACCTACTTACTTTAATGAAAATGTTAAATGGCAGGACCGCCGTAACATTTTACTAGCAGTATGTGGTGACATTTTAGACGAGGACGTAATTGCATCTGATGCTTCACTAGCAAAATTAAACGATGTCCTGAGCGGTAAGTCAATCGAAGATATGAAGAAGATCATCGCCAGTCGTAAAAAGCACATCAATGACGAGCTAGAAAAAATCCCGGTGCGCATCGATGAAATTCACAAAATGATTCCAGAAGTACAAGTAGATGCCGCTTCATTAAAAGCTCAGGTAGAAAAGCTAGAAACTGAAATCAACGAGCTAAAAGACCAGCGCTACGCAGTGACAAATGGCGGTGCTTTACTAGATAAGCAGCACCAACTAAAAGAGCTTGAAATGCAGTTATCCGACTTCAAGCGCACATTCGAAGCCGACAGCAAGCAAGAGATATACAAGTTCCAAACGCGCATTCAAGAGCTTCAAGGTAACGTGCAAATCATCAAATCCGAGATTCGCATGAACGACATGGATAAAAACGATGCTGAGCGCGACATTAAATCATTCACGGACCGTATTTCGAACAATGAACAGCTTATGCAGCGTTTACGTGAAGAGTTCGCGGTGTTAAAAGCGCAGGAATTTGAATACAGCGATGAATGCGAATGCCCAACATGTAAGCAAACTTTACCAGTAGATCAAGTTGAGGCTGTTCGTGCCGAAGCGTTAGCACAATTTAAGGAGCACATTTCAAAACGTCAGGGTGAAATTAAAGCAGAAGGTCCAGTGTACGCAAAGCAAAACGATGGCTACAAAGCAGACATTCAAGTGCTTAATGAAAAGCTAGCTTCTGTAATTATCCCTAAATCAGAGGAGCTACAAGACAAATTGGCTTCTGCTCAAAAAGAGCTGGGCAAATTCAACGAAAAGTTACAGCAAGCTCATACGACGATACCAGACGTAACGACTGCTGATGCATACAAACAGCTAACAGCTCAAATGGATGCGCTGAATACTGCTATTGAAAACACAAAACAAAATACGAATGAAGTTGTAGCAGACATTGACGCTAATATTCGCCAACTGGAGCAAGATAAACAAACTATCAACGCCGAGCTGGGCCAACTAGCCAACGCGCAAAATCAACGCATTCGCATCGCTGAATTAGAGGCAGAACAACAACGTTTAGCTGCTGAATATGAAGCATTAGAAGGTAACTTATTTCTTATCGAGTCATTCACTCGTAAAAAGGTTGAAATGCTTACAGAGCGCATTAACAGTAAGTTCAAATATGCTCGCTTCAAACTTTTTGAAGAGCAAGTAAACGGCGGTCTAAACGAAGTATGTGAAACGTTATACGAGGGTGTACCGTACGGCAGTGGCTTAAATAATGCCGCGAAAATCAATGTCGGCTTAGACATCATCAATACGTTATCCGCACATTACGGCACCTTAGCTCCAATTTTTGTTGATAATGCCGAGGCAGTTACGAAATTCATCGATGTAGAGTCACAGCTTATTAGCTTAGTAGTTTCAGAGCAGGATAAGCAGTTGCGTATTGAAACGGATCCAATTGAATTGAAGGAGGCTATCTAATATGACAAACGCAGTAGTAAATCAACAGCACCACCAACTAACGCCTGAGCAACAAAAAGAAAAACAAAATAACTTTGTCACAGCGGTTGCACAAAAAATCGAAAAAATGCAACACCTAGGTCAAATTAGCTTGCCGGGTAATTACTCGGCGGCTAACGCCTTACAAGCGGCGTACTTCACATTAACAGCAATTGATTTTAAATCTAAGGTTGCCTTAATCGACAAAGTGACGCCTGAGTCAGTAGCTTTCGCGCTTCAAGATATGGCTATCCAAGGTTTATCAGTTGCGAAAAAACAAGGATATTTCATCGCATACGGTGACAAATTACAGTTTCAACGCTCTTATCACGGTACAAAAGCTGTAATTAAACGCTTAACAGGCATTAAAGAAATTTGGGCAAATGTCATCTGGAAAGGCGAAGAATTCGAGGTTGAATATAACGAACGAGGTGTACTTTCGTTTAAATCACATAAAGCCGACTGGCGTGTAGCGACAGGTCAAAAAGAGGATATTGAAGGTGCTTATTGCATCATCGAACATGAGGACGGACGCCAGTATTTAACGGTTATGACAATGGCTGAAATCCTTACGTCATGGTCACAATCGAGCAATCAATCAGTGCAAAATAAGTACCCACAAGAGATGGCGAAACGTACAGTTATCAATCGTGCAGCGAAAGAATTTTTAAATACATCTGATGACAGTGATCTATTAGTAGATGCAATTAACCGCACTACAGAAAACGAATTTGAGCCACAAGTGAAGGATATGGGCGATGTGCAAGAAGTACAACACGAAATCGCTCAAAATGCTAACACAGAAGAATTAGACATCAAGCCAGCACCAGCACAACAGCCTGAAAAGGTAGCGAAAAAGCAATTGGAAGTCATCGATGCTGCACCTAAAGATGATGGACAAGCAAAATTAGTTTTAGATGAAGAAGAGCTAGGCTTCTAATGATTGAAATCAAGACAATTGCAACAGGTTCAAAGGGTAACTGCTATCGGGTTTCCGATGGCAGTACAGCCTTACTACTTGAAGCTGGTATCTCCTTTAAAGTAATTCAACAGGGGCTTGAATTTAAAACTTCTGAAATAGCTGGTGTGCTTATATCACATGAGCACCAAGACCACTGTAAAGGCGTTGAGTGCTGTTTGAAGCGTGGCATGACGATTTATATGTCACAAGGCACGAAAGACGGTATGAGCTTAGATAACGCGCAAATTCGTATCATTAAAAGCAAGGAGCAGTTCCGTATTGGTACATGGACCGTATTACCGTTTGATGTGCAGCATGATGTGAACGAGCCATTAGGTTTCCTTCTCCAATCAGATAACGGAGACAAGCTCTTATTCGCTACAGATACCTATTACATCAAATACAAATTCACTGGTTTAACGCACTTGATGATTGAGTGCAATTATGACCAGCAGACACTTGATAGTAATTTAGCAAGTGGGCTTCATCCAGCACAGTATAGACGGGTGATGAAATCGCATTTCAGCTTAGAAAATTTACTTGAATTTTTTAAAGCTAACGATATGAGTAAGGTCGAGGAAATTCACTTATTGCACTTATCGGACAGCAATTCGAATGAAACTTATATTAGACAAGCAGTAGCAAGGGCAACGGGCAAATTAATTTACATCCCTTAAAGGAGGGCTAGGGCAATGGCTAAAGCAAAATTCAGAATGGTACACACCAGCTTTTGGAACGATCCACATGTATCGGAAGAAATGACAGTCGAGGACAAATACTTCTTTTTATATCTATTAACAAACGAGCATACAACGCAGATTGGTATTTACGGCATCACAAAAAAACAAATGGCGTTTGAGCTGGGTTACTCAGCCGAAACAGTTAACGCATTAATCTATCGTTTTGAGGACCATCACAAGCTTATTAAATACAATCCTGAAACACGTGAAATCGCAATTAAGAATTGGGGCAAGTACAACCTTAATCGAGGTGGTAAGCCAGTAATGGATTGTGTGAGGTCGGAACTTAAACAAGTTAAAGACCAATCACTTATCGAATATGTGGCAGAAAAGATAGAAAACGCGTCGTTAAAGGCTTTGTACGATACGTACCACGATACGTCCACGATACGGGGACAAGAAGAAGAAGAAGAAGAAGAAGAAGAAGAAAAAGAAGAAAAAGAAGAAAAAGAAGAAGCACCTGCATCGGCTACGCCTCAGCAAGTTGCAACTGATCATTATAATCCTTATCAGTTTTATCAGATGAATGGATTTGGAGTTCTTTCTTCAATCACACAACATAAGATTGATGCTTGGATTGAGGACTTAACAGAAGAAATGATTGTTTACGCAATGCAAATTGCAATTGAAAACAACAAGGTCTCGTGGTCTTACACTGAGGCAATTCTTAAAGGATGGGCTCAGCGCAATATAAAAACAATTGATGCAGCAGAAGCACAGCAAGCCCAATTTAAAGCGCAACAGTCTCAAAAACAAGGTAATCGTTCATTCGGTATTCAACGAACTGAAAACGTTCCTGATTGGTACGGGCAGCATAAAGCCGAGCAACAACAACCGCAACCAGTATCTAACCAGCCGATTGATTTTGAAGCAGAACGAGCAAGAATTTTACAAAAATTAAATCCCGAGGGTGCTTAAGCGCTCTTGGAGTGGGGGGATTCGCTTGGAATCAGTTTGATTTTGAAAAGGGGGATTTCAACGTGACAAAACAACAGGTAGACCAAGCAATTAGTGAGTTAATCAGCAAGTATGTATTTCCGTTTGAAGCCTTGGTGGATGTACATACGAGATTGTTGGGCTGTACAGATGTGCATTACGCAGCCCAGCAATTACGCTATCTTCAAAATTTGATAAATGCCGGAATGGCAAAGAAAAGGAGGAAATGAAATGGGGGAATTATTATTGAAACGGGATAAGCAGTTGTTGGAGGTGTTAGCATGACGCCAACATACAAAAACAACACAGCTATTTACGACAACTATCGTGCGCCAGCTAGATTCATAGAGTTCCAAGGCCATGTTTACAAATTTAAGGGGATCGAACGAAAAGCTGATGTTGATATCCATAATTATCGTTGTAATTACGAGCAGCACAATTTACGGATTCATTTGCAAAGTGGCGTACCTTTTTATGTGGATGGGTTTTACTCCATTGATGAGGTGATGGATGATGCGGTACATCGAGCTGGTTAAACGATTAGACGGGCGCAAATTGTTAATCGTTGGACATTTAACAAACGAGGAAATTTATTACCTGAAACAAGAGGGCTATCGGGTAGCGGTGAAAGAAAAATTAGTAGCTTAGGAGGTATAGGGCAATGACTTACAGCAGATCACATGCCAATCGAGGCGCTTTCCTAGAACGCGTTATCGATTTAGCGAACAATAAATACCGTAGTGCTGGTCTAGCGGATATTAATAAGATTCCTACACCAGTCAAAATTACAGAGGATTACGGCCGTATGGTTAAAGGGTGTAAAGAGAAAGCGTTATGGGTGGACTATTGTGGCATCTATAATGGCACAGCAGTTATATTTGACGCCAAGCAAACTAGCGGAACGAATTTCCCTTTAGTGAATTTAGAGCAACATCAATACAACTTATTAAAATCATGGTCAGAAAAAGGTGCAGTAGCTTTCTTAATCGTTTATTTCAGTAAATACGACAAATACTACTACCTTCCGTTTCACACGCTGAAATGGGCTCGTGAACGTGCTGAAAGTGGTGGTCGAAAGTCGATTTCGTATGAAGAATTTCAAACGATGGCTCAAGAGGTTCGGAGCAAAGACGGGTACACGCTGCATTATTTGGAGGCGGTTTGATGAAAAGGAAGATTCGTTGGTTTATAGATTGGGTTGTTTATTTGGTGGATCGGGTTGTTACGTAGTTGAACAAAAATGTTTAGTGACATTTGGAATCCTTACAATGGAAGACATTTTAGTTTTTGACCATAAAAAAAGAAGCCGCCCCACCGGTGGAACGGCTTCAAATAGGTAGTATTTAATTAATAATATTCGGATTCCATTTCATTTTTCATTTCAATACAATCTTGAAAATAAGAAGCCATGTTATCTAATTTATCGAAAATAACCTTAAATACTTCTAAAAAGTTAGGTAAATCAACAATAACATTGTCCAATTCGTTTATATAGAATTGCGGTTGCGGCTTTTTATCTCTTGTTTGTGTATATCTTGCGAAAGTAATATCCGAAAAACTTTTGCCGTCGTCATTTTGAATTTCAATCTTTTTATATAGTTCGTCGATATACTTATTTAACACCCCATAATGATGTTCGAAATTAAAATTATCGTCTTGTTCTTCGGATAATTCTTTCACCGATTTCAATAAACCTTGCAAATTATGTGTCTTGGAATAAGTACCGTCTTTCTCCAAAAGGACGTTTAAAGACCAATTTATCGTTTTCAAATAAACTTCAATTGCATGATTCGCATTGAACAAAATTGGGAAAATTAAATCGTCAGCTTGCTTTCCGCGATTGTTATTCTCTAAAATTTGTTTAACAATCACTAATGATGAATTAGCAAAGCCGCTGGCGATAACATTCATATTATGTAGATGGTCGTGACGATTTGTTCTCCAATTCATATAGGCATTTTGGTTAATATCCGCATTATCAGAAAAAATTGCTTTCATTACAACAACCCCTTTTTTTCCTTTATTGTAACATATCTTGTATTTACCAATTAATAAAAGCGAAAAAGAAGCGATTTTTCTAAGCGTAATATTCGTCTTTTCATATCCGTATAATTGATGGTTTTTATAGAATGGTGTCAATTAAAATGACGGTATGTTGCCGATTGTGGTACGTCAATTTTGACGACCTATGATAAACATAGACCGTTCAAATTCGCCAATTCCTTCTATAATATACTGCGAAAAAATAAAGAACGCTCATCATGAAGCAAGGACGTTTGGAATAATCATTTTAACTATTTGGCATTGTGAACAAAAGGAGAGAAATATATGAAGGTGATAAATTGCACGCATTGCGGTAGTGATGGTGGCTTTTATACAAAAGAAACAGTTAAAGGTAGGGCAACAGTTTACTATACGAATAACGGCGATTATGCCGAAAATCAAACGGAAATGTACAGTTTGAACAACAGTGGCGGTAAAGTAGCGCACTGTGTTGATTGCAATAAAAAGATTGGCAATAGTGCTGATTTGATTTCTGGAAATGCCGAAAAATCATACTAGGCATTTTGAACATTTTACGCAGTAACAGGCATAAAAAAAGACTCAAGCCACAGCTCAAGTCAGCAAAACTATACAAGTTCATTATACCAATTGTGGGCTTGTAACTAAACAAATAAAACCGCGGTGTTAGCAGCACCACGGTTGCCCCTTTAAATAATTGTTCGCAAACAAATTATAGCATAAGGGGGCAATCTTATGTATTTCGCAGATTTATTAGAAGAATACAAGCAGTTGTTGAAGCAGATGAAGTCAGAGGGCGTTACCAGCGGTGATTTATATCGTGAGGTTAAGCAGGCGGTTGAATGGATGGAAACAGGATATGACCCAGCGGAGTTCCGGGCAAGTACTCGCGTTGATGCTTTTCCCGTGGATCCGTACCATATGCAAACGTATATGGCTTATGCGAATGATGACCAGGACATGCTAGAGTGCATGTTGAATCTACAAAATTACATTCAGTCTCATAAAGACGAGCAGCGTTTTAAAGCAGATTGGAGCAAAGCTGAAGCGAATAAGCAAAAGGTTAATAGCGCCATGAAGGGATTAACTGCAGATGAAAAAGCAGTGTTTGTTGCGATTGAAGCCGAGCGTTTACCGTTTAGTAAGGTTGCTAGAATGCTAGGTGTTTCGAAAAGTACGGTGCAATGCTATTACAATCGTGCTCGATGCAAGATTAAGCGCAATATTACGAAGGGTACGCAAGAGAGCTTGTTTGACGCTGTATAAATTAAGAATGAAAATTATCCCTCTTTTTGGTAAATTATAAAAAGGAGGGATTATATTGATTGAAGAACAACTTTTATTACTGAACATAAATAGACTAGTTGATGAATTGAAAATTAAAGAAAATAAAGATATTAAGCATTTGAGCAAATACAAAGCGTTACAATTTGAAGTTAGGGCTTCAAAGGAGGCTATCATAGCAGGGCCGAATTTAATAGAAATATGTTCAATATTGTTTTCGACTATGGCACTGTTAGTTACGTTAATATCTCTCTCAATTAACGTAAGATATGATACGATTTATAGATTTTTGGAAATTGATAAGATAGATTCTAATGCCACAAATATATTAAACGCACAATATTTATACAAAGAACCCTTCGATGATAATTTGAAATTATTTGTTGATTTATTAATGTTTTTTGGTATTTTGATATTTTTAGTTGGTTGTTGGTATTTATATAGGCAAATGAGATTTACAAAATTGTTGAAAAAGCATGTTATTTTAGAACAATTTTTAGACGAGTACATAAAACTGGTAGAAAAAAACGGATGAGAACTGCTTTAATTTTGCCATACGATTACCCTATATATAAGAGCGCTTATTTTTACCACAAAATAAAATGAGAGCAGTATATTTCGAGAGAGGAGCGCATTAGACAGCGCTCCTTTTTGTGTGCTTACGAAAGGAGCGAGGGCAATGGCAAATTACGAGCTACGGTGCGAACGATGCGACAGACCAGCAGAGGTTGTTAGTCGCAAGGTAGGGCGGCAACGGTCGGGACATGAGACAGTTAAGAAAACATTGGCAAAGGCTTGTGCGTGTGGAGGTAGGGTTGTGCCGGTGATGCAGTAGCAGAAATGTGTTATGGAAATACCCCCCATTTGGTTTTATGATGGGGTGGGAGGTGAAATATTATGGATACAGTTAAAAGTGCACCATGTTCGAATTGTGGCGGAGTAAGTTTTACATATCCTACAAGAGTAGGGTTACCAAAAGTAACGATTGATGAACAGAAAAAAGTAACGGTAGATGTTTCAATGGTAGTGCCTGTAGATTTTATAGTTTGCAACACTTGTGATAACATTAAATTTTTTAGAGTGAAATAGAAATAGGCAAAGTCACGTTCATTCGAGCGTGACTTTTTATGTTGAATTTCGGAGGTGGTGTTGATGAGCAACGTTATTTAGTTGGTAGAATTTTAATAGGTCGATTTAAGGATGTTTGCACAATTTAATGTATGATAATATAAAAGCATCGACAATTTTCCGAAAACACCGACTTCCCTTAGATCGGTGTTTTTTCTATTTACATTTGAAATAAAAATGATAAAATAAGAACTAGTGTTCGTATTTAATGTTATTTGATTCCCTTTACTTATATGGTACAATTTGTCTGGAATTGTCGAAGTAAGCTAGGGGGTATAAAAAATGGTAAAAAAGTATGTAAGATTTAATTATTTTTCAATTAATATGGTACCGGAAAGTATTCCAACAAGTATGGGAAATAGGACTGTAGCTTCTGCTTGGGATATGAAAGAGCTACTTGATTATTTATCTGTTACAGGAAATCAATTAGACAGTGTGATAGATGTGGGAGAGTATGTAGCGGAATTTGAAAGGGAGACGTTGATCTATGATTCAACAACTGATATTTATTCTTTTCAACTAGGGAAAATGCGTGCAACAGGTATTCCTTCATTAAAAACAATAGGACAACCTAAAAAAGATATCCGCTTAAAAGACGATGAGTTTATAGGTGAGTTTGTAACTATAATCTTTGACCCTACATTCTGTACTGTTGGAATCCAATCTAACAGATACAGTTTAAATGTTAAACAGGTTGAATTATACCTTACTGAATTAAGAGCACGCTATAATAATCTAGTTGGACGAATCGATGGAATTCCATTAAAAGTAGAATTTCAACCTATACTAGATATAGCTAGAGCTCAGACTATTGGGAGCGCTGATATTTTCAGGAAATTAACGATAAAAGGTACTGATGCTATGGCCGATGCACTTGCTAGACAAGGTGTTTTAGGGGAAATTTCTGAAGTTATCGGACAAGCAAGAGGAATTAATTTTGAACTTACCATTTCATTAGGTCAGGCACCAAAAAGTGAAAGTTTAGATAATGGAGTAATTAGAGAAGTTATTCAAGGTTTCCATCAAATGGATGAAAAAGATAGACCTAAAGTGGAAATTGTCGCTCGTGAAGAAGAAGCAGCTGCTTTAGAAGTGATAAATTTAGCTGCTCCTACTTTGACAAATATCATTACTTTAGAAGTGGTTGAAAGAAAAGGTATTGGGCATGAATATATTCATCAGATGTTTAAAGAAAAATATCCACATGTGAGAGGTAGAATCGCGGCAATAAATGTACCTTTAGAAGCATAAATTTTTAATAACAAAGGAGGAGGCAATTTGAAAAGAATTGGTAAAGAGTTCTGGGCTTATTGGGAAAATAAAACTTTTTTAATGAATACCATAATATCCATTTTGCCTATCTCCTTATATTATTTTGGTTTTATGTCTAATATTCGTGAAAATACCGGAAGTATTATCACATTTGCAGTTGGTATTTTAACCGTCGATGGTGTATTTTTAACTTTACTCATAACTTTAAAATCAAGTCCAGTTATGGAAAGATTGAAAACTCATTTTTCTGGATTACACGATTATTTATATATTGAACTAAAAAAACAAATATTATATTGTTTATATTTTCTAATGATAAATTTAGCTATTGCAGTAACTGGCCCAATCGCTAATAAATTTATCATTAGTATGGGGATAATACTTTGGTCTTATTTAATAGTCCATATTACTTTAGGCTTTATATTCAGTCTTAGAGTTATAATGAATTTATCAACAAGTACCGTAGATACTAAAAAGAAAATGAACTGATTAAGTCGCACCTAACTAGGTGTGGCTTTTTCATATGTCTAAACTTAATAAAGCAATTAGCATAACGAGGTGATAGGGCGGTGAAACAGAATGGCTAGAGCAAGAGATCCAGCGCGAGATAAAGCGAAAGAAATGTACTTACATTCAGAGGGCAAAACGCTATTGAAAGATATAGCTGCTGAATTAGGTAAGTCCGATAGTCAAATTCGGAAATGGAAGAACCAAGATGGCGAATAAAGGGTTATGTCGTGAGAGATGTGATAGACCAGCGGAGGTCTTCATTCGTAAGATAGGGCGGCAACAGTCGGGGCATGAGACTGTGAAAAAGACGATTTCTGGTAAAGTTGATGATGACAACTCATTCCATTCATACTAAAATTATAATAAAAATAGAATTTTGGTGATCAAATGAAAAAAGTTATTCTTGCGCTATGTGTGATAGCTTTGATTTTATTCAGTAATAATTTACACTCTGAATGGTCTTTGGAGGTAATAAGTAAATTAAAAGAACCAGCGACTTTCGTAACCTTTCTAGCGACATTCTTCGGAATATTCGGGGCATATTCCATTGCAAACATTCAAATTAAAAAAACTTTGAAGTTTAGTAATCCTCAATATTTACAAAGGTTTAACATGGCAAAAATATATATGAATGATTTTAAAGAAAGTGCGGAAAAAGTTGAAAGTGTTGTTTGTACTGCTAAACGAATTAATGCAAAGCAAAAAATAAGTTGGGTTGATTATATAAATATGCAACAAAATATTGTCGATACAATTACTTTGTTGAATCCAGATATTAAAGAAAAAGAAATACTCAAAGAATTCCCGAATATTCTTTCGGAAATTAATAAAGATTCACCGCCATATCTTTATTTTTCTGCGAACGGTCTTATTTATAAAATGGTCTATCTTTATAATGCCTTATTATTAGAAAGTAGACATTTAGATTTATACGGAAAAAAACCGGAGCTAATTATGGGGTTATTAGGTGTAAAAATGCGGAGAGATATATTGAAGGATTTTATAAAAACTTACAAGAAACTACTTAAAGGATTAAATTTAAAAAATTAATATTTATGAATGTCGAGTCTCCTCTAATCAGATGAGGCTTTTTTTATTTCGTAAAGCAACTAGCATAATGGGATAATTAGCAAAATTATGGTGTGTTATTTCCTTTTTATTTTAAAATTCATTTCGATATTTTTCCCCAATTAATTCTATAATAGAATGGAATGGAGGGAGGTGATAATAATGAAAAAAGTCTTCGTACATCTTCATAACGAAGGAGAGGTAAATTGGATTAACGAGTACTATCATTTCGACAGAATTCCATCTGAAGGAGAATACTTGGCAACTGAGTTCAATGGTGATTGGTATAAAGTTGCATTGGTTGTGCATACTCCATTCACCGAAGAAATGAGCGCCGATATATATGCAGTGAAAGTAAATCACAGTGAAGAGATGAAAAAGAAATTTAAAAATTAAATTTATCAAGTAAACATCCTTCGGGGTGTTCTTTTTATTTTATCAAGCAATTAGCATAATGGGGGTGATGCCATTGGGAAAGATACAATGACGGTGAAGCAACAAGTTTTTGCCGATTATTACATTGAGTTAGGTAACGGTACGCAAGCTTATTTGAAAGCTTATCCAAACGTGAAAAGAGAAGAGACAGCGAGAGCGAATTCGAGTCGATTGCTAACAAATGCTAACGTAAAATCATATATAGAAGAACGTATGGCAGAATTAGCTTCCGAGCGCATTGCAGACCAACAAGAAATATTGGAGCTATTAACGTCTGTATTACGTGGCGAAGAGCAGTCAGCGGTATTACGGGGCATTGGTGAAGGTGCTCAAACAATCGATGATACAATGCCTCCAACAACAGCGGAACGAATTAAGGCTGCTGAATTGTTAGGTAAACGATACCGTATGTGGACTGACAAAATTGAGACTGACAATACTAACCGAGTGGTGATTGTGGATGATGTATAATGGCTGAAAATCGTGTCGTACTCTCAGAAATAATCACAGAACAATTTAAACCGTTTTGGCGAGCTTCAAGAGCAAAGGAACATTTGCGTTATGTATTAAAAGGTGGACGTGGTTCGGGTAAGTCGTTTCATATTCCAATGCGCATTTTATCAGACATCATGGAATATCCTGTGTCAGCATTAGGTATACGTAAAGTACAAAATACGATTCTTAAATCGATTTATGCCAACTTTAAAGCGGCAGCTAATGTAATGGGTGTGCGAAAGTATTTCCGTTTTGTAGATTCGCGCTTGGAAATCACTTATTTACCGCGTGGCAATAAAATTTATTTCGCTGGTGCCGATGATCCCGAAAAAATTAAATCGATTAAGGATGCAGATTTCCCGTTAGCTATCGTTTGGTTTGAAGAATTAGCGGAATTTAAAAATGAAGATGATGTAACCACAATTGAAAATTCAATTCTACGAGAGGAATTGGAAGGGAAGATATTTTCGCAAGCCGACCGCAAGCGAGCATACCCTTTCGATTACTCTTTTTATTATTCTTACAATCCACCAAAACGTAGACAAAGCTGGGTTAATAAGAAGTATGAGGGTTCTATGATTTATGCGAATACGTATGTAGACCATTCAACGTATTTAGGGAATCCGCATTTATCTAAGAAATTTATTGAAGAGGCTGAAAACGTAAAGAAAAATAAGCCTTTGAAATATCGTTGGGAGTACATGGGCGAAGCAATCGGCTCAGGTGTAGTACCATTTGATAACCTTGCCATTAAAGCTGGTAGCATTACAGACGATATGGTAGCTTCATTCGATAACATTCGTAATGCAGTCGATTTCGGTTATGCCACAGACCCTTTAGCTTATGTTCGTTGGCACTACGATAAAAAGAAAAATGCTATCTATGCCCTTGATGAAATATACGGCGTGAAAATTAGTAACCGTACACTAGCTAATCGTTTGAAGGAAAAAGATTATCAAAGTGATCGTATTGCAGCTGATAGCGCAGAGCCGAAGTCTATTGCAGAATTACGAGATGATTTTGGAATTCCGCGAATTTATGGTGTGAAGAAAGGTCCTGATAGCGTTGAATTCGGCGAGGAATGGCTAGATGATTTAGACGCTATTTACATCGACCCTTTACGTACACCAAATATAGCAAAGGAATTTGAAAATATTGATTATCAAACGGATAAAGACGGAAATCCTTTAGCTCGTTTGGAGGATAAGGATAATCATACGATTGATGCAACGCGCTATGCCTTTGAAGAGGATATGAGAGGCAATACATTCAGTTTTAACTAGAAAGGATGATAACATGGCAGCACTATTCCCTTTTCAGGGAGCAACAACAGATACACAATTGATTAACGAGCAGATTGCTACTGGTGCAAATAAAGTAATCAGCAATATCAAATTGCTTGAACTAGAAATCAGTAAATTTAAAGAATCTGAAAAACGTAAGTGGATGCTGTTAGGTGAGGCGTATTACGAGGGCGAGCAAGAAATCAATAAGCGTGAACGTATGGTTATCGGTGAAGGAGGCCGCTTAGTAGCTAATAAAAACCTTCCAAACAATAAAATTTTAGACAACCAGTATGCCAAGCTCGTAGACCAAAAGGTAAACTTCCAGTTAGGTAAGCCATTGACGCTTGAATCCGAAAATGCACAGTATGTGAAGTTGCTGCAGGGTATTTTCAACAGACGCTTCCACCGAACTTTAAAGGCAATAGGTCAAGATGCTATGAATGCTGGTATCGGTTGGATATATCCACACTATGATGAAAATGGCAATTTTACGATTAAACGTTTTCCGCCACATCAAATCATTCCGTTTTGGGTTGATTCAGAGCAAACGATGGTCGATTCCGCTATCCGTATTTATTCAACCCTTGTCTATGAAGGCGAGAAAGAGCGTGTAGTTGAGAAGGTAGAGGTTTACAGCACGAATGGCATTGAATATTACGAGTGGTTTAACGGCCGCTTGATACCTGATGTTACGAATGAAGCTCAGCCATATATGTATGTAGAGGACGAGGAAGTGATTACCGCGGCAAACTGGGCGCGCGTGCCGTTGATTCCTTTTAAATTCAACAACAAGGAAATCCCACTGATCAAGCGTGTGAAATCTTTACAAGATGGCATTAACGTGATGCTTTCGGATTTCGAGAACAACATGCAGGAGGATGCGCGCAATACGATTCTTGTTGTTTACAACTACGATGGACAAGATCTTGGTGAGTTCCGCCGTAATCTATCGCAATATGGTGCCGTTAAGGTCCGCCGTGGTGATGGGCAAAATGGTGGCGTTGATACGTTAACAGTTAATGTGAATGCAGATAATTACAAAGCGATCCTTACACTCTTTAAAAAGGCACTCATTGAAAACGGCCGTGGCTACGATGCCAAAGACGAGCGCATGTCTAACAATCCAAACCAAATGAATATCCAGTCCATGTATAGCGATATTGAGCTTGATGCAAACGGCATTGAAACCGAGTTCCAAGCGTCATTCGAAGAGTTGCTATGGTTCATTAACCAGCATCTTGCCAACACTGGACATGATGACTTTGAAGGTGAGCCAGTCGATATTATCTTTAACCGTGACGTCCTGATAAATGAAACTGAAGTCATTCAAGGGTTAGAAAAATCACCGTATCTATCCGAGGAAACACGCATTGCCCAGCATCCTTACGTGAAAGATGTTCAGCTTGAATTGAAGCGCTTGAAGCAAGAACAGCAGGAACTAATGAACATGCATGATAATTACGCTGATACTTTTAAACAATTAAACGGTGGTGGCTCTAATGGCAAAGAAACCGCGTAACTATTGGCGTCAACGTTTTGAAGCGTTAGAAGATGCCCAGCACAACCGCAGCGTCTTTTATTATGCCGAGCTTGAAAAAGCGTATATCGATACCATGCGCTCGCTTGAAGCGGATATTTTGCGCTGGTATGAGCGGTTTTCAAAGTCCGAGGGCGTCACACTAGACGAAGCTAAACGACTGCTACAAGCTAGCGAACTGAAAGAATTTAAATGGTCAGTTGATGATTACATTAAATACGGTCAAAAGAATGCTATTAACCAGCAATGGATGAAACAGCTTGAAAATGCATCATCACGAGTCCATATCAGCCGTTTGGAGAGTTTGAAGCTACAGATGCAACAACATGTGGAAAAACTGTATGGTGACCAAATACAAGGCTTTGAGCGTGTGATGAAAGAAGTGTACCAAAATCAGTATTTCCATACGGCTTATGAGGTGCAAAGGGGATTCAATGTTGGCTTTGCATTTCAAGCATTGGATGAAGCTAGGCTCACGAAAATCATTAGCAAGCCGTGGACAGCTGATAATTTGACGTTTAGCGCTAAAATTTGGCGTGATAGAGGCGCTTTGATTGATGCGTTACACAAAGAGTTAACGTTGTCTGTAGCTAAAGGTGAGAGTCCACAGCGCTTAATTAGTGTAATTCAAAAGAAAATGAATACATCTCGTTCCAGTGCGGCCCGTTTGGTATTAACCGAGCAGGCTTTTTTTAGTGCCACAGCTTCAAAGGATGCATTCGATGAGTTGGACGTGGAGCAGTACGAGATCATTGCGACACTAGATAGCAAGACGAGCGATATTTGTCAGGACATGGACGGTAAGGTGTTTAAGCTGAAAGATTTCGAGCCAGGTATTACAGCCAATCCGTTTCATCCGCGTTGCCGTACAACTACGGCTCCATACTTTGAGGACGATTACAGTCAGCGTATTGCGCGTAAGAAAAATGGTGAAGTGTATTACATTGATGCGAATATTAAATATCCTGAATGGGAGGAACGTTTTGTTGCGTAATTTTTATATGGTATAATATGGATGTTTAGGGGGTGTTAAAATGGAATATTTAGTGAAATTAGAAGGTATAAAGGAATTTGTTATTTCTGATGTTTCTTTAATAGTGGTAAAAGACGAGTCTTATTTTGTATATGACAGCGAAAATAACATTCTTTTAGTATCTCCATTAGAAAAAACGATTTACATCTGTAAAAAATAATTACAAGAAAGTCACTCAATAATTTTAACGGGTTCGGTTGATGGGGAGAAAAGTGCAATTAACCACGTAAATAACAGGTTAATTAGCGTATATTTCAACAGCCACACTAACACTATAATTGACAATAAAAAACGCTCAGTTTCTGAGCGTTTTTTGCTGTATTTTATTAGCTAATTTAAATTTCATCTACCCGATGGGAAGTGAGGAATTACCTGGAGGAAGTTATTCCAAATAAAAACCAGTTGAATATTCAATCCCATCTTCACCTCTATATTTTCTTGGTGCAACTTTATTTAAAGTATAACTAAATTTTGGATTTCCCTTCACTTTAATCGTATAAGTGTCTTTGTTCTTTAATACACTGTATTTTTTATACTCTCCAGGAATTAGTTCCGTTTCAGTGATTGTAAAATGCTTGTTGAAATCTTCTTTGGTAGAACCAATAATACGAGGAGGGTGCATAAATGAATTTTTTATTACGAGCGTCCCATCAATAGAATAGATCGCGTATTGCGTAGCACTGGTTTTGCTTGTTTGTTCTAGGTAAAATCCTTCCCATTCCGATGTAACATTATTGTTCTTTTGCAGAAAAGTAAATACCAAAATTAAAATCAATATTATCCCACCAAGCAATATAACCAATGTTTTTTTTGACATTCTCATCCCTCTTTCTTTTTTTAAAATATTTTTACTTATCAGTTATACGAGTTTCAAAGCAAAAAAGACTCATAAAATAGTAATAGGTTTGGTTGATGGGGAAATGCACCCGAACGCTAATACTTTTTTCAGAATTGTTCAATTTTACCATATAATTATTTTAACATAAATTCCCTATTCCCCTTTTAGAAGAAAGAATTCAGTTTGATATTATGCGAACAATTAACACCCGTTTTGACATAGAGTTTAACAAGACCGCATAAATTTATGTGGTCTCTCCAGGTTGTATGTGAATTGTTGTGCTAATTAAGGTGTTAAATCATTAGGGATGCTGATATAACAACAAAAATAAGGACACCAATTTATATATGAATTGGTGTCCCAAATATGCTGCTATTTAATGTTTTCTCCTCATCAACCGAACCCGTTACAATAATTTGGGTGGCTTTTTATTTTGCCATACGAAAACCTATATATAAAAGGGGTGCTGAAAACGTAAACCTATACAGTAATATATCTCGTCTTTTTAATGCACAACTTACAGACGTAAAAGAATAAAGCGTGTCTATCCTATCGTGTCGGTCACGTTAAAAACGAAGGAGGAAGTATGAATAAAGAACAATTACTTGCTGCTGGATTAACTGAGGAGCAAGCTCAAGCGGTATTAGATGGTTTCGGTCAAATGATTCCGAAAGCACGTTTTGATGAAGTAAACAGCGCCAAAAATAACCTAGAAACACAGATGTCTGATTATGAACAGCAGTTAAATGGCTTGAAGGACAAAGCGAAAGGTAATGAGGATCTACAAGCTGAAATCACTCGCTTGCAAAATGAACAGCAAGATGCCAAAACGCAATACGAGCAGCAGTTGCAGGACGAGCGACTAGGCACGGCTATCAAGCTTGCTTTAGCTGGTAAAGTGCAAGATATGGATATTGTTGCTGGCTTGCTCGACAAGGAAAAAATTGAATTAGACGATAAGGGCGCCGTTAAAGGTGGCCTTAATGAACAATTAACGACTTTAAAAGAATCGAAGTCGTTTTTATTTGTGCCTGAAAAGGAAGATAAGAAACCTACTTTTAAAGGCGTAAATCCAGCAGGTGGCGGTGGCGGCGCAGATGGTGAATTAAGCACTGGTAGCGCATTCGCAAAGGAACTCAATGAAAAAGGTTCACCAGCAACAAACGCTCCTAATCTATGGACGTAATAAATTAATTTAAGGAGGGCAACCAAATGCCATATGTAAAAGGTGAAGCAAAATACAGTCGTGTAAATTTTTTAGCCTCTTCAAAGGTGCAAGCATTTACAACGGAGGTTAGCGATGTCGGCGTTACAGCTCGTGCTGACGGTAAAAAAATCGTTCCAGCAGGCACAATCCTCCCTGCAAACGATGGAACTGCAAAAGGTATCTTATACAACGATGTGGACGTAACGCACGGACCACAACCGGGCTCATTAATCGTTGAAGCGTACATTTTAGAGGCACGCTTACCAGTTGCGCCAGATGCAGCAGCTAAAACAGCATTAAAAGAAATCAAATTCCGATAATTTAACCATTTAATTCGAAAGGTGGAAAAACAAATGCCAGATGTATTAGAAGTATTCAATCAGAAAACCGTTTTAGATTATTTAAAGGAGCGTCAATTACCTGCTTATGTAGGTGAATCACTTTTCCCTGAAGTGAAGTATGACACGCTTGAGTTCGAATATTTAGTAGGTGCGAGCAATTTACCAGTAGCCGCTAAAATTCATGCATTCGATACTGAGGCTGAAATCGGTTCTATTGAGGCAGGTAATCAAGCGCTTGAAGCGGCGTACATCAAGAAAAAATACCAAATTAAAGAAAAGGACCTTATTGCATTACAATTCCCACGTACACCACAGGAAGAAAAAATGTTAACTGGCCGCGTCTTTAACTTAGTGGATCGTTCAGTTAACGATGTGCGTGCTGAAAAAGAAATCATGCGTATGCAAGCTTTAGCTAATGGTGAACTATCGTTATCAATGGAAGGTGGCGGCACTTTAATGGTTGACTATCAGGTGCCGATTGACCATAAAGAAGCATTAGCTGGTAGCGCGTTATGGACTGCTGAAACAGCTGATATCATTGGTGATATTACTCGTTGGACGGATGCATTAGATGAAAAACCAACACGCGCTCTAACATCTAATAAAATTGCGAGCTTAATCTTACGTAATTCTAGCGTGATTGCCGCTTTATTCGGTAAAGATAGCGGACGTGTTGCTACTTTAGCGGATTTAAATGCGTTCATGAAATCGCATGGTTTACCGCAAATCGCTACTTACGATTCGAAGTACCGTGTGCAGGCTGCCAACGGAACGTATACAACAAATCGTTATTTCCCTGAAAATAAATTAGTTATGTTTGGTGACAGTGAGCTAGGTGAGACGTTACATGGTCCTACACCTGAAGAGAGCCGTATGCTACGTCAAGGTAATGAGGAAATTCACAATGCAGGTAACGTTATCGCTATGGTATATGAGGAAGGTTTAGACCCAGTTTCAACTTGGGTGAAAGCGGCGTCTGCTGCTATTCCTTCATTCCCTGAAGCAAACAACGTATTCCAAGCACAACCAATCGCATAGGAGGGCTAGTCGATGAAATTAGTTGAAGTAATCAAGGTACCAGTTCGTTACGAGGGTGTTACTTATCCTCAAGGCGTACAATTCAACATGCAATCTGGGCATGTAAATGATTCACTGGTGAAAATCATTGGTGATGTTGCTACTGATCCTTTTGAAGGTATGTCTATCGATGAATTAAAAGCTTATGCAGACGAACGTAATATCGACATCGGCAAAGCTACAACAGAAGAGGGCATCATCAAGAAAATTGAAGAGGCACAAAAAGTAGAATAGGGTGTGATTGCATGCTCGAAGCAGTAAAAGAACGTTTGGAAGCGTTGGGCATTCCGATTGTCAGCGCGCCAACTTCTACAGATGGTTATCTTGTGAATTTCGCTGTTAATAAAACAATTGACCATATTAACAACCAAACCAATTTGAATGCCGTTCCAAGTGGGCTCACACACGTTGCTATCGATATGGCCGTGGGTGAGTTTTTGCTTACGAAAAAATCGATGGGCCTATTAAATATCGAATCACTAAATTTTGATGCAGTCGAAAAGCGCGTTAAAGATGGTGACACAGATGTTGAATTTGCAGTTGATGCTAAGTCCACGCCAGAGGCTAAGTTTAATGCTTTCATTACGTACCTACAGCATAATGAAGTCGATTTTGTACGTTATCGGGTGCTCACGTGGTAAGCGCTCGCCGTAAAGCATTGGAGAAATTGTGGAAAGGCACGTGTGATGTGATTGGTTACGGAGAGGTAGAAGATCCTAAAACATTTTTGACCACGCAAGGTGAAATCATTTTGCATCAGGGTTTAAAATGCAAGCTCTCCCATAAAAACATCACCACTACATCTCCAACAGGTGCCGGTGCAATCGTAGCCCAGCAAATCAAGTTGGCGCTTGGTAATGAGCATGAAATACCGGCTGGGTGTAAAATCATCGTCACACAAAACGGTAAAACAGCAGCGTACATTCGTAGTGGTGAGCCGGCCATATTTATAGATCATCAAGAAATCGTACTTGATTTATTTAAGGGGTGGGCTTGATGGCGCGATGGGGTCGAGTTGATATTTCGCAGTTGAAACGGATGCAGAAGAAAATGGAGCGGCTTGAACGAGCTGGCTTTGACAAGTTTTGCGAAGATGCAGCAAAAGAATTAGCTGCTCGTATGCTATCGAAAGTAATCAAGCGCACACCAGTTGGTCAGTATGATGACGGTCGTGTTGGCGGTACTTTAAGGCGTGGTTGGACCATAAAAACCGATGTACGCAAAGTTGGCAATGTTTACGAGGTTGAAGTTATCAATCCTACTGAATATGCTCAATACGTCGAGTTCGGCCATCGTACATCCAATCATCAAGGTTGGGTAAACGGCCGCTTCATGATGACCATTTCAGCGGATGAAGTTGAGAGAGCAGCGCCAGCTATATTAGAACGAAAGCTAATGAATTTACTGAAGGAGGCTTTCGATGGAAATTAACGATATTGTTACAGCTATTTCCGTGAAGCTTCACAATGTTTTTGGGGCTAGCTATAAAAAGTATACAGATCAAGTACCACAAGGCTTTCAAAGGCCTTGTTTTTTTATTCAGTTTTTGAACCTAGAGAACATTCGACAAATTGGAGGACGTTGGAGAGTAATGACGCTTTTTAATGTACAGTATTTCCCGAGGAATGGGGCATCAGAGGTCGCTAACATGACTTTGAAGACACAGCAAGCATTGAAGGACGTTACGCTTTTGAACGGCTCCGTAATGCTCGGTACTGGTGGTAATAGCGAGCCAGTAGATGGTGTAGGTCACAATTTCATTCACTTTAATTTCTTCTTACAAGAGGTCGAGCAGAAAGTGTTTATGGGTTCATTAGAGCATTATCAAAAAACGAAAGGGTGATTCAGTTGACCGAAAAGATTCAGGAGAAGGTTGAACCGGTAGATGCCGAGGTGGTCGGCGAAGTTATCACTTCAAAGCTACCGAAGTTCACAAAGGCGCAGTTAGTAAAAAGCGAAAAGTATTTGCATCGACGCGATGCTTTGAATGCGTTACTTGATGATAAAAAGCAATATTCATTTGCACAGGTTGATGCGATTTTAAAAACATTCGATGAAGGAGTGAAGAAATAATGGCGCTTGGAGGAGGTCCATTTTTAACACAAAACAAAGTATTACCAGGTACGTACCATAACTTTATTTCTGCTACACGAGCGTTCGTGAACCTATCTGACCGCGGTTATGTAGGACAACCGATTGCACTTGATTGGGGGCAAGATGAAGGTGTATTTACCGTTAATTTAGAGGACTTACAAAAGGACTCTTTAAAAATCTTTGGCTACGATTATACGCACCAAAAATTAAAAGGTATTCGAGATTTATTTAAAGGCGCGTTAACCGTATTTTTCGCTAAGTTAAATCTTGGTGGTACTGCTGCTGAAAATGATTTAGCAAAAGCAAAATATAAAGGTGTACGAGGTAATGACATTCGTTTGGTCGTACAACCTAACGTAGACGAACCTACGCAGTTCGATGTATTAACGTACATCGATACAACATTAGTTGACGAGCAAACGGTCGCTACAGCTGCTGATCTAACAGCAAATGATTTTGTTGTATTTAAAGCAGACGCAACATTAAACGCAACAGTAGGAATGCCGTTGACTGGTGGCTCAAATGGCGCAACAGCTTTAACGGCAGGCACGCCGCACCAAATGGCTTTAGATGATTTAGAAGCATTCGGCTTTAATACATTAGGTTGTTTATCATTAGAACCTACTATTAAATCGCTATATGTTGAATACACAAAGCGTATTCGTGATGTGGTCGGCGGTAAGTTCCAGTTGGTAGGCCATAAACTTGGCAAGATGGATCATGAGGGTATCATTGATATCCAAAACGATGCGATCGGTGATGGTGAGGAAGTATTCGGCGCAGTTTATTGGGCTACTGGTGTACAAGCTGGTGTAGCTGTTAATAAATCGAATACCAACAAAACATACACAGGAGAACACACGCTTGATATGACTGAAACAAAAACACAGTCACAATTAACAGCGTTATTAAAAGCTGGGAAGTACGTGTTTCATCGTGTCGGTGAGGATATCAACGTTCTTGAAGATGTTAATACATTCGTTTCGTTTACAGTCGACAAAAACGAAGATTTCTCGATGAACCAAGTTATCCGCGTACTAGATCAAATTGCCATTGACACAGCGCAGTTATTTAATAGCCGGTATCTTGGGAAAGTACCAAATGACCAAGATGGCCGTATTTCGTTATGGTCTGATATTGGTGCGCATCGATTAGAGTTACAGCGTATTCGTGCAATCCAAAATTACAACAAAGATGAATTAACAGTAGAACAAGGTCAGTCTAAAAAAGCAGTTGTTGTGAGCGAAATTGTTACACCAACGATTGCAATGTCACAGCTTTATATAACTACTGAGGTAGCGTAAGGAGGGATAACATGAATAAATTATTTAAATGTATCGTGGCAGCATCTCTGTTGTCACGATTTTTAAATCAACCTAAGGTGCCCCAATTACCTTTGAAATTAGATTTACAATTTTTTAGTGAGCCTACTATGGATGCATGGGAAGCAGTTCATGGTGCTCAAGGGCGTGCGTTCGTCACAATAGAAGGTACTCGGTACCGTTTTGCAAATTTAATCAATTTAGATGCAGATATGACTAAAACAAAATCTAAAATTCCGATTATGGGACGCATTGCCAAAGGAAATAAATCTACTGGCGCGGAGTATGAAGGTAGCGCAACTTTCCACTTTAATACTTCTGTTTTCCGCCAATTACTTAAGCGCTACAAAGAAACAGGGGAAGATATTTATTTCGATATTCAAGTTACAAACGAGGATGGTGGTTCGGGTATTGGTCGCCAAACGACTATTTTAATTGGTTGTAACTTGGATGGTGGTAAAATTGCTAAATTGGACGCAGATGCAGAATATTTAGAAGATGAAATCACGTTTACATTTGAAGATTGGGATATGCCTGAGGAATTTTCTCTTCTCAAATCAATGCAATCCTAATTTTAGAGCTTACCGTATATTCGGTAGGCTTTTCTTATACTTAAAACTAATAAAAGGTGGTCATATAAATGACAGAAAATTTACAAGCGTTTTTCGCGCAAAATGCAGAGCAACCAACACAAGTAGAAAAGGTGATTTCTAAACGATTTAAAGATGGTGAAGGGAAGCCGATTCCCTTTATCTTCAAACCAATTACACCAGACCACGATTCTGAGTTACGTGCTCAAGCAACAAAGAAAACTATGATTACACAAGGAAAGCAGAAAGGGCAATTCCGTTCAGAGTTTCAAGCTGCTAAGTACCAAAATCTATTTACAATTGCATCAATTGCTTATCCACCTCTAGGTAATGCGGAATTACAAGACGCTTACAAAGCGATGGGTGAAGAAGATTTGTTCAACAAAATGCTTACTCCTGGTGAAGCAACTGATGCTTTTTTAGCTGCACAAGAAGCAAACAACTATGAACTTGATTTAGACGAATTGGCTGAACAAGCAAAAAACTAATATTAGACGGTGACACTGATGCTAATATCGCGCATTATTGGCTTCATAAGTTGAAGCGGTTGCCGTCAGAATATTTAAACTTACCTCGGTTAGATAAAGCGTTTGTTATAGGCTCGATTAAAGTTAAAATTGATTCAGAAAGAAAAGCTGAACAGGAAAATAATCGGAGAAAAGGAAATGGCAGAGGAAGAAAATAGTAGTACCTCTTGATATATTATTGTATAAATAATGGAGAGGTGATTATTTTGGGTATTTTCGGAAAGAAGGAAAAGAAACCAGTTCCAATTGCTGTTCCTATAATAGAAGGTTTACCAATTCCGCTTAACGCATTAACGAAGATTAACGTACTTGACGAATCAGTGGTATTCGTAAGTGACAACAACAGATTTGAACTATCATTTATTCAACTACTTAATATCCATCATACTAATACTGTTGATATTCAAAAACAAATTAGTAGCTCTATAGGTGGTGCAGTAGGTGGTTTTGTCTTTGCTGGACCGTTAGGGGCGATGATCGGTGGTAGAAGTAAAGAAAAAACTATACGTAATCTAAAGCTTTTATTAATTTTTGAGTATCAATCAACTGCTGGTGAGATTAAGTACATCTCATTCGATGTAACGCATACTCCTAAATCGAAATTAATAACAATGGAAAACTTAGGTTTACAGGTCAAAGAGAACAACGTTATTTTGTAAAGCGCTCATTTATGAGTGCTTTTTTATTATGTGAGGAAGGAGGGAATTGATGGCAACTATTCGTACAGCAATACAAATTCAAGATGGCCTCTCGAGCGCTTTTAAGTCCATGAACATCGCAATGCAAGCAACAATTAATAGTTTTGAAAGTTTACAGCGTGCATCTGGAAATGCAGTCGATACATCCAGCATTGAAATCGCAAGACGAGAGTTGGCGAGAGCTGAAACAGCTTTTAACGATATTGAAACTCAAATCCGTGAAGCTGACCATCAACAAGATCGTTTCAATCAATCTATTCGAGACGGAACCACCGCAGCCAGTGGCATGCTTGGGAAATTAATGGGTGTTGCCGCTGCCTACTTATCATTTCAAACAGGTAAAGATATCTTAGGGCTCTCAGATACCATTACCAATACAACAGCCCGTCTAAATATGATGAATGATGGCATGCAAACTACAGCTGAATTGCAAGAGATGATTTTTGCATCTGCTGAGCGTTCACTTGCATCTTATTTAGATACCGCGGATGTTGTATCTAAGTTAGGAATGCGTGCTAAGGACGCATTTGCAAGTAATAAGGAAACCATTTTATTCGCAGAAAACTTGAATAAATTATTTGCAATCGCAGGTGCAAGTCAACAAGAAATGGCTTCTGCAAGTTTGCAGTTAACACAAGCGCTTGGTTCGGGAGTATTACGCGGTGAAGAATTAAATGCTGTATTTGAAGCGGCGCCGAACGTAATTCAAACAATTGCGGATTATTTGGATGTACCAATTGGGAAGATTAGGGATATGGCATCAGATGGAGAAATCACAGCAGATATTGTAAAAAATGCAATGTTAGGTGCTACGTCAGCAATTAATGATCAGTTTGATAAAATGCCGAAAACGTGGGAGCAGAATGTAACGACGTTTAAAAACAATGCGATTCGTGCTTTCGACGAAATGTTTAAACGAATAGAAGAGTTAGCGAATTCATCGAAGTTTAACGACTTTGCAAACAGCGCTTCAAAATCTTTAAATGTATTAGCTGGTGTTGCAATTGCTGCATTAAATACCTTCGCGTCGATTGCAGGTTTCGTTTATGATAATTGGGCGTTTATTGCACCAATTGTTGGTACTGTTACTACAGCAATGTTACTTTACGGTGGTGCATTAATAGGCATTAAACTTACAACAATGGCAGTAGCTGGGTGGCAAGGGATATTGGCTGCAAAAGCAACAATAGCAACAGGTGCAACATTCGCTCAAACAGCAGCTCAACATGGACTGAATGCCGCTATGTATGCGAATCCAGTAACCTGGGTGATAGCTGGATTTATGGCGTTAATTGCAGTATTTTATCTCGGTATTGCAACAATTAATCACTTTGCTGGTACTTCTATAAGTGCAACAGGATTAATAGCGGGAGTTTTCGGTGCATTAGGTGCGTTCTTGCATAATATGGTTGCGTTTTGGTGGAACTTGTTCGCTTCAATCGCAGAGTTCTTTTACAACGTGTGGATTGATCCTGTTTATGCAACGAAAAAACTTCTCGGAAGTATAGCGGAAACAACTATTAACATGGCGCAGTCGATGATAGGTTCTTTCGACAGTGCTGCTACCAATTTAGCAAACATGTTTGTAGATGCCGCTAATACGGCTATTAGCGCAATTAATTGGGTGAGCGATGCGATAAATAATTTGACAGGCATAGATTTTGGTAAGATGGGTACAATCAATCAAAAAAGTTCAGTTACAGCTGATTACACCGGTTTAAAAGGGAAAATTAACGACTGGATTGGCGATGCACCAACAGGTACTTGGTCAGCACCTAAAATGGAGATGAAAGGGATTCCAGATGCGTTCAATTCAGGCTACGATTGGGGAGCGAATCTATTTAGCGGTTTAAATAATAGTGAGCCATCAACTTTCGACACAAGCCTAGAGAATCTTTTAAATAGCATTAACGATTCAGTTGGCGAAGGTGCAGACGCGGGCAAAGATACCGCAAAAAAAGCAAAGAAAATTGCCGATAAAGCGAATATCTTAGTGGACGATTTAAAATATCTGCGCGACTTATCAGAACGTGAAGCCATCAACCGTTACACAACAGCCGAAATCAAAGTAGATATGAAAAATGAGAATCACATCAACAATGATATGGACATTGACGGCATTATCGACCGATTCGGTGAAAAAGTTGAAGAGGTTATTTCAGTTTTAGCAGAGGGGGATAGTGTAGATGTATAACTTTTTTATGGATGGTGTGCAGCTACCTGTTGCTCCTCCATCTATGAGCATGCAGATCAATAACAAAAACGAAACAATCACTCTTATCAATGAGGGGGAGGTCAATATCCTTAAGAAAGCTGGATTGACGGATATTGAATTTGAAGTTGAATTTCCAAACTCCAAATATCCATATGCAGTTTATCCAAATGGATATCAACCAGCTACGTATTTTTTAGAACACCTCGAAAAATTAAAAGTCTCTCAAGAGCCATTTCAGTTCATTGTTAATCGAATGAAACCTGATGGCTCTTTATTATTTGACACAAACATGACGGTATCGTTAGAGGAATATCCGATTGATGAAGATGCGGAGAATGGATTTGATATTAAATGTACTATCCGTTTGAAACAATCCAGACCATTCGGTACCAAAAAACTAGCAGTAAAATCAGCATCTACAAGCTCGTCTACAGCTTCTAAAACGACCGACAACAAAAAGATCGTCGTTGAACAACAACGCACCACAACAGGCAAAGAAACTGCCAAGACGCACACGGTTAAAAGTGGTGATACGCTTTGGGCAATCGCTAAAAAGCATTTAGGTGATGGTTCTAAGTATACACAATTGGCAAAGCTCAATAATATTTCTAATCCGAATTTAATCAAGGTAGGGCAGGTGATTAAACTTGGGTAAAAGCAAGCTTTATATTTTATCCCGAGGTCACATTTACGAATGTGCCGTACAAGAACCTATTATATGGGAGACACATCGCAAAGGAGTACCAGGGAAACTTACCTTTAATGTACTAAACGATGATGTACTTGCCTTTTACGAGGGTGATGCAGTCCGTTTTGAATATGACGGCCAAAAGCTTTTTTACGGCTTTGTCTTTACTAAAAAGCGGTCAAATAGTCGAATTATTAGTGTTACTGCTTATGATCAATTGCGTTACTTTAAAAATAAAAATACGTACACATATAAAGCAAAAACAGCAGCGCAATTATTGAAAATCTTAATTGCTGATTTTAAATTGAAGGCTGGGTCCATCGACAACACGAAGCATGTTATTAGTTCTCGTGTCGAAGATAACCAAGAGCTTTTTACAATGATGGAGAATGCTTTGGCTATAACCACTAAGCATACTGGTAAATTATTTGTGATGTATGATGATTATGGCAGTATCAATTTGCGTGAGGCTAAGAATATGAAGCTAAATATACTGGTAGATGAAGATAGCGCCGAAACGTTTGAGTACACTACTTCCATTGATGAAAATACCTACAATAAAATTAAGTTATATCGTGAAGATAAAAAGAAAGGTAAGCGAGAAATTTTTATTGCACAGGACAGCTCGAAAATGAACGAATGGGGTGTGCTCCAGTACACTGAATCAGTTGAAAGTGGAGAAAACGGCAAGCTCAAAGCAGACACCCTGTTGGCGCTGTACAATCAAAAATCTCGTAAATTGCATATTAATAAAGTATTTGGTGATAGTCGTGTACGAGGTGGATCAATCATCGGTGTGCAGCTACATTTAGGTGATTTAAAAGTAGCTAAGTTTATGATGATAGAAACTGTTAAACATTCCTTCTACGAGTCCAAGCATCAAATGGACTTAAAATTGATTGGCGGTGATTTCATTGCGTGATATGACGGATTTTGTGAGGTCCATACGCAAAATTGTGTTAGATGCGGTAAATGCCCAAAAACCAACAACAGTCGTATTCGGCATTGTTGAAAGTATCAGTCCTTTAAAAGTACGTTTAGATCAGAAGTTAGTTCTTGAAGAAGAACATTTGAAACTTACAAGTGCGGTAATGGACTACGCAACAGAAATTAAAATTAACAATGGCACTCGCCAAGCATGTACGATTTTTAACGCTTTAAAGGTTAACGACAAAGTTACTATGATCAGGCAACATGGCGGTCAGCAATATTTAATCATCGACAAGGAGGTGGCTTGATGATTCCACGAGCTGAAAACGAAGGATTATCGGCAGACTTTGAAGAAGTCATCGAGCCATCTAAAAACTACCAATTAATACTGGATAAAAATCGCTGTGTTGGCTTTGTAGATGAACTCGAAGCCACGAAACAAGCGATTTTTTTAATGCTTTCAGTTGAGCGTTACAATCATGTTATTTACAGTTGGAATTTTGGTGTTGAGTTTAACGATTTATTAGGCAAACCAACAAACTATGTGGCCAGTGAGGTAAAACGCCGCATTCGGGAATGCTTGTTACAGGATGACCGTATTAATGAGGTGGATTCGTTTGTTGTTACTACAAACAAAAGTAAAGTACATGTTAAATTTACAGCTCACACCATTTACGGAGATGTCGAGAGCGAAAAAGAGGTGAGTTATTAGTGGCAGAAAGAATCAATTTAGATATTTCCTATGAAGAATTACAACAAAACATGTTAAATAGAATACCGAATCAATTCGACAAACGAGAAGGTATGCCTATTTTTACATCTATTGCCCCAACTGCTATTGAACTACAAAACGTGTATATTCATTTGAAATACATTTTAAACGAATTCTTTATTGAAACGGCGTCTAGAGAATATTTAGTTTTACGGGCCGCTGAAAGAGGATTATCCCCGCATGAATCAACAAAAGCGATTTGGAAAGGCGTATTTAATATCAATGTTCCAATAGGTTCACGTTTTAGTTTAGATAGTTTAAATTTCGTAGTTATTAAGCAGATTGCGCCAGGCGAGTTTTTATTGGAATGTGAATCTACTGGAGATGAAGGTAACTCGTTTTCAGGTACATTGATTCCCATCGAATATATTAATGGATTAGAAATGGCTGAACTAACAGAATTAGTACAAGCGGGAGAAGATGAAGAAGGAACAGAAAGCTTTCGTGAGAGGTATCTTGAATCGGTAAGGTTGCCTTCGACAAGTGGTAATAAGGCTCATTATAAAATTTGGGCTAGAGAAGTAAGCGGCGTGGGTGATGTAAAAGTTTTCCCTACTTGGAATGGTCCAGGGACTGTAAAAGTTGCAATTATTGATATGAACAAACGCGCTGCAGATACGGAATTAGTAGCTTCTGTTTATACCCATATTGAAGAAATCAGACCAATTGGCGCAACGGTTACAGTCGTAAGTGGTCAAGAAAAGGCAATCAGTGTATCAGCAGAGGTTGTGCTTGCAAATGGTTTTACGATTGGACAAGTACAAATGGCATTTGAGCAATTATTAATTAACAGGTTCGCAGAAATTGCATTTAAAGAAACATATGTTTCATATGCGCGCATCGGAAATTTGTTGCTCGATGTACCAGGTGTTGGTGATTACACTGATTTAAAAGTAAACGGCGGTACAGCAAACATTTTACTAGCGGATGAGGAAATACCGGTCCTAAATACAGTGACATTGGGGGTGTAGCAAGTGTCCTATCCAAATGATATTGATACATTTACGGACAAGCTCAATAAGCGTGAAAAGGCTTATGTAATTGAGGAAGAAGTTGAAGTTGCGAATGGTGTTTATGAGCGCTTGCTCGACCATGACAACATCGTTGATTCCAGTGTGAGTGTGTGGACGGGAAGTAAATTGACAGGTGATAAGGTGGCTAATTTCATCTTATCCATTCCTTCTGCTACACCGTGGAAACGCTCGATTAAAATATTTTCTTCTGTTTCGCCCATTTTTATAACGTATGAAACTTTTGGTGATCAAGTTGAAGCTGATGATATTAATCAGTTGCAAAGTAGTATGACAGCCACGCAAACAGAAGTCGACCGTTATCAAGCAGCCAATGATTTAGTTGTGACGAATACCGTCAATCGTGTGACCACTTTAGAAAATAAAAAGGCCGATAAAACGTATGTTGATTCAGAATTATTGAAGAAGGCCGACAAAGCAACAACGTATACAAAGTCAGAAACGGATGCCCGTATTCAAGCCGTTGTAGACGCAGCACCAGAGGCGTTAGATACGCTAAATGAGATAGCGGCAGCATTAAATGATGATCCAAATTTTGCAGGAACAATGACGACAGAATTAAGTAAAAAAGTCGACAAGGTTGTTGGTAAGCAATTATCTACCGAAGACTATTCAACGGCAGAGAAAGCAAAATTAGCAAATGTTGAAGCTAATGCGAATAAATACATTCATCCGTCCACACATCCAGCGACGATGATTCTAGAGGACAGCGCGCACCGTTTTGCTACGGATGCGGAAAAATCGAATTGGAATGGTAAGTTAGATGCTACCGCTAATGCCGTGTCATCCAGTAGATTAGCGACTGGCAGAACGATTGTATTAAGCGGGGATGTTACCGGAAGTGCTGTATTTGATGGCAGTAGCAATATAACGATTACGGCCACTGTTGTGGATGATAGCCATAATCATGTTATTAGTAACGTGGATGGATTACAGGGAGCGTTGGATAGTAAAGAAACGCCAAGTGGTGCTCAAAATAAAGTCGACGCACACTCAAGCGACGCGGTGAAACATATCACAGCTGCCGAGCGTAACACATGGAATGCAAAATCAAATTTAGTGTTAGGTGAAACAGGTTCAACTGCATATCGTGGAGACCGTGGTAAAGTTGCATACGATCACAGCCAAGCGGCTCATGCCCCAAGTAATGCTCAGAAAAATAGCGATATTACGAAAGCTGAAATTGAAGCTAAGCTCACAGGGAATATATCAAGTCATACCCATAGCCAATACGTAACGCAAGCAGATTTAGGCAACGCAGGATATGGCGATATGCAAAAGAGCATCTATGATACAAATGGCAATGGTGTTGTTGATGCTGCTGATAGCGTACCGTGGTCGGGTGTGACTGGGAAGCCAAGCACATTTTCTCCATCTACACATTATCACTCTACTGTTCAAAGAATAGACGACAGAGACCGTAAACCTACAGACGCCGCAAAGGGATCTGTTGAGTTTGTATTCACATCTTTGGCCGGAATGTCTGGAACAGCAAATAGCGATTATCAAGATATGGTTGTACTCAATACCTATTCAGATGCCAGTGGTGGGCTTGTTAATGCGTTAGTTTTTGATAAAAGCGAAAAAGTTATACGGCATTACCAAGCTGCACAGACAGATACAACTTGGGGAACACCTAAAACATTAGCTTATGAAGAAAACGTAATTAAAAAAGGTCCATTAACATGGAACGATCTTAAGGGGGTGTAGCCATTGTACGGATCTAATGTATACGGTACGTTCGCTTATAGCAATAACCCAATTACTGATGAAGTCATAACACCTTTTATTCCAGATTTATTAAAGTATCTTCCACCTATTTATCAAGAGATTTTAGAGATTAAAGCCATACAGGATACAATTGCCCCAGAAATAGGGAATGCAAAATACAGTGTTGCAAGTACTATCGATCAAATGTTTATTGAAACCGCTACTTGGGGGTTAGCTCTTTGGGAAAAAGAACTGGGTATTGTCACTGATATTTCTAAGCCTGAGCATTTTCGCCGAGAAATTGTTAAGGCTCGATTGCGTGGGCGAGGGACGGTTACAAAACAGCTTATTATAAATACAGCTAAAGCATTTTCGGGCGGTGATGTGGAAGTCATTGAATATCCTGCTGAATCTCGCTTTGTTGTGAGGTTTGTAGGCGTATTAGGCATCCCTCCAAATTTAGCTGGATTGATTGAGGAGATTGATAATATCAAGCCAGCTCATTTACAGTATGAATTTGAATACACGTATACAACGTGGGATATGTTAAAGCAATTGACATGGGATGATGCAAGGAATTATACGTGGAATGACATTAAAAGCTATAAAGGAGGCGCTTAATAAATGCAATTAACAAGTAACTATAATTTAAAAAAGCCTGATGGTACAGATGTTGTTAACATTACAGATTTTAATGAAAACACAGATATCATTGATACACAATTAAAAAAATTAAATGACGGTAAAGTAGATAAGGTAACGGGAAAGCAATTATCAACAAATGACTATACGGCAGCAGAAAAAACCAAGCTTGCAGGTATTGCTACAAGCGCAAACAACTATACGCATCCTGCTAATCACCCTGCTTCTATAATTACTCAAGACGCGAGTAATCGATTTGTGACTGATTTGGAAAAAACAAGTTGGAATGCGAAGGAGACGACTACAGGAGCGCAGACGAAAGCTAATACAGCTGAATCAAATGCGAAAAAGTATACTGACCAACATTCAAACGACGATATAGCACACAACAGATACGGCACAGCGACAGGTACAAACGCATTAGTAGTCACTTTAACGCCTGCACCATCTAAATTGGTAGCAGGTTTTGCTTTGCGCTTTAAAAACACCACAGCTAATACAGGAGCGGTAACATTAAACGTTAACGGATTAGGCGCTAAACCAATCGTTAAAAATGGTGGAGTGGCATTATCAGCTGGAAATTTAAAGGCGAGTGGCGTTTATACTGTTTGTTATGACGGTACAAATTTTATCTTACAGGGTGAAGGAGGTGGTGGTGGTGTAAAAAGTATTCAAACTGGCAGTGTGTCATTGCCTGGTGGTCAAACTTCATATGATTTAACTATAACCCCAGTAAATGCCAGTAAATCATTCGCTTTTGTAAACTCACTAGGTACTTCTACTTCGAATCCTACAAACTATTATATGACTGCTCGTTTTATAGATGACGTTGGTAAAAGCGTTAGGTTTATCAGAAGTGGAAGTGGTACTGAGCCAATGATGGTTCACTGGAAGATTATTGAATACGAAGATGATGTAACTGTACAAAAAGGTATTACAATATTACGCCCGACAGAAACTGCACTACCTTCAACTATAAACAGTGTAAACACTGCAAAAAGTGAAGTTTTTTTAAACTATACAACATCTGCTAATGACGGTTTTGCTCAAATTATTAACGGTAGATTGTCTAATTCTACAACTGTAGTTTTGGAAAGAAAATCTACGAATGGTAATAGTGTTGTAAACTGGGCAGTAGTCACATACCCATCTTAATTAAGAACTGAATAAGGGGAGCTGATCAAGCCAAACTTAAAGGATATTTATTCTTAATTAAAATGGGTCGCATCACTATTGACGATGTGCCAGAACCATATAAATCAGAAATTGAAAACGCAGCATAAGCTAGCGTTATTTTTTATGGCAACAGTTCCATGATTTTATTTAATTATTAAATTCGGCATTCAAAAGGATAATATGATGTATTTAGGCTTGTCACAAATAGCTGTGGGAGTCGTTTCATATTTTTTAGGGATATTATCACACGATGTAATATCAACTCTATATTTATGTTTAAACGGAGTATTAATAGGTTCATCTTTAACAAAATTTTTAAGGCATTATGGAAAATTATAATATTTAAATTGAAGCACTCTCATGCGAGCGTGCTTTTTATTTTGATCTATAAAGAAATTCAACTTTTTTGAAATTTAATGTCAAAAAATTATTACCTTAATAATCGTTGGTAAATCAAGATTCCAATCGAAAAAAAGCCTTAAAATATCAGTGTTCTGTTGAGAAATCAGTGAACTGTTAAATGTCGATATATAGTTAGTAGAAATGTTCGTTAGAAAAGATTTATACTAAATTTAACAGTTTAGCGCTAAGCTGATTAACCAAATACGGAGTGATCAGCAAGATGAAATTTGAAAAAATCCTGCTAACTTCATTTAATGCGAACCATGAATATATCATTTGTGGTAGTTGTAAATTTGACTTTGAAAAGGGCAAATTACAACTAACGGCTTTATTGAATGAAGCTATCAATTTATCGGACGAAATATGCACCATCGAAATAAACGGAATTGAATTTCAATGTTCAAGCATACAAATCGACCGCTATATAATCGACGCAACAATCAAGAGTATTGATAGCCAGGTTTATACAAGGCAACTAAATCATTAATTGTATCAAAAATTTATCATGTAAATAGCATCACCTCAATGCGTAATATTATTGTTGAGGTGATAATATGATAGGAACAATTTTTCAACTATCAGGAGCATTAATGTTAGGGTATGAAATAGCTTTAAGAAGTAGGAAACAGTCCATTTCTGACGCAGTAATTGATGGAGGTTCATTCGATACCCCAACAAGAGAAACGGCAGTGAACTATGCAAGCTATCTCGAATTATATACAACTTATGCATATCGGTTTGGTTTTTCTTTTATAATTTTGGGCTACACTTTACCATTGTTTTTGGGGGAATATTTCGATTACTTATCTCCAAAAGATCATGCATTTTTGATTGTATTTATTTCAATAGTTTTACTAATCATAAGTGTGAATATTTCTAAATTTTTAGCATTGAATGCATTCGAAAAAGAAGAAATAAATAATTCGAAGTAAACACTCTCGCTTGAGAGTGTTTTTTTACATGCGCTAAAACGATTCGACATGGACAACTACCCGTAAAACGGTTTTTCGATTCGTCTCACAGCACATGATTTTATAGAAGCAGGAGGGTTAGGGCAATGTTTTATATGGCATCATTAATCGGTACAAAGATACCTGAGCAAATGGCAACCAGTAGTAATCCGTGGGCATATTTAGTCGGCGTATTACTGGTTGCATTAATCGGCATCGGTGGCTACACATTAAAATGGTTGGTAAAGCTAGACACTACGCATCGAGAGGAATCAGCAAAGCGCGAAGAAAAGTTGAATTTTCAGCTAGATAAATCAATCGAGGCAACAAGCAGTTTGGTCGATACACAAAAAGAAATGATTGTAGCAATTACAGGGGTGCAAAATAATTTACACGAATTAAAAACAGAAACGAATAACCGTTTAGAAATGCTTGAAAAAACAGTGAACAAGGAGAGTGCATAAGCATGGATTTAACAGGATTAATTTTAGTAGCAATTACACTGGTAGCAATTGTCACGGCAGTAGTTGAGGTAGTCAAAAAAACATTTAAAATTCCGGCACGTTTCTTACCGATTACATCTATTGTGATCGGTATTTTAATTGCCCTAATTGTTTGGCCGCTTAGCACTTATGAGCTTTATTACATGATCGTGGGTGGTTTAATTGCTGGACTTGCAGCTAGTGGCACATTTGATGCACTTAAAGCTGTCGGGAAAAAGGAAGGTGAGTTAAAATGACCTACGCAGTAGCTGGACTTAAAACAGGTGATAAAATCGGGAAAGCAACAGTCGTTATCGACATCATCAAAAAAGGTAACCCAGAAATTCGACCATGCACATCCATGAAACCGCAGTATGTGACGATTCACAACACGGGCAACCGTGGTAAAGGCGCTAATGCAAAAGCTCACAACAATCTAATACACAGCTTAGCTGGTAAGCCCGTACGCGAAACCTCACACGTATCGTGGCACGTTGCGATTGACGAAGAATACATTTACATTCATATTCCGTTCAATGAGACGGCGTGGCATTGTGGTGATGGTGCAAAAGGGTCTGGCAACAGCAAATCAATCGGCCTTGAAATTTGTATGCACAGTGACCAAAAAAGTTATGATCAGGCAGAAGAAAACGCAATCGCTCTTACGGTCCATTTGATGCGATATTACAATTTGTCAGCTAAAAACGTACGACCGCACCAAGATTGGAGCAGTAAGTATTGTCCAGAGCTGATTTTGCGCCGTGATGGTACATTTGCAAAGTATCGCGCTCGAGCAAATGCAGCACATCAAATCGGAGTCTCAGGCAAAAAAAATTCAGTGGAAAAAGGAGATGCAAACATTATGCAATTCAGTTCTTCAGCAACAAAATCAGCCGTTCGCGACGAGCTGGTACAATTCGTAGGTAAAGGTCTTATTGATAAATCATGGGTTGATAAGTTCGATAGGGGCGAAATGACAAACGGTGATTACGATGGCCTTAAAGTGATTGTTAATCAGCGTTTAGCTACTGCAAAATAATTCAAAGCCTGGTATCGCATTGGTGCTGGGCTTTTTTTGTAGTAAAATAAGAACGTTTGTTCTATAATTAAATCTAAAAAGGATGGTTTTGAATGCTTACGGATTTAATGAAACTAGCAACACCAATACACAATTACATCATTTTGGATATGACATTAAAGACGCTTGAACGTGACCGCCAGTACATCGGTCAGCTTAAAATGGCGCCAGTATTTGAGCAATGGTATGACCTACAAAGTAAGCGGGTTTTCGAGGAGATGAAAGCCAACCGCGACCTTTTATACAAAGCCGGGTGTAAGGTCGAAAAAACAGGAGCCGATGATTTAGTAACTGAATACACCATTTTGTTCCGTGGCCATTCAGAAGTTCGTCGCTACTCAAACATCGCCATCCGCAATGGGGTAATGGAAGAAACTAAGCGATTACTAGGCATGGAGTACCGCAAGCCTGAACAGTAAAAAACTCGAAATCGACAGTTTCGCATATTTCATTTACTTTATTTCTAGTTTATTGTAATTTAGTTGAAAGGGAGGTGGAAATTATGTTGGTTATGGTGGTGCGGTTTTTACATAATAAAAATGGCAGAAGAAAAACCGATGTAACATGTATTGTTTTTGATGATATTAACGCAAAAGTAACGACGGAAATGCAATTGGCTAAGCTTCACGAAATGGGTATTGATGCTATTGAAATACTTAAATCAAGGCCCAAAGCGGAAGTCCTTGAAGTGAGTTATGACGAGACGAATAGACAATAAGGAGTAAACATCATGAATAGTCATAAGTAAAGCCTTCCACAATTTATCTGTGGAGGGCTATTTTTATTTTATTGAATGCAACATTCTTATTATTGATGTGCAGCGTTTTTTATAACATAATAGGATGGTAAGTAAAATATTGGGAGGTAAATTGTGAAAAAATTAAAAATATTTATTATGGCGCTACTAGTCTTATCGACGGTTTCATTTAGTAACGTTGATAGTACTAGTGCTTCAAATAATATTTCTATTCAAGTTAATGGAAATAAACAATCGTATAGCGATAAAGCTATTATCAAAGGTGGATCTACATTAGTACCCTTACGTGGGATTTTTGAAGCGTTAGGAGCGTCAGTTAGTTGGAATGAATCAGCAAAAACTATCGACGCTAAAAAAGGTGATACAACGGTATGGTTGAAGATAGGTTCTACTACAACAAAAGTTAACGGTAAAAATGTTAGTATTTCAGTGCCAGCACAAGTTGTAAGCGGCAGCACCTTAGTACCACTACGTTTTATTAGTGAAGCATTAGGGGCCGGTGTTGAATGGAATCAAATTACTAAAACAATTAAGATCACTTCAAATGAAACTCCAACACCAGAGCCGACTCCAACACCAGAGCCGACTCCAACACCAGAGCCGACTCCAACACCAGAGCCGATTCCAACACCAGAGCCGACTCCAACACCAGAGCCGACTCCAACACCAGAACCGACTCCAACACCAGAGCCGACTTCAACACCAGAGCCGACTCCAACACCAGAGCCAGTACAAACTGGATTTAAGAATTGTTCTGAGTTGAAAAAAGTTTATCCATCAGGTATTTCATCAAGCCATCCAGCTTACGAAAAGAAGTTCGACAGAGATGGTGATGGTTGGGCTTGTGAATGATGAAATATACATTAGATTAAAGATGATGTACATTCGTTAATTGAAAAATAGAAGAATAAAAAGTTAAAACAAACCTAACGGAATTTTATTCGTTAGGTTTGTTTTAAATTGATATTAAATAAGACAACGAAAAAGCAACCAAAGCAACATAAAAGCAACCAAAATTCTGAATAAGCATGAATATTTTTGAAGTTCAAACATTATACAACAGTGAAAAACACTGATATAATTACGTTTGTGAATAGATATGAAAGAGGTAGATAATATGAATGCTTACGATGAATACATGCGCCAAGTGACGCAGCCAATGCGTACGGAGCTTGAAAGTGCAGGATTTACACAATTAACAACAGCAGATAGCGTTCATGAATTTATGGCGGAAACAAAAGGGACTTCTTTAGTTGTCATCAACTCAGTATGTGGGTGTGCGGCAGGTTTAGCACGTCCAGCAGCGCGTGAAGCGGTGGCAGAGGTGAAGCCGGACAATTTAGTAACGGTCTTTGCGGGTCAAGATCCAGAAGCAACAATGGCAATGCGCGGTTATTTTGATGAAGTGCCACCAAGCTCGCCATCAATGGCCATTTTAAAAGACGGTCAATTAGCGTACTTCATTCCACGTGAACAAATCGAAGGCTTCCCAATGGAGCAAATTCGTGACCATTTAGAAGGCGTACTAAAGCAAGTATGTGCCGAGTAACGATTGTCACAACAGCTGGGCGACCTGATGAGGAATCTTTGAAGCTTGCTGAGTTTGCGAGTAGCGAACTCGGTGCAACAATCATTCCGCGTCAAAAGCGTTCAGTTAAGAAATTATCGGAAATTTATGATGCGAACGTCATCGTAGCTGGTAAAAATCGTTATGAATATTATGCGAAAGGTGCTGAGGCGCCTTTCTTTTTTCATCCGAATTCAGCAGCGTTTCGCTTAAAGCGTGTGGCGCGCGGGGAACAGGAGCCGCTTTTGACTGCATGTAACTTAAAGCAGGGGGATTCGTTTTTAGATTGTACGCTCGGCATTGGTTCCGATAGCTTGCTTGCGGCCTTTACAGTAGGCGAAGCGGGCAAAGTGACGGGCCTTGAAGCGGATCAAAACGTGGCGTTCATCGTGAAAAATGGGATGAAGACGTATGATACGACCGAGCTTCCGTTAACGGCTTGTATGCGTCACATCGAAGTGATTCACGCAGATGCGCTTACATACTTACAGCAACAGCTGGATAATAGCTTTGATGTGGTGTACATGGACCCGATGTTTGAGCAAATCATCGAAGAATCCACGAATTTCGAGGCGCTGCGTCATGCGGGCAGCCATATTGCGTTAAGTGATGACTGGGTAGCCGAGGCAAAGCGCGTGGCGAGAAAGCGTGTCGTGTTAAAGGCGCATTACGAGTCGGAGTGGTTTGAACGCTACGGCTTTATGCGTGACGTGCGTTTAAGTGCAAAATTTCATTATGGGGTAATCCAAAAAAACGGTGACGCCTAAGTCTTACGGGTCCTGCTTTCTAAAAGAATAACGATTTAGAGGGAAATTGGATAGGAGAATTTACTTGCTAACTAAAGTTTACAGTAGAGAAACACACGATTAAGGGTTGGAGAATATGCACGATTTCATGCAACGGGATCAGCGTTGTAATATCCCACAAATAAGCTCCAATAGTTGCTGGCACTGGCTTTTAGTAAAAATATATAAAACAACACATAAACAATGTTCAAAATGAAAAGGCACAAACGCTGTTAAATGATATGCTCCCCATTAGGTAGACAGATTAAAAAATAAAATCTGTTTATCGAATGGGGGCATTTTTTTGTCTAATAAAACATTTTCAATAGATACGAAGATTTCGGCTCTTAAATACTTGGAGGAAGGTCGTTACTCTGTAAGAGAAATTTGTCGCATGTTCAATGTGAATGTAAGGAACTTATATGAATGGCAAGCTAAATATCAATTCGGGGGCATAAACGCATTACTTTGTCCTGCAAAAAATAAAATCTATCCTGAAGAATTGAAAAGAAACGCCATTGAAGATTACTTAACAGGAAATTATTCAAAGCACGAGCTCATGGTCAAGTATGGAATCAGTGGTCAAACTGTATTCAACAGGTGGTTAAAAAAATATAATAGTCATAGTGAATTAAAAGACTCGAATCAAAGGATGACCCAAACTATGACTAAAGGAAGAAAAACCACTTTAGAAGAACGAATTGAAATTGTGAAAACTTGCCTAAAAAATGAAAAGGATTATAAAAAACATAACGGGTTCGGTTGATGGGGAGAAAAACCCTAAAAGTAACGTAATTAGCAAACCAATTAACATACATTTTAACAGTAAATTAGCATGCAAAAACGCTCAGTTAACCTGAGCGTTTTTTCGGTATTAATCACTGTGTTTGTTAAACTAAAGTTTATCGTTAGTAAAAATTATTTTTTTCTTTTATAGCGATAAAGTAGGATTAATACTGCCATACCAACTAAAATACTTGCACTTACATATAAGAGTAGGTACGGATTATTATTCTGACTATCATTATTGTTTTCAACTTTTTTTTCAATTGTTTTTTGAGGTTGTGATTTTAGAAAATCTTCGAAAAATGCCCTTCTTTCATCATTTGATTCCTCCACTTTTCCGTTGTAAACTTGAATCATACCATTTGGACCTCCAACTGGTATTAGGAAATCAGCATCCTTACTTTTTTCTAATAATAAAAGAAATTCTCCCTCTTCATTCTGAAATTCCTCTGCCCAGCCTACATCATTATAGTCAATACCTGCTGTAATAATTTGCTCAGAAACATCTCCCTTATAAACATTTTTAATGTTGAAGCCTAAACCTTGAAAAACAAATCCACTCGGTTTCGGCTTACTTGTAAAGTCGTATTTACCAGTAATAATAACTTCTGATCTATCAACAACCTCTTGTGGTTTTAATTCAACCCAACTTGTAGCAGCAACTGTATTACTTATTATCATTATTGATAAAAAGAAACTGGAAAATAAAAGTATATAACATGATTTTCTCATTGTGTTCCTCCCTTTTTTATTAAAAATTTCAAACTACCCTTATTCAACAAAACTGCCCATTAGGTTAATAGAAATATTCCAATACCATATTAAGATTTTAACATAAATTTTCCATTCTCCTACTTTAGCGTTTTGGGGGACTCTAAAAGTAGAGAAGTATTATTTACACAAATTTGAGACGTACGAAGAGTTAAAATATGCGATTGATGCGTACATAAAATTTTATAACAACGAACGATATCAAGAAACATTAAACGGCCTGAGTCCTATAGAATTCAGGTCTCAAGCCGCTTAATGAATTTTTATTATTTCCACTGTCTACTTGACGGGGTGCAGTTCATAAATCAACGTTCATGCCTTTTTGGTGTATTCCCAAACTTTTATTTGGGAAAGTTTTTTAGTTGTATTTTGTATGTACTATAAATCCATTTTATAATGAGTTCCTATGGGTTGATATATTTTAATCTATCTATATTTACCCAAATGGCGTTGATAAACAATATTACTAAAACAATGGCTATAACATACTTAGAAAAATGCTTAAGTTTAGCATTTTCGAATATCTTAAGTAAAAGATTGTATTTCGCAACTAAAAATTGAGCCATTTATTAATTAAAATATGAGCCACTTAAAAGTTGCTCTGTTCCATCCATTCTTTCGTCTCCAAAATACGGTATGAGCTACCGACCATGTTGATGATGTGTGCTCGATGTGTGAGTCGATCAGTTAAAGCTGAAGTTAGTACTGGATCGTGGAATACTTCTTCCCATCGCTCAAATGTTAGATTACTTGTAATAATGGTCGCTGCCCGACCAGCACGTAATGATAAGTGTGTGAAAAGAAGCTCTGCTCCTTCTTTATCAAATGAAATGTAACCTAATTCATCAATAATGACTAAATCATACTTCTCAAATTTCAGTTCAAATGAGCGTAACGTTCTTGCTGAACGGCTCTCTTTTAATTGATTCACAAGTGAGGCTACACTTGTGAAATACACTTTATAGCCTGCTAAACAGGCTTCAATTCCTAATCCAATCGCAAGATGGGTTTTACCGGTACCAGGGGATCCAATTAATAATACATTCTGCTTCTCTTGAATAAACTTTAGTTCTTTCAAATGGGGAAGGCGAACCGCCGCATTTTGCGGCAGTGCCTCTACATCTAATTCCTCTAAAAGCTTTTTTTCTGGGAAGTTCGCTAATCGGATTCGGTTAGCTTTTGCTCGAACGTATCGGTCCTCCATTTCCTGTTTTAAAGCGAAATACATAAACTCGGCCGGCGAGGAATGCTGCTCAAATATGGCTTCCTGTTCAAGTAAATAGCGAATACTTGGTAAACGTAGTTCTTTACACATTTCAATCATTTCTGTTTGCTTGTCCATTAATGAATCACTCCTGTTCCTTTAGAATGAAATAATGCTGCTAATGACGATAAATTATCTAAGGATTGGCTGGTGACATCATCTTGGTCAGTAAGAACAGTACGTACTTCAGCTGACTGCTCTGCTAAGAAAATGATTTTTTCGGTTGTTATATGAACCAAAGGGTTCTTTTCAAGTTCGGTAATTACTTCTAGTACTCTTGTTAGGCAATCTCGTTCTTTTACATAGACAAGCAGCTCTAGAAAATCTTTTTCATTTCCGATATAATAGCGTTGGTAGATATTTTTTATATCTTTTGGTGCTTGGCTCAAACATTCACTTTGGGCTAAGGCACCTTTTTTCTTTTCAAGGGTATTTAAATAGTGGTAGATATTCATCACCCAAGTATGAACTTGCCAGCTTCTTTTATGCTTCGCGATGCATTCACCTTCGCTAAATAGAAGCACTTCTTCTGCGCGAGCTTTCAACTTAATGTATTCTCCTACACGTCCCTCAGGGACAGAATAACGATTTTGACGATAGGTAACGGTACTATATTTATCCACACGTAGCTCCACTAATTCTGCTGGATCAAACGGTGCTGCTGTTAAACTACCTGCTCGTTCAGCTCTTTCTTCTAACATTAATTCATGATGCGTTTTCTCTTTCAAATAATGTGGACGGTTATTTAGTTTTTCAATGATGGAGACTAAATATTGCTGTGCCTCTTCCAAAGAAATATACGTATCTCGATGCGCAAATGCTTTCCGACGAATGTATTCTACACTTCGCTCCACATGGCCTTTTTCATTTCCTTTACGAGGCTGACAAAGTCTTATTTGAAAATGATAATGTAAGGATAAACTTTTCATACCATCGGTAATGAAGCGGTCATTCCCAACGAAGTTTTTGACAACTGTTCGCATATTGTCATATGTAAAAACATTCGGCACAAATCCTAATGCTTCTATACATTTTACATGTGCATCCTGTACGCAAATCATCGTTTCAGATTCATAAAGACGTGCATAGCGTTCATTACTATAGGCTAGGGTAAATACTGCTAGTGAAAAACTTCTTAGCTTGCCATCGATAAATAACTTTACTTCTCCCCAATCAAACTCAATCTCACGACCTACAGCTGGATCCTGACGGATGAATACTTCTTTCTGCTTTTGTTCCTCACGATTAACGAAGTTGCGAACGGTCGTATAGCTAATTTTAAATCCTTCATCCAAAAGCTTTTCATGCATATCAATGATCTTTAACTGTTGCTTATGCATATTTAATTCACGCTTCTGTTCATTCTGTTTCATCATTTGACGAAGTCGTTTCATAATCGTATTTGTTAAAGCTACCTTTTTTCCATTTCGCTTTTTATAAGCCGGAGGCGTTACGTAATTGTCTGTAACCGGTAAATTCCTCGTATCTTGTTGTCTTGCTGCGAGATCCTGCTCTATATATTTTTTAACGGTATTGCGTGACATCTTGAGCTTCTCCGCAATTTGACGTTGGCTTGTCTTGTGCTGGTAGTACTCAATCAGCACTAATTGCTTTTTCTCCAAACTGATCACCTCTATATCCTCCCAACTTTTAACAGTTAGGGTTATTTTGATATAAAGTGGCTCTCATTTCAATTGCGTTAGTGGCTCAGTTTTAGCTTAACAAATACAAAAGATAAAAAAAGCCAAGTACCCAGATACCATTTTGAAAAAAGTTCAAAATGGTATCCCTAATTACGCTGAAATAAAAAAATAAACCCAATAATATCTCTCCCTCCATAAATAAAAATAATACATTTAGTTCTTTTTAACATATAAATGAAAATTTTCAAAGTGTTGTTTATATGCATTTAGTGAATAAGCAACCTAAAACAAATCCCCCATTCGTTTTGAATGTGGATTTATAATTACCAATTGTAGAACATTCCTAAGCTTTTATTTTGGAACGTTATTTAATGTAATTTTTTGTAATTTGATACGTCTAATTGTAGTAGAATAAACATGGAGGTGGTTATATGAAAAAATACTTGTTCTTAATGTTGTTAATATGCCTATTATTACTTTCTGCCTGTTCTAATGGAAAAACGCAATCATTAGAAGAGTTTTATAATGATGCAAAAATTGAAAATGTAGATAAAGTTATCATTCAAGATGGTTCAACTGGTTATTCTAAAACCATAACTAATCAAGAACAAATCGGTGAATTTTTATCTCTGATTAATGAAATTGAATTTACTCCACAAGAAAATCAAGGAAAACGTGAGGGGTGGAGATATGGTATTACGCTTTTTGACAAAGAATCTAAGTTTAATCTAAATGAAATTGATATTACTTATTACGATTCAAATCCAGATATTCACACCATTGTAGACAACTATTATAAACAGTTAGAAATTGTAAAAGAATAAAGGACTTTAAAACTCCTAAAGATCTCTTATAATGAGGTCTTTTTTTTTGCATTTCTTAGCGTTTCAACAGTAGTATTGCTGGATTTTTGACACGCTGAAATAAGCATTTGTTCTACACGTTTATCGAAAATTTTTTCCTAATTCAAGCCAACGGAACCAATAAAGGTAGTTGTCTAAATAACGAGTTCCAACACCTTGAAATCGTTCCATCCATCCAATAACATCCCATTTAAATTCTACTCGATCTTGTTCTCTAACATTTTCTTTAATATAGTCAACGAGTTGATGTAGGGGTTCTCCATTCCCTCTAACCTTGTAAACATAAGGCTTTTGGATTTTTCCTGCTGCTGCAATCGGAGGATTTTTTCGACAAGGGAGAATCTCAGTCTTAACACGATTCCTATGCATATAGGGAAAAACATAAGAAATGGCGGCATTAAATTAATAGCTAAGAACTCCACAGATAACCAACCAATTGAGCTTAATAGAGAACCACCGTTTTTTTTTGCCTCCATAGTCCACTCTCTAATGACCGAAAAATTCAGTATTTTAATAAGCTTAGTTCACATTAACGTCAAATAAAAATGTTATTTTTCCTTTATCCCATCTTGCCTTAAGTTCATAAATATAATAGCCCTCTTTAGACGGCAAGATGATCTTATTATCTTTCATTTCAACACGTTCAATTGTGCCATCTTCATTCTCCTTAATCACCTCAACGGAAGGAGGGTTTTTATCAATTTCAAATTCCAAAGTATCTCCTTTTTCGGCTTCTAATGTTTCAAAATCATCCGCTAATTTAACTCTATCGGGAGTACGTAGAGGTTTTATTTCCATATTATTTTCTTTCCATTCGTAATTAAACGGCATCATTACATAGCGTTCGCCATTCGCAGTAATTAAGCCTCGTGGTTCTATCACAACATTATTACCCAACTTCCCGTTGCACCCAACCAAAAGAAGACTAATCAAAAAAGGTAGAACGATTTTTTTCATTTGAACACACTCCTTAATTGGGATATTAATGATTATAATCTATTTTTTACCATCTCGTTTATCGAAGTAAAACTAGCATTGAATTATATAAGCGGTTTATAGCGACCTTGCAACGAAATATGATGTTCGTAAAGCGACATTTGAGGAATTTTCTGAAATTGCAAATGGGAAATAAAGCAGCACCAGATTTCAGTATGTATGAAACGAATTCAGATTCAACTGGTCGAAGAGATTGGGTTTCGGAATGGGAAGCAAGATTATCTAAAGGTATGAAATATGATGTAATGGGCCTTGCGAAGAACCTCTTTTAAAGAAAAGCAACATAATACTATTAAGACAGATGACAGTTTGAAATATTCCTAAAAAGAGATAAGAGTAGTGTGAGTGATTTACTATATTAGTTAGACCATTTAAAAGAAATACTAGATTAATATTAAGATTCATTGAACTATCTCCTTACAGCTTTTTTAAGAACCACTAGTAAGCAATCCCCTGTGAAAACAAATAGATTTCACAGGGGATTTCAATAGTTCTTTTAAATTTTCGAAGCTAATTCATCAATTTGCTCGGCAACGGCTGTTAATTCGCGAATTGAATTGGAAATGACATGAATCGTAGAAGACTGCGTTTCAGAAATTTCTAATGTTCGTTCAACTGATTCCGATACTTCATTTACCTTTTCCTTCATGGCATCCAGCAGCTGACGGATTTCCGTTACGGCATCGCCACTTTGGTCGGCAAGCTTTGTGATTTCCTTTGCGACAACTGCGAAACCTTTACCGTGCTCACCTGAACGAGCCGCCTCAATCCCTGCGTTAAATCCTAAAATACGCGTGCTTTTTGCTACGGTATTGATCATGTCTAAAATTTTCGCCGAGTCATTTACTTGGTTGTTTAAATTACTTTGTGCTGTCGAAATCGTATTCATATATGTAGATAAATGATCAGCAGAAGAAGTTAGTTGTAATGTGGATGCACCGATATCGGCAGAGGAAAGCGCAAATTTTTCTGCAATTTCAACTAAATCCACACGATTTTGAATGCTTGAGCTAATACCAAGGCTACCAACGACCTTACTAGCTGCATTCGTAATTGGGACAACCGCTATTTTTAAATCCATCCCATACAATTCTTTTGGAAGGTTTAAGATTTGAGGACGATTACTTCGCATAGCCGTAATCATCGGATCTTGTTCAGTTAATGGCCGATTATCAACAACTGAAGGTGTGTTTAATTCAGCAGAGGGGATTTCTATTAAAACGTGCGTTAAATTTGAAACGGACAAATAAACATCCGCTGTGAATAATTTTTTAATCATTGGTGCAAAACGAACAATAGTCTGTAATGCTTCGTCTTGCTGATTTATCGTTGCAGTACTCATAATAGTTCCTCCTATCTATTTATAATTCTAGTTTAACATGAATATTTGGATAAAAATAGTAAATCCATTCACTTTACATACCCCGTATAGGTATGTTAATCTGTACATAAGTTAGGAGGATTGATTGCATGCAGAGTAATGATGCAGTACCAGAAACGCATGAAGTAAGCTGTCGCAAGAGTCATCATCCTGAGCAAGTGAAGAAAGATTTAACGACGAGGCTCAACCGTGTGGAAGGCCAAATCCGTGGCATTAAAGGCATGATTGAAAAAGACGTTTACTGTGATGATATTATTACGCAGTTATCGGCAACTCAATCGGCGCTCAATAGTGTGGCGAAAATTTTGCTTGAAGGTCATTTAAAGGGCTGTGTCGTCGATCGTTTAAACGAAGGCGACGTCGAAGTGTTAGATGAGCTTGTTGTCACGATTCAAAAATTAATGAAAAAATAAGGAGCGATTTATAATGGAAAACGTAACATTAAATGTACAAGGTATGACGTGTGGTCATTGTGTGAAAGCTGTAGAAACAAATGTTGGTGCTTTAGCAGGTGTACAGGAAGTAAATGTGGATTTAGCAGAAGCGAAAGTGACAGTAGCATTTGACGAGTCAGCAGTAACAGTTGATCAAATTAAAGAAACAATCGACGAGCAAGGCTTCGACGTGCTGTAATTTGATTGAGTATGGGGTTCTCTTGTAGAAGGGGGCCTTTCTTTTTAAAGATTTATATACCCCGTGTAGGTATAGAAGAGGTGAAGAAAATGGCGACAAAAGAAGTGACGCTACAAGTAACAGGGATGACCTGTGCGGCGTGCTCGACGCGTATTGAAAAAGGCTTAAATCGCATGGATGGCATTGAAGCGGCAACCGTCAATTTAGCCTTAGAAAAAGCAACCGTAACTTATGACAATCAAGCATTAAAACCCGAGCAAATTGAGCAAAAAATCCAAGCGCTAGGCTATGATGTGATAAAAGACAAAGTGGAACTTAATATTACCGGCATGACGTGTGCGGCGTGCTCCGCGCGTATCGAAAAAGTGCTAGGCAAATTAGATGGCGTGGCCGTAGCCAATGTCAACTTAGCGCTTGAAAAAGCAACCGTTGAATTTAATCCATCACAAGTGACGTTGTCAGATATTATCAAGCGCATTGAAAAAATCGGCTTTGGCGCAGAAAAGGTTGTTGAAGGAGAGCCGGTTGACCACCGTGAAAGGGCGATTAAAAAGCAACAATGGAAGTTTACTATTGCGGCTATTTTATCACTCCCACTGCTGTGGACGATGGTTGGGCATTTTTCATGGACGAACTTTTTATATGTGCCAGATGTTTTAATGAATCCGTGGGTACAACTCGTACTCGCAACGCCTGTGCAATTTGTTATCGGTTGGCAGTTTTATGTCGGAGCATATAAAGCGCTACGTAATGGCTCTGCGAATATGGATGTTCTCGTGGTTATGGGAACGAGCGCGGCGTATTTTTATAGTATTTATCAAATGTTTGTGCATGCGGGGACAAATCATATGCCGCATTTATACTTTGAAACCAGTGCGGTACTGATTACACTCATATTGCTTGGGAAATTGTTCGAAGCACGTGCGAAAGGCAAGTCCTCACAAGCAATTAAGCAACTGATGGGCATGCAAGCAAAATCCGCAACAGTCGTGCGTGATGGCGTGGAGCAGCAAATTGCGCTCGAGCATGTGCAAATTGGCGATATCTTACGAATTAAACCGGGTGAAAAAATCCCAGTGGACGGCGAAGTGCTTTCAGGAGTATCAGCCGTCGATGAATCAATGCTAACGGGGGAAAGCTTGCCGGTTGAAAAACAGGTAGGCGATTTACTGTATGGGGCAACGATCAATAAAAACGGGGCACTTGAAATCAAAGCATTAAAAGTTGGCTCTGACACCGCGCTTGCACAAATTATTAAAATTGTGGAAGCGGCACAAGGTTCAAAGGCACCGATTCAACGTTTGGCTGATAAAATTTCAAGTATTTTCGTGCCAGTTGTTGTAGGCATCGCGGTCGTGACCTTTATTAGCTGGTGGCTGATCACGGGTGACTTTACATCGGCATTTGAAGCAACGATTGCCGTACTTGTCATTGCTTGTCCGTGTGCGTTAGGGCTTGCGACACCAACGTCCATTATGGCGGGATCTGGGCGTGCGGCGCAGTTCGGTATTTTATTTAAGGGCGGCGAACATTTAGAACAAACCGGTTTTATTGATACTGTTGTTGTCGATAAAACAGGCACCGTAACTAATGGCCAGCCAGTGTTAACTGATGTGATCGTGTTGGAAGGCTTCAACGAGCAAGATGTCCTTGCAAAAGTCGCTACAGCGGAAAATGCCTCTGAGCACCCATTAGCAGAAGCGATTGTGCAAGGGGTGAAAGCGCGCGGTATTTCGCTTGAGCAAGCAACAGATTTTCAAGCGATTCCGGGTCTAGGGATTGAAGCAAACGTAGCGGGTGTGCATGTATTTGTGGGGACTAGAAAGCTAATGGCTTCACGAAATGTTACGCTTTTAGATACAGTCGAAGAGCAATTAATCACTTACGAGCAAGATGGTAAAACAGCGATGCTGATCGCGATCGAAGGCCAACTCGCTGGTATGATTGCGGTGGCGGATACGGTGAAGGCTACCTCAAAAGAGGCGGTTGCCCGGTTACATGCGCTTGGCTTAAAAGTCGTGATGCTGACAGGGGATAATGTACGCACCGCTCAAAAAATCGCAGTAGAAGTTGGAATTGATGAAGTCATCGCCGAAGTATTACCAGAGCAAAAAGCACAGCAAGTTGAAAAGCTACAGCAGCAAGGGAACAAGGTCGCGATGGTTGGGGACGGCATTAACGACGCGCCGGCTTTAGCGGTAGCGGACATCGGGATGGCTGTTGGTACGGGTACTGATGTGGCGATGGAAGCAGCGGATATTACACTCATTCGCGGCGACTTAAACAGTATTGCCGACGCGATTTTAATGAGTCGTAAAACGATGACCAATATTAAGCAAAACCTGTTCTGGGCATTTGCCTATAACGTCATCGGCATTCCAATCGCGGCACTTGGCTTCTTAGCACCTTGGCTCGCTGGGGCGGCTATGGCATTTAGTTCGGTGTCGGTTGTGCTAAATGCACTGCGCTTGCAACGCGTGAAATTATAGTTTAGAAGTAATTGTTTCTCTGACTAAATATATTCTAATAAGAGGGTGTCCACGAATTAATTCTGGGGCCCTCTTCTGTGTTATTGAAAAAACTGAATAATTAAACTATAATTAAACTTAGTAAACAAATAAGAATTATAAAGGTGGAGTTTTGATGAGTAAATTAGTTGCAGAAGTGATTCAGGCAAATGAGCAATACGTAGAAAATTTCGGAGATAAGGGAGGACTTGCCTTACCTCCTGCACGTCACTTTGCGGTTTTGACATGTATGGATGCGCGTTTAGATCCAGCAAAATTTGCAGGGTTAGCAGAGGGAGATGCACATGTAATTCGTAATGCGGGAGGCCGTGCGAGTGATGACGCGATTCGTTCATTAGTCATTTCTTATAAACTGCTTGGAACAAAGGAATGGTTTGTCATTCATCACACTGATTGCGGCATGGAATTATTTACGAATGAGATTATGGGCAACTTATTAGCATCAAGCTTAGATACAGCAACATTCGATGGTAAGTGGAAAGATATTGGGACAACGCCAGGTTCTAATGAAGGGAAAGAAATTGATTTTTTAACAATTAGTAATTTAGCAGATAGTGTTGTAGAGGATGTTGCAAAAGTTCGTAATCATCCATTAGTCCCACCGTCAATCCCGGTGTATGGATATATTTACGATGTGAAAACAGGTCGTTTAATTGAAGTGGAAGAAGCGACAAAAGTAGGTACGGTAAAGTAATTATTACACTCCTCTATATTCTAACAAGGCTTCAGTTCAATAGAAAAATCCCTCTAACGATATCGCTAGGGGGATTTTGCCATTTATAAAACGATTGATTTCTTCTACTAGTAAGCGTGATGAACCATGTGCGGGGCAGTTCTATGCGTTTTTTAATCCTCTTTGCGCACAATAAAGCTTAAATGACGCCCAGTCGCGCGGTCTTGACGGTGCGAGAACCCATCTTCACTTTTAAAGGTACACATCGGATCAATAGTAATATTAGAACTCGGAATCCCGGCAAGCTCACATTGTGTTTTTACCGTTAATTGATTATCGATATGGTATTTGTTTGTTGCTTCGTTAAAGTACATAAATGCATCTGCATAGCCTAACGCTTTGAATTTTTCGTATACATCTGAGTCGACTTCAAACTTTTCCTGACTAATGGCAGGGCCAATAATCACTTGAACGTCTTGTAAATCGCAGTCTTCATTTGCTTGAAGATGCTGCATTAGCTTGAATGTAATTTCTTTAATCGTCCCTTGCCATCCAGAATGAATGGCGCCAATTAAATTTGTTTTCTCATTGTAAAACAGTACGGGCACACAATCCGCGGTAAAGCTTGAAATGACCACATTCGGCTCATATGTGTACAAAGCGTCTGTGTCTGGGATGGCACTTGCCGCATCAAATGCGCCGTGGCCAATTTCGGCTTGCGTAATGTGAACGAAATGGGCACTATGTGTTTGGTTGGCGCACACAAAACGTTTTACATCGGTTTCAAGTACTTGTGCGAGTATGTCGCGATTTTCTAAAATGTTTGCACGGTTTTGGCACACATGCAGCGCCATATTGTTGTTTTCATGGCGTTCGGCATCTTTCAGTGTGATACCGAGCATACGTTTTTCGTTGTTTTCATAAAATTTTATATTCATCAAATCACCACCTGTACTATATCGTATTGACGGATTTTTGTATAGCCTTGTATGGTTTGGTATAATTATGGGAAATGGGGTGACACTAATGAAAGGTTGGCAAATCATTGTAAGTGGTTTATTACCGTATTTGGCCGGCATGAGTGCCTTATTAACAATTTTAAAATCGAACCATACAGATTATTTTACGCTTGGTGTAATGCTCTCTAGTATGCTCGCGGGGATTTTAATTTACTGTTTTACTGTTTTACCGTGGTATATCCCGATCTATTGGGCGCGCCATTATGTTGGTGTGAAGACATTTTATGCATCTGGCTTCGTTATTTTGCTACTACAATGTGTTGCCTGCAGCTTTATACTAGGGGCAACGCTAAGAGATGCCCAGTTTTGGCTTTTAGTGATACCTGTTCTTGTCCCAGCCGTTGTGGTATTTATGATATGTATCAAAGTTTTTTATAAACAAAGGAGCGAGCTTGTTGAGATTAACGATTGAGTGGCTGTACGAAACGCCGAAAAAACAGCAAATCACATTAAAGAGTGAAGCGATTCCAGCAGCGCATGCCTATTTATTAGTAGAGGATATGCAAAAAACGGGGCGTCTAAAAGAGGTGACGCTTACGGATGAGCATGATAGTACGTGGACAATGAAGGAACTGAAAAAATACTTACAAGAGCTTGAAAGTGAGCCGCATGGGATTCAACTTTATTTTGATGGAGGCTTTCACCGTGAACAGCGAGTAGCAGGGTTAGGTGCCGTCATTTACTTTACACAAACGAATCAGCATTACCGCATTCGCCTGAATCAGCAAGCGGATTATTTAACGTCAAATAACGAAGCAGAATACGCAGCCCTTCTATTTGCGATTGAACAATTGGAGGAGCTTGGAGTGCATCATCAAGCAATTGAGATTTATGGTGACTCCCAGGTGGTTATTAATGAAATGAACGGGGAATGGGCAGTTTCTGAAAATGTGCTCGCTTCCTGGGCAGATAAAATCGACCTGAAACTGCAAAAGCTCGGGCTTACCGCAACTTATACGTATATTGATCGCAAAATAAATGAAGAGGCAGACCGACTAGCGAGTCAAGCTCTTGAAGGTACAGCGATTCATGCAAAGCAGCCCGTAAGACGTAAAAAGTGAATCCACTTATACGTGAATAATTCCCAGAATACATGAATGAAAATTGTCCATCACGATTTGATTTAAATAGTTTTATTGGCACTGCGTACTTTTCATAGATAAAGACCTTACTATACGGCTTCGTTGTGCCTTTCAACTGTTGCTCTGATGCGAATTTGGCTTCAGAGCTAGAAATGGATTGGGCACTTGTTTGTAATGGCCATAGAAAAGAAATGAAGAATACAATACATAAAGATAGTCGATGGGTCCGGAAGTTTAAAAGTGTCTAATGTATAGGGGTGTCTTAAAAAATAGCCCTTTCAGAACTTGTATAAAAATAAGATTTTAGTAAAGTGAACTAAGAGAAGAAAAGAGGAATCATTTTGAGTAAGTGGGTTGTCATTTTAATCGTAGCAGCAGTAATTTTTATGTTTGTACAAGCAGAGATGACGTTTCGACGTGCAGATAAAATGAAAAAAGAAAAGGTAGAAAAGGGGGAACGTGAATGATTCGTTCTGTTGGAGCGGGCAGTGCTGGTTTAAGTAACCAAACACGCCGTAAATCACAGCCTGAAGCCAATATGCCATTCCCAAAAATTGATGGTAGTAAGGTTGATGCAGCAAAAGAGGGACTTTCCGAACTAAAGAAGGAACCGCAAATGATGATGGTTGGGGTAAAGCCAAAAGCACAACTCACATCGATATTTGAAGAAAACGGGAATGTCATGAAGTTAAATGCAGACGGCGACCGTTTAGAAGTAAGTAAACGTGCGATTACATTAGCAAAAGAAAAATTATTTGGATAAAAACAAAAAACGCTAGCCCGACTTTCTCGGACTAGCGTTTCCTGTATCTAGGTTAACTAGGTGTTTACAGATCAAATTAGTTTTTCGCTAATTTTTTCTCACCAGCGATACCTGGTTGTGTTAATTCAAATGGATTTAAAATAATATCTAATTGTTCTACTGTGAAGTATTCGTATTGTAAGCATAATTCACGTACTGATTTACCGCTGTGTAATGCTTCACGTGCGATTTGGCTTGAACGCTCGTAGCCCAAGTGAGGCGCTAAAGCTGTTACAACACCGATTGAACGCTCAACGAAGTCATGCATACGCTCTTCATTTGCTTCGATATGGTCTAGGCAAAGTTTTGTAAATACCGTGAAGCCGTTTGTCATAATTTCGATTGATTGTAATAGGTTGAATACAAGTACTGGTTCCATTACGTTTAATTCGAATTGACCTGCTTCTGAAGCAAGTGAAATCGTTACGTCGTTACCGATTACTTGGAACGCAATTTGGTTAATCACTTCAGGCATTACCGGGTTTACTTTACCTGGCATGATTGAAGAACCTGGTTGGCGCTCTGGTAAACGAATTTCAGCAAAACCAGCTTTCGGACCTGAAGCCATTAAGCGTAAGTCATTTGCGATTTTCGACATGTTCATCATTGAAATTTTAAGCATAGATGAAACTTCTGCGTACGTATCTGTGTTTTGTGTACCATCAATTAGGTTGTCCACTTTTACGAATGGGAAGTTACTATATTTTGCAATATTTTCAACGGCTAATTTCATATATTCTGGATCGGCATTTAAGCCCGTACCGATTGCTGTTGCACCGATGTTGATTTGAAGCATGGCTTGCTGTGCTTTTTTCACACGTGCGATATCACGTGCAACCACTGCTGCGTATGCGCCAAATTCTTGACCTAAACGTACAGGAACTGCGTCTTGTAAGTGCGTACGACCCATTTTTACGATGCCGTCGAATTCTACTGATTTTTGGATGAAGCTGTCACGCATATTTTCCATCGCCATAATTAAGTTATCTAATGTAGAAACAGTTGCGATGTGAATTGCTGATGGGAATGCGTCATTAGTTGATTGTGCCATGTTAACGTGGCTGTTTGGACTAATGATTGAATATGACCCTTTTTCTTCCCCTAAAATTTCTAATGCGCGGTTTGCAATCACTTCGTTAGCATTCATGTTCATCGAAGTGCCGGCTCCACCTTGAATTGGATCTACAACGAATTGGTCGTGTAGGTTGCCTGCAATAATGTCATCTGCTGCTAATGCGATGGCATTGGCAATTTTCTCATCTAATTGACCGATTGCTGCGTTTGCTAAAGCTGAACTTTTCTTTACGATGGCAAATGCACGGATTAATTCAGGATGCATTGTCATTTTAGTAATTGGGAAATTTTCTAATGCACGAGTTGTTTGAACGCCATAATATACGTCCTTTGGAATTTCTAATGTGCCTAAAAAGTCTTTTTCAATACGTGTACTCATTTGTACGAACCCTCCAAGAGAATGGTGTAATAGTTATATAAACAAGCTTATTATACGCCAAAATCCACCAAAAGCGTACTTGCTGAATTATTAGTTTATTTGACGTATTCATGTAAAGTGTAGGAGTTTTAAATATTCTCTCTAAAATGATAGGAACTGCTCTGAATTGCGTGAAATTTTATCCGTAAGAACAAAAAAATATTTTTTTCGACAGTAAAAATCCACCTTTTTACATGACATGAAGCTACAGTTCTTCTATATCATAAATAACGACTTTTCCTTTATTTAGTTGAATGATAGTATCGTTTTTGCGCTGTTCTTCGATTGAAAAATGAAGATAAGAATTAATGACTTGTACAGGTATGCCTATAGATGTAAGGACTGAAATTGCTAAATCTGTATTGGTGACAAATATCCGGTAGTGTTTTTCCATTTCACCCATCCTTTGTACATTATTTACCATTTTAGTATAGCATGCTTTAAAATGATTGAATGGGGAAATGAAACTGTAATAAACAAACACAACGAGCAGTTTAGAATGGAAGGGAGGGGTATAATGAAATTATCATTTGAAAATATTCATATATTTGCACAACTTGAAAGAGAAACCGACCTTTATAAGCACTATCAACTCGATGAAGTAAAAGATCGTTATGATAGTAATTTTATTGAATTCAACTCGGTACCGAATTTGTCGGAACTACAGGCGGCGCTTGCTTATTTAAGACAAATGCATCGCAAGGGCGGGCGTCAGTTTTTGAAAGTTGTTTTCCCACAGGATCAAGAAATTCCTTATGAGTTGCGTCAGTTCTTACTAGACCATAACTATGGAATTGGCATTTTAGAAATGTACGCCATTAAACCAAATGTTTTTTCACGAGCGCCACTTCGACCAGAAGTATTGATTTCTTTTGTAACGGACGAAACATTGGAAGGGTATTTAAAGATTCATTATGAAGATGCGTTGGAATGGGGAGAGTCCTATGCCCGTGCAAACCGAGAAATGTTAATAAACGATTATCACCTTCAACGAAAAAAACAAATTGTCGCTGTTTTACATGGAGAGGTCATCGGGGCAGTTGATGTCATTGCGTCTCAAGAACTTGTAGAAATTGATAATCTTTATGTGTTGCCAGCCCATCAAAAACGAGGGGTTGGGACGAAACTGCAGCAATTTGTGATGAAGTATTTTGCCGATAAAACGATTATTTTAGTGGCGGACGGCGAGGATACGCCAAGAGAAATGTATACAAAGCAGGGGTATTCCTATATCGGTAAGCAATACAGTGCCTTAAAAACTTCATTAGACTAAAAAACGTGCTTGGATTGATGTCCCAAGCACGTTTTTTATTATAATGTAAATTTCTTCACGACGTCATTTAACTCGGTTGCCACATTGGCTAAGCTTTGGCTTGACTGATGCATATCTTCCATTGCCGCTGCTTGTTGCTCCGAAGCAGTAGAAACCATTTCACTACTTTTCGCATTGTTAATGGCGATTGATAAAATCGTATCTGCGCTACCTGTAAATGTATCGAAGTCACCTACAATATTTTGTACAGAAGACGTTGCTTGTGATAAAACCGGTGCGATTTCAGAGGTGTTTTCTAAAATATCATCGAATTTCTTTGCAGTGGTTTCGGTAATTTCTAAACCATTATCCGCTTCACCAATTACAACATTCATAATTTGAACTGATTCGGCTGTGTCTTGTTTAATAATTGATAAAATATGTGCGACTGATTTTGTTGCCTCTAATGATTGCTCAGCTAGTTTACGCACTTCATCTGCTACAACAGCAAAGCCTTTACCATGGTCGCCAGCACGTGCCGCTTCAATAGCTGCATTGAGCGCTAAAAGGTTCGTTTGCTGTGAAATGCTATCGATTACTTTTAAGATTTCATCGACTTCGCCAACTTGGTTTGCTAGCGTTTGGACAACACTATTTGACTGCTGAATCGAATTTTTAATGTTTTTCATTTGTTTTACGTTTTCAGAAACGATAACCGCACCTTGATTGGCCTCATGAATGGCAACACCCGCAATCGTTTCAACCGCTTGAATGTTTTGCTGAATCGCAGAGAAGCTCTGGGCAATGCGGTCAATAATTGGTGCATTTATCTCTAAGCGGTATTGTGTCTGCTCTGCACCAGAAGAAATTTCTTGGATCGAAGCAACTACATGCTCCGCAGCAGAAGTAGACTGTGACACATTGGCCATTAATTCTTGAGACGTATTGTCGACATGCTCTGAGGATTGCTTTACTTTATCAAGCACAAGTCGAAGTGAATCAAATGTGTGATTGAACGACTGTGTTAATTGGCCGATTTCGTCGTTCGACTGATAACTACCACGAACGGTGAAATCGCCATTTTGTACTTTTTCTAATTGCTCTCGCAATTGCGTTAATGGCTTTGTGACCATACGAGAAATCGCTAAGCCTAACGCCACTAAAATAATTATCCCGATAATATTAATGATAATGTTGTTGCGGTTATTTGCATTAGCGGATGCAATACTGTCTGCAACGATTTGTTCTGTTTGCTCTGTCTTGAACTGCTGTAAGCTTTGCAGTGCCGTAATTAAATCTTCACGCGAAGTTTGAACCCCGTCTTTAAATAGTGCATACGCTGCGTCATTTTCACCAATTAACGCTAAACGAATGACCTCATCTTGCTTACCTGTTAGACGCTCTACTGCATCATAAAAAGATGCTAACCCTTGTCGTTCTTCATCAGTTAAGTCCATTTTATCGTATTGACCTAATTCATCTAACACGCGGTCAACACCCGTGTTTAACTCGTTGTATAATGCCTCTTTTTCACTTTTTGAAGTGGCTTTCATCATCTCGATAATAATCGAGTTAATACGTAAGTTTACAGAGATGGCATTACTTAACCAGTCATTTGGAATGAATTTTTCTTCGTAAATGGCTTCGATGTTTTTTGACATCGAATGACTTTGCTTAAACGATAAACCGGCAATCATAATTGCCAAGAGAATGCCGATTGTAATAATTAGTAATAATTTGTGATAAACTTTTAAATTTTTTAGTAATCTCATATAATACTCCTTTTGAAATAGTGTGTATCACGGATTTTATACTATATAAATGGCTATTACTAGTCGAATTACCTATTTTGTAAAATATAAATTATTTAGAAATTTGAGTTATTCTCAACGATTTAGAATAATGGGATTTGTGTAAATAATTAATTTATGTTAGATTTTTGATTTTTGAAACAAAATGGATGCAAAAACGACTAATGAATTAAAAGGGAAGGAGGTATTTGTTATGAAAAGGATTTTTGTGCTGTTATTGGTACTGTTTGTAGCGAGTTTGACTGCATGTAACAAGACAGATCAAGTGAAGCCCGTTTCAGGCGATGGATATCAGGAGGTAAAGGAGCCATCTAACGAAAATGCACTAGATTATGAGCTCTTGTTGCATCTTGATTCCATACCACACGAGCTAGGAATTTCGATGGCTCTCGTAGAGAAGGAGTCACTGTATCAATCTTGGGCAGAAATTTTCCATTTTGAGACAATCCCCAACGTTGATTTTGAGAAAGAAGAGGTACTCTTTGTGACAGCTTATTCGAATGGCTGTGGCCTAGTGGTGGATACAGTGACGCAACAAGCAGATACGCTTTACGTTGAGCTAAATTACCCAGAAGAACTGCGCAACAAAAAAAACCTCGTTTGTACAGAAATCGCCCTGTCAAATACGTATGTCATGAAAATGCCAAAAACTGGCGCGACAAAAGGGACATTAACAGCTCCTGGTACGGTGTTATTAGAAAAACAATCGATTTTACCTTAGAGAAGCGACAGCGACATAGTGATGTTACATGTGAACGGATGGAAGTTATATCACATGTGACATTTTTTTGTGAGCAATAATTCTTTAATTTGAAGTGATAATGTTAGAAATGAAGTGGTTTTGCTTGTTTTCTTGTTCTGCTGGTGTGATGTGTTGTTGTAATATCGGTGAATCGTGCTAGTATTAGTTATTGTACAATAATAGTATTGAACGCGAAGCAATTTTGCAGATGGAAGATGCCTGAAGCAAATTGTACAACTACATAATAATCAAGCGAAGATCGCTGTGGATCACACTACAGACGGGAGCAGTTTCTGGAGAGAGCGCTAAATGCGTCGCCGAAGGGTTCATAATCTCAGGCAAAAGGACAGAAGAGTAATGAGAGACGTTGTTATTCTTACGTATACAGGGACTAGTGTATTTACTAGTCCCTTTTTTATTTTCAGAAAATTCACTTGATGAACCGCGAAGATATCTATTATTTCGGGCTGCAAAAGCGGTACGTAAATAAAACCTTTGGAGGAAATCGTCTTGGAACAACATGAATTAAAGCGCGACCTAAAAAACCGTCATGTACAATTGATTGCGATTGGTGGAACAATCGGAACGGGGCTGTTTTTAGGGTCAGGTAAAGCGATTGCACTCGCAGGGCCATCAATCATTTTAGCTTACTTAATCGTAGGTATTGCCATTTTCTTCGTCATGCGTGCGTTAGGGGAGTTATTACTATCAAAAGGCGGCTATTCTTCATTTACGGAATTTGCCACAGAATATTTAGGAGACTGGGCAGGCTATGTAACCGGCTGGACGTATTGGTTTTGCTGGATCATGACCGCAATGGCTGACATTATCGCGGTCGGGATGTACACGCAGTACTGGTTTGATATCCCGCAATGGGTACCAGCAATCATCTGTTTAGTTGTGTTATTAGCACTGAATTTATTAACGGTGAAACTATTTGGGGAACTCGAATTCTGGTTCGCCTTAATTAAAATTATTACGATTGTTGCATTAATCGCAATCGGTATTGTGTTACTAGTTATTGGCTTTGAAACAGATTCAGGGAAAGTAGCGGTATCGAATCTTTGGGAGCACGGAGGGTTATTCCCGAACGGTGCATTTGGCTTCTTAATGGCCTTCCAAATGGTCGTCTTCGCCTTTGTTGGGGTAGAGTTAGTTGGGGTTTCGGCTGCAGAAACAGCGAATCCGCAAAAAAATATTCCTTCAGCGATTAACAAAATTCCATTACGTATTTTATTATTCTACGTAGGGGCATTATTTGTAATTTTAACAATCAACCCATGGGATACGCTAAGCGCTGAGAGCTCACCATTCGTGCAAGTGTTTGCATTAGTAGGGATTCCAGTTGCAGCAGGTTTAATTAACTTTGTTGTGTTAACGTCAGCAGCATCAGCTGGTAACAGTGGCTTATTCTCAACGAGCCGTATGCTATTTAGCTTAGGGAAAAACAAGCAAGCGCCGGCATCTATGGCGAAATTAAACAAAAATGCTGTCCCACAAAACGGTTTGGTGTTATCGGCGATTGTGGTTTCAATCGGTGCGTTACTAAGCTATTTAATGCCCGAAAATGCATTTAGTGTGGTAACGACGATCAGTGCAATCTGCTTTATTTGGGTATGGAGCATTATTTTGATCTCACATATCATCTACAAAAAGCGTCACCCAGAATTGCACAAAGCATCGCACTTTAAAGCACCATTAACACCATTTATCAACTATGTCGTATTAGCATTCTTTGCGTTTTTATTAGTGGTAATGGCGGTTTCTGAAGCAACGCGTATGGCATTACTATTAACACCAATTTGGTTTGTGATGCTGTTTGTTCTATACTTCATGCGTAAAAAATAATGAGGAGCTGTACGGGATCGTGTCCGTACAGCTTTTTTGTGCTTTTTAGCGAAAATAGAGAAACCTAACTTTCTAACAATTTTGCTCGTATTTCTTCAATTTTTCTAAACTTTTGACCAATACCTAGATTCCACTTCTTCTGGTTAAAAAAAAGATTATTCGCCACCCGAAAAACTTGCTATGATGGGAACAGTTTATTGATTTAGCGTAGCGAATTATTTCCGTAGTTATTCGGATATTTGAGAAGGAGTAGCAGCATGAGTATTAAAAAAGCAAACTTCCTATTAGTGCTGGTCACGGTTGCATGGGGAGCTTCGTATTTATTTACCAAAACAGCAGTAGCAGAGTTAGCACCGTTTACGCTAATTGCGTACCGTTTTTTATTAGCATTTTTCATTACAGCCCTTGTCTTTTGGAAGCAAATTAAAAAGACGAATAAGGAAACGATTTTGGCTAGTGCCGTGCAAGGATTCTTAATGGCAGTTGTCTGTATTTTATTTGCCTATGCACTACGCGTTACAGAAGCGTCCGTTGCGGGTTTTTTGATTGCCACAACGGTTATTATTGTACCGATGCTCATGATAGGTATTACACGTAAACTGCCTTCACGCCAAATTGTTATTGGTGGCGTTGTCACATTAATGGGGTTAGCCTTATTTTCGTTAAAGGGCTCATTTTCTGTCAGTGTCGGGATGGTGTTGTGTTTAATTACCGCCTTTTTATACGCCGTACATATTATATTGAATAACCAATTTGTGCAAAAGATCAATAGTATACAGCTTGGGGTATACCAATTGTTTTTCACCGGCTTCTTTAGCTTAATTGGTGCACTCATTAACGAACCGCTTGTGTTGCCGCAAACTTCAGCAGGCTGGGGGTCGTTGATTATGCTGGCGATTTTCTGTTCGGCCTTTGCGATCATCGTCCAATCGATTGCACAACAGCACACGTCCGCTGTTTCAACTGGATTTATTTTCTCATTAGAACCAATCTTTGCCGCGATGTTTGCCTTTGCATTTTTAGGCGAACGTATGGACAACCAGGAAATAATCGGTGCGTTGTTTATTTTTGCCGGGGTGTTAGCGGCAAACTATACACCACCTAAAACGAAAAGGCTCGTCCAAACAGCATAACCGTTTTTAAAGTCATGATCTCTTCATGGCTTTTTTTCTTTGTCGAAAAAAATTTTTTGAATGATTGTAATGTCAAAATAGAAATTTTAAACACAAACACTCAGTAAATCGGATTAACAAACTACGTTAAAATAGTATTTCAAAATCATATATTAGAATATTCAGAAATTTAAATTGTAATTTGATTTTCTGCCCAGTATAATCAAGCCAATATCGAACAACTGGTACGGACGTTATGACGTTATGATGTTCGGACCAATAGGGGTGATGAGTTGATGAATTTTGAAAGTCCAATACCACTACACATTCAGTTAAAGGACTTTATTAAAAATGAAATTGTGGAAGGGAATTTTGTTGAAAAAATTCCGAGTGAACGCGAATTGATGGAGCGCTTTTCAGTCAGTCGTTCCACAGTCAGGGAATCGGTCAATCATCTTGTGCAAGAAGGGGTACTGCAAAAAATTCATGGCAAAGGGACATTTATTACAACGAACAAGGCGCTGCACGATTGGTTGAATACGCTGAATAGCTTTACTGAAACTGTAAGACAAATGGGTATGAAGCCTGGTGCGAAGCTACTAAGTGCTGAAACAATCCGCGATTTTGATTACGGAAACAAGGTGTTGCAGCAGTCTGAGCTGTTTATGATTGCCCGACTTCGTACCGCGAACCAAATTCCAATCGCGATTGAGCGCCATTATTACACACCGCAGCTCGGTCAAGAAATTGCCCGCTACAATTTAGATGAGGCAACGATTTATGATTTGATTGAAAATGAACTAAACATCGCGATCGTTGAGGCAGAGCAAACGATTCGCTGTCGCGAAATTTCAAAAGACGATGCGCAATATTTACAGCTAACACCACACACAAATGCGCTATGTGTGGAGCGTGTGTTACTCGGACGTAACGGGCAAGTCATTGAATATTACGAGAGCTTATTTCATCCAGAATTATATTCATTAAAGCTAAAAACAAAGCGTGCGATGAGGGGGAATTAAGGAGTGGGCAATCTTTTTTTACCAAAAGAGGTGCGATTAGGACAAAATCGCGTGGATGAGCTAGTGGAAATTGCTGAAGGTTTGCACATGAAAAAAGCCTTTGTACTTTATAGTAAGAGTGCGGTCGGACAGCGCTTAACTACACTTCAAGCGCAGTTTACACAAGCCGTATTTTACGGAATGCCAAAAGGGGAACCAACGACAACGATGTTACAAGTTGCACTTCAGCATCTCATGTCTGAGCAATGTGATGGGGTCATCGCGATTGGTGGCGGTAGCGTGATGGACTTAGCAAAAGCATTAGCGGTGCTAGCAAAAATGCCCGAGTTAACGTTATCAGAAATTGCTACGACAAAAAGAATTGAGCGTTTACCACTCGTTGCCGTACCGACTACAGCAGGAACGGGTTCTGAAGCGACGATGGTAACGGTCATTATTGATGAAGAAAAGGGCATGAAACTAAATCCAGGGCATCCAGCACTGATCCCAGATGTGGTCATTCTTGATGCAATCCTAACTGCAAACGTACCAAAAAGTGTTACAGCATTTACAGGGCTAGACGCGCTGACCCATGCGATTGAAGCGTTTGTCTCAACAAATGCGACGCCACTCAGTGATTTTTATGCACTGGAAGCAGTGAGGCTCCTGACAGATCATATAGAAGTTGTTTACGAAGAGCCACACAATCTCGCAGCACGTGAAGGGATGTTACTCGGTAGCTTTTATGCGGGGATCGCTTTTTCAAATGCCTCGACGAATTTAGCGCATGCCACAGGACGCGCACTCGGCACGAAATTTCATTTACCACACGGGCAAAGTGTCGCGCTCATGCACCCATTTGTCGTGGAATATAGTATGGAAAGTTGCCGTGAACGCTACGACGAAATCGCCGAGCAAATCGGTCTTGAACAGGGCGAGCAGCTTATCCTCTATTTGCAAGGATTAAACGACCAATTTGGCGTTTGGCAAAGTGCAAAGAACGTCGTTGACCAATTAACAGTAGAGACAATCAAAGACATGACAAACAGCGCGCTGAATGGCAACGGAATTTTAACAAATCGCCAAGTACCAACCGCGCAGCAAATCGAGCAATTATTTATTCAGTTAAGAAAGCGTTTACAACATAAGGGGGATTTCGCATGGTACAACTAACAGGTGGAGAAGTAATCGCAAAAATGTTGGCAAAAGAAGGGGTAGACAACGTTTTTGGCATTATTGATGGCACGTATTTTGGCTTTTATTCAAATTTACAAAAACATGATATTCGTTTAATTTCACCACGTCATGAAACGAGTGCCGCACATATGGCAGGCGCTTATGCACGTGTGACAAATAAATTAGGGGTATGTATGGCAAGTAACGGACCAGGTGTTGCCAACATTTTACCTGGACTTGTTGTCGAAGAAGCGGAAGGAAATCGTGTACTGTGTATCACGAGTGCACGCCGTACCGGAATAATGTACCCAGACCGCGGAGGCACATACCAGTGCTTTGATCAAACAGGAACGATTAAGCAGTTTGCGAAGTGGAGTGAAGCGGTACCATCATTTGACCGCATTCCCGAAATGCTGCGTATGGCGCTACGAAAATGCTATGAAGGTCGTCCAGGTGTCGTTCATCTAGACATTCCTGAAAACATCTTAAATAGTAAGCAAAATTGTGACATCAATTTTTGGGAGCCGTCACAATACCGCATGATGGAGCTACCAAAAGCGTCAGATTATCAAGTGAAGCGTACAGCAGAGCTACTAAAGTCTGCGAACTTCCCAATTATTCATGCAGGAAGTGGCGTGATCCATGCAGGAGCCAAGCAGGAATTAACCGAAGTTGCGACAAAGCTCAATGCCATGGTCACAACAAGCTGGGCAGGGCGCGGGGCGATGAGTGAAACGCATGATTTAATGATGCCAATGGTGCATATCGAAGCAAATAACAATGTACGTAATGATGCAGATGTCGTGCTCATTCTCGGATCACGCGTAGGGGAAACCGATTGGTGGGGGAAAGCGCCGTACTGGAATGCACAGCAAACCGTCATTCAAGTAGATTTAGAGCCAGGTATTTTAGGGGCCAATAAACCAGCCGAACTCCTTGTTCAAGCAGACATTAAATCATTTTTAGCGCAGCTGTTACTAGAGCTTGAAAGTGATGTTGCGCCTTCAATGGATACGCACCGCGAGCAACTGATTCAAAAGCATCTAGCAACGAAGAAAGCGCATCGTAAAAAGCTAGATGAGCATTTAGCTGATAAAAATGTACCGATGAACCCGGCACAAATTCCGTATTACGCGCAAAAGGCATTCCCGAAAAATACACCGCTTGTCATTGACGGCGGCAATACCGCGATTTGGACGAACTTCTATTATGAAGTGAACGATGAAATGCCGGTGCTTTCTACATTTAAATTCGGGATGCTTGGTGCAGGTCCTGGGCAAGCAATGGGCGCGGCAGTCGCAAAGCCAGGCCAACCTGTTGTCTGTATAATCGGAGACGGCGCAATGGGCTTCCATCCACAGGAAATCGAAACAGCGATTCGCAACAATTTACATGTTGTATTCATCGTCCTATGTGATAAACAGTGGGGTATGGTAAAAATGAATCAGCATTTCGCGCTACGCCCACTGAAAACTATGTGGAAGAAAACGTTGGATCCTCATGAAAGCATTAACGCCGATTTAGGTGAAATTCGCTTTGATTTACTCGCACAAGCAATGGGCGCACATGGGGAGTATGTAGACAATCCGACGAAGTTAGAACAGGCATTACAAAAGTCGATTGAAGTAGGGAAATGTACGGTCATTCACGCAGAAGTGGACCCGGTAAAACATATGTGGGCTCCTGGCTTACGTTACTTTAAAGACATGCACGCTGAACCGAAAGGAAAATAGCCGATGGGAATTGATCAAATCCAAGTTAACTTTAGTGAATCCGCTTTACTTGTCATGAACATTGTCATTGGGTTTATTATGTTTGGGGTGGCGCTTGATTTACAAATTGGTGATTTCAAACGTTCCCTGCGTTCACCAAAGCCGGTACTCATTGGCCTCGCGTGTCAGTTTTTATTACTACCGGCTATTACCTTTGTCATTGTGACGATTGTTCAGCCGGCACCGAGTATTGCGTTAGGATTATTTTTAGTCGCGGCTTGTCCTGGTGGGAATTTATCGAACTTTTTAACCCATTTAGCAAAGGGCAATACGCCGTTATCGATTAGTATGTCAGCCATTTCAACGGTACTGGCGATTGTCATGACACCGCTCAACACCGTATTTTGGGCATCGCAGTATGGTCCGACGAAAGAAATCATTCAATCTTTTAGCATTAGTGTGACGGATATGTTTACAACGATTTTCTTCATGCTGGGCTTACCGCTAATACTAGGGATGTATATTCGCTACAAAATGCCGAAGTTTGCCGCTCGCTTTAATCAAATTATGATGAAGTTATCCATTGTCGTGTTTGTCCTATTCGTTATTGTTATGGTTGCGAATAACTGGGATGCGTTTATGACACATGTTGGCGCGGTCGTGCTTGTTGTTATGCTTCAAAATGCACTGGCGATTGGGATTGGTTACTTTGCGGCGCGTTCTTTACGTGTGAAGGCCCGTGATCGTCGTGCGATTGCGATTGAAGTGGGGATTCAAAACTCAGGTCTTGGCTTAGTGTTGATTTTTAACTTCTTTGGTGGCCTTGGTGGCATGGCGCTTGTGGCAGCATTTTGGGGAATTTGGCATATCGTTTCAGGGCTGACAATCGCGCTGTTTTGGTCCCGAAGACAGCCAAGTGATGAGGAAGTACCTGTTGTGCAGGAGGTACGTGTATGAATGTGTTAATTACTGGGGCGGCGGGTTATTTAGGGCGCCAGCTTGTGGCCAATTTGCTGAAAACAACCGCACACCGGATTATTGCAGCTGATATACGAGACGAATCACCATTTGAAGCGCACGAAAATTTAAGCTATGTGAAGCTGGATGTTCGTTCAAATGAAGCCGTGCAAATTTTTAAAGATTATCACGTGCAAACCGTTGTGCATTTAGCGTCCATTGTGACACCAGGAAAAAAGAGCAATCGTGAATTTGAGTATTCGGTTGATGTCCTTGGCACAAAAAACATTTTGCAGGCATGTATTAGCGCGGATGTGAAGCGAATCATTGTTTCATCAAGTGGTGCGGCGTATGGCTATTACCATGATAATGCACCATGGCTGAAGGAAACAGATCCAATCAGAGGAAATAAAGCGTTTGCCTATTCGTATCACAAACGTTTAGTAGAGGAAATTCTAGAAGATTTTCGTATCCAGTTTCCACAGCTCGAGCAAACGATTTTCCGAATTGGTACGATATTAGGCGATCAAGTAAAAAATCAAATTACGAACTTATTCGAGCAGAAGTATTTGATTGGGATTGCGGGTTCAGATAGTCCATTTGTGTTCATTTGGGATCAGGATGTGGTGCGTTGCTTTGCAAGTGCGATTGATAGCGAAAAGACGGGGATTTACAACTTGGCTGGTGATGGGGCGTTAACGGTGCAGGAGCTCGGGATATTACTCAATAAACGTGTCATTAAAATTCCAGCACCCGTCGTGTCGAAAGCATTATTTGTGTTAAAACGACTGAACTTAACACAGTATGGCGAGGAACAGGTCGATTTTTTACGCTATCGCCCGGTGTTAAGCAATGAAAAGTTAAAGGAAGCGTTCGGCTTTATTCCTGAAAAGACATCACTCGAAGTGTTTGAGTATTATATGCGTAGCCGCTGGAAGCAGATGGATTTACAAATGAACTGATACAGTAAAGGTGTTTCTTGTAAGTGATGCTCAACTACTTGAGAACTAGTTTTGTAGAATAATCTGTCTAAAAAATATAATAGCAAACAAGCTCTAAATACCGTTAAAATAGGGTTTAGAGCTTTTTTTGCTACACTATAAAATTTTTAGATTGATATTATTTTGTTTGGATTTGGTTCTATTTTAAATTTATAAATCCTATTTTTTTGGGGAAAATAATTAATAAATTTAAAATGGAGGATGTTAAATGAAAAAAAAATACTTGTTACTTTTGTTTTTTTTATTGATTGGAAATGTTCCTAATGTTAATTCAGAAAGTATTAAATCAGAAGGATGGTATGACGTTAATAAGCTTTATTTAAATAATGGCTTTACTGAAATTAGTGAAGCTATGAAAAAGGCAGAAAATTTTTTTGGAGAAAATATAGAATTACCAACTCGTTTACCTCCAATTATTTTTACTCATATGTTAGGGAAATTTGAAAGCAATAAAGAATTTTCCCGATTGGAAATAACATATTTAGATGAAAATTCAGGTAATGTTCGTTATAAAATATCAGTTTTAAAAGCATCTACAGAAAAAGAACGTGAGAAATCTCCAGTTGTTACTGAAAAAATTAAATCAAGTGATGGCATTGAAATTATACATTATAAAAATAATAAAAATTTTGACACATTTATTATCAATAAAAAAGGAATTGAATACGCCTTTTTCATTGATAAGATAAGTTTTAATAAAATTACTATAGAAGGTATTGTAAAAATTATTGATTCAATGGAATAAGAAAAAAGAGTAGCAACTACATGCTGCTACTCTTTTTGTTGGCGGTTTTATCTATATAATGTTTTTTCCACCATAATTTATATAATATAGAATGACACAAAATTCATATGAATGGAGGACATCATGAATATTAAACAATTAAATGAAAATTAAATTTACATCAATATCAACGCTGTAGAAGAAATGCCCCAATACATATGTGTAATCGATGTTGTTTTTAAAAAAGAGTTTAACTAAAATAGGAAAGCTATAAAGTTCATTTCATTACCCCATTTACAGTGGTATAAACAATTTAAAGTGAGAGTTATTTCAACTTACTAAATAAATTCGCGCGGGCTTCTTGGTATACCTTTGCATCACAAGACTCGCACGAATGCTTGCCGCGCATATTTTGCTTAAATAACCGGTACTTGTTTGACCCTTCCTCTACATAAAATGGCTTTTTGCAGCAATAGCAAACCGTTTCATAACGTATCATGAGCCTCTTCCTTCCGTAATGATTTTATTTTGCGCGAGATAGCGGTAGAGGACAACTGCTAGACAAAGTGCAAGAAGCGCGAAAAGCGTTGTGGCAAGCTGAATGGTGAACCACTGTGCACAAAGCCCGATAACGAGTGTCAAAGAGATCTGTAATATACTTTCAAAAAGACCGAGTGAACTTGTAAAGCGCCCCATAATTTCTGGGGGAACGGATTTTTGGTAAACCGTCGTATAACCGGTGTTGCTAAAGGACATAAATAAGCCAAGTAAAATAAAGGCCACAATTGCCAGTGGTAGGCTAGGTGAAGCATAGAAAATGGTATAACAAACAAGCGTCAAGGATAAGCCGGCACCAATATAGGCCCGTAACGAAAGTTTATGCACGAAGCTTGCGGCCAAAACCCCACCAACAATCGCACCGATACCCGTCACCCCAACAATCACACCGTACGAGGCATCAGAAACTTCATGAAAATCCTTTAAAAACGACATTTCCTGTGAATCCAGTGCATGGGCAATCATCAGTACACTACTATATAAAATAAAGAATGTTAAAATTTCACGTTGTTTGCGCATTGTTCGCCAAACAATTTGAAAATCCTGACGTATCATGGCAGGTGTAATCATTTTTCGCTGATCGTTTAGCTGCTGTGTAATCGTTGGTAGTAAAGACATCATAAAGGCGCTAAACAGCAGGGCACCGCTATTGATCCACATGGCAACGGAAGTATTACTCATGGCGATGATAACACCGCCTAACGCGGGACCAATCATAAAGCTACCGGAGCTCAAAATACTATTGATCGCATTAAAGCGTTGACGGTCGTTTTCTGCAACGAGTTTTGTAATCATAAACATACTGCTAGGTTGGGTAAAACTAGCGGCGATATTGGTTAAAAAAACGAATCCGAAAATCAACCAAACCGATGACGCAAAAGGCATCAGACAAACAATTACCGCACGGAACACATCGCTTAAAATAAGGATGGTACGTTTATTTGTGCGGTCCACAATGGAGCCTACAAAAAAGCTTGAAAACGTTCGTGCGATCGGCCCAATCATATAAAGCATCGCGACCATAGCAGGGGACTCGGTTAAATGCCAAACAGTTAAATTTAGGGCAATTAAATAAATCCAGCTACCAAGTCTTGAAACCCCTTGGCCAATCCATAAAATAAAATATTCCTTTTTTAATCGCATCGACTCACCTCTAACTGCTCATGCGTGCGCGTATTTTTTCACTTGCGTGTAAAGCTAATTGGTAGCAATGACTCGCTTGTTTATAGGCGTGTAATTTTTCGTAAAACCGTGCCCATAATGGCGCATAAAACAACGTCAATGCGTAGTAGTGCTGCTGGTCAAAATGAGGAAATGCCCGTTCCTCTAATTGCTTTAAGCCGGCAATCGTATGCGCATCTTCGCATGCATAGGAAAGTAGGGCACGCTGGTACACATGATGCGGTACTGAAAAATGAGATGCCTCGTATGTTTCAAGTAGTGTTTGAAGCTGCGAGAAATCGTCCAATTGATAGGTTGCCCGCATCCAGTTTATGACCGCGTGCAAATCCTCTTCATAGTGCTGTGCGAGCGCATAATGGTGACACGCCTGTTTGAAATCTTTCTGACACTCATAACAATAGGCGATATTATTATGAAGTGAACTGTACTGGAAAGGCGTTTGAATCGACGCCACCTGGTCGAGTAAATTTAAGCCGGCCTCATATTCACGTAGGGCTTCGTGAAAGCGATGTAAATCATTGAAAATCACGCCCTTCATGGAATAGAGCTTTAGCTGAAATAATGGCTTATACAAATGTTGTATGTGAAGCGCTGCCTTTTCAATATGAACAAGCGCCTTTTGCATTTGATAGCTACGATGATACGCGAAGGCAAGATGATAATGATAGTTGGCCTGCTCAAACGCACTTGCTTGCACCATGAGTTGAGCATTAAATGAATCATCCTCACGTGCTGCAAGTTGCTCAAATTCTAAAAAGGATAAATGCGCAAAGGCAGTAATCGCCAGATAAAGTGTCGTTTTGCGGTCATTTTTATAGGAAATGAACGGCGCTACTTCATTTAACAACGTACGCGCCTGTTGGTCTGCTTTAATTGAAAGTAAATAACGGCTATATATCAGCTTGGCAATAAGTTGGTGCTCGAAAAGTTGAAACGATTCCTTGTGCGTTTTGACGACTTTGATCTCATCATCTGAAAGCGCTTCGTTTGATAACAGCTTTTCGTAGATAAATTCGTAATGTTGTAAGCTGTCTTTTTCGCTCTGCATCGTTTCGGCTAAATTGATACCAAGTCGCTCAAATAACAGCTCGTATAACGCATATTCCGCCATGACAAGCCCGTTTTCAATGCGACTTAAATAAGACGGCGTACAAATGCCGAATGCCACATCGTCTTGCTTAAGTTTTTGCTGCTGGCGTGTGTATTTAATGAATTGACCCCATTGTTGTGCTTGTGTATCCATTGCTGTCACCTCTTACTGTTATTTTAACAAACTATTGAGTTGGAATATTGTGAATTTTACTTTAATAAACAGAATTCATATCTCTTTTTCATTGGCACTTACACATATAAGTGGGAAAAGAATCATGTTTTCTGTTGCATAAACAGCAATCGCTCTATATGATTAGAAAAAATAATAAAGAAATTTTCTGTTTTAGATTAGGGGAGAATAGGTATGTTTTATTATGAAGTGGATAATGAAATTCAATTAAAATTAGTGACCCAGCAAGACGCGGAGGAAATTTTTGCGTTTGTGGATCGTTCACGTGACTATTTACGTCAGTGGCTTGGCTGGGTGGATAACACAAAAACAGTAGAAGATTCACGTTCATTTATTACGTACAATTTAGAGCGTTTTGCCAAGCGAGAAGGACTCGATACGGCGATCTACTACAAGGGGCAATTTGTTGGGAAAGTGGGGATTAATACGATTCATAAGTCATTAAATAAATGTGAAATTGGTTACTTTTTAGATGAAAAGTTCCAAGGTGAAGGCATTATGACACGCGCGGTTAAAGGCATCATCGATATAGCCTTTAAGGAATACCAGATGCAAAAGGTAGAAATCCGTGCAGCGGTCGACAACAAAAAGAGCCGCCATATTGCAGAGCGCTTAGGTTTTACACTCGAAGGAACGATTCGTCAATCGGAGTGGCTATATGATCATTATGTCGATCATGCACTGTATGGTTTAATGAAGGATGAATGGCTCGGAGAAGATAAATAATTTGTGTACCTCATCAGTTTTTTGTACTGATGGGGTTTTTTATGGTTCATTACGATAAGTTGGGGATGACAAGATAAAGAATAAAATAAGCTTTTTTAATTGAATACGTTCTGCTGCGCTACTGGGAATACTATTCCTCTAGAAGTCGGCCCCTCCACTCCGTCCAACTCTTTTCGTTGAAGCAAATGTTTTTGTAGCTCACCCTTCGCTTCGTGCCACTCTACTTAAGTATAAAGTGAGCTTCTGTAAATAAATGATGAAAAAAGCATGTTCCTTTTAAAACAGTCCTACTTATAATCAGCGTTAATAAGTAAAGAATCGTTCAATAAATGAGTTTTCAATCAGCAGAGCATTTATTTAAGCATATTCAATATAGAAATAGTAACTTTTTCACCATCTGCCGCCTCGCGATAGCGCAAGCGGCGTAATTTTGCGTACTTCACTTTATTACGAGGGTAATATTTTGGATTGGTGGGCCTCGCAAACGGCAATAAAGGCAGTGATAAAGACACGTATCACGTGGCTTTAGCGCTGTCTTGCCGTAGCCCACCAATCAATCAAGTAAAAATTTATTAGAAAAGGTTATTATATTTTTTTGTTTTGTCATCACTAATTCATACTTTTTATTTCTTTTTTGGAACTTTTTTGCATGTCGCTCGTATAAGTACTAGATTAGAAAAAGAGAGAAGGTGCACTTAATTGACAAATCCAATTGTAGAGATTAAAAATTTGAACAAAACGATTAAAGGCAAGCACATTATTAAAAACTTGAATTTATCGTTTTATCCTGGGCAAATTACCGGCTTTTTGGGGCCAAACGGTGCCGGGAAAACGACGACAATCCGTATGATGACAGGGCTTATGTATCCTTCTAAGGGTGAAGTAATCATTAATGGGCATTCGATGGTGAAGGACTATGAGCAGGCGATCAGTCATGTTGGGGTAATTGTCGAAAATCCGGAAATGTACAAATACATGTCAGGCTACAAAAACCTGCAGCATTTTGCTCGTATGCATAAAGGTGTAACAAAACAACGAATTGATGAGGTTGTGGCACAAGTTGGTCTGGAAAATCGGATTCATGAAAAGGTGAAAACGTACTCGCTTGGTATGCGTCAGCGTCTAGGCTTAGCGCAGGCGATGCTACACCGTCCGAAGTTTTTAATTTTAGATGAACCGACAAACGGTTTAGATCCAGCAGGTATCCGTGAGTTCCGTATGTATTTACGTAAAATTGCCAAAGAGGATAATGTGGCAATTGTTGTATCAAGTCACTTATTATCAGAAATTGAGTTAATGGTAGACCGCATCGCTGTTATTCAAAACGGAGAGCTCATTGATTTACGTGAGCTTGAGCAACAAGCCGCAACACAGTATTACATTGAAATTGGTCAGCATGAGCAGGCACTTGCGCTATTTGGTGACAAGTTAACGAAGCACAATGGAGGCTTTAATCTCGATTTAACAAAAGATGAAGTACCGGATTTTGTGCGTCAATTAGTGGAAGCGAGCATTGATCTTTATGCCATCCAACCAATTCAAGTACGTTTAGAAGATCAATTTATTGAAATGACGGGTGGAGGTGCGATTGATGCAATTCGTTAAAAATGAATGGATCAAAATGTGGTCCCAAAAAAATGCATGGATTATGCTAATTATTACAATCGCCTTACTGTCGTTAGTGATGGGCTTAAATAAATACTTTGATGACCCATCTGCGACAACAGGGGAGCGTCTTGAATCTAATGAAGAGCACCTGAAGAACTTGAAGGAATGGTCAAGTTATGGTGAACAAACGCCAGACGATACCGCGTATTATAACGATGAAATTGCAAAAACAGAATACCGTATCGCCAATGATTTACCGTCAGAACAGACTATGTCACGCAGTGAAAACAATAATTTTACATTAACTATGTCGATTATGATGGTAAGTATTTTTACAACGGTGATTGCCGCAGGAATTGTCTCAAATGAATTTGGAACAGGAACAATCAAAATGCTCTTAACACGTCCAGTAGCGCGCTGGAAAATTTTATTATCAAAACTAGTCGCATCCATTTTATATGGTCTTGTATTATTAGTCATTGCTTGTGCGTTTTCAGCGTTACTGAGCTTCATTTTATTTAATAATGATAACGCCATTACCTTATCTGTTGTCAATGGACAGGTAATTGAACAAGCACTGGAAAGCACGTATTTTGAAATGATTGGCTATTCGCTTGCTTCGATGGTCATGACAACGATTTTTGCGTTTATGATCGGTTCGTTATTTGGTTCAAGTACATTAGCCGTAAGTTTGTCATTATTCATTTTATTAATGGGTCAAACGGCGACGATGTTCTTATCGCAATATGAGTTTGCGAAATATATTTGGTTTGCGAATGATATATCGTACTACGCACCAGGTAGCTCTCCAATGATTGAAGGCTTAACAATAGGCTTTTCGGTCGTGGTGAATATTGTCTACGCGGTGATTTTCTTAGCCATTACATTCGGTTACTTTATGAAGCGCGATGTAACAGCATAAACTTTAGTTATTTCTATTAAGTAATCGCAGTCGTTAAAACAATTTGTAGAAAAGAAATACAGCCGTTTTGAAGTAATGGGTTCGGTTCTGGAGTACAAAACATAAAAAAACAGTTAAAATAGAACCCTTATTGATGTAAATTTGACATTATAATTAATACGGTAATTAACAAGAGAAATAACACAATAAAGGAGCTTGGATAACCAAGCTCCTTTTGTTGTGAATTGTAATGACCTCTTTTTCAACTAAAACTTCCGTTAGTAAAACAGTGCATAACCACAATGTTGTTAAAACATTGGCTTATTCACTTTCTTTATAGTTTAATTCGTCTAAACTTTTGTTTGTCGAATAACCAATTTTGATGTTATTCTTATCTACCCAATAATGATAAGTAACTTCGGGTTCGTTTTCGAAAATTACTCCAATATAATAGGGATTAAGGTGCTTGTAACCATCTTCTCGATGAGGAACCGTTGTAATCGTCCATTCTTTGTTTGGATACTGTTGTTCTAAATATGGCTCTAACATTTCAACTTTTCTCTCAATTTGTGCATCAATCCAATAAGGACGAGCAATAAAAAGTACGCAGTATGCTAAAAGAATGACTAAGGCTAATGCCCATCCAAACTTTCGCCAATTACCTTTTAAAATAAATGAAATAATTATAATCACAGCAACGACACCCCCTACAACCATAAACTCTATAACTTCTGTTGGGTGCATATAACTCCTCCTAATGATTATTTTTTCTTCAATTCTTCTGCTTCGTTTTCAGTTTAAGAACACCACTTACTTCACAATCTCTTTACTTATTTTAACATTAAATTAGGTACGCTAGTTTTCGTTCTAATTTTTGTATAGGTTATAATTATTTATAGAAAAAGTGGCATAATTAAAATGTAAGCAATCAACTATTTTTCATATAAGGGAGCGTATTTGATGGGGAAATTTGAAGGCAAAGTTGTGATTGTTACGGGTGCTGCGGGTGGCATTGGTAAAGAGCTTGTACGCAAATTAGCAAGTGAAGGGGCGAAAGTGACACTTGTTGATTTAAATGAAGAGGCAGCCCAAGCGATTATTGAGGAGCTTCAATTAGGTGATCGAGGCTTAGCGGTAAAAGCGGATGTTTCAAAAGAAGCGGATGTTAAAAATTATGTAGATAAAACAATTGAAAAATTCGGTCGTATTGACGGATTTGCTAATAATGCAGGAGTGGAAGGACCAGCGAAGCCAATTGAAGACATTACAGAACAAGATTTTGACTTTGTTTTCGGAATTAATGTAAAAGGTGCATTTTTCGGTTTGAAATACGTGCTACCAATTTTAAAAGCACAAAAATCTGGTGCAATCGTCAATACGTCTTCTGTAGCTGGTTTGATTGGTTCACCAAGTATGATGCTATATAACTCATCAAAGCACGCATTAATGGGAATAAATAAAGTAGCTGCACTTGAGGCAGCGGAGTTCAATGTTCGTGTTAATACCGTAAATCCAGGTGTGATTAATACACGTATGATGCGCAGTATTGAAGCAAATGTAGCGCCAGGTGCTGCTGAGGCCGCGCGCGTTGCGTATAATGAGGCAGTGCCAATGAAGCGATACGGCGAGCCGCAAGAAGTGGCGAATTTAATCGCATTTTTATTATCAGATGAAGCAAGCTATATCAGCTCATCTTCTTACACAATTGATGGTGCATTATATAACGTCTAATTAACGGTATGGTACTTCCAATTGATGGAGTCAATCGTCTAATATTATTCATTACACATTTTGAAAAACCTGATGAGGTGGGCCTTTAAAGCCTTTCTTATTAGGTTTTTTGTTTTTAGAGGATAGGAAATAATAACTTTTTTCGATGAAATACATAAAAATGCGAAATGTGCTTTTCTAATCCGAAAAATAATTTACAATAATTGAGTAAAATGGAATACTGAATCGTCTAAGTGGTAAGGAAGGGGGGAGCTGTATGTTTGATTTAGAACAGGATTATGCACGGTATCATCATAATATTTATCGATTCATTTACTTTTTAACATTTGACGAAACACTAGCTGAAGATTTAATGCAAGAGACATTTATACGTGCCCACAACGCAAGACAAGCGTTTCGGGAACAGTCCAACACGCTGACATGGCTACGAACGATTGCGCGGAATTTAGTATATGACGACATGAAACGCAAGAAAATACTTCAATTTATTACATTTAAAAAGCACCATCAGCCTGTTTCGGTTGAATTAACACCTGAGCAATTAGTAGACGCTAAGGAAGATACACAAAAACTATACGAAGCGATTGCCAATTTGAAATTTGAATACCGCGCGGCCATCGTACTGCGAAAAATTGAGGAGCTCAGTATTAAGGAAACGGCTGAAGTTTTAGGCTGGAATGAAGCGAAGGTACGTAATAATACCGAGCGCGGTCTAAAGCAACTGCAAAAATGGATGAGGGGTGAGTTAGATGGATGAGCAGTTCAAAAAATTACAAGCACCTAAAAGGACATTGGAGCAACAAACGCAAAGTTACAAGCACATCAAAAGCAAAATAAAACGGCGTGCACGCTACCAACGATTGCAAGTGATAGGGACAGGCATGGCGACAGTTGCATTAATCTTCATGTTATTAACAATGCTCATAAATAATTCAACAATTGTTCCAAATCATGCAGCATCATCCGCACCGCTAGAAAAAGCGTATTATTTTACAAATCTATCAGCAGAACCAATTGAGGATATTGATAAATGGTATTACACATCAAAAACAACGATCGCACCGCAAGATTTAAAGTTCCTTGCGCAAATTGCTGATAATACAATTCAAGCGACACGAGTGTATGAAGGGGACGAGTTGCCTCCAGCGAGTCGGGATTTTCTATTGTTTTATGACGACGGGGCGAAACAGTATTTACAATTTTGGGCAACAACGATTAATCAACGTCAGGAACAGTTTGTGATGGACGTAGCGACAAAGCAAGTGTATGAACTAACGGATGCTGAAAGTGCGCAGTTGCAAAAGCTTTCACGAGAGTTGCGTATTGTCTCGGAGATCCTGAAACTCGTTATTTTTGGAGTAGTTGTTTCTGCAGCAGTACTTGTGTGCTTGAAGTTTAACTTACTTGGAAGTACCGAAAAATTCAATGGCACGAAGAAGTGGAAACCATTTATACTTGGTATTGGATTCTATATATACGCAACCATTTTGCAAGGTGTTAGTTTATATTATTTTGGCGCGGAAAATGGGTTGTTTGTCGCGAGCCTATTACTATTACCAATTCTGCTCTATCATTGGCGACAATTAGGGAAAAGCCAGTATCAAATTTCAACTTGGGTACTGCCAATTATCGCACTCGTTATCGCTTACTATGTATTCGTATTAATCTGATAAATGTAGAGTTATTGACGTATTCACGTTATAATATCTAACATCAAAGAAAAACCAATACCATTTTCTCTCGTTTTTGATCGAAAAGTGATGCTTGCCACAATAGTATGATATTATTTTCGCATTACATGGTATTCACTAGGAAAGGGTATCAAATAACTATCAAATACTTTATAAGGGGTAGCACTATGTCATTTATCGAAAATATCGTGGGAGAAATCAATACATTTATGTATTCGTATTTACTCATCTACATGTTGATTGGAATTGGTTTGTTTTTCACGATTCGAACAAAATTCGTTCAATTCCGCATGATTCCGGAAATGTTCCGTGTCATTGTAGAAAAAGCACCAGTCAACGAAAAAGGCGAAAAGGGAATTTCCTCTTTCCAAGCATTCACGATCAGTGCGGCATCACGTATCGGTACGGGGAACGTAGCCGGTGTTGCAACAGCAATCGCACTTGGTGGTCCAGGTGCCATCTTTTGGATGTGGTGTATCGCGCTAATTGGTGCTGCATCATCATTTATTGAAAGTACATTAGCGCAAGTATATAAAGTAAAGGACAAGGGCGGCTTATTCCGCGGAGGTCCTGCTTACTATATTGAAAAAGGGTTAAAGAAACGCTGGGCAGGGATTATTTTTGCCGTTGCGATTACATTATGCTTTGGCTTTGTGTTCAACGCCGTTCAAGCAAATACAATTTCCATCGCGTTTAACGAAAGCTTCGGCGTGTCTCGTACGCTAATGGGGATCATTCTTGCAGTATTAACAGGGATTATTATTTTCGGTGGTTTACGCCGTATTGTTTCTGTGACAACGTATTTAGTACCGATTATGGCGATTTTTTATATTTTCTTAGCGCTAATTGTAGTCGTACTTAATATTACGGAAGTGCCTGCGGTATTTAATTTAATTATTAAATCTGCGTTTGGTGCGGAGGAAATGTTTGCTGGGATGATTGGTGCTGCGATTATGAACGGGATTAAACGTGGGCTATTCTCTAATGAGGCGGGTATGGGTTCTGTTCCGAATGCCGCTGCTACGGCCGACGTGTCTCACCCGGTAAAACAGGGATTGATTCAAACATTAGGTGTCTTTATTGATACATTAATTATTTGTACGTCTACCGCATTAATCGTCTTAATGAGCGATGCGTATTTAAGTGCAGAAGCGGCGTCGATTAACTTAACGCAAGTGTCACTTTCTGATAGTATTGGCGAGTGGGCAGGGGCGGTACTTGCGATTACGATTTTCTTCTTCGCGTTTAGTTCTGTAATTGGGAACTACTACTACGGGGAATCGAATATTGAATTTATTAAAAAATCGAAAGTAATGTTAAATGCTTTCCGTGTGCTTGTTATCGGCTTTGTGTTCTTCGGTTCTGTTGCCAAAGTACAACTTGTCTGGGATTTAGCGGATGTGTTTATGGGCATCATGGCGTTCATTAACTTAATTGCGATTTTAGCGTTATGGAAAATCGCGAAGAAAGTACTCGACAACTATTTAGTTCAGCGGAAAGCCGGAAAAAACCCAGTGTTTTATGCGGATGAAATCGAAGGCTTAGATAACACAGAGTGTTGGGAACGCGATCGTAAAAATATTTAATATAAAGCGTCTGTCTACAAAATGTAGGCAGGCGTTTTTAGGTAGCATCTATATATTAATAGGTACTACAAAGATTAAAAGAAAATGATTCCGTTTATATTAGTAGCTCATGAAGCCTGATGTAGCAAAGGTTTGCGCATTTTTACCGATTGGACATGTTCGATGGGACATTTATCTGAGAATGCTCCCTCCTAAATTCACATAAACTAAAATAATTGCCAGTTTAAGAGCAATTCTTTTACGTATTCAACTAAATTTTGTAAAATGAATTAAAGACGGAAAATTATGTAAACAGGAGTGGTTGGATGGAGTGGAATGAGCAATTTGATGTTGTCGTAGTAGGGGCTGGCGCGGGAGGAATTGTGGCTGCGATTACCGCAGCTAACAAAGGGTTAAAGACCGTTTTGATTGAAAAAGGAAAGTCATGGGGCGGTTCCTCAGCTCTTTCTGGTGGCGGCTTGTGGATTCCAAATAATCACGTATCGAAAAAGGCAGGCTTACAAGATAGCGAAGAAGAGGCGCTACTGTATATGGATACCATCATTACCCACGATGGACCAGCAGCAACGCGTGAACGGAAAGAGGCCTATGTGAAAAATGGGCATGTAATGGTGAAATATTTAGAGGACTTAGGGATGAAATGGGTAGCAGGTACGCATTATCCTGATTATTATCCAGAACAGCCGGGTGGGAAAATCGGACGCTCGATTGAAGGAGCGATTTTTGATGCGCGGAAATTAGGAGCATTAGAGCAGTCGCTACGCATTGGTGAAATCGAGCCACCAATCCCACTGTTATCAGGAAAAGTGGCCTCATTACCAAAAGCATTTACGAATGCCAAGGATTTCAACACGGTTGTTGGAATGTTTGCAACGGGCTTTAAACATAAGATTAAGGGCGAACGCGCGATATCGATTGGCGCGGGACTTGTGGCAGGACTTCTTAAAATTGCGCTTGAACAGGGCGTGAAGCTTCGTTTGGCGACACCGCTGAAAGATATTATTTTCGAGGATGAGAAAGTCGTCGGTGTAGAAGTCGAGCATAATGGGGAAAAAGGTTTTATTCAAACAAAAGCGGTTATTTTAGCGAGCGGTGGCTTTGAGCGTAATCCAGAGCTACGTAAAAAATATCATAATGTTGGAACAGATTGGACATCAGCAAGCCCAGATAATACAGGGGATATTTTATTGATTGCCGAGAAATACGGCTTTGATACGGATTTACTCGATGATGCTTGGTGGGGACCGGCAACGCTTGACCAAGACGGCTCACGCAAGTTTTTAGTGTACGAGCGCTCGATGCCACATTGCATCATTGTCGATCAAGAAGGCAAGCGTTATTTCAACGAATCACAAAGTTATACTGATGCAGGGCACGCGATTTTAGAACGCCAAGAAGCAACAGGGAAAGCGATTCCATCATGGCTGATTATGGAAAGCCGTAACCGCAATAAATATATTTTTGGTAGTATGCTCCCACGCATGACACCAAAAGACGCGATTGATAAAGGGTTCATTAAAAAGGCGGAAACCATTGAAGATTTAGCGAAGCTTTGTGGTATCGAGCTTGAAGGCCTACGTGAAACGGTTGCACGTTTTAATGGCTTTGTCGATCAAGGCGTGGACGAAGATTTCGGTCGTGGTAATTCCGCATATGACAATTACTACGGTGATCCAAATTATAAAAATCCGAACTTAGGTAAAATCGAAAAACCACCATATTATGCGGTGAAGATTTTCCCTGGAGATTTAGGTACTAAAGGCGGTATCGTCACGAATGAATACGGGCAAGCGCTAAAAAATGGTGAAGTCGTGGAAGGCTTATATGCGACAGGAAACTGCTCAGCGTCTGTGATGGGCCGTGTCTATGCAGGTCCTGGTTCAACATTAGGACCAACAACGGTATTCGGTTATATTTCAGCCAATCATATTCACGCGAATTTATTAGAGCCAGTAGCCGCACACGTGAAAAAATAACAATTAAAAATAGCCACCTACGATGTAAATGTCGTAGGTGGCTAATTGTTTTGTAAAAGTGTTATTTCTACTAGGAAATTAGATGAGTACCTATTCTACGCGGTCGTTTTCGCTAAACGTTTTTCTTTCATGGCTCTGCGAAGAAACCAATAGTTTACTTTACCGCTAACGAACATCTGTACTAAAATAGAGCAAAGGAGGTGGTCGTATGGCTGGACGCGTGATTTTTCATATCGATATGAATAGCTTTTATGCATCCGTTGAGCAGGCGCATGATCCTTCGCTTAAGGGGAAGCCTGTGGCAGTGGCGGGTAATGCTAAGGAGCGCCGTGGGATTATTGTGACGAGTTCGTACGAGGCGCGGGCGCAAGGCATTTATACAACGATGACTGTTGGGGAAGCAAAGCGCAAATGTCCGGACATTATTTTGATACCACCTGATTTTGCGAAGTACCGAGCGGCAAGTGCGGCGATGTTTGCTATTTTACGTAGCTATACACATTTAGTGGAGCCCGTGTCGATAGATGAGGGCTATTTAGATGTGACAGAGCGTTCGAAAACGTTGCATCCACTACAACTTGCACAGGAAATGCAACAACGCATTTTACATGAGCTGGATTTGCCATGTTCGATTGGGATTGCACCGAATAAGTTTTTAGCAAAAACGGCTTCAGATATGAAAAAGCCAATGGGGATTACCGTATTACGAAAGCGCGAAATTTCAGCATTATTATGGCCACTGGAAGTCATCGAAATGCATGGCGTTGGAGAAAGTACGGCGAAAAAGCTAAATTCGATTGGCATTAAAACGATTGGCGATTTAGCAAAGGCCGATGAACGTAAATTGCAAAAAGAATTTGGAAAAAACGGTGCGCGCCTGTACAAACGTGCAAACGGAGAAGATCCACGTGAAGTGGATCCAAATTCCATTTTTGATACAAAAAGTGTCGGTAATTCAACAACGCTCCCGCGCGATGAAACAGAATATTACATCTTAAAAGAAACGTTTGAAAAGCTAAGTCGTAGTGTAGCCGAGCGCTTAAAAGTAAAATACTTAGCCGGGACAACGATTAGTATTCAAATTCGCAATTTTGAGTGGCAAAACCAAACGCGGAGTAAATCCGTTAAAAATGCGATCCAGCATGCGGATGAAATTTTTGATCTTGCGTGGAAGCTTTTTTTACAGCATTGGGATGAAACACCCGTACGCCTTATTGGGATTACCGTATCAAATGTTGTCGATCAAGCGGAATCAACACAGCAGCTCAATTTATTTAATTTTGAGCAGCATATTAAAGATGAACCGATTGTCGAGCTCGTAGACCAAATGGCAAAAAAATTTGGCAAAGGTGTCGTGCAGCGCGGCGTCCGCGTGAAAAAGAAAAGCTTTGCCTCCAATACAAGTTTTAGCAAGGATTTTCTAGAAGACCATAAAAAATCATGAGCACAATGCAGAAAAATGCATATTGTGCTCATTTTTTGTAATATTAGACAAATATTTTGAGAATACTTATCATTCAAGTAGAGAACTAGTAAAATGGCATGATATAATAAAGAGGATTTTTCGCAGCAGGAGGAAAAAATGAAGATTCATCCACTACGGTTTTTACGCATAATGGGAACACTCGATGGACTCTCACTTATTACGTTACTATTTATTTCAATGCCTTTAAAATATTTTGCCGATTTACCGCTATTCGTAACAGTGAACGGCAGCCTGCATGGTGGAATTTTCGTGCTTTATGTCATTGCGATTATTCTTGTTCAGCTTCGTATTCAATGGAATGTTAGCTGGTCCTTGCTTTCCGTCTTAGTAGCGTTTATCCCATTTGGGAACTTCCTATTGGATCGGAAGCTACGAAAAATGGAAAAAAGGATGCGCATCAAGCCGTTTCCTACGCACTGGCTTGTCTATGCGATTATTTTCTTTTCGTTTTTTGATTTATTTGTTCAGTTACCGATTATGAGTACATATGCGTTGTCTGTTGGGGCAACGACGTTTATTGCCGGAATTGTTGTTGGCTTGTATTCGTTTATGAATACATTTGGCAATATTTTTTCAGGCGTGTTTACGGATAAAATCGGAGCATTCCGGATTTTAGTATTTGGCCTCATCACATCATCCTTATCGTTACTTTGCTATCAGCTTGTAGATAGCCCCGAAATTTTATTACTTGTCCGTTGTATTCACGGGTTTAGTAGTGGCTTTATTACACCGGCAGCCTTTACGTTATTAGCGAATATTCGTCGTGCGAACGAGCAGGGCAGTGGGAGCGCAGTGACAGGGTCATTTGTTGGGATTGCGGCCATTGTTGGACCTGCATCCAGTGGGATTTTAGCAAGTAAAGTTTCCGTACCAGACGTGTTAAGTATGGTAGCGGTATACGGGATTATTTTGTTAATCGGTCTCTTTATCTTTTTACGTAAATTCCCGTTACCAAAACGGAAAGAACAGCACACGAAAGAAAAGCTTAAGTGGAACCTAGGAATTATCAAATCCTATGGCGGCGCGTTTTTCCTAATGTTTTCACAAGGGGTTTTAGCGTATTTACTACCGATTCATGTACAAGATTTAGGTTATGGCTCGCGTATGTCAGGAACGCTTCTGAGTGTGTTTGGCATTGTGGCGGTATTAATTTTCATTTTACCAACGAATCGTATCTTTGATTATGTCAATGCACAGGTGACGCTACTAATTGGTGTAACGCTATTAGGTGTGGCCCAAATTGGAATTGGATTAGCGCAGGAAACACTGTTGCTATACGGTATTTTAGCAGTATATGGTGTAGGCTTTGCGTTTTTATTCCCTTCCATCAATTCCATCTTAATTGAAGCGACTTCTGAAAAAACGCGCGGGAAAGCATATGGCTATTTCTATGCGTTCTTCTCGATAGGCGTTGTGGCGGGATCTTCCTTATTAGGCATCCTAGATTTAGTAGGAACACCAGGGTTTGTCTTCACAGGCACTGTATTATTTAGCTTTAGTTTGTTTGTACTTTTATCAATTATAAAATCGAGAGTGCCACTTTTAAAAGCGCGGGCATAACAAAAAGAGGCAACTAGATGTACCTCTTTAGAAATGTAAAATTAAAAATTCTATTCAAATACCCTGTGAAATTTACTTTTTGCAGGGTATTTATGTATTCAAAAGTAAAATAAATAACAAGTCCAACCTGGGATATGGAAAAAAAGGAGGTTGCTATTTTATGGGCGTTTCATTATATAAAGCAAACATAGATGATGCAGTGACGATTCATGAAATGCAAGTCAAAGCATTCATGCCATTATTAGAAAAATATCAAGATTATGATACAAACCCTGCCAACGAATCCTTAGAACGAATTATTGCTCGATTTAACCAACCTTTTACAGACTATTATTTAATCAATTATTATGAAGATACAATTGGTGGCATTAGAGTTGTAAAGATGGACAATAAATCTTATCGTGTCAGTCCTATATTTATATTGCCAGAACATCAAGGAAAGGGCATAGCCCAAAAAGTCTTTGCGGAGATAGAACAGATATACGATGACGCGAAATTATGGGAGTTGGACACCATAATGCAAGAAGAAGGTCTTTGTTACCTCTATGAAAAGTTAGGTTATAAAAAAACAGGTGAAACAAAGAAAATAAACGACAATATAACAATCGTGTTTTATGAAAAATCTCATTCTGGTTAAAGGATTCCTGCAGACTTATGCGCGTTATAACGTCAAGGTGAAACCCAAACGCAGGTTTGGTAACTTTATTGGAATCTTTAACATACGAAGATGCTGGGGATTCAATTGTGGTATGATTTACATAAATTAGGTTCGACACCATAATGTTGGATTTTTTTCTAATAGACCCTTACTTGATCGATTGATGTCATTTGCGAATTAATCAAATTTATGAGAGAGTGGCGCGAAGTGAAAGAAGAGCTACTAATAAAATTGCTTCAACGAAAAGAGTTGGGCGGAGTGAAGGGGCGGACTCCTTGGCGATTAAGCGTGCGCGGAAAATCCAATGTTCCATGCCACCGGAAGAGGCATGAAACATTTAGTTGGAGCCACGCCGCCCGGAAAGCCTGCCCCGTAACGCAGTACAACGGACTAGAGCTTCAAACCAACTCATTTCAACGTACTGTACCCGTACTGTAGCAAAACGGAAAAATTGTGGTAATGATTCCTTTACACATTACAAAAAATTAATCCCTATACAAAATAACGTTCCCAAATAAAAGTTTGGACCCGTAAAAAACAGCTTACCAAATCAACCGATTTAGGAAGCTGTTTTTGTGTAATTTTATAATTTGTGATTCAAACGAGAACTCGTAAGTGTAGCATCTCTCTTTTTGCTATTTTAAAATCGCGGGCTTTTTACTCGCCAAGATGGTTTGCAATTCGCGAAGCTTATTAATAACGATTTGCGAATTCACAGTAATGTCCTCTAAATAGTTTTTAGCTAAGTCTTTTTCACCGTTATGGAAGGCGGCTACCGCTTTTTTAGCAGTGTCATGAATGTGAATGAATGGCTGCTCTAATTCCTTATAAGCGCGTTCGTTTCCAAGTAAATAGCCTCCTTTACCGTAGTACCATTCGCCAAGACGCGATTGCTTTGGTGATTCGACTTCATCAACCGTCATTTTTTCAAAACCAAGCATTAGGTTATAGATACGCCAGCGCCATAGTAGATGATCGGTAATCGCGAGCTCGATAATGTCTTCTTGACTAATTATTGCATTATGCGCAATCGTATTCGTTCGGAAATGGTCAATCATTTTACTTAACTGGTAAATTGCTAAGCCTGTTTCGTGAACGATTGTTTGACTCAGTTCCATATTCTTCGTAACATTGCGCGTGCTTTCGGTAATGGTAGTAGCAGCCACAGCTTGTGATTTTGTGTTTTTTACGATTTCATTAAGACGCTCGCCTTGAATAAGGAAAGACTCGTTTAAATGACGCAAAGTTTCAAAAATATGAACCGTATTGCCAACACCTTTATGTAAGTCTTCTGATAAATTTGTCGTTAATGAACGGATATTTAATGTAATGTTTAACAGTTGCTGAATATCCGAATTAATAATGGAAATCGACTGTTTAATATCTTCTGAAAGGCGACGTACATCGGCGGCCACAATCGAGAAGCCTTGCCCAGCATCACCTGCCCGCGCTGCTTCAATGGATGCACTTAGCGCTAATAGATTCGTTTGCTCTGCGAATGCTTTAATTGTTTCCGCAAGACGCGTAACATTGTTAACGCGTTTAACAAGCTGCTCAATTTCAAGTGTAATGGCATGTTGTCCCTCATCAGCGTTTTGTAAAATTTCCGAAACTTGTTGAAGCTTCGATAAATGCTCAGACATTTTAGCGATTTGTGAACTCGTTTGCTCATTGACATCATTAACAGTTGAAACGATTTGATCAATGCTGACATTTAATTGTTGCATCTCTTGTTCGGTTTCTAAAATTTCCTTACTTTGATTGCGCTGAAATTGTACAAGTTCTTTAATGGACTCAAGCTTTGTATTATAGGAAATAATATCGCCAAGCCCTGTTACCACTGAGTTTGCTTGAATCTCAATATACGTTTCTACGATAATTTGCTGATCAATCGTTACTAAGCTTTCGTACGCAAGCAAGACTTCCGTCATTTGGCTTTGCTTTTTGTACAGCTTTTTCACAATCGCAGGTCGAATTAATTGATTGATGAGTGTATATGCTGCAATCATCCAGTTCGGTAAGACGCCAATTCGCGCATGGGTATAAGCAATTTGACGACGTTTGAAAACATAATCAATATCGAGTTCGTCATTGAACAAACTCAGGAAATGCTTATCGAATGTCACTTTTAAGCGTTCAACCGTTGAATGGGTATTAATAATTGTATTAAATTTTTCGGTTTGTAAAAGACGATCATAAAAACTGTTTAAAATATAATCTCGGTTTTCTAAATAAATATCTTTTAAAATACTGACAGATTCTCGTCGTTCTCGTGTTAACGCTAAAAAATCAAGCTTTTCTTTAAAGCGTTCGTTGGATTTAATATCAGAATTGTCGGCAGTAGTGAAATAATCTGAATATTTATTGTTACTAGGCATCAAAATCTCACACTCCATTTAGATAATATGAAAATATTATAAATTAATTTAATAGAACAAGCTACCATTATTAGTAAAAATTACTTATTGCTAGAAAAGCGGATTTCAAAAAATAGGGAAATAAGTACTTGTGGAAAAATCTGTTTTACCATTTGTCTTTCTAATGCACCAAAATGAATTGTCGTGTATACTTAATAAGATAAATTTAGAGTGGATAAGAACGTAAATGTAAAAACACGTTTCACAACCTGAAAGGAATCGAAAACATGGTAAAGTTACAATTAGAAGTTTTAGAACGCTGCAGTAAAGAAACAGAAGATACAATTACAGCAGAAGGCCTAGCATTTGCAGCGACGCCAATCTCGTATTTAAAAGAAAATCAAGGGGAGTTCATCTATGCAGAATCTACACAATTCCTTGATATTAAAATTGACGCAGTTGCATTAGAATTTGACGATGCGTTTAATCTGTACACGGCTTTATTTGGTTTACGCTTACAAAAAAAACATAGCGAAACGATTCGTAAGTATTTAAAAGCTAATGTGAAATCAGCTTTAGGTAGCAGTAGCGCGGCATTCTCTGGCCAAGAAGGCTTATGGGAATTAAACGTCGCAGTTGATTGCATTGAAGGTTTTAGTGAAGACATGTCTATTGAAGCCGTATGTGAATTACTTTATAACTTTGTCGCGCAGTTATTAGAAGCTGTAAACGCATAAGATGAAGCATTTATACAGCTTTACTTGGAAAAAAGATGAATACGAGCTTTCACGTTTAGAGATGCGCACATTTTTTAACTTCGACGTGGCAGGCAATGTATTAATTAGTGAGCAAAAAATCGAACCAAGCCGCAGTCCATTTATGCGTGAGCGCTTAGACATTTGGGCACAAGGTGAAACGATTGAAGACTTAGTAGCTTTTGCAAAAGGGCTACAGCTTGGCGATAAAACGTTTAAAATTCATTGTTTAAATAATAGTGATGACGCCGTTGAGCCTAAGCTTGACCGAAAGCTACGCAACGATTTGATGCGTACAATCGGCATGGCCATTGACGCGGAACCAGATTTAGCAAAGCCAGACGTAGTTCTTGGTCTGGTGTTTTATGAGGGCGTCTATTATTTAGGGGAGCTCGTTCACGGTGAATCGGTGTGGTTAACGCATATGAAAAAGCCGGAAATGTATTCAACAGCACTAAGTACACGTGACGCACGTGCCATTGTTAACATTGCCGTACCATTTCCAAAAGGCTTGAAAGTCATTGATCCTTGCTGCGGAATTGGGACGGTGCTCGTTGAAGCAATGAGCATGGGTATTCCCATTGAAGGACGGGATATGAATAAGCGTGTCGTATGGGGCTCGTGCATTAATTTACGTCATTTCGGATATGAGCCAAACGTGGAAATCGGGCCAATTGAAGAGGCAAACGAGGGCTATGATGTCGCGATTATTGATATGCCGTACAATTTATTTACACATATCTCAAAAGAATTACAGCAAAGTATCATCTCAAACGCACGACGCATCGCGAAGCGCGTTGTCATTGTCACAATTGAGTCAATGAATAATGAAATTGCCAATGCAAATCTAAACATTATCGATCAAGCGATTGTTAAAAAAGGCGCATTTGAACGCCAAGTTTTAATTTGCGAATAACGGGAACACTTCATCCAACAATGAATTTGGATGGAGTGTTTTTTTGTTAAGGAAATTATAGATTATCGCAGTGTGGATAACTTTTCATAAAGTTTTCATCTACGTCTAGGCTAAAGCGCCAGCTGCTCGAGGCGTTTCGAAAGTCTCTACGCGTGGCAAGCACGCTAGGAGCCTTCCTCCAACGCTTGTCGCAGCTAAACGGGCGCTTTAGCGCTTTTGTTCTTGTTAATGGATTCTACTTCAATTGTTGACATGCGAAAAAATCCATGATATATTTATCTCGAATTAAAGATAAATGAAATCGAAATAATTTGAAAGTGGGATGCATATGAGTAGCTATGAAGCGGAACTAAAGGCATTTACTGTATTACACCGAGCCACAAATGCAGCTCAAGAGGCCACGCGCAAGCAAGTGTTAACAAGTAATTTAAATTTAACGGAATTTGCCGTGTTAGAGTTGCTCTATCATAAGGGCGAGCAACCGATTCAGATGATCGGAAAAAAAGTTTTAATCGCAAGTAGTAGTATTACGTATGTCGTCGATAAGCTGGAGCAGAAGGGCTTTGTATCGCGTAAATCATGTGCGAGTGATCGCCGAGTCACCTATGCAGCATTATCCGATTTAGGCAAACAACAAATTGAAGAAATTTTCCCAGCACATGAACAAAAAATTGCAGAAATCTTTGATGTTTTGTCTGAACAAGAGATTCAAACGTTAACGGAGCTTTTAAAACGAGTCGGGCATCACGCAGCGACCTTATAAATTTTTTTACACTAATATCTCGAAATCGAGAAAAAATGGAGGAAACAATTATGAACCACATTAAAGGAATTCACCACGTAACAGCAATTACAAGCAGTGCCGAAAAAAATTACGAGTTTTTCACGTATGTATTAGGGATGCGTCTCGTGAAAAAAACAGTAAACCAAGATGACATTCAAACGTATCATTTATTTTTCGCAGACGATAAAGGCTCTGCCGGTACAGACATGACCTTCTTTGATTTCCCAGGCATTCAAAAGGGCGTTCACGGAACAGATGAAATTCACAAAACGGCTTTCCGAGTTCCAACAGATGAAGCACTAGACTACTGGGTGAAACGTTTTGATCGTTTGCATGTTGAGCATGAAGGTATTCAAACATTATTTGGAAAGCAAACCTTGTCATTTGTAGACTTTGATGATCAACAATATATGCTGATTTCGGATGAAAACAACGAAGGCATTGCATCAGGCACGCCTTGGCAAAAAGGGCCGATTCCACTAGAGTTTGCAATCACAGGCTTAGGACCGGTACACATTCGCATTGCTCGATTCGATTATTTTAAAGAAATGTTAGAAAAAGTAATGGTCATGCGTGAAGTCGCAGCAGAAGGGAACTTACACTTATTCGAAGTGGGGGAAGGTGGAAACGGTGCTTCTGTCATTGTTGAACATAACACAGAACTAGCACCGGGTCGCCAAGGCTTTGGTACAGTTCATCACGCTGCCTTCCGCGTGGAGGATACTGCCGTATTACACGAATGGATTGAGCGTATGGAGAGCTTTGGCTTTGGTACGTCAGGTTATGTGGACCGCTTCTTCTTCGAGTCACTATATGCCCGCGTAGCACCAGGGATTTTATTCGAATGGGCAACAGATGGTCCTGGTTTCTTGGGAGATGAGCCGTACGATACAGTCGGAGAAATTTTATCATTACCTCCGTTTTTAGAGCCAAAACGTGACTATATCGAAAGTGTTGTACGCCCAATTGATACGGTTCGTTCAACAAAGACGATTGAAAAAGAGTATGAGTAATTGAATTAACAATGACACCTAAGAAACGTATCATTACACGCCGTTTCTTAGGTGAACGAGATTGGAGTGACTTAGATGCAACATCTATTTAAACAAGGGAACGACAAAAAGCCGGTATTTTTACTATTACACGGCACAGGTGGCGATGAAAATAGCCTACTTGCATTAGCTGAAATTGTAGACCCAGAGGCTTCGGTTTTAAGTGTCCGCGGGAATGTGTTAGAGAACGGTATGCCACGCTTTTTCCGTCGTGTCGCAGATGGTGTCTTTGATATAGAAGATTTAGCAGCACGAACGAAAGAGCTTTACGAATTTCTAGACGATGCGGCAACGGAATACAATTTTAGTCGGGATAACATTATTGCGATTGGGTATTCAAATGGAGCCAACATTGCGGCGAACTTGTTATATGACTATAATGACGCATTAAAAGGTGCAATTTTACATCATCCAATGGTTCCTAATCGTGATGCACAAATTCCACAGCAAGATACAAAGGTATTTATCGCAGCGGGTAGCAATGATCCGATGTGTTCACCACAAGAAGCAACGGATTTACAGGCGATGCTGTCACAACAAGGCGCAATCGTAACGCTTGAATGGGAACAAAACGGGCATCAATTAACAATGAATGAAGTTCAAAAAGCTAAAACGTGGTACGAACAAAATTTTGCTTAACAATCCGAGCTAATACTATGCCAGTATTAGCTTTTTTTTGTATCGCCACTTATAATGAGTAGTAGAAACGCTTCATTCATGAGGCAAATTAACTTAATTCAGTGGGGATTTGAATCCCCACTGAATTAAGTTAAGCCCCGGCGGAAGTCACAGATTTTTAAAGGAGTTTAAAAGAGGAAGTCAGCCTAAATGCGTCACGTCCTGTGACAACGGCGGACTGACCCACATCATGTGGCCCCAACTCGAAAAAATCTGGACGCAATTACGCCGAGGCGTAATTGATATAAACTGGAGGATACGATGCAACTACATTTTTTAGGAACAGGCGCAGGGATGCCTTCAAAAGATCGTAATACAAGTGCGCTTGCATTAAAGCTATTAGAGGAACGAGGCTCGATTTGGTTATTTGACTGCGGTGAGGCAACGCAGCATCAAATTTTACACACCACAATAAAGCCACGTAAAATTGATAAAATTTTTATTACGCACCTGCACGGGGATCATATTCTAGGATTACCTGGCTTTTTAAGCTCGCGTTCCTTTTTAGGTGGCGAGGACACATTAACAATTTACGGACCAAAAGGCTTAGAGCAGTGGATTGACATGACGTTAAAATTATCTAAAACACATGTCACGTATCCGATTGATTTTGTCGAGGTGCAAGAAGGAATTGTTTTTGAAGACGCACAGTTTATCGTACGTGCAATGCCACTGCAGCATGTTATTGAGTGCTTTGGGTATCGCATTGAGCAAAAGCCATTGCCTGGGGAATTATTAATTGAAAAAGCCCAGCAACTAGGTGTTCCTAAGGGGCCGCTGCTAGGGCAATTAAAGGCAGGTCATAATGTGACATTAGAAGACGGTACAGTAGTGTCGAGTAAAGACGTCACAAATCCACCGCAACCAGGCTTCGTCGTCACGATTTTGGGGGATACGAAGTTTTGTGAAAATGCGGTTGTCCTTGCGCAACATGCGGATATTGTGGTGCACGAGGCAACATTTGATCACGGAACAATTGAGCTCGCAGCACAATATGGCCATGCGACGAATACAGAAGCTGCACAAGTTGCCAAACAAGCGAATGCTAAAAATCTAATCTTAAATCACATTAGCGCGCGCTTTCTAGCAAAGGATTTAATCCCTTTCCTAGACGAGGCCGCCCAGATCTTCTCAAGTGTGTATTTAGCAAATGACCACAGTGAATTTGAATGGCGTCAGCATACTTTAAATGAAATTTAATGGAAAACTCGCGAATTAGTCGCGGGTTTTTATTTTTCACAAAAATGATGGGTCGTTTTAAAAAAATTGAAACTATTCTCATTCCTCATCCGTCTATTGGGCAAAGGTTCTTGAAGGGAGGCGTGGCAATGGATACATATGAGCTCAAGCAACTGATGCGAGCCCACGGAGATTATTTAGTGAAGCTGTCGTATATTTACGTAAAAAGCTGGAGCACTGCAGAGGAAATTGTGCAGGATGTGTTTGTGAAGTTTTTTGAAACGCAGGAGCAATTTGAAGAGCGTGCTAGCATCAAAACATATTTAGCAAAAATGACAATTAATAAAAGTCATGATCATTTGCGCAGTGTAAGTGGGCGTCTGAAAATTTTACGGCAAATGTGGCAAACTGCTAACAAAACGCAGCCATCCATAGAACAGGAAACGTTGGAACGCCTCGCTAAAAACCAAATTGCGGATGCAGTACTCCAGCTGCCGCTCAAATACCGCGAAGTGATCGCGCTTTATTATTATGAGGAATATACGAGCCGTGAAATTGCGGAGCTACTGGATGTTTCAGAAAACACGGTAAAAACACGTTTAAGGCGTGGGCGAACGCTCTTAAGGCCAAAGCTTAAAGATTTTCAAGGTGAGGTGAAGCTAGATGACTAAAATAAAAGAACAGTTGCAAAACGTTTTAAGTGAGCAACAGCGCTTTACGGAAAAAAATGAGCAGGCCGTTTTAGCGCGGCTTCAAAAAAAGAAGCGCTCGCTAAACATACCGATCATTGCGTGCTGTTTTACAGTGCTTGCGGTTATTTTTATTGTGCTTACGACAAGTCCTAGCGATTCACCCACTACCGCAACTGAAGCATCACTACTCGCTTATCTTAACGAGCAGGCGGCAGGGCAGGATGTGGAAATCCTGTATCAAAAATTGAATGTAGTCGAAAAGCAAGATGCGCTTATTGTGTACCAGCTATCGAATAACAAGGAAATGATTAAGACTGAATATGTTCAATTTAAGGATAAAAAGTATCAGCAAGTTCACAAAATAGATCTCCCGATTGAAACGCCTTATTTATGGCAAGCAACGAATAATGCCCCTTATTTAACGGCGGGCATCATGATAAAGCACAACGTCAAGCAAGTTTTTGTTGGCGAGAAGAAGGCGCAGCTTGTTGATTTAGACGACGGCTGGCTGTACTGGGTTCAGTTTTCAAATGAGCTAGCGAATCGGGTTGTCGTGGAATATAAGAATGGAAAATTAGAACGTCTTGAAGGATATGGCGAACAATCCACACATAGCATTCCTTATGTTTCGTTCACTTCGGATACTGAGTCGACTATGACGTATTTGTCGGACACGATGGACCGTGGACGTCATGATTATTCCGCTTATCCGGTCGTTGTTGACGAGCAGCTAGCGAAACTGGAGCGTAAAGATGTGATTCTCTATGAAAACGACCAAGGGCAAACGGTCATGAGCCGCGTACTCGGCTTACCAGGGGAGCGGTTTGCTATTCAAAACGGCACGGTCATCATTGAGGAAATCCCGTTTCATGAGGATTCAGGCTTTGCCAAAATCGGAGGGGAAACCGTTTTTGAAGTGTATAAAGAAAAAATGGGTAATCACCTCGCAAATGAAGATGCAGCAAAATCCATTTTTTATTATGAGCTGCCTGAGGTCGTTTTGCAGGAAAATGAACTGGCAGTCGTCCCGGATAATTGGATGCGCGGAGCTATTGAAGTCATTTCACGCACGCGTATAAAAGGCAAGGTGCTCGGCTATGAAGCAGGAGCGGTAGCAAAGAATATGTGGACATCTGCTGAACGCGACTTATACGAAGCATTCAAAACATCAAATGATCTCGAGCTTTTGCGCGATGAAACACCGATCACGATTGCGCGGATTTACATGTACGCAAGCTTTATAAATGACAAACAAAGCGAGTATAAGCTGTTGACGACACTTGAAAACCACATTGTTTGGTCAGAGGAGGAGCATTTACGAGTAAGACCAGCGTTTGAGGAATTGGCGGCAAGGGAGCAAGCTATTCAAATTTCGCCGCATTTACTTGAAGGGGAATTTATCCAAACTGATGAAGTAAGTGGCTACATCGCCTTCTCGGATGGCGAGCAGGAGCATGGCTTCCAAATGATTTTAAATGAACAAGGCATTTGGCAAGTGGCTTTTATGCCGCTGCAATAAAAATATGCAAGCGTGCTGTGAGATTTTTCTCAAGCACGCTTATATTTTGTAGGCTGTGATATGCCAGTCTGTTTTTTTATTATTTTCCACTGAAATATTAATAATTTGCAATAAATTTTGAATGTATGCATGATGAATTTGCAATTTTTATAATCAAAAGTCATTTAAAACTACCTCTTTAAACTGAATTTTTTGTGACAAATATCCCATGTATTAGAAAGTATTTAACATTTTACTTGAAAAGTACTTAAAACATAATTCGAAATAAAGTAAAATTATAGAAAAAATAAACTTTATAGGGGAAATCGAATATGATTAAGTTTAAGTCAATGAAATGGAAAATGATGGTTCCTATACTAATCGGAGTCGTGCTGTTAATCGGTGGTTTTGCGATGTATATATACAAAACAACCGAAGATAGTATCCATAATCAGGGTGAAGCATTAGTAGAATCGGTTAAGTTAGGTTTAGAGGGTTCTATACTTTCGCGCCAAGTCACAGAAGAAATTATGGAAACGGAAATGATTGCACAGTCAACACTCATCTCATGGATTGTTGAAAATGGTGGTACGCATGAGGATTTAAAAGAATTAGCCAAGCGCGGCGGTATGGATGAAATTTGGAGCACCGATGGACAAGGGAATACAACGTTAACGTCCATTGCGCCAAGTGTTGATTTCAACTTTGGCTCTGATCCAAATGGTCAAGCGTATGAATATATGCAATTGTTAAAAAATCCAAGCGATGCGATTACACAACTCGCGCAAATTCGTGACGTAGACGGAAAATTTTATAAGTTTGTTGGGACAGGCTCTTGGAATTCAGCAAATCCAAAAATTATTCAAGTCGCACGTAACGGCCAACGTTTATTAGATTTAGAGGCACAAATCGGGAAAGATTTTTACATGAATGAATTAAAAACACATTTAAATGACACCGTTCTGTATGCATCAGTTATTACCAAAGACGGCGAAGTGTTAGCGCAAACGGAAGCGTCAGAGGTCAATTTTGATGTAGCGAATTTCAATGGAACGGATATGACACAACTGGCAACAAGTTTTAATGGCGAGAAGGCAATGAACTACCTTGTGCCTTTATCGGATGGTCATATTTTAGCGATTACGATTTCAAATAAAGTGTTAACGGCCATTTTAATTGCGACAATTATTGCGGCAATTATAGCAGTAGCCATTGTAATGGGGATTACAGACTTTACGATTACACGCCAAATTCGTCGTATTAAAAGCGTCCGTGATTCGTTAGATGATATTAGTAACGGGGAAGCGGATTTAACAAAACGTATTGAGTTGCAATCTCGTGACGAAATCGGCCAGCTCGTTGCAGCATCAAATGCAGTGATGGATAACTTCCAAAAAATTATGCTGGAATTAAAAGAGCGTTCAGAAACAATTCATGGTACATCGACACAGATTCAAGGCTTTTCATCGGCAACATCGATGGCATCGCTTGAAATTCAATGTGAAACAGTGGGGGTTTCAAATGATTCAAAAGTTCAGTTACGTAATATTGAAGAAAGCTCGCTTGCGATGGATGAGTTAGCGCGCGGCATTCAGGAAGTAACCGAATCCATTATGGAAATTTCAACACATGCCAATAATACCGAAAACAACGCACAATCAGGCTCAGATATTATGAATGAATTAATGAAAGAACTGGCACATTTACATGAAGAAACAAAAATTTCAGTAGATCGTACACAGCATTTAGCCAATTTATCAGATAAGATTGGTGAATTTACAAACGTCATTACAGGCATTTCTGATCAAACAAACCTACTAGCGCTTAACGCGTCGATTGAAGCTGCACGTGCCGGTGAATCAGGTAAGGGGTTCGCAGTCGTAGCAGATGAGGTTCGTAAGCTTGCAGAAGAATCGAAAATAGCAGCAGACCGCATTGCCAACGTGGTAACTAGCGTACAACACGAAACGGAGCATATCGTTTCAGCGATTTCAACGACAGCAAGCGTGCTAGAAGATGGGCGTAAAATTGCCGACCAAGCACACGCTTCGTTCGAAGGAATCGTTGAAGGTGTAAAACAAATTGCCGATCAAGTGGATATTTTATCAAGCTCGTCAGAAGAGATGGCGGCAAGTACCGAAGAAATCGCGGCTTCGTTTGATGATGTGGCCTTATTATCAAAACAAACGACCGGTCGCGTTGAAAACGTAGCGAATTTTACTACGGAGCAAGTAAATGAAATGACACAGCTCAATAGCTCAGTAGATACATTATTCGGAGTATCTTCAGAGCTACAAGAAATTACAGGGCGTTATAAATTGAAATAAGTATTGTACCGGCATTTCCACATTGGAGATGCCGGTTTTTATATGGCTTATCACCGAAATATGGGGTTGTTTTTTTATAAAATTTTACTTTTTTGATTGTTGGCAATACAGACTTTAATGCCGTTTGCGCTGTTGCGAGGCGGTGGATTATGGAAAAGTATGACGTTTTTATATATAAGCAAATTTTATGCCAAAGTAGAGTGACGCAAAGTGGAGGGGGGACTCCAGCGGGAACAGCACGCGCGGAAAATCCATTTTTTGTGCCGCCGTAAAAGGCGCAAAAAATTAGTTGGAGCCGTGCCCGCGGAAAGCTTCCCCGGAACGTAGCAGAACGGATCCTATTAAAAAGTATCCATTCTGTTTATTGAACTTTTTCATACCCGAATTATGGTGATTCAACAAAATTATAGTAATATTGAGAAAAAATGCGTTATAATGAGTAAAAGGGGGATGAATGATGCAACAACCAACAATTACACCAAAATTACTTCGGCTACTAGTCATTTTTCCAAATGTTATGAGTTACATATTATTATTCGGCGTTGTCATCTATATTCGTACAAATTTAGAGCTTTTAAAAGCAACGGACGGCTTAACGATGTGGCTGATTTTCGCAGCAATACTAGGACCAATCGCGATTTACACAACGTATAGCATCGTCAAACGGATTCGTGCAGGGGTATTATAAGTGAAAGGCTTCGTTCAAGTTTGAACGAAGCCTTTTCTTACTCACCTTTCGCTAATTCACGGGAACGGTTTTCTGCACTGCGTATACAACTAGCAATCGCCTCGTTAAAAGCCATCGCTTCAAGCGCATTGATCCCAGCTTCCGTAGTGCCACCTGGACTCGTCACTTTTTTGCGCAGTACTTCCGGTTCCTCCTTCACGGATTTCAACATTTCCGCTGAACCTGCAATTGTTTGTACCATTAATTTACGGACAATTTCCTTCGATAAGCCAAACTCAGTCCCAACACGTTCAAAAGCTTCGACTAAATAGTATAAATAGGCCGGGCCACTTCCTGAAAGTGCAGTAACGGCATGAAGTTTATCTTCCTCCACTTCAATGACAATCCCAACAGCCTCAAGCATTTGTATATAAAGCCCGCGCTGTACAGCGGATACAAGTGGATTAAAGGCAATTCCTGAAGCAGACATGCCAATCGTTGCGGAAGTATTCGGCATGACACGGGCAATTGGTCGATTGCCTAAATGATCTTCAATTGTCTGCATGCTAATGCCCGCTAATACGGAGAGTACCGACGTATCTTCTTCTACGTAAGGGCGAATCGCATCCATTGCCACCCGTGCATCTTTGGGCTTCATTGCTAAAATGATTAAATCGGCACCTTGTAAGGCCTTATAATCTTTTAATTGGTTCACTCCGTATTTATTCGTCAGTTCATCTAAACGTTCTTGATTGGAACGGTTTGAAACATACACCTGTTTTGCATCAATGACGTCCTGCTCTACCCAGCCATGGATAAGAGCTTCCGCAATAGAGCCGGCGCCGATAAATATAATTTTTTGCATGATAATTCCTCCAATAGTATTTAATGCCATAATAAAAAGCATTTTCATCCTTCGTTAAAGGACGAAAACGCTTGAAGTTTCCGCGGTACCACCTAAATTCACACAAATTGTGTGCTGCTCGCTCCTTCTTATCGCGAAGGGCACGGTTATGTTGTCATAACAGCTCAAAAGGAGGTTCCATAATTTTAGTGGGCTATGCCGATTCCAGCAAACACGGCACTCTCTACAACCATAAAATAATGTACTTAACTTTATCGAAGCCTGTAAATTTAGAATTATCCAAAATTATAGTTATGTAATGAAAAACTGTCAAGTGAATGCGTGACGGATGTAGAAAAAAGGTGTAAAATAAATGAATATTCATTCATTAACGAGCAACATAAAGGGGATAGATTGATGGAAGTTCACAAAATAGTTATTCCAACACCATATGCGGTAGGTGACGTAAATGCTTTTCTAGTAAAGGGAGACACACTAACATTATTTGATGCAGGACCAAAAACAGAGGAAGCGTATGAAGCGATTAAATGGGGATTGCGCGGCGCAGGCTATGACATGAAGGATGTCGAACAAGTTGTATTAACCCATCATCATCCAGATCATGCCGGCTGGGTTGACGCATTTGTGGGTGCCGATATTTTAGGACACCGCTACGTGGACTATTGGATGCGAAAAACACCGGAGTTTTTTGCCTACTATGACCGCTTTTTCACAAAAATTTTACTCGAACAAGGGGTACCAGAAAAATATATTCCGAGAATATTAAAAGTAAAAGGGGAAGTCGAGCTGTTTGGAACGATTCCATTAACAAAATTTTTACAAGAGGGCGATGAAGTACCTGGGCATCCTGGCTTAAAGGTATATGAAACACCAGGACATGCACAAAGCCATTTAATTTTTGTCGATGAAGCGACGCGTGAATGTATCGGTGGAGACTTGCTTCTCGAGCGTACATCTTCGAATCCATTAGTGGAGCCGCCAGTAGAAATGTCGATGGAACGTCCAAAATCATTACTGCAATATAATGCTTCATTGAAACGTTTACGTGAGCTTGGTGTGACTAAAATGTATACAGGACATGGGAAAGAAGTGACAAATGTTGCGTCGCTTATTGATGACCGCTTTGAAAAGCAAAAGCACCGTGCGATGAAACTGCGCGACATGATCGAACAGCCCACTACAAATTTTGAAGCGACAACGCAGCTATTCGAGCGTATTTACCAGCAACAACTCGGTCTGACGCTTTCAGAAACGCTTGGTCAACTAGACTATTTAGTGGATGAAGGTTTAGCAGAGATGGAAATGCGTGATGGGGTTTATTTTTACAAAAAAGCATAAAAAAAGCGTGTTGAGAGGGTAACCCTTCAACACGCTTTTTGAAATTATTTAGAAGTTCTAATTTGTAAAGCCATTGCAGCACCGAAGAATTCGTAGTGAATTTTCTCAGCTGGTACGTTTAATTCAACTAAGCTTGAAATAACCGTTTCCATGAATGCAATTGGACCACACACATAAACTTCAGTACCTTCTTCAAGTACAGCGGCGATTTGCTCTTTTGTCACATAGCCCTCTGTATCGCTATAAACCGCTTTGTAAGTACCGCCTAAAGCAGCCACTTGTTGTTCGATTGTTTCTTTAAATGCCGCAACACGTTCATTACGTGCACATTGGATGAATGATGCTTTGCGGTTTTCCATTGTTTTTAACATCGCTTGTAATGGTGTTACACCAACACCACCAGAGATGAATAACACTGGCGCTTCGTTTTGTACTAATGTGAACACACCCGCTGGAGCACTTACTTGTACGTTTGTACCAACTTCTGATGCATGTAAGAAATTTGAAACGACACCGTTCGGATTCACATCATCTTCACGTTTAACAGAGATGCGGAAGTATTCTTCAGTACCTTCAGTAACTGTGTATTGACGGTTCATTAAGAATTCTTGGTTTGGTACTTGTGCGCGAATTGAAATGTATTGGCCGGCAGTGAATGCTGGTAATTTTGAGCCGTCTGCTGGTTGTAAATAGAATGATTTGACAACATCGCTTTCTTCCACGATTTTTGCAATTTTGAAGTCTTTAAATAATCTCCAGCCGCCATTGTTTTCAGCTGCTTTATAAAGATCTTCTTCTACTGAGATGAAGATATCCGCGATTACGCCGTATGCTTGAGCCCAAGCGTCAATAATTTCATCTGTTGCAGCGTCTCCAAGTACTTCTTTAATCGCTGCAAGCAAGTATTTCCCTACGATTGGGTAGTGTTCTGGTAAAATCCCTAAGCTTACGTGTTTGTGCGCAATTTGTACAACTGCCGGTACGATTGCTTCTAAGTTTTCAATGTGAACCGCAGCTGCATATACTGTGTTTGCTAAAGCTGTTTGTTGACGGTCTTTCTTTTGGTTCGTGTGATTAAAGATGTTTAATAATTGTGGATTGTCATTAAAAAGGTTTGAGTAAAAAGTTTTTGTGATCGCTAATCCGTGTACTTCTAATACCGGAACAGTCGCTTTAATTGTATCAATCGTTTGTTTTGTTAACATAATGGGTATCTTCCCTTCGTTTGCAAGAACTTGTTGTTCTTTGTGAATTCAATATACTGCTAGGTTTCCTTTAAAGCAATATATAAAATACATCTTTAACAAATTTGTCACAAAGATATATCTAAAATACATCTTTAAAAAATGAGTCGCAAAGGTCGACCAATCGTCAGAAAATGTTATACTGAAATTTAGAAAGTTGGTGAGAAACGTGCGCTTAACCGTATATACAGATTATTCTTTACGTACGCTCATGTATTTAGGCGTGCGTGGGACAGACCACTTAGCGACAATTCAAGAGATAGCAGATGCCTATCAAATTTCAAAAAACCATTTAATGAAGGTAACATATGATTTAGGGCAGCACGGGTATATTGAAACCATTCGTGGACGTGGGGGCGGGATTCGTCTAGCTGTTGACCCGAAGGATATTAATATCGGGGAAGTTGTTCGCAAAACAGAAGAAGACTTTCATTTAGTAGAATGCTTCAATCCGGAAAGTAATCTATGCAAGATTTCTCCTGAGTGTCAGCTGAAATTTGCGCTGCACCAAGCATTAAAAGCATATTTAGCGGTGTTGGATTCGTATACATTAGCAGATGTACTCGGATCAAAGGACGCTTTAACCGAATTATTTGGCATTACACGAAACTAGAACATCTAGATGTATCTAGTTTTTGTTTTAGAAAAATACGCAAAGATGTGAGGTAAATATGAAGAAAACTATTTTAATTACAGGTGCAACAAGTGGCATTGGGCGTAAAATGACAGAACTCCTAGTTGCACAGGGACACACCGTCTATGCAACTGGCCGTAACGAGGTAGCAATCAAGGCACTGGAACAGTTAGGCGCAATTGCCCTACAAGGCGATTTACGAAACCGCGCGGATATTGACCGCATCACAACACAGCTTCCTCCATTAGATGTGGCGATTTTAAATGCAGGCTTAGGCTACTTTGACAATGCCTTTGACTTAACCGATGATGAAATCGATCAAATGCTTGAAGTCAATGTACGCGCGCCAATATATTTGGCAAAGCGTTTAGCACCAGCAATGATGGAACGACGTAGCGGCCATTTTATTTTCGTTGGCTCACAGGCAGGGAAAGTCGCTACGAAAAAGGCGAGTGTCTATGCGGCGAGTAAGCATGCTGTTACGGGATTTGTGAATGGTCTACGCTTAGAGCTAGCGGAATATCATATTGCGGTAACCGGTATTTACCCAGGACCAATTGATACGCCGTTTCTTCAAAAGGCGGATGCTTCGAATGTATACCGTAATGCCATTGAAAATTTCTTAATTCAGCCAGAAAAAGTAGCAGCAGAAGTAGTACGTGCCATTGATAAACGCCCGCGTGAAGTTAATTTACCACGTATTATGGGCGTTACTAGTAAATTATATGCCGTCGCACCGAGCCTTGTAGAATTCGTTGGGCAGGGCTTCTTCAATAAAAAGTAACTCCCAACTTTTACAAAAGTATTCGTTTTACTGTATAGACGTCTTACATCATTAAAAATCGAATTAATAGTTAATACATCAAATTGCATATAAATGAATAACAGAGAGAATGCTTTTTTGAAACCTTACACGCCAAGTGCCATTTGGATGTAAGGTTTTTTTGTTTAAAAATAAAGATGATGTTGAATTGTTAATAGAATGTATAGCAATGAGAGTAGATAAACGTATTATGCAATTTTTTTGTATGATTCCATGAAGTATTAACGCACAATTTTTAGCGAAAAAACGTGTAAACGAGTAAAGTTGAAATGTTCGTGAACAATTGTTTTTAGAACGCTCAAAAAAGTCAAAAATTTTATATAAATGCAGTTGCGTTTATGTTTATAACGTGTTACTATTCGTGTATAAACTATTAATAAAATGTATAAACATACATCATTTTGGAGGCAACGAACATGGCAAACAAGAAAGTCGTATTAGCATATTCAGGTGGATTAGATACATCAGTAGCGATTCCATGGTTAAAGGAACAAGGTTGGGACGTAATCGCGGTATGTCTTGACGTTGGTGAAGGTAAAGATTTAGAGTTCATTAAAAACAAAGCACTTCAAGTAGGTGCTGTTGAATCATATATGATCGATGCAAAAGATGAGTTCGCAGAGGATTTCGCGCTTATTTCATTACAAGGGCACACATGGTACGAACAAAAGTATCCATTAGTATCAGCGTTATCTCGTCCACTAATTTCAAAAAAATTAGTTGAAATTGCAACAGAAACTAACGCAGATGCGGTAGCACATGGTTGTACAGGTAAAGGGAATGACCAAGTTCGTTTCGAAGTTTCGATTAAAGCATTAAATCCGGACTTAGAAGTATTAGCACCTGTACGTGAGTGGGGCTGGAGCCGTGACGAGGAAATCGAATACGCTGCGAAACACGGTGTTCCGATTCCTGCAACACTTGATTCACCATTCTCAATCGATCAAAACTTATGGGGCCGTGCAAACGAAGCGGGCATCATGGAAGATCCTTGGGTATCACCACCTGAAGAAGCTTACGGTTTAACAGTTTCAGTTGAAAATGCACCAGATACAGCGGAAATCGTTGAAATCGAATTCGTGCAAGGTAAACCAGTTTCACTTAACGGTCAAGAAATGAAACTAGCTGATTTAATCGAAGAATTAAATAAAGTAGCAGGTGCACACGGTGTTGGTCGTATTGACCACGTTGAAAACCGTTTAGTTGGGATTAAATCTCGTGAAGTATACGAAATTCCAGGAGCAAAAGTGTTATTAACTGCACATAAAGAATTAGAAGATATTACATTAGTAAAAGAAGTTGCACACTTCAAACCAATGATTGAGCACAAACTATCTGAAATCATTTATAACGGTTTATGGTTCAACCCAATCCGTGAAGCATTAGTTGCGTTCTTAAAAGAAACGCAAAAAACGGTAAATGGTACAGTACGTGTGAAACTTTACAAAGGTCACGCAATTGTGGAAGGCCGTAAGTCAAATAACTCTTTATACTCTGAAGAATTAGCAACTTACTCAAAACACGATAAATTCAACCATGCTTCAGCAGTAGGCTTCATCGAATTATGGGGTATGCCAACAGTGGTAGCAGCGGAAGTAGCGAAACAAACAAAAGTAACTAAATAAGTAGACAAGAAGAGCGATTCGGAGCCCGAGTCGCTTCTTCTATTAATCGCGATAAATGATAGGAGAGAACAGTATGGCAAAATTATGGGGCGGACGTTTCCAAAAGTCAGCAGAAGCATGGGTGGATGAGTTTGGCGCATCAATCGGCTTTGACCAACAATTAGTATTAGAAGATATTGAAGGATCTGTTGCACACGTAACAATGCTCGGTGCACAAAATATTCTACCAGCTGAAGACGTAGCGGAAATTTTAGAAGGCTTAGCACAGCTTAAAGTAAAAGCGGAGGCCGGCGAATTAGAATTCTTAGTCGCAAATGAAGACATTCACTTAAACTTAGAAAAAATGTTAATCGATTTAATCGGTCCTGTTGGCGGTAAATTACATACAGGCCGTAGCCGTAACGACCAAGTGGCAACTGACATGCACTTATTCTTAAAAAAACGTGTGCCTGAGGTTGTCGGTTTAATCGAAAACTTCCAAAACACAATCATCGTAAAAGCAGAAGAGAACGTTGAAACGATTGCACCGGGCTACACGCACTTACAACGTGCACAGCCAATTAGCTTTGCGCATCATTTAATGGTGTATTTCTGGCAATTACAGCGTGACAAAGAGCGTTTTACAGAATCAATGAAGCGTATTGATATTTTACCTTTAGGCGCTGGGGCAATGGCTGGGACAACTTTCCCGATTGACCGTTTAAAATCAGCAGAACTTTTAGGTTTTAGTGATGTTTACGCGAACTCAATGGATGCGGTTAGTGATCGTGACTTTATCGTAGAATTTTTATCAAATTCGGCGTTATTAATGACGCATTTATCACGTTTTGCAGAGGAAATTATTATTTGGTCGACGGATGAATTTAAATTTATCGAACTAGATGATGCGTTCTCTACAGGCTCATCTATTATGCCTCAAAAGAAAAACCCGGATATGGCTGAACTAATTCGCGGGAAAGCGGGCCGTGCGTTTGGGAACTTAGTTGGCTTATTAACTGTGCTAAAAGGGACGCCGTTAACGTATAACAAAGATATGCAAGAAGATAAAGAGGGCATGTTTGATACAATGGAAACGGTTCTTGGCTCACTGAAAATCTTTGAAGGTATGGTACGCACAATGACAATCAACAAGCCTCGTCTACACGCTGCGGTACATTCAGACTTCTCAAATGCGACAGAGCTTGCGGATTATTTAGCAACAAAAGGCATGCCATTCCGAGAAGCACATGAGGTTACAGGTAAGCTTGTCTTTACGTGTATTCAGCAAGGCATCTATTTATTAGATTTACCACTTGCAGACATGCAAAAAGAATCGTCACTAATTGAAGAGGACATCTATACGGTGTTAGCACCAGAAGCAGCGGTAAGCCGTCGTAATTCTCTAGGTGGAACGGGCTTTGAGCAAGTAAAAATTCAAATTGATAAAGCAAAAGCGTTATTAGCTTAAAAAATGGTACCTTCCTGCTTTTAGGAGGGTACTTTTTATTTGGTTTCTCACCATAAGTTGGGGATGGCAAGGTGAAAACGTTTTTCTAATGGAGGGTGTTCTGCTGCGCTACGGGGGGATACGCGTTAAAGCAAGGTGGTTTTAAGCTCGGGTCCATTGTACTGCGCTCCGGGGCAGGCTTTCCGGGCGGCGTGGCTCCAACTAACTTTTGCTGCCTCTGACGGCGGCAGCAAAAGTGGATTTTCCGCTCACGCTTAATCGCCAAGGAGTCCGCCACTGCGCTCCGTACAACTCTTTTCGTTGAAGCGGATGTATTGGTAGCCTCCCTCCGCTCAGCGTCACTCTACTTTTTTATAAAGTGAACTTTTGTAAAAATGGCGTTTCCTTTTAACAGAGCGCCACCGATAAGTACACCCTAGCATTTCCGTCCACCGCCGCCTCGCGAAGCGCAAGCGGCTTAATTGAGCGGTTTTCCCTTCACTTTATATCGAGAGAAACACTTTGTGATTGGCGTGCCTCGCAAACGGCAACAAAGACAGTGATAAAGACACGTATCACGTGGCTTTGTCGCGGTCTTGCCGTAGCACGCCAATCAAGATAAAAAAACTTCATTAGAAATAGCAACCCCATGTTTTAGTGATGAACTTTTTATTTACCAAAAATTACATTAAGGCGTATAATAGGAGACTAATAAACTGAATGAAAGGTGTCTTTTTTATGACAAATTCAAAATCCTCTGCAACATGGGCGATTACGTTATTTGCGATTGGTGTATTTATGGCCGCGCTGGACAATGGGATCATTAGTGCCGCACTGACAACAATCAACAATTCATTTGACGTATCAGCCAACTGGGGGGCATGGGGCGTTACAATCTATACGCTTGGTTTAGCGATTAGTGTACCGATTGTTGGTAAATTATCAGACCGTTATGGGCGTAAAAAACTATTTATCTTTGAAATTGCGTTATTCGGACTTGGGTCGCTATTAGTCGCACTTAGTCCAAACTTTACCTTTTATTTAATAGCTCGCTTTATTCAAGCAATGGGCGGCGGTGGTATTTTCATCATCGGTACATCGTATGTCGTTAGTACATTACCACAAGAGAAGCAAGGGAAAGCACTTGGGATGCTTGGTGGGATGAACGGGATTGCGGCTGTTTTAGGACCAAATATCGGGAGCGTGATTTTAGATTTAACTGGTAGCTGGCATTGGCTTTTCTTAATCAATGTGCCAATTGCGGTTGTATTAGTCATCTTAGGGATTACAAAGCTAGAAGAAACGAAAGATCCAACACCTGGTAAGCTCGATATGACAGGTACGGTGCTACTGTCCATTGCGATTTTAGGCATTATGTATGGTTTAACGAATATTGAAGGGGTGAATTTCTTCCGTTCACTGCTTGAACCAACCGTTTACCCATTCATTTTAGCGGGCGTAGCGATTCTAATCGTCCTGTATTTCTATGAAACACGTTTAGAGCGTAATGGTGGCGACCCGATTTTACCAGTGTCGTTAATGCGTCAGCCAACGTATTTATTAACATTAATGCTCGGGTTACTTTCAGGGGCAATGCTTGCAGGGATGATCTTCATTCCAGCGTTTACAGAGCAAGTTTTAGGCATTAAATCAGAGCATTCCGGCTACTGGATGACACCACTTGCACTAGCTGCGGGGATTGGTGCTGGCTTAGGTGGCGCTTTAGTTGATAAGAAGGGACCGATTGTCGCCGTTGTGTTCTCAGGCTTAATTGGAGCGATTGGCTTTTTCTTATTCCCAGGCTGGGTTGATGTGAAATGGCAATTTATCATTGCATCGATTGTCGCAGGTATTGGGATGGGTGTGCTGTTAGGTGCACCATTAAACATTTTAGCAACAGAAAAGCTGCAAGCGAATAAAGGAACAGCATTAGCATCACTGTCGCTTATTCGTACAATCGGGATGACGCTTGCGCCAACGATTTATGCAGGTTTTATTGCACGTGGCTTTAATGAATTACCAAATTTATTTAAAACTGATTTCCAATCAATTTTACAAACAAACATTGAAGAAGCGAACCTTTCTCAAGCTGCAAATGCGGAATTAGCACAAATCGGTAGCCAGTTTGCAGGTGGGGGAGAATTTTCACAAGAGCAAATGATGGGGGCCGTGCAAAATATACAAGATCCTACATTAAAAGAAGTTGTGCTCCGTTCGGTAAATGACGTGACCCAACTTGCAGCTCAAAACGGATATAGTGGGCTATTTACATCAGCAGCCATTATTGCGCTTTGTATTTTAGTCATTGGCCTTATTTTAAATCCAATTCGAAAAAAATCATTACAAGAATAATTTATTGTTTAGTTCGACTATTATTGGGTAACTTAAAAGTAGACTCATGCAAATTGTATGGGTGTAAAGTCTCTCCCCCAATAGTAGACTGAAAAAATGCCCTTTTGCGCATAAAAGGGCATTTTTTAATGCGCAAAAACGGGTATCCCTAACTCGTAGGATACCCGCTTTTTTCATAAAGTAAATTTCTTCACTGCAATGGCTAAGTCATTACTTAGGCTGTTTAATTGTTCACACTCTTCGGTTACGTTTTGAATCGCAGAAAGCTGTTCATCGCTTGAGGCACTTACTTCCTCACATGTAGCGGCGATGGCTTGCGAGTTTTGAGCTAATTCCTCGATTGTTGCAATAACATCTTCCTTACTATGCATCATCGTTGACAGGGCACGAGCTAACATTTCAAATGTTTGTTCAACACTTTCCATACTAGTTGAGATATCAGTAAATGTTTGCTTAGTATTGGTTACGACAGAACCTTGTGTTAACACAGATTTTTCCATGTCCTGCATTTGAAGCATAATCGAATAAGACTCTTGCTGCAAGGTTGTAATGGTCTTTTGAACTTGCTCTGTCGCAATAGCGGTTTGTTCAGCTAACTTACGTACCTCGTCTGCAACCACCGCAAAACCTTTCCCGTGTTCACCTGCACGTGCCGCCTCGATGGAAGCGTTTAATGCGAGTAAATTCGTTTGATTGGAAATGGCATTAATCGTATCAATGACTTCTGTAATCGTTGAAATTTTATGCTCAAGGCTGTTAACGACGTTTGTCATGGATTTAAAACTTGCCTGAGATTGTTCAAAGCTAATGAGTAATTCGTGCATGTTTTGCTGACCATACACATTTAATCGACTTGCCTCATTTGTAACGGCATGTAGTGCATTTGTATGCTTTTCTAGTGAGTTAATATGTTCCCCAAGGTCATTTGTTTGAATAGTTACTTCCTCATTATGTTCCGAAGCTTCGTTTGTACTAGCGGCAATTTCAGCCACGGCTTCTGATACAAGCATACTGGAAGCATTCGTTTCTTCGGCCATCGCACTTAAATGCTGTGAGCGTTGTTCCACTTGAATGGATGACTGCTGCACGACGTGAACAATGTCCTTCATTTCTCCGACCATGCTATTGAAGTTTTTCGCTAATTGACCAATTTCGTCTTTTGAATGCAAGTCAATTTTCGCAGTTAAATCGCCGTTTGCAACACGCCCCATTAGCTTACCGAGTGTTTGAAGTGGACGTACGATGCGAGAAATAACAATGAACAACACCGCAAACATGATTACAATAATGACAACAGTGATCATGAAAATAACTTTCTCAATGCTTTTCGCAATTTCATTTAATTTTTGTTCATTATAAACGGCCCCGATGTTCCAGCCGATTTCAGGGATTTTATTATAGACAACAATATGCTGTTGCTGATCAATGCTCGATTTTACAAAGCCGGATTCATTCTCTGCTTGTAAAATCTTTGCCACGGCATCTTGCTCGCTGATGTTTTCACCAGCATAGGTAGGATGGACGATGGCTACACCTTCGTTATCAATGATCACAGGTATGCCGTCATAGCCTAATTCGATTGCTGATACCATCGCGGTTAAGTTGTCTAACAAAATATCAACACCTAAAACCCCTATAATTTTGTTGCCATCTTGAACGGTAATCGAGCCGGTAATCGTCGAATTGCCTGTTGATTGATCTATGTATGGCGATGTCCAGTGCACACTTCCGGGCTTGTTCATACTATTGATGTACCAAGCGCGCGTAGTAGCATCGACCTCTTTTACCCCATCAAAGTGTGGCTCAATTGTTACAGATGATGCGTCTGCAAAATAGATAGATGATGCATCAGGATAGCTTGCGATAAAATTAGCCAGTTGTTTTCGATACACCTTATCATCTGCACTATTATAGGTACGATCTGCCTGTGCAAACGCTTTGACGTCTTCAGATAAAGCCATGCTTTGAAGTGATTGTTCATAGCCTTGTAAAAAAGAATCCATAGTTTGCGAAACTTGCTTTACGAGGGATTCACTCTGACCAACTACCGCACTTACAGTCTTATCTTTGATCATCATGGAACTAATCGAAGCAAGTGAACCAATTCCAACAATGACAATAAGTACAACGATCCCAATAATTCGCCATCGGATGGATGATTTCATAATGAGTAACCTCCTAGATTTAATGTAAGAAAACTCAAACCTTAAAGTAATTTTGTTTGATATTTCAGAATAATAGTATAATAATACTACTAATTTATGTGTTTTACAATTTTTGTTTTAGTAAGTTAATAACATGACGAAATATTAGAAAATACGCACAAATACACGTATAATTCATACTAATTACGTGAAACTTTTTAGTGCATTCATGCGTAAATTAACTAGAAAATGATGGGGGGAATAAATCATGTCAGATAATCCGTTATTCGATGACCTAGAAAAGCGTGCACAAGAACCAACACTAGAAAAAACAACGGAATTGGTCCAGCAACAAACAAAGCCACTTGTGTCACAGCAAGAGCTGTCACAAATCCGTCAACGCCAAGAACAGCTGAAATTGCAGCCACAAGTTCAAACATTGGCGCAAAAAATTGATGTTAAAAATCAAATTGCCGTACTTGAGTTCGGAAAAGAAACAGCGCAGGGGATATCTACGTTTTCGGACCGTATGCTTGCGACCATTAAACAAAGTAATTTAGAAAAATCGACATCATTATTAAACAATTTAAATAAAATTATGGACCGCTTTGATCCACAAGACTTTCAAGAGGAACAGAAAAAAGGCTTCCTAAAGAAATTATTTTCAAAAAGTAAAGAACAGCTAGAGCGTGTTTTATCGAAGTATGATTCGATGAATAAGGAAGTAGACGCGGTTTACACGGAAATTCAAAAATACGAGATAGAGATGAAAAACAATACGGTACAGCTAGAGCAAATGTATGATGAAAACTTAAATTATTTCCATACATTAAGCGAGCATGTGGCAGCAATTGATTTAAAAGTAGCGGATTTACGTCAGCAGCTACCGACATTAAATGCAAAGGCGGATGCAGGGGATCAGCAGGCTATGATGGAGCTTGAAACGGTTACGCGTGGTATTGAGCTACTAGAGCAACGCGGATTTGACTTAGAAATGGCGCAGCAAGTATCTTTCCAATCTGCACCACAAATTCGCTTGATGCAGCAAGGGAATAACCACTTAATCGGTAAAATCAACTCCGCATTCGTGACAACGATTCCGATTTTCAAACAAGGTTTAATTCACGCAGTAACAATTCAGCGCCAAAAACTTGTTTCCGATTCAATGGCCGAGCTGGATCGCCGAACGAATGAGATGCTTGTGCGCAATGCGGAAAATGTACGTCAAAACTCAGTGAACATCGCACGCCAAGCGGGAAGCCCAAGCATTAAAATGGAGACGATTGAAACGACGTGGAAAACAATTATGGCAGGAATTGAAGAAACAAAGCAAATTCAAGCTGAAACTGTACGTAACCGTGACGAGGGACGTAAGCGAATTGAACAGCTTCAACTAGAGTATGAAAAACTTAAAAGTGTGTAATGTTAGACGCTGTACGGGTAGTTCCGTGCAGCGTTTTTTCTGGCTCATCACCATAAGTTGGGGATGACAAAGTTTAATAAATAGAATGGGTGATTTTTAAGCGGATCCGTTCTGTTACGTTCCGCGGGCACGGCTCCAACTAATTTTTTGTGCCTCTTACGGCGGCAAAAAAAATGGATTTTCCGCGCGTGCTGTTCCCGCTGGAGTTACCCCTCCACTTCGCGCCACTCTACTTTGGCATAAAGTGAACTTCAATAAAAATAATGAAGCAAATAAATTGAAAGCTTTTTCCTTTTTAAATCGTGCTACATATAATTAAAGGTAATAAAAAAGAATCCTTTGATAAATAAATTTTCTATCAATAGCAGAGTATTGAATTAAAGTAAATTTGATTAAGAAGGAGAACTTTTCCACCACCCGCCGCCTCGCGTTAGCGCAAGCGGCTTGATTTTGCGCTCTTAAAATATATAAAGAGGGTAAAATGATGAATTGGTGGGCATAGCAAACGGCATTAAAGACAGTAGTATGGACACGTACCACGTGGTCATAATGCTGTCATGCCGTAGCCCACCAATAAATTAAGTGAAATTTTATTAGAAAATGCAACCCGATGTTACGGTGATGAGCCTTTTTTTGTGTATAAAGGGCTTGGTTAAATGATTTGCAATTTTCTTGAAAATCATTTATGGTTATAACATAGTAAACTTATAGGTATTAAATACATTGAAGGTTGTGACGACGATGCCAAACATACATGAACATACAAAACACTATTTAAATAAAAAGAATCAACTGCCATCCTTGGCAACAATGACTGCTTCTGAAGCAAGAGAGATGCGCGCAAAAGCACTAAAAGTAGTAAGACCTGTTGCAAAACAGGTAACAATAGAACAGCGTGCAATTGAAATGCGTGACGGTGCACACATTCAAATTCGTATGTATACACCAGTTGGACAAGGACCTTTTCCAGTCATGATGTATTTTCACGGTGGCGGTTGGGTGTTAAATGATTTAGATACGTGTCATGAAAGCTGCGCATATTTAGCTGAGCAAACAAGTCACATAGTGATTTCGGTACAATATCGTTTAGCGCCAGAATACCAATTCCCGGTCCCGGTGAATGATTGTTTTGACAGTTTTTTATGGGTGAGAGAGCATGCGGGTACTTTTAATGGGCAGGGAGCAAACATTTCTGTTGCTGGTGACAGTGCGGGTGGGAATTTAGCGGCAGCTGTTTGTCAATTGGCGGCACAATATAATTTACCAATTACCGCTCAAATTTTACTTTATCCGGTTACGGACTTGAGCTTTCAATCCAACTCTTATACACTATTTGAAAAGGGCTTTGGCTTAGATCGTGACGTTATGAAGTGGTTTGTAGATTATTATCTATCATCACCGAATGATGCGAAAAATCCATTAGCTGCACCATTACGAGTAGCGGACTATACCGTATTTCCACCGTCGCTTATTTTTGTGGCGGAAAATGATGTACTGCGTGATGAGGGACTTGAATTTGCGCATACGTTGCAGCGAGCAAAGGTCGACACAAAGGCAATTGTCATGGAAGGGATTGTCCATAGTTACTTTACGCAGAATGACGTTTTTGAACGAGAAGTTCAGCAAACGATTGAGCAAATTGATGCCTTTTTAAAACGGTAGCGGAGGATTCACGTGCAAACAATTAGTCGTAAAATTACGATCGCACTCGTAACAACTCTCATTTTTAGTGTTCTTTTTTCCATTGTTGGCTATACGGAGTCAGCCCAGCAATATTTTTCGTTTGCTACAATGATTTTTACATTTGTGATGTTAAGTGCACCGATGTTTTTAATCGCTGGTGTTGTGCTGTCCTACATATTCGAAAAATTTTTACGAAACGAATGGATGAAATTTTTCAGCTATATCGTTATGGGTGCTGTGCTTACGATCCCGTATACGATGTACATCTTTAATAATAGTGGTAGTACAACCTTTGCAGTGATCGGTGTATTTGGTGCTGCTCTGTTTTATGGGATTCAAAAATTATTCCAAAAGTATGTTTTCACTGCTTAATTTTAGACCGCAGCTTCCGACCGAGGAAGCTGTTTTTATTTTTGTTCATTCCATGTCTAAGGAAGGGTTAAAATGGCGAAATTGGGTAAATAACATACTAGATTGATTCGCTGTATAAAGGAGAACTGTACATGGAACTTAACTTAATGAAAATTGATGAATTTTTAAATTTGCCAAAAAGTGTTATTCGTCGAGCCGATGAAAAAGATGTTTTAAATATAAAAAATGAGTTGCTCATGCTTTTAAATAATCGCAGTAGTGAGATGGAACAAGAAAAAATTCATATTCGAAAATTGATTAATGAAATTCAATTTTTAAATGTGTATGTCGTAAAAGATGATTATGAAAAAATTATCTATTCCTATGAACCACCAAAATACGCAACACCGCGCGTAACGATTCAAGAAAGTGGATGGATTGAGTTGGTGAAATAAGGATTTTTTCAGAGCGTCAACATTTGCTAGCAAGCTGATACGTCGGGATCCAATAAAGGATTTAAAATGGGAGTTTCTAATGTCTAAGTGAAATACTTAGGCATTTTTTAGTGCAATTTTGGGGTAAGGAGGATAGAAAGGGGGCGTTTTTATGGAAGCGGTAGATTATTTCACAAAGCATGAACAGGACCACGCCGAGCATGAGCATATTTTAAAGGATCAAATTGTGGAACGTTTAGCACTGTTAACCAATACATTACTCGAAGTGGTGAATGAGTAATTGGCAGCAGCCGAATGATTTGGTATGCTACAAAAAAATGGGGAATGTAGGGGGAGCATAAACATGATGGAAACAGTAGCATCTTGGATGAAAGAGTCCACATCAACAGTAGTATTAACTGGCGCTGGCATGTCTACGGAGTCGGGAATTCCAGATTTCCGTTCAAAATCAGGCTGGTGGAAGTCGATTGATCCGAGAACCGTCGCATCGGTGGAAAGCTTAACGGATGACTATGCGCTGTTCCGCGAGTTTTATCAGTTGCGAATAGAGGCATTACATGACATCGAGCCACACGTGGGCCATCGTATTTTAGCGCGCTGGGAGCAGCAAGGATACGTACAGCTGATTGCTACGCAAAATGTTGATCAGCTCCATCAACTCGCTGGCAGTAAAAACGTCGCAGAGTTACACGGAAACATCGTGACGATTCGTTGTACGTCGTGTAACAAGCCACATAGTAAAGAACACTTTCTAAACAACGCAGTGTGCACATATTGCACAAATCATCTGCGCCCAAATGTCGTATTATTCGGCGAGACACTGCCACAAGATGCATGGAATCGTGCATTAAATGCCATCCAACATGCGGATGTGGTTCTGGTGATTGGGACAAGTCTTGAAGTATATCCGGTCAATCAACTTCCGATGATGGCGCGCGGTAAGCTTGTGTATATTAATTTAGAATTAGAAACACATGCAACAGGCTTCGATGCGGTATTGCAGGGTTCTGCTGGCGAGATTCTGACACAGCTTGATGCATACCTATAAAGTAAAATAAGCACAAGTAGCAAGCGGCTACCTGTGCTTATTTTTAGATATTTGCGATGATGACGAAGCTATTCAGAGACTTTTGTTCGTCCGCTTGCATTAAATGAAAATAGGTCGTAGCCATTGTTTGAATTGGCTGTGGTGTAGTTTGTAGTGCCGGATATAATTCCTTTGCATAAGCAATTTCCCACCCGCCATCCTGTAAATACGTAGCGTCGAGCACTAGCTCTTTTGTAATGGTAAACTCCGCTTCCATAAGCATCTGTTTAATCTGTTTTTGATGAAAAACGTTTAAAATATTGCCATCGCCACCAAAGTAGGCGCTATATAATGCTTGAAGATTCACTGCGCAAAAATGAGAACGTTGCGAAAGCTCACGGTAATCCATATCCCACTCTGCAAAACAGACACGCGTTGTCATGGTTTTCATTTTGTTGAAGTAAGCAAATAACTGCTCAGGATTTTTAAAGTACCAGGAGCAGTGCGACAACACGACTACATCAAAGTGCTCTGTCGTATCAAATGTTAAAAAATCTGTTTCAAAATGAAAGGTAATGCGTTTTCCAATAGGTGACTGTGAAATTGTTTGTGCCGCTTCTCCTAGCGTAATCGGTGCGCCGTAATCCGGTGTGGCAATATCAATCGCCACGACTTGACCAGCGTCTCCAACTGCCTCTGCTAATGCGACAGTCGTATCACCTTGCCCACAGCCTATTTCTAACACGCGCATGCCTGGTTGAATGCCAAAAGCATTGACTAATGTAAGCCGATGTTTTAGTTGTGTGCGCTGAATCGTGTCATCCCCGATTATTTTCATACATGCGATTAAATGGTCCATTGTTTTCTCCCCAATAATGTGGTCTAGTGTTAAGCCTTAAATTTACGATGTAACCTTCATAACTACCATCAATTCATCGACTCCTTATCATGCATTTATTAAAACATTTCTTGAATTTCCAGGCAAATCAGATAGTTTATAGTAACATTAAAATACTAATATTAGGCCATTTATGTATTGAAAAGCTAGAAACACGAACGATTTGATATTATTTTCAATTAAAATTCGTATTCCTGTTGACAACGCTTTCACCATCTTGTAAAGTAGCTAATGTCGAAAGATTAATAATAAAAAACGAAAAATGTTCGTGTTTAGGAGTGTTGTCAAATGATGGATACAGTATTTGATTATGAGGATATTCAATTAATTCCGGCGAAGTGTATTGTAAAAAGCCGTACGGAATGTGATACAAAGGTGACTTTAGGGAACCATACATTTAAATTACCAGTTGTTCCTGCAAATATGCAGACAATTTTAGATGAACAATTAGCCGAACAATTAGCTACTGAAGGGTATTTTTATATAATGCACCGCTTTAACCCAGCGACGCGTACACAATTTATTCGTCATATGCATTCTAAAGGCTTAATTGCTTCTATTTCAGTAGGTGTAAAAGATGAGGAATATGCATTTGTCGAAGCGTTAGCAGATGAGCAGCTTGTGCCGGAATATATGACAATCGATATTGCGCATGGTCACTCGAACCAAGTAATTGATATGATTGGTCACATTAAAAAGCATTTACCGAATACATTTGTCATTGCAGGAAATGTCGGGACACCAGAAGCGGTGCGTGAATTAGAAAACGCGGGCGCAGATGCAACAAAAGTTGGGATTGGACCGGGCAAAGTATGTATTACGAAAATTAAAACGGGCTTTGGAACAGGCGGCTGGCAATTAGCGGCATTACGCTGGTGTGCAAAGGCAGCAACGAAGCCAATCATCGCAGACGGAGGCATTCGTACGCACGGTGATATCGCGAAATCAGTGCGCTTCGGTGCATCAATGGTAATGATCGGCTCATTATTTGCCGGGCATGAGGAATCTCCAGGGCAAACAGTAGAAGTGGACGGCAAGCAAGTGAAGGAATACTTCGGCTCAGCGTCAGAATTCCAAAAAGGCGAACGCAAAAATGTTGAAGGTAAAAAGATGTATGTTGATTCGAAGGGCTCAATTTTCGATACATTAACAGAAATGGAGCAAGATTTACAATCGGCTATTTCTTATTCAGGTGGTAAGGCACTCGCTTCAATTCGTACAGTGGACTATGTCGTTGTGAAAAACTCGATTTTCAATGGGGACAAAATTTAATATTAAATCAATTTCGCCTTGGCGTAATTCCGTCCAGATTTTTTCGAGTAAAAATCTGTGACATCCGCCAGTGGCCAAATATAAATCAGTTGGGGATCAAACCTAGCTGAATTAAATTTAATTTTCAGATAATGGTTGACGAGTGACTACTTTTTCAAGTACACTTCTTTTCAAGAGAACATGGAAGCGTTGATTGGAAGTAGTAAATGAGCAGGATACCTTAAGAGAGCCAGTGGGTGGTGTGAACTGGTGGATGCCGCTATTGAACTCGTCCAGGAGCATACAACCTGAAATTTAGTAGGGAAGTCGGGCACCCGCCGTTACAAGGGTCTTAAGAGGAACGTTTAGGCGTTCAATTAGAGTGGTACCGCGAGTTAAACCCTCGTCTCTATTCGGAGCAATCCGTGTAGAGGCGAGGGTTTTTTAGTTTACTAAGTTCAATCTCGCTTCCATCGTCAATATCATGTAGAAGAAAAGGGGAAATGAATATGAGTCGAAAAATTTGGGTGTTTGATACAACATTACGCGATGGCGAGCAGGTACCAGGGGCGAAATTGAACTTATATGAAAAGGTGGAAATCGCACAGCAGCTAAAAAAACTAGGTGTTGATATTATTGAAGCCGGCTTCCCAGCATCTTCACAAGGTGATTTTGATGCGGTACAGGCGGTTGCACAAAAGGTCGGGAACACGTCAGATATTATGATTACAGCGTTAGCACGTGCGGTAAAAAATGATATTGATTCCGTTTACCACGCAGTGAAGTATGCACAAAATCCAATGATTCATATGGTACTAGGGACATCTGATATTCATGTGGAGAAAAAATTTAGTAAATCGAAGGATCAAATTTTACAAATTGGTGTAGACGCAGTGAGATACGCGAAAACATTATTGCCACAAGTACAATATTCAACAGAAGACGCATCACGCTCGGATTTTGAATACTTATGGAAAACGATTGAAGCGGTGATGAAAGCCGGTGCAACAATGATTAACGTACCGGATACAGTTGGTTACGCAGAGCCTGAGCAGTGGGGTCAAATGATTGCAAAACTGAATGACCGCATGAAAAACCTAGATGACTCGGTATTACTATCCGTGCACTGTCACAATGATTTAGGCATGGCCACAGCAAATACATTAGCTGCCATTAAAAACGGTGCCGATAAAGTCGAAGTAACGATGAACGGAATCGGCGAAAGAGCGGGAAATGCGGCACTAGAAGAAGTGGTGATGGCGATGTTCACGCGCGGGGATGTATACGGTGGCTATACAAACATTAATACAAAGGAAATTATGAACACGTCACGCCTTGTCTCAAGCTTTATGGGATTAGATGTCCAAGTGAATAAGGCCATTACAGGTGACAACGCCTTTGCACACTCATCGGGCATTCACCAAGATGGCTTATTAAAATCACGTGACGCCTACGAAATCGTGCATCCAGAAGATGTCGGTTTAGATGACATGGAGCTTGTACTAACTGCACGCTCAGGCCGTCATGCGGTAAAAAATGCGTTATCCAAGCTAGGCTTTAAAGACTTTGCCGAAGAGGAATTTGAAGGGATTTTTGAGAGCTTCTTAAAACTAGCTGATTCGAAAAAAGAAGTATATGACCATGATTTATACGTTATCGTTGAAAATTATTATGAAAAAACGGAACTAAATAATCCAAATAAAGAATCCTATAAAGATCAGTTTTATGATCTAGAGGACCTACAAATTATCTCCAATTCAACCTTCCCGAATGCGAGTGTGAAAATTCGTAAAGGCGATGAAATTTATCAGGCAAGTTCTGTTGGGTCGGGCCCAATTGATGCCCTATACTCTGCCATTGCTGACGTCACAAGAATCGAAGTGAAGTTAGTAGAATACAATATTAGCTCCGTATCGCGCGGGAAAGAGGCGCTTGGTAAAGTAAAAATCATCATCGAGCATGAAGGGGAAAAATATATTGCAAAAGCGGCAGATACGGATATTTTAAAAGCATCAGCATTCGCATATATTAACGCGATTAACAGCATTATCGTGGCGCAAATAGCACCACAACCTAAGAGCGAAAAAGCAAGCGTATAAAAAGAGGCGTGTCCCGAATTTGGGGCACGCCGTTTATTATTTAATTAATTGTTGTGCAAGTAACGTATAGCTATTCAAGCGCTGCTCAACTGAGTATAAGTTACTGTTAATCATCGCTTCGTCAAATCCGTACTCAGCTTGTTCTTCTAAAATTTGCGCCGCAACGTCTTCGGCAGAGCCAATGAGCATTAAATGGCGATTTTCTTGCAGCATCATTTTATCCATTTCCGTAAGTGGATAATCATTCGCTTCTTCTGGGCTCATGACATTTAATAAGCGTCCGCGCATTAAATTTAAGCGTCCAATTTGCATCGGCATCGACAGATATTCGGCTTCCTCCGCTGTTTCGGCCACACTCGCCGCATACGTTGTAATAATCGTTGGTTTTTGCATAAAGTAAGACGGTTTAAAGCTGTTACGATAGGCATCAAAAATACCCTTAGACATTTGGCCGTTGAAAAATTGTGCAAATGAATAACCAACACCATTCTCGCCTGCTTGACGAGCACTTTGTCCGCTTGAACCAAGTAACCATGCTTCCGGCAGCTGTACTTTAAATGGTGTTGCGACGACGTTATCATACACCGTTTCACCTGTTGGCTGTTCATTCATTAAACGTAAAATGATTTCCAGTTTATCATACTGCTCGGTTAAGTCCGGGCGGCGTCCACTAGCTAAAGCTGTCATTGATGGCATATCCCCACCAGGCGCGCGGCCAGCGCCAAAGTCAATACGGCCGGGTGCTAAAGCAGCTAAAGTTTTAAACACTTCTGCCACTTTAAACGGCGAGTAGTGCATCATCATAATACCGCCCGTACCCACACGAATACGTTCAGTTTTTGCTGCCACGTATGCTGCTGTTACTTCAGGTGCAGAGCTTGCAAGTGTTGTTGTGTTATGGTGCTCCGCAAACCACATACGTTCATAACCTAATTGATCCCCGACCTGCGCAATTTTTACACTGTTTGCTAAAGCTTCGGAAGCTGTCATCCCTTTTGAAATTGGTACTTGATCTAAAATACTTAGTTTCATATTCTTCACCTCATAACTGCAACAATATCGAAAACAACACAACTTGTAAACTTATTGACCTACAATATAGGTTTTTACAAGTGCGAGACGTTCGCGTATTCGTGATTTTTGCTCGACCACTTGAGGTGTTGGCGCTGCAAGGACATCCGTTTTTAATTCGAGTTTACTCGCGAGCATCGTTGCCCGCTTTAAATGAAAGTCATTGGACACAATCGTAATGCTTTTTACATGTTTAGGTAATAATTTTTTTGAAAACGCGAGATTTTCATAGGTTGACGTCGATTGATCTTCTTGTAAAATCCGGTCAGCACCAATCCCTTTTTCAACTAAATAATCATACATAACAGATGCTTCTGTACGATCTTCATCCGCACCTTGCCCACCGGAAACAATGGCTTTTACATGTGGATACGCATGTAAATAATCCGCCGCCACGTCTAAGCGATTTTTTAGTGATAAGGACGGGACACCACCGGGCTTTACTTTCGCACCAAGAATAATGACGTATTCATTGGAACCATCCGCACTATTTTTCGCCGCGTGGTCGATTACATTGCCGAGCCATATGTATAAGAGAGCGGGTATTGAAATAACGATGATGCCGATCACAAGCCATTTTTTCATAAAAAATTCCCCCTTTCTATACAATACGTCAAAGAGAGGGGGAATGTTTCATCATGATAAAGCTGTTTGATTATTTTTCGTGGCAAGTGCTCGTTTTTGCTTGATTTGTACACTTAAGTAATTCACGTAGCGAATGAGTACGTAAACGACGATACAAATGGCTAAAAGTAGCTGCAACGCAAAATAAGCGGTTAATACAGTTTTGATTGTTCCTTCGAATGAAAAGGCATGTATAAATTCATTTGTTGCCGTTGCCGTAATCACGAGTGGGAACGTTAATGCCGCATAACTTGGGTAAAACGGCAGCTTTAATATGCTCGGCAACTTTGTTAATACAAGGAAGAATAAAAGTTGCGCCACTGTATATAATGTCAAAATTACAGCCAATGAGCTATTAAATTGCACAAAGTAGGCCAATAAGCAAAGAGATGCAGGGGCTGTTAAAATGGCTAGCATCGGAATCGTCGGCTCCGGTAAATCTTTTCGAATAAAGCCACGTAAGATAACGATAGGTACGATGATGAGAAACGCACAAATTGCAAAAATTAACACAGTTTGCGTAAAACGACCGGACAAATCGCGCGCTGTTAATGGCATGACCGCTACACCGACGAATAAAATGAGCCAGCTAGGAAATATGTTTGCAAGTGTAAGCCCTTTTTTCCAAATAAACGCTTTAAGAAAGTAGATAATAATAAAAAATTGCGTTACTGCTGCTAAAATCCATAATGTATGAATCACCACTGAGTGAACACCATAGTTCGCTAAGCCACTACTTAGTGAAAGGGTACCCATCGTAAACGTAGGAGAAACAGAAGCAATGATTGGGTTTTGCATTTCAGCGACGACCGTTTTTGTCGCAAAAATGAGCTTACCAATTAAGCTTAAAAATAAAACAATTCCAATAAAGAAGCTAATATGAGCAGGTATCGTAACATCTAGTGCATGCAATAAATTTGCTAACGAAACAAATGCGAGCATGACCCCACTCATCGGAATAGGAATTGACTGAAAGTAGTACTTCATAATAATCCTCCAAAAATCGTGTAACAACTGTATTTTAACTGTTCAGTACCATTCTACTGCGTAATCTTTAATCCAACAACAGCTAGAATAATAAACGAAATAAACAGAATACGTTTCCAATCCTTTGACTCGCCGTATATGAACATTCCGACAAGTGTACCACCGACCGTACCAATACCCGTCCATACCGCATAGGATACGCCCATTGGTAAGGTTTTCATCGCCAGTGCTAAAAAGGAAAAGCTAAAAGCAAAGGCACCGAACATAATGGCAAAGGAAGAAATGCTTTTACGCTGCGCCACTTTATTCATACCAATGACGCCACCAACTTCAAACAATCCTGCTAAAATTAAATAAAACCAAGCCATTACGCATCCCTCGCTTCTTTTTCACCAGATAGCATTTTTAAGCCGATTACCCCGACCAATAATAACGCGATAAAGCCAACTTTCGTTAAGCTAAAAGGCTCGTTAAATAATACTGTTTCAACAATGACCGTTCCTGCTGTACCAATACCGGTAAAGACCGCGTAAACGGTTGAAACGGGTAACTTTTCTGTCGCAATTATTAAAACATAGAACGATAACACGATTAACGCGATGACGCCAATCCACAATGGAATCGTGTTCGCATATTTTAAGCCCATCGCCCAGCCAATTTCGATTAAGCCAGCAATGAAAACTAAGATCCAATATTTTGTCATGATGTTTCACCTCTAATTTGATATTCCTCGATAAAATACGTTCCAGCCCGCTTGTAAGCGCTGTTTGAAACGTTCGTTGCCGCCATACAGCATTTCTACATATAAACTATCGAGCAGTCCTAAATAAGCAACTGCTGCTTCATGGCTACTTTCACGGGGCATTTTTGTGCTGAAGTAATTTGCAAATAAAGCTTGTATGGCATCTAAATAATCATACGTTTTTTTAGTTAGAGCTTCTTGTAAATGATGCGGTGTTAAAAAAGTAGAGCGAATGAAAAATTTCGTTTCCACATTTTGCTCAAAGCGCTGTGCAACTTGCTGAAGTAATGGCAACAGTGCTTGTTCAATCGGCTCATTACGCACACTCGCCATATAATTTTGAACAAACGTAAGCTCAAACTGCATCGCCTCTTCATAAATAGCTAAATACAAGGCGTCTTTGCTTTTAAAATATGTATAAATCGATTGCTTTTTAATGCCGACTTCCTCTGCGATTTGGGCAAGCGAGCCACCGTTATAGCCATGTGCACCAAAATGATGAAAAGCTGCTTGCATCAACTGTGTTTTTGTCATTCCGCTCTCTCCTTCCTGACGTTCGTAAGGTAAATGTAGCACAGGAAAATTGCGAAGGCAAAAAATTTGCTTTACAGTGAAGAAAAACGAGTGGAAAGAGGCAAAACGGTGGAAAGATGTAGCTGGGTAAAATTAACGGAACCGATTTATGTAAAATATCACGATGAAGAGTGGGGAATCCCTGTTTTTGATGATCAACAGCTATTTGAAATGCTATGTTTAGAAGGGGCACAGGCGGGTTTAAACTGGCTGACAATTTTAAAGCGGCGCGAGGGTTACCGACAGGCATTCGACTATTTTGATGTCGAAAAAATTGTACAATATGATGAAGCAAAATTAGAAGCCCTAAAACAAGATGAACGCATTATCCGAAACCGCTTAAAAATAGCTAGTGTCGTGACGAATGCAAAGAGCTACGTCAATATCCAACAAAAACATGGCTCATTTTCCAATTATATATGGTCATTTGTCGAGCACAAGCCAATCATCAACCGGTGGGAACGAATAGAAGATGTCCCAGTAACTACGGAAATCAGTGACCGAATGAGTAAGCAATTAAAAAAAGATGGTTTTAAATTTGTGGGCAGCACAATATGCTATGCGTATATGCAGGCGGTTGGCTTGGTGAAGGATCATACAACAAATTGCTTTTGTTATAAAGAGTAAAAATTTGCGGTCATTTAGTCTTTTGTTATGAAAATGAAATATTACTATTGATTCAGCATCTTGTCGGGTTTGGGCGAGTTGTAAACTAAAAAATGCGGCTACGAAGGAAACGTAGACCGCATTTTCTTACTTTACAATCATGGCAGGGCAATTCACACGCTTCATTACTTTATGTGAAACACTACCTAACACCATTTCTTGCAAGCTATTAAGTCCACGACTACCAATAATGACTAAATCAATGTCATGGCTGTTCGCATACCTCACAATTTCAGGGCCAGGTGTACCGTGAATCATTTCAACTTGTGTGTTTATGCCTGCAGTTTCAAATAATTGTTCAAGTGGAACGAGCTTTTGACGACGCTCCATATATAAACTATCAATTGATGTTGCATGAAGGACTTCGGTTTTTACTTTTTCAATATCAATGACAAATAAAATGGTTACGATGCAATTCGGGCTGACCTTTGCAATTTTTAACGCCTCATTCGCAGCGCGCATGGAGTTTTCAGAGCCGTCTGCTGCAAGTAAAATTTGTTGATACATTCTATCCCCTCCTAATCGAGTGCCGTCCCTGTTAACTTTTTCATTAACTGCTTACTAGAGGCATCCATTTGCTTATAGCTTACGGTAATTTGATTCGCTTTTAATTGATCTTTTACCTTCATTAACGCACCAATTGCGGAATCATCCCATACTTTACAGTCCGTAAAATCAATAACAATCTTGTTGTGCTCGATTTTTTGTGCTTTAAAGTAGTTGATAAAGCTTTCAGTAGAGGCAAAAAATAGCTGTCCGCTCACAAAGTAAGTTGCGCCGTCTTGTGTGATTTTCACACGTGAAATTTCATTGACGAAGAATAACGCGCTCACAACAATTCCCGCAATTACACCTAGTGCTAAGTTATGTGTGTAAAGCACAACACCAATCGTTAATAGCATAACAAATACATCTTTTTTCGGGGCAGTTGCAACGTATTTAAACGATTGCCAGTCAAATTGAGTAATACAAACAACGACCATTACCCCAGCAAGTACCGGCATTGGAATTTGTACCACGTAATCGCCTAACACTAAAATTAAAAACATTAAAAATACGCCGGCAACAAAAGTGGATAGACGCCCGCGGGCACCACTTTTTACATTAATGACCGATTGACCAATCATCGCGCAACCAGCCATCCCGCCAAAGAAACCGTTAATGACGTTGGCAATCCCTTGGCCACGAGCTTCCGTGTTTTTATCACTTTCACTTGATGTCATATCATCTAGAATCGATGCTGTTAATAGAGACTCCACTAACCCAACAACGGCTAAGGCAAGTGAATACGGTAAAATAATCATCAATGTTTCCATTGTAAATGGAATATCAGGAATGAAAAATGTCGGTAAGGACTGCGTAATCGAACCCATATCGCCTACCGTATTTAAATTTACCCCTGTATACACCGCAACGACCGATAAAATAACAACGGCAATGAGGGGAGCAGGGATGCCTTTAATGATGTACGGAATACCATAAATTAGGGCAATCGTTCCCAGTAAAAATACCCAAGTGAATAGACTACCGCCAATAAAATGCGGCATTTGCGCGATAAATACTAAAATCGCTAATGAATTGACAAAGCCGATCATCACCGAGTTTGGAATGAATTTCATTAAACGTGAAATTTTCATCATTCCGAAAAGGATTTGAATGACTCCCGTTAAAATTGTTGCGGCTAATAAGTATTGCAAGCCGTGATCTTTCACAAGTGATACGATAACCAGCGCCATCGCACCGGTTGCTGCAGAAATCATCGCCGGACGTCCGCCGACAAAACTAATTGTGACAGCGATAACGAATGATGCATAGAGTCCAACCATAGGATCCACGCCTGCTAAGATGGAAAAAGCAATTGCTTCAGGAATGAGTGCTAGTGCGACAACTAAACCAGCTAGTATATCAGCACGTACATTTCCAAACCATTGCTCGCGAATAGTGTACATGAAAAAAACTCCTTTAAAAAATCTTTTCTCATCATACCATGAACCGCAAAAGTATATGAAGAAAAGTTAAAATTACAAATAGAAAGTAACTAAAATAGGGGGTGTGAGTTAATACCTAATTATGACAAATTAAAGCATGACACTTGAATCAATTTTTCTGATTTCCAAAAAATAGTGATTCAACGAAAAATATCTACGCGTATAATGTAATTACTAGAGCAGAGTAAAGGAGTTACATATATGACAGAGCAAGTACATAATCTCCAACAATTAGACAATCAATCAACTTTACAGCAATTAATCGAGCGCTTAAAGCCATTACACGTCATTTTATCGCAAAATTCTTATGTAAAAGATACGACTTATCGACTAAAACGAATTATTGATGATGCGGGTAGTCAGCCGATTATTCTCTTTTTAGGAAAAGAGCGTGTTGGAAAAACGACGTTAATTAATAGTTTACTAGGTCGTAAGTTGCTTGAAGACAATAAAAATGAGCCAACACATGTCAATACCTTCATAAAATACAGCGCACAAGAATGTGTGAAAGCGGTGTTTTTAGATGGTATGGTGGCTACCTTTGATATTTCGAAATTAAAGCTTTTAACGGTTTCAAATAATGAAAGCGCTCAAATTATTCGTGAGCATATTGATTATATTGAAGTATATGTAAAGCATGACCTTTTAAAAGATGTGACACTGATTGATTCAATGGGGCTTGAGCCCGGTGCCAATAATACGGCATATTTTTCGCAGACGTTACTTCAACGTGTCGATGAAGTATTTTTTGTACTGCGCGCAGGCTCTTCTGCAACAGAAGAAGAAGTCAATTTTTTAAAAAAGCTTAATACATTCGGTATTGAAGCAAACTTAATTGTCAATGGCATTGATCAACTAGACGGTGACGTGAATGCGTTTGTATTAGCAGAAAAAAATCGATACGACAAATATATTGGGCAAATCGTTGCTGTCTCTGCTCGCAATGCACTAGAGGCTCGTAAAACAAATGATTCTCAAATGTTGATCGATTCGCGTATTACGCAGCTTACACAATTGATTCAAGAGCTTGTTGGTAATCAACAAAAGAAAACACGACATGTTGTCGAGTTATTCATCAATTGGCTAGGGCGTTTACGTAAAGAAATCGAATTGATTCCATTACGTGAACCGTATATTTCGGCATATGAAAATATTGAACAATATCAATCAGATTTTGAATTAGAGTTTACACGTAAGCAACGCGATATCGCATTGGTTTCAGCGTATGAAGAAGAATATGAGCAGGTAAGTAAGGTATTTAAAGAGGTCCAAACACTATATCAATTACTCCAAAAGCTTGCCAGTGATTTATATTTACGTGATTCTTTAGTGGAAAAATATGAGGAAGTTGCTGGATTATATCAAAAAAATGTCCGTGATTATCGCAAACTTCATGTGGAATATACGATGGAATACACACGTTTAGAAAAACAATACAAAAAGCAAACGGGTCAAAGCTTATCGTTCCCAATTCCGGCCGAAGAAAAGAGCGGTTTAATGAGTGATCGCATGGCTTCTTTAAACAAAATACAAGCGCAATTAGCTGAGAAAATAGAATTCATCACTAAATACGAAGAGTTTGTCCTTAAAAATTTATACATTGTGCAAAATCGATTAAATGAACTGGCAGATAAACGCTTACAGATGATTCAAAATCAAGTAGATGATTTGAATATCCAACGTAAACGTGAGCGTACGTATCTTAAATCGTATGCCGATAAGCTGACAGAGTTTAACTGTATTGTGGAAGCGCAAAGCTTTTTAAAGGATGCGATTCAACCGTGTTTATTGGATGATACGTTACCAATTACCGACCAAGAAAAGGATCATATTCGTAATACGATTGAATGTATTTGTGCGGTCGATTTAACACATCAAGCGTTATATAAACGATTAAATATCAATGATTCTGACGATTTACTAACGCAACTTGACTTTAATGCGAAATTTAAATTAATCGGCTTAAGTTTAACAGAAGCGGATATTGTGTCAGAAATTCCAGTACTGCCACAAATCATTGAACTATAAAAAACGAGGAGTAAGCGAATTTCAGCTTACTCCTCGTTTTTTATTGCACCGGAACCACTAAGGGGACGATTTATTAATTTAGTTCATCAAGTGTATACGTAATTTGGCTGTTATTTTCACTGTAAAACTTATCGCCAATTGAATTCTCAACAGTTGTTTGCGTTAAGTTGATTTTAGAATTGTTGACGGCTTGTACGTTAAAGATAAATTTGTCGTTTTGAATAATACAATTGTTCGCGTGAAGTGTTGAATTATTTTGCACGTAAATGTCCGATTCATGGCCTTCCGTCAGCTGCGTATCTGAAAGTTCAACGGCTGAATTTAAATCAATCCAAATTTGCGGATATAAGTGATTAGAAATAAACGAATCTTGAATAAACGCTTCCGCATTATTTTCAATAATTAAGCCGTTACGTCCCCCACAAAGAAGCTCGCTATTTTTAAAAATAACGGAGCTATCATTGACGACTATTTGTGGCATTTTATGTGCAGTAATATGACTTTCTGTAATATGCATCGTCGCATCCTTCATCACTTTAATCCCGTTACTGTCACCATCACTAATATACGTTTTAAACACGGATGCTTTTGTTTGTCCGACAACTTCCACTTGTACACCTGTACCATTTCTAATGGTCGATTCACGGAGGTCTAGTTGACAATTATCTACCATGAATATTCCTTTGCCGCCGATCAACTCGCAATTGGCAATCGAAACATTCGCATGATCCTTTCCAGCAATATGGGGCATATCATTTTGTTGGAATGTACAGCCTTCAATCGTGGTGTTCGCTTGATTTACCGTTAATACCCCGTTGCCTTTATTGTGTTGAATAATGGAATCTAACATAAACAGTTCAGCGCCAATGACTGTAATCGCTGTATTTTCCTGATTTGTAATGGCACTCGAGACGATGGAGCATGAGGCGTTTTTTTCAACAAAAATACCAACCTGCTTGCCATCTTTAATGGTCGTGTCTTTTAATGAACAAATCGAATGTTCCGATAAAAACAGTTGAGGTAATACATTATCTGCAAAAACCGTTTCATTGAAGTTTGCAATGGATTTATCCTTTAACTGAACACCTACGCCCTGGCAGCTATAAATTTGGCATGTGGTCATGTTTAATAACGACTCAAGTGTTAGCTGAACATTAGCAATTTTATGATGTGAAAAGGAGGTGTTCGTAATCGTTGCTTCTGCACATTCTCGAAGCATGAGGCCGGATTCATTGCCGTAATTGACCTGACTATTTGTAACATGCAATTGACTATTTTGAATCCATAATTGTGGCAGCGCATGATGCTGTATAACGGTCCCGTTAATATGAATTTTTGATTGTTTAGATGCATATATACCATTACCCTCACCGTGTTCGAGCCCGCAACCCTGCATGTGCAAAGTAGAGGCATCTTGAACGATGATTTGTGTACCAGTATGATGATGAATTCGTACCTGTTCAAGAACGGCGTCGGAATTGCTTTTTAACCAAACGGCGTGATTCGATTTTAGTAACTCACTGTTGACGAGTTCAATTGTCGAATCTTCAATGAGTAAATGTGATTTTTCATTGCTTTCGAAATAGCAATCTTCAAAGGAGGCGCGACTTTTATTTAATAAAACAACGGCGACATCTGTGGCGCCGGTAAATTGACATTTTTCAGCAACGACATTTCCTTCATTTAACGAAAGCAAAACATTGGATAAAGCGCCTTTGACGACGCAATTGATTAAATGTAAGGTACCTTCCACAAAAATTTGAGAAGTTGGGTGAAGGGTTATATTTTCTAAGAGAAGCCTTTTCCCTTTTGGAACAATGATGATCCCTTCAATGAGGGCGTGTTCCGCTATTTTTGCTGAAATACTCACGTCTTCTTCAATTGTAAGCGCTTCTTTATATTTACCAGCCGCAACCAAAATCGTATCGCCCTGGCTTGCCTTTTGTATGGCACGTTCAACTGTTTTAATTAAAGAAAAAACAGAGGTAGATACTTTAATAATCGCCATATTACCCCTCCTTAAACAAGCTATATGTAATATGTTCACGTAAAATGCCAAATTTAATCAAAAATATTGAGAAAACTTACAAAAGTAGAATGGTGAATTTAATTTATAGCCGTAAAAATAATTTGAAATGCTAGTGATTTGTAAGGTGTTAATAGAATATTGACCTGTCTATAAGGTTTAAAAATCATGTGTGAAGTGTATCGTAATAGTATCGAGGTTATTATTTATTATTGTGAGAAATTTTGGTAGATAAAGTAAAGGTCGATTGAGGGGAGCGTGAAAAAATTGTCGATACAATTACAAGCGATTCAGCAAAAGTTAAATAAACGATTTTATGATCGGGAAGAAGAGATTGAAGCGTTACTAACAGCACTTCTTTCAAGACAGCATTTATTATTTATTGGACCAGCAGGAACGGGGAAAAGTGTGTTGTCCTCCATGTTGGGGGAAATTGTAGAGGGAAGCCACTATTTTCAGCACTTACTGACGCCATTTAGTACGCCTGAGGAATTGTTCGGGGTGCTGTCACTCAAGGATTTAGAACAGGGGATTTATAAACGTAACGTAAAAAATATGCTACCAGAGGCGCATTTTGCCTTTATCGATGAAATTTTTAAAGCGAATTCAGCGATTTTAAATTCATTGTTAACATTGATTAATGAACGTATTTTTTATAACAACGGTGTACCAATCCAGTCACCACTTATGACAATTGTAGGTTCTTCAAATGAATATATTGAAGAGGGAGAGGGACTAGAGGCCTTATTTGACCGCTTTTTACTACGCTATGAAGTGAATTATATTCGTGAGGAAGAGTCTTTTATTGCGATGTTAAAGGATCGCACGCCGATTCAAATTCCTAAAATTTCAATGGGTGAGCTCTATGAACATCAAATACGAGTTGCTAATGTGGACATTTCAGATTCAATTTACCAAGCAATTGCAAAAATTCGTCAAGCGTTACATGATGCAGGCATTCGCCCGTCTGATCGTCGCTTCAAGCAGTCGTTATCGATATTAAGGGCAAAAGCGTATTTAGCAGGACGTAACGAAGTAAATAGAACAGATTTAAACATTATGGCAAATGTATTATGGGAAACGGTTGATCAAAAAAGTGCGACACAAGAAATTATTAATGAAACGGCGTTTGATACAGTTGATGCGTTTATTCATCGAAAGACGACCGAGTTTGATTCAATTTTACAAGAGGCACAAAATACGATGTTACGTAAAACACCGCTCGCACGTACACAGCTAAGCCAATTGTTAATGCAGGGGAAGTCCCTCTTTTTAGAAGTGCAAAATATGAATCGCCAAATGCCCAATCGCCCAGAGCTACAAAATTTAAAGACAGATATGCATAAGCGTTTATTGCAAATGACATCGGATGTAATCGGATTTTAATACGTGAGTGGAGAGAATGAAAACTTCATCTTGGATGGTGATCTTATGGATAAAAATATGGTTGTATTATACAGCCGTACGCTATTTGACATGAGTACGTCTCAAAAGGCGCGATTTAATGAGCTGTTAAAGATGGCCAAGCTGTTAAATGATCGCTGCATGGATGGGGAAAAAATGCTAACAGGCTTTACAAACATAATTGGCGACACTTGGTATTCCTTCTATAGTAAAGAACCCATTTTAAAGGGAAATGCGCAGCAAGTTGATGAAGCACAGTATGGATTTATCGCAAACTTACTAAAAAATGACGAATATATACAATGGCATCAATTGACAAAGGGTGATGAACTCTTAAGTGTGCTCACAGCAATTAGCATGGCAGATCAATTCATCAAAAGGTTAAAAAATGACCATCAACATTCAAAAAATGTACAAAAGCAAAAATCCACGGAGCGCACAAAAGAGTTTGCAAAAAAACGGATACAAGAACTCCAACAACAAATGAACAGCGCGTCTTCAGAAAGCATGAAACAAGCTTATAAGCAGCAACAAAAAATGTATGAACACAGTTTAAAGAACGCACAGCAACAATCGACAACAATTGAGCAACAAGTAAAAAATCAACTAATAGAAATCAGTAAGCAGTCACTCGGTCAAATCATTCAAGAAAATAAGCAAAAAATAAGCAATACAAAAAAAGCCATTGTGACAGTAGGAACAATGGATGGTAAGAAAATTGAACACGTCCCATTAAGGGATCAATTTGAACTCGCAGAAAAAATTGGCACACATAAAGAACTCCAAACAATTGCTGATTTAGTAGGTCGCTTTAAGCGTATTGCAATGAAAAAACAAAAAACAAAGCAAAAACACACGATGGAGCGCAAAAACATAGCAATCGGCCAGGAAGTTTCGAGATTATTACCAACGGAACTCGCTAACTATGTAATGGGCCACAGTAAACAGGACTTTTTGCGCCGCTTCAGTGAATCTCAAGCGTTTGTTTTTGATACTAAGGGCAAGGATCGAAAAGGGAAAGGCCCGATTATTATTTGTATGGATGAAAGCAGCTCCATGACGTCCATTAAGGAACAAAGCAAAGCATTTTGTATCGCTCTACTGACAATTGCCAAAAAGCAAAAACGCGATTTTGCCATTGTCCCTTTTGCAAGTAAAGTAGGTGAGGTAAAAATCTTTGCTAAAGGACAGGCATCTACGCAGGATTTACTCGCATTTAGCAATAGCTTTTTAGGGGGTGGTACGAATTATGAGCAGCCATTACGTGAATCGTTAAATATCTTACTTCAAAGCGAATTTAATGAAGCGGATATTTTATTTGTCACAGATGGCTCGAGCTTTTTACCGACACGCTTTATTGAAGAATTCAATGCGACGAAGAAGAAAAAGCAGTTTGAATGTACGTCTGTTGTATTAACGAATTTATTTAACGCAGTCGACGTAAATCTCGTTAAGAAGTTCTCTGATCGGGTGATTGAAGTAGGTGAATTATTTGATGCAGCAGAAGCGTTTGTTTTATAAATGAATAGGATTCTTTCTAGTCAAACAGCCTATTGTCTCTTACAATGGAGTAGGTGAACGATATAGGGGGAATTTTTTTGTTCGTAGAAGAATATGTTCAAATGTTAGAAATGTCGGTACAAGGCCGTAAACAGTATGTAGAAGAAAATCAGCATGTCATTCAGCAGTTACTAGAAAATGTTGGACATGAAAGTGCAGAGTTACGTGATCAATTGAATTATCGTCTGTTTCTTCAATTGCTAACAGAAAATAGTTTAACAGAAGCAAGCATTCATGAAATGGTTGAACGACTTTCTTCCATTAAAGGATTAGTTTTTAATTTGGGAGAAAAGGATGCATCTAGCGTATTTCAACGTTCATTTTCAGCGCTGTTTTTAGCAGCGATTGTCAATGCGGATCGCCAGCTTTGCTACTTAACAAATGAAGAGCTAGATGCCCTTGCGCAAAATGCCATTACCTTATTAACAAAAGAGCAAGATTTACGTAGCTTTGTCAGCGCAGAACAAGGTTGGGCACATAGTATTGCCAATACGAGTGAACTGCTATGTGCGATTATTCAGCATCCAAAGTTTCCAATTCGTTATACAGCGCAAATTTTGCAGGCGATTCGTACGAACTTTTGGAAGGGCTATGTGTTTACAGATGATGAAGAAGAACGTTTCTGCAATATAATTGAAGCGCTCCTGGCAAAAGGTATTGATGAAGCATTATTTATTGAATGGACCGAGCAAGCATTTGACCGTTTAGAAATGGTTGCATTTGAACGCGGCTATGATGCCGTGTGGTTTAAAGCGCGCACCAATCAGTTAAACGTTGCAAAAACATTGTATTTTTATTTGAAATTTGCAAATCGATCAGATAAGTTGCGTGGAATCATATCCATCTTTATCCAACGCTGGATTAAATTAAATTAGTTCACATTGGCTTGAAAGGTGAGATTCAGGCTGAAAAATTTTTTTGACATAGCAAATGATTGCATGTAGTAAATGAAATTGCGTATTCTACGTATAATATCTAAATAATATTGTAGAATAAACGTGTATTTCCGATAGGTCATAAAAAAAACTTATCGTAAAGGATAATAATAATGCAATTTACTTATGTTTGAAACTAAGCTATTATAAGTGGTGGAGAAAAGAGCATTACAACCTTTTCAATTAACGAAATTTAGGGGGAACACAAACATGACACAACAAAACTTACACAACAGTCGTTCTTCATTCGAAGTAAACGGTAAGTCTTATAACTACTTCCGTCTTGCTGCTATCGAAGAAGCTGGTATCGCAAACGTATCACGCTTACCTTACTCAATCAAAGTATTATTAGAATCAGTATTACGTCAGTACGATAACTACGTAATCAAAGAAGAGCACGTAAACGAATTAGCAAAATGGGGTAAAGACGCTAACACTGAAGCTGAAGTACCATTCAAACCATCTCGCGTAGTTCTACAAGATTTCACTGGTGTACCAGTAGTAGTAGACTTAGCTTCTTTACGTTCTGCAATGAAAGAAATGGGTGGAGATCCAGACAAAATCAACCCAGCAATCCCAGTTGACCTTGTAATTGACCACTCAGTACAAGTTGACAAATACGGTAACGCAGCAGCATTAAACGCTAACATGGACCTTGAGTTCGAGCGTAACGCTGAACGTTATAACTTCTTAAAATGGGCGCAAACTGCTTATGATAACTTCCGCGCTGTACCACCAGCAACTGGTATCGTACACCAAGTTAACTTAGAGTACTTAGCACCAATCGTACACGTTAAAGAAAATGCTGACGGCACTTTCGATACATTCCCAGACTCAGTAGTAGGTACTGACTCTCATACAACAATGATCAATGGTATCGGCGTACTTGGATGGGGCGTTGGTGGTATCGAAGCTGAAGCAGGTATGTTAGGTCAACCTTCATACTTCCCAATTCCTGAAGTTATTGGTGTTAAATTAGTTGGCGAATTACCAAACGGTACTACTGCAACTGACTTAGCATTAAAAGTAACTCAAGTATTACGTGCAAAAGGTGTAGTTAACAAATTCGTTGAGTTCTTCGGACCAGGCGTTGTTAAATTACCACTTGCTGACCGTGCTACAATCTCTAACATGGCTCCAGAATATGGTGCTACTTGTGGTTTCTTCGCAGTTGACCAAGAATCAATCAACTACATGCGCTTAACTGGCCGTGACGAAGAACACATTGCTGTTGTTGAAGCTTACTTAAAAGCTAACGACATGTTCTTTGACGCTGATTTAGAGCCTGTATACACTGACGTATTAGAAATTGACCTTGCGGATATCGTAGCGAACCTTTCTGGTCCAAAACGTCCACAAGATTTAATTCCTTTAACTGAAATGAAATCAACTTACCGTTCATCTGTAGTAGCTCCTCAAGGAACTCAAGGTTTCGGTTTAGGTGAAGATGAATTCGCTAAAACAGGAACAGCTAAATTTGAAGAAGGCGACCTAGAAATTCCAACAGGCGCTATCGCAATCGCTGCGATCACATCTTGTACAAATACTTCAAACCCATACGTTTTAATCGCTGCTGGTTTAGTTGCGAAAAAAGCTGTTGAGTTAGGTATTAAACCTGCGAAATGGGTTAAAACTTCTTTAGCTCCAGGTTCAAAAGTTGTAACTGGTTACTTAGAAGATGCTAATTTACAACAATACTTTGATGCAATCGGCTTCAACACAGTAGGTTACGGTTGTACAACATGTATCGGTAACTCAGGTCCATTACTTCCTGAAATCGAAGAAGCAATCAAAGAGAACGACTTATTCGTAACGTCTGTACTTTCTGGTAACCGTAACTTCGAAGGTCGTATTAGCCCATTAGTTAAAGCTAACTACTTAGCATCACCACCACTTGTTGTTGCTTATGCATTAGCTGGTACTGTAGATATCGATTTACAAAAAGACGCTATCGCTGTTACTCCAGAAGGCAAAGAAGTATTCTTCGATGATATCTGGCCTTCAACTGAAGAAGTTAACGCGGTATTAAATAAAGTAGTTACTCGTGAATTATTCCAAAAAGAATATGAAACAGTATTCACTGCTAACGAAGCTTGGAATGCAATTGAAACTTCAACTGAATCTTTATACACATTCGATGAGAAGTCAACTTACATCCAAAACCCACCATTCTTCACGGGTCTTTCTAAAGAGCCTGAAGCAATCAAAACATTAGCTGGCATGCGTGTTATGGCTAAGTTCGGTGATTCAATCACTACTGACCATATCTCTCCTGCAGGTGCAATCGGTAAAGATACACCAGCTGGTAAGTACTTAATCGAAAACGGCGTAGCAATTCGCGACTTCAACTCTTACGGTTCTCGTCGTGGTAACCACGAAGTTATGATGCGCGGTACTTTCGCTAACATCCGTATCCGTAACCAAGTTGCTCCAGGTACAGAAGGTGGTTTCACTACTTACTGGCCAACAGGCGAAGTTGAGTACATTTACGATGCATGTATGAAATATCAAGAAGCAGGCACTGGCTTAGTAGTATTAGCTGGTAACGACTACGGTATGGGTTCATCTCGTGACTGGGCTGCTAAAGGTACATTCTTACTAGGCGTTAAAACTGTAATCGCACAATCTTATGAGCGTATCCACCGTTCTAACTTAGTAATGATGGGTGTTTTACCATTACAATTCATGGCTGGCGAATCAGCTGATACTTTAGGCTTAAAAGGTGACGAAACAATCGCTGTTAACTTAACTGACGATGTGAAACCACGTGATATCCTAACTGTTACTGCAACTTCTCCAGAAGGAAAAGTAACTGAGTTCAAAGCATTAGCTCGTTTCGATTCAGAAGTAGAAGTAGACTACTACCGTCACGGTGGTATCTTACAAATGGTATTACGTGCTAAAGCTGCACAACAATAATCCATTCGCTAATTAGCTTATAAAAGGCAAAGTCAATTTCGATTGACTTTGTCTTTTTTTGTCCATTTATGACAGTTTATATTAATATTGTTAATTCTTGTTATAATTTGATAAATAAACTAGTAAATCTTCCATTATTCAGATAATATTAACGTTAGGTAAAAAAATTCTTTCCTGGAGGTTTTTGAATGAACAAACGAAAAATGTATTCAGCAACGGCATTAACAGCCGTTACAGCGGTAATGGTAGGCGTAACAGGTGTTGCTGCAGAGGAAACAATCTTTACAGACGTACCAGCCAGCCATCCTCATGTAGAAGGCATTAGCGCATTAACAGCAGCTGGTATTTTAAACGGATTTGGCGATGGTACGTTTAAACCAGACGCTTCTGTTACACGTGAACAAGCTGCAAAAATGATCGCAGGCGCATTCCAATTAAAACCGTCTGAAACAGTTCAACCAAACTTCACGGATATTACAGTAGAAAATCATTACTATGCTGCGATTGCTGCCTTATATGCAACAGGTGTAGAAAAAGGTTATGAAGACAACACATTCCGACCAAAAGAAAATTTAACACATGGTGAAGTAAAACAAGTAGTTGAAAAAATAAGTGTTCTTTACCCAATTGATGCTGATGCTTTATTTGCAGCGGCAAACGTAACATTCGACCAGTCAAAATCAGTGACACGTGGTGAATTAGCAAGTATTTTAGTAACAGCTTTAAACCTAATTGAAGAAGAACAAAACAAATACTATAACCTATCGGTGATGCATGTAAATGATACACATGCAAATGTTGAAAAGTTACCGAAGTTAATGACGGCGGTTAAAGAACAACGTGAAAAAACACCAGATGCTTTATTATTACATGCAGGTGATGTATTTAGCGGAACACTATATTTCAATGAATTCGTTGGACAAGCAGACGTACCGTTTTTAAATGCGATGAAATTTGATGCAATGGTATTTGGTAACCACGAATTCGACCTTGGTTCATCACCAGAAGGCCACAAAGCATTAGCGGATTTCGTAAAAGCAGCAAAATTCCCATTATTAACAGCTAATGTTGATTTCTCAAAAGATAGCTTATTCACAGGCTTATTTACAGACTTAATCTCAAGCGAGCCTGAAAACGGTAAAATTTACTCAGGTATCATTAAAGAAGTAAACGGTGAAAAAGTCGGGATCTTCGGATTAACAACAGCTGAAACAGCAGACATCGCATCTCCAGGTAGCATTGTATTTGAAGACTACATCGAAGAAGCGAAAAAAGCAGTAAAAGCATTTGAAGATAAAGGCGTTAACAAAATTATCGCGTTAACACACTTAGGATTTGATGATAATGCGGCATATGACAACGATCAAATGTTAGCAAAATCAGTACCTGGTATTGATATTGTCGTAGGTGGGCATACACATACACAATTAGATGAGCCATTTGTAGTTGATACAAATACAGTAGGCGAAAAGAAAGACGCAACACTAATTGTACAAGCATACCAATATGCAGACTTCTTAGGGACATTAGATGTATCGTTTGACGAAAACGGTGTTGTCGTGAAGCATAAAGGACAATTAATCAAAGTAGCAGACTTCGCTGAAGATGCAGAAGGTCTGAAATTACTGGCACCATTCAAAGAAAAAGTAGACGTAGTAGCAAATACTGAAATTGGCGTGAAGTTAACTGCGGAATTAGTGAACCCACGTGATAACGAATCAATAGGTGCACCAAGTGTACGAAACAGCGAAACAGCGTTAGGAAACATCATCACAGACGGTATGTTAGCGAAAGCGAAAACGTATACAAAGAAAAACGTTATCATGGCATTCCAAAATGGTGGCGGTATTCGTGCAGCGATTCCAGCAGGCGAAGTAACGACTGGCAATGTGATGACTGTTTTACCATTCGGTAACACATTAGCATTAGTAGATATTACAGCTGCTGAATTAAAAGAAACATTTGAGCATGCGTTAAAAGAAGCACCAAAGGAAAGCGGCGGCTTCTTACACATCTCTGGCGCTAAATTAACATATGATTCATCAAAAGAAGTAGGCTCTCGCATTGTTTCATTACAATACTATGATGATGCAACAAAAGCATACGTAGACATTAAAGATGGCGAAACATACACAATCGCAACAAACGCGTTTACAGCTAAAGGTGGCGACGGCTTTGCAGCATTAGGCAAAGTATATGAAGCTGGTAAAGTAACAGACTTAGGGTTATCAGATTGGGAAAACTTAAAAGAGCAACTATTATCTTTAAAAGAAATTTCATATGAGCCACAAGGACGTATTGTGGACGTCGCAGTAAAGCCAGAAGTAACTGAAGAAACAAAAGAAACGACAAAATAATGCCAAAAAAGATCACTGGAGTGAAAAATCCCAGTGATTTTTTTTATTTTATTTTTGATTAGAATATTATAATTTGAATAGGGTTGAATTTATAGGTATATAGCAATAAAGTGAATTTGATGCTAACACTGTTATGTTTATCGCTGCTAATTGTTATATAAGAAATATATCATGGTATTTATTCTATATTATATTGAACTTTTTTCACATTAAAAAAACAAAAAATAAGAATTTTATAGTAGAAATTATACAAAACTTAGAATATATTTGAATTATACAAATATTTTTATTTGTATAGAATGTTTTACTAAAGGGGGTTGTTTATGGGGTCATTTCAGTTATTCGGAAAGGAATTATCGTCACTGAAAAATCGCAAAGGATTACTATTTGCATTGATCGGTGTCATGTTCATTCCAATTGTTTATGTAGCGATTCTATTATCGGCTACATGGGGACCGTACGATAATCTTGAAAATTTACCTGTCGCATTTGTTAACAAGGATGCGGGTGGTGTATCAAGTGGGCAGCCAATCAATGTTGGAGCGGATTTAATGGAAACATTAAAAGAAGGCAATACGCTCGGCTGGCATTTCGTAACGGAGCAAGAGGCAAAGAAGGGGTTAGAAAACCAAGAGTATTATTTAGTCGTTGAAGTACCAGAAGACTTTTCGCAAAAAGTGACAACGGTATTAGACGCCAATCCGCAAGTACCTGAACTACGCTATATTCAAAATGAAGGGTTAAACTTCATGGGTGCACAGGTAACAAACAGCGCGGTTGAAAAGCTACGTGAGCAATTAGGCGATAAAATTACAGCAACCTATGCACGAACAGTATTTTCAAGATTTACCGATATTGAAACGGGCTTTGCCTCAGGGGCGGATGGCTCTTTGCAATTAGCGGAGGGATCGGCACAGTTAGCTGAAGGAACTAATACATTATTAACATCATTAACTGAAAAAGCAGACGATATTAACAAATTAGCTGCTGGTGCAAAAACGGCTGATGCTGGTGCTGGAGAATTGTTAGCAGCAGTTACTGGTGGTACGAGTAATATCAGTCGATTAGCTAGCGGCTCTAAAGAAGTTGCAACTGGCGCAAATCAATTAAAAGCTGGCTCAGAACAAGTGCTAGCGGGATTAACTTCGCTTCAAGGTGGTACAGGCCAAGTGTATAATGGTTTGCAACAATTACAACCAGGATCACAAAGCTTATTAACAGGATTAGAGCAATTATCAGCTGGCGCAAATCAATTATATGCAGGTATTGCTTTAGGTGATGGTACACCTACAAATCCAGGTTTAGCAAATGGTTTAGCACAATTAGCAACAGTTTTACAATCAAAAGAGCAAGATATTCAGCAAATGACACAAGGTGCTCAGTTATTACAAGGTTTAGCACAAGCACCAGGTTTAGAAATGTACCGAGAAAATTTATTAGCGTTAAGTGCAGGGTTAACGGATTTAGGGCAAATTTATCCGGTTGCTGTACAAAGTGCTAATGCATTAAATAATGGGGCACAGCAAATTGCACAGGGTATGCCAGCAGTAACGCAAGGGTTAGAAGGAGCTATAAGTGGTCAGCAAGTGATCGTTGGAGGTATTAATGCCTTAGTAGCTGGTCAACAACAAGCAGTAGCAGGTGTTGATCAATTAGTAGCAGGACAATCTGCAGTTGTCGCGGGTGCATCTAAGTTATCGAGTGGATCATCACAAGTGGCAGCAGGTAATACAACATTACTGAATTCTTGGGGCCAAATCGGTGACGGTGTATCTAGCCTTAAAAATGGTCTTACACAATTAAGCACTGGTAATGAAACCGTTGCGACAGGTTGGCTAACGATGACAGAAGGTGTAACATCATTAAATGATGGGGTTAATCGTTTACAAGATGGTTCTAATCAATTAGTAACGGGCTTAGAAGGTGGACGTGACCAAGTTGCTTCATTAAAGATTACGGACGCGAATATCGACATGTTCTCTTCACCAGTAGTATTAGCGGGTGAAAAAGTAAATGCGTATGAATATTACCGTGATTCTACAGCACCTTATGTATTATCATTAGCTTTATTCGTAGGTTTACTTGTGTTATCATTCTTTGTACCATTCAAAAAACCAGCTGTCTTACCAAAATCAGCGGTAAGCTGGTTTGTTAGTAAATGGTTACAATTAGCATTATTTGCGACAATTCAAGCGATTGTACTTGCAGCGTTTACATTACTTGTTATCCAGCTTCAAGTTCAAAATGTTGTGATGTTCTTCTTATTCGCAATTGTTGTGAGCATTACGTTTATGTCTATTATTTTCTTCTTAGTTTCAGCAGCGGGCAATGTGGGTCGCTTTATCGCTTTAGTACTTGTAGTCGCGCAATTATCGATTACAGGTGCAAACTTACCAATCCCAATGCTACCTGAAAACTTACAATCAATCAGTGCGTTATTACCATTTACGTATTCAATCTCAGGCTTTAAATCGGTTATCTCATTAGGTGATTTATCGTTGCTTGCTTCAAATACGTCGGTATTAGCCATTTATTTAATTGGAGCTTCTGTACTGGCACTTATTGCATTTGTACTAAGCTACAAAACGTTAACAACAAAATACAAGCCAGAAGTACAGCCAACAGCATAAACGAAAAGCCCGAGCGAATGTGCTCGGGCTTTTTGTTATTCGATTCCTTTTATTTCGTGTAAGAAAATGCCTTTTTCAAAGCCACCCTTACGTTTACGTTTTTGCTGGCGTAATGAGTCAAACTCCTCAACCGACACATCATGAAGCTTTAATGCCGCATGAATTAATTCAACAATATCGACTAATTCCTCAAGTGCTGCATCCTTTGATGTTGCCCCATCGTATTCCGAAATTTCTTCATGTAATTTTTTCGTTATTTCATGCTGATGTTCAAGTGGAGATAATAACTTAAGTGAATAGCTACCTCCATCTTTTGTTACTAAAGAAGGTACCTTATCACGGACAAGTTTGTTTAGTTGCGTCATCTAAAAACCACCAATCTTATCATTCTATTCATATCGTAACGAAAAGTAAAAGTGCCTGCAAGTAGCTTGCAGGCACAAAAATTAAAACTCCACGTTGGCAATCATACCTTGCTCGTCATCGATATCTAATGTGATACGCGCAGCCATTGAATCGCGACCTAATTGCTCGTCGATATATAGGCGAAGTGCGGTAATGAAGTTCACCGTGTTATAAACGTCTAATTGACCGTTGTAAAATGCTTCTGCCGAATATCCAGCCACATCATCATACATTAACTCCACTTCTACAGTGTCCGGAGCTACGTTTTTAAATTTTGCGTGGAATAAGCAAATCGCATTGATTAAATCTTGTTCAAGTAATGTAATTCGGTCCATTATAATGCCTCGTTTTTCGCTTCTTTTTTACGTTTAATCAGTTGGAAAATTTTCACTAAGAAGAAGATGATGGCACCTACTGCTAAAGCATTGATTAATAAGCCTAAGATGTTACCTAACATCCCCATGCCGCCAAATAAGCTACCGAATAAAAGACCAGCTAAACCACCAAGCATAAGACCTTTCATTAAACCGCCTTTATTTGATGAAGCCGTGTTTGTATCGTTTTTGTTTGTTGTGTTGTTGTTTTTAGCCGTTGTTGGGCTTGTTGCGTCGTCGTTATTTTTTTGGATGTTTGAATTGTTATTTGTGTTATTGTTGTTGAAGCCTTTTTTACCTGATTTGTATGACTTGGCTTCTACTGTTTGTGCATCGTTTGCGAATAATAGAGTTGAACCCACACTTGAGAATACAAGTGTAAACGCTAACAATACTGCTGATAATTTCTTCATGCTGTTCCTCCAATAAAATCTATTTATTTACTCTTCTAGTATAACAAAAAGGGACACCGATAGAAACCAAAAAGTCTATGCTTCCTTTCGTGCCGACATTTCTTAATTCATGACCATTGCTTGTAAAAATCACGAAAATATGTTGTGCAATGGCAGTTGAACTTGTATCATGATAATTAAATTTAAACGCAATTCAGAATTTACATCGTTTTGTGATAAAGTGAAGGCGTTAATTGAATTACAGGAGGAAATAGAAATGAGTAAAACGCGTGTTGGTATTGTAGGTTACGGAAATCTAGGTCGCGGTGTCGAAGCGGCAATTCGTCAAAATGATGACATGGAACTGGTAGCTGTCTTTACGCGCCGTGATCCAGCATCTGTAGTCGTAAACTCAACTGTACCCGTTTATTTAGTGGCGGATGCACCGAATTATAAAGATCAAATTGATGTGATGATTCTTTGTGGTGGCTCAGCGACGGATTTACCGGAGCAGGTACCGCATTTTGCACAGTGGTTTAACACGATTGATAGTTTTGATACGCATGCGAAGATTCCAGCGTTCTTTGAAACGGTTGACGCAGTCGCTCAGCAGCAAGGTACGGTATCGATTATTTCAGTCGGCTGGGATCCAGGCTTATTCTCATTAAATCGTTTACTTGGTGAAGCCGTTCTTCCAGTAGGGAATACATATACATTTTGGGGTGACGGCTTAAGCCAGGGTCACTCAGATGCTGTACGTCGCATCGTAGGCGTTAAAAAAGCAGTGCAGTATACATTGCCAATTAAAACAGCGGTTGACCGTGTACGTAATGGGGAAAACCCAGAGCTTACTACGCGTGAAAAGCATGCGCGTGAATGCTACGTTGTACTAGAGCAAGGAGCGGATAAAGCGGCCATTGAAAAAGAAATTAAAGAGATGCCAAACTACTTTGCCGATTACGATACAACAGTGAATTTCATTACAGAAGAAGATTTCACTACGAATCATCAAGGTATGCCACATGGCGGTTTTGTTATTCGTTCAGGTGAATCAGGCGAACAAGACAAGCAAATTTTAGAGTTTTCATTAAAATTAGAGTCCAATCCGATGTTCACATCAAGTGTGTTAGTGGCGTATGCTCGTGCTGCGCATAAATTAGCGCAAAAAGGGGAAAAAGGAGCGAAGACGGTGTTTGATATTCCGTTTGGCTTACTTTCACCAAAGTCAGCAGCGGAGTTACGTAAGGAATTGTTATAAGCTGTAAAATGATCGCCGTCTACGTTGTGAGACGGCGGTTTTTTCATTTTTAAGGAAATTATAAAATATCACATGGTGGCTACTTTACATAAAGTTTTGTCTACGTCTTGGCTAAAGTGCCAGCCCGTTTCGAACCCTCCTGCAAAAGTGGTAGACCGTTTACTTTTGCACTCCAACGTCTGGCGGGGATAAACGGGTGCTTTAGCGCTTTTGTTCTATAAATCTATCGAGAAAGTCTTTTCTTTCTAGCCTTTCGCACGTATGATAGAAAAGGATATTTTCTAAACATACTACTCACTAAGAAAGGATGAATAACATGCATGATAAGCGTTTTAAAATCGCACATAAAGAAGCACTCATTGGTGTGGTGTTAGTTGTAATGAACTTTGCGATTTGGTACGGCTTTGCCTATGGGCTAGGCTCGGGTGACCCGACGGAATACAAGTACGTCTTTGGATTCCCAGCGTGGTTTTTCTATAGTTGTATTGTAGGCACAATCTTTATGATTGTGTGCATTTGGCTCGCGATGAAGCTTTTCTTCAAAGACATTCCGTTAGATGAGGAGGAAGAAGAGCGATGATTCATTGGTCCGTAATTGTACCGTTATTCGTATTTTTAATCATTATCTTCGGAATTGGAATTTGGGCAAATCGCCAAGTGGTCAATTCGAAGTCATTTTTACAGGAATACTTTTTAGGCGGACGTGAAATGGGTGGCTTCCTACTCGCGATGACGATGATGGCAACGTATGGGAGTGCATCAAGCTTCATCGGTGGTCCAGGGGTTGCGTATAATACCGGCTTAGGCTGGGTGCTCCTTGCAATGGCACAGCTACCAGCGGGTTACTTTGTATTAATGGTACTCGGGAAAAAGTTCGCGATTGTTGCACGCCGGATTGAAGCGATTACCTTAATCGACTTTTTAAAGAAGCGCTATGACAGCCATACAATCGTTATTATTTCAGCAATTAGTATTTTGATTTTCTTATTTGCTTCGATGACGGCACAGTGGGTAGGTGGCGCACGTTTAATAGAATCATTAACGGGACTTTCATATACGACAGCTTTAGTGATTTTTGCAGCATCAGTACTAATTTATGTGGTCATTGGTGGTTTCCGCGCCGTTGCGTTAACAGATGCGCTTCAAGGTTCGATTATGATGATCGGTACGGTTGTTTTACTAGTTGCCACAGTTATTGCAGGTGGTGGCGTGGATAATATCATGCAAGGCCTAGTAGCTGAAAATCCGAATTTAGTGTCGCCGTTTGGTGCAGATGAAAGTTTAACACCGCTTTACGTATCAACATTTTGGATTTTAATCGGTTTAGGGGTAATCGGCTTACCACAAATTGCCGTACGTGCGATGAGCTATAAGGATTCAAAAAGCTTACACCGTGCCATTTTAATCGGAACAATCAGTATTGGGACAATTATGTTTGGGATGCATTTAATCGGTGTGTTTGCACGACCAGTTATGCCTGGTATTGAAATCGGCGATAAAGTGATGCCGATGTTAACGCTAGAAGTTCTTCCTCCTGTGCTTGCGGGGATTGTGTTAGCTGCTCCAATGGCCGCGATTATGTCGACGGTGAACGCGCTACTCATTTTAGTAAGTTCTACGGTAGTAAAAGATATTTACTTAAACTATATCAATCCAAAAGCTTCGGACAAGCAAATTAAAACGCGTAGTTTCTGGGTCACTACTATTATCGGAATTGCGGTTGTGTTATTTGCAGTAAACCCACCAGAGCTACTCATTATGCTAAATTTATTCGCTTTTGGTGGCTTAGAATCCGCGTTCTTATGGAGTGTGGTATTCGGTTTATACTGGAAAAAAGCCAACAAATACGGTTCAATTAGCTCGATGATTGTTGGTATTGGTTTGTATATGTATATTTACGAATTCCATACAAATGTTTTTGGTATGCACTCGGTAACCATTCCGATCATCGCTTCACTTATAACATTCGTTGTCGTTAGTTTAATCGCACAAAAAGTGAAGAACATCGAAGACTATCATTTTTAAATGCAATGTAAAAGGGACTGCAAATTTTGCAGTCCCTTTATTTGACCTTTTTAACTTATTATATTAAACTAGCTTACATAAAGTAACTATAGAGAGAATATGGTGATAAAAATGAAAAATCCTATTGATATTCTAAATGAAAAAATCCGCTTTGTCGTGCGTAACGACTCACAAAATTTAGCCTTAGTTGGTCCGGTGAAGATGCCGGTGAAACAAGATGATTTTGAAGCAACTTTTAACTGGTATTCTTGGCAAGCAGTTGACCAAAGTAAAACAAAACAACAAATGATTGATGACCTGCCAACGATGAATCTCGCATTTGGTCAGCAGTCTTCTGTTTTAGTATATGGTGATTTTGAAAATCGTGACGATGCACTTGTTCGTATGCACAGTATTTGTCATACGGGAGATATTTTTGGCTCACAGCGCTGTGATTGTGGCTATCAATTACATGAATCGATGAGAATGATTGCCGAGCATGGCTGCGGAGCGATTTTCTATTTAGCAGATCACGAAGGGCGCGGCATCGGCCTATTCTCAAAATCTCTTGCTTACCTTTTGCAAGAAGATGATTTTGATACGGTGCAAGCAAACCATGCGTTAGGCTTTGAAGATGATACGCGTTCATATGAAGACGCGCTTAAAATTTTAGAAAGTATGCGAAAAAAACCGGTCACGCTCATTACAAACAATCCGAAAAAATTAGCAGCACTAAAAGCGCATGGTTTAGCAGCAAGTGGTCATGTACCCATTTGGGGCGGTTTAACAAAGACAAACGCGCATTATCTACAAACTAAAGTTGAAAAATCAGGCCACTTAGGCGAAGCGAAAAAGTTAACAATGTAAGGGGACATTTTGGATGAAAACAGACCGTGACTATATGCAGTTAGCGCTCGATTTAGCAGCGAGTGCAAAAGGAAATACCAATCCGAATCCACTTGTTGGTGCCGTACTTGTAAAGGACGACGTGATAATCGGTTCAGGACTACACCGCAAAGCAGGGGAGCCACATGCAGAAGTACACGCATTTCGTATGGCAGGTGAGCAGGCACAAGGGGCAACACTTTATGTCACATTGGAGCCCTGCTCACATTTCGGGAAAACACCACCTTGTGCGAATTTAGTGAAAGAGTCGAAAGTGGCCCGAGTTGTGGTAGCGATGCAAGACCCGAACCCATCTGTTGCAGGACGTGGGATTCAGCTTCTGCGCGATGCAGGTATTGAAGTTGAGGTTGGTTTACTGGAGCAACAAGCACGTAAAGTAAATGAACGCTTCATTCATAATATGCTAACTGAACGCCCATTTGTCGTATCGAAATTTGCGATGACATTAGACGGCAAAATTGCTGCACATAATGGTCATTCCCAGTGGATTACATCAGAAGAGGCACGAAAAGACGTACACGAAATCCGTCATGAAGTCGATGGGATTTTAGTCGGTGTAAATACCGTACTCAAAGATAATCCAAAATTAACAACACGCCTTGAGCAGAGAGTGGGCCGCAATCCGATTCGCGTTGTGTTAGATCGTAAGCTACAAACACCGCTAGACGCGCATATCGCTAAGACGAATGAAGCGCGTACAGTTATTGTGACGGCCTTTGATGCACCAGAAGAAAAAGCGATTGCCCTTGAAAAACAAGGTGTTGCCATCATTCGTGTTGCGAACACTGCCGGTGGATTAGATATTGAAGCAACTTTAAAAGCGTTATACCATTTCGGCATTACTCATTTACTTGTTGAAGGTGGTGGCGCGGTCAATGCGTCATTTTTACGCAGCGGTTTCATCGATCAATACATTGTCTACGTTGCACCAAAAGTATTAGGAGGCGTGCATTCGATTACACCATTTACAGGGGAAGACGTCGATTCAATCGATTTAGCTGCGCAATTGCAGTTTGAAGAAGTGACACAAATTGGTCCAGATTTACGCATCATCGCCTACCCAAAACAGGTGAAGGCAGATGAATAAAAAGGTCGATGTTTGTATCGTTGGTGGGGGTCCAGGTGGTACGCTACTAGCTAATTTACTTGCCAAAAACAATGTATCGGTGTTACTCGTAGAGCGCACGAACGATTTTGCCAAAGCATTTCGCGGGGAGCATTTAAATGAAGAAGGCGAGCACGTGTTAAAACAGCACGGTATTTATGAGCGTATTGAACAGCTGGGACTGTTAAAAATGGAAACTCTAGAGTATTGGCATAACGGGGCTTGTATTAAAAGTGTTTTCCCCGATGAACAGGTCGGTCATTTAGGTATTCACGTACCACAAGCGCATTTACTTGAGGCGATTTTAGAGCAGGCAAAAAGCTACCCGTCGTTTGATTATGAGCTAAATACAACCGTAAAAGAGCTTATTCAAAATGAGCAGGGCCATTATACAGCAGTGCGCGCGGTGCAAAATGGTAAGGAATGTACAATCGAAGCACAGCTCATTATTGGCGCAGATGGTCGCTATTCAAGTATTCGTAAATTAGCGAATTTAGATACGACCATTCGGAGTCATGGCTATGACCTGTTATGGGCGCGAATTCCAGCTCCTGAAAACTGGAGCCCTTCTATTAAAATGGCACTTATTGATGAGATGCAAATATCGATTTTTACACAGGCAAAAGGCTTTGTACAAATTGGCTGGAACATCGAAAAAGGAAGCTTCCCGCAATTACGCAAACAACCCTTTACGCCATTTATCGAAAAGCTATGTCGTGCATTTCCACAACTGGAAGCTACTGTAACGAAACACATTACCTCTTGGAAAGACTTTGTTATGCTTGATGTATTTAGTAGTACATCAAAGGAGTGGGAGAAAGACGGTGTGGTGTTAATTGGGGATGCAGTCCATACGATGACGCCGACCGGAGCGTATGGTTTGAACAGTGCCTTAATGGATGCACATATTTTAGCGCAAGTGTTACTCGAAAAAGAACCATTTGATTATGTCAGCTGTGCAACGCAGCGCAAACAACAAATTGAAAAAATACAGGCACTACAAATTGAAAAAGAACAAAAGTTTAGTGAAGCTTTTGTTGTACTGAGTTAGGTGGAAATTATGAAATTTGGTTTTGACATTGATGATACGCTGATTGATTTACGTCGTCACGCGTTTCATATTTATAATAAAAAGTTAAACATGGCAGTAAGTGAAGGCGTATTCGAACAAATTCCAACCGTTGAAATTCATGAAGCATTTGGATTGACAGCTGAACAAGGCGGACAAATGTGGAAAGATTCGATGCCTGAAATATATTTTACCGATTGCCCAAGTTACTCGGATGCAAAAGAGGTACTAAACGGTTTAGCAGAAGCTGGTCATGAAATCTATTATATTACATCGCGCCCAAAAGGCTATTGTCTACAAACGCGTGAATGGGTAAAAGCACAAGGCTTCCCAGTCGTTGACGAGCGCTTTTACTGCGGAATGGCTGATCACGAAAAAATCGATATTATTAAACGCTTAGCGCTAGACGTTTACGTGGACGATAAACCGGCAGTGTTAAACACACTAGCAGGAACAAAAACGAATGCGATTGTCAAAAATCAATCGTACAATCAACAGGCTGACTACATTCGTTTAACAAATTGGCATGAATTTCACGCATTAATCAATGACGCTAAGGCGTAATTGTGTCCAAAGTTTTTTCGAGTCTCTCAAAAAACTCCTTTAAAAATCTGTGACATCGGCCCGGGCTTAACTTAATTTAACGAGGGTAGAATTTCTGCTAAGCTAAATTCATATGAGGCAATCGCATTTACTTATAGAAATACGAGGCTTTGTGCTGAATAAAGTTAAAATAGTTTGAATTTTTCCCTTTCAACATGTGAAATATATGGTATTGTTAATATTGTATAGAAACAAATGCTGGAGGAATAACATGAAAATTAACATCGGGGATCCACAAAAACATGAAGCAAGTGTTCATTATAATGGGATTATTTTATTGTCATCTTACTTACAAAGACTTTACGTATATGAAACGATTCAAACAAAAATTAACGGTGCATCAGATGAAAAGCTGAAAAAAGTTAAGGGCATGTTTGAGCATTCAGAAATGATGGTCAAAATTTTCGAGGAAACAAAAAGCTTAATGGAAGGCCAGCGTAATAAACTAAAAGACTTCGCTGGTGAAGTATCGCTTCTAATGCAAGACTACATTAAAGATGAGCCTGATTTTAACGAACGCTTGGCGGTTGTTGGTTCTACTTTATATGGTGAGCAAATGATGAACTTCGGTATCATTAAATTAGGCCATATTTTCAAACAGGATGTAGGCAAAGATTTCCCAGCACGTGCGAAGTTTTATGAGGATCGTACAAAAGCGATTGACTTAATAGTGCATTTAGTTACGCAAGGGGAAACGGTTGAAGATGGGATGCAAGATTTAATCAATCAATGGTATGTCGGCATCGCAGCACAAAAGGGCGGAATTTTAACGGATATCCGTAAAGTTAATGAAATGTTGGATTTTAAATTAACGAATACCAATCAACATTAAAAAATAAAAAGCATGGATTCCGGATAACCGGCTTCCATGCTTTTTAAGTAGATTAACGTTCGAAAAATACTTTGTCTACGTTATATTTTGCTTTGAATTCGTTGATAGCATAAGTTTCGTAAATTTCACGCTCTACAGCATCTTCAATTTCATAAATTTCGATTTTGTGGATCTCGTTACGGTGATCTTTTACTGGAGATACATTATCTTCGAAGTGCTTTTTAATACGTTGACGGATTTTACGTGCTTTTCCGACGAATAATAGTTCGTTTTTCTCGTTATAGAAGAAGAAAACACCGCCGTTATCACGTGTGATTTTGTGGAAATCGATAAATCCGAAGTATGGTGTAATTTCAACTTCGCCTTGTTTAAGTACTTGCTCGCGTTGGCGAATTACTAAATCTGGTTTTGGCATTTCAATGTTAATCAATTCATTCACGTCCCTACATTATGTTAAAGGTTTATTGTACATGATTTTGGCTTAAATTGCTATGATTATAGTCGGAATGAATTGGATTCGTACATAATCCGTTAAATATAGTGTTACTTTACTTATGATTTAAAGCAGATTATCCGACACTAATTTTGAGTTATTAGAATTACTTCTTCGCTCACGATTTTCTATTCATCTAAATATTCTTCTCCCCGGCAAATAAAATGCCAGAGCGTGGAATTGAAGTCAAGTAATTCAGCGGAGAATTTGAATAATTTTTGTATTGCAAGAAAAAACGGCCCCCCATTAGTTTATTAACTAGTGGGGGACCGTTAAGTATTAAAAAACTTAGTAAGCAGTCCAACCTGCGTCAGCAGCGATTACTTGTCCGTTGATGAAACTTGAATCGTCTGAACCTAAGAATAATGCAAGTTGCGCAACTTCTTCCGGTTTACCTAAACGAGGCATTGTTTGTCCACCTGTCATTTGGCGACCAGCACCAAATTGAGAAACACCTGTCATAGAAGATTGGATATTTGTTTCTACGCCACCTGGTGCGATTCCGTTACAACGGATACCAGATTGTGCGTACATGTAACCTGTGTTTGCAGTTAGGCCAGTTACGGCATGCTTAGATGCTACATATGCTGCACCTGCACGCCCACCGCGAAGACCACCAGCAGAAATGTTGTTAACAATAACGCCGTGACCTTGCTCTAAGAACAAGTTTACTGCTAAACGCATGGCTTGCATAACACCACGCGTGTTTACAGAAAATACGCGGTCCCATTTTTCATCCGTAATTTCACCAACTGGCTCCATACCGTCCATAATACCTGCGTTGTTTACTAAAATGTCTAATTTACCGTATGTTGAAGTTGCCGCTTCAATCATTGCTTCGATGTCTTTAAGTTCAGCAACATTTGCGCGGTTTGCGATCGCTTCGCCGCCAGCTGCTTTAATGTCTGCAACAACAGCTTCGGCTCCTTCAAAATTGTAGTCAGAAACAATTACCTTTGCGCCTTCTTTTGCATAAATTTCAGCGATTGCTTTCCCCATACCTGAAGCTGCGCCAGTTACGATTGCTACTTTACCTTGTAATTTCATGTAAGATTGCCTCCTGTTTTTCAATAGTAATTGAACATTTGTTCATTTATTATTATAATTTGAATGAGAAATTAATACAATAAACAGCTATTTTGAGTTTTGTTCATTACTCAACACAATATGGAAATATGTTCATTAAGAGGTGTGAAATGAAAAAAGATTTACGTGTCATGAAAACAAAAGCGCATTTACAAGAAGCGCTTCTTCACTTATTAAAGGAAAAGGCATTAGATAAAATTACGATTTCTGAATTATGCAAGCTCGCAAATATCAATCGGGGAACGTTTTATTTACATTACCACGATCTATCGGAATTGTTTGGGGAATATTTCGAAGAGTTAACTTCGGATTTACGGAAGGCCTATTATGAGCCGTACGTATTAACGGACAACAAGATTGAGAATTTGCATTCAGATATGGTTCGGATCTTTCATCATGTTGAAAAGTATAAGGGTTTTTATAAAATTGTTTTTGATCGCAAAACGCCATTAATGTATTATTATCAGCTATTTGATACGATTCGAACGTATTTAAACGAATCAGTCTCGATAGATTTAGGTGAGGATTCAGAATATATGTTAAGCTTTCAGACGAATGCAATTATCGGCTTTATTATTCAATGGGTTCAATCGGATTTTGACCGAACACCAAATGAGTTAAATGAAATTTTAATTAGCACAACAAAAGCCCATTTTGCAAACGATTCTAAGAAATTTTAGATATTTGCTAATTTGCAAATGGGTTGTTTGATTGCTATTTTTACTGTAATATAGTTTGAAAGATTGCCCTTTATTTGGGACTTAGGCGAATTACTTCCCTAAGTATAATAAGGGCTTTTTTTGTGTGTACATAATATTACCGAAAATTCAGTTTAGGCGGAAACGTACGAAGTACAGTAATTTGAAAGCACAAATGATTCCACTCATCTTGCTACTACATCTTTAGAAGGAATGGCATATGGGTTAAAGAGAGAGAAGGATTAACATGCAGAAATATAAAGGTGAGCTACTGATGCTCATTACCGCAGTTATGTGGGGTAGCGGTTTTGTTGGGATGGCAAAGGGACTTGAACACTGGTCGGTGTTTCAACTCATGGCGGGGCGCTTCTTTTTAGCCTCGGTTATTTTGAGTCTCGTTTTTTATAAGAAACTCAAGCTAATCAATAAGACGGTATTATGGAAAGGTGCCACGCTTGGTGCCATTTTGTTTGTGGCCTTTGCCATTCAAACATGGGGCTTAGAATATACAACTCCTTCAAAAAATGCATTCTTAACGGCGATTAATGTCATCATTGTGCCAATTATTGCCTACGTTATATACAAGCGCCGGATTGACCGCTTTGAATTTATCGCAGCAGGTGTCGCAATTGTTGGAATTGGCTTTTTATCACTTCAGGATTCATTAACGATTAATATTGGGGATTTCCTATCCATTCTTTGTGCGTTTGCCTTCGCATTTGATATTTTTTATACGAATGTTTTTGTAAAAACAGAAGACGCTTTGGCACTGACAATCGTGCAATTTTACACGGCGACCATTTGTAGTGTGATTGGTGTAGTGATCCTTGGCGATTACCCGACGACATACTCGGCAGAAGGTCTTGGTATTATCGTCTATTTAGCGGTATTTTGTACAGGGGTTGCGTACGTGTGTCAAAACATCGGAATGCAGTATGCGAACCCGACAAAGTCAGCAATTATTTTATCAACAGAGGCGCTATTTGGTACGATGTTCTCGGTACTATTGTTAAACGAGCTTTTAACAGGTCGCATGATTCTTGGTTGCATTTTAATCTTCTGCGCTATTCTATTTGCGGAAGTAAAGCCAACATTTAAGCGGAAGAAATTATATAGTTAATGGGAAGCTGCACGACTAAGTGAAAACTTGTTGTGCAGTTTTAGTTTACATTTGGCGATTTTAGGTAAAAGATAATATGACTATATTTGGGGAGGTATTACAATGTTACATTATCAACGTGAAGGTTCTGGAGAAGTCGTTGTTTTAATTCATGGATTTTTAGGAAGCGTTCAAATTTTCGAACGAATTTTTGAGCCATTAACAAAGCATTTTGATGTCATTGCCATTGATTTGCCTGGGCACGGAAAAAGTGAAGATCCTAAGGGCGAATATACGATGTACCGCTATGCAGAGGATATTTTAGATGTATTAACACAAGAGCAAGTTGACAAAGCATACTGGATAGGGCATTCGATGGGTGGTTATATTACACTGGCTGCGCTAGAAAAGAAGTATTCGAATATTGAAAAAGCCGTACTAATGTATTCGTCTGATGCGCCTGATACACCAGAAGCAATTGAAAAACGTACAAAGCAACAGCAAGAAATTCAAGAGCAAGGGGTGGGTTCATTTGTAGAGGGCGTTATTCATAACTTCCTAGCACCTGATGCAGCTACAGAAGATATTTTATTTGCAAAAGAGGTCGCACATGAAGCAAACGAAGACGGGCTCATTACAGCGCTCGGTGCTATGAAGTCGCGCCCGAATCAGCGTGAATTAGTGGATACTACCGAAACACCAATTTTAGTCATTGAAGGCGAACAAGATGGGGCAGTAACACCAATCGAAACGTCAAATCCGAATGTGACAAAGGTATATACGAACACCGGTCATTTAGGCATGATTGAAGATTCGCAAACGGTGGTACGTGAAATTCTACAATTTTTAAAAGACTAAAAATAACCGGATTGGCTATATTGCCAATCCGGTTTTAACATTAACGAAACTTATGATTTAAATAAGTCGTAATCCAATTGAATTTTTCGTTGGCATTTATATTTTTAACGAGACCTAATACAATCGCTTGGCGCGGCTGCTCGATTTGCAGTTCCTCAATAAGGAGCTTGACGGATTGGCGCTCGATATCCGATTGGACTTCATCAACTAACTGTATGAGGTCATTTATAATGTAATCAGTTGAAATTTTCTCAACAGGTTCATACATAGCACAGGTTTCATCTAAAAATCTAAGAGTGCTATTTTGCGCGAGTATTGTTGTTTTTTCAACGAGCGATCTGGCAAGTAAATCGACATCAAATGGTTTTTTTATTTCAAAAATCCATTGTAGGTAAGCTTGCACCATGCCGTTCACGACAATGACTAAATCATATTGTTTGCCATTGATTTGATCACCAAATACGGAAAGTAACAGCTTTTCTAAATTTTTGTTGGAAAGCATAATATAATAATGAATTTTTTCAAGATGTTCATCACTAAACGTGGATACTTTTTCTCGCATTAAAATATCAGCAAATGTTGTATAGTGCGATAATATTGAAAAAGTTTTTGAAAAATACATATAGAGTTTTTGAAGGGGCTCAGTAGCGCTATTGACTGCTTGGTCAACCTCACTAATAATCGAATTCAAAAAATGTTCAATAATGGAAAAAATGAGCTCGTCCTTTGATTTGAATGATAAATAAAACGCGCCCTTAGAGATGCCGCAATGATTGGTAATTTGCTGAACCGATGTGGATTCAATGCCTTTTTCTGAAAATAAGGTAATCGCAGAATCGATGATTAATTGTTTTCTTGTCATAATAATTTACCCGTCCTTTCATTTGACACGTGACCGGCTAGTCATTATTATAGAATGGTGGTTACATATAGTCAAGAAAGGTAAGGTGGAACCGTGAAAGGCTTAGTTAATTTCGTATTAAAAAATAAGCTGGCAGTATGGTTGTTAACAATCATTATTGTGTTCTCTGGTATTTATTCAGCATCTCGAATGAAAATGGAATCGATTCCTGATATTTCAATCCCATTTTTAATTGTCATGGGTGTTTATCCTGGTGCAACACCAGAGCAGGTTATGGAGGAGCTTTCAATTCCTTATGAAAAGGCCGTTGAAAGTTTAGGAGATGTAAAAGCAGTCTATTCAACATCAAGTTCAAACGTTGCTCAAGTTCAAGTAGAGTACGAGTACGGTGTGGATATGGATGAAAAGAAACGTGAGTTAGAATCCGCATTGGATAATGTCGTCATTCCTGAAGGGGCTCAAGATCCTTCGATTATGGCGATCAGTATGAATATGATGCCGGTTATCGCACTTTCTGTAAGTAGTAGTGAGGAAGACATCGTTGAATTAACGTCAACAGTGGAAGACTTAGTACTACCGAAGCTAAATAAAATTGACGGCGTTGCTTCTGCAACAGTAACTGGCCAACATATTGAACAAGTAGCGTTCACATATGATGAAGAAAAAATGAAAGAGCTTGGCTTAACAGAGGATTCTGTGAAGCAAATGGTTCAAGCAAGTGATTTAGCGATTTCTTTAGGTTTATATGAATTTAAAGAAGGCGAACAAGCCGTTGCGGTTGATGGTAAGTTTACAACAGTGGAAGAGCTACAAGAAATGTTAATCCCTGTGACGCCATCTGAAACTAATCCTGTGCCATTCGTAAAACTTGGCGACATTGCAACGATTGAAAAGGTTGGTAAAGTACAATCTGTTTCTCGTACTAACGGGAAAGATGCCATTTCAATTCAAATTGTAAAAGGTCAAGATGCGAATACAGTAACAGTTGTTAACGCAGTGAAAGAGTTAATCGAAGAAGAGCAAAAATTAATTTCTGGACTTAAAATTGATATTTCACTAGACCAAGGGAAACCAATTGAAGATTCAGTATTTACGATGATTGAAAAAGCGGTATTCGGTGGGTTAATTGCGATTTTAATTATCCTTTTATTCTTACGTGATTTCAAATCAACAATTATTTCAATTATCTCAATTCCAGTATCGGTATTCATGGCATTACTATTACTAAACTGGATGGATATTACGTTAAATATTATGACGCTTGGTGCCATTACGGTAGCGATTGGTCGTGTAATTGATGACTCGATCGTTGTTGTAGAAAACATTTATCGTCGTATGCACTTAAAAGATGAGAAGTTAAAAGGTCGTGCATTAATTCGTGAAGCAACGATTGAAATGTTCAAGCCGATTTTATCTTCGACATTAGTAACAATCGCGGTATTTGCACCGTTAGTATTTGTAGGCGGTATGGTTGGGGAGTTATTCTTACCATTCGCATTAACGATGTCATTTGCCTTAATCGCTTCATTAATCGTGGCGATTACAATCGTACCAGCACTTTCTCATACATTATTCCGTAAGAAAATTTACGGGGAAAAATCAGAAAGTAATCATAAAGAAGTTGGTAAATTAGCATTAGCTTACCGTGGCTTCTTAGAAAAATGTTTAAATCACAAATGGATCACGTCAATCATTGCGATTGTTATGTTATTTGGTTCATTAGCATTAACGCCATTAATTGGCTTCAGCTTCATGGGCTCTCAAGAAGAGAAAGTTATGTATTTAACATACACACCGGAAACGGGTGAGTTAATGGATGATACATTAGCAAACATTGAAGTGGTTGAAAAAGAATTATTAAAACGTGAAGATGTGGATATTGTTCAGTTATCAGTAAATACTGAAACGTCTACAGATGCAGCTGCGATGATGACAGGTGGCGGCGCTGGTGGCGGTTTAATCTACTTAATCTTTGACCCAAACATGGATGATTTCCCTGCTGCGAAAAAAGAAGTAGAAGATTATATCTTTAACATTGGCCAATCAGGCGAATGGAAAACACAAAACTTCGCAATGGGTATGTCTTCAAACGAAGTGAGCTACACATTATATAGCGAAGATTTAGATAAGCTAAATGATGCAGTAAAACAAGTAGAAGATGTATTAGTAGATGTAAAAGGTTTAGAAGATATTGAATCGAACGCATCTAACCCGTATGTAGAGCATGTATTAAAAGTAGAGCAACAAAACGTATTACAATACGGTTTAACAACGGCTCAAATTTTAATGGCGCTACAAACAAATAATCAAAAAGAAGTGTTAACAACATTAAAATCAGACGGCGATGATATTGAAGTAGTCGTGCAACGTGAAGCGCGTTCAGCTGCAGCAAACATTGACGAATTATTAAATACACCGATTCAAACAGCTACTGGTCAAACAATGACAATTGGCGACCTAGTAGAATTAGAAGAAGGTACAACATTAAATTCACTTTCTCGTCAAAAAGGTGAATACTTTGCAACTGTAACGGCGGCAATTACAGACAAAGATATTTCAAAAGCAACATCTGCTGCAGATAAGAAAATTGAAGACCTCGATTTCCCTAAAGGTGTAACGACAGGTGTTGGTGGCGTTGCTGCTGATATGGCAGATACATTCACAAAATTAGGTGTTGCCATGATCGCGGCCATCGCGATTGTTTACTTCATCTTAGTTGTGACATTCGGTGAAGGATTAGCACCATTTGCAATCCTGTTCTCATTACCATTCGCGGTAATCGGTTCTTGGGTTGGTTTATGGGCAACAGGTCAAACGATTTCAGTATCTGTACTGATGGGCTTACTGATGTTAATTGGTATCGTTGTCACAAATGCCATCGTATTAGTCGACCGTATTATTCATATGGAACGTGACGGTATGAGTTTACGTGAGGCGATACTTGAAGCCGGGGCGACGCGTTTACGTCCAATCTTAATGACAGCGATTGCGACAATTGGTGCGATGTTACCAATGGCATTCGGTGGCGCTGGTGGCGGTCTGATTTCTCAAGACTTAGCCATTACGGTAATCGGTGGTTTATTATCATCGACATTATTAACATTAGTAGTTGTTCCAATCGTGTACGAAGTTCTTTCGAAATTAACGAAGAAAAATCGTAAAGATGTGGAAGAAAACTAAATCATGACAAACAGCCTGTGTGGAGCAAATTCCATGCAGGCTGTTTTTTTGTTGTAATTACGCGAAAATTAAAGTGATATTTTGCTAATATAGTAAATTTGAGGAGTGCGAAATGTGAAAAAACTATTCGTCATCGGGTTATCTTTACTCGTAATACTTACATGGCAAGAGTCGGCCCTTGCGGATACTGAAGTACAATCAAGTGACAAAATTCAACTTGATGAAAAAGTGAAGCTAATACGAAGTGGATGAGTTGTTGGGGCTTTACCAAAACATGCAGTGGTACACTTTATTCGCTTTGATGAGGGGAAACGCGAATTGAAATAGCGGGGACGACGTATTTAATTGATTCGCAGCAGGTTTCTGCGACATCGAAACCACTGTCCTTTGTGCCAGTAGATAAGACGATGTAAAATTTAATAATTTTTCGCATCGTCCGTTATGTTCGATAAAGTCTTCAATGCTAAAATGGCCATTGCCAGTAGCACAAAACAAAGCTAATATACATCGCACCAACTTAAAATCGCTTCGTTTGATAAAGTAATTGTCCCTTGCTTCCTCATACGAGAGAGATTCCTTTAAGGCTGAAACGTCAAAATCGGAATGAGCGATGTCAATTGAGTAGGCTGTTAGAGAGGCAAAGGAATCTGCACGCGCTTGAAGGTCATCATTGTAAATAAGATTATTCATTGCAAATACGAGAGAAATCGTCATCGCAATGGTACTTCGTGCTCGCGTAATTTTTTCACACTTATTAAAAGTATCGCGAAATATACCGTGAAATGAATGAATGTGTTTAATTTTATTATCAAATGGGAACATTCTCAAAGAAAGGGAGTGATTGTATGTCTCAAACACAAAATACAAATCAAGAGGCACTAGATACGCTAAAGCGTATTTTAACAGATGCAAAAATCGGCATGCTGGCAACGATTAACCAAGAGGGGAAAATCGTGGCACGCCCTATGCAGCTTCAGGAAGTGGAGTTTGATGGGGATTTATGGTTCTTAACACTAAAGGACACGGATAAATACGATGAAATTAAAAACAATGACAAAGTAAATGTCATTGTAGCGGATAAATCGTATGCGTCGATTTCGGGTACAGCAGAGCTTGTAGATAGCCTTGAAAAGAAAAAGGAGTTGTGGAGCAAAGCTTATGAAGTGATGTTTGATTTAAAAGATTATACAGATCCCCGAATTGTTTTAATCAAGGTGAACACGGATTCTGCAGAATACTGGGATACTGCCGCTACGGCAAAATCCATTGTAAACTTCATGAAGAAAGTAATCGGCAATGAAGATGAGCTTCCAAAAGGTAAAAATACGAATGAAACGTTAGAGCTGTAATGATTAGCATTTTTTGTGATTTTTATTAGCCAACTTTAAGAAAACCTGTAGTTCGCACACTAGAAAAGGTGTATGAACTACAGGTTTTTTTAATATAATATCCCCGTTTTTACAATTTCAACTTCTACGTTAATCGGGATATTTAATGTGGAAAAATGTTCGCTCCAATCTTCTTTATACAAACGAGGATGATAGGCTCGGACGATCCGGCCAAGTCCAATGGCATCACTTTTTGCTTCTTGCAATTTCCCCATCATTTCATTCATATCTTTCTCAATTTTTTCAGAGAGAAACTTTTGAAGTTCTGTTCTGATTTCCCGTTCCCTTAAATGGTCTCGTGGAAATTCTGTGATGACAACATCAAGTTTATTGTTAATTTCAATTTCTTTTTCCGTAACATTTACGTCTCTCTTTGCTCGATTTATGAGAATTGAAACAGGACTTCCCTCGTATAAATAATTAATACGTGCTGTTCGACCAAGAGATTCATTTAAAATATTTAACAAAACCCCTTGTGTCGCAGACAAGTTCTTACCTGTATAGGATCGGCCAGAAAACAAGGCTATCCCATCTGCAACGGGTCTATTTTCTTCATCCATTTTAATATAGGGCAGTGCTAAATCTTGCGCAGGTTCAAAAAGAATTGATCCAGCTGTTTGTACAGTAAAGGGAATGACTAACGAGTTCTCTTCTAAACTTAAAATAAAACGATTATAAAACTCACCCGTAGTACTTTGGAAATCCTCACTTAGTTCAAAAAAGGGCTTTAATTCGCCTTGGATAATGGCCATTTTTGATGTGATAGGATTGGTGGCATCACGATAATAAATATCGATATACTCATAAATATCTTCTTTTGCGGTATCTTCGGAAATAAGGACTGTTGACAGTACGGATAAATCAAGAGTTTGTTCGACTTTTAGCTCTGCATCCTGCCGTACAGCACGAGCTGACACACCATTTCCAGTAATGACAATCGTCTTCATCTCTTCTGTTGTCGCTTGGGGATAGGCATAGTACGCTGTGATATCGCCTATTCTTCCCTCAAAACCACTCAGTGATATGACGGATGAGTTTTTATAAAGTCGCTCATCCCAACAACCTACCAGCAAGAGCGAAACGACTATTAAGCTGATGCATCGGATTCGGATATTGTTCGCCCCCTTATTTTATTTACGATTATAATGGAAATTGGTAATATAAATGTAAAAACAATATTCAGATAAACAACATAATGCTTAAAAAACTCAAGTACTGAAAATCGGATAAGAAAAAGTGAAATAATGCCAAGACTTGTGAATAAAATGAATAGTTTTAGTTTTGGTGATTTACGTTTTTTTTCAAAATAAACGAGCCTCATCATGAGAACATAATTTACGATAGCTACTAATGACCAAGATAGCCAAATATAAATAAAGAATAAATCAAGACGCTTTACGAATGTAACTTCTTGTGAATGTAAAATATATAAAATCGGCTCAGGAAGTAGCTTGATTTCTTCTAGCGCAAAAAACATGAGTGTAAATAAAAGTGAAAATAAATAAAAGCTTGTTAAAAAAATGGAGTATGCCGCCAATACTTTATTTTTGATTTTTTCGCCTGTTAAAACGTATTTGCGCAGCATAATAAAGGATTCTGCACCACCAAACGCATATGTAGCATAGATTAGACCCATCATCCAAGATTCCTTTGACTCTTGGAATAGCGGAAATAAATTAGTCACATGTAGATTTGGAATAGCGCGCAACATAAATAAAACAAACAAAACGAGCATAGGCAGTAAAACGACTCCAATATTAATGGCGGTTTCAGGTCTACTCACACTCGCATAAAAGCACACAAATAGAAAAATGGCGATTAGTACGGAATTTGGCGTATTTGGAAACACCCAAGAAGTTAATACATACGTAATATAAACAACGAACACAATAATATAGAAGAACCAATAAATAAGGTAGAGTACTTTAGTAAAACGATTTAATATGAAGTATTTATACATTTTTTCAAAAAACAATAGCTGTAAAAAAAACACTAGGGCAATGATGAGAAATAGAATGGTGGAATCACGTCCCCCATACTCAATCAAAACGTTTTGATAAGATGTATAAACAAATCCAGTTTGCATAACGAACATTAAAAGGAATAATTGTACTTTTGTTAACTTGATCGTCATGATTTGTCATCCTTTTGTGGTGAGAAACTCGTGACTTGTTTCTTTGCTTTATAATAAGGTCCACGGAGGAATATTTTATGCAACTCTTTTGGCTCGAACGGAATAATCGGCGAAAAATACGGACGTTTTAATGAGCTTAAATTCAATAAATGAATAACTAATATAAATGTTCCGATTACGATACCGAAAAACCCGAACAATGCAGCCAATAGCATAAATGGAAAGCGCAGCATACGAATTGATGTATTCAGCTCAACAGACGGTACAACAAAACTCGATATGGCTGTGAACGCTACAACAATAACCATTAAATTCGATACTAATCCCGCACTAACAATCGACTCTCCAATAACAAGCCCTCCAACAATACCAATCGTTTGTCCAATCGATTTTGGTAGACGAACGCTTGCCTCGCGTATGAGTTCAATTGTAATTTCCATAATAAGTGCTTCAATAAGTGGTCGATACGGGATTTGATTTATATCCGACTTGACCTTATTGGCGAGTTCAAGCGGTAACACTTCAAAATGAAAACTAACAATAGCAATATAAAACGCGGGTAAAAAGATGGCCGATAAAAAACTGAAGATCCGCATTATCCGATAAAACGTTCCGACTAACACACGTGCATTAAAATCATCAGGGGATTGATAAAATGAAAAAAAGGTAACGGGTCCAATGAGCGCGGTTGGCGAAACATCGGTCATAATCGCTATTTTACCCTCCAAGATATTCGCTACAACACGGTCCGGCCTTTCTGTATTGAGCAGCTGGGGAAATGGCGACCAAACTTGATCGTCTAAATAATCACTAAGCTGCCCAACACTATAAAACATATCAAGCTCGATTGCTTGTAGACGCTCTTCTACTGTTTTCAGCGCTTCCTTATCTACTATATCCTCTACATAAAAATAGTAAGCAACGGTTTTAGTCTCTTTTCCAAGAATCAGCTTCTTCACAATCAGTTTATTATTTTTAATGCGTTTTCGAATAAGTGACACATTCGAATCAAAATTCTCAACAAGTCCTTCATGAGATCCACGTAATACATGCTCATTTTCAGGTTCATCCGGTGTTCTATGCACAAAATCTGGGCTATCTAGTCTAATCATTTCGTGCGTATGTAACAGGATGACCAACGTTTCACCATTGCATATATAGTCAATCAGTTTTTCATTATTATATGGTTCTGTAGTAATCGTAACGGAATCATCAAAGGTCGTTGTTCGATTTCTTATTGGCTCGTCAATTCGTGTTTCGGGATTTTCATACGATATCGTTCTTTTTGCAAGCCTTAGTAAGTTAAGGTTGCTTTCCACTTCACTTTTTTTCACAAGTGAAGAATAAAAACACAAAATTGCCTGCTCACCTGAACCCCAAGGAATTTCTTTTACCGTGAAATCTGAAGAATGCAGAAATTGTTCACTCAATTTAGTTATTTCTTGTTGGATCGTTGTTGTTTGCTGCAGCACGGCTCATCCTCCTTTTGATGCAGTATGTGGAAACTTTTGGGGGATTATTCAAATTAGATATGCTCTTTTTATTGTTCTTTAAATACATGTTCGTCAAACAGATCTCATAAATTATAAAATCGAGAAATAGAGGGGGACGGACGATTCAAATTCATGTCGTGCAGCCAGGGGAATCTTTGTGGGGAATTGCACAGTCTTATGGAACGACGGTGCAAAGTATAGTAACAGCGAATCAAATTCCAGAGCCAGACCAGTTAGTCATAGGGCAAGCGTTAGTCATTCCGATTTGGGGGCAATTTTATGTTGTACAGCCAGGGGATAGCTTCTGGTCAATTGGTCAACGTTTTGGCATCAACTATGAAACATTAGCACAAGTGAATGGTTTAGGTGTGAATACGCCGCTAATGATTGGTACTTATTTGTTTATTCCACCGATGACAAAAAAGACGGCGGAAATCTTGGCTTATATTGAACCTAGAGGCAATCAAGTGAGTGAGCTCTTACAAGAACAGGCACGAGAAGCCAATCCCTATTTAACGTATTTGGCACTTTTTAGTTATGAAGCAAGAAGGGATGGTACGTTAAAAGCACCAACTATTGATCCACTACCAACTATTGCAGCACAAGATAATACGGGACTTGCTATGGTCATTTCAAACCTTGAAGAGTATCAATTCAGCAGTGAGCTTGCGCGGGATATTTTTCAAAGCGTTGCCGTACAGGATTTGCTAATTGACAATATTATCAACGAGGCAAAGCGCATTGGGATGGTGTCGGATATTCATTTTGATTTTGAACGAATACCAGCTGATCAGCGGGAAGCCTATCATAACTTTTTACGTCGTGCGGTTACCAGAATGCATGAACAGGGTTATACCGTATCAACGGCACTCGCACCAAAAACGAGCGCCGATCAGCCAGGAGAATGGGTTGCTGCACATGACTACAGAGCGCATGGGGAAATCGTGGACTTTGTCATGCTGATGACTTACGAATGGGGCTACTCAGCAGGACCACCAATGGCTGTTTCGCCGCTACCACAAGTGGAACAAGTCGTGCAATATGCATTAACAGAAATGCCAGCAAATAAAATATTACTTGGTCAAAATTTATACGGCTACGACTGGACGCTACCTTTCGTACAAGGAGGCGAATATGCAGAAGCATTAAGTCCTCAGCGTGCCATTGGATTGGCAAAACGTTATAACGCCGCAATCCAATATGACACAACTGCACAAGCGCCTTACTTTAACTATGTGGATGAACAAGGCCGTTCGCATATTGTATGGTTTGAGGATGCACGTTCCATTCAAGCGAAATTCGATTTAGTAAGACGCCTGAATTTACGCGGTGTTGGTTACTGGAAACTCGGCCTTCCGTTTCCTCAAAATTGGCTTTTAATTGGCGCGAATTTTGATGTAGTGAAAAAGTAAACTTATTTTTTGTTGGATTGTTGATTTTTATCGTGATTCGTTTTATTGTTTTTATTTTTTAATTTGGCATCGAATTCTTCGGCAAATTCTGCTGTATTGTCTTCAGGGTTACGATTGTGACTCGTTTTGTTATGATGTAATTCCTTATACGTATGAAACGGATTATGCGTTCTTTCATTTAACGTTTTGCTGTTATTTTTATTTTTGCTCATATTGAATCACCTCCTATTTAAGTAACGTGCGCAGGATACGCTTATTTATTCTAAGATATTTTGCTGTGATAAAAAATCGTGCTCAGACCATATTAAGAAGAACTCAAGATGAAAGGAGAATTCAAATGGGCAGAGACGATAGCATCGGTAAAGGAACAGGTAAACAATCCTTACCTCAAACACCTAAAAATCTAAAAATTGCACCGAATAAAATGAAAGAAGAAATCGCAAAAGAGTTAGATGAGTTACATCAGTTAGGTGGAAAGCCATTAAATCGTGCGGCAAAAAACAATAAATAGGAGTAGGTGATGAATTACGATGGCGAAAAAAAGTAAAACGAGCTTTAGAAAGAAAAAACACGAAACTAAGGATACGAATAGGCGAGAAGAATATTCAAAAGAATTTAATCAAGTAATTCATAATAATCCTCCTCAAGAAGTCACGAAGCCGAGAGGGATGTAAAAACTAAATAAACGACATCAGAAATAAAATAAATTTAAGTGAATAAAAAATAATAATTGGCCTATACTATTAATGATTTCACTTCCAATCTAAATGACTAGGAGGGTTAACCCGATGAGTGCGAATGATCGTTATCTCTGAAGGACCATCATCAAAGCTGAATAAGGTTCATGCACAGTTTTCTAAGGGAAATTAATGCAGAAACGAGGCAGTTGTCATGGAGGATTACAAGTAAGTGTGAATCAGAACCCGGAATTAATTTTCCGGGTTTTTTAATGTAGTTATTTGTATAGATTTTTTACATCTAACGATACTAAAAATGAAAAACAATTATAACGCGAGAAGGGAAGTGGAGCAGTGGCTAAAAAAAGTTCAGGTACACCTAGCTGGAAGCAAAATCATCCAAATACGTTATTAACCAACTCGGTCGAAAGGTCGGAGCGCGCGGTAAAACAAGTCATGTCTCACCCAGAAGAATTTGCTATAGAGCATGCGTTTAATTCAATTGAACGCACCGAAAATGCACTTACTAATGCGGAACAACGTCAGGAACATTTAGATATTGTGGAACAAAATAAAGAAAAATTGTCGGACTTAAAACAACAATTAAACGGCGTACAGGAAGATTTAAGAGATCCAAACTAAATCGTAATAACCGACCCCGTTTATACACGAACGGGGTTATTTTTTATATTGTAATTGTGAATGTACACTCTAATACGAAAATATGCTCAATTATGAATAAATGGCAACTAAAAAAATGCCTAAAGCTTCTTCGTAAATCTCATCGAATTGACCAAGTGGGAGAGGATTTGTTCCGCGTCCCAACTCAACTGTAAAACCAGGCCTACGCCAATCTTGAATAAACCAATCTTTGTAGCCTGCATAGCTATCAATCGTTTGGACAGCCTTATATCCGCTTACCCGTGCGAACTCGTTTACTAACTGCTCGGATTCCGGCGGTTCTAACCCTTGAAATCCCCAGTATATTTCTTGCCCTTGTGTATGAAAGGCTAATACACGGGCAAAATCCATTTCTCTAGTTAGCTTTGCCATTGCAATTGATTCTGGTTGCGATAGCGGACTTTCCCCACCGTAATCACGTGGACCTGGCGTTTTTCGATTCCTTTCTCTTTCTATTTCCCACCCTGCAGGAAATTGATCGTTTAAATCCACCCCATTAATATTCGCTTTCCAACCTGAAAAGTCGGTACTCCCATTATTCCACTCAATTACATTTGTTCGAACCGTTTCATTAGTAGGAGGCCCATTTAATACTAAATCCACGCCATCCGGATTAACCATCGGGACGATACTTAAATTCGTTTGAAGGTATAATGGCAATGTATAAAGCCCTCTTATCGAATGATTTGTCGTAAGTGATAATAAATAATCGTTTAAAAATGTCATAACAATCGGTGTTGTAATCCATTCATTCGCGTGGAATGAAGCATTAAAATGCACACGTTTTTGTCCATTCCCAATGAGAAGCCCTGGAATTTCATTACCCATAACAGAATTTCCAATCGATTCATTTATAAGAAATGGGTAAATCATTTGCAACTTTTCAATGTCGCTAATCATCGTATGATAGTCATAATCTTGTTTTCCATTGACTACTCTCCAAGTTACACGAATAGGTAGCACGATTTTTTGCCCAATTTGCAGCTGATTTGGATTTAGTGTAGGATTCAGCAATAAAATTGCATCCATGTGCATATTAATTCTTTGCGCAATCTCCCAAATGGAATCACCATGTTGAATTGTATATTGATTTGTTACGTATCCAGGAATTTTAATTTTTTGCTGAGGTAGAAGTCCTTGGGCGTTTAGATTTGGATTTGAATCAACAATTAATTGAAGCGGAAGCTTGAAAACCTGGCTATAATACCAAATGGAATCACCCGGTCTAATAAAAACGTCCACACAGTTCCTCCTTTAGGGGTTCATCGATATATGTATATGAAACTGTAACTAAATAAATATTCTGGTAAGCGAACATATTATCCGAACAAGTTTTTGTCACATTAAATCCGCTCTTTTTTGAATTAAGTAACTTTTTAGTTGAATCTACCGTTACGTGAGGTTTTATAATGAATACAAAGGACGTGATGAAAATGTATTCAATTGGACAATTTGCAAAGAAAACGGGACTCACAATTCGAGCGCTTCGCTATTACGACGAGAAAGGATTAGTAACGCCTGCACAACTATCAGAAGGTGGGCAGCGGTTGTATAACGATGCGAATATTTTAACTGTGCAAAAAATTGTGACGTATAAGTATTTAGATTTTACCATTGAGGAAATTAAAGCATTGTTAATGGAGGAAACACCTTTAATCGACTCGCTTCAGCAACAAAAGCACCTCTTACAACAAAAGAAGCAACAACTGGAGAAAGTAATTGCTAGCATTGATACGGCTATACAAATTCACGAAAAAATTAACGTCACCGAACCAACAATCTTTTTACTCGTGTTAAATAGTCTACTAACAGAAGAGCAACAGCGTGAATATTTAGCAGCGTTTTTACCAAAAGCGACCATCGATAAAATGTATCAACTATTAGAGGCTGATCTCGTGGAATTAAACCGCCAGTATATTGAAGTAGCCTATGCAATAAAAGTAGCGTATAGGGAGCAGGCGAATGATGAAGAATTGTTCGCTTTATTCCAACGATTTTTAAACATCATTCCAAAAGACATTCAAATTGAAATAGCGCAAGCCTTTGCCGAAGTGAACATTGAACAACTAGACGATTTGCTCTTCCCTTCGCCATTTACGAAAGAAGAAGAGGAATGGGTTACGACGCAAATGGAGCGTTTACAAGTATCGGAGGTAGAATTTGATGAAGAAACAACTTGTTGAACTTTGGCAGCTTATGAAGCGCAGTCAGTTTCCAAAAGGCTTGATTGTTTTTGTTTTGCTATTAGGGATCATTGATACAGCAATTGGATTAGCGATTCCGCTGTTAACGATGGATTTAATTAATGATTTTTCATTTGAAGAATTTGCATGGACTACGCTTGTAGTTGTTGTAACAGCACTTGTTTTGCAAGCTGTTTTTAGCGGAATGGCCTACTTTTTTATGCGCATGCTAGGTGAACGTGTTGTGGCTAATATGCGAAAGTACTTATGGGAGCATGTATTACATTTAAAAATTCCATTCTTCGATTCACATGAAACCGGCGATACGATGAGTCGCATTACACAGGATACAAGCATAGTAAAAGAGCTTGTGACGGATCACTTAGTAAGCTTTGTAACTGGCATGTTCTCGATTATTGGTGCGGTCGGTATTTTACTGTGGATTGACTGGAAAATGACGCTCCTTATGCTTGTTTCCGTTCCATTAGCAATATTAGCGATGCTACCACTCGGCGCAAAAATGCATAAAATTTCAAAAGCCAATCAAGATCAGCTCGCTAGCTTTAGTGGGCAATTAGGGCGTATCTTATCTAATATCCGACTTGTGAAGGCAACCCAAGCTGAGGGGAAGGAAAATACAGAAGGTGCGAAAAGCATTGAAGCACTATACGGCTATGGTATGAAGGAAGCGAAAATATTAGCGTTCCTCTCACCGATTATGACACTTATTATGATGATCGTTCTTATTTTAATCTTTGGCTATGGTGGGGCTCAAATTGCAGCAGGAAATATTTCTGCGGGTGAGCTTGTGGCGATAATGATCTACTTAGTGCAAATCATTATTCCATTTACACAAATGGCTACATTCTTTACAGCACTGCAAAAAGCACTGGGTGCAACAGAGCGTATCCAACAAATTATAGGCGAACCGATTGAACAATTTAAAGGGGTAGATTTACCACAATCTTTACAGCCGTTAACGTTTAACGAAGTGACATTTAATTACGGAGAAAAATCAGTGTTACAAAATATGAGTTTTACAATTCCAGCTGGAAAAACGACCGCATTTGTTAGTCAGAGCGGCGGTGGTAAAACGACGATGTTTTCATTAATCGAACGTTTTTATGATGTGTCAGCAGGGGCCATTGAATATGGAAATAGCAATATTGAAGCATTTGATTTGAAAAAATGGCGCGGGTTAATTGGTTATGTTTCGCAGGAGGCACCATTATTGAATGGCACGATTCGAGAAAACTTGCTATATGGTAATCCTGGTGCGACTGAAGAGCAATTAGAGCAAGCACTTATCGCAGCAAATGCTTGGGATTTCGTTCATCAGCTAAGTGAAGGCTTACATACTCAGGTGGGTGAGAATGGAATCAAGCTTTCAGGTGGTCAAAAACAGCGACTAGCAATTGCACGTGCTATTTTACGGAATCCGCAAATTTTGCTGTTGGATGAAGCTACTTCAAATTTAGATAACGAATCAGAGCGTGAAGTACAAGCAGCGCTAACAAATCTAATGAAAGGGCGTACTACAATCGTAATAGCACACCGACTTTCAACAATCACAAATGCCGATCAAATACTTGTGTTTGAAGACGGAAAATTGTCCGGTAAGGGCACACATGACGAACTTATCCAACAGCATGATTATTATAAACAGCTTTGGCACAGTATTCAGATGTAATAACCGATTTGATATTAGAAGGCGCAAATGAAACGCTAAATTTAACTGTAGACATTCGCTTCATCAAAAAATACAATAGATACATTGAAATAAAGATTCCTTTCTAAACAACTAAGGGTATAATGATGACAAAGGTACTTTAGCCTGCTAGTGGGGCTATTTATTTGAAAACGTCATAAAGGAGTAACAGATATATGAAAATGGAAGATTGGTTAAACAACGAAACTTCACAAATTGCCAATAAATTAATGGCTTATAACGAAAAGCACGTAGACATTGAGAAATCAATTGGCTTTACAGGACGTGACAAAGTCCATGAAATTTTACAACGCTTTCATGAAATTTTATTTCCCGCGATGTACGACCAAGCAACTTCAGATAAAGTGCGTACACATGTGATCGTCAATGATAAACTGCGTCGAGCAGCATTGGATTTACGCGATATTATTGAAAAGGTGTTAATTTATCAAAACTTTGATAATTGTGATGGGCAATGTGGTGAAAAGGCGGAGTCAGTGGTCATGCAGCTGATTAACAATTTCCCTCAAATTCGAGAGATGATTCAATCAGATATCGAAGCGGCGTATAACGGCGACCCAGCAGCGACATCAACAGAGGAAATTTTACTAAGCTATCCGTCGATTCGCGCGGTATTTATTCACCGTATTGCACATGAGCTGTATAAATTAGATGTGACGATTATTCCGCGTATTATGTCTGAATACGCGCATCAATTAACGGGCATAGATATTCACCCAGGTGCATCAATTGGCCGTTCATTCTTTATTGACCACGGCACAGGGGTTGTTGTTGGGGAAACGTGTACCATTGGAGAGAATGTGAAAATTTATCAAGGCGTAACGCTTGGGGCACTTAGCTTCCCACTAGATGAATTCGGCAATCCGATTAAAGGTATTAAACGTCATCCGAATATCGAGGACAATGTTGTGATTTACGCAGGTGCGACGATTTTAGGCGGGAAAACGACGATTGGCCACGATACGGTGCTTGGGAGTAACATTTGGCTGACGCATACCGTGCCACCGTATTCACGTGTTTATAATTCTCAACCATCTCCGAATATTAGCATTAGTAAAGAATATGTAGCAGATTACGAAATTTAAATGAGCGAGTAAACGTGTTGTATGAACAATACGTTGCTCGTTTTTTTGTTGGTGCTATGTGGCAGTTCATTTATATATAAGTGAAAGTGCACAGGGAAAAGGGCCACTAGGGGGAAGTGACCCTGATCTACTAGAATGAATTACGATTTCGGCTGGCACTCGCCGACTAGCTTTTAGTAAGCAAAGGTAGCGCCTACAATAATTAGTAAAATAAATAAAACGACGATTAACACGAATGTTGAACCACTGCCACCGCTATTACCTCCGTAACCACAGTCACCACCGTAGTTGCCGCCTTGATATCCTCCGTATCCCATAATCTCACCCCCTCTCATTGTTATCCTATTCAACAGAAGAAAGAATGGTAGGGCATGTGAAGGAGATTCACAGAGGAAATTTTACTGAGCTATCCGTCGATTCGCGAGAGATTATGAATTTAAAAATGAGCGAGCAAAAAAAAAGTACTCCCCCTTCATGTATTTTTTGCATGAAGGAGGAGTACTTTTAAAATATTTGTATATATACTTTTTGAATATTGAATTGTAATGTTCTTATAGATACAAAAGTATTTGCATGTAAAATGTTAACCGTAATAGCTGTATGCTGCCATTCGTCTTTATAAGAGCGCATAATGTTTTTACGGAAACGAGGAACGTCACTGTTTGCATCAACGATAATGAAAGGCTCGTGAGACAAATCAAACGTTTTTCCTTCTATTTTCCATTCAACAAATTGAAGAGCAATTGGATGGTTGAGCTTATTTACAACATCAAAATTAAAGTTCATCGCGTCGGTTATCTCATTATGACTGATTCCCATAATTTTTATAAAGAAATCTTGATCATCTAGAAGTAAAAGCTTAATGCCTACCTCATCATACATATACTCATCACCGCGCCATATCGCCCATTGTTCATCTGTCCACGTGTCCGATTTACTCATATCGAATGTTTGCATTTCCATCTGGACATCGATCAATTCTCTTGGTGAAAAGCTTTCATCAGGTAATGCGTTCTCACATAAACTTAGTACGTAATTTAAATCGACGTCCGCCACTAAATGTTGTGGCGTCCAAGGAATATGAATATGTGGCAATGTCCCAGTTGCATTGTTATGATATTTTTCGTACATTTTTGAAATGCTATAGCCGAATACATAATTGCCGTAATCCTTCGTTGTGACATTGAAGTAATCAAGAATGCCCATTGTAGAACGGCCAATTACTTTTACTTTTGGTGAATGCTTTAAGTTTTTAATAAATGTTTCACCAGAGCTTCCACATGTTACATCTGAAAGAATAAACACTTTTTGAGCATTTCCTTTAGGCTCAAAAACAAAATCCTCATTGTCTTCTACTTTTTTCATGCCAATGCCGTAATTTGTTTTAAACTTTTCAATTTCCTTCTCAAGAAAAGCTCTAGTTGCTTTATCAAGTGGCTGTTTTAAGTAATCTGATAATGATTCAGTCCAAAGATCACAGTTGTTGGCCGTATAGTTTGTATATATTGCTTCATCGGGCTGGACAATTTGTGAAGCACGTACCGTTTCATTCACTGTATAGCCGACAAGCGGGAAGTAAAAAAGATCGTTGCCACCGTAGTTGACCCGTACATCAAATATGATGTTTTGAATCGAGTTTAAAAGTGCTTCATGCTCTTCCACCATTTTTTGAATCGGTTCACTTTGGCCAAAGTCTGTTAGCTTAATATAAACCGTGTTTTCATCAAGCTGCTTTAAATCATATTCCGGCGTATAAGCAGGTCGATTATATTGCGATAACTCGAGTTCATACAGTTCACCATCTCGCTCATATTCAATATGTTCGACAAATGGAAGCAGGTTATTCCACGTTTGGCGCTCGTATACGTCGTCTTGTAAATATGTAGAGTAACGGGAAGCAGCAAGGTTAATCGAGTCACCGTTAATCGCAGTAATTTTATCGCCAACTTGTAAGTGCTGCTCTCCTAAAATTTCTGTCACGTATAGCGCGTCTTCATAGCGACGTACGCGAAAGCCTCGAAAAGGAATATTACTTTTTTTATTTCTAAAAGACAGGTGACCATCTTTAAAATCATATAAATATTCTTGAATCGTTTGTGTAAACTTTTCATCATCCATGTTGTTTGTCACTGTATAACGCTTCGGATGATTATATTTCTTTTTGTCTTCGTAGCCAGCATAGTCTTTATTTAAAATTGAAACAATATCATTAAAAATTTCAGTTTTTGTGTACAATCTATCACTCCGTTAAGAAATTTTTATAAAGTAGAAAAGATGTTTACAACAAGTGAAGTTATCATTAAAGTGAATGCGCCTGTCAACCAATATTTTACTATAAAATCTTCATTTTTAAGGGATTTTTTAAACATTTTCTCTAAGTTTGAGCCGATGATAATGCAATAAATTGATGTACCATAAAATGCTGAGTACTGCTAGTTCTATAAAGTGCAAAACCTCCAAACAAACTTCACCATAACTAAGTTCGATGGAAGAGAGTCAGAAACCTTTTTATTTTTCCAGAAAAAAACCAAAACGGTTTGTTAAATATTTTGCCAAAGTTCCGTAAATAATGCAAAATAAAGTTAGATAGGATATGGAGGAGGAATTTGTATGTTCAAAAAAATGGCGGCAGATGCGCTAGGTCTATCAGATATTGGGGTTGTTGTCCCACGCGAGGATTTTGATAAAACGGATTCGGACGATTTTATTTTTAATGAAAAAAGTGAAAAGATTTATTTCCTCATTAAAACGAAGGCCGACGAATATTGCTTTACAAATTTAGGATTAATTCATGTTGACGGGGCAAATGCGATGAGCAAAAAAAGGATGCTACGCCGGTATGATTATGAGTATAGTGTCATTTCGGATGTGCTGCTTGAAACAGCAGGGACAATCGATTTAGACGTTGAAATTAAATTCACGATAAATAACGTACCACAGTCAATCGACATTCATAAACGCTTTATTAATGAAATTAAAGATTTATACAAAGCATTACACGCAATTTCACTGGAGCAAAAATCGAATGCGACGAAATTGGATTACGCAAAAGAAGGGCTAACACTTGCCGCGCAGGCACTTGGCCGCACGAGCAGCCAAAATGCAACGCCCGCGCAGTCGTTTGAAGACATTACACGCTTTGCGGCTGGATGGTTAGAGGCCAATAAAGACGAATACAAACGAAAAGATTTTGGCGAGGTTTTTGAAAAATATATTAATAACTAAATTGGCGCGGGGTAGCATTCCTTCGCGTCGCTAAGTAAAATATGCAGAAGCACTGAGATTTTAGTGTTTCTGCATTTTTCTTTTGACGGTTAAACCATGTGAAACGCGCTTCATTTTCGGTTGATTTTCATGGTTCATGTAAGAAAAAATGCCTTTCTTGCGATTGGAACCTGTAATCGACTAACAATGTATATACTAATAGAAGTTGATTCATAACGAACCTGATCGATAGGCGCTGTTATTCATGAACAATCAAACGAGATTTTAGGAGCATTTTATATGAAAACAAATTATTTACTTTTGCTTTTTACCGTTATTTTTCTGGCTGGATGTACCGAAGTAGCAGTCGATGAAGACATGTTAGAAACGGTGGCAGAACCACTAGAAACAGTGGTAGACAATAGTACGCAGACAACGGCACAAGAAGCACCTTCTTCAGAAGAAGTCGAAAATTCTGTGAAAGAAACACCAGCAACAAATCACAAAGAGCAATTTGATGGCTACAAATTAATCGAAGTCGATGGTGGGGATTTATCAGGTTACCGCAAGGCAAATGTAGTCGTTGACATTGGATTCGGCGACCGAGAGTATTGGGCCTTTACGAACGAATACGGCCAACTGGTACGTGTCATTGCGGACGAAATCATTTTACAAGATGATCGTAATGAACCCGTATTATCGACAGGGCGATATTTCAGAGATGAGGCGAAGGTGCCTGGCGTAGAAAGCTCTACCTTAGATGAGGGGCATGTTATTGCAGATTCATTAGGTGGTGTGTCGAATGCCTATAACATTACGCCTCAAGATAGTACGCTGAACCGACATGGTGACCAAGCATATATGGAGGACGCCATTCGTAATGCTAAAGGCGCGATGAATTTTGAAGCCATTATTTCTTATCCGGACACTAAAACACAAATCCCATCACATTATCAGTATAGCTATACAATCAAAGGCAATCGAGTTGTCGATAGCTATGATAATGTCAATCCAGACGAAGTCAACAAATCAAAAGGCTTAACAACAAGTTCTTCGAATAAACCTGCTAAATCAAATGCAGGTGGCGACCTAGCAAGTGTCGATACAAATGGAAATGGACAGGTAACGATTAAAGAAGCAAAAGTGGCTGGTTATAGTATGCCAATTACGCGTGACCACTGGCTATATCCATTTATGCACGATGCGGATAATGACGGCTTAGTTGGTGAATAACATACATGCAATACACGAAAAGGACTCGGTTAATATAATCGAGTCTTTTTTGCAAAAGATTTCAATGATGTCCCTCCACTATTTTGACAAATTCCATTTCATTTTTCCATTTAAGGCGCTTTGCAGGTCCACCATACAGACTGTATAATTCATTATATAGGATTTTAAGGTAATCTCATCCATATTAATTGCTCGTTAAGTCCATATTTTGAAAGGATTTTAGGAGACTTGCTTTACTTGGAGAGGGAGGAAACGATGGATAAGATTTTTCAACAATTAATCACAATTGAACCCGAGTTAAAAAGGCCGTTTCCAACTCGGGACATTCAAAAAATAGAGGTAGATTTTAGAATAGAATTTTTAAATCTTCCTGGTGATGTGGACTTTTATGAAGATTTTCGTTATTACTGTGCCAATATCGCTGGAACGCTTAGCTATGTATCGATGGATGCAGAAGACGAAATTCCCCAAGGACAATTTGACATGCTGTTTAAATCCTTTTTTGAATTCTATGACCAATATGAATTTCTAGAGGGCCAAATAGAGCACTATCCTTATTTTTTTCAGGAATATCAAACCTTTGAGCATGCGCGGAAATTACTTTTACAGCAGTTGATCGTGTTGCCGAAAGACTGTGAACTTTATTAGCCAAAATTTAAAAATTGCTTTTATTATATGATAGACAAGGAGACGAACGATGACGACAATTCATTCTAAGGAGCATTTTTTAGCAGAAATTCAGGAAAGCTTTGAACAAATTTTCACAATTATTGATAGCGTTCCAACACGCAAACGAAAACTTACCGTAGAAATAGAATCGCGTGATAGAAACTTTCGCGACGTACTAATGCATCTATACGAATGGCATGCGATGCTTGAAAGATGGTATAAAGAAGGGATGAGTGGTGATACGCCTTCTATGCCCGCACCAGGTTATCAATGGCGCACGTTACAAAAATTAAATTACCAAATTTGGATTAATTATCAAGATGTAACGTTAACTCAAGCGATGAAACGAGTAAAACTAAGCCATCAGCGTATAGTGAAATTAATTGAAATGCATACATATGATGAGATCATGACGAAAAAAATGTACAAGTGGACAAAAACAAGTAATCTGTATAGTTATTTTGCTGCAAACACAGTGGATCATTACAACTGGGCGATCCAAAAATGCACGGCGATTGAAAAAAAGATAATAGAATCAGATGTTGAGGGATGAAACTTGAACATCGATTCAATATGAAAGTAGTGCTTGTATGTTGGCGAATTTCAGGTTACAGCCAAAGAAAAATATTTTCCTTTGGCTAGCAAAATTAGCTTCTGTGCTTTATTGCAATGGAATATTCAGTTCTATATTTTTTCCAATAGGATTGAAGTAATAGTTTAAAAATATTTTTGCTTTGCCATCATAATCTTGAAATTGTGTCGTCTCAACTACGTACTGCTCATCTCGTGAAACCAAGGAACCTGTATGTTCTAACGTCGTACCATCTTCTTTTACAGCATCATGTAGCATTAACAGTCTACCTTGATTATCCCCTTTATCTACTGCAACTGATACACCTTGTTGCTTTACGGTAATGTCCCAATCGAAATAGTGGGGTTTCGCGATTACTTCTTCTGCACCAAAATCAACTTCGATAAAATCCTCTCCCTTTGGAACAGCTTGAACAGCTCCAATTATAATCGTGAGCGACTCTGGATCATCGAAATAATTACTTTGCAAATATAGCGTATATTTGCCGTCGCGAATATTTCCGTGTGTTGAAATGCCATTTATAATACTATCTCTCCGCTCACCACTTTCCGTCATGACTGCAATATCATCTAGCGATAAAATTTGCATTGTATTTTCTTCGTCTACTTCAATATCGAGTGCAACTTTTAATGGAGAACGGCGAATTTGCGTAATCGTAAATTTCTGACCATCGACATTTATAGTACGATTCACAGTAATGATTTTTTCCTTTGCAAGTTCATTTTGTAGTGTAAATGGTATCTTAATTTCAATATTTCCCTTATCTTTTTCATTAAAATGAAAAACAGCTTTAAAATCCTTTGAAGTATAAGCTACCGGCTCTGAAAAATTATATTCTACTAAAGAAGAAATGTGTGTTTGATTATCTGCATTTATGACAAATGTACAGCCGCATTCCATTTCATCGTCCCCTTGGAACAATTGAACTTCCTCCAAGTTTAATTTCGAGATATCAAATGAGGCATCGGCGTCATAGAAAAGTACAAATCCCGAATGATCTGCAATCACGCCTTGCAATGTGAGCGATAGGCCATTTTTTGACTTCATCACATTAATCTCTTCATAGTATTCATTGTCAACAATGTCCTTTATCCCATTATCGATTGCAACAGCTGATACAAGTGCATGAAAGCCGGGTATTTTTGCGACATGACTAGCAATAGTAGGAGAAACGCGAATTGAAAATAATAGGCTTAGGCAAAACAAAGAGACAATCGATATCGAAACAATGCGCTTCGTTGTTCTTTTTTCTCGCTGAACTCTACGTAAAGTATCCATTCGAACTTGTTGGAGTTTCTCCTTTGGGACGTCAATCGGTAGTTTACTCATAGCCAGTCCTCCTTTTCTCTAGCGAAGTTTCTAAGCTTCTTTAGTATGTGATGAAGCTTAGACTTTACAGTACCCTCAGGGATTTGATTTAGCTCAGCAATTTCTTTGTTTTTTAGTTGCTGAAAATATTTCATATAGATAAGTTGCTGCTCCGACAAGGACAAATGTTCCAATAATCTCTCCATATCTGAATAGATGACCCATTCAGATAGGTGATGTTCCTCAATTGGAACTGTTGGTTGGCGTTTTCGTAAATGGTCTTTACAACAATTGATTAAGACGCGCACGAGCCATGTTCTGGCATATTCGTGCTGTTGAACGGTATGCATTTTTTTAAGTGCCTTGTAAATAAGCTCCTGCATTACGTCTAAAGAGTCTTGTTCATTTTTCATATATGTAAAAGCCATGCGATATAAAATATCTTCATCCATTTCAATAAGTGAAAGTATCGCTTGATGATCCCCACGAATTGCACGCTGCACGATTTCAAATTCCATCCATTTCGCCTCCTTCCTTCATTAGACGCAGCGTTTCTTCATTTCGTTCAAAAAATTTTTATATTATTTAGAAAACATATTTATGCTTTCCGTCCGCTTCTTTTGCACGCCAGTTGCCAGTGCCGTTTTGGTAAGCATTCATCTAGCATTTGAATCTTCATCTTCATCTTCCGTCATGCTATTACACTCGTTTTTGTAAATTTCCATGCAATGTTCTGCTTCTTCTATGCTCTACCAAATGTAATGAAGCCGACTAAACTATTCGGACATTTCCATTTGGTTTGATTTAGGGGGTTTTGCAGTTCCATCAAGTAGACTGTATAATTCATTATATTGGATTTTATTCTAATTTTAACTATAAAACTTAGGGCGTATAGAGCTATGGAACCTTAGTTAGAAGGGAGAAGAAACAATGAAAAAAAATTTGCTTTGGCTCGCCTTAATTGCGATAGGTTTGACGGGGTTTCTATTTTATAATCACCAGCAATCGCCCACTAAAGATGCCATATTGAACGCAACAAAAAACTGGTCACCAGCAACCGAAGAAGTGTATTTAGTAAGCGAAATAGACGGGGAATGGTTAACTATTTTTAAAAATACGCATTCAATAATGATTGCTAGATTAGAACAAAATTGGTTGGGGTTTTGGAAAATAAAAGATGAGCTTGGTAAGGAACGGACATTGGCATCTACGTCTTATCCTGCACCACAAGATAAGGAATTTACGTGGAGTGGACGTTCAAATGAAGACAAATATTCGTACTACTTCGGGCAAATTTTGAATCCAACTATAAAGAAAATAGAAGTAGAAACTGAGAAAAATTCTTTTAAAGAGGCTTTGATCATTCATACAGGCGAAGCGCATTTTTTCTTCGCTAAATCAAGCGGAAAGCTTGTTATGCCGATTAATATTAGAGCATTTTCTGACACTGGGGAGCTAATTTATTCTACAGTTAAATAGTGAAAGCTGAATGGGAGTGTCTGCTATGAAATCAAAAATGAAAAGAAAAGAGTTAATGACTAAAAACGATATCGTCAATGCTGTCATGATGGTATTAAGTGAGGCGCATTTATCACCCGAAGAGAATCCGTTAAATCAAGCAGTAATTGTCTATCACTACTATTCTGAAATGGAAAGTGGCGGTCACGAAAGTTTATTTAGATGGTATGAACGGGAAATTAACGAGCTGGGAATTGATAACTATTTGAATAAACTATCTGGAATCTTGGAAGAAATCGGTGCGCACGATTATGCAAGGATTGAGAAACAGTATTGCAAAAAGTTGTGGAGCTTGTACAATGCCCTAGAAAATGATGAAATTGAGGAAGATGCATTTTATGGGATCAATGAAAAAGCAACAGCCGAGTATTATAACATGAATGATACGTTAAGAGGGTTATTAGAAACCTATTTTGTTGCCATTTATACGGACTTAATTGATGTTATTGAGGAATAAGTGTTATTAGGTAAATTTAGATAAATGAAAAATGAGCCATGTCATATAAGACAAAGGCTCATTTTTTTCTGTGTATGATATATTACATTATCAAAAATGAACATCTTCAAAAGAGAACTTCATCACGTACATTTTTTAAGCTTTAATTTGAGCTAAAAAGAGGGTTTTCAGTAATTGTAGTTGTGCTACATGATCAACGGCATGCGTTAAACTTGGGATTTTTTCGAATAACGATAATTTCCGTGAGAATAAACCAAAGACATTAATATATGTAGCTATGCGCCTGTTTATAATGAAATTGCCCTTACCGCCAAACAATTTTAGCGCTATAATGTCTTTAGAGGTGAAATCAATGTTTATTTCAGAAACACAAGTAGAAATCCGCTACGCCGAAACCGATCAAATGGGTGTTGTGTACCATGCAAATTATTTAATTTGGGCAGAGCTTGGGCGTACGCAAATTGTAAAGGATCTAGGCTTTAACTATGCTGAGCTAGAGGAAGCTGGCTATTTATCGCCGGTTATGGATTTTTCGATTCAGTACAAGGCTGCGATGCGTTACGGGCAAACAGCAACGGTGCGCACTTGGATTGAAGAGCACACAAAATTACGTACTACATATGGCTATGAGATTTTACATGAAGACGGCACGGTTGCAGTGACAGCGAAGTCGATTCATATTTTAGTAAAAAAAGAAAACTTCCGTCCGGTATCATTGAAAAAAGTGGACCCGGCCTGGGATGCGAAATATGCGGAAGCAGCAAAAAACCAAAATTAATCCGAATGCTCTGTTTCATGTAAACAGGGCATTTTTGCTTTCTTGAACGCGCGAAAGTTGATATAATGAACGTTATGACTAAACAACAAGGAGGTTGTGTTCATGGCGCCAAAAGCGATCGCAACTGTGCAAACGAGATGTCACATTTTACTTACGAATACCGCGCGTGAAGCGATGAAGGAGCATGTTTCAGATGAACACGCCTTTTTTAATTTACAGCAATATTTCATTGTTGCGATTGAAAAGGTTTCAGTGGAAGATGAACAGTTTCATGTGACACTTTATTTCGATAATGAAAAAAACTTAAAATTAAAAAACAAATTTGACGAGCGCGTGGTCATTATGGACTGCGTGTTTGATAAGAAAAACGGACTTGTCGCGAAAAGCTTCCGTACACGCGGTAAAGGTACACCGGTTGTCACAAACCGCCGCGCAACAATGAAGCTGCATTTTGTAGCATCCCGTATAAGCGGCCATACATATAACGAAGCGTTCTTACAAGCACTTGATGAACTACCGATTGCGCAGGAACGCTTTGACTATGTAAATAAGCGAATTTCAAGCTGGGAAGGCTACTTGAAGGTACTTAATAAAAACGCGGACATCGAAGACATTCATGCGCGTTTTTCATCTGTGACCTATGATGCCGACTTTAGCCACGCGGTATTCCGCATTTCGAATCTAGATAAAAAACAGTGGAAGCAGCTAGAAGGCTTGAGTGCACGATTACGAGGGCATATTCAGGAAATCGGCGATGTGGCGAAGGTTCGTCGGAATGAAAACACCGTAGAAATCGCATTAAAACCATATTTCAGCAATCTTGCACGACGTAATAATCTGGAGTTTCAATCCGAGGACATCGAATTTTCAAATGCGGCGACAAAATCACAGCTAAAGCGCTTATTAAAGGGCTTTGAACGCTTAAAAGAAGGCTTAGCGGCCAATGCCAATTTAGAAACGATCCTTTTTGAAGACAAGCCAAAGATTGCAGAGCGAAAAGCTGGAGTAGCACTCGACTTTCATAATCGTTTAAACCCTTATCAACAGCAGGCTGTTGAAGGTGCGATGAGTGCAGAGGACCTGTACGTCATCCAAGGCCCACCCGGTACCGGGAAAACGACGGTTATTTCGGAAATTTGCTATCAAAACGCAAAATCGGGTCTTAAAACTCTGGTTGCCTCGCAGTCCAACTTAGCGGTCGACAATGCACTCAGTCGCCTATTATCAAACAAAGATATTCGCATCTTGCGGTATGGACGTACAGAGAGCATTGAAGAAGAGGGTAAAAAATTCATTGAGGAAAACGTCGCAAGCTATTGGCAACAGCAGACGTTTGAAGCGATTGGCCATGAAATTTCGCTTCATACCGAAAAAGAACAGCTACTAACAGCTGAAATTGATGTCGCAACTGCCGAAATTACAGCGCTTGAAGAAAAGCAGCTCCAACTTGAATTACAAATCAAAGAAAAAGAAGCCGCAAAAGCTGAGCTTCATGTACTAGCGGAAAAAATCAATACGTTAAAAAAACAACTGTCGGAATGTAAAAAAGAGCTTGAAGACAATGAACAAAAGCTCGAACAACTTAAGCAAACACAAGAGACGGTGGCACAAGCAGTCGCAAGCTTTGAGCAGCAGCGCGAAGAAAGTTTAACGCTTGAAGCTCTAGAAGAAAAAGAACAACAGCTGAAAACAGAAGAAACGACAGTAAAGCTGCATATCGAACAAAGCCAGCTCCGCACACAATTCGAGCAATTTAATGCACGAAAGCAAGCAGTTGAAGCAAAAATCCAGCGTGCCAATGAAACATCCGATGTCAATCCGTTAATTGACAAAATCACGTCACTTAAAAAGGTCTATCAAATCGAAGACTTCATGCAGCAATATGATATTCGCCGCAATTATGCGATGGATCGTCTCCTTACCGCGCTTGACCGAATCCAGCCTCAAATGGAGCAGTATAAGCCGATTAAAGAGGTGAAGGAGCGCCTCGAAAAAGCACTTAAATACAGTGAAACCGCGCTCGCTATCCATGTGAATGCCGAGGAGCTACCGATGAATCATAAGTATTCACTCGAGGAAGTCCAAGAATTTTTAACAAAGCTAAGCCGCGCCTTTGCCGAGCGTAAAGTGAATGCGCAAAACGGTGTGCGCTCGATTCAGGGCATTCATCTGCGTATGCAATATCTAGAGCAGCTAAACGCAAAGTATATGGACGCTATACGAGAAACGATGCTCATTTTTGAGAAGTTAAAAGAAGAAATCATTTTACAATTTAAAGAGCAAAATGATGTGAAAGTGGATTTAATCACAAAGCTACAAACAGAGGCCGCAACATATACGAATCAAATGCAAGCCCTGCAACAGCGCTTAGATGATTCACTTGAAATCACGCAACCGCTTTCTGAATTACAAGAAGCCATCGCAACAAACGAGTTAGAGCAAATGAAAATCGAAACACAGCGCCAAAACCGTGAAAAGGTAGACAGTCAGTTTGAGAAAAAGTCCCAAGAGCTAACCCTGTTAAACGAGCAAATCACACTTGGTACAACAACCGTTGATGAATTAACAGCACGCTTTAAAGAAATTAATAGTGAAGGCGTACAGCTTGAAAAACGTCGCACAGAACTTGAGCAATTAACGAAGATGAACCCTGAACAAGCGATTATTGAAGTCAATGCAGAAATCGAGCGTTTACAAGCCGAGATTGCCACACTGCAAGTCAAAATCGACCTGTTACCAGTAACGGCCGAGCTACAAAACGAGTGGCACGGTCTACTAAAAGACGCGAACGCACATGACTTAGATGAAATTCGGAAATTATATGTTAAGCATGCGAACGTAATCGGTACAACGTGTGTCGCATCAGCAAATAAAGAATTTATGGACAACTATCCAACGTTTGACGTCGTGATCATTGATGAGGTATCAAAAGCGACGCCACCAGAACTGTTATTACCAATGCTAAAAGGTGCGAAAATTATTCTTGTTGGGGATCATCACCAGCTGCCCCCGCTCGTTGGAGATGCAACCTTTGAGGAAACACTTGAACAAGTCGTGAAGGAAAGTACTACGTTTGAACAAAAACGTGAGCTTGAAAAATTACTCGAAGAATCGCTATTTGAGCGACTTTATCATAACTTACCTGCGCAAAATAAAACGATGCTCGCGCTGCAATACCGTATGCACGAGAACATTATGCAGACAATCACGCCGTTTTATGAGCAGGAAACCGAGCGTCTTGCGTGCGGTCTAGAGGATTCCGATGCGGTGCGTGACCATTACTTAACAACATCGAAAATTACACGCAAACGTCATTTAATGTGGCTTGATATTAAAAATGACAAAGTAAACTTTGAACAGCGTATGAAGGAAGGCTCAAGTTTATTTAACGAGGCCGAACTTGCGCAAATTAAAGAACAATTGATTGAGATGAACGATGCCACGGCACAGGCAAAAGCTGATGGACTCATCGCGGAAGATGCACAAAAATCAGTTGGGGTCATTTCGTTTTATGCCGAGCAGGTGAAGCGGATTAACCGTTTGATTGAGCAGGAATTACATGTGCCGCACCTCCACATCCGCACGGGTTCCGTCGATAAATTCCAAGGGATGGAGATGGACGTCATTATGGTAAGTATGGTGCGTAATCATGACAATGAGCGCGGCGATATCGGCTTTGCGAAGGATTATCGACGTCTAAATGTTGCGTTGTCGCGTGCACGTGAACTACTGATCATGATTGGCAGCAGTGACATGTTCACAAAGCGTCCGAAACATGAGAATGTACGCAACATGTATGGCCATGTCCTCGAAACCGTGAAACAGCAAGACGGATACTTTGCCGTATAAAGGAGATACTGATGGATTTACAACGCTTAACAGAAAGCTTACAGCAGCAAATTTTACAGCAAGATGGCATCTCGATTGAAAAGCAAATGAATTATGCCATCCCCGTGCACACGCTTGAAGTAAAATATCATCCAGTGATGCGTAACGCGATGGATATTTTAATGAAAATGATGCTTTTATCATTCAACAAAGCAAAACTTAAAAATGCCGAGCTACTTGCGGACATTTTACTCGTAGAGCCGTTGTTTATTCATGACTTAACGAATAAAATGCTGCACCTTGGCATGATTCAAAAAGAGGAAACGTTCTCCTTAACAGCTAAAGGGAAGGCACAACTCGAAAGTGGCATTTTTGAGGAGGAGCTCGAGGAAACAAGCTATTTTGTACAGTATAGTCCCGTACATGAAATGTTGTTAGACGGGGATTTAGAGCAGTTTGAAGAGCTCGAACAATTCCCTGAGAGCTTTCCGAGTGTAGAATCAGAGGACATCAAAGAAATTGAAGAATCTATGTTGATTGATTATATCCAGCAACAACTAGCGGCGCAGCCAGTAGCTGAGGATGAAGTACCACAATTTATTACGAGTATTGTAAGCTCTGAGTCTGTGCAAATTAATGATGTTCCAGTTGTTTGCTTTATTGTGAATAATGCAAAGGAAGATCGCCAATTTGCGCGTGTTTATAATACACTCACAGGGGCTTGGGATTCAAAGCTAGAAGCATCGTTGTTTGAAATGGAGAAAAATAAATAATTTGTGAGAATTATTGCAAAATTCACACACGCGTGTTACACTAATAAAAATTTAATAGTCTTATCAAGAGAAACGGAGGGACTTGGCCCGGCGATGTTTCAGCAACCTCTAACTTAGTTAGAAAGGTGCTAATTCCAGCAAGGAGCAATCCTTGGCAGATAAGTTCGGGTAAAAGCCTCTCATTTCTGTTTACGCTGGAAATGTGAGGCTTTTTGATTTGGATAAATTGAAGAACAATTAGGGGGAACACAGCGATGCCAATTAATATTCCAAAAAGTTTACCGGCTGGCGAGCTACTTAAAAAAGAGAAAATTTTCGTGATGGAAGAGGACCGCGCGAAAACACAGCAAATCCGACCACTAAACATTTTAGTATTTAACTTAATGCCGGAAAAAGAGAAAACGGAGCTACAGTTATTACGATTACTAGGGAATACACCTCTTCAAGTAGATGTTACATTTTTAAATACAGCTTCATACGAATCAAAAAATGTATCAAAATCACATTTAGATACGTTCTATCAAACATTTGATGAAGTGCAGCACCGCCGCTATGATGGACTTATTATTACCGGTGCACCTGTTGAAAAAATGGAATTTGAAGACGTTGGTTATTGGCAAGAAATCACAAAAATCATGGACTGGGCCGACAAAAATGTTACCTCGATTATGTATATTTGTTGGGGTGCGCAAGCTGCACTTTATCATCACTTTGGCATCGGGAAATTTGAATTGCCGAAAAAATGCTCCGGTGTGTATTCGCATGTCATTACCGATTTAACGGTGGATTTAGTGCGCGGCTTTAGTGATGAATACGTAGCACCGCATTCACGCCATACATCGGTGTCGATAGACGAAGTACGTGCGCATCCAGATTTACGCTTACTGAGCTATTCAGATGAGGCAGGTGTATTTATCGCACAGTCGAAAAATAACAAGCACATTATGATTACAGGTCATCTCGAGTATGATGCGACAACGCTGTCTGACGAATATTTCCGTGATCTCGAAAAGGACCCTGAAAATACAGAGCTACCGATTAACTACTTCCCAGATAATGATCCAGGAAAAACGCCGAAAAATATTTGGCGTGCTCATTCGCATTTATTGTTCTACAACTGGTTGAACTACTATGTATACCAAGAAACACCATATGATTGGCATTATGTTGATGAGACGATTGAGTTTCATATTTAAGAACAAAAGCGCTAAAGTGCCCTTTAAGCCCCGACCAGCTTTGGAGGACCCGACTAGAAAGTAAACGCTTCATCACTTTCGACGGCGGGATCGAAAAGCTCGAGGGGCTGGCGCATTAGCCTAGACGTAGGATAAATTTTATATAAAGTTATCTACAATGCGAGAATCTATAATTTCCTTAACATTAATAAAGCGTCTGGAAAGCGAGATTTTCAGACGTTTTTTACCTGTTTATTACATTTGTAATTCGCGCCTCAGACGAATCGAAATGACCTTTAATAAGGTCTTTACCCATCCAAATCGTCTGAGTGCGATTTTATTTTAAACCGTTATTTTACCGCAAGCCAAGCGCGGTCACGCTCAAATTGCAGGCTCACTTCACGTTCGAAAAACTCACTTAATACAGCTTCCGTTAAGATTTCTTCGCGCAGACCAGAAGCCGCGTCCTGACCGTCCTTCATCAATAATACATGATTAATACAGGGCAAAATTTCTTCAACATGATGTGTCACGTAAATCAGTGTTGGGCAGTTTTCACGACCAACAATTTGCTCAATCGTTTGTAGTAAATTTTCGCGTTCAATTAAATCTAAGCCGCCACATGGTTCATCTAAAATTAAAATTTCGGGTTCGGCCATTAATGCACGAGAAATCTGTACACGCTGACGTTCCCCCTGTGATAAATACTCAAATGGCTTATTGGCCAAATCACCACAGTTAAAATGCTTCATAATGTGCAAGGCTTGATCGATTTCCTCATTCGTTACATCTTCAAATAAACGAAGTGCCCCAAATTTGCCGCTAAGCACGATTTCAATGGCATTGTCCTGCCAGTTAAAATTGTCAATCATCGCATTGCTTACCCAACCGATACGACTGCGTAATTTTGGAATATACGTTTTTCCGTACGTTTCCCCTAAAACCTGTACAGAACCTTCATTTGGCCAAATATAGCCGTTAATGACTTTCAACAAGGTTGTTTTCCCAGAGCCATTTAACCCTAAAATTGCCCAATGTTGATTTTTTTCGACGTGCCAGTTTAAATTGTCTAAAATCAGTTTTTCGTTGCGGTATAATTTAATATTTTCAATATGTATCATCTTCGCACCCCCAATACTAACTATGCCTGTTTTTAGATGGAAGTGAAAGTGATTTGCAAATATTACCATAAAAATAAGTATAAATAAAAAAGAAAGCAAACGTATTTGTCTGCTTTCTCGTAATTTTATATAACGGCACTTTCCGTACCAGAAGCGCGGAAAAAGAGCTTTTCGTTTAATTTCAGTGCCCATTGTACGACAGGACCTAAACCAAAAGCCATAAACACCGTACCTAAGCCCACTGGACCACCTAAAACAAAGCCGATGACCGCTACGGATACTTCCATCGTGGTACGTGCGCGATTGACGCTCCAGCCTAAGCGGTGTACGAGCAGTAACATAAGTGTGTCACGAGGACCAACGCCTAAGTTCGCGACCATATACATCCCGCATCCAAAGCCGAGTAAGATGACACCGACAACAAATGCTAATGATTGCTCGGTGATATTGTGTAAATCGGGTAGTACGTATAAAAAGATATCCACAAAAATCCCTGTTAAAAACATATCTAAATACGTCCCGATTTTAGGCAAACGCTTTGAAAAAATGCCATCAATCGCTAAAATGATTAGGCCTAAAATAATTGACCAGGTTCCAACAGTTAAGCCGAAATTCATTTGCAACCCTAAGTGCAGCACGTCCCATGAGCCAACACCTAAAACTTGTCCTTTAATTGTTAATGCCAGACCGAGTGATAAAATAATTATGCCGGTAATAAAAAATACGCAGCGCCAATAAAATCCTTGTTTCACGTTCAATTGTAATCCCTCATCGTTCGTATAAATTCAACTTTTTCTATTATAACGATGGAAAGGGCCAAATTAGGAATTACAATATATTTAAAAAATTTAAACTATTTCTCGTAGCTATAAATTAGTTCATCATTGCTTGTATCGATATCGACGATTAAATGATGGTCATTAAAAAACCATTCATCGGCTTTTTCAATATAAAAGTGAATGTCCTGGGAGACGGTTTCAATGCCTACTTCATGCGGCTGCTCCCGATTCATCCCAAGTGAAAAGCCTTCATGAAATGGGGAAGAGCCTCCGTAGCGGGCGTAAAAACGAATGTAATCGCCTGATTCGGCTTCCATTTCTTCTTTGAACCACTCGATTGCTTGCTGTGATAATTTAATTTCCATACCAATCACCTCAAAATTCATTATGTCAAAAATTGTTGCTAATCTGATTATATAAGAAAATATAAAATTTTACATTGTCACAGTGTCTAGGCTAAAGCGCCAGCTGCTCGAGGCACTTCAGAATTCTCTACGCGTGGCAAGCACGCTATGAGCCTTCTTCCAGTGCTTGTCGCAGCTAAAAGGGCGCTTTAGCGCTTTTCTTATTATAGCCGTAAAAAAAGTATGCTGAAAGTTTTTTCGCTTTCAGCATACTTTTTAAAAACCTTTAATTTTTGGTTCAGTACCATTTTTAATACGAGAAATGTTCTCGCGGTGGCGATAAAAAATAAAGCCCGCTAAGAATACGACTAAAATAAATAATGCGAATTCTCCTGTAACAATCCAGTAAATAATTACATAAACAAGTGCAGTAGCTGCCGCAATCATGGATGTTAAGCTGACCATTTTTGTTAGTTTTAATGAAACAACGAATACTGCTAATAACACTAAAAATAACGGTAAGTTATATCCTAATAGAATCCCCGCACTTGTTGCTACCGCTTTCCCACCACGGAAATTAGCGAAAATCGGTAACATGTGACCTACTGCTGCAATAATCCCTAAAATTAGTGGATGCACAGTACTGTCACCGAACACTGGTAATAACGGTAATAGTACTGCTGCTGTCCCTTTAAAAATATCAATTAAAAGTACCGCAATACCAGGTTTTTTCCCTAATACGCGAAATGTGTTTGTCGTTCCTAAGTTGCCACTACCATGCTGGCGAATGTCCGTTTTGTGAAAAATTTTGCCGATCCATAAAGCAGATGGAATCGAGCCGATTAAATAAGCACAAATAATAATTAAAGCATTGATCAATTGTTGTGCTCCTTTCGAAATTCAGAATTATTAGTTGGTACTAATAGTATGTAATGATTATTTTACACCGTTTTCTGTTAGAAGAAAAGAGGTATTGTAAAATGCATTCAAATCGAACATGCGTAATCGATAATAAAACACTTTGAAAACGAACACAATACTTTTTATTAGCGTATGCCAATTGACCGAATGAAATGAGATTTAAAGGAAAAAAGTTACATTTACTGAAAAAGTATTAGAGGATATGCTTTTAAAGGGACATTTTTGATGATACAATTAGTCATTGCAAAGCTTAAACGTGTACGTCGAACATTGACATGTAGTATTTTTGGCGTTACGATTAAGTTGAAATAGAACGTTTGTTTGTATTTGTGGAGGGGATTGCATTTGGTAAAAAACCAAACTGGTATTTCTTATAATGAAGATGCCATTCAAGTATTAGAAGGTTTAGAAGCCGTACGAAAAAGACCAGGGATGTATATTGGTTCAACTGATAGCCGAGGTCTTCACCACTTAGTGTATGAAATTGTCGATAATGCGGTGGATGAAGCACTTGCTGGATTTGGGAATCATATCATCGTGAAAATTCATGAAGATAACAGCATTAGCGTACGCGATTACGGTCGAGGTATGCCTACAGGAATGCATAAAATGGGGAAGCCAACGCCTGAAGTAATTTTCACCGTGCTACATGCCGGTGGTAAGTTCGGTCAAGGTGGCTATAAAACAAGTGGTGGTTTACACGGTGTTGGTTCATCGGTTGTAAATGCGCTATCTACGTTTTTAGAAGTAACGATTTATCGTGAAGGACAAGTGTATAAGCAACGTTTTGAAAACGGTGGAAAGCCTGCGACGTCACTTGACATTATCGGAAAAACGAAGGAAAACGGGACATTAGTTCATTACTTACCGGATCCAACGATTTTCTCTGTAACAAAATATAATTACGATACACTTGCGGAACGTTTACGAGAATCGGCGTTTTTATTAAAGGGCTTAAAAATTGAGCTCATTGATGAACGCGGTGAAGGAAAGCAGGAAGTATTCTTTTATGAAAGCGGTATCGAGGCGTTTGTCTCGTACTTAAACGAAGATAAAGATGTATTGCACCCGGTTAAATATGTTGAGGGTGAAATGCAAGAAATGGAAGTTGAGTTTGCGTTCCAGTTTAACGATGGTTATTCTGAAACGATTTTGTCGTTCGTAAATAACGTACGTACGCGTGACGGTGGTACCCATGAAACGGGTGCGAAAGCTGCCATGACACGTGTGTTTAACGAATATGCACGCAAAATCGGTTTACTAAAGGAAAAAGATAAAAACCTAGATGGTACGGACATTCGCGAAGGCTTAACAGCAATAGTATCCGTACGTATTCCGGAAAATTTATTACAATTTGAAGGGCAAACAAAGGGCAAGCTTGGTACATCGGAAGCGCGTTCTGCAGTCGATACAGTCGTTTCTGAAAAGCTGATGTATGTACTTGAAGAAAACGCAGAGTTATCAGGTTCACTTGTTCGTAAAGCGATTCGTGCCCAGCAGGTGCGTGAAGCTGCGCGTAAAGCCCGTGATGATGCACGTAACGGTAAAAAGAAAAAATCGAGTACATTATTATCAGGTAAATTAACACCTGCACAATCTAAAAATGCGGCTAAAAATGAGCTGTATTTAGTAGAGGGTGACTCTGCCGGTGGTTCAGCTAAACAAGGGCGTGACCGTACGTTCCAAGCGATTTTACCACTGCGTGGGAAAGTTATTAATACTGAAAAAGCCAAGCTTCATGACATTATGAAAAACGAAGAAATTTCAACCATTATTCATACGATTGGTGCTGGAGTTGGTGCAGATTTCTCTGTAGAAGATGCGGCTTATGACAAAGTAGTCATTATGACCGATGCGGATACAGATGGTGCGCATATCCAGGTACTGCTGTTAACGTTCTTTTATCGTTATATGAAACCATTAATCGAGGCGGGGAAAGTGTATATTGCCTTACCACCACTTTACAAAGTGTCAAAGGGTGCAGGTAAAAAGCAAGTGCTTGAGTATGCTTGGACTGAAAACGAATTAGCTGGCGCAATCAAAAAAATCGGTAAAGGCTACATGTTGCAGCGCTATAAAGGTCTTGGTGAAATGAACGCCGACCAATTATGGGATACAACGATGAATCCGGAAACACGTACATTAATTCGTGTAAAAATTGAGGACGGTGCACGCGCAGATCGCCGTGTGACAACACTTATGGGAGATAAAGTAGAACCGCGCCGTAAATGGATTGAAGAGAATGTCAACTTCGGCATGGAAGAGGATGCGAGCATTTTAGAAAATGAATTCATCCAGCATGAGGAGGTTAACGAAGAGTGAGCTTTGTAGAGAAATTTCAAGATTTACCACTAGAAGAAGTAATGGGTGACCGTTTTGGTCGCTATTCAAAATATATTATTCAAGACCGTGCATTACCAGATACGCGTGATGGTCTAAAGCCGGTACAACGTCGTATTTTATTTGCGATGTTCACCGAAGGCAACACAAACGAGAAACCATTCCGTAAATCGGCGAAAACAGTCGGGAACGTAATTGGTAACTACCATCCACACGGAGATACATCGGTGTATGAAGCAATGGTGCGTATGAGTCAGGACTGGAAAAGCCGTCACATGCTAATTGAAATGCATGGGAACAACGGTTCAGTTGACGGGGACCCACCTGCTGCGATGCGTTATACAGAGGCACGTTTATCTGCAATCGCAGGTGAGCTTTTACGTGATTTAAATAAGAATACGGTTGAATTTGTGCCGAACTTTGATGATCAGGACATGGAGCCAACGGTATTACCATCGCGTTTCCCGAACTTACTTGTCAACGGGGCAACAGGGATTTCAGCTGGTTATGCGACGGATATTCCACCGCATAACCTACAAGAAGCACTGGAAGCAGTATTAATGCGCTTAGACAATAAAAACTGCACGGTCGATGAATTAATGACCGTCATTAAAGGACCTGACTTCCCAACAGGTGGGATTATTCAAGGTATTGATGGCATTAAAAAAGCGTATGAAACAGGTAAAGGCAAAATTATCGTGCGCTCACGTACTGAAATCGAGCAGTTAAAAGGTAACAAAGAACAAATCGTCATTAGTGAAATTCCATTTGAAGTGAATAAGGCAAATATGATTCGTAAAATGGACGAGCTAAGAGTTAACGATCGTCGTTTAGACGGCATTTCAGAAATTCGTGATGAATCAGATCGTGACGGCTTACGTATTGTCATTGAGCTGAAAAAAGATATCCAAGCACAAGGGATTCTAAATTTCTTATTAAAATCAACGGATTTACAAGTGTCGTATAACTTTAATATGATTGCGATTCATAATCGTCGCCCAATGATGATGACATTACCTTTAATGCTCGATGCATATATCGATCACCAAAAGGAAATCGTGCGTCGTCGTACGAAATTTGATTTAAAGCGTGCCGAAGACCGCTTGCATATTGTTGAAGGCTTAATGAAGGCTTTATCTGTTTTAGATCAAGTGATTGAAACGATTCGTGCTTCTACAGATAAACGCAACGCAAAAGACAACATTATCGAGAAATTCGCATTTACCGAAGTACAGGCGGAAGCGATTGTGAGCTTACAATTATATCGTTTAACGAATACGGATATTACGCAGCTTCAAGAAGAGCAAGATGAATTAAACAAGGAAGTTGTGAAATTCACGGCGATTTTAGAGGATGAAAAGAAATTGATTCGTGTTATTAAAACCGAGCTAGCAGACATTAAAAAACGCTTTGCACTACCACGTATGTCGACAATTGAGGCCGAAATCGAGGAAATCAAAGTAACGCGTGATGTGTTAGTACCAAGTGAAGAGGTTGTTGTGACGGTTACGAAAGATGGCTACGTAAAACGTACAAGTCTTCGTTCGCATAATGCTTCAAATGGTAAGGATTTTGCGATGAAAGAATCGGACTATCTGTTATACGAAGCACATTCGAATACGCAACATCACATGCTGCTCTTTACAAACCGGGGCAATTACATTTATCAACCGGTTCACGAACTGCCAGATATTCGCTGGAAAGATTTAGGCCAGCACATTTCAAGTATTGTGCCGCTTGATCAAAACGAAGAAATCATTGAGGTAATTGGCATTGATACATTTGAACAACCAGATGTGTTTGTCTTTACTGCAACGAAGAATGGCCTCATTAAGCGTTCCGCGCTAGCAGATTACGTTGTAACGCGTTATTCGAAGCCAATTAAGACAATGAATTTAAAACCTGAAGACGAGTTAATATACGTATGTCTAGTGAAAGAAACCGAAGAAGTCTTACTTTCTACGAACACAAGCTACACAATCCGCTTCCCGATGAATGATCTACCTGTAACGGGTGTGAAAACGGCCGGTGTGAAAGGGATGCTTGTAAAAGAGGGCGAAGAGCTAGCAGGCGTTGTTCTATTAAACCCTGAGCAAGACCAAGAGTTAATTATTGTGACACAGCGCGGAGCAGTGAAACGTATGCTTGTAAGTGAAATTGAGCTTGGCAACCGAGCAAAACGCGGCGTTGTGATTTTAAAAGAATTAAAAGCAAATCCACATCGTATTTTCAAAATTTTAGTCGTGAATTTTAGAAATACCTTTACGATTGAAACAGAAAAAGGTGTACAGGAATCGATTTCTGTCACGAACTTAACACGTGCGGACCGTTATTCAAATGGTTCGTTACGCATTGACACAGATAATGACGGCGCAATTGTCCGCGCATTTGTAGAAAAAACAGAATAAAAAAAAGCAGTTAGGTGTAAGCGCCTAGCTGCTTTTTTCATTTTCATAGCAAGCGTCATTATGTGCTAAACACCGTGAAATGGATTCTCTTTTTCTAATAAAATTTTACTTGATTGAGTGGCGGGCTACGGCCAGACAGCTGCCTTTATTGTCGTTTGCAAGGCCCACCAATCGTATAATTTTTCCCTCGTTATAAAGTAAAGTGAAGAACACCAAATTAAGCAGCTTGCGCTATCGCGAGGCGGCGGATGGTGAAAAAGTGACGATTTTTTTATTGAATCTGCTTAAATCAATGCTCTGCTGGTTGAATAGTAATTTATTGAAAAGGTTCTTTTTTATTACCGTTGATTATAAGTAGCACTATTTTAAAAGGAACTTTGCCTGCTTCAACGAATAGAGTTGTACGGAGTGGAGGGGCGGACTTCTAGGGGATTAAGCGCGCGCGGAAAATCCACTTTTGATGCCACCGTAAGAGGCATCAAAAGTTAGTTGGAGCCAAGCCCCCAGAAAAGCCTGCCCCGGAGCGCAGTACAACGGACATGAGTTTAAAATTAACGCTAGTCAACGCGCTTCCCCCGCAGCGAGCACAACGGATCAGATTAAAAAGTACCCATCATATTTATAAAACTTTGTCATCCCCAAATTATGCTTCTAATTCCGCACGCTATTTTCTGAATAATTTCTTAAGATATTCTTAATTTCCACCATTTTTATGGAAAATGATGCTAAAGTAAAAGGGTTAGTTTTCTGAAAAAACAGAACATATGAAACTTTATTAAATCAATTACGTACTAATTGATATACATAACAAGGAGATGGTGGCGTGAAAAAGAATTGGTTGGTTGCATTATTTTGTGTATTACTCATAGGGGTTGGCCTTTATATGCCAAAACAGGCATTGGCGAAGGCGGCGATACATGTGGATGCGGAAATTGGTATTAACAACCGTATAAAAATCGACATGCCCACTGTATTAAATTTAACTGTTACAAATAACGGAGATGCTTTTTCGGGAGATTTGGTCGTAGATGCAGAGGTCCAATATAATATAGGCTCTGCACTTGTCTACCCAGTTGACATCGCTATGGGGGAAACTAAAACCTTTACGATTTATTTAGACGGCTTTAGTGACCGTTTTATGTATTCAGGGCAAACGGTTCAGGATATGTTTCATTTTTATGAAGGTGGCATTGAAAAAGGAAAAAAACTTGACTATGAGGGCGATCATTATGTAAGTCCGCGTATATTCAATCCAATGGCAGAAATGATGATGGTAGTGTCGACGAGAAAAGATGAGGTTTCAAAAATCGATCGCATCAAACTGTTTTTCAGTGAAGAGTTAGATATTTTATATGTTGAGCAAAAAAATAGTCCGTATTTAGCTGAGGATTACCGTGCACTGCAAATGCTCGATACGATTGTATTTGATGATATTGCTGTACAGGATTTATCGCAAAAGCAGCAAGAAGCATTGTATCAATGGGTGCAGCATGGCGGACAGGTAATGTTTACCTCTAATGCGTTTGCACAAAATGGCGCAGGGGTGTTTAAAGAGCATTTACCGCTTCAATTTACCGGCAAGGACGTCACGCTTTTACAAGACGACATTAAGCAATATACCCAGACAGGCTCTGTCGATGCATCGGTGGATGTGCAGGAAGCAAGTACTGTACAAGGTGCGACTTCGACTGTAAAAATTGGCGAAACTGTGCTTGCTGCGAAAAAATCGATAGGGCGCGGAGATGTCGTGCAAGTTGCTTATCCATTACATGACCCACAACTTACAGAGTTATCAGGCTATGGACGTTTATTAGTAGATTCGCTACAAATAAACATAAATCCATCCTATCAAAACTATTCGCAACCCGCTTACGGAAAAGCGAATCACTGGTCGCATGTCAACGAATTATTCGAAACATTCAAACTAAATTCTTGGCTGTTAATCGCGGGGATTATCGTTTACATGCTGTTAATTGGTCCAGTGTTGTATATGGTGTTGAAGCGTAAGGACAAACGCGAAAAAATGTGGCTGTATGTACCGATCATTGCGATTGTTACCTCTCTATTATTCTTTGCATTTGGCGCAAGAGACCGTATACTCAAGCCTCAAATTCAACAAATGGCGCTGTTTGAAGTGAGCGAGGACGGCACGTTAATTGGCTCGTATTCAAATGCATTGCTATCAAACCGCTCTGGTGATTTTGACTATCAAGTGCCAAATGGGACGACAGCAATCGCAGCCGGCTCATCGGATTTGAATGCGGTAAGCTTACACTTGAAATCGTATGTAAAAGAAACAGCTGATGGAAAAATGTTAACGCTGCGTGATATGAATTATTGGTCAGTTCAGTCGATTATAGGTGAAACAACGATTGAAGCTGGAGGCAAGCTCATCACAGATTTAAAAATTGAAAACTTGAAGCTGACAGGTACGATTACCAACGAGCTACCCGTGGATTTACATGGATTGCGTGTATTAACAGCGAATGAAGTCATTGAGCTTGGCGCAGTCAATGCCGGTGACACTATTAATGTAGATGTAGCGGTGAAGAGACAATTTATGTCTCAGCCATATAGTCAAGCGAATTACTATGGCTATAATAATACGCCGACAATCGATTTAATCGAACAGCGCAAACAAACGTTGCAGGAGGCAGCCATTAATACGAATGTTTCCCATTTCGGCCCGTTATTAATCGGTTGGTCGGATGTTTCATTAGTACCGGTTACATTAAAAACAGGTAGTACACAAAGTACACTGAGTTATTTTGTAAAGCCGTTTCAACCAGAAGTTGTAATGGCAGAGCAATTGACGATGACAAATGAGGATGCCCTTCCACAGTTAGAAGCAAAGGATGGAAATAGTTGGGGTCATATTGAAAATATTGCGAGTAATACGGCCTATATTGCAGAAGGAACATTCCAGTTAACATATGATTATTCGATAGCGGAAAACTTAAAGTCGGTCAATTGGACTGAACTTGCGGTAGCCTATGATGATAATGTGTATAATTTAGGGCTCGTGAATGTGAAAACAGGAGAGACTGATATGCTCGAACAAGGCAAGCAAACGATTACCGAGAATGTTCAAGATTATATGAATGACAATCATGTGCTGATATTTGAACTATCGCGTATTGGTCGTGAGGATGGGTCTAGTATTAATCTGCCTACCTTTACATTGAAAGGAGCGCCACAACAATGATTGAAATTACGGGACTTACAAAAAAATACGGCAAGTTTATGGCATTAGAAGATCTCAATTTATCGATTGATGCAGGTGTGGTATTTGGCTTTGTTGGGGCAAATGGAGCGGGTAAATCGACAACTTTTTCAATTTTATCGACACTACTTGCACCGACAAGTGGGCAGGCGTTTGTGAATGGGGTAAATGTGGTGGAAAACCCGGCAGAAGCGCGCAAGTATTTGGGCTATATGCCTGACTTTTTCGGGGTATACGATCAGTTAAAGGTCGATGAGTATTTAGACTTTTACGGCGCAAGCTACGGATTAACGCACGTAGATCGCGCGCGTTTGATTCCTGAGCTACTCGAGCTTGTGAATTTAACGGATAAGCGCTATACCTATGTGGATTTATTATCGCGCGGAATGAAGCAGCGCCTTTGTCTTGCCCGAACACTCATTCACGATCCAAAGGTGCTCATTTTAGATGAACCCGCATCCGGTTTAGATCCACGTGCACGAACGGAAATGCGTGATATTTTAAAGCATTTGAAAACAATGGGCAAAACGATTTTAATTTCGTCGCATATTTTACCAGAACTTGCGGAAATGTGTGATGAAATCGGCGTTCTCGAGCGCGGCAAATTGATTGCGCGTGGTAACGTGTCAACGATTCAGCAACAACTGATGAGTGATAAGGAATTGATTTTAAAGTTAGATGGTGACTTACAAGAGGCCGTGCGTTTCTTTGAGGAAAATCCTAATGTGACGGCGATTGAGGTGTCAGAAAAGGAACAACAGCTTACATTTTTCTATAAGGGCTCACGTGACGAGCAAATTACGCTACTCCAGCAGGCATTCGCAAAAGGCTTCCGCATTTATAGTGCGACGGAAGTTGAAAAGGATTTAGAGGATGTCTTTATGGCCATCACAAAGGAGGCACAAGCGAATGCTACAGAAACTATATAATCCAGTTTTAATGAAGGAGCTGAAATTACGTTTCCGTTTCTTTAAAAGTATAACCGGCATGCTGACGTATTTGGCGGCGCTGTTAATTTTTATGGCCGGCTTCTTTTTAATCGTCACCAATTTTAATGGCAGTGGTTATTTACGCCCATCGGAAAGCTTTTACATGTTTTTAATGCTTTCGATAATTCAAATGGCGCTCATCTTGTTTATTACACCAGGTCTTACAGCAGGCTCGATTAGTAGTGAGCGTGAGAAACAAACGTTAAATATGCTACTGATGACGACACAAAGTTCATGGCAAATTGTATTCGGTAAGCTGACATCTTGTATTGCTTTTTTAGGCTTCCTGCTAATCGCTGGATTACCCATTTACAGTGTTGTCTTTTTATTCGGTGGTGTCTCGCCAATGCAGCTGTTAACCATCTTTTTCTTTTATTTTGTGACGATGATTACAGTTGGTAGTATTGGGATTTTCCTCTCAACGATTACGAAGCGAACAATTACCGCGATGATTACTACTTACGGGGCGATGGTTTTTTTAGCAGGCTTTACTGCATTTTTCTTCTTCGTCACGCTAATTATCAATGAGACAACGGGATTTTTAGGGGCAGGCGGAGCTGCATCACCTACTTCACCCATTGCTTATTTTTGGGCTAGTATAAACCCAGGTGCTTTAGTATTAACGACTTTATCGAGCGACCTATCGATTGGTTTAACGGAGATGACTGGTATTGACCTACCGATTTGGATTCCGTATTTAATTTTTTATGTCGCATTAACAGCTTTAATGCTGTTTTTATCAGTGAAAAAGCTACGCGTGAATATGAAGCGCGGATAAGGAGGAATCGTGATGGACGGACAACGAAGACTGTGGAAAGCAGTGGCATCTGCTCGCCGTGCCTTAACTTACGAGCAACTCTATAGTGCGATTCAAAAAGGGCTGCTTTATGCAGTCCTTTCTCTTACGTTAGTTTATATGATTTCTCGTTTCTTTGTGCTTCCGTATTATAGCGAAATCGCGATACTCCTTGGAGGCATTGCATTTGTTACACCAATACTTCTAGTGCTTGTAAAGAGACCAAAACAGCGAGACGCACTTCTACGTCTCGATCAATTTTATCCACATAATGAGCTTGTGACGGTACTAACCGCTAAGGAACAGCATCCATTATTAACGACACTACGCACGCAAGCGGAAAGTCAAATCGACCAAGTACTGTCAGCGTTTCGTAAACGACCAAAGCAAGTACTACAAAAAAAGGTGTTGGCCTATGCGCTTGGAACAGGCATATTGTTCCTGTTACTGCTGGTGTTCCCAGCAGCCACGCAGCAAGAAGCAAAGGATATCGAGGCAGACCGCGCGATTACAAAGGCAATTAAAAAAGACACGAAACAGCAACTAGATAAGCCCATTCCAGAACAAGCAAAAAAACAATTGGCAGAACTTAAAAAGGCATTAGAGGAAGCGAAAACGAGTGAGCAAGCATTAAAAGAGCTCGTGAAAACCCAAAAGGAACTAGCCAAGTTAAGTCAGGATTTACTAGCAGAATCACTTGAGCAACAAACAACGGCAAAAAGCGAGTTAACCGCACTTCAAGAAGTGAATAAAACGTTAGCAAAAAGTGCATCGAATGCGCAGTCGCAAATCAGTACGCTTGGCAAGCCAATTGATTTAACGACGCAAAAAGTAATCGCCAGTATGAATCAGCAAACGAATGGCGCATCCAATCAGCAGTCTAGTAATACGAGTACGAATCAATCCACCAATTCATCGTCAAATGCTGGGCAATCGAGTAATGGAACGAACAGTCAGTCAAATGGCACAGCATCGTCATCATCGACGAATACGAACCAAAATGGCCAAAGTCAGAGCGGTCAGGGGCAATCCGGTCAAGGGCAAGGACAATCTGGTCAAGGTCAAGGAAGCCAAGGCTCAGGAACAGGACAGGGAAGTGGGAGTGGTCAAGGCTCAGGTAGTCAAGGCGGCCTACGTGGTGGCTCGGGCTCAGGTGGGCGAGATTTAATCGCGGTTCCGCAGCGTGTTGGTGAAGCGAATGAGCAAACCATAGATAGCGGCATTCAAAATGAAGGGGAAAGCATCAAAGAAAAAGGAACGGTCCCTGCAACAAAAGGCGAGGTACGGCCCTATGCAGATGTAATCGGGACATATGAAGAAAGTTATCGTCAATCGACGGAGCGCCTGCAATTGCCAAATGATTTACAGCAAATGGTGCAACAATATTTTACATCAATCGAAAAGTAGGAGGCTATAAGAATGGCGTTTGAAGCAAATGAATACACAGAAATGAGTGCCCTTATTTCCGATGTACGCGCAGAAATCGGGAAATTTATTGTCGGACAACAAGAGGCTGTTGACTATACCATCTATGCCATTTTAGGAGATGGCCATGTGCTATTAGAAGGTTTACCAGGGCTAGGGAAAACGATGCTCGTGCGAACAATTGCGGATGTATTATCTTTAAGCTTTTCGCGCATCCAGTTTACTCCGGATTTAATGCCGGCCGATATTACCGGAACAAGTATCATTGAACGACAAGAAAACGGGAAGCAACAGTTCGCCTTTCAAAAAGGACCAATTTTTAGCCAAATTGTGCTCGCTGACGAAATTAACCGTGCAACGCCGAAAACACAAAGTGCGCTACTTGAGGCAATGGGTGAAAAAACCGTGACCGTTTTAGGTGATACGAAGCCCATGGAAAGACCATTCTTTGTATTAGCCACGCAAAACCCAATAGAAATGGAAGGGACATATCCATTACCAGAAGCTCAGCTCGACCGCTTTTTATGTAAGGTACTGCTTCCGTATCCGTCAAAGCAGGAGCTTATGCAAATTATGGAGCGTACAACAGGCTCGGGTGTTGTTGCATTATCAAAAGTGATGGATCAACAAACGCTGTTAACCGCCCAGCAAATGGTGAAGGAAGTCATGATAGCACAAGAACTACTAAGCTATGCGGTTGATTTAGTGATGGCAACAAATCCTGATGCGGAGCAGTCCATTGCCGAAGTAAAGCAATATGTTCAGTATGGCAGTGGACCTCGTGGAGTACAAAGCGTTATTAAATTAGCGAAGGCACGTGCATTGGTCAATGGTCGCTTCCATGTGTCTGTTGCAGATATTAAATCGGTCTTAAAGCCCGCGCTACGCCACCGTTTGCTTCTTAATTATGAGGGGGAGGCGGCAGAGCAAACTCCTGACAGTGTCTTAGATATCATTTTACAAAAAATTCAGCAAGGGGTCGCGGTATGACGAAGTTGTTACTACCAGGTGACGTGTATAAAAAGCTTGGTGCGATGCGACTAGGCTCGAAATCAAAGTTGCGCGGGCAACATAAGGGCTCGCATCGTTCTAGCCGTTTTGGAGCCTCAATGGATTTTAGTGATTACCGTGCGTATCACGTTGGGGATGATGTACGACAAATTGATTGGAATGTATTTGCACGCTCCGAAAAATATTATATTAAGCGCTTTTTAGATGAGCAGGAAATGCGTGTCCATCTGTTACTTGATGGAACGAAATCGATGGCAACACTGGAAAAGTGGCAACTAGCTAAGCAGTTAACGGCAGCTTTAGGCCATCTTGTTTTATTAAATGACGACCGATTAACCTGTTCGGTAATTTCGGATCAGGAAGTCATCCCATTTCGTAAAAAAGGCGGTGTGTATAAGCAGCGTTTTGCACAAATGATGCTAGATATTGCTGAGCCTTCTATGAAAAGCTCGTTTGCACAAGGCGTGAATCGCTATTTAACAAAGGGACAAACGGTACTTCTCCTAATTACGGATGCATTAGAACCGATAAACGAGCTCGAAGCGTGTATTCAGAGGCTGCCTAAGTACGCTGGGGATGTGCGCATGTTGCAGCTCGTGCACGAAGAAGAACTGAATCCGACGTATCTTGGCGATATGGAACTTGAGGATATTGAAACAGGTGCACACGTTAACGTAACGATGGGGCAAAGTGTACTGACAAAGTATAAAGCGGTACAGGCAAAGCATCAGCAGCAATTAGAACAGTTGTGTGCAAAGTATGGTGTGGCGCTCCTACAAGTACCAGTCGAAGAAGGCTTTCAACACGTATTTTTCCATCGCTTGAAAAAAGCGAACTGGGTACAGTAAGGAGGATGAATGATGGGATTTATGCAAATAGCAAATAGTTGGATGATTGTGTTCCCACTCATCGTCCTGCTGTATTATTTTTTCCGCAAGAAGTATACAAAAAAAGTCGTCTCATCTACGCTCTTTTGGGAAGAGGCGATGCACGAAACAAAAGCCTCCCCTTATATAAAGCGGCTGCAAAAAAATATCCTGCTGTTTTTACAATTGGCGGCACTGTTGTTATTCATGTTTGCGTTGATGAATCCGTACATAGCGACTAAGGAACTAAAAGGGCAACAGGTAATCTTTGTCGTCGATACATCCGCTACCATGCTTGCTGGGAAAGACGAGCCTTTATTAGAGCAACATAAACGCGAGTTAAAACGCCTCATTGAACAAGCGGATGGGATGCCGATGACGCTTATTACAACTGGAAGTCAACCGCAAATTATCACACGACAAGAAGAAAGCAGTCGGGCAGTGCTACAAAAGTTAAATGAGGTTGATATTACGTATGAAACCGCACAGTTACCTAAATCGATTGACGTGGTGCAGTCATTTATCGGGCAAACGGCAACCTCCGTTTATGTATTTACAGATGCACTAGAAAAGGCGGCATTACCAGTGGATAGTGAATTGGTAGAATGGCATGTCTATGGACAAACAGACAAGCTGAACAATGTGGCGCTTACAAAATTTGCAGCGATGCAACAAGAGGATTCTGTGACGGCACTTGTACAAATTACCAATGAAATGGATGAAGCACAACAGCTAAAGCTGATAATATCGAATGCACAAGGAACAGTAAAAGAAGAACAACTCGTCATTGAGCCAAACGCGACGACTTCCCATGTGCTATCGGATTTAGCGCCGAGTGGAGCACTGACAGCGATGATTGAACTAGGCGATGACTACGCAACGGATAATACATGGTCGACGTTGTTGCAAGCACCATCAATGGAAGTCCGACTAGATCCTGCGATGCATGCGCTCGTTCAAAAAGGATTTACCTCAGTTTATGACCAGGTCGTTTTTTATAATGAGGAAGAGTTAACTAGTACGGCTACAGACGGACTAATCGTCTCGAATAAAGTGGCCTACTTAGAGCAAAAACAGCCATTACTGCTAATCGGGCGGGATGATGTAGAAGGTAAGGTTGTACAGCAATTTGCACAATCATCAAATCATCCACTGTTTAACTTTAGTGCGCTTGATGAGATTTATATCCAAACACTGTATCCACCTTTTGAAGATTTCGAAACGATTGCAACTGTTGATGAGGAGCCATTTATTCAACTTTCAAATAAAGGCGATATTATTGTTCTGGCAGATATTGAGGAAACAGATTGGCCATTACATCCTTCGTTTCCGTTATTTTTGTGGAGTGCGATTCAGCAAATTGGAAGTCATTCACAGCATTTAGGCACATTTAGCCCGCTTCAGAGTGCGTCCATTGTGATTCCACAGAATGACTGGTCTATTTTTGATGAGGACGGAGCCTTTTTGCAAACGATTAGTAACGGGAAGCAGTTTGTGGCACCAAGTAAGCCTGGCTTTTATGAAATGACTGCTGAAGAGGAATTACGTTACTTTACCGTCGAACTTGGGTTAGAGGAGCGCTCGATTACACAGGGTGAAACATACCAATTAGGCTCCATTGCGGGTACATCACAAATTGAGGATGGGCACAACTCATTGATGCTTTGGCTCGTTGTACTCGTACTCGTATTACTGTTCATAGAATGGGAGGTGCAAAGACGTCGTGGATTTACGAATTGAGTATCCCATTTGGTTAGTGCTGTTCATTCCGATGCTTTGCTATTTTATCTTTGTCTGGAAAAAGCATCATAAGCAGTTTAAACGTTTACAAACTACCGTATTTAGTTTGCGTGTTGTGGCTATTTCTTTACTTATTTTGGCTATGACTAACCCGTATATGCTGCTGCCGATTGAAGAAGAGCAAATACTGTTTTTAGTGGACCGCTCTGCTTCAACGAGTCATGATGAGGCGCAGGCGATCACCTTTGTTGAAGAGGCTATGAAAGCGAAGGAAGCGCGTCATGAGGTTGGGGTTTATTCGTTTGCAAGTCGTTTGCAAACAGAAGCCTTACTTGCACCAACAGTAGAGACGATGCCAATTTTGTCCGAGCTGAAGGACAATGGGCAAACCAATATTGAAGAAGCATTAAAATTAGCAACTAGCATTGCTGATTCGAATAAGCCAGCTCGTTTGGTGTTACTGACAGATGGGAATGAAACGACAGGTGATGCCTTATTACAGGCAAACCTGCTTAAAAATAGTAAGTTTTCGGTTGATGTCGTAGCAATTGAAAAAACGGTGAAGCAAGATGTTGTGCTAGAGCGTTTTGAGACGCCACAACTTGCATTTGAAGGTGAACAGCAACAATTCTCCGTGACAGTGCATGCCGATACAGATCAGGCAGCAACGCTTGTTTTATATGAAAATAATGAGCCTATGCTCGAGCAAGCAATAGATTTGCAAGCGGGCAGTAATCGCTTTAGCTTCCGTCATGTGAGCGCGGCAACAGGGCTGATTAAATATGAAGCACAAGTGATGGTAGAGAAGGATGCCATACTCGAAAATAATCGGTTGACGAGTGTAACAACGGTGCAAGCAGCGCCGAAATTACTTATTGTCCAATCGGAGGAGAAGCCGTCTACCATTCCACAAATTCTTGGGACGGACACAATTGCGACCTCGGTGATCAATTCTGTCGACTTGCCGTCGCAGCTCTCAAGCTATTTACCTTATCAAGCAATCATTTTTGATAATGTGCCTGCACATGAGGTCGGGGAAGATAAAATGAAGGTCATTGAGCAAGCCGTTAAGCATTTTGGTGTTGGCTTTATGATGGTAGGTGGTGAAGAGTCTTTCGGCTTAGGTGGATACTATAAAACACCGATTGAGGAGCTTTTACCAGTCGTGATGGATGTTCAGGGCGAAAAGGAAATGCCGTCACTTGGGCTCGTACTTGTCATTGACCGCTCGGGTAGTATGATGGGCTCGAAAATGCTCTTAGCAAAAGAAGCAGCCGCGCGTTCGATTGATTTACTACGAGATGATGATACATTAGGAGTCATTGCATTTGACGATCGTCCGTGGCCTGTTATTGAAACCGCTGTATTGAAAGATAAGGAGCAGGCAAAAGAGGATGTCTTATCAATCCCTGCAGGTGGTGGGACGGAAATTTATGCGTCCCTTAAAATGGCGTATAACAGCTTAAAAGAGTTATCGCTCCAGCGCAAACATATTATTTTACTAACAGATGGCTACGGCGCATCAAGTCCGAGCTATAAGGATCTTGTTGAAGGCGGTTTCGATACAGGGATCACTTTATCGACGGTAGCCATTGGCGCGGATTCAGACCGCAAATTATTAGAAAATTTAAGTGAAATGGGACAAGGGCGATTTTATGATGTTGTGGATGAATCGACTATTCCTGCGATTTTATCTCGCGAAACGTCGATGATGACACGTACGTATATTGTTGATGAACCATTTTATCCAACCGTGTATGAAACTGAAAAATGGGCGCCATTATTTATGGACGGTGTGCCTGAAATGAATGCTTATATTGCAACAACCGCTAAGCCTTTAGCAACGGTCATTGCGGAGAGTGAAAAGGAAGACCCAGTTTTCGCTTCATGGCAGTATGGGCTAGGTACGACACTTGCTTTCACTTCGGATGCAAGTGGTGGCTGGGCTGGTAGTTGGGCGAGTTGGACCAATTGGAAGGTATTTTGGCAAACAGCAATTACCGAATTATTACCAGATTATCATGAGGTGTCATATGCTGTTACTTCTAATGGTCAGGGGCGTTACACCATTACAGATGTGGCGAATGAAGCCGCGTTTTTAGATGTTGTGGCCGTTGATGAAACGGGTGAAGAGCTAAACGTGCAGACAGATGTGCGTTCAGCAAGTCAGCTCCAAGTCGCAGTAGAAGGAGAGCCAGGGCTTGTGTTTTTAAGCATGACGAACAAGGCTGGTCAGATGCAAAAAATCGGTCTGCAACTGCCTTATAGCGAAGAATATGAGGCAAAAGATACGAATGCGGTGTGGCTAGAGGAACTCGCAAAAACATCGGGTGGTCAGATTTTAGAAAGTCCGGCACAAGCATTTAGAGCATTTGATTCAAAAGGCTTCGAACAGCGGATGATTGCTAATTTTCTTGTATTTGTAGCCCTCCTGTTATTCTTTATTGATATTACGATGCGTCGTTTCGGTTTCCCGACAAGAGCTAAGAGGGAAGCAACTGTGGATATGGAACAGCCAGTTGTTTCAAATGTTGGATCGATTGTCGAGCAGTTAAAGCGGGGGCGTAAATAGGTATTTTTGAAATTCATAAGCAGTTAGGTGCAAATCTAGCTGCTTTTTTGAACTTTTACAAAAAAAGCGTGTAGTCCAATATTCTTTTATGAATATTTTAACTATATCTATCTGAAAATTTGTTAAATTTATAGTAGGGAGGTGTTAATATGTTTGAAATCTTAGTAACGACGTTAGAACTTTGGATAATCGGCATAGGTGGTGGATGATGAGACAAATATAAAAAATCGTATTAAAAGCATTTTTTATAGTAGTACCCTAGTGTAAAGGAGGTAGACAATGAAGGAAGTAAGCGGTTTTCTTCTAAAGGGCTTGCTCAAAAGTAAGTATCTTTTATTATTACCCATTGCAATCGCTATTTTGGTTGTTACACTACTTGCGATTAACCATTCGCAGTCCGGCACGACGCAGCAGGAACTGAAGGATACATTTTCTAATCGAAAAGAGAACATCCATCTTTTAATTTCAAGTACGTTAACAAAAGAGCGCATGATCGGGCTAACACTAGAAGAACAGCAAGCACTTGAGAGCTTATTGAAAAAGGAACAATATGTAAAGGGAATTTTGAAAAAGTTGAATGATGGAAATTTACATATTGCAGCAGAACAGCTTGCGTTTGTAAAGGAATATCAAAAATACGTTACGTTAAAGCCAATTCCATATCTCAATGAAAGCTCGCTACAGCTAGAGGCACTTAAAGCACAAGCGCTATTATCAGATGATTTATCGTATACAGAGCAAGTGACGCCTTATTATACTGCACTGTATACAAAGCAACTATTCCAAATCTTTTTTAACCCGATTACGGCGTTTTTATTCGTGCTTATTTTTGGTTATCACTATGTAGCGAATCGAGAAAACCGACTCTTTGATTTCTTTAAAATGAATTCCTTGTCTAACCGAGCGATTTACTATGGTTATTTGATTCCTTTACTGCTAGTGGTACTCTTATACATAGTACTCGTATGCGTATTATCACTACTGCCACCATTATTAACCGGTAATATTCATACGATTTTTTATCCATTAGAAGTTGCGGTGCATACGGATCTTCAGTTAGTGCCAGTCTGGAAGTGGCTCGTGTATATTCCCATTGGTTGGGGAATTTTTATGACAATGCTCGTACTTTGTAGCATATGTTTGTTTAAATTACGCGCGAGCTTAAGTGTCCTATTTACCATTATTAGTTTATCGGTGTTCATTGGTTATGTGATTGCGTTAAAATTTGGCTTTCATATGGGCAATCCAATCCATTTACTTGTTTCGTATGAAGCGGACTTATTAGCAACGAACCGTTTCGCAACGTATTTAGTGATGATGCTTGGTTTACTACTACTAGGGTTTGTCCTTTCTTATGTGGTGATTCAGGCAAAAATGATGTCTATTTCATTACCTCAATTTCAAACAACGAAAAAACAGCATCACTTTTCGGGTAAATTGAAGCTTCTACAATTTGAGCATCTTAAAAAGCAACGTAAAGGTCAGGTACTAGTAACCTTTATTTTATTCGTCGTCAGCATCGGTGCTTATGTGGGGGTTGTCAATCAAGCGTACGTTACTTATCCCATAAAGGCGTTAAAGGCCATTGAAAACTATCAAAATATAATTATTCAAGACCAGGTACATTGGGAAATTGTTGCCGCCGAATTTGAGTTAGAGGAAGAATTGCGAAAGCAGATGCAGGAAAGTGCCGGGGAAGAATTTACGCCACTTGATGAAAATCCTTTTTTAGCAATGATAAAAAACTTGCAGCACCGTTATGATGTGTTAGAACAGGTAAAAAGGGAAGTGGATTCCCCGCAGTTTGCCGCGCAATATCGCGAAGCCATGTTCTCGCTTGATCCACAATCATATAAACAACAAGATAGTACCTTGTGGAATGTCACGCTTATGGCTTCTGAGGAGCAGCGTCATTTGTTAGAGAACGAAGGGATTTCCCCATGGCCAATTGGTGATATGTGGATTTCGAACTTTGATGACCCGGGTCGTGCATTGAATACTGAGCATGCAGAGCGTTCTAAATTATATGAAGAGCGTAATGAGAAATTTGATAATAGTAGCTTATTTACGGTGTACAAATTTTTCACCGAAAATATCATGTTCATTTTACTTATGCTATTTGTATTATTACTTTGGACGACAATGGCTGATGAATTTGCACCAATATCGTCTATTCATTTTTTAGTGACGAAGCCAATTCGTCCAATTACAATTTACTTGTCGAAATGGACGTATAATCTAGTAAGTGCCTATAGTTTGCTGTTCTTAAGTGGTGGGCTCTTATTTATCATTGCAACAATCATCGGTGGGTTTGGTGAGTCGCGTTACCCAGTGTTAATTTATGCAACGGAGCTTTTAGACGAGCAGTTTTTCTTTGCCACTGCGAATAATGCCTATTTTTCTTTTGAACCGCTTGTTTCATTACTGTTAAAATGCGCGGTGCTATTGATCGCCCAGGTTTTCTTTTTAAATAGTTTATTTAGCTTGATTGGCAAATTTACGAAAAACCACTACGCTGCCATCATTGTGACACTAATAGTCGCCATAACGAGTTATGTTGCAGGGAATCATTATATTGAACTAGCAATTAGCGTGTATAATCCTTTCGTTTATTTTGATACATGGCATATTGTGGATGGCTGGAAATCGATTGAAGCAAATAACGCAAACGTGAATTTCCTCTATGGCACGGGTATTTTAGTAATGAGTGGTGGCCTACTGTTTTGCTTAGGACTCTTAATGAAAAGGAAGGTGGCGCGATAATGGTATTAGAGGTAAAACAGCTTGAAAAAAGGTATAAAAATCGGGTCATCCTTCAACAGGTTTCGTTTACGATCGGTGCAGGTGAACTGATTGGCCTTGTTGGTCCTAATGGTGCGGGTAAATCTACGCTTATGCGCTCGATTTTAGGGTTAGAAGAATTGAAAAGTGGCACTGTTCATATCAATTCTATTTCTAATAAAGATCCGCAGTTTTTTAAATCCATTTCATTTTTGCCGAGTGACAACTACTTATATATGCAATTATCGGGTTATGACCATTTATCATTTGTAGCGAGTATTTATGGCATCCCGCGTCAAGAAATTGAGGAAGTGATTGCGTTAATTGGTATTCGTTCGTATGTGAATCAGCCTGTGAAAGCTTATTCATACGGCATGCGCCAGCATTTACTAATTGCGTTAAGTATCCTAACAAAGCCACTTATCATTTTGATGGATGAACCATTTAATGGTCTGGACCCAACAAGTACCATCGAATTAAAGCAACTCATTCGCACACTCCACGCAAAAGGCCTAAGTATCATTGTATCTACACATAACCTCGATATACTAGAGGATTTGACGGATACGATTTGGTTTATTAAAGACGGCAAGCTTTTCACAAACACGCTTGTCTCTACAAAAGACGTGGCTTTTGAAATTAAGTGTACGTTTGATGGTGACTTAGCTCAATTCATGCGGGGGAGTCAGCTGTCTTATAAAGTAAGTAAAAACAGTTTGCAAACAGATCCGAATTATCCAATTGAACGTTATCTTGAATGGTTACTTAAGCAAGGGGTCGCGATTCAATCGGTGAATCCGATAAAACGTAATTTAGAGGAGTTTTACCGAACGTTTTATGATGTGTAGGTTGTACGTTTGAGCAATTGATTAAGGGCTTTATAATGATAAACAGTGGGAATGCTAAGTAAAGCGGTTCTTACTGTTTTTTTATTATTTACCTAGTAACTAATTTAGCGTTTGACAAAAAGAAAATTAACTTAAAAAAAGTGAAATCGACATGTGCGATTTCACTTTTTTCTACTTTCTACTCAACTATTTTTATGATACATCGAATAGTAGAGTCCTTTCTTGTCTAATAATTGTTCCTGAGTGCCAAACTCGACTATCTCTCCTTGTTGCATCACGTAAATGCGATCGAATTGGTCTAAATTTGTTAGCTTATGCGTCACCATTAACAATGTTTTACGTGCAGATTGTGATAATAACGTATTAAATAATGTTTTTTCTGTTTGAACATCTAGGCTTGTAAAGGGTTCATCAACAAGCCATAAGTCACTTTCTTTTAACAGCAGTCGTGCAAACGCGAGACGCTGCTTTTCACCACCAGAAAGATTACCCCCTTTTTCAAAAATAGGGTCATCTAGTTTTTTATCTAATGCGGCCTGATTTAATGCTGTTTGCAGGGCTTCATCGGTTGCGTCTAGTTTTGCTAATCGTAAATTACTTTTAACTGTTCCTGAAAAGAAATGATTATGTTGAAGCATCGTACTCAAATGCGTATATATCGAATGGGTACAGATGGCATCAATCGGATGAGCGCCAATTAGAAATTCCCCATCCGTTCTTCTCAATTCCTTCATCAAGAGCTGCAAGAGTGTTGACTTACCAGAGCCACTCGGACCAATAATCGCAATTTTTTCCCCAGCTTGAATCGCTAATGTAATCTGTTTTAGCGCAGGGCGCGTTGCGGAAGGGTAATGATACGAGACATTATTTAACTGGATGTCTTGTGCTAAATCACGTAGTTGGATTGTTCCATCTTGCACTTGATGTGACGTTACTTCCTCCAACTGGTCCACCGCTTTTTTTGTATGTTTTGCAAAAATGGGCGCCATTGACAATGGAATAGCAGATTCAAAAACAGTTAATGAAACGAGCACGATGAGTGCTAAATAAACACCTTCGAGCTGTCCGGTTGATACAAGATAAGCACCGACCAAAACGACCGTAAAGCTTGTAAATAGGGCAATCGTTTGGTTCCATAAATAGGCAGTTTGTTCTTGATTTAGCTCTTTTTTTCGAGCAGTTCCATAGGCTTGATGCAATGCTGATAAGCCTTCTTTTTGTGTATCTAGTTGATTGTGAAGTAATAACTCTCGGTAGCCATAAAAATATTCAGTTGCTTGAACGGTTAGTTCTTTTTTCTCCACTGCGCCAGTTGGGTACGGTCGACGAAATAGAACGTACGGAATGACGATACTTGTCAACACGATCCCGATTAGTAAGAGCAGTGCAATCCACGGTGAAAAGAATAAGGTAAATAAAATCGTAACTAAAAATACAAATAGCGCAATGAATGGCGGGTACAACACACGTAAAAAGAAATTTTGTAGCATTTCAACATCACTTGTAATGCGTGTCAGTAAATCGCCACTTTTATAGTTATTTAGAACATGTGCTTGTGGCAACAGCTGTTTAAAAAAGCGCATGCGTACAATGCTGATAAACTTGAATGTCACACGGTGTGAAATGTAGCGTTCTGCATACTTACTAGCCGATTTTGTGACGCCGAACAGTTTTAAAAAAGCGGTTAAAATTAAAATGACGTAAAAGGGTGGCATGAGTGCTGCTTTTGAAATCAGCAGACCACTTTGAGCAAACAATGCGACAGCCGTTAAGCCGCTGATTGTTCCAGCGAGTAATGCAAGTAGCACATCTTTTTTATCCTGCCAAATGAGTTGCACAAGCTGTTGCATTAGTTATTACCCCCTGCCGTGATTTGTTCATAATATGGGTGATTCTTTAGATTGTCTGGTGTACCAGATGCCGTAATTTGTCCATCTTCCACGATATAAATGACATCTGCAAAGCGAATACTTTCGTACTGGTGGGCAGCAATGATCACGGTCGCCGTTTCGCGAAGTGTTTTAATCGATTCGATTAACAAACGCTCCGTCACAACATCTAAGCCAGCAGTCGGTTCATCAAAAAAGACAATGGCTGGTTGTTTAACAAATGCTCTCGCAATCGCAACGCGTTGTTTTTCACCACCAGACAATCCGAGCCCACCATCGCCAAGTGCTGTATCTAGTCCTTGAGGTAAGCTCGACAGCCATTCGATTAATTGCGCTTTTTGTAAGGCATTTGATACGGCTTCGTCTGAAACGGGAAGTCCCATACAAATATTTTCCCGCAATGTCCCCGCAAAAATATAAGGGTGCTGTGAAATATAACTCGTTTGGGCATACCAATCATCTGCACGATACGCACGGCGTGGCTTATTATTTAGTGAAATTTCACCACCATCTAGCTCTGTTAAACTGGATATCATATTTAAAATTGTTGTTTTGCCATGGCCTGTTTTTCCGATAAATACAACGGTTTGTCTAGGACGTATGGTTAATGTTAATGGACCAATGGATGGGCCATTTGTATAGCGAAAACACGCGTCTTTCAACGTTATGGTTGGTTGAATCGCTAAAGGTTTGTCGCCCCAATGGACAGTCGTTTCAGTTTGTTGCAGTTGTTCTTCAATTAACGCGGCAGCACCTAAGCTACCTCGTCCTGTATGAAAGGCTGCTCCTAGATTTTTTAAGGAATTATAATATTCAGGGGCCAACGTCAAAATGAAAAAAGCCGGTGCGAATGTCAATGTTTTAAATACAATCATTTGAAAGCCGATTTCAAGTGCTACTAAACCAATGCCAAGCGTTGCAATGAGCTCAATAAACAGTGTAGAGGCAAATGCTATTTTTAATATGCCTAGTGTACGTGTCATAAAGCCGGCATTACTTTCTGCTAAAACATCCTCCTGCTGCTTACTTTGCCCGAGTAAACGAATCGTCTGTAAGCCCTGAAGTAAATCTAAAAATTTGCCAGAAAAACGGTTGAGCGCATCTAATTGTTCCTCTGATTTCTTTTTCGTTTGCATTCCAACAATAATATATGTAATCGGCACAAACGGCGCTGTAATCAGCATGATCCAACCACTGTTCGGATGCACCAGGAATACCGCAATCAAAATCATGATCGGTACAACGATTGTTTTGATCACTTGTGGAATGTATTCACGGTAGTAGCTTTCTAATTGGTCCACCGTATCCACTAAAAGCGTCACCTTTTCGCCTGTCTGAAAGGCCACATGCTTTTCCATCGGTGTGAATGACCAATGTCGGATTAAGCGTTCTCTCACAGATGCCTTAACACTTGCTGCCAATGATCCACCCATACGCCCCATTGTAAATTGGACGGTAAGTCTAGTAATAATGGCTACTAAAAACAGTGAAAAGAATACATAGGTGTATGAAAACGGCGCTTTTTCAATAAAGACAAGATTGACAATAGCGACAATGCTGATTCCTTGTAAAAGGATGCTACTCCCTAGAAGAAAGGACAGCAAGCATAGTAAGAGTACTTTGGATTGATATGCACGTAATGAATGCTGTAAAAATTGCATATACTCAGCTCCTTTCCTCAATCATAATCAAATTTTTATAAAAAATAACTAGGGGTTTACCACTAAAAATATCAAAATGATTGATATATCTAATAAAGTTTTTCATGATTGGCGCTCTACCCTAAAAACAAAGACGAATTGACTTTGTTTCAACTCTAGGGTACCTTCTAGTTGATATGATTTATTTTAAAATACAGTCTAGAAAATGATGTTAAATAGGCTACACATAAGCGTAACTGATAAGGAGGGCCACATGACACCGCGTGTACCAAATGACTATTTGCAGGAAATTTACAAACATATTCAAGACGGCATTATCATCATGAAAGCAAATCGAGAAATTATTATGATGAATCCAGCAGCGAAGAAATTAACGGGTTGGAATATGGGGGATGCCGTTCCTTACTGTACATTTTGTTTAAAAAGACCCAAAAAACAAGGGGAATCCACGTGCTATTTAATTGCCAATAGTGAAGTACCTTCCTTTCTATCACAAATGCCGACCTACCATGGCAAGAAAATTGATGTCGAAATGAGTACAGCTGCGATTTATGCAAATAATGAAACGGGTGAAACCGAGTATTTATTAGTTTTGCGCGATCAAGAAACATTTAAAAAAGCGCAAGAAGCAGAAAATAAAAAACAGATGATTCACGCCCTCATTGAAGCAAAAGAATCGGAGCACAAGCGTCTAGCAAAAGAGCTACACGACGGGGTAGGACAATCGTTGTTTACGGTTTCCGTTGCTTTACAAGCAGTGGAATCTTTCGTCAAAGACAAGCCTAAACTGAGCACGTATATTAACGAGGTTCAGCAGGAGCTGCAACGAGTGATGGATGATGTGAATGCCTATTCGCATCAGCTACGCCCTCATAGCTTAGATCAATTAGGCTTAAAGCCGACCATTCAAATGATGATTGATAATATGATGAAATCGATGCCTTCGCTGACAATTGATTTTATAGCGGACGGAATCGATCGTTGCGAACCTGTTGTAGAAATCAATTTATACCGCGTGATTCAAGAGGCCCTTCATAACGTCGTAAAATATGCACAAGCCACACATGTTCAAATTCGCATTATGATGGATGATACGCATATTTACATGGATATTCGTGATAACGGCATCGGCTTTGACCATAAAGCATTAACGAGTGCGGGTCTTGGCCTGCAGCATATGGAAGAGCGCGTAGATTTATTAGGTGGGGCATTTGAAATTCATTCTAAATTAGAGCAGGGTACAACAATCGACATTGTCGTACCCAAGATGGAGACAACATTATGATACATGTATTACTAGTAGACGATCATACCCTCATTCGAAAAGGGATTGCGTTGCTGTTAGAAAATCATGAAGATATTTCGGTCGTAGGAGAAGCGAATGATGGCGAAGAAGCGATTCAATTAGCGTACCAGACGAATCCAGATGTGATTTTAATGGATATCTCGATTCCGAATGGGCTGGACGGCTTTACAGCAACAAAGGAAATTAAAAAGAATTTACCACATATTAAAATCATTTTTTTAACGATGCATAATGAGATTGCCTATATTCAACAAGCAATTGAAGTAGAGGCGGATGGCTATATTTTGAAAAATAGCCAAGGTGGCATTATGTATGAAGCGATTCAAGCCGTTCATAACAATAAAGCTTACTATGAAGTTGGATTACCAAAGGATCAGTTGGAAAAACTATTTAAAAATAAAGGTAACCAAAAAGGTGAAGTACTTTCCACACGTGAACAAGAGATTGTACGGCTATCTATTTTAGGTTATACCAATATTCAAATTGCGGAAAAGCTGTTTATTAGCTCGAAAACCGTCGAGAATCACAAGTCGAATATTATGCAGAAGTTGCATTTGAAAGGTAAAGCAGAGTTAATTCAATACGGTATTGCGAATGGATATATCCAGTAATGTTTAACAAACCACACCTCCTGTAAACAACGATTTACAGGAGGTGTGGTTTTTGTTTGCTATTTTTTATAGATTTCAGCGCGGTTTTAGTGGAAAACCCCTATATTTTATCATGTGAAAGCCTACTATACTGAAGGTAACTTCTTGGTGGACCAAAAAGTGGCAAGTACATAAGTTTACAGCGCCATCAATTGAGCGCGGTATACAAGTAATGCACAAACAGTTAAAGAGGTGAATGCGTATGCGAAAGAAGATCATGTTGGTAGGTTTCACATGTTCATCGATTGTGATGACGATCATGGTTTTGGCAATTTTTTAGGAATTGGAGGTAAAGAGAATGGAAAACTCAGCTGTGTTTTGGAGTAGAGCGTTGACAGAACTCACACTCTCCTTCCACATACTATTCGCAACGCTTGGTGTCGGGGTTCCGCTTATGATTTTAATTGCACAGTATGTGGGCTATAAGAAAAAGGATGAGCACTACACATTAATGGCAAGAAGATGGGCACGAGGCTTTACGATTACAGTAGCGGTCGGTGTCGTAACAGGTACCGTAATTGGCTTACAGCTTTCACTGCTATGGCCACAGTTTATGGAGCTTGCAGGGCAAATTATCGCATTGCCATTATTTATGGAGACATTTGCATTTTTCTTTGAAGCAATCTTTTTAGGTATTTATTTATATACGTGGGATCGATTTAAAAATCCAAAGCATCATATGTTGCTACTTATTCCGGTAGCGATTGGGGCATCGATGTCAGCGGTATTTATTACCGTTGTTAATGCTTTCATGAATGCGCCAAGAGGGTTTGATATTGCTGGTGGGGAGCTTATTAATATTCAACCGATTTTGGCCATGTTTACACCGGCGATGCCGACAAAAATTGGTCACGTGCTCACATCGAGCTTTATGACGGTCGCGTTTATTTTAGCCGCAATTGCCGCCTATAAATTACTCAAAGGTGAAGAACAAGTTTATCATAAAAAAGCATTAGCTTTAATGATGAAACTCGGCATTATTTTCTCGATTGCTACAGCAGTTGTAGGGGATTTTTCGGCAAAATATTTAGCAGAATATCAACCAGAAAAATTAGCTGCTGCAGAGTGGCATTTTGAAACAGAACAAGGCGCGGATCTAATCTTCTTCGGCGTACTTGACGGGGAAGAAGTCAAATATGAAATTCGTATTCCGAAAGTATTAAGCTTCTTAGCAAGTAACGATTTTAATGCGGAAGTGACAGGACTTAACGCATTTCCAGATGATGAACGACCACCGCTTATTACACACTATTTCTTTGATGTCATGGTAGCGATTGGGATGCTGATGATTTTCTTATCGATGGCCTTTGTAGTCGGAAAATGGAGACATTGGCAATGGATTGAAGCACGCTGGTTTAGATGGCTCATCGTCCTTAGTGGACCGCTATCACTAGTGGCAATCGAAGCAGGTTGGTGGCTTGCTGAGCTTGGTCGTCAGCCATGGATTTTATACGGTATTATGCGTACCGAAGACGGAGCAACTACAGCTACGGGTGTTGAATGGTTATTTATTGCCTTTGGGATTGTGTATTTAATATTAGGGATCGGCAGTATAGTCGTACTGCGTCGCATGTTTAAAAATAATCCTGTTGAAAAGGAATTAGCGTTACGTAAAGGCGGTGCGAACTAATGTGGTTAGAAATTTTAGGGGTTTTCGTATTATGGATTTTCTTGTTTGGCTACGTCATTGTCGCATCCATTGACTTTGGGGCTGGATTTTTCAACGCATATAGTTTGCTAACAGGTAAAAATCAGATTTTGTCAAAAGTTATTAAACGTTATTTATCGCCAGTATGGGAAATTACCAATGTCTTTTTAGTGTTTTTCTTTGTAGGGATTATCGGATTTTTCCCACAAACCGCTTATTACTACGGCACCGTTTTACTCATGCCCGCATCGATTGCCTTAATTTTATTAACGATCCGAGGCAGCTATTATGCGTTTGAATCTTACAGTGGAGTTAGAGGTCATAAAGGCTATGCGCTTACATACGGTCTAGCAGGTTTGTTTATTCCTGCATCGTTATCCGTTGTGTTAACGATTTCTGAAGGCAGTTTTGTGACAATGAATGAAAATGGCCCACTGCTTGACTATGCGGCGCTCTTTACAAGCCCGCTTGCCTGGTCGATTATCGTTTTAAGTATTACCGCAGTGCTCTATATTTCGGCTGTCTTTTTAACTTGGTATTCAAGTAAAGCAGGAGATTCAAAGGCAAGTGATCTTATGCGCAAATATGCTCTCGTTTGGTCGATTCCTTTAATCGTCAGTGCGTTTGGCATTATTATTGAACTGCGTAGAACAGGCAATTGGCATTACGCCAATATGATTGATTTATCGTGGTTATTCATTGTATCCGGCATTCTATTTTTAGCTACGATTTGGTTACTTTGGGGGAAAATGAAGTATGGCTTAGCGGTAATCGTGATGATTTTACAATTTGCTACAGCATTCTTTGCTTATGGGATTTCACATTATCCGTATTTACTACATCCCTATTTAACGATTCACGATAGTTTTACAAATGAGGCAATGGCGATTGCACTTGTTATCGCATTTATCGCAGGGTTATGCTTACTCATTCCATCTATGTATTTAGTGTTTAAATTGTTTATTTTCAATAAAGGCTATGTATCAGGGGAAGATGAAACCCATGTATAAGGAGAGGGAACGATGAATGACTTTTTAATCTTCTATGCACCGTTTGTTGTCGTCATCCTATCAGTGTTTGCCGCATTTGTGGTCGCGACGAAAACGAAGGCATATTAATTTACAATTTGCTAATACAATCAATTCCATTTGGATACTAAGAAAAGTAGCAAGTTACTCTAAAAAAGTAATTTGCTACTTTTCGTTGGTTTGATTACAATCAGTAACACAATATAATCGTTGTAAGTAAATAAAGCAGGTGACCAAATGAACATTCAACAATTTGAAAAGCAAATTTCTAAAGTGATTTTAAAGCGCGGCAAGGATTATTATGAAAATGGTTCGATTTCTGAATTAGAGCAAGTCGCTGCAAACGCATGGCGCGCGAAAATTTTAGGGACAAACGCATATTTTGTCTATGTACAATTAGCGGATGAACACATTACCGTTTCCCAGTGTGATTGTCCATTTGACGGGACTTGTAAGCATGAGGTAGCGGTGTACTTTGCGATCCGTAAAGCATTAAACAAAAAGCCAGCAACCGATTACAAAGCCTATTTTCAACACTATGAAAAACAAGAGCTTGTCGACATTTTAGCAGATCTTGTGGCACAGGACCCTGCACTTCAAAAGCGTTTTGCTCCGATAAAAACGAAAGAAAAGGTAAACGCCGAGCTACTAATAGCACAGGCAAAATCAAAATTATTAAAGCTTATAGGTCGTTATTTACGTACTTATACTGATGATGCGTTTCAGGATGTGATGGCGTTCATCGAGACAGTGATAGATGATTCACAAGCAGGATTTGCAAAAGAGCCACTTGTTGCGCTTGAACTAATGACCTTATGTGTTGAGCAGCTAGCAGGCGTACAAGACGATGCACCGACGTGGATGTACGAGCAAATTGAACAAGATATATTTGGTCATTTCAGTCATGTATTAGGTGAGGTCAAGACAAATGATGAAGCCATCACGGTATCAAACTGGCTTTTAAAGCGTTTTGAAAAGAATGCCAAGGGGAATTTAGTGCATGTATTCTTAGTAGACGGCGCAATTCAAATAAGTTCGATTTCGAATGCGAAGTACCATATCATTGACGCGCTTGGACGTTATTCAAGGTACACAAATCAGCAAGAGACTGCGCAGAGTCTACATTTTTCACTCTTAATGGAAGTCGGTACGCCAGAAGAAATAACAGCCTTTATTCATCAGGAACAGCCACCAGTTAAATTGCGCAATCTGCTAATTGATTATTGTGTACGTGAAATGCGTTATGAGGAAGCATTACAGCTTTGCGCGGATGGGATTGATACCGACGCACCATCTCATTACCGTACGAGATGGCTGCGACAAGCGTATCAGGTACATAAAGAAACCAATAATATCGCCGCACAGCGTACGATTGCCTTTGAGTTGGCATTAGATTGTGAGATGGACGATATCGAGCGATTAAAAGCCCTTTACCAGAAGGAGCCCGCGCTTTGGCAAGAGGTATCGCAGGATTTAATCATGATGATTGAACAGACCAAATCGGATTCCTATTACTACACACATGTGCTAGAACTACTAGAAGATTGGCAACGCTTGCTTCAGTATTGCCAGAAGCATCCACAAGCAATTCTTCGTTATTGCCAAAGTTTGCGTCCGCATTATCCGCAAGAAGTGTCGCATTTGTTGACGCAGTTGCTTTTAGAAAAATCACAGCGTGCGTCGAATCGTAGCCATTATCAGGAGCTTGCGAATATTATTGAGCGTTTACTTGTTTTAGATTACGAACAAAAGGCAAATGAACTAATTGCCTATTTACGCATAACCTATCCGCGAAAAACCGCGCTTCATGAAATCTTAAATCAAATTTAATGTCATTAAAAAGAGTCAAAAGCAAGATTTACCCCGCTTTTGACTCTTTTTGTATCGCTGCTAGTTGCTTCATATATGCCCATTTTGCCTCAGATGTTAATACAATGTCATTTTGCTTAATCGCACCGAGCTCAAAACTTGAGCGATCCTTTGCGACAATAAACTGAAAAACGAGCTGCTGTTCACCGTGTGTACCGGTAAACTGAACGACATGTTGTCCCTGACGCGCGGTAAAGTACTCCCAGTGCGTCAATTCAAAATAGCCATGAAACACATCGCCAATGTACTGTTCCTCTGTAAAAGGCAACTGCGCGGCTTTTATATAATCGATATACGGCGAGTCGGTTTCAATTTCTGAAGCATTTAACACATAGCCGACGATACACCCCATCACAACAACGCAGGCGAGTACACGAATATGCTGTCCTAACGTCAAACAGATCACTTCCTTCATCAAAAAAGAATAGGGGAGAGAGTGCTTACAAAAGGTTGAAAAAAATCAGCCTCTAACGAGTGTTAGAAGCTGATCGAGTTTCCGTCTATGAAGAGCGGAACGTTTTGATTAGTGAGACGCGTCTTGAACTGAGATACCTGTTTGTGCTTTAACTTCCACTTCACGGTATTTCGCTTCATTCGTTTCTTTCGATAACAATGTACCAATAACTCCACCAAGGAAGCCAAGCGGTACAGAGATAATCGCTGGGTTCGTTAACATGATTAATGGCTCACCCACGAAGATTGCTTTGCCTTCAACGGCATTCCATACGTTTGGTGAAACCGCTACTAATACTAACGCAGAGATTAAACCTGTTAACATCGCCGCTACTGCACCTGTCGTGTTGAAGCGCTTCCAGTAAATTGTGAAAATGATTACTGGTAAGTTTGCTGATGCAGCGATACAGAATGCTAAAGATACTAAGAAGGCTACGTTTAAAGTTTGTGCACCTAAAGCTAATAGGATAGATACTGCAGAGATAATGATTGACCCGATACGAGCCGCTTTCACCGCTTCTTTTTCAGTAATCTTACCTTTTTTGATGATTTGACCATAAATGTCATGTGATAATGCAGATGCACCTGAAAGTACTAAACCAGCTACTACTGCTAAAATTGTCGCGAATGCTACTGCACACACGAATGAGAATAAGATGTCGCCACCAAGTGCCTGTGCAAGAAGTGGGGCAGCCATGTTACCAGCAGGGTTAGCTGCTACGATTGCCTCTTTACCTACGAATGCCGCAGCACCGAAGCCTAAGAAAATTGTTAATACGTAGAATAATCCTACAATCCAAGTTGCCCAAATTACTGAAGAACGAGCTGTTTGTGCGTCTTTTACAGTGAAGAAACGCATTAAGATATGTGGAAGACCCGCAGTACCAAGTACTAACGCGATCAGCATCGAGATTGTATCAATACCGTTTGTGTAGCGTAAGCCTGGATTTAAGTAAGCTTCACCATGCTCTGTTACTGTCGTCATTTGCGTGAACATATTTGCAATTGAGAAGTCGAATTGCGCTAATACTAAGAACGAGATAATCACAGTACCGATCATTAATAAACAAGCTTTAATGATTTGTACCCAAGATGTCGCTGTCATACCACCGAATAATACGTAAACTGTCATCATGATCCCTACTAAAAGTACGGCCATCCAGTATTCAATCCCTAATAATAACTGGATTAAAGCACCAGCACCTACTAATTGTGCGATCATGTAGAATAATACGATTGTAATTGTCGATAATGCTGCTGTACCACGTACTTTTGCTTTATCAAAACGTGCCGTAATCATGTCCGCTAATGTGAAGCGTCCTAAGTTACGTAATGGCTCAGCTACGATGTAAAGTACAACTAAGTAGGCTACTAGGTAACCAATCGAGAAGAAGAAGCCGTCGAATCCGAATAATGCGATCGAACCGGCGATCCCTAAGAATGAAGCAGCTGATAAGTAGTCACCAGCAATTGCTAATCCATTTTGCCAACCAGTTAACCCCCCGCCGGCTGTATAGAAGTCAGATGCACTTGATGTACGTTTAGAAGCCCACCAAGTAATCACTAATGTTAAACCTACGATTGCTACGAAGAAGAATACCGCTGTAAAACTCATTTCGCATTACCTCCTTCATATTCTGCAATGATTGATTTTGCTTCTTTATCAAATTTGTTAGCGCGTGCAACATAGAAGTGAGCTAAGCCCCATGTCATAAGAAATAGGCCTGCCGAGTATAGCCACACCCAAGTAACGCTACCGATCGCTTTTTGATGAAGAATGTCTGTGTATGACGTTAAAATTGGTAATAACATATAAAGTGCTAAGAAAATAAATGTCATAGACCACAGGAAAGAATTTTTCTTTTTCGCTAGTTGCTTAAAAGAAGGTTGAGCTGCGATTTTGTCATAATCAATGACTGGTTTTTTTGTATTCCCCATATACATACCCCCATTTTTGTTTATATTTACTGCTCTATGTTTGTAAAATTCTCTTTCGAGCGCTTCACATTTTCATTTTATTTTAGCTGTCATAAAATTGCAATACTTTTTGTGGAAATTATTCGAAAAAATTTATTGAAAAAATAAGTTTATTAGAGAAAATATTGTACATTACTAACTAAAAAAATAATATTTAAATGTTATATATCAACGTAAAGTGTTGGTTTGAGTGTATTTCTAGATAAACTGGAAGAGAATATTTTTGTTTTTTCGAGAAAAAATGATACAGAAATATTATTCTATTTTTGTTAAATTAGTAAGTTAAGAAAAGCGAATTGTTTTACAAGGAAACGAATTTTTATCGTTTTTTTGTAATCCTTATACAATAAAAAAAGAAAAAGTAGAGGAGATGCCCCTACTTTTTCTCTCTTAAATAATTAATGTGATGCATCTTGTACAGAAATTCCTGTGTGTGCTTTTACACGAATTTCTTTGTAAATACGTTCTGCTTCTGCTTGTTCTACTTTATTTGCTGTTAGTACAGATGCTAGGTAACCAACAAGGAAGCTCAGTGGAATTGTAATAATTGCTGGCACAGCCAAGTTCACTAAAGGTTCACCGACAAAAATTGCATTTCCAGTAGGGCTCCAAATGTTTGGACCCATTGCACCTAGCACTAGACAAGATACTAAACCTGTCACCATGGCAGCAATTGCACCATTTGAATTGAACTTCTTCCAGTAAATTGTGTACAGAATTACTGGTAAGTTTGCTGATGCCCCGATACAGAAGGCAAATGATACTAAGAACGATACGTTTAAGCTTTGAGCGAATAACGCTAAAATGATTGAAACGATCGCAATTGAAATAGAACCAATACGAGCAGCTAATACTTGTTGCTTTTCTGTTAATTTACCACCCATAATGATTTCACCGTAAATGTCATGTGAAATCGCAGACGCACCTGTTAATACTAAGCCGGATACTACGGCTAAAATCGTTGCGAATGCTACTGCGCAAATAAATGATAATAAAATATTGCCACCTAAAAATTCAGCTAGTAAAGGCGCGGCTGTATTACCAGCAGCATTTTCTGCTTTAATCGCATCAAACCCGACAAAGTGCATTGCGCCGAATCCTAAGAAAATCGTTAATGAGAAGAAAATTGATGTAATCCAAGTTGTCCAAGAAATTGATGAACGAGCTGTTTTTGCATCCTTTACAGTAAAGAAGCGCATTAAAATATGCGGTAAACCAGATGTACCTAATACTAAGGCTAACATCATAGATAGTGAATCAATAGAAGACGTGTATTTCATCCCTGGCACTAAATATTCTTCCCCGTAATTCGTACTCACTGTGTCAAACATCTTTACTAAATTGAAGTCAAACTTCGCAAATACTAATACGGCAAGTAAGCCTGTACCAAATAATAAGAGACCCGCTTTAATAATTTGTACCCAAGATGTAGCAGTCATCCCGCCAAATAGTACGTACGTTGTCATCATAACCCCTACGATTAATACCGCAAGCCAGTACTCAATGCCGAATAATAGTTTAATTAATGCACCGGCACCTACTAATTGGGCGATCATATATAAGATAACGATAATAATTGTACCTGTAGCAGCGACACCACGAATACGTTTTTCATTGAAACGTGCTGTTAACATATCTGCTAATGTATAGCGTCCTAAGTTACGCATTGGTTCTGCGATAATATATAGAAGAACTAAATTGGCTACAACGTAACCGACAGAGAAGAAGAAGCCGTCAAACCCTGTTAAGGCAATTGCTCCGGACACCCCAAGGAATGCTGCTGCGGATAAGTAATCCCCAGCAATTGCAAAGCCATTTTGCCAACCCTTTAAACCACCGCCAGCTGTATAGAAATCACTCGCAGAAGAGGTTCTCTTTGCTGCAATATACGTTACGACTAATGTTAAGCCGACAATCCCTAAGAAAAATCCTACTGATACTAAGTTCATGAGTTATGCACCTGCCTTGTCATATTCAGTTAATACAGCCGCAGCTGCTTTGTCGAACTTTGATGCCATTTTAATGTATAGCGTACAAAGCACGATTGTCATGACGAATAGGGCAGCCGAATAAACCCAAACCCATGTAATGCTACCAATTGCTTTCTGTTGTAACACAGGCGTGAACGCTAAAATCGGTAACAGTATGTAAAATGTCAAAAAAGTAAAAGTAATACCGAATAAAAATGTGTTTTTTTTCTTTACAAACGCATTGAATGACTCCAAACGATCGATTGCCTCGTAGTTGATATCACTGCGCTTTCCTGAGTGTTTTTCCCCTAAACTACTCATTGTTAATTCCCCCTTATGAATCATTATTCTGTTTTAAACGGAATATTACTGTTTGCCCCCGTCAATAAATTTGATTGTAAGGGGGAATTCTCTATAATGCAATAACAATTTTTCTGAAAACTCTAAATCGTCTCTAGTTGTTTGAAGTAGAATTATTACGTTTTTTGGAGAGAAAAAACATGTTTATTGGGGTGGGGAAGTAGTGGTAATTGTTATCCTGAATGTATAGATAACAAAAAATCATTCTTTTAAAGAAAATTAGATACATAAAGCAAGAATTAATATTTCGTTACACTAATATAATTGATTTTCAGATTATTGAAGGTGTGACTTCACTTTGTACTATAACAACGATAAAATGATATTTTTTTGATATGTGATGAATATTATTTTTTACTCATTTAATTGGAGGCGTTATTTCGTTTGCGTTGAAAATATAGCTTGCGTAAGAAATCCTCTGATCCAACTATCACATCAGTGAAAAAGGGCTTTCATGGTGCGTTCTCTGAATTTCGTTTCGCGTTTGCTTTCTTTAATATAATTTTTATCCGCTATACATTATTTTGGATTTATCTTGTTATTCTTTTTGGGAAGCAGTAGAAACAAGGGAATATGCGCTATTAATCATTATTTATCGATAAAGTTTATATCCAGTTTATATTATTAGAATATAATTTAAAGGTATATTTAAAGAGAGAAGGTTTTATGATGAAGAAATTAGGATATGTATTACTTGCAGCAACAATTCTTGCAGGATGTAATACATCGGAAGATACAAGTGCGCCGGCGTCGACTCACGCTCATTCACATGAAGGTGAGCGTTATGACAATCCGCAGCATATGTTGCAGGAAAATTTAGGGGAACAAGCGTTAACGTTTCCTCCGCTTTTAACGCCAACATCTACAGATGGCAACCAAATCGTCTATGAGTTGACGGCGCAGCAAGGCAACATGACTTTTGTAGATGGGGTAGAAACAGCTACATACGGATATAATGGAAACTTTTTAGGACCTGTCCTGCGTTTAGAGCAAGGCCAAGAGGTAACGATAAAACTGACAAATGATTTGCCAGAACCTACGACGTTCCATTGGCATGGGTTAGAGGTAGCGGGAGATGCGCGGGATGGTGGTCCACATGCGGTGATTGAGCCAGGTGTCACGGAAACGATTCAATTTACAGTGAATCAGCAAGCAGCGACCTTATGGTATCATCCGCATCCAATGGGCTATACCGCGAAGCAAGTGTATAAGGGATTAGCTGGTCTTTTGTATATAGAAGATGCCACTAGTAAATCGCTACATCTACCAAATGACTATGCTATCAATGATTTCCCGATTATTTTACAGGATCGTACGCTACTAGATGGGGAACTCGTTTATGAAGAAGTGGCCAATACGATGAGTACGCTAGGAGATACGGTGATGATTAATGGTGTGGTGAATCCAGCATTAACCGCGCCAAAGGAAAAAGTTCGTTTGCGTATTTTAAATGGTTCCAATGCGTTAACGTACTATTTAAAGTTTGAAAACGACATGCCATTTCAGTTACTTGCTACAGATGGTGGCTTTTTACAAGAGGCAAGTGAACTGACAAAGCTAACACTTGGAGCAGGTGAGCGTGTTGAAATTTTAGTGGACTTAACGCAAGTAGAGGGCAATACATTAGCGCTACTGAATAATGATACCGTACTAATGCCGATAAACATTACGGGCGATGCGAAGGAGATTCAGTATGATAAGGAATTAACTACCTTTGATGTGCCAGATGAAATAGCACAACAAGAGCCTACGAAGTCGATTACGATGGAGGGCATGACTGAAAACTTCTTACTAAACGGGCAATCCTTTGACCCAGACCGAATTGACTTACGCCAAAAGCAAGGTGTTACAGAAATTTGGGAAATCGAAAATATCATTACGGATGAAGGAGCTATGGCACATCCATTCCATATTCACGGCACACAATTTTTAGTGATATCGGTAAATGGTAAAACGCCAGATGCAAGTATGCAAGGCTATAAAGATACGATTACCGTGCAGCCAATGGATAAGGTTCGGATCGCCGTTCGTTTCCCGGAAAAAGGTATCTATATGTTCCATTGCCATATTTTAGAGCATGAAGATGTCGGGATGATGGGGCAAATTGAGATTTATTAACGCTAAATTCACTTTTTAAATGTGCTATGTTTAGTGAGGAAGCAACTTTTATTTAACAAAGAGCAGCGCCTGGTGTAATTTCCGGGCGTTTTTGTCGTTTAAGTGATAAGAAGTAACACTTAAGCTGTTTCCAAAAAACTATTATGTTAAAGTGTGAGAATAGATGATTAAAAAAGGTGGGTAAACATGTTAAACCTTTCTACTGCGCGTTTACGTTTTGAACGCTATACAATGGATGATGTACCACTTGTGTTAGAGTTAGTAACGAATCAAATGGTGATGAACTATATTGGCAATGGGCAAGTAAAAGACATCGATTATGCAACACATCTTATTGAGAGGATGCTTGAACAATATAAAAATTTTGATAATTATGGCCTGCATAAGCTCATTCATAAAGAGACAGGTGCTTTTATTGGTCATGCGGGGTTAGTGGCGCAACTACTTGATGATGCATTCGAAATCGAGCTTGGTTACTGGATTGCACCAGCCTATTGGCAACAGGGCTACGGCTTTGAAGCAGCAGAAGCACTAAAGCATTATGCTGATGAAGAAATGTATTTAGAACGGTATGTATCGGCTATCCAAGTAGGAAATACCGGTTCGAAACAAATTGCATTAAAAAACGGCATGCAGCTTGAAAAGGTCATTGAAATGGAAGGCAAGCAAGTCGAAATCTATGTAATAGAAAATGAAATCGAATTTGAAGAGGAATAAATTGTGAAAAGTTATTTTATAAGTTATGAAGCATTTAAACAAAAGGGCGGATCCATTAAAACTACGACCATTACATATGATGAGTTGCTTGCTGTATTGACGATGCATATGGAACGTTTAGATAAACAGTTTTCACTTATTCTAAATGGTCATCTGCCAAAGCCATTGCATGAAATACTGGATGATGCGTTTGAACAAAGTCATTTATATAAGGCATTTTATACGCAGCATTGTGCCCATCGTAATTATCGCTATCGTAGTTTGTCTAAAAATCGTATAAAGGTTGATTTTACGCTAAGTTATCGCATGAATCGCACGGATGAAAAGGATATGCTTGCTGAAATGGATGAGGTACTTGTGCGGATTACAACGCCAGCAATGTCTACGTTAGAAAAGGTTGTAGCAGTGCATGATTATATTGTGCGTACCTATAGCTATGAGCTGCATACAAAGGGTTCGCCGTTTTCAGTCGCTACGTTTATGAAAGAAAAGCGCGGCGTGTGTATGGCGTATGCGTTGCTATTTGAAAAGCTGATGGATCGTTTAAACATTCCGTGTTATTACGTCATTGGTCAAGCAGACGGGGAAGGCGATGGCGGTCATGCTTGGAATATGGTGAAGATTGATGAGGCTTGGTATCATGTCGATGTGACGTGGGATGATATTGGTCATGCGGGGAATCATGAAATTCGTTATCGTTATTTTTTACTAACGGATGATCAGCTTGCGAAAAATCATCAATGGGATCTTGATTTGTATCCACCTTGTACGAGTGAGCGTTTTAAAGCGATGCATAATTTGTATGATGCTTGTTTGGTTGGGGATGAACTTATGTATCCGCATCCGAAAACGGCTTATTTGACGGCGATGTCCCTAAATACGCTTCAAACGCGTAAGCTTGAGGAACTTCGTGCGCAATATTGTACGTTTGCGAATGGACTTGTGTATTTCAGTAATTATTCGGACGGGGCGGTTCTTTATACGTATCGTGTGGAAACAAAAGAACTGACGAAGTGTGGCGCGGATCAGGTAACAGCCATTCATCAAACGACTTCAACGCTTGTTGTGACGTATGAAAATGGCAAGACAGATCAAATTGCCATTGAACCATGTGCTACAGTTGAATGCGCGGCTACAGAGACGCTTGAAATCGATTCGACGCGTTATACAGACGTTTCGATGATGTCGCTTGGTGACAGCTGGCTTGCAACGTTTGATCATGCGACGGAGGCTCTAGTAGCGTTTAAGAGCGCGGATGGTGTGGAACTTTATATCAATGAACCGGTGAAACAACTGACTGTGTCCCTAGAAATTGATAAGGGAATACAACTGCACATGACGATCAATCGAAAATCGGTCCAGTTTGAGCAAGCAGTGAAATTAGTGCTGCCAATCCATTTAGTTGAAACCCTTGTACCAAGCTTACAAAAACAATTAGGCGATCAAATAACGGTCACTGCAAATACAGTAGTCATTCAGAGCGAACGAAACCTGATGCTACATATTAAAAAATAAAGATGTAAATGAGCTGCTTGAAGTTAGATGAAACTCTAATTCGAGTAGCTTTTTTTCATTTATATGGGCAAGCTCAAACGAATTGACATGGATAGGAACCCGTAAATGCAATTGTCGATGCGTCTGAGCGAGTGGTTCAAATAAGAATGATGAAAGTGACCGGAAATATCATTTTTCTGCTGTGAGTCTAAAAATTTACGGGGTATATACTCGTGAATTATCAAATTATTATCAAAACGATAGGTTTTCGTTTGTGATGATGCCAAGAGGAATAGATTGCTAGTTTTGCGTGAGTGAAATGAATTTTAGAGGATTTCTGGTGGTAAGTTCGAAAATAAAAAAATAGTGAAACGATGAATTGGAGTTGATTAGTAGGTGTAGCATTTACGCAAATCAGATTATTTGAATGAACGTGAAATTACGGATTTATTAAGAGGCCCAGAAAAGTGTTTGCAGGAATTTTATGAAGCGGTTGAGGTGTTAGACAGAGCTAGTTTAAAAGAATCGATAGCGCAAGTATCGGAGCTGGTTAAGGCGCAAAACGACTTGGAACATGTTGCGTAACTTTGATCAGAAAAATTTTGCTGATAAAGATTTTATTGTGTATTCATTTAAATATAAATCAAACGATGGTTATTATTGTGTGAAAGATAGCATGTTTTTTACATTACCAAAATAAAACTACCTGAGGAATTAGTTAGCTTTGTTAAATATAAATCAACATGCTACATATCATTAATAATGCGTTAATTCCTGAGGTTTTAAACATTAATTATTGTTAACACGTTTCACTTAAAAATCGCGTTCTGTCTCACTACTATAAGTATACTTTTGAAACGAGACGTTACTTCCTATAATATATATTATGACCGTGTCCCTAATTTGAAGTTAAGAATAAGGGCTTTATTACGGCCCTTTTAAGTGGATTAACTTCCCTATTTATTCATGGACAATAACTTCTTGTCTTTATTATGTTATTGAATGAAATTCTAACTAATTCCACCGTTCTTATTACAATCAAATTCTAACGGGATTGTATGTGTAGATATGATGCCATCTTGCGAATAATTCCCTGAAACTTCGATGAAATAAGTAGCACCGTCATCTTTTAATAATGCTACATTACCATATTGATTCCAGTTTCCAGTCGAATCCTCTGCTTCCGAAGAAATCCCGTTAAAGACGGAAAATAGCTGTCTTCCTTTTGATGTATTTTCGTTTAATTGTGTATCAAAGGAACCTTCAAAAACAATGTTCTCTTTTTTCGAGCCAATGTTCAATGTCACGATCTTTGGTACGGCAGCTGGATGATAGCGTTCTTTATTTTTTGAAACAGCAATGGATACATCTGCTCGCTCTTTTGCACGTTCTTTAAATGTGTCAACTTCAACCCAATCGTCATCAGAAAATGTAGTAATTGGTTCTAACTTGAGCTCTGTGTTATGTTCTACATTAATGCCTTCTATGACAGCTACATATTGTTGATAATAATCCTCTTGTTGCTCTTGTGTTAAATTTAAAAGCGTTGGTGATACTTCTTCTGTAATTTCTTTGCTATCGACTGCATCATCAGTACATGCTGATAAAGCCAACGCTCCAAATAAAATACTTATGTAAAGATATTTTTGCAACACTTTCACCCCATTCAATACCACTATTATACCATATATGTTTTTTATTGGTAGTTAAGGGCTTTTAGTTTCAAATTGGCATTTTGGAACGTCTATTGGGTTTATTTTGCATACTTTATAAATCATTACTGAACTAGATTCACCATTAATTTGACATATTATGCTTTCACTTGAATTTCCCATTCTTTAAGGGATTCCACCAGTTGTTTATGCAATTTCATATCAGTGTTCATAATTTCGCATCCTCTATCATCATAAATATGAAAAATGCATTTCGTCCTTACATTTATAAAGAAGATATTAGGTGGGTATATGCAATACTTTCTTCTTAACTGAGGTTTCAAAGAGCCAAAATCCTTATGTATTAAGGATTTTAGAAGGTATTCTAATTTTAGCTCTGAAACGTTACATAACAATTCCATTTGCTGAATACAAATATCCTCTTCATCAAATTGCCAAATAAACTCGTGCATACGCAATGAATACTTTTTTTGTTGTACTTTTACATACCGTTGAAAAAAGTTTGGATAGACGGTTTTATTGCTGTCGCACGGATAGGAATTAGCAATAAGGATCACATCATCATCCTTTTTAAACAACAAAGGAAAAATTTCAGCTACGTGATTATATACGCTGTGAAATCTTTTCATATTTAGTTTTCCATCCTCATTAAACTGATAAATATCCTCACCTAATTCGACGTGAATACCTAAATCCAAAGAATGATAAATAGCTGGTGTTAACAATAAACCTTTATAAAATTCATCCATTAATTTCGTTATTTTCATATACACCTTTACCTTCTACTAGTTGATTAAGATAATCCCCCATCACCGCAGCAACAGCTTGATTTCCTCAATATACCGCACGTCCATTAATGCAGATCCGTAAAAGTAAAATGGTACCGCAACGAATGTTATGACGGAGATCATGAAAAAGATAAAGCCCCATACTTGCGCTGGTAAGAAGGTGCGCTGTGCTAAGTTTGTTGCATCGCCTGCGTCTTCGGGGTGTTTCATACTGTACATAAAAACGCGCCAGCCGCCATAGACGGAGCCGGCTAAGATGACCGCGCTTAAAAACATCGCCATATGCTCGATGACAGTCGGTGTCGTATAGAGGTAGACTGTTACTAATAACGCAATAAACCCGGCAATCCACAAAAATCCGTACCAGTTGCGGATAAATACAAGCGAAAAGCCTGCAATTCCAATGAGTATAAATAATACAAATGACGCTCGTCCCGCCTCAAGCAGCATGTATAAAACAAGCGAAATCACACACGGCAGCGTATAACCTGCAAACGTAACAAGTAAGCCGTCGCGATTATCCTTTACATAACTCATTACATGGCCCGATGTATCAAAATTCAAGCGCATTTCTGCCACCCGCTGCTCCACTAGCACCGCCACAAAGGCATGCGCAAATTCGTGAACCAATGTATAAGCAAGGTTAATGATCTGTCCAACGAATACAAGCACGGGATATTTATTCATAAAGTAGCCGAGCGCTACAATAAAGCCGATTAGGGTGTAGATAATTAATGGTATAGACATAGGCTACTCCTCATCAAAATGTAAATCAATCATCCGAATTCAAGAAATACTTAGCTATTTAACGCTGATGGAATTCAAACAATTGCTCCGAAAATTTTGTAGCGCTGATCCTTTTTGCAACGAATTGCGCCAGATAATTAAAGAAAGTTATTGAACTAAAGCATGAACATTGGTTGTTGTTGCAGTTACATTAATTGTTCAGGAGAATACATTATTTATCATACAGTAGCTACATCACGAGCTATCCCGATAAGGTACCATTCGCCATCTCTTTTTTGGTAGATGAAGCGCAGTGATTGGAACAAATGCTCATTAATTCCTGGTGAATAGTATTCCACGTATTTAGCATCTGGATAATATTCATGAATGGTATTTATTACACCTGCAAAATCCTCTGCCGGTTCATTAAAAGTAATGATATTATAATCTACTTCTTCCCTGCCCCATCTTCGTAATAGCATCTGTTGGACATATTCATGTAATGTCAGTTCAAATTCTTTTTCTGATTCATCTTTTCCCCATAAATACTTTGTATCATTTATTTCACTTATCTCCTTCTTTGATAAGTTAACATATGTCCGCCATAGCCCTCGGACTTTATTTAGTTATTTATGCGGTAGCGCGAGAAAAATACGGAGATGTTACCGATATCTTTTATACAACAATCGGGCGCAATTGTGGAAAATCATTTTAAAATTATTAGCATTGTAAATAAGTATTTAATTCATATCTCCAACGTAAGTAATCGTTTTCTCGTCAGCAGCAAATGAAATTAAATGTTGTCTTAATGCTTGAGGAAATAATTTATAGTCTAACAGCTCTTTTAACGGCAACCATTTCGTACCGATCTGTGCTTTATCTGGATTACTTCCATTTTCGAATGTTTCTGCGTGGACTTGGCATAAAAACATAAACTCCGTTTGATGTGCATGTGCGTGGTACTTTGCTAATTCATGGTTTTTGCCGATGTATTCTCTTACAAATATCAAATCGCCAATTTCAATTTCAGCGCCTAATTCTTCATTGCATTCTCGTTTCAATGCTTCATGAAGTGTTTCGCCATGCTCTTGGCCACCGCCGGGTAAAATATAATACGTATGACCATTTTCATACAGCTCTATTGCTAGTAAGTGCTCATCCTTTATTATAACGGCTTTTGCTGAGTTTCTTATATTCATTCCCAATTCCTCCGTATATGTTTATTATGTTGTCTTTTTGCCTTTCACAAGTCCCAAACTAGTTTTCAAAAATAAATAAACAAGCCAGTAGGGAAATATGCTGGCTTGTTCTCTCTACTCGATCAGCAATAGCTCTGATTCATAGAAGCTGACTTGTTGTATATAATCTTCCCTTACCCATTGACCTCACTAATCTCCAAAAGCTTCTCGGCTGTTTGATTCACGTTACTATACGCATGGCCTAGCTCTTGCATGCTTGTAGCGAAGCGTTCTGTGAATTCAGCAATTTGTCCGGAAGTTCCGTTTACCGTCTCAATTGAACTGCGGACTTTACTTAATTGAATCGCAATTTTATCTGCGCTTTCGTTGCTGCCTTGTGCCATTTTTTGAATTTCCTTGGCAACTACAGCAAAGCCTTTACCATGCTCACCTGAACGTGCTGCTTCAATCGATGCATTGAGTCCTAAAATTTGTGATTTTGTGGCAATGCCTTTCACCAGCTCAACGATGTGATTAATTTCCTTAATATCATCCGACATTGTTTCCGCAGATGATACAGGCCCGTCTAAGCGATTTGCTACGTCCATACTTGCGACAGTTAGTTCCTCATTCGTTGCGGTCATTTCTTCTACAGCACTCGATAAATCGGTTGCAAGTTGTCGCATCGAGCCGATTTTTTCATTAGAAATAATGACGCTAAGGACACCAATCAACTGGGATCCATCAAAAATGGGTTGTGCGGTTGATATGTATGCGAAGCCAAACTGCTCCGGTCCTTTTTCTTCTCTAAAAAAACGTTTCTGTGATAGTGCGCGCTCCGTCACCGTTCCATGGAAATTCGATGCCTTTATGCCAAGCTGTAACTTTAGATCAATTGTCTTCCCCGGACGATAACCAACTAGCTCATCGGTATCAGTGACAACAATACAAGCGTCCTCCGGAAATGTTGCTTGATATAACTCCATAGTATCTACCACTGCCTGTAATTTTGAATGCATATGTTCATGCCCCCTTTAGTTAATATTATAAGGCAGTATCGATTTTTTTGATGACTCAATTGTGAATATTTAACAATATATTGAAGTTATGAATCGCATTTTACCCAGCACTTGTATTTAAATCATTTTCCTACCCTTCACAATTAAAAATGCTGGGCATTTCATTTGTTTTTTTAGTGTTGGATACAGCTGCACTGCTTCATCCGTTGGTACTGGCTCTACAATTTGTTCGATTTGTATATGATTCGCAATCAATGTATTAATAATCGTTGATACTGTGCGATGATACGTGATAACGTCATCTACTAACCAGCTTTGGGTACGTTTCCCTTCTTGCTGGTAGCGATCCAGTGCGTAATGTAAGATTTGTCCGTGCTCATCTAAAATCCAGTCTGCATGCCCTTTATTCGCCGTTACTATTGGGTGCTCAATTGAAAACAGCAAAATGCCATCTGGAGCTAATACGTGACCGATCTTGTTCACAAGTGCTGCAAAATCAGCGATATAATGAAATACTAAGGAACTGCAGATAACATCAACGGAACCATCAGCAAGCTGTAAATCTTCAAAAGCAATGTTTTGAAATTGCAACTGATGATGAACATTCTTTGATTTTGCTAGATCAATCATATTTTTTGAAATATCAATCCCTTTTACTTGTGCAGCACCCTTTTCTATACAGTTTGCCGCAAAGTCGCCCATACCACAGCCGATATCTAATACCATTTTGTCCCTTACATCCGGCATTAATCGTAAAAAGTTTGGCTGTTCAAGTAAATTATTATAATTATTTGCTCGCTCACGTATTGCCTTGTACTTTTGAAAAAATTCAGGGTTGTCATAAATATTTTGTTTCATTGTTTCCTCGATTCATCATAACGTTATGAAAGATTTGCGCATCTTTATTATGACACGCAGGCGAAAAAAGAAATAGACTTATAATTCTGTTTTTGATAGGATGTAGATAGAGGCATGTCTGAATTTGTAAATGCCGCAAAATAGATGATTATTTGGTATACTGAGTTAATTCCGCGCATGAGGATGTATAAATAAATGAGAGCCACTGATTCTAATAAATCAGTGGCTCTTTTGCTTTGAAGGCTAAAAAACGCCGCGCATCAATTTTTCCTATTTACGTAAGTGTTTAAGGATTATATATGTACATGAAGCTATTACTCCGGCTAAATATAGTGCTGAGAAGCCGATGAAGCCTAAATAAGAACTTCCGATGTCTGGTGCCCCGGAACTAAAAACAACGGCTAGTACCATACATAGAATGATTCCTATTAAGAATGTACCAAACCCAATACCAATTGATTTCAAGTGATTTCCCTCATTTCTTTTCGTGATGTTCCGCGCCATCTGTAAACACAACACGTACGGCATGCTCAGTTGCTAACTTTTCTAGATGATGAAGTTCAAGGGTATTGATCGAAAGTGTTCGTTTCTTAAGCTTAGCGCCGTCCTCTACCCAATAACGAATGAGCTCCGCATGATGCGCGGGCTCTATGGACTTTTTCATATAAACGAGCAAATCATTCATAAACGCCGCGTGCCAATTCCCTTCAATGCCGTAGACATAAGGCTTCTGGTGATAATCGGCCAAATCAGTTGGTGGATCCGTCCACTCAAAAATATGGAGCTGGCCAAATGCTGATTCATCCGCAGCATGTACGAGAAGCGTCTCATCAGGTAGCGAATACCAAACTTGATCGGTAACTGCTGGATAAAGTAATTTCATTTCTTTTACGGTAAGCTCTTCAATGCCTCTACAATCAATCGTTGGTAGAGGTTGTTCAGCTACTAGAACGGAATATAAGGTCATTTTACTGCTCCTTTTTACATAAAAAATGGGATTAATCAAAATAAAAAATAGTAAGGATTTTAGCTTGAATCCTATTAGATGAGTCCCTATCTATTATTTCCGCGCATTTATATTAGCAAGTAGTTCAGGATTTAACGTTTCTCCTTCGATTACAATGGCCGTCAAGCCTCTTTCAGTCTTTGTTTCATGCCATTCTCCCTTCGTCCAAAAGACAGCTTCCCCAGCTTGAATGCGTTTGTGTTCCTTATTTTCCCCACATACCAAACCTTCTCCTTGCACAACATATAAAATTTGGTTAACCGGTGCCATGTGATAACCGATCAGTCCATTTTCCTCTAAGTACATGTAGCTGATTACAGTACGGCTTTCCGTTATTGCTAAACGAGATAATGTGAAATTTGAATCATAATGAGTAACTGTACGGCCGTGTTCTTTTGCGAAACTAAAAAATTCCATTATTGATCCTCCAATTTAGAAAAGATGGACTGAACAAATTGTTCTTTATAGTCCGTATATGCTTGAATTCCTTGTAAATCGCTTTTGAAAAAGGAATGCTTGATGCTTTCATATTCGCGCTTCGTCTCTTCATGTGCATTTAAATAATCTCTAAAAAACAGCATTTGCCGCCATTTTTCTTGATGGATTTCAACAATATGCATAAAATGTGTTTTTGTTTCAAACGATGCATTTGTAAATTTTGCACAGACAATTTCGTTAGGTCGCTCCACTTGCAGCCGGTAAAAGCCTACCTTTTTCAATGCTTTAAAAAATTCTTTATCTAGTAATATGAGGCTTTCTACACCTACTACTATATCAATAATCGGTTTTGCCTGAATGCCTTCAATGGACGTACTGCCAATATGCTCGATTTGATGTGGCTGTATTGACGTATTGTGTACAAGACTATCCTGCATCCTTAGAAATTCTGTTTTCCATTGTGGATCAAATGGTACAAGTATGACTTCGTCTTTCGATACACCAAGCTTCATCGTAACGCCCCCTCTATATACTAAGATTAAGCCGTTATGAGACTCGATACAAGTCTGTTAATATTTGGCGTAAAATGCTATACTAGAATTACTAGAAACGTTAAATAACCCCAAGTTCTCAAACAACTGTTTAGGAACTTGGGGTTATTTATTTTTTCACTAACTTTAATATGCAATTCCCTTTATTTTGAGTATTGCCCCTCTATTTAGTAACTTCCATGCTACAATACTATAGCAGCATCACAGCTGACTCCTTTTTCGAAAGGAGGTGCACTGCATGCCTAAGTTATCACGACAAGAAAGAGTACAGGCTGAGCGAGAGAAAAAGCGTGGAGAAGGACTGACCATCTTTCGATATGCAACGGATCTATTCCGTTTATTTGATACATTGTATCGATTCTTTCGTATGATGTTGTAAAACATAAAAAGAGACGTTGATTCGAACAAGAATCAGCGTCTCTTTTTATTTAAGGCAAATAAAAAACGCCTGGTGACCAAACCAGACGTTGCACTACATGCGATTCTTCACGACAAGAATCTAACTGCCTTCATTGTATGCCTTTAAATGGCATAAGTCAATGAATTACTTATAGTATATTCAAAATGAAGGGCTGTTTATGCTTAGCTCTTCATACATTTAGTTGAATATCTTTACTTTAACCGCGCATGAACGACCATGGACACACTATCTGCAGCAAAGGGCTCTTTATTCCAGGAACCATATAGATGAACAAGGTCAAATCCATGTTGATTCAATAGTCGCTGAAGCTCTAACGGATAAGTATAACGCAGTTGAATGCTATCCTTATATGTAGTGTTTGAAGAACTATAGGTAGAGGTACAAGTTAATAGTTGCGTCAAAGGATTATACTCTTCTCTATTGGTAACATTAAACACCTCCCCATTTTTCACAAGCACTTCATCATACACTTCACTATTCATAAGTTCAGACAAAATTGGATTTCTTGTATCAAAAATAAAGTCTCCATTTGGGTTTAAATACTGCTTCACTGATTCAAAAAGTGCATCTTGACTCTTATTTGTAAGGAAATGTTGAAACGAGTTGCCGGTCATATAAATAAAGTTTGATTGAATCGGCAAATTTAACCTTGTGCAATCTTGAACGCTTAAATGCACGTTAAGCCCCTCAGAATCAGCCTTTTCTTGTGCATAGTTAAGCATGCCAGAATCGATATCAACACCATATACGATATGTCCCTGCTTAGCTAAAGGGATTGCTAGTCGTCCTGTTCCACAAGCAAGTTCAATAATGGATTGGTGATTCCCAGCTAAATGAGCTTTAATAAATTCTAAATCCGCTGTATAGCCCTTATACGTTTCGTCATATTCATGTGGATCAGCATATTTGGATAAATTATCGCTAAATTCTTTCGTAGACATCGAATGCCCCCATTTATATTTCAATAATTATATGTAACTATAACATTTTCAGGAAAATTATAATGAAACTTTATTCTCACTCGTTCGTAACTATATTAAATTACATTTATTGGAGGGATTATATGAAAGATATTCTAAAGGGTATATTAGCAGTAATACTAGCATTAGCTTTATGGGATGGACTTAAGTGGTTATGGGCTATTGTCTTCTAAGAAAAAATATTTTGTTTGAGGAATATAAATATAGGAGGGATTATCAAATGGAATTTTTACTAGTTGGAACAATACACTTTGGTGAAACGCAGGATGTCGTGTCATTTACAGACGAAGATAAGCGTCTCATTAAACAACAAGACATTGAAAAGTTGATTGAAACGCTGGCACAGTATGCGCCTGATCAAATTTTTGTAGAGTATCCTTTCTCTATGCAAGATCAATTAACGAAGCTGTACATAGCTGAAGATGCTTCAGATCCCTTTAAGCAAAACGAAATTTATCAAATTGCTTTCCAATTAGCAAAAAAGCTTAAGCACCCCACTGTTTATGCGGTAGATTGGAATGAAAATATTCCTGGGCTAGCAAGTTTAGATGATGTAGCGGCTGGACCATGTGCAGCTGAGTTTAGTGAAATAATGAAAGTAGCAAATAATCAATTTGAAATAATGACAACCGCATTACGCAATGGCTCATTAATCGAACTTTACGAGAAAATAAATACCGATGAATTTAACCAAGCGAATCATAATATCTATTTACAGCTTATGCAGCTTAGCGATGAGCAAGCATTTAATTGGACGGTCAACTATTGGTATTACCGCAATCTAAAAATTGCCCGAAACATTTGTAAAGCTTTAACCCCAGAATCTAAACGAGCTGTTATTTTAATTGGTTCTGGACATAATTATTTGGTCAAACAGCAATTACAAGAATATGAATCATTTAAAGTGACCAATTTCGCGGACTTCTTAGCTTTAAACCCAGTTATTACTAAGTAAAGGGAGGTCTAGATATGAATTGGAATGAAATAAATCAGCAATCAGATATAGCGTATTTACTCGAGCATTTTGGTTATTTTCATGATGGCTGTTTAAGGGAGATGCATATGTGGACAGGAACTTATGTAAATGAAGACTTGTCCATGGTAGTGCCAGGAGAATTAGATACAAACGTTAAGCTGCTATTTCAGCGTCAATATGCGAATCCATGTGCAATTGAACTATTTTTTGAAGGTGTAACGGGTATTCAAATTATTCCGAGTCCAGAAAATTACGATTCCATCATCCGAGATGCAATTATAATTAAGCTCGAAGATACTTTTTATTGGGCGGATGACTACAATTGGCATCCTATAGAAAATCCTGACGCCTGTAGCAATTGGATTTCAGCTAAAAAGATGAAATGGCGAGAAGTAAACGACTGGATGGATAAGAAAAATCGGTATGGGGATTGAAGCGTTTTATTAATTCATTGCACATAAACGAGCTCTAAAAAACACTTGAATTATTGTGCTACCAATGAATTAAGTGTTTTTTTATGCTCTTCATTTTGAAATGAACATCTTTCTATTACTCCCCCACAAACACATACCGCGCAATCTGCTCGCCACCACTAAACAAGCCCTCAATCTCTGTAAATCCTGCTTTTTCATAAATATGCTTTGCCACAATATTCTCTGGTTCGTATGAAATATGTATTACCTGATGCTGCGGTTCTTTCATTTCACGAATCGCTTCAATAATAAGCGCCACCGAGTGTTTCCCGTAACCCTTCCCCTGATACCTTTCATCAATCATTAAACGGTAAATCCAATATTCTTTGTCTTCGTCATCAAGCCCAAATAACGAGAAGCCGACCATGGTTTCATCCGCGTAGATTGCCTGTGCATGAAAATTTTCTAGGAAATTTAACTGTGCCAGTGATACGGCGTTCGATGCCACGAAGTTTTTTTGATCGTCGGCAACCTGTAGCTTAACGGCCTCATACCAATTGTCCTTTGTAATCGGTTTTAGTTGTAACATGTTCATCGTCTCCTTTGAATCTATGAATATTCATCAATTGTAATTTAAACTACCAAAAGTAACAATTTAATCAGAAAATTATGCTTATTTAAGCAACATTATTTAACCTGTAACGTCTTCATCCGTAACAACAAAAAAGGATGGATAAATTCATGACAAAAGCCATTATTTTCGATATGGACGGGACGCTTTTTCAAACGAACCTCATATTAGAACCCGCACTAGAAGCAACATTTGACCATTTGCGTGAATCGAGGCTTTGGCAAGGTGCAACGCCTCTTGAACAATACCGGGCGATTATGGGTGTTCCGCTAGACGTTGTATGGCAAACATTGTGCCCACAGCATACAAAATACCAGCAACAGCAAAGTAATGCGTATTTCCAACAAGCCCTCATTGATCAAATTGAACAAGGATGCGGTGCGTTATATGAGCATGTTGAAGAAACCTTGCACTACTTAGCCACCTACTTCCCTCTATATATTGCGAGTAACGGCCAAGTCCCTTACTTACAAGCGATTATGAAGCATTATGATTTACAGAGATGGATCAAGGCTGTCTATAGTATTGACCTAGTTCCTTCAGGTAACAAATCTGAGCTTGTGGGTAATTTGCTACGAGAACATGCGATTACAAGCGGATTTGTCGTAGGTGACCGCGCCTCTGATATAAAAGCAGCAAAGGACAACGGGCTAACTTCGATTGGCGTTCGCTTTGATTTTGCTCAGGAAAGTGAATTACAGCATGCAGATTATTTAGTAGACCGTTTTGAACAGATCAAAGACATCATCGGTTCTATGTAAACCCGATCAGGATAAAGTAGGAACAATCATCATAAAGTAGAGCGTAACGTACTGTAACGCATCAAAAAAGCGCGCTACAATCCAAAGACTGTAGCACGCTTTTTTAACTTTCAATGCGGTAACGCCAATGCGCATGCTTCACATCACTTACGTTAATATAGGCGATGCTGGCTTCAATGCAATCATTTAAATTCAAATCTTTTGCCTTGGCGAAGTCCTTTAAGCATTGCAAAAGCTCTTTATCGCAGGTTGTACGAAACTCGATGCGATCTTTTGGTCGATTTTTTTTGTTAAAGGTAATGACGCCCGCTTCTAGTAGATTACTATAGCCGTTTTCGAGTAAATAGCTAATATGCGTGTCATGGTCTTGTGCCATTTGCTTTAACTGCTCTACGATGACAGCACTGATACGCGTTTTATAGCGCATGCGTGATTCATCGGCGGTTTGGATGAGACGTCCGTTATGTATTTTCCACATAGGCAACCTCCTCTGATGGGATTTGATACATTCATTATAGCAAGAAATCACCATAATAAAACACTCCTTATGGGATAAGGAGTGCAAGGAATAAAGTTACGGTCGGGTATTCGTATTCAGTTGTAATGTTTCGTACAATAGTTTAACTTAATATTACGTTTGAGCTGATACTTTTCAATAAACTTGAGTTCGTGTATGCATTTCGCTCGCCAAAATTACTGGCATCTTTCGAAAATCTTCGTTAAAGCATTTTAAATCAATTGCCTAAATTAATTGTAACACATGTCTAAATGGTCCAAAAAACGCATACAACGAAGCTAGTAGAAATCATAATAAACAAATTACTTAAACTAGCTGCAAATCATTTACTACTAAGTGACCGTAACTTTATTATACTTAAATTTACCCATCAAACATTTTGTTAAACCTATTTTGAATAAAATTTAAAATTAATTACAACGATACAAGACATCCTATCACACGGTTTTGGTTGGAACGTGTTATTCTACTACTATCTATCATTTAGTAAAAATTAAAAGAACGTTTATAATAAAAGAACTGGAGGTGCCTTATGCTTAAAATTAAAAAAATTGAATTCATGAAAGTCCTTTACGATGATGCATTAACACAAAATATTTTTTCAATCGCCAATATTACCTTTTCAAATTACGAAACAATTAATGGTGCCCTACTTTACTGGCAGCAAAATCACTCTGAGGAGCACTTTACAAAAGAGGGCGATTATAAATTTTTTTACGATTTAGCGAAAGCCCAATATTTTGCTTCGGTGAAATTTCCGAAAGATTGCAAGTTAACACGTGAGCAACGTCAGGAGCTTGCGTATATCTTATTGGAGGAGCGCGGTGCAATCGGTACATACAGCTTCCTCTCAACAAAGCCTAAAGTACATTTTCACTTAAAGAAAGCATTCGATGCCTTAGATTTCCCAGAAGATTTCGATTTGAGCTTATTTGATTCACTAACGGTTCTCCGCGCATTAGAAGAAAATGACGAATCGATTTACGTTTCTCTACCTTATGACCGTGACTTTATCACTTCTTATTTTAACTGGATTCGTTTAGCCGTGCAGCAGCATCATAGTAAGTTGTTGCCCTATTTGAATAGGATTCCATTCAGTTATATTTGCTCAACAAATCCTTACCTTTCTGAACAATTTTTAATCGAGCATTTAGATCGCTTAAACTTAGAAGCGCTGCAGCATAATAAAAGTGTACTAGCACGCGTAACATCAAGCTTCAAACGCTACTTAATCGATGAATTGTTAAAAAATAAAAAGCATATTCACCCAGATTTTGTTGACCAAATTGATGACTTTATCGAAAGTAATATCTTTTACCGTTCGTTTGAAATCGTCTTCTTACCAGAGGCCGATGAAATCCCGGTTATGGACTTAACCTATTTTGAATATGACCGCGGTAGTTACAAATGGGGAGGCAGTGAGCATTTAGTTAAGGGCATCCCCTCGCTAATCAGTCAAAAATACGACCGGTACGGCGATATACGCTTAACGAACCAACAAATGGATACGAAGTTCACAAACTTTACAAAAACGCAGCAGAAGCTCTTTACAGCCGTTTGCGAGTTACACTGGCTTAGCCGCTATAAAAATGACATCGATTGGTCGTATGTATGTCAGTACAATGAGCATCTGACAGAAGACTTTTTAAGTGCACACCTGAAATACGTAGACTTTGAAGCACTTGGTTTAAATACCGATATTGCTGTGGATACCGCATTTTTAGAAAAGTATATCCACCGCTTCAATCACACGAAGATCGTGCCATTGATTATTCGTCATTTAACCGAGGATTTCTATTTGTCCCATAAAGATGAGATTCAAGTGAACATCGACGTGTTGTATCGCTATATCGAAAGCATTGATTTAGAGGAATTTGCACGCATTGAAGTACATTTAACCGAACAATAAAAAACAAGGAGTGCCCGCGCATATGGGACACTCCTTTTGATTAGTTATTTTTTTCTTTAATAAAAGCAACAAGCTCTTCTAATGGTAGTGGCTCGTTTAAGTACAAGCCCTGCACATATTCACAGTTAAGACCTTTTAAAATAGCTAAGTCTTCCCCATTTTCTACTTTTTCTGCAATCACTTGTAGGTTTAGTGCATTAGCTAAAGAAATAATCGCAGCTACCATTTTCGCATTTGCCGGAACAAGATTTAATTCATGTGTAAAGGAATGATCGATTTTTAGTGAGCTGATCGGCACCTCGCGTAAATAGCTAAGTGAAGAATACCCCATTCCGAAATCATCAATCGAAATTGATATGCCCATTTCATGAATTTGATTAATCTTATCGTAAAGCTGTAAGTCTGTATCTAATAAGCCTAGCTCTGAAATTTCAATTTCAATAAACTTCGCTTCTAGCTGTGCTTCTTCTAAAAACTGCGTTAAATCGACGATAAAGTTTGTATCTCTTAAATAATCTGTCGAAAGATTGACTGAAATTTTAAAGTCTTCATCTACATGTGGTTTTAACTGGACCATGTGGTTAATTGTATTTTTTAAGACATATTGATCGATTTCTGTCATTAAGCCACATTGACCTGCAAAAGGCATGAACTCATCAGGATTCATTTCGCCATAATCTTCGTCATTCCAGTAAATGGTCGATTCGCTCGCGATAATTTTTCCTGTTTGTAAGTTATGAACAGGCTGGAAGCGTAATTCGAAAATGCTTTCACGTAGTGCTTTATGCATTTTCGTTTCAAGCGCAAGGAATTGGTCGTTTGAACCGCGCATTAACTTTTTATAAACACTGTAGCTATTGCCCTTTTTCGCTTTTGCTGCATACATAGCGACGTCAGCTGTTTTTAATAGTTTCGAAACATTTTCCCCATGATCTGGGTACACGCTAATCCCTAAGCTTACACTTGCATAAAACTCATATTCGTCGAAAATAAAGCTACTTTTAAAGACTTCTAATATATGCTCAGCCATTTCGTTTACAAGCTTTACATCCTCTAAAATATAAACAAATTCATCGCCGTTCATACGATAGAAAGAGTCTGACTGCATGTCGATTTCACGAAGACGGTTCGCTAATTCCTTTAAGAACAGATCACCAATTTTATGACCCAAGCTATCATTGATATTTTTAAAGCGGTTCACATCAAAAAAGAATACTGCAAATTGGTTCTTATTTCGTAAGCCATTTGTAATTTCGTTTTCGATACGCTTTGATAAACTACGGCGATTCGGTAAACCGGTTAAATCGTCATGGTACGCAATATGGGCAATTTTTTTGATGTTTTTTTGCGCGGTAATATCCGTACGAATAGAAATATAGCGCTCTGGCTTGCCATTTTCACCTATGAAAGGGACGATTGTCGTCTTCACCCAATAAAGTGAACCATCTTTCGCGCGGTTACAAACATCAGCTTGCCATGTTTCACCAGTACCAATAGCACGCCACATTTCTTTAAAAAATGATTTTGGGTGGTAACCCGAGTTTAAAATACGGTGATCTTGGCCGATAAGCTCTTCACGCGAATATTTTGAAATCTCGCAGAACTGGTCATTCACTTGTTGGATTAACCCTCGATTGTCTGTTACAGCGACAATTGACGTTTTATCGAGCGCAGCTTTTAAGTCCATAAGCTGGTCGTATGTAAACTCCATCGATTCAAGGATTGTCGTATCTGTTCTCCCCTGCATCATCATCTCTCCTATTAAATAAATTTTAAAAGTCAGAATGTTCTTATCTACAAAATTATAAATCGAATTGTATATTTTAGCCAACTATTTATGGGAGTTCGTCTAAACCTTTTGCCATATTTTTAAAAAAATTCACAAATTCATCATAAATAACTAGGTTTAAAATTCCTATTTTACAAAACAAAAAACCATTCTAAAAGTTACATGAATAGAATGGTTTTTTGAAATTATATTAATAATATGGTGAAATTTATTACATTTTTAATGTAATCCGAAAAATATTTCAGTTTTAGTAATAAATTAGTCTGATTGAATTTGATCGGTTAAACGATTTAGATGTTGTGTCACATTGTTTAACTGTGTAATAACTTGACCTAAACTTTGTGTAGCGATATGTTGCTGTTTTGCTGAGTCCGTAATAATGCTAACTGTTTTCAACGAATGCTCGTTCATCTGACTAATCTCACTGAATAATGTCAACGTTTCATCGGTCTGGCTTACCATATCTCTTGTCGAACTTGAAATTTGGTTAATATCATGCTCTAATGTTGAAATTGTCGTGTAGATTGAATCGAAAGCATGCTCACTTTCACGGATGAACTCGTTTCCTTTGTAGATTTCTTTCATACCAGATTGCATTTTTTTAGCAACATGTTCAATCTGATGTTGAATGCCTTCTAATACGTTATCCATATTGACAACAGATTCCTGTGTCCCTGATGCTAGATTACGAATTTCACTCGCAACAACCGAAAATCCTTTTCCTGCCTCACCAGCACGCGCTGCTTCAATAGAAGCATTAAGCGCAAGTAATTTGGTTTGCTCTGAAATTCTATGAACAACTGTTAGGGAACTTGAAATCTCTTTCGATTGCATTTCAAGCATTTCAATTAGCTGTTTAATAGAGGAAACAGTTTCCGTAATTATCGACATTTGATGTGTAACAGCCGTTACTTTTTGCTTTCCTAACGAAGCACGCTCGAGACTTTGTTTAGCAATAAGCGTAACATTTTCTGTGCGTTCATGAATAACAGAAAGTTCATTAATACTCGCTTCATTTTTATAAATACTTTGTTTCAACGAGATTGCCTCATTTTCGGCATTTTGTTGGAAACTTGAAAGTGTATTCGTGATACTTAAGCTTGATTCTGCAGATGCCGAAGAATCAACAGCAATTTGATTGGATAAGTCCTTTAAATGAACACTTTCTTCATTAATTTCTCGCAATAAAAGTTGCAGTTGTTGCTGGGCCTTTAACGTATCTTCCGCCATGCGTGCTTCTACTCTTCGTCTCGATAAAATCACAAGGCTAGTTGAAACGGCTGTCATTACTAAAAAGATCGCATGAATCATTAACAATGCAAAACTATATTCTTCTGTGCCACATAGTAATTGTGGGAATAAGAAATAACCGGATAAATGGTGGACCGCAAAAATTACCGTGCTTACAATTATGTATTTGATACGTTGAAAGCTTGCGATCATTGCCACAACCATGAAGATTGAAAAGTGATATTCTGTTAAACCGTCACCACCAGCAATAATCGATATACTACCAAACGTCAATGTTAGTGTCATAAATAATTCTTGGAGTGGATGGTTGGATCTTGCTAACCACAACGTAATAGCTAATAAAATAATGGGAATAGTAAAAAGTATATTTAGAAAAATAAAGAGTGTGCCGGAAAGGTTCGTAATGCCTTGTAGTAGTAGGTAGCCATCTAAAAAGTTAAACTGGCGATGTAGTAAATGAACAAAAATCGACAGGAATACAACAAATGCAGTGTTCATCAGCATAATATTGGGTTTGCTTGTTTCTATTTTCAATTTTATACTCCTTTTTACTTATAGTAACGCACAGTAGGTAATATGTCGCGTCACTTCATATTACTTATATAAAGTTAAACTGTAAAGTAATTTATTTTAACTATTGAAAGAATAGACTTTAGTAACAATCGAGTAGGAGGGAGTGATTAACTCCCGACCTCTCACACCACCGTACGTACGGATCCGTATACGGCGGTTCAATTAAGATGAATAACGCAAAGTTTCGTAACGAACTTGCAGACTTTTCAGCCCTTGGCTTTCCCAATAGGAATTGCCGAGGGTTCTGTGTAATATGGGGCTATTTGAAATGCGCCAGTACCCTTTTCGGGTATTTCCCCACTCGTATGCTTTCCCGTAAGGTACTTTTAGACGAATGAGATTTCTGACTCTTGTTCGGGGGTTCTTCCAATTCTTCCACAAACACATACGTAATCTTCGTTTAATCCAGCCATCTAATGCTTTAAATATGGAGTACGTATCCGCTAGAGCGAAGTAGCCACACCAACCTATCAGATATTGATTCAACTTTTCGATTCTGTATTCGATGGAATAAGGCATCTTTCTTGAGGTAATTTCTCGTATTTTCTTCTTCATTCGTATGAGGCTTGATTTCGCAATGCGAACTTTCGGTTCTTTATGATGTGTAAAACTGAAGCCTAGGAATTTACGGTTCCACGGACGGTCTACCGCTGATTTCTTTTCATTTACTTTCAGGCGAAGTTTTCCTTCGATAAATCGCTGTACACTTGCCATTACCCGTATTCCTGCACGCTCTGTTTTCACATAAATATTACAGTCATCTGCGTATCGAACGAATTTATGTCCACGTTTCTCTAATTCTTTATCGAGTTCGTCTAAGACGATATTAGAAAGTAAAGGACTTAAAGGACCACCTTGAGGTGTCCCTTCTTCTGTACTTGAAACTACTCCATTTATCATGACACCCGCTTGGAGGTATTTACGAATCAGTATTAATAATGGTTTATCTGAAATTCGTTTTGCTAATGTTGCCATTAGACGGTCATGGTTGACCTTATCAAAGAATTTCTCCAAATCCATATCAATCACCCATCGATAGCCCTCTTTTAAATAGCCTTTCGCTTTTCTGACCGCATCATGAGCGCTTCGATTTGGACGAAAGCCATAACTGTGGTCTGAAAATGTTGGGTCATATTCTTTTGATAAAATCTGCGAGATGGCTTGTTGAATCAAACGGTCTGTCACGGTTGGTATTCCTAATAAGCGCACACCGCCATCTGGTTTCGGGATTTCGACACGACGGACTGGCTGCGGTTCATAGGTACCATCTAAAATCTGCGATTTAATCGTATGCCAATTTTCGAGGATGTGCTGTCGTACGGTTTGTACGGGCATCATGTCTACTCCGTGGCTTCCTTTATTCGCTTCTACTCGCTTTAATGCTTGTATCATGTTTTGTCGCTCCAAAATTTGATTCAACATCACCATTTCGTTCCTTTCCGTGAATAGCTGTTCTTCTTTTACCCAACTGGACTACACCCTCCGCAAATACCCTCGTGGAATTCACCACTACTTTCTAAGCGTGAGGTTTCTACTGTTTTCTGTGTTCGTTCATCCTAATTGGAAAGCCAAGGGCTATTCTCTCCTAATTGTTCAGTCCTTCCAAGTAATTCTAGACTTACTTGTACTATGACCTCTGCTGACTTCTGACAGTTCAGCTACTTGTCACCAAGTAGGTTATGAAGGGTACTTCACATTACTGTCAGACCTCCCCGGGTAAGCGCATGCACTTTCACACCATCTATCCGCCTCATTTACTTGATATGACCTTCGACAGAAGGGACTTTATCTTGTCTTGCAGATTCATCCAATCATACCTAGCCTTCTATGAGATTCGTGTTCCTCGGACCGGTGTTTTGCCGCCAGCTTCCTTCAGATTCCGCGTCGCCACGGACACCCTTGCTTTTGGCTAACCTCTACTTCTGTCTTCGGGGTTCGGGACTTGCACCCTATAGTTCATGCGCATGCCGGGCGCACAAAAAATCAATCTACCTAATTTTATAGGTAGATTGACTGTTAAATTTATTTTATTTGTAAATTCAGCATGCCTTATAAACTTTGAATAAGCATTTAATTTAAATATTAGCTTTATTTTTTTGATTTAAATTTTGTATATTAATGTAACTTTAATAGTTATAAATACTAAAATACGCAAGATTTCAATTAATAATTCTAGGTAACATACTATTTAATCATTTGTTTGTCATAGTCACTTCTGATGCATAAGTATTATAAGCCTCTAGCTGTTCTGGTGATAGTTGTAGGACATAATATCGGAAGTTTACTGGTTCTAGTCCAAATTGCTCGCATTTTTTTACATATACCTCATATCCTTGTTGAAACATTGTCATTGATCTTCATCCCCTCTTGTGTACTATAACAGTTTTAATTTGTTGATTAAATATATAACAGATGTAGTGCAATGTCAACAAATAATCTGAAAATAAAAAAATACACTTGGTTGCTCAAGTGTATTTTTTAGTTTACATAATCTTATTATTTAATATTATTGAATGGATTGCTTTTTAGCACTTTTTGAATTTGTTCATCTTCAATATGCGTGTAAATTTGCGTTGTTGCAACACTGGAATGCCCGAGTATCGCTTGTAAGCTTCGAATATCCGCACCTGCTTTATACATGAGCGTTGCCGATGTATGGCGTAGCTTATGTGGTGTTAATTTATCTTTTGGGTTTTCCGCTTTACCGTTAATTTGCTTTACAATACGCGCGATTGTTTGGCGAGCAAAGCGTGAACCTTTTTGTGATACGAATAACGGCTGCGATCCATCCCCTTTATAAGGTGTCCGCTCTAGCATATATTGCTCAATCGCTGTGATACAAGAATCATTTAAGTATACCTGACGTTCCTTATTCCCTTTACCAATGACTGTGAGTTTTCGGTCATGAATTGAATCTAAGTTCAGTGAACATAGCTCCGATACACGAATCCCTAAATTTAGAAATAAAATCATCATGCAATAATCACGTGAGCTATAATGCTGCTGATCGATGGCCACAACGAATTGCTGAGCTTCTTCGAAATTCATATACACAGGATGACGTTTCCCAATTTTCGGTGTTTCTAAATGTTCAGCAATATTTTCGTCAATCAGTCGACGCTTGCCTTTTAAGTATTTGAAAAACGCTTTTAAAGTTGCCACTTTTCGAGCGCGAGATGCAGCTAGATTCCCGCGCTGGATTTCGCAATATTCCATAAATAAATATAAATCCTCGAGTGCCAATTCTTTAATGCTATCAATCGTTACATCTGAAATATCGATTGTATGTAAATTTGCCGGATCTATGTCTTGCTCCATCGCTTTGATAAACCGTAAAAACAACACTAAATCATATTCATATTCTTTTCGTGTGCGAGGAGATTTCCCGGTAATGGTTGTTAAGTAGATTAAAAAATCACGTAAAAACTTTGGTAACGGCATAGACTGGATTCCCCTTTTCTAAGGCTAATTATAGCATAAAAAACGTTCCCAAATATGTATTTGGGAACGTTTTTCGTGAAATCAGTGTTTTTGAGGTAAAAAGGCACGTAAATTCGCCTGTTTTGAGAACGTATGTTCCTAATATAAAAAATTGCATTCAGACGAAGTGAAATTATCTTCCGTGGGTAGTTATCCATCTCGATTCGTCTGAAGTCGATTTCGCGAATGCGGTTTTTTGGGTTGTTTTTAGCAAATTACGGGAAAAGTTTTGGAGGGAGTGAACATGTGCAACAAGTAGAAAGTCATTATATATTTTATTACCCATTTAGTTACCGTCAGTTTCATTTCAAGAAGTTAGTTGAGGTATTAAATAAAACTCACTTTTATCACTTTCAAAGGAAAAGGACATAGTTTAGGAACTGATTGAGCAAATTACGAAGTTTGCTTCGCGTTACCATTTTTCGGAAGTATCGGTACGCGCACGTGACAATGAGCCGATGAATTTAGCCGAAAACAAACAAAAAGCTGCTTCGCAATTACTCGAAGCAGCTTTCTTTATTGCCCTGTTACCATTTTATACAGGATATAAAGCACGATGATGATTAATGCAAATTTCACTACTTTACTCACGATTTTAAAGATGAGCGGAATGAAAATAAACAGTAAAATTAAAAGAATAATAACTTCCATTAGACATATAACGTCAACGTATTACCGTGACGATCCACCTTCCAATTTGATGATACTAAAAGACGTAACTGCTGCTCGGTTTCCGCCGTAGCTGGTACACCAGAAAGCCCATTGCCTGCTTCTAATGTTTCGTATACATCCACCTGAATCCCAAAGCGCATGCGTAAAAGATTGCGTAAGCCGTTAATTGTTAAGAATTTCACTGTGTAGTTCCCGGCGTAGGCCTGTTCAAAAGCTTTGCCATCTGTATCAAATAACGTTTTTAATACGGCAAAATCAAAATTTTCCTCTATTAGTAAATCGATCTTGTTTTCGGAGAATTGCTGTGATACTTGTTCATAGGGTATGCCATTTGATTTTAAAAGTTCTATTCCGTACGCTTCCATCATGGAAATCCCCATTGTTCTCTTCCCCTTTAATCTTTTTTCTTATTGTAGCATAATTATTCATTGTTTTTAGGGAATCTTTGTCCACGTTCATTGAGGACCCATTTGCGAGCATAGCCAAATTGTCTGAAAAGCTGTTCATCCTCAGATTCGTTTATTTCCTTTAAAATCGCCTGATAACGCAAATTCGTTGCGGTAACTTTAATACCAAGTTGTTCTGACATCGCTTTAAAAATTCGCTCGATTGTTTTCACACTGATTGGTTCGCCAAGTTTATTACCTACACCTAGCCAAACGAACGGCGAATGCTCCGTTAATGGCATAAAGGCATGGGTATGTTCCTTATAGCGCTGTAATAGTGCAATAAGCTCCTTGGATAGCAGTAAAATGCGATAAGATTTAGAAGAAATCACCGTAAGTTCATTCGTTTCCTCATCGACATGCTTCCACTGCATACGAACAAGCTCTGCTGGTTTAATCGCGAGTTCGGCAATTGTATAAGTAATCGCGGTATTACGAAGCGCAAGCCAAGCATGTTCTTCATGTAATGCGATGTCGAATTGATGCGGCCAAAAATGGAGTGCCTGCTTCAATTGCTTCGTCGTTAATACGTTCAGCGCGGTTTGTTCCTTTGCTAGCTTTTGCAAAAGAAGAGAATCATATACACCAATTACACCGCGCGTTTGTAAAAATCCTAAAAATTGGCGTATTGCGGCATACTTACGATTGATTGAATTTACGGATGTATACGTTTCTTGAATTTCTGACGTATAGCGCTGTAATGCTTCATCGAGATCCGCGCTATTTTTAGTGATTGACGCAAATTGATTGGCGTCAATTGTATATTGTTTGACGGTATGAACCGATCGATTTAACGATTTCAAATAGGCTTCAAATGCCTTTACATGTGCTAAAACATCCAACATCGAGATCCGCTCCTTTCTTCTATTGTAACATGTGAAAAGCACTATCTTACTATAGTAAGATTAAATTAGCTATATCACGCTCATTTTTACTCGAAAATTCTAAATTGCATGTCACTTCTTCGCGTAATAGGCTATAATGAGCGGTAAATGGTGATTTAGGGGGAAATATAATGCAAGTACGTACGACAAGACTTGAAGCCGAAGAAGCAAAGATTATTTATCAAGAAACAGCTGGGCTCGCGATTATTACGATTCATCGTCCACAATTAAAAAATGCACTAACAGCAAACATGTGGGATCAACTCGCAAAAATCGCACAAAGCACATTAGAAAATCCGAAAAACAAAGTATTGCTGCTGCGCGGCTCAGGTGAAAACTTTACGGCTGGCTCAGATATTAAGGAATTTAACTCGATTTCATTAGACAAAGCCGAAGAAGCGTTCATACATATGGAGCGTACGATTTCAACAATCGAAAACTTACCGATTCCTGTAATCGGTGTCATTAATGGCCCTGCTATGGGGGCTGGTTTAGAGCTAGCACTTGCCTGTGATATTCGAATTGGCTCGGATAATGCGAAAATGGGGATTCCAGTTGGAAAGTTAGGTATTACATTAAACAATAAATTCGCTAAGCGCTTAGTGGACTTAGTTGGCCCTGCCGCAACGAAGGATTTTGTCTTTACCGGTCGTATGTATAAAGCTGAAGAAGCGTACAAAGCGGGCATGTTAAACTATCTTGTAGCCGAAAAAGACTTGAACCGTTTTGCGATTCGTATGGGGAAACTTGTTGCGGGGATGTCCCCGGACTCGCTGCTTGCTGTAAAACGTGCAGTTAAAGAATGTGTGGATTCAACACCTGCCTTATGGGAAGGTTCGACACCATTCGTTTCTCAAACAGACTTTGCTGAAGGTGTGCGTGCCTTTGTTGAAAAACGCCAGCCTCAGTTTACACGTAAAATAAAATAAAAAATGCCCGACGAGTAATTTCAACACTTGTCGGGCATTTTTTAAAGCAATCGTTCTGATAATTCTTCGCGAATTGTACGGATATGGTTTTCCATTAATGTTTTTGCTTGCTCACTGTCACCACGACTAATCGCAAGATAGATTTGCTTATGCTCATCGAATGTGGAACAAATATTTTTATTTTCAGCAAGTCGATAGTTACGCGTTACTTCGATTGTATTACGTATATGCGGCATTAGCGAAGCAATTAATTCTACTAACACTTGATTATGAGTGGCTTCAGCAATTGCAATGTGAAAGCTAAGATCTGCCTGTATCCCAAGCTTTTCATCTGCCTTCGCTGCTTTCATCATTTCAAGTGAGTTGGCTATTTTTTCGAAATCTTGCGTATTTGCACGCAATGCCGCAAGAAAAGCACATTGTGATTCTAAAATATAACGTAGTTCAAGCATTTCATATATGCTTGTTTTATCGGTATTTTCAAGAACATGGACCAGTTCGTTTTTTGTACTTTGAATGGAAATGTTTTTGATAAACGTGCCGTCCCCATGTTTGATTTCAACAAGATTTCTTAACTCAAGTAAGCGTATTGCCTCACGAATGGAATTACGACTTACTTGATAGCGAATCGCAAGTGCTCGTTCAGATGGCAATTTTTCGCCCATTTCGTATCTTCCGGCTAAAATATCCTGTTGAATTTCTTGAAACACCATTTCGTACACTTTTTGCTTCGTCGATGTAGTCAATGTACGCACACCTCTTTATTTTACTAAAAATAAGCTAAGCGCTGGAACAAATGAAATAATAAGGACACACAAAATCATCACGCAAATAAAGGGAATGATTGCCCGGACAACGCCCTCGAATTTCGTGCCAGCAATTTTGTTTGCTACAAATAAGTTTAACCCAACTGGTGGCGTAATGTAACCAATTGCTAAATTGACAATCATAATAATACCAAAATGAACAAGATCAATCCCAAGCGCAGCGGCAACGGGTGCTAAAATCGGCGTTAAAATTAGAATTGCAGCAGCTGTTTCCATAAATGTGCCGACTATTAATAAAATCAAGTTAATAATTAGTAATGCGATAATCCAATTATCCGTAATACTTAAAAGGGCTTCTGTAATTTGCATCGGAATGCGTTCGCGCGTTAAATAATAAGCAAAAATGGATGCGCCTGCGATAATGAATAAAATCGATGCACTCATAATCGTAGCAGAAGAGAAAATACGATATAAATCTTTTAGTGTAATTTCACGGTAAATGAACACCCCAACAATCATCCCGTACACTACGGCTACGAGCGCGGCTTCTGTTGCCGTAAATAGCCCACTATAAATTCCACCTAAAATAATAACTGGCATCATCAGTGCTAAAATTGAATCTTTTAAGGCAATGAAAAATTCCTTTGCATTATATTTTTCACCACCACCGTAGCCTTTGATGATCGAAATAATGTAGACAAGAACAAGTAAGGCTCCTGTAACAAACACCCCTGGAATAATCCCAGCTAAAAATAAATCGCTAATTGAAACGCCTGCTGTTACCCCAAACAACACGAGCGGTACACTTGGAGGAATAATTACGCCGATTGTTCCACCTGCAGCTTGAATCGCAGTTGAAAAGTTTTTATCATACCCCTTTTTTACCATTGCAGGAATCATAATCGCCCCAACAGCTGCTGTCGTCGCTGCTGCTGAACCAGACAAGGCGGCAAAAAATGTACATGAAATAATTGAGACGAGCGCCAATCCACCGCGCACACGACCGAGCATCACTTGTGCTAAATGGATTAACCGACGAGAAATCCCACCTGATTCCATTAGTTTCCCGGCTAAAATAAAGAATGGAATGGCTAATAACGGGAAGGAATCAATTGAATTAAACATGCGCTGAAAAATGGCCATAATCGGCATGTCACTTTGCGTAACAAATAAAATTGCAGCAGCCATAGCTAATGCAATCGCAATGGGTACGTTAATAAAGATTAACGCCAGTAGTAAGACGAAAAGAATGATATCCGCCATTAAGACATCTCTCCTTTCAGTTCTTTTGCGGTTACGTGAAGTAAATTAATCAATAACACAACCCCACTAATCGGCATAATCAAATACACAAGTCCCATTGGAATTTGAAGTACGGCGGATGATTGATCCATAACACGCATCGATAATTCGTAGCCTTTGACAATCATCATAACGAAAAACACGCCACTAATTATCGCAGCTATCACGATTAATACTTGTTTCGTCACTCCCCGTGCACGTTCAACAAATAATTCCATGCCAATATGTGCGCGTGTACTGACCGCATAGGCTGCACCTAAAAATGTCATCCAAATCATAGCGTATCGAGACAATTCCTCTGTCCATGGAAGCGATTTGTCGAAAAAACGAAATACAATTTGGCAAAATACAGCGATTACAAGTGTTGTCATCAATAGTATTAATAGGATATGAACCACTTTGTTCATTCCTGCGATTACTTTCCCCATTGAATGTTCCCCCATCTTATTGCTTCTCTAATATACGTTGCAAGAGTTGCTGATTTTTTGTACTATCATAGACGGACATGATTTTTTCACGGAATATTCCGACATCAATCTGTTCAACTACTTCCATGCCCTGTTCTTGTAAACGCACGAGTGTTTCTTGTTCTTTATCGATTACAAGCTCACGTTCGTAGGCGCCAATTTTTTGTCCTTCTTCATAAACAATTTGACGTAAATCTTCTGGTAACCGATTATAGGCATGCTCACTCATCATAAATACTGCTGAAGAATAGGAATGGCCTGTAAGTGTCATATGGGTTTGTCCAGAATCGTATAATTTATAGCTATCAATAACTAAAATCGGATTTTCCTGTCCATCGACTACCCCTGATTGAAGCGCGGTTAACGCTTCTGTCCAAGCCATTGGAGAGGCATTGGCTCCTAATTGTTTGAAGGCATCAATAAATACTTTATTTTCTTGAACACGTAATGACAGCCCCTTTAAATCTTCTGGTGTTTCAATCGGCTTTACACTATTCGTAACATGACGGAAACCGTTTTCACCCCAAGATAATCCGACGATGCCTTCATCACGCAATTGTGCAAATAATTCATCACCGATTTCGCCTTCCAAAATTTGAACGGCCGCTTCACGGTTATTGAATAAAAACGGTAAATCTAACACCCCAAAATCTGAAACAAAGTTAATGAGTGGACCTGATGTCGATACCATCATATCGACGGAGCCGAGCATTAACCCTTCGATTAATTCACGCTCTGCACCGAGCTGACTAAGCGGGAATGTCTCAATGACCACACGTCCCTCTGTACGTTCCTCGACACGCTTTGCTAGCTCTTGCATTGCGGCTTCAAACGGATGGTCTTCAGCGAGCGAGTGGCCAGCATATAACACATACTGTTCTTTTTCCGTGGAACTTGTACAAGCGCTAAGCAGCATGATGCTACAAATAACTCCAATCATGCGAACAATTCTCTTCATCGCCATTTCCCCTAATCAATAAAAATTTTGCCTGGATTTAAAATGTTATTTGGATCCAGTAATTTTTTAATTTCTTTCATCCAGTTATAGGCTAATCCATGTTCTTGTTGCTGGTATTTTGCTTTTCCGACACCCACTCCGTGCTCCCCTGTACAAGTACCGCCAAGTGAGAGCGCAAACTCCACAACATGTTCATTTAATTGTTTGGCGCGGGCAATGTCGGCTGAATCATTCATATCGACCATTAAGATAATATGGTAGTTGCCGTCTCCCACGTGACCAACAATCCCTGCATCAATTTGCAAACTTTCAATTTTTGCACGGGAATTTTCAATTGCCTCTGGTAAGGAATTGATTGGAACAACAACATCTGTTGTCATCAATCTCTTTTTAGGTGCGCTGTGAATGTACGTATAGGCTAAGTTATGACGAAGCTCCCAAAGTTGGTTGCGGTTGCGTTCATCTTGCTCGAATTGAATGTCGAGACAGCCGTTATCATCGAGTAGCTCGGTTGCAAATGCCACATCGGACGCTAATCCCGCTTCGTTGCCATGGAATTCTAAAAATAGTGTTGGTGTTTCTGCAAACGTAGACCCACTCGCTACATTGACTTGCTCAATACTACGTTGATCAACGAGTTCAATACGTGCCATTGGAATGCCTGCTTGCTTTAATGCCACAACCGAGTCAACTGCTTGCTGCACTGTTGTAAAGGTAGCGCGACCAGCCACCACTTTTTCAGGTATGCCATAAACGCGTAATGTTAATTCTGTTATCACACCTAAAGTACCTTCTGAACCAATTAACAACCCATTCAAATGATAGCCAGAAGATGATTTTGCCGCTAATCCACCTGTATGTATGATGTCGCCATTGGCTAACACCACTTCTAAATCACGCACTTGATCTCGCATGATGCCGTAACGAACAGAAGTCGTACCACTCGCATTGGTCGCCGCCATGCCCCCAAGTGTGGCATCGGCTCCTGGATCGACCGAGAAAAATAAGCCATGTTTCTTTAATTCTTTATTTAATTGACTGCGTGTAACACCTGGTTGGACCTTTACTAAAAAATCGTCAGAACGCACTTCAAGAACGGCACTCATTAGTGACAAATCAAGTGAAATTCCTCCGTTATATGGAATGATATGTCCTTCTAAGCTTGTCCCAAGTCCAAATGGAACGACGGGAATTCGATTTTCATTTGCAAATGCCAAAACTTTACTGATTTCTTCAGACGTTTTTGGGAACACGACAACATCAGGTAGATGTGGTTCATGGTAGGATTCGTCTTTTCCGTGTTGTTCAAGTAATACGGCATTCGTTGTTACTTGTTCATTTGATAGTAGTAGCTGTAACTGGTCAATGTAAATCATATTTCTCCTCCTATGCTGTATTGGTTAAACCACAAGTTAATTGGTACAACCAATATTCATGTATTAGTAGAATATAATTATTTAACCAAAAACACAATAATTTGTAAGAAAATTTAAAATATTCTTTTTAACATCGCGCTGTTAGGTAAGGATTGGTCTGCTTTTGCCTTGTCCCTTAATAATATAAAAAAACCGATTCTCTCCTTGTATTTGGGAAAATCGGTTTCGTCCATATGATGTTTCTTATATTTTGCTTTCGATACCTAAAACCTTAATATTTATTTGCTCTGGCTCCATCGAAAAATGGGTGCTGAAACTTTGAGCAATCTCCTGTTGAAGCTGCTTCATCAAATCTGGTATGTATGTATTAATAGGCGCGGCTAAATATACTTCAAAGGAAATACGTGGCACCTGCAAAAACGTACAATGTAAATGCTGAACACGCGATACATAAGATGTGTTTTCGATCACATGCTTTACAATGTCCGTGTAGACCGATTTTGCGATGGTAATCGTTTGCTGATGAAAATCTGGTCGTACAAGTGTCGTTTCGCCAATTTTCTCGCGATTTGGTGTGAAAATGTCTTTACCGCGCTGGATAAGGCGTTTAAAGAAGTTTTGCTCGACTTGACGAAATGGTACCGGCATTAAATGCTGTCCCCCGATTTCCCGTACAAAGCGTGCGCGTTCGATTTCTTTTACGGTGCGAATCTCCTCGACTGTATAAGAATACGTAATGTCGCCTAAATTCAGACGCTCCGCAATTTTTTTTGTCATCTTTATAGAAGTGCCGATAAGTAAAATTGATTCGAGTGCGTGTGCAACAATCGCTTCTTTTACTTCTGTTCGATGCTGTTCCTCATCAAAAATCGCGCGGCGTACAGCTCGCAGAGGAGATTTTTCAAATTTTGCAGATGTTCCCGCTACCTTTTCCCCGTCTATAATAAGTAACCCATCATCAATAATGCCACGTATCCCCTTATTATGTGCAAACTGTAAGGCACTGGTGCTTTTTCCTGTTCCACTGGCCCCACTTAGTGAATAAATTTCCATTCATCTGTCCCCTTTATTCGCAGTAATTTGCTACCCCATCTACGGTTACCGCTAGTGTGTAATGAATAATTTCTTTTTTCTGATTTCCTCCCCATTATACTGCACTAGTGTGTTAAAATGGGGCATACATTTGAAAGTTTTTAAGGAGTGTTTTACATTGAATATCCAACCATCTAAAAAAATGTCTCTATTTGCACCAGCAATCTTCGGAGATTTAAAAAACCACGCAAAACTACAGCAGCAAAAAGGAATGGAATTAATCGACTTAAGTCTAGGTAGTCCCGATATTCCTCCTGCAGAAAACTTACGCCAAAAGATGTCTGAGTTAACAGCGTTATCTTCTTCTTACGGCTATACATTAACGGGTATTCAAACATTTAACGAAGCGGTATGTCGCTACTATAAACGTGTTAACGGTGTCGAGTTAACACCAGAAACAGAAGTTGTCCAAACAATCGGGTCACAAGAAGGCTTAGTGCACTTGCCTGTAGCTTTCTGCGATCCTGGAGACATTGTCTTAACAACAAACCCCGCATATGTAGCCTATGATGCAGGCATTCACTTATCGGGTGCAACACCTTACTACATGCCTTTAACAAAAGAAAATAACTATTTACCAGATTTAAAGGCCGTTCCGGAAGACGTACTACATAAGGCGAAGCTACTTATTTTAAACTTGCCAGGGAATCCGGTGCCAGCTATGCCATCACTTGCCTACTTTGAAGAAGTGGTCGCATTCGCGAAAAAATATAACATCATCGTATTACATGATGCAGCGTATTCAGAATTTTACTTTACGGGTGATGCGCCGATTAGCTTCTTAGCAACACCAGGTGCGAAAGAAGTTGGGTTAGAAATTAACTCCTTATCAAAAAGCTTCAGCTTAGCGGGTACGCGTGTTGCCTATATCGTAGGGAATGCAGAACTTGTAGCCATTATGAAGCAATTAAAATCAAACTTAGACTTCGGTATTTTCGAGCCGATTCAACAAGTGGCAGCACTTGCACTCGATAATGCAGAAGTGGTAACGGCAGAACTGCGTAAAACGTTCTCAGCGCGTCATAGAACGTTAATGGACGGTTTACAGTCGATTGGATGGGAAGTCGCACCAAGTGACGGTGGGATGTTCGTGTGGGCCAAATACCCACAAGACATGAACTGTATCGACTTTGCCTTTAAAGCGATTGAAGAAACAGGCGTTGTTATGGTACCAGGTACTGTATTTGGTACTGCGGGTGAAGGCTATATGCGCTTAGCATTAGTACAATCAGTTGAAACGTTACAAAAAGCGGTAGACCGTTTAGCAACATTATAATTAGTGAAAGAGCATTCGATTTTTCGTCGAATGCTCTTTTTAAGTGTCTAGGCTATGCCAGCCCCCGAATCTTGAATACTTTCATAGTAGTAGATCACTAAACTCTCTTTTGAAATGTTCGTAAAGTGTTCAATAAATTGCTAGATTTATACTATTTTTTGCTCTTTATTTTTGACGAGCATATTTTTGCAAGTTATAGTCAGAATAGCTACTCATGCAGTAAATGCAGGACATGTACAATTATTTTAATAATAATGTTTTCTCCAGCCATGCGAACTTCTCATCTGATGGAATTGACATTGATAGGAGCTACAAATGCTACATTATACAAAAGTTTTTTCATGCCATCAAAAAGAATGGTTAGTATTTTTACATGGGTTAGGTGGTAAAAGTACACTTTTTTACAAGCAAGCCGATTTTTTTTCAAAGCACTATAATTTAGTATTTATTGATTTGCCTGGACATGGTGATTCAACGGGACTACCCGCAAAATATTACGAAGCCACACAGATCGTCCCTAAAATCACAGAAGTGTTAGACAAGCTAAAGATTTCAAGTGCACATTTTTTAACATTTTCTGTAGGTACCATCATTGGTAATGAACTGATGCTTCAGGCATCCCACTATATACGAACAATGACATTAGCTGGACCTGTACTGAAGTTTAATTCTTGGTCAAAATTCTTAATTCAAAGTGCTTGGCAACTACGAAGCCTTGCACCCTATATGGTTTTTTATAAAATTTTTGCCTACCTCATTATGCCGAAAAACTCGCATGCAAAGTCTCGTTTTTATTTTGTACGTGAGGCCGCAAATTTAGGTCGTAAGGAGTTTATTAAATGGACGTATTTATTAAAAAATGCGAATAAACCCTACGAGCAATTGAAGCAACAGCCGACTACTATTCCAATGCTCTATCTAATCGGCAAAGAGGATCATTTATTTTTAGTAGAAGCAAAAAAGGCTGCAGCATCAAATCCCTATGCAACGCTTCATATCATTGATGAATGTGGACATGTTTGTGTCATCGAAAAAAGTGCAGCATGTAACGAAGCCGTTCACACATTTATTCAACATAACAATCTTTATAAAAAAGCTAGTTCTCTATAAACAATATGGGCTGTCTGACAAGTTATTGTTGGGCAGCCCTTTAGTTAACAAAACTGGACAAAATTTTTCGAAGCTAAATGGCGCAAAACTCAATCCATCCGATATGAAATAACGCCAACTTCCTCGACTTCTGTGCCCTCTAAAAATACGACCGTTGTTTGAAAGATTAATCGTTCATCCTCATTACAAATCCAGCGATCGTCCGGAATTAATTCAAACGGAACCATTTCCGCGTCCTTTGAGTGAATACTCCCGACTAATTGGAATGAATATTTGGCAATAACGGGTTGTTCCCCGTTTGGTTGCTGACACAATACCTTTAACGAAATGAAATCAATGATCTCCGTCTCCTCATCGTCCGCTGTAATATAAACCGTCCCAGTCAATGACTCGCCTTCAACAAGCTCGGTCTTCTCAATGACGGTTTCTACCTTCACACCATTTTCTTCTACTGTCGTTAACCTTAACATACATACTCCCCCGTTTTACATAGCGAAGTGCTCGCTTCCTTTATATAATACGTTTACCGCCGAAATTTGTTTGTTAAACCTATTATGGTGAAATCGACCGCAAATCAGACGGTGTGTAGAAAATTTTTAATGTTAAGAAAAAAAGAGCTAAAGCACCCGCCTAGACATACATTGGAAAGCACCATTCAAAAGTAAATGCTTCACCACTTTTGCAGGAGGGTTCTGAATGACTGAGGGGCTGGGATTTTAGCCTGGACTTAGAGATAACTTTATGCAAAGTTACCCAAAATGCGATCAACTATTCCTTAACATTCAAAAAACTGCTACCCCGCGCTGTGCAGAGTAGCAGTAAAGTGTCGATTATTTTTTATCCTCATACAGATTCGTTTCATCCATTTGGTAGCGGTTGTAACGCTCTTTAAACAGACGATACACATGTGTCACGAGTACTTTAAGAAGTGCATAGCCTGGTAGACCTAGCACAACCCCTGGAACACCGAATAACGCACCTGACGTCAGTAACACGAAAATAATCGTAATCGGGTGAATGCTCAGTGATTTCCCCATAATTTGTGGCGAAATGAACTTCCCTTCGATCAATTGAACAATGGTCCAAACGATTGCAAGCTTTACAAGTAACCACGGCGAGTTTACGATGGCAATAAACGCAGCAGGTGTCGCAGCAATCGCTGGTCCTAAGTATGGGACAACGCTCGTAATCATTGCAAGGAAGCCAAGTAACAGCGCATAGGGCATCCCAATGATTAAGAAGCCAATTGTCATCATTAGTCCGATACAAAATGAAACTAAAATTTGCCCTTGAATATATGAGCTAATTTGCTTGTCCATATCGTGTAATACTTCACCAATTCGCTCACGCATGCGCGGTGGGAATAGGCGTAAAATGAAGCGCGGCATTTTTTCGCCTTCATACAATAAATAAAACGTAATAAACGGAACTATCACAAGTGACAGCACGAAGCCAGTAACTGCCGATACAAAACCGGTAATCCCTGACGCAACACCAGTCGCGACCGCTGTTAACGTATCTTTAACCGTCGTAATAAAACTTGATGTAAAGTCCGTTAAAATTTGATTGTAGTCAAAGTTGATTTTTTCAAAATACTCATTAAAATGAGAATTGTTTAAAAATGCCAGCAAGTCATTGGCTAATGTCATTAATACGACTGGAAATTCCTGAACTAAGTTTGTAAATTGATCACGTAAGAACGGGAATACTAGAATGACAAGCAGTACAATAAGCGTAATAACAATTAGGTATAAAATCAAAATGGCCAATGCACGCGGAATCTTCCAGCGTAATAATAATTTTAGTGGTGGACGAAGTAAATAATACAAAATAGCACCTAATACGCCTGGCAAAATAATCATTTCAAATAGGACATGTAATGGCTCAAAGATAAATGAAATTCGATCGTACATAAAGATGATGCATCCAACAAGAAGGATGATCACAAGTAAGAATAATAAATTTTTCCCACCCAAAAAGCGTATGAAGTGCGTGGAGAAAAAATTCGATTTTTCTTGTGGTAAAAGCTTATTTCTTTCAGTTTCTTTATCTTTTTCCAAAAGACCACCCCAACAGTTCGACAAAATTTAACGATAGCTTTATTTTAGCACGGATTTGCGAATTTCAACTAATAGTTACTCGGCTAAATTTAAAAAATCGTGCAGAAGTTGCTTATTTTGTTCAACGTCGATTTCAAGTACTGAACCTGCATGTTGGTAACTACCAAATTTGTAAGTTCCTTCAGCTGGGATCGTCATTTTCTCGACATTCATTGTACCGCCGGAAACTGCTTTTAAAACGGTGGCAAGCTGATCTTTATTCGTTAAGTCTGTTGTCATATACCCTTGTGCAGCCCCTACGAATTTCGGCATGTTGACCATGTTTTTTGGTGAGAGTAATTCATCCTTTAAGGCTTCAATCACCTTTTGTTGACGCGCTACGCGGCCGAAATCTCCTTCTGCATCAGAGCGGAAGCGCGCATAACCAAGAAGCTCCTTACCATTTAACTGTTGTAAGCCTTTTTTTATCTCCACATCTATAAGTCCGCCCATATCCTTTTCTACGTCGATTTCAATGCCGTTTGGTGCTAATACGTCGATTAGTGTTTCAAAGCTTTTAAAATCAATCATCGCATAATGATGGATCGGAATATCAAACATCGAGCTCAACGTATTTTGTAAAAGCGGTACCCCACCTAAATAAAACGCTGTATTCAGTTTGTAGGATTGGTAGCCTGGAATATCCGCATAAATATCACGCATAAACGATACAAGTTTCATATCATTCGTTTCACGGTTCCATGAGAGCATCATCATCGTATCTGAGCGTGATTTTTCTTCTCCGCGTGTATCGACTCCTAAAATTAAATAGTTTTCAATCGTTGGGTGTTTTTCATCTGGGTCAAAGTTTTCTACTGGGATTTTCGTGTCTGTGGCTAGCTCTTGCCCTTCTTTAAATTGCCAATAGCTGTAGCCTAATAAGCTAATAATTAGTATAAGGAGGACGGTAAAGATAAAGCGTCCTGTACGGAACTTCTTCTTTTTATGGTGGCGTGTTTGCCTAGTTTGTTCTTCCATGAATCTAACTTCCTTTCTAGTTACGTGAAGTATAGACGAATTTTATTCACTTTAGTTTCAAATATGATTAAAACCGAGCAGATATTATAGCATTACCCCAATTTCTCCAAAAACATCATTGCTTTAAGTGAACGCTACATGATAGGATAAGCTTTATTTAGTTTGGAGAGTGGTTTATATGGAAAAGGCAACATTTGCGGGTGGCTGTTTTTGGTGTATGGTAAAACCGTTTGCAGAATGGGACGGTATACATAAAGTGACAAGTGGCTATATGGGTGGACATCTTGATAATCCTACCTATGAAGATGTAAAGCGCGGTGATTCTGGGCATGTAGAGGTAGTTCAAATTGAATTTGACCCTCAAGTGTTTAGTTATGAGCGCTTACTTGAAATCTACTGGATGCAAATCGATCCTACTGATGCAGGTGGTCAGTTCCACGACCGCGGTGAATCATACAAGACCGTGATTTTCACACATAATGAAGTACAAAACAAAGCAGCTAAAATTTCTAAGGAGCAACTTGCAGCAAGTGGTCGCTTTAAAAAGCCGATTGTTACAGAAATTCAAGATGCCCCTACATTTTGGCCAGCAGAAGACTATCATCAGGATTATTATAAAAAAGAAGAAGCACATTACAAAGAAGACCGCGCGAAATCTGGGCGCGATGAATTTGTCGACTCCCATTGGAAATAAGTCAAAGCTAGTAGCATCTCATAGGAGCGCTACTAGCTTTTTTAATTAAAGATTTTATTAAATGCTTCATAAATAAACGTTTTATAAATGGTTTCTGGGTAATCCTCTACCCCGTTTTTCGCATAAATAATATCCCGCTTAGCCGCCACTTTGTCTTGCATGTGGTAGTAAGACAGTGCGCGGACAGCAAAAAAGCGATAGTATTTTGCTAAATCGATTGGGTGATGTAAGTATGTCGGAATCGCAAAATTTGTCCCAATTTCAATGACCTGTTCATAGTTTTGTAATTGATACTGTGCATACATTTGTTCGCCGACAAAAATCGGATTTTTAAATAGAAATAGGCTTGTATGCAGCTTTGCTTTTGCACGCTCAATCGTAGGGCTCACCGTTTCAAATTGCATTTCGACATTATTTAAATAGTGCAGGTAATTCGAAACATATAAAATCGTAATTGTTGGATCATCCGCAAATTGTGAAAGTAAGCTCAATTTTTCGATATAGGTTTTACTTTTCTCAAATTCCTTATTCGCAACGGACTGCATAAATAATAATTCATAAAATCGGTCCATCCGATAAAAAATTTGCTTTTTCTTTGCCATATCTAGTGCTTTTTGTAAATAGTAGTTTGACATCGCAACATCATCTACGGCTGAATAAGAAATCGTTAAATTGTAGTACAATTCAAGCCTGACGATTGGATCAATCATGAGCTCATAAGGCAGGATATGCTCCTCACCTTGCTTTAAAATTGCAAGGGTTTCAGTATAATTACGCTGCTCGATTGCTGCTGAACAGAGATAAAAGTAACAGCGTAGCATACGGCTATATGCATGGATTGCCTCGTATTGCTCGATAAATTTCCAATATTCGTCGAGTGATTTCGCTTTATTAATCGTACGATTCATTAAAAAATAGACTTCACGCAATCTAATTTGCTCATAATTGGTCCCTTGAATTTGCGCCAAGTGCGGTTCGATTTTTTCAATCATTTTCACCGTTAATGACTGTAATTCATCTGGGTCACGGATCATTTTTCGACGCTCCATATCATCCTCTATCTCTAAATACAAATTGCGAAGCATCGTTAAAGTCCCATCATCTAATAAAAATCCCACATCTACATGTAATTGGTGGGCAATAAAGCGTAGACTATCCATCGAAGGCCTGGCTTTATCATTTTCGATTAAACTAAGCATTCCTTTAGTTAAACGGTCTGCTGCAAGTTCACTTTGTGTTAATTTCTTTTGTTTTCTAAGCCGTTTAATACGTATTCCTAAAGTCTCCAAGTTTCCACCACACTTCTAGTCTGAATATTCTAATTAAACTATGAAAGCAACTTTTTTACAATAGCTTAACTTAAAGTTTAATTCTTTTACTTTCAAAATTTTAAAAAAAGAAGGAATTACGAATAAGTAATCCCTTCTTAGTTTTGCAATATAATATTCATCTAAGGTTTGCTTAGGAAAAATGGCGTATTTCCTTTTTCACAAAAATATAACCGAGAGAGATGGATGTTTAAACACATTCTAAAAATGTTTAATACCACATTACGAATTCGCAATAATCGCATCTATAAATGTCTTACCATATTTTTCGAGCTTGCTTTCCCCCACACCGCTTACCTCTAAAAATTGCGTGCTATTCTTAGGCATGCGGAGACACATATCTTTTAATGACTTATCCGAGAAGACAACAAATGGTGGTACCTTTTCTCGGTCTGCAATTTCTTTACGGATTTGGCGTAGTACTTCAAACAGTGGATCGTTTGCTTCTACCTGGGCTTTAATAATACGTGCCTGTTTACGCTGCACCGTATGCTTACCTAATAAGACTTCCTTGCCTAAATCTGAAATTGCTAACGTCGGAAACTGACCGTTATTGACGATGATGAGCTTTTCTGCGATTAAAAACTCAATGAAGTTGGCAATTTCCTTGGCATTCATTGAACGTAGGATGCCGTAAGTCGGGAGCTTTTGAAAATTAAAGTCGGTTACCTTTTTACTACGTGAACCTGCGAGTACTGCAGCCGTCAATTGTTTTCCGAATTTTTGGCCCATGCGTACGATGCATGATAATACCTTTTGTGCATCGGTTGTAACGTCTTGCTGCGGGCGTTCATCGGTACAGTTGGCACACTTCCCACACTTCGGATGATTCGCATCACCAAAGTAATCGATGACGTAGCTTTGTAAGCAGCGCTCAGTATGGCAGTAATCAATCATTTTATGCAATTTTTCAAGCTCTAATGGGATACGCGAGCGGTCTTGTGCTTGATCGATTAAAAAACGCTGTGTTTGCTCATCTGATGAGGCATACAGTAAAATACATTCGCTTTCTAAGCCGTCTCGCCCAGCACGGCCTGCTTCTTGATAATAGCTTTCCATATTGCGCGGCATATTATAATGCAGCACATAGCGCACATTCGTTTTGTTAATGCCCATCCCAAAGGCGTTCGTTGCGACCATTACTTGCACTTCATCGTTTAAGAAGCGATTTTGCTCGTATGTACGGTCTTCTTCAAACATCCCTCCGTGGTACTTAGCAACGGCTACCCCCGAACGAGAAAGCATGTCATAAACGGCTTCAACAGATTTTCGTGTGGATGCATAAATAATACCTGCCTCATTGGCATTGGCTTTTACATATTGTTTGACATACGCTTCTTTGTTTTCACCAAGCAGTACGGAAAATGCTAAATTCTCACGTGCAAAGCCTGTAATGAAGGTGTTTTCTGTATCAATTGCAAGGAGCTGCTGAATATCAGCGCTTACTTCTTCTGTTGCGGTTGCTGTTAACGCAATAACAGTCGGTTTTTGTGCCCATAAATTAGACAACCCTTGAATCGTCCGATAGCTTGGGCGGAAATCATGGCCCCATTGTGAAATGCAGTGCGCTTCGTCGATTGCAAGAAGCGGTACTTTAATCTGAGCGAGCTCCATACAAAAGCGCTCGTTTTCTAAACGTTCCGGTGCGATGTATAATAGTTTAATTTTGCCACTACGTACGCCATACATGACATCTTGTACTTCATCAAAGCTTAGTGAACTATTAATAAATGCTGCTGGAATCCCGCTACTTGTGAGCATATCTACTTGATCTTTCATAAGTGAAATCAATGGAGAAATTACAAGTGTCGTACCTTCTAAGCACAGTGCCGGAATTTGATAGCATAGTGACTTACCGCCACCAGTTGGCATAATGACGAGCGTATCTTTGTTGTCTAGGACGCTATCAATAATTTGTGTTTGGCCAGGGCGAAATGTGTCATAACCAAAATACGTTTTTAAATGTTGTAATGCTTGTGTATTCATAAAACCCTCCTGAAAAACTACAGTTCTTTTATTATACATGGAATTGAACATTCATGAAAGGTGATTTAGTTTACATAATCTGATTATGTGTTTATTTAACGATTTCTTTATACATATTGCTTTTTTCCAATACCATTTGAACGATATTGTTCCTTTAGAAAAATTTCATATAAAAATGCACTTTTGGTTTCAGCTCTAACAAATGCAGTACCCGCTCAGCTTATTTCTCCTACTTTAAACACTGAACAATGACATTCCCAAAGTCTTTTACATCTCGTAAATAATCATAACCTTTTGGATTACCGTAGCTATTAAACATACGAACTGCAACGATTTTTTCACTTGGGATTACTAGTAATGTAACTGTTGTGTAGCCGAGTATTTGATATGCTCCGTTTGGAACAGCTTCACCAATTTCTGACTTACTTGCCTGAGTCCCTTTTACGAACCAGAAAATTCCGTTTTCAGGAAGGTCTTGATTTGAATATTGCGGACTCTGTATCTTAGTCGCTATTCTGATAATTTCAGGATCAAATAATTGTCTTCCGTCATGATTTCCCTCGTTTAAATGAACTAAGCCCCATTTTGCAAATTCTCTTGCGGAAGCATACATATTCATTTTGCTACCATCTATAATCTGAGAAGCTGACCAATGTGGATTCGTATCTTTCCCTATTACTTCGACAAATGTTTCATCAAATGTGTTGTACCAATTCGTTTCTTTAAAGCCTAGTGGTGAAAATACTTCTTTTTGAAGTATGTCTGCAATCGTGCGTTTTGTTGTATGTAGAATGATTTGAGAGATGATCTCAACGAAGTATTTCATCATCAAGTGAACGGAGAAAATCCTTATGTAATGCATACGCCACAGCATAAGCGATATAGCTTTTCCGGCATGATGCGAGATGGAACTTCGTATCCGCCTGAATCGCACGTGAGTTCCCTTTCGCACTGTGATTTCCCCAATATTTTTCGATTTTCAAGTCATTATTTTGATAAAAAATGAGTGCTGCCCCAGTGCAATTCAACGTTTGATATGTTTTTTCAACTGCGTCTATTACATTGTTATTCAAATTACTATTCCTTTCTATTTCAAATTAAAATGAGCCCGATAAATCAAACGAACTCGATAAACCGTTCTTTTTGATTTCAATCGAATCAAATAGATGCGATCGTTTAATTTTATAAATATAGCGTGTCGGTGTACCGAGCTCCTTACCATTTAAGTTGTTTAAATTTCATTTTTTTCACCTCTTCCCAATTCATTCGACGCAAGTGAAAATTTCCCTTGTGAATTCACGAAATCGATAATTTATATAGAAATAACACGGGATATTTGCATTTGTTTACTGGATTTGTTATTTGCTTGGTAGCTTGTTTAAACTAAAAAATTAACTATATAGTGTCGGATAATATGTAATATCACTTTGAAAGAAGAGACTTGCATCACTGCAAATCCCCGCTAGTTTTACTGCAATTTTACAAGTGGCACAGTCGCCATTTGTGGGCCGCAGCCGATTAACGTAAACTTATTCTCCTGAATTTGTACATCCGTGCAGTTATAACTATCTTTCCCATCTTTTTTTACGGCAATTTTGCTATCTTTGTATTCTAGTTGCCAAGTTAAATCGGCTGTTTGGATTTTGATTGTCTCAATTTGCTTGTTTGCAAACATTTCAAGTGCTGGTGCGTCACTCCAATTCTTTTGTGATGTGACATCAACTGTAGCAATCTTTTCTTTTTTTAAGTTGTCCGCATTAATTAAATTAGCACCAATGAGTTGATAGGTTTGCTGTTCTAATATAAAGGTTAAACGCACTTCCTCTTTATTTTCATCGACACCATTCACAAAATAATAAACCCCGTCTCGTTTTGCTTCCTTAATGGTAAAGCCAGATACAGGCTTTTTCACAAACTGGATTTCCTCTTTTACATCATCTGAGTTGATCATTTCGTTAAGTTCTTCGAAATTTTGTGTTTCAATTGCCTGGTTAAGTGCCTCAATCAGCTTTACCGCGCTATCCATTAATTCATCACTATTAAAGGTAAATATATTTTTACTGTAGTATGTTGTGAAATTTTCAAGCTCCGTGGGCTCTACCCCTTCAAGCAATTTCTGGTTTTTTTCATGGCGCACTTGCCAATCAACCCTTTTTTCCATGGCTTCTGCTAATAACGTTTCGATCTGATCAACTGAAGCTGTAACACGTTGGCCATTTTTAGTTGTGACAAATGACGAGGGCTCCACAATGTCAAAATCATAACTATTACGAATATGAATGACTGCGATATTATGCGCTACATCAATCGCTTCCACTTCTCCAAGTGTTAGGAATTCTTTCCCAACAAGTGCATACGGATGCCCCGCGACATCTTGGGCATTGACTAAAATCCACTTTTCGCGCTCCTTTTGCTTAATTACCTGGCCGGTTGTTGTAACATTTGGCGAATAAACCTCAACTTTTGCAGGGTATATTGGGTCTGGTTGTTTTTGTTCATTTGGAATATTTTGCGCTACCCATGTTGCCTTTTCATTTGAATCTGAACAGGCTGTCAGGAGTAGCACGAAAAATAGTAAGATGATTTTCTTCATGATGCGCTCCTTTTTTGTGATAATAAGATTATGTAAACTAGTTTGTCGTTCAAACGAAAAAGTAGCCGATTGCTCGACTACTTTCTTTATTATACGGATTTCTTCATTTTTTGCATTACGAGAATCGAAATTGACATCAGAACGAATAAAATCACGAAAATGACCTTCGTCATGAAGTGTTCTCCCGTAATGTCAAATACATAACCAATGACAAGCGGTAAAATCGCACTCATCATAAAGCCACCTGAAAGAACCATTGAGCTCCATTCATTTGCTTCTTGATTATTTATTGCCTCATCTAACGGTAGCATTAGGCCAATCGGGAACAAACCACTTAACACGGCACCATAAACGACCGCGCCTGTCCAAATAGCCCACGTCGCATCGATGAAGAACAACACTGAACCCGCCAATCCAATAAAGATTAACCCATGTAGCCAGGTCATGCGATTCGGATATTTAATGATCATTGATGGAATGACAAGGTTCCCTATTAATTGCACAATCGTCATTAAGGTTAATACCGAGCCTGCAGTGAGTAAGCTCATACCCATTTCTTCAGCAATCGATACTAACCACGTTGTTAAGCTGAAAAATAATGATGTTTGTAACCCAAAGTAAATTAAAATGGTCCAAGCAAGTTTATTTTTCCAAGGATTCCGTGCAGGTTCTGTAGATTCGTCGGTATTGAGTTTGGCTTGTCCTGAGTCAACTGCAACACCCCAGCTTATCATTGCCACAACTGCGAGTGCTCCCCATACGCCAAGTGCTAATGCCCAGTTCCCTTCAAAGCTTTCGTAAAAAATGCCCGTAAAGCCAGAGCTTAATGTCGCACCAAAGCCGATTGCAAATGAGTAGATCCCAATGACAGGTGCCATGTTTGTTGGAAACTTTTCTTTAATAAACGCATTGATCATTGGGCTAATAATCGCAATCGCAAAACCCGCTAAAAAGCTTGTCACAAGGAGTGCGCCATAGCTAGAGAAGATGATTCTTGCAGCGGTTGCCACACCAATTAATGCAAGTAAAAGCGTAATGGACCATTTATAACCATATTTCTTTTGAAGTGGGACTGCTAGGGGTGCAAATAACCCCATACAGAACACCGGAATCGATGTCAGTAAGCTCATCTGTGTGCTTGACACGTTGAGTGCGTCACTAATTGTCGATAAAATCGGGCCAACAGACGTCACAGTAGGACGGAGGTTAATTGATACAAGGAAAATCGCAACTAAGATTACTAGCATGCTTCCTTTACTATTTTGTTTCATAGTATTGCCTCTTTCTATAATTCATGTCCGTATGTTAGTAAAACACAATTCACATTTGTCTGACAACTAAAAGAACCGAACCAATTGCTAGTAAAGTTTTATGTACGCCAATATTTCAAGTAATTTTGGTTCATACTAACATGACCATTCCATTCACTTTTGATGTTTATTTCAGTTAAATATACGCAACAATGAGAATGGGGAAATAGGTTTACGAAAGGACGTCATTCACATGTTTAAACAGCTATTCGTTGCGCTTATTGCTACATTAGTAGTTGTACCTACTACCTACGCACATACGTACTTAGATTCAACAAATCCTGCAGATGGCGAGACGATCGCACAGGACTTACAAACAATTGAGTTAAGCTATTCAGGTGAAATTGAAGAAGGCAGTACCTTTAACGTCCGGACAAGTAGTGGTTCAGAAATTCCACTGGACTCCATTTCAGTGAATGAAGGTGTATTAAGTGGGACATTTGCTAACCCTCTTCCAAATGACACCTATACAGTGGAATGGGACAGTATTAGCCAAGATGGTCACCCATTATCTGGTTCATTTTCGTTCACAGTAAATAGGCCAACTGCTGCTGAGACGGCTGAAGGTAAGATTCGGGGCGCTGATACAGATCAAAAAATAGAATCCGATGTAGCAGATCTTGTCGATACTTTACAAACAGATACCGATACTGAAAATGGCCTTTCTTTCTGGGTGCTCGTAATTGTCCTTACAATCATTGTCCTTGCTTTAGGTGCTTTTAGTGCCTATAGCTATAAACGTTCTTTTGTTAAGCGCAAGAAAGATAAGTGATTTTTTCTATACTTCCCTACTTTTATGGGACATTTTTAAAAAGGAGTTACTTATGACAAATAAATTAATTCAGGCGATTGTAGAACATTCCTTACCACTAAACGATACAAGCTTAACTAAAATGGTAGAAGCGATTGGAGATGCAAAGATTGTGATGATCGGCGAAGCGTCTCACGGCACATCCGAGTTTTATGAAATTCGCGCGGAGCTTTCAAAAAAATTAATTACTGAAAAGGGCTTTCAACTGATTGCCGTTGAAGGAGATTGGCCATCCGCGCAAGCAGTGAACCAATATGTGAAGGGCTACAGCGCTAAAGGTGAAACGGCAAAAGATGTTTTAATAAAAGCTTTTAATCGGTGGCCTACTTGGATGTGGGCAAATGAAGAAGTTGCAAATTTTTCAGAGTGGCTTAAAGAAATCAATGTCAATCGCGAACAAAAAGTAGGCTTTTATGGCATCGATTTGTATAGCCTATTCGAATCCGTAGATGAAGTATTGAAGTTTTTATCGAATAATCCACAGCATCAGGTTGATTTAGAGCACGCAAAAAAGGCTTTTACTTGCTTTGAGCCGTACAATCGCATGCCTGAACACTACGCCCTTTCTACAGCTCAGTTTTCTGATGAATGTATCGATGAAGTCGCTAGCTTATTACACTCATTACGAAATCATCAGCACCAGTATTCGAGTGGGCAGGAAGAGGATTTAAATGTCATGATGAATGCGCTCGTCGCAAAAAATGCAGAAGCGTACTACCGAGAAATGATAGCCGATGAAAACTCGTGGAATACGCGCGATTATCATATGGTGGAAGCGATTCATGAATTACGCACCTATTACGGCGATGATACAAAGATTATCGTTTGGGAACATAACACACATATCGGCGATGCTTCTGAGACAGACATGAAAAATGAAAACCTCATCAATGTCGGTCAAGTAATTCGAGCGCAAATCGGAAAGGAAAACACTTATGCAATTGGTTTTGGCACGTATGAAGGCACTGTGATTGCCTCAGATCGTTGGGGTGACCCTTTTGAGGAAATCACCGTCCCACCTGCCCCACTCAGCAAATGGGAAGGTCAACTCCACGCAGCAAGTCCAGACGACAAAGTATTATTATTTAACGATACAAATAGAAAATTGTTTAACGATTGGATTGGTCACCGTGCGATTGGCGTTGTGTATGATCCTGCCTATGAAGCGTACGGAAATTACGTTCCTTCTAGAGTTGGGAGCAGGTATGATGCTTTCATTTACATCGACCATACGACCGCTTTACATCCTTTCAAACAATAACTATCCAGTTAACAACGCTCCGGAAGTCCATCTTACCTTTTGGGGCGTTTTGTTACAATCAAACACGCGTTGAACAAGTAATACACTGTTACACTCCGCGCCCTCATCTTTCACCCTTCCTAATCAAAAAGCCAATTAATCATTAACATTTCACCACTTTTAACAAGCACTGATATTTAATTTAAGCTACATACGTGCTATAATAGAAACATTGTGTGCAAAAGAGCAAACTCTTTTTGAAAGCAATCTAAAATATAAACGAAATTATTGGGAGGTACTTACATGATTCAAGTATCAAACGTAGGTCTACGCTATGGTGACCGCAAATTATTTGACGACGTAAACATTAAATTCAATCCAGGTAACTGTTACGGCCTTATTGGGGCAAACGGTGCTGGTAAATCAACATTCTTAAAAATCTTATCTGGTGACATCGAAGCACAAGAAGGTAACGTGTCAATGGGTAAAGACGAGCGTTTATCTGTACTTCGCCAAAACCACTTCGAGTACGATGAATTCTCAGTACTTGATACAGTTGTAATGGGTAACAAACGTCTTTGGGAAGTAAAAGCTGAAAAAGACGCAATCTACATGAAGGAAGAGTTTTCTGATGAAGACGGCATGCGTGCTGCTGAATTAGAAGGCGAATTCGCGGACATGAACGGTTGGGAAGCTGAATCTGATGCTGCACAACTTTTAAGCGGTTTAGGCATTGGTGAAAACCTACATGACATGAAAATGGCTGACTTAGAAGGGTCAGACAAAGTAAAAGTATTACTTGCACAAGCATTATTCGGTAAGCCAGACGTTCTATTACTAGATGAGCCTACCAACCACTTAGACATCAAAGCAATCAAATGGTTAGAAGAGTTCTTAATGAACTTTGAAAACACTGTCATCGTTGTATCGCATGACCGTCACTTCTTAAACAAAGTATGTACACATATCGCTGACTTAGACTTCGGTAAAATCAAGCTTTATGTTGGTAACTATGATTTCTGGTATGAGTCTTCTCAATTAGCACAAAAGTTAATGGCTGACCAAAACTCGAAAAAAGAAGAAAAAATTAAAGAGTTAAAAGACTTCATTGCCCGCTTCTCTGCGAATGCATCGAAATCTTCTCAAGCAACATCTCGTAAAAAAATGTTAGACAAAATCGAGCTAGATGATATCCAACCATCAAGCCGTAAATACCCATTCATCAACTTCCAAATCGGCCGTGAAATCGGTAATGACGTATTAACAGTTGATGGACTGTCTGCATCTCATGAAGGCGAAACATTATTCAAGGATATTCGTTTCTCTCTAAACAAAGATGACAAAATCATTTTATTAGGTAACACAATTGCGAAGTCTGCATTAATGGATATCTTAATGGAACGTAAAGAAGCAGATGCTGGTACATTCAAATGGGGCGTTACGACAACGCAAAGCTACTTTGAAATGGATCACGATCAATACTTCGCTGGTGGCGAAAAGTCATTAGTTGACTGGTTACGCCCATACTCTCCAGATGATGAAACAGAATCGTTCTTACGTGGCTTCTTAGGCCGTATGTTATTCTCTGGTGAAGAAGTGAAGAAATCTCCTGGTGTTTTATCAGGTGGTGAAAAAGTACGTTGTATGCTTTCAAAAATGATGCTTAACAACGCCAACGTTATTCTTTTAGATGAGCCTACCAACCACTTAGACCTTGAATCAATTCAAGCGCTAAATGAAGGCTTAATTCGCTTTAAAGGTGCGATGATTTTCACATCTCATGACCACCAATTCATCCAAACAATTGCTAACCGTGTAATTGAAATCCGTGAAGATGGCTCAATTTTAGATAAGCCATTAACATACGATGAATATTTAGATTGGAAAGAAAAAGAAGGCCTAAAATAAGCTTTCCTACCCCATCCCCCAAAGTTCCTTACTTCAAGGAACTTTGGGGGATTTTTCAATTCCTACTATGGCCCAGTTTATCAAAATTGAAAAAAAGGAATATATATAGTAATGCACTCATATAAGACAACTAGCTGGTTCAAACATGAAAGTGAGTGATCCGATTATAAAAAAATTACTACTTTTCCCCCTTTTCTTATTATTAGCGAGTTGTATGCAAACAGAGTCCCTTTCTGAAAACAACAAACCGGCAGAAAGCCCCATCAATCAACAAGAAGCCTTTACGTCTACAGAAGTCGAACAGGACTATGGCAAAGCATTTGAAAACGCAGCGGAGTTACAGCTATTTCTTTATGAGGACTCATCGACTGTCTCATTTGAAGGTGAAGGTAATGAATATGCGAGCTATACCATTAAAACAGATTGGCTTAGTGATCACTACGTACGCTACGAGCAGGACAACGGTGGTGTTGTGTTAGCAAAATACTACCGCATTGATAGCGATGGGATTTATTTAGTTGACCAGGTAGCCGATGAGGCAATGGTAAAAACAGTTACCGAATTAGAAAATTTACCGGTGCTTTCAACAGAACTTATGGCACCGATTACTATTGGTACAACCTTTGACGGCTGGACAATTACAGCAACAGAAGCAAGCTACACGACGCCATATGACGCGTTTAACAAAGTCATAGTGCTCGAAAAACAAACCGATACAATTCTGGAACGTCAATACTATGTCGCTGGTGTAGGTGCCGTTGCCTATGAATTTGAAATGACCGATGAAAACGGAGAAGTTTCGATGATTACTTCTAAATTAGCATTGATTACGTATTAATGAGAAAAAGCGTGTCCTAAGCTATTAGTGCTTAGAATACGCTTTTTTCGTTACAGTGCTAAAGTTTCGCGATAAATCTTAATCAGTTCGATTAGTTGTTGCTGTATGGCTGAATTTTCAGTTTTCTCTAAACGTGCCACATAATGCGGAATGAAAGACCTTGAAAACTCCGGTAATGCATGATCACGTTTCAGTTGTGCTAAAAATGTCTGCTGTTCTTCGTTTAACCACATTGGGAAAAAGCCTATGACTTCGGTAAAGACATAGTGGCCCTCATCAGTTAATCCGATTTCTAGCCCTTCAGGTATTTCAAAAGCTAATTCAGGTTGTGGATCCAATGCTTGAACTTTTGTCACATATTTTAATTGGTCCATCTTTTCAAATTGTTGCGTCCATGACAACTGTGTTGCATTTCGGTAACGGGCATGGACGTCCCCTTTATTGTAACGACCATCTCCATCAAGTCCAATAGGTTCCTTTTCCATGCGCTTTACAAGAGCCTCGTATTCTGCGAGTACCATTAAATAGTCATCCAGGTAGGTCTCGAGCGTGATTTGATACGTTTCGAGTACATTATCTAGATAGTGTTTAAAATAAGGATCCTCGAGCTGTTGTTGTAAGCTTTGCTCTTGCTCCGCGCGAATCGAAGCAAGGGTTTGCGCATCAAATGCTACATCAAAATCCTTCTGTAAATAGTTAAACAGCCCATACATCTCGACAATTTTTTCTGTCGCTACCCGGTAGGCATATAACTTCCCAGGCATTTGTTCACTACGATAATAAAATTCGTGTTCAATCAGTTGGAACGTTATGTCTTTATGCTTGCGAAGGTTCTCGGTATCAAATGTTGGCATCACCCCATCATATACAAAGAGTTCGCCAAATTCCCAATCGAGGGTCGTCTCAACAACTGTTAAAACAGCAAGTATTTGTTCGGCCATATCTCGCTTATTTACATCTTCATGTGCAACCTTTTGGAGTAGCTCTTGATAGGTCGAAAAATTATAACGCGCTAAACCTGGTAGCTGATAATCGAGGTCAAGATGGTGCATAAAGGTTAATTGGTCCATCGTTAAATCACTGGTTGAAAATTGCTTACCTCTAAAAATTACTTCGCCCTCACGATTTGTTGTTAATCTCTGATAGTCTTTGTCAAACAAAACATTCGGTGCATTTATGGGCTCCGGTAAATAATAGGGCATGCTTTCCGCAATATATTCGAGGTAATCAAAGGAAAGTCCCATCTTGTCGCGGTAATCCTGCTCGCTCTCACTCGTTGGATAACTTGCTTGACCATCGGCATCCACCTGGAGACCAACTTTCGTTGAAGTCATCTCACTTTTTAAACTTTCATAGTTTTTATTCACGAGTAAATACTGTTCGATATAGTCTTGTTCATCAATTTGTAGCGCTTTTTTTAGCTGGTCGAAATAATGCTGGAAATCCGAATTTTGTAAATCATACGCGAGCTGCTCTGACATTAATTTACGCTGTAACTCAAGTTTTTCTGGTTCAATCCGAATATCCTGTGCTTCTAAGTATTCGAATAAGGCATGTACTTCAATTGCTTTCCTTAAGGCTTGAAATGTAACATTCTCCTTAGATTCCATCCGTTCATTAAGATAAAAAAGCTCGTACTGCGCAATATTTATGTATCGTTCATCAATCGGATGCGTTAAGCTACTCGTTGCTTCCTCTTCTTGTGCTACTTCACTTTGCTTCTCTTCACAGCCACTTAAGAGCGCCACACTGAGCAGTATGAACAAGAAAGCGATTATTGTAATGATTAGATTGCGGTCAAATGGCGTTTGTGTTATTCGAATCCCAACCCCTACTTTCTTTTTCAATTTAAAAACCCACGCTTAACTATATAAGCGTGGGTTTGAATGTGCATACGAATTATAGTTTTGTTACGTTTGTTGCTTGTGGTCCACGATTACCGTCTTCCACTTCGAATTCTACGCGTTGGCCTTCTTCTAATGATTTATAGCCATCACCTTGAATTGCTGAAAAGTGTACGAATACATCCGTTCCACCTTCTACTTCGATAAAGCCAAAACCTTTTTCTGCGTTAAACCATTTTACTGTACCTTGTTTCATAAAAAAACCTCCAAAAATAAAAGTGAACAATTCCCGCTGTAAATCAAACAAAATAAAAATTCACATATTACAAAAAGTACCGACCCACTGCACCGATTACTCATTGTAATATGTGAATCTATCTGTTCGGTAGTGCAACTTCAATTGTTAAATTAAGTATATAGTTAGAAAACCTGCACGTCAATTATAATGTTGTGAATTATGAAAATTTTCTATTAAATGATGTTAAATCTGGATTCCTTCAGATGCAGAAACGATAATACCGTGATAAATTTGTGCATCATCATCACATGCTTCACAAAATTCTGTTTCATCGTCAGACCAGAAAGCGTAGAAGCGGCCCTGTTTACATGTTTCATTTTCATAGCGCGCTCTAAAATCGGTTACTAGTTGGGACAACGCGAACTGAAATGCTTGCTCATTGTCAAAGCTTAATTCTGAAATAATATACTCTTCCCATCCTTCAAACTGCCACCAAGGCTCGTAATCTGCTTTCATATAAATAATTTTATACATAAAACGCTCCCCTTCTCTCTAACTTTATTTTAAACAACTCCATCATTTATGTCTATTCTTGTACATTCTGCTATGGTAAAATAATGGTAGTTTCGAACTAAGGAGGATTTTATATAATGTTTTCTGCGTTAAAACCAAAAGCTGAATTACAAGATTTATTTGAACGAGGTACAGATTTACCTGCAACAGGTCGCTTCCATCAAACCTTAACATTTAATAATTTTAAGCAACAAAACCAGGCTGATTTAAAACATCTGTATGACCGTGTTTCAGAAATGTCCCCAACAATGCATGAAATTTTTAATAGGTATTTAGTCGAAATTGCGCCAAATGGTAAAAATCCAATTTCAGAGAGCCAAATCGATCGCTATTTAAAAAATTTTTTCTTAGCAGAACGAAACGATGAATATGTGGATCAAACATTGAAATTCTTCAACTTACTGCGCCAAAATCGTTTTGAGGCAGGAAAGTTAATTGTTGTCTTTAACCAATTTTCATTTTATATTACCACACATGTGTTACATCATTTTGGGATGAAACCACATATTGCCTTTAAATATATGAAATCAGTTTCTGCTGCAGTCAACATTGAGCAGGAATTATTAACTGAAGTCATGACAGAGCGTTTACTTGAAAACGTCATTGAAGAGCTTGCATCATTAACGGATGCAAATGCCAACATTATGTATATGAAGGATCTGATTCAACGTCTTGATACGCAGTCAAATGATATTGCGAGCTCAACGGCGGCCTCGCAAGAACTAGCAGCTTCGATTGCAGAGATTGCCCGTTCTTCTACAAATATTGCCGAAAAAACGAATGAGTCTGTAGAAAATGCTGCACGCGGTAAAGAAGCGATTGAGCATGCCCTACAAGAAATCTTTACAACTGAAGAAACCTTTACGGAAATTGTACATAGCTTTAAAGAACTACAAAAACATGTTGATGAAATTGAAAATGTTGTCACATTAATTAACCAAATCGCAGACCAAACGAATTTGTTAGCGTTAAATGCATCGATTGAGGCTGCCCGCGCTGGAGAACATGGTAAAGGCTTTGCTGTTGTTGCACAGGAAGTTCGTAAATTAGCTGAAAATACGGTTTCTGCATTAGGCCAAGTTTCAACGAACGTTCAGTCGTTAAAATCTTACTCAAACAATGTTGCTACATCGATTTCAGAAACAACGACAATTATTCGTGATGCAACCGACGAAGCGAAAGAATCCTTGCCGATGTTAAACTCAATCGTTGATATTATCGAAAGCATCAATAGTGACGTAACGGCTACAGCTGCTGCATCTCAGGAGCAGGCTGCTTCGATTGATGAAATTTCTGTGCGCATGGTACAAATTTCAAACTTGCAAGAAGATATCCGTGATTTCGGGAATGATACATCACGCGATATTCACAAATTAGGGCAAGAGATTACCCGCTTCCGTAATGAAATTACAACGAGCAATAATGTACAGCTATCAAGTATTTCACTTTTATTATTATCAAAAGCCGACCATATTTTATGGAAATGGCGCGTCTACAATATGTTCCTAGGTTTAGAAAAACTATCGCCATCTGAAGTATCGTCGCACCGTGATTGTCGTTTAGGAAAATGGTATTTGTCTGATAAAACAAAACAACGCTTCGGCAACCATGCTTCCTACCGCGAGCTAGACCGTCACCACGAACAAGTGCATATTTCTGCTAAGTCGGCTGTAGAAGCATTCAATGCCGGCAACATTGAAAAAGCAGAACAGCATTTACATGAAATTGAAGGTGCTTCCAAGCAAGTGATTAGCTATATTAACGATTTAATTAGCGTGATTGAAAAAGAGCGTTTAATGCATTAACCTACGAAAAAGAAGCAGAGCCCTTTCCGTTTTGCTTCTTTTTCTATGTAGAAAAATCATTTTACTTTGTAACGATGAAAAAAATTGATACGATAGCAATAGAAAATGAAACCTTTTACGATTTCATTCGTACAATTAGTATCAAGTAAAGGAGGTACGAAAATGCTTGGTCCTACTAACTTTTTAACAAGACATTTATTAAATTTTATTGGAGCATTTACGGTTTTTGGTGTTTCCATTATTAACATTTCTGGCGCAGCTGGTCTATTATCGATACCTCTTGCTGTCGTTGCCTACTATGCGAGTAATAAAATTACGTTTGCTGTGCAAAAATCCAGCCAAAGTAAAAAAATCGGTATTTCTAAATCCGAGTACACGTTAATTGATGCACAGTTAAAACAAGCAAAATCTCATGTACAAGCATTAAATCAGCAATATGTACGCGTACGATCAGTTCGTTCATTTAAACAAATTAATGAAATGTCTAAGCTTGCAAAACGCATTATTAACCTTGTGCAAACAAATCCGCAAAAGTTCTATGCGGTTGAAGATTTCTTCTATGCGCATTTACCAAGTGCGGTCGAGCTTTCTGATAAATATACGTTACTAACAAAAGAGCAAATTCCTAGTACAGATGTTCATTTAGCGTTAGAAGATACGCGTAAAACGTTAAAAGAACTACAAGTGACGATGGAAGATGATTTAAAGAGTGCGCTATCGAGTGACATTGAAAACTTAAAAATCGAATTAGATTTTGCGAAAATGTCAAACGAAAAGCGGAAAGATCGATTAAAAATCGGCGGTGAATAGTCATGAACAATAACCCTTTTGAAGCGTTCACGAACACAGATAACGTGGATATTCAAGTAAGTAAAGATCAATTTGCGGTGAATGTTGCGAACAAGGCAACATCACCGCTTTTCGCATCACTCTCGAACCATATGAAGCAGCGTGCACTAGAGCATGCGCTAAATTTAGAGCCGAAACACTATGAGGATGTGCTGTCATTTGGCCTCCCTGCACAGGAAGCGTTGAAAAAATTCACCTCTCAAATGCTCAATTACATACAGCGAAAAGATGTGCGTAAGGTCGGTGATGTATTAAACGATTTATTGCATCATTTAGAGCTTATCGATCCAGATGCACTCATTGAAGAGGAGAAAGGCTTTTTTGCACGGTTGTTCAGTAAACCAAAGCAGTCTATCCAGGAAGTGATGACGCAGTACAACAAGCTTTCTAAGCGCATTGACCGCCTCGGCATTCAGCTTGAGCATAATCAGCACGCCCTACTTAGTGATTATCAATTCCTAAATGAATTATATGCAATGAACGAGGATTACTTTCAAGAAATCAATATTTATATTGCATCACTTGAGATAAAAAAACAGCACCTTTTTGATGTTGTTCTGCCAACGCTTGAAGAAAGTGCCCTAACGAGTGACGATCCCTTTAAAAAGCACGAATTAAAGGACGTTCATATGCAAATCGAATGGCTAGACCGTCGCATGTATGATTTAGAATTGTCGCGTGAAGTGGCCATCCAGTATGCCCCGCAAATTCGCTTAATTCAGCAAACGAACCAAATGTTGCTAGAAAAGATTCAAACATCGATTATGACGACTATTCCGCTATGGCAGCAGCAAATTAGTATGCTCCTAAGCATGAATAACCAGCGCCGCGCAATGCAGTCACAGGAGCGCTTAATGAATGCCTCAGAACAGATGATGAAAAAGAGTAGTAAAATGATGGACGTTCAAAAAAACAACAAACGCCCTGCCCTATCCCACACTGACGTAGATCGCTTTAAGGCGACACAAATGCAGCTGTTGAAGGATATTGAAGATACACTACGTATGCAAGTGCAAACAGATGAAAAACGCCATGAGATTGAGCATACGATTCTTGAACAAAAATAAAGGCTAGCCGCGTATAGCAAGCCTTTATCTTCTCCGACGAAAGCGAAGCGACAGGAGCAAAAATAAATACAAAAAACACCATTCCTCGAACTACGAGAAATGGTGTTTTTTTCGTTCAATTAAGCAAAGTACTCTTTGTAAAAGCCGCCAACTTCGCCTGAGTTGTCGATAACGAATAAGAATTCTTCTGTTTCGTTTTTCACTTCATACTCTTTACCAACCGTTAATACGTTTGACACTAAAAACTTTGATGCGTTTGTATGAACACATTTCACTGTGCGGATTGTCGGTGCATCTTTCCATTTTAAATGTAACATTCATTTACCCTCACTTTAATTAAATAAATTCTTTCTTATTTTATACGATTTTAGCATTAGATGAAAGACTAGAGTCGAATTTTTGTCTAAGGAAGTTTGATTTGACGCCAATAACCATGTTACACTCGCTAGCGAGAGGTGAATCTAATGGCATTTGGTGGCGTTCCTACCTGGTTTTATGCAATCGTCGTGGCGTTTGCGATTATTTTTATAATTATTAGCGAATATAATTCAAGAAAATAAGCTCGCGAGCACCGCGAGCTTTATTTTCGTCTCCTATTTCAACGTTCGCTTCAAGAATTCCTTCGTTCGGTCATGCTGTGGATTTACTAAAACCTCACTTGGATGGCCTTCTTCTACAATAACCCCTTTATCCATAAAGACAATGCGGTCGGATACTTCTTTTGCGAACTCCATTTCATGCGTAACGATTAACATCGTGTTGCCCTGATCGGCTAGGTGACGCATGACCTTTAATACTTCCCCAACCATTTCTGGGTCAAGCGCTGAAGTTGGTTCATCAAATAGCATTACATCCGGGTCCATTGCGAGTGCACGTGCAATCGCAACACGCTGTTTTTGCCCACCTGATAAATGTCGTGGCTTGGCATTTTTATAAGCACTCATCCCAACAAGCTCTAAATACTTCATCGCATTTTGCTCGGCCTGTTCTTTTGAGCGTTTCAATACTTTTATTTGTCCAACGATACAGTTGTTTATTACATCTAAGTTATTAAATAAGTTAAACTGCTGGAAGACCATCCCTAGATGTGTACGGTATTTCTCGATGTTATGGCCTTCGTTTAGAATATTGTCGCCGTTATAAATAATCTCACCTGCTGTAGGTGTTTCGAGTAAATTTATGCAACGCAGAAGTGTTGATTTACCAGATCCTGATGACCCGATTAACGTAACCACTTCCCCTTTATTTACTTGGAAATTCACGTCTTTTAATACTTCGTGCGTGCCGAATTTTTTATTTAAATGTTGAATATCAATCACAACCGACATGTTATTCACCATCCTTTTCTAGCTTGTTGCCTGTAATAAGCTCGACTTTATAGCTCTCTGGTCCATCCATTTTCTTCTCGAACAATAGTAAAATACGTGTCACAACAAACGTCATAATGAAGTATAATACCGTCGCGATGAAGAATGCCTCGATATAACGGTAGTTACTGCCGGCTACTGAGTTCGCTGTGAAGAATAGCTCCACAACGGAAATAACACTTAGTACGGATGAATCTTTAATATTCATGACAAACTGATTGCCTGTTGCCGGTAAAATATTACGTGCCACTTGTGGAATGACGATATGAATCATCGTTTGTAAGTGATTCATGCCGATAGCTTGTGCCGCTTCAAATTGGCCCTTGTCGACCGAAACAATCCCACCGCGCACATACTCGGCCATATAAGCACCTGTATTTAAACTAATTACGATAGATGCTGCTAGGAAACGATCAATATCAATGCCTAAGTAGACTAATCCGTAGAACACAACCATCGCCTGGACCATCATTGGTGTTCCCCTGAAAATTTCAACGTATGCTGTTAAAAGGAAATTAAATATTTTTAATAAAACTGTTTTAATACTGCGTTTACGCTGAGGAATCGTATGCATAATACCAATGAAAAATCCGATGAGCGTACCACAAATTGTCCCGATAATCGCGAGTAAGAGCGCTGTCCATGCACCGCGTAAGAATAGCTCCCAGTTGTTTGTAAATAAGCCCCATACTGACTCTAAAAATGCCATCCTGTTGTCCTCCTTGACCATTCGTGTTTCTTATAAGAAAAGCGCATTCTCGCCCTTTAAGCCCCGACAAACATTGGATGACCCGACGCAAAAGTAAACGCTTGATCACTTTTGCAGGAGGGTTCGAAATGCCGAGGGGCTGGCGCGAATGCTTTGAGACTGTTAACGCAAAAATTTTATACTTTCTTATCTTCAAAAGCAAAAGGTTGTCTTGCTCGTTTGCCGGCAAGACAACCTATTTGTTTAGCAGCTTATTGGGCTGCTGGTTGGTTTGCAATTGCGTCTTCCATTAATTTCTGACGCGCTTCTTCCGAAATCTCAGCTAATACTTTGTTGATTTGTTCTGTTAAATCAGAGCCTTTTTTAAGACCCACAGCGATTGCAGTTGTAGAAGGATCTGCTTCGAAGTTTGGTTCTGGTACAATATATTTAATATTTTTTAAAGCCATTTCAGCTGAAACGCCTTCTGGACGCTCAGAAACATAAGCATCAATTGCACCTGATTGTAACTGAACACGCATTGCACCGAAATCTGTACCTGCTACTTGTTTATTTACTCCAGGAATTTGGTCAATCACATCATAGTGCGTTGTTGCTTGTTGGCCCGTCACTTTTGCACCTGATAAATCTGCTAATGTTTTTGCATCGGCATATGGTCCATCTGCTTTTACAACGATTACATAATCACTCGTGTAATAGTTTTCAGAGAAGTCGATTGTCCCTTTACGCTCTTCTGTTGGTGACATACCCGCGATTACCACATCAATTGCACCTGATTGTAATGATGGGATTAAGCCATCCCAGTCTGTTTTTACAATTTGTAATTCCATATCTAAGCCGTCCGCGATTTTTTTCGCGATTTCTACGTCATAGCCTGCTGCATATTCTTTTGAACCTTTAATTAACACTGCGCCATTAGAATCGTCATTTTGAGACCAGTTGAACGGTGCATAGGCTGCTTCCATCCCTACTTTTATTACCTTTTTACCTGAATCCCCTGTCGTTTCATCGTCTGAACCACAAGCTGCTAATACAAGCATCGTCATCATAGCTGTTAACAAGATTAATAGTTTCTTTTTCATTGTAAATCTCTCCTTTTTATATATTTTTTGGGATTCATGTATACAAAAAACGACCTAAAAGAAGATCTTCAGGTCGTTAAACATGTATATTTAGCCCAAATCCTCTACATTCCCATTTTGAGATAGCACAACTCAATCATCTGGGATGACGATTGAGACAGTTCTGCAATTATTCACGGCAGACCCAGCATTAAAAGTATGAGCACTTACAATACTTCGGCGATATTTCCTTCTTTCAAACTTCTTAGCCAGCTCGATGACTCCATAAGAAACTAATAAATAACGCGCCTCTACCTCACGAGTTTGTGAGGTTTTGATATGAAATTGATAGGTTCATATTACATTATTGCGACATTTCCGTCAATATGCATTTTTCAGAAAGTTAACGTTTTTTTAAGAGTGTGCTATTTTTTCTACTAGTACTTTTACTTCAAGTGTATGCATACCACCTTGATACACGCCTTCAATTGGAGAAACATCACGGAAATCGCGACCGACACAAAGGTTAATATGATTTTCAAGTACCTCGACATTATTTGTAGGATCTAGGCCTATCCAACCAACCCCCGGCACCATTACCTCTACCCAAGCATGTGTTGCCGTATCACCAACTAAATTATCGCCTTCTCCTACATATAAATAGCCGCTAATATAACGCGCTGGAATATTGACAAAACGTAGTACTCCAAGCATGACATGCGTATAATCTTGGCACACACCTCGGCGCTGCTTCCATACCTCCGTTGCCGTTGTATCAATCGTGGTTGCGGCTGGATCATAGGTAATTGAATGGTATAAATAGGTCATTAGATCACATGCAAATTTCAACGGGTTTTTCATCGGCCCAACTGCCGCTAGTATTTCTTCTAGTTGATCATAGAGTAATGTCGTGAAGCGCGATGTCGTTAGAAACGGTAAGTAGTGCTCTCTAAAAAGCTCTGAATGAAAGATATTGCGCATTTCATCCGAATAATGAATTTGATAAATATACGGTGCGCGCTGAACACTTACATGCGAAACCGATATGACTTCTAATACACTATGCTTTTCCGCAATAAAAAATGTGCCGACTGCATTGCGCCAAATGTCGATATTATCGCGCGTTAATGAATGCGGGCTAATTTTAACATCATGTGAAATGAGCCGTTGACATTCGTTGTTACGTGGCTTTAATCGAGTTGTATTGAGAGATTGTTCCACCTCGGTTTCGTACCTGAAAATATTAGTATGTGTAATTTGATATTTCATTGCTCATTTCCCCTTAAGTTTTAATCTTTAACATCTGTCTAGGGTGTTTTTATTCCACTAAAATTGGTTCGGTTAAATAATACGTTTGTGAGAAAATCGGACCAAGTTGGATGCATTGCCTGTGGATTTCTCGTACCCATTCAATGCGGTCTTCGCGTGACATGGGCGTTGGGTCTTTTTCAATGAATTGTTCTAGAATTTCGATTATTTCAAATAAATGTGTTGCATACGAGCGAATTTCATTATTTTCAATCTCTAATAATGTTTTTTTGATTTTTCGTACGCCGTAAGAAACCGAACGTGAGCAATACGCATCTTGAATTAAGAATTTCAAAACTAAATCGGCTTCACGATGACGGGATCGACGTGTATATTCGTCTAGTGTATTCGTTAACTGAAGTGCATACGTAACCGCAAAATCACGATTTAATGTACTGGCATTTTCCATCAATGTCAATAAAATTAACGCCGTCTTTTCAGAGCGCTCTAGCCATTTACCGATTTTCACAAATAAGAAGCATTCATTACGCGTCATTAAGGAATCGATTATCCCTGTTGCGGTTAAACTCGTTGTTTGAACCGTCAATAAAAACTCCGTCGCATTTAACACGTTGTACGGCGCTTGTAATGGGTTTTCTTGATTCGTTAGGAATAGACTATTCCACTGTTCAAATAATGCTTTAGGGATGGAGTCACGGGTATTTTTCGCATTGTCTCGAATACTTTGCAGCAAACTTTCAATCGAATTGAAGTTTTGCTTATCGGAAAGTAGGTAAAATAACATATCTTCCTCTTCATAATGGCTATAGCGTTTCTCGTAATCATCCATATACCCACCAATACTCAGTACACACGACCATTGTTGTTCGTACTGACCATCCGTGCGACCAAGCTCCAACATTTGGTCCATTTGCGCGTCTGCAATGTAAGCATTTGTATAAATGCGTTCACTGTAACGCCCTAACCAATATAATGAATCTGCTACGCGACTAAGCATGCCCCTCGTCCCCCTTTAACACCCATGTATCCTTACCGCCACCACCTTGTGATGAGTTCACAACGAGCGAGCCTTCTTTTAATGCCACACGGGATAAGCCACCTGGGACGATATGTGTTTCGGTCCCTTGAATGACATAAATTCGCAAATCGATATGACACGGATAAAAGCGCTCTTTCTGAAAAGCCGGTGCACGTGACAGCATGATTGTTGGCTGGGCGATATATTGATGCGGCGCTTCGAGAATCTTTTCGCGGAAAATCTCACGTAGTTCGTCTGTCGCATGCGGGCCAATTAGCATATCATAGCCACCTGAAGCCCCTACATTTTTTACAACTAGCTTATCTAAGTTATCTAGCACGTATTGTTTTTCTTCTTCGTTACTTAATAAATACGTTTTTACGTTTTCAATGATTGGCTCTTCGTACAAGTAATAGCGAATCATATCAGGAACATATGCATACATCGCCTTATCATCGGCAACACCATTTCCAACGGCATTTAAAATGGCCACATTGCCCTCTTTATATGCGTGTAAAATACCTGGAACACCGAGCAGTGAATCTTCACGGAACACCGTCGGATCTAAAAAATCATCATCAATGCGTCGATAAATAATGTCGACACGCTTAAGACCATGAATGGTTTTTAAATACACCCGATCATCCTTTACAAGTAGATCACGGCCTTCGACAAGCGGAATATTCATTTCCTTTGCTAAAAAAACATGGTCATAGTACGCCGAATTATACACACCAGCTGTAAGTAACACCGCTTGCGGCTCTTCTGACGGTTCTAAATACTGTGGACGGTGCGATAATAAGGCTTGTTGCATATCACGCATCACGTCCTCTAGAGACTCTAATGCATAGGCACTAAAAAACTCTGGGTACGTTTTACGCATCACATAGCGGTTTTGGAATACATAGCTCAGCCCGGATGGATTACGTAAATTATCCTCAAGCACACGATACGTTCCAAATTCATCACGAATTAAATCAATACCCGCCATGAAAATATGATTACCAATCGCGACATTGGCCCCAATGACCTGGCGATAGTAATACGGATTATCATCTACTAAATGCGCCGGAATCAGGCCGTCGTTAAGTATATTTCGCTCATTGTAGACATCCTGTAAAAACAAATTTAATGCCTTCACACGCTGCTTGATCCCTCGTTCGATTTCTTTCCAGTTTTCATTCGGAATAATGATCGGAATAAAGTCAAACGGCATCGTACGCTCCGTCCCACCCTTTGCACCATAAACGGTAAAGGTAATTCCTTGACGTAGAAAGCTCGACTGCGCAGCATTATGCTTTTGCACCAACTGCTCATTCGTAAATTGTAAGAGCTGTTCATAAAACGGAATATAATGTTTTTTTGGTAAGCCTTGCTCAAGCATTTCATCAAAAAATGTTGCGGTTTCATATGTCTTAAACATTCATCGCCCTCCTCATTATGTACCTACTTAGTATAAATACACGATTCGACAGAGAAAATCCTTTCTCTGTGCGAAATAAATTTTCTTATAACTATATATATTTCCTATTTTTGTCACTTGGAAACATAATCTAAGAAAGTTTTAGATGAATTAAAATTATATGAATATAGTTTGTTCTCCTACGTTGAAAAGGGAGCGAGTTGATTAGGATTGGTTCGAGGTTTATTTTCATTGTATTGCGATACAGAGAAAGCTATTTTGAGCATGTCTCCAAGCTTTTGATGAGTAATTGCAGGAGCACTCTTATTTTAATTGTACGCTATTTCCCCTAGAAGTCATTCCCTTCATTTCATATAATTAATTTCGTATAAGCAAGTGGCTTTTAAGCATTATCTTGCTTATTTAGCTGATGTATGTGAGATTTCATTTTTTCTTGCTTATTTCCCACGCAATATTTTCTAAATATTCAGTTATATGAAGTCAATACTTGGATTTCTCTTAATTTAATCTACTCCAACTCTCCACATTTAAATCATTCATTTTAGAAATAAAATTATTTCTGTGATATCTGAATGTTGGCTGATGGTTGTCTTTTTCAAGCAGTTCACTTTTCATCTTCCTATAAATTATTCAGGTTAAATACATTATTAGTACTCATACTAACTTATATAACCAAGAAAGGATGCGACTCATTTGGTAAAAAGAAAATTTGCAAACCTTGGATCTGAGCAGATTAACGAAATAAAAAGTCTTGAAGAAAAATTAGAGGTTACTTTAATTGCTTATGACCTCTTTTCAACTGAAGGACCACCTCAGGAAGATAATAATCCTACTCCTATTAACCCATCATAGAATTACCCTTTATTAGTGTTTAGTTTCATCGAATTCTAAACACTATTTCTTTTAACGCACCACCTCACTTCTTATGCACTCACATATTAGCTAGAAGGTGTGTACACGCCCCCCACACTTCATACGAAAACGTCGCTAAACTCTAATTTAAATGCAAAAAACCACTCTGCAAAATGCAGAGTGGTTTCAATATAATCGCTACCGATTAAGAGTTTAATAATAAGTCTTCTGGGTTTTCGATCATTTCTTTAACTGTTTTTAAGAAGCCTACAGAATCTTTACCATCGATGATACGGTGGTCATAAGATAATGCCACGTACATCATTGGACGGATTTGAACTTCACCGTTAACTGCTACTGGGCGGTTAACGATTGAGTGCATACCTAAAATACCAGCTTGTGTACCGTTCATGATAGGCGTTGACATTAATGAACCGAATACACCACCGTTTGTGATAGTGAATGATCCACCAGCCATGTCGTTTAAGCCTAATTTCTTGTCGCGAGCTTTACCTGCTAATTCAGCAATGTTTTTCTCGATTTCAGCAAAGTTCTTAGCGTTAGCATCACGAACTACTGGTACTACTAAACCTTCTTCAGTTGATACCGCGATACCGATATCGAAGAAGTTGTTTAAGTGAATTTCGTCACCGTTAATTTGAGCGTTAACGTATGGATATTTTTTAAGTGCTGCAACAACAGCTTTTGTGAAGAATGACATGAAACCTAATTTGATGTCGTTTGCTTTCACGAATTGTTCTTGTTTACGTTTACGTAATGCCATGATGTTTGTCATGTCGATTTCGTTGAACGTAGTTAACATTGCTGTTGATTGTTTAACTTCTAATAAACGTTTTGCAATCGTTTGACGACGGCGAGACATTTTTTCAACTGTTACACGATCAGAGTCACCAGCTGGTGTGAAGATCATTGGACCGTTCGCTACAGGTGCTGCTACTGCTGCTTGTGCAACTGGAGCTGTACCGTGAGCTGCTACGTCTTGAACACGTACGCGGCCTTGTGGATCTACTGGAGAAATCGCTGCAAGATCGATTCCTTTTTCACGAGCTAATTTACGAGCTGCTGGAGATGCGATTACGCGCTCACCAGAAGTTTCAACTACTACAGGAGCTGGCGCTGCCGCTTTTGGAGCTTCTTGTGCTGGAGCTGGTGCTGCAGGTGCTTCTTCTTTAGCTGCTGGAGCAGGTGCTGCGCCTTCGCCAGCTTCAACTACTGCGATTACTTGACCTACAAGTACAGTGTCGCCTTCTTCAGCTAAAATTTGTGTTAATACGCCTGCTTCTTCAGAGATGATTTCAGCGTTTACTTTATCTGTTTCTAATTCTACGATGAATTCGCCTTTTTCTACGCGATCTCCAACTTTTTTAACCCACTGGGCAATTGTGCCTTCAGTAATTGATTCTGCTAACTCAGGGACTTTGATTTCAGCCACGTTAATATCCTCCTTTAATTACGCTATACATATTTGTATAGCCGGCTACTCTTATTTTTAGAGTAGCCGATATTGATTCAAGTTTACTAATTATTTTTCAAGCGCTTCGTTTACTAACTTCGCTTGTGCTGCTTTATGTGAATCGCCGTCACCTTCAGAAGTTGAGCTCATTGCAGGACGTCCTACATAGCGTACTTTTTTGCCTTCAGCGATATCATATAATGTTTCAAGAACAAATGTCCAAGAACCTTGGTTTTTAGGCTCTTCTTGTACCCAAACGATTTCTTTTGCATTCGGGAAACGCGCAATGATTTCTTGAACTTGAGCAGTTGGGAATGGATAGATTTGTTCAACACGTACGATGTGTAAGTGATCAAAACCTTCTCCGTCCTTCACGCGCTCAGCAAGGTCGATCATTACTTTACCTGTACCAAGAATTACTTTTTCAACTGCTTCTACATTTTTACCTAAGCCTTCTTGCTCGATAACTTCTTGGAAGCGACCGTTTGCAAGTTGATCAGCAGATGCTGCAGCTAATGGGTGACGTAGTAGACTCTTCGGTGAAACAACTACTAATGGACGAACGCCTTCAGTACCTAAAAGTGCTGCTTGACGACGTAATAGGTGGTAGTAGTTACCTGCATTTGAACAGTTTGCTACGAACCAGTTGTTTTCAGCTGATAATTGTAAGTAACGTTCCATACGGCTAGATGAGTGCTCTGGACCTTGGCCTTCATACCCGTGTGGTAAAAGGATTACGAAACCAGATTTTTGACCCCATTTAGAACGAGCACTTGAGATGAAGTTATCGAACATTACTTGTGCCATGTTCGAGAAGTCACCGAATTGTGCTTCCCATACAGATAATACGTTTTGGTTTTCTAAGTTGTAACCATATTCATAGCCTACTACACCTGGCTCAGTAAGTGGTGAGTTGTAAACTGTGAATGAAGCATTCACGCCTTCTACGTGGTGTAGTGGTGTGAATTCAGCACCATTGTTTTTATCATGTAATACTAAGTGACGTTGAGAGAACGTACCACGTTGTGCATCTTGACCAGTGAAACGAACTGGTGTGCCGTCTTGCGTAATTGTAGCGTATGCTAATGTTTCTGCATGACCCCAGTCAATTTTCGCTTCAGCAAATGCATCACGACGTTTTGCTAAGATTTTACCTAATTTGTTTTGTGGCTCAAAGCCTTCTTCAAATACTAGTAAATCTTCGTTCACTTTCGTTAAACGCTCCATATCAACAGCTGTGTTGATTTCTGGGAATTCAACTTTTAATTCTTCTGGCATATCCGGCGTTTTGTGCTCGTCTTTTTCTGCCATCGATTTAACGTGATCGTATGCTGCTTGCATTTCAGCGTAAATTTTCGCGTCTAATGCTTTTACTTCGTCTGCAGATAATACACCCGCAGTCGCTAATTCAGCACCGTATAACGCACGAATTGGTTCTTGTTTAGCAACTAATTTATATGTTTCTGGGTTTGTTACAGTTGGGTCATCTGTTTCGTTGTGACCGTAACGACGGTAACCGATTAAATCGATTACGATGTCTTTTTTGAATTTTGCACGGTAAGCAGCAACGAAGCGACCTACAGCAGCAACAGTTTCTGGGCTATCTGCGTTCACGTGAATAACTGGGATATCATAACCTTTTGCTGGGTCAGATGCGTAGTTAGAAGAACGTGAATCAAATAATTCCGTAGTGAAACCGATCATGTTGTTAGCGATAATTTGTACAGTACCACCTGTTGTGAAACCTTTAACTTGTGAGAAGTTAAAACCTTCAGTCACGATACCTTGACCAGCGAATGCAGCATCACCGTGTAAAATAATCCCTAGTGCTTTAGCAGCATCATGTTTCGCAAAGCCTGCAGCTGATGTATCATCTTGTGCAGCACGAACAGAACCGATTACGATTGGGTTACCAACCTCTAAGTGAGATGGGTTGTAAGCTAATTTAACGTTTAAACCAGAATCATACGTGTATGAAGCACCCATGTGGTATTTAACGTCGCCTGTCCAACCTTTTGTAATTTCTAATTTACCGTCTTCTGGTAAGAATAGGTCATTTGAAACGTGTGCAAAGTCAGAGAACATCATGTCGTATGGTTTGTTTAATACGTGTGTTAACACATTTAAACGGCCACGGTGAGCCATACCGATACGTACGTCTTTAACGCCATTGTTTTCCGACGATTTAATGATTTCATCTAATAAAATAATTTGTGTGTCTAAACCTTCACCAGAGAAGCGTTTTTGACCTACGAATGTTTTGTGAATGAATTTTTCAAAGTTTTCGATGCGTGTTAAACGCTCTAAAACTGATTTCTTTTCATCAGCAGCTAATGTTTGTTTGAAGGCACCTGATTCTACTTGTGCTTCAATCCAAGCGCGCTCTTCTGGATTTTGTAAGTGTGATACTTCAACGCCAACTTTGTCAGAGTACACTGATTTTAAGTAGTCGATTGCTTGTTTACCGTTTGTAACGCCTGCTGGCACTGTTGTGAAGAACACTTCAGCTGGAATCGCAGCAAGATCAGCGTCTGTTAGATTGAATACGCTTTCTTCAAAACGAGCTGTATCTAATACACGGTTCTTTAATGGATAAAGATCTGCCGCAAAGTGACCATTCTCACGGATAGATGCTGCTAATTTTACTGCAGCTAATACTTTTTTGTAGTCTCCAGAACCTGCTTGAGCAGCTGTAGTTGTTGCAACTGGTGCTTGACCATCTGCAAATACAGGACCACCGTAAGCTTGGAATAATTGTACTAATTCCGGTTCTACTTCTTCAGGAGATTGCAGGAATAAGTCGTATTGCTCTAGTACATAACCTAAGTTAGGACCAGAGAATGCTGACCATGGAGAACCTGCAAGTAATACATTGTTCGACATGAAAATAACCTCCAAATTTTGCCTAATGGCTGTTCCAATAATTTACTTAGAAAAACAGATTTTGAATAATATTAATACTATTCAAAAAGTTGTTTTATCCGCTGACGATAATAAAGAAAACTTTTTTATCTTCCAAAATAAATCAAATCATATTTTACCATTCTTTATCGCAGACTAAAAGAACATTGTCTGAACGCGCTAAAGAACATTTTTTCCATCTCAATCTTACTACTCCTCACAAAAAATACAACTATTTTTATAAAATTAAGCATTTTTTTTCGTGAACTATCGAAAATACACGGAGAATCACTAAATTTAGTCTATTTTTTCGGGAAATCTAGTATAAATACTGTCCCCTTATTTACGATACTTTCGACATTTATTTCGGCTTGGTATTTTTCCACTAGCATTTTTGTAATACTTAATCCCAGTCCGGTTCCACTAATTTCATTCGTTCTCGCTTCATCAATGCGGTAAAAACGATCAAAAATATGTGGTAAATGTTGTTGTGCAATACCGATGCCATTATCCTGAATCGTGACAGTAACTGCTAGGTTTCTATAATCAATTGTTGTCTTTAGTTTTGGCTGTAGTTGGTTATAGCGTATCCCATTACTCATAATATTTCTAAGGATTTGCATTAATGCATGTTCTGATACGGCTACAAACGTCGGATGCCCTAGTACATTTAACTCGAAAATCACCTGTGGAAAGAGCTGCACAAGCTCCTTCCGTACCTGCTCATACACCGCTGCGATATCCGCGCCTTGTGTTACATCTACCTCTTCGCGTCGTGCAAGCTGCAATAGCTCTTCAATCATCTTTTTCATGCGCGTAATTTCTGCTAACGACGTGTGAAGTGACTCCTCTAACACCGCTGGGTCATTTTTTCCCCAGCGCGATAAGAGCGATAAATGCCCTTCAATCACCTGAATCGGTGTTCTTAGTTCATGCGAGGCATCTGCCACAAATTGCTGTTGCTGCGTAAACGAAATTTCTAGCTCGTTCATTAATGCCCGGTACATCTGAAGTAAATCACCAATCTCATCATCCGCTTTATAACGAAACTCTGGCTGTGCTTTAAAACCGTTATTACGTACTAAATTCATCGCATCTCGCAGTTGTACAAGCGGCTTCATTAATACATTTGCCAAATAATAACTAATCGAAACCGAAAATAATAACGCGCCAGCTCCTACTATAATAATAGTAGTTAAAATATATTTCATCATGGATTGAAACGTCGATAACGGATGAATCAGCTGCATAATTCCTTGAAAGGGTCCAATCTGAACAAGTTGGTGGACGACAAAGGCATCTACCCCATCAATGGATTGTCGCTCCATCATTAATGTGTGATTCGTTTCGTTTTTCGGGAACCGCGCTACTGGTGTCACGTCATTTATGCGAATCACTTCAATGCCGTCAAAATTAAAAATTCGGACCGTTTGCTCTTGTGTTAAAATGGCTTTCATTAGCGCGCTATTATTTTGTAGCTTCTGTATTGTAACAGTACTACTTTGTGCTTCAAAAAAGCTCGTCATATCATCTACAGTACGCACCGCATTTTTTTCTTCGTTGTGTAAAAGCCATGTTTGTAAGGCGACATACAACACGACAGAGATGAGCGCATAGCTAATAAAAATTGTCGCCCCGACTGCTAGCATCCATTTCGATTTTAGCGATGCGTTAATCGCTTTTTCCTTTATTCGTTTCATGCGCGCACCACATACCCTACACCGCGTACAGTTTCAATGTACGGCAATTCCTCTGTTTGCAGTTTTGAGCGCAGGTGCCGGATATATACATCGACTACATTTGTTTCGACTTCCGTCTCATAGCCCCAAACCTGCTCTAAAATGACATCTCTCGTACAAACATGATTGCTATTTTCTACGAGTAGCTTGAGTAAATCATATTCTTTACGTGTAAGCTCTAGCTTTTGCCCTTCAAACGTTACCTCATAAGCACTCACATCGATTTCAAGATCCCGGACAACCAGTATGTCCTTTTGTTCGCTTGGCTTCACACGACGTAAAATAGAGCGAATACGGGCAAGTAGCTCTTCAATTGCAAACGGCTTCACGATATAATCATCGGCCCCTGCATCAAGGCCAGCGACACGGTCCAAAACCGCATCACGCGCTGTTAACAGTAAAATCGGCACATCACTTACTTTACGAATGCGACGACACACTTCAATGCCGTTTAGCTCAGGCAGCATGACATCGAGCAAAATACAGTCAAAGCGTTGTGAGAGCGCATAATCCAATCCCGTACGTCCGTCATTTGCCTGCATGGTTTCAAATTGTTCATGTTGCAGTTCAAGCTCTAAAAAACGAGCGATACTTTTCTCATCTTCTACAATCAAAATTCTTTGTTTCACGAATATTCCTTCTTTCCTTCATGAAAAATTACTTTTAGTTTACCACGAGTACTTATTTTCGCCATGAAAAAAAGGGAGCAAGAGTCCGCCCCCTTAGATTATATATTTATCTGGTATTCAGAAATCCGGTATGAATTCCTTGAATACTGTTTTGCTTCATAAAGCGCTTGGTCTGCTAGATCAATGAGATCATCTAGGTTTGAACTTTGATCTGGAAAAATCGAAATGCCAATCGATGTTGTTGGCGCGAAATGTACGTCTCGAATCGTCCAACCAATCGCTAACTGCTCTTTAATTGCTTCAATTATTTCAATTATTTGCTCTGTTCTTGCTTCCGCCTCGAGTGATAGACCCGCAACAACAATTAAAAACTCGTCCCCACCTAGGCGAATGACCAAATCATCATGATGTACACTATTAACAAGAGCTTGAGCGAAATGCTTTAAAAACTCATCGCCAACATCATGACCGTAAATGTCATTTACTTGTTTAAAACGGTCACCGTCTAAATAAAAGAGCGCTAAGCTAGATTCAGTAATTTTTGCTCGTTCAAGCAAATACGGGAAATCTTTATACAGTTTGAGACGATTGCCGAGCTGGGTTAAGCTGTCGTGATATGCTAAATAGGTAAGACGGTCCTCAAGCTCTTTACGCTCGGTAATTTCACGCGATACCATGACAATTTCTGAAACATCCTTATTGTGTAAATCAAGTGAAATCGTATAATTCCCTTCCGTCCAAATCGATGTGTTGTTTTTTGAGAGTAATTGTAACTCAATTTTTTGCTCTTGTACGGGGCTTTGACGTGGTTGCTGAATGACACCGCGCCAAATCTCACGGCTAGCCGATTTTAACAATCGTTCGTATGGCACGCCTATTAATTCATAATCTTGATAGCCTAGCTTACGAGCATATGACGGGGATGCATATTTAATCTCACCTGCTTGGTTAGTGATGACGATAAAGTCATTGGTGTTTTCAGTAATCGCACGGAATGTTTGCTCGATTTTATACATCTCAGACATTAATTTTTTATTTGATGAAATATTGTATTGTACGGCTAAATATTGTTCAATTTGCCCCTGCTCATTTTTTAGAGGAATTATCGTAGAATCTATCCAGTAAAGTTCGCCATTCTTCTTTCGATTACACACCTCTTCACGCCAAACCTTGCCCTGTTTAATTGTGCTCCACAAGGTGTCGAAGAATGCTTTTTCATGATAGCCTGAATTAAACATGCTGTGCTTTTGACCAATGAGTTCTTCACGATGATAGCCCGTATTTTCAATTACTCGCTCGTTAACATCTAAAATCGTGCCATTTGTATCGGTAAAAATAACATCCGCTGCCGAGGTTATGGCGTCTTTGAACGTTTGCAAACCGTGCGAAACCGTTTTTAATTCACGGCGTTGCTTAATGAAGGTGGTAATTTCCTGCAAGATGATAAACACCGCAAAAATTTGATCGTTACTTGTCAATGAAGAAAACGTCGCCGTATAGTAGCGCATTTGCCCGTCTTTATCAATGAATTTCAGCATTTTTGACGTTACACTTTCGCCCTTTTGCGCTTGCTGTATATAACTACGTAAATGAGGAGCTGTTTCCGGATCGATAAAGGGGATATCAAAAATCGTTTTGTCCTTAAAGTCTGTTCGTAAATTGTACTCCTCAGCAAATGTCGGATTCGCCTCAATGAGTCGCATATCATTCGAAACTAAAATGGTTGATAAAAACGAATTAAAAAATATCGAGCGCATAAATAAATATTTATCTTCCCGATCACGGCTCATATGGACTTCTTTTGTAATCGCTAAAATATATTGATGTTCGCCTTCAACTATTGGAACGTTTGATGTACGCTGCTTTCGCACTTCCATTTCCGTATACGTATAATCCTCATAATCAACCTGCTCACCAGTTTGAAGTGTCTGGTTATAGTAATTCAAGATATTTTTTGCTACATGTGGGGGTACCACTTGCCCAACCAGTTTTCCTGTAGGATTCATATTAATTAGTTTTGTCGCAGCTTCATTCACATGGACATAGCGATAATCCGTATCGTCCTTCTCCATAAAAAATACCGCGTCACGACTTTTACCAAATACAATTTCGAATTGCTCAACAGAAAAAACTGTGCTCATGCATATCCCCCCTTAATAAATCGTCACCACTAAATATATTGACTTAATTTAACTTTCACAAAATTATTACATTTTTCATATTGTAACTGCTCGTCAGTAGGAAAACAATCCTTAAATGTAAATTTATTACTGTTATATTCAATTTCATAGTGTGCGGTCAGTGTTGCATTGCCAATTAATGATAATTTATAGTGATTTTCATTTGTTTGTACATGACATTGCACAAAACCACCTGGGTTGTACACGGTTACGACATGATTCTTCACATAACCTTCGAGGTGTGCCACTAATGCTGAAGCGGTCATCGCTGTGCCACAAGCATTAGTAAAGCCAACGCCTCGTTCATAAGTACGAACAAAAATCTCAGCTTCAGTTAATGGATACACATAACTAACATTGACCCCGTCCGGACATATATCATTTTCCCCATTTAATTGAGACGCTAATTGTTGTTGATGTGCTGAATCTTGTATAAATTCTTTGGCTACAATTCCAATTAAATGAGGGTTGGGCACCGATACCGCTGTAAATGGAATAACTTCCGATAAACGTGTTAATGTTTCATGACGAACTTGTGTTTTGTCATCATAGTGCATTGGTAAGGAAACCAGTTCGAATGAAACAGGCGAAATTTCAACGGCATATGTAGGTAACTGTTCAAAAATCGATGGCGCTTTTTTCACGCGTAAATTCGCATGCATCGTTTCGATTAGTGCCTCGTTTACTTCTAGCTTTTCACAAACGTAACGCGCGACACAGCGTAGGCCGTTTCCACACATGGATGCTTCTGAACCGTCTGCGTTAATAACACGCATTTTCGCATCGGCCATATGTGATGGGAGCACGACTAATAAGCCATCTGCGCCACCTTCATTATTTTTATTGCATAACCACTTTGCTAATTGCACATAATTAGTTTTGTCATCATATAATGCTTCGTACAGATAAAATGTATTACTTGAACCGTGAACTTTTAGTAGTTTCATTTGCTAGCCCCCTTTTATCTTTTTACTACTTTATTATACTGCGCAAAAAATAGTTATGACAACAAAGAATAGAAAATTAAGATTAGTCAGAATTTATAGACATTTTAGAGAAAAAAATGTTGTTTTCGAGCTTGAAAGTTGCTCGAAGAGGATATATTATAATAAAATGTAGATAATAATTTTATTTCGATATTGTTTTTCATAGTCTAGGATAGAGCGAGACACACGACTAGCGTACAATAGTTTAACGTCAGATTCTTTTAGGTTGAATCAAGTTCGAAATGACTGCTGCCTTTGGATATTAAACCCTTTCACTTTGAAATGGTTTTTTTAATTTTCACAACAGGCTCTACCATCATTTTCTTCTTAAAAGGAGGCGTTTCTCATGTTAAAACATAGAGAACTTCATGAAACTGCAGAACTTTACGAGTTATTACGTCATCCATCTGTGTTTCCTTACGTACGTCAGAAAGCAACATCTGCTGAAGAGTATTTGTTTATGACGAAGCAATTAATCGAAGAAGAGCAAAACGGCTTAACGATTTCACGTACTATTGTCGATGAATGGAGTACGCCAATCGGCACAATTAGTATTTTTGATATTCAGGACGGTGCGGGCTTTTTAGGTACTTGGATTGGCCAACCCTTCCAAGGCTTTGGCTACAACCAAAAAGCAAAGTTAGCCTTCTTAAACGAGTTATTTTTCAACTATGACTTCCATACGGTATTTTTACGCATTCGCGAACAAAACGGTCGCTCACAAGCTGCCGCATTAAAATTACCTTATGTCGTTGATGCTGAGCACTCAAACCCGTCATTATTTGAAGAAATCAATCAGGGTGAAACAAAATTCCGCCTATTCAAAATTCCTAAAGACTTGTTCTACCTAACAACTGCCAACACGCAGGATGCAGAAGAAGAGCAAGCAATGTAAACAAAAAACCAACAGGGCGCGATTCCTGTTGGTTTTTTGTTTACTAAAGGTACGGGAGGCCAATATAGCAGATTACCTAACTGAAATACTGGGGGTTTTATATGTGAATAAAAACCATGGTACCAAGTGGAGCTCTAGATGATAATTCTAGAACATCATGATTAAACATCCTAATACATCCATGTGAGAGATTCTTACCGATTGATGAGGGGTTATTTGTTCCGTGTATACCGTAATGAGGTTTTGATAACCCCATCCAAAGTACTCCAAATTGTGCGGGTGGATTTAGTTGTTTATTAATAATCGTGTATGTCCCAGGAGGTGTTGGTGACAATATCTTCCCTACCGCAATGGGGTAAGTTTTAATAAGCCTGTTTCCATCTAAAAGTTTTAATTGATATTTTGATGTGGATACATCAATCCATATCGCCATGAAGATCAACTCCATTTTTTAATATTGTATTAAGTAACTTAGGAATTTGTTTAACTCCTTGTAGCACTATCAATAAGTACCCGATTTTTTTACCGTACATAATATAATTTATAAATATTAATGAATATGAAGGGATTGAGAAAAATGTACAATGTGCCTTATACGTATCAATATCCGCATTTTGCAAATTTATCAACTCATACTCAGAGAAATCCTACTAGCTATTGGGCTATTCCTAATGAGTTGGCATTTGGTTCTTATGGGTCTTTTTATGATGATCGCAGAAATGTATTAAAAGATTTTGGGCCAAACCCATTTGCTATAAATATCAATGAGGCTACCAAACAAAACAATACGTATCGTACAGCACTATGGACAGGAAATCATTTGCAACTCACATTAATGAGTCTAAATCCAGGGGAAAATATCGGTTTGGAAATGCACCCTAATGTGGATCAATTCTTACGAGTTGAACAAGGACAGGGAATTACACAAATGGGGAAAAGTAAAGATAATTTAAATTTACAATGGCAAGTCTTTGATGACTCCGCTATTTTTGTCCCCGCTGGAACGTGGCATGACCTTACAAATACAGGGAATATCCCGTTAAAACTATACTCCATATATGCTCCGCCAAACCACCCGTATGGTACGGTTCATCGGACGAAAGCAGATGCAATGGCGATGGAAAAAGATTTAGATAATGGGAACACAGTACTTTTCGGAAAGACTCCAGATGAATGGATAAAACATACAGAATTTTTGGTAAAAGAAGGTTTGGAAGATATTAAGAGAGGAATTAATATGACACACATTCTTCAAGAGTTTATTCTAATGGGTGTTCTTGTTGGAAAGGGATATTCTCCTGAGCAAGCATATGAAACAGTAGAAGAATGGGAACGTACAGGGACATCGAAACTTCTTCAACAAAGCAAAAATATGTAGAGAAACCATGCTCATAGTAATCAAAATCAGCCCAATTCAATTGAATAGGGCTGATCGATTCCTAACTTTCAGTCCCCAAAGCGGTGTTAACGTTAATGGATTTCAACTACTAAATAAATGTGCCCGGTTCAAGAAACAATTTGTATAAAAAAAAGCCGAGGTGCTTAAGTCACCCCGGTAAATCACTATTTTTCGTATTGTGTAATCAGTGACACCATTTCTGCTGGTGTTTTTGGACGTTCGACATCAAACATTTTGTCGATCATTTCTTCCGAATTCGCTGCTAAGTCCTGAACTGCTTGATAGAATGACTCTTTTGTCATCGTATCCTCGTCTAATACATGCGCGAAGCCTTGCTTTTTAAACAGGCGTGCGTTTAAAATTTGATCCCCGCGACTTTTTGCTGCGGATAATGGGATTAACAGCATCGGCTTGTGTAGCGCTAAAAATTCGAAAATAGAATTCGAACCGGCGCGTGACACGATAAAGTCAGCTGCATAAAGTAAATCCGGTAATTCATCTGTTACATAATCAAACTGACGATAACCTTCAAGCCCTTCTAGCGAGGCATCCTTGTTACCTTTACCACATAAGTGAATAATTTGGTATTGTTCAAGTAGTTTTTTTAAATTGGCACGCACGGCATCATTTACAACAACTGACCCTAAACTTCCGCCCATAATTAACATCACTTTTTTCTCTGCTGTAAAGCCACAAAACGCTAAACCGCGCTCGCGATTGCCTTCAAAGAGCTGCTGGCGAATGATTGAGCCGGTGCATGTCGCTTTGTCCTGCTGTAAATGCTTTAATGTTTCTTTAAACACCGTGAAAATATGCGACGCAAACGGTAAGGCGATTTTATTCGCTAAACCAGGTGTTACATCCGATTCATGCACGACTACAGGCACATTCGCTAACTTTGCTGCCACTACGACAGGCACAGACACGAAACCACCTTTTGAGAAAATAACGCTTGGCTTCACCTTTTTAATAATTGAAAAGGCTTGTAACACGCCGGCCATTACTTTGAATGGATCGGTAAAATTTTGTACCGAGAAGTAACGACGTAATTTCCCACTTGCAATACTGTGATACGGTATGTCCGGGAAGGCGTTGCCGATTAATTCTTTTTCAATACCCTCGTGTGAGCCGATATAATGCACATCATAGCCTGCTTCTACTAATGATGGGATAATCGCTTCATTTAATGAAACATGACCAGCTGTGCCCCCACCTGTTAAAATAATTGATTTTGCTTTCATAAGTTTCTCCTAACAAACAATATGACTATTCCATTTTATGCAACATGTATGCGATTCATGCATTTTCTACAGTTGTCGTCACGCAACTTACTATAGTTATATAATTTTATTCTAGTCGCAAGTACGCTTTTAAAGTTATATAATGGCTTTCATTTCATTTTAAAAGTATAGATATTGTTCATACATTTCAAACAAAATCAAACAATATTTTGTTCTAATCTTATGAACTATCCTCTTTATTGTAGCATATTTCATGAACATAGAAAACTTTTCATCTAAAATTAACAACATTGAACTTTAAAACCATATATTTTCAGTAGCATTACAGGCAAAAAATTATTATATGTATAAAGTAATTCGAACATTTAAACAGTTTAAACAAAAAGCCCACTCTAACTAGAGCAGGCGGTTAATCATTATTTTTTAATAAATTGTTGTGTCCATACATGACCTTGCTTCACGTAACCAACACCAATATGTGTGAAATCTTTGTTTAAGATGTTCGCGCGGTGACCTTCTGAATTCATCCAAGCTTCGACTACTTGTGCCGCGCTTGTTTGACCTTTGGCAATATTTTCACCAGCAGATCTGTAAGAAATTCCTAACGCTTTCAAACGGTCAAACGGGCTACCGTAAGTTGGCGATGTATGTGAGAAGTAGTTATTCACTTGCATATCTTTTGATTTTTCACGCGCTGCAGCCATTAAGGGCTTGTCCATCGCAAGTGCTGGTAAACTATATTTTGCACGTTCTTTATTAGTTAATTCAACGACTTGCTGTTCAATGACATCAATATCAGAAGCGGCTGGCGTCACTTGTTTTACAGGCTCTGCCTTCGTTACGCTTTCTGTTGGTACTTGTGCTGGTGCTTTCGGAGCCTCTTGTTTAACTTCTTGTGCTGGTGCTTTTGGCGCTTCTTGCTTCACTTCTTGTGTCGGTGCTTTTGGCGCTTCTTGCTTCACTTCTTGTGTCGGTGCTTTTGGCGCTTCTTGCTTCACTTCTTGTGTCGGTGCTTTTGGCGCTTCTTGCTTCACTTCTTGTGTCGGTGCTTTTGGCGCTTCTTGCTTTGTTTCCACTGTTGTTTCTTTTGGTGTTGTATGTGTTGGTTGCTTTACTTCCTCAATTGTTTCTTTAGGAGCGGCTTGTTCGGTTACGGCCACTTTTTTAACTGACCACTGCATCTTAAATAGTGCATTGACCTTTAATCGATATTCAGAAACCGATTGGAAGTAGTTCACTTTCGCTTTCTCGCTTACCTCCTCTGCATTGGCAACAGGCGCTTGCGTTGCTAAAAGTAATACTGTACAAAATGTTAGAACTGATTTTTTCATTTTGGTACATCTCCTTTCGTTCGTGTTTCCATCGTACATGCAAAATCTCAAAAAAAATGACCTATAAATTGGTAAGTTGTCCATTTACCAATCTATAAGCCTAGTTTTAGCGGTTTATCCACTATCATTATGCGTAAATTTATCCAATTTACGCAACACTTTCATCTGAAAAGGTGTTGACGACTATTCGCCGATCACTTGTACGTCTTTAATATTTTCACCGATCATCACCAAATTCGGTGCCATTTTCACGTATTCTGGCAGCCATTGCACCATACCGTATGCATATTGGAATAACATTGGGTTTTTAATGCCTTCAATCGGCACATACCCCTTCATACGGTAAACGGTTTCTGGTAAGCTGCGCACCCAGTCCTCAAAATCCTCTTGCGTGAAGCTTGTCGTGAACTCGATTAAACGTGAGCCAAGGTTAAAGCTTTCACCAATGCGCGCAGAAACGATGTCGTCTTTTGCGATGCGCGTTGTTGACTGCATGTTTTGTAGGAGCTTTAGTGGTACACGGCCGTTTGTTGTTTGTAAAAGATAGGCCTTTGAGTTAAAGCCTTGTAGTTCATAAACAACCTGCGCTTGCTCAGATTCTGTTAGTAAATCTGATTTGTTTGCGAGTAAAAGGTGCGCGTGGCGAATTTGCTCCATAAATAATGAGCGTACTTGCGGTGTAAGGCTTGCACGGTCTAACCACAGCTTGCTGTCTGCTACTGTCACAATACCTTTAATATTAAGTTTATCGGCAAATAACGGCGAATACACCGCATCTAACGCTTCTACAGGGTGTGCGGCACCTGTAGTTTCAATAATGAGTACATCAAACTCTTGATCATGTAATAATGATTGAATTTGTGCCTCTGTTTTCTCCGCGCCACTGCAGCAAATACAGCCTTCGAGCATTTCTTTTAATGGGACATCCTCTTCCACTGCTTGTGAGTCAAATGGTAGTTTTCCAAGCTCGTTCATAATAACTGCCGGTTTTAAGCCCTGTTCTTTAAATTGACGAATCGTGTCCGTCAACATCGAAGTTTTCCCACTGCCTAAAAATCCACTAAATAAATATACGTCTTTCATCTCTTCACGTCCTTAATACAATGGGCCGGCTTAGGTTATCCCTAAACCAGCCCATCGTGTTATTCTTCACTAGATGCTTTGTTGCCACCTAATAATTCTTTTGCTTTTAAAATTTGGGGATCATCTGTTTTTAGCTTTTCGCTAATCGCATCCATTAATGCATACGTAGTTTCACCCGTTAAGACACCTGTTACTTCTAACGCTTGGTCTTTTTGGTATTGCTTTAATGCGTCAACTGACTCATCAGTGAATGTAGTATCGACTTCACCTGGGTCATAGCCAAGCACTTCTAAAATACGTTCAGCCGTTTGAATCATTGGATGTGTTGCCCCTGCTTCAAACGTCTGCGCTGGATCTACATATGGTAGTGAGGCATAATCTGGGTATTTCACTTCTACATCAGGTTTAATTCCCTTTTCGTTCACCCAGTTACCATCTGGTGTTAGCCATTTACCTGTTGTGAATTTTAAGTTTGCGCCGTCTTCCATGTAGAGAACTTCTTGCATTGTGCCTTTACCGAATGACGTTAACCCAACAATCGTTGCACCCATTGATTCTTTTAACGCACCTGCTAAAATTTCAGAAGCCGAAGCACTACCCTCATCAATTAATACCGTAATTGGTAAGTTATATTTTGAACGGTTGTCTGCTGTGACAACAGCTGGCTCTTGACCCTTTTCTTGAATCTGTACAATATTTTTACCAGATTCAACGAACAAGTTCGAAATATCGATGGCTGCTTTTAAATAGCCTCCTGGATTTTGACGAACATCTAAAATGATGCCAGTCATGCCTTGTTGATCAAATTCTTTAATTAATATTTCTAATTCTTTTGCAGTGTTTTCACTAAATGATGTGATTTGGAAGTGTGCAATGCCATTTTCATCAAGCTCACCATAGACCGTTTCAACCGGAATGTCGTCACGAACGATGGTAACATCAAATGGTTCTGCCTCACCACGTTGGATTGTTAATGTAACTTCTGTTCCCTTTTCACCACGGATTAGAAGTACAGCCTCTGTAGAGCTCATACCTTTAACACTTTTGCCATCTACGGCTAATACCATATCTTTTGGCTGTAATCCTGCTTTTTCAGCTGGCGTGTTTTTGATTGGCGAAACAATCATCACGTAGCCATTACGTTCCGAAATCTCTGCACCAATGCCTTGGAAGCTTGATGACAGATTCTCATTGAACGATGTCGCTTCTTCTTTGTCCATATAATCCGAGTATGGATCTCCGAGTGCATCAAACATACCGTTAATTGCACCGTGAATTACTTGTTGTTGATCGATATCTTCGTAGTATTTCGCATTTAATGCGTCATACGCCTCGTACAGCTGTTTAAATTCAGTTCGTTCTACTGGGACTTTTACTTCTACGACCTTTTTCTCGCCGAATGTTAAGGCAAAAATCGTTAACCCCGCAGTTAATACAATGGTAAGGAATAACAGCATAATTAAAGCAAATGGTTTCATACGAAGAAATTTCCCCGCAGGCTTCGCTTGCACTTGCTGCTCGTTGTTTTCTGATTGCTGCCCATTTTGATTTTGTTCTTCCATTTCAATTTTCACCACTCTCATATTTACAATGACTAATTTCACACATATACCAATAATAGCAGTTTACCAGGAGTTAGAAAAGAACAGACGCTATTTTTTTTATTTGGTTTCCCATAACAAAGAAAAAAGCAGTGCAATTGAGCAAAAATTGCTCTTGCACTGCTAGCTATTACTCCGAAATCGCTTTGTTTTTGACTTCATCCGGTATTTTGATTTCATCTAATTGATCAAATTTCGAATAGTTGATAGTGGCGTCAGTTGTGATTTTTGATTGCTGGCCTTGCTCATCCATTAATATTGTTAAATCCATTGTCATTTCTTCGGTATCAAACGTTTCTTTATTAATGGTTAACTCATATTTTGAGTCTTCAAATGCCATCGTTTCAAATACATCTCCACTTTGCTCTGTCAATTCACTCAAACTCGTTCCAAGCTGCCCCATAACGAGTTCTTTGAATTTTTCTCCTTCAACATGAAGTGTTAGTAAATAGTTCTTGTCGTCCTGTTTAAACTCAAAATCTTCGACAAATTGTTTCAACTGTTCAAGTTGTGCGGTAGCATCGGCCTGGGCTCCGGTTTGCGCTAACATTTGCTCGTATTGATCATCCGGCAATTTCATCCATTCATTCGCTTCAGCATTTAACATATAAAATCCATCTGCTTCGGTCATATACATTTCAAGTGGCATTTCCATCATTTCGCCGCCCATATCCATCGCTACCGTGCCTGTCATAAACATTGCGAGCGGGCTTTGCTGAGCGTCCATTTCAAAATTAGATGCGGTTGTAAAGAGCATTTGTTGCCCTTCAAATTCCATTTCCATCTCTTGTTTCATATCAACAGCTGCATGAACATTTTTTAATGTTTGTTGACGTTCAATGGCTTTGTCAAATACTTGCTGTAACGTTAAGTTAGATTCGTCTTGAGTCCCTGTAACAGGCGCTGCCGTATCGCCACACGCTGCTAATGCTAAAACAGCAAGTGCGGATGTCGCTAAAAAGTAATGTTTCTTCATTCGTTCTGCCCCCTTTTCTATTGCACACATAGAAATATACCCTTTTTCACAAATTATTATCACTTCAAGCTATTTTAGTTCGTATTTATAGTTTGGCTCTTGATAATGGGTCAATTGCTCTGGTTCAAGCTGTTGACCATCTAATGTTTCATATTCAAATTGATGCACTTTCCCATGCGCAAAATATGTATACCTCACATTGGGCTCGTCCGTGAAAATCACAGTCACATAAAACGCTGGGAGCTTTTTGCCCCATATCCCTTCAATTTGTTGAATATCGGCTTTCTCATAGTGCTGCTCGGTTGTTAAATAATCGAGTACGTGATTTTTGAAAAGTACTTTGTTAATTTGAACGTAGCTAATTGGTATTAGCACGATCATTAGTATGATGATGAGCGCAATCAGCCCTTTTTTCAAAGATAACGCCCTTTATTTATTGTATAATATTTACATATATTATACAAGTGACCCAGCAATCAAAAAAGTAAGACTAAATTCGTAAAAGCAACCCCGCATTATGGTGATGAGCCACAACTGCGGGATGCTTACTGCCTACTTCAAATAAACGTGAGTAAAGGTGGCTCTCGAATTAACTGAATCGTACAATTAGATGCCGGCTCATTAGTATGGTAAAATAATTTAACACACAATAAACGACAGCAACAAGAGAAGAGGAGCCTACATGCCGTATTGGTTACACAACACATTATTTGTTTTATTATTAATCGTGACATTTGGTTGCGTTTCGAGCGGAATCGAATGGAAGAAAAAGCCACAACCTTTTGAGAACTAACTCTCAAAAGGTTTCGCTCAAATATTACATCACAAGTCATCTTTCTCGTTAGTACGGGATGATGATTTTTTTATTTGCTAAAGCTTTTTAAAAATCCCCTCACTTATAAGTTTATTTCATACGTTTCTTCAATAAACTTATGCAGTTCCACATAGGTTGCAAATGCCACACCGATGACAATTTCATTTTCAGTTGATTCTGTTGAAATTTTTGACTTCTTTTCATTAAATTGATGAAAATCCATCGGTAGCCTTTTGATTTCTTCATGAATATTGTGCGCGGCTTTATTTCGCCAATTATTCAGCAACCTTAAATTTTCATACAGTTTTTGCTCGATTAACCCCATTGAAAAGACAAAATATAATTTGATGGCATAATTTGAATCCAGGATTGGAATGTAGGAGTCGCCTCGATTTTTTTTCGTAAAATCCTCGACCCCAACTGCTTTGGCTTTTATCAGGCTATTAATGGCATTTTCACAAAAAAGGTGCACGGTGACAATGTTCGATAACGGATCGCTATTATTCGTTAATCTTTCCACAAATATTTTCCCTACTTCTTTACTCATTCACTCAGCTCCTTTTCCCTCATTATTTGATAAAGAAGGCATTTCCATAACAACTTCTTATCATGATTTTAAGTGTATTTCCATTTGTTTAGTTCTATTTTAAAAGCACATACTAGGACAATAAAAAGGAGTGCGATTTTGAAAGCCTTACTTGTCATTTCCAGCATTGTTGTCCCACTTGTTATGCTTTATCTTGTGCAAAAAAGCGATAAAGTAAAAATAGTTTTTAATGGGTTTGCTCTTCTTTCCACGATCATTTTCGGCGGGATTGCCGCTACATCCATCTATCAAATCATTGTCGATGATGCCGTATTTATGACCTCCATCCATGCCCTATTTTTAAATGAAGTGTTTTTAATTGCAGGTGCGTATGTTGGTGTATTCGTTATTTACAGGCTGATGCTCCTGACGTGGAAAGAAAGATGAGGAAAGCTGCAGCACAAATTTTTTACAGAATAAAAAAAACACCTCTGTACAGACTACTTGTAGGAGGTGAAGACGATGTCAAACAATAATAATAACAATAACAACAACAACCTTAACTTCAAGAAAAAAATGAATACCGAGTTTGGGCGCGACACAGATGTAAACGAAATTAAACAACAGAATCAACAAGCGGAAGCAAAAAAACAACGCGCTTCTGGGTTATTTTCAAGCAATCGTTTCCAAAATTCGAATTCTAAAAATGTAGAATTTGGACAGGAAACAGACGTGAACCAAGTACGTCAGCAAAACCAACAAGCCGAAGCGAAAAAACAGCAAGCTTCTGGCCGTTTTTCAAACAACAATAACCAAAATAATAATCAGTAAGTCAGATTATACAGCCGGCATCTTTTTGCCGGTTGTTTTATTTTGCGCAGAATCATTAAAAAGAAACGACCAACGAAAAATGTGTTGGTCGTTTCTAAATAACTCTTAGAAATTCGGATTGATATAGCCATCATCAGGATTTGTGCCTGTACGATGGCATGTATTTAATGTTGCCATTTCAGCGACTTCATTTGCTGTTAATGCAAAATCAAACACCTTTAAGTTTTCTTCTAGGCGTTCCTTCGTCACTGATTTTGGAATGGCGATATTGCCCACTTCAAGCTGCCAGCGTAGAATAATTTGTGCAGGTGTTTTTTCATATTTGGCCGCAAGACGCTTAATGATTGGATGTGTAAACACAATCCCCGTTCCAAGTGGCGCGCAAGATGTTACCGCGATGTCATGCTGTGTACAGTACGCGCGTAAATCCATCTGTGATAATGACGGATGAACTTCGATTTGATTGACCATTGGCGAAACATTGCATGATGTAAACAGCTCGTCTAAATGATGGCGATGGAAATTAGAAACACCCGGTACACGAATTAGCTTTTCTTCATACAGGCGCTCTAGTGCACGGTACGTATCTTTCATTGTCGATTTCGGCCAGTGAATTAAGTAAAGATCTACATAATCTAACCCTAGCTTTTGTAGTGATGTTTCAAACGCTTTTAATGTTTGGTCATAGCCTTGATCGCTATTCCAAACCTTTGTCGTAATAAACAACTCCTCACGTGCAATGTTCGCATCCTTAATGGCGCGTCCCACCGCTTCTTCATTCGCATAAATGGCCGCTGTATCAAGATGACGGTAGCCAAGCTCTAATGCCTGTGATACCCCCTTATACGCCACATCATGGTCCTTCATGCGGAATGTTCCGTAGCCGATAAGAGGCATTTCTACGCCGTTTGCTAATGTTTTTGTTGTAATTGTCATTTTTTATCCACTCCTTCTCTTGTCAATAATTTACCATGAATGGTAGGGAAATGCATATGGCGAATTGTAGGAAGTTAGCATTTACCCTACAAAAACAACTAACCGCGTAGCAGCGTACATTGCCACGTGGTTAGTTATTGATCTGTTACAAATTACTTTTTTAAAATAAACGAGCTAATACTGTCAACAAGTCCTTCAGCAAGTGGCAGTGTTGGGTTGGTATAAGTCGCAATATTTCCTGCCAGATCCGTTGGGGAATCTTTTAGTACGTGATTCATCGTGTCAAAATATTGGAGTTTTGCAGAAGGCTTCGCTGCGCTTAAGCGTTCAGCATCGCTCACTTTTACTTGGACATCGTTTTTCCCTTGAATAATTAACGTTTCCACATCTAGAGACTTTAAAATCTCCGAAGGGTCGTATTGTAGCCAAGAAATCATATATGGTTGAACTGAAGGTCTAAATAATGAATATAAGCTTTCTGGTACCGTTTCAACTTTATCGCCTTTTTTCAACACGGCTAAAATGTTCTTACTTGCTTTCAGTAATTCTTCCGATAGCTGTGGTGTTAACTGTTCAATCAATATGTCGTCAACTGGACGTCCAGCACCAGCGAGCGAAATAACCGAATCTACTTTCGTTGAAGTTGCCGCAACCATTCCGACTAATGAGCCTTCACTGTGTCCAATAACGTGGACTGTAGAAAATCTTGGATCGGCATTTATTGCTTTGACGATTCTCTCCACGTCCTGTGCGTACAAATCAAATACTAAGTCTTCTTCTTTGGCAACGAGCGCGGTATTTTCACCGATTCCACGCTTATCATAGCGAATTGTCGCAATCCCTTTTTCTGCTAACTCTTCTGCCAGCATTTTGTAGCTATTATTTTCACCAATAGCAGTATTTCCATCCTTCGTTGTTGGACCTGAACCGGCGATAATTATCCCAACTGGAACTGGTGCACTTTGTTCAGTTGGCATTTGAAGCGCCACTTTCAATTCTCCGCCCGTTACGGGAATTACTAGCTCGTCATATGTCACTTCTACTTCCTCAGGTACAAAAGGTGTTAATGTGATTGGTAGCTCCATGCCGCTTTGTGAGAATGTTGCACTAATTTTTTCTTGCTCCACAGTACCTTCAATGACAATTGGTGCACCTGGTAGATTAATTTCTACACGTAGTTTGTTACCTGTTTGTGTTACCGATTTGATCGGATGGTTTTTTAACGCTTGCGCCGGTACAGAGAATGTCCCTGTCCCGTCTTCAGATAAATGCAATTGAATATTTAACGGACTTTGTGGAATGTCTAATGTACCACTCCAATTACCACTGTAGTTTGGCATGACTGCCTCCTCACTAGATATTAAGCGATATAAAAATAGCGCATAATGCCCTCTCGTCAGTTGGTCGTTTGGATGGAACAGACCAGTCGTAGTAACACCACTACTAGCAAAGGCTTGTATATATGGCATGCTCCAATGGTTTTTCGCCACATCTTGGAATGTAACCTTTTCACCGGGTTGTAGTTTAAACGCGAGTGCCATTACTTTTGCTGCTTGTGCTCGTGTAATTGCTTGGTCTGGTTTAAATGTGCTATCTTCATAGCCATCAATAATGCCTGCACGGTATGCTTTTTGAATTGCTTCGGAATACGGGTGATTTGTCGGAACATCAGAGAACGCCTTTGCTTCTCGTATTGGCGTTAAATCCACTGCATTGTTAATGATCGAGATGACATGTTGACGCGAAATCGATTGTTCTGGTCGGAATGTGTGATCACTATATCCTGTAATCAATTTTTCTGCCGATAAAAATTGCACAGCCTCCGCATATTCGCTCATAGGTGAAATATCCGTAAATACCGTATCCGCACTTACTGGTACAACGACTGCAGGAATTGCTATTGCTGACGCTAAAACAGTTGTAAACATTTTTTTCTTCATCTTCTTTACCCCCTATTAGATAGCTTTATATTCATTTACGTGTAAATAATGGAAATGTTTCAAAAATCAAAAAAATATTTCACCTTCATAACCCTATTACATAATAATGATGGTATAGTGGTTAGCTCCTATACAATATTATCAGCCGTAAAATTCAAAAAACGATTGCAATTAACGCAACCGTTTCTAAATTTCATTATTTTTGCTTTGATACGAATGATTCATATCTTTGAATAAACGCTGATATTTGAGAACGAGTTAAAATTTCGTCACGGTTATAGCTACCGATTGATGTAGCTGTAGTAATCCCATTATCTAAGAAAAATTGAATAGCTTCGTTTTCACTTACTTTATTCCCATAGTAGTAAGATGCCATCAGTTGTGCCAATTTACCACGTCTAATGCCTTTATCCGCAAGACCTTTAGAGGCTGTAGATTCTTCATTCGCTAGTACAGGCATTTTGTACTTTTTCGCCATATTGTATAACCCACTTTTATTCCAAGTCGATGTGTTTTTTACACTTGCTAATTCAACTTTTTGAGCGAAACGGAAGAAGATTGTTAGGAAGTGAGCTTCTGTTAATTGTGTGTTCGGTTGTAACTGCGTTTCGTATTTCTTTGTTTTTGCGTTCCATACGTTACCGTAACCACTAATTAAACCTCGGTCGATGGCCCAAATCATATCATCTCTCCACCAAGCTGTAGTACTGAAGTCGGCAAACTTTTTAGCGTAAGATGAAAAGTCCTTACTCGTATTAACTGGAGTTGTAGATGGTAAAGCAGCGTCGCTTAAATAACTTGATGCTACATACCCTTTGGTGCCGTCATTTCTTTTTACTGGATACCAAACAAAATGGTTTGTCTTTGTTGGTACTTCTTCATATTCAAAAGGACCTGTAATGGTAACCGTTTCACCTTCACGTAATGTCCCTACAGTCTGACTATCCGTAGTAGGTCTTTCCCTAATGTTTTTAGTAGTTACAATAACTTTTTGATTTGTTTCAAAAAAATACTTTGATTTTGTATATGGTAAATCAAAATCATAGTTCATTTCTGAAAATTTAATATTTTCCTTGCTGCTAGAGTCATATTGAAAATGTTCGCGTGAAAAATGCGGCACTGTTAAGTCTAGTAATTCCAATTTCTCGATGATTTGAAGAATTTTTTCTTGATAGGCAGTTGCATTTCTTTCACCAGTTGCTTGGATAATTGGACTATTTACTGGCTTCGTACCGTTATAAGCCATGATAGCGAAGTACCAATGTTCCAGTACATTTTTTTCCCCTCCGTTGATGCTAGGCAAATCCTTCCGCTTAAACATTTTATTAAGCGTCTCTACACCCGCTCGAATATTATAGACAAGATCGCTTTTTAGTCTATCTTGATTGTAGTCGGCTTGATTTGTAATTTGCATAATGCCAATTCCATTATCAGCTGTTACAATCGCTTCACCATTCACATCGAAATGACGCCAATTTCCACTTTCGCCTTCCGCTATTGCCTTCACAATTTCAGGCGGAACATCATAAATCAATGCAGTTTCGGTTAACAAACAGTTCATTGTTGAATAATCAGGGTTAACTTTCGATGTCGAATCATACTTACATGTATTTGCAATTTCATTAGCTGATACATTGTTATCTAGATTGATAGACAGAGAGAGGGCACCAATGGCAATAACACTAATTAATGGTTTCAATATCTTTTTCAAATCCGCACTTCCTTTCTTTTCTAAAATTAAGAGATTCAGACACATGTTATCATATTCCCAATATTTGAGATAGGGGGAATACGTTCGTTTTTGCTTTTATTTGAATAAATACTCCTGATTCACCATATATGTTTATATATTCAAAAAGGAGTGCTGTATGTATTATTTAGGATTTATTGGTTTTGTTACAACGACAATAGGGCTTAGTATCGGTGGATTAATAGCGCTATTTCTTAATAGGTTTCAACAAAGTATCGCAACCACGTATGCCTTATGTGCAGGAATGATTATTGGATTAGTCTATTTTGAAATTGTACCTGAAAGTATTAAATTAGGCGGTTGGATTTTATTTATTACAGGCTTTTTAACGGGAATATTCCTTTTTTTTATTATCCATAAAGCATCTCATAGGATTTTTAGAGACACTGATAAACAAAATGAAAATTTATACATTCGCACTGGTCTATTTCTTATGTTTAGCATTTCCCTACATAATTTTCCATTAGGTATTGCTTTTGGTTCAAGTCAGAATATGGGACTAAGCAATTCAGTACTTCAAACGATCATTTTGCATAATATTCCAGAAGGTATTGCCATGTTTACGCCATTATTTTTAGCTAAAGTTAAATTTCATGCGTCTGTTCTTTTTGCCATTATCGTTTCTTTGCCTGTTGGAATGGGTGCAATTTTAGGGAGTAATATTGGACTGGATCACCCACTTTTGTGGTCTCTTATCATTAGTTCTGCAATTGGTATGATGATTATAGTCACGATTAAAGAGATATACTTTGAAGCATTGAATCAATCTTCAGTAGTATACAGTTTATTAATGACAGGCATAGGAACCCTTATTATATGGGTATATTTAAATCTCATATAAGGTTTTTATTAAATCCCTCTAGCGCATTTTAATGGCAGAAACTCTTAATCCTAACGATTCGAGTCGTACAACTATCCGCATAACCGAATCTCGATGCGTCTCATAGTAAATGTCAGTGATGGCCAAAAAGAAAACGACCAACATTAAGCGTTGATCGCAATTTACTCTCATTTTAACTTAATACGTATTCCGCAAGTACACGTTGCACATCGTAAATGTTAGTAGACTTATTGAATTTTTTTTGTATAGGAACGCTATTACCCGACACCCATATCTTTAACTCCGCATCTAAATCGAATGTACCCGCTGTTTCAACAGAAAAACTCACAATACTCTTATACGGAATAGATAGATACTCCGTTTTCTTCCCCGTAACGCCTTGCTTATCAATTAATATTAATCTTTTGTCTGTAAATACGAATGTATCTCTAATCACTTTATAAGCGTTCTTAACATTCTCGCTTCTAGTCAATATATCCTTAATTTCCTTTTGTACATGGTCTACATTCAGTTCACTAGCGTTTCCCATCAAACCATCGAAAATTCCCAACTGACCGCTCCCTTTAAAGTTAATATTTCTCCTTCAAGCTTATCACATTTATAATACTGACACCTAATAACTCATTACTAAAAATCGGCTTATTTCAAATTTATATGTCGCTTACACATAGAGCCTTATTGACAATGAACAAAAAGAAAAGGCGAGTAACCTTTTCGATAACCTGTGAAAAATCACTTTGGTCTCTTTTGGTCACTCGCCAACTATTGGTAACTCACAAACCCTTGCTACAACTACTCTTGAATCGCAGCTTCTAGTGCAATAATCATCATGTCATTAAAAGTAGTTTGACGCTCTTCAGATGTAGTTACTTCACCTGTTAAGATGTGGTCAGATACTGTTAAGACAGTAAGTGCTTGACGGCCGAATTTAGCAGCTAATGTGTAAAGTGCTGATGTTTCCATTTCTACAGCTAGTACGCCGTATTGTGCTAGTTTTTCATTTTGTGCTTCGTCCGAGTAGAACATATCTGCTGTGAAGATGTTCCCTACACGTACGTTTAAATCTGCAGCTTTTGCAGCGTTGTAAGCTTTTAATAATAAATCAAAGTCAGCTGTTGGTGCGTAGTCGATGCTGCCACCGAAGATTACGCGGTTTAAATTTGAGTCAGTAGATGAAGTTTGTGCAATGATAACGTCACGAACTTTTACATCTTTTTGGATTGCGCCGCAAGTACCAACACGGATTAATTTTTGTACACCGTATTCTTGCATAAGCTCTGTAGCATAGATTGAAATCGATGGTACACCCATTCCTGTCCCTTGTACAGAGATGCGCTTGCCTTTGTAAGTACCTGTGTAACCTAAGATGTTACGTACTTCGTTGTATTGAACAACGTCTTCTAAAAACGTTTCTGCAATATATTTTGCACGTAATGGATCTCCTGGTAATAATACGATTTCTGCAATTTCGCCTTGTTTGGCATTAATATGAACGCTCATTTATAAACCCTCTTTCATCATCATTCATTTAGATTGTAAACGGTTTCGTATAAATATTCAATCGTTAGACGTCTTTCTTTGTGAAAAAGTCTGTCATTTTATTAGTTGTCTCTAAATCTCTTAACGAACAGAGCACCCTATTTATACTCCCCTAACTATACCCAACGTCCTTTAAAGTAAGCAAATATTTCATTAACTGTGAAACTTTAATTCATACAAATCCCACAGTTCATCAAATGCTTCTGTTGTCAAATACTCATTGAATTGCATTTCTATATAGTTCGATAGTTCGTGGAAGTCTTCCGATACTTTTGGAAATCCGTGATCAACAAACATACTTTCTGCGAATCGAACTTTACAATCATCCCAATCTCCTCCTCTAAACGTTAATGCATAGTGATAAAATGACTTTTTCAATATTTTTCCTCCCATTTTTAATTTATTCCAATTATTAGTGTAAATTTCCAATTAATGTAGTAAAATAATAAAATATTGATTTTTCAGAAAGTTGGTGAATTTTTTGCGTAAAACAAAGAAAAAGAAACATATTACAGAGAAACCTACCAAAAAGCAAAAAACGAAGAAATCCAATTTTAAATTCATCCGTCTGATTCGTGGGAGAATCATACTCGCCTTCTCCGTTTTAATGGCAATTATCCTCGTTATGCAGATATTATCATATGTTAATATCACAAAATTACAAACGAGCTTGCGGGAATTTGCAGACGAAAACTTAGCACAGCAAATGCAAATCAATAGTTTAGCGTCTGACATCGCCAAATTGTCGAGCCATGAGCAAACCTATTTACTTACTGGTGATGACAAGAATTTAACGCAATTCGAAGAGACGCAAGAAATCATTAATAATAATTTAAAAACCGTCCAGGGTTCCTTTGAAAATCAAGAGGAAGAACTGAAGCTTGTCGCAATGATTCAGCAATTTTATATGAATTATCTTTCTTATTCTAAATCGACAATAGAAGTACGTCAAAAGTATGGTTATGATAACGCCGCGAAAATGTTTAAATCAAGCGGTAGTCAAAGCTTTAAATCATACATAGATGAAAGTACTGAAAAGCTTATCGTCATTTTACAACAGCGCAATGAAGAAACAATTAAAGAACTTGAGCAATTTGCACTTGCCTCTAAAATTTCATTCTTCATCTTAGCAGCTGTCGCAATGGCTTTAACGATTTCATTAGGCTACATTTTATCAAAATCCATTCGTCGAAATACTATTGCGATCAACAATTCAATATTAGACATCGCACAAGCTGGTGGTGATTTAACACGTCGCGTGAAAGTCAAAACGAAGGATGAATTCGCCGAAATTGCGGGCTCTACAAACATTTTAATTGATTCAATTTCTACACTCATTAAACGCGTATCAAATTTAGCAGAAAATGTATCGGGGAGCTCAGAGGAATTAATGGCGCTTGCCGACGAAAATGCACGCACAATTGATTCGATTGCTAACTCAACACAGGACATCGCCGGTGATAGTCACGAAATTTTATCGAGCATCGGAAAAGCAGCAAATGAAATGCAAAAGCTAGAAAGTTCGATGTACGAATTAAATGATAAGGCACTAGAAGTCCAACTGGCCGCTACTGCGATGCAACAAGCCGCACATCTGGGCAGTGACTCGGTGACACAATCATCGAATGTGATGTTAGAGATTGAGGAAACAATGGCCTCTACCTCTGCTACAGTCGAAAACTTAGGACGTAAATCTGATGACATTACCTCGATCATTGGCACAATTACAGCCATTGCTGAGCAAACGAACTTACTAGCACTTAACGCAGCAATCGAAGCTGCGCGCGCTGGTGAGCATGGACGAGGCTTTGCAGTCGTAGCCGATGAGGTTCGTAAGCTTGCTGAGCAATCACAGCGCGCTGCGAGCGAAGTATCAACAATTGTTGGTTCGATTCAAAGCGAAGTAAACTCGATTATTACGCAAAATCAAACAGGTGTACAAAAAGTTATTCGCGGGGTGGAAGTAACAAACGAAACGACCGATTCCCTGCAAAACATTTTACAACAGACGGAAAAAACGTCTGAAATTTTAACAACCATGGTAAGCCAAATCGAGCAAACCTTAACAAATTCACAAGATGTAACAGCTTCATTCGTGCATGTTTCTGCGATTGCCGAAAATACCGCAATCAATACAGAACGTAGCGCAGCCGCTGCTACACAAGGCTCCGCATCGATGCAGGAAATCAATGCCTCTGCAGTAGAGCTTGCCGCACAAGCAGATGATTTACGTAGCGTCGTTGGACAGTTTAAAATTTAAGGACAAAAGCGCCCGTTCAGCCCCGACAAGCTTTGGAGAGCCCGACTAGAAAGTAAGCGAACTACCACTTTCGATTCCTTAAAATCTAAAAAACTCGCTCCCAGTTGAATGTTCAACTGGAAGCGAGTTTTTTATTTGAATAATGAAAGATACTCGGCGTAGCCTTCTTTTTCTAAATCCGTTACTGGCACAAAGCGTAGCGCTGCTGAGTTAATGCAGTAGCGTAAGCCCCCCATTTCACGCGGACCATCTGGAAACACGTGACCTAAATGCGAATCAGCTGTTTTACTACGTACTTCCACGCGGCGCATGCCGTGTGTTGTATCAAAATGCTCTGTTACTTCTGGTGCATCGATTGGCTTTGAAAACGAAGGCCAGCCACAGCCTGCATCAAACTTGTCAGTTGAGCTGAATAAAGGCTTCCCTGAAATGATATCTACATAAATCCCCTCTTCGAAGACATCGTGGTATTCGTTACGGAATGGTGGCTCAGTTCCTTGATTTTGTGTAACATGGTACTGCATTTCCGTTAATTGTTTTAAGCGTTCATTTTTATCCATTAGCGTTTCCCCCAGTTTTGTTCGATGAATCCCGCGCGTCCTGAGCCCACTGAATAGCGCTCATAATGGGTTGGATTCTTTTTGTAATAGTGCTGATGATAATCCTCTGCTGCATAAAATGGCTTGGCAGGTAAAAGTTTGACCGCGATTGGTGCGTGGAATTTCCCACTCGCTTCAAGTTTCGCCTTAGATAGCTCCGCAATTTGACGCTGAACATCATCATGATAAAAAATTGCCGTTGTATAGGATTCACCGCGATCAAAAAACTGACCACCTGCATCAGTTGGATCGATTAACGTCCAGTACAGCTCCACCAATTTTTCATATGGGTAAATGTCTGGATCAAATGTAATTTGTACGGCTTCCAAATGCCCCGTAGTTTCACTGCATACTTGTTCGTATGTAGGATTTTTTGTATGGCCACCTGTATAGCCTGATACGACTTCAATAATTCCTGGCTGTGTATCAAACGGCTTTACCATACACCAAAAACAACCGCCTGCAAATGTTGCTTGTTGTAATGTCATGAGATTACCCCCTTAGTTTTCTTCGTTTGGAATGACGACTTGTAACACAATTTTATCATTGGCTAAATCAATTTCCTGTGCGCGAACACGAGACCCACTGGCGATATTAATACGCGATAAATCCACGTAAATTTGCTCATCATTTGGCTGAACCGTAATCCAAGACGGGAAATCAACCGAGTCTTGCATTAACTTTAATACTGTTTTTGGTGGAATATTTAACTTACCGACATGTACAGCCTCTTGCTGTAATAAAATATTGCCATCACTTACAACGGGGTTAAAATCCATTTGAATCGGAATATCAATATTAAATACCGTTAGCGTACTATATAAGTAAATCTTTTCGTCAACAACGAGCTCCACCGGTACTGGTGATTTTTTCATCGCATCGTTTAAATACTGCTTGGCGATGGATTCGAACTCCTGCGCGGTTGTCTGAACGGTTAATATATTTCCCTCTAGCTCAAGCGGCTCGTTTGGACTTGCCTGCTTGACGTCTGAGGTTGCAAAATACACGATACTAACAAGCGACAACAGTACCGCGCCTGCTAACACTAAAAACGCAACCTTCCATCTATTCATGCTGCTCACTCTCCAAAACCTATTAAACCATTTGACATGGCCTCAATATTACAGTTTTCCATCGTTTCAATCAGACGACTTGCCATGCGATCATAACCAGCGCTATTTGGATGGAAGAAGTCTACATGATATACCATATCCTCATTTGAAACAAATAAATCCTCTACTGGTACAAAACATGCATTTACATCCGTTTTACTTAACGTCTCAATCTCCGCATTCCATTCACTAATGATTGGCTCAAATGGTGTTATTTCATCGATTACAATTGAAAATGGATTATAAAAACCAATCATGATAATTGGTGCATCTGGATTACGCAGACGAATTTCTTGTAAAATCTTATCATAACGTTCAATAAATCGTGGTAACTCTTTATCAAACATCGATTTTTCCATTGAAAATAAATGGTTCTTAACAATTTTCATGACATCGTTACCACCAAGTGTCATTGTAATGAGATTTGCTTTTTCGAGCTCCTCATCATAATGCCCTTTTTTAAGCAGTGCTAATAGCTGATCACTGCGACGACCATTTTTACCGCGGTTATCAAGCTCAACTGACTGTATCATTGGCCACTTTTCCATTTCATGTTGAAGACGAATCGTATAGCCATATTTTTGTGATTCATCGCCTACTCCACGTGTAAGTGAATCGCCAAGTGCTAAATAAAAGACATCCTGTGCATCTTCTTCCTTACCAGTTGACCAATCTAAATGAAAGACATCACTGATGATTTCTTTAAAACGCTCCGTTGTTGATTTTTCCTCATCAAGCATAGGTGCGAGATCAGTCATTATCGACACTTCCTCTTTTATGGTTGGCTGCTCTTTTATCGTTGGTTGCTCTTCTGATACCGTATCCTCTGTCTGCGGGTCAATTGTTACCGAACAAGCTGCTAACAGCGTGACGAGGCAAATCGTTAAGAATAAACGCCACATACACTCCAATCTCCCCTTTATTACAATATTATTTTATTATAAGACACTTTTCGAAAATATTGGAATTGATTGTCTTAAAATATTTTAGAAAAATGAAACCTTTTGTTCTATATATCGTATGTATATGTAGATTTTGTTATTTAAAAGGAGAAATGTTTTTTGTCACATTGAACGAAAGCTTTACTATTCTTTTTCTACTTCATTACAATTTCGGACGCGATTTATACAACCGTGTTCAAATTTGATATGAAGAGCCCACCGCAGCACCAAACGGTTCAGATGGCAACTTTTGATGCTTTGAATTATGGACTTGTGCGGTGACAAAGCTAAACGAAAAAGAAAAAAACGTACTTGTCGTAGCGTTACAAAGTCATTTGACTCGGTGCGACTTCGCGTAGTTTCAATGATAACCTTTGTTGAAACATTTGTTATTCGCCGAACTAATGCGCGTTATAATTTACGTTGTTGACAAATTAGCAGCACAGCTGAAACATGGCTGTGCTGCTTTTTTGAGGAATTTGTGATGTTATGAAGATCGCAACTAGCTGCCAAATATTCGATCATTCTATCACAATGCATCATCAAAAAAAGTGCCCTGAAAAAATTCAGGACACCTCCAATTATTCTGCATAGTACATGAAGCCGATTGCACCTTCACCTGCATGCGTTGAAATTACTGGTGAGGTAAACGCGATTTCTACTTCGCCATTATAGACGCTTGCACGAAGCTGCTCGATTAATGGGTTAACGAGTGTATCCATTGCACCGGCATGAGAAATAGCAACTGATTTCACCACTTTGCCTTTTGTATCCTTTTCAAACTCGCCAATTAAGAACTTCACGACTTGCTTGTAGCTACGAGGCTTTGCACAAATGGTTACTTCACCGATGTCTAAATGTCCGATAGGTTTAATGTTTAGGAACGAGCTTACGACTGCCTTCCCTTTCCCAATACGTCCACCTTTTACCATGTTTTCTAACGTGTCTAGTACTACGAAAAGACGCGTGTTTTCACGTACTTTGTTAACACCTGCTACGATTTCCTCCACGCTAGCACCTGCATCACGTAGGCGAATTGCTTCACGTAATTGGAACGCCAAACCGAATGCAATATAGCGTGAATCGATTACCGTAACATCTGCGTCAGACATTTCTGCTGCTTGCACTGCTGATTGATATGTACCACTCATACCACCTGTCATGTGAATCGAAATGACTTTTGAGCCGTCTTTGCCAAGCTCGTCAAATACTTCCTTAAAAGCCCCTGGTGATGGCTGTGAGCTTTTTGGTAGGTTTTCTGCTTTTCTCATTAATTCAATAAAAGTATCTGGCTGTAAATTTACGCGGTCTGTATACGTAATATCATCAATTTGTACTGATAATGGAACCATATGAACGTTATGTTGTTTAATTTCTGCATCTGTTAAATCACATGTAGAATCCGTTACGATATGAATTTGAGTCAATGTAAACACATCCTTTTTCTATCTTCCTCACTATTATAAAGAAATCCTATTTTTTTACCAAGATGACATTTGTCATTGATTCGTGCCACTAACTATCATACATTGCCTATGACATATTGCAATATAACAAAATGACATTGCACATTCGTAAGAACCGGTTATAAATATTATAGTAAGAGAGTAAGGAGCGTGAAAAGAAATGCAAACAATTGAAGCATTTGATTATAAAACGTTAAAAGAAGAACGCTGGAACGCCATTACACACGGTATTGGCCTCTTCCTTAGTATACCTATTTGTGTGTTACTCATCATTTATGCAGCAAAAACTGGATCTGCCGCACAAGTTGCCGCCTTCTCTATTTTTGGTGCGTCACTCATCTTATTATTTTTAATGTCTACGTTATTACATAGTATGCCCGAAAAATATAAACATCTTTGGTCGATTTTAGATCACTCGTCGATATATATTTTAATTGCAGGTACCTATACACCGTTTTTACTCATTGCGATTGGTGGTGTGACAGGCATCGTTATGCTTAGTGTTATCTGGAGTATTGCGATTTTTGGTGTTGTATTTAAATGCCTATTTATTCACCGTTTCGAGAAATTTTCATTATCGCTTTATATCGTAATGGGCTGGCTTATTATTTTCTTAATCCGCCCACTGTATCATCATTTGACGTTTGACGGTTTTATGCTTCTTTTAGCTGGTGGCGTATTATTTACATTCGGTTCGATTTTTTATATGTGGACGAAGTTGCCGTATAACCATGCAATTTGGCATCTGTTTGTACTTGCAGGTTGTGGATGTATGGTCGGCTGTGTGGCGTTTTATTTATAAACAAAAAAAGGTAGAGGCTGCGCGTATGGGCTCCTCTACTTTTTTTCGTTTATTCTAGCTCGATATCTGCGTCTAGTAGATCCGTCGATTTCTCTGCCTGCTTCTTGTCTTGTAATCCAATACGCTTCCAGAGGAAAATAAACAGGTACATGTAACAAATGAAAAATGCAACCATGCTCAATAAAACAAGCGTACTAGCCAAGTTTACTGAAAGATGTATGCTAAGAGAAGCGATCAAGTTAACAATAATTATCCCTGCAAGAAACACCGTTGGGAATTTACGGGAGGAATCTTGAACGATTTGATTCGACACAGCAAAAATGCAAGCAAAATAAAAAATCTGGAGCATTCCAAAGACTATACTTGTAATTGTTAATAAATTTGAACCTGTATTTATATCTAGTAGTGAAGGATTAAAAATGTTGAAGAACGAAAAAATCATTAACAGCAGTGCACTAATGAAGCCCTCTTTCGCATAGCGATAATCTAGCTTTGAAAACGCATAGGCAACAATGACGTATTCAATAAAATCCGGCATTATATCAAAGCTACCAAACTTAAAATCAAAAAATTGAAACAGCAATCCAATGAACACAAGTTTGTGGAAATTCATTGCTTTTCACGCTCCTCTATCTTCTGCTCGACCCACTGCTCACTTGGCATACCGTTAATTGTATTCGTTAACGGCAAGACGATTTCTGAGCCGTTTTTATCGGTAACATGGAGATGGATTAGATAATCATCGCCAGGAAAACGAGCGAACAGATCGGTTACATTCAACTGAAGCTCGTCATTTTCATTGATTTCAACTGGTTTTTGCAGCGGTAATGTAAGTTCTGTGCCCTTCACTGCAAAATACGAAATCGAAATAGCCCCTTTTACATGCTCCACTGCTCTTAACTTCATTGGTTCCGCAGCTTTCATTACTTGTTGTGAACCTTCTGTATTCCCTACACTTGACACAAATTCAAGCTGTGGCACTTCTTTTGCTTCATGAATATCTAATGTTACTTGTTGGGTAAAGCCATTGTTAAAGTGAATCGTTGCCTCACGTGTAGATTGCAGCAGATAGTTTAGTTCATCTAGTCTCTCCGAATCAAGTTGGATGGAAGGCGAAACAATCGAATAATACGTATAATTCGCGAAGGTTTCAAGGAACTTTTGTTCAGTATCAAATGGATTCATTTCATGTGGTTGTGGATAATAGTGCACGCCACTAATTTCAATGATCTGCACTTCTGCCGGAGTAAGGCGATTTGTAATGTAGGAAACATCCATACGAGCGTTCGTTAAATCGACCACACTCGCAATCACTATTGGTTCATTGAGCTTTTTTGATTCGTAATACAACGTACTACCGATTTGAAAAATACCTAATAAGGCGAGAACGATGAGTAATTTTTTCATATGATTCCCTTTCATCAAACAAAGTTCCTTTTATTATAAAGGAATATTTACCAAAAGACCCTTTTATTCATAAGTGAATATGCACCTTTCATAACAATAAAGTTTTTTACTACACCATTACTGGTGGATTTTGTAGATCGTTTTCTTTCAATTTTGCAGAAATTATCCGATAATCTAATAGAGGTGATTCCTATATCAAACTCTATTCCAGAAATCCTAGCGATGAAAACAGTGAAGAATGTTGGACTTCCAAACACAGCAAACACACAAGTTTTTGGTAATTTTGAAGATTACGTGCTAAAGGCGTATGAAAAAAAACAAAAGCCATCCAACACAAATGCACTCTATAAAGATTTATCAGGCTTTGGTAGCTCGGCCGCGCTTGCAACTTTACTGCGCAATAACCCGAATAACCCAGCACTCATCACATCGTATTTAAACGCAGGTGGCATGAACCCGAGTAATTTCGATGAGCAGGCAATGAAAACGACGTATTCAAACTATTTACAAAACAATTTTGTAGCAAAGCAGCTTGATCTTTTAGCCGATGCGAAATTAAATTTATCAAATAAGCTAGATGCCTTTAAAGAAACTATTGGTGATCAACCTACTGAGGCTGAAAAACTACGCTTAGAAAAAATGACGAATAATGTAGCGCTTGTGGATGATTTCGTCACGAAAAAGCAACAACAAGTGTCACAGCAAGAACTGTTACAGCAAATGAACCACGGCGCTACCTATTCGCAATACCTATTTATGAAAGAAAACAAATGAATGGATTCGTAATTAGCTGCAAGAGCTGTCGATGAACTTAAATGATTTTGTAAAACGATTTAAGATGTAACAAATTTAAAGGAGTGCTGAATGAAAAATTCAGCACTCCTTCTTTATTTTTCAAATATACAATAGCGGAATGTATACCCTTCTCCTGAATCAATTGCCTGCTGGCTTGACGTTAAACGCCAGCCATCGTAGCGTGGAAAGTACGTGTCCCCCTTGAATTCATGGTTGATTAGTGTGATATACAATTTATCCGCTAAAGGCATGGCCTGTTCAAAAATTTGTGCCCCGCCAATTACCATAATTTCTGGGACATCTTTGACAAGTGCTAGTGCGGCATCTAGGCTTGACACGGTTTCAATGCCTTGTGCGTGGTACTTATCATTACGCGTAATGACGATGTTACGACGACCTGGTAATGGACGACCGATTGATTCGAACGTTTTCCGCCCCATAATGATTGGCTTCCCCATTGTCATGTCTTTAAAATATTTCAAGTCTCCAGGTAAATGCCACGGCATACCGTTTTCATAGCCAATAACGTAGTTTTTATCATGTGCGACGATAAGTGAAATCATAATTTGTCCTCCCTATACCGCAATCGGCGCTTTAATACTTGGATGTGGATTATAGTCTTCTACTGAAATGTCTGCTAACTCAAAATCAAAAATCGATTTTTTCTCTGTATTTAATTTCAGTGTTGGTAATGCTCTTGGTTCACGTGCAAGCTGCTCTTTAACTTGCTCGAAGTGATTGGCATAAATATGCGCATCCCCAATACTATGCACGAATTCCCCGACTTCTAGGCCACATTCATGTGCGATTAAATGCGTTAAAAGCGCGTAGCTCGCGATGTTGAATGGAATACCAAGGAAAGTATCCCCACTACGCTGCGTCAGCATACAGCTTAATTTGCCGTTCGTTACGTAAAATTGGAACATTGCGTGACATGGTGGTAAAGCCGCTTTACTGCCCTTCGCACCAGCGTTAATGACGTCTTCTGGATTCCACGCATTGACGATAATACGGCGTGAATCCGGGTTGTTTTTAATTTGGTTGATGGCATCTTGCAACTGATCGAGTGATTCGCCCTCTGAAGTTGTCCAGTTGCGCCATTGTTTACCGTAAACATTACCTAAATCACCGTATTTCACGGCAAAATCATCGTCGTTTAATACGCGCGCGCAAAATGAGGCTAATTCTACTTGATACTGCTCGTTAAATGCTTCGTCTACTAATGCACGATTGCCGAAATCAGTCATATCTGGGCCGTTGTATTCATCGGATTCTACCCATTTTTTAAACGCCCACTCATCCCAAATGTGGTTGTTGTTTTGTAAGAGGTAGCGAATGTTTGTATCGCCTTTTATGAACCATAACAGCTCGCTCGTAATCGTTTTAAACCCGACGCGCTTAGTTGTTAAAAGTGGGAAACCTTTTGCTAAATCAAAACGCATTTGATAACCAAATACGCTGCGTGTGCCTGTCCCTGTGCGGTCTGATTTGTCTGTGCCATTGTTTAAAATGTGTTGAAGTAGTTGTAAATACGCTTGATCTGCTGGATTTGTCAAAATGTTCACTCCTTAATTCTGTCACGCTCTATTATATAGGTAATTTTTTTTATTGCCATGTCCTTCGTCAGAAAAGCAAAAAAACTGTAATGAAACAACACGTCTCATTACAGTATGTGTGTAAAAATTAGTTCACGCCTACTTTATTTAACACAAACGCATAAAACTCAGCTAACTCTTTCAGTTGATTGAATCGACCGGACGCGCCAAAATGACCTGCACCCATATTCGTTTTCATCACTAAGCTGTTGTCATCAGTTTTTAGTTCTCGTAAGCGTGCTACCCATTTGGCAGGCTCCCAATAGCCAACGCGCGGATCATTCAAGCCAGTTGTTACATACATATGCGGATAGGCTTTTGCTTCGACATTTTCATACGGGCTGTAAGTGCGCATCGTGTGATAGTCTTCGGCGTTGTTTGGATTGCCCCACTCATCATACTCACTCGTTGTAAGTGGAATAGTGTCATCGAGCATCGTCGTTAATACATCTACAAACGGTACTTCTGGCACGAGCACTTTAAATTTCTCCCCTGCCATATTCGCTACCGCACCGATTAATAATCCACCGGCACTACCACCTCGGCCAATGAGCAACTCATTTGTTGTGAGCCCTTGTTGTACTAACAAATCGGCAGCTGCAATAAAGTCTGTAAATGTGTTGCGTTTGTGTTTCATTTTCCCTTCAAAATACCAGGTACGCCCAAGTTCTGAGCCGCCTCGCACTTGCGCTGTCGCAAAAACAACGCCTTTATCAAGTAAAGGTAAACGGTACGCACTAAAGAAAGGATCGCTGCTATAACCATAGGAGCCGTAAGCAGTCAAAATCACTGGAGCTGGTCCTCTTGCGAATGCATCCTTTTGATATTGAAGTAGTACCGGCACTTTCACCCCATCTGGCGCAGTTGCCCAAAGCTGCTGCTGGACATAGTTTTTGGCATCATAATCGCCTGTTACTTCCGCTTGCTGTATCTTTGTCTTTTCCCCATTCACTAATTGAATGCCAAATGTTGTTTTTGGTGTGACAAACGATTCGTAATGAACTAGCACTTCATCTACGTTGTAGTCTTGGTTACTAGCAATCGACACCGAATAGATCGGCTCGTCCCATTCAAGTGGAATCAATTCATTATTTTCAATACGAAATACTTGCTCTAAGCCATTCGCGCGTCCTGAAATGTAAATTTGATGCTTAAATGGATAAATTGATTCAATAAAATACGTTTCATCATATGGTACCAATATGGAACGTTCAGCAATATTTTCTACTGGGCATCGTAAGAGCTTGAAATTTATCGCATCTTTATTTGTCATGATAATAAAATCATGTTCCCAGTGCTCCACATCATACTCAATTCCTGGCTCGCGTGCATCAAATAGCGTAAGTGGATTTAAAGGCATTGTCACATCGATGTAGCGAATTTCAGTCGTTGTCGTCGCTTGGGCAATGACAAAAATATAGGCACTGCTTTGTGACTTCGCTACATATAAATTAAATGTCACGTCTTGTTCTTCATATAACAGTTCGTCTTCTGTGATCGCTGTGCCGAGTTTGTGGCGCCAAAGTTGATACGGACGTTGTTGCTCATTAATCGTTACGTAAAATAAATAGTGCCCACATGCACTCCACTCGATACTACTAGAAATATATACATTCGGAATAACATCGTCTAAAAGTGCACCCGTTTGCAAATCCTTTATGTACAGTGTATAGCTGTCGGTCCCATCACGGTTTTCTAAATACGCTAACAAGTGATGATCATCCGTTAGTCGAATATCCGACGTATTTAAGTAGTCATCTCCTGCTGCTAGTACATTGACATCTAAAATGATTTCTTCTTTTGATTCCGCAAGCGCTGCACGTGTTGAGGCAAATTTACGTGCGTAAATCGGGTATTGTAAGTCTTTTTCTTGACGTGTGTAGTAAAAATAAGGGCCACGCTGAATCGGAACAGCGATTTCCTCTTGCGGAATACGAGCAATCATTGATTCGTAAATATCATTTGTCATCGCATTCAACGGTGCCATTACATCAGCAAAATACGTATTTTCAGCCTCCAAATGGGCCAGTACTTCTTGATTGGTCTTCTCATTTAACCAATAGTAATCATCATGGCGAATATCCCCGTGATTTTCAAATGTTGTTCGGATTTTCTTTGCAATTGGTGGATTCATGTAATCCTCTCCTCTCTCTATTAGTATAAATTCTATACGAAATAATGAAATCCCTCTAGATTAATGGTTAGAAATTTCGAACGATAATAATTTTATATGTATTGTATAAGGGTATAGGAATTTTCAATTCACCGAAATATCCGTATACTAAGGGAGAAGGATCTGTAGAAAGAGGCGTTTATTATACAACAATTATATTTACACCCTACGTGGGAGAAAGCAGTTAGTCAGAAGGATCTTGCCCTAATCGAGCATGTTTTTGAGACTACATACAATCAGGTAGACGATGTGATTATGAGTCCAATTGTCCGCACTGCGTTTAATTATAAGGGGGAATTACTCATTACCGCGCTTGTACACAATTTTACGCATCATAGCGTACGTTTTGCGAACCGTTCTGTTTTCATTCGTTGCGGGGACTATATGGAGGAGCAGGTGTTTACGATTCCAACACTGTCAATACCACCATTTACAAGTATGCCGTGGACGTTTATTTTTAAACCCGATCCGCTTCACGCAGAACTTGATTTACAAAACCTCATTTTAGAGATTGAGTAATTTGCAGACCTAAAAATGGGCATATTAAAAGGCGCTACTCGTTATACTGTGGGTTGAGTAGCGCCTTTATTCAAATGTGTCTAAATCATCGAAGAGTTCAATAGTTTTGCCCAATTTTTTATGTTGCCTCCTTAAGAATCATTTTGTTGTTTTCAAGTAACTGAATGATCTGCAGTAAAATCTTTTCCTCCACTTTTGGTGAATTGTTTACTTCTTTTGCAATTACTTTATTCAACTCTAAAATTGTATTTACGTCGAGCTTATGCTTTTCAGCTAATTTAAACGCTCGCTCTAACTGACCGGTTATCATCGGCAGTCCCCCTTGTGGTATAATTTTACATTTTAGCGCATAAAAATTAACGCAAAAAATGTTTATACCTTTATTTTACCCGTTTACCGAAAAAATTTCACTCTAATTCGCCTAAAATGTATGAATTTTTTTATTTAGTTCTTTGAAATAGCTCCGATAAAAGTACCTACCCATACTCCTACAAAAATAGTAATGGTTAAGAAACCCAATCCCACACCATCCCAACCACGAACTCCAATCAAGCTATAAATGATTACCCCTAAACAAATCAGACTTAATACGATAGCGGTCGCAAATAAAGAATTTCTTGAAACTTTTTGGGACGTAATATACATCCCAATTGCAAAGACAATGCCGCAAAGCAATATAGGAGTCCATCCCTCTAACATCAAAGCATCCATTTAATTACCTCCTGTTATATTTTTCAATAAACCGGGCAAATTTCAAAGTTACGTTTTAGAGCTTTCTTTCCACAGTGTATTGTATTCGGCAAATTTAACGAGAAACCCTCTCTCAATTCATATGCGTTTTTGGATAAAATATCCAGTGAAAACACTGATTTAGACCGCTATAGTTTTCCAATAAAAAATTACAAAAGTATAGCATCTTGCTTATTTGCAAATAGTAAGAGTGGTGTGCGAGCACCAAAAAAACTGCGACGGAGGGATTTTTTATGAACAACATTCGTGAAGGTTTAATCCCAGCTATTCTAGGGTCAGCTGTTACTGCGGTCGGAATTGCACTCAAGCAAAAAAGCAGTTCGAATGATATGATAGCAAACACTGTATTTGGTTTCGGTTTAGCGCACATCGTATTAGGTGCAATTGACCTTGTAGAGCATCGTCGTTAGGAATTGGAGAGCACAATTTTGTGCTCTCTTTTTTGGTCATGTTCGAAGTTTTAAGCACAAAAAAACACCCGTCAATTAAACGGGTGTATCGTTCGTATTTAACTCAACCATTTAGGCGGTGTGTTTTTGGACCAGTAAATGTCGCCAAGGTCGTAGTGTGTTTGATAGTTGTCTTCAAATGTGTGGTAATGGAAATTGTAGTAGAACCCTTCGAACGGGCGGTTTTCCGTACGTACATGAAAGCGGATGACATCTTTTTTTGCGTCTTTATCGACGATGTGGAAAATTTTCTCCGAGTATTCGCCGCTTGGTTTTTCAGTAATGCTTAAGTTTGTTAATGTGTCGTGCCCAAGTCGGTCCACGGTCATCGCAATTGCTTCTCCGATTTTCGGGAAAATCTTTGTTTCGAACTCGTCTTCAATGACTGGCCCAATGCGCGTACCGAACTTCAAATATGCTTGTTCCTTCGCTGCTTCTACGAACGTATCGATCGTTGGTTGCGGCTGCTCGGCAATTAAAATATCGTCTAGCTGGTATGCCGATGAAATTTGGTTATCATCTTGGCGATCTAAAGCGGATTTTATGCCGCGCTCCTCGTCAAAGTTTGTCCAAATTTCATGATTTGGCGTAATCACGCCAAATGTCAATAATGCAACCGATACAACAAGTGATTTATAAAGCCATTTTTTCATCGTTTCCACCTACCTTAAATTATGTATATTTAAACTTCTCTTATAACTACATACGTCTATAACAAGAAAAGGTTTCATCTTTTTTTGGTAGATATTAAATAGGAACTATTATTATATCCACATAAGAAAAATTTGAAATTGCACTATTTTGGCGCAATTTGAATTTTTCTAACAAACATTGTACAATAAAAAGGAAGATATTGTGAGTTGTTTAAGGGAGGTTTGTAAAATATGACTATCGCTATGGGTCTAGGTTTATTATGTATGCTTGGTTACATGACTTCATTATGCTTCACGGACTAATACTTATTTTTTCCGCCATCCAAAGTTTTTTGGATGGTATTTATTTTCACATATTTCCAAAAATCTAAACCATTTGTTTTATAAATTGGACAAGGGGACCCCATTGAAAACGGGGTCCCCTCTAGTATTTAATAGATAGTTTTATAAATAAATGAAAGTCTCAACCCGATCATCCGGGGAATTATATCATTCGAAAGTTCGTACTTTCAGTTTTAACCGCGGTAAAATTCTACTAATCTTTTCTAACTTAAGCAACATAGTCCCTACCTGCTACTATGTCCTTGCAGCCCTTAAGCTTGCGCCAGTGTGAATAAGTATCCTCAAAAACACTAGCAGAAATGCCAATTTATTTATAGTACTACCTAAAATAGCACTTACTTATAATAGCATAGACGTTCGTATTTGTAAAGGTTTGAGCTAAAGTCATTTGTTCGTTATACTAGTAAAATGCGAACAAAAAGGAGAACGGATAAATGACAGAATTACTTGAAGAAACAACTTTAGCTATTAAAATGAAGCGCATGGCCGTGACATTACTCGATATGCAGCAAAGCCGTTTTGTCTCTGCAAGCCAAACGATGGACCTAACACAACTAGAATCAGGCGTATACAGCGAGTTTTTCGAAAGCTATATTGATGCGACAATGAACAGCCCCAAATCAGTCGCTTGTAAGTTTTTAGACCGTGATAATGACATTTTAACGAAAATGAACCGCTACATCGAATATACAGATGATACGCACTTTTTATCACTTGCGAATGACCTTTCAAACAAGCTTTATCAAATTATGCAAAACGTCTCAAGCTCAAATGGCTCGGTGTTTGTAGCACATATTGAAATGATTGGCGAGGATTATATTCTGCTATTAAAGCTTGATCCAAAAGACGCAGTGCAAATCGATTTAGAGACATTGGAACTGTCTACGATCGAGAACATTTTACCGGATGCTTCAAGTCGCGTGCAAAAATGTGCGCTTATTCGTATGAACTACAACCCGTTAGAGGAAAATGTCTATGTGCTTGATAAGCAATCAGATGGCGAGCCCGCAAAGTTTTTTATGGAAACTTTCCTACAAGCAACACCGATTGCATCGGATAAAAAGAAAACAAAGATGCTAATGAAGGAATTGTATGAAAAAATCGCCGAATCGATGGAGGACGAAGAAAAGCCGCGCTTACAACGTGTCATTGACGATGAATTTGAAAATGGCAAATACGTCGAGCTGGACGCTTCTGTGCACAATATTTATACAGCGATTGCGCCTGAACATAACCAGGAAAGCTTTGTTGAAGATGGTGCCAAGCTCTTTATAAATGAATTTACTGATCGTAACCCAGACTTCACCCCGACATTTGAAGTGAAGCGTGATGATTTAAATGTCATTTATAAATCTGAAGAAGGCGAAATTTTCTTCCGCTATGATAAGCGTTTAGACGATAAAATTGAGGTGCAACATGATCAGGTGAATGGTACGTTTACAATTACGATTCATGATGCAGATGCTGTGGACTTTAAATTACGTAAGAAAACGTTATAAACAACAGTACAGGCTACTTTCGCTAACGAAGCAAAAGTAGCCTGTTTTATTATTTCTATCCATAGAAAAAAGGCTATCCGAACAATCTCGGATAGCCCTCTACTCATTATTTCGATGTTAACGTGATAAACTCTTCCACGTCTTTTTCACATAACGCGATCCCTTTTAACCAGAAATCTTCTTTTGTAATATCTTCGCCTAAATGCTTCATTGCTAGTTCTTCTACGGTCATCACGGCTGTGTCGCGTAGTAGCGCCATGTATTTTTCCTCGAAGCCTGTGCCCTCTTCTTTTGCTTTTGCATAAATGCTTAAAGAGAACAAGTAACCGAATGTGTACGGGAAATTATAGAACGGCACGCCTGTAATATAGAAGTGCATTTTTGATGCCCAGAAGTGTGGATGTGTTTCGCCTAAGCCACCTGCATGTGCTTCTACTTGCGCTTCTTCCATAATTTCGTTGATGCGTTTTGTTGAAACAACGCCGTTTTTACGCTCTTCATAGAAGCGAGTTTCGAATAAGTAACGTGCGTGGATGTTCATGAAGAACGCCACTGAACGCTGGATTTTATCTTCTAGTAACGCGATTTTTTCTTGCTCGTTCGTTGCTTCTTCAACCGCTGCATCTGCCACAATCATTTCCGCAAATGTTGATGCCGTTTCAGCAACGTTCATTGCATAGCGACGGTTTAATGGGTGTACTGGACGTAGTGCATAGCTATGGAATGCGTGACCAAGCTCATGCGCTAATGTTGATACGTTCGACATCGAGCCTGAGTACGTCATGAAAATACGTGATTGCTCAGACAAAGGCATGCCTGTACAGAAGCCACCAGGACGTTTGTTGTCACGATCTTCTGCTTCAATCCATCCATCCTCAAATGCTGTACGTGCGAAGCTTTCCATTTCCTTACCGAAACGGCCGAAATGCTTTAAGATGAACTCCGCACCTTGTTGGTAATCCAGTGTCGCTGTTGAATCCGTTACCGGTGCATCAAAATCAAACCAATCTAATTTTTCCGTACCAAGCATTTTCGCTTTATGCGTTAAATAATTCGCAAATGTTACTTTACGAGATGTGATTGCACCCCACATCGCGTCAATTGTTTCCTGCTTCATGCGGTTAATTTCAAGTGGCTCTTTTGTTACTGATTCCCAGCCGCGCTTTTTGTAGACCGCTAAACGGAAGCCCGCTAAGTGATTTAACGTTTTTGCGAAGAACTCCTCGCGCTCTGTGAACACTGTTTCTAATGCATCAAATGCCGCTTTACGTACAGCGCGGTCTTTGTGAGACGCTAAGTTGTTTGCTTGACCGACAGAAAGCGTTTTTGTCTCGCCGTCTACTACCACGTCCACTTTAATATCCGAAATCAGCATGCTGTACATTTGCCCCCATGAGCTATAACCATCTACGCCAAGTGCCGAAATTAACGCTTCCTCTTCTTCCGATAATGACTCTTTTGATTGTTCGCGCCATTCCGTTAAGATGAATTTGAACTCATTTAAGTCCGTGTCGTTTACTAATGTATCAAATGTTGGCTGCTCGATTTTACCAAGCTTTTGGTGAAAGCTTTCTAAAATTGGCGAGAAGTTTGCTCCTAAACCTGATAATTGCCCCTGTAATAAAAGTGCTTCACGGTCTGTCGTGTCCTGCGCTGTTAAACAAGAAAGCACGGCACCTGCTTGCGACATATGCATTAATGTTTCTTTAATGCTCTCTAAAATTGCTAATATGGCTGGTGCTGCCTCTGTAGAAGTTGGTACTGCTAAACTATCAACTTGCTGTTTCAAGCCTTCAAATTTTGGTTTTAAATTTTCGATATGTGCCTTCAGTTCAGGAGAAGCAGAGCCTCCTGGGAAAAATACGTCTAAATCCCATACTTGTGGATATGTAGTTGTCATGTTGTTAGCCTCACTTTCAGAATAATGATACAATTCCTATTTTACTAAATTTAAGAGAAAAAATCTCGAATTTACTTCGGTTTTTGAAATAAAAAAATGCTAGTCCCATATAGAAGCTAGCAATCTTATTATAAAATCGGTGAAATCAAACGAGAAACTGCTTCACGTACCTTTGTCCATTTGCCGCGCTGCTCGTAAAGCTCAGGCGTCATTTCAAAGTTGCCTTCTTGGTCAAGTTCAAATAACTTACGACATTCGATGGCAATCGCCTCATCATAAACAAGCGCATTTATTTCAAAATTTAAGTTAAAGCTGCGTACAACAATATTTGTCGTCCCAATCGTAGCAACCTCATCGTCAATGACCATCAATACAACACTAAAAAACTCTAAATACCATTAAATCAGCATTTAGAGCTTTATTTTGAAAAAAAACATTAGATTTAATTTTCTGATGTAACATATTGGCTAATAATTACTATATAGAACGGATATAAAACTATACTGCCATAAATCAATATATTAAAGATTGGAAACAATGTTTCACCAGAACTTAGAGGAAACAAATAGGTAAATAGATAATAAAAAAGAATGAAATATGGACACCAGATAAGGGCTAACCAGTAAGCGATTTTTTTATTTAACATCCATCTTTTGGTAAGGTGAATAACTAATAGTGTCGACAAGATAAGTTCTACTAAGATAATTACAGGAATAATAACCATAACAACATCCAGATTCCATTCAGTTACCCTGCTAATGCGATATACGTTGATTATAAGTTCAATTGCAATAAATAGTGACAAAGCATATAAGATACTAATGAAATTTATTTTTATAAATATCTTCACATACACCCTCCTTTTCCCTGCTGATGAAAAAGACGGAATATGTGGTAAAATGTTGCACGCTCTGCACAAGGTATATGTAATCAATTGGGATGCAGTTCATGCTTGTTACACTAAAGCACCGTTTAGTTGAACGCGTAACTCATAACAAAATAATCTTTGGTAAGACTAAATCTGAGGTGATAAATGTGATTCGCAAAATTTTGTTTTCGTCAATTCCTGTATTTTTCCTATTTAATCTACTTATAGTAAGTGCACAAAGCATTACGGAAATTGAAATTTTTGATATTGAAAAAAATAAGATAATAAAGATCCAAAAAAATCCAAAAATACAATTGGAGACCAAAAAAATTATTAAAGAAATTGATAATATTGTCACAAAATTCAACCCTATTCCAGACAAAGGCTATCTAGTTAAAATCCCCTTAACACCATCTCTTCAATTAAAAAATAAATGGGTGAACACTTCGATTGATGAAGTTATCATTATTATTCCCGAAGATGAAAAGCCTTATTTACTCATAATTGATAATGAAAATAAACCTCATTTTTTTACCATTAAAACAGAAATGGATACGCTACTAAAGACTATAGATTTTTCCTTTTAAAAAAGACCATCTAATTGGTCTTTTTTTATGTACTTCAACTAACCTGCTGCATAGTTGAAGTACAACCTTCTCAAACCGGCAATATTTTTCTATCCTTATTGAACTAAAGAGGCAAATCACCTTTTCGGACGTACATAGAAATAGGAAGACTTGCAATAAGAGATTAGAAATCATAGTCGAAATAGCTTTCCACAAATTTTGACATACGTTTTTGGTCACCTGGCTCACCGATTTTGTCCAAATCAAAATCATAGAAGTACAAATAGGCGATGCGTTGGTGTTCATCTGCTGTGCCAATCATCCCGAAAGATTTCGGATAACCTTTTCCTTCCGAAACTCTGAACTCATAGCTGTTGAGTGAAAACTCAATACACTGTGTTTTTTATGTTTTCTCCCAACCGAACCCGTTAATATTCAGGAGCCTCTTTTTATCATTTCATCTTCTTCACTTGCTTTGAAACTTGTTTCCACTTTCGTTTTTCGGCTAAGAGAGCATCGGTATTTGCTTTCTTTTCGATATAGAGGAGTTCACGTTGTAACTTGAAATAGCTTGTAAGGCGGGCTTGCTCTAACTCCCCGCTTGCTACTGCTTGTTGAACCACGCACTGTGGCTCCTTTTTGTGCGTGCAATCGCGGAAACGGCACTCTTTAGCAAGTGCTTCTATATCTGAAAAGCTTGTTGCTAAGCTATCGCTTTGATCCCAAAGTTGTAATTCACGCATCCCTGGTGTGTCGATTAAACACGCCCCGCTTGCTAACACCACTAGTTCACGGTGTGTTGTTGTGTGGCGCCCTTTTGCATCGTCCTCACGAATATGGGAAACCTTCATTTGCTCACTAAGAAGTAACGCATTTGTAAGCGTCGACTTTCCAGCACCAGAAGAACCAAGAAGTGCGGCGGTTTTACCTTCTCTTAACAATGCTTGTAGTTCATCGATTCCTTGTCCTGATACGGCACTAACGACTACGATTTCTACCCCAAAAGCAATGGCTTCGACTTCTTTTTTGTAGTGTTCCACATCATCACAAATATCCGCTTTTGTTAACACAATGACAGGTGTTGCACTAGAATCCCATGCAGCGACTAAATAACGCTCTAAACGGCGCACATTAAAATCAGCATTGACACTCATGACTAAAAATACAATGTCTACATTCGCCGCGACGATTTGCTCGTCAATTTCATTGCCTGCCATTTTCCGTGTAAATTTAGATTTGCGCTCGAACAGCTCATGAATAATCGCACGCGCCTCACCCTGCATTTTTTCTACTAATACAAAGTCACCTACAGCAGGATAGTCCTTGCGTGAAAATGCATGGAACGCGAAGTTGCCTGACACGCTCGCTAACAATTCGCCTTCTTCTGTCATAACACGGTACGAATGCTTATGTTCCAGCATGACGCGTCCTACTAATTTATTATTCGTTTCGTATGATTGGTATTGTTGTTCAAAAAATTCAGTAAATCCTAATTGTTGTAAATTCAATTCCGTTTGCCTCCTAGGCGTGTGATTTTTGTTTTTTAGGCAAACAAAAAGCCTTATGATAGGCAATGGTCGCTCATCATAAGGCATATCACGCACGTTTAAGAAGCCCAAAGCTTTTTAGGCAGACGGGTGGTGATTGACATATGACAAGTGCCATTGCATGAATACAGTCTCTAAAATTGTCATATGCTCACCTTCTCTCAAAATTTATTATGCTAACTATACCTGTTAATAGAATATTTTGTCAATGTAATTCTGTAGTTTGTTTTAGAATTTTCTAAATGCTGGTTCTTTTCAGCCCCGGTTTCAACCGCCCATTTTTGCGCAGCATTTATATAGTCTGCCACTGTTTACCTAAATAGCCGAGTTTTTCCTGTTGCTGGATGGTTTCAAGATCCGTCATTGCATTCATTAAAGTGGTGCCACGAGCTGCTGCTCTCCTTGAAGGTTGGCATAGCTTTTTACGTCTAGGTTTTAATTTGTGTATTTTTTTATTTCTTCTTCCAGTGTGTTCCACATTTTATTCAGCTCCACAGCCAGCAAAATGTGCTTTCCTTTTTCAATCCACGCCGTGCCATCCTTTGATAAATTGTGTAAGCAAATGCCTTTTCGTATATAACCTACTGCCAAGTGTGCATATAACCTCTGTTGTTGTAAATTCGGCAATACCGTATCTAATAATGCAGTGCCCTCAGAAAATTGTTGCGCTCGGATTTGTAGCAAACTTGCATTCAGTACGAGGCTATAGTAAATCCGCTTGACCTGGCGGTAATTACCATAGCGCTCGATTTGACGAAGTAAAAATTGTAAAATGTCCATGGCTGTTTCAAGTGGAAACACAAATAAAATATTGTTTAATATATAAATATCCGAAACAAGGAGCTCATTACGCTTACTTAGCTTTTCCCAAATAGGTTCCACTAATTTGCACGTTTGTTCGAAATCACCTGTTTTCGCTAGCACGATGAGTCCCTTGATCATTTGAGCAAAAATTTGCATATCTTGGTCGTTCGGCTCGTGCTGTAAATAGTGCTTCGCTCGCTGTAAATGACCTTCAAGCATTTCCGGGTCGTTATAGAGTGACTCATAAAGTGCCCGCTGGATGGCAATTTTTTCATGGTTTTTATAGCCATTGTGTATATAAAAGAATTCGTCCATCGGTAAATTTAAGCGCAGTAATAGGGCTTGTAAAATCGTCACTTTGATATCGGGGTTTTCGCCGCTTTCAAATTTCGAATAATTGCCCTGCGAAATAATCCCCATGCAAACTTCTTTTTGCGTCATCCCTTTACCGATGCGGATTTGTTTAATCGTTGCACCATAGTTTTCCATAGAATCCTCCTTCAATATTCAATTTTGAATACTTTTTCAATTTTCTCATTATTCCATATAAAATGGAAGTGTCTAGGAGGTTTTTGCATGAAAAAAATACTGCAATTTTTCGCCGTTTTTCTTTTATATTTCTTTATGCTTTTTACTGTTGTTAATTCCCTGATTTCATTGCCTTCGAATGCACTGAATTTACTTGTTTCACTATTTTTTTTATTCGTCGTCCTGTTATTAACGCAGCTTACGATAAAAAAACTATCCTTATAAGTGTTACGAATTTTTATGTCACCTATACTAGTAAGAGCTAATATTCATATAGATAACCTTATTTGCTAAAAATTACCATAGAGTAGTTGATTTCTTGTCGATTTAGCGCTTTAATAATGGTAAGGGAGGGCTCCATTTGAATTTTGCATTAAAACGCGCAACAGTACTCGATGTCGAGAAGTTACAGCAAATTGGGCGTGAAACATTTTACGAAACCTTTCATGAACAAAATGATGAACAGACGATGCAACAATATTTACAACGAGCCTTTGCACCTGAAAAGTTATTGGCAGAAATAAAAAACCCGCTATCCATCATCAAATTACTGTACGTTGATCATGAATTAGCTGGTTATGTAAAGGTTAATGAAGGTAATGCTCAAACAGAAGGAAAAGCTGAGGATGCTATAGAAATTGAACGAATTTATATTTTAAATGCCTTTCAAAAGATGGGGCTTGGTAAAATTTTAATGAGTGAAGCGATTCTCATTGCACAACAGTTACATAAATCGAGTATTTGGCTTGGTGTATGGGAGAAAAATGTAAATGCCATTGCCTTCTATGAAAGTCAGGGCTTCGTCAAAACGACGACACATACATTTATGATGGGGAACGAGGCACAGCTCGATTATATTATGGTGAAAATGCTGGATTAGCTTTTCACCACACATATTGACCAAAACCAGATTATGAACACTAGGGAAAAGCGAATCCTAGAAACCGTTCATCATCAGTTTTGGTCAGTTTTTTGTTAGGTAGCATCTCTTATGAACATTTTCCCAATTAGAAATAGCATCGTGAAAACAGCTGTTACTAACAGCGCAAACATGTCATAGTCGAGTGAAAATACATAATTTAAGCCAAATAATGGTGTTACAATTAACAAATAGAGTGGATACTCAATGGAAAGCAGTATATCTAGTACGGCAAAATTTAGACGCGCATCACTAAGAAATGTTAAATTAATAACAAAAATGAGCAGTCCCGCAAGCGCTCCACCAACAAAAACTATTTTCCTTTGCTTGGCCGTTAACAGCGCGATTGAAAACAGTGCAGCTACCGAAATGATAAAATGGAAAATTGTCATTTTTATATCTGGATACATAAGAGCCGGCACTAAATTCATCGTGAAAGCTAGCAGAACAATTAACGTAAAATAGATTCTTTTTTTATTCATAAAACTATCCTTTCTCAGCTTAATTTTTACAACAACTAGCTGAAATAGAACCAAACACACACTAACAAAAACAAGCATCTGTACGGGTGTTAGTGGTTTAAAATAGGAACCCCAACGATCCACATCCTCCATGCTGCCTACGAAATAATACGACACGACAAATGTTAGTATATTGCCAAGGATTACCGCCTTTATGCCCCAAGCTTTACTTATAATGACTGCTAATATGGATGTTACTACAAGCATTAATGCGAATCCAACCATCGGCGGCCATCTCGAATAATCTATAAACATCGCCCCAAAAACAAATGGACATGCATAACCTAACATTGCTACAATTGCTTTTTTCATTACTTACCTCCGACTTATCTACTGCGCTAATTCCTGCAAGCGTTTTTTCGCATCTTCCAAATCAAACGAGCTATACATCCGATAATGTGCTCCGTCTAAAATACGGAAATGGCTACTGATGACGTTTTGCTGCAGTCGAAACTCGCCGCGCACTTCGATTTCCTTCCACCATACCTTACCGCCGAGCGTTTTATCCTTCGGTGTCAGCTCATTTTTCTCCGTTAAAAGCTGGACAAAATACAGAGGCTCATCACCTAAAATCGTTTGTAATAATTCACTACGATTAAAAATGGCACAAAACGCTACTACGGTCGTCCAGCCGGCTTCATTGCGCCCCTTTTCAATTTGCAAGAGTGTTTTTTTCGATAGGCCAAGGATTTCAGCCATTTTATCTTGCGAATACCCATGCTCGTTACGCACGAGTTTCATTTTTTCAGAAATCAATCGAATAAATTGTTGCTGTTCCAAATGTACAACCTCCCTTTTAGTGTAATTTTACACCAATATTTTAAAATTACAATAAAAAAGTCACGCATTGTCTACGTGACTTAAGCTGCTGCCTTTTTTAATCCCACCCTTACCTCACTTTGTTTCTCTAACTATATCACCCTCCCAATTATTGTAATAAAAAAACTAACCGGAGCAGTTCAGCTACAGTTAGTTTCTAATATTAGAAACTATTAAATTGTACAAATTCCCCAACAGGCTTACGGTAGCCACGCGGGCGTGTTTTATCTACACTTTTCCCAATTGTAATAAGCATCATTGGCTCTAAATGGGCTGGGATATTGAATTCCTTTTTCACTTCATCGATGTTATGAATATGCATCGGACATGTATCAAAACCGTAATGCTTCGCTGCTAGCATAAATTGCATCGCATGAATCCCTGCGTTACGAAGCAGTTCCTCTTTTACGGCTTGATTTGCTTTTAAGCCATCTCCATAGCCTTTAATTAAATCCATAGTCATGTCGTAGTCTTGGTCATCCATCATTTTCAACATTTTCAGCGGGCCGTATACTTTCTCGACGTTTTCCATTTCAATGGCGTTACGATTGCCCATCACAATGATTGCCGCGCTTGCTGTATGAATTTTGTATTGATCATAGTTTAATGCGCGTACACGCTCTTTTTTGTCCTCATCCATCACGACTAAATAATTCGTAAATTGCAGGTTGTAGGCACTTGGCGCTGTTTTTGTTAGGTTAAAAATTTTTTCGAAATCTGCTTCTGTCATTTTGAAGTCCTTTTCAAAGTTAACTGCAGAATGACGTGAATTGACTAGTTGTTCAAAGTCCATGGAAAGCCCTCACTTTAGTTTCATAGTATGTAAGTATAGAAATGTACAACGTCGTATGACTTGTACATTTCTTATTTTAGTTTAACGAATTGTTTTTAACGCCGTTGACCAAGAAATAACTTGATCTAACATTTGGTTCACTGAATCCGCTTGCACGTCTTTTGGTGTAAATTTTGTGCCGTTTTCGAAATCTGTGAATAATGATAATGCTGGGTGTACACGCACATCAGCGACTAATAGTTCCCCTAAAATGCCGCGTAAATGTTCGGCTGCACGTGCGCCGCCAACTGAACCGTACGATACGATGCCCGCTGCTTTGTTGTTCCACTCAGCGCGTAAATAATCGAGTGCATTTTTCAGTGCACCTGTAATCGAGTGGTTATATTCTTGTACGATAAATACGAAACCGTCTTGTGCTGCTACTGCTTTTGACCAATCCGCCGCGCCTGGTGCATCGGCTGTCCCTAAAAATGGTAAGTTGTACTCTGCGATGTCGATAATTGTATAGTTCGCATCACCGCGCTTGTCCGCGACGTCCTTCACCCACTGTGCTACCTGTGGTGATACGCGCCCTTCACGTGTTGATCCGATTATAATTCCAATATTTACTGTCATTTTCCCATCCTCCTAAAATTATCTGGTGATTGAATCACCTTACATTGTATACCCCAAATAAATACTTTGAATTCGTTTGTTTTGAATTCGAGATAAATATACCATGTAGAAAACATTGCGTCAATACAAAACTTACAAAAAGTAACCATCTTTTTTTTACATAAAAAGACTACTGACAGTATTGCCAGTAGCCGATGGATTTTATTCTTTTTCTTGTGTGACTGGTGCGGGTGGATATAATTTACGTCCAATATAGGTTTGAACGATTAAGAATGCCCCGCCGACTGCCCAGTAAAGTGGCAATGCAGCCATCGATGACAGTGAAATGAACACGATCATAATTGGTGAAATGTAAATCATTAATTTCATCTGTGCCTTTTGCTGTTCCGGAACGGTTTGCAATGACACTTTTGCTTGGATGAAGTAAATAATCCCCGCAATTGCAGTCATGATAATATCCGTTGAACCGAGGTCAAACCATAGGAATGAGTGCGTTTTGATTTCTGTCGAATATAAAATCGCAAAGTATAAGCCCATGACGATTGGCATTTGAATCAGCATTGGCAAGCAGCCCATATTAAGAGGATTTAAATTATTCTCTTTGTATAAGGCCATCATTTCTTGCTGAACTTCCATTTTCTCTTCTTGTGTAGATGCTGCCTTCATACGCGCCTGAATATCAGTCATTTGCGGACGTACCTTGTCCATCTTTACTTTCATTTCTGATTGACTCTTATAGGATTTCAACATAAATGGTAGTAATACGAGACGAATAATTAATGTAATCGCGATAATGGCTAAACCGTAGCTACCGTCAAAGGCATTACCTAGTGTATCAAGTGCCCAGTTCATTGGCTTAACGAATGTTGAATAGAAGAAGCCTTCTTTGTTTTCAACGGATTCACAGCCGGCTAATAAAATAGTTGTGCTTAGTAAGAGTAAGCTGAGTTGTAATTTTTTCATATTCCACCTGCTTGCAAGATTTGTACGCTATTTATCGTACACTACTTTTTGATTTTTCTACAATAATCACTCTGTTAATTAGGTATTTACATAAAACGACCTGGTTTTGTTCAATTCTGATAATTTACGCACACTTTATCGTAACAAAGTTTGTTTAGAAAAAAGTGGATTTTGTCCATATTGGCTGGATATATATAGACTCGTTATTGCTTTACTATGGGCGGATAATTCTTTTGTGTGGATATTGTTTCTATTTTGCTTGAAATGCTATTGTCGAAACATTTCCACTACGGTATAGTAACGTTACCTTAGTGGAATAGAGGGAAATGTGCGTGTTTTATGTCATTCAATTTATTATTGGCGGTACGGTCATGTTACTTGCTTCGTGGCTAAGCCGTTCAAATCTTCATTATTTATCGGCCATTATTACCTTATTGCCTATTTTGACGCTTCTCAATATGCGCTTGCAAATGAAGGCGATGACCGATGAAACGTTTCATGTTGTGCAGCAAAATGCGATTTTCGGGGCAATTGGAATGGTGCTGTTTACGAGTCTCGTTTTCTATTTCTCAAGTATGTGGAAACCGGGACAAGCCGTCCTATGTGCATTGGCGATTTATGCGGTGTTTATGGTGATTGGAAAACCGATTATGACGATGCTACAGCATTAAAAAGACCGCGCTGCTCGAAAGTGAGTAGCGCGGTTCATTTTTTTGTGCAGTAAATAGCCCTCTTTACAAACGAATACTTGCCTTTTTAAAGCCCTCATATACTCCTAAAATGGCACTAATAATTACAGTAAGCACGACACCACCAATAATCCATGTGTTAAATTGCCAGTTTGTCAGATTAAACTGCTCTGATATAAACGTAATAAATTCTGGGTTTAGAAAATTCGCGTTCTTTATAATCACGATAGATAGAACCGTTGAAACTGTTTGTAATAGTAAATTCATAACAGCCATCCGTTTTGTCCATTGGTGTTTTAATAGCTTATAGATTTCAAAAATAACGGCAAGAACAATTACAAAAATAACGAATGGCCCGTAAAATTGTAAAACCTCCTGATTGATTGCTGGCATGACAAATGTTAAACGATCCGCGATTGTCATATAAATCCCAACGATCTGGTTCGCATAAAAATAAAGCGTGGTAAAAATGGCAATCCACATTAAGTTCGTAAACACCGAGAGCTTTGAAATTTCCTTTTTCTTTGGAATCGGTACAATATGTTTTAAATCATCGGCCGTCCACTTTGTTAAGTTAAATGTTAAAGGCTGTTGGTCACTATCTTTATTGATTCTTTCAGCTACGGCAAAAATAAGTGTTAACCAGAAAAAGACTGCCATCCCCACTTCAAGCATCGTAACAAAACCGCTTCCTACAATACCTAAAATGAACGATAAAATGGCTTCATTTGGCTTGTAACTAATAATATATTTCGTAACGATTGAAAGAAGTGAAATAGCCGCTGCGATTGGAACGATCATTTTTAGAAGCGTTACATAGACATCATAGTAGCGCGGGCCAATTAAATGCATCGGGCGATCTGCATAACCATTGGCTAAAATGACGGGGTTTCCAAGTTGATTGAGTACCCCTTTTTCATCTTCTTCACTAAAATTATCCGGTAACATATCGTCTATTGTCGAACGTAGCTCAAGCGCAATATCTGTCCTCATATTTTCAGGTAATCGACGGGTCACCTCATGAATATAACTATCCGTTAATGCCATCTTCCTCATCATCTCCTATTAAAGAATAAAGTTCCTTCGAATTGCTAAGCCATTCCTTTTTCAATTGCAGAAAAATTTCTAAGCCATAATCACTAAGCACATAATATTTTCGCGGTCTTGTTTCCGTTGTATCCCAACTACTCGTTACAAGTTCTTGCTTTTCTAAGCGTCGCAAAAGTGGATAAAGCGTACTTTGGTCGATTGTGACGCCTGACTGTTCTAACAGCTGCACAAGCGAATAGCCATACTGAGGCGTCCTAAGCTGGCTTAATACCGCTAATATTAGCGTTCCCCTCCGAAGCTCCGTAATTAAGGATTGCAATAAATTACTCATCCACTCATTTCACCTCCCAGTATTGTATGACGTACAGTATATAGTTATACTGTGTATGATACAGTATGGATGCTTTATTTTCAATTATTTTACATAAATTTAATTTAAAAAGCGGAAAAAGTGTCTGTAGCACCTTCTCCGCTTGTCGTTTATAACTCAAATTTTTTCAATTATATAAACCTTAATACAACCAAAACGTATAGATGTTGTTAGAAAAGTTCCAGGGAGGTGGTCCTTTTTTTCAAGCTCATACGTTTGATTGTAAATGGTTTTTTACACGCTTTTTATTCACCAATTGACCGATGAATACGAAAATAAATAGGAACCCAACCATCACTGCCATCATGCCGGCAATCGATGTGTCGAGCCATTTCGCTACGTAATAGCCACCGATTGCAGCCATTACACCAAAACTGATTGCAAAGCCAAACATTTGCTTTAACGAACGACTTATTAAATAAGACGTTGCAGCTGGACCGATAAGCATCGCAATGACTAAAATTGCTCCTACACTGTCAAATGCAGACACAGTTGTTAGTGAGATCATCATCATAAATAAATAATGCATAAACACAATTGGAATCCCAATTGATGCCGCATAAACGGGGTCAAATGTGGATAATTTAAACTCCTTAAAAAAGACAATTAACAAAAGTACATTGAGTATTAACGCAATGCCTAGCATCCAAATCGCTTTCGGCATCTCAAAACCAAATAATGTTAATTTATCCCACGGTACAAAGGCAATTTCCCCCATTAACACATGCTCGACATCTAAATGGACGTCGCCTGCAAAAATCGTAATGAGTAACACACTAATCGCAAACAGCGTGGTGAAAATTATGCCGATTGCCGCATCCTCTTGAATGCCATTCGAACGTAAATATTGCACTAAAAATGCAGTGAGTAACCCTGCTAAGGCTGCTCCGATAAACATCGATACGCCTGTAAGTGCCTGTGTCACTAAAAATGAAATGACGATACCAAATAGCACGGTATGACTGATTGCATCAGCAATCATCGACATTTTACGTAGCACTAAAAACACACCTGCAATACTACATGTGATGCCTACAAGTATCCCAGTCAAAATGACCCAAAATTCAATCACGCGGTGTCACCTCACTTTGAAGACGTCTTTTGTACATGACCTTACTTACTAGCCCTGCTTTTGGACTAATCAAATATGAAATGACAAAGACAAATGCGGATACTAATACAATGATTGGACCCGTTGATAAGCCTGTTTTTAACGAACTTATATACGTTCCGACAAGTCCTGATATGCCACCTAGTGCGCCACTGAATATGAGCATCGTCGCCACAGTTTTGGTCCAGAGCTTTGCTGTAGCTGCTGGCACAATTAACAGCGCAGACATTAAGATGACCCCAACTGCCTGAATGCCGGTAACAATCGTCAGCACGATGAGCGCGGTTAGCATGATTTTCAAAAATGTTACTGGTAGACCAATACTTTTAGCGTAAATAGGATCAAAAATCATGAGCTTCCATTGCTTTTGCAACAGCACACTGACAATTAAAATTAACCCCGCACAGATAAATAACCAATACAAATCACTTTTTGTCATCGCTGCAGCTTTCCCAAATATAAAATCACTAAGACCACTTTGATTGCCACCTGGTTGACGATTGACAATCGTTAAAAACACAATGCCCATTCCAAAGAAAACGGAAAGCACTAAGCCAATTGCAGCATCCGCTTTTAGCTTCGAATAATTGACAATCCCTTGTATACTATAGACCGCTAATGTAGACGTAATAACCGCTCCGAGCATTAAAATCGGTAAATCTTTTTCGCCTGTTGCTAAAAAGGCTAGCGCCACACCAGGTAATGCAGCATGTGCAGCCGCATCCCCGATTAAGCTTTGTTTTTGTAAAAATGAAAAGGTACCAATCACACCCGCTGCAAGCCCAAGTAGCATCGTCCCTAGTAAAATCCAAAGTAAATTCCCACTAATCATACGACGACGCCTTCTTTTTCAAATAAAACAAGACGGCCACCATACGTTTTTTGGAGATTTTCAGCCGTAAACGTCGGCTTGATTGGCCCTGCTGCTACGATTGTTTCGTTCAGTAGCACTGTATAATCAAAATAGTCTTCTACTGTTTGTAAATCATGATGCACCACAAAGATGCTTTTGCCTTCATCACGTAATCCCTTTAAAATGTCGATAATCATTTTTTCTGTCGCCACATCGACTCCAGCAAACGGTTCATCTAAAAAATAGACTTGTGCATCTTGCGCTAGCGCTCTTGCTAGGAAAACACGCTGCTGTTGACCACCTGATAATTGACCAATGGAGCGGTTCGCATACTCCTGCATATTGACACTTGCTAGTGCATCGAACGCTTTTTGGTGATCTTTTTTGGTCATCCACTTCAATAAGCCGCGGTGCCCGTATCTGCCCATTAGCACAACATCAAGCGCTGTTGTTGGAAAATCCCAATCGACGGCATTGCGCTGCGGGACATAGCCAACAATACCTTCTTTAGGCTTGTAAGGCTTTCCTAATATTTGAACCGTGCCTTGTTTATTTTGGAGCTGGTTTAAAATCGCCTTTAGTAAGGTCGATTTCCCAGCACCATTTGGACCAATAATCGCAGTTAATTGACCTGTTGGTACATTTACATTAATGTTTGTCAGCACCCTTTTTTTGTCATAAGCAACTTGTAACTGCTCGACGGATAAAGCTTCCATGTGTTTCACCTACTTTAAGGAGTCGACGATCGTGTTGATGTTATGTTTATACATGCCTAAGTATGTGCCTTCTTCTGTTCCTTCAGCGCCCATTGCGTCAGAGAAAAGCTCACCACCGATTATTACCGTATGGCCCTTTTCTTTCGCGCCCTCAATGACAGCGTTCATCGCTTTATCCGAGACACTTGATTCAACAAAAATGGCTTTAATGTTGTTTTCAACTAAGTAAGTAACCATATCTTCTACATCTTTCACGCCGTACTCAGATTCTGTGCTTAACCCTTGTAAGCCACTTACGTCAAAGCCTAAGCTCTCACCAAAATAGTTAAATGCATCGTGTGCTGTTACTAAAATACGTTGCTCTTGTGGAATTTCTGCCACACGCTCTTTTGCATAGGCTGCTAATTCATCAAGCTTTGCTAAATAGTCTTGTTCATTTTTTTCGAAGTCCTTTTTATATTCAGGGTATTCTTCAACAAGGGTATCGCCAATGCCGTCTACAACTTCTTTCCACAGCATGATATCAAACCATACGTGTGGATCATTTAATGAAGCATCCTCCTCATCCACTAATAGCTGCTCGTCTTTTAATACCTCTGCTGCGGCAAATACGGTTTTGTCTTTGCCCATTTGATCAAAAATGTCCTGAAGCTGTCCTTCTAAATGAAGCCCGTTATAAAAAATCACTTCAGCGTTTTCTAATGTCGTCATATCTCCTTGTGTTGCTTTATAAAGGTGCGGGTCTACGCCTGGGCCCATTAATGTTGTGACGTTAAGCTTTTCGCCGCTAATCACTTTCACCGCATCGGCAATTTGACCTGTTGTTGCGACCACGTTTCCTTCCTTGTCTGCATTTGCATTTTTCGCCTCATCCTCGTTACATGCAGCAAGCATTAATGTCAAAGCTGCAAGACCAATCCACTTTTTCATGTTAAAACTCCCTTTTGTTATTATTTTTCATTCGCGAAAGTGTATTGCGTATATAAAAGTATATTTCACGAACGAATAAAAGTTTCCTTAAGGAAAAATATAAGTCAAAAAAATTTATTATGCAAGTTTTTTCTGAATTTTTTTCCAGTGCCTTCCCTTAATAATGTTCAAACATCCTGTATTTAAGCGCTTTCTAGCGTAAAAAAGAGGTGCATAAACAATTTAAAATTGATTACCCACCTCGTGTATGAAATTTCACACATAAAAAATCACTCAAAATCATTAGCTAATCTTTTGTTCGGCCTTAACCTCGTGACTTACTTGCTGCTCAGATTCGATATAATACCCGTTCCAAATCGACACGCTAACAGTAAAGATGAAAGCGAGTACATGTAGTACAACAATCCATCTCACCCGGCTTTTCACGAGCCAAATAATTAATATTCCAACAACAAACAGTGCTGGGTACGCAATGAACAGCATGCCAACTGCCGCAAAGCCGTCGCGGTAAAGTGTACCAACACTAAAGGAAATGAGCCACGTTAAAATTGGCGCATGTAGGAAAATCCAAATGAGCGACCAGATAATTTTTTGCACTTTTGGAGAGCGCTCACGTAATAATGGCACAAACAAGACAAAGCTCATCACTGCCACGACTAAACAAACTAGCATTGCCTTTCCTCCGCGCGTTAGCCATGTACTTACATACGTTACTTCTTCAAAATTCAGCGTTTTCAACTCATTATTTAAAATGAATTCCTTCGCGAAATCAGTCATTTGCTCTTTTGTTAGTGAGCTGTTTTGACTAAAGCCGAGGTGATAAATAAAGCTATCCTCTATGCTGTAAATTTCATTGGCAATAGTAGCTGTAACATTCACCTCATCATTTTTTTCATTGTAATGATAATAATGATAAACGAGCCCACCATCCCCCTGAATAAACTTTTTCGCCATTGTTGTTGATGGATTTAACCGTTCAAGTTCAATCGGTGTTCCGTAAGCATCTTGTTTTATTTCAGCAAACGTCGCATACTCGATTTGACTGCCGTATGATTTAGCCATCGAAATATTAATAAACGCATCATCTTTCTTAAAATGTAGCTGTAACTCTGTTAAATAGCCATCATTAACAGCAATCACCGTACCGTCTTCAATGGAAAATGGTGCGGGTAGTTGCGTCAATTCCACATGATTTACTTGTAAAAATGTTGCTAGCGGCACCTCTCGATAATACTTCAATGTTCGAATATGTTGCATATCAAGCTCATAATAATCTTGAGAGTAAACAATCCCATTTCCATCGATTTCAGTGAATACATTCATTAGTGCTGGTGAAGCAGTTTTCATTGATGAGTTTGGTGACATTAATTGCATGACTAAAAAGATTGTTGCGATGGTGATGATGGCGGTAAGAATTGGAATATGAATTATTTTTTTACGCTTCGGTTTATTGAGTTGCTGTGAGACATTGCGGCGCATACATTTTTCAATCTCATCCGTATTTTGCACCTGCTTTAATTTATACGTCATCCTTTAACACCTCCCATTCAACGTTTTGTAACTGTTCTTTAAGTAACTTCCGCGCCTTCACAAGCCTTGATTTTAACGTATTTTCGTTTACTTCAAGTAGCGCCGCCATTTCCTTTAATGTAAAGCCCTCTAAATAGTAATACGCCACGACTTCTCGTTCTTTCGTCGGTAAGCCTAACACCGCATCACTAATGAGGTCCTCCTCGTCTCTTTTCACGAGTGCGTCTTGCTCAGGACTTTTTAGCGAGAGCCATTTTTCTTGAAATACTAGTCGTTTATAATGCCAGCTTTTTAAGTAATCCTTTGCTTTATTGGCAGTCATTGTTGTTAAATAACGCTCAGCATCGGCTTTTTCAAGCGGTCGGTTTATGTGATAAAACTTAATAAATACATCCTGCACAAGATCTTCTGCGGTATGTAAATTTTTCGTGTAGTAATAGGCAAGCCGTAGTAGCCTTGCGCTATTGGCTTTCATATAGTCATCAAGTTGCTGTTCATCCACTTTGTTCACTCCCTTCTCTTGTATAACGATGCTGCGGGTTCGTTGGTTGAAAATAAAAACCATCTGACTAGAAAAATATCTAATCAAATGGTGAAAATTTTCATGTATGCCTATGCTAATGAGTTACACGGCTCTTCGTTTCTTCATCCATGCGACAAGCGGCAGTAATGCGAGCGAAATAATGCAACCGGTAATTCCTAGCACCGCATAACTTGTACTTGCTACCATGAGCCCTGATAACAGACCGGCTGTTGCCCCAGATACCGCAATAAACACATCCGCTGAACCTTGTACTTTCGCCCGATTATGAATGGTTGTATGATCGACAATTAAGGCCGTGCCACTAATTAAGCCAAAATTCCAGCCTAAACCTAATAAAGCTAATGCAATAATGAGTAACGTGAGGGAATCCGTTGGTGCATAAGCCGCAAGTAAACCGGCTGCAGATAACGTAGCTGCTGCTGCTACGATAAGCACATTACGACCAAGCTTATCAACTAACATCCCCGTCACTAATGATGGCAAATACATAAAGCCGACATGGAAACCGATCACGACACCCACACTTGCCAACGTATGACCGTGATGCATCATATGAATTGGAGTCATTGTCATAATCGCCACCATAACCACTTGCGTTAAAATCATCACACTCGTACCAACAAAGATGCCGGTTTTATCGTATTGCAGTGAAGCTTCTGATAACACCGGCTGCGTTTGTTGTTCCTTTTGTGCAAGAAGGCGCGCAATTTGTAGTGGATCTGGTCGGAGCATGAAAAATAAGGTCGCCCCTGCCAGTAAATACGCCACCATCGACAAAATGAATGGCCCTGTTAATGCAGGTAAATCAATGCTCTGTGCGACGTCGCCCATTGTAGAAATCAAATTCGGGCCAGCGACCGCACCAAACGTGGTCATCACCATTGTTGTACTAATCGCGCGTGCACGCTGCTCTTTTGATGCTAAATCTGTTCCCGCATAACGTGCCTGTAAATTTGTTGCCGTCCCCGCGCCGTAAATAAAGAGCGCGATAAATAACAACGCAACACTATGTATAACCGCTGCTACAATGACACCAAGCGCACCGATGCCTCCAACGAAGAATCCGAGCGATAAGCCGACCCGCCGACCATACTTTTGCGATAGCTTCCCTACACTATAGGCTGCAAATGCTGAGCCGATTGTGAATAAAGCGGAAGGCATGCCCGTAAGCGAGCTATCGCCAATCATGTCCTGGGCAAGTAATGCGCCAACAGAAATACCAGCTGCTAATCCCGCACCACCAAATATTTGCGAAATACTAACGACGATTAATACACGTTTATATAATTTTTTGATAACGTCTGGTGATAATTCTTCAGTTTGTAAAGTTTTCATACCGCGCTCCTTTTTAAATATGGATATTTTTATGGATCTTGCAAAAACTCATTTCTGATACCACCAACTCATACTCGTAGTTTCATCACAAACCAAATACTCAAACCGCTCTCCAATCAACCGCTCAATCTGTTCCTCCTTCGACAGCATTACGGTTACAAACGTATCAAAGGAACTAATAAACACAAGCCGCTCTAGCTCATCGGTAAATAAACAAACATTCCTTGTAACCTCAGCTAAACGCTCGGGTATGGCCGATGTAAGTTCAATCGCACCGTTTACACCAAGAATAGGATTACTGTAATGAATATGCGTGCTACCAATTTGCTGAAATAGAGCAATGATAGGCTCGAATAAAAAGACTGAAATCGTGTCTTCTGTCGGGTAAAACAAGTCTTCGTTTAATGCTTCATTTAATTGCGTAGCCCACTGTTCATTGGCACTGGCTTCATTCAATGCGGAAATCGATGTGAGCAGACTAACCGCAAGCTGCTGATACGAGCCGAGCCCGGTTTTCTTCAGCATGTCCTGCCAGCGAATCGGTGTGCCGAGTGTTAGCTGCTCTTGTGTGCTCGGATAAACATGTTCGTGTGGGTGTTGCCGTTTATTTTTTGCCCAATTGTTTGGCATTTGAACGAACGGGTGAAACAGGAGTGCAGCCGAGCGAAATGATGGACCTGCTTGCTGTAAAATCGGTGTGTCGTTCTGGCTAAGCCAAAGATATTCCACCACAAACACCACCTTTTTATGTAAATTATAACAAAAACAACTTACACAATACTAGGCAATAAAAAAAACACCTAATTAGAAAATGCTCTAATCAGGTGCTGCAAGTTATTAGCGGTTTACCATCCACTCTGGTTTCCCAAAGCCTTGGAAGTCTGCATCGATAGTTTCCTCAAATTTTGCCGATTCCACAATTTCGATTAAGTCTTTTGCTAATTGTGTGTCTTTATTGTCTGCTTTTACCGCGACTACGTTACGATATTGGTCTGGCATGTCTTCTAAAAATAACGCGTCCATTAAGTCAAGACCCGCTGCTAAAGCGAAGTTACCTGGTACAGAAGAAATATTCACTGAATCGATTTGGCGTGGTAGAGACGCTGCTTCTACTGGGTGGAACACTAAGTTTAAGTCGTTTTTCACGATATCTTTTTCAGATGCTTTTAACTCTTCAACATCTGGGCTAATTTCGATTAAGCCTTGTTTTGCTAACGTGCTCAGTGTACGTGCTGCGTTTGATGGATCGTTTGCAATTGCGATTGCTGCACCTTCTTTAATATCCTCAACTGATGTTAAGTTGTTAGAGAAGAAGCCCATTGGTGCAGTTGGTACGATAATTAACGCTTCTAAATCCATATCGTTTTGCTCTTCAAAGTTTTCTAAGTAAATTGTGTGCTGGAATAAGTTGGCGTCAATGTCACCATTGTCTAATGCGACGTTCGGTTGAACATAATCACTGAATTCAGTTAGCTCAACTGTATAACCTTTTTCCTCTAATTGTGGAATGATTGCTTTTTTCAGCATGTCGCTATATGGGCCTGCAGTTGCGCCTAGTTTAATGTCTTTTGAATCGCCTGATGTTTCCTTATCATCGCCACATGCGGCTAAAACTACGACTAGTAATGCTGATAATACGAACAAGTACCATTTTTTCATTTCATTAATCTCCTTATCATCTCTTATCTACTTTTTTTGCTATTAAATCTCCACCGATTTGAATCAGCTGGACGAATATAACTAATATTGCAATGGTTGAAATCATAATCGTGTTATCGTAACGGTAATAACCAAAACGAATGGCTAAATCCCCGATACCCCCACCGCCAACAACACCGGCCATGGCAGAATACGCGACTAAACTAATAATTGTTAGTGTAATCCCCTGAATAATGCTTGAACGCGCCTCTGGGAACAAGACGTCTTTGACAATCATCCACGGTGTTGCACCTACCGCAATCGTTGCTTCAATAATCCCTGGGTCAATTTCACGTAGCGACGTTTCTACAAGTCGTGCGAAAAATGGAATTGCAGCAATCGATAGCGAGACACTGGCTGCAATTGGACCAATCGTACTGCCGACAATGAGCTTTGTTAACGGGAATAGTGCCACAAGTAAAATAATATAAGGAATCGAACGTACTAAATTGACCGTAAAGCCAAACACCGTCTTCACAAAACGGTTTTCCCAGAACATCCCTTTATCCGTAATAAACATTAACACGCCAAGAGGCAATCCAATTAATAGTGCCGCTGCGGTTGATATACTGATCATAATGATTGTTTCTTTAAATGCCTTCAAAATATCTGGAATCATCGATACAAAGTGGGCGAAATCAAACATGGCGAATCACCTCCACAATCGTACCGCGCTCAAGTAAATAATTTTTGGCCGTAGCTACAAGTTGTTTCTCCCCTAGTAGTTCCATAATGAAAATACCAAGTGGTCGTTCTTGTATGTATTCAATTGTGCCATGCAGGAAATTCCCTTGAATCGCATAGCGCTGTAGCATATCGGAAATAATGCCTTCCCCTGCAATGTCTCCTTTAAAAATGATTTTCACAATTTCGCCGTTCACTTCATTTAAAATCGACGATGGAATATCAAAGGATACGACTGACTTAATAAACTCTTGTGTGAGTGGCTGCTGAGGACTGGCGAATAAATCATACACATCACCTGATTCAATAACACGTCCGTCCTGCATAATCGCCATGCGGTTACAAATTTCTTTGACAACATCCATCTCATGTGTAATCAGGACAATCGTAATACCAAGCTTTACGTTAATATCCCTTAACAATTGTAAAATCGATAAGGTCGTTTTTGGGTCAAGTGCGCTTGTCGCTTCGTCGCATAATAAGACAGACGGATTATTCGCAAGTGCACGGGCAATACCAACACGCTGCTTTTGACCACCTGATAGCTGACTTGGAAAGACATCGCGTTTTTCGGATAAACCTACCATTTCAAGGAGCTCATCAATGCGAGCATCCATTCGATTTACTGGATAATTCGCAGCTTTTAAGGCAAAGCGAATATTATCGGCAATTGTTTTTTGATTGATCAAGTAAAAATGCTGAAAGATCATACCAATTTTTAAACGAGCTTTTCGTAATGCACTACTCGATAATTTTGTTAAATTTTGGCCATCCACCAAAATCTCACCTGATGACGGCTTTTCCAGTAAGTTAATACAGCGTAGGAGCGAGCTTTTCCCCGCGCCTGAATAACCAACAATCCCGAAAATATCACCTTTATGTATTGTTAATGTAACAGCATCCACCCCTGTTACCTTGCGTTTTTTCGTCTCGTATATTTTCGAAACATCTCGGATTTCTATCATATAAACCTCCAAAACCTAGTTGAATAATGAGATTTATTCAACGAATTAATTAATAGTAGTTTTTCCTGAACTAAAAGTCAACACACTAGTAATAAGATTCAGAATTTTGTTTACAATTCAAGGGAATTTCGCTATTCTTGACGTACATTAATACAGAATGGAGATTTTCATATGCCTTATTCACAAATTAAACAACAGCTCCTTACATTTTTAGCAGCTGAGCAAGTTTCAGACAATGACATTATCCGTACCCAGCACGGACAGGACGAATCTTATCATGAACCGGCGCTACCTGATTTAGTTGTTTTCCCTCGTACGACAACCGAAGTGAGTGAAATTTTAAAGTTGGCCGATACATATAAAGTGCCTGTTATTCCTTTTGGTCGTGGCTCTAGTCTTGAAGGCCATATTATTCCTTATGATGGGGGCATTTCGATTGATTTTAATGAAATGAATGCCATTTTAGCGATTGAGCCGGAAAATTTACTTGTAAAAGTACAACCCGGTGTGACGCGTATGCAGCTCAATCAAGCGCTGAAAAAGCATGGATTATTTTTCTCGGTCGATCCTGGTGCAGATGCCACGCTTGGCGGGATGGCTGCGACGAATGCAAGTGGTACAACAGCTGTTCGTTACGGTGTTATGCGCGATCAAGTGCGTGATTTAGAGGTTGTGCTGGCAAATGGTGAAGTAATTCATACAGGCAATTCAGCGGCGAAGTCTTCATCTGGCTTACACTTAAATGGACTGTTCGTTGGCTCTGAAGGAATATTAGGTTGTATTACGGAATTGACGCTACGTGTGTACGGGATTCCCGAACATGAAGTGGCAGGACGCGCCGTATTTGCTTCCACAGACGTTGCGGTGCAAGCAGTAACGGCCATTAAACAAGCCGGCATTCCTATTGGCCGTGTGGAATTTGTCGACCCTGCCTCCATTCGTGCGGTCAATCATTACAGTGATACCGAATATCCCGAACAGCCTACACTCTTTTTAGAGTTCCACGGCAATGAAGCGGGTCTACAGCAAGACATAGATTTTGCGACGGAAATTTTACAAGACTTTGGCTGTGACCAAATTCAATTTGAAAAAGATACAGCGGCACGCAACCAATTGTGGAATGCACGCCATAATTTAGCCTATGCTTTTATTCATGCAAATCCAGGTAAAAAGCTAATGTCTACTGACGTTTGCGTGCCGATCAATGAACTCGCAAATGCAATTGAATTTGCCCGTAAAGAGCTAGAGGCGATGAACTTAATTGGTGGGATTACCGGTCATGTTGGTGATGGAAATTTCCATGCGATTTTAATGTTTGATTTACAAGACGCGGAGGAAATGGCACGTGCGAAAGCTTACAATAAAAAAATCGTTGAATTTGCTCTAGCAGTTGGTGGTACGTGTACAGGTGAGCATGGCGTTGGTGTTGGTAAAATGGAATATCAGCAGCAGGAACATGGTAACGCACTAGCAGTGATGAAAGCGATTAAGCTCGCGTTAGACCCGAATAATATACTAAATCCGAATAAATTAATATAGTACTTGAAAAAGCCGCAAAACACTGTTTTTACAATGTTTTGCGGCTTTTAATGTCTATCAACATGCTAAATCAGCTTTACGGCTGAAAACTAAGTTTAATACCAACGCTGGTTGAACGCATACCAAAGGGCACTATTCGCGACCCCAATTTAACCGCTATTGAACCTCCACAACAACATTTCCAAACAGCTCTTTCTCAACATAAACATCTAACTCCCATATTCCGGAATTAGGAAAAACCATCGAACTTGGTACATGTGCATCTGCCCCATTTAACGCTCCCGCTATATTATAATTATCAATAATAACTGCTTCTTCGTTTGTCTCTATATTAGTGCCAATCACTTTTAATGATTTCCCATTTAAATCTTGCCCCCAAAAGTGCCACATGTATTTATTTGGTTCGTTTGCTACGAGCGGTAATAATTCGACTTCCTCTTTTTCTAAACCAGATCCTATTAGAAAACCTAATTTCCCTTGTTCTCCGCGTAAAATATTTTGGCCTTCTTCACCATCAAACATCACCGGAATTGCAAAAGTAGGACTCACCAAATTATCTTCCATGCTTTCATTTGATGTGCAGGCTGACAAAACCATAATCATTAATAAAGTGAATAGACTATATTTAGCCTTATTTAACATGAAAAACCTCCATTCATAATTGTCTTCACTATTATGTTCGATAAATTCATACTATTTTCCTTTGGACGACAAAATTATAGAAGTATCCTTACTGCGGTAAAATAATCTACATCTCAACATATGTTTTAATTAACGTCTTTTATTAAAAATAGCGAAAAAATTCAGCACCTTTCCTAAAAAGGAAAAGTGCTGAATTAAGATTAATTATTCAAAAAATGGCGTTACTTTATAACCGCTTTGCTCTAGGTGGTAGCGAATGTTTTTATCCACTAAGAAATGGCCGGCGCCAACAACAACGAAGAATTTACCTGGCTCTGTTTCCAGTACCTCGATAATTGATTTTGCCATATCCTCGTCGCGCTGACCAAATAGCATATTGCTATATTCCGTGTCTTCGCCTTCCATTTCCTCTAAGCTTTTCGCAAAGTTCTCCACATCGCCAATCTTCCAGTTCATGAACCAATCAGAAAGTAATGCGATGTCTTCTTCTGTTTGTACAGCTGGCTCTAAAATGCTATCAAGCACAGCTGCAAGCGATTCTTCCTGTGCTTCTTTGGAAATGCCTTCAAACATATCAACCTGTGCATTTATACCCTCTAACTCATAGATTGGTTTTTGTTGTAAATAAGCGCCAAGTAAAAACTGCATATCTACCCCGTGCATCGACATTTCCTCGATTGTTAAACCAAATGCACCCTCCATCGCTGACAACGAGAAATTATTAGCAAGTAGCCATGGCTTCATTGTGACAACCTCTTCCATTGGCATCCCTAATTTGTCCGCTACTTTCTCAAGCTTTGTGAACGTTTCTTCACTAATATCCTCTTTAATCGTTTTGCCTTCCTCGTAAATCGCTTTTTCCATATAGTATTCCATACCATTTGGATCTATAATGTTGGCTTCAACAAATAAGCCCTGTGAATCGTTAAAGGCATTCGTTAGCTTTTTGTGCATTGGATATAGATCAGGCACACCTAAATGAATCGAGCCAAGCAAGTAAATCGTTGTATCCTCATCCGCTACAACCCAGGCAACACCTTTTGAACCAGCATTCGCTTGCTCATATGTATCCTGAATTAAACGAATCGCAAAAATAACCGCGTGCTGTGTTGTGGCAGCCTCTTCTAGCATTAATCCTTTTTCAGAGCCACGTAATACAGTGCGCTCCTGAAGGTATTTGACAGCATCCGTACCTGCACCGACTTCATATTGCGCCACGATATTGTATAAGCGGTTAATGACGTCCCCGCGCGTGTTATCCCCTTTTACGACTGCTGGTGTGAATGCAGTATTTTTCGTTAATTCCAGTGAAGCAATTTTTTTCTCTGTTAACTCAATTAAACTATTTAAACGTTCTTGTGAAATTGCTGTTTGGAAATCTTCATAGTACCATTCAAGCGGGAAGATCCCAAATTTTTCACCTTCATTTAACGTTTCAATTGCCCAGTTACTTACATCTGGCCCCGCTTGCTCTGCTTTTACAGCAGGTACGATTGAAGTTAGCATAAGCGACGCACCAAGTGTCGTGGCAAAGGCTGTTTTTGTGAATTTACTCATTGTCCCATCCCCTTATTAATTTATAAAAATACAACTTTCATAATAAATTATAGCACAAATAACATTGAATATTTTGTATATTTAGTTAAATATTTGGGTTAATTATACAATTTTTTGTTTACAAAAAAACTACTACGCATCGGATCTGCATAGTAGTTTACTGATTATTGGTTATCTTTCCAATTGTGCATTGGGCTAAATGCTTTATCATCAATCGGCAACTGCTGCATCGTTACCGTACGATCTTGTTTGTCTAATTTTAGTTCATTGTAAATAAACTTTGACGTGCCAAGACCTAAGTTTGCTGCTTGTTCTACAGATTCACCGTAGAAAATGTCTTTAATATTGGCGAAATACATCGCTGATAAACACATAGCGCATGGCTCTCCACTTGCGTACATTGTATAGCCTGATAAGTCGTTTGTATGTAATTGCTGCTGTGCGCGACGAATGGCTAATAGCTCCGCATGGCCACTAATGTCATGTACGACATGCAGTTCGTTTACACCTTCTGCAATAATTTCATCGTCCTTTACTAGAACCGCGCCAAACGGTTGACCGCCTTCTTCTAAATTGGCTAATGCTAATTCAATTGCTCTTTTCATAAATAAATTCATTCATTGTGCCCCCTAATTTAACTCTTACCAGTTTACCAAACATTTGTACGTGTTTCTATCGGACGTTTGGTCGATTTCTTGTGAGTGTAACAGTAAATTGATTGTTTTTTCTAATAATTATCAGACGATTAAAATGATTGTCGTATGGGTACCTTAAAAACGAAAGGTGGAATTCAAATGAAAAAACTAGCATTTTTAGTAGCCTCAAGTGCACTACTTGTCGCTTGTGGAGATAAGGACGAAGCAAACAATGTCCCCGACAACGCACCTGTCGAGCAAAATCAAAAGCAAAGTACATCCAATACAACGACAACGACAGTAGATGCCGCATTTAACTTTACCCATTTTGATTTAGATATTGAATATGTAGACAATAAAAGCTACGAAGTAAGCTATGAAAACGAAGCAAATGGAGCCGAGGTAAAAATTGAGGATGAAGTGAACAATAGCGTCGTACAAGGCAACGAAGCAACCAACACATTAATTCCGATTTTTGAAAGCTTCACATTCGATGCCAACACTGATCCGGATACGGTCATTGATGAAGTCCTGCAAAAGTTCGGTCAGCCGAATAATTTTATATCGGTTGAAATTGACATTCAATTTGCGGATGGCACGAAAAAGGAATATCGACGTACACAATAATTAGTAGATCCGTTTGTATAGGTTTAAAGAACGAGAAAAAATGTTTAGGCTTGGTTTTCACCGCGCCTAAACATTTTTACTTTGCAGTTCGCAGTTTGGCAATACTAAAAAAGAAAACAGTACCTTTCTCACAAATAATTGTGAAACTAAGGTCTGTTTTCTTTTTGTTTACATCATTCTTGCAACTTGTAGTGTACGATGTAGTACTTTTGCCATTTGTGAGCGCGTCAGTTTGGCGTTTGGATCAAAGCGGCCGTTTGCTTTGCCGCCAAAAATACCATATTCATAGGCAATGGCCACAAAGTATTGTTCACTGGCTGTCAGTTTTGAGAAGTCTTTAAATGGAATACCTTTATAATCTGGGTCTGAAATGTCTACCCCTGCATGCTCTAGCATACGAATGGACATTTGTGCAGCTTGCTTACGCGTTACGACTTGTTCTGTATTGAAATAATTTGATTTTTTCTCATCGAGTATATCTGCCTCAATGAGGGCTTCAATCGAATCTTCAAACCATTTACCTCGGACATCCATATAGGTTGATGGGTTTTTTGCTGTTAAATCCATCGCACGACTAATCATTGCCGCGTATTGGGAAATTGTCACACTGGCGTTTGGCTTATAATAATTTGGTTCTACACCAGATACAATTTTACGTTTTGCTAATTGTAAGATTTCATAACGGTGGCCATCTGCTCGAATATCATAGAATAATGGTGTTTCATTTTTTACGATATATTCCGAAGAAGTTTTCGTTTTAATAACATGCTTATTTAACTTGCGGGCAAAAGGCGCTGCAAGGTATTCGCCTTGGTCCCCAATACGCATAAGGACATCAGTCGAACTTAAACCCTTCACTTCTATATCAATATAAGAAGCGAATTCAAAACCCTCATCGAATAGGCTTGCTGAAAACGCTAGACCGTAATTATCATTCTCCTCAATTGTCATAGCTACAACGGCATTTTTTTGGGATACCGGTACGGCAAATCGAGGAATTTTAAGAGAAATAGAATCTGAGACGCTGATTAAAGTTGGTGTATGCTTATCCATTTCCGAGACAGGCATGTTAATGTAATACGTCGAACCACGCTGATTTACGGTAATGTTTGAATAATCTACTTCATAATCATCTTCATTTTCTTTTTCATCGTAATAGTATGGGTTCCAACCGTTTTCAACGTTTTTTTGCACGTCCTCAATGTAAAGTAATTCGCGTACATTCGTTACGTAGCTTTTCTGTAGCGTCGTTAGATTGTTGTACATGGTGCGCACATCACCAACAGCTGTCGTGCTTGAAGATGATGTTAAATTTGAAATGGCCGATACGACTTTTTGTGCAGTTGCACGGTTATATTCCACCGAATGGTACTGACTGTATTGCAGTGCTTTTTCGTCTGCAATCGTTTGAATCAGTAAACGGTAGCTATATGGAAGTGCGTTGAAATCACGTAGCGCCGCTAAATAGTTCGTTGTGTAATTGACATCGACTGTTGATAGTATCTTAAAACTATTTTCAACGGCACGCATTTTTGCAATATTGTCATTGTATGTACTTAATTGGGTAACTAAATAATAAGGTATCGATGACTTTTCAGATACGGTTAATGAATCATAATAACGATTGGCCTCTTGTACATCGCGTAAAAATGACGACTTCGTTGTTGAAATCGAATTCATTTTATTAACGAAAGTTTGCACGACATTTAAATAATAATTACCATTCGGTGTTGTGTAATTGTAGTAATAAAATAAGGTATTTATATTAGTTACACCACGTTGTTCATATTCATTTAAATTGTAATACGCTGTAAACGCTTCTTGTACATAATATGAATACGATGAGCTCGCAGGATCTATGTTATTAATTAATTGAATAACCTTCGATACTTGCGTCTGGTCATAAGAATAGTTTGGATAATATGTATTTGCCGACGTATCTTCCGCGATCATGGTAATGGCTGGAATCGCCGCTAATGATACTAATAATGCTGATTTTTTTAAGTTCATGTTCATCAACCTTTCCTGCATGTTCTATGTAGTTGTAGTGTATCACGAATTTAGAAGGCTTTGTTTATTTTTCCTTATTTTATGAATAATTACTCAGTTAAATTGTATGTAAATTAGTAAATTTCAACACTTTCCAACTCCATAACGCGCTCCCGCCACGTCCCATACAATGCAAAAAACCGAAACACACGCGCTCGTGGTTTCGGCTAAATTAATTATTTCGACGCGTTATAAGCGTTTATAAATTCTTTTACTTTTGCTTGATCAGCTTGTAGCTTCAGGCCTGTATCGATTAAAGGTGTCACTGTTGATACTGCAGGTTTTTTCTTACCTTGGTAGAAGCTGATAAACTCTTCTTGGTTAATTGAGTGAAGTACCGCTTTTCGTAAATCCGCTGAAGCAGTCACGCGATCCTCTTTTGTATTGAATAGTAAATAAGAAACGGCGTTACTATCTGCTGTTTTCAGCACTAAGTTTGCATCACCTTCGACAACATCTGTTTTAGTTTCAGGAACAGATTGTAGTACGTGAATTTCGCCGTTACGTAATGCTGAAAGTGCGCTGTCGTTATCTGCGATGAAGCGTACTGAAATGTCATTTACTTTTGGCTCATTTTCAGTGCCTGCAAGATATGCCGGGTTTTTCACGAATGTTGCTTCATAATCGTTTTTCTTCACTAAAATGTAGGGACCCGATGCTGCTAGGTGGTTCGCGTAAGTCGCACCTTCTGTTACAGCCGCTTGGTCACCATATGCGATGTCCTTGTTTGGATCATAGCTTGCTACGTCAAATGTATTTACTGCTGTTACCGCTGCCTCTGACACAATACCGCCAGATTGGTGTGCTAAGTAGTTTAATACTTGTGGGAATGCTTTTGGTGTTGTGATTTTCACCACTTGGTATTTACCCGCCGCGTTATCTACATCGCCTTCAGCTGTTACCGCTTCAGAAATTGCTGCTGGTACTTTATCTGATAACTCTTCTAAAATTGATTTGCCGCCTGCTGTTTTCACTGACTCTAAAGCTGTTAAATCTGAAACAACTTCTACTGTTTCGATGTTTTCATGTAAAGAATACGTACGGTGATCTGGTACAGCGTTTTGATCTTTCGCACGATTTAATGAGAAGACAACATCCTCAGCCGATACTAAATCGCCTGTATCTACTGCTTTTTCGCCTTCCACTTTTGCGAAGTTAATGTCATCGCGTAGCACGAAGTAGAATTCTTCATTGTTTTCAGCAATCGCGTGGTCATATGATAATGAACCGTCTGATACGACTTCATCCGTATCCGATAAATTCACTAAACGTACGTACATATTTGTGTTTAAAGTGTTAATCGAACCGTCATTTCCTTTTACAGGATCTAGTGATGTTAACGAGCCCATTGTTTGGTGTAATACTAATGTTTCTGATGCATTTTTTGCCACATCGTTAAATGAAATGGCTTCCCAAGCTTGCGCACGAGATTTTGGCAGGCGCACTGTATCTGGATTTACTTCATTTTTATAAATCCCTTGGAACTTTTGAGAAATGTAAAGTGGTGCGATGTACGCATTATCGAATACAAGCGTTTGCTCAAGCTCTTTGTATTTCTCTTTTGCTTCATCACCAACTAATGTACTTGCTTCGTCGATTAGCTTGTCGATTGTTTCATCGGCTACGTTTGAAGACGCACCGTCCGATTTGAATAATCCGCGCACTGCATAATCTGGGTTACCTGTTACAGTCGTCCAACTTGATGCTGCGATATCATAGTTCCCTGCATCTTGCTGCGCTTTAAATGAACCGTAATCTGGTTGGATATTTAATTTTACGTCAAAGCCGTTTTTCACTAATTGGTCACGTACGATGTTTAAATCTTGTTCAGATGACGCCATCCCTAAAAGCTCGATAACTACTTTGTCACCCGTTGCTTCATTTGTATTGCCATCGTTTTCTTTCACATCTGATTTTGTTTCGACACAGCCAGCTAATGCCACGGCTGCTACAGTTGCAGTTGATGCTAACGTAAATAATTTCTTGTTCATGTTAATGCCTCCAGTTAATTTGATTTTGGGTCTAATGCATCGCGTAAGCCATCGCCAAAGAAGTTAAACGATAAAACTAATAGCATAATGCACAGCCCTGGGAAAATAGCTAAATACGAATGCGACTCTAAATACGTGCTTCCGACTTTTAAAATATTGCCCCACTCGGGAATATGTGGTTCAATACCAAGGCCTAGGAAGCTTAAACTACTTGTAGAAATTACAGCGCCACCGATTGTTAATGTTGCTTTTACAATCATTGGTGCCATTGCATTTGGCACAATATGCTTAAAAATAATGGCCGTATCACTCGCGCCAAGTGCTCGAGCGGATTCGACATATTCGTAGTTAGAAATTTGTAGAACGTTCGCACGCATCGTACGCGCATACGTCGGGATTGCCCCCACACTTAGGGCGATGATTAAGTTCAATGTGTTGGCACCAAATGCCGCGATGATCGCAATCGCTAGTAAAATACCAGGAATCGCATATAAAATATCGAGTGCGCGCATAATGATATTGTCAGTGTTTTTGCCGTAATAACCCGAAATTGCACCGAGCGCCCCACCGATTAACGCTGGGATAATCGTTGCACTAAAGCCAACGATGAGTGAAATTTGTGCACCGAACACAATTCGTGAGAACAGATCACGTCCGAAGTTATCCGTACCAAGCGGGTATTCCAGTGTTGGCCCAAGTAATAGTGCACCGTAGTTATTTTCAACTGCGAAGTCATAGTCAAATGTCCATGCGCTCACAACCGATAAGCTAAACATAAAGACGATGATAAATAAACCAAACAGTGCCATCGTATTACGTAAAATTTTATTCCACGTTTTTTGCCACTTTTCTACTGCTGATGCATCCGCGTTACGTGCCTTGCGAATGAGTGTAATCCCTGCCAGTAGCGAGAAAAAGTTCCCCGTTACAATCGGGATAAGTAGCACAACCCCAAGACCCAGCATCCATTTCGGTGCAAAGCTTGACGTATTGTAATTCGCTACTAAAATCGCTGTCACTAAATACAATAGCGAAAGGAAGATAAACGCCCCCATCGCCAGTAAAAAGGTATCGACAACGTACGGCTTAAACATATTTAAACTCGAAATGAGCAATACAAAAATTTGAGTATTAAATGCATAAACAGCAAATGTATATTCCGCTGTTTTGTTTTTTGTTAGCAGCATAAAGCCAAAGCCGGCTGCAAACACATTTCCAACAAAAATCGTTAAAATGAGTGGTAAGCCTATCATACGCGTGCGCTTTGAAATTTCGCCCTTGTTTTGTAAATCCTTTTTTATCAGTATGCGAATAAGCACAACATGAAGTGTCGTCACAAGATAAACCGTGAACAGTAACAGTACATTTCCGCGCCAATTTTGTGCATCGAAGTTATAGCTATAAAGTAAAAACAGCAATGAAAAAATCGCAGAAAAAGCAATGGTAAATTGGGCATTGATGTATTCTTGTGTGATTTTTAACAGTAGCTTGACATCCGAAATAAATTTCACGTGGTACCCTCTCCTAAGACTTTTTCATTTTTGAACGGATACGCGGATCAAAGAACGCGTATAAAATATCAATGAGCATATTGACAATCGAGATGGTAATCGCAATATAGACAACCCCACCTAAAATCGCCGGAATATCGGGAATAAACTGCTTATCGACAATGTAACTACCAATCCCGCTAATATTGAAGACCTTCTCTGTTACCGCTGAACCACCAAGCATCCCGCCAAATAGTAAGCCGATAACCGTAATAATCGGAATCATCGCATTACGAATCGCATGCTTTGTAATGACCTTGCGCTCTGATAAGCCCTTCGCTTTCGCGGTAATAATGTAATCTTCATGAATAACCTCAAGCATACTTGAACGCGTCATTCGCGCAATCGAGGCTGTGATTGATGTTCCAAGTACAACGATTGGAAGCACCAGTGACATCCAGTTATTCGGGTTATAGGTCGCTGGGAACCATTTTAATTCGAGTGAGAACGTTAAAATGAAAATTAATCCTTGCCAAAAGCTCGGAATCGAAAGTCCAATTAACGCAATAAACATAAAGATGTAATCAACAAATGAATTCGGACGGACTGCTGAAATAATCCCGACTGGAATCGCAATCGCCACCGCCATTAATAATGAAAACAGCGCAATTTCAAGTGTCACAGGGAATTTATTTAAAATGCTTTGTGTCACATCTTCCTTCCCGGCAAACGACGTTCCAAGATCAAACGTAAACAACCCAGATAGTGAGTGCCATAGCTGTACAAGATACGGCTGATCTAATCCATATAATTTGTTAAAGTTTGCGACCTGCTCTGGTGTTGATTCGACACCTAGTAAATTGCGTGCTGGGTCAAATGGCGAGATGTACAAAATCGTAAACACCAGTGTCGCCACCCCAATAATGACGAAAATACTTTGTAGCAACCGTTCAAAGATAAAACGGATGAACGGGTTACTTGTAATAAGAAGCAACACATACATTGGTAAGGCCGGAATGAAACTAATCGCAATAAAGGCTGGATTTTTTAACAGTTGTGTGAAGAAATGCGCATAAGTATTTTTTTCAACGCCTGTTTTAGTAAGCTCCTGATTGATTTGCTTGTGCATTTTTTGTTCCGCTAGCTTTTTAGCCACCTGTTGTATTTTGGCTTCATCAATCGTTTGGTTGAAAAACTGGGCCTTGGTACGTTCTTGCTGCTCGTATTCCTGCTGCCACTGCAAGCGCATATCTTCTGTGAGCAGCGTTTGTTTTAGTTCAATTGCACGTGCTTCATATGTATTACGCTTTTTTGTCATTACATAATAGAAGTACGAAAAAATGTGTACGATAATTCCGAGCACATAGTACGCGGCTACGTAACTTTTCTTTGACGCGTTTTTGCGAAAGCTGTCTGTAAATAGTGTTAAATCTACTTGATTTTTGTCACTTCGCACAAAATCACTCCTTTCAATATTTCTCAGTCTTGGATGATGTTTGTATGAAAGGAATATAACGCAGTAAATATTGTATAATTCCTACCTGTATAGTATATTATTAAATAGATACATCATTTCGTCAATATCAAATATTCAAAAACTTTAAAGGATGATTACTATATGAGTGAACAACTACTGGTAGTAAAGGATTTACGTGTGTCATTTTTAATGGAAGAATCAGAATTTGAAGCAGTGAAAGGTGTTAGCTTCCATGTAAATGCAGGTGAAACAGTCGGAATTGTTGGCGAATCAGGATCCGGGAAAAGTGTGACAGCCCGTTCAATTATGCGTTTGTTACCGTCCCCACCTTCGTTCTTAAAATCTGGTACGATTGAATTCCAAGGCAAGAACTTAGTCATGCAAAGCGAAAAACAAATGGAAGCGATTCGCGGTAAAGACATTAGTATGATTTTCCAAGATCCGATGACATCTACAAACCCAACGATTCGCATCGGAGATCAGATTGCAGAAGGTCTTATTAAGCACCAAGGTTTATCTAAGGCAGATGCGCGTTCGAAAACGATTGAATTATTAAAGCTTGTTGGTATCAAAAATAGTGAGGAACGCTACAATCAATACCCTCATGAATTTAGCGGTGGTATGCGTCAGCGTGTCATGATTGCGATGGCACTTGCTTGTAACCCTTCCCTGCTCATTGCCGATGAACCAACAACCGCGCTTGACGTAACGATTCAAGCCCAAATTCTTTCGTTAATGAAGCAAATGCAAGAAAAGCTCGGGACATCGATTATTTTAATTACCCATGATTTAGGTGTTGTTGCCGGCATGTGTGACCGAGTTATTGTAATGAAGGAAGGCGAAGTTGTCGAGCAAGGTACGACGGAAGAAATTTTTGCCAACCCACAGCACGACTACACGAAGCGTTTATTGAATGCCCTACCTAAGCTCCATGAAAAAAAAGAACCGAAAGTAATGCCCAATTTAGCCGCTGATTTAAATATCAATGTACCGCTTGTTGAAGTAAAAAACATTTCGAAGCACTTTGACGGTGCAAAAGGCCATGTTTTAAAAGCTGTTGATGATTTATCGTTTCAAATTTATCCTGGGGAAACGCTTGGACTTGTTGGGGAATCTGGTTCTGGGAAGTCTACAACGGGACGTACCCTACTGCAACTGCATGAACCAACGGACGGTGAAGTGTTGTACAAAGGCGTGCCGGTTAGCCGTTTAACAAAAAACGAGCTAAAAAGCATGCGTCGCCATATGCAAATTATTTTCCAAGACCCGTATTCAAGCTTAAATCCGCGCAAAAAGGTGCTAGATATTATCGGTGAAGCACTTGATTTACATAAGCTTACAAAATCAAAAGAACAGCGCCGCGCTCGCGTAGAAGAATTGTTAGAGCTTGTCGGTTTGAATAAGGAGCATGCCCTGCGTTACCCGCACGAATTTAGTGGTGGCCAGCGTCAACGTATCGGGATTGCCCGTGCACTCGCGGTCGAGCCACAGTTTATTGTATGTGACGAGCCCTTATCTGCACTTGACGTGTCGATTCAAAAGCAGGTTGTTGATTTATTAAAAGACCTGCAGCAACGCCTAGGCTTAACGTACTTATTCATCGCTCATGACTTATCGATGGTGAAGCATATTAGTGACCGAGTCGCGGTAATGTACGGTGGGAAAATAGTCGAGCTTGCGGAGAGTGAAGAACTGTATAGTAACCCACAGCACCCGTATACGAAAATGCTGCTGAATTCGATCCCCATTCCTGATCCACAGATTGAAAAGCAGAAAAAACGTGCGGTCCTGACAGATGAAGAGCTTGTAAGTAACCGCTTTGATGTGGAGAATACGAAGCTTGTTGAGGTAAGTACAGGGCATTGGGTAGCACAATAAGTAATAGATTCTCGGCGTGATTATTGCCGAGAATCTTTTTTAATGGATTTATTGTTCCGTCGAATCCGCCAAACTTACACTTTTTCAGGCGTTGGCTTCGGCGGTAATATATCGGCTGGAATCGCACAAACATAGTCTTTTCCATCACGCAAACGATGAAATTCTGCCTTTGCTTCTTGAATCACTTCTGGATTTAACAACGAATCCAGTGCCGCACCTGCCATTGTTTTGGCAGCATAATGCATCCCTTTCATGCCAATTGATGTGCCAAATGACGACGTCGCCTGCCATGTGTGGACCTGTACCCCGTGTGGTGCGCATACTGTTGTTACTTGTCCTAGGGGTGCAATCCACGACACGTCACCTAAATCACTGGAACCAGGCATCGATTGACGGAACAGTTGTGGAATATTAAGCTGCTCTTTAATAAACGTTTGGCTAACATCAACCCCCATCATAGATAGCTGATGATTTGCCCCCGCTAGAACAGACGGATCTATCGATTGCTGTAATGCCCTCGCATACGTCTGCTCTTCGTCCGTAAATTCAAGCGGTGGAAGCTCTTGCCACTGTGCGTACATTTGGTTGTTTAACGTCATGTTTGGCAGCGAGTCGTAGCAGCCAGAACGGATTTTCCAGTGCACCGACGTTTCCGTCATATGTGCTGCCCCTTCTGCCACACGGATTAAGCGGAGCAGTAAATCGTCTACTGCATCACGACTTGCACCGCGCAGGAAGTAATACACACTTGCATCTTCTGGTACGATGTTTGGCGCCAAACCACCGTTCGTAATTTGATAATGAATACGCGATCCTTCTGGCACATGCTCACGTAAATAATTGGCCCCAACATTCATAATTTCAACACCGTCAAGTGCACTACGTCCTAAATGTGGTGAGGCGGCTGCATGTGCTGTACGACCATGAAAGAAAAATTCCACCCCTGTTAACGCCTGCATTGACGGATGCACTGCCATATTAAATGTTCCTGGATGCCATGTGTAAACGATATCTAAATCATCAAACACACCGTCGCGTGCCATATACGATTTTCCTGATAATAATTCCTCCGCAGGACAGCCGTAATAACGAATAGTCCCTGCAATATTTCCCCTTTCCATTAGCTGCTTCAATGCCACCACTGCCTCGACACCAGCTGTGCCAAGTAAATTATGCCCGCAGCCATGGCCTGGACCACCCGCTATAATTGGTGTTTGTGTTACAGTTGTCTCTTGGCTTAAGCCTGGTAATGCATCAAACTCCCCTAATAAACCGATTATCGGTGTACCTGTTCCCCACTGCGCCACAAATGCCGTTTCGACACCACCGCTACCTGTTGAAATCGTAAAGCCTTGCTCAGATAAAAAGTTTTTTTGTAGCTCAAATGCATAGGTTTCCTCATAGCCCACTTGTGGGTGATTCCAAATTGCCTTCGCCATTTTTGCAAATGTTGCTTCCTGTTGCTCCATTAACGTAAATAATTGCTGTTTCATGTTACCCCTCCACAACTTTCAATTGAATTTCTTCTACTTCTGTTTTCTTTACAGGTAACAGCATCGCAATACAAGCCGCTATCCCACATACAATTGCTAAGAAAATAAATGATGTATTAAATGAGCCACCTGATGCGGTAATTAAATAGCCCATAATTGTAGGTGCTAAAATCCCTGCAGCCTGTCCTCCAAAATTGACAATGCCAAATGCCGTCGCCACATTGCTTTCTTCTACCACACGGTGTGGTGTTGTGAAAATAAATGCGCTCACGAATGACATAAATGAGAACGCCACACATTGATACACAATAATTAACACAATCGAAGTGGTATTTGCCATTAAAATAAGCGCAATCGCTAAAACAGACGTTCCTAAAATGACACCATACTTTGATTTTGCACCTAGTGTTGTAATGATACGCCCACTAATAATCATGCCAACCGCTGCAAATAATGCAGGAATCGCCGCAACAATGCCGATACTCGCCATATTAATATTGTGCTCCTGCATTAAATACGTTGGCATCCAAGAGCTTAAGCCCCAGCTCGCTAGATTCACAAAGAAGAAAATCATTAGTACTTTTACAAGATACGGATTCGTTAAAACGGCCTTAAACGAGCCCTTTGGTTTGTCTTGTTGTTCTTCAATGTAGGTCTTTGCATTACGTGTGAAATACAGCAAACCGATGATAAAAATAATCCCAAGTGCCGAAATAATGAAAAATACAGTACGCCAGCCAAACACGATGAGTAACGGTGCACAAATAATCGGTGCCAGTGCTGCCCCCACCATATTTGATGACATCATCGTAGATTGCGCCTTTGTACGCTGTGATTTCTCATAATAAGTGGCGATTGCCTTTGTACTTGCAGCAGGATAGCCACCCTCGCCGATTCCAAATAAAAAGCGAATCAGTATTAAAACAACTAGTGACCAAGCTAAGCCCGTAAACGCAGTGAAAACGGACCAAAAAGCAACGGCAATGATTAAAATTTTTATAATACCAAAGCGGTCAGCCAACCAACCACCAGGAATTTGCATGAGTGCATACCCCATGAAAAACGCACTGAGCACAAAGCCGAGCTGTGTAGCAGTCAGAGTTAAATCCGAACCAATACTTGTTAACGCAAGTGTAATCGCCGTTCGATCTACATAAGATACAATCCATCCAAAATACAATACAACCATTATCCAAGTACTTCTATTTTTTAATGTACTTTCCATGTAATCGCCTCCTTTTAATTATCTAAATATTACGAAAAATATAAGACAATTTCATTGGAATAAGTTACAATTTTAGTAGAATGGAATTGTGGGAAGTTCTAAAATACGGAGAAGTAAAGGAGTGTGTCTTTTCTGAGTGGACAAAAGCACATTAAAATAGAACAGCATTATTGCACGTTTTACATTTACAGCGCTACAAATGAATGGTTTTTATTTAGTGGGACACCTACCATTGTGGAGACGCTTCCATCAAAAAATGTTTTTGATACGCGCACAGGGTTTTTTTCTTCGACATTTGAAACTTCTCTTCCTGAGCGATACGTCGTTTTTTGTCAAATTTCACTTGATTTAAGAGGGATAGATGAAACAAATATTCAACTTCAAGCTGAAAAAATCTTTTTCGAGCAGTTGTACATGAAGCAGCAGGAGCAGCAGCTTGCTACTTCCGAAATTATGATTGCGCTCAATTCCGATTTAAAAATTAAGCCGTTGCTCCAAAAAATCATTGATTATTCCCTTGAGGCCATCCCGTCCATCGACCGTGGCTTCGTGATGTTGTATGACAACACAAAGCAGCGTTTATTTACGGTTGCGAAAAAAGGGACAACTGATGCCATCTATAACTATGCACCTTCTAGCGGTGAAGGAATCGCGGGTTATACATTTGAAACAGGGACGTCTGGCATCTATGACCTAAATGCCGCGCTCAAGATTATGTGGAATGTTACAAAAGACAATGCGGAAGCGCTTGAACATGCACTTAGTAGAAACCCTTCAAAAAACTTGTTAACAATGGCCGTGCCGATCTTTTCAGATACAAGAAAATTTGGCATTATGATTGTGCATCAGTATTCGAATAAAATGCCTTTCCAAAATCGAGATTTACAGCTATTAAAAAGCTTTGCATCTCAGGCAGCAGTTGCCTTAAAAAATGCTGAAGCCTATGAACAAATCGAACAGTTGAACTTTGATTACGTTCAAAATAACGAGATTCATCAGCTATTTTTAAAGCTGACGTTTCAAAATGCTGACGAGGCGCTCATTTTAGAGCAAACGACGCGTCTCTTGGGGCACCCCGTTCACTATGTCAATTTACTTGACCGTGATACTTTTCCTGAAAACGCTGTATTAAATCAATTAAAAACGATTACTGTACCTGGCATCCACACTCTTTATGAACAAACATATATATATCCTGTTAAAAATGAGCAGCAAATTTTTGGCTATCTGTTATTCACAACAACAGAGCCTATTGAAGCTTCTGAAAAACGAATTATAGAAAATGCGGGCATCAGTTTAGCGTTAAAGGCAATTCAATTTCAAGCAAAAAGCCAGATTAGCTATAAGGAACGCTTTGAATTATTTCAGCATCTTTTAGCTGGGCAAGCACCGCTACTTGATCCGCGCTATGAGGATTTACAGTTGGCCGTTTATGAGCCTACTTTTTGTGTCGTCATGAAATTTAGCCATTTCACAAACTGGCATGTGATGCAATTTATAGAGCATTTAACACATTACTACCCTTCACATCCGTTTATCTTTACGCAAAGCGATCAGGTTGTTTGGGTCGTACAAGGAAATGAAACGTTTCGTGAATCGTTAGTGCAACGTTTACCGACTATTCTTGAGAGCTGGTTACAATTTCACCAGCAGCTTATCACAATTGGCGTGGGTACCATTCAGGATAACTTATTACAGATAGCGGCTAGCTTTACAGAAAGTGAGCACGCACTATGCCATCACCAAAAGCAAGGTACGAACATTGCGATAAATTGCTATGAGGAAATCGGCATTAATCGGCTATTTGCCAAGCAAACAAGTAGTGATATCCAGCACTTTGTTTCGCAAGTATTGGCCCCGTTAACTATGCAAAAGGATACGATTTTACTGCAAACGTTACAATGCTACATTGTACACAATCGCTCGATTACAAAAGCATCCGAACAGCTGCATATTCATCAAAACACGCTCTATCACCGATTACAGCGTATTGAGCAACTGACGATGCGCTCGTTAAATAACCCAGACCAGTTTTTAGAGCTAACATTGGCATTGCATTTATACCGAACCTATGCCATAGGATCAATTTGAAACTACATCGCTGTTATTCAGTAATGAAGCTATGCGGAGCTAAGTCGGCAACATGCTAATTTCTCCGACAAGGACTATTTAACACGATCAAAAGATTCAATTATTGTCAAAACATAATTTCAGAAAAAAACTCCCCACTGGCTAAACAGATTCAACTTTAATCTGTCTAGCCTATGGGGAGCTTGTCTCATATAAAAGTGGTACTTGTCTTTTACTTAGCTTTTAACAACTGATATGCGTCAATATTTATGGTCATTTCAGGACTAATCCCATCCATAATATCGACAACATCTCGTAACAGTGGCGTTAAATTCGACTCAATAAATTCCTTCTTGATCTCATCGGTTGTTTCATATTCCGCATTATCTAAACGATTTAACAGCTCATCGCACATTAAATCGATGACACCTTCTTCACGATATGTATTCGTATCATTCAAAGCAAGTTTTGCGCGTAAATCCAAATATTTATGCCAGTAATCCTGTAAATTTAATGCGGACTTCGTTTTATATGCGTGACGCACATTTAAATTTTTTGTATCATATTTTGCAAGTTCTAATAAACGTTTCATTTTAAACTCAAGCGTTGATTGATGTTCTAATTCACGTCTACGTTCCTCTAGCGCGATTTTTTGTAATTGCTGTTCCTTATTATATTTCAGCAACCATTTCACACCGAAAAATGCCGCAATAGCACCAACGATATACATCCAATAGCTCATGATAAAACCAATAATTAATAAAACGACAACAATTACACCAAAAATGCCCCAAAAATTATTCACAACACCCCTCCTAATCCCAATTACACTATTACAACAAATTATAACATTCTACTGTACAAGCAACAATATAGTAATTTATGGAAAAAACTAGATTAAAAGCAGATGCCTCTAATCTAGTTTCTTCTATTATATATTCAATTAATACGCGACACGTTTGCTTTCATATGCTGTGATTTGCTCGTCGTATTTAAATGTCAACGAAATCTCATCCCAGCCGTTTAGTAGCATCTCTTTGTAGTACGGGTCAATGGTAAATGTATATGTTTTACCATAGCCTGTCGTCACGGTTTGTTGTTGTAGGTTTACTTCGATTGCTTGTGCTTCGGCTAAGCCTTTTTCAAGGAGCTCGTCGCACTCTGCTTCTGTTAGCTTGATCGGTAAAATGCCGTTTTTGAAGCAGTTATTGTGGAAAATGTCTGCGAAAGACGGTGCAATCACGACACGGAAGCCGTAGTCTAAAATTGCCCATGGTGCGTGCTCACGTGATGAACCGCAGCCAAAGTTATCTTGCGCAACTAAGATTTCTGCTGTTTTATAAGCTGGCTTATTTAAAATGAAGTCCGCATTTGGGTTACCGTCCTTATCAAAGCGCCAGTGATAGAATACGAACTCGCCAAAGCCTGTACGTTCAATTCGTTTTAAAAATTCTTTTGATATAATTTGGTCAGTATCAACATTTTTGCGATCTAGTGGCGCGTAAATGCTGTTCACGATATTAATCGGTTCCATACAATCTCTCCTTACGCCTCTTGCTTTTGTAGTTGACGAACGTCTACGAAACGACCATGAATTGCCGCTGCTGCTGCCATTGCTGGTGATACTAAGTGCGTACGAGCACCCGCGCCTTGACGTCCTTCGAAGTTACGGTTTGATGTCGATGCACAGCGCTCGCCTGAAGGAATCACGTCTTCGTTCATCCCTAAACAAGCCGAGCAGCCTGATTCGCGCCATTCAAAGCCTGCAGCTAGGAAGATTTCATGTAAGCCTTCTTCTTCTGCTTGCTTTTTCGTTGACCAAGAACCCGGTACAACAATGCCTGTTACACCTTTTGCTAGCTTTTCACCCTTGACGATTTCTGCTGCTGCGCGCAGGTCGTTAATACGTGAGTTTGTACAAGAGCCGATAAAGACATGTTGCACTTCGATATCGGTAATTTTTTGACCTTCTTGTAAATCCATGTATTGAAGCGCTTTTTCTAACGCTTGACGGTCTGTTTCACTATCGTAATCAGTTGCTGTTGGTACCGTTTGTGATACGCCAACACCCATTGCGGGGTTTGTGCCCCAAGTCACGATTGGTTCGATATCTGCTGCGTCAATTTCAAGCACCACATCATACGTTGCGTCTGCGTCTGATGCAAGACTTAACCAATACTTCGCGGCTTCTTCAAACGTCTCGCCTTTTGGTGCGTGACGACGACCACGTAGGAATTCCACCGTTGTTTCGTCAGGTGAGATTAAACCAGCTTTTGCGCCAGCTTCGATTGACATATTACAAATCGTCATACGCTCTTCCATTGACAGCTTACGAATGGCTTCGCCTGTGTACTCGACGATATGCCCTGTACCTACGCCAATGCCCCATTTTGCGATAATCGCTAAAATGATATCCTTCGCCGTTACGCCAACACCAAGGTCACCGTTGACACGGATTTCCATTGTTGGTGGCTTTAATTGCCATAGCGTTTGTGTTGATAATACGTGTTCTACTTCTGATGTACCGATACCAAATGCAATTGCACCGAATGCACCATGTGTCGCTGTATGTGAGTCACCACAAACGATTGTTTTCCCTGGCTGTGTTAATCCTAGCTCAGGCCCAATTACGTGAACAATCCCTTGGTCTGGATGGCCGATGTCTGCTAGCTCAATACCGAACTCTTTTGCGTTTTCAGCAAGTGTCATGATTTGCTTTTTCGCGATTGGGTCGTTAATTGTTGGTAAGTTTTTTGTTGGTACGTTATGATCCATTGTTGCAAAGCACAGGTCTGTACGACGCACTTTGCGGCCAGCTAAGCGTAGTCCCTCGAACGCTTGCGGGCTTGTTACTTCATGAATTAAGTGTAAATCGATATATAGTAAATCTGGCTTGCCATCTTCACGATGTACGACGTGTTGTTCCCACACTTTTTCAATGATATTTTTCCCCATAGTCTTCACCGTTCCTTAATTATATGAAATCATAATACTATCCGAAACGAAGCTTGCATCGATTTCGTTTAGTACTTTCTCTGTCCATTCTTGTGTTGACAATGCACGTGTATGTTCTTGTGCTAGGTCTTTTGTGAAATAGCCATCGTCGAATACGGCTGTTACGGCGCGTTCGATTTCTGCTGCTTCTTCTTTTAAGCCAAATGAGTATTGTAATAGCATCGCTACAGAAAGAATTGTAGCGGCAGGGTTTGCAACACCTTGACCTGCGATTTCTGGTGCTGAGCCGTGTACTGGCTCATAAAGGCCGAAGTTGTCGCCGCGAATTGATGCAGAAGGTAATACACCTAAAGAACCTGTAATAACAGATGCTTCATCACTTAAAATGTCGCCGAATAAGTTTTCTGTTACGACTACATCATAGTGACCTGGGTTTGTGATCAGCTTCATTGCTACTGAGTCCACCAGGTTATGTTCTGTTTCTACATCTGGGTACTGCTTTTTCTTTTCTTCAACAATTTCACGCCATAAACGTGACGTATCGAGTACGTTTGCTTTGTCTACTGAGCAAAGTTTGCCGCGGCGAAGTCTTGCTAATTCGAAGGCATTGTCTACGATTCGCTCGATTTCCACTCGTGAATACACACATGTATCAATAGCACCTGCATCTGTTTTCTTACGTGGCTCTCCGAAGTAAAGCCCTCCTGTTAATTCGCGGACGATCATTAAGTCTACGTTTTCCGCAACTTCACGTTTTAATGGAGAAGACGCAAGTAAACTTGGGAATGCTTTTACCGGACGTAAATTGGCAAATAAGTCGAAGTGTTTACGAATGCGTAATAAGCCCTTTTCTGGACGCAACTCTGGTGGGTTGTTATCCCATTTTGGTCCGCCAACTGCGCCTAATAAAATCGCATCGCTCGCTTCACATTTTTCGATTGTTTCATCTGGTAGTGGGTTGTTGTGTTGATCGATTGCTGCACCGCCAATTAACGCATAGTCTAAATGAAACGTGTGGTTGAAACGCTTCCCGATTACTTGTAGTACTTTTACTGCACTTGCAACAACTTCTGGACCAATGCCATCACCTGGTAGTACTGTAATTTTCTTTTCCATTTGAAAAACACCTTTCTTTCGACGTGAAATTACTTGTAGTAGAAGCTTTGTACTAGAACCCGTTGATTTCCGTTTCGGGTACGCTTTCCGCGGGCACGGCCTGAGCCTGTAGTCTCAGGCGTCGTGCTGTTCCCGCAGGAGTCGACCCTACACTCCAATCAACTAAGATTTACTCAATACAAAGCTTAGTTTTTGCAATAAAGAATCAGTTTGTCACAGCTTGCTCGTTGCGAACATACTGCTGGATTATGTGGCGATTAATCGCGTTTAGGTAGGCTTTTGCTGACGCTTCTAGTACGTCTTGTGCTGCGTCGCGACCAGTTGATGTATAGCCATTATATTTTAAGTTAATAACGGCTTCCCCTAGTGCGTCGCGCCCTTTACCTACTGATTGTACGCGGTAATCTAAAATGTTCACTGTGCCGTTTACGAGCTGCTCTAATGTATTGAAGATGGCTTCTACTGAACCAGAGCCTGTTGCGGCAAGTGTTTTAATATCGCCTTCAGGTGTGACAACCGAAGCTGTCGCTGTTGGGATATTTTCTGTACCGTATTGCACTTGTACGGATTTTAATTCGAATAGTGGCACGTTTTCTGTGGACACTTGTTGCTCGGTTAAAATCGTTGTTAAGTCTTCTTCGGTCACTTCTTTTTTGCGGTCCGCTAGTTTTTTGAACTCGGCGAATGCTTTGTTTAATTTATCATCCGATAACTGGAAGCCCATTGTTTCCGCACGATCACGGAATGCAGCACGACCAGAGTGCTTACCTAATACTAAAGGCACCTCGTCTTCACCAACTAATGCAGGTGAGATGATTTCGTACGTTTCAGGATTTTTTAAGACGCCATCTTGGTGGATACCTGATTCATGGGCGAATGCATTTTTCCCGACAACTGCTTTGTTTGGCTGGATTAATACATTCGTTAAACGGCTAACCATTTGTGATGTACGCTTAATTTCCTTTAAGTTTAGACCCGATTCAACTCCGTAGAAGTCTTTACGGATATGAAGTGCAACACCAATTTCTTCTAAAGCGGCGTTACCGGCACGTTCACCGATTCCGTTAATCGTACATTCTACTTGGTCGGCCCCGTTTTGAACCGCTGCAAGAGAGTTCGCAACCGCCATTCCTAAATCGTCGTGGCAGTGTGCAGAGAACTTAATGTTTTCTGAGCCAATGACGTTTTCACGTAAATAGCTAAACAGTGCCCCGTACTCATCAGGTGACGCGTAGCCAACTGTATCGGGAATGTTGATTGTTGTCGCACCTGCTTTGATGACCTCTTGGCAAATGCGAACTAAAAATTCTTTGTCTGAGCGGAAGGCATCCTCAGCAGAAAATTCAACTAAAGAGAATTTCTCTTTGGCATATTTCACGGCTGCGACTGCTTGCTCAACAACTTCATCTGGATTTTTCTTTAGTTTGTATTCCATATGGATTGGGCTTGTTGCGATAAATGTATGTACATGTGGTTGCTGTGCATGCTTAATCGCTTCCCAAACCGCATCGATATCACTTTTAACCGCACGTGCTAAACCTGTAACGATCGAGTTTTTCACCGTTTTGGCAATTAATGATACCGCCTCTAAATCACCAGGAGATGAGGCAGGGAATCCCGCCTCAATAATTGTGACACCTAAACGCTCTAGCTGCTTAGCGATTTCAAGCTTTTCAGCGGTATTTAAGTTAATACCGGCTGATTGCTCTCCGTCGCGCAATGTTGTATCAAAAATGTCAATTTTTCGCATATTATTTCACTGTAACCTTTTGCTTGCCTTGGTTGATGAATGGCATCATCGCACGTAATTTTGCGCCCACTTCTTCGATTTGGTGGTTAGCACCAGCTTCTTTGAATTTTGTATATTCTGGACGACCCGTTTCATTTTCTTCGATCCAACGTTTAGCGAATGTACCGTCTTGGATGTCTGTTAATACGTCTTTCATGCGCGCTTTAACTGAAGCGTCGATGATACGTGGACCTGATACATAGTCTCCCCACTCAGCTGTATCTGAGATTGAGTAGCGCATTGTTGCCATACCACCTTCGAACATTAGGTCAACGATTAATTTTAATTCGTGCATTGTTTCGAAGTAAGCAAGTTCTGGTTGGTAACCTGCTTCTACTAATGTTTCAAAACCTGCTTTCACAAGCTCTGTTGTACCACCGCAAAGTACTGCTTGCTCACCGAATAAGTCTGTAACTGTTTCTTCAGCGAATGTAGTTTCAAGTAAACCACCACGAGCTGAACCAATTCCTTTACCGTAAGCAAGTGCTAAGTCACGTGCAGAACCTGTTGCATCTTGGTGAATTGCGAATAAACCAGGTACGCCAGCGCCTTCTGTGAATTGACGACGAACTAAGTGACCAGGACCTTTAGGCGCAACTAAGAATACGTCTACGTCTGCTGGTGGTGTGATTTGACCGAAGTGAACGTTGAAGCCGTGTGCGAACATTAATGCTTTACCAGCTGTTAAGTGTGGCGCGATTTCTGCTTCGTAAACTGCTTTTTGACGCTCATCTGGAAGTAAGATTTGGATTACATCTGCTTCAGCTGCTGCTTCTGCTACAGTTTTAACATCAAGACCATCTTCTTTAGCTGCATCGTATGATTTACCTGGACGGATACCTACTACTACATCAAAACCTGATTCTTTTAAGTTAAGCGCATGTGCATGGCCTTGAGAACCATACCCGATGATCGCGATTTTTTTACCTTGTAATACCTGTTCGTTGATTTCGTTTTCATAATACATTTTAGACATTTTCATTTCCTCCAATAAGTTAAGTGTTTTATTTTTTTGAAATACGGGCATTGGATGACATCCTCCGCCCCGTATGGATAACTATTTTAAAATCGACAGCTGCGGGCCTTCTACTTTTTGGGCTTCGCGAATTGCTGCTGTTGCGCCTGTACGTGTTAATTCTTTAATGCCGTATGGGCGAATTAAGTCGATGAAGGCATCAATTTTTTCTGGATGTCCGACCACTTCGTATGTCACAACATTTTTCGATGTGTCCACGACTTGTGGGCGGAATGGTTCAACAATCGCGTTCATTTCTAAGCGTAAGTTTGGTGGTGATACGACTTTGATTAACGCTAATTCACGTAGCACGATTGCTTTTTCAGTAATATCATTGACTTTTAATACGTCAATTTGTTTTGACAGTTGTTTGATCAACTGTTCAATTTTGCTTTCATCTTTAACATTTACGATGAAGGTCATTTTCGAGAAGTTTGCTTGCTCAGATTGACCTACCGTAATCGATTCGATGTTGAATTGACGCTTCATTAATAAACCAGTCACGCGGTTTAATACACCACTTTGGTTAATAACGGTTACAGTGATAACACGTTTCATGGTTTTTTCACTCCAATCATTTCATGTAATCCTTTACCTGGAGCTACCATTGGGAATACACTCACTAGCTGTTTGATGCGGCAGTCAATTACGACTGGCTCATCTGAATTTAGTGCTTCTGCAAATAATTCCTCTGCTTCTGATAGCTTTTCAATGCGAACCCCTTTGACACCATATGCTTCTGCTAACTTGACAAAGTCAGGCTGGATTGGCATTAAGCTTTGTGAATAGCGCTCTTCATAGAATGTTTCTTGCCACTGACGTACCATGCCTAAACAGCTGTTGTTTAGGATGACTACTTTTACTGGTAAGTTGAATTCTTTTAATAACGCAAGCTCTTGGTTTGTCATTTGGAAGCCGGCATCCCCTACAATAGAGATAACTTTCTTCTCAGGTTTTGCAAATTGTGCGCCGATTGCTGCTGGGAAACCGAAGCCCATTGTGCCTAAGCCACCAGAAGTTACCCAACCATGTGGATTGTTTAAGCGGTAGTACTGAGCTGCCCACATTTGGTGCTGCCCAACGTCTGTTGTCACAATCGCTTCACCGTCTGTTAAACGGTGGATAATTTCCATTGCCTGCTGCGGTAAAATTTCCTCACCTGCATCCTCGTACCATAATGGATACTTTTCACGGCTGTCTTTTAAGTAGTTCATCCAGTCGGTTGTATCAGGACCTTGGAAATCTTTTTTCAGGAATGCATATAATGCTTCTTTTGCATCCGCTACGATTGGAATATCTGTTGGCACATTTTTACCGATTTCTGCTGGATCAATATCGATATGAATGATCGTTGCGTTCGGAGCAAATGTTGCTAAGTTCCCTGTTAAGCGGTCATCAAAGCGTGCGCCGATGTTGATTAGTAAGTCAGCCTTTGTAATGGCATCATTTGCTGTTGCGTAGCCGTGCATCCCGGCCATGCCGAAGAACTGCTCGTGATCACCGTGAATACTACCAAGACCTAAAAGCGTATTGACTACTGGTAAGTTATATTTTTCTATAAATTCAGTTAATTGCTCGCGTGCATCGGCGAATAATACGCCCGCTCCAGCAAGAACTAATGGTTTTTTCGCTAAGCCAAGTGCTTGAATCGCCTTTTGAATTTGTAGGTAGTTCGGCTTTGTTGTTGGTTGATAGCCCGGTAAGTAAATATCGTCTGGTGTTTTAATATCATCTTGAAACACCGTTTGTGAAATATTTTTTGGGAAATCGATTAATACGGGCCCTTTACGACCTGTGTTGGCAATATGGAACGCTTCTTTAATAATGCGCGGAATGTCACGCACATCTTGCACTTGATAGTTGTGCTTTGTGATTGGCGTTGTAATCCCCATAATGTCGGCTTCTTGGAACGCGTCTGTTCCGATAACTGACGTCGCAACCTGACCTGTGAAAATTACCAGTGGAATCGAGTCGATCATCGCATCGGCAATTCCTGTTACTAAGTTTGTTGCACCTGGTCCTGATGTTGCGATGACAACACCCGGTTTGTTCATAACACGTGCATAACCTTCTGCTGCGTGAATGGCCCCTTGCTCATGACGAGTAAGGATATGGCGAATTGGGTTGCGATAAATCGCATCATAAATTTGAAGAACAGCCCCACCTGGGTAACCAAAAATAATATCTACATCTTGATCGTGTAACGCTTGAACTAAAATATCAGCACCATCACGCGGTTTTTTAATTTTTTGTGCTTCTGGTTGTTCTTGTGGTTCAATTTCCTGACTCGCTGAAACATTTGCACTCATGTAAAATTCTCCTTCCTTCTTGTTAAATCTATTTTAAATTGGAAATTTGCATAAAAAGAAAAAGCCTTTTCTCCGCACGCAAAAGAAATACTCTTACGTAGGGATGAAAAAGACTTTTCATGGTACCACCCTTGTTTATAGCTCTCTAAATCGGTGCTTTTAATAAAAGCATCCGGTTTAACTTTGCTACCTCGCGAACCGTGTTGACCACAGTAGCCGTAGCTTTCATATGAGAAAGCTGTGCAACTGGCTACTGTGCACTGGTTCATTAATAACGAGCACTTCGACTATGCCCGGAGCTATCTAATGGCTTACGCGTTTAATAGCTCACTCCGAGGGGATGTCGGATACAGTTGTATCGCCGGCTTCCACCACTACCGGCTCTCTGGTAAATACAAGACTCTGTAACCTTTAACCTCATCAACGATTTGACGATTTAATTTTTCAAACTAGATTTTCATGACGCCGCCTTTAGAAGCATTCGTTACTAATGCTGAGTAACGAGCTAACCAGCCGCGTTTAATTTTTGGTTCAAATACAGGTAACCCTGCACGGCGCGTTTCAAGCTCTGCGTCGTCTACTAATAGATTGATTGTACGGCTTGGTAAGTCAATTTCGATTGTATCTCCGTTGTTTACTAACGCGATTGGACCGCCTTCAGCTGCTTCTGGAGAAATATGACCGATTGAAATACCACGTGATGCACCTGAGAAACGTCCGTCTGTGATTAGTGCGACTTTCGTTCCTAACCCGCGCCCTTGAATTGCTGACGTTGGTGCTAGCATTTCTGGCATCCCTGGACCACCTTTTGGCCCTTCATAACGAATGACTACGACATGCCCTTCACGAACAACGCCTGCGTCAATTGCCTCTTGTGCTTCTTCTTGAGAGTTGAAGACGATTGCCTCGCCAACAAACTTCTTAATCGAAGGATCAACGGCCCCTACTTTAATAACTGACCCTTCTGGTGCGATGTTTCCGAATAATACGGATAAACCACCGACTGGGCTATATGGATTATCCTTTGTGCGAATGACCTTGTCGTTTGAGATTTCATAATCACTTACAAGTTCACGCATGCTCACACCAGCAATCGTTGGACGGTCTGGGTGAATCGCACCTGGAATTTTTGTTAATTCATTAATAATCGCTTGCACGCCGCCTGCTTTGGCGATGTCATCCATCGAAATATCCGATGCTGGCATAATTTTCGCTAAATACGGTACACGCTCTGCGACTTTGTTAATATCTTCAATGTTGTAATCGATTTCTGCTTCGTTTGCGATTGCTAAAGTGTGGAGTACTGTGTTTGTAGAACCCCCCATTGCCATATCTAGCGCGAATGCATCGTCAATTGCTTCTTTTGTTACGATATCACGAGGCTTTACGTCTTCTTTAATCATACGGACTAAATGTTTCGCAGCTTCGTAGATTAATTCTTTACGCTTGTCGCTCGTTGCAACAATTGTACCGTTACCCGGTAATGCTAAACCAAGCATTTCCATTAAACAGTTCATTGAGTTCGCTGTGAACATCCCTGAGCATGAGCCACATGTTGGACATGCGTTGTTTTCAATATCAAGTAGTTCCTCTGCTGTCATCGTACCGGCTTTATGTGCGCCGACCCCTTCGAAAACGCTTGTTAATGAAAGTGTTTTACCTGTTGACGATATACCAGCCTCCATTGGGCCACCTGATACGAATACAGATGGTACGTTTGTACGAACCGCCGCCATTAACATCCCTGGTGTGATTTTGTCACAGTTTGGAATGTAGAACACACCGTCTAACCAGTGTGCGTTAATTACGGTTTCAGCTGCATCTGCGATAATTTCGCGTGATGGTAATGAGTAGCGCATCCCGATGTGTCCCATCGCAATGCCATCATCTACGCCAATTGTGTTAAATTCGAATGGAATCCCACCCGCTTCAATAATGGCCTCTTTTACAACGTCCGCGAATTCGCGTAAGTGAACGTGGCCAGGAATAATATCAATGTAAGAATTACAAACCCCGATGAATGGCTTCTCTAAATCTTTCGCCTTTACTTTACCAGTAGCGTATAAAAGACTACGGTGTGGAGCTCGGTCAACCCCAACTTTAATCATATCACTTCTCATTTTTAACGCCCCTCAACGTAATGCATTTACTCTCGCTGTATCTTTTAATGGATCTTTTCGACTAAGGTCGAAATATTCGAACTTTTCATTTTGTAAGTGTCGAACGTGCTTCACATGAAAACTGACATCGCTGTGATGTTTCGTGAAGTGGTGTACTAAATTGTTGTTATCATAGTACGGATTTACCTAGTACGTCAACACTATTTTTTGAATTTTTTATACAATTCAAAAAGTTCACTCACCTTGAAATCGCTTTCATCGTCACTGTTGCATACTTTTGCTGTTTTATTACTATTTTTCGAAAATTTGAATTTTTAAAATATTTATTTCAAATCCCTCAATTTTCTAGTGATACATAAAGATGTTACGGAAATAATGCGTCAAAAATACATTGGCTGGATCTTGCTGTTGACGAGTTTCATTAAATTTTTGGGCGTTTGGATAATACGTATCGATGTTGTCTTTGTTGTAGCGATTGATTTTTCCCCAATGCGGACGACCGTTATATTTCTTCATGGTTTCATGCACCCAATCAAAATACGGCCCTTCGTTCATTCCTTTATACATATGAAATGCAATGAACGCACATTCCTGTCCTTGCGTTGGGCTCAGGTAACCGGGCTCCCCTGCTGTTGTACGAATTTCAATTGGAAAATGAACATCAAACTTTTGCTCAGTAAACATCGTGTGTACCTCTTCGATGCATGCTTCAAGCTTAGTAAGTGGCACGGCATATTCTGCTTCGACAAACTTTACACTACGAGGTGATGGGTAAATTTCGTAGCTTTTTCCCGTACGTGCCTCACCGCCTACAACCTTTGATGCGAGCTTACTAACCGCTAAGCTTGCCTTCGGGACGTATTTACACAGCTCTGATGCCACATAAAATAGCCCGTTTTCTAACGCCTGTACTTTTACTTGATCGGCGTATTTTTCGAATTTCGGCTGGTCAATAGGTGCCACGGCCTCCATCTTCTTTACTTGAATATGCTCGCTACCCGGAAAATAAAACCATTCGACATTACGATGCGCACGAATTGTTTGCTGCAACAATGCCACCTCACTATAAAAATTACTACGCTCTGAAGTATAGGCGAGGCTGTAGAGCGGCACGACTTTGATCGTCACCTTCACTAAAATCCCAAGCATCCCGACAGACACATGTAAGCTTTCTGATAAGGCATCGGCACCGCGCACATGCTCGGTATACTCCCCTAAACCATTTACAAAGCCCCATTTCGTCACCATCGATGAAAATGAGCCAAATGTAAGACCTGTCCCATGTGTTCCTGTGGAAATCGCGCCAGCCAGCGTTTGCTGTTGAATATCGCCCATATTACTAAGCGCAAATCCGTACTTAGCGAGAAGTGGTCCGACTTCATATAAGTACGTACCTGCCCAAAAGGTTGCCGTTTGATTTTCCTTATCTACTTCAATCAGCCCGCGCATATTGTGCAAGGACAACGCCGTTTGTTCTGGTAACGCAACCGGGCTAAACGAATGCGCGGCACCTGTTACACGAATCGTACGTTTTAGGAGCGCATGGTCTTTCACAATGTCGCAAACTTCTTCTATTGAATTTGGTGCGTAATAGGCACTTGGATAAGAAAGATAGCTCCCTGACCAGTTCGTCCACTTTTGTCCATTTTTCCATTTGTTTATAGAAAACATTGATTTTCCCCCCGATACGTTTTCATTGGTCCTTTGTAGTGACCATCTTCAATGGTATGTAACACTTGGAATCGTTCACAAAGTTCGCCTGCTTTGGCGTGGCGCATATACACCGTGTCACCAATCGTAACTTGTCCTTGTTTTACTTGAATCGGCGTTTGTACCTCCCCCGCGCCTTCTAATGGTAGAAGTGCAAAACGTTCTGGCTGTAAGAACACCGGCAAACGGTCCGACCCTGCTGCGCCTGAAGCCGAATAACCACCACCATGACAGACAACTATGTCATCTGCAAACCTCCGCGTCACACGGAGCGCAAAGCCGGCTGCTGGTTGAAGCTGTAGACTTTCGTAATGATCAAATAATGCAGGTGCAAAAAATGCCGAGCCGACTGTAATTTCTGTCACATCGCGCTGTTTACTGCACCAACGCATGCTGCCGGAGCCCCCTGCATTGACAAATTTCACGTCTGCCATACTTTTCACATGAGCGACGGCAAACTGACGTAGCGCTGTAATTTTTTGTACAGACTGCTTTTTCAATGTGCGAATGAGCGCGCCCTTTGCCCCAAAGTAATTCGGCGTTTGATCGGCCACCCCAGCAATTTGTGCATCATATGCCATCACACCCGTAATTTTGATGTATGGTAGGGTTTTGAGTTGTTTCAACAAGTCATCCAGCTTCGCAAAATCAGTAATTGGCGAACGCTTAGAACCGAAATACAGTACTTTAAAATCGGTTGATACGTTAATGTCGACACAAACTTCTAGCGTCACACGGGCTTTCCTTGCAATCGTGTTAAGTAGCGTGGCTTGCTGCACATGGTCGACCATAAACGTCAGCGACTTCCCCTTTTTCACCCATTCCACAAGCTTGGTAATGGCCAGTTCCTCGTACACCGGATAGCCAATGAGTAGTTGGTCCAAGCCTTTTTCGAATAAAAACAGGGATTCATTCGCCGTAAACGTCATATAACCCGCGAAATGGTGCAGGCGTTTTGCAATCAGCTGCAACGCTTCCACCGAACGGATTGATTTTGTGGCAATCCTTACTTGCTTATCACCACAGCTTTTGTTGACGAAATTAATATTGTGATTCAGCGCATCCAAATCAAGCCATGCGAATGGATGCTCTAGGTTTTGAAAAGCTTTGTTATAGTTGTCCATTGTTTCACCTCACGGAAGAATATTTTCGTATTTTCATTATATTTTCGTATGCACCTCTCTACTTTTCCATTATTATACACAAAAAAAACCTAGCAACTATCTGCTAGGTTCGTAATTTTAAATTTATTACATTAATAACATTTCCAATGCAAAGTTCAATACAATTAAAGTGTGCACGCCAACAAATAATAGACCCTGACGATTTAACCTTTTCGTGATTGTCATATCCAATTGATCACCCCGTTTGATTGTTTATGAGATTACTATACAATAGTTAGATTTAAATATCAAAATTTTCTGACTATTTAACGAACTAATTTCCTAACCGTCTTGTTATGGAACATGGCATAATAGAATCATTAACTTTTAGGAGGCTGATTTATGAGTTCTAAAGCATTAATCGTCATTGATTACACGTATGATTTTGTCGCGCCAGATGGAAAGCTTACTTGCGGTGCGCCTGGGCAAGCAATTGAAGGGAAAATTGCTTCATTGATAGAGCAGTTCATTCAAGAAAAACAACCTGTCATTTTTGCAAATGACTTACACAAAGAAAATGATCCATTTCACCCAGAAACAAAGCTATTCCCCCCACATAATATAGAAGGGACGACCGGACGTGAGTTGTATGGCAGCGTGAAAAAGCTATACGAAAAATATCAACAAGAGGTCATTTCATTTGATAAAACACGCTATAGTGCATTTGCAGGTACAAATTTAGCTATTTTGCTACGCGAGCGCGGTATACAGGAAGTTGTATTAGTTGGCGTTTGTACAGATATTTGCATCCTTCATACGGCGGTAGACAGCTATAACTTAGGCTATCAGATTACGATTTATAAGGACGCGGTTGCGAGTTTTAATGATGTAGGTCATACGTGGGCGCTTAGTCATTTTGAAGCATGTTTAGGTGCTAGAATCTTATAGTTATTTAAAAGTAATATGATTTTTTATAATTTTTAGGTTTAATCCTTTGTCATATAGGAAATAATTAACTAGATGCAATTATCTTTCATTTTTTTCAAAGGAGAGTTGATAACATGATGAGTTTTATTTGGTTCTTGATCATCGGAGGTATTTTAGGGTGGTTAGCAGGTGTAATATTAGGTAAGGATATTCCAGGTGGTATTATTGGAAACATCGTAGCTGGTATTATCGGTTCTTGGATTGGTAGTATGCTATTAGGCAACTGGGGCTGGCAAGTTTCAGACTTCTACGTATTCCCAGCATTAATTGGTGCCATTGTTTTAATTTTCATCGTAAGCTTCATTTTAAAATCTATGCGTAAAGCAACTTAATGTATGTATGCATCTAAATAAAAAGTGTGACATTGCGTCACACTTTTTTCAATGAATAAAATTACTTTTCCAGCGCGATAACTTTCAATTGCTCACCGTAATCGCTGTACTGTTTGTAGTAATGCAGGATATCTTGTACGTATTTGTCGCTATGATTATATTGGAAGATGGCTTTTTTTAATTTGCCATCCTTCACACCAGCAATCGATAAAAATTTTGCGGCACTATAGACAGCATCTTCAATATCAAAAGGATCGGCTACACCATCACCATTTGCATCTACCCCGTAGCCTCCGTATTTTTTGATAATCGCCGGATTGGTTTTATCTTTTTCAGGAATAGCACCTTGTCCTAGATCTTTACATGAGGGATGCTTCCAGCCAACAAATGTACAAGGCATGAACTGCATATGCCCTTCTGCGCCAACTGGGGACACCAGTTTTTTCATCGTTGAAAAGCGCGTTTCTACGCGATGATGTGCTGCAAGCAGTGTCCACGGAACACCGTATTTTTCTTCTGCAGCTACATAAACCGGGATGTATTCAAGCGGGATTTCTAAGTCGAACTGCTCTTGAATTTGCTGGTACACAGACTTTTCGGTAAACTGCTCGATAAACGGCAACGTACGAATTTGCTGCCAGCTAAAAAAAGCGAAGATATACGTAGTCAGTGCAACTGGAATTAATAAAACGATTAAAAAGAGCTTTACTTTCGGTGAGATTATTGGTTTTTTATTTTTGTTTTTAGCCATAGACGCCACCAATCTTATTTAATAGGGAATGTTACTTCCCCTATTATAATAGATGTGAATGCTAGATTGATAGTTGAAAATATTAAAAACAATCGGTACAATAGGAATTCGCAGGAAATATAAGACATAAGGAGTTGTTTTTATGTGGAAAGACTTTAAGGAATTTGCGATGAAAGGTAACGTAATCGATTTAGCCGTAGCGGTTGTAATCGGTGCTGCCTTCGGTAAAATCGTTACTTCATTAGTAGAAAACATCATCATGCCATTAGTTGGGATGTTAACGGGTGGAATTGATTTAACGAACGAATGGAAGTTTGGTCCTGGTGATGCACAAATTGCACTTGGTACATTTGTCCAATCAATCATTGACTTTTTAATCATTGCCTTTGCCATCTTCATGGCGCTACGAATTCTTACTAAACTAAATCGTAAAAAAGCGGCAGAAGTTGTGGAAGACCCAACACCAAAGTTAGATACAAAAGAAGAGTTATTAAAAGAGATTCGCGATTTATTAAAACAAGAGCAATCAAAATAATAATCGAAACCTAGAATGCATAGTTGTATTCTAGGTTTTTTATTTTTATATAAATTTGTGAAAACCCTCGTATTGCTATTGTTTCATGTGATGTTTTTTGTTAAATTGATGTAATACTCGATTCATTCGAAATATTAAGAAATTTTAAGGAAGTGTTTTCATGTCACAACGTTCTATTGAAACTAAGCTTGTTCAGCTTGGAAATTTATCAGATGCTAAAACTGGTGCCATTAATCCCCCTATTTATATGTCAACAGCCTATCAACATACGGGCATTGGCGAATCTACTGGTTACGACTACACACGCACAAAAAATCCAACACGTACAATTTTAGAGCAAGGGATTGCTGATTTAGAGGGCGGCGATCAAGGTTTTGCTTGTAGCTCCGGCATGGCAGCCGTGCAGCTTGTTATGTCATTGTTTAAGCCAAATGACGAGTTAATCGTGCCCGAGGATTTATATGGTGGGACGTATCGTTTATTTAAAACGTTTGCGGAAAATTACAATATTAAACCGGTGTACAACCCTTTCACAGATCTTGCGGAAGTAGAAGGTTTAATTAATGAAAACACAAAAGCATTATTTATCGAAACACCGACCAATCCATTAATGCAGGAAATCGATTTAGTGGCATATGGAGCTTTAGCGAAAAAACATAATCTATTATTAATCGTTGATAATACGTTCTATACACCGTACTTCCAACGCCCAATCGAACTTGGTGCGGACATTGTATTACATAGTGCAACAAAATACATCGGCGGTCATAACGATGTGTTAGCAGGTTTAGTTGTCGCGAAAGGCCCAGAGCTATGCGAAAAACTAAGCTTCTACCATAACGGAATCGGCATGGTATTAGCACCGATGGATTCATGGTTACTGATTCGCGGTCTTAAAACGCTACACTTACGCCTAAAGCAGCATGATGCCAACGCCAAAAAAGTAGCGGCGTTTTTAACTGCTGAAGAGCTTGTGACAGACGTACTCTATACAGGTAAAGGTGGCATGCTGTCATTCCGAGTAAAGGATGAGGCCATGATTAACCCGTTCTTAAAAGGCATCAAACTCATTACGTTTGCAGAAAGCTTAGGTGGTGTGGAAAGCTTTATTACCTACCCTGCCACACAAACACACGCCGATATGCCGTATGACGAGCGCGTGGCACGTGGTGTGTGTAATCGTTTACTACGCTTCTCGGTTGGGATTGAAGAAGCCGATGATTTAATTGCAGATTTACAGCAAGTATTTGACACACTACGAGGTGAATTTGCATGACAAGACTTGAAACAGCACTAGTTCACGGTGCCATTCGTGAAGGCTATAGTGATAAAAAAGGCGCGGTCAATGTACCGATCTATTTATCTTCAACATTCCACCAAGAATCAATTGATGAATTCGGTGAATACGATTACGCACGTTCTGGTAACCCAACACGTGCTGCACTTGAAAAAGCTATCGCGGAGCTTGAAGGTGGCAATCGGGGCTTTGCATTCTCAACAGGGATGGCGGCCGTTTCTGCCTGCTTTATGATTCTTTCTGCTGGTGACCATATTGTAGTGACTGAAGATGTATACGGCGGCACATACCGCTTTGTGACAAAGGTATTACCACGCTACGGCATTACGCATACATTTGTTGATTTCACAGACGCGGAAGCTATAAAAGCCGCAGTAAAGCCTGAAACCAAATTAATTTACATGGAAACACCGTCAAACCCGACATTAGGCATTACGGATATCCACGCAGTTGTCGAAATTGCAAAAACGCACGGGGCAATGACGTTTTTAGATAATACCTTTATGACGCCACTGCATCAGCGTCCACTTGATTTAGGTGTGGATGTGGTCATTCATTCTGCGACGAAATTTTTATCAGGTCACTCGGATATTTTAGCTGGCTTAGTCGTGACAAAAGATGAAGACCTAGCAAATCAAATTTACTTTATTCAAAATTCATTTGGATCGGTATTAGGTGTGCAAGATAGCTTTACACTTATTCAAAATATGAAAACAACGGCGGTACGCTTTAACGAGCAAACACGCGTTGCACAGCGCATTGCCGAATTTTTAGCAGCTCAGCCACTTGTAGAAAAGGTCTACTATCCTGGACTAGCTTCCCACCCAGGCTTTGCCATTCACCACGGGCAATCAACGTCAGCTGGTGCGGTGCTATCATTTAGCCTACCTAGCTACGACATTGCCAAAGCATTCGTTGAAGCGATGCAAATTCCCGTATTTGCGGTAAGTCTTGGTGGTGTGGAATCGATTCTTTCGTACCCTGCCAAAATGAGTCATGCTGCAATGGAACCCGAAGAACGCGCAAAACGCGGAATTACAGATGGTTTATTACGCTTCTCAGTCGGCTTAGAAAATGAAGATGATTTAATTGAAGATTTTGCACAGGCGTTAACAGCAGCAAGTGCAATTTTAACAAAATAGTATTTAATCACGAGGTCAATGAATCCACTTTAGGATTTATTGGCCTTTTTTGTTTATTCTTTAGCAAAAAAAGAAATAGATATGAATAGACTGAGTTTTTAAGGGGGAAGGTTCATGCAGCTATTTTTTCGGCAACTACATAAACAACTTAAATTTACGTTACTCTTTTATTTGCTGAGCCTGCTAAGTGCAGCGAGTATTGTGCTACAAGCTTATAGCATCGTGCAAATCGTTCACCTTCTATTTATCGAAAAACAAGCCTTTGACACGACGATTCCCTTCATCACTATTCTTGCGGCTGCACTAATGCTTCGACTCGGTTCGAATTTTTTTATGCAGCATACCGCGATTCACTTTGCAACGAGTGTCAAACAGCAAGTACGCGGTCAGCTATTAGATGAGTGGTCGGTGCGTTCGTATGAGCAGCTTGAACAACAGCAAGCCGGTCAGAAAATCTCGCTTTATGTGGATACTGTTGAAGAACTTGACGGCTATTACCGAGAATTCATTCCACTGAAAATCCGCTCGCAAATTGTGCCGATTGTTGTGCTCATTAGTATGGTGTTTACTAATGTTGAAAGTGCGCTTATTTTACTGGTAACTGCGCCGTTTATTCCGATTAGCTATATATTAATTGGCAAAAAAACACAGGCGGAATCTGAATTACAGCTCGAGGCGATGAATCGATTTTCCGGAAAGTTTTTAGATTTGTTATACGGCCTGCAAACATTGAAGCTTTTCCGTAAAACCGAACAACAACGTGACGTGTTGGCACAGCACAATCATGCCTTTACTGAGCGTACGATGGCTGTACTGAAAATCGCCTTTGCCTCTACCCTGTTTGTCGAGCTTATAACAACACTCGGCATTGGGCTGATCGCACTGCAAATCGGCTTTGAAATGCTTGTGTTTGAGACATTGCCTTTTGTGTCGGCGTTTTTTGTGTTAACACTTGCACCTGAGTTTTATAATGCTTTAAAAGAAATGGCGACTGCGTTTCATGCACAAAAAGGTAGCAATGCCGCGATGAACGTACTACAAACTGAATTAAACAAACGCCCTACCTCACTCGGTTGGGGACACTTGCATGTAGCGAAAGCCCCTACCCTGTCTTTAAAAGAAGCTGTGTTTCATTATGAACAAGGCCCTGCAATCGGTCCAATAACGATTGAGGTACCAGCAAAGAAAATTACCGCGCTCATTGGCCCAACTGGTCACGGGAAATCAACCGCACTGCAAATGCTCGCCGTACAGCTGGATTTACGTCGTGGCAATTTAACGATTAACGGGATTAATCAGCATGAAATTGATGAAAAAAGCTGGTACGACGAAATGGCCTATGTATCGCAGCATAGCTATGTGTTTGCCAGTTCGGTGCGGGAAAATTTACGGATGGGCCGAGACATTTCGGATGAGTCCATCACCTCTTCCTTAGTGAGGGCAAATTTAACAACTTGGTTTGAACAGCTTCCTGAAGGGCTTGACACAAAAATTGGAGAAGGTGCAAGTGCGCTTTCCGGTGGTGAAAAGCAGCGCATGGCCATTGCACGTGCCATTGTCCAGCAACCGAGCGTGTTGTTTCTAGACGAACCGACTGCGGGACTGGATGTGTTGACCGAGCAAATGATCTCGGATGCAATTTCAAGCTTGCACGACACAACCATTATACTCGTGACACACCGCTTTGCGACATTACGTCAGGCGCAAGTCATTTACTATATTGAAAACGGACAGGTACAGGCGAGTGGCAATCATTTAGCAATGTTCGATGTTCCATTTTACGAGGCGATGAAATCGAGAGGAGAAGTTGTATGAATGAATTGATGCACATTGTGTGGCGTGAAAAAAAGGATATTGTACTCGCCTTAGTGTGTGGCGTCATTGCTGGTTTAACAGCGGTGGCACTATTTGCACAAAGCGGCTATTTGATTTCCAAAGCGGCGCTCATGCCTCCGTTTTACATTATTTTAATATTGACGGCCTTTTTAAAAGTGTTTGGCGTGATGAAATCCGCAAGTAAATATACGGAACGCTATCTTTCACACCGCGCGACTTTCCGCATTTTATCGGATATTCGGCTGCGTTATTTTGACTCGCTGGCGCACATTTCAGGTTCATTATTCCAGCGCTATCAAAGTGGCGCGTTGTTAACGACGATCACAAATGATGTGACACGGCTGCAAAATTTCTTTTTACGCGTCGTCTATCCCCCGCTTGTCGCACTACTCGTATTTTTATGTACGATTATTTTTACAGCATTTTTCTCTGTGTGGGTTGCACTCGTGTTGTTTGGGGGCTTTTTACTGGTGGCAGTTGTGATTCCATCGATTTTTATTTTGAAAAAACAAGTGACGTCAGAAGATAGTACACCCGTCAAGCAGGAATTAACGCAGTTTTTATTCGGGTTTCGTGAGCTGAAGCATTATCATTTAGTCGATTCTCGTGCCGATCAGGTGTTTCATTTAAGTGAGGACTATGCGTACGATGTGGAGAAAAAACAGCATGCATTGAACATGATCCAATTGGTCAGTCAGGCCGCGAGCTACTTGACGATTTTTGTTATCATTGTGCTAAGTGCTTATTTCGTAAGTGTTGGCGCCCTTGATAGCTTGTATTTGGCAATGCTGATTCTAATCGCGCTGACCGTTTTCGAAACCGTGATTCCCCTTGCGCAGGTACCACATTTTTATAAAGAGGCAGCTTATTCTATGGAACGTTTACAGGCGATTGACTGGGAAACGAATGACCGGACGATTGAGCTTGGGCATATAAAACCGTATGAAATCGAAGCAAAGCAGGTGTCGTTACATTATGACGGTGCATTAAAGCCTGCGCTTCGTGATGTATCGTTTACGATTGCCCCTGGCGAAAAAATTGCGATTGTTGGCCCGAGTGGTTCTGGTAAAACAACATTGTTACAGCTAATCCTAAATAGTTTTGCGCCAACAGCAGGCTCCCTGTCGATTCATCAAGTACCGTATCAAAAGCTCGTGCCGGATTGTTTATGGCAATTGATGGCCGTTCAGCTGCAGCATAATCACTTTTTCTCCGGCACGATTCGCGATAATTTACGCATTGCCGACGATTCGCTAGACGACGCAGCGCTTGAGGATGCGTTAGCGCGGGCTCAGTTACCCGTGTCGCTTGATGATGAAGTACTCGAGCAAGGGACGAATTTATCTGGCGGTGAAAAGCAACGACTCGCATTTGCGCGCGTGCTGTTAAAACCGAGTGCCATTTGGTTACTGGATGAGCCGTTTACAAGCCTAGACGCGGAAACCGAACAGGAATTATTTACTGAAATGCTGCGTGAGACGAAATATAAATCGCTTGTACTCATTACGCATAAGTTAGACGGGTTACAGCATGTTGACCGGATTTTTGTTATGCAGGATGGTAGGCTCGTTGAAACTGGGACGTATACGGAATTAATGAAGCAGCGTGGATTGTTTTTTGAGATGAAGCGTTTGGTGGTGTGATTGGAGAGCTAAAGTTAGTCGGATAAAACAAGGCCACTCTACTATAAAAGTGGCCTTATTTTCATTGAAATTGAAGAGCCGTAACATACGTAGCATAACTTTCACCAAAGTAGGCGAACACTTCTAAAATGAAGGGTTCCGCTATATCAATCGCTTCAATTGCATCATACGTGTCGAGCAGTTTTTCCTGATTCCACACACGGTATTCAACAAGGCTTGGCGCTACTTCAAATTGCAGATCAACGGATGCTGACTTTTCCACTTGTACCGCGTCACTTACTCTAAGCATTTGGTTGGGTGAAGCATGATCGGTTTGGATATTCAAGGTTTCATTTGGTGTCGTCGTTGGCATCGACCATGAAAACGTACCCTTCCTCATCGAAATCCGCTTGTCACCAATTGTTAACGTGCTATCAGGTAAGAATTCTTGTGTAAACTGTTGCTTTTCCGGGTCAAACACGAGTGGCACGAGCTCAATAAATGCCCCTTCTTCATCACAATCCATTAATTGATAGGAAGTCACTTTTCCATTATGTACATAGGTCAAGTTATCGCACGTATGCGTAGATACTCCCTGCTTGCTGTAATGATCTTCCCGCTCATCGATGGTCAGCGAAAAAGTCGTGCTGTCATAGTCGACCTGATAATAGATCGGAGCCCCTTCAATCGTATAAGTCGTGATGTTCACGCTGGCTTGTTTTTTTGTGTTAACTTGCTGTAAAAATTGCTCAAAGACGTCGCGGTTTTCAATATTGCCATGTGTATTGATGACGGATTGTAAAGATGGGATATTTTCATATAAAAACGCGAGGAGTTTTTGTGCTTGCTTCGCACTTAGTTTGCCGTAGCCTTGCTTTTCGTCTGTACTTAACAGTGTAAATGATTTGTCGTTTTCAATCCATATCCGGTATGTAATAATATACTCCGGCATGTTCGGATCTTTTTCTATAAATAAGCGTAGCTCTAGATCTTCAATACGTGCCGTCTCTGCCTCTACATTTGGCTGCCATTTCACTTGTCCAAGCGCACTTGCAACAAGTTCCACTTCAGCTTCCTCAAAAATTTCAATGGCATCTGGCATATTCAACTTCTCCAGCTGGACGCGTGTCGGCTCATTAACCTGTTGTTCTTTTGAGCAAGCGGCGAGGAGAAAAATTGCTAGCACTAAGCCCCATTTTTTCATCGGTTTCATCCCCTTTTTCAATTTGACGGTTCATCATCCAGAAAGTTACAACTGAATTTTATTTCGAATTCGAGATAAAATGATTGACGAGTCATCACTTGAGTAGTAAAGTGATAACTAAGAAAGGGCGTGACGCATTGAAAAACAATACACTTGGCTCCCTGATTTGGCTACGCATGATGCGCTTTACCCACCAAAGTATTTTGTTATCGAATGAGTTTCTAAAAGAGTACGGGTTAACAACCGCGCAGTTTGATGTGCTGCTACAAATTCAAATCGCACAGCCAATCATGCAAAGTGAGCTCGCGAAAAAAGCGACGGTGACTGAAGGTGGTATTTCGCGCATGCTGACACGTCTTGAACAGGAAAACATGATTACGCGCACCAAACAGTGGAAAACAAACTATATCGCGTTGACCGAAAAAGGACAGCAACTACTCGACAACGCCTTTGACGCACAAATACAATTTCAATCGGCCTTTTTCGACGATGTACTATCGCGCGATGAGCAAAAACAGCTTTATGCACTCATCAGCCGCGTTGAAAAAAATAGCCGCAACTAGGAGGAAAACAATATGTACACAATTCCAGGACATCACCACATTTCGATGATTACGAAAAATGCAAAAACAAATAATCACTTCTACCGCGAAGTATTAGGTATGCGCCGCGTGAAAGTAACGGTGAACCAAGATGACACGTCGATGTATCACCTATTTTACGGCGATAAAACGGGCAGCCCCGGTACGGAATTATCATTTTTTGAAATCCCGTTAGTTGGCCGTACGCACCGCGGGACAAATGCCATTACAAAAATCGGCTTAATCGTGCCGAGCGAGGACAGCTTACACTACTGGCAACAGCGCTTAATGTCATTTGGCGTTGAGCATAGCAATTTGACAACATATGCGGGTCGTCCTGCCGTCTTATTTGAAGATAAAGAAGGCTTACGCATGGCCCTGATTGCCGCACCAGACAAGGTAGCGCACTGGGAAACGTATGACGGCTCCCCTGTCCCAGCCGAACACCAAATTCAAGGCATGGGAACAGTCGAAATAACCGTAAAAAATATGTACAAACTAAAAGCAACATTAACGGAGATTTTTGGCTATACGCTCGCTACTGAAACAGAGAATACAGCACTCATGCAGTCGGTGAACAATGAACTATTCGGTGAAATTTATATCATCGAGCAAGATGGCCCTTCTGAAAAACCAGGACGCGGTAGTATTCATCATTTAGCAATTCGTGTGAAAGATGATGCAGAGCTACTGTACTGGGATGAGCAAGTGAAACAGCGCGGCTTTATGAGCTCAGGCATTGTTGACCGCTTTTACTTTAAGAGCTTATACTTCCGCGAATCAAACGGCATTTTATTTGAAATCGCAACAGACGGACCGGGCTTTTTAGTGGATGGTGACATCGACACATTAGGCGAAAAGCTTGATTTACCGGACTTTTTAGAAGCAAAACGCGCAGACATCGTGGCGAAATTAAAACCGATTGACTAAGGAGGATTCACTATGGAAAACTATCGAATTAATGAAGATAACGGCATGGAATTTGGACTTTATACATTAGGTGATCATATTCCGAATCCCTTAACAGGCTCGCGCATTTCTGCACAAGCACGCATTCATGAAATTATTGAAATGAGTCAGTTGGCTGAACAAGCCGGCATTAATGTGTTTGCGGTTGGTGAAAGCCATCAGCAATATTTCACAACGCAAGCCCATACCGTCGTACTTGGCGCGATTGCTCAAGCGACATCAAAAATTAAACTCGCAAGCTCGGCATCCGTGCTGAGTGTGGCGGACCCAGTGCGTCTGTACGAGGATTTTGCGACGCTTGATTTAATTTCAAATGGACGTGCTGAAATCGTGGCAGGTCGAGGTTCACGCGTTGGCGCACATGAGTTATTTGGTGTGAGTTTACGTGATTACGAGGAAATTTTTGAGGAAAAGTTACGCCTGTTGAAGCAGTTAAATGATAAAGAAATCGTCAATTATGACGGTAAGTTCCGCGCCCCACTTAAGGATGCACATATCTTACCGCAACCACAAAACGGCTCACTTCCAATTTGGCGTGCGGTTGGCGGCCCTCCGGAAAGTGCGATTAAAGCTGGGTACATGGGTATTCCGATGATGCTGACAACACTCGGAGGTCCAGCAGTTGCGTTCACCCCTTCTGTTGATGCGTACCGTGAAGCGGCAAACGCGAGCGGACATGATGCTTCGAAGCTACCGATTGCGACAACGAGCTTGTTTTATGTCGCAAAAACTGAGCAAGAGGCACTAGAAGGCATGTACCCGCACTTAAACGGAGGCATGCAGGCGATTCGTGGTCAAGGCTACCCGCGTGCTCAGTTTGAAGCTTCGACTTCTGTAACCGACGCATTAATGGTCGGCTCGACGAATCAAATTATTGAAAAGCTACACTACCAATACGAGCTCTACGGCATGCAGCGCTTTATGGCCCAAATTGATTTTGGTGGGGTGCCGCATGAAAAGCTGATGCAAAATATCGAGATTATCGGGAATGACATCATCCCTGCAGTAAAGAAATTTACAGCGAAATAACGAAGAAGCGAATTGACCCTCATCCAGTCAATTCGCTTTTTATTTTCCAATATAACGCTTTATGCTAAACTGGGAATATATAGAATAAAAATCACAAGAAAAGGAGCTGCTTATGAAAATAACTGAAGCTTATGGAAAACTAACGATCGATGGCTTTGAATTTTATGGTCAGATGGAAGAAAATAAATTTTGTCCCACTTGCAAGGCGAATTTAGGCTACTATGATGATTATGATGCCTATTTCTGCCCGAGCTGTAATCAGTGGACTGAAACAACTTGTAAGGATCCCGATTGTAAGTACTGCCCGAATCGACCGGAGCAGCCTCTACCTAGTAAGTAAAAAAATTTAAATTAATGTGAGGGATTTTCATGATAGGTAAAATACTGCTTGTTTTATTTCTGTTCTTTTGCATTATGAAATTTTATAAAAATAGAAATCTATTTAAGCAACTCACAAAAAAAGAATGGCTGCAGTATATCGCAGGTTTTTTATGTGCCTGGGCTGTAGCGGCGATCATCATAATTGGTGGCTCCAATCTAACAGATAATATTGAATCGGTGTGGATCAATAAAATTGTTGCCATCCTATTTATTTTCATTGGACTCGCCTTTGCAGGAGTTATTATGAAGAAAACGTTACCAGAAAAATTAATGGGCTTCTACTCTTGAGTGCTAAATTTTGTGTAGATGGAAAAAAGCTAGGAATGCCGTAATAACAGCGTTCCTAGCTTTTTCATTGTATGTATGTTTAAAAAGCCTTACTATGCCTAGCTTTTCCCCTTCAATACTTCATCAAACATAATCTCTTCCTGATAGGCATCATAACCAACCATACCAAACTTCTTTGCTGCGGTAAGCTCTGCCTCACGGTCATATGGCACACGTACAAATTGAATCGCGTTCGCACCAAAAGAGCCGTCTAAAATCACATACGTTGCATCGACAACATCTAGCCCAACACTGCCGACATTGCATAAAATTTTCGTATCATAGCTTCTTAATAGCGTCATATGAATATCGCCGTAAAATACAATGTCCGGTGTACGCTCACTGTGCTGTGAATTCGTTTCTTCACTATTGTCAAATAATGATAGGCACGCTTCTTTTGAATGATACTCTGGTGCAATGCGCTCAAACACACTGCGCGGTGAAGCATGAAAACAGCGAATGAGCTTGCCATTTAGCTCAAATTCGATATAAAACGGCAGCGACGCTAAATACGCATAATCTTCTTCACTTAACCGACTTTGCGTCCACTGAATCATGTCGTTATCGATATCATCGCGAATAAATACATCCCAGTTCCCGTATATCACTTTGTCACAATACTCTTTAACAAGCGCAATACATTCCGCACCACGCGGTCCCTTGCCTACTAAATCACCTAAGCAATAAATGGCATCAACCCCGCGCTTTCTTATATCACTTAGTACCGCATCAAGCGCTGTTAAATTACCATGAATATCTGATATGAGCGCAATTTTCGTCAACATAAACTCCTCCAATACTATACAAAGATAACTAGTTCTAGTTTACAGTAAATTACTATTTTTGTAGATAACTTGTTTCTCTTTGTATCGATACAATCAAACCTACTTTTCCTCAACGTCTAAATTTTGATAAAACGAATCAACGAACGGATGAAGATCGGGCTCTGTGTGATAATAGATGTCTTCAATCGAATTGAGCGCAAAGGAATAACGCTTCTCCCCTTGTACAAGCGTAATGCCGTAACGCCAGCCATCACGAGCTTCCTGATTGTCATCGGGAATGACTTCAATTGATTTTAGCTCACTGAGTAACGCATCGATGTGCTGCGGGTCAACGGTTGTTTTCGTATAGCCGGTGGAGCCATCTTGAATGATGAGTTCTTCGACATTTGTCATGCCTGCATTAGTGAAGTATTTCTCAAATGTTTGTACTTTTGGCGCTGAGCAGGCGGTTAAGAGAATGGTGGTTAAGATGAAGATGAGTTTTTTCATTGCGCTGTCCCCCCGTTTTTAGAATTGGTCGTTTTTGTTGACTGGAAGTTTCAGTAAATCTAAAGAAACATCAAATAACGCCCTCTTGTTCACTCGAGGGCGTTATTGGTGTTTCTATTAAAAGCTTCTCCAACGTGATTAAATTCCGAGTGTTTCCTTCACAAACTGCTTAACTTGTTCAGAAGTTTGCATGGATAGTGCTGTGTCAGCAAGTCGTTTCATTTCAATTTGTGATAACTGGTTAATTTGCTTTCTAGCTTTTAACATCGACGGCGCACTCATCGAAAACTCGTCTAACCCAAGTCCAATCAATAATGGAATCGCAACAGAATCCCCTGCCATCTCACCACACATCCCTGCCCACTTGTTATTCGCATGGGCGGCATCGATGACCATTTTAACTAGTCTTAAAATTGCTGGATGATAGGGCTGATAGAGATGCGCAACCGATTCGTTCATGCGATCTACAGCCATCGTATATTGGATTAAATCATTGGTACCGACACTGAAAAAGTCGACTTCTTGTGCGAATTGATCTGCTAAAATAGCTGTTGAGGGAATTTCTACCATAATCCCAACTTCGATATGGTCGGATATCGCTATTCCCTCTTGTTGAAGAATTTTCTTTTCTTCCTCTAATAGCTGTTTAGCTTCTCTAAATTCCTCTAACGTTGCAATCATAGGGAACATAATTTTCAGGTTACCAAATGTACTTGCACGCAATAATGCCCGGAGCTGCGTTTTGAAAATCGTTTGCTCTTCTAAACAAAGTCGAATTGCTCGTAAACCTAGAAACGGATTCATTTCCTCAGGCAAGTTTAAATACGGAAGCTGTTTGTCTCCTCCAATATCCAATGTTCGAACAACAACAGGTTTTTCGAACATTTGTTCAAGCACTTGTTTATAGGCTTGAAATTGCTCTTCCTCCGTTGGCAAGACGTCGCGTTCCATATATAAAAATTCCGTACGATATAGTCCGATTCCTTCTGCGCCGTTTTCTAGTGCGCTCACTACATCTTTTGGGGTTCCGATATTTGCAGCTACTTCTACATGGATACCATCGAGCGTTATCGTTTCCTTATTTTTAAGTAATAAGAGTCCCTTCTTCTCGGTCTGTTGTTCACTTCTTTTTGCTTTGTATGTTTCGATTAAATCAGAGGAAGGATTAATAATAATTTCACCTTCATCCCCATCGACAATGACTACATCGCCTTGTTTAATCACAGTTGTAGCATCTTTTGTCCCTACAACTGCAGGAATTTCTAAGGAGCGCGCCATAATGGCAGAGTGTGACGTACGACCACCCATGTTTGTTGTGAACCCTTTTGCGAAGGCTCTATTTAGTTGCGCAGTATCAGACGGTGCTAAATCTTCAGCTATAATAATCACTTCTTCATTAATGAAACCGAGGTTTGGAATTTCTACATTTAATAATCGTGCAATAACGCGTTTTGTAACATCGCGAATATCTGCTACGCGCTCACGCATATACTCATTATCCAGCTGTTCAAACATCGTGATGAACAGATCAGCCGTTTCCTGCAAAGCCACTTCCGCATTTACTGCTTCGTCATTGATTTTCCCTTCAACAGCACCTAATAAATCAGGGTCACTTAGGACAAGTATATGAGCATCAAAAATAGCTGCGTTTTCGGGACCTAAGTCAATTTCTGCTCGCGCCCGAATGCTCTCTAGCTCTTGTTTAGATGCATTTACTGCTTCGTGAAATCTTGTAATCTCTGCTTCTTTATTTTCTACCGCTGTTTTTGAAATCGTTAAATCCGGCTCTACCATTAAAAATGCTTTTCCAATCGCAATGCCATTGGATGCAGCAATTCCCTTTAGATGTTCTGTCATAGCTCAACAATTCCTTCTAACGTCAGGTAGTTTTCAATGGCCTCTATCGCTTCTTGTTCATCCGTTCCTTCAGCATGTATGGAGAAGCTTGCACCTTGGCCAATCCCAAGTGACATAACACCAAGAATCGATTTTAAATTCGCTTTTTTCTCTTTATACTCTACTGTTAGTTCCGATGCATATTCCGAAGCGATTTGAACAAGTCCTGTTGCTGGTCTAGCGTGGATACCTGATTCCGCCAATACCGTGTATGTTTGATTTTCCATAATAATCCGCTCCCTTAAACCGTTGAATTTTTCTTAGCAAACATGTCTTCATACTGCTTTTGAATACTATTAAATAGCGCTGTATCTGGCTGTAAATCGGTCGTTTTTTCAATTGTAAATTGAATTCCTTTTTGTTCAATCATTTCTTGCAGTTCCATTGCTTCTGCATCTTCTTTAAAATCATAATGGAGTGCAGCTGCTATACCTTCCGTTAAATAGACCGGCATTTCATCGAACATTTCCACATATTTCATGGCAGGACGTACAAGTCGGTCATTGCTTTTCAGCTTACGCAGTGGTGAGCGTCCTACTCTTGTTGTATCGTCTGAAATAAAAGGATTTGCAAAACGGCTGATAATTTGCTGGATATATGTGGCATGTTTTATTTCACCGAAAGAATAAGTGGCAATCAAGTATCGACCAGTCTCCTGTAAAACCGCATCAATCCGCGCTCTTATCTCAGTGTTTTCAAGTGCTTCATGCAAATTGCGAATACCCGCTAAATAGCCAAAGTAAGCAGCGATTGAATGACCTGTATTTACAGTGAACAATTTACGCTCAATAAACGGTTCCAAGTCTTCAACAAATGTTACGCCTTCTATTTCGGGAATGGCACCCTTTATCTCTGACTGATCGACAACCCACTCATAAAACGGCTCTACTGTGACAGCTAACTTATCGAAATTTGATTGATTTGGCACAATCCGGTCAACGGCTGCATTTGGAAAACTAAAGTAAGTATCAAATTGGAGCTTTTCAGTACTTGTCAGCTGTTCATAGACCTTTTCCTTTAAAAAGGAACTCCCACCGATCATATTTTCGCAAGCAATGATGATTAAAGGTTTTTTAGCTTGTGTTAGGCGTTTTTTTAACCCTTCTGCGATTAAGCCTGCAATTAAAGGTAAAATATTCGCCCCTACCGCAGCCGTGACAATGTCTGCACTCCCTACTTCATCAACGACAAGCTCAGGATTTTTCACACTGTTAATCGCACGTACATTTTCGACAAGTAGCTCTTTACCAGAGGCTTCCGCAAGCTTTACGCGATAGTGTTGCTTGGCATTTAATAAATCCACCACTTCTTCATTCACGTCGACAAAACAAGTTTGATAGCCCGATTGATAGAGCAGCAAACCGATAAAGCCTCTTCCGATATTCCCAGCACCAAAATGAACAGCCTTCATATTTAGTTCACTCTTTCAAAAAAGGAAAGAATACTCTTTGCTGAAGTAGCCGCCACAATGTTCTCCACATTCTCTATATCTGAAACCGTAATGGCAATATTAGATAAAATATCTAAATGGCCTCCACCTTTACCCGCGATACCGATAATTAATTTCACGATATTCCCATCACCAAAGTCGACACCATCTGGTACTTGAATAATTGAAATGCCCGATTCTTTTACATCTTTTTTTGCATCATCTGTACCATGTGGGATTGCTACAAAATTGCCCATAAAGGTCGATGTCATGGCTTCTCTTTCTAGCATTTTCTCAATATAGTCCGCTTCCACATATCTGTTGTCTACTAAAATTTGACCTGCTAAACGAATGGCCTCCTCTTTCGTTGCTAACTGTTGGTTAAGTAAAATATTTTCTTCTGCTAATACCGATAATGCCATAATAAAATGCCTCCCCTAATTTACATTTTCTTTGATGAATCGTTCAAATTCGATCGCCAAAAATGAATGAACTTGAGCCTTTCCGGCGTTTTCAAATAGCTGTGTCGTTTGCTCATTTTGAATAATTAAAGTACTGATGAAACTAAGAATCTCCAACCCTGCTTTTCCGATTATTTCAGGTGAAAGCAAGATTAAAAATGTATCGACTTTCACGTCATAACCATCCATTCCTTTTATCCAAATTGCGGATTCAAGCTTATGAACGGTAAACGATGGTTTTTGTATATATTTGCTACGCGCATGATAAAGGACAAGCCTTGTACCAGGTATACCAACGCCGCCACTTTTTTCTCTCTCTAACAGGGCCTCAACCACTTTATTTTTTTCTTCTATGATTTGACGATCCTCCAGTAATGCACAAATCTCTTGTAAATAGTTTTTCACGGTAGTTTGCTCTTTTAACATCGTAAGCTGAAAATTGGTTAGAACAGTTAAGATGCTTTCTAAATACTCGCGAAGCTTTTCCATTTTTTCCGTTATGGTACCTACAGTGGCAGGCATTTCTTTTACAAGTGAAGGGGTTTGTTGAACAAGGATTTTCCTTTTTGCATAAAGTTGAACTTGCTCAATTACTTCGGGAGTTAAAAATGGATTTACCCGAATATATTCCCGCTGGAAATCCTGCAAATCAATCGTTGAAATAATAAGATCTCGATCTGTCATTGTCGTTTGTAGCTTCGTTAACTCAAACATAGAAATATTGGACACCTCTGTAATCTCTTGAACTTCACGCTTGAGTTGGGATGCTAATAATTTCGAAGTACCAATTCCACTTAAACAAATGACGTAAGCCTTTAAATCTCCCTTGGTTAGTACCTCGATTAATACAGCCCCAAAATGCATGACCAAATAGCCAATCTCTTCTTTTGGAATTTGCAGGTTCGGGAAGACTTTTTTCACCGCTACCTCTACTTGAGCAAACAAATCATGATAATTCGTTTGAACTTCTTCCAGTAAAGGGTTTACTATGGCCATATTTTGCTCAATACGGTGGATTGCAGGCTTTAAATGCGCGACTAATCCTTCTAAAAGAGATCGGTTCGTCGATAAATGGAAACCTGTTTGCACTTCCACTTCCTCAATTAATTTCTTTGCTTGTCTGTACAATTCGATATTTGTATTAGTAGTGAATCCTACTTCATGTTGGCGTAACTTAGCCCCTTGGAGGTGAAGCATAATGTACCCGACTTCTGCCTCTGGAATATTAATATGAAAACGATTTTCCAACATCGTAATAATGTTTTTGGCAATAGGATATTCTGGTTCAAATGTTATTTGCTTTAAATACGATGGATCCATTGTCAGATTAGCGCCTTGCATTATACGTTCAATAGCTAAAGCAATGTGAACAATTAAGCCGACGTAGGCACTATCTGTCATAGACGAAGCGACATCTGGATATAAGTCCTTCATCGCGCTTTCAATGACCGCTAATTTTTCTCGGTCGATTAGTTGCACGAGCCTTTCAGTCACAGGGTCGTCATCGGTGCTAGATTGTTGATGGATTTTTTCTTTGATTAAGGAAAATAACCCTTCTTCTTTTAACGTTTTGTATAACGCGTAACTAATCGCACTTCGCTTTGCGTTTTCAGTTCCTGATAGCTCTACGCCATATCCTCTTTTTTTCAAGATAGACAGCTGGATTGGTCGAAGCTGTTCTTCTAACTTCAAAAGGTCTGCACTAACCGTTGAAATTGAAACATTTAAATCTTTGGAAAGAGAAAATAACTTAACTGGTTCTGTCGCTTCATACAAAATACAAAGAATGAATGTTAACCTTTCCTCCAATGTATATTCCCGAAGCATAATTTTTTTAAGTTGCTGGACCAATTCTTGCTTAATCTGTTCTTTGCCAATTATTTGAACACCCACGCCTGATTTTCTTATTAACTTAAGCTGATACGTGTCTATAATGCTTTGAATATTGCTTAAATCGCGCTGGATTGTTCGGGAGCTCACATCAATTTTTTCGGATAATTGTTTAATCGTTACTTCTTCTTGTTCCTCGATTAATGCTTCAATCAGCATTTTTTCTCTGCTCGAAATAAACGTAATCAACACCTCATTTCTAACACCCCAAAATCATCGATAAAGGAGCTGTTTGAAAATCATTTTGTAACTGTTCACCTTTAAGAGAATGAGAATAAAAATAATTTACTTTACCCATGAAACATAGCGCATTTTTTCTAAATTAAAGAAAGCTGCCCGAAAAGAAATACCTTTTAGACAGCCTCGTCAGATATGCCTTTATTTTTTTAACTGCTCAATTAGCTCGTCATATTTTGGGCTATTCAAAAAATTCTCTACGGAAATATGATATGCGTTTGGTGCCTGTTCCTTCGCACGATGCGTCAAATCTTTATGGGTAATGATTACTTCTGCATCTGCTGGGAGACTACTAATAGCCATATTGGTTACGGATACGTTTAACCCCTCTTTACTAATTTTATTTTTCAAGATGGATGCGCCCATAGCACTCGACCCCATACCTGCGTCACAAGCAAATATGATATGCTTCGTATTTGCTAGAGAATCTTCATTAGCCACCGCAGTAGCTGTAGTTGACTGGATTAGTCCTGAAGCCATGCTCTCTTTGCCTTTTAGAGCAGACGCTTTTTCTGTTGCTAATTGTAAACCTTCTTCCTCTACGTCTTTAGACGCTTTCAAAATTAATGCCGCAATAATAAATGACACCGCAGTAGCGACAATTACACCTAATAACACGCCGATATGACCGCCTTTTGGTGTCATAGCTAAAATCGAGAAAATACTTCCTGGTGAAGGTGCCGCCACAAGACCTGCATTGAAGATTTGTAGAGTGAAAACACCTGATGCTCCACCTGCGATTGCAGCTAAAAGCAAGTAAGGTTTCATTAAAATGTAAGGGAAATAAATTTCATGAATCCCACCTAGGAAATGAATAATCGCTGCTCCAGGTGCAGTTTGTTTTGCTGTCCCTTTCCCAAAGAACATAAAGGCTAGTAATATGCCAAGACCAGGTCCAGGATTTGACTCTAGTAAGAATAAAATGGACTTGCCTGCATCAGCAGCTTGTTGAATGCCAAGAGGACCTAATATTCCATGATTTATCGCATTGTTTAAGAATAAGATCTTCGCTGGTTCTATAAAAATACTTGCCAGTGGTAAGAATCCTAAATCGAAAATAAATTGTACGCCGTCTGCCAGGAAATTCGTTAACGCGTTTACAGCTGGGCCGATTAGTTTGTACGCAATTAGCGTTAAAAGACCACCAATAATACCGGCTGAAAAGTTGTTCACAAGCATTTCAAACCCTGCTTTAACTTTTCCTTCTACTAACTTGTCAAATTGCTTAATAGCCCATCCACCTAAAGGACCAACAATCATTGCACCAAGGAACATCGGAATATCTGCTCCGACAATTACCCCCATCGTAACAGTAGCCCCGACTACCCCGCCTCGGATCCCATAAACCAATCTACCACCCGTAAAACCTATTAAAATTGGAAGTAAATAGTTAATCATTGGACCTACTAGTTCTGCAAAATCCGCATTCGGAATCCATCCTGTTTCAATAAATAAAGCAGTAATAAGACCCCAAGCAATAAACGCCCCAATATTCGGCATAATCATGCCACTTAAAAAACTACCAATACGCTGTACTTTCACCTTGAACCCTGACCGCCCCTGTTGATCTGTCCCCATTTTCATCCCCCCATTTTTGAACATTCCTTATTGTCCAGTATATTAAAGCGTTTACATTAAATATTAATAAAATGTAAACGCTATCATGTCATTGTTAATTACGACAAAATCGAACTTGTGGAAATGTTACTTTTACTTTTACAAGTTAAGATGCAAGACAAATTAAAAAGTGTGTCTATCCGTACGTAAGTACAGACGAACACACTTTTTCGATTATTTTCCCATTACTTTTCAAAGCGGAAAAATTCATATTCGGCATCAGGCATGGCTTCGGGAAATCACCATTTATATAGATGAGTTTTTTTATTGAACATTACTCCTTTTACTTTTAGATTTTGCTAAAGTAAGATTGACGTTTTCTTGACCTGAAAATTTAGAAATATCCAAACTTTTGTAGGGTGAAAATCGTTTTATAAGTAAAGAAGGGAGTTGTATTCTTGTTTCCTATTCAGAACTTAAAAGAAATAATGAATCTATATACAGAACCATTACTACGTTTAGCCTATTACTATGTAAAGGATACTCAAATAGCCGAGGATATTGTGCAGGAAGTATTCATAAAAATGTATAATTCTCAAACTAACTATGAGGAACGTGGCGAACTAAAAGCTTATTTATACAAAATGACGTCGAATAAGAGCAAAGATTATTTAAAAAGTTGGTCTTATAGAAACGTTCAATTGCAAAATAAAATTCTCCCTTCCGCCAGTAAAACAGAAGTAGATGAATTAGTTAGAAAAGATGAGCAAACAATTATCGGCGATGCAATCTTGGAATTGCCAATAAAATATCGAGAGGTACTGATTTATTATTATTTTAATGACATGAAGATTAGTGAGATTGCAGGTATTTTGTCGACAGCAGAAAGTACAATAAAAACTCGATTAGTCCGAGGGAAAGAGCTATTGAAAAATAAATTGAAAGACATTGAGTGGGAGGTTCTTTTCAATGAATAACTATACACCGAATGAATTAAACGATATAGAGGCCATGAAACAACGTGTGATGCATAATGTAGTACAAGAAATAGAAAACAGCTCTCCGAAACCCAAATATAAATGGGGTGTTGTTATGCTAACTACTGTTTTAACCGTATGTGCTATGCTTTTTCTATTCAACCAATTATTCATTGTCAATGAGCATTCAGCAACTCCCTACCCCATTGACTTTACGCAACCTCTAATTGAAGACAAACAAGGTATTTTTTATGTTCACGGGCTCACTTTAGGTGATCAAAAAGCAACAGTAGTCGAGCTGTTAGGGGAAAAATCTCTAACAGAAATCCAAGAGGACGGTAGTGGTGCTGACCTTATTTTAGATTATAATGGCGATGCCTTATTTTATTTTTATGAAGAAGAATTATTTAGAATCTTACTTCTGAACACCAATGAAGATGCGTTTGCAAAATTGTATAATGAATATAATGGTATAAAATTCACTTCCAATACACATCGTTACCTATACTTAAGTGAAACGTCGCATATCATCAAAGCAGAGTTGACGCCTATGGGAACGTTGCACGTGTCTCTATCATTTGTCGACCCAGCAGAGCTTTTGGAAAATGAAGGGTACATGAAACTTAAAGAGAAAACAGATTAGTTTATTTATGATTAGGCTGCTTACTTCCCGAATTCAATGGGGAGTTTAGTAGCCTAATTTTCTTCTATTGTTTGTGCACCTGTGCAGGATATTTCTATTTTTTTAGTTGATTGTATGCTGCGATAAGTTCTTCTACTGGAACATTATCTATTTTCATACCAGTTAAATCACTTGCATGTATTTCTACATTCCTGAGATTACTGTTCGTGAATTGACTCCCTTCAAGGTCACATCTTTCAAATGTAATCGGTGTTTTTTCATTTCCTAGAACTGTATCCACGAAACGAACCCCACCTAACGTGACAAAGGTCATCTCACTATTAGAAAGATTTAAGTCGGCAAATAGGGCATTTCTTAAATTAATATTTTGGAACTTTGATTGGCTGAGGTTACAATTGCTAATCTGTATATTCGCTAGATTACTATTACTAAACGAACTTCCTTCTAAATTAACTGCATAACACGCCATCTTCGTCATATCACAATTTTCGTATTGAGTACTTGAAATATTTTGATTTTTAATGAGATTTTCATTGTGTGCTAACGTTTTGATTGTCTTCTGATAACCATATTCTTCGTCCGTTTTATAGGTTGTCCTATATCCCATTTTTTCATAAAAATAATGATTGTTAATTTGTTTACTTGACGTCTCAAGGTCCCAAATCCTTACTTGAGGAAATTGATCTTCTGCTAATGTAATTGCCCTTGAACCTATTCCCTTCCCTTGATAGTTAGGGTCAATGAAAATACGATCAATTCTCCCATAGTTTTCACCCGAAATAGTAATGATAATCCCACCGACAATTTCTTGATTGTACAGGATTTTAAAGAATAATAATTCCCTAATCATATACTTCGTCACCTCAATAGAAGAATATCCTGGTGGCAGAATATTAAAGTCCATTATATTCTCTTGACTCGTAAGCCATTTATTCGCTTCTTCATCAAACGTTCTTTTCAATATTACTGTTAGTTGCTCAGCATCCGTAACGCTTGCTTTTTCGATCGTGATTATTGACATTTAAAGTCTCCCTTCATTAGTAATCATTGCTTTTTCTTTAACACATAATGATTGAACTGCTCTCCGTCAATTTGTGCATGCCCACTTAAATTAAATCCACATTTTTGAATCACTTTATTCGAGCTGGCATTATGCGGGAGAACAACTGCATTAAGCTGTTTCACATTGGTATGCTCAAGTAAATATTGAATCAATGCTTTCACAGCTTTTGTTGTATAGCCCTGATTTCGGTAGTGCTTTGAAATGGCAAACGCAACTTCTCGATTTGAGCCACTTAATTCTTCCTTTATCCCCGACGTACAAAAACCAATGAATTCCGCAGTCTCTTTTAAAATGATGCCAAGTCTTATAATTTCGTCAGTGAGATTCGGTACAGCAGCCAAAAATGCTTTATTATCAGGAATATCTTCGTTTAACGTCCAATCTAAGCGTAATGCTCTCGTGGACTTCCAATCTGGTAAGAATTCAGCGACTTCAGGTTGACCTGTAATTTCAACGATTGCATCCACATCTTCTTCGCAAAACTCTCTTAAGTAAAAATCACCACAATCAATTGTGAATAGGCTTGTTTCTTTCAATTGCAGACAACTCCTTTTGGATCCGTTTTAGTATTCAGCACGCCAATTAATTTGAATTTGATAGTACTCTTTTATTATAATTTGCTACGCGTTCAACTAGAAACCTCAACCTTATTTCATAAATGAAAATAAGCCAATACGGAATACACCGTATTGACTGAATTTACTGTTGGCATTTTTTCTCTTTTAGAATAATTCGCTGAATACTTTTCAAGGACAAATAATAATTTCGACTAAGTGTATGCGTATCCATACCTAATAAAAAATCACGATAGATATTCGCATTTCTAAGCTGTAAATCTTGCCTTGTCGTTGTGGTAGAACCCCAACCTATTTTTCGTTCCGCCTTGCGCGGAATATAAATCGATTCGCCATCAACATATTTTTGAATTAACTCAATAATTTCAATTGGTAAACAATCTTCTGCCTTCTTATAGCTCATTCCTACACTCCTAATAATAGATAAATTTTATTAGAAAGAGCAAGGGCTACATTTGATTGAACAAAACATAGCCAATGCTATGCGAAGTATGTATACTTTCTCAAGCCAATCCCCCCTTTTTGGTAGTGCATAACGGGAGCCTACACAATTTAGAATTGTTTGTGCACCCAGTGTATTAATCATCCGTTTATCTAAATGTAATTTCCACCGTATAACCAAGTTTACTAAAAAAGCCCTTCAGAACCTTCTCCGCGCTTTGTTCGGCTGATTGTAATAAGCCTATTTCACTGGCTTCGTCTAGGATTTGCTGCTGTGCTTCTGCTGCTAGATCAAAGCCTTCAGCCCATTTCGCTTCACTACGGAATAGCCCTTCGTCAGAGAACGTTTTCACCTCATCCATCAGAATGGCTGGTTCCTGTACAAACGTGGCACGTGGTAACGTAATTTCTAGCTCTTTTTGCTCCTCATTAACATTAATGTCGTCTGAAGTAATGCCACTTAGATCCACTCCTGCAATAACAGTCGCAGGCACAACTAACAATAGCTCTCGTTTTGTCCCCGGAAAATTAACTGAAATATCCTTTCCAAACAGCTTATTATCCTCTTGCTCTATGACGACTTTCATATGGCCCTTAGCCGTTGCAAGCGTCGCTAAGTCTTGGATTTGTTCGACAAATACGGTCGTTTCTTGTTTAAATGTTGGTTCTATTTTAAATAGATTATTCGCAAATACCCAAGTAGATACTGCGGTCATAACGACGAGCAGCAAGGCAATTAAAATAAACATTTTTGCGCCGCTAAATTTAAAGGATGTGCCGGAAGCATTTGCACTCCTACTACTTCGTCCTACAGCAACAGTAGCCGCGTTTTCTTGATCACCCTTTTTGAGTTCGTATAGTGCTTTATCTTTTTTTGTCATGGTTGTTCTCCCTTACTGGTTTATATAAATCTCGTATTTAAGGGGGTGGTTCTATTTAAATGCTACCATATTAAATGAGTAACGGGCACAAAAACAATTCAAAATTGTTTGTGTACCCGTATTGGTAATATTAGCAATAAATCATTGATGTGCCGCTTTAGATGTCATTGTATGAATAATGCATACTTTCCAACTTTCCACTAGTAGCTTCTTGCTGAATATTACGTACCTTCCCTCCTTCTATAAATGTTGTTTTCCTATATAACTTCAAATTTGTATGTTGTTGTTTTTGAATACGGTGTATCTTTTGCTAAAAATGCACTTGGATATTGCGGATATTTAATACTATTCGGTACATTTTGTTCCTCTAAGCAAATTCCTAGAAAGTTTTTTGAGTTAGCTTCTTTAAAGGAATAACCTGAACCAATTTTGTTACCTGTATAAACGACGACAGCAGGCTCCTGTGTTACAACGATTAGCTGACGCCCACTATTGGAATCGGTCAATGTAATGATGCCTTCATCGAGTAAAAATGTGTGGTCTAAGCCACCACTTGCAAGGCATACCTGTTTATCCGTAGCGCCAATTACTGCCGATAATGGCTTGACTTGTGTAAAATCAAATACCGTATCCTCAACCTCGAGTGGCTTGCCAAGTGGTAACCCATGCTTATTAATAGGAATATATCGCCGAGCATTCATTTTCAATGTATGATTATGAATGGTTTCCTTCAAATTTCCTGATAAATTAAAATAACTATGATTCGTGCAATTTAGCAGCGTGTCTTCACTGTTTACTCCACTGTATGTCACAACGACTTCATTTGTTTCCAACAACGAGAAACATACCTCTATTTGTAGATCCCCAGGAAATTCCTCATCATACGTCAATGAGTATTTTGTCGTTAAACGGTCCTTTTCCTCAAACGTTTCAACGTGCCAAATTTTCGTATGAAAACCAGCATTACCTCCATGTAACAGATGCTTCCCTTCATTTGGTGTTACATGAAGAGATTGCCCATTGATAACCAATTCACTATTTTCCAGACGCCCTGCGAATGGGCCAATCGTTGAGCCGAAAAATTGTGGTTGAAATAAGTAATCCTCCACGCGCTCAAAGCTACATACAACATTTTCGATTAAACCAGCCTGATTTGGCACGGCTATTTCTGTAATCGTGGCACCGTATGTACAGCTAGCAAAACGCATACCCCTTCCGTTTTGCATGACTGTTTGTATAACGTTCTGTCCATGTGCCTGACCGAATAGATGTTGCGTAATTTTTCTTTCCATATTATACATCCTTCAAGCTTGCATATGCCTGTAATAATAATTTTGTCGTTTTGCGTGATGCTGCGTGTTGGTCGTCTAATGAAGAGCCATTTAGTACTTTATTCGAGAAATATTCTATTTCAAATTTGTAAATATCGCCTTGAATATATTCTGTTCGCTCTGTCACTCCCGTTGTCACAATAATTTGTGCGTCACCACTAAAGGCATCTGGTCTGAAGGCATTCTTCACCTTAACTGTTCCCTTAGTACCGACGACTTCATAGTTATTGCGCCCTACCATATTAAAGCTGCAGTCAATAACCGCCATTACATCGTTCGTTAGCTCAACAATACCACAAGCCGTCACATCGATACCTGATTGCTCGTCGTACTGTGCCTTGAAGGTCATCGCCACTACTTCCTCATCAAGAATATGCTGCATCGCATGTAGCGAATAACATCCAACATCCCAAATAGCGCCGCCACCTTTCTCGGCATCCATACGAATATTGCCTTCTCGGTTTTCAAAGAAGAAGGAATGGCTCGATTTATATAATTTCACCTGCCCAATCTCACCGCTTGCCAGTATTTTTTTCACTCGAGCATGCTGGGGATGAAATTGATACATAAACGCTTCCATAAAGACTTTGTCGTTTCTTTTAAAGGCCGCTAAAATATCCTCTAAATCCTGTTCAGCTAATACTACTGGTTTTTCGCATAATACGTGCTTCCCCGCAGCGGCGGCTTTTATCGACCATTTCTTATGCATATCGTTTGGTAGTGGGATATAAATCGCATCAATCTCCGTGTCTAATAAAAGCTCGTCATAACTTTCATATGCTCGTGGAATTTTTAGCGCTTGTGCAACCGCATGTACTTTAGCTCCACGGCTTGCAATAGCTACAACTTCCGCATTATTCGCACGTTGAATAGCAGGAATTACTTGTGTTTGTGCAATATCTGCTGTACTCAAAATACCCCATCTTACCTTTGTCATATCCTATTCCTCCTAACGAAATGCTTGTAATGCTTCATTTAAAGATTTCGTGTGTTCATAAATTTGTGTATACACCTTATAAACCTCATTATAAACGGCGACATTTTCAGCAATTGGCACGAATACTTCTCCCATAGCTACACATTTATCTACTGCTTCTTCAAAAGAAGCTACTAGCCCTGAACCAACTAACGCTATCATACATGCGCCTATACTAGGGCCTTGTTCATTTTGTAATTTATAAATTTTCGCATTAAAAATATCGGCCTGCATTTGTAGCCATTGTGGGTTTTTGGCGCCCCCACCGATTGAAATGATATCTTGAATTTCCTTACCAGATGCACGGAAAATTTCGAGAGTATCTCGTAACGAAAATGTGATCCCCTCAAGAACAGCCTTGGCAAAATGTGCACGTGTATGAGCCGTATCAATCCCGATAAAACTTGCGCGAATTGTACTGTCTGCATACGGTGTACGTTCACCAACTAAATAAGGTGTAAATAAAAGTCCGTTACTGCCAGCCGCAACTTCCTCTGTACCTGCTAATAACTCATCAAAAGAGCTGTCTTTGGCAAAAGTCTCTTTAAACCAGCTAAGTGAATGCCCCGCAGAAAGCGTAACACCCATCGTATAATACGCATCTGTCACAGCATGATTAAAGTAATGGACCTTACCCCCAAAGTCTTTGTCTGGTACTTGTTCAAATGATAGTAAAACGCCCGAGGTTCCGATGCTGACCATCGATTTATTGGTTGCCACGATACCAGACCCAACCGCACCACATGCGTTATCTGCACCGCCACCATATACTTTTGTCGTAATAGCTAATCCCGTAGCCGTTGCAAATGCTTCTGTTAATGTACCGACCTCTGTTGTTGCATCGATGAGTGGTGGGCAAAGCGTAATGTCAATCCCAACGGCTTCCGCTACTTCTGTACTCCAATCGTTTCGTTCGATATCTAAAAGAAGCGTTCCTGCTGCATCCGAGCGCTCCATCTGAACTTTGCCTGTCATCACATAGCGAACATAGTCTTTCGGTAAAACAAAGCTCTTCGCTTTCACAAAGTTTTCTGGTTCATGCTCCTTCACCCATAGAATCTTTGGTAAAGTAAAGCCTTCTAAAGCAGGATTTTTTGTAATCGCAAGTAATCGTTCTTTCCCTACTTGCGCAACAATTTGCTCACACTGTGCTGTTGTTCTTGTATCATTCCATAAAATTGCTGGGCGTATCACTTCACCGACTTCATCTAAAAGCACCAAACCATGCATTTGACCAGAGTAACTAATACCGACGATATTCGCTGCATCCTCTGAAAAACGCCCAATAATTTCTTGAATCGAGACCGTTATACCATCGACCCAATCTTGAGGTTTCTGCTCTGAATAACCAGACTTTTCATGATATAACCTATAAGTACAAGATGCCTCATCCACAATTTGTCCTTGCTCATTCATTAAGCACGTTTTCACCGCGCTTGTTCCTATATCAATTCCTAATACGTACTTCATGCTATAAACCGCCTCCCGTGCTGAAAAATAGCTGCCTTACAAGGAAAAACCTCATAAGACAGCCTGTATACATAGGTCCCTTAACGAGCAATTACTTTATCGTTTAGAGTGTTTAATAAATATTGGTTGATAATCATTTTTAATTTTTCTGTACGGCCAGATGTGTTTTGAATCTCCGTTAAGCCAAGTGCATAGGCTTCAAGCTCTTTGAAGTTTGTTGTACCTGCAACGATTTTTTGACCAATGCCAGAGTTGTAGCTATCGTATCGGCTATCAACGAAGTCTTCTAAAACACGGTCTTCTAGTAATTGATGCGCAACCTTTAAGCCGATTGCAAACGAATCCATTCCTGCAATATGTGCGTAGAATAGGTCATCTTGTTCAAATGAGCCACGACGAACTTTCGCATCGAAGTTTAATCCACCTTTTCCAAGACCACCGTTTTTCAGAATTTCATACATTGCTAATGTGTTTGTATAAAGGTCTGTAGGAAATTCGTCTGTATCCCAGCCAAGTAATGTGTCTCCTTGGTTCGCATCTACTGAACCTAACATACCGTTAATACGAGCAGTATGAAGCTCGTGCTCAAACGTATGACCCGCTAATGTTGCGTGGTTTGCTTCGATATTGAATTTGAAGTTATCCTCTAATCCATAAGTGCGTAAGAAGCCGATACCTGTTGCTACGTCGAAGTCATATTGATGCTTTGTTGGCTCTTTTGGTTTTGGTTCGATTAAAAATTGACCTTCATAGCCGATTTCTTTTGCGTAGTCTACTGCCATATGGAAGAAGCGTGCTAGGTTGTCTTGTTCCAGCTTCATGTTTGTATTTAGTAATGTTTCATACCCTTCACGGCCGCCCCAGAATACATAGTTTTCTGCGTTTAATTGTTTCGCAACTTCAAGACCTTTTTTTACTTTGGCTGCTGAATAGGCAAAGACATCCGCATTTGGTGAAGTAGCTGCACCATGAACGAAGCGTGGATTGGAAAACATATTCGCTGTATTCCAAAGAAGCTTTGTTTTTGAAGTCGCTAAATGACGTTCAATTTCATCCACAATAATGTCTAGGTTTTTGTTCGTTTCAGCTAGCGTTGATCCTTCTGGTGCTACGTCTACATCATGGAAGCAGAAGAATGGAGCATTTAATTTTTCATAAAACTCAAATGACGCCTCAACGCGTGCTTTTGCTAAGTCCATATCTGTGTAGTGATTCCAAGAACGTTGCATATTGCCTGCACCAAATGGGTCTCCACCGTCATACGTGAATGTATGCCAATAAGCTACGCCAAAACGTAAAATTTCTTCCATTGTTTTGTCGCCCACTTTTTCTTGTGGATTGTAGTACTTAAAAGCTAAGCCATTTTTTGATTGTGGTCCTTCGTATTGAATTTGTGAAATATCTTTAAAATATGCCATTTCAGAGGCCCCCTACTATTTGTTTTTACTTATGATATCTCTACCCATACAGCTAACATTCTGTTATTCAAGTTTTTTAGGTTTATAACTGAAGTATTCGAAATTAGCAGGAAGTGATTGCGTATCTAAATCCACGCAATGCATACCGACAAATGCTCCCGTAAAGAAACCTCCACCTTGCACATAATCATCTGACAGCTTATAGCTTTCAAATTTCGGTCCTACTTCTATCCAGTCCATTCCATTTAATGAATAACTATACTGATAAACATTCGCTGAGACACAAACCTTCAAATAGACTTCACCCTTTTCAGGAAGTACGATTGGCATTTCTAAAGGCGTACCGAAAACAGTATTGTCATTGCTTAAAATTGTAAGAACACGACCAAGCTTTTCATCAAATGTAATATCAAGAGCAGTCCAATTTTCTGTATTATAGTAATTAACAAGCCCCGCATATTGTTGGAATGATGTTGGTGAAACATTTACCTTTGTCTCTGCTTCAAAGTTGAAGTCCTGCCAACGTCTTGCAACGAATGCTTGCTTAAATTTAGATGTTAAAGATTCTTTCCCTATTAAACGTAAATAACCAGGACGTTCTATCAATGTGGCAAAGCTGTCCATTGGTTGACGCAATGTTTGGAAATCTAAAGGCAATTCACTCTTAAAATACGTTATAGTTGGTGCCATATCCCCTATAGGTTGCGGTGCAATTGCAGGCGCTTCAACTTGTAACTGTGGATAATTACCTCCAACGACAACAGGCCAACCATCTTTCCATTCAATTTTGCTAATTGCTGTTTCTCGTCCTAATGGGCAATAGCCACGTGGATCAAGTAATGGTTTATTTTCATCTTGCAGTGGACGACCAACTAAATAGGCCAAATACCACTCATTTGTATGCGTTTGAACGAGTGAAGCATGCCCAGCTTTCTGTAGCGTTTCCTCCGGTGTAAAGAATCCCGTAATTAAAGGATTATGTGGAGACAATTCATATGGCCCATCAATTGATGACGACCGCGCAATCGTTGCACGGTGATCATAGCGTGTGCCTCCTTCAGCAGTTAATAAATAAAAATAGCCGTCTATTTTATAAAGATGCGGTGCCTCTGTCAGCTTCGCATTTGTCCCTTTAAAAATAATTTTGCGTTCCCCAACAAGTGATTTTTTTTCATGGTCATATTCTTGAATACTAATTCCATAAAACGGATGGTTTTTATATCTCGCATCCCAAACCATATTTAAAAGATATTTTTTTCCATCCTCATCATGGTATAAAGACGGGTCAAATCCTGCACTATTTAAGTAAATAGGCTCTGACCACTCATCCTCTATATTTGTAGCAGTTACCAAGTAATTATGTCCGTCTTTCCATTGCCCCTCAACGACTTTAATATCGCTATAAATAAGCCAAAATTGTCCTTCACTATATGTAAGACAAGGCGCCCAAACGCCACCGGAATTTGGATTACCAATCATATTCAATTGAGAAAGGCGCTCTAAAGGTCTACGTACAAGAGTCCAATTTGTTAAATCTTTTGAATGGTAAATGCCTACCCCTGGAAACCATTCAAATGTGGATACGGCAATATAATAATCTTCGCCAACACGGCATATCGAAGGATCTGGATTAAAGCCTGTTAAAATCGGATTTTGAATCATACGAACACTCCTTAAACTGTATTAGTTATTTTTTGAATACACGGTTGGCTCGTTAGCGTAATAATTGCACAAACACTACTGAACCCCAGAAGGAAAATTAAAATTGGTTGATAAAAACAAATAACGCCCACTGCAAGAATAACAATTTGTGTAAAAATTGTACGTGGTAAAAAGGCAAACGCTAAAAGTAAACTATTTTTAATTAATAACCAAACTGTAGACTCAAAACTATTATACAAAGGAAAAATGTATAAACTGCTAGCAAGTACAAGTAACGTTAGTGCAATGAGTACGAACATCGATGCTGTTTGAATGAATACAGGTAACGTTTGAATAAATAAAAAATTAATGAATAAGAGTATATACACATAGCCGTATAAAAGACCAAATTTATTGCTCTTAATAAGCTCACTTTTAAAAGTTGTATAAAAGCTACGGACAACCCGAACATCTTCTCCCTCATAGAGCTTTTTAAAGACAAGGCTCATTGCTGTATAAGCCGGCGCAAATCCAAATAAAATGAGTCCTGCGCAACTAAAAAATATAAACAGCAAGTTCAGTATCAACAGATTCATTATCCATTCGCAAACGACAAATAATTTTGAATATACTCGGTGTATCATAATAATTCCCCCTTAGCCTTTTACAGAACCTGCAGCGATCCCTTCAACGATACGATCACTTAAAATAAGGAAGATAAGTAATATTGGAATGATACTAAACATTAGCGTTGCTCCAATAGCACCCCAATCTGTCGAGTACTGTCCAATAAAGTTTTGAATCCCTACTGTCAGTGTTTTCAGTTCATCTGAGCTAATAAATGTATTTACAAAAACAAATTCATTCCAGTTATATATCATATTAATGATTGATGCAGTAGCAATTACTGGCGCTGTCATTGGTAATGTAATTCGGAAAAATATATGATGGATAGACGCTCCATCAATAATGGCTGCTTCCTCAATTTCATGTGATAACGCCTCGTAAAATCCTAGTAAAATCATTATGGTAATAGGCATATTAAATGCTGTATAAGACAAAATCAGTGAAAGCGGATGATTAATCAATCCAATTGTTGTGTACGTATTAAACAATGGAATAAGCGTAGAGTGAATAGGAATCATTAGCCCTAGCATAAAGAGACCTAGCACAATCTTATGTCCTCTCCATTGCAAACGCGTAATCGCAAAAGTAACCATACTCGCTAATACAATTGTTAAAATAACCGCTGAAACTGTGTAAAAAATACTGTTAAAAAAGTAGGTTGCTATGTTTCCTTCTGTCCATACTTTAATGTAGTTTTCAAAACGTAATTCTTGTGGTAATGCAAGTGGTGATAAATTAAAAATCTCATAGTTATTTTTCAATGAAAATAGCGTAAGCCAGTAGATAGGGAATAACTGTATAATGGCAATACCAATTAATACGACATAAAGTAGGGCTTTACCAATTCGTTGCATAAAACTGCGTTCAGACGTCTTCCTCGTTACTACTTCTGGCATTTTTATTTTTTCATTTAACGTCTCCATAGCTTTTCATCCTTTCTAGTAAAGATCCTTGTCAGCGATACTCAAACGTTGAATTATGAATGTCGCCACGAGGCAAATGACTAATAAGAAGAAGCCAATAGCACTACCATAGCCAAAATCAAATTTATTAAAGGCCGTATTATACATATACGAGGCCATTACTTCACTTGAACCACTTGGCCCACCGCCTGTCATAATATAAATTAAATCGAAATATTTTAACGATCCAACTGCAGCAAGGACGATTGTTACTTTCACAACGTTCATAATTAGTGGTAATTTAATTTTAAGTGCAATATGGAATGGAGATGCGCCATCAATACGTGCTGCTTCAACAAGAGATTCTGGAACATTTTTTAACGCGGCATAATAAATAAGAATATAAAAACCTGCATATTGCCAAATCGTTGGCACAATGATTGCGTAGAGTGCTAAATTTGCATCGCCAAGCCATGCAGGTGGATTTTCGATCCCCAGTTTCATTAAAAAGATATTAAGCATCCCGTTCGATGGATTGTAAATTTTCATCCAAAGTTGTGCAATCGCAACAGAAGCCAGTAACATAGGAATCAAATAAATTTTGCGTAGTAGATTCGCTCCCTTAATGCGGCTTGCTAAAACAAAGGAAATGGTTAAGTAAAAAATAAGGCTAATAATTGAAGCTACTGCTAAAATAAGCGAATGATAGGCACTACCCCAAAACTTTGAATCTTTCAACAATGCTAAATAGTTTTCAAGCCCAACAAATGTTTTTTCACCAATCCCATTCCATTCCATTAAGCCAAAATAGCCCGTTTGCACAATAGGAATATAAACAATTCCTAGCAGTAAAAGTAACGCTGGTCCGACATATATTAACAAATCAAGTTTCGAAGCTTTCAATCGATTCATTGGTGTCACTCCTTTTGAAAATAGGACATATCAATTGTTGATATGTCCTAATAAATTTATTTAGCAGACTTGAGCGATTGTTCTGTTTGCTTCGTAAAGTCAGCAGGTGTTATATCTCCACTAACTAATGACTGCAATAAATTATAATGAGTGTCTGCTGCTGAAGCAGGCATTTGTACATCAGCAAAAAGTGTAATGCTTTTTGCTTTGTTTAAATCATTTAAAACATCGATATTCATCTGTGGTAAATCAAGAGAAGACGTATCTACCTTTGTAGCTGGAATTACGCCCGCTTTCGTGAACGATTGTTTGCCCCATTCTTCGATAAAGTAACGAATAAACTCTTTTGATTCATCTTTTACTTTCGATTTTTCCGAAACGAATAGCCCGACGCCTGGCCCGCCGATCCAACTATCCGCTGCACCCGCGCCACTCTCGTAATTAGGGAAATTAAAATACCCAATTTTATCTTTAAATTCTTGTGTTGTTTCATCACTTGTTGTGAAATTCGGTAATTCCCAACTACCCATTAGGTACATTGCAGCCGTTTCATTTAAAAATTCAATTTTTGCTTCGTCATTTGATAAACCATTTGTACCTTTACTAAAAGCACCTAATTCGGCTAATTCTTTGAAATCTGCCGCTGCTTGTTCTAAATCAGCATTTTCAAATGATACTTCTTGTGCAATTGCTTCAGAGATAAGTGTTGAGCCACCAATACGATCTGCTAAGTACATATACCATAGCGAGCCTGTCCACCCCTCTTTATTTCCAAGTGCAATTGGAGTTACACCACTTGATTTTAGTGTTTTAACAACATTTACAAATTCAGCATATGTTGTCGGTACTTCTAAACCATTCTTTTTGAAAATTTCCTTGTTGTAATAAACTGGTGCAATATTTAACTCGATTGGTAGGCCATATGTCTTGTCATCAAAGGCATATGCTTCTGTTGTACCTCCAACGAATTGGTCTTTTAAATTATCTTTTGCTAATACGTCAGACAAGTCTGCCATTAGACCACCTTCAACGAATGGTTTTAAATAACCAGCTGCCCATGTCACCCCTACATCAGGCAATTCGTTAGATGAAGAAAGAACTTTGATTTTATCTTTGTATTGCTCATTTTCTAAATACTCAACTTGAATTTTTACATCTGGATTGTCATCCTCATACTTTTTAACAACCGATTCAACGATTTGGTTTTGCGTTTTTGAACTACCCGGTGGCCAAATGTGCATGAATTTTACTACCTTGTTTCCATCACCACTAACTTCACTATCACTACTCGAAGAACTACATCCCCCTAATACTAATAACACCCCAACAATACAAGCTAAGAAAAATGTATGCGCTTTCTTAAACCTTTTCATTATAATCTCCCCCCAAATGTGATTAAGCTTATAATAACAAAAATTTAAGACTGAAAATTCCAAATTATTTAGGATAAACACCATTATCTTTGGAATGTTTTTGCTTTCGGTATTGATTTGGTGTAATCTTCTCATACTCTTTAAAAATTTGGATGAAATACTTAGAAGTTTTGTAACCTACTCGAATTGAAATTTCTCCAATCGAGTAGTTGTGCTCTAATAATAGTTTTTTTGCTTCCTTCATTCTGTAATTCGTTAGGTATTGCAAAAAATTCACACCAACAGATTGTTTGAAAAGAGAGCTAAAATAACTCGTATTAAGGTGTACAATCTCAGATAATTCTTGTAACGTTAGTGGTTCATTAAAATGTGTATGAATATAATTCAACGCTTGTTGAATACTGGCGTGATCCGCGCTTGGTATTATCTTCACGTGCTTTATGCATTGATCTATCGCTTCTAATAATGTTTCTCTAGAAACTGGCTTTACTAAATATTTTACGACATTCAAATCGATTGCCTGCTGCGCATACGCAAAGTCAGCATGGGCCGATACAATTATTACAAGTAAATCAGGTTGTCTTTTTCGTAGCTGTTTTAAGAATGTGAGGCCGTCAATTTCAGGAAGTTGAATATCAAGAATTAATACATGTATAGGTGCTAACTGGAAATACTCATTGGCTTCATAAACATCAGCTGCTGTATAAACCGTAATGGAGTGTCTATTTTTTTCTATCATATTTTTTAGACTTTTTCGAACAATCGTTTCATCTTCAATAATTAATAACTGAATTGTCATGAGTGTTTTTCCTCCTTTGGTAAAATTAGCGACACTTTAGTACCTTGGTTTTCATCGCTCTTGAAGTGCAGTGAATCTGCAACATTTTCCGAATAATGAATAGCGAGTCGCAACCGAATATTATGAACACCGATATGATTCATGCCCGTTGGAATATCTGTCATTTTATTTAAGTTATCTAGCGTAGTTGCAGGCATCCCTTTCCCATTATCCTGAATAATAATCGATAATAAATCCCGCCCTTTTGAACGAATGATGATATCGATCATACCCTTCGTGCGTTGTGGCTCAATTCCATGAATAATCGCATTTTCAATAAAAGGCTGCAATAATAGTTTCGGAATCTGAACCGTTTTAAGCTCTGATTCGCATTGAATCTGCCATGTCAAACGGTCATCTAAACGCATTTTCATCAAATTTAAATAATGCTCAACTTGCTCCAATTCCTGTTGAAGTGTAACAACATCTGTGTCCGTTGTTGTAGCGCTAACGCTATATTTGAACAGTGCAGACATAGATAGCACATAGTCCGCAAGCTCATCCTTACCCTCATCAATTAATTTCCAATAAAATGTATTTAATGTATTGTATAAAAAGTGCGGATTGATTTGAGATTGTAATGCTTTCAACTCTGCCTGCTGTTGAAGTAGTTGCTTTTCATATACCTCTTCAATAAGCCTTTCGATATCTGTAATAAATTGATTGTACGTGTGATGTAAGGTATGCATTTCAAGATAGCTATTCGTTTCTTCAATATGTAGCAGCTGTCTTTTTGGGCCCTTACGCATCGCCTCGATTAGCTGTTTTAACGGCGATGTGATATAGGAAGCAATAATCCAAGATAATAAAAAGCCCAGCACGACACCAATTAGCGCTATCCCAACTAGGAATAATTGAATTTTTTGTGTTTTTTGGTTATAGTTTGCCATTGACTGTGCAACATAGATTGTCCACTCAGTACGTGGTGATACACTTTTTACGACATAAAATGGTTCGTCGTCGATGGAGATTTCCCCTTCATCCGAGAGCAACAATTTAGAGGAATTTTGACCTGTAAGAAATTGTTCCGAATCATCAAAGATCTGAATAAAGTTATCGCTATCGCCAAACTGCGTATCGAAATATTCATTTGCAAGTTTCAACACAAGAAACCCACTTTTTTTATAGGAGTGATTCATTAATTTTATGACTTTAATCGCATAAGAATACCGATGACTTTTCGTATCCTGTCCTACCCAAATAAGTTGTCCTTCTGCATCTAACGCCCTTTGAATCGATTGATCATCAATAATTAAATTTAATTCTTGGGAAGCCGGAAACAAGCCCGCTCCATCTAATTTATAAAAACGGTAATCTAAAATACTATCAATATAAGGATAGTAACGATTTAACGTTCGCTTAAAAGTCTGCGCTTGTAAGCTAGCCAAATCTGGTTGACTAAGCAATTGATACATTAAATTTTGAATATCCTCATCGGTTGAAACTTGGGATGCAATCATACTTATTTGAGAATACTTTGCTTCAATTGAACTGTTTAATTCTATGCTCGTTTGTTCTAACTGTTCTTGCACAATTTCATCATAAACAGAAGAAAATTTATTATAACCAATAATAGTAACCGCACTTATATTGATGACGGCCAATACTGAAAATAGTAAAAAGATTTGGTTATGTAACGTATTATTCTTTTTTATAAATGCTCTCATTAAACCATTCCTTTAGTTAAAGTGGAGGGAAACTCAATTGTTAGATACCAAAAATAAGTTTAACTTTCAATGTCCGCTTGATTTATTATCAGTGCCCAAAAGTCAGTTAACCGAGCATGAGCACACATTACTATCTAATTTCTCCGCAACATGTTATTGAGTAAATTACAGATTTATTTACCTATATATTACCATTTTAGATAAGAGTGTTGTATTTTATTAGTAATGTACACCGAGAACCAAGCAATTCAAAATCATTGTACATTCGGTATATGAATAGTCGATTCACCTAAAATTAACCTTCTCCGCGCTTTGTTCGGCTGATGCATTAATTAATTTTTACTCAAAAAAATGAGGTAGCCAAAAACCGGCTACCTCGTCACTTTTTATCATCCTTAAATACAACCATTATATATGCTCACACTAATCAGGTCTCGTGCTTAAAATCATTCTATCCCTCTACTTATACGCCTACTTGAACTCTACCAACACTTGAAAAAACCTTCTCAATTCGTTCAGTCGCCGCCTCATCTAAAGTAAACCCATCATCCGTACGCGCTACCTGTGAATCGACAATATAAATCGGGCTTTCAATAGTCGTTGCACCTAAAATTGATAGCACCGGCTTCAACGAATACTCAAGCGCCAGTAAATGTGCAATTGATCCACCGATTGCCACAGGGATTACTTGCTTGCCTTCTAAGCCTTTTTGCGGCAGTAAATCAATAAACGTTTTTAAAATGCCTGTGTATGAGCCTTTATAAATCGGCGTTAAAAATACAACGATATCTGCCTCGCCCACCTTGATAATTTCCTTCGCGATTGCTTCACTCGCATAGTTTGCCGTTATTAAATCATCTGCTGGTAATTGGTGTACTTGAATTACATCCACCTCAACACCCTTTGCCTGTAAATTCGCTGCGATAACATTTTCTACACCCGTTAAACGGGATGCAATACTATTGCCACCATTAATTAAAATTGCTTTTGTCATAAAAATCCTCCTACACCTGTTGTAATGTATAGCGTGATTTGACTTCTTGCAAGCCTAAGTTTTCACGCAGTGTCGTTCCTTCGTATTCAGTGCGGAATGAACCTCGCTTTTGTAATTCAGGAATGACTAAATCAATAAAGTCCGTAAAGCCACCTGGGAAGTATGGGGGCATTAAGTTAAAGCCGTCTGCTGCCTCATTCTCTACCCATTCCTCTAATTGATCAGCGATTTGACTTGGTGAGCCGAAAATAATGCGGTGTCCGCGTGAGCCGGCAATGCGTAAGTACAGCTCGCGGATCGTTAAGTTTTCACGCGCTGCTAGTTCAATAATTAACTGTTGGCGGCTACGGTTTCCGTTTGTTGGCGGGATGTCGCTTGGTAACGGGCCCTCTAAATCATGCTTCGATAAATCATAGCCTAAGTAATCCGCTAAAAAGTCTAAGCCAATTTCAGGCGTGATTAATTGTTGCAGCTCCTCGTATTTTGCGCGTGCTAATTCTTCTGTTTCTGCCACGTACACCGATACACCTGGCATGATTTTCACATCATCGCGTTCGCGCCCTGCTGCGACAGCTTTATCTTTTAATAGCTTATAAAATTTTTGCGCATCTTCTAGCGTTTGCTGTGCAGTAAAAATCACGTCTGCTTGTTTCGCAGCAAGTGTTGTTCCTGCTTCAGATGATCCTGCCTGCACAAGTACTGGACGACCTTGTGGGGGGCGGCTTGAATTGAGTGGGCCGCGCACCGAGTAGTATTCGCCTCTATGATTAAGTGTGTGTAATTTTCCTTTTGTAATATATTCACCCGTTTGTTTATTGCGGGCTAATGCATCGTCCTCGTAAGAATCCCAAAGACCTTTTACGACTTCAACAAACTCGTCTGCTCGCTCATAACGTAATGAGTGATCTAAGTGCTGATCTTGATTGAAGTTGCTTGCTTCTGCCTCGTAATAAGACGTCACGATATTCCAAGCCGCGCGCCCTCCACTTAAATGATCCAGTGATGAGAATTTACGTGCGATATGGAACGGCTCATTATATGTCGTTGAAGCCGTAGCCGTTAAGCCGATGTTTTTCGTTACCGTTGAAAGCACTGCATGTAATGTTAGCGGTTCAAAGCGCACTTGCTCGGCTGGGTGTGATAGCTCATTGAACGTTAAGCCGTCACTTAAAAACAGCATATCCAGCTTTCCTTCTTCAGCTTTTACCGCAACTTCTTTAAAGAACTCTACGTTTTCGCTCGCATCCGCTTGAGCTTCAGGGTGGCGCCATGAAGCGATGTGGTGGCCTGTGCCCATTAAAAACAAGCCTAATTTCATTTGCTTTTTCGTCATGTACGTCTCCCCCTTACACTACTAGTTTTGCGCGTTCTTCTAAAATCGCGTGTACTAACGGAATGACTTTTGCGCCGACTTCTTCAATGACTTCTAGATGTGGGAAGCCGCGTAGTAAAATTTTATCAAAGCCTAAGTCTACAAATTCCGCCACGCGCTCTGCTACTTGCTGCGGCGTGCCGACTAGAGCAATCGAGTTGCCTGATAACACTTGTGTTAAGCCCGCCCAAATGTTTGGTGCGATGACGAAATTATTGTCTTTTGATTCGAGCATGATTTGGTGTAAGCGACTCACACCAACCGCGCCGTTGTTAACTGTATTGGCATGCTTGGCCTCAAGTACTGCTGGATCGACATGGCTAATGATTTTGTTGGCATTGTCGTATGCCTCTTCCTCTGTATCCCCTAGTACGACTTGGAATGACACGCTGTATGACAGGTCGCGATTTTTTTCCTTCGCTAATTTCACAACGGATTCAAGCTCTTCCGCCGTTGTTTCTAATGTTTCGCCCCACAGCATATAAACGTCTGCTACATCGGTTGCGACTTCTTTTGCAATTTGAGATGAACCACCGAAGAAAATCGGCGGTGCTTCTTTTAATGGCAATGGTAAATTCGCCCCTTTTAATGTGTAGAACTCGCCGTTATAATCGAAAGTTTCGCCGTTGAATAAGCGTTTTAAAATCTCAATGTATTCACGCGTACGCTTGTAGCGATCTGCGTGCGATAAAAAGTCGCCATCGTTTTCTAATTCTTTTGGTGCTCCACCTGTTACGACATTTACGAACACACGGTTATTTGTCCAGTAATTGACTGACGCAAACTGCTTCGCGAGCTGAGTTGGTGCCGTTGAACCTGGACGTACAGCGAATAAGAATTTCAGCTTTTCTGTATGTGCCGTTAAATGAGATGCTGCGACTAATGAATCGACGCAGCTCCCGCCGATTGGTAGTAGTAATGTCGAGAAACCAGCTTTTTCAGCAGCTTTTGCGACCTTTGTAATGTATTCCACTGAAGGCTGACGATCTGAATCCACACCAACGCCAGACCATGTTTGTTGATCCTTTTTTGATGCTTGATTTCCTACGTACTCGCTATCGCCTGAAGTTGGCGCCATTGTAATAAATTCTACTTTTGTCATTGTCATTTCCCCCTTAAATAGTTACCGGTGCACTTGAAACGACTTCATCAGCTGGTAAGTTTGCTGACGCGCTAATAGCACCTGATTTGATTTGCTGTGCAACTTGGCTAAATGTTTGGTTTGCAGTGATGTTAATGAACTTCACTTGCTCTTGCTGTGCTTTTTCGTATGATAATTCACAAAACGTTGCAGGGGGTGCGACAAACTTAGTTGCTCCTAATTCGATTGCTTTACGTAATGTGGCACCGCGACGTCCTTCCGTTAAATCCAGTGCTGGGTTGCGGTGATCTTCTGCTGTCCCGTCTTTCTCAATAATACGTAGCACCGTCCCTTCTACGATTGGTGTTACGATACCTTCATCATTAATTACGATTGCGATTGCCATTTTAAATTCCTCCTATTTCGTGATGTGTGCGACTTCGCTTGCTTTTTGTAGTGCTTGTGCAAGGTCTGCTTTAATATCTTCTATATCTTCTAAACCAATTGATAAGCGAATTAAGCCCGGTGTCACGCCGCTCGCTAGCTGCTGCTCTGGTGTTAAGCGTGAATGGGATGTACTTGCAGGATGGATGACAAGTGATTTTGAATCCCCGACGTTTGCGACATGTGACAGTAATTCCACGTTATTAATGAACGCTTTTGCTGCCTCTATCCCACCTTTGATGCCAAAGCTAAAGATCGAGCCCGCGCCTTTTGGTAAGTATTTTTCAACTAAGTTTTTCGGGTCATTGCCTTCAATCGTTGGCAGATTCACCCACTCCACTAACTCATGCTGTGCTAAATATTCCGCTACGGCCTGTGCATTAATGACGTGCTGACGAACACGCACGGCTAATGACTCTAATCCTTGTATGAATAACCAGGCATTAAATGGAGAAAGTGTTGCCCCTAAATCATGCCCTAACTCAAAGCGTGCCTTTGCAACAAAGGCCTTTTCACCAGCTACTTCAACAAATGAACGATTGTCGATTAATTCATTTGGCTCAACAAATGTAGGAAAACGCTCTTTTTTCCATTCGAACTTCCCGCCATCAATGATCGCACCGCCAAGTGATGTACCATGCCCACCGATGAATTTTGTTGTTGAATGCACGACAATATCTGCGCCAAAGTCGATTGGTTTACTTAAATACGGTGTCGCGAATGTGTTATCCACAATTAACGGAACGTCATGTTTATGTGCCACTGCTGCTAAGCCTTCAATATCAGCGATTTCTAAACTTGGGTTGCCGATCGTTTCTGTAAATACCGCGCGTGTTTTGTCATTAATTGCTGCTTCGACTGCTGCTAAATCCGAGCCTTCGACAAAACGTACGGTTACACCAAAGCGTGGTAATGTTTTTGAAAATAAGGTATAAGTACCGCCGTAAAGTGCGTTCGTTGCGACGATTTCTTCCCCTGCTTGAGCGAGCGTTAATACCGCAATTAAAATGGCTGCTTGGCCTGATGAAACCGCGAAGCCTGCCACGCCACCTTCTAGTGCGGCTAAGCGCTCCTCGAATACGGCATTTGTTGGATTGGCATTACGTGAATATAAGTAGCCGCTGCCTTGTAATTTGAACAGGCTTGCTGCATGCTCCGTGTCATCAAATACGTACGATGTTGTTTGATAAAGCGGTACTGCACGTGAACGGGTTACCGGGTCTACCGTTTGCCCCGTATGCAGGGCGATTGTTTCAGGGTTAAAAAATGTCATAGGATGTTGCTCCTTTATTTTAAGTATTGTTTTGTAAGCACCTTGATTTCGTCTTCGGTGATTTCACCTTTCACCGTGTGCACCACTTCACCATTCTTTATAAAAAGCGTTGTCGGTAAAGTGGTAATTTTGTAAGCGTCCTTTAGCTCGCCTGTGCGATCAAGTAACACCGGGAAATCAACTTTTTTATTTTTTATATACTGGTTGACGATTCGTGTTGGCTCCTCTACGTTAATCGCGTAGAGCTGTACCGAGTCAAACAAATCGTGATACGCTGCATTCAATTCGGGCATTTCACGTTCGCATGGTGGGCAATACGTCGCCCAAAAATTTAAGATTACGTTGCCTTTTTTAATGGTTTGCACCTCACCCGCTGAATTTTGTAATGACACGTCCTCTGCGGATGCTTTGTCATTTGCGCTATTTGAGAAAATCGCATACACTGCAGCGAGCCCTAGCACGAGGATGACCGTAATTTGTAAGCTGCGTTTCACTTCACCGTCACCTCTACTTCCGGCATTTCGTGCTCACTCTCATAATCGACATGGGAGATGATGCGGTAAATACCTGCCGCGTCAAAGCTCGTTTCAATGGAATACGTGCCGTCCCCGTTGTTTTCTGGGTTGACCGACCCCATTGTTTTGCCCGATGGATGTATGAGTTCAAAATCGACGACTGCATCAGCACTTACCGGCTCTCCCGACGCTTTAACGCTTGCTTTAATCGTGACAGGCTCAAATATTTCCACGCTTTGTTTCGTTGCTTCAATCGTGACTTGTAAGTTTTCATGTGCCTGTGCGCTACAGCCAGCTAGTAGGAGCACAAGGAACAGCAGGCGTTTCAAGTTAATCTGCTTTTAAGTTCGTCCAAAACAGCAGACGCTTTTTAATTTTTTCGAATATAACCATGACCGTCACGATAATGATCGAGTTAAAAATAATGCCGGCTAACACGTAATGATATTGTGAGAAATCGCTGTAATACTGGATGAAAAAGCCCATCCCGCTTGATGCACCGAACATTTCGGCGATCGTTAAGATTAAGAAGCTCATGCCAAGCGATGTACTCGCGCCACTTAAAATATGTGGGGCACTTGCTGGTAACACGACATAAAACAGAAATTCCGGACCCTTTAAGCCAAGTGATTTGGCGTTGTCTAAAAAATGCTTATCAATTAACAGCACCCCGTGAATCGTGCCTAAAAAGATGGGCCAAAATGCGCCGATAAAGATCAGTGACATCGAAGCCGTTTGGAATGTTGGTAGCAGCGCGATCGCATAGGGAATAAATAATGTCGGTGGAATCGGGCTCAGTGCATGGAAGTACGGCATTAAAATTTCACGAGAGCGTTTATTTAAGCCGAAGAATAATCCAAACACAATCCCTGCCAGTAATGCCCCGAAAAACCCGGGTATTAACAGCTTCATTGAGCTCCCTACACCACCAACCAGTTCACCAAATTTCGCTACGAATGATTCGACAACGACAAGTGGCTCTGGGAAAATGACGGGATTAATCCACGTTGCATACTTTGTAACAAGTGCCCACATGACGATTGCAAGAATTCCTATCAAAATAGTAAGATTATAGCGCTTAAAAAATGTGAGCATGACGTCTCACTCCCTTTAAATATTTTGTTCGTTAAAGCGTGTCAGCTGCTCTTTGTAGTAGCCATCTTCTGGATGCTCCTCAATTAGCTCTGATAGTGCGCGTTCATAAAGATCAATATTCACGTAATCATTCACATCAATGTCATCTACATTTTCTACATATCCAATTTTCTTCATTTGCTCCCACATTGCGACTACGTTTTTCTTACTTGGGTCTGAAGAGTAGTTTGAATGCGGATCGTTAACGATTGTTTCAATAACACTGTCGTCAACTTTCATGTATTCCTTTGCCGCTTTAATTGCCACTTGTGGATCTTCATTTTTAATGCGCTCTGCACGAATTAATGCCTTTAAGAAGCGTTTGTACCCTTCACCATCTTGGTCAGATAAGAGCTCCGTACGTGTCACGACGCGGCAGCAAACATGCCCCTCTTGTAAATCATTACTCCACGCAACTGCCTCTAAGCCCATATCAATCGCCTGTGCGTAAAACGAGTTTGCGGAAACGGCGACATCCACTTTGCCTGATGCCACAGCCTCTAGCAACATGCTTCCTGTTTTAAATTCAACAATATCGACTTCATTTTCCCAGTCAATGCCAGCATCTTCAAGCGCTGAGCGGAACACGATATCCGATGTGAAAATGCGAATCGTTCCTACTTTTTTGCCTTTATAACTTTCCATTGACGTATATTGACCTGCGTTTTCCTTCTTCGTTAAAATCGGGTGTCCACCTTCTAAATGCCCCCCGATAATCGAGAAGTCTGAGCCATTAGCGATGAATGTCAGTGGGCCAGCTGTACCGAATGTTAAACCTACATCGATTTTCCCTGCTTGTAAGGCGTTTAGTCCATCTGCTGAGTTTGTGAAGCCAACGCGGTTAACGGTTACGTTTTCATCTTCAAAGTAGCCTTCTTGATGCGCGATATCAACTAATGTACCGCCTGCTGCTTGGCTTAGGCCGACTGTAATTTCAAAATCCTCTTTTGCACTGCTTGTTTTTACGTCTTTGTCATCCCCACATGCAGCTAACACACTCGCTGCTAAAAGAAATGGTGCAAAGTATTTAAATTTCTTCATTGTTCTCCCCCTAAATTCCAGCGCCCTCTGACACTTCCGTTTTGATACTATTTAAAATTTGCTCGTTCATTTCATTTAATAACGATTCACGGAACGAACGGAATTCATAACTTTCAAATAATTTTTGGCGGTTTGTGCCTTTTTTTACAGGTACTTCGATTGATTTTGTGACGGCTCCGTTTTTACCTGGCGCAAAAATGATAATGCGATCGGCTAAGTAAATGGCTTCATCAACGTCATGTGTGACAAAGACGACCGTGCGATTTTGCTGGGCACGAATTTGCACAATTAAATCTTGCAGTTGCATACGAGTGACTGGATCAAGTGCGCCAAACGGTTCATCCATTAGTAATAGATCTGAACCGTAGCTAAGTGCACGGGCAATGGCTGCGCGTTGCTTCATACCGCCAGACATTTGCCCAGGATATTTTTTCAATGCATGCCCTAAGTTCACAAGCGTTAAATAGTCCTCCGCAATATGTGCGAGCTCTTTTTTCGACTTCTTTTTGTTACGTTGTTTAAGCGCTAGCACAACATTCGCCTGCGCTGTTAACCACGGGAATAACGAGTAATCTTGGAACACAACACCGCTATCAGGATGTGCCTCTTTCACTGATGTACCATTAATGATGATGTCACCATTATCAAAACCTTCAAGTCCGGCAATCATACGGAGGAATGTACTTTTCCCACAGCCAGACGGTCCCATAAATACGAGGAACTCGCCTTCTTTTACATCTAAATCAATGTTATTTAAAATTTTTGTCGTTCCGTCGTAGCTAAAATCAATGCCGCGCGCTTCGATTTTATTGTTGCGCACACGCTTTTCTTGCTCTGGAAACGAAGTAGGCAGTTCAAACTCTCGTTGAAAGACGACCATGCGTGATCACTCCTCTGTTAAGTATAGATGACCTAAATTTTGAATCGTTGTGTCCACTGGAACGTGTAACGTCATCGTACGAAGGTTACGCCAATATCGATCAAAACCGAATTGGTTCGATGTTGCGCGGCTACCCATTACTTCAAAAATACGAGATGTAATATCTAAGCCGGCCGTTGTTGTAAATACTTTTGCCGTTTGTAGTGCTTTACTTAGTTCAGCACGCTTTTGCGGTGTAATGTCGCTTGGATTGTTCCAAAGCTTAAGCAGTAGCTCATCGGCCTTCTTGACCACTAAATTTGCAGCTTCTACTTGTACATAAAACTGACCGTAATGGTATTGAATAATCGGATCTTCAATGGCCGACGTTTGTGAAATGGAACGTGGGCGTGTAAATTGTTTTGTGTACGCTAAGGCTGACTGCAACGCCCCTTCTGTAATGCCTAAGTAGAGGTGATTGAGTGCAAATGTCGCGATATTCAGGCGAAGCTTTGAAAATTCACTCGCGTTAAAGCCACGTTCAAGCACTTCTGTTGCTGTTACTTCGACTTGATCGAAAAGGATGGTACCGCTGTCGGTTTGGCGTTGGCCCATATTATCCCAATCCTCTTTTATATCTACACCAATACGATTACTTGGTATTACAGCCAACAAAGGCTCGTCTCGGTCTTCTACAGTCGCCGATACTAATAATACGTCTGAATCAACGCTGCCTGAGCAAAATGTTTTTACACCGTTTAGTACGTAACCTGTGTCTGTTTTCGTTGCAACTAATTTAATGTCCACTGGATTGAATGCATTGCCCCAAAACAGGTTACGCTTGGCTGTTTCTCGGTAGAAGTGCTCTTTTTGTGCATCACTCCCACACAGGTGCGGTGTTGCTAGGTTAATGAAATGGTAGCCAAATACATGTGCCAGTGAGCTGTCGACACGTGCGAAAATGCGAACTACTTCGAATACATCTCTCCAATTTCCATCTAAACCACCGTACTCACTTGGAATTAAAAGTTTTAAAAGACCGCTATTGCGGATTAAGTCTCGTTCATATTTTGCATTGCCACCTGTTTTGTCTCGCTGTACCGCGGTTTTTTCAAACTGCACTGCGAGCTCCTCGGCAATTGTTTGAATGTTTGCCACTGCTGTCATTTGTATAAAACACCCTCTCAAATTAGAAGTTATAGAATTTTCTTGCAATTCGGTAAATCTTAATTTGTAATTTAACAGATTGACGTGATGTACGTCAATGCTTAAATTTTATAATTCTTATTAGTTTAGTATGCTTTTAACAAGTTAATGTATTAAAGCAGAGATAAACCCCTTTCATTTTGCATTTTTTGGAAACAAAAAAACTGCCAACAAATTGTTAGCAGCCATAGTATTCATCGCTAATTTCCATTTGAAAAGCGCATAAACATATACAATTGATAGAGCACCGGGGCTAATAATGCAACAGCTAATGAAATTACTGCCCAAATTTTCGTTAATCTTATTAAACGTGTTTCTCCTGTTTTCACATGTTGAAAATAAGTAAGTGCAAAATAAAAACAACTGATGAATCCAATCGCTTGAACGATTGGAAGCCAAATTGCTCCGTTCCAAATAGACATATATTCCATGAACAATTCCCCCTAACTTATTTATTATAGCAATTTTTCCCTAAAAAAAATAACTGCCCTAAAATTTCAAAAGGGCAGTTCTTAAACAAAATTTTATTTTTTCGCAAACTCAACTAAGTCTTGAGACATTGCGTTAATTTCTTCTGCTGAGGCGTTCATTTGCTGCGTTAAGGCAGCCTGCGTTTGCGCCAAGTCATTTATTTTTGTCATATAATCAATGATTCGATCAATCGAACCCTTCATTTGCGTGACACCCGATTCAATATTCGTCGTTGCTTCTGATGAGTGAACCGCTAGTTTTCGTACTTCATCCGCTACGACGCCGAAGCCTTTCCCATGCTCACCTGCACGCGCTGCTTCAATTGCTGCGTTTAAGCCAAGTAAGTTTGTTTGGTCGGCAATGCCTTTGATAAAGTTTGAGATGGTTTGTGTTTCGTCTGCTAATACTTTTGCATCATTTGCAGCAATCGTTGTTTTTTCTTGTGTTGACGCAAGGTCTTGGGAATGGATTGCAATGGACGTAATGCCTGTTACTAATTCATGAATCGAAGCCGATAGCTCTTCCATACGCGCTACGGTTTCTATGATATTTTGTTCTTTGTCTTTTTCAAGTGAAATATCACGAATGGTACCCGCTACACGTAACGGTGCACCCTTTTGGTCACGTACTGTTGCGCCGCTCGCATGGAACCAACGATATTCACCTGTTTTTAACTGTAGGCGATAGTCGATATCAAAAGGTGTACGACCCGAGAAATCCATTAAATGATCTGTGAATGCTTGCATCGCATTGTTTTTATCTTCCGGATGTAGACGGTCACTCCATGCGCTCATAATATTCGGGAAATCATTTTCATCTTTGAAGCCTAAAGCTTTACGGAATTGTGGACTCCACCAGAATTCGTTTTCAGGGTTCACTGGATCGCCTTGCTCAACGGTCATATCCCACGGCGCTTCAACTATCGCCTCGTTAATTAAATCGTAGCGCGTCACAAGGCTATTTAGACGCTCGCTTTTTAGAATTTCCTCATCTGTGTTCATAATCGCAACAACTAGACGATAAGGTGCGCCGTTGTCATGGCGTAGTGCTGAACCAAATGTACGTACCCAACGTTCCTGTCCATCTGCAAACTGCATTTTGTGTGTTAGATCAAATTGTGTACGCCCAGATCTATCTTGTAAATGCGCAAGTAAAGACGCCATCACGCGATCACCATCTTGCGGTGAAACTAGTTTCGTTAAATCCGCTAACGTATCAAACTTGCTCGATTGATTGAAGCCTAAAATACGCTTTAATTCGATGTCGATTTTGAATACATTATCTTGATGTGGGAATTTTCCAGATGGCATCGTTACATCCCAAAATCCAACTGCGTTATTTGATAAAATTGCATCTAAGCGCATTTTGCCTGCTTCGATTTCGTTATTTTTTAGTTCGTTAATTTCATTTAAGTTTGAAACAATTTGTTGTAACTGCTCGTTTTCAATTGTTTCAATATATAAGCCCTCTAAGTTACCTTGCTGAGCCTGCTGTAATTGAGTCGTTGTTTCTTGTAATAACTGTTCTAATGATACGGATTTTTCTTTTTTAAAAAACACTGAATAGCCTCCATTTTTATACTTATGATTATTATACTGTATATTATCGGCTAAAATAAGAATATATTATCATATTTTCATTTAATCAACCGAGACTTTACTCATAACAAGAAAAAAACACGCATCAATTAGCGAGATGCGCGTTTCTATAAATTTAATTTGATTTTAAGAAGTCTGGGTCCATATAGGCCGGGTTTGGATACTTATAGAAGCCTTCGCCCGTTGAAATCCCCATTTTTCCTTGGTCAATCATTTCGCGTTTGATTTTATCTGCTACGAACTGAGCAGCTGGATCTGTTTTTGCACGCATTACATTTAAATTATAAGGCGTTTCCATGCCGACAATGTCATAAATCGCAAAAGGTCCGCGTGGTGCGCCTGTTGAAATCATCCAGTTTTTATCGATCGTTTGCGGATCGGCGATGTCTTTAACCCATAATTCCATTGCTGCGGATAAAAATGGAACTAATAATGTGTTTAAGATGTAGCCTGGTTGTTCCTTTTTCAAGACGAATGGCACCATATGAATGGCGCGTGCAAAGTCCGTTACTTGCTCTACATACTGTACGTCAGTGCCTGGGTGTCCCATGATTTCTGCTGTGTTATTTTGCCAAATGGAATTCGCAAAGTGGAGCGCTAAAAACTTTTCAGGTCGGCCTGTAAATGCTGCAAATTGACTTGGTAATAGCGTTGACGAGTTCGATGCGAAAACGGTTTTTTCTGGTGCTACTTTTGCTAAATTTTCATAGAAGCTTTGTTTAATGTCGATGCGCTCTGGCACTGCCTCTACAACAAAGTCCGCGTCTTTTACTGCTTCAGCTAAATCTGTATAATATGTCAGGCTGGCAAATGCTGTTTCAGCCTTTTCTGTATCGTTAAAATACGTGCCGTACGTATCTTTTAACGCCGCCATACGTGTTTTTGCACCTTCTATTGCACCATCATTAATATCATAAACACTGACGTTAAAGCCAAAGAATGCGGATTGAAAGGCGATTTGACTCCCTAGTACCCCACTACCTGCGATTGTTACGTTTTTAAAATTCATCTGAATCTCTCCTTTAGGTGCATTTTACATCCAATAATTGTGTGATGATGGCTACTACTTACATGGAGAGTATTCCCGTTTTATCAAACATTCAAAACTGTTACTTTCAAAATGAGGAATGATCTTTCTTTTTAAATTTCTTGGCTTTTTACTATGTTATAATAGTTCTGAAAAGAATTTTCTGTAAATTCTTATTATCGATTAAAGGAGTCTTTTTTATGCAGTTGTCTTCAATTCTTCAAAAGCCTTCAAAGGGTGCGCTGAGCGTGTTCGCAGCGATTTGTTATGGGCTATTTATCATTGGGGTTTATGAATTTTCAGAGCATCAAGCTGGAATTCTTGAGTGGTCACACTTCCAGTCCAAATATGTTTACATCTTCGCTGGTGCTTTACTATTAGGGTATTGTGCGTATTTATTCGTCGTTCACCATTTTAAGCTTCACCCGGTACTCATTCCGATTGCGGCGATTTTAACGTTGTTTTTTGGAAATTCGATCTTTCTCTATGTTGTGTCCGAAGTCGTAATTATCGGTTTTTCGGTGATTGTCTTCCTCATAACATTGCTACAATTTTCGCGTGCGAAAGATGCATCGCTTGCGGCTATGCTCATTTGTTTATTAAATGTATCAATTTTCATTGAGCTTTCTACTATCGTCAATTTAGGCGTACATATCATGATGGGGAGCGTCGTCGTGCTTTATGCACTGAACAAACAGTGGACAATTACGCATCATATTTTTATGTTTGTGTTATGTGGCAGTGGCCTTTTCTATTTCCTTGTCACGCTCGTTGATGGTACTCGATTCGAAGTCGTGCTTTGTGTGTTATTCGCCGCACTTTATGTGTGGACATACCGAAAAATGAAGGCTAAGCGATGAAACGAATGGTACTGTTCACAATTGGTCCTACACATAGTGGGAAATCTTCATTTGCTAGGAAGCTGAACAGGAACTTGAGCAAGTTGTCGTACTAGATCAAGATTTGCAGGCTGAATTTTTAAATGCGCATTATGAAAAGCTCGTCCCGCAGACAGGACCAAATTTGCTGAAATTTATGCTTTCAGAAACGTTGCTACGCTATGCAATCGAGAAAACGGCGTATCATCTTATTTTATGTAACTCGAATATTTACCTTGCGCCGCGCCAGCAGCTACTTGAACGCTTCTTTCCGAGTGAGCAATTTGTACGGGTATTTGTCTATTTTGATGTACCAGAAGCAACATTGCTCGCTCGAATTGAACAAACCCTAAGAGATACAAAGCTGTTTCGTGACCCAAACTTTACATACGAGGAACTACTACAAAGTCAGCTCCCGCAAATAGATCCCCCTTTTTCGGATGAGGCAGATTATTTATTGACGGTTAATGGAATGACTAACTTTAAGCAATTAATAGAAGAAATTAATGAAATCATTCAAAAGGAGTGCTCGCTATGACAATCATTGGTGTAAGCTTTGATTTACAGCAAGATACGGATTTCCGCTTAATTACGGTGTTAGAAGATTTAATAGACCCTTCTTGGTGCTGGCGTTTTGATGGTGGAGAAAACTATATTCGTAATTCCGTTGAGGACCCTTGGGATATGCAAGAACTCTTTACGAACCGCGTATATACAGGAAAAGAATTTATCGAGACGATTCAAACGCCTAATCAGTATATTATTTTTGCTGATTTAAGAGCGTTTCCACATACAAATGCGCTCGACGATGTAGTGAACTTGAACGCATCAATCGGCGGAGATTGTCAGCTAGCGGTAATTATTGTAGATGCGGATTACGTCATGTTGTTTGCGAATGATGTAGATCGTTTGATTGCGCTTACGAAGCATCGTTCGAACTTCCAAACACTTCGACGGGAAGATATTACATACACTACGATTTAGGGGTGATTCTGTCCGAAAAGTAAGCACTTTTCGGACAGCCCATTTTATTTCTTATCCACAACCAAATAGCGGTTATCCTTCACATAGTAATCCCCGTATTTACGGTCTAACGTCACCGAAGTTAACTTTTTATCATCGTCGGCAAAAACGAGTCTAAAGCTCGACTCTAATACTTCCCCGCCACCAAAACGTATATTAATACCTAGCGTTTGTTCCATTGTTTGAGTTGTCGAATATGGGCCGAATGCAACAACCTTTGTCCATTCAAAATTAGTGACCTCGGTTAAATCGATCAGCGTTTCTCCTTGTTCCAGAAGCGCATTTAGTTCGCCCACCTGAACCGTGTGTTTTTCGGCAGCAAATGCCCAGTACAGCAGTGCTCCGACTAACAATACGACGCTAATGACTAGTGGTGCCTGTTTCTTCATACCTTCACCTCATACGTTCGCATTTGTCTTAGGTCACCGTGGTATTGCACAGTGCCTTTTTGAATTAATGTGAGTAAACGATATTCAATCCAGGTATCACTTATGTCATGCACACTAAAGCCTAACACATGCCCAATGAGGCGCGGTGCTCGCACGTAATCTTCGTCTCTTTCTTGCAAAAGCTCGTTTAAATATTGGATTATAAGTGCATCATCACGTGTTTCAACGTCCTCTAGGATTTGACCACGATGCCATGTACGTAGTAGTGAATCCCCTTGCATGAGCTGTTTGGCTTGTTCACCGAACGTACGGATTTCCTCACTTGAAAGCTCTCGGTATTGCTGCTGCTCATACATCATGCGCATCTGCTTGACGTTCATTTCACCTGAATGACGGATTTCCATTTGAAGATTACGCGCGCGGTGCATATGGAGCATGTTTTCGTATGTATCACAAAAATAGACCGGACAATTTTTCGAAGCGAGTAACGTACAAACAAGACGTAAACCAAACTGCTCTGCGGCATTTTCACTCGCCCAGATGAGTACGGAATCTTGCTCTGTTACGGCTGCTAGCTTCTGGATTGCATCTGTAAAATGCGCACCCCACGCAGTGCCGTCAATTCGAAATGCCTCCGAAAGCCAAGCCGTGCGTTCGTTTAACCCTTGTTCTGTTAGTAATCCTTGAATCGGTCCTTCCCCTAAAAAGTCTGGAAACGCGATGATTTCCTGTTTTTCAAACGCGATCGCCATTGTCCCCGCTGCCGATTCACCAAATACGATGTGCTTCATTGTATCTCTCCTTTACTGGTGCCATTCGAGTAAATAGATGTTGTTATTTTCTCGACTATAGACGCCGATTATATAATCACCGTGGCCATTTTTTGATTGATTAAAATAATAATCACCAAGCGCAATTTCTACGGGATGCTTGTGAAAGGCTGCTCGAATTTCTGCCTGTGTTTCGGTGTCCCCTAGATGTGTATTGATTGTATTGGTCATAAATCGGGTCACCATGCCTGAAATTATTGCTTCCGTTTCTGTTGTAATAAGCTTAAATTCCGCGCTAGTTGGCTCTGGTAGTGCCTCTTCGTAATGTAGCACTGACACCCATTCGCCATCTCCGCGTGCAGGGTTTTTGGTTGCCCAGATTTGCTCAAAGCGCTGTGGCTCTGGTAAGGCAATGCCCCAGCTTTCCTCATAGCCTTCCACGATTTCGAGCATCGTTGGTTCAGGCCAAGGTCGAATCAATAAATAGATAATGCCGAGACAGCCTCCGATAATCAGCCATTTTTTCATAACAGTACGCTCCTTTTTAATGGATACGAATTTGCAATCAAAAGGTTCCTCCTACAAGTCCCGTATATTGTGTCATGATTTATTCTCCTCGTTTATCTTTATAAGATGAACCGACTGGAATGATTTCATTAACCCAGCGCCCTTCATCATTCATCCAGCCAATTTCTAGCGCGTATTTAGAAAATATCTCCTGCATTTGCTCATCCGTAAAATCCTTCGTATAAAACACAAATCGATTGGAATCTTGCTCAAAACTCCCATTTCTAAAATTGGTCGTTCTCCCGTTACCGTTCATAAATTTTTGGAAATCATCCAACCCAATCTCATCCATGAAATTACCCCAATTAAATTGATGTTCAACCGTTAACTTATTGAACTTTTTACCATTTTTCACATGATAATCAAACACAATCGTCGCGTAATTTTGCTTCAATTCTTCCTCTGTAAATATCGTGACACGTTCCTTTAATGCGGCAAGCTCTTCATCGTTTATATCTTGCAGTTCAAATAACAATTCATCGTCACGAGTTAGCTCTTTTTGCGAACAGCCAACTAGAACTAGCAGCAATAATAGTAGGTACATTAACTTATTCATCCAATCACCTCACTCCTATTGTTGAGGATTCCCCAGAAGAATACAATTAAAAAATCTAAATATTGGAAACCTTACAGTACCATGCTGCGTCTACACCTAAAAGGACAAGGAGGGTCTCGAATGAATCTAGGGCTACTTTTTTTGGGATTATTTATCTTTCTCATTACGTTATTATTACTATTTGTACTCATCATTCAACTCATTCGATTTGCCTTTAAACGAATTAAATTCCCGAAAAAACTTGCCCTCACAACGATAGCTGGTTGTACGGTATTGCTTGCGATATTTATGTATATCAATTATTTTTTCACATTCGAATCGATCGATAGAACATTCATGCAGGACGCTAGCTTACCGGCAACGTCCCCAAACGAACAGTACGTTGCGAAGAGTTATTACGAGCCATATGGTGGGGCTGCTGGTGGTGTGAACATGTGGGTCGAGGTGACAGATTCAGTAACAAATTCAACAAAGGTCATCTATTATGCGGATGCCAAAAACTATGTAACCTTACAATGGCATGATGACACCACGCTTTTTGTGACCAATGCAAATCTTAGCAAAGTGCTCAATGTGGAAACTGAAATTTATCATGAAAATGGCCTTGCTTGTAAGAGTTTGTTGATGAGGAATAGTTATGAAACGTGCTATCAAGCCGAATAAAAAACACGCAAAATCATTATCGATTTTGCGTGTCCTCTATTATTTCTTCTTAACTGTAATCGTCCAAGAAGCTTCGCCTAATTGCTCATAGTTTGTAACTTCGTGGCCATCTTCTGCTGCCCAGCGTGGAATGGATTCTGTACCTTGTGTGCAGTCGAATTGTACTTCTAGCTCATCACCTGAGTTTAATTCTTTGATCGCTTCTTTTGCTTCGATTAATGGGAATGGGCAAACCATACCTAATACTTCTAATATTTTTTTCATTGTCTTTTCTCTCCTTAATTACGCGCTGCTGCACGTTGTTTTGCTGGACGCACGAATACGAAATACGATGCTGTCCATGTGCCTAAAATCATAAACGTTAACGCAACCCAACCAGACCAAGTCATCATAGATGTCATAACTAAACCGTTACCGACTGAGCAGCCACCTGCAAGACTTGCGCCTAAGCCCATTAAAATACCGCCACCTGAAGAACGAACAACTGTTTTTGTGTCCGGTGTACGTAAACGGAACTCGCCGCTCATTTTCGCAGCGAAGTATGAACCTAATAAAATCCCTAAAACTAAGAACACGCCCCAGTTTAGAATATCTAAATTTCCTGTTACTAAGTACTGCAAAATATTCGCAGACGGTGTTGTTACCCCAAGACCAAACACGCGACCTGTTGCTGCGCTGAGTGGCCATGCTGCTGTTGCGATTAAACCGATTAAAACGGCCGTTACATATGGGTTCCAACGTTTTTCAAATAAAATATGTGCTAAGCCTGTTTTCTTTGGCTTTAAGCTTGGAATTTTCACGCGTGGTTTGCGTAATTCACGGAACACGATGAACGCCACAAGCGCTACAAATGGAATGACTAAAAACCAAACATTAATGCCAAACGTCTCCGCAATTGAATCTGTGCCGACAACCGGTGTACGTGCATCAACTGTAAACTGCGCTAATGGACCCGATTTCATAATCGCCGCCATTAACATATAAAAAGCAAGCGCAATCCAGCTTCCGATTAAGCCCTCACCCGCGCGATACCAAGTACCTGTTGCACAGCCACCCGATAAAATAATCCCGATACCAAAAATGAATGCCCCTGCAACCGTTGCCCATAATGGGAACTGCCCTGCTTGATATTCAAACGCACCTGCTTCGATTAAGGCAAACACACCAACTGCTTGCACCGCAATCGCTACTAGTAGCGCATAAAACATACGGTTATCTTTTGCGATGTACATGTCACGGAAGCCGCCTGTTAAACAGAAACGTCCACGCTGCATGACAAAGCCTAAAAGCGCACCACAAAGGATACCTGTTAAAGCCATTTGTAACAAAATGATTTCCCCCTAAATTTAATACCTAGTTTATTTATAGGGATATAATATAATAATAATCTTATCTCTTTCAATAGATTTTCATAAGCTTAAGGTTTTCTTATCAATTTAGTAGGTTTTAATGTTTAAAGGACAGGATTATTGTGAGAATATTTGGATACTTCCTAAAACTTCTTCCGGTTTTTGGATTATAGTCATGCTCCGTCGTATGAACAATATAATTTTTATTTCATACGATATGAAGAACGATTTACTTTTAAAATGTCCAAATCAAACATATTTCAAAAAAGTAGGTGAAACCAATTCAACATGCGAAATATTTAGAGCTTTTATCTGTCCTTGGCATTGGCGGTGCACATCCTGGTGGGCTTAATCTCACAACTGAAATTTTTAAGCACGAAAACATTCATGATATGTCTCATGTGTTAGATGTCGGCTGTGGCACTGGGCAAACTGCCGCCTACCTAACGCATACTTTTGGTGCCAAAGTAACCGCCCTCGACGTCAATCAAACGATGCTTGAAAAAGCAAAATACCGTATGGCGATGAATGATTTACACGTGAATTTTATTGAAGGCTCCATTGAAGATACAGCATTTGCGGATCAATCTTTTGATTTTATTCTTTCGGAATCGGTACTCTCCTTTGTCGATAAACCGCGTGCCTTAAGTGAAATTTATCGGCTATTAAAAACAGGTGGGCGCTTCATTGCGATTGAACAAACGATGAATGAGCAATTACCCGATCAAGACGCAAAGCAAATCATGCAATTTTACGGCTTTGATTCCATTTTAATGGAACATGACTGGGTCGCATTACTTCGCGAGGCTGGCTTTGAAACGATTGAAATCCAGCAGCACGAGACAATTGAATCCGAACCTGATTTTCATTACTCAAGTGAAATTGACCCCTCCCTTTATGACGTCATGAAAACACATTTGGAGATTATGGTGAAATATCAAGGGATTATTGGGTACCGGGTTTATATTTGTGGGAAATGACTTAAAACCACAAAGAACGTTGATGTCTAACGTTTTTTGTGGTTTTAATATTTTAGCTATAATTTTCGAACTACTTTTCTACTGGAGGGAATCATTTTGACTACTAGCAACTACGGAAAATACCCGGTACCTACATTGTTACAGCAAGTCATTTTATTTCAGCAGCAACTCTCTGAACAAGGGCTTTTACCGTACGGCGATTTACTCGGCTATTATTTTGCTGTGGAAACGGTTGAATCGCGCTATTTAAATACGCCCCTTGATGTCATTCCCTTTGCTCGGCCTGGTGTGGACGGCATTCATATTGGATTTTTGACGAATTTTGGACAGGTACCCGATTTACTTGATGCTTATATTGTGTATCCAGTCCATTAAAAAGGCGCTACCTATTCGCTAGGTAACGCCTGCTCTTTATTCCACCGCTAACTCAAAGCGCTCTAACACTTTTAGCTTTGGCATCTTTAAGAGACGTATATATACATCCCCGCCAACATCCTGATACGTCAGTTCATATTCATTCGGCCCGACTGCATGGACGAAATCTGTTTTAAGGCTCTCACCTGCATGATTTCGCACGTCTATATTATTTGGTGAAAATGAATAATCAAAGGCAAAATCACTTTCCACTTTGAAGCGTAGCTTACGCAAATCACCCTGCTCGACGACATCCGTTACAACAAGCTTCCCTATTTTGCCAAACGAAATGCGCTGCGGTTGCTTATGCGTGAGGAGCTTGTTAATTTCTTTTAGCTCGGCAAAATTGGGTTCGATATAAAACTGAAGCGCCAACGCTTTTACATCTGGTGCCAGTGGTTCTAAGCGATATTGATAGATCAGTGCCTTTTCTTCGGCAATCATATCAAAATCAACAACATTGAGTGGGACACCCTTTTGGTCTGTAATTGTTGCCGCGATTCGATCATCACTGACAGCTATTTTCAAGGCATCCTCAAAAAAACGGACTTTTAAAACCGTACCGGTATCCGATATTTTCAATTCGTCGACTTCATAATCAATCCCGTCGATCTTCCCTTTTTGATGAACCGTGATTATTCTTTCATGATTATTCACTTTTTCAATCGGTGTTGTCACTTGCCAATCGCCCTCAATCCCTCTCATATGACGAATTTGGATTGTTAATAGAAAGGCATCAGGAAGTTCTTCTTCAATATCTATTTCCCATAAGCCGCGGTAGCCGGTGTCACTTTCTAACTCCCGTGAACTTTCTGCCTGGTTCACACGATAACCATCTACAAAAACATTCAACGGGTAAATGTCCCGAAATTCATCCATCGAAAAAATCACATGCAGGCGCTCCCCGTCGTAGACAATTTCTTCAAAGGTTACGGTAACTCCCGCGCTTGTGACCGATTCATTTAACACGACCTTATTAGCGTCAGATAACGCAATTTGCAGCCCTTTATCTTGTTCTTCAATCGTATAGTAGAGGTTTCCAAGGATCGGCACGGTTGCCAATACGCGCGCGATGCCGGAAGAAAAATAACCTGAAATAAGTACAATGACTAGCGTTGCAACAAGTCCTAATGCAATTTTCAGCAGTGGTCTTCGCTGCTTTTTGACTTTTTGGTTTACCCCTTGTACGAGTGCAGCATCCAACTTATCCATCGGCACATCGATTTGCTCGATTGCTTTTTTAATATTGTTCTCCATATTGGCTCCCTCCTTTTAATACCTGTTTTTTTAACTGTTGAATTGCCCTATGTATGTTTGTTTTGACCGTACCTTGTGGACAGTTTAAAAGCTCGGCAATGTCCTTCACCGGCAAGTCTTGATAATATTTTAGGATAATCACGGTCTTGTATTTTTCATCTAGCTGTTCAATCGCCTCGAGTAAATCCATTTTTTCATCGAGCGCCAAATCTTCTGCGATTTCGGGAATCGGCTGCTCCATATAAATGATTTTGTTATTTTTACGGATGCTTTCGAGTGCGGTATTGATACAGATTTTCGTTAGCCAAGTTGAAAAATAATCCGGTTCCTTAACCGCATGAATATTGGCAAATGCCCGCGCCACGGTTTCCTGCACAATGTCGAGTGCATCGGTTTCATTTTTCATATATAAATAAGCCATCTTATACAATTTCACTTTTTCATGCTGCAACAGCTCAATGAAAGCTTGTTCATTGCCCTTTTGCGCTTTGTTTACTAATGATTTATACGTCAACGTCCTCCCACCTTCCTTACTTGTTAGATGCATCACCTTGCTAAAACGTTTCAATTATTTTAATAAGATGGTTATTTTTTAAAGTTTTTTCTTATAAGAATTTCCCACCTTTAATTTGCGTAAAATTAAGATTATTTATAAAATTTAACTAGGAGGTGATTTGATGTTAAAAAGAAAAATTTTAACATTATTTATTTCAACAATTTGCTCGATTTTTTTAATCGCTACTGTATATGCTTTTATTGATGGAGAAGGTGTATTAGCAATTTTTCCAATGGCATTATTTATTAGCTGGATTGCACTTCCTGTGATATTGCTCTATGGGTTTCCAATTTCTTTATTGTCCGAAAAACTAACGAATTCAATCACTTCAAACTATCGCATTTTATGGACATTACTAATTCATTTAGTTTTTGGAATAAGTTTCATATTTATAGTAGGGGTACTCTTTGAAACGCAAATTATATTAACTGATTTCAGTGCTTTTTGGAACAGTTATGAAGTGATTTTCATTGCTTCTATAGGAGTTTCACTATGTTTTTGGTTTATTGATGAAGGTTTGAAATGTTGTAAATTCAGCCAAAAGATAAAACCCAAAGCATAGGTGCTCTGAGTTTTCCAATATTTGTCAATGAAGCTTTACTACTCAACAATTTCCAAGTAAGCACCTAAGCGAAACTTATCCTCAAAAACTTCACCTTTCTGAGTTTCATAGCGCACTGTAAAAAATACTTCATCTAGCGCCGCCCTTAAATTGGCCTCCGTAATATTTTTTGCATTAAATACGATTCGGTAATGGTCCTCAACATAATCCTGCGAGGCGTTGTTTTCAGTCGAACCACTCCCCCATGCGTAGATGTCTTCACCAAAATTCACACGAAAAAATTCAATCCAGTGCTGAGATAACTCAAATTCGACTTTTTCGCCTTCCAATTTATTTGCATAGTAACGATAGGACAAAACTTTATAATCCCTTTTAAACTCTTGTTCTGGCGTGATGTTTGTATTATTCAAAAAGATGTCATTTTCAATTAACGGGCTTACTTGGATCATTAACTCATCATCCAGCACAGTAGTTGGCACTTGGTATTTTGAAGGAACTTCTGTGTCACTTTGCAAATTCGGCATCACTTGAAATGCTAGGAATAATGCAATCGCTGTCACAATGATGACAGTCGGGAGTAAGACAAACCCACGCTTTTTCCGCTGTGTACGAACTTCTTGTAGCACCTGTTTTTCAACGCTTGCAGCACTTTGCTTCGTATCAATCCCGAACAATGGTTTCTTCGTCATGCGTCAGCACCTCCCAATCTTCATTAGCCAGTTCATTTTTCAGTAGTTGCTTAGCCTTCTTAAGCCTTGTTTTTACCGTACTTTCAGGGATTTCAAGTAAATCGGCAATATCTTTTATTTTCATCTCTTCAAAATAAAAATACATAATCGGCTCTCTCCATTTGAGCGGCAATGCTAAAATGGCTTGTTCGATTAATTGCTGTTCATGCCGGGTGACTAACTCTTTTTCATGCGTCGTACGTTTAAAAATCTCGAATTTATCCTTTAATAAATGTGTGCGATAAGCCCATCTTTTCAAGTAATCCTTTGATTTATTAATCGTCATTTTTGCTAAATAGGCTCCGATTTCGCCTTGCTCTACGTAGTTTGCTTTAAAATGAAATGTGATGAATACATCTTGCACAATATCTTCGGCTGATTGCGCATTTTTGGTATAGTAGTAGGCAATACGCAATAAATTTTCTGTATGGTTTTTTATTAAATGTTCCAATTGTTGTTCACGCGACACACTCACCCCTTCCTTATACTGTTAACGAGGCTCGATTAAAAAAAGTTTGCGCTGTTTAAATTTTGTGGAAATAATATTACGGTAAATAAAATTAATATTCTTTTCATGAATAACCCCATTTACCGCTACGTCTTTCAATAGCATTCTTCACCCAACACAAGTTCCCTTTTTTTACAAATTATTATACACTATTAGAGAAGTGGAGGTTCGTTATGACAAAGGAAAAGCGATTATTAAACTTAAGTTTGATATTAGCCATTTGTGGTGTTGTGCTCGTCGCCTTTAGTGGATCAATCGGTAAATCTTTCAGTAATTTTTGGCTACAACGTCAACCAGGCGGCATGATAGATACGAATGTGTATATCTATATGATGAATAGTTTTCAAATTAGCGCGCTAGTAATTGGCGGGATTTTATTTGCGGTGTGCTTGCCGATATCGATTTATGCGTGGTATCAAACACTTAAAAACGTTGAATGACTAAATGCCAGCTGGATTTACATTTCCAACTGGCTTTATCTATTAAAAATCCATACTCGCTCGAACTTGTTTTGGAATCATGACGACTTTTGTGTTTAAATCTACTGAACCAAACTGCTCATCAATACATTCATCCCAGTATTCAAGATGTTTTAAATCGATCCAATGTGTTGAATCATCAACATTCACGCCACCTTCTCCGCGAACCGAATACCAATAGAGAAACTCTTCACCATTCAATATTTCATGAAAAATCGTTTCCACATACATTTTTTCGCCTTCTAATGTCACAAGCACATCTTCCATATTTTCATTTAAAAAATTTAACCATTCTTCCACCTTAGAAGATTTACCTGGCTTTACACGGTAACGCGTCAATTCCACTTTCATAACCAAATCCCCCTATTTTTTCACCCAGTACGCTGCCCCATCATTGCTACGCTCCATGAAACCATACTCAATCAAATGTCTTCGCAGCGAAACAAAATCGGCATTGACCGTCTTCAAAATGTCATTTACTTCTTTTTCGCTATAATGTTTTGCCTTCTCAAAGCGCTGTAAAATATGCTGTAAGATAATGAGCTTTTTCTTTTCCTTACTTGGAATCGTGTCAATCGCTCCGTCTAAGCCATTTTTAAAATACGTTGCTAATACTTTTTCTCGTTCTTTTTCTTCAATACTATAACGTTCGTCCACTTGTCTCGCCCCTTTATGAACCTGATACTGTTCTGGATTTTTCATAAGCTGCATAAGTGCTAAAAAAATTTTCGCCTGCTTTTCTTTTTCTCGTAGTTTGAAACGATGCTGGCGAACAGTAGATACACTCGTTAAATTACTTTCCGCGACAATTTCTTGATCCGACTTTCCTTCAAAAAAGTATTGCAGCATATCTATTTGCACATCGGATAGCCCCGTCACCTTTTTATCTAACTCAAGTAGCGCATGAAATGGCGATGTATGTACGTGTTCAATGTGCTGCTTCATCATGCCCTCCGCCGTGAAAAAGCGGCCTTCATGTGGGAACACCTCATGAAGGGCAAATGTTATGCTGCAAAACAAGCATTCATACCCATCCTCATGAAGTTCATAACCATGCAGCAATGAATCTACCGAAATATTTTGAATATCCAAAATAATCACCTCTATAAACATTTATACTATATGTTTGTTTATTTGTAAACAAAATTTAGTTAATTCACAATAAAACAAACGGAAGATGATTTTGTTTATTAATTTAGTCGTTTTGATTGAAAATATAAGATTCCATTTTTTGCTATACTATTTCAAAACAAGTTTTGGGAGGTATAGGATGAACAAAATAAATTATTAACGCCCAATGTGACGTATTTCCTTCCACCAAAGACAGAATAGGAGTTTTAACATGACAACATTTGAACAATTAACTATCGACCAATTAGACGAAGCAGCTCAATTTATTGCCTCCCTCAACATGAATAAGAAATTTCATATTGGCTATTGCGGGACGGACAAAGAAGATATATTAAGTGATTTGCATGAAGATTTTATTGAAAATGAACATGTAAACGTCTTTGTATCGCGTCATGATAATGCAATCACGGGGCTTATTGGCTTTGATGTTTATGATGGGATTGCAGAGGTTTGGGGGCCATTCTCAAGAGAGCAACAGATGGAAAATCAGCTACAGCTTTGGCATTTTGTGACTGAGGGACTAACGCAAATAAAGGAATTTTTGTTTTTCATTAATGTAGAAAATATATTTCAACAGCAATTCATGGAAACGATTCATGCCCAAAAATCGAGTGATGAATTGTATTTAACATTACCCAAAGATGCGTTTCAACAACTTGAAGCAATACAGAGTGACCTATATAGTGACACGGATTTTGCACAATTTGAAGCCATTCATGCACATGCTTTTCCGAATGCATACTATAGTGCGAAAACAATTGCAGAAAAGCTTCATAATAGCCAGCATCAGCTGATTGTTTTAAAAGAACAGCAACTCGTAAAGGGCTATGCCTATTTTGAAATGAATGACACACTTCACTCCACGCATTTAGAATTTATCGCCATTGCGCCTGAATACCGCGGACAAGGTCTTGGTAAGCAACTGCTAAAAGAGGCGTTAACACTGATTTTTAAAAACGAAGCCATTACGCAAGTGACATTAACGGTCAATAACATGAATACCGAAGCCAATAGCCTTTATTACAAAACAGGCTTTCAAAAGCAAGATGCGCTGTTAAGTTATGTGCTAAACGTATAGATTGGAGAACTGACAATGTGGACAATTTACGGCAATAACACGAGTACGACTACGATCGTTGCTATCCCTGCACTGGGAGAACGCAAAGAAATGTTTATTCCCCTAGCAAATTATATGAACGATGTAAAATGGATTGTTTTTGATTTGCCTGGTAGCCACAAACAACAATTAGCCGATTATTCTATTCCAGCATTTTGTCAATTGATTCATGAAGTGCTAGTTGAACAACATATCAATCAGGCACATTTTATTGGCAGTTCTTTAGGGGCATGGGCGATTCAGGAATTTGCTGATCTCTTCCCTCAAAAAGTTCAATCACTTACGTTGTTAGATGGTGGCCACTATTTTTTAGGCGAACGTAGTGAAGTGCATGAGGAAGTTGCGCTTGCAGCAAACATTGAAAACTTTGATGATATCGCCGCTGCCATTCACGAACAGACCTATTCGATGCCAAATTTAGAAAAGCAAGCCTATGAACATTTTGAGCAATACTTTTTAGGCAATTATATTTTGCATAACGATTTTTATGCACATCATTGTGATGAAATAGCTTACAACGCACTGTCTAAGGAGCTTTTAACAACAAACTATTGCTTAAAGCAAACTGATATATCTTTACAGCTCGTAATCGCGGAGGCCTCTGCGGATGATTTCTCTAAATCAAAAGTGATAGATTTTAAAAAACATTTTCCACATGCCCATGTAACATTTCTTCAGTATGGACAGCATTACTTACCCTTAACAAATACGGCAGAGCTTGCAGTGATTTTACAAAAATTTTATGAAACTCCATATGGAAAGGAATCTTAATCATGAATTCAACTATTGAAGCACTAAAACAAATTAGTAACAGCGATCATCTAGGTCAATTGCTTACATACATGCTAGATCAGATCGGCCATCCTGATCCATACATTCGCGATACACTGATTTATAGTGGCTTTTGTGAGCTTATTTTGAATGACCATTTAACAGATGCGGAGCTAACGTTAATTGCAACTACGTGCTGTGACGACGAGTACCTTTTTTTCAATCTGAACGAGCGTCAAGGTGATGCGGTATTAACGCGCTCCTTTTCGGCACTTGCCATTCAGTTAGTTTTAAATAAGGATTGTGACAACCGATTTTTATCACACGCGTTAGCAGCGCATGTGCTCACTAAAAGTATCGATTACTTAAAGTTCGAGCATGATTACCGTGGCTATATTGAAAACAAAGGCTGGGCGCATAGTGTGGCACATGGCAGTGATTTACTCGCGCGCGCTGTCTCACATCCCCTCTTTTCTGAGGTTACTACTGTAAATACCGTACTTGCAATACTAGAAAAATGTTTATGCACGGATTATGCATATATCGATAAAGAAGACGAGCGCATGCTAGCGGTCATTGATGCGTTATTAGATAAGGGATTAACCGAAGCGGACTTACTTCATTGGCTTGAAAAACTATCACAAGCAAAGCACGATGAGCATTTAAAACATTACCGTATACACTGGAATATTAAAAAATTCATGCTGTCACTATATGGGCATTTCATACGCCGCCAGCAATATGAAACGATCACTAATTGGATTTTCAAAACGTATATCAATTATTCAAAAATAGAGGTTTGATAGGATGAATGTCCAAATACGTCTTGCAAATGATGCCGATTTAAAGGCATTATGCACCATTCGAAATACCGAACAATTATTCACAAACTATCTTCAGCTGCAACTAGACGGGCAGGCTTATTTAGCCGTTGCGCAGGTGGAACATGAGCTTGTAGGCTTTGGAGTTCTTAAATTAAATGGCCCATTAATTCCGAAGCTGAGTGACCTTTATGTTAAACCTGGATTTCGCCATCGTGGAATGGGTCAGGCTCTCATTGCCTATCGCGAACAGCTAGCCGTTGCACGAGACTATGATGAAGTTTTCGTCAGTGTGGATCCAATTGAAAACCCAAAAATGGTACAGCTCGTGACCAACCTTGGCTACAACGCCATTTGTGAACCATACGAAAAAAGTGCCATCTACTATTATGAAGATGGCACGACGTATGACAAGACGTATGTGCGGGTGGATTTTATAAGGCAGTTGCATGATTTTTAAGAAATGTTCACGACTTAAAACTTGGAGGAATCATAATGAGACAAATTATTGCAATGGGTGGTGGCGGTTTTTCCATGGAACCGGACAATCCATTATTAGATCTATATATCTTAAACCAAGTGGATAAAGTGAAACCGAAAATTTGCTTTATACCTACTGCTAGTGGTGATGCTGACAACTATATTAAAAGATTCTATGATTTTTTTAACGAGCAAAACTGTCACCCTTCTCACCTGTCATTATTTTCACCGCCTACGCGCGACCTAGAGCGCTTTATTTTACTACAAGATATTATTTATGTTGGCGGTGGCAATACGAAAAATCTGTTAGCTTTGTGGAAGGAATGGGACCTAGATAGGATTTTAAAAAAAGCATGGAACGAAGGTGTCATTTTAGCAGGCATTAGTGCCGGTGCGATTTGTTGGTTTGATGAAGGTGTGACCGATTCATTTGGGGATGGACTCGAACCAATTAAATGCCTGGGATTTTTAAATGGGAGCTGTTGTCCACATTATGATGGTGAGGCGGACAGAAGGCCTGCGTATCAGAAGCTTGTTGAAACTAGCAGTATACAAGCAGGGATTGCGTTAGATGATGGGGTTGCTGTTCATTATAAGGAGCTTGAATTATATAAAGTTGTCAGCTCACGACCAGATGCAAAAGCGTACCGTGTACTTTTTGAAGAACAAGTCGTCGAAATCGAAATCCCGGCGCAATTTTTGGGGTCCCTAAAAGCTGACTAATGCTGATACTTGGAAACCTTTATAGGAATTATACGGGATTTTAAAGAAATTAATAATAAAACTTGATTGGAGAAAATTTCATGAAAATTTACGATTTAGCTAGTCCATTTCTAAATTTATATGAGCCTTCAAAAGATTACTATGAAAATTACTTTAATGAGTATCCAGATATCTACAATTATTATTTCGAACATCATTGTTATAAGAAAGAAAATAAACTTGAGCATGCGTTAATTACCCATCCTAAAATGGTCCAACAAATGCAGTGGATTACGCAGAAGTTTATATCGTTAACGCCACAAATTACACAGGCATACGAAAAACGTTTTCCAATAAAATTTACCAAAGATACTTACATTTTTGTTGGTCTAGGTGGATCAAATGCCTATACATATCTTTCTATGGACCCTCATGTTGCCTTTTGTGTCGAAAAGTTTGAACCAGATGAAAATGGACTTCACGTAATTATAGCTCATGAATTTGGTCATGCAACTCACCATTTATTCACTACGTATCATGGGATTGAAGCAAAGGATATCCAATGGTCAAGCCCCTTCACCTGGCTGTTGCAAGAAGGCGTGGCAACTTATTTATCCACACTCGTAGTAAATGTTGACCAAGATATTTATTTTGCTTATAAACGTGACCCAGAATGGCTTACATTTTGTGAAGACAATAAAGCAAGCATTGTCACTGCTTTTTTGCAGGACTTGCAACAAAAAACATTCGCAGAAATATTTAAAGAATGGTTTTCAATAAATGGCGGTCAGACTTTTGGCTATAGCCGAATTGGTTATTATATTGCCTATGTTTTAGTGCAGCATTTAGTAGCCAACGAAAGTATTGAACATGCCATGTTGTATTGGGGACATGCTGATTTTGAAGAGCGAATGCTCGAGTTAATACACAATATTCTTTAGCGTTTTTAGTAGTCAATTTCATACAAAACAATCTTCCTAAATGAAAGTTTGGGGTATAAAATCTTGGAGGCTTTCACATGAAAATATCAACTCAACCAAAAACGCGTTTTATCACACAAGTAGCAATAAAACATGCGCAGGAATCAAGCTTTACGAGAAAAAATCAACAAAAAGATACCCTTTCAATCGGGTTGCAGGCGCGTCATTTATTTAATGGGCAACAGCAAAAAAATGCCTTGATGGATAGCTTGATGAAACAGCGTGAATCCATTCAAGAAATGAAAAGTAGTTTAACAGAACGTGCGCTTGAAAAAGGCACTGATCCATCGAGTATAAAAGAACAAATGAAGGCATTAGAAACGCAACTTGCTGATATTGATGCACAAATCGCTCAAACGCAAAAACAAAAGCAAGAACAAGATGCACCTACTACAAAAAAAGAAATGAACCAAACACCTGAAGAAGCTATTTTTTCTCAAGCTGGATCTTTGGAGCAAACCAAAACATTACATCGAATAGATCGTTCACTTACCCGTGAAAAAGCCGCAATAGAAAGTGAAATGAAGCTGGATGCCAGTCGGGGTGTGCATAGTGAGTATAAAGCGAATCGATTAATAAAAGTGGAAGAACAAATGACACTTGTTCAGGAAGAACTTTCAGAGCGCATTAAAGAATCGCCAACTACTATTCAAAACAGCAACTTATCTGAAGCTTTAACAGCAGACGAGTTATCGATTCAAGAACAAATTCGTGAAAACGAAATCAAAAAATCAGAGGATAATAACGATACATTAGTGTAAACAGTAATTTAGACATGAAGGGAGTAAAGCAATATGATTGAGCTCAGAAAGATCACATTAGAAAACCGTCGTGCTATATTTAACTTGGAAGTTTCAGAAGAACAACGCCGTTACGTTGCGTCTAATCTGTCAAGCATGGCATCGTGTTATGTTCTTGCAACCAATGGAGGACATCCACTCCCCTTTGCTATATATGTAGATGAGCAGCCAGTCGGTTTTGTTATGCTAACTTATGGAATTACCGGCTACGAACTACCATCAATTGCAGATGACAGCTATTGTATTTTGCGACTGATGATTGACAAGCAATACCAGAATAAGGGCTACGGCCGAGAAGCTATGAAAGAGATATTAAAATTTATACGCACGTTTCCAGCTGGTCCTGCACGTTACTGTTGGATTCCATATGGGAAAGATAACATTGCCGCCAAAAAGCTTTATGAAAGCTTTGGTTTCCGTGACAACGGTGAAATTTGCGACAACGAGCCAATAACCGTATTACAACTTTAATTAAAGCCTGTAGCTACTGGAGGGCAATTAGCGTAATAGGTTATGCATATTAAATTCAACAAAATATTAATTGAAAAATCAAAACATTCATGCGATACTAGCATTAACTCAACTCGAAAGGAAGATGACTGGCCGATGAAATTTTAATTCTATTTTACACGTAAAAATGTATACGCATTTTCACATAAAATAGGATTAGTCTGTCCATTTATCATTCCATAATAATCGCCTAAGGGCTTATTTACGTATGAATGCTAATCCTTCTGAACTTTCAGGAGGATTTTTTTGTTTAATGCGTATACGTTCAAATACTACATTTGGAGGTATACTTTATGCCAATAGAAATGAAACATGTACACTTTAGTTATGATACCTTAGACACGCCGCTGTTTGATAATGTGAATTTAACACTTGATACAAAATGGAAGCTGGGTCTGATTGGTCGTAATGGGCGCGGAAAAACGACGTTCCTGCAACTACTGATGAACAAGCTGCCATTTAGCGGCGAGATTCTTAGTGATGAGGAATTTGTTTATTTCCCGCAAATCATTCATGACCCAACGATGCTTACGTATAATGCGATTGATGAAGTGACGCCAGTAGAGTTGTGGCAGTTAGAACGCGAATGCCAGCTGCTTGGTCTAAGTAAGGAGCTGTTATGGCAGCCGTTTGAGCAATTGTCTGGTGGAGAGCAAACGAAGGTGTTACTGGCCGCGCTATTTTGTGATGACAGCCACTTCCCCCTTCTCGATGAACCGACCAATCACTTAGACATTAAAGCACGAGCTGTTGTTGCCAATTATTTAAAAAAGAAAAAGGGCTTTATCGTTGTCAGCCATGACCGTGCATTTGTAGATGAAGTAGTTGACCATATTTTAGTCATTGAAAAAAGTGATTTGAAGCTATATAAAGGTGACTTCACCACATACGAGCAGCAAAAGAAATTACAGGATGGATTCGAGCTCGAACAAAATCGCTCATTAAAATCAGAAATCGATCGTCTCCAAAAAACTGCACGTGAAAAATCAGATTGGGCAAAAGAGCGTGAGAAACCGTCTGGCAACGATCCGTTCGGCAATGCCATAGCAAAGCGCATGAATAAACGTGCCAAAGCCATTGAAAAACGAACAACGGAAAAAATAGAAGAAAAAACAAAGTTATTGAAGAATATTGAAACGGTGAGTGATTTAACGATTAATTGCAGGTTTAGCCACCGCAATCCTGTGCTACGGGTAAAGGATTTTACGCTAAGTTATGATGGTATAACCCTATTTAAACCACTAACATTTGAAGTACGACACGGCGAGCAAGTGGCGATTGTCGGTCCAAATGGAAGCGGAAAAACGTCGATATTAAAGTATTTACAAGGTACATTTACCGGTGAGGTAACTGGTGAAATCCAACTATCTCATGGGTTAACACAAAGTGCGATTCGCCAACACCACGATGACAATAACGGGATGCTCAAGGATTTTGCGCATACAGAAGGCATTGACTACACATTATTTTTAAATAACTTACGTATATTAGGTTTTGGGCGCGATGTCTTTCAAGTTGCCATTGAAAACATGAGTAATGGGCAACAGAAAAAAGTGGAATTTGCGAAATCACTAGGACAACCCGCTGAGCTGTTTGTCTGGGATGAACCGCTCAATTATTTAGACGTGTTTAACCAGCAGCAAATCGAGGTCATGATTACGGGCTATAAGCCGACGCTGCTGTTTGTTGAGCATGATGCTGTATTTGTAGAGCGCGTGGCAACGAGGGTCATAAAGCTCGAGCAATATAATTAAGCTTTTTATAGATTTAAAAATCCGTTCCTTTTTCAGGGAACGGATTTTTAGGTTGTATAATTTACTCAATTGATTTTGACATTTCCTTTTAATTGTTATTATTACTCGATTAAAATGTTCGCAACATATTGAGCCGATCCATTGTCAGATACAAGATTTACCTCTACTACATATTCTCCTACTTGACTTGGAAAGTTAAACGTTCTTTCATTTTTCATTTCTAAGGGGAGTTGATTTTCTCCTTGCCAAACGGATACTGTTAATTCTTTAATAGCAAAATCTTGACTATCAAATTGGATATAATCTTCTTTACTAGCTTGGACACGAAATTGTGGCTGTTGTTTTGCTAATGTCAAAATGTCTTCTGTTTGTTTTAAATATTCATCTACCCTTGTCCAATCGATATTTGACTCCACCATTTGAATACCGGTAGACCCAAGAATAATACTCGGTGGACTATAATCATATTCTTCAGCTATGCAACCTGATAATATAATTACACTGCATAATCCCATTAAACATTTCAGAAATCGCATCAATTTTGCCTCCTAGGATTCAAACATCATCCAGTGTCTCCTTCACTAACACCTCATAGTTTTCAAGCTCTTCAATATACGGGTGGTGATTGGACTTTTCAAACACCGTGACATGTGCATGTGGCATCAGTTGCGCGATTTCATATGTAAATTCAATTGGACATTGCGCGTCATAGCGTCCACCAAAAATATAGCTTGGTATTGTAACGTTCTTTAGCTCATTACGCACATCATAATTTTTCACTTCGATTTTTCTAAAATAATCAAGCGCTCTGCCAACCGTTTTACCACTGTTCGGTAAAGACAAAGCAAGCTGTAATTTTTCCTCATCGTAATACGACATGAGTGACCACTCTAATCCCAGCTTTTGGCGCTCTTCTACGGTTGTAGCTGTATTGTTTAATAGCTCCATAATCTCAATAATGCGTGGGAAATTTGCATTGTCTGCGCAGTACATGCTGTCAGGATGGCTCGCGTATTCTTTACTTGCTGCAGTTGACCCCGCAATGATTTTCGTTAATGACTGTGGAGCTAGGATTGCATATTGTAATGCCAGCATCCCTCCTGTAGAATGCCCGGCAAATGCCCACTTCTCAAAGCCAAGTGCTACGCGAATCGCCTCTAAATCCTTAATAATTTCTGGAAAATTCATTTGGGCATCCTCTGTGACCGCACATGAATTCCCTGCACCGCGTACATTAATCAAAAACACCTCATAATGCGCTGTAAACGGATTTGCAAACAAATTACCCCTCTCATTAAATTGGGAGAAAAAATGCGTAATCGCGAGTGGCTCTCCTTCGCCTTTTGTAAAATATTCAAACATTCCACGTGTTGTTTCAATTGTATGTTGTGTCCACATAGTGTCGCCTTCTTTTCGTAAAATAGTATCCTATAGCACTAGAGCTTTTCTAATACAGCATCAATATTATTCCAAACATAGACTTCTTCATCGATTGGTACGCCATCAAACTTAATGGTAAACGTTTCCACATATTGTGCGCCGTAATACTTATAAAACTCACGTGATTTGTTGTCTGCCAATACGTCCACATACACCTTGTAATAGCCCTGCTCTTTGAAACTCTGCATGACTTGTTTTAACAAAAGCTTTCCAACGCCCTTGCCTTGCCACTCTTCAAATAAGTAAATGGCTGATAAATCTGTTGCGCCTTGTTCTGTATTCGTGTCACGCTTTTCCCCTACGACAAACCCGATGATTTCATTGTCACCTGTTTGTGCCACATAAACGTTTCTAGCTGGATTGGTAAGGTTATTCTCCCAAAGTGTTGTACGCTTCTCGTAACTTAATTTATCTAAAAAGCTTTGTTGAATAATTCCTTTATACGTCGTGCGCCAGCTATCCACATGGACTTTGGCGATATTTGCTGCATCTTCTAGTGTTGCTGTTCGAATGATCATGGTCAGCCCTCCCTTTATCATATTATTGCATTATTCTGAAATTACTGCATAGATTTTTTTACGCTTATGCGTGATCGAATCCATCAGATTTCAGGGATCTTCTTCTTTGGATTAAGAAAGCAATCGTACCAGCAATTACAAGTACATTATGCAAAATAAACGACAAGATAAGCTGTGCATAGGCTGGTGTGAAGTATTCCGAGTCCCATCCAATTTTAAAAGTCGAGCAGTTTAAAACGAGTATTACCCCGACAATCGCTATTAGGCGATAACGATTTTGTTTACTTCGTATATTAAATGAACCGATTACTATCATGAACACAGAAATCATTAACAATATATATACCGCAAACGCTTCTCCTGTTGAAAAGCTTATCGGAATATCCATTGTCATAAAGAACTTTAGAATCCATGATATGAAATACAGGAAAAATCCTAGTGAAATACATATTTTAACTAAGTACTTACTTTTCATAGTTGCTCCTTTTATTTAGCATATTTATTAAACAAACGTTAAGATTACCTAAATGTTCCTTAGTTTTTAAATGAAAACATAAATAGAGCTTGCTCGCACCATGCAAGCAAGCTCTATTTAAGATTTTTTCATCGGTCGTTCTCTCGGCGTAATGTTTATAATATAGTAACCAATAATCAAAATTAAGATGACAAGTGCGAACAGGAGTGTGTCCATTGCGGACTCATGCTCCACAATGATCAGTCTAAGCATCGCCGTAATCCCAATGTACATGAAATAGCGGAGCGGGAAATGATAATCCTCTTTAAAGTATTTCACAATCATGGTAATGAACTCAAAATACAGGAAGAACACTAAGATTTTTGCTAAAAAGTATTTGTATTCTTGCTTTTCACCACTCACGATGAACTTCAAAAACTCGACCATTTCGATGATTAGCATAACGCATAGTGCTACCGCAAGTACCGTTAAACCAATGTTTAAAATTACTTGCAATACTTTCGGGATAAATTCCCTGAACGGCTTAGGGTTGGTTAAACGATTCAATGTACGCACCTCCAAACGTTATATTTTCAGATTATTCCATCATTTGAAACATGTCAAATATGTAAGCGATTACTATTTCAAAAAATTTTTCTTTAATTTAATTTATGCACTGCTTTACAAAAAATGCATAAAAAAACACCTGTAGCCGCGCATTACAGATGCCTTAATGCCTATAAACAAAACAAATCATAGTGTTTCGAGCATTTTGCTAAAAACTCAATCCCGGCAACACTGTTGCCAACCTCATCAATTGCTGGTCCGTAAACTCCAATTCCGATTGGCCCTTTTAAATGCTCCATTTCTCCGTCTTTTACAATGGCAATAATTGCACCGGATACCCCACTTTTCGCGGGTAATCCAACAAACGCAGCAAATTTCCCTGAGAAATTGTACATCCCACATGTAAGCATTAACGCTTTTGAAATGTTAATCACTTCTTTGCTACATACAGCATCACTATTTTTGCCATTTGTCGCAAAATACAAGGCGATTTTCGCTAAGTCTGATGTGTTCACAGAGATTGCACAAAGCTGTAAATACACTTGCAACGATTGCTCAACGTCTGACTTTAAGAAGCCGTTCGCTTGTAAAATATAAGTGATTGCACGGTTGTAATCGGCCGAATGATATTCTGATAAATAAACTTCATTATTGATATATACTTGTTTGCCTAAAATTTTTTCAATAAATTGCGTTACGGACTTGACTTTTTCGAACATTGATTTCCCAGGCAATAGCGATGCAATGGTAATCGCACCTGCGTTAATCATCGGATTGAACGGCTTATTGTTCTTACTTTCTAGACGCACAATTGAATTAAATGAATCCCCTGTTGGCTCGACATCTACATATTTTAGAATTTCTTCAATGCCATGATGATTCGCTGCTACCATAAAGCTCAGCACCTTAACAACACTTTGAAGCGTAAACGTTTTACTGCAGTCCCCTAGCTCGATTTGATAATCCATCGACATGAGGCTGACCGCAAACGCTGCCGGATCTGCTTGTGCAAGTGCAGGAATATAGGACGCAGCTTTCCCTTTAGCTGTCAGTTCTTTTGCCTGCTCAAAAATTGTTTGTAAGTTTTCCATCTATTATTAGCTAATCAAAATAATTAGCCTTCACCTCGCTCTACTACGAACTTAAATGTTTATTTCCGTGGGCATGATTGGTTGTTCAATTTGTTTGATATGATATTTTGCGAAAGTAGTAAATTTATATTTCGATGATAATTTACCCCACACCGGTTTGTTTTATGCAAACTTCCAGAACACTCGTGGCTTAATTCATGAGATGAATGCAAGCTTTTTTAGTGACAAAAAACAAACGTACGTTCCATAATTGGTGGTAAGTATGATCGCTTCTAATAGAAAGGGGTGTTTTGTTGTGAAGCAGATTGTGAAAGCGTTTAAATGTCGGCTGTATCCGACCAAACAACAAGAACAACGATTACAAAAAACATTTGGCTGTACGCGTTTTGTCTATAACCACCTACTCCATTTAGCACTCGAACGCAAAAAGCTGTCAAAAGTAGCAAAGCACTATTTTCCTTCTAAAGCAGACTTTGTGAACAGCGTTGCCCTTTTAAAAGAGGTTTTTGCCTTTTTAAAAGAAGTCGATAGCATTGCCTTACAAGCAAGTGCAGAAGCTTTACATGAGGCGTTTTCGCGCTACTTTAATAAGCAAAACCGCTTCCCCAACTTTAAAAAGCATTCGTCATTTAAAAGCTACACAACAAAAACCGTGAATCACAACATTCGTTTTGTCACAAAGCATCGGATCACGTTACCAAAGCTAGGTTCAGTTCGCTTAAAAAATTCGTTTGGTGATGCGCTCACAACGGGTCAAATTCAACGTGCCACAATTAGCCAAGAAGCGGATGGTGCGTATTACCTTTCTATTTTAGTGAAAAATGTGCCAGTCCATGATTTACCGAAAACCAACGTCAATCAAGGGATTGATTTGGGGCTTGCCCATTTTGCCGCTTTGTCAGATGGAGTCTTTCTTGAGGCCCCACGCGCATTATTTCACTATGAACATCAGCTAAAACAAGCCCAGCGCACCTTGTCACGCCGTATAGCACGTGCTAAAAAAGAAAAACGCGCCTTACACGACAGCAAAAATGTGCAAAAGGCACGCCAACAAGTGGCGCGTCTTCATGCCAAAATAAAGCATGTGCGCCAAGACTTTTTACAAAAAGCCTCTACAGCACTCGTTCGTGCGTATGATGTACTCGCTTTAGAAGCATTGAACGTGCGTGACATGTTGCAATCGACTTATGCGAAAGGGATTTCGGATGCGAGCTGGGCGCAATTTAAAACCATGCTTCACTATAAAGCGCTTTGGTATGGGAAAACGGTGAAATGGGTCAACCCTGCCTACACAAGCCAAACCTGCAATAAATGCGGGGATATTGATCAAATGAACCGCTTTGGCCAACAATTCCGCTGTACGAAGTGTCACCACGAGGACCATGCGGACACGAATGCAGCGAAAAACATCTTAAAGGCAGCGCGCTAGTTGTCTTCAAAAACCGCTGGGACGACGGGGATAGCTTGCTGATCTAAACAGAAAACTGTTTATAGCGCAAGAATCCTTCGACTTTAGTCGAGGGAGGTTCAAATTGTATAATTTTAACAAAAAAGGTGTAGTTCGTGAACCTATTTCTACCAAAAGCGTCAATTTCAAAAAGAAAACGAGGTGTTAACGGTGGGCTATATTATGAATTTGCGTAAAAAAATAGGGACGGACCCGATTATTATGGTTGGTGCATGTGTATTGATTTTCAATGAACGCGGTGAACTGTTAATGCAGCACCGCATTGACAATAACTGCTGGGGGTTAGTAGGTGGCTCGATGGAATTAGGCGAAACGTTAGAAGAAGTCGCAATTCGCGAAATGTATGAGGAAACCGGTCTAACTGCAAATAACTTAACGCTATTTGGCATTTTTTCAGGCAAGGAACTTTACTATCAATATCCACACGGCGATGAAGTGTATAACGTAGCGACGACCTATATTTGTGATGACTACGACGGGGAGCTACATTTTGATCCAGAGGAAGCGGACGATTTACAGTTTTTCAGCTTAGATGCGTTACCAGAGCACATTAGCCCGCCGGATAAGGTTGTCATTGGAAAGTATTTGGCGCACGTTACGAACTAATGAAAGGATGTTATTACCTATGCTAATGGTCATTCTATTTTTACCTGCGATATTAGCGATTGGCGTATTTTATGCCTACGCAAATTTATTTCAGAAAATGCTTGATAAACGGCAAACGCGGGATCAAAAACGTTTATGTGCATTGTTGACGTTTTTATTTGTTGCGGCTTTGATGTTTTGTATGGTTGCCATTCAGGGGTGAACAGCTAACAAGTTTAGCTTGTTCACCCTTCTACTAGGTACACTATAAGTTACTCTTTTATCCAAAGAAACTTATAGTTGTTGAATCATTTCGACTCGATTTCCAAATGGATCTCTAAATTCAAAACGGTCAAAATTTGGAATTGGTACTGAATCCAATATTTTTATACCATTTTCAATAAGCACGCTTCTCCAGTAGGACACATCTTCTACCTGGTAAGCTAAGTGGGCTTTCGTTGTTATCCGATCAAAGCCCTCTTCTGTCCCTACGTGCACCTCTTTATCACCAACTTGCAACCAAAAGCCCCCTCTTCCTTGAAGTGATACTGGTTTTTCAATCTCCTCTAAACCGAGCACCTGACAATAAAAATCCTTCGCTTTCTCTTCAGTACCTTTTGGAATTGTTATCTGTGCGTGATGTAATCCAAGAATCATGTATATCCCTCCTGAGTTATGAAACATCTCTTTTCCTCATCATACTAAATTAGCGAGAGAAAGAATATTATTGGTTATTTATGTAAGTCTATAATTATTTCTTATTGAACTACCTTTACTCACATCTTTCACAAAGTAAATTGTTAGCAGTTCTTGCAATTGCATTATCCAATCTTGATACTATCATATTCTTTTCAGAAGGCATCGTTATATTCGCTGTAAAACGTTCACCTTCTTCAATTTTCCTACCACAAATAGAGCAAACTAATTGCTTAGATGTAAATGAATCTTTTATTTTATCTAACATGTTCATCAGCTCCTGACTCCCTTTTTTTCTAACCATTCATATAAAAATGCAAATAGGTTCTTGGCGAGGTTATATGTATAGGTGTATCTAAACCCATTTTTCCTCATCTTCTACAAATCGCGCGTTCTGTAAGTCATAAGACGGTGTTACATCATGGAAACCAAAATATGCAGGCAAATTAAAAGCCTGTCCACCTGCTTTTTCCCAGCACGTAATGAACCAATCCGTGAAAATCTGCTGTTCTTTCATTTCCAATTCTTCATCGTTTTGTAAATAGAACTCAGAAAAGGCCTGTGCCTCATGATCTGGTACATAATGATAAATCATATCCGAAAGTACTTCTACACTCCCCGCAAAATTTTGAGGCGTAATCGCTTCGCCAAACACCTCACCTGCATTTGTATCCATCGAAAACATCATAATAGTTAGTTCAAATCTTGTAGGGTCTGTAAATGTAGAAAAATCCACTAATTCTACAGCCGGATCAAATGTATAAGATATAATTTTTTGTAGTTCCTGTACCAAAATGCCTGTCTGTTTTTCCAAATTAGATTGTATTGAAGCCTTGTAACTATCGATTGAAAACATGAATAATATCCTCCTCAAAATAAAAACCCTAAACCTAATAATACCTTATTACCCTTCAAAATACATTTGTGCTTGTAAAATGAATATTCCCAAAGCACCAGTCGCATTAAATAGTTAGGCTCCAATAGTAATAGTCTACATCTTGTAAAAAACCACTTAAATCAAATGCTGCTTTAAAGGCAAAATACACGGCGATACCTGTTAATCCAGCCGTGATTAAACTACCATCTTTAAGCATTTTCCGATTTTTCTTATAAAGTATCAGCGACAGTATACTAATAAATACGATGTAGGCTAGTGCTACAATTAGTTTTACAAATTCTAATTTACTATCATTGACAACATTCATATAGTTCACTAAATCATCTCGATTGGTTGGACTCTCTTCAATAATCGCGGTATCTCCTTTGTAGACAACCCTCCAAGTCATATTATTTTGTTCCTTCGTGACGCTGTACGCATAATTGAAGACTTTTCCTTCACCAATAACACCATTATATTCTTCGGTATCTTCTACAGCTTCACCACAAGCAGACAAAATGAAGGTCAAACAAAATAACAGTAGCAACATACTTTTTTTCATTTGAATTTCCTCGCCTCTTTTCAGTAATTTCGATTTATAGTTTTGTTATGTAAAAAATACAGCAGTAGATATAAGAAATAAAATCCCCACTAAAAGAAAGGGAACAAACGCGGATCTTATCTCTTCTTCGTTTTCAGCTTTCTTAACCTTCTTTCTATAACCAATCCAGCTACTAATGAATACAATCGACATGATAATTACATATGGAAGTTCTTCCAAAGTGCCCCCTCCTTAGCTTGCTACCCTTTACAATTGAATGGCGGATTGAGTTCAAATAATTACTGTAGTCTAACAATTCAGATTAGGTAAAAAATCTAATATTCTCTCGAAAGAATTGATCTCGGCATCTGGCTTAATTGTGGTATCATTCTTTACCATACGTGGATTAAACCATAGGCCCTTTATACTTACACTTTGACAACCACCAATGTCCTTTTCTAGGTCATCTCCAATGAATAAAGTTTCTTCTGGTTGCACATTAAGCTTTTTCAATGCTAATTCAAATATGCGTCTGTCGGGTTTGCTAAATCCTACTTCTTCGGAAATAAGTATTATATCAAAGCAACTATTTAAGTTAGTATTAATTATTTTAGCTTTCTGTCTCAGAGTTAAGCCATTTGTAATAATTGCAACTTTTACTTGTGTTTTTAAAGTATTTACAATTTTTAGAGTATCTGGGTTTATAGAAAAACAATGTGGAAAATTATTATTCCAAAAATCTTGAATGTCATTGCTTGGTAATCTATGTTTTGGTGGGAATTCATCAAAAAGTGATTCTAATACGTTTGTTTTATCACCGTAACCATACGCTCTCTTATCGTATTCTTTGAATTTTTGTAGCATTTTGTTTTTAGTTGAATGATCGACATCTTGATAACATTTTTCTAAAATCATTAAAAACATTTGGTTCACTGCGTTTTCTCTATCAAGTAAGGTATCATCTAAATCAAATATTATTGCCTTATAATTTACCATTAACTTCTCTCCCAAAAGCACTCCCCCTCCTTTTTCAATGTTTCATTAATATTTATAAGGTACAACTCGCTCCACCCATAGTTCCGCTTATAAACCGATTGCGATATTAACGCTACTTTTCATCAACAATGAAATCCAGTCTTTGAAGCTTTTCCGCAATGTCCGGATAAATTTGATTCTCCTCTTTCATAATTAAATCATCTGATTCGATTTCTTTGAACAGTTCGTGAATGGCTGTTAATTCCTTTCTTTGCTCCGCTGTTGGTGGCTGATTCACCATTTCATAAAGTAAGTCGATCGCGCCACTTAAAGAAACATTCAGCGCACGATTCAGCTCCGTCGCCATTTCCAACAATCTGTTAGCATTGTATAGATCGGCCAATATTAGCTCAATAATCAACCTTCTCTCATGATCGTCCTGAAGAGACGGCTCATTCGCTTCTAGAACCGTTAGTGTTTTCGTTGTAAAGGCGTGGTCCATTAATGTAAAGGCATCCTTGAAAAAGGCATGGGAGGCTGCCTCGTTATAGTGATTATTTATATTTTCCTTTTTGTAAAAGGTTTCTTTTTGATAGCCATTTCCATGTAGATCGTAGGTGAATTTTTGTACCGTTCGATCAGAATGCTGCACCATCATCATCACGATTCCTGGTTGTTCATCAAATGTGCTTGTACTAAAATCGATTGTGCCTAATTGAACATAATCATCAAACAGCGGATAAGTTTTCTCACCGTCTTTCACGACGAGCAACCACTTCTGTCCATCATCCCAAGCAAAAAGGCCGTTCTCCGTTTTTTCTGCATTCACATAGAGCTCGATTTGCTCTGCTGTGCCGTCCTCGTCCAAGTCTACTGAAGTTTGCTTATAAAGTGTTAGCGGATACGCCTCGATTGCTTGTGAGACAATCAAGGCATAGTCACGATTTACTTGTTCATTCAACGCGAGGTCGAATGCTTGTCTTTCTTCCTCTACAGTCTTTACAAGCTCTTCATTTTCTAATGCAAGTTGCTCGACTTGTGCTTTAAGTTCGTTCATCTCTTCGGTTTGATCGGTATTTTGATTCGTGCACCCGGCAAGTATGCCTGCTAAACATGCGATTCCAAGTAAACGTTTCGTCATTACCCATCCCCCTTTATAAAAGTAATTTCTCATAATCTGGCTCTATACTGAACTTGAGCGCGAAAAGCTTAGCTATCCATCAAATAAATAGAAAAATCACGAATCCCCGCGTACGGGATTTTGTTCTTGATCTTATGCTCTAAATCGCGCAAGGTAAACTTTTGCCAATCCTCCAAGTTATTCTTATCCCACTTTTCTCTAAATAATTGATATAAAAAAATCTCTCGTAGCTTCAAGAAAATCGGGATTTGTTCGATCAAATCCTTATGTAACAGGTTCTCTTCTTTATATCCAGCAAATAAATGGCTCAAAAATGTTTGAGGGAATGTATCCACATTGCCATTGTAGGAATTATGTTGCCAATAGGCGTGATAGAAGACTACCGCAACATCTTGGGCGTACCAATTAAATGAACACTCATCAAAATCAATCGTAGTTAAAGTGCCTTCATGATTAATAATTAGGTTACCTTGGTGGAAATCATTATGTATTAGCCCAAACGTTTCTGGTGTAATTTCATACGGAAATAGATTGTGCACCAGGTTGTCATAGTTCTCTCTTATCCATGGACTTAAATTTTCTCTAATAGCAAATATGTCGGGATTTTCAACGGTCCAAACCGGTCGATGAATTGCATCAACCTTAAACTTTTTGGATAAGGCATGGATTCTCCCCAAAATCCTCCCCAATTGGCCAAATATTTTTTCATTCCAGTGAAATGGGTTTGTAACGTCAATTGGATCACCTTTAATAAATTCAAAATATACTCTGACCCGTTCCTCTTCGCTCTCTATAGTCATTTCAGGCTTCGGTACAGCAACCCCTTCTTCATACAAGAAATTCATCCACTCTATTTCTTGTAAAACCATTGTCTTTGTTTTGCTAATATCAGATATTCTTACTACTTTTCCTTCATTCTCGATATGAAACACATCGTTATGAAATCCTCCGTCTAGTCTTATACGATTTTTTTCCATAGTGATTTACCTCCGAAATACGCTACATTTATAAAGAATGGCACTTTCCTTATATTTGAAAAGCGCCGGATTATCGAAATTTACTATGAATTAAATTTGCACTTCACACATTAAAGCATGTGTATTTCCTTCAGTATCGTTAAAGAAGGTCATCCACGTTTCTGTATTTCCCATTTTGGCAACGACATGTGGTTGGTCGATAAAGGAAACGCCCTTTTCAATTAATTTTTCAACTGATTTTTTAATATCTTCTACCTGAAAATAGATAACCGAACTTGAATTTGCATACTCATCTTTTTCAGGTAAAGATAGAAGAAGTCGTTGCCCATTGCAATCAAAGAATGCCATACTTTCTGTGTTAAAGAGCAGTGGCAATCCTAATACTTCCTTATAAAATTCAGTCGCACTTTCTATATTTTTTACTGGCACTGCAATTTGGCCAATCCTTTGAATTGTATTAGTTTCCATGATAATTCCTCCATTTAACTTCGAATAATTAAAACCTACTTACCTATTTATTCTAGTTAAAATAGGAATTCTCCTTTTTTCACCAAATCTATTGCTGATTATCAAATCAAGTCTTGAAGCTTTTACGTAATAATCCACCCCATAAAAAAACGACGATTCGCACATCCTACCGCGTTTCGTCGTTTTCCATTTATTCATTTATTCATTTATTCAAACGCTGGTGTCGCCGTTTCATCATAATTTTCCGCTAAGAATTCACGTACGGCTTCACTCGTCATTGCTTGTGCAAGTTTCTTAATTGCTGCGTCGTCTTTGTTGTCCTCGCGCGCTACTAATGTAATCGCAAAGTCGTTTTCTACCCCTTCCGTTAACAGCGCATCACTTTTTGGCGTTAAGCCAAGTGGAGCGGCATATGCTGGTGTCATTACGACTGCATCGGCATCATCATACATACGTGCAAGCATGAGTAAATCAACCTCTTTAAATTGCAGATTTTTCGGGTTGTCCGCTACGCTAGCTAACGTGTAATACACATCTGTTTTTTCTTTTAAAGTAATGACACCGTTTTGTGCAAGCATCGCCAGTGAACGATCGACATTGGAAATATCATTGGCAATCGCTACTGTTGCACCGTCTGGTAATGCATCGATCGAATCAAAGTTTTTCGCATACACACCGTAATTCGCGAAGTAGATTGGCTGAATTGGTACTAATTTTGAGCCATTATTACGATTGAATTCCTCCATATACGGCACGTGCTGGAAGAAGTTAGCGTCCACTTCCTTTGCGGCTAGCGCACTGTTTGGTTGTACATTATCTCCTAGCACAACAATCTCCAAATCAATGCCTTCATCGGCTAATTGTGGCTCGACTAGCTCTAAAATTTCCGTCATTGGGGCAATTAATGATGCGACCTTTAACGTCGTTACGTCTTCATTTGCTGGCTTTTCTACATTCTCTTCTTGCTGTCCACAGCCAACTAACATAAATGCTGCGGCTAAACTAATCATCCAACTTTTTTTCACAACCATTCTCCTATCTGTTATCCAACCATCTTGCTACAGTCGTTCCAAGTAATTGAATGAGCTGTACCAAAATAATCATAATAAAAATCATGTAAAGCATTAAATCAGTTTTGAATTGCTGATAACCGTAGCGAATCGCAAAGTCGCCAATTCCTCCACCACCAACGACACCCATAATGGTCGAATACGAAATAAAACTGACAATTGACGTCGTCAGAGCAAGCACAAGACTTGAACGTGCCTCGACATAAAGAAAGCTAAAAATAATGCGTCGTATCGATGCGCCCATCGACACCGCCGCCTCGATCACACCTTTTGGTACATCAAGAAGTGACTGTTCCACGAGCCTTGCGTAATGTGCAATCGCAATGACGGATAACGGGACTGTCGCCGCCAGCGTCCCAATCGCGGTTCCGACAATGAGCCGTGTAAATGGAATTAAAAACACGACCAACAGTAAAAACGGAAACGAGCGGACAATATTCACAAATAAGTTTAGAACATTGTACACAACGCGATTTTCAAGTAGCTTGTCCTTGCCGCATAAAAACAAATATGTACCGATGGGTAATCCGATAAGTATGGCAGCTAAAATAGATACACCGACCATGAAAAAGGTTTCACTAATGGCGCGCCAAATTTCAGCTTCGTATTGCTTTAACACGTCAAACACGCAGAGCCCCACCTTTCACAAGCTGATCAACGAAGGCTTGCGGGTGCTGATTCGTATTTTTGATGCCTGTTCGTTGTAAATCAACCGTTTCATAAATTTGACCACCATCTAACACGGTAGCTCGGTGGCAAATACTATTAATGACATCAAGCTCATGACTTACGAGGACAACTGTTACACCTAACGTATCATTAATTTTTTGCAAAACGCGTAATACCTCTGCTGACGTATGCGTATCAAGTGACGACGTTGGTTCATCGCATAAAAGGACAGCCGGCTCATTGGCAAGTGCCCGTGCAATCGCGACACGTTGCTTTTGCCCACCACTTAGCTGCGTTGGGTAGTGGCCTACGAACTGCTCTAAACCAACAAACGTTAAGCATTCCATAACACGCGCGCGTCTCAATTTTTTCGGGTAATTCGCGAGTACCAGAGCGATTTCCACATTGGCGTAGACCGTCTTATTGGCGACTAAATGAAAATGTTGAAAAATCATGCCGATGGATTTTCTCGCCTCACGAAGCTCAGCTGGCTTTAATCTCGTTAGCTGCTGCCCGTTGACGATAATCGCACCGCTATCCGGAACTTCTAATAGGTTCATCAAACGCAGTAACGTTGATTTCCCTGCACCACTTGCACCGATTAAGCCGTGTATTTCACCTTTTTTAATCGTTAATGTGACATCGTGAATAGCCTCAAAGGAGCCAAACTTTTTATTGATTTGCTGTAATTGTATCACCTAAAACGCCCTTCCCTTGCAAGTACGCCATAACGATTCCTTATTATAGTAGAAGTTATTTCATCTGTCACTATAGGATATAAATAACAAATAAAGCCAAGCACTTGAACATCCAACATTCAAGTACCTGGCCTTTCGTTACTTATTCAGTTGCGCGCCTAAAAACTTCGCAAGCTCCAGCATGCCGTATGTGCCATGAATACTTTCGGCATCTGCGTTGTAATTCGTGTTGGTATTGACATCATAAGCGTACGTTTTACCTTCTGCATCGACGATAAATTCAATACCCGCCACATCAATTTTACTTGCTGCTAAAAATTGCTCGAACTTCGCGATTAACTCAGGATACGTATTTTCAACTACTTGGAATTTCATATTTGATTTTGGCGCCTCGCCAACTGGACAAAACAGGTCGCCAATTTGACACGCATCGGCCGGGCATAGCTCAAAGCCTTCTGACGTATCAACGCGCACAGAATACATATACTTGCCACCGATAAACTCCGCGCGCGTGATGAACTGCTCCGGTGATTTAATGTACTCTTGTACTAATGTAATCCCGTCTACAGGCTCTTCAAAACGGTCGCTCGCTAAATATTCTTCAAGTGCTTCGATTGAATAAAATAATTGAACGCCAAGCCCTTTTCCTGCACGGTTATGCTTTGTGATGAACGGTACGGTATGTAACTGCTTCGCTGCTTCGACAATACGAGCTTTACCAACAGCGACAACCGTTTTTGGTGTAGTAATGCCAAAACGCTCTAATTGTAAGTACTGCTTCACCTTACTTAACTCATACGTTAACGCTTCTGTGCCGTTAAACACCGTACGCCCATGAAATTCTAGCCAAGCAAGCACCGCGCCCGTTAACTCAGGTGCGTAACGGTGATCACGCGTATGCGACGATGCACTCATACGGCTGTAAAATACGCCTTCAGGTGGTGCCTCATTTAAGTTCACTGTGCCCTCATCTAAATGCCACAGCTCATAAGGTAATGAAAGTTCCTGTAATCGTTTTTCTAAATGAATCGTCCACTCATTATTTTCGTGGAGCACATAAATTTTCTTCGTCATTGGTGAATGCCTTCTTTCTGTATCCAAATAATTCATAGTAAATCAATTGGGTTTGATTTAATTATATGAAATTTTTAAATAATAGCAAGAATTCGCATTAGAAAAACACAATTCGCACCAAATAGTGTCCTATCTACTAAAAAAAGCTAGGAACCATTAAGATTCCTAGCCTTTTACTTAAAAAACTACCACAAATTATTTCATACGTTCACTTACTACATGACATGCTACCCAATGGTTTGGCTTTGCTTCAATCCATTCCGGCTTCTCTTTACATTTATCCATAGCTAATGCACAGCGCGTACGGAAAGCACAACCCGATGGTGGATTGATTGGATTCGGAATATCTCCCTCTAATTTAATACGCTCTCTCGTCTTCTCAACGTCTGGATTCGCAACAGGAATCGCTGACAATAATGCCTGCGTATATGGATGTAACGGCTCTTCATATAATTCATCTGATTCTGCCAGCTCCATTAAGTTTCCTAAATACATAACGCCAATACGATCGCTTAAATATTTCACCATCGATAAGTCATGGGCAATGAATAAATACGTTAACCCTTGTTCCTCTTGCAATTTTTTCAACAAATTCACGACTTGTGCTTGAATGGATACATCTAAAGCTGAAATTGGTTCGTCTGCAATAATAAAATCTGGCTCTACTGCTAATGCACGCGCGATCCCGATACGTTGTCTTTGCCCACCCGAAAACTCATGGGGATAACGCTCCGCATGTGATTTATTTAATCCTACTTTTTCTAATAATTCATGAATTCGTTTTTGTCTTTCTTCAGGACTTTTTGCTAAACCATGGATATCAATACCTTCAGCGATTGAATCCCCTATCGTCTTACGTGGATCTAAAGAGGCATAGGGGTCTTGAAAGATCATTTGAACACGTCTTCTAAACTCTAATTGCTGATCGGAGCTTTTCAGTTGGTTTATCGGCTGGTTATTAAAGATAATTTCTCCGTTTGTTGGCTCGTATAGCTTTAATAGCGTGCGACCTGTTGTCGATTTACCACAACCCGATTCACCAACTAATCCAAATGTTTCACCCTTATAAATCGTAAAGCTCACATCATTAACCGCTTTTAAAATTTTGTCTTTCTCTAACACAAAATGCTTAGCTAAATTTTTCACTTCTATTAATGGTTCCGTTAATACCTTTTTAGGTTTTACGATTTCTGGATTTACCGCTTTTTGTTTGATGCGTACATTTATTGGCGGCTCTACTTTTGGTGCTTTTTCATGCAATAGCCACGTAGCTGCATAATGCGTGTCCGAAACTTTAAACATTTCTGGTTCATGCTCATAATCAATTTGTAACGCATATTCATTACGAACCGCAAATGCATCGCCTTTAGGTGGATTCGATAAATCTGGTGGACTGCCAGGAATTGATTTTAACTCGCCTTTAAAATCCAAATCCGGCATAGAACTTAATAACCCCCAGTTATATGGATGTTTAGGATTATAAAACACTTCATCCACGTTTCCTGTTTCAACAATTTTTCCTGCATACATCACAGCAACGCGGTCTGCGATATTCGCAACAACCCCTAAATCATGTGTAATAAAGATAATGGCTGTTCCTAATTTCCGCTGAATATCCTTTAATAAATCTAAAATTTGTGCCTGAATTGTAACATCTAATGCCGTTGTTGGTTCATCCGCAATCAGAATTTTTGGATTACATGCCAGGGCCATAGCAATCATTACACGCTGACGCATACCTCCTGAAAATTGATGCGGATATTGCTTAATTCGATAAGGCGCATCGGGAATTCCTACTAAATCAAATAATTCAATTGCTTTCGTTAAGGCATCCTTTTTCGATAGTTTTTGATGATAAATAATACTTTCAATCACTTGCTTCCCAACGGTCATTGTTGGATTTAACGCGGTCATTGGATCTTGGAAAATCATTGCAATTTCTTGCCCGCGTATTTTTCGCATTTCTTTTTCGGAAAGTGGAATAATATCCTTCCCTTTATAATAAATATGACCCGAATCATAACTTGCATTATTCGTTGGCAGTAACTTCATAACAGACTTAGACGTCACCGTTTTTCCTGAACCAGATTCTCCAACGATTGCTAGTGTTTCCCCTTCATTTAATTCAAAATTCACTCCTCGAACGGCGTATACTTTACCAGCATATGTACGAAATGAAATATGAAGATTTTCTACTTTTAATAATGGCTGCATTTCTAAATCCCCTTTCTTATTTCATCAGTGGCTATTTTCTCATTTTTGGATCAAGCGCATCTCGTAGCCCATCTGCTAATAGATTAAATGACACCATTAACGAAATAATAATGATTGCAGGATACAATAATAAGTAAAAGTTATTGCGCATTGCTTGATAGCCATCATTAATCAAAACCCCTAATGATGCTTGCGGCTCCTGTAACCCTAATCCAATGAAACTTAAAAATGCCTCTGTAAAAATTGCCCCAGGAATCGTAAACATCATATTAATAATGATGATACCTAAAGTATTTGGTATTAAATGCTTTAAAATTAAACGGCTATTTTTAGCCCCTAGTGTTCTTGATGCTAGTATAAATTCTTGATTTTTTAATTTAAAAATTTGCGCACGTACAAGTCTTGCCATCGTAACCCAGCCTGTTAGTACCATCGCGACGGTTAATGTAATAATCCCCGGCTGTAATACCATCATTAATAAAATGATAATAACTAAGTTTGGAATCCCTACTAAAATCTCAATAATACGTTGCATAAAGCTATCCACTTTACCACCATATAAAGCAGCTATCGAACCATAGGCAACCCCTATAATTAAATCCAATGTTGCCGCTAAAAGCGCGATAAATAAAGAAATTCGCGTTCCTTCCCATACTCGTACCCACTGATCACGTCCAAATTTATCTGTACCAAACCAATGCTCCCCATTCGGCGGTTGATATACCTTGTCATAATTCGTATCATAGTAAGAATATTGAGAAAAGAATGGCGCTAAAATGGCTGTTAATACAATAACAATTAAGACAAAGAGGCTCACCATTGCGGCCTTATTCTTTTTTAAACGAATCCACCCTTCTTTCCATAGAGAGACAGATGGGCGATGAATCGTTTCTCCTTCGTTTGATTTACGTCCGACTACTTCAAACAATTCATCATTCAAATTTACTTTTTGTGTCATCACTCTCACTCCTTCGTCTCTTTTAGGCGAATTCTTGGATCTAAAATACCGTACAGTAAATCAACAATTAGCATTGTTAAAATAAAGAATAGACTGTAAAAGAGTGTTAAGCCCATGATTGTTGTGTAGTCATTCATTTTAATTGAATCCACGAATAAACTACCGATTCCTGGGACACTGAAAATATTTTCGATTACTAAAGAACCAGTTAGTAAGTTAACAAAAATTGGACCAATTATTGTAACAACTGGAATTAACGCATTTCGAATAGCATGTTTTACAACGATTGTTCCTTGTCCGATTCCTTTTGCTTTAGCTGTTAACATATAATCTTGGCTTAACACATCAAGCATTTCGTTTCGCATAAATCTCGCGACCATTGCGACAACACCAAAGGACAATGCCAATGTCGGCATAATCGAACTGCTGTACCCTTCCCAGAAGGCAATTGGTAAAATGCCCAATTTTAAACCAACATAATATTGTAATATTGCGGCAATGACAAAGTTTGGTACAGAGACACCCAAAACCGAAATAAACATTGTCGTATAATCCCAACCAGAGTTATGTCGCATCGCTGCAATCATCCCTAAAATTAATCCAATAAATAACCCTAATAACACCGCCTGTAATCCGATGAAAGCAGAAGGAACGATTCGATCCATAATAAGAGCTGTTACATCTTGGCCTTTAAAATAATACGATGTGCCAAAATCCCCTTGTAAGATATTCCCTATGTATTTCGCGTATTGAACATAAAGCGGCTGATCTAATCCGTAACGAGCTAAAAATTCGATACGTGCCTCATCTGTCATTTTCTCTAGTGCCTCTTCATCAAAAGGTGAACCAGGTAACATTTTCATTAAGAAGAATGTAAGGGTGGCAATAGCAAATAAAGTTAGCACAATATTAACGATTTTTTTAAACACAAATTTTTTCATGTTGCTCCCCCTTGTTCGCAAAATTGCTTGCTCATCACTAAAAAATTGACGCTGAAGATAAAGCCATACGCGACTTTATCTTCAGCGCTTTGTAGTTTGATTATTTCGTCAATTTTGCATATTTAAGATTTAATGATGCACCATACGGGTGGATTACTAAGTCTTTTAAATACTCTTTTTGTAGGAAAGATTGTCCGTCATAGTAAAGTGGTCCAAGGGCACCATCTTCTGTTAACATTAAGTGCTCAGCTTCAATTAAATAATCTAAACGTTTTTTGTCATCTGTTTCAACTAGTACCTTATTCATCAGCTCTTTGTATGCTGGATTGTAGTAGTTACCACGTAGGCCTTTCTTTGGATCGCCATCCCATAGCCCTAAAATATCCATGGCATCGTCATAGTCAGAACCCCAACGTGAAATACCAAACATGAACTCACTTGCGCGCATCGCATCTAAACGACCGCTATATGGTTTTGTTACGATTGATACATCCACACCTAAATTTTTCTTAAATTCGCTTTGTAGGAATGTTGCTGTATCTTTTGCGATTGTATCGTCAGCAGTTAGTAACTCAAGTGTAGGTAATTTTCCACCAATTTCTTCAATACCCTTTGCTAAAAACGCTTTTGCCGCTTCAATATCTGGTTTGATTACATCGCCGCTTACTTCACGGAATGTTTTTGAACCATCACCGGCAACACCTTTAGCTACTAATCCTGTAGCTGCTTCAGAACCATTGTTTAATACCGTTTTCACTAAAATTTCTGCATCATATGACAGTTGGAACGCTTTACGAATGTTTACGTTGTCAAATGGTGCTAGGTCATTATTGAATACAAGGAACCAAGATGTGAATTCTGTTTCTGTTCCGAAATCTGCATTCTCGCTATAACGACTTACATCAGCTGATGATAAATACACGCGATCTAATTCACCAGATTCATATAAGTTTAAAGCCGTACTTTTTTCTTTAATAACTTTTAACGAGACTTTATCGATATCCACATTGTCTTTATCCCAATATTGCGCGTTCTTTTCTAGCATGACACCTTGCGCTTGGTCAAACTCTGTTAATACGTATGGACCATTGTATAAAATTGAGTCTTTGTTTAACGCAAATTTGTCCCCAACCTTATTGACGAATTCTTCACTTAACGGGAAGTATGTTGGGAATGCTGTTAAGCCTAAGAAGTAAGGCGTTGGTTTTACTAATGTTACTTCTAATGTTAGTGGGTCTACTACTTTAATACCTACTGTGTCTGCATCTGCTTCGCCTGCATTGTATTCCGTACCGCCCGCGATATTACTATAAATAATGTCTGCATATGCTCCAGAAGTATCAGGATGCATTGCACGTAACCAAGAGTAACGGTAGTTTTCAGCTGTTAAGTCTGAACCATCACTCCACTTTAAGCCTTCACGAATTTTAAATGTATACGTTAATTTATCATCTGAAATATTTACACTTTCAGCACTTGCTGGCTGTGGTTCATTGTTGGCATCTAAACGGAATAAGCCTTCCATTACGTTATTTAATACTTGGAATGAAATCCCGTCCGTTGTTAACACTTGGTTTAAATCCGGAATATCGTTATCTAAACTAAGCTTTAATACCTTTTCACCGCCAGATGTATCTGTATTCGTTTGCTCATTATCCTTTGAATCTGTCGATGAATCGTCTGCGTCATCTGAAAATCCACCACATGCTGCCAATACAAATGTAAGTGCTAATACTAACATCCATAACCATTTTTTACTTTTCATTTAATTTCCCCCTTTTGTTATTGGACAATGATTCATGAAATTTTGGTAAGCAAATCCCCTTACATCCTCTTCTGAATAATGTTTTAAAAGCTCATTCAGTAAATTTTGATGTTGTGCTGCTGTTTCTAAATTGACTACTTTACTACCAATTCCATCAAAGTCCGAGCCTAATCCGATAAAAGCTTTCCCTCCCAACGAACATATTTGATCTATATGTTTAATTAAATCCTTTATATAAACCACCTTTTCAGAATTAATGAATGGTGGGTTATACACAACGTGAATTTGTGCTTGTTTTTTTAGCATCGCGATAATTTGTTCATCCGTTAAATTTCGACGGTGCGGACAAAGTGCTTTGGCATTCGAATGGCTAGCGATTAGATAACCGGCATGCTCTATTGCATCCCAGAAGCTTCGTTCACTTAAATGTGAAACATCCGTTAATAGGTTATGTTCATTATTTAAACGAAGTATTTCCTTTCCAAAATCCGTAATCCCTCGACCTAAATCGTCTCCAACGCCATCTGCTGCTTCGTTGGAATTATTCCAAGTAAGACCAATATTTAAAACGCCAAATTGTCTAAAGATATGCCAAATCTTAATATCTCCAGCAAAAAAGTCGACACCTTCAATTGTTAAAAAGGCTCCTATTTCATGTGCTTGTAACGTTGCGATTTGAGACCATTCTTTTATATGGACAACATGATTTTCTGGTCGAACAACATGTTCAAAAAAGTAATAAATTTGATTTAATGCGCTTTTTAATTTTGCATCTTGAGGGATGTCCGGCGATACAAATATCGCAAACGCCTGCACCTTCACATGCCCTGCGCGTAAATTGGTTAAATTCGTATCTAAATCCACATCATTCAAAAAATTCAGTCTTTTTGATTCGTACCTTGAAAGTACATCACAATGTAAATCAATAATAGGAAATGTCATTTTAGCCCTCTATTCTATTTAAAATAATTGGAATTGCGGTATGATTTCACCTACTTTTTCGCCTCGAACACTTAATACAGACGGCTTGGCAAATGCTATAAGGTGTTCATACTGTTTTTCATCTATCAGTTCCAATTGCTTTAACACTTCCATCGCTACTGGATAGCTTGCACGACTATTTCCATCATCAATTTTGATGACAATACCTATTTTTTTCGTTTGGTGTCCAATGCAGTAAACGCCTTCTGCTCCAGCTTTAGCAATCAGCTCACCATTTCCTACCTTAATAAGCTCTGTACAAAAACGATCTGTTCCGCCAATCATTTCAGGCGCTTTAATAATCGATTGCTTAATCGTATCAATGGCAGCAGTTTTCTTTTCATTATACTTGTCATTTGCACATAAATTTGCGTAACCAAGAGCAATATTATAGAGCGGTAAGCCGTGTACTGGCACGCCACATCCATCTATACCAAGTACAATTTTCTCGAGTGGATACTCACAAATTTCGCTGATTGTCTGTAAAATCCGTTGCTGTACAGGGTGCTCTTGCAAATAATAATCCTCCAGCGACTCCCCATTTGCTTGTGCACTTAATAACATAGCCGTATGCTTTCCTGAACAATTGTTATGCTCTGGTCCAAATACGATTTGATTTTGTAACCCTTTTTCATATGTAGAAATATGCCTTGGTGGATGCGTGCCACATTTTAAAGCGTCACAAGTTAATCCGCCATCGTTTAATAATTTCTTTACCGTAGTTGTATGCTGGTCTTCTCCACTGTGGGAAGCACAGAACAACGATATTGCGCTTGCACTTAGATCAAATTTTTCTTTTATTCCTAGCTCTAGTGCCGGTATGACTTGAAGTAGTTTCATCGAGGAACGAGCAAATACAAAACGCTGGGAATCACCGATTGCACTTAAAACTTGCCTATTGCTAGTAACAACGACAATACTTCCGGTGTGATACGACTCTACTAAATCACCACGGCAAACGTGTAACAACATATTTGACAAGTATATTTCCCCCTCTTTCAATCATCCTTTAAAAGACAACCGTCTATCTGATGAATACATTCGAACTTCAAACCAAAATATTAACCATAAAATGTATAATATGTTATATATATTAGTATATTATATTTCAGGTATATTTCAAGAATTTTCTCTAAATTATCATTTTATGCTCTATTATACAAAAAAAATAGCCGTCCTTGTTTTCTACCAACAAGAACAGCCATTTAAAAGCTAACTCAATCGACTTCGAATGAGTAACGTCACTTCACTATAATCCTTCAACAACTTCACCTATTAAAAAAGTAAATAATCAACGTAAGCACAAAAAACAGCAAGCCAATGATACTCGCAAGTACTTGTACGACCACATTCGCACGTTGTCGTTTGCGAAATAACGCCACGAATAATCCATACAAGCTTAGCCCCATCGCGCCACCTACTGTATTTAAAATAACATCATCAATATCTGTGGCACCGCGCTTAAATACATATTGCACCACTTCAATAAACACGCTTGACCCCATCACAAAAAGCATAACTTTTATAACATTCACTTTTTTACTATAATAAGACGCATATATTCCAAGCGGGATAAACATTAACACATTGCCCCAAACATTGACGGAGTACCCCTGTGAATTAATCATATCAAACGGCACGAAATTGACGTTTTGATACGTACTGCGCGCGAAAAACACTAAATTTACAAGGAAAACGATATAAAACAACAATACGAATACATGCGTAAACGTTAAAACCTTTTTCACAATCTTCACTCCTACAAATCACTTCTATTCTAGTATAGGGTATAAAAGTGAAGAAAAGGTTTAACGAAATCTTAAGAGTTTCTTAAGATTATACATATTTAACGGATCCTTTACATTTCCACTATATCCTCGGCCAACTGAATTTGATTACGGCCCTGTTCTTTCACGACATATAGCGCTTTGTCCGCGAGAGCCATGACTTGCTCCGGTGTTTTAGCATGCTGCGGGAAGCTTGCAATCCCTCCAGAAGTTGTAATCGGACGCCCACACGGACTCATCGTTTGCGCCATATCTTGACGTAGCTGCTCTACAAATTCATATGCCAGCGCAGCATCTAAGTGTGGGAATATGATGACGAATTCTTCCCCACCATATCGGCAGCAATATGCTTCAAGCGGTGCATGGGCTTTCATTTTCTCGGCAAAATACGTGAGCACTTCATCACCAATTGCATGCCCGTGCTCATCATTTACACGCTTGAAATGATCTAAATCTACAATCGCTAAAGCATAAGGAATGTTCTCTTTTGTTAAACGAGTCAACACATCATCCATCGTTCGACGATTCACTAATCCCGTCAATGGATCCCTCGTAGACTGCGTTTTGAAAAAGGATACTTCATTTAGGAACACGGTGAAAATTTCAATTAACGTTTCCTTTAGCTTTTTCGTTTCGTAATAAGATCCTGGTATTTTTTTAATATTCCCTAGCATTTGCTCATCCGCTGAAACCGCGCTTAATTTCGCCAATTGATGTAACGGTGAGGTTACTTTAATCGATAGCCAAATGACCCCAATCAACATAACGAGTAACAGTGGCAAGGCACCAATCCAAAGTGAATTCAAGAGCTGTGATACTGGCGCTAATGCTACAGCTACTGGACGCTGTGAGATAATGCCCCAGCCGGCATGTTGCACCACATGATAACCAGCAAGCATTTCCACCCCTTTTGAATTGGCCACCTTCATTGTGCCATTCTCCCCAGCCATAACCTTTTTGACGACTTGATTATCGGTCACGACATCATTTAACCGGGTTGGATCAATATGGTAAATAATGCGCCCCTCCTGATCGACGACATAAACGTATGAGCCGTCATCATAAAAATGTGTGCCAAGAATCGAATTAAACGCATTATCCTCTTTAATATAAATCGAGCCACCGATAAAGCCTAAATAGTTCGCTTGCTCATCAAAAATCGGGTACGAAATGAATATCAACAAACGATCATTCGTCCCTGTGTACGTTTTCGAAATCAGCGGGGTTTTCTTATTAATCGCTTCAAGTGGACCCGCCGTTTGTAAATATTTGCCCTTCAACTCTAGTGATGACGGCGATACACCGATAACAAACGCGTTTTTGTTTGCTATAACGACTGAGTTAAACATTTCATTCGTTTTATGTAATCGTTCCGCCTCTTTCGCTAATAACGCTTCATTGTCTAACTCATTTCTTAAAAGCGTTGCACTATATGCGAGCGTAGTAAACGTTTCTTCAATGTATTGATCAACCGTCGTCGCCAGCTTTTCTGCGTAGACACGGTTCGTTTCTAATGTGTTATTCGTCAACACTTCTGTATTGACACGGTGCGCACTCCAAAGGTTAATCAGTAACGTCATGGCAAGTGTCGCCACAACCAGCCCTATAATGAGCGCCTTCAAATTCATCCATTTCATCACTTTATCTCCTCAAACCCAATTAATTCCATGGTAACATATTTTATATCCTTGTACCCAATTAAAATGAAATTATAGGTAATTTGATTCGTTAATAGATTTCATAAACGATCAAAGGTACCATCATTGGTTGGTCTTTCTATCTAATTGTCAATTGTTTATGTTATTTTAAATGTGCTTCATACCACTTCGGTACAGCACTTGTAAATCCACAATGATCCGCACTAAAGCGCTTCGCGTGCTGCAACAAATTGGCTCCATCCTCCATCAACTGCCCCCAAACAATCGCTGAAAACACACCCATCGCTAAATACAGTGCATACAGCTCCCAAAATTCAACTGTCAGCTTCCCGCCATAATACCCTTCCAATAGTCCTTTACAAAACGGAACACTGCTTTCCGCGCTAAACATGCCGAGCTTGATGAAATCATGAATCGGGTCCCCATAATCAAAACGGCCAAAATCAATGACCCCGTTATACGCGCCATTATGCACAATCAAATTCGGTAAATGAAAATCATCGTGCTGCAATACGCTTGGACGGTCCTTCATTAAATGGAGGCGCTGTTCGATAAAGTGCATGATTTGTGTGTCGCCTTCAATTTTTAGCGGCAGTTCATGATAGCGCACGATGTAGCGACGATATTTTGCTGTTTGGCTTTCATACCATTTGTTTTCAGTCGCTACAATCGTATGGAGTTTCTTTAAATCCGCGCTTGCGGCAACACCTAAGTCATATTGCTGCTTTTCTGTTAATGTGGCAATCGCCTCTTCTGCATCCATCCCCTCAAGAAAAGATGTAATCATTTTACCTGGCCCTATTGAAATAGGCTTTGGACTATTGATACCTAGATTGTAGGCTTGTTCAATGATTTGGAATTCTTGCTCCTTGCGCGGTTGCTGTTGCTCCTCAAATAAGCGAACAAGTACTTTTTCATTGTTTAAAAGTGCTGCGTATTTTTGGTCTTTTGAGAATCCTTTTGTGATGGCATAGAGTTTGGTTTCGAGCATGTGAGCCCTCTTTTCATAGGTATATTTTGGATTATTGTAGCATTTTTGGAGATGTTTGATTTATAAATCATATGAAATGTAGTGGGATTATTTGAGATGAACCGTACTAAAAGTAATTGCCGGTTTTAAAAGAACCACCTAGAACATCGTTACATAGATGCTTGTCTAATTTAGTAATCCTTCTAATTTTTTCGGCGTCAATCGACTATGAATTTTTTTACTTAATAATCGTTTTATCTTGATTATTTCCAACATACATTAAAAAAACGTTGAGATTATAGGAGGTGTTTAGTTGCTTCAGTTTTTTATCGTATTCACTATTTGCTGTCTTGCCTATGCACTAATAAAAAAACGTTTCATTGCTCTTACCTTTCCTGTAGCTGCACTAGTTATTTTGATGATCGTCAAAGTAGTTTTGGTCCCGCTTCCTTTAAAAGAAACGTTTCAATTTATTTTTGATCTAAGATAAATTTACGAAGAAAGGTGGTCCGTATGAAGAAGATTGATAAAAAAGTTGCTGATGCTTATTTCCGTGAGAAAAATATGTACATGCTCGTTTACTTTGCTCTTTGGTTTCTTGTGTCTTATGTTGTGGTAGCGTTTGCAGACTCATTAACTGAATTTCAGTTTTTAGGATTCCCATTCCATTATTTTATGGGGGCAATTGGCGCGTTATTTACTTTCATTGTTTTACTGTTTGTAAATGCGATTGTCGGGGACAAAATTGATAAAAAGTATGGGATTGATGATAAACGCAATCAAGAAATCGGTTCAAAAAATATGGTAGAGCACTAATGGAAGGAGGCTGAATATGGATACTCAATTTCTAGTATCACTGGTAATTATATTATGTACATTTGCTTTATATATTTGGATTGCTGTATATAATACGGCTAAGCAAACATCAGATTTCTATGTTGCTGGTCGTGGAATACCTCCTATTTTTAACGGGATGGCCATCGGGGCAGACTGGATGAGTGCCGCATCCTTTATCGGAATGGCTGGTACAATCATGTTACTTGGTTATGATGGATTGGCCTATATTATGGGATGGACAGGCGGTTATTTATTTTTAACCATATTACTTGCACCGCAGCTTCGTAAATTCGGTCGCTTTACTGTACCTGAATTTATTGGAGACCGTTTTAATAGTAAGGCAGCGCTCATCATAGCTGCGATCTGTACAATTATTATCAGCTTCACGTATTCAATCGGACAGCTATCAGGTTCTGGTGTAGTAATCGGACGCCTTTTTGAAATTGATGCGAAAATAGGAACGATGATCGGCGTTGTATTAATTGCCTTTTATGCTGCATTCGGTGGGATGAAAGGGATTACTTGGACACAAGTAGCACAATACATCATTTTAATTATCGCTTATTTAGTACCTGTTATTTTTATGTCCTTACATTTAACGAGTAATCCTTTACCGTGGATTTCCTATGGTGAAGTGTTAACAAAAATGGGTGAACTCGACCGAGAACTCGGGATTTCGGAATATTTCGCCCCCTTCACAAATGGAACCAAGTGGCAGTTTTTAGCACTCATGTTTACATTAATGTGCGGTACAGCTGGTCTTCCTCATGTTATTGTACGTTTTTATACAGTAGGTACGATGAAAGCGGCTCGTTGGTCAGGTGCATGGGCATTAGTGTTTATCGGCCTTTTATATTTTAGTGCACCCGCTTATGCAGCCTTTGCTCGTTTTATTTTAATGACGGAAGTTGCTGGTAAAAAAATTGCTGAATTACCTGCGTGGACTCAATCATGGATTGATACAGGAAAATTGGGGATAGCCGATACGAATGGTGATGGCATTCTTCAATGGCTTGAACTTAAAATCGCGAACGATATTGTCGTAATGGCTACGCCTGAAATCGCAAATCTAGGTGTATTTGTTATTGGACTAGTTGCTGCAGGTGCCATGGCGGCTGCGCTATCTACAGCTGGTGGCTTAATGATTTCTATTTCTTCTTCGTTTGCACATGATATTTATTACCGTATCATCAATCCACAAGCAACTGAACGAAAACGCCTATTTGTAGGTCGTATTTCAATTGTCGTGGCAACACTACTCGCTGGACTTATTGCACTAAACCCACCTGGTGCCATAACACAAATCGTTGCATGGGCATTTGCACTTGCTACCGGTACGTTCTTCCCTGCGCTTGTACTAGGCGTTTGGTGGAAGCGTGCGAATGCAAAAGGAACGATGGCAGGTATGCTTGTCGGTTTAACTGTGACACTTCTTTACATTTTTAGTGCGAAGTATGCTGGCTTTACGATATTAGGGATTATCGATACAGGCGCTGGAGTCTTCGGGGCGATCGCTGCCTTCACTACGAATATCATTGTGTCACTTGCAACACGTCCTCCTTCACAAGAGCTTCAGGATGCAGTTATAAACCTACGTTATCCTGAGCAAATGACGTATAAAGATGGTGAAGTTTATTTAAATGACGGCTCATCGAAAGATACAACGCATTAAGAGGATACTGTTCCCCTTTTTTCAGAATCACTAGAATTTCAAAATGCCAAAACGTCGATTTCACAACGTTTTGGCATTTTTTTATTTTATATTAATTTTTATAAGAACTAAAAAGCAGCATCTCACAAGGAGATGCTGCAGTAGAATTCTTTGTTCCTGAAGAACTCTAATGGGTTTGGCACCCAATAAAGGTGATTTTATCATTTTAAATCACCTTTATTCGGTGTCAACAAGTGTTCGTGTTGTTTCTTCTAATTCAATATAGCATAGGAATCTGCGAAACCTTAACTAATTATGTATTCTGTGTATAGACAATAGACGAAAAAACGCATCTTAAGTAAGTCCGGTTTTAAAAAAACGCTATCTAACAGCATTTATAGCTGTTTAGATAGCGGTTATTTATAAAATAAGTCGGCACCAAAAAATGTTTATAGAAAAACAACTGCTTACATCAGGAAAATGAGGCGTTAAGTTACTAAGTGGTAGAAAAGTGTATGTTACTTCTAGCTCATTCCTTAAAATATGGACAGGTCCAAGTGGCTTCATTAACATGTTTTTCAATCCAAATCAGTCTAAACTCATTTGAATTTAAATAACAAGAAACTGTTATCAACTACATTTCTAATTGTAAAATAACCTTCGTAAATTCTTTAAAATCATCAATATGCTTTTCTAAAATGGCTTGTAAAATATTAAGCTCTAAAGATTGGTAATCATGTACTGCAATATTACGGAAACCAACCATGTTCATTAATGTTTTCGCTAAAGAAGCTTCAATCAAATCAGCTTCTTGGAGCAACTTGAATGCTTCACGGCTAGCTTTTGGCACGCCAAGTTTACGTTCACTAACAATATTCATGGCTAAATCAATGCTCGCTTCACAAGCACGCTGAATGTTCAAAATGATACTATCTTGTTTTGTGAAATCAGATAAGTTTTCAGGTTTGCCTTCATATACGTCATGAATACGATTGACACAACGTTCAATTGTTATTGTCTTATTTAAGATTACATCATTCATCGCCAAACACACTTCCTCGTTCTTTAATTCCTTCAATAATACCCGCACGCTGTTCGCTTAGTGTTGCATACATACTATAGGCACGTATTTTTTGGCGTGTAAATTCATTTTCGTTTTGAATATAAATCGGCTTACCTTGTTCAAAAATTTGCATCGTAAAGACAGTATCGATTTGTTTAATATCAACTAAATCAACTTCACGACCAATGAGTGTGGCTAGCTCTCCCGCTAAAAGAAACCGTTCATAAGATGATAGGTGCTGTTCACTAAAATAAGCAAGGTCAATATCGCTATCTTCACGAGTAGTCCCTTTTGCAAATGAACCGAATAATATAATGAATGCTGTATTTAGTCGAGCATTAATTGTCTCGATTATTTGCTGTTTGATGTCTTTATTTAGCATACGAACACCGTCCTTTATTTTATTATAAAGCTTTGAAAAAAAAACCGCACTAGTTGTCCCCAATAAACTAAGCATTTATTAAAGTTTACTACTCTCGTGTTTAGTAGCCTTTATTATAAATGTAGCTGGAACAAGAGATGCTCTTTGCGTTGAATACCATTTCGAAGGATTTTCTGTATTGGTAGTCGGCAATATTACATCATCGATTACCTTCTCAATGGTGAAGCCAGTCTCTATAAGCGTATTAATATATGTACTTAATTTCCGATGGTGGATGACAACATGATTGTGCCATGCCTCATTGTATTCGGGCCCTTCGATATTGTAAGATTTTTTAAAGGTGAATGATGCATTTTCATAAGTCAATCGATCGTGAATCGGATGCTCCCAACTAAATATAAATGTACCACCAGGTTTTAAATAACTATGGATATTCGACAAGGTCTTTTGTAAATCAACGGTCCATCCTAATGCATAAATGGAATATGCTACATCAAAGTATTCAAGTGGCAAGCCTGGATTCTCTTCCATAGGCGATTCGAACAAGGTGACTTTACTTTGTTGAACACGTAGCAATTTTTCAGCTGTTTCAATTTGTTTGGTTGAAAGGTCTAACCCCCACAATTCCTGAGCTCCTTCACTCCCCATATACTGCAATGAATGTCCGCTTCCACACCCGATATCTAAAATCTTTTTACCTGCAATAGGTCCGAATAAATGAAGTTGATCTTCACTTAAAGAAAATGGACCGTATTCAGGAAGAGCTGTTCTTCCATAATAACGCTCTGCAGTTTTTTCCCACCCTTCCTTATTCATACTCAAAATTTCATTCATATTCATTCTAATCTCACAACCCTTTTATTGAATTAACGTAGTCCAATTCGAACTGCATTTGAACAATTTCGATAACTATCCTGTTTTATCCTTCAAAAAAAGCATGAGAGCTCTAAACTCTCATGCTTTCCATTATTACTTCCCCGTCACTAGCGGACAAGTTGTGTCAGCTGCCCATTCGTTCATCGAGCCGTCATAAATTGCGACATTTTCCTGACCTAGTTTATTTAATAGTAGTGCATTCCATGTCGCAGCAATTCCACCGCCACAGTAGGTAATGACTGTTTTATCCGTATCAAGTGCACCGATATTTGTGAACGTTTCGCGCAGCTTTTCATCATCAAAAAGTAGGCGTGTTTTCGGATTAGAGTGACTACCGAAAAAGACGTTATGACTTGTTGGGATATGGCCCTTGCGTGGATACGTATTCGTTTCACCATAAAAATCTGGTGGAGACAGGCTATTGATCAAGACAACCGAATCATTTTCAATGGCTTCGCGCACTTGTTCTTTATTAACAACAAGCTCAGGACGTCGCGCGTAATTGAATGTGCTTTTTGGATAGCTTGTTGTGTCGGTAGTTGTTGAATAACCGTCCTGCTTCCATTTAACAAGTCCACCATCTAAAATAGCCACATTGTCAAAGCCCTCGTACTTTAGTTGCCAGCGAAGACGTGATGCCCAATAAGAGGCAATAACGTCTGCATTGGCAAGCGCTCCACGATCATAAATCACTACGTACGTATCCTCACCAACACCCAGTTTTTCAATTTCCTCTACAAATTGCTCGCGGCTCGGGATTGTCATTGGTAGCGCGGCCTTTTGATCAGAGAAATTGGTTAAAATGTCGGCAAAAACAGCGCCCGGAATGTGCTCCTCATTAAACGCATCTTGTCCAGACCATAAGCCAGGTGCCTCGCCGTCTTTATTTGGGATACTTAAAAATGTAGTTGCATCAAGCAGCCTTAACTTCGGATCTTCTAAACGCTCATGTAGCCACGCACTATCTACAACGAATGGAATGTTTGTCATCATACATCTCCTCAACTTTTCTTATTTGTTTACTTGGTATTAATGTACCAAAAATCTATTTGTAAAACAATTAAAATATTGGGAATTCGGTTAAAATAATCGTTCATTTTTATAAATAAGCAACAGCTACATATTTATATGTTAAACAATCCAGATTAAAAATGGCTATAAATTTAGTCAGGCTTACTTTGGTTTTTATTTGCTCTTTTATGCTCAAATCACGTATAAAAAGTTTTTTTCGGTAAACGCTAACTACGAATCACGAAGGAGGAATTTTATGAGTTTAATTTCAAGAATCGCGCTCGCGTTACTCATTGTTGGTGGCATTAACTGGGGACTAATTGGCTTTTTTCAGTTTGATTTAGTTGCTTCTATTTTTGGCGGTCAGGATGCTATATTATCTAGAATTGTCTACAGCCTTGTTGGGATTAGTGGCCTTGTTTGTATAGCATTGTTATTTACGCCGAGCGAGGAGATGCATACAGCTAAGGACCGCCCTGCCCGCTTCTCGAATCCAAATTATAACACGGAATTCGGCAAAGAACATGATTTCAATAAAGAACGGGATGCGAAGAAAAAGTGATGAACGGTGGCTTCATTTCCATTAAAACGCGCTCTTTACAGGGGGCTTTTCTATGAAAGCAGTTACGTATCAAGGGGCACAAGATGTACAAGTTAAGGATGTGCCAGATGCCAAGATTGAAAAGCCGGATGATATCATTGTTCGCATCACTTCCACTGCTATTTGTGGATCGGATTTGCATATCTACCGTGGTTCGATTCCGACAAAAGAGGATTTTGTCATTGGGCATGAACCGATGGGCATTGTCGAAGCGGTAGGCCCTGAAGTAACGAAGGTGAAGAAAGGCGACCGGGTTGTCATTCCTTTTAACGTTTCTTGTGGTGAGTGTTTTTACTGTGCAAACCACATGGAGAGCCAGTGTGATAACTCAAATGACAATCCGGACATTGATTCCGGTGCTTATTTTGGTTATACCCATCGTTACGGGAATTATCCAGGTGGACAGGCGGAATACTTGCGTGTCCCCTATGGCAATTTTATTCCGTTTAAAGTACCTGAGAACTGTGAGTTAGAGGATGAGGCGCTGTTATTTATTTCGGATGTCTTGCCAACTGCGTATTGGAGTGTCGAACATGCTGGTGTGAAAAAAGGTGATACGGTCATTGTGCTCGGTTCAGGACCTGTTGGATTGATGGTGCAGAAGTTTGCCTGGCTAAAAGGGGCCAGCCGTGTCATTGTTGTCGATCCACTCTCTTACCGGCTCGACCATGCAAAACGAACAAATCAAGTAGAAATCTTTAATTTTGATGACTTTGACAATATCGGTAATCATCTGTGGGAAATTACCAAAGGCGGCGCGGACGTTGTCATTGATTGTGTGGGGATGGACGGCAAACTTAAATTTTACGAAAAAATCGAGCAAAAGTTGAAGCTGCAAGGCGGGACATTAAGTGCAATCCAAGTGGCAATCAAAGCCGTACGAAAGTTTGGGACCATTCAACTGACAGGCGTCTATGGTTCCATCTACAATCTATTCCCACTTGGCACGATGTTTGAGCGAAATGTTACGTTAAAAATGGGGCAGGCGCCAGCAATTCATACTAGTCCCCTACTTTATGACATGGTCGCTCAAGGTACCATCGATCCAACTGACATTTTGACACATAAAATGCCGTTAGAAAAAGCAAGTGAGGCTTACAGGATGTTTCATGACCATGAAGATCAAAGTATTAAGTTTATCTTGAAGCCTTAAAAATTGGTTTCCGTTACGGGTACGCTTTCCGCGGGCACGGCCTGAGCCTGTAGTCTCAGGCGTCGTGCTGTTCCCGCAGGAGTCGACCCTCCACTACAACCAATTTTACAAAAGTGTTTATTTATTATGCAATATTTATTTTACTATTGAATGGCTTAGACATAAGGATCCATATAAACGATTTTCCACTCTCCGTCTATTTCTTCAAAACTTAAATTTATTACTTCAGCCATACCAGACTTGATATTCTCTTCTGTAAAGATGCGGATGCTCATTCCGTATTTTTCATAATCAGGCACTTGACCATAGAAATTAATACGCCAAAACTTGATTTGGTTATTAGCATCGTAAAAGAGTATTTTGTTGTTTCCGTCGATTGGTTCGTTTGTAATGTAAAACCAACTGTCTTTTGTGACCTCTACATTAAAATCATTTGAAACGACACTTTCTAAAAGATCCAAATCCCCCGTTTGCAATGCTTTCATAAAATCAAAAGTCAAATAACTGAAAGTCGTGAACAATTTCTTTCCTTTTTCAAGCTTATTACGTTGTTCAATTAAATTATCCACTTGTTCTTCTAAGGTGTGAATTTGGGATGTTAAGGCGTTTTCCTCGACTAAGCTTCCTGTATCTTTGGCTGTTTCTTTTTCTTCTGTACATCCTGCTAACAGAAAAACACCTATAATGAACGTAATTAATCCAATCCGTTTCATAATAAAAGCCTCCAAAAACACAAATTTTCTATATCCTACTAAATATTAGACAGCAACTTCTAAATTCCCTTTACCATCCACAACATTTTTGTTCATGCATTCATTCGATTCCCGGCGCTGTAATATCTAAATTAAAAAATGCCCTTCCAATACAACTTGGACAGGCATTTGAGTTTGATCTTGTAAGTTATTGATAATATTTTTTCATATGCGTGTAGTACAGCAAATTTTGCATGATACAAATACTTAACCCTAGCACAATGTAAACAATATGCGGGAGTTGTAAAACTAGCAGTAAAATCAGCACACCTATTGCATTCGTTAAAAAGATATAGCCTTTGCGTGTTGCTTCATTCGTTACCTTGCTGAAAAACTCATCATCGTCATTGAATTCGTTTAACGTAAACGCGGTAAAGGGTTTCAATTTTTTTGTTGGATTTGCGAGATTGTGTTTTCTAACCTTTAGCACATAAATTCCACATAAAGTAATTAGCGCAATCAAGCAAATGACCGAAAATATATACGGCATCAAATTTAATTTTTCTAACCCGAGTATCACCCGATTTTGCACATCAGGATCAAAATATTTTAAGACATACGCGATCCCTATTGCTTCACCGATTAATAAAACAAAAAACGCGCTATTAAATAAAGGCTCTTGCATACGAAGATCTTTTGTAGGCATTACACATTCTCCTCCTCTAACCAAAATAATTCATCAACCGTGACCTGTAAATGCTGTGCTAATTTTAGTGCCAGTGCAACAGATGGTGAAAAGTCCCCTTTTTCAATAAAGCCGATTGTTTGCCTCGTGACCCCACATAAAGCAGCGAGCTCAATTTGTGAAAAGCCATGTCGTGCACGCAGCTCTTTCACCTTATTATTTAACATTTCCCATCTCCTTCCTAAATTAAATGTAATGTATACTTAACATTATGTCAATAATACTTAACATTTAGTTTGGTTAAATTTTGATTCTGCGCATAAATAGATCAAACAATAACAAACTAATTAAGAAATATCATCTTGATTTAGGAGGGAAACGATTGGAAAACGACCGTCATCAAACATTCAATAAAAAGTCCGAGAATGCACGAAGCCTTGGAAAGATGATCAACAATACAAAGGAAAATATCGAACAAGCTGAAATTAGTATGGAATTTGCTGCTCCCGAGGAACTAGAACATCTTGAGGAAAAAAATGCGCATCGCAGGACTTCCATTGCCCAGATGGAAAAACAAATACGCGAAAAAAAGGCATTCGAAGCGCGAAAGGATTATTTTAAATAAGTTGTTTTAGAAGAAATAGCCCTCAATCTTAAGATTAGTTAGATAGAGGGTTTTTTTGCCACTCCAATTAAAGACCGGCGTTTCTCGACTCATAAATCCGCTATACGTCTAAGTTAAATACATACACGGACATATACTAGATGGATTTCTACTATTAATAGGAGGTGCGCACAAATGACCTTTTTTTCAAGACCACCACGAATGCCCATGCCTCAGCAACAATTTCGAGGAGCTCCGCCAATGCCTAGACAACGATTAGGCTACCCGATGCAAAACGCTTATCCACAACAAAGGCGGGAACCCTATCCTCCGTTTTATCCGCAAAATCCAAATTACGGACCGCAGCAGCAACCATTCAACCCATATCAGCAAATGCAGGGGCCAGGCCCAGGCTACGGTGGCGGATTGTCAGATAACTTAAATACTATCATGGGCCATGTTGGAACGGTAACCAATGGAATTAATGCGATGCAGCAAGTCGGTTCGTTGATGAATATGTTTAGAGTTTGATACTAAAAAAGCTGACGTCTTTTTGCCTTATGCAAATGAACGTCAGCTTTTGCTTAATACTTCTTATCTAATAGGTTTTTTACTTACCTTAAATCCCAATTAAAATATTGACTATTATGTTAAAATAATCATAATTGTAAAAAAATGAGGGATTATGATGCAACAACTATTAATTGTCGATCCAGACGCAGTATGGACAACGACATTAAAGGAATTTCTAACAGACCATGGCTTTGTAGTTGCTGTGGCAGCATCAGCTGAAGTGGCGATCGAGGTATTTCATCAAACTTATCCGTGCATGGTGTTGATGGAGCTTGCACTTCCGAAGCGTTCTGGAGAGTCGCTTTGTCAGTGGATTCGCGCTAATCAAACCGCCGATGTGTCAATTATTATGGTGACAAATAAGCATAACGTCGAGGTTAAAATTAACGGGCTCACAATTGGGGCCGATGATTATTTAACAAAACCCGTGCATTTACAGGAACTGCTTGCACATATACATGCGGTGCTACGTCGCACAGGATTGTTTTGCCAAAAAATTATTCATAACGGCTTGTGCATCAAGCCGCGCAAAGGTGAAGTCCTATTAAACGGGGAAGTCATTCAGCTAACGAAGCATGAATTTATGCTGCTGTATTTTTTAATGGATCATCCACATCAAGTGATTTCGCGAGAAGCGCTCGTTGATCAATTATATCCAAATATCGAAAAAGAAATTTTAGACCGAACGATTGATGCGCACATCAAAAAACTACGTGCCAAAATCGAAGTCGACCGCAAACACCCACAGCGGATTGTAACGGTGCGCGGTGAAGGCTATAAATACATACCAGAAGCACCGCACTTAAGCGGTTAATTAAGACTTGAACGAAGTACTGTCCGAAAAGTAAACACTTTTCGGACAGCCCCCTTTAACTTATTGAAAGCCTGTTAATACTTCTGTCCAGTCAATCGTGCCGTTTTGCGCTTCTTTACGGCGTTCTTTTGTCATAATATCTGCAGGTTTACCGCCCTCTGGCCAATCCTTATCATGCTTGCCCCATTCTGGTCGGTCCTGCATTAAAATATAGGCGGCTAAATCCGATGCTTCTTGGTCTGATAACGTCATTTCCTGACCAATTGGCATGTACGCTTGAATAAAGCCCGCCATTTTCGACATACGCGCTAAGCCAGCACCGTCGTTAAACGATGTCTCTCCCCACAGCGCTGGGCCTGTATTAGCGCCAATACCTGAGCCATCTGCTGCGTGGCATGAAATACACGATTTATTGTACAATTCTTCACCATCTTGCACATTTGGTGTTGGTACTTGCTTCATATCCACTGATTTTGCCCACGGACGTTTTTGCCCCTCTTCCATATCCTCTGAAATATAATCGAAATACGCAACGATTGCGTCTAGTTCTTCTGAATCCGCTTCAAACGTTTCACCATTCATACTACGTACCATACAGCCATTAATCCGTTTTTCAATCGTTACGAAATCCCCCGCGCGTGCGATGTATTTTGGGTAATCAATCGACACCCCTACAAGTGACGCCACTGTATCCTGTAAACCCGCGCCAGCGTGACAGCTCGTACATGAAAGATTCGCACCGACTTTATCTTCTGCATACACATGTGTTTCATTGACTAAATTATAGCCGTATAGGATACTTGAAAAGTTTTCGTGATCCTTTGGTACATCCTCCATACTAATTTGTGGAAAGGTTGGCTCACGATCTTGTGCAAGTGCCATCGCGGTTTGCGCCTCAAGCCCATCACTTATTACGGGATCGACACTAACAAATTGACTGTACACCCCGATTCCAGCTGTAATTGAAAGTATGATACCGATAATTGCTGCGATTAATTGTTTCATTGTCCTTCCTCCTTTGCCTTAAGATTACGCGGTAAAAGAAAGCTTTGGGACGGTTCTGAGCAGACGTCATCACGTTTTCAATTGCTTGTTACAATATCTTTTCAAATTCATTTTTTTCATCATATTTTCACAAAGCGTGTGTAAAGTAAGAATATTAGCGTGTTGATTTCACAAAGATTTGATGAATTTTTAATTTGATTTTGAAAAAAAATTTGAATGCCACTAGACAAATGATAATTTACGCTGTATACTATGGTTAATAAGTCAGCTCGACAAAACAATGAATTCGCCTATTATAAAGAGTATTCGTGTTTTAGTTAGTACTTTTTCTAATATGTGAATTTTTTTCTTTTAGAAGAATTGTGAGCTTATTAATATAACAACAATGGAGGTCATTTATTATGACACAAGGTACAGTAAAATGGTTTAACGCAGAAAAAGGTTTCGGTTTCATCGAGGTTGAAGGCGGTTCAGACGTATTCGCTCACTTCTCAGCTATCCAAGGTGAAGGCTTTAAATCTTTAGAAGAAGGTCAAAAAGTTGAATTCACAGTAGAAGAAGGCAACCGCGGACCACAAGCTGCTAACATCGTAAAACTTTAATTTTTACTATAACAGCTCAAAGAAGCTTCCTATTATAGGAAGCTTCTTTTTTATTTACTTCTAAGCATCGTTCCAATATATATGGCGGGCTTTTCTATATTATAATAATACCTCTCTATATTTACTACTGCTGGTTAACAGTTCAAATGTGCCCTGTTTAAGCTCTTTTATTACCCAATAAAATGTCGTATAAGCAAGATCATATTGTTCCTTTGTAATCCAATTGTTCTCGAGTGCTTGCTGCAATTCATCTTCATCCTTCGTAATCACTTCTCCTGTTGGCAACACGATAATATCTAAAAACAAATCTTCCATATAAGGCTCCCCTTGATCGACCCCATTACAATTCGTTATATCGATATACCACTGAACAACTTGCCCTTTGTCATTGAACGTTGTTGTAATCACGTAATTCGCATCCATTGGTAACTGTTGCAGCCTAGTATAATTTTTGTCTATAATACAAACGTTCTTTCCTCCCATCGTTTTCACGAAAGGCGTCGTGATTTCATGTATTTCGGTCAGTGCGATATACCCTGTAAAATCCTGTTCCTCCACCCATTTTTGTGAATAACGACGAGATGTTATCCGACTCCAATCATTACGATGTAAATAACGTTTTTCCAACATCATTTGCTCCCCCCTACTGTTCCTTATATATATACGAGTCCCAACTTATTTTATACTTAAGTGCTAGTAAATCGGCTAACTCATATGCGAAATAATCGGTTGTATCAATTTCAAACTCCACCGTCTGGATACATGAGTTCGCTAAATGTAGCAAAATCGTTTTTAATAAGCACTGCATTTCGAAAGAATTTGTTTTCCCCATCCAACCAATTTCCACATGATTTTCTTCAACTGGATGCACAAACATATATGCACTAATCTTGCCATCATCATCAACAACAATACATGGTACTTTCATATCTGGCGCATCATCAAGGACTGCAGCACGCCAAAGCTGCCACTCTTTCTCCTTTGCTTCATTATGTAAATGTGTCTGCTCATAATTGAATTTCACTAATGAAAACAGCTGTTTTTCAAGTTGCGTATTGCCTATCATTTGTTGTAATGAACAGCCATTTGCTACTTCAGGTACATGTTGAAGCGTTTGTAGTAAATCATTTACTAAGTAGCTTTCCATATACGTTTTTCGAAATAATTGGAAACAAAAGTTTTTCATATAACCAAGCTTTTCTGTTTCATATTCCCAGCACGATAAAATGACTTTATCATGCCCATCCATATTCTCAAGCAATGCTTGCATGAGCTGTGGTTGATAACCCGTTGCGATGATTTGAATATATTTCGCCGTTGGATGATTTGGGTTCGTCCAACTAATTCCAATTCCATTGACTTGATCATTTTCAGTTACAATAAACAGTTCGCTAAAACGCTTGGCATCTATTCGCCATTTTACTGTTTGTAGTGGCTCTATTAATAATGCATTTAGCTGTAAATTCTCTAATGCATGTACTTGCTGAATCGTACTATTCGTCACGCTCAATCACCCTTAGTAATTTTTATTTTAATTATATACTGATAAACCCACAGAATTATTGTATAATTAAAAAAATTCACTCTGGAGGTAACGTGCGATGTTACTTTATAATTGAGAATCACTTCTAATCCAAAAAAATTAGGAGCTGATTTCAAATGAAATTTCAAACAAACATAGACAATATTACAGAAACGATGCTAAACGGCTTTTTTGTCGATTGGCCAAATCCGCCAAATCCCGAAACGCATTTAACACTATTACAAAATAGTGCGCATATTGTGCTCGCGATTGACGACGAAAAAAACCAAGTGGTCGGATTTATTACAGCAATTAGTGATGGTGTGCTTAGTGCATACATTCCCTTGCTTGAAGTGTTACCAACCTTTAAAAATCAAGGCATTGGCAAGCAGTTAGTTGAACAAATGCTTGCACAGCTTCAAGACATTTATATGATTGATTTGTGCTGTGACGATGATTTAGTGCCGTATTACGAACATTTCGGATTGTTTAAAGGCAATGCGATGCTAAAGCGGAACTATCATATGCAGACAGGAAAACAATCATAAATTTTAAAAATCCAGCAGACACACCACGTGTTTGCTGGATTTTCCTTTATAAGTTCTGTTCAAGCTGCTTTTTCAAAGCAACCGCATCATCCGCGTAAACCCCTACATACTTGACCTTTTTCTCAAAGCCCCCGACAAAGTGAATCGTTTGCGGTGCCTTAAACTCCAACACAAATGCAGGCTGATCATCGGTATTACCAAGCACCTTCATGTGATATACCTCGTCACTTTCAAAGGCGTCATGAATCGCTTCAATATGCCCGACATAAATAGCTGCGCGCTTCATTAACCCATTTGAAATGTACAGCTTTTGCCCCATTAACTTTGTTGGATTTAATACAAGCGCTCTTGCATCTGCGATTAAGAAAATGATGCCGTAAATCGATAGAATGGTGTGGACCCACGCTAAAATCGGTAGGCGGTCATGGAAAAACCAGTGAAACGCCACCGCTTCAAATAATGCTGCATGAAAGATCATCACCAGCATCGGCACATACATCGTATTTTTATAAACGGTAAAACCAGTCGCATCTGCAGGTTTTCGCCAGCTCAAGAAAGCATAATAAAACACTAGTATTTCCGAAGCAAGCACACTAATAATCGGATTGCCCTTCGCCTTTTCAGCTACAAGTTTTGGAAACGCAAATACCGTTTGCTCCTGCTGCTCCTTCACCGCATGTATTATAGAAGGAACATATTTTACAAAAGCGATCAGGATACATAATTCAATTACAATCAGACAAGCCTCTATTGCAAAAGCTGTCCCAGTCAAATAGCGAAATGGTTCGAGAAAGCTCGCTGGAATGATGAAACGTGCGAGGACAATCCCACCCGCCGCAAAAATTACCGCTTTTTTAAGCGACCACTTTTTCATATGTAATAGTAACAATGCCGGCGCAACAACCGCACAATCAACGAGCGAGCCGATTACCATACCGCGCACTTCTACTTCTGTTAATGTGTGAATAAATGATAATTGAAACGCCACCGCATTTCCTACCAATACAATCACAGCGGCCAGAAGCCATTTATAGCGACTTACCTTTTGAATGACCATTTAAATTCCCCCTTTATCGGTTTATTACCTATATTTTAACAGAAATACCATCAAAACATGTCCGCTTCTTTACATTTTGTCAAACTAATGAGTAACTACTCCTTTTTATTTGTCGAATATTCCATGTCTATATTCATAGTTAAAATACACTTTTTAACATTATTATCTTTAAAACAACAACGAGCAAACATGCTTTTTAGCAATTAAATTCTCTTCCACACTTTAAATTCCTAAAAAACCAAAAAAATTCTTCCTTTAATATCCCTATTCCCTTCATTTCTACACAATCCGACAAAACTCTACATGTGTATGTGATAATAAGAAAAATATAACAATTTAAAAGATAGGGTGGACTTTATGAGTATTGGAAAAAAATTAAATATTGTACTATTTATCTTAGTTGCAATTATTGCCGCTTCAACAATTATTAGCTCAATTAGCTATAACACAATTCAATCACGTACTGATGAGGCAATGGATGTCCGCATGGAACAAGTGCGAATGATTGATGATATACGCTTTAACCTAGCGATGCAGGGTCTTTATGCACGTGCACTCATTGCTGATCCGAAAGAAGAAAACGTAACAAATTTAACAAATTATGCAGATAAATTAGATGCAGGCGTTGAGTACTTAAAGCAAAGCTCTGACAATCCAGAAATGGACGCACTTATTAATGATCTGATTAACTTTAACGATGATTTCAACGTTCAAGCGTCAAAATTAATTGCATCTTATAAAACGAGTCCTGGAATCGCGAAAGATATTGTGAATAATAATTTACAAGAATCAAACGTGGGCATTTTGACAACCGCAACAACAATGGCAGACATTGAACAGCAGCGATTACAAGCAATCAAAGAGGACACTGCAAAAACCATTAATCTTTCAAAATCAACAACGATTGCAGTATTAATTATTAGTATCATTATCTCTTTAGCTGTTGTTTTATATATCCGCAAGCGCATTACACAGCCACTTGTAAAAGTAGCAGATGAGGCAACAAAGATTTCATCTGGTGATTTAACGGGTACCGATTTAAACGTCGTAACAAAAGATGAATTAGGCACATTAACAAATGCCTTTAACACAATGCGCACAAATTTACGCGACTTAGTACAAAATGTACAGCAAAATACTGAGCAATTAAGCGCCTCTTCAGAAGAGTTATTTGCGAGTACGCAGGAAGTGACTGCGACAACGAACGACGTAACAAAACGCGTGTTTGATACATCTGAAGCGGCTCAAAATTCTTACCAAATTGCTTCTGACAGCGCGACAGCCATGGAAGAAACAGCCATTGGTATCCAGCGAATTGCAGAAGCAACACAAACGTTAAACAACAAAGCCGTGGAAGCAAGCCATGTCGCTGCGACTGGCCTAACAATTATTACCGAAGCAAAAACACAAATGGCCACAATCGATGAATCAACAGTCATCGTCAACGAACTTGTGACGAAACTAGCCAAACAAACAGAAGAAATTAACAATATTTCGCAAGTGATTACCGCAATTACTGATCAAACAAACCTACTTGCCTTAAACGCTGCCATTGAAGCGGCGCGTGCAGGTGAACATGGTAAAGGTTTTGCCGTGGTAGCCGATGAAGTACGTAAGCTTGCCGAGGAATCGAAAAATTCTGCGACATTAATCGTTGAATTAACACAAGAAATCAAACGTGATACAGCAGACGTTGAAAACGCCGTGCGCCATTCATTAAATTCTGTAAAAGAAGGCGTCATCATCATCGAAAAAGCGGGCGAATCATTCAATCAAATCGAAGTCGATGTAGAAGATATGAAAAACTCGATTCAAGATGTTTCTGCTACATCAGAACAATTATCGGCAAGTGCTGAGGAAGTGACTGCTTCTGTTAACGAAATTGCAAACGGCTCAAGTAAGGCAGCCGAAAGCATTGAAATGATTGCTGCAGCAATGGAAGAGCAATCAGCATCAATGGAGCAAGTAAGCGACGTAGCAGCAGCGGTTACCGAAAACTCACAGCAACTACAAGTACAAATCCAACAATTCCGCGTTTAACCCATAACACCTCCCCTTTTGTCGGGAGGTGTTTTTTATTGCCCCTTTTTCAGGAATAGCATTAATGAGACATTCATGAAACCTTTTATGCTTTCATACGTATTTAGTAGTTAGTACTAATTGCAATTAATAAATTAATTTCAGTGGGGTTTGAACCCCACTGAATTAAGTTATGCCCCCGGCGGATGTCACAGATTTTTAAAGGAGTTTTTCGAGTATATCGAAAAAATCTGGACGCAATTACGCCGAGGCGTAATTGATTAACCATTACTAAAATTAGAAATGAGGGATGGATTTGAAGAAATGGCGTAAAAGAATGGGGATACTCGTTACAGGACTTATCGCAATTCCACTCGTCGTCGGCATTGTCTATTATGTAAAGCCACTGCCACAGGGTGTTTCGGTAGACGGAAACTTACATAATGACAGCGACGTGCGTTTCGTTTATGACGTCACGTATGATAATAATGGCCGTGTCATGGAGCAGCATTTATATGATGAGATGCTACGAATTATTGATGAAGCCGAACACTCACTGGTAATTGATATGTTTCTATACAACGACGATTATGACCGTTCAAAGGGCAGCTACCCTACTCGTGCGGATGATATCACAAACGCAGTGTTAGCAGCGATCAATGACAATCCAGCACTCCATGTCACAATTATTACAGATGCCATTAATAATATGTACGGCTCGGCTACACCCGAAAACTTTACGAAATTAGCAGATGCGGGAGCTGAAGTGATTTTTACAAATATGAAGGCACTTCCGGATTCAAACCCGCTGTACTCGAGTATTTGGCGCTCTTACTTACAATGGTGGCCGGTTTCACAAAACGGCTTTTTACCGAACGCCTTTAACCCAGATGGTGACAAGGCCTCGATTGGCTCGTACTTAGATTTAGTGAACTTTAAGGCCAATCACCGCAAAGTTGTATTAAATGAACAACAGGCACTCATTACGTCTGCGAATATTACGCATGATGGCAGTAGCCTTCACTCCAATATCGGCTTTGTTGTGACGGGTGACATTTTGCAAGACATTTACAAATCTGAGCAAGCCGTAGCTGCCCTATCAGATATCACACTTCCTGAAGTCGCATGGAACTATACAAGTGAACCAGCTGACATGCAGACGAAGCTTGTAACAGAAGGAAAAATTGAAAAAACACTCCTTGCAATGTTAGACGGGGCATCTGAAAATAGCGAAGTTAAAATCGGCGTGTTTTATTTAGCAGACCGTGATGTTGTCAAAGCAGTAAAGGCTACAGCAAAGCGCGGAGCTAATGTCGACGTCATATTAGACCCGAACAAGGACGCGTTTGGCATCGAAAAAAACGGCATTCCAAATCGCCAGGTAGCAGCCGAATTTGTAGAAAATGGCATCGATGTGCGCTTTTATGATACAAACGGCGAACAGTATCACAGTAAATTTGTTTATGTGAAAACTGGTGATGACGCACAGCTACTCGGTGGCTCGGCCAACTTCACACGTCGAAATATCGCCGATTTAAATCTAGAGACCAATTTATATATGGAAATGCCGGCAACGAGCGAACTCGCAACAACCATTGAAAGCTATTTTGCCCGTATTTGGGACAATGAAAACGGTCAGTATACAGTAGATTTCGAGGTGTACGAGGATCAAGCAGTGTGGAAAAAGCTATGGTATCGTATTCAGGAGTCTACAGGCTTGTCGACATTTTAATATAGGCGGGGTCCCCTGCTTTATATTTGTGAGCATCTAGTTCGAAAAAGTAGTAGCGCCCTCCAATGTTTTGGGGGCGCTACTTTTGTCTTTATAGGGGTATGACCATCCCAGCAATCTACTCAGCGTGTACTACTGATACAAATAAATGGACTAAAAAATAATTTCTCCATTCACTTTTACATTCTTAGAATTATAGTCCTTCGCATCGAGTCCAGTAAGGTCTAAATTTCCTTCTACGAGTATATCCACTAAATTAAATGCACGTGGAAGTTTTCCAGTAATGATGAGGTTTCCTTTTACTACAGCATTAGTAAGAAGCGTTACATTTGTTACATGCACTCTTACATCCCCCCTGTATACTTTTGGAGTTTGTAAAGTACCAGAAAAATCGGTATCTTTAATCGTCCCTCCAGGAAGTTCCAGAACTTTTCCTACTACATCTACAATACGCCCTTCTCTATTCGCATCAACCGTTTTAAGACTTACAAGATAATCACGGAAATTTTCCCAATCAGATAATCCTAAATCCTTCACTCGTCCTTCTGCGTATGCTTTAGCTAATACCGCAAAGCCATCCCCACCTTTAGCTGTAAAGGCGTTTGTCGCGATTGTATAGACGGTGTTATTTAGGAGTTCCGTGTAGGTATTCGATGCATTTTTATACTTAATCGATACTACACGTTTTCCAACAGGCTTGGAGGAGTCATATTCCACTTTTGCACCGGATACATGTAAGAAACCACCATTTTCTAGTGGGAGATCTTTCAAACTTGTTTCAAATGTTTGTTTTATTTCCGCACCCGTTAAATTCATCGTTGCTAATGTGTTGCCAAACGGAAGCACCGTAATCACTTCACCAATCGTAATCGGTCCTTGATTGATTCCAGCTCGTATTCCACCACCATTTTGGAATGCCATAATGACGTTGGGATTATACGTTTTCGCTTTCTGTAGCATCCCATCCGTAATTAAGTTGCCTAATGGTGTTTCATTTCGTCGAACACTATTGGATTCTGTACGTGGATTATCAAATGCTTTGACTGCTCTTGCCCCAGTTTCCTGAGCGGAAATCTGTTCTACTTTTGCTTTATACGGTTGAAGTAGTTTGGCAGCTCCTTTATCTTCTACTTTGTCAGCAATCTTAATTAATTGGCCTTCATGGCGAACGACTACACCCCTCTTATCAAATTCAACTTCCAGTGTTCCTAGGTATTCATTATATTGAGAGGCCTGCACAATAATAGTTGGTGTGTGGTTCTCATCAACGATTATCGGCTGAGCCAACTGTGTATGACTATGTCCACCAACAATTACATCAATTCCTTCGACCATTGATGCTAAATTTAAGTCATTATCAATGGTTGGGTTGTCATCATATCCGATATGAGTGATCGCAACAATTTTATTAACGCCCATTTTTTCAAATGCATGGACTGTTTTTTTCGCTTCTTCAATATAGTTTTTAAAGGCAATAGACCCCGGACTTGAAATATCTCGTGTCTCTGCCGTTGTTAAGCCAAAGAAACCAACTTTTTCGCCATCTACTTCTTTTACAATGCCATTATATATTTTCCCGTTTTTTGGATTACTTGTTATCGATTCGCTAAATAAATCTTTAAACTTGGCATCCTTTGAAAAATTAATATTTGAACTAACAAATGAGAATTTGGCACCTTTAATAAAATTTACTAACGCCTGATGTCCTTCCGCGCTAGCTCCTAAATCAAATTCATGGTTACCAAACGTCATAATATCATAGCCCATTAAATTCATGAATTGTAAGTCTGCTTGCCCTTTAAATGCATTGAAATATAATGTTCCAGAAAACACATCTCCTGCATCTAGAAGTAATGCTTTCGGTCTAACTGCACGCACTTCCTTCACAGCTGTTACTTTTTTGGCTATTTGATTTAAATTGGCATGTGTATCATTTGAATGCATTAGTGACAAGGTGAAGCGTTTTATCGGATTTGGTGTTCTTAATTCACGGTTTAAATAATAAAACCTTTGTAAATGATTAGCTGATTTTTGATTGTAATCCACATACATGCCTTCATAACCAACTACTTTGTTCGAAACATCTTTATTTTCAATTCGTTCCTCTAAAATTGTCGGTTTATTATTCGCTTCATCACGATTCACTAGCTTTGCATTCACAAGTTTTAGGAGTGATTGACCCTTTCCTCCCGAAGCTGCGGATACAATGATTCCAGCGTTTTTATTTCCACTGACATCAATCGTGCCACTTAATGTAACAGTTGAGCCATCTACATAAATTGCTGCATCAGCACTTTTAATTTTAATATTTGTGATGGAACCGACTGTTTTCATAAATTCTAGCGCATAGGAATTGTCTCCCTTTTTCGAAAATTCCCCAGTTAATGTATAGCCATTTCCGTTAATATGCTTTTCTGAAGTAATCTTTAGTTTTTCTTCTACTTTTATATCCTTTTGAATAGTAATATTCTTAACCTTTGGATTGTTAATTGCTGATTTTAATTCTTTTAATGTATTCACTTTCACATCTGTAGGTGGGGTTACTACGACTAAATTAGCTATAGCTGCTAGTAAATTATTCATTGCTTTTGTTACATCAGACTGTGATGCCTTTGAATCTTTAAATATTCTTTGGGCTGCTGAAAGTGCCTGTTGAAATTTATTCCAACTATCTACTGTATAATCTTCTTTTTTGTGATTGAACAATTTGTTAATCGTCGTTTGCAGGTTTGTCTTGTCCACTTTTTGTACGGGTTTTTTATCTTTTCCATGGCCTTTTTTGTTATCTTTTTTGTTAGCATTTTTGTGATCATCTTTTTGTGCGTTTACCTCACCTATTGGGGCAACTACGAAAGCTGAAGCAACTAAAGTTGTCGCAATACCTGCCTTAAATAACTTTTCATACACGTTTCTTTTCATCTCAAACCTCCTGAAAATAGATAATCCTTAATAAGTGTATGCGACGACTCTACTAATCATAATTAGTTGTCTTGTATGTATTTGTCGTAACACCGCTCGAGAGTTGCGGGAGCGTATGTTAACACGCTCTTATCCCCATATATTGGAGGTGGTATTCTTGAAAGATAAGAGTCAAATATTATTAGGCCTCATTAGCGGTTTGTTACTATGCTTTCTAGGAACTTATAGAATCATTATTTATAGCCCCATGTCTTTATTAGTTGCATATGTTTTTACAATAACTGGACTTATAGGCTCAATAGTTTGTGCCGTAAAATTGTTTAAAATTGCTCGAACTTAGCGTTGCTTTATTGCAACGCTTTTTTGTTGTTATTACGCTTAATGATTAAAATTAGTAGTAGCATTTTCGAAGAAAAAAAAGACACAATCCCTTGTACTAGAATTGTGCCCGATTGCTGAAGAAACTAAAGCGAAATTTTAAATACTTTACCTTTCCTCACAAAATAATTGATTATCACTACTTAATAGACGCACTCCTTATTAAAGCAATGCGCCAGATTGTTGAATACAAATTTTTCTATTTCGTAAATTTATCGAGTAGTCATATTCTTAATACTTAGTTTCTGAATGATAATCCAATTTCCTTTAATGCAGACCTAAGTTTCGGTAAAGAAGCAGGTCCCATACCATGAAATTGTAAAATCTCTTTTTCACTATATGTTGATAGCTTTTGTAAAGAAGTTATCCTATTGTTTTCCAATGCCCGTCTTGCAGGTGCAGAGAGCAGTGAAAGAAATCCATTATCAGGTTTACGTTCTTGCTCACAAGTTGGACAGGTCGGACAATCACTACTTTTATAATACTTGTGTCCTTTGTTACAAGTCCTTAAATTTTTTTCTGAAATAGTCACTTTAAATTGGTTCCTTTTCTTATAATATTCTTTCACAGTTCAATCCTATAACAACTATTAATTTATTGCACAAAATTAAGTTGCCATGAAACACCAAACCGATCATTTAGCCAGCCAAATTTCTTACTGAAACCAGTCACCTACCTTTTCCCAGAAAATGAACCAGTTGTTGAAAAATTAATCAGCTATAAAGTGAAACTTCAATCCGTGGGGGGTTCTTGATCGCCCACCTAGTCTTACGGGTCCCCTTAAGTCTTGAGGTTCTTCTATTCTTCTTCAGCTTGATTAGCTACTTTATTGATTCTTTCTAACATGGGCGGATGGGAGTAGCGAAACCATTTGACAAGTGCTGGTGGATTTACTTCGCTAAGTCCAGCTTTAGTCAACTGTTGAAACGTCGAGACCGCTGCCTCTGGATTTTCAACTAGTTCCATTGCATATTCATCAGCTCGAACCTCCTGATACCGTGAAACTACATTTGAAAGTGGGCTTGAGAAGAATACTAGGAATGATGAAATCAATAAAAATAATGGAAATGAATTAATATTGCCCATATGTTTAATTTTTAATAGCGATCCATAGCGACGGATCATCCAAGGCATGATTTTTGCGATTAGCCAGAGTCCAATGAGCGTCATCGACAAATAGACAGCGATGTTTAAATAAATATCCTTCACCACGTAGTGTCCCATCTCATGTGCCATGATAAAGAGTATTTCCTCATCCGTTAATCGGTTTAAGGTCGTATCCCACAGCACAATTCTAGAATTCTCACCAATCCCTGTCACATACGCGTTTAAAGCATTCGTCTTCTCTGACATATTCACCTCATACACATGCTCTGAAGGAATATCCGCTTGCTCTGCGAGTGAAAGAATCTTCGTCTCTAATGCTTTATCTTGTAGTGGAGAAAAATCATTGTAGATGGGGTCGATCAAGACTGGTTGGATGAACATAAGGAACAGTGAAAATGGCACAGTTAACGCCCATGCATAAAACCACCATCTCTTCGGACTTTTTTTGATGAGCCAATAGAGAACCGATACCATAATAACCGCCATCCCAAAATCCAGCCAAAAATCAATCACATTATCCCTCATCCATGAGGAAAAAAGCTGCGTACTAATCCCATAGCTTTTGCTCAACATATACTTGTAATAGTCTAGTGGGAATTGGAGGATGAACAAGAGAACGGAAAGTAAAAATACATACATCGTATTTCTCCAAATGGCCCATTTTTGTTGTTCAGGGCCCCATCTCTCGAACAAATGCGATATACCCGTAATCAAAATAACAAAGTAAAGCAACCATTCAAACGGTGTTGCGATAAAAAACAGGAAATTTCTTATCTTTGAAAACTCTTCGCTTAACACCATTTCCTGCGCTGTTAGAAAAGTACTCGGATCCGCTACCGTTCCTTTAAGCGCGGCGGGTATCCCGCTATTTTGGCTATAAAAAAAATAGATATACATCGCCACAACATACAGACCAAATGCAAGAACAGCTAATAAACCACATTTTTTCGTCATTCCTTCTACACCTCAATTCATTCGTTACCCTATCCTATTATTAAAGTCTAGAAATCATTTCCCCTAAGTTTGGCAATCTCCTTTTCTGACAGTTCTATATGCGCCTGAGTCATCATAAATTGAAAAAAATTCACTCAATCTTCTATTTGAGTTCACAAGGAGTGTATGAAATGTTTTATGCCATTCATTATCTAGAAAATAAAACCGCTGTATTAAGTCAATGTCTACAACGTATCCCCCAAGTCGATGAAAATATAAAAATTAAAGGCCGTAAAGGAAAAGTAGTAAATGTCATTCCAATTGAAGAAAGTAAATATCACGTCCATGTAGAGTTAGAAAAACTAATTAAGAAGGAAACATTACTAAAAGATGATAAAAAGAAAAAACGTTAATGCGTAGGAGAAAAGCGCGGACAACTCATTATGTAAAAATAGCATAATAAAAAGTGAAATTATAATGATTTTCTATATACCTCTCCCCTCTTAAATGCTACAATGATTTGTAAGAACATGTTATTTTTGTATGTGATCATGGTCTTGTAGCTCAGTTGGGAGAGCACCACCTCGACAAGGTGGGGGTCGCAAGTTCGAGACTTGTCGGGACCATCTTATAAATCACCCTACAAACGTTGATATATCAACGTTTGTAGGGTTTTTTTTAGATAATCCTTGTGCAAAAACTCGATTTTTTGGTCAATGGTCACGGATTGGTCACAGATTTTTTTCCAGTGCTTTTTCAAAAATATCTGCTAAATCATTGTCTTCATTTGGAACGAGATGAGCATATGTTTCTAATGTGATTTTCGCATTCGCATGACCTAAACGTTTTGATACCTTTACAACATCGACACCACTAGAAATTAAAATGGATGCATGTGTGTGACGAAAATCGTGGAATCGAATAGAGGTTACTTTAGAAGATGTAATCAATCTCTTCAACGCTCGTAACACATTTCGCGGGTCTTGCTTTGACCCTGTTTCCGTACAAATCACAAAATCCTCATCCTGATAAAGTTCACCAAGTTGCTCTTTCCAAATTTCTTGTTGTGCGCGATATTTAATTAATTCGTTCACAACCATATCCGATATTGGTACGATTCGTTTTGATTTTAGAGTCTTAGTAGACGTTAAAACGTAACCTTTTTTTGGAATATACGCTAACGAACGTTGAATACGAATTGTTTTATTGGCAAAATCAATATCGCTCCAGTTCAACCCTAATATCTCGCCTCGTCTCATTCCCGTATAAATGGCAAGAAAGAAAGTTAAATAATGTCTTTCTCCCTTACAATGTTCAAGAAACGCATTGATTTCATCATAAGACCAAATTTTCATCTCTTCTTTTTTCACTGCCGGTGGATCCGCATCAGTAACTGGATTATATTTAATACGTTTCCATTTTACCGCTTGATTGAATGCTTGATTTAGGGTTTGATGCATTTTACGAATATAACTTGAACTATACCCTTCATCAATTTTAAGGTTATAAAAAGCATCAATATCTTCTGTCGTAATTTTTGATAAAGGTTTATCCCCAAATGGATTCTCTCTTATTAAATGTTTATCGATAAGAGATTTAGCATTAGATGCCGTTGTTTCTTTAATTCGTTTTTCCAAGTGCGTTGTAAACCAATTCTCAATGAAGGAAGAAAAAACTTCTTGACTAGGTACTACATAACCTTGAGTATGAACTTCATTAAGCACTTCGTTCAAAGCTGCTTCTGCATCTTTTTTCCGTTTAAAACCACCTTTGGTTAATTGTTTACGTTTTCCCGTTAAAGGATCTCGCCCAATATCCACTATATATCGATAGGCATTTCCTCTCTTTTTTACACTGCCTTTCATTATTATTGCTAACCTCCATTTAATCTTGTCTATTAATAAAGGTAAGCAAGTGATCTACTTTCATTTTGACCACTTACTTCCTGTTCTATAAGCCACACGCCTGCTGCTGTGAAAGCCAATTAAAAAATTTATCTTTTAAAACTCGTTTACTACGACCAATTCGAATCAATGGAAATGAAGTCTGTTCCATCAATTCATAGGCCGTTGGTTTGGAAACCATCAAAATTTCGGCTATATGTTCAGCAGTTAAAATCACTGGATAATCTTCAAGACTTTTATGCATTGTTTATATGTCACTCCTTTCGAAAAAGAAAAAACCGCAGATGAACATAACCATCAACATAAAATGAAGTGGTTATATTCCCTACGGTTTTCGCTTATAATGGGATTTAATATTTAATTTGAAAAGATTATACCTTATTACTTTTCATATTCTAAGTACTTATTATATATTTTTTAAAATTTTTTTTGATAGAGTAATTAATGCTAAAGATACCGGTAGTCGGGACCACAAAGTTATTGCCGGATTCTAAAATAAACATCTCACCTAACCGGTTCTAAATCAAGATTTACAACGGTAAGGATATGCATCATTTTATGCAAGAAAACCAAGGACGCAGCCTTCCCAAAAACATACTCAAACCTTTTTTAACACTGACTTTTAGTAAAAGTGTATAAAAAAAAGCAAAAACAATGGACCAATAGAAAAGGCAGAAACGTTGTTAAAACAACGTTTCTGCCCTTTTCGTTTCTTCCCAAACTTTGATTTGGGAACGTTATTTTGTATAGGCTCGTATATTGAATTTTAATTATTGCTTAAACTTTTACTGAAACCTGTACTCTTCCCTTTGTATCCTAAATTTTTATAAAAATTATGTGCAGCGATTCGTTCTTCTCTATTCCCGCTGTTTAATGTGATAGCTATACAATCGTTCTTTTTCGCCCAATCTTCAACTGCTAACATAAGGTTTTGCCCAATATTTTTTCTACGATAATCCTCGTGAACTACTAGTGCTAAAACTCTTACATACGGCTCATCAAATTCATATGCGATTTGCTTACACATTCCTACAAAGCCAACTAAATCTCCGTTTATTTCAGCAACAAACGTTTCGTAATTTGGTAAATCCAAGATTTTATCCAATCTTTCTTGAATTTTTTGATTTGAAGAAGGATAACCTAACTGATTCATTAAAACATCCATATTATTAATATCATTTCTAATCATTGAACGAATATGCATAGTAGCTTCACCTTTTCTCTATAAGTTTTTGATAAGAAAATTATAAGTTCCCTAAGTTGATCTGCTCCCCAACATGGGTCTACTCGGTCCATAATGAAACTTGATATGCGTTCAATAATTTCTTCAGCCGTAATTAAATTTCTTTCGCTCGCTTCTTTCATAGTTGTCGTCATTATTCTAAAGTAACTAGCTAAATCACTTGGAAAAATAAATGTTCTATCGTAAGTATTAAGTAAACGATAATATTCTTCAAATCCAGCACCAGCAACCTACCTGCCGTGGTCAGAGACTATTCAAGCCACATGTGCAAAATAGCTAGCTAGCCGAAAAAAATTCAGCTAGCTGGCCATTCGTCGTGCGTACCGTAAAGGTACGCCTTTTTTATATTTCGGGCTTACTTCCGTTTTATTAAAAAGAATGAAAATTTTATGATTACTTTCTTTGAAATAAAGTTTGAGCAAAAGCACCTCGTAAAGCCTTATTTTACTAAGTATTCTTTTCGATTGTAGAGTAACGAAGGCTGATGAGGCCTACTAAGTAATTTCTAGCCATTTCTTTATTTTGAGAGAATTTGTAGTCATACTGTTAATATAAGGGATTTGTTGTGAAGATAGCGCAATAAAATCACTGATAAAACCACCAGCACAACCTATTTGGACCCAGTTGTTCATAAAAGATTCAAATGATTTTCCTAGCCTCCACCCGTGAAACTCTTTATCATTTGTTAAATATATAACTTCCCCTATGTTGTACTTTCGATCTATTCCAAAGTAATTTCCCATTCCATCTCCGGAAAAAATAAATGAATTTGACCAAAAATGAAATTCTTCATTCTCTTCATCAAGGTAATCATGGTCTATCCTTATGGCGTTTAAATGAATTATCTTATCTAGATTCCATAACCCTAAATCAAATAGGCCCCCATTCAATATATTCCTGTTCTTATATGGTTTGCCTTGTGCTGAATAGATATTAGGATCATCCAACACACATGTTGAATGTTCTTGTGTATTCCAATAAAAATCACATTGACGCGAATAATCTATTACTACCTTTTTAAAGGATTCTGGAAGTCCAAATCCAATAATGCTTTCAATGTGCATCACTTCACTTGCTGATGCAGGTTGACCAATAAATAGCCCCCCTATGCCGCCCTTGTTTTCAATAGATTTGAGTGTTGAATTTAGAATTTCATTCCATTGAAAATATTCGATAATTTCTGATTCGTCCTTATTCTGATATGGCTCTGATTTTTTGTGTTTTGGTGAATAAATTTCCCCTTCAAATCGGACCCATTGAGGCAGTTCTTCAGGATTATTTGGAACCTCCTTATTAAATTTCATATTAGAATTAAGGAACTCTAATCCTTTTTCTGTAAGAGCATATGTATTTTCATTCCGAATTCTGAGGATAGAAATATAATCTTTTTTTATAACCATATTCAGAAAATCCCGAAACTCACGTTCATCAATATTGTATGTTTTGTGTGAAAAAGACTCTTTCTCGAGTATTTTTCTTAATACACTAAATAGTAATCTCAATCTAAACACCTCTTTCCTAATATACCATATTTACTAATAAATGTATATATTATACAATTATTGTGTTGTTAAGGGTAGTGGGTAGCGAAAATATTGTTTTACTAAACTAAAATTAAAAGGAGAATTTTACTCATTCTGACCACTCGCTTAAACTTTTATAATGGCAGCGAGTTATTAGCGATTACTTAACCTAAAAAAAATCAGCAGTTTTTTATGTTCACATTACCGAAAAAAATCAAGAGCTACTACTTTTACTTTACCGAATAAACTCGCTGTAGTTTCGTTATAGGAATAGATATATTTTAGAAAACCCTTGATATCAAGAGTGACAAATACATGTTGAGGATATTTCATTGAAATCTTAGATATATTTTCCCTTTTTTCTAACTTTAAATTTTTTAACCTTATTTTAACCTTATTGATTTATTCTTAAATTGGTAGAAACTGTAGAAATCTAGCTTGATTGTAGAAAGGAGAGAAAATATGGAGAAGTCATTTTACTCAAAACTATAAGTGCTCGTGATTTGTTTGCTGATGGTCCAAACCATCTTCGGCAGCCTTTACGGAACGGTACAAACACCACCAGTCCACGTAATGGACAACCCTCAACTAACGCTGAGCATCGGAAATACGACTGTAAAAGTTACTTACTTAGGTGGCTACGGTACAGAGCAGCTTTTCTTTCAATATACAGTAGAGAAAGGAATGTTGGATGAGGATGGCATTGAAATTGGAAGTGAGATTGAGTTAAACGGTGGAACAATTAAAAAAATGAGCGGAGGTGTCGTTAATTTATGAAAAAGAAAGTTAGTATTAATATTTTTTTAGCGATTGTTCTAATTTTGTCTTTATTTCCATCGCATATAGCTGCTGCTCCTCAAGTGCTTAATCCGATAGATGGCAGAAATACTTTTGATGGGACAATTTTGGATTTTGGCTATATTGCAGGAGATACTATTAATAATTACTCAGAATCAACTTTTAAGTTTAATGGAATTGATAGCGCTCGTTCAATAGATTCATCATACATTGCCTTTGAAAGCTTCGAGGGGTATTGGACTACAATTTCAAATTTAAAAATTGCCATTACAGATGATAGTTGGCCAGGAACGGCAACGGTTATGCCAACGCTAGTTACGCCAGAAAAATCGATTAATTCTAGTGTTCCGGGTATTTTCTACAGTATTATTCCGTATAATCCGGCTTTACAAATTAATACATACCGGATAAACGTGAGCAGCTTGATGACATCCAGCAATATTGGTGCTGATGGCATTATTTCGTTATTAATGTCTACAACTTCAATATACGATGCAGAAATTTTGAATCCTAGACTTGAAATTAATTATGCTGCAGCGCCAGTGAACACAGCGCCAGTTTTGAATGGAATTGGCATTAAATCGGTAAACGAAAAAAACTTGCTAACTTTCACTGCAACAGCATCAGATGCGGAGGGAGATACATTAACCTACAGTTTGGGTAACGCTCCGACAGGAGCAAGTATTAACTCAACGACGGGTGTATTCACATGGACGCCAACGGAAGCGCAGGGTCCAGGTAGCTTTACAATTAGAGTAATAGTAAGTGATGGAGCATTAACTGCCGAAGAACAAATCACGGTTACGGTCAATGAGGTAAATGAGGCACCGTTACTAGCTGCGATTGGCAATAAAACGATAAATGAAGAAATCTTTCTTACCTTTACAGCAACAGCAACAGATGCAGATCTGCCACCGAATACGTTGACGTATAGTCTAGTAGGAGCGCCATCAGGAGCTAGTATTAACGCTACGACAGGTGTGTTTACATGGACGCCAACAGAAGCACAAGGTCCAGGAAGCTATGCGTTTACAATCCGCGTAAGTGATGGAACACAAATTGACAGCGAGCAAATTACCATTACGGTTAACGAGATTAATTCAGCCCCATTTCTTGGTGCCACCGGTAATAAGACAGTGAACGAGGGGAGTCAGCTAACCTTTACGGCAACAGCGACTGATTCAGATTCAGCTATCTTGACGTACAGCTTAGTGGGAGCTCCAATAGGAGCTAGCATCAATGCCACGACGGGTGTATTCACATGGATACCAAGTGAAGCGCAAGGTCCGGGTACTTATCCGTTTATAGTGCGAGTAAGCGACGGAACGTTGACGGATGATGAAACTATTACGGTTACTGTGAATGAAGTGAATGTTGCACCAGTGCTTGCAACAATCAGCGACAAAACGGTAGATGAAGGAAGCGAATTAACGTTTACAGCGTCTGCACCAGATACAGATCTGCCAGCGAATACGTTGACGTATAGCTTAGTTGGTGCGCCAACAGGAGCAAGTATCAACGCAACAACGGGCGTATTTACATGGACACCAACAGAAGCGCAAGGTCCAGATAGCTTCACAATTAAAGTGGTCGTAAGTGATGGAATGCTAAGTGATGAAGAGGAAATCACGGTTACGGTTAACGAAGTGAACACAGCACCGGTACTAGCTGCAATTGGAGACAAAATGGTAGACGAAGAAACCCTGCTCACGTTTACAGCAACGGCAACAGATGCAGATCTACCAGCGAATACGATGACGTACAGCTTAGGTGATGAGCCGCCAGGAGCTAGTATTAACGCTACGACAGGTGTGTTTACATGGACGCCAACAGAAGCACAAGGTCCAGGAAGCTACACATTTGAAGTTGTAGTAAGTGATGGTACGCAAACGGATAGTGAAGAAATTACGCTAACGGTAAATGAAGTGAATGAAGCACCAGTACTATCGGCAATAGGAAACAAAATAATAAACGAAGGCAGCGAGTTGACATTTACAGCAACGGCAACGGATGCCTATATACCAGCCGATACATTAACCTACAGCTTAGTCGATGCTCCATCAGGAGCAAGTATCAACGCAACAACGGGTGTATTCACATGGACACCAACAGAAGCGCAAGGTCCAGATAGCTTCACAATTAAAGTGGTCGTAAGTGATGGAATGCTAAGTGATGAAGAGGAAATCACGGTTACGGTTAACGAAGTGAACACAGCACCGGTACTAGCTGCAATTGGAGACAAAATGGTAGACGAAGAAACCCTGCTCACGTTTACAGCAACGGCAACAGATGCAGATCTACCAGCGAATACGTTGACGTACAGCTTAGGTGATGAACCGCCAGGAGCTAGTATTAACGCTACGACAGGTGTGTTTACATGGACGCCAACAGAAGCACAAGGTCCAGGAAGCTACACATTTGAAGTTGTAGTAAGTGATGGTACGCAAACGGATAGTGAAGAAATTACGCTAACGGTAAAGGAAGTGAATGAAGCACCAGTACTATCGGCAATAGGAAACAAAACAATAAACGAAGGCAGCGAGTTGACATTTACAGCAACGGCAACAGATGCAGATCTGCCAGCGAATACGTTGACGTATAGCTTAGTCGATGCGCCATCAGGAGCGAGTATCAACGCAACAACCGGCGTATTCACATGGGCCCCTACAGAAGCACAAGGCCCAGGCACATACTCGTTTAAAGTAAGAGTAAGTGACGGCAGTTTGACAGATGAAGAAAGCATTAGGGTGGCAGTGAATGAAGTAAATACAGCGCCGGTACTTTCTACAATCGGCGACAAAACAATAAACGAAGGCAGCGAGTTGACATTTACAGCAACGGCAACAGATGCAGATCTGCCAGCGAATACGTTGACGTATAGCTTAGTCGATGCGCCATCGGGAGCGAGTATCAACGCAACAACCGGCGTATTCACATGGGCCCCTACAGAAGCACAAGGCCCAGGCACATACTCGTTTAAAGTAAGAGTAAGTGACGGCAGTTTGACAGATGAAGAAAGCATTAGGGTGGCAGTGAATGAAGTAAATACAGCGCCGGTACTTTCTACAATCGGCGACAAAACAATAAACGAAGGCAGCGAGTTGACATTTACAGCAACGGCAACAGATGCAGATCTGCCAGCGAATACGTTGACGTATAGCTTAGTCGATGCGCCATCAGGAGCGAGTATCAACGCAACAACCGGCGTATTCACATGGGCCCCTACAGAAGCACAAGGCCCAGGCACATACTCGTTTAAAGTAAGAGTAAGTGACGGCAGTTTGACAGATGAAGAAAGCATTAGGGTGGCAGTGAATGAAGTAAATACAGCGCCGGTACTTTCTACAATCGGCGACAAAACAATAAACGAAGGCAGCGAGTTGACATTTACAGCAACAGCAACAGATGCAGATCTGCCAGCGAATACGTTGACGTATAGCTTAGTCGATGCGCCATCAGGAGCGAGTATCAACGCAACAACCGGCGTATTCACATGGGCCCCTACAGAAGCACAAGGTCCAGGCACATACTCGTTTAAAGTAAGAGTAAGTGACGGCAGTTTGACAGATGAAGAAAGCATTAGGGTGGCAGTGAATGAAGTAAATACAGCACCGGTACTTTCTACAATCGGCGACAAAACAATAAACGAAAGCAGCGAGTTGACATTTACAGCAACGGCAACGGATGCCGATTTACCAGCCGATACATTAACCTACAGCTTAGTCGATGCTCCATCAGGAGCAAGTATCAACGCAACAACGGGTGTATTCACATGGACACCAACAGAAGCACAAGGTCCAGGCACATACTCGTTTGAAGTAAGAGTAAGTGACGGTAGTTTAACAGATGAAGAAAGCCTTATGGTGACAGTGAATGAAGTAAATACAGTACCAGTACTATCGGCAATAGGAAACAAAACAATAAACGAAGGCAACGAGTTGACATTTACAGTAACGGCAACGGATGCCGATTTACCAGCCGATACATTAACCTACAGCTTAGTCGATGCGCCGTCAGGAGCAAGTATCAACGCAACAACGGGCGTATTCACATGGACACCAACAGAATTGCAAGGTCCAGGAAGCTACACATTTGAGGTTGCAGTAAGTGACGGTACGCTAACGGATATTGAAGAAATTACGCTAACAGTAAATGAAGTGAATGAAGCACCAGTGCCAGAAGTGCGACCAACAACACCTGTAGAGCCAGAACCGACACCAGTAGAACCGGAACCAACGCCAAGCGGGCCAACACCAACACCAACACCAACACCAACACCAACACCAACACCAACACCAACACCGAAATTTTCGGATACAGCTGCTCATTGGGCATCCGATAGTATTGATGCGATGGTGGCGCAAGGTGTGATTGTTGGGTTTCCAGACGGTACATTCCGTCCGAATGAGCCCGTTTCACGTAAACATATTGCCATCATGCTGCATCGCGTATTAGAATTCGCACCAATTCGAACAGTTACTACATTTGGTGATGTGCCGGAAAATCATGCGTATTACGAAGCCATTACGGCTATTCAGCGAGCAGGGATTATCGATGGAATTAAAGGTTATTATTATCCAAATGAACCAATGACACGTGCACAATTAGCAAAAATTTTGGTTCTTGCATTCGGGTTACCATTAGAAGGAGAAAATCCATTTAGTGATATCTCGGAAAATCATTGGAGCTATGTGTATATTACAGCACTTGCTCACGCAGGCATTGCACTCGGTGATAATGGCCAGTTCAATCCAAATGAACCGGTAACACGTGCACAGTTTGTCGCCTTTTTAGATCGACTGATTAATAAAGAACAGTAAATAAGGTTCTGGTGCAAATATGATTTATCAGAAGTATAGTGCCTTATTACCCTTTACTTCTGTGAATCATGTTGGCGCTATTTGACGCTTACGATTCAACGTTCTCATCCCTTTCTATAGTTGTCGTCATAAACACTATTTTACTAGGTTTGAATCTTTGAGTCTCTTTTTATGAGATAGTAAAAGAAGAAAAAGTGTTAATCCACAAGGGTTTTGACACTACTTGAAATTAGTTGATTTCCACTTTTCGACAAGGTGGGGGTCGCTGGTTCGAGACCAGTCGGGACCATCATTTATAGTGCCTGTAAACGTTGGTATATCAACGTTTACAGGTTTTTTATTTTTGGAAGACTACCCAAGAATGAAAAGCAAAGGTAAAAAGTGGAGTTTCGTCGAATATAATATTACCTATCCAGAGACTCATTTAAATGAACAATAGATGTCACACCCCCTCGCCCAAAATGTCTAAAATTTCATCGCTCTCCAAAAGGGAGGCGATTTTATCGTTTAACGATAGCCTGTTAAATTACTTAGGATTGTATTCGTGGTTTATTGCGGTTTGAAGATACGCATGCCTTGTTTAGAATTCTCTGGATGCTATTTAGGAAGTTCCAAGATTAGATGAAAAGAGGAAACAAAATGAAAACAAAATGGCTTTTGAGTAGTAGTGCCGTGATGATGGGTTTGTTGGGATTGGCAGGAACCTTTATTCCCGAAGAAATCTCAATAATATTAGGGATTGACCCTTCATCCATTACTCTGATTCTTCTGCAAATCATCGGAGGACTATATTTAGGGTTCGCAATGTTGAACTGGTTTACACGTTCTGCCCTGATTGGCGGCATCTATAACAAACCTGTTGTATTGGGAAATCTGATACATTACATCGTTGTCTTTTTTGCCCTAATCCGGCAGTTGGCGGAGCAGTTTCATTTCATATTCGTTATTTTGACATTAGTTTACCTTGTGTTTGTCGTCTGGTTTATATTGGTTATGCGCTCGAATCCTTTAAGCAATTAATCCAAAATGTCTGTCTAACGGATACGAGCCTGTAATCAAAGGGTACACTCCGGCTGCCGATGAAGCTACGAAGGTAGAAATCAACACGGCAGCGAATGAACTTTTGGAATCAAACGGATTTATATTTAATTATAAGACAGCTACCTGTTTTCAAATCATAAATAGCCGATACAGAGACCCCTACCTATCCAGATACAAAATTTATAATCCAGATAAGACAGAAAAAAAGAGTAATACAGACCACCTGATTACTCTTTTGTCCGCAATTTGTCCGTATAATATTTTTTTGTGCTGAATTTATTTAACTGAATTGGTAACATTTATTAAATTGTGTTATTCCACAATCTGGCCCTTTAGCTGAAGAAGGCACAATTCCTTTCATCGTCACGAAAAGTGTATCATGTGCTATTACAAAATAAGAACTCTTTTGATATTTATTAACCGTCTCGATGATCGGTGAACCTGTTAAGATTTGAACACCTGGTGATACTCAGATGTCTATTCTACATTGGATACATACTTCAATCCCTTGGACTTCCTATTGGTTGAAAAATCTCACCATCCGTTGTTTGTACTTTCAATGGTTCGTTTATTTCATTAAGACCTATTTGTATAAAAGGAACTTTATCATCATCCCCTCCATCTACAAATTTCAGAATAATTTCTGTAGATCCAAATTTACTTACATTTTCAACTTCAATCTCTTTCCCAAGATATTTTTCTCCTAATAGTAGTGTAACTTCTTTGCTTCCTTCAGAGATAGTGGAAATTCGGTAACCTTCTGTTTCCACAGGAGCAGCGTTTGCCTGTTCAATAATCCAATATCCTTCTTCTGAAAATATGGCTATCCCGATTGTTGCAAAAAATAGAATAGGTAAAAGCAACAAACTGATTTTATCTATATTATTAAGATGTTGTGATTCATTTTTACGTATTAATAAGGGTAAAAACAATGTACCCAATATACTAACAATAAAAAACCCTACTGCTATAAATAAATAACCCATTCCTTCGAATCCTCCAACCAAGAATAGGCTGTATGCAACGATCATTCCCGAAAAAAGAAAAGTGATTACTGGGGCTAAATAATACTTGCCGCTCCTTTTCGAAACAATAAAAATAAACGCAAAAAATATAAAGCCTAAAAACAATCCAACCAACATGATTAAATATGCCAAATTAACACCTCCATTTATAAAAATAACTGCACTACTTTGTCTAATAATAAAATAATCACTAAATCAGTAACAAGAGATATCCAAACCCATTTTTTATTGAAGAAAGTAAACGTAAATACCAGTAGAAATATCGCAGCTGGTGTGTAAAATATAACTATCCCCGATTTGAAATACTCTAGCAATGATGTTACAGACTCAGCACCATAATATTTAAAACTGGAGTAAACAATATAAAATAAAATTAACGCTCTTACAGTAACTAGTAGTAACTTTAATCCATTATTAAACTGCACTAATTTTTTTAAGGGTTTTAAATCCACGTTCTCTGAGTAATCTTGCTTGGGCATACTTTTATTAAAGTTCTCTGTACTATCGTATAATTTTTTGCAATCTTCACAGTCTGTGATATGTTCTAAAATAATCTGTTTCGGTTCATCATCCAGGTCGTTAATTATGGGAATCAGCTCTAGAGATAAAAGATGTATTTTTTTGTAAGAATCCATAGAATCACCTCACTTTAATCATTCTTTTCCTCATCCTGAACACTTGCGATTTTATTGCAGATACCGGTATATTTAAAAGCTCACTAATTTCATTATAGTCATAACCATAATATTCTTTTGCAATAATAATTGCTTTCTCAGTAGTGGATAGCTTGCCTAAAATTGTTTCCAATTCGTTGTTTATTGTTGTCCTTACTTCTGGTGTATAATTATCAACCAACAACGTTTCAATAATGTTCTCATCTTGAAGCAACTCAGGCTTCTTCTTTTTATAATAATCTAGCAGCGTGTTTTTAACCCCTGTTATTAACCAACTCCTCATATATTTAACTTCTGTAACTACTGAAGGTGAAACTAAGATTTTTGTAAAAAATCTTGAATAATATCATCAGCAATAACGTCACTTTTAGTTAGACCAATTAAAAAGTTTCTTAAATAGGCATAATGCTCATTGTATATTTCTTCAATTAGAACTAATGGATTCATTTTAGACATTTTTTTATCTCCCTGAATCAATTTCCCGTCACAAGTGAGACGATTATAAAATTTCTAAAGTTGCTTTTATTTTCTACATTTAATACAATGCGCCATTTGACTGGTAGGGCAGTACAAAGAGGTTGGCATTAATATGTATGAAAAACAGGCGATTAAGGCTGAAAGTAGCTGGCTGAATACCGTTCAGTGGAAAAAGGATTTAATTGCCCTGTGTTCCTTGTATATGCCAGCAATTTCCTCGGCTGCTGCGTCAAGAAGATTGGTAATCAGATGTACGGTACTGTCGCCCTTCATAATCGGTAAATTCCTCGACACAATGGTATTTTTTGCGTCGTTTTTTGCTTAGCACCGTTTTTTTACAATTAGACTTTTCCTTTAAGTGGATGACTCTCCTCGTAAAAGTTTATTTAACGACCAAATAAGAGAAGGTTTGGTTTTATCCTACCTAAAACCAAACCTTTTTCGATATTTAGAAATTATTTTCTTCCTATAGCCCTTGAATGTAGAATAAGCGCAAATCCCTCAAGAATAGCGCCCGATTACTGAATAATAAATTCATTATCAGTATTTCCTAGTTCTAACCAACCCTCAAATAAGGAGTCATCTTCTAGTTCTAAATAGAATTTCATGAACCTTACAAATTCATCTGTATCTACTTCTTTATACTTATAAAGAGTAAAATATCTTCTTAAAAAATTTTCTGCTGTTTGTTTTCCACCATGTTGATTGAAAATCTTAGCTAAGTTTGTTAATGCTTGACCATAGATATAATTACTTTGTGGACTTTTTGTATACTCATGTAATGGTAAATTGGAAGGCATTGGCTCATAGTTGTCTGAAAAGTCTAAATAACCTATTTCTTTCTCGTTAGTCATTCGAAATAAATAAGTTGAAATCTCTGCTATTCCCTCATCTAACCACGCATCGGTGTATGGATCATTGCTTACTATTCCATAAAACCATTGATGAGCAATTTCATGAACTACAATGTTTTTTATTGCTTCGTTTGTAACAGAACGCCCATAGATGGAGCCAGCTGTTACTACCCCTGGATACTCCATTCCTTGCCCATCTAAAATAATATCTAACTGTTTGTGGGGATATGGCCCAATAATACTTTGGAAGTAATTAAAAGACTCGACAGCTGTCTCTGCTACTTCATCTAAAAACTCCTCTGATTCGTCCTTTCCAAATACTCTTATATTGACGTTCTGAGATTTTTTTTGGACGACTTTTGGATCTTTTAATATAGCAACAAATAATTCTTTTACACTTTCAATTCTAAATGAATTACTGCTCCCACCTAGATAACTATCTTCGTCAAATGTTGTAACAAGAGTGTACTCTTTAGGAATATCGAATGTTAAATTAAAATTACTAAAAGTTGTGTGGTATGACTCTCCTTTGGACCTATAGGCTTGTTTATTCCATCCTTTTCTATAGGTAGGGACCATTGGATACCATTGAGCAAGATGATAGTTACTATCGATTTTTTCGAATCTAAACCCGTCGATTGGTAAAGTGAAGTGATATTTCATTTGAAATTTAACACTTTCATTTGGAGAAACCGATGAATTTAAAGGGATCTTAAGAGTGTCTTTCTCTAGGGAGTATGATGAATCAATATTGTCAATTTTAACGGACTCAATTCCTATTTCAGAGGGAGTTTTCAGTTGAGGAGAGTTTTCAGACGTAAACATATTAGGAATAAAATAGAGTTTTAACTCGTCCCATTTTTCATTAGATACATTGAGGATATCTATTGATATATCTGCACTAAAATGTCCATTGGTATCCATACTTAATTTCATATTATAATCACTTTTACTTCCAGCAGGTACTTCACGAGGATTAAAAACTACATCTGAACAACCTATTAAAATAATTATACTTAGAACGTAAAGAAACCATATTTTCTTCAAAATTAGCTCCTTTCAAATATCGTATATAAAGACCAAATTTACTACTTACTATTATATTCCATAGGCATATTAAAGATTCCTTAATCACTATCCTACGAGTTAATGTAAGTACATTTGTTGAAAATCTGAACTACTTTATAAAAGAATAGGTGATTACTTTACTCAACAATATGGCCCGTTTGTTGAATAAAGCAAAGGTCAAATTTAAGTACCACAAAATATCAGTTAGGCCCTCCAGGTTGAGGGTCTATTTTTAGGTTATTGGACACATTCCACAATTTATTGACATCCACAGCCAGAAAATCTACGAACATTAAATGGCTTTTGGCTACCATCCTCCCTACTACACGCCTCTCAAATAACATCCCTGAACGGATACGAAAAAAAATGATGCGTATTTCCATTAGTCCGAAAATAATTCTTTTCATAAAAATAAGTTGACAGAAAATTCAATTCGTTATATGGTTAGTTACACAACTAATTAACCACTTAACTAGGAGGTGGACTGTGACGCATTCTTTAAACAATGAAAAACCCATTTTCCAGCAAATTCGCGAACGCATTGAAGACGCTATTCTCGATGGACACCTACAGCCCGAAAATCGCATTCCATCAACAAATGAGTTTGCCAAGGAATATCAAATCAATCCAGCCACTGCTGGCAAGGGAGTGAATGAACTGGTGGATAAAGGGGTTATTTATAAACAACGTGGAATTGGCATGTTTGTTAGTCCACACGCGCGAACGATATTAATCGAAGAACGCAAGAAAAACTTTATTTCACAACACATTAAACCATTGAAAAATGAAGCAACTAGATTAGGCATTTCGGATGAGGAATTACAAAATATGATACAAAGGGGATAACGTATGATCATTGAAGCGAGAAATGTTAGTAAATCCTATAAGAAGAAACATGCTCTAGCAAATGTAACATTTAAAATAGAAGGACCTAAAATTGTTGGATTTTTAGGCCACAATGGTGCGGGGAAAACGACTTTTTTGAATATGCTAGCCGGCCTCATTTCAGCAACTGAAGGAGAAATTTGTGTCAACGGCGAAAATGTCTTCAATGCACCACACATTTTAAGCGAGATTTGCTTTGTTGCAGAAAGTGGGAATTTCCAAGACGAAATGACCGTTGCCCAAAGCTTAAAGGCCATTAGCTTCTTTTATCCAAGATGGGATAATGCCCTTGCTAGAGAATTGCTAGAAGTATTTGCACTCAACCCGAAAGACAAAGTAAAAAGCCTATCAAAAGGTATGGTGTCTGCACTTGGAATTATTACAGGCTTTGCAAGTAATGCAGCTATAACGATTTTTGATGAGCCGTATATTGGGCTAGATGCTGCAGGGAGAAATTGCTTTTATGATTTATTGATTGAACAGCAGGCTGAAAACCCTAGATTATTTTTGTTATCGACGCATTTAATTGATGAGGCGAGTGCGTTATTTGAGGAAATTTTGATTATCCATGAAGGAAAATTATTGTTGCAAAAAAATGCCGATGAATGGCCTCAGCATGTTGTGGCAGTAAAAGGTGCATCCAAAAACGTTGAGCAGGCAATTGAAGGTTTTGAGGTTATTTACAAGCAGTCCTTCATGCATGAAATGTCAGCAGTACTTTTTGCAAATGGCAAAGCAATTGAGGCAGAAAACATTACAATTGGAAGTGTGTCACTGCAAGACGTGTTGGTGTATTTAAGTAAAAAGCAGAAGGCGAGGTCAACAAAATGAATGTGTTAAAAGGAAGCTTCTACGTCTTTTTTCAAAGCTATAAAAAGGAAAATATCATTTTCTGGTGCATTTTGTTTTCCATAGCCTTTCTGTCGTTTTTTTTAGATTCATTTTTTGGTAAGTATATTTCTTTTGCCATAACGATTTCCATTCCTGTTTATATTTTTTACAGCATAATGGCTTCGAGGATTTTAAATAGAACAATGCCGTATTTTTTAAAGCTCGGCTTGAGTCGTATACAATATGTATTACATTTAGGGCTTTTTTCTCTTGCTTGGAGCATTGCCGGTGCTTTCATTATTGCCTGTACGCATCAAATCAGCAAATTCTTATCCAAACTGTTAGACGTAAAAGAAATTTTCATCATCCACCCTATTTTACTTATCGATACTGCCCATCCATTTATGCTGACACTTGCTTTAGACTTCGTATTACTTTTGTTCTGCCTAATCTCTGGGATACTACTAAATGTAGTTTTTTATCGTTTAGGGACAATCGGGGGTTACAGCTTTATTGGGATTCTTATTTTAATTCCGATTGTGATAGTCATTTTCGAATGGTATATACCACTTTGGGAGGTACTGTCAGAGGCCTCGATTATTGCTATTCTCGGCGGTTTGCTAATCATTATTGCCTTGATTTATAGCGTGATTACAGGCGCATTACGAAAAGCTTCGGCGATTCCTGCATAAAGTAAGGAAGAGAAGTGTATAGAAACACTTCTTTTTCTTTGATAAATCAACGTTTTCCAGATTTATTTAACTGAGCTGAACTAGCTTGATTTGGCCAAATGCTTTCGACAAGGTGGGGGGCGCAAGTTCGAGACTTATTGAGACCATCACTTTAAGTGCCTGCAAACGTTGATATATCAACGTTTGCAGGTTTTTCTATTTAGAAGACTTCCTCCCTTACATCGCTCTTTTAGGATTTGTCCGCAGGATTTTTTCCAATTATTTAGCGTTACTTTGGATGGCCTTGTGAAAAATGTCTGCAATGTCATTATCTGCATTCGGCAATAAATGTGCATAAAACTCTAACGTAATTTTAGGGTTGGCATGACCTAATCGCCTCGAAATTTTAACGATTTCCGAAATAAGAATCGATGTATGCGTGTGTCGAATATCATGAAAACGAATGTTTGGTACCTTCGTGCATTTAACAAGGCGCTTCCATAACACAGTATTGGTACAGATAACTAAGTCGTTATCTTCTTATAGCTCACCTACAAATCCCCTCCACTCTTCTTGGCGCTGTTTATGCGTAAGTTGTGCAAAAAGCCATCTATCCGAAAAAAATTTCAGATAAATGGCTATTCGACCTGCGTACCGAAAAGGTGCGCTTTTTTATATTTCGAGCTTACGTATGAAAACTCGATTAATCATTTAGCAATTGAACTCAGTCATTTAATTATTCCATTGAATGGACAGGACATTAATGAGATACGTCTCTGGAATCCCATCCCTTGTATGCACTAGTTCGTACTGTATTGAATCAGCCCCCGGAGTTGGATAGTGTTTATATTCCACACTATCTTGGAGATTCATTTCTAGAGGTTGCCACTCATCTCCAACTTTTACATGTAGCAACATTTCATCGGCGTCATCTTTTCTATTAAAGCCTATAGCATTAAGATATTGTTCAGTAAAATTAATCTCATCTACTGTAATGACGTAATCATAATTAGAAACTCCTGCGCTAATTGTATATGGGGCCGGTAGATTAGAAACGACACTTCCATCATGACCTCCCCATATTTCGTAAATATTAAATGGTTGTACAACAACGGTATTCACTATCAATTTAAATACTTTCGGACCAAATGTATTATGTTGCACAGTTATTGTGAAAATTAACTCAGTTTTCTGTTGCCCCAACTGCGTTAAGAATTGCCCAGTATCTGGATTTTTAATACTTATTCCATTTCTCTCAACTTCAAGTATTTGTATATTTTGATCATTTGATATAATTGCCAAAGATACATTATCACCGTTAACTGGTATTTCTCGTTCAATTAATAGGTTGGTGATATCATCTTCTTCACCACTCTTACTATAATTCAAATCTGTCGGCAATTCATTTGTCAGAAGTTGAACATCGAACGGTTTCTCGATATCTGACCATGAGGGCGGTACTACTGTAGCCACATTCAAATTAAATTCTTTCGTATCTAACTTGTTATGATTCACCGTTACTGTGAATCTCATCTCAGCGCGATCCTGAGACAAATGAGTTATAAATACTCCATCACCATTACCGTCATCGTCTTCATCTAGTTCATAGATGGGCTCACCATCACGCTTAACTTCTAAAAGTTGCATCGATGGGTCCGTTGATTTAAATACAAGACTTACATCATCACGGCTTACTACTATTGGTTCTTTAACTAGTAGATCGGTAATCGATGCTCCTCGCTTATAATTCATAGCTGTCGAACTATCACCTATCTCGAGCTGTAAATCGAATGGCTTCTCTATTTGTGGCCATGTTGGTGTTGGAGGTTCTGTCGGTTTCGGCGTCTCTGTCGGGCCTGGATTTTCTGTAGGGCCCGGAGTCTCTGTTGGTTTTGGAGTTACCGTTGAATCACCATTAGTGTTCCCCTGACCTGATTGCTGCTCATCTAATCTTTCCTGCTTCTCACGTTCATATTTATCCCGCTCAGCTTGGCTTAGCTTAGCAAGCCAGATCTTTTCTAATGCATCAAGCCGATCTTGCTTTAATTTATCCTCTTTAGCTTTTTTTTCATTAGCAGCAATGTCTTTCATTAATGCAAGCTTTTTGGCCTGCTCTGCCTGTAATTTTTCTAAACGCTGTTGCTCGCTTAATTTTTTCGCTTCAAATTCCCAATCTACATCGTCTTGATTTTTATGCAATTCACTATTATTCAATTGCTGCTCTTTAATTTGCCCTTGTAATTCTGATAGTGCATTTCCATCTATTTTATTTAACTTAAATGCCTCTTCTGCTAGAGCTAGCAATAAATTATATACATTATCAGTATATTGATTTTGTGCTAGCGGAAATTGATTAATTTCCGTTGGGAAAGTTGTCGTTGAAAACTGATTCATTAGCTTTTGGTTCTCTCTAATAATTTTTTGTGCACTTTCTAGGATCGCTGCCATAACTTCACTACTAGTTGAATTTAACATTTGAGCTAAAATTTGATTATCTATCGGTATCGTTTGTAGTTGATATTGGCCACCAACAGTCAATGCTGAAGCTGGATAAACGTTAAATTGATTAGTATTATTACCGCTTCCAGTAACATTAACATTCCCCGACAATACCGCTAACGAAGGAAGTCCTGTGTTAGGGTCTACACCTACAAAGAAGTTTGTCCCCCGTACGCCCATAATAGCAGTCGGAGTCTCCAATACAAATTCATCCTCTTTATTTTTAATCGACTTTACATCGACCCATGCTTTTCCTTTAAGCATACTTACTTTCGTTATAGTACCACTCTTATTAGACAGCTTACTAAAAGTTACCTTTGCACTACTCTCTAATACGAATGTATCGTCTTCTGATGTACCATTAGAAAATTTCAATACAACTGAGCTTTCCTTACCAGTAGTTACAATATCACCTTGATTCAAGCTCATTCCTTTGAATCCTTTAAGTATCTTTTTACCTCCGGATTTTTGAACCTCAACTGTACCTTCCACCTTCGATATAATTGCAACTCTTGAAGTGGATGCCTCAGCTGTTCCGACATGGCTAAATATCGATACTGTCAAAAATATAGCTATAAGCGTTACTATACTCCACCTTTTCAAAGTGATTCCTCCTTTGCTCATTATCAATTAAATATTGTATGTCTTATAACAACATTACTGTTCGCTTGATCCCATTGCACATCATATCCAAGTTGCTCTGCAAAAAATCTCACTGGAATTAATAGACGACCATCCGCTAAAATAACGGAATCATCCATCAATAATTCACTATTCGCACCATTTTCAAGCCTTATTACGCGATCACTTGATGTAGAGAATATATAGCTCAGCTTATCATCGACGATAACTTCATATTGCTTCGTCTCTGTCAAATAGTTGACATTCAAACCTAGCTTCGTAACGATCGCTCGTAGCGGTACATATATCCGATTTTTTTCGAGCATTGGAGCAACATCCGTTTCCAGCAGCTCATCATTTACAATAATACGAGTGGGGCCATCGTATTTTACCCTTTCTGGAATTACATAAGATTGAACGACTCTTATTCTATTGTTAGATGAATCAGCAATCGCGATATTTCCATTAGCTAATTCGATGACATCGGTAGGCTTATTCAATGCCCCTGAGGATAGTACGCCATCCGCGAAGCCATACTCCCCTCCAATACCAGCGACTGTCGTTACATTCCCATTATAAATAGCCCGAACGACATGATTAAGTGTATCTGCGACAAGTACTATACCTGATTTTGTTACTGTAATCCCTGCTGGAGAGGATAGACGTGCAACAGAAACTGCCCCATCAACATAAGCTCCCTTCACATACAACTCATCGCTGTCATAAAGGCCATTGCCCACTACTGTCGATACCTTATTCGTAGCAAAATCGATATAGCGGATACGTTGATTCCCTTTATCGCTAACATATAAATTATCTTGAGCATCTATCGCTAGACCAGTAGGCTCATTGAACATAGCTTCAGCTAGAGAACCATCTGCAAAATCGCCACTATACTCTAATACACCTGGAAAATATTCAACCACTCTTTCAGATGCCTTATTCAAAGTTGTAACATTGCCTTTCGTATCTATTTTACGAATAAGATGATTTAACGTATCAGCAACATAGACGTTACCTTGACTATCGACAGCAACATCGGATGGAGCATAGAATCCCGCAGCTGAGCCCTTCCCATCTTGATCGCCAAGTTGCCATGAACCAGCAATTGTTGTTACAGTACCTTCCTTAGATATAAGGCGAATACTATGATTATTTGTATCAGCAATATAGATTTGACCTTGTTCATCCATCGCAAGTCCACCAGGTGATTGATACATAGCTACATCAAGAGCACCATCTCCATAGCTTCCTACCGGCATCGAGGATTCATCAAAATCTACAATATGGCCACTTAAAGTAGTTAGTTGATCGTTAGCTAGCATTCTAATTTTATGATTATTGGTATCACTAATTAGTAAGCTGCCGTCAGTCTGCTGTAGTAATGAAGTAGGATAGAATAATGACGCATCAGCAGTGGATCCGTCGTTAAAACCAGCCTTCGATTGTCCTACCATTGTGCGTAATTCTAGTAATCCGCGCTTACTATCGAGCACTCCTTCACCCTGCGCAACGAATGGTGTCGCTAAAGCCATCAAGCATACAGATGTGATTACGATATATTTTTTCAAAATCTGTTGTTTCATTTCATTCACCAACCTTATAAATTTTCTACTTCATCTGTACTAAGCCCCAAACTTTGTAGATTGAAAACCTCATTAGTTGTATTTCCCTCAGCCTTCTGAAAACCATTGCTCACAACAAACTTGTCAAAGCACCGCTCTATTCAAATGTACATTATTAAAAACACGTAGAATACTGACAAATGTTAATGTTTCAGACCTTAATACTAGTAAATTTTATTAATTTCGTTAACTGCGAACTCATTGATAGAATTCTATGAAAAAAACCTAATTTCCCTGTAAACTTGGAAATTTTTTTACTGATATATTAAATAATTATTATCCTTCATCTCATTCAACACTAATTCATAATATAAGGATTTATTTTTTAATAACTCAGCATGACAACCTTGTTCTACAATTTCCCCCTTATCCATAACAAATATAATGTCTGAATCTTTAATCGTAGAGAGTCGATGCGCAATAATAATGGTCGTTTTATTTTCTCTAAGTATGGCAAGATTTTCATGAATGATTTTTTCTGTACTTACATCTAATGCCGATGTAGACTCATCTAAAATTAATACCTCTGGATCTCTAATTAAAGCACGCACTAATGCTAACCTTTGTTTTTCACCGCCTGAAATCGTTATTCCGCGCTCCCCTAGTGAACTATCATACTTCTCCGGCAATTTCTGAATGAAATCATCAATACACATTGCTTTGACTAAACTCATTATTTGAGTATCAGTAATTCCATTATACCCCAGTAATAAATTATCTTTTACAGTTCCCGGAAATATGTACGGATCTTGAAAAACAATACTAACTTTCGATTTCCAAATATCTTTTGAAATATCAGTAATATTTATATTATTTGCCTGTATACTTCCCTCTTCAACTTCATATAAATTTTCAAGTAAACTTCCAATAGTTGATTTCCCACTACCACTCAGTCCAACTAAAGCTATTTTCTTGCCAATTGGTATATCTAAAGAAAAATTTTTAAATATCAATTTCCCCCCTGAATTATAACGAAAAGAGATATTATTCATTGTTAATGACTCAATCGAGGAGATTGTTTTCGTATTCTCTCTTTGCTTTAGCTTTGTATTAAACCAATTGCTAATATTTTCAACGGAAGCCATCTTACCTGAAAATGAAAATATTAAATTGTATACTTTTCCAAACGAGTGCAGCAGTTCTAATGTCAGTTGGTATATCACAACTAATAACCCAATTGACATTACCCCCTTAAATACAAGGTAACCCCCATATCCAATGACAATGAGCTGTGCAATGGAAGTGATAGATTCTAATGAAAACACCATTTTTATCTTTAGCTTTCCTTCCATCATGACACTTTTGAAGTATTGAATAAAACTGTTTTGATATCTCTTTTTTTCCCAATCCCCACGGTTATTCGCGATCACATCACGAGTAGATGTGATACATTCTTCCAATACAATGAGTAGTGAAGATTTTTTCTTTTGAATATCTTTCGAAACTGTTTTTTGCTCATTCGATAATTTTTTCCCAGTTTTTATATAGAAAAGAGATAAAATAAGAATTGATAAAAAAAGAATAGGAGAAGCCTTTATAAATAACACGCATATAATAATGGTACTTACCAAGTGCTTAATAATATCCGAAATATCTTCGCCTATTAATCTTGCAACAATGGATATTTCATTTGTAAAAAAATGTACATACCTCGCATTTCTTTCTTTTTGAATGATATTGATGGGCGTACTATATAAAGTTGATAAACCTTGCTCAGTTAATTGATATTTAACACGACCATGAATTTTACTTTGAATATATGGATTCACAACAAATAAGATTACGAATATAAAATAACATAGGGCAATTAATAGAACATATTTTAAAATTCCACCAAAATCTGACCCCATAATGATTTGATCAATAATATATTGTTGCAACGTTATTGAATAAACAAAGCTTATCGATTCAATGATTAATAAAAAAATAGAAGAAAAATAGAGGAACTTTTGATTTTTAATATAAGACCAAATCCAATGCATATTCTTCATACGAGCCCAGCTTCTTTCGTTTGTAATATAAATTTCTTATAAAGACCATTCTTTGCTAGTAACTGCTCATGTGAACCAGATTCTGTAATGATGCCATGCTCAAGTACGTAGATACGATCATAATCGCGAATTGTACTTAATCTGTGGGCAATCGTTATGACAGTCTTATCCTTTAGAAAACGATCTAAAGAGTTTTGTATACTTTTTTCAGTGATATTATCTAAAGCAGAGGTTGGTTCATCCATTATTACTATAGATGGATTCATTAGAAACAGTCTTGCCAAGCCCACTCGTTGTTTGAGTCCGCCTGATAACGTGTCCCCTTTTTCATCAACTTTCGTATTATATTGATCTGGTAATTCTATAATATAGTCATGCAGTTGTGCTGCCTTTGATGCCTCAAAGATCTCTTCTTCTGTTGCAGATGGATTTCCAAATAAAATATTGTCTTTTATTGTGGATCCAAAAATATATACATCCTGAAAGACAATACCAATCGATTGTCTAATTGACTCCAAACTTAGTAAGTTAATAGGATTGCCATCAATTGAGATGTCCCCACTATTACAGTCATAAAAACGGATCATTAACTTTGCGATTGTAGATTTTCCACTTCCTGACTCTCCAACAAATGCTATTTTTTCCCCAGACTTAATATTAAAATTTAAATTTTTTAATATAGGATTATTCGGAGTATAACTAAAAGACACATTTTCGAAATTAATATTTCCTTCTACCTTATTTAAATGGATAGCACCTTCCATTTCAGTAATTGTTGGTTGTAAGTGGGTAAATTCATAAAGTTTGCTCGCTTGAAACATAAGCATTTTTTGCTCCGTTAAAAGCGTAATGACTGATGTTAATTTATGCATCGTAGCTAAATATAGTAGTAAAAACGAAACAAAATCTCCTGCTGTTATCGTTTCTTCACCTATTAAATAACAACCAAATATTATTAGAATAATCGCTCCAAAATAATAAGTAAAACGTCGAACCGACCCTCTTAAATAAGCATACCAATACCGCTTCGAATATAAATCTGTATTGTTCCCTACCTCTTTTAATGTTTTATCTGAATCCCATTTAAAGCTATTAAACACATGCAGTTCTTTGATTAAAGAGACACTTTCATAATATTTTTGTCCCAAATCGACTTGACTATTCGCTAGTTTTTTCCCAATATTAGTAGCTTGCTTTTCAATACTTGGGCCAAGTAAGTAGTACAGGGAAAAGCAAGGAATGATCGTTAAACTTAAATAAAGACTGATATCTAACATGAAATAAATAGCGATCGAAACAAATAAAATATGTTGGATCATTTCAGGGAAGTATCTTCTATATAGTTGTTGTAAAGCTGCAACTTCAGTGTTTACTATTGCAAATATTGTCCCTGTAGAGTTTTTCTCCAGATATTTGGCGCCAAGAACTCGTAATTTCGATACAACACTCCACTGTAAATCTCTCACACTATTTTCTTGTATGTAACGTTGCAAATATTCTTTTAAAGCTGTCGCAATTAATTTTAGTAGTAAAACGAATAAAATGGCACATAGGCAATAAATAAATAAATTTACATTCTTATTTTTTAAAACATCGTCGATAAAAAAGCCAAACATTTTGGGAATGATAAGTTCACTTACTGCGATAACTACCCCGCAAATGATTAATAGTAAAACTTTCATTGAATATGGCTTTAAAAAGGAAAGAGCCCATATATAAACCTTGAACAAACTAATTTCCATTGAGCTTTTATTTTTCATTTTATCCCTCTTTTATTTGCATTAAATAACCCTTTGGAAAAATACGATACAAAGCACCAAGGAGCCACGTTGTTTAATATTCAGATATTTCGCTAAATTATGAAATTAATTTCAATATTAACATAACACCGTAATTAATTGTAATGATTTCCAAAAAGGGTTTCAAAAAAAGCCACAAAATTTGGGTGTATGGAACAGGCTTGGCGGTAAATCTGAAGCAGGAAAAACGGAATACAAATACAGTCACTCCTAAATTTAACTTTAGGAATGACTGTATTTATTACTGCTAGTTGTTGTTGTTGTTGTTGTTGTTGTTGTTGTTGTTGTTGTTATTTTGGTTGTTATTGTTGCGATTGCGATTGTTGTTTCGCTCATTATTATTGCTTTTATTCAAATTTTGCTCATTTAAATTGTCAAAATTGAAGTCTTCCCCAAACTCAATTGCATTATTATTTTGGTTGTTGTTGTTGTTGCGATTGCGATTGCGATTGTTGTTTAGCTCATTATTATTATTATTATTGTTGTTGTTATTTCCCATAACTGTCCACCTCCTTCGCCAAATTAGAATGCCCAAAATGGTTAAGGAGAATACTCGGTATTTATAAGTTACTCTCTTAATATTTGGAAGCAATTTTTAAAGCAAACAGAAGAGATAAAAAAATTACGCGGAGAAGTTGAAGTGATCCCTAAAAGTTAGACACGGTTATTTCGTTTATGCAGCTAGGGTGAAATGAGTTCGGTACTGCACAGGACTCATTTTTAATTTTGCCTATATAGTTTTTAGCTCCAATTTAAAATGTTCGACACGTTCAAATTTTTTTAGGTTGAGGAATTCTTATTTCATAATATCGAGGAAATTCTTCATCACCGTTGTCGTAACAATTACCCTTACTAACATACTTTTTATAACCTTGATTCAAGGGCATGGCGATATTGTTTCATTTGATAATGCCAACCTTGTATCCCCTCATGGTCCTTCGTGATTGTTAGTTGTAACCCGTTTGCGATTGCATTTTTAACGAAGTGAGTAATTCTGCTATACCATGCATAACGATGTTCAATTTTTGCCTTTCACGCTCCGATAATAACGCTTGGACTGTATGCTTTTATGTTCTCATATTTAAAAGAATTTATAAAAAAACACTAATAAAAATTTTTTAGGTTAATATACTCAAATAAATAAATGTAAAAAGGATGAATATTAAATGAGTGTTTTAATACTAGATAACAAAAGAATTCTTCTAAAAGATATTAAAAGATATGAGTTACGTTCTGATAAGCTGTATCATAGGAATGATAAAGAAGAGCAAAGATTTCTTTTCATATGGCCCATTAACAAGGGTGAACTTTGGAGTGAATATAGTTTTGAATATTTAAATTTGAAGATGAATAATGGCAAGTATAAATTTTTTTCTGATAAAAAATTATATGATTTAATGGAGGAAATGGAAATTTACTTAGAAGGAATTCTTGAAGAAGATGAGCATCTAAAAAAAGCTGTTAAAAGTTATGAAAGAATCAGAGATAATTTCATATTTGTTAATGAAGATATTTTAGATATAACGCATAGAATAGATAATGCTTTTGGAACTATATAAGCATCTAAAATCGTGTATATTCTTATCGCTGTAACTTTTCATTTTTCAGAAGGAACCTTAATTAGAGTAAAATATTTCATTAAAAAAACGCTCAGAAATAATCTGAGCGTTTTTGTAGCTGGTAAGCTATTATGTCAGGAATTCTTCTTGAATTTGTATACAGGTAATAATGAACCACTTTTTTTAGTTTATTTATTTTCTGTTGTTACGAATAATTTAAAGCTTTACTCTCATAATAATTCCACAGGCGACAAACCTGATAACTTGATTGGAGGAATGCACAATGAGTAATTCAAACAATAATTCAAATCCATTAAACGTACCCGGCGCTCGCCAAGCAGTAGACAAGATGAAATATGAAATTGCGCAGGAATTCGGAGTAAACCTTGATGGAGAAGTAGCATCAAGAGCTAATGGTTCTGTTGGCGGAGAAATCACAAAACGATTAGTTGCAATGGCTCAACAACAATTAAAAACGTCAAAGTAACAATTAAGACCATTAATGAATTTAGACAACATTAAAAATAAATAATTAAACGGAAGTGGAGATCGTTTTCACTTCCGTTTTCTTTATTAAAAGGTCCATATAAAAAGGAGAAATCCGCACAAACAAATTATCTCTGGAATAGTAGCGATGCATATGCTCAAAAAGGCCAACTTACTCAAAGCGAGAAGTCTGTCAAAAAGCAGTCTTATTTAAGGTATCCACTAATCACCATAACGAACTCCATCAACTAAAAAATAATTTAAAATCTTTCTTTTATTTTCTTAATGTCCCAACTTTTTAATTGAGTTTGCATATTTCTTATTGAAGTTTTAATTTCATTACCATTCACTATTACTTCAACGACAATTGTTTCAATAAGTGCAACTAACCATACAAATAGAAGAATTAATGTAATTGCAATATCTGCACCACTTTCAATTGTATTTCTGGTCTCAAAGAAAACTATTTTTCCTAAGAAAAAAATTAACCCTACCCCAAGTGAAATAGGTCCATTATATAAAATATAGTTATAGGAAATTTTTCTACCTAAAATGTACATGAGACTCGCAGTAAGAAGAATCAGAATAAGACAAGATAAAACAACGGAAAAATAATTCATTTATTTCTCCTTTCTCTGTATTTTATTCCTATTTTTTCCGATACGTTGAGAGAATATTCAATTATTCCATACTATATGCAATAAATAGCCCGCCAAAAACCAACTTTTCGAGGGTATAATTAATATCTTCTGAAAATCACTGAGATTACTGGGCTGTTAATCCGCCATCAATTACAAATTCAGAACCTGTTGAGTAGCTTGATTCATCTGAAATTGTGGTGCACCTGGTATGGTATTACGAAAAAATCGTATCAACAATGCTCCAGAAGCTTTAGCAGCCTTAATCGATATTTACAAAGATATCAAATTATTAGATCGTATCGGTGATCCAATGGATGTCGCAAACTTAGCTTTATCCTTAGCATTAAAACGCCTATAAACGTTGGTATATCAGCGTTTATAGGTTTTTCTTTTGGGATGACTTCCTACTTTACACCTCAATTTTAAGATTTGTCTGCAAGAAAAATACAGGTAATACAGGTTCTGTTTAAAAATTGTATCTGACCTTTCTTCTTTAGATTGAATAACGAACATATATTTATTATTGAGATTTCACAATACCTTTGTTATTTATACGTATTTTTAAAAAGTAATATTAAGAGGTGGTCCCCTGTACTTTCTAAAAAAAGGCTTTGCGCTCATTTTCGGTAGCATTCTTCTATCTTTAGGCGTAAATTTGTTTTTAGTACCACATGAGATATTAGATGGAGGTACAGTTGGTATCGGATTAATATTAAATTACATATGGGATTTAAATACAGGATTAATCATTATCTTATTAAGTATTCCTATCTTTATATTTGCATGGTTTCATAACAGAAATTATTTTTATAATAATTTACACGGGATGTTGATTTCTTCTTTTTTAATTGATTTTCTAAGGCCTGTTGGTGGTCTATTAGAAGTTGAAGCATTATATAGTTCGATTCTAGGTGGCATCTTAGTAGGAAGTGGGATTGGATTGATGTTGAAATTTCAGACAAGTACAGGCGGCACAGATTTTATTGCCCAATTTTTATGTGATAAAACAGGCATAAATGTAGGAATCTATATTTTAATCATTGATGCTTTTGTGATTATATGTGGGGGTCTATTACTAACTTCCGAGACTTTTTTACTCTCTATTCTTACAATACTTTTTGTTGGTATAACTACAAGTTATATTACAAGATAGGATCTGGTAGCTAGTATAGAAGTTAGAAGATACGCATGTACAGCTTCGCTCAGGTGCCTTTACGGTGGAAACACTCGTAACGAAACGGGCAAAGCTGCTTGAATTAAAATTCGAGTCCTCGTTGAACAACGTTATTAGATATCGAACCTTCACTACAGCCGATGATCACAACTTGGTTTGAAGCGCGCACAAAAGATGTTGCGATTGATCCATATTCACAGGACGGTTCTTTAAAGCAAGATGCAATTGTGCTATTACTTCGAGCGTTGAAGTTGAAAGCGGATAAATAACGTGCAAGCAGCATATTAAATTATGCTGCTTTATTTTGTTAAGAAACATGCTGTTATTCAAGATTATGACGTTTAATGAAAACGAGCGCTGATTCTTTTTCAGAATCGCACCCGATTGTTAAAAATCATTATTCAACTAAAGTTGTTATTTTTTTAAGTGCAACAGTAAATTATTCTAAACATTTCCAAATAGTACGCTATAAGCTTTTCTTAATACGGCCTTCACTTGAAATATGCTCTATATGCTGTGATAAAAGCTTCTGGTGAAGATTTTACGATATACGGAAATACACCTTGTATCGTGTGTAAATAGAGAATACCACCTTCATTTGCAATTACCCGATAAGAAAAATCCGTTACATCCTTAATCGGAAACTCTCTATACTGCGTAATGACTTTATCCTTATATAAATAAATGATTCGGTTAAGCTCAATTTGATACTGTTCAAGACCTGTCACTTTTCTTTCAATTTTTATATAAGGATGTTGTGCTATCAAGCTCATATAACCCTCCTGAAACAAAGAATTCTTCTTATTAATATTATCACAAACAGATTATTTATTTGCACATCCCTAGATTTTTCTAACATCATCTTAAAAATTACAATTCATTTAATTCTACAACTTCCCCTTTATTCGCCTTTACTGCATATTGACAATCTAACTTTCCACACAATACATAGTAACCTTGCTTAAAATCATATTTATAAAAAGGTTTTAATTCAATGAAGTCTTTTAATTTTTCAAATGCTTCCTCTTTTGTAACCTTTATTTCCTCTGTTTCTTCTAATTCCATATACATTTCTAAAAACGGCTTATTATCCATGTAATTTAATATTTGATAAGTCTTTGAGTCAATGAATAGTTTCATTTTTCTTTTAAATACACGTTCTCTCTGTTCATTTGCTTTTAATGTTGCATGGATGTATCCCTTGTCTCGATATAGAGTCTTTAATACCCACTTTCCAGAATCATTCGTGTATTCTTGACTTAAAAAATCTTTAATGTTGCGAACACACATTTCAATTTCTTCCTCTGTGATTGGCCGTAAATCTGGATGTGGTTCACACTGAAATGCTTGATCAGGTGTGACATTTTCAATGAGTGCTATTATTTTACTTTGGAAAATTTCTTGAATAGGATCATCCCATTCTATCACTTTGTCCATTTGCAGAGAAAACTTATCATCTACAAAGAATTCATAGGGTAAGGTAGAAAGACCGTTATTTTTAATATAAATCTCCTCAATTGCAAATGCAGGAATGAGCTTTTTTTGTTCAATGACCGGAAACTCAACTAACTTCAATTGTTCCTTAGCAAGTTTTTCTACTTGTTCAAGGGAAAGTGAATATTTCTCTTGTTTTACTATGACAATTCGCCAAAATTCTGTCATCTGTACGAGATTATTTTAGCATATTTTAGCTTTAGCTTTTTGGTCTGGGATTAAATTCTTATGGACTCTTCTTGTTTAGGAACAATCCATACAAAGAAAAACCACTCAAAATGAATAGTGAGTGGTCTAAACTATGAATTAAAATGGCTCTGGTATTGTAATGGGCTCACCCCATTGTGTGAACGTATTACTGGTTGTTTCAGTAATGCCTGCAATATTACCAGTAGAAACGTAATATGCACCTAAATATTCATCAGTAATCCATAGCTCAACATCCGAAAGTGTCATACCCTCTAAGTTGACAGGGCCTTCTGGGACAAGCTGCCAAGCCGTTTTTACAAATGCCTTATTATCAGGTACTTCTCCGAAATCTATCACTTTCCATTGCGATACAGCTGCTAAATATTGCGTAATCATGTACGGATGTGAAAAAACTCTTGTCAATTTGATTGTATTTGTTGCAAGTATGACATCCATATCTTCAGATGTATCATCCTCTTCAATCCATTGCCCTTCCTGTTTCAACCAGCCTGTATTTTCATGAATAATAATACTCATGTCTTCATTTTCCACATACATCGAATATTGTGGGTCAAATTTAAAGTCGACATTTGTGGATGCGGTAGAAGTTTGTGCAAAATGTGATCCGGTTTTCGCTGCCAGCATTGTTGCCATCATACAATGGGCGAGCTCATTGCCGTTTATAAGAGCATCCTTTTCAAATTTAATCGTGATACACTGTTGTGGTGTTTCAAAAGAGGTTGATGTTTCATCATTCGTAGGCTTTGTCGATTCGGTGTTTTCTGTAAATGTTTCAGTAGTGTTTGGCTCGCTATTTTCTTCAGGTGCTGTTGTGTCATTTTCTGAGTTACACGCTACTAAAAATAATAAAGTTATCATAAGAACAAGAGTGAGTTGAGGCTTGCATTGTACAAGAAGTTTTTCATACAAATTATTGCGAAGCGGTTTCAATCCATTTAGCTCCTTTTTCAACTTGTTTATTACGTCTTAATATTATAAATTATTTGAAATTAATAAAACATAAGGAAATAGTCAATAAATTGTGGAGAGAATAAATACTATAGTAGGAAAGAGCGGAGGTACAATAGGTGTAGAAAAAACGGACGGTCTTTAGTAGAAATTTTTTTTATAGTTGTACGAGTCATCCTCTTTGAATAAGATGCATAGACATCATTTTAGGGAGGGCTATTTTTTGAATTCAATAGCTGCTTACATTTTTTTAGGTGTATCTTTGGCTGCGCCAATTGGTCCTGTCAACGCAGCGCAGCTAGATACTGGGATTAAAAACGGTTTTTTTCATGCTTTTCTTTTTGGTATTGGCGCTTTAACAGCAGATATTATTTATATGACTATGGTTTATTTCGGGATTGGCCAAATTATCGAATATCCTCTTGTAAAAACAATTCTTTGGTCCTTTGGTTGTTTTGTTCTTACATATTCCGGGATAGAGAATTTACTTTCTCTACATAAAATTGAGATCGCTTTAAAATCCGGCAAAAAAACAATTCGTCTAAGACATTCCTTACTATCAGGCTTTCTCGTGTCACTATTGAACCCACTTACGATTCTTTTTTGGCTAGGTATTTATGGGTCCGTTCTTGCCGAGACAAACAAAGTAAGTACGGATAACCAAATAATTATTAATAGCTTGGCCGTCATCCTAGGAATTTTATTGTGGGATACAATCATGGCTACTCTATCCGGTGGCGCCCGTAGGATATTATCAACTAAATTTTTAAAAATTATTTCTGTCATCTCATCCATTGCGATGATTGGGTTCGGTATTTATTTTGGAATTCAGGCTTATCACGCGTTATTTTGAGGTTCTTCCTTCTCCCATTTTTTTCGCATAAAAAAGACTATACTCCCGATTACTCGCAGGAATACTAGACTGATAAAAAAGCCTGGACGACTTGTTTGGTGGAAGAGTGTTCCACTAACTGCTGAAACGACTAGTATCATGCCAATAATTCTTTTTACTTTATCTGAAGTGGTCGGTTCAATTAGCCTGTGATACATGACTAAAATAAAAAGCCAATTATAAAGAAGCATTAAGGCCGCAGCGGTCGTTATATATTCGTACACTTTATCAGGCAATAACAAAGAAGTAACAATCGAAAGGACAAGTCCCGTTGTTGTTAACATAATTGCAGGTAGTGGCATTTTGAATTTCTTTTTCTTTTGTTGACTAAAAATTTTCGGAGCGTCCCCGTCTTCAGATATTGTTACAAGGATTGTGGTAACCGAAAAAAGGGATGCAGACATCGTTGAAAACCCTGCAATAATAATGGCTGCAGTAAACACATGCGGGAAAAATTCGATATTATGGATACCTGATAAAGCCTCAACAAACGGGCTTTTGTTTTCTTTGAACTTATCGTATGGCTTCAGTAATAGCGCCAACGAAAGTGCGGTAACATAAATGATGCCAAGCAGGCCTAACATAACTTTACCCGATTTAGGCGCATCCTCTTTCTTTTTAAGATGGATGGCCATGATGCCCATTACTTCAATGCCAGCATGAGCATAAAAAGCGAATATAAGAGCGCTCCAAAATCCGATGAAACCATTCGGGAAAAATCCCTTTACAGTCCCGGGCATGTTAGCATTTGAATTCCCGCCAATTACCCCCGTCAGCGCTAAAATCGCAATTACAATAAACATCAAAATTGCAGCAATTTTCATGACCGCAAATACGCTTTCTAATTTTCCAAATGCTTTTGCCCCGATAAACAGAACAATGAGACCGAGAACTGCATAAATGGATGCGAATATCCACAACTTAACGTTAGGAAACCAAAACCTAGTTAATAGCGAAATGGCAGTAAGCTGACTGCCAATAATTAATATCTCTGAACACCAGTAAACCCAACCACTGCTAAAACCAGCCCAACGCCCATACGCTTTTTTCGCATACGTCCGAAAAGACCCTTTCTGTGGATCTTTGACAGACATTTTAGCTAATGCTTCATACACGATATACGTTGCCGTTGCCGCCATTATAAAGGCTAGGATTATAGATGGACCTGTCATTTTAATCGCAATACTGGATGCCAGGAAAAACCCTGTACCAATGATACAACCTACCCCGATCAGGGATAATTGCCACCATGGAAGGCTAGCTGTTTCGTCCTTAACACCCGACGCTTTTTTTCCCATTTCTACACCTCCACATGAAAATAGCCTTCCACAAAAAAGTGGATTTATGTGCTAATGTGATGATGAAAAAACTTATTGATTTTATTTCATTTCTTTTAGAGTGCTCTACATTTTTGCATTCCTTAAAATTTAAGACAGACAGACAAAGGTTAATATAGACCACCTTTATACTCATATGTCCGCATTACGGGACCCTCATTTAAAGTGCCTGTAAACGTTGGAATATCTACGTTTACAGGTTTTCCCTTTGGAATGAGTTCCACAAGCTCTCAATTTAAGGTATTGTAAAGCTTTACTTATTCTAAAGGAAGAATTGCCCTTAAATCACAATTGATCCACTTAATAATTACCTCGGCCCATTTCGATCTAAAATGGCAGATGTATTATCTTCATGTAAGTTGTTCAAAGTTGTTGTAGTACTATCCCTTGCGTATACATCATCTTTCCCTAAAGGAATATCGGTAGTTTGAACTTCCGACGCCTGTGCTAATAATGCTTCGCTATCGTTTTTTGACATGCCAAATGCTTCACTTATTAGTTCGACTCCTGTTTTTCCATGATTCGCCTTCGAAACTTTCTTCCCCATATTCACACCTCCTCTTTATAGAATGTGTGATGGTGCATTATTTATGTAAAAAATCTAGGAGGTTTGCCAATTATCTGATTTTAAGCTCTAATTTTCGTAACAAAATCGACAAGGTGGAGGTCGCTGATTCGAGACCAGCTGGGACACTTATTACACCTCAATTAAAACCCACAATAGATAATATACTGTGGGTTATTTCTTATCATTTTTAATATCACGAATAATCCATTGTGCTGCCTCTTTTAGATTTGGACACACTGCATCTGCTAATGGATCACTCTCGCCAATATAAACGGTTCTTGTACCTGCTTTTTTACCTGCCTGAATATCCGTATCCGTATCTCCAACCATATATGATTTTTCAAGATCAATTTTGTATTTTTCGCCTAAATCTAAAATCATTTTGCTATTTGGTTTTCTACATGCACATCTAGCCTTTGGTTTATGCGGACAATAGGCAACCTCATGAATTGTTGCTCCCTTTTTCTCCAGTTCAACGATCATATAGTCATGAATTTTATGTAACTGCTTTTCCTTCATATAACCTAATCCAATTCCACCTTGATTTGTTACGACAAACACATAATCAAAATACTCATTTAAACTTTTAATTGCTTCTTCTACACCAGGTAAAAAATATAATTGATTCGGTTCGTTTACAAATTTAACTCGATCCGTTAGCACTTCATTTATTACGCCATCTCGATCTAAAAAAACTGCCCTTTTCAATCCAATCACACCTTTAATTTTTAATATTACTTTTATTATGTTAAAAATTATTGGCTTTATCCTTTTTACGGGTAACTTCAACACCAGTTTGGGAACTACTAAAAATCTTACTGGATATTAAATCGACAAAATTTTCGGAATAAATTAATATATAGAACAATATATAAATCAATGATTGGAAGTAGTAGGAAGCATTTGTTGTCCAGAGAGCTGTTGGTTGGTGCAAAACAGTCAATAAATTTCTGAACTCGTCCATGAGTATTTATGCTGAACTAAAGTAAGTATAAACGGCAGCTACCGTTATAGCTTAAGTGGATTAATACTGAATTAATCAATTAGAGTGGTACCGCGAATGTAACTTCGTCTCTTTTATGAGGCGAAGTTTTTTTTATTTTACTAAGGGGGCGAAAGAAATGGAAACAACACAATGGCAAAGACAAGATGTAACGAAGCACTATTTAGAACAAGTGAGAGGAGGAATTCCATTTGGAGCAGAACAAATTAATGTAATGCTTCAAGTAATCAAGCATTTCACTCCGAATGTTCACACGGTAATTGATTTAGGATGTGGGAACGGATTTTTAGGGAAGGTACTTTTAGATACATATAAAAATGCAAATGCCCTATTTATCGACCATTCTGAACCAATGGTTGAACAAGCAAAAGAATATTTAGCTGCTTATCAAAATCAATGTACTGTAATCCACGCTGATTTTAGCGAATCATTAAGTAATTTTGTTGCGCCAAATTCAGTGGATTGTATCGTTTCAGGCTTTGCAATTCACCATTTACCTCATGAAAAAAAGAAGAAACTTTATGCTGAAATTTATACTTTATTAAAAGATGGTGGCATTTTTATAAATATTGAGCATACTGCTTCAGCTACAGAAAAATTAGAAAGCTTATATGATGAACAATTCGTTCAGCACTTAGCGAATTATAATCATCAATCAGTTGAAGAAGTAGCTGCCGAATACAATAGCCGTCCAGACAAACAGGATAATATATTACAACGTGTCGATATTCAAGTAAATTGGTTAAGAGAGATTGGCTATCAACATGCAGATTGTTATTTTAAATGGTTTGAGCTTGCTGTGTTTAGTGGCGTAAAATAATTTACAATCTTCAAAATAACGTTCCAATGTAAGTTAGGGAACCAAAGCATAGACTTTCTAAATAACTAGATTGAAAAAATTGTTAATTTTATATACACTTTAACTATCATAAGTAATGGGAGTTGAACTCATGATGGCATGTATTGCATTAGACGTTTTCACAGGAACAAAAGCAATAATTCCGCAAGGGTTCAGTAGAATAACCCTTACTGCTGTCCCCTGCTAATTAATTGGAGGGAAAAAATGATGCAGCATTATATTGAAAATTTTTTAACAGGTAAGAGAATCGTTTTATGTAAAATTACAAAAGATGATTATGAAAATTTCTATGCAATTGAAGATGTTGTGGAAAGTCGATTATTAATGAATGATGATATTCCATTTCCGCCAACTATAAGTGACCATGAAAAGTTTCTAAGTGAAGTAAACCCTGAAAAGGATGAATATATATTCGGAATTGAGCTGAAAGATAAAAAAATCTTTATTGGAACAATATCTATTTACTCAGTGAATTGGAAAAACAGTACTTGTCATGTCGGTGTTTCTATTGGAACCGAATACCAAGGAAAAGGCTTTGGAACAGATTCTATGAAAATATTGATTGACTTTATATTTAATTATATGAATTTAAATAAAGTGAAGCTTCAGGTATTTAGTTTCAATAAAAGAGCAGTTGCCTCTTATGAAAAATGTGGGTTTTCTTTGGATGGGACTTTAAAAGAGGAACTATTTAGGTTTGGAAAAAATGGGAAATACATTGATCTTGCTCCAGATGGTAGAATTGTATCTTTCGGAACAACTTGATTAAAAGGGAGGTTATTTATTGAGTTGGAAAGACATTAAAATTGATCATATTGATTATATTGAGAAATGTGTAGCTGAGTTTGAAATTACTGCTTTAGATTTCTTTGAAACCGTATACGAAGGAGATACTATTCATTACGGTTCCTTTAAAGTAAAAATTTATGAGAGTCAAAATACTCAACCTAATATTGGTGAGAATGAAAAATTTACAGGATTTACGAATCTTAGACTAAAAGATTCATTAGGATTTGGTGGTTATGAAGGTGGAATAGGATTTGGCATTACTATAGAACAAGCTTTGGAAGATACCGTACGTAATTTTATAGGTAATATAAAAGATTATAAAGTTAAGAAAAAAAAAGGTCTCTGTAAAGAAGATTTTGTTCTAATAGCTTATGATGAATTTTAAATGAGCCCCCCATTAGTAATGTTGTATATAAGTTTGTAAGACCACATCTCTAGCGTGTGGTCTTTTTTATTTTAGAAAGAAGAAGTAGACATATTAAAATAATCTTCATTAGTGGCAGTTGGATAAAACGTATCAAACGTGCCCAAACCCATGTTTGGTAGCATTAAGTACTTAACGTTGTAAATCCGCATTTTCCTGACGCGACCACAATAAATTCGAAATAACGTTTCCAAAAAAAAGTTTGTAAATACTTCTATAAGGCACGAATGTTGTCAAAACAACGTTTGTGCCTTTTCGCGAGGACTTGTATAACAGATTTCTTATCACACTACTCCATCTTTAACGTAAAAAAACGCACTCCTTATTAAAGAATTGCGCCGGATTGTTGTATTAAGTTACATTACCAAACCACTGAACGCATTATTCTACGCTAAAAATCCAAGCAGTTATGCGTTTTGTTTCTTTTTAATGAATGTGTAAATATTTAAGATAACTCCTATGACAAACATAATAATTGCGTTGAGTGCCAGGACTATTACTATAAAACCTCCTGCAAAAGCGAGCCCTTGCCATTCGTCAGCAGCTTCATTTCCAGGATTTTTATTACCATAATGAATTCCTAATGATACAAAACTATAGGCTATTACCGGAACTAAAAGAGCCATAACGATTGCAGAAACCCATAAAGGGATTTTCTTTTTTTGTATAAATACAATGCTAAACCATCACCAATTATAATAGTCAATAATATAACCAACCAAACAATTTCATCACCATTCATTTTAATTACACTCCTTTAATTAGAGGTTATATTAATATGGTTCAGGTCACTAACAAGCTTTTTTCCTAAGCATCTTTAGAAGTAATCTTTTCATTCTCCCTATTCTACTCACTTGCCTCGTTAGTTCAAAAAAGTAGCTGGTGTATCCCGTTAAGATTATATAGATATTAGAGCAAGTCATTAGAGCTTTTTCCATCACAAAACTGATTGACAATGTTCATTAGTCGTTTATTTTTTTCACAAGACAACCTTTCGTCTAACATTGCTCCTGCACTGACTGGCATCCATTGGAGTATTTCACTTTTGGATATGTTTATATTAGTACAATATAATTTTAAATATAACTCAGCTAAATCAATGGAATGCTGAGATAACAATAAATATGAACGACATACGTCTGCACGAATGTCCCCTGCACTTGCATCTACCCAATCAATAATACTAACTATATCTTCGTTCATAATTAGATTAAATGGATGCAGATCACCATGGCATAGTCTAGGTTCATACTTTAAAGAATTTAACCTACTAAATAACGCCTTTTTTTGTCTTAGATTTAGAGATGGAGCCGATTCAATCTTACGGTGAACTTTTATATCCATAGGTTCAATTTCATCTGATTCTACCTTGACTTCATGAATTTTTTTTTGAATATTAACAAGGATATTAAGATATCGCTCAGCCTCATTTAGATTTTTTAATAGATGATGTCCCAAGGTTTCACCGTTAATGTATTCCATTATTATTGCCTGTATTCCGTTTATCTTTCTAACCTCTAAGACTTTAGGAACATTAAGTCCACAGGAAAATGCATACTCTTGTTTCTTAGCTTCATAAAACGATTCAGTAGATGGTGGATTTCCTTTAAATATCTTTACTATTTTATTATTCCATAAATATAGATTGGCTGTATTCCCGGTAGCAATTAGTTTTCCTTTAAAATTCATACCTTTCCTCCAATCAATCATTTATTAAATTAAGATAACTTTGTAAGTGAGCTGATCAAACCTAATTTATTTATGATACCAGCCTTCTTCAAATTGAAGATTCAATGCTTTTCCAAATAGAATACCAAATTGAATAAACGCAGATCCCCACGCAGTTATAATGTTCCCATCTTGCACAACTAATTCACCTAAATAATTTGCATCTTCGAATAATCCCGATTTTCTTCTTGCCTCTTCTAGTAAACCAACTGTAAAGTTTTTATTCTTTAATAATCCCGCTTTTGCAAGTAAAGCAGGTGAACTTGAAATACTAGCAATTATGAAATTATCCTGATTTGAAATTTTTTTAATGAAGTCTGTATATGTAGTATTTGTAAGAATATCGAAAATATCCATACATCCAGTTAATAAAAGACTATCAAATTCTTCATAATTTATTTGATTAATTGTTAAATCTGCAATTACTGTTAAACCAGACTCTCCTCTAACCGGTTCACTATCTATCGAAATAATACTTATAGGCTTGGCACCTTGCATTAAAATAGATAAAGCTGTCGTTAATTCATATTCACTAAAATTAGGATATATGAGAACCGCTGTTTTTTTCATATAAAACTCCTCCTTTTAAAGTTGGCGACCACTAATACGTTAAATCACCAGAAGCCCCCATCTGAATGGATAATTTGTCCCGTAATCCATTCAGATTCTTCACTTGCTAAAAAGACGATTAACTTTGCAGCATCTCTAGGTTCACCGATTCGACCCATTGGGAATTTCGGTAATAAGGATTCCTTCAACTCACTGTTCATCCAACCACTGTCAGTTGGTCCAGGATCTACGGCATTAACCGTGATTTTAAGTGGCGCTAATTCAAGAGCGACTGATTTAGTAAAAGTAGAAACAGCACCTTTTGTTGCAACATAAGCCAAATTGCCAGGCTCAGGTGATTTGTCTTGGCCTGACACCATGTTAATAATTCGACCACCATGTTTTCCTTCAATTTGACGAGCAAACTCAACAGTTAAAAGACAGGTTCCTCTAATATTAACACCATAATGAGAATCAAGGATATTTGCATTTATAGAACGAAAATCTACGTCAACGGAATATGTTGCATTATTTACAAGGATTGATGGAGAGCCCAGTCTCTCATTAACTTCATCAAGTAGTTTCCTCGGTGCATCTGATTGCGAAAGATCCAATTCCATTGATTCGCATCGTACTCCAAAGCTGCGGATCTCTTCCATAAGATGTTGCGACCAAACGGAATCATCATCATTAAAATATTTCATCTGACGATCATAATTTGACCAATGGGTGAAAAAAATGTCTGCGCCTTCTTTGGCTAATTCTCGACATATTGCAGTACCTATGCCCATTACTCGACTTGCGCCAGTAACAATCGCAATCTTATTCATTAATCGTTTCATAAAATTACCTCCTCACGGACACGCTAAACAAAGTGCTATTGGAAATGTATGCTCACCAAACAAAAAAACCAATACCTAAAATAGGTATTCGCTCGTTGTGTTTATAGCACATGAACCCAGCGATCCTATAATGGTTTAAATAAAAATGAAAAATCTTTACAATCTGGCCCAATTAATTACGAACGTATTTCTTTCTGTAGAAATGCGCGCTTTAACAAAATTCTTTATTTCAAGATTATTACCTATAGGAATCGTGAGTTGGATAAAACAAGTCTTCACTAGAATTTCTGACAACTGAAAAATGATCAACATTATAGTGGCCGTGAAGTGTAGTATTATGATGTTTTATGATTTGTTCTGCACTTAAAACATCATTGCCCACTGTTGAATGCCCGTCACCTACTAATGTTACATCAAATCCGCTTATAGTTGCTGTTCTAACCGCGCTATCTATACAGTGCTGTGTTTCACAGCCCATAATCACAATGTGTTTAATTTGTTGTGACTTTAAATACTCTAGAAGCCCTGTTCCATAAAAGGCGTTTGTTGCAGATTTATCAAAAATCTTTGCTCCAGTGGGAACATTGATTTCATTGTGTATTTGAAATCCATCGCCTTTTCCTTTAGCAACATCAAGATCCCTTACAAACACAACAGGAACATTTGCTTCTCTTGCCATTTCAATCACTTTATTAACATTGCTAACAAGCTGCTGTTTATAAAAAATCGGACTCACTTCTTGATTCCCATCAATTAGTTCTTGCTGTACATCAATGATTAATAGCATTTGTTTCAAATTATTTTCCCCTTTCAGTTGGGAGTTACTGAATTATAAGACTTCTTTAACATAACAAACACAAAGGTGTTTCCTTTTAAGACTTTCAAACTCTTCTATGTCGTTCCCTGTATAATGTGCAAACACTGTAACAGGATAAAAGCTTGTACGCTTTGAAAGTGAAAGGGACTTTATTTCATTTCCTTCTAAATATAAATGATAGTAAGAAGTTGTTTGTTCAAAATTCATTTTCTCATACCACGTTTGCACCCACACATCATCCCTTGTCCAAGCTTCTAAATACGTTAAATTATAGTTTTTGGCTTCCTCAATTGCTGCTTCTAGTAGCTTTTCTCCAATTCCCTTGCGTTGATAGTCTGGATGAACCGCAATATGCCAAATCATTCCACCTAAACTGTCTTTTGAAGTACAAACTGACTTTGGCTCTGTTTCATATTCAATATCAATTAACCCTACAACTTGGTTATCCATGATAGCTACTAATTCAATTGAAGGGTTTTCATATACTTCTTTTTCCTTTAGAACATTGTCATAATAGGCGGTATTTAAAAATGACAAAACCCGGCAGCGGAGCCAACCTTGTTCATCATTTTGAGTATAATTTCGAATTAACATTTTTTTCTCCTTAATTTTAATTTCAAATGTTGCAAAAATACCAATACCTCTTTTGGGCTGGAAATAACCTAATATCGCGAACTTAAAGCTATAAATCGTAAAATATCGTCTTCTCCTTTTAACTAAAATAATCGAGTTAGTATAATCCATTAATCTATTAAAGTAATTTAGACATGTATAATTCGTTTACATAAGAATCATTTATTTGTAGTGAATCTTTTTTGATACCTTCTATTTCAAAGCCCATTTTTTTGTATAGATGAATGGCTTGTACATTATTCTCGATTACTGTTAATTCCAATCGATGAATTTGCTCTTGTTTTGCCCAATTTATAATGTATTCAAAAAGTATTGTTCCCACACCTATTCCTCTACTATTCGAGTGGACCCCGATTGCAATGGAAGCACGATGAGATGTACGCGACAAATTTTCGCCTTTTATCATAAGGTAACCTAAAATTTCTTCCTCTTCTACAGCAATAAAAATCCCAGATTTCGGCGCATTATTAATTGAATTTATAAATTTGCAAATTGAATCCTCCTCCATGCGTCTTTCACCAGGTGCAAATAACATGAAACCCGAATTTTCTGCATTTGTCATAACTGAAATAATTTTTAATGCATCTTCTTTCCCAATAGCTTTTCTTACCAACATAAAATCCCTCCTAAAAAAATAAAAAAACTTCGTCTCAACAAAGAGACGAAGTTCAATTCGCGGTACCACTCTAATTAGTCAATGTAAAAAATTAACTCACTTAAGCTATAACGGTAGCTGCCGTTTATCCCTACTTAATTTCAGAATAAATACTCCTGGACGAGTTCAGGAAATTATTGACTGTTTCTCACCAACCAACAGCTCTCTCTACAATAAGTGTTCCTTACTACTTCCAATCAACGTTAATTCTTTAATTATCCATATATTACATATAATGAACGTTTTTGTAAAGATGCTTTTAAGTATTTGCTTGATGCTTGTGATCTGCTAATAAATCTGGAAAATACATCGCCCTCTCTCAATATCAAATGTTAAGGAACTATATTGTCCATTTTAATTAAATAATTGATATTCAGTATCCCTTAATACATATCCTTTGCTATAAGATTTCCCAGCAATTTCAAATGACGCTGTGCTATTTCCAGCGTACTCTAATGGTGATATTATTACTGGTTCCTAGCCACATTATTTCACTAAAGCTAATTTATTGATAGTAATGAAAAAGAACGCTTATCTTTTTCAAGAATAGCGTTCCCTTCTTTGAGATTTGGAAATTCAATTCGATTTTAAACTCCGAAGGTAGGACTCGAACCTACGACCAATCGGTTAACAGCCGATTGCTCTACCACTGAGCTACTTCGGAAAGATTATATGGCCTTTATTTCGTACTCGATTATAATAGCCAATCAAAAATCAATTTATACTATTGCTTTTTTGTTTACTTCTATGGTTGACGGTTAGGGAGTGATTTTTAAAAGAGTAAAGCCCTACACAGCCTTAGCTTGTGCACCCGGTATATTAAAATCTTGCGTCATTATTGAATGCTTGAGAATAAATAATGATTCCCACTTCACAATATGGCCCTTTAATAGAAAAAGGCACACTCCTTATTAAAGAAATGCGCCAGTTTGTGGAAGTCTCAAATTAACCTTAACAGAAACTTTTTATTTGATTTTCAGTAATCCCTTTAATTAATCCTAGTTCACTAATCAAAAATTCATATGCGTGAGCTAACATTTCTTTTTCGCTTGTATTTAATGCTTTTTCTTTCTTCATACGCATTAAATCACGTACAACTTCAGCACATTCTTGTATTTTACCCGTTTTTACTTTGTCCGTGTTCACTTTATGTCTTTGTCTCCACGGTAGTAATTTATCTGATACTCCATGCTGAAAAATGTGTATGATGCGTTTTAATTCAATTATGTCAGTAACAGGGCGTATACTTGAACTCAATATTTTATCAGTAGGAATCGTGATTTGCATATTACCGATTGACATTTTTATGATATAGCACTGATGTTTTTCCCCTGATATTTCCTTTTCTTCTACACCTTTAATTATACCTGCTCCGTACATTGGATAAATAATGTTTTCGCCAATTTGAAACAAATAATCCACCTCCATATATGTAACCTTCTTAACCTTAACATGGATATTGTTTTTTATCAAATTTTTAATAATATCATAAGTTCATTTTAAATGTCAACTTATTTTCCTTTTAAATTTAGAAAAAGCAAAAACAGTAGGAATCGTGTCGGATTACCAATACCTTCAACGAATTCAACTGACATGAGTCAATCATGAAGATGAATTCAGTTGGAGGTTTTTTGTTAGCCGTACAAGTACGACACCGCAAATAAATTGACACTCCCCCCTTTCCCAACCCTTTTAATCTATTTTTTACCATGTACAATCACAAATGTTATCCGTTAGTATTAAACAACAGGAGATGATAACATTGAATCAATTATTAAACTTTATTTTAAAAGTTACTGCTATTAGCGCAGTCATATTTTGGGTCCTTATGCTACTAGGTTTTTTAATGGATAGTGAGAGCATTGGATTAGTAACCGGTATAATCATTTTAATAATTTTAGGTATACCAACCTTTCTTTTATACAAAAAAGCATTTCAAAAGAAGGCAAATCATACACAGCATCGAACTTATGAGCGTCCTACATACTCCGCTTCAAAGAACATCGATATACAAAAAAGGAACGAAACTTTTGATGATTTACGAGTAGAAGCTGAAGTAGCAACACCAGTAGAAATACACAAAAAGCAGGAATACAAACCTACACAAACCAGCAAACAAGAAAAAGCGATCCCAACACCAACAGTCGACTCAAGACGTTTTACATTTAATGTTGCTGGCGTAACGCAGCACAATGATAAAAATAGAGATATTCAAAAACTACTGCGACGTTTCGGGAAATTGTATTGTGAAGAAAACTTAATAGAACTTTACGGTGGATTTACGAATAAAGATATATTAGAATATGTTTTTGAAGTATCAGAATTTGTAGATTTAGAGTTTAAGGACAATGAAATTTCATTTGTTCCTGAGCCAACAAACGAATACGATCCAAACGCAATAAAAGTATTTATTGATTATGGCAATGAAGAAATACATCATATCGGATACGTTCCTAAAAAACATACAGCGGAATTAAAAAATCTATTAGATTCTAAAAACGTGCTGGCTATAACTGCTTGTTATGTAGGTGGGAAGATTAAAGAAATCGACTATGATTTAGAAAAAGATAAAGATATAGTAGTCACTAATGAATTAACGTCGGGTGTAAAAGTAGAAATTAAATACAAATAAAAAACAAGCCTTCCACAGTTTATATTACTTGTGGAAGGCTTTAATTTTTCTCACTTTCGAAGATCTTTAACTATTTACTAGGACCATTAACAAACTGAGCATTGAATTTCCCCAATAAAGCCGCACTGCTTTTTGGTTATATTACACTATAAATAACCTCTCCGCTTCCCGCATTAACCCCTTTAATAAAAGCACCGTCCGTCATCTGAATACGGTAAATAACACGCATCTCGACCTCATCCTGCTTTGTTTTCCCGTACACCTTGTCCCACTCCAGTTGCACTTTTAAGTCTTTTAGTGGCAGCAATTCTTTAATAGGCTTAATCGCTTTTGACTCAAACTTTTCGATATCTTCAACCGCTATATTCGGTGCTAAAAACATCAAAATATCGCCCGTTTTTTTACTAATATTCATATGGAAAAATTCATTTTCAACGAAAAATCCATTCTTCTGCACTACAAATCGGAAAAAGGCGCGGTTTTCCTCTATGTCCTCTTCATCTTTTATCTCTACATGTAAATATGGTGTATACTCCGGATAGTACGTTTGAATAAACTGTGCGGCAATTTGTAAACATTCCTCTTCAGAAAGCTTCGCCTCACCTTCAATTTCAGCAAACCAAATGAAACTATCCAAGCGCTTCGTACGTTTGTCCACTTTTGCCTTTACCCGATTTTCAAATTTATTTTTCATTAAATGCTCGTAGGATTTCCCCTCAGAATCTTGCCAGCCTTTAGAGCGCCAGTTGAGCTCTTCATACGCCTCATCCATACTTTCTTCTTCATATTGCTCCCACTGCTCATTGATGCCAAAAATTTCTTCTATTGTGTCTTTTTTCGGCAGTGCTTCTACCTTTGGAAACGGCACATAGCTTGGCTTTCGCTCATCATCATACTCAAATAACGGTTTACCGCTCACCGCATCATACGCCTGCTTTAATAGCGCTGAGTCATAGATTGCATAAATACCTGACGCTGAAACAGAATCGTATTTTTGATTAAAGCTTGTAGCACTTAGCGTCCACTCCTCCTCGTACAACGCTTTTAAAATACGTTCTGTCGGATAAAGCTCCGTTGGCATTTGAGGCGGATTTTCCATATAGCCTGTATAGGTAAAATTTACCACCTCGCCTGGATCGGTCACCTCCATTAGACAATAAAATCTGTTTAATGGAAGACCGCCCACTACTTGGCCAAACTTAAAGCTTGTACTCGCTTCTTTTTTATTTTGTTCTATAAGTGTATAGTATGAAAGTGCTTCCGGGTATTGTTCACGTAGCAGCTGCTCGGCAATTTCAAGCTTAAGTTGTTCTGAAAGCTGTGGCCCTTGTATCGTTGGATTTTTCGCAAAATCATCCAGTCGTCCTTTGTCATCTAATCGAACAAAAACGCCTTCATCCTTGCTTTGCCCTTTCCACATGAACGAAGCGATTCCGTGCTCCTGATAGTCTTCAAGCTCTAACTCATAGTTTGTAGGTACCTTTGCAAAGTTTTTTGCTAACTCAAATAATTGCGCTTTTAACATGCGTTTCACGTCCTTTTTTTGTAATGGCTGTTGCATTTTTTTCTCTAGCTTTAGGCGTAGCGCTTTTCTCCCGCGGTGCAGATGCATTTTAATCGTGTTATTAGGCTTTCCGAGCATTTCCGCGATTTCAAATACTTTAAAATCATAAAAGTAATGCAAGACAATCGCCGTTTGGTAGTCTTTTTTTAAGCTTGCAACGGCTTGATGTAAAGTGCTATAATCATCACTATTTTCCTGATCGAGTAGCTGAAGCTGTTGCATGATTTCTGACTCTAACAGCTTTGTGCGCTCCTTCTTTTTTAACGCAAAAAGACTTTCTCGCATCAATATTTTGTAGAGCCACGTCGCAAAATAATTCGGCTCCTTCAGCTGAGGTAGCGCCGCGAATGCTTTGATGAACGTTTCTTGCACAATATCTTCCGCATCCTGCTTATTTTTCATATATGTATATGCTTTAGCGAGTAATCTCGGTTTATGCAGCGTTGTTAAATGCGCGATTGCAATCTCATCTCCGGCAAGTGCTTGTTGTATGTAGTGCTCCATTGCATTCCCTCCTACTAACTTAGAGTTCGGTTTAAGTGAAAAGGTTTCATTTCGTGGAATTTTTTTAAAGCTTATCATGAAAACATAGATTGTTTATTTAAGATTATACTATTTTCCCCTTTATGAATGGCCGCGGGAAATACAAAGCACAATCTTTGACTTTTAAATCCGAGAAACTTACTCTTATTTTAGAGGGAGTGAACAAAATGACAACTTATCATTAGGTGATTTCCGTGCAGAAGCGCGTCGTTATAGCGGTGAAAAAGAAAACCGTATTAAAATTTTAAAACGCGTCATTAAGGGTCGTGTACCGCTTATCGGCGTTGGTTCGATTTTTTCACCAGAAGATGCGAAAGAAGCGATTGCAACAGGTGCTAATTTACTTGCACTTGGTCGTGAGCTATTAATTGAGCCACACTGGGTAGAAAAAGTAGCAGCTGGTGAACCAGTTATTACTGCAATGGATATGAGTCGTGATAATATTATTCCAGAGCCGCTAATGATTAGAATGAAACGTAATGTCGGTTGGGTGCCAGGCGTAAAATAATAGTAAAAAAACCACTATGACGGACTGACTAGATAGTCATTTATTCATTAATTCGAAAACACATAAATTTCTAGTGAATACGGTTTTGACTACGGTTCCAACGCCAAACGCTAGGCGCATTGTGTAAAGCTCTAGAATGTGAAATTGGTGATTACACTTCAACAACATATTAAAGCTACTGTTATTTCTACCCAAACTAGCAATATAATGAATATGGGAATTTAACCAATTAAACATATCTCACAAATATAATCACAAAAAAAATGCTCCTAGCTGCACTTACACAGTTAGTAGCGTTTTAATATTATAAGTCTCTAACATTACAAGAATCCGAAAAATCGCTTGTTAAGAGACTTCATTTCAAGGAATCGCTTAATTGTTAGCTTTCCCTAGAAATACGTGTCATATAATGTGCCGGGCGCACAAATAATTCAGAATCGTTTTTGCACCCGGTACCGATTTTTTTCTTTTGGGACAACTTCCTACCTTACCCTCAACTTTAAGATTTGTACGCAAATATTAGTTCCAATTAATTAGCGCTACGTTCCCCCCCAATCCAACACACAATCATTTAAAAATACTTAAATCATACTTCAGTGAAAGTTTTTCAAGAAATTTCATCCCCGCAACACTATTCCCTATATGATCGATTCCAGGACTATAAACACCAATCCCGATTTCCCCTTCAAGCTGTTCAATCATACCGTTGGATACTGTACATAAAACACCGCCCGATACACCGCTTTTCATTGGAATACCAATCGAAGCAGCGTACTTTCCTGAAGCATTATAAAGGCCGCAAGTGGTCATTAAAGCTTTCGTAACTTTTGCAGTTTTATCTGTTATAAACTTTTCATTTGTTAAAGGGTATAGGCCATTTCCTGCAAGCATTAGCCCTATTTTTGCAAGATTCTTAGTAGAAACTTCATGCGAGCATAAATGGATATATGTTTCTACCGCTTCTTCAACATCACCTAACAAATAATCATTTGCCTTTAAATAATAGGCAATCGCGCGGTTCCGATGAGTTGTTTTCATTTCGGAATGATAAACAGCCTCGTTGATTTGATGCGGGCTACCTGTAATACGATGTAAAAAGTCGACAACATAATCGATTCGGTCTTTTACAGATTTTCCAGGTAACATGGAAGCAATGGTAATCGCACCTGCATTAATCATTGGATTAAATGGTTTTCCCTGCGCAGTGCTTTCTAAGCGAATAATTGAATTAAACTGATCGCCAGTTGGTTCTTTGTCAATCGGAGGCTAAAAGGAAACTTAATTTCCATTTTTTATGACCTTCATCAAAATGAGTGCTACTATTTACAATAAGTATAAATTAAAAAGCCAGTAAACGATTCATGTAACGACGTTTACTGACTTTATTTATTAAAATAACTCCATCATGTTAGCCTTTATTTCAAGAAGCATCCAAAATCCCCACAAGAATTTAGTATTATTTTGATGAAAATTTACAATCCTATAAATGCAGCGGATAGTCTTTTATTCATCTCTTTGTTTTTGATTAAATCCCACCAGGTTCTTTTTTATACAAACGACCATTTTCGAAATCATAATATAATCGAAAATCATTGAATTCGTCTACTACTCCTGTATAAACTTCTCCTGTTTCAACAAGTCTATTAATTAATTTCACAAATACCTTTTCAGTCATGTTAAATCTCTCAGAGTATAATTGTATATATTGTGAAAATTCATACTTCCCATAAAACATTGCATGCCATCCTTTTTGAACGGATATTTTATTTGTTTTCAGATATTCTTTAAACTGTAGTTCTTGTTGTTTTTTTAATACTTGTCCATCCGTTACGCCTTTTGGTAATGGGACATCTTTCGATTCTAAATATTTATATATTGTTAAATTATACATTTGACGATGCGCTTCGCTCATATTGTCTTGGGCATGAACTATAATAGATGCAAATTGTGCTCTCGTAATAGGCTCATGGTTGTTTATCATCTTACTAACAAAATCGGATTTTACACCATATGCCTTCATAATAATTACCGCCAGTTCCTCTCGTTTAATAGGAGCATTTGGTCTAAAATAACTCTTTTTTTCAGCCTTTATATAAGATGCTTCCATTAAATCGGATTCGTACATTTTTTTAATAGACGAATATGCATTATCCTTTTTAGAAACATCTACCAGTAGCGTGATATTTCTATATTTGTCCATTTTATTTTTGTTCATAATTAACTGCGGGAATTCCTTATCTATAATAACTGCGACCTGTCTCCTTAAAATTAAATCATTGGGTCGAAAAGTTCCATCTGAAAAGCCATTCATTAAACCTTGGTTCATAACTTTCATAATGCTTTCGTAATGTGTATTTTTCGTTGATAAATCTGAAAACTTTTTAGTTTCTGCATGAGCTTGCGTTGTAAATAGCGTGATTGATAATATCGCCAACACCAACAATAAAATTTTCTTCACATGAATACCCCTTTCTCTAGTCCGTTTTAATTAGTACATTTTTAAATGTTAAGTAATATGGATACAGCTATTTGTTCAAAACTAGCTATTGGGAAAGCTGTAACTATAATCAGATTTTCCAGTTAACTAATACATCCTTTATTCTCTAAAAACTGTTTTTTAATACGCCAAAACTCATTTGCTAAATCCATATAATTTTTTACATCCTCTACAGTTTCTATAGGTTTTCCCCCATTTGTAATAAGCTTGTCGATAAATTTTTTATCTTTAAGATTATAAAATGTCTCACAATACGAATAAATAGATGAATAATTTCCTATGATTTCATACAACAGTGAAAAATTTTCAGTGTTCATGGAAAACGTAAAAATACTATTATTATAAAACTCTCCTATCATTTTCAAATCCCTACAATCTTTTAATTCCTTCATCCGGCTCATTGAAAAATCTAAAAAATAGATATAAGTATCTAATCTGTCTAGGTGACCGTTTTTAGGTGCATTTCTTGACATATGTACTTTTACAATTTTATTTTTACCGCCGTATTTTAATTTTCCCTTCATATTATTTAAGCCCCCGGTCACCGGCATTAAGTCGAAATTATATAACGAATGATGCATTTTGCAGCATTCTGCTAATTGATCTAATACATTCTGATTATCTCCAATAATAGATTTAAAGCACTTTTCTTTAATAGGATTAAAATTAAATGAGCAATCTCCTGCTACTTTAAAATTTATGTTTCTTTCTGTAGCTACTGATATCAGTCTATTTTTATTTAAAGAAGGATTTTTTAAAGCATCGAAATTATTATAATACTTACTATACATTTCCCAAGCTTTCGGCGAAGAGTCCTGATCAAATTTATGTAATTTTCCATTCCATTCTTGCTCAATCGGTATTATTTCTGCAAAATCCGAACAAATTTTCATATGTAATTATCGCTCCTACCTATTTATACTAAATACTTTTAGAAAATCTGTTAGGTCTACTTTTTATGTCATTTTAACATCCATTACATTAAATTCCAATAAATCCTTAAAAACAATGTTATTTGCATAAATAATCCATTAAATTCTTCCCTATTGATACATTCTAATATTGAAAGGAAGCTCTAATAAAACACAATCTTTGACTTTTAAATCCGAGAAACTTACTCTTATTTTAGAGGGAGTGAACAAAATGACAACTTATTTAACACCATTTACTTTTAAAAATGGCGTCACGATTCGAAATCGTTACATGATGGCACCAATGACAACTTACTCAGCAAATGCGGATGATACCGTATCCGATGCGGAGATTACATATTACCGTGAGCGCTCATATGGCGTCGGTGCCGTGATTACAGCATGTGCTTACGTGATTCCTAATGGGAAAGCCTTCCCAGGTCAAATTTCGGGGCATAGCGATGAATTTATTCCAAGCTTAAAACGTATTGCTGATGCGATTCATGATGGTGGGGCTAAGGCCATTTTACAAATCCAGCACGGCGGTCGCCAAGTAGGACGTAATCTTGTACCTAATGGCGATATCGTAAGCGCAAGTGAAACAATAGCAGCTGATGGCGGTGTGGCACGCGCTTTAACGGTCGAAGAAATTGAGGAAATCATAATTGCATTTGGTGAAACAACACGTCGCGCAATTCAAGCAGGATTTGACGGTGTAGAGATTCACGGTGCCAATACGTATTTATTACAACAATTCTTCTCAGGCTTTACAAATAAACGCACAGACCGCTATGGTGGCTCTGTTGAAAAACGCATGACTTTCTTATTAGCAATTATCGACTCTGTAAACCGCGCAAAAGCGCAATACGCGGATGACCAATTTATCGTTGGCTATCGTTTTAGCCCAGAAGAGCCTGAGGAAGACGGCATCACATTAGATGAAACGGTTCAGCTTGTAGACCGTTTAGCAGATGAAAAGCTCGATTACCTACACATTTCATTAGGTGATTTCCGTGCAGAAGCGCGTCGTTATAGCGGTGAAAAAGAAAACCGAATTACCATTTTAAAACGTGTCATTGGGGAGCGTGTACCGCTTGTCGGCGTCGGTTCGATTTTTTCACCAGAAGATGCGAAAGAAGCGATGTCAACAGGTGCTGATTTACTCGCACTTGGCCGTGAGCTATTAATCGAGCCACACTGGGTAGAAAAAGTAGTAGCTGGTGAACCAGTGATTACGGAAATGGATATGAGTCGCGATAATATTATTCCAGAGCCTTTAATGATTCGAATGAAACGTAATGTCGGTTGGGTGCCAGGCGTAAAATAAGATTCTCCTCAATTAAGTAGACATAAAAATAAAGCCGTTCAACTTTTAGTTATCGTAAAAGTTGAACGGCTTTTCAATTTGAGGTGTTTTATTTTTTAATAAACATTTGTGTCCAGTGGTTACCATCTTCAACGTAGCCTACACCAATATGCGTAAATTTCGCATCCATAATGTTTGCTCGGTGACCTGAGCTATTCATCCATGCTTCCATTACTTGCGCAGCAGATGTTTGACCTTTTGCAATATTTTCACCGGCTGCATTATAGCTGATACCGAAATTTTTCATCATATCAAATGGAGAGCCATATGTTGGACTTGTATGACTGAAATAATTTTTGTCGTTCATGTCTTGTGATTTATATTTTGCCACACGTGCTAGCTCCCAATCCATCGAAAGTGGGGCTAAGCCTTCTTTCGCACGTTCTTTGTTCACGAGGCTTACGACTTGCTCTTCTACTGCTTGTTGTTCATTTTGCGAAATTATAATTTCATCTCCGACATGAATCATGTCCGGATCTTTTAATGTAGGGTTTAATGCAATTAATTCACTTAGACCGATTTGATTTTTAGAGGCAATCGCCCAAAGCGTGTCCCCACTTTTTACTGTATAGTTAGCTGCAGATGCTGGCAGCGCAATCATCATCATCCCAAAGAACAACACGATACTTTTTTTCAACATTACTGAATCATTCCTTTCTTGTTGTCTGTTATAAGCTTACTAGAAATCGACTATAAAATCATTAGGTAATCAATGGCGCCTCTTTTGCAGTTGTATTACAAACATTACAATCGGGAAACAAGGGTGTATAGAAAATCTGATGTTTCTATCTCTTTTCAAAAATAGAATAATTACTACTGCGGTTCTCTTTTTTCAACAAGTAACAAAATTAATGTTGCTAAAGGGCCTAATATAAGCGTAAGCAAAAACCAGTTTAAACCCGTCCTATTCTTGCCTTGCGCAAGTCCAGCATTTATCAATGCCAGTGTACCCCAACCTACGAAATATTGGTTATCCATCATTTATCCTCCCTTTTTGTTGAAGCGTTACATTTGTAATTAAATCTAGACAGGAACGGTTTTTTCTTCGTGGTTTTTGAGAAATTGTGCTATATTCAAGGAGTTAGGAGTGAAGAAATGAAAAAGTTTTTAACCTTTACCATGATACTTGTTATTTTAATAGGAGCAGCCGGCTATGCTACGTGGCATTTTGGGACAAATTTCGCTTCCGAAAAAATAATTGAAAAAGTGGAAGCTACTTTAGATGAAGAAAGTCTAAAAGAAGTAAATTCCTATATTGCGAACGATCCAACGCTTCAAGAAATGGTAAGTGAAGTCGCAGAGACAAATCCCGATACGCTTCCCTTCCAAACGAAGGAAGAAGCAACACGTGTGTTACTTAAAAAAGTGGGCGTGAATGAGTTACTCGCTATTCAAGAACAAGCGCAAAACGGTGCCATTAGTGCGGATGAAGTATTATCTGTAATTGAAGGTACACTGTCTGAAGATGAAATTTCTGCTTTAAAATATGTGTTATATACAGAACTAAATAAATTAAACTAACCCTGCTTGTGGTTTAATTTTAAAGGCTCTATTCCCTTTTGGAATAGAGCCTTTTTTCTTCTCCTACATGCTAGTCGACTCGGCCAATTTCATTAAATAGTACTGTTCCTCCCTTGCCATGTGGTCAGCCATTGACGCAGAAAAAATGCCTAACACTTCCGCGCTTAGCTCCATTTCCTCCAGCTCATTTAAAAACGTTTTAAATAGACCAATTTCTACTTCAACCTCATTGTTAAATCGATTTAACGCAGGGAATTTATGAATATTCGTTCGTAAATAACCCGTTAATTCCACTGCTTTCAAATGAAATTCTTCAAAGTGTTTTGTAAAGGCACCGCTTTTTTCCTTTAATCGTTTTTCTACGCCATCCATTCGGTCATTAATGGCTCCTGCATGACCCGCTGCATCAACCAACCACAGGAGGTGATGATGCAATTCGTGAAAGATTGGCGGCACTTCCCCCTGTTTGAGATAGGTTAGTATCCGTGAGTATTCTTCTAATTCATTCACCATATGATTTATAAAAGTAGGTGTTAAATGGATTTTCATTTCGCTTGTGATATGGCGTTCAATGATGGTTAGTTTGAAGGTTCTTAGTTGTATGACGAATTCTTCCACATTGTTCGCGAACAACAGCGCATTGGACTCGTTCAGTGAACCGACTTGTGCAAGCAGTTGATCGAATTGATGGATAAAGGACGCCGCTTTCGCAATATCCTCTGTTTCAGAAGGATAGAGCGAATCGTGGATAAACCTTGAATGATCTCCAAGTACCTGAAGCCAAAACTGATGTTCGAAAACAGCACTGTCCAAATAAGTTACCAAGCTACATACATCCCCTTTTTTTCCATTGGTATTCAATTTATTCGGCTCGGCATCATTTTATGAGAAAAGTTAACACTTAATGCAGTACTTGTGGCTCGCCGGACTTATCGCTTCTATCCTAAAAAAACACAAGGACGCATCTCTTTATATCAATTTGCGATTAGCGAAAAATACCGAGGTCAAGGTTTGTTAAAAATGATGTTACAAACAGTCCATGAATCACCTATCACATCACTCTGCCCAATTGATTGTAATTTAAATGAATATTACCGCAAATCGGGATGGCGTTTACATGAAAAAACCAAGGGATTTTATGTATGGATTTTCTAAGGTCTTAATACCTTTCTTTTAAAGGGAATGAAAATGCGACCAAACATCGCTTTGGGTGCCATTATTATATAAATACTTGATATATTAGAAAATTCAGTTAAAATGAAATGTATACTCTATGGCGTTGATAAGGAAGAGTAAGTATTGGAGTTTTTTAGAGAGCTTCTGATGGTGGAAATGAAGCAAAACAAATTTACTGAAAATGACCTTTGAGCTTCGTACCGATATGTAGGCTACGACGAGATTTGCACTCGTTACAACAGCAGCAGTATGAACTCGTACTGGCAAAGGCAAATAGTGGGAGCTATTTGTAAAGTTAGGTGGTACCACGAAAAAATTCGTCCTAATCGATTATTCGATTAGGGCTTTTTTAATTTAAAGGGGGAATAAAAATGATTTTAGAAACAGAAAGATTACTTTTAAAGCCTTATGAACACGAATTTGCAGACGAGATTTATCGGGTCGTAAAGCATAAAGAAATTGCAGATACAATGGTGATGATTCCACATCCATATCCTCGTGAAGTTGTAGATAGCTGGATTTCTTATTTACAAAAAAGTTTTGAGCAAGGAACAGCGTATGAATTTGCTGTATTTTTAAAAGAAAATGGTCGCTATATCGGAAATTGTGGGTTGGTTGCGATTTCCAAAAATCACAAAAATGCCGAAGTAGGCTACTTTATCGACGTACCAGAATGGGGCAAGGGTTATGCAACCGAAGCCTGTAAAAAAATAATGGATTATGGCTTTAAAGAACACCAATTAAATAGAGTTTATAGTCGCTGTATGGTGAGAAATATAGCTTCAAGAAAAGTGATGGAGAAGTCTGGAATGGTCTGGGAAGGACGGCACAAACAAGAATTTTTAAAAGGTGATGTATATGAAGATATGGATTACCTAGCTATTTTAGCAGAAGATTATTTTAAAGATAAGGAATGAATTGCTTATACAAATAACGTTCCCAAATAAAAGGGACATCCAATAAAGCCGTAAATGTCGTTAAATCAACATTTACGGCTTTTTGTGGAACTTTATTTATACTCATCTGATAAAATTCATGCCTAGCAATGGTTTGAACTGATTGTGAGGAATGTTGCAATGCTAGCTAATGCAATCTTTACTAGAGCGTCTCATCCATCTTCTGAATCTTTGAGTGGGAAATTAAATATACCTGACCAAGAATGTCGATTTTGTCTCCCTTTATACGTACAGCGCAATCTTTGTTTGATGCATAAACATTCATTTCTTCCGATAAGGTAGACAATTCTTCTTGAACTAGCGCCATGTTATTTTCAAGATCAAAATGAGATAGGATGGAAAAATCGTCAAGCCCGACCCCTTCGTAAACAGAGCTTGTTTCAACGTTATAGCCAAAGTTTTTAGAGCATAACCATTTAGCGGACATATTGATTGCACCCGCGCTTGCTCCCATCACAATGGCGCTGCTATTTTTAATCCAATCCGACAATTCATAATCCACTAAAAACTCATTTTGTTTAACAGTATTTCCACCCAACAAGAAAATGACGGATGCTTTTTGAATTAATGTTTGGGCATCTTCCTTCTGTACGCGATAATTAATTAAATGATATTCATCAAACAGAATGCCGGCCTGGTCAAGCCACGAGCGTTCAGTAGCACCATCATCTTCATAAAATAATGGATTCGAGCTAATCATAACAAGCGATTTTCTATCCGTTATGTCCTCCTGTAACACCCTGCCCAGTTTGTCTGGAAAAAAATTATTAAACCACCCTAAATAATAGTGCTTTTTCATAGATACCCCCGTAGCTTTTACTTAATAATCTTATAAATCCCTTTTCGATCGCGGAGTTCACATCCATTTTTCTCAAAGATCTTAATCATATGAGAATTGTTCACGTCGGTGCTGCCGACATAATAGTTAGCCCGGAAGTTCTTGAGTAATGCGAGACTGATTTTATGGATTTTTACCCCCAGCCCTTGCCCTCTTAAACTTGGGACTACGCCAAAATAAAATAACCTTCCCTCGTCTTCTGTTCCCATTTCAATATGAGGAATGCTTATCCCAATTAACGCTTCATCCTTTGTGAAATAATAACAATGCCGGCGCCACTCTGTACCCAATTCATTTTTAAGCGAAAGCATGACTTGATCTATTGGCTGATTTATATTCTTATTGGCAGACTCTAATCGGCATAGATCGTATAATTCCCCAAATTCCTGGTCATCTAGCCATCCTTCTGAAAGAGAATGCCAACAAATTTGATCATCGATTTGCGGTAAACTAGCTAGTTCCCTTATGTACTCTTCAATACTTGAAATCTTGGAAAACTTTTTTTGAAGCAGCCAGCTTTCAAAACGTTCATCCATAAGTAAAGATAAGTAGCCAATCCCCTGATGGTCCCATTCCTCCAGGATTTGTGTAAATTGATGTAAGTATGATTCTATTGGAATATCATCTTTTTTGATTTGATCAACGAGCCAATATTGTTGTTTGTTTTTTATGATATTAAATAAGTTCAAGTTGCTCCCCCTTAATTGCTCAATTACATTGTCGATAGTTCACAAGTGTCAGATGTTCCCACTCTTTATAAAGTTCTTCTTTCGAAAGTATCTTCCAAGGGTTAAACATTGTTTGTCCATGTTTATTGAAATAGAGCCCTTCTCCAATATAATAAGCAGCATGTTGAATGATGTCATTTTCATCTTTCCAAATTACGATGTTCCCTTGGTGTAATACTTCACCTGAGAACTCCTCATAGTGATACTGATTTAACTTTTCAAGAAATGTTTTTTGGTGGATCCATTCATAAATAAACCACTCTTGTTTCCCTTTTGAAATTGCAAATAAAACTGCAGCTAAACAATTTGCACCTTGGAAACGACCAAAAGTATTGGCAAAAGGTTTTAGAAAACTAGGTAAAGACATCGGTGATTTCTCACATTCTCCTTTATCCCACCATTCATAAACCATTGTTGTAAGTAACTGCTCTTTAGATGATTCGTCAAGTTTCTCCCACATGGAACGCTGAATGACCACGTGTCCATTCACCACATAACTTGAAGGGATTTTTTCTATCTCTTGTATAAATGAGACGGGTAGTACTAGCCCTCTTTCACTTTGCACTTGAGAATTTAAAATTAATTGTTTGACCTCTACAGACCTACTTTCAATCCATTCCTTTTCAGCAATGATTACGTATTGAGCATTCTTTATATTCCAATACTCATAACTATTTAGATAATTTAATTGTCCATATGTACTGTGATTATAAAACTCGTCTATTGGCATTAATAACACATCTTTTAAGTCAATTTCATTATTAAGTTGTTCTTTCGATAGGAAAAATAAGTCTTTTTCTGGTACATAACTATCCATCCATGATAATAAGACTTTTTTTGTCGGTTTTATTTTCATTATGTATTCCTCCAAGTTAGATTACCCTAAATTTTAACATAAACCCCTTAATAGCCCTAATTTTAGAACAAAGAAAACACCTGCCTACTACAGATAAAACAGAACAACGAAAAAAAGAGTAATACAGACCATCTGTTTACTCTTTTGTCCGCAACTTGTCCGCGGAATTACTTTTTAAACTGATTTTATTTAAATTCTTGTTCCAAATGAAGATCCTTAATTAAGCTAGTGACTATTGCGACTATTGATTATTCTTTCTCCGCTTATAACTTTCCACCATTACCTTCACACATTGCCCAAATAAAATCGAGCCAATAATCGTAACTAACACGACCAGTCCTATCCATAATGCATGATTAAAAACGAGCAACGGAAAAAATACAATTGCAAACACAATGTACCCTAAAACTGTATACATAACATTTTCTCTCATCGCTTTTCTCCTTCACTGTAGCAGCATTTAGTAAATAGCCTAAAACCCCTCTTCTCCAATATTGCACACTTTCTGATGCATCTAATCAATAAATCGTTATTTTTAGCTGAACAACTACAAAACTGCGTTTAAAACCGAAAAAAAGATGGCTCCTGTATAATACAGAAACCATCTCGATTTGATTTAAACGATAAACGCAAAGTATAAAAGGAATAATAGACAAAGCACATACATAATTGGATGAACTTCTTTTGCACGCTTTTGTGCGATTAAACATATTGGATAAAGAACAAAACCTAACCCAATCCCGATAACAACACTAGAAGTTAGCGGCATCATAATAATTGTTAAAAATGCCGGAATGACAATTTCTAGCTTCGTCCAGTTGATGCGACGGATTTCCATCGCCATTAGTGCACCGACAATAATTAATGCCGCTGACGTCACTTCCACTGAAATAACGCTCACAAGTGGGGAGAAGAATAACGCGATCACAAAACAAGCTGCAATGACAACAGACGTAAAGCCCGTTTTCCCGCCGACAGCAATACCAGCAGAAGATTCAACGCTTGTCGCAGGTGTTGATGTACCTAAAACAGCGCCAATGACACCCGCAGCCGAATCAGCAAGTAAGCCTTTACCGATATTCGGAATCTTATTGTCTTTCATCATGCCTGCTTGGCTCGTTAGTCCAATTAATGCACCCGCGGTATCAAAGAAGGCTACGATTAAAAACGTGAAAATAACTGTCAGTATTTCTGGTGTAAAAATCTCATCTAGATGGCCAAATACCACACCAAATGTAGGCTCTAGGCTTGGGATACTACCAACAATCGATGAAGGCACTTCGATTTGACCGAAAAGCATCCCGACAATTGTTGTAATGACCATGGCATAGAAAATCCCGCCATTGATGCCACGTACTAACATAACGATTGTCAGAATAATCCCTAGAATAGCTAGTAGTGTCATCGGTGACGTTAAATCGCCAATCGACACAAATGTATCTGGATTACCGACCACAATACCACCATTTTTTAACCCGACAAATGTGATGAAGAATCCAATACCCGAAGCGATTGCATATTTTAAATCGATTGGAATGATATTAATAATCTTTTCTCGGATTTTAAATAAACTTAAAAGCACAAAAATAATCCCAGCAACAAAAACGCCCGTTAACGTAACTTGCCAATCAATGCCCATTCCGATACAGACAGAGAACGTAAAGAATGAGTTTAATCCCATACTAGGTGCAATGGCGATTGGGAAGTTCGCAAGTAAGCCCATCAGCAGTGTTCCGATGATTGCAGTAAGCGCCGTTGCAGTAAATACCGCCCCGTGATCCATGCCAGATTGACTGAGGATAATGGGATTGACGATTAAAATATAAGCGATCGATAAGAAGGTCGTAATCCCGGCAAGCGTTTCCGTTTTATACGAAGTTCCCCGTTCTTTAAATTTAAAAAAGTTTTTCATGTTGTAAGCTCCTAGTTGCTAGATTTGATTGAATGGGAAATAATTTATTTTTTTAGAATATAAAAAAAGCTTTGACCACTATGGCCAAAGCTTCTCTACAAAATGGAAAAAATAGATTATTAATTTCCCATTCCTTGTAGTCAGCTAGTATCGGTAGCTGGTAGAAACTTTCAAGCCATCTTCTTGAATTTATACAAGGTATATATCTTTTTTTTAAAACTGTAGATGAATGATATCAAGTTTAATTTATAACGTCAATACTATAAATCATATTATTTTTTTGTTTTATTAATATAAAAATATTCATAAAAAAGCAAAAATTTAAGAAGATGTTGATTCCACAAGAAATTACAGTGAACTTTTCATTTCATGATTGATTTTGAAGATGAGATCCCCAAAATTGTACAGTTTCGCTCCCCTACTAGTTAATTATTCTTTGTTAGAATACAATTAATTGGAATAATTAAACATTTATAAAAATCTACGTTAAATGAGGGCGCGTTAATGAGAAAAATATTTTTAATGGTATTTGTACTGGTGTTTTTTTCTGTTTCAGCCGTTTCTGCAAATGAAGATGTGATGACACCTTCAGGAATTCCTTATACTGAACTAAAGGATCGTGTGGATGAATATGTTTCTAAATATATTGGAACATCTACAGCTGGAGCGAATGTTGTAATTGTGAAGGACGGAGAACTTTTCATGAATACTTCCTATGGCTACGCAGATATTGAAAATCAGATTAAAGTCACACCAGATACTGTTTTTGATTGGGGTTCCGTTACGAAGCTTCTTGTATGGGCCAGTGTCATGCAACTTGTAGAGCAGGGAAAGTTAGAATTAACTGAAGATATCCGCACGTATTTACCAGACGGATTTTTAACCAAACTGCAATATAATGCTCCTATTACGATGTTAAATCTTATGCACCATAATGCTGGATGGGAGGATAGATATTTAGATTTATTCTATAAGTCAGCAAATGAAATAAAGCCCTTAGAAGAAATGCTTCACATTGTTAAGTCTTCTCAAGTGCATGAACCAGGAAGTATAGTTGCCTATTCAAACTATGGTGTAGCACTGGCCGCTTTGATTGTAGAACATCTTACTGGACAACCATTTTATGAATATGTAAATGAACATATCTTTTCTATTTTGAATATGAAAGACACATCAATTCACCCTACACAGCAAGATAACCTAAATATAGCGACAAAAAGAGATGCAGTATTTGGATATCATGGTAGTGAAGGTGAGTTAAGTATTTCAAAAAATGAGCGAATCTATATCGGTATGTATCCAGCTGGCAGTGCAATTGGTACGATAGCGGATTTAGCTAAATTTATGACGGCGCTTATGCCAATAGATGGTGAGAATAGCCCCTTATTTCAAAACAATCGTACATTAGAAGAAATGCTGACGACGAGTGATTTCTATGATAATGGCTTACCACGAAATGCGCATGGTTTTTGGGAAGGTCTTTATGCAGTAGATGTATTAGGGCATGCAGGAAATACGGATAGTTTTTCTAGCAATTTCATCTTTTCCAAAGATAACAAATTAGGTGTAATTATCATGACCAATCAGAAGAATGAAGTAGCGCTTAGTTATGGCTTACCTACACTCCTGTACGGAGAATATTCACCCGCAAACGAAAATCAAGCCATGCCCCATGTGCAGAAGCATGAGGGAAGTTATTACTTTGCAAGGCAGCCCTATAAAGGTTTCAGCAAGCTATATGGGGCGCTAAATATAACTAATATTGAAATAACAGAACCAAACAGAATGAATGCTTTTGGAGTGACGTATGAACAAATTGCTCAGTATCTTTATCAATCGACAGATGGTTCCAATGATCATCTTCATATGACATTGAATAATGGGCAAATAGAAAAAATTTCAACACTAACAAGCGATATGATACCGGTATCTCAAAGTTCAAAAATCTTTAAGCTGCTCAGTATCTTAGCTGTAACTTTTAGTATTCTTTATACAGTCATCACTCTAGTAATCAGCTTAATTCAATCCATAAATAACAGAAAAAAAACAGTTCAATCTACAACTTCAAAAAAATGGGAAGCAATACTACTTTTAGCGAATATTGTACCTGTTATAAATTTAATTATTTTATTTTATAGAGCATTTAATTACACTCCTTATGCCGCGCTAAGAATTCATTTATGGATAAATTATGCTTATCTTGGCATAGTCGCAGTTTGTATAGTAGCACTATTAGTAGAATGGCGGAAAATAACGACAACACGCGGTCAAAAAATTCGCTATGCACTTTCTTGTGTCTCTGCAATACTAATTGTTATCTTAATTTTTGGCTGGGAGCTTTATTATTAATATTGTTTCAAAAAATAGACAGAAAAGATTTGCCTGTTTGCAGCTCTTTTCTGTCTGTTATATTTATGTGTATTTTTCATCTGAACGAAAAACGTAATAATAGCTAATTAAAAATAATACTTCCATTACTAATAAAGCACCCATTATAACGGTTGCTAGCATTGGAATATAATTCTGAAAGTATGTACTTATACCTGACAAGATGAATAATAGCATCATCATGTTTACTAGATTATATAACAGTTCTTTATTCACTTTACTAATTAAATTGTCCAGTATTAGGGAAATAATCACAAATACTAAAAACATGCCCGCTATAATAAACACAAACCCCACTAAAGCTATAATTACCTCTGGTGTTGAGGACAAAGCTACCTTTAACGGCGAATTGTCTGTAATATTTAATAAGAAAAAGATAAGACTATGAGCAATCATAATAATGATATAAGGTCTGATCTTTAACAATTTTTGATTCGTTTTCCCCAACTCGTTTATCCCCAAATAAATCGACATATAGCCAATAATATTGGTTACATAATAAGTTACGCCGATATCCAAAAAACTTAAATTTGTCTTGAAGAAAACAAAGATTAACCCAACGAAAATATTTATCATAATTAACTTCCCTCTCCTTTGCAGTTAGTTCGTTTCTTTAACCTTCCAGTATTCAATACTTTCTACAAAAAAATCAACAATCCCTTTTATAAACAAGAAAAAGAACGAATTCATCGGAGGAATTCATTCTTCTTAATTTATACTAACACCACCAAGCAACCGTTTCGCATTAACTTTGACCTACCTATTCCCCTACAGGAACTCCTTGAAATTATTATTTTCAATAATTTTAGCTGTCCCGTTTACTACGTTTTCTAAAGGATTTTCTGCTAAAATTACCGGTAATTTCGTCTCTTCACTAATACTTTTTTCAAGCCAAGGTAATAGCGCAATACCACCACTAAGAAGCAAGCCACGTTCAATAATATCCCCAGCAATTTCAGGTGGCGTTAGTTCAAGTGTTTGTTTAATGACTCCATTAATTTGATCAATCGCTTCTTTTAATACTTGTTCAACTTCAGTTGCTGTCAACTCAATTTTTTGGGGTAACCCTTTTACAACATCACGACCGCCAACAATCATTTTTCCGTTTTGTTCTTCACTAAAAATATTATTTTTTATTTGTTCCGCTGTTGCTTCACCAATTAGTAGATGATGCTTATTTTTAACATGCTTAATAATTAAATGATCCATCTCATCTCCACCGACTTTGATCGAATTACTTACTACGACCCCACCTAGTGAAATAATCGCTACCTCTGTTGTACCACCACCAATATCGACAATCATCGATCCAGTTGGTTCCCAAACCGGTAACCCAGCACCAATCGCTGCGGCAACCGTATCCTCGACAACAATGGCTTCTTTTGCACCGGCTTGTATGGCTGCTTCAATGACAGCACGGCGTTCTACTGCCGTTATATCTGTGGGCATCGAAACGACGATAAAAGGTTTTCGACTTCCAAATCTTTTCGCAGATAGTTCTTTCACATAATGTTGAAGTAATGCCGAAGTAGCTGTAAAGTCAGTAATCACCCCATCACGTATAGGTCGTACAATTTTAATACCAGCATGTGTACGCCCTTGCATCGCTTTCGCTTTCTCTCCAACCGCCAAGACTTTTTGTGTTTTGGTATCAATCGCGATTATAGTAGGTTCATTTACTACAATCCCTTCATTTCTTAAATAAATCAATATATTATCTGTACCTAAATCAATTCCAATTGCCGGTCCTTTATTTGCAAATAAACCCATTCCATCTACTCCCGCTCTATGATGTGAATAACAAACGTTGTACCTTTAAGCTGTGATAAAAGGATGGTATTTATGAGAGCTATTTCAAAAAAATTTTGGATTTCTTAAAATTAGTGTAAAAGAGGAACACAGATTATCTTACGGGTCCTCTTTTGAATCACAAATCACAAAACAATACTTGAAATAGCCCATGAAATTGACACTGTATTCATCCGTGCTTCTGCTTTATAGCATTTATTAGTTTATTTTAGATTGAGGGTTTTTAGTATTCTTTTTTAATACTATTGCCCCCAATCATACAAATTATTATTGCAAGAGGATTCCAATCGAAAGTCCCTAGTTTAACTAAATCATATGTGAAAGTGGTAATACTAAGTAATGCGACTAATTCGGAATATGTAAAAATTAGTAATTAGTTTATAATGATAAATAAGTTTTAATCGAACTACAGTGAGAATGAGGTGAGCAACTTGAAGAAAACCATTTTTACTATAATCAAATGGATAGCAGCAATATATGCTATAGGCTATATTGTTTTTGGATACCCAAAAGATACCTATTTAATGCGAGCAATTACTAGCATTATGTTGACTATTTTTTCTGTTAATGTATTGATTTATTTGTTTAAAAGTATTGAAAAAAAATTAAAAATAAAAACTGAAACATTTTAATTTTTATGAAGTCCCCATTCCTGTGCGATATAGTAGACCAAATCCCCTGTGAAATAAATAGATTTCACAGGGGATTTAAATAGTTATTTTAATTTTTGCTCCGCTAAAGAGTACCCGTTACGTGATAACTACAACTTACCCACTCGTAATTCATAAAAATACTGCACAATAGGATGCTTTAACTTCATCTTCTCGGACATGTTTAACAGTCGTTTTTTTCCAAGCCGTCTGTCCATCAACGCGAGAATATTCAACAGGATATCCTTGCCCTCTAAGCTTTCATCAATAGGCGTGGCTAAAAACTTAGTAGCGACTACCGTAAAATTTGATTTACTAAGTGCTGATTGCGCTGCCAAAATTTCTTTTGAAAGTTCTGTTAGCTTTCGACTTCTAGCTATTACTTGTAAACGGTCCTCAGGAATGGCGCCCTTTGATTCTTTCCTTACCGCTTCAATTTCTTCATCGCTGATTGGAATTTGGATAGCTGCATCATTTTTAATCTCCTGATCCGTCTGATACCATTTGATTAAGGTCGTTTTATCACTCATATTAAAAATATTCTTTTTATCTACTGCAATATAACAAAGCCCTGCTTTATCAGGTGAATATCGGTAGCCGGTTGCGCGGTATTCTACCCTTCCTTGTAATGCAGGACTAAGAAAACTCTCTAAATTTTGCTTTAATTTACTCCAGGACATGTAATTCTCCTTAATTTTTATATGATCATTATTTAGTGTGGCAGTCGTTTTCTTACCAAGAAGACAAATACCACCACATCGATCATACTATATATAAGGTTTAAGTGTAACTTGAATTTGAGCCATTCACTCTTTAATTTACTGATCTTTCCTTATGCTTTCTTGTGCCATCTTCACTAGCTCCTTGACCATGCTTCCTCCAATTTTTCCGCCAACTTTACCAGCTTCAGCAGAAGTAAGTTGACCGTTGTATCCATCTTTCAACGGAATACCTAATTCCTTAGCTACCTCTAATGCTGCATCTTCAGGTTTACTAGTACCGATTACTTTCGCCTTTAATTGATCTAGCTCTTGTCTAGCTTCAGGTACCAGAATTTTGTTTCGATTTTTATTTGCCATCAAAATCACTCCTTTTTACTAGCATGAGCACTAAAATTCAAAAAATGTTATGTAGATAATGTTAATCATTCATCCACTTTCTTATTCTTGAACAGATTCATTTTGAAATCGGTCGAAAAAATAAATATTCTGAATTTTTAAAATTTATTGTGGTATTAATTCCCCCTCTGTTATATAATAGATTTAATAAATAATTATTGTTATACACCAAAAAAAAGGGGGGTACTAAAATGATTTCAGAAAAAGAGCGTCAAAACATGGTTCAATTTTTAGTTCTGTATTTTAAATCCGATCCAAACCAGTTGAATAACTTGACTGATTCTTCATTAGCAAGCACATATGAATTCGCCTACTCAAGAACATTAATGGAATGTGATTTCTAGAAGTAACGTCAGTAACAGCATGCCTAAACTAAAAAAACAAATCCCCCTGCAAATTATTAGATTTGCAGGGGGATTTGTTTATGTTACGTCCTATTGATTAGTTTCAAAGTCCAAATTCATTCTATTTATTCCATTTCAAAAATCATTGCTAACTGATCTGAAAATCGCGCGCCAATTCAGGAACGGGCGGTATCGGGTACTTCACCTCTGAAAAGTTTTTGATTAGTAATTCCTCTTTTATCATTTGTCCCGTTACTCATCCCTTCAATATAGCCTTTTGCTTTAGTCGCTTTCCCTACTAGTTGCCAAAAAGAAAAAGTTTCACCAGGCTTAATGATTACGCCATCGATTTTACTCGTAGCAATTTTTAAATTCGTTATTTTGTTTTCTTGTAATTTAGGATCACTGTTTCCTAATTTTCTTCTCAGCAATGATTGGTGTTTTTTACCAGTATAAGGAAATGTAGTTGATAACTCTTTATGCGTGGCAAATCGTTTTCTTTCTTTTAAATTTGCTAAAAACCGAAAAAGTCTTTTTTGCCCGATTCGTATGTGATAGAAGATTGGATGAAGTTCAGAAAGTCTCAATATTATTTTCCTCCCTATTTTAAACATCCCCACTTGTATTTCGCAACTAAAAATTGAGCCATTTATTAATTAAAATATGAGCCACTTAAAAGTTGCTCTGTTCCATCCATTCTTTCGTCTCCAAAATACGGTATGAGCTACCGACCATGTTGATGATGTGTGCTCGATGTGTGAGTCGATCAGTTAAAGCTGAAGTTAGTACTGGATCGTGGAATACTTCTTCCCATCGCTCAAATGTTAGATTACTTGTAATAATGGTCGCTGCCCGACCAGCACGTAATGATAAGTGTGTGAAAAGAAGCTCTGCTCCTTCTTTATCAAATGAAATGTAACCTAATTCATCAATAATGACTAAATCATACTTCTCAAATTTCAGTTCAAATGAGCGTAACGTTCTTGCTGAACGGCTCTCTTTTAATTGATTCACAAGTGAGGCTACACTTGTGAAATACACTTTATAGCCTGCTAAACAGGCTTCAATTCCTAATCCAATCGCAAGATGGGTTTTACCGGTACCAGGGGATCCAATTAATAATACATTCTGCTTCTCTTGAATAAACTTTAGTTCTTTCAAATGGGGAAGGCGAACCGCCGCATTTTGCGGCAGTGCCTCTACATCTAATTCCTCTAAAAGCTTTTTTTCTGGGAAGTTCGCTAATCGGATTCGGTTAGCTTTTGCTCGAACGTATCGGTCCTCCATTTCCTGTTTTAAAGCGAAATACATAAACTCGGCCGGCGAGGAATGCTGCTCAAATATGGCTTCCTGTTCAAGTAAATAGCGAATACTTGGTAAACGTAGTTCTTTACACATTTCAATCATTTCTGTTTGCTTGTCCATTAATGAATCACTCCTGTTCCTTTAGAATGAAATAATGCTGCTAATGACGATAAATTATCTAAGGATTGGCTGGTGACATCATCTTGGTCAGTAAGAACAGTACGTACTTCAGCTGACTGCTCTGCTAAGAAAATGATTTTTTCGGTTGTTATATGAACCAAAGGGTTCTTTTCAAGTTCGGTAATTACTTCTAGTACTCTTGTTAGGCAATCTCGTTCTTTTACATAGACAAGCAGCTCTAGAAAATCTTTTTCATTTCCGATATAATAGCGTTGGTAGATATTTTTTATATCTTTTGGTGCTTGGCTCAAACATTCACTTTGGGCTAAGGCACCTTTTTTCTTTTCAAGGGTATTTAAATAGTGGTAGATATTCATCACCCAAGTATGAACTTGCCAGCTTCTTTTATGCTTCGCGATGCATTCACCTTCGCTAAATAGAAGCACTTCTTCTGCGCGAGCTTTCAACTTAATGTATTCTCCTACACGTCCCTCAGGGACAGAATAACGATTTTGACGATAGGTAACGGTACTATATTTATCCACACGTAGCTCCACTAATTCTGCTGGATCAAACGGTGCTGCTGTTAAACTACCTGCTCGTTCAGCTCTTTCTTCTAACATTAATTCATGATGCGTTTTCTCTTTCAAATAATGTGGACGGTTATTTAGTTTTTCAATGATGGAGACTAAATATTGCTGTGCCTCTTCCAAAGAAATATACGTATCTCGATGCGCAAATGCTTTCCGACGAATGTATTCTACACTTCGCTCCACATGGCCTTTTTCATTTCCTTTACGAGGCTGACAAAGTCTTATTTGAAAATGATAATGTAAGGATAAACTTTTCATACCATCGGTAATGAAGCGGTCATTCCCAACGAAGTTTTTGACAACTGTTCGCATATTGTCATATGTAAAAACATTCGGCACAAATCCTAATGCTTCTATACATTTTACATGTGCATCCTGTACGCAAATCATCGTTTCAGATTCATAAAGACGTGCATAGCGTTCATTACTATAGGCTAGGGTAAATACTGCTAGTGAAAAACTTCTTAGCTTGCCATCGATAAATAACTTTACTTCTCCCCAATCAAACTCAATCTCACGACCTACAGCTGGATCCTGACGGATGAATACTTCTTTCTGCTTTTGTTCCTCACGATTAACGAAGTTGCGAACGGTCGTATAGCTAATTTTAAATCCTTCATCCAAAAGCTTTTCATGCATATCAATGATCTTTAACTGTTGCTTATGCATATTTAATTCACGCTTCTGTTCATTCTGTTTCATCATTTGACGAAGTCGTTTCATAATCGTATTTGTTAAAGCTACCTTTTTTCCATTTCGCTTTTTATAAGCCGGAGGCGTTACGTAATTGTCTGTAACCGGTAAATTCCTCGTATCTTGTTGTCTTGCTGCGAGATCCTGCTCTATATATTTTTTAACGGTATTGCGTGACATCTTGAGCTTCTCCGCAATTTGACGTTGGCTTGTCTTGTGCTGGTAGTACTCAATCAGCACTAATTGCTTTTTCTCCAAACTGATCACCTCTATATCCTCCCAACTTTTAACAGTTAGGGTTATTTTGATATAAAGTGGCTCTCATTTCAATTGCGTTAGTGGCTCAGTTTTAGCTTAACAAATACACCCACTGGCAAAATATTGGAATTCCCCTTCTTTATTAAAGCTGAATGTTACAGAATATCTTTCATCTGTGCTTAAATCATCCAAAAAATAACCTATTTCTATATTATTAGAAAGAATAAAGAAGTACGCAATAGACATGTGGAATGCTGCCTGTTCAATTGGTAAGCCTATGTCGTCATCATCAAAGTCTTTTTTAAAAAATACTTTACCATCAGAAATAGTTGCTTCGATACCAAATTCAGACTTTAGATGCGCGAAATCATTTTCACTAATTAATCTCATAATTCTTCTTGAATTACTATCAGCAATTTGTAGATATATACTATATTCATCAAGCTGTCTTAAATATTCGTCAGAAGCACGTTTATTTTCTTTTTTTAGTTCTTCTATTTGAATTTTATAATCTTCTTCGATACTAGAAATTTTAGCAGCTTCCTCTTCTTTGCAACCAGATAATATTAATATGAAAAGAAAAACGATACCGTATATTGATTTATACATAATTAATCCTCCTTAATACCGATGCACGCTTATTTCTTAGTAGTATCCATAATCTTAGCTAGTTAATATTCAAATTTCTACTAATCGTTTACGAAATTTTACAAATTATATATTCTCCTTCTTTAGACAAACTATTATGAATCACAAAAGAAGGTGATTGCGTATTTAGTAACAGTAGGAGATAAAAGGAATTACCATTTCAGGAGGGATTTTAATGAAAGGTTGGCTATTTACAGGTACAAATATTCCATTGAAACTAATTGAAAAAGAGGACCCTAAGGTAACACCGAATCATGTTGTAATTGATATAAAGGCTTCAGGATTGTGTCATTCGGATGTTGCAGCATTACAAGACCCTGGATGGATGCCGTTATTCCCAAATGGTCCTGTCATTATGGGCCATGAGTGTGCTGGTGTCATTTCCGAAGTTGGTGAAGGTGTTAGTAATTTAAAAGTTGGTGACCGTGTAGGGGTTAACCCTCTTGATCGTGAAACACGTGAAGCAGCTGGTTATAATTATGATGGTGGCTACGCAAATAAAGTATTAGTTCCTGCAAAGCTCTGTGTTAAAATTCCCGAGGGCGTATCTTTTGTGGAAGGTGCCGCTTCAACTGATGCAGGTTTAACAGCCTACCATGCGCTTTTCGCAATTGGCCAAGCGAAACCTGGCATGAAAGTTGGCATTATCGGGGTTGGCGGTCTTGGTCAATTTGCTTTACAAATGGCGATGATTAAAGGCTGTGAAGTGTATGCATCCGATGTATCTGAAGCTGCTATGCAATTAGCGAAAGAATTAGGATGTAAAAAGGTATATAACAATACTGTGGATATGAAAGAAGCTGAATGTGATCTAATTGTTGACTTTGCTGGCTTCGGAAAAACAACAGCCGATGCTTTAGAAGCGATTAAGCCTACAGGGACGGTCGTTATAGTAGGTATGGGTATTCTCCAATCAGAAATCAATACGTATTTAATGATTACAAAGGAAATTAAACTCCTTGGAAGTAATGGTGGAACAGTAGAAGATCTTCAAGGTGTATACGAATGCTTTGCTACCGGTAAAATGACCCCACAGTTAACAACCATTCCATTCGAAGAAATCGACGTAGGCTTAGAAAAATTAAAAAATCACGAAGTAAAAGGTCGTTTAGTGGCGGTATTTGATTAAATTCACATAAAGCAGACGACCAGCTAACTACTTTTGTCGATATACAACGTAAGAATGCACGAATTTATGTAGAAATTCCTAATAGATTTTAAGCAATTGGTGTGATAAAGAAAATGCCAAGAACGCTGTTAAATCAATGTTCTTGGCTTTACTTCGTGCTCCGAAACTTTAATTTCGGAACGTTTTTTCAGTTGCTTGTGCATAGCTATACAGGGTTAAGCTTTCTGGACGTCCCATTCTTCTCGTAAAATTCCCATTCTAATCGAATCGTAGTAATTCCCTTCATAATAACGAACTTTACGAATACTGGCCTCTAATTGCATTCCTAACTTTTCTCCCACACGAATCATCCGTTCATTTCCAGACCATGTAGTAAAGCCAACACGAACCAAAGGCATCGTATTAAATAGGTGATCAATCCAGAGTTTTAGAGTACGAGTGCCTAGCCCTTTTCCCCATTTTCCACCTTCGTAAAAAAGAATGCCTATCTCTAACCATTTCGAGGCTTCATGTTCCCAATAATAAGATACTGTTCCACACAAAATCCCATCTACTTCAACTGCCCAAACGTTTTGTTGACTCATCCACTCTCTGCCGATAGGTAAAAATTCATCGAAAGATTTTGTTTCATGCGGGTAATACGGTGCATTCTATTTTTTCCATTCAGGTTTTTCTTCGTTAAATTCTAATTCCCAAATACGATGTAAATCCGTTTCTTCTATTGGACGAATTATTAAGTTTTGATCTTTATACAATTTATAGTTCCTCTTTTCAAATAGATTTCGTTTATCCCCCGTTAGTGCAATAGGAAACTCATATTTATGAAAAGTTATACTATTCAGAAATTTTCGGACTCAAGTCTGTTTAACCAGTTATGAACTAGTGAATTAAATACATCGGTTTGTTCGATTTGTAGGTTATGACCAGCCATATCAAGCACTGCAAAAGTAGCTCTTGGGTAATCTTCAATTAGTCGCCACGCATCATGATAACCTACTACATTGTCTTGACGCCCTGTGATAATTAGCGTGGGATACTCAAGTTTAGATCTTATATCGAAGGTAAAGCCATATCCATTTTGACGAATGTGGTTTACGAATTCATAATTTGTTTGTTTAGAAGGAAGTAAAATTTCATTTCGAAACCTCTCCCATTCAGTTTGACCTTGTACTACTCCCATGGAACAAAATTCATCAGCCTCCTCTGGAGACAAATTTGATATCAAGCTACTGTCTCTTTTTAGAACGGTCTGCGGTGGTACTACCCTTTCATCGAATTCAGGTATAGTCAATGGAGCCATCAGCAGTAATCCTCGAACTGTATCCCGTCGTGTACGGACTATACCTCTGGCAATGTACCCTCCATATGAATTACCACAAATAATAAACGGTTGACCAGGGATAATCTTGTCCAAAAGACGTAATATTGCTTCTAAAATATCATCAGAGTTCTGAATAGATGGTTGTGACTCGGAATGCCCCATACCTGGTAAGTCTATGTATATTCTCTTCCAACCGCTTCGTTTCTCGAATAACGGTTCCATTGCATGTAACATCACCTGATGGTCAAGTGTCCAACCATGTAACATTACGATGGGATATCCATCTCCAATTACTTTATGATAAATTGACATGATTTGTTTCCCCTTTCTCTGTAAACCCAATGTATCGACATGGACATTTAATCCTGAAATATTAATGTGAGTTTTTATAATAAACTAAATGGTCGGTCCATTCGTCATGTTCGTATATAAAGCCTTTACGAATGCATTCAAATGTCATTCGTACACTTTCAATTAATTTAATAGACGGTATATTATCCAGATTAATATGAGCTTCAATACGATGAAACTTAATTTGTTCAAACGCCAGTCTAATAGCTGCACTCACCGATTCTTTACCGTAACCATTTCTCCAGTACTGATTATGTATGGTATACCCTATCCGGCCCCATTGAAAATCATCTCTTGCTAAAGTTGAAAAATCAATCATACCTATATGTGAGCCATCTGTTTTTTTAAATACACCAAATATATATGTATTATCTGAAAGTGCTAATTCTTGATGTTTGTGTACTAAGTTATGAAACCATTCTAGTGTACATTCACTCATATCTATTTTTCCTTGATCGTGGCGATTTTGTGATGGAAAACGGTTTTCAAATCCCTTCAACCAATTCTCATAGTCACCCGTCGTTAATGGCCTTATTATTAATCTATCTGTTTCTAAATTATATTCGAACTTTTTCACTTTCAATGCGATATCTCCTTTGAGTACTATCCCCTTTATATTTGTCTATTCAGAAAATTCGATTCAAATTACTCTATCATAGGTCGTTTGTATTGCGAATATTCCCAAACCCTCGATTGGAAACCTACTGATCATAAGTAGCCAAATCAGCCCCATTCAATTGAACAGGGCTGATTGATATCCTAACTTGCATGCATTTTGAAATATTCATTAGATTTATTTTGTATAATTTATAGTATTTCTTAATTTATCTGCAACATGAACTAACTTTACCTTTAAATTATTAAACCAAGGTGGCGTATCATTAATTTCCCCGTAATCTAAAGATTTCAATAATCGAGCATACTTATATAAGTTTGCGTATCTTTGAAACTGTGGAAATTGAGCCACTACATCATTTTCTAAAGCCATTTTGGTACGATAGCCTTTTAAAAATGAATGAACCAATAATTTTGATTGAGGATTATCGTCTACAATAAAATCATCAAGTGCTGTTACAAGGTCTAATGCATACCAATGATACATGGCATCATCAAAGTCAATGACACTAAAATACGGGTCCTTATCCTCTTCAAAAAATAAATTATCTAATTGAAAATCATAATGGATTAATCCAAATACATCTTTGGCGGTAGATAATGATTGAAGCCAATTCGTTATCTCACGTAACTCCTGAAGCGCTAATTCTTCTCCGGGATGCTTTTTAAATACACTTTCCATGAATTGTACGGTATCTAGCCAGCTCTTTCTTCTGTCACTAACCGGCTCGTATTTTTTTGATAAACAATGAAGGGATGCAAGTGATTTTCCCCATGCCTCCATCTGTTTTTCAGTAATTGTATCTTCATCCAAGTTGATTCCATTAGCAGCATTAAAGACGACGGCAATATACGTACCATCTGGTGTTTTTAACGTTTCAATTAATTTTTTATTGTTTGATTGAATTGGTGTTACAGTTGGAAATCCATTTGATTGTAAATATTGCATAAACGCTAACTCTGCTTTTATTTGTTCAATCGAATTATCCTGCTCAAAACTAAGTCTTAAAAAGTATTGAACTTGATTACAGTTAAAAGCATACACAAAGTTTGAACTTGCACGCCACAGTTCCAAAGTTCCCTCGTCATATTCCCAAAATTGAAGAAGACTTTGAGCAAGTGCGTCAGATGCAACTCCTCTTACCATATTCCCTAAATCCATCATCTTGCATTTTCCTCCCATTACCTTTGAGAGGATTAAACCTTAATTAAGAAGTAATCCCTCTCATTAGCATCCTATTTTGAAGTTCTATCATTTTCAATAAGTCACCCCTTCCCTAAGTTTCGGCTATAAAAATCAATAGCCAGACAGGTTTTAATTCGACATAAAACCACAAATCCCTCTATATGGGAATTTTATATGTACAATCTATGCAATATTTAAGTATTGTTTTATTAAGTATAAATGATGTTCATGGAAAAGATGCTTTTCTAAATAATTGAAATCGACCCAACGCATTGTTTCTTTTTCAACTGGCTCTGCTATCTTTTCTAGTAGTTCACAAACGTATAATATTCCGATATTATGTTGAGAATCATAAGGATATTTTGCTGAAACCCAGTGTCTTTCAGCTTTACCTATAACTTCAACGATTTGAATTTCATGACCCGTTTCCTCAATGCTCTCTCTTAATAATGCAAGTTCAGGAGATTCCTCTCCTTCAACTCCTCCACCCACTAAAAATAAATTTCCATCCAAATCTTCTACACATAAAAATTGTTGATGGTCATTACGAATGACAGCATATGCTCCATTTCTTTTCCAATAATTCAAATCATAATTGCGTTTACCAAAAATTATCATTTCAAGCCTCCTAATTGGATTTTAAAACAATGCGAGATTGAAGTGAACCTTAAATATTTAAACTACTATTAAACCCCATCTAAAACTGTTAACAGAGCAATTGTTATACAAGATACCATAACCGTAAATGCTCCTGTCATTAAATAGACGTTTAATTTGAAGTCCTTATCATTACGTGATTTATCGATGATAAGTGCTAAGTTTAAGCAAAATATAATTGCTAAAATAGGTGTTCCATATACAGCCATAAAAATGAAAAACATCGTAACCTCCTGATAATATGTAATGTTTTACAATTTTATCATAATTCATTAATTTTAAGCGTCCCCAATTGTTTTTTTGGGGGCATTCTAATCATAAGTAGTCAAAACACCCCACATTCAATTGAATGGAGGGTGTAAAGGATTTATACAAATCTTTTTTGTACACAACTAAAATAAATTGCGGACAGTAGTAATAGTAAACCTGCACCAATGAAAAGCCATTGTACAGAAAAAACATTTGCAAATACCCCTGCAAGTAATGTTGATAAACCGAATAACATTGAGGTTAATACACCTTGTGCACTATACACTTTTATAAGTTGATCATCCGTTGCTTTTAATTGTAGCCACGTACCAAGTAGGATTCCTTTGAACTGATCAAAAACTCCGAAGAATAGACTTAATAATAGTGCTACAATTGCCACGCGATTAAATCCAAACAAAATCATTGTAATCGCCATTGCAAACGATGAAAATAACACAATATATTTTAAGTTTTTTTCAAAAAATTGCTCATATTTGGTACAAATAAAACCACCTATAACTAATCCAATGAAGAAGGTCGTATTAATATAACCCCACCATGCCTCAGAGACATGTAGTACGTCAGCAACAAAAAGATACATAATGGCTGCAACCCAAACCACATTTGCAATGGATTCAAAGATAACCATTACATGAATCGTACGGAAGGAATGATTGTTCCATATTAGTTGAAAGCCTTCTGTTAACTGTTGTTTTTTAGGGATATTTCTTTTTCTTTCAAATGGCGTATGGTCAATAACAAACAACAGACACAATGTAGAAAGTACAAATAGTATGAACGTTATCCAAATAACAATTTCCCCATTCATTGCTGCCACAAGTATCCCGCCCAGTGCCCATCCACCAAGCTGTGTCGATTCATTTATCATTGATAAAAGGCCATTAGCGCGTAGAAGCTGGGATTTATCCACGATTCGAGGAATAAGCGCAGTGCTAGCTGGTTGTGCAAGTCCATCTAAAAATGCGACGGCAAAGATGATACTAAACATAAAGTATAATGACAGTGTATAGAGTGAACCCACTGCCAATATTAACAACAAAGCTGTTTTTAATGCTTGAGAAATAACGAGTAACTGCTTTAAACGATAATGATTAAATACTAGGGGGGCAAAACTGCTACTAATCATACGACCAGTCATGTTTAAAAATGGTAATAACGCCATGTAAAATGGCGATTCACTTGCCTGATATAAAATAGAAATTAACCCAACTATATAAAAAACGTCACCTAAGTTTGCAAATAACTGACTAATCCATAAAAAATGAAACGATTTTTTCATCTTCACTACCCTTTCTTGTATTAAAAATTCAAAAGGTAGTTAAAGTTACACTCGTATCTCCTCCAATTCACTTCGATATACCACTAGTTAACATTCAAATTAAGGCTTTCGAAACGTACTGTAATTATGTATTTTTGGTAGGAAGATGAAATATTAATTTTAATTATAACAAAAAACTGTCTATTTAAAACGTCCCCAAACCTGTATAGCTGCTAGATCAAATGTTCCCTATGTCATTTGGGAACGTTATTTGTATACTTTTTTGCACCTATAAAATAAGCGCTAACGCCTAATAAGTAACCTCCACTAATACAAATTACAGTTCCGACTATAACCCATATAGTAGATAGATATATCCCAGACATAAACATTATTAATCCAATGAAAAAGAAAACTAACCATTTATTCAAAATTAATCACCTCTGATTATTTCTTTATGTCGTTTACTGCTTTCTCTTAATTTTGAATTAATAGATAAACATGAGATGGCTATTACAACAACCTCCAATACATCGAAAATATGTGCCCAAACCGGTGTTTAAGAAGGGGGGGTTGATTAATCCGTACTAATCCGTATAACCCCAATAAGAACTTATTTTTTATTTTTCATTTCTAAAAGTATCGGCGCTATATTTAGTAAGATCGAAACAATTGTCAGAAACCAAAATGCCTTATTCATAGCAGGTACTTCCCTTAAAGCTGACCAATCTTCACTTTGTATCCAATTAGATACAAGGCTCTGTTCTGCACAGAGTGTCAATGCCGTAAGTGACAACCCCATTGCCATCGCAAGTTTGTAATCTTTACCTATTGCGTACATAAAAAGATTGATAAAAGTTGCTGCTATCGCAAGAAGACCTAATATTAACCACATAATGATCCCTCCAATATCTTTCCAATTTATAGTATAGACATGAATTAGCATGATATGGTTCCCAAAATTGTTGATTGCTCACAGTTCTTTCCGAAACCCCTATTCTACTAGGGATTCTGTTGTTTTCTTATCGAGATTTTTAATCGCATGCACCGAGTTATCCTGAATGATACCTGTTTCTACAAAACCAAATGAAGCGTATAATTCTTTAGCTATGACATTATTTTTATGATAAAAGAGGTCTACATATTGTGATTCCCCATCTGGGAGATTTTCAATATCCGCCAACATTTTTTCAAAGGCAAGCTTGCCATATCCTTTACCTTGATAACGCTGATCAATCATAAAATGCCAAATGAAATAGGCCTTCTCCCCGTAATAAACTTCATTTTGAAATGATTCATGATCCGTCGTATCATAAATATACATCAAAAACCCAACCATCGTATCATCCACATAAATGGCTAGCGGCGTCGCTGGTATACCGTCTGCATTCAACATATGCGCATCTGCAAAGCTTCTGAGGTTCGTTGTTTCTATAAAATCTTTCTGGTTTTCTCCAACCTCAAGTGCTACTACTTCATCTATGTTATCCCCGTCTATTTTTCGTAATTCAATCATTTTTTTATCTCCTCTCCTAAGTCAATCCATTTCCACAATTTGAACTTTATTTTTACTTTCTCAACTCACTATATTGCATATGAATTCTATTTTCCGGTTTTTTGTCTACCGTATATAGCACAACAAGGAAGAACCATTCTAAAGGCTTCATTAAAAGGTACATGACGTCTGCGGACCATTTTGAATTGATATGCCTACTTATTGGATAGCCATATCGATCGTAAAAATTACGGATGACTTTATGGAAGGCTGGCATATATTGTTCTAGAATGTTTTCAAATGCATTAGCAATCAGCAGCTGGCGGTTCACGGGGATTCTTAATCCGCTTCTAATGCCCGCTCTGATTGGTTTGACCAATTTTTTATGCCCCTTAGCGGAGACCGTACACAAATAATGCCCATCAGCCTGTACTATTTCTGGTTTAGGCGCAGGAATATTCGAATAGTTGAAAGAGCTTGTCTCAAGGAACATGCGGATAAAGCTATCTGGGCGTTGGCCAAACAAGACCAAAATCAGCTGGATGATGACCAAGACTGGAAATAAACATATTGCCCATACTTTTGACATCTGTTGATAGTTGCTAGATATTTTGTAGAGAAATAGCATAAATTTATTGCTGTACTCCACCTCTTTTTCATTTTGGCTAATAAGAAAATGATTCAGGGAATCTTTCAACCTTGCGATATATAAGAAAAATAGTGATACAAAGCTAATTTGCAGAAGGAGGACCGAATATTCATCACCATCGTGTGAAAAGCCTGTATGAGTAAGATAGGCAACTGCAAATAGGATATTAGATATCATTAATGTACTACCTATCACATACAAAATCGGCGAAAGAGACCCAGCATTAAGACTTATGATCAAAAAAGAAAACATACCTACTGTCAATAAGACAACAACTGATACTATATATTCATTGGCCAGAGAAGCATATCCATTTGCCTTAGCACCAGTAAATTCAAAAACACGCAATCGCTCACCAGCCTCCACGGCACTACCGTTCAGATAAAAGCCAAGCAAAAGTAAACTATAAATAACCATGGAACAATAGGAATCAATTGTTTTCATTTTGACCGAGCCACCCTCAACATCATGTGACTGCGTCTTCCTAGTAAAACTTTGAACCATTCTGATTAAGGCATATAAAGGAATTGCAATTAAAACAATTAAAAGTAGCATTATCTAGAAATACAACCTCCTTCCAAGCAATTAAATTCGGAACAATACCCTACTATTAAAGACGAACGATGACCCTTTTTGCAGAAACACGCATGTTTACGGAAAATTAAGTCTATTTTAAAAACAAACCGTTTATGTCAAGGAAAGAATGATCTCTTTCAATTCTCATTCTAAAGTGGTTCATTATTCTTATCTGTTCTTCCGTTAACTTATCTTTATTCCAGTACATATGCATTAAGCTATATTCAAAGACTTCTTTTAGTTTTATAAATAAGGGCAGCTTTTCTAACATTTCCTTTGGGATGTCGTTTTCTTCTTGGTATCCCTCGATGATTGCTTTTGTAATACCTCTTCCATAGTCAATGATATTCCCACCACCGACAAATGAATACTCGATTGCACTATATATTGGAACAGCTAAATCAAAGATATAAAAATGCTTCTCACAATCTTGAAAATCAACCATTGTCAGTTTTAAATCCTGATCTACAACTACATTCTCTAACCATAAATCCCCGTGTAACAATCCATAATTGGCATTGTCTTTTGGGATGTCTTTAATCTTTGTTAAAATTTCTTGTGCAACAGCTCTAATCTTAGTTTCTTCCTCAGGGATATATTTCAAGAAAGCATATTCCTCATTTTGATACCAATCATTGATATATCTAGTCGGATGGATCTCTTCGAATTTTCTAGATAGGCGATGTAATTTACCAATTTGCCTGCCTAACTCTTTTAAAACCGTTGCATTCCATTGAATTCTTGCTAAGTGCTTACCAGGAGCAACTTCATAAAGAACCGTTAATACTTCCTTGTTATTGAGGATAATCTTTTCTACCTCTTTACCATTAATTGAAACGATTGTAGGTGATACCCCTAGCCCTTCTTTATGTAAATAGTTGGTATAGGTAACCTCTTCTACTTGTTCATCATGACTTTTGTAGTTTGTAATTCTTGCAAAGTATTCACCTTGTGTTGCGGTACAGCGATACATTTCATTTGTTACTGCTTCCACTTTAATAAAATCCACTGGATAGATTCCGTTGAGCAATTCTAGAATTTTTTGATCCATAACAGCTATCTCCCGTCTATATAATATGTAAATAATAACATAATTTATCCAGTTATTGAAAAAAGGCCCTTTCCTTGTTCTAGGAAAGCGCCTCCTGCTTTTTATTTAACTTCCTTTTTTCTCGCCAAATAAACTAATAAGATAAGCATTATCATCATCATTACAAAAAATGCCATAGCATCCCAAAACGCTGCACGGTTTCCTACTCCCAGTAGATTTAAATAAATTGTAGTAAACATGTAATAGAGCTGTGGTACAAAATACAAAACTGCTAAAAGTAAAGTTAAGAAGACTCCAACTATGTAAAATACACTATACATACGAATCAGATTCCATTCATCCTGGAACATCTCTTTATGATTCTTCCCTGATTTCCGATGTTTCTTAAGGAATGAACTCAAATATGTTTGGCCATTCTCCATTAGGTTATAACATCCTGTTACATTTTCAATGACGTAATAGACATCTGTTTTCATATAGAAACAGCATTGATATATAAATTTAATAAAAAGATCTAATACGACGATGCCAAGAATTCCGACAAAATTTGCATCTGGAAAAAGCAGCATAAAACCGAATGATAGGAAAAGAATAATCTGTTCAAAAGACATGCCTGCAAGATACAAGATATTGCGCTGTTTAGGTTCGAGCTTCCACGCTTGAGTCAGGTCGGTTTCAAAAACAATAAAAATCAGCCGGTTTCCGATACTTAACTTAGCTGGTAAATCATACGATCGAATGGCCAGGACATGCCCAAACTCATGAATTAAAATTAACACCAATGATATTAATAGATAACTAATCATATTTAGTACCATGGAATCGAATAGGAATATATCTTTGTAATGAGGAAAAAATTCTGGATTCAAGAAAAGAATTAATATGTTCGATACGAGCAGAAGCAAGTAAAATAGGTTCATCGTTTTATTAAAAAACAAACGTCCAACCCAGTGTGGAATCCATAAGAAACCAGCTGCATCTGATGCAGATTTAGCCTGCTTCTCTTTATTTCTATTAACTTGCACACCATCTACATTTTGAACAAGTCCTAACTCGACCAATTGTTCCACAAATTCAATGATATTCACATCTTCCGCTGGGTAGGCATCTTTAAGTACCGTTTCTATTGCTGCTAATGCTTCACCTTTTCCCAATCGTTTGATTGCATCAACACTTATCTCAGGCAATTCAAAGAAATCACCGGAAAGCGGCTCCTCCACGATATAATGTTTGTTATCTTTTTGAATGGATAGCGGATATAACGTTATTTTTGATTGCAAGGATACCTTCAACGTAAATCCTCCTCTATAAATTAAAAAAGGATGCTAAAATTACAGCACCCTAAAATGTACTTACTCATCCTTTCGGAATGATCCAACACCACCAGCAAGTAACTTTGATTTTATTAAGTTTGCGAATTTTCACGTATTTCTCCTCCTCTCATGTCCATACCTTTACGATATATTTTAGAAATTTGCACCCAATCTGGGTATATTTGTTTAAATATTTCTACCAGTTGTGGATCAAACTGACTCCCTTGTCCATCGAGAATTCGTTGATACGCTTCTTCAAATTGAAGTGCAGGGCGATAGGATCTGGATGAAGTCATCGCATCAAAAGCATCGGCAACCGCCGTAACTCTGGCTAAAAACGGAATATTTTCCCCAGCCAGTCCATCTGGATACCCTTTCCCGTCCCATCTTTCATGATGATGGTAAATCACTTCAATATTATCGGCAACCCCATCTACATCTCGCATAGCTTCGGCTCCCACAACAGGATGCGTCTTAATTATATCATATTCTTCATCTGTCAATCTACCAGACTTTGTCAAAATTGAATCCGGTATATTAACTTTTCCAATATCATGTAATAGACAGGCATAATAATAATAATTTAATTCAGACGGTTTAAATTTCCCTGTAGCCTCTGCCATATTCATTGCATATGCAGCAACTCGTTCACTATGTCCCCGAGTATACGGATCCTTCAACTCTAGTGTAGCAATAACTCCTTTAACAATACCCTCCAATTGTTCATCGTATGAGTATTTCAATGCTTTGATATAATTTAAAAAACGGTGAAGTAATATAAAGGAAATAAATGATAGTACGATCATTACACTAATTGGAAACAAAACCAACGGATCCTGTATAAATATACCAACCAAAATATATTTCAGTAATAAACCAACTGTTATATAATATGTAAATTTCTTATTCACAAAGATTGGAGAGAAAAGTATAATTACAAGTTCTACTAGATTTCCACTAGTGTAAGTAAGCGTACTATCTTTATAATACAATATATCTGAAAATAAATTAGTTGAAAAATAACCTAAAAATAATATGTATTTTACAGATTCTGTTTTCTCCTTTTTAATCAAATAAATAGATAAAGGGATGAGCGCAATGATGACTCCATATTTAACAAACATAAAATCGTACCATACTGTACTCTTTGCACCAACATTGCTCCACGGAAATGCTGGGAAAAGGTTATAATAAAATATTTCATAAACAAAAAATACTACATAAAATAGCCATAAAAATAGTATTGTTGAACGCTTTTCTTCTTGTAACAAAGATGTTCTCTTCATTTTTCACTCTCCTGTTTATTTACCACTCAATAGACCTTATGTTCTACATCCAATTATAACACGAGAATGGAAATTAGTTCTATATATCCACGATTTAAATTTCATAATTTTTTATTTATTCTAACCAAACATTTATCGAGTTAATGTTTGCTAATGAATCATTCAGCCTAATTTATTCAATAGAAGTGCAGATTTCAATATAATGTCCATCTGGGTCTGCTACATACGCGACTGTCTGTCCCCATGGCTTTTTAACAGGTTCTTTTATAATTGGTACACCTTGTCCGCGAAGATTGGCAATTGTAGCTGGCACATCTTCCACAACAAATCCAATTTCAAAAGTTTGAGTTGAACTAGATGCTTCTGGGACATTTAATCCTATTTCTTCTTTGACAGATTGCCGCGTATTTATCGAAAGAGTTGTTGCACCTGTATCAAATTCAACATATGTATCTTGCTGCATTTTGACAGGTAACTTCAGAATTTCTTTGTAGAAATGCATGGACTTTTCAAAATTGTTTACGTAAAGAATGACATATTTCATAGCTAGTTTCATTTGCTTCACCCTCATCATTAAGATTTTAATACCTAAATATGGGCGCCGCTTATTATTCCGCGCCCGATTGTTGAAAAAGGAATTTTCACTTTTTATAAAACTTTGGTGCCTTCCGGAACTTAGTTGCCTGTTCAAATGCAAATGCAAGTTTTATTAAAACTCCTTCACTAAAAGCAGTGCCTGCAAAAGTTATACCAAAAGGTCTTCCACTTTCCATATACCCAGCTGGTACAGCAATAGATGGATACCCGGCTTTCGCACTAATTGTTGACCCAATATAAGAAGGAAAGACAATTGCATCAAGTTCATACTTTTTCAAAGTATAATCAATTCCTTGTTCTTGAGAGAAATATAAGTCTTCTATTTTTGAGATTAAATATTCAGGATTTTTTAGTGTATTAGGAAACTTTTCTCTACGTTCTAATTTATCTTGACCATATTTCAAAGTTTTTTCTAAGCTTTTATTAAATTGAATTAATTCAGATATAGAATGCACCGGCATATGAGAAGGTAATCTATTAAGGTAATTATCTAGACTATGCTTCAACTCATATAAGGATACGCCCCATCCCCAATCTCTATGAAAAGAAGGAATCTCGATGTCTTCAATAACAGTGGCTCCTTGTTCGATTAATACTTGAATAGCATTTCCCACTAATTTTTCATCATATTCTCCGGATTCATAATAGTCTTTAGGTGCATTATTAAATAATCCAATTCTAGCACCGTTTAACCCCTCCTGTTCTAAATAGATTGTATAATCTTGTTGTAATCTGCCCTCACTTTTATAAGTAGCAACATCATCCTTATCTATACCTGTTAATGCACCTAATAAAATGGCCGCATCTTTAACGGTTCTTGCAAACGTTCCTGCCGTATCCTGAGAATATGTAAAAGGAATAATACCACTTCGGCTTACCAAACCTACAGTGGGTTTAATGCCGACTACCGAGTTTTGAATTGCAGGACTAAGGATTGATGCATCTGTTTCAGTTCCTAAGGATAAAACTGAAAAATTCGAAGCAACTGCCACTGCGGACCCTGAACTGGAACCACCAACAAAAAGGTTAGGGTCACCATAAGGGTTTAATGTTTGTCCTCCTCTAGAACTGTATCCTGCCCACATTTCACTAGACATTCCATTTGCTAATTCAGTCATATTTGCCTTGCCTAATACAACAGCACCTGCTTCACGAAGCTTTTTCACAAGAAATGCATCCTGATTAGCTAAATTGTTTGCTAATGCAATTGTTCCTGCACTCGTATGCATTGAATCTTTTGTTTCTATATTGTCTTTGAGTACAATCGGAATCCCATGTAAAAGTCCCCTAACCCCTTTTAAATTTCTTTCATTATCTAGTGCTTCTGCAATAAATATCGCTTCAGGATTTATTTCCAGCATAGAATTAATTTTTGGTCCATTCTGGTCATACTTTGCAATTCTATACAAATAATACATGACTAATTCTTTTGAAGTTATTACTCCGTTTTCCATAGCTACTTGAATCTCATTTATTGAGAGTTCTTCTCTAAAAAAACTTTTAAAATTTATCCCCATTCTTGTTAACCTGTCCTTATGTTTTTTATGATACTTTATATATATTCAATAGCAATATTAAGAAATCCTGTTTACTAAGAAGTATATAATTTGAAATCACCTACCTCAAGTTACTCCACAATCTGTCCCGATTGCTGAACAAACGCAAAAAGAGTAATACAGATGACCTGTTTACTCTTTTGTCCACAATTAAGCTGAATTGATTTTGCCCGTCCCCAAACCTTAGATCAACTTAATCCATTCATTTGGTTAACAACCGATTTAAAGTCCTGCTTTTCCCCGACATCTCTAAAATGTTTAAAAAGGTCCCCCACATTATTAATTCGATTAATTACATGCGGAATGTTAAACATGTCTGGTCTCAGTTGCTCAGTTACCTCATCCCAGTGTAATGGCGTGGCTATTAAACCTTTTTCATTTCCGCGCGCAGAATAGGGTGCGACAATGGTTTTTCCTTCTTTATGTTGTACATAATCCAAATATAATTTATTTCCTCTATTTTTCTTAAGTCGTTCAATTGTAAACGACTGGGGATACTGCTGAACTAAAAATTCACATACAAACTCCGTAAACACACCGGTTTCTTCATATGAAAATGCATTTAGCGGCAATGGAATATACACTTGCATCCCCTTTCCACCTGATGTTTTTACGAACGATTGAAGGCCAAAATGATCCAATATGGTTTTCAATTTTAATGCAGCATTCACCGCTAAGTGAAAGTCATCAACAGAAGGCGGATCTAAGTCAAATACAATCTCAGTCGGTTTGCCAATCGGAAATGGTTGAAACGGAATATGAAATTCTATCGCTAGTTGATTTCCTAGCCACAATAACGTTTCAAGGTTGTTACAAATTGCAAAATTAGTATCTTCTACTAAATATGTGGCTACAAAGTCAGGAATATTGTCTGGATAATTTTTTTGGTAGAAGCTCTCACCGGGTACGCCATGAGGATAGCGAATAGTAGTTAATAATCGATCCTTTAAAAAAGGTAGCATATAAGGAGCAACTTTTTGCAGGTACAATAAATAATCATCTTTTGTAATTTTGCTTGCTGGAAATACCGGTTTATCTGGATGTGTGATTGCAACATTTTCAGGAATCGGATGTAATTGGCGTTGCATCTGTTGCCAATTACATTCATTAGGATCTACATTAAGCTGAAACGAATGAAATCTTGGTTCCCTCAATTTATTGCCATCAAAATCAATACAGGCAATTGATACACAGATTGAAGGCGGGAGCTCCCAAATTTCATTGCTTATTAATGTGCCATTGTTCATAAATAGGGTCATTAACGTTTTCTCTTCATCCTTATTAAATCCATGTTTAAACGTTACTACCTCAATCAGATTTTCATCTTTAAAAACAACCGCATCAAAAAAACCGTTCGATTTAGTAAATTTTGTTACTAACACATTTACATATCGCCAGTTTTTAATCTTCAACCAATTTTTCGTCCTTTTCGACTCCAACCATTTACTTGTGCTTTTCTTAGCAATAATACCTTCACCGTTTGATAATTTTACTCTTCGCCATAGTAAATCCCCGTCTTTATAAACGTCTATAGCTTGTAAACGTTTAGTATCCATGTACTTCACACTAGTTGGAAGGTTGAGGGCATTAAATAGCTCTTTCAGTAATTGCTTTCTAACGGTCAATGGGCTATTTACTTTTGACTTCCCCACATATTCCAATAGATCAAACACAATATAATGACACGGAAATGATTCAGCACTAGCTTCAACGTTTTGGCCATTCCGCAGCTTTCCGCGCTTCTGAACAACTGAAAAATCACTTTGGTAATCGTTTATCAAATACACCAGCTCACCGTCCAACATAAGTGGCAAATAGCGTTCAACCTCGTTATATATTGCCTCACAAAAACGAAGGATTTCAGGAAACATTTCATTAAGTACGTTGTTATTTCGACTTTTCAAAACCGGTGCTGGCTCCCCTTTTTCCCAGATTAAAATACAACGAATCCCATCATACTTTGTTTCGTATAGCCAACCCTCCCCGACTGGCATTTCAATTGAATCTGTTAATAACATTGGTTTCAAAATTCAAGCCAACTTTCATTTTTTCTAATATCTTTTGTTTTTTTTACACTACCATACATAAAAATAATTTTAATCTAGATAATAAAGAAAAATGAGGTGACAAAATGCATACAGTTTGGAAAGGTAGTATTAGTTTTGGTTTAGTTAACATCCCTGTAAAGCTTCATGCTGCTACCGAAAATAAAGATGTGAAATTGAGACAGCTCCATAAAGAATGTCATACACCGATTAGTTACAAAAAAGTATGTGAAGGTTGTCAGAAAGAAGTGAAGGACGAGGAAATCGTAAAGGCCTACGAGTATACCAAAAACAAATTTGTCATATTAGATGAAGAAGACTTAGAAAATATACGTAAAGAAGCGGAAGACAAAGCAGTTCAAATTATAGACTTTGTGAAATTGGAGGAGATTGATCCGATCTATTTCGAAAAGACTTACTATTTATCACCGGATACGACAGGTGCGAAAGCCTATGTATTATTACGAAAAACTTTAGAGGAATCAGGTAAAATTGGGATTGCGAAAATAACGATTAGAGCAAAGGAACAATTAGCGATTGTCCGGGTATATAAGAATACTTTGGTCATGGAAGTCATTCATTTCCCCGACGAAGTAAGAGATGCGAAGGACGTACCAAACATTCCAGGAGTCGAGACTGTTGTACAAAAAGAACTTGAGACCGCGCTCATGTTAGTAGATCAATTAACGACGGAGTTTGATCCTACAAAATACACAGATGATTATCGTACTGCTCTTATGCAATTAATAGAGGCAAAACAAGCGGAAGGAAATGGAACTGTAACAGTAAACGATAAGCGACCACTTCCTGATAATGTAACAGACCTAATGTCAGCTCTTCAGGCATCATTAGATAAAACGAAGAAACCGACAACAAGAAAAAAACGTACAACTACAAGAACAAAGAAAAACGCGTGAATTATATCAAGACACAAAAGCCCATCTCCAATAAAGGAAATGGGCTTCGATTTACATCCAATTTATGGTATTATCAAGTGGTATCGTTTTAGATATGGACACTAAAGCAATGGAGGAAATAGTATGTTTATAGTTAGAACCGTTATTTTATGGATTATTATCTCAATTAGCATTAATGCCTATTTAATGACATTACCGATTCCTATTTTACGAAAAAGAGACTATCCAGCTAACTATCTAATTCCACAAAACAATCGAATAGATTTTCAACAAAATTCGGAATGTGCAGCGTTTTCAACAGCGTATCTGTTGCGTCATTTTGGTATAGAGGCAGAGGGCGAATCATTATATAAGTATTTTCCTAGTAAAACGAAGGCCGGCAATGTATATCCAAAAGGAATCCGAGAAGTGTTAAGTAAAAAAGGCTTTAAAACAAACTATTATAAAGGAAATATAAATACATTAAAGTACGAAGTGAGTAAAGGAACGCCTGTAATTGTTTTTATCAAAGTACAAAAGGATCGTAATTATTTGCATTTTGTCCCTGTTGTAGGCTATGACCAGAACTATATTTACCTTGCAGAATCATTAAAGCATCTGGTGAATTGCGATGATGGCCTCAAGAGCTATAATCGAAAAGTTCCGATTAATGAGTTTAAGAAATTATGGAATGTAAAGAGAATTCATATGCTTCCTTATAGCAATACTTACATAACCGTAGAAGCCACTTAGAGTTACGCCCGATCTGAATGAAAAACACATAAAAAGGCCCGTCTGAAAACGAATTTCCAGACAGACCCTCCCTCTATTTAATTACTTCACTACTTTAATATTATGATTATGACAAAATACGTTTGTCGGGTCATATAACGCTTTTACTTGCTGTAAACGCGCGTAATTATCAGCAAATGCATCCTCTACTGCATTCTCTGTAGGATTAATAGAGTTTAAGTAAGATGCCTTTTTATGCGCGTACGGCAATAATCCCGCATATAAATCGTCAATCCATGTTTCACATACTGCATCGTCGTCAGCCATTGCCATCACGTCCACGATTAATGCCCAGCCCGCATCACGCATCGCAAATGGAGACGTTTCAGATGTCATTTCGTTCATCTTGCCACCGAGTGACCACACTTGCCCTAAAATTCCAGGTGATGGTGGTGCATCCATAAAGCTTAAAAACGTCTGCAAGGTTTCCCCTTCTAATTTATCGAAGTATAAGGCTGTGCCGTAGCAGTTGACGCTTGGTGGAATCATCGGATCCAGCTTTTGCTGTAGTGCACGATACGGCATAATCGCTGATTGGTCCATGATTGGCGTTGCTAACTCGCGGAGCGGTTGCATTGCTGCTTCGCCGTCCTCTTTCGCCCCTGCATACATTCCTAACACCATAATGACTTTTTTGAAGTGTAGCGCTTCTGGCAAAAATGGTACTGGAGGTAAAATCGTAACCGTGAAGTTGACCGCCACACTTTCATTTGGTGCGGCCTCTACAAAGCGTTGTGCCTTGGTGAACACCTCTTCAGCATCTGCGTAGTCATACATTAAATCTAATGCAAATACATCCGTGCCGATTTCATACGCTTGGAATACAAGCTTCGTTACAACACCGAAGTTGCCACCTCCACCGCGAAGTGCCCATAAAAGATCAGGGTGTGCATATTCATCTACTGTTAGAATTTCTCCATCTGCCGTCACAATTGTCGCGCCGATAATATTGTCGCAGGCTAAGCCATAGACACCGCGCAAATAGCCAATTCCACCACTTAGCGCTACACCAAATGCGCCTGGGTTTGAAGCGGTTCCTATTGGTACGGCTAAACCGTACTTTTGTACTTCAGCTGTTAGTTCCCCTGCCTTTACGCCGGCTTCCGCTTCTACAGTTTTCGTTTCTTCATTTACCGTCATTGTTTTCATAGCTGACATATCGATTGCCACACTACCTTCTGCTATGGCAAACCCTGCTAAATGGTGTCCGCCACCTTTGACAGCGATCGTTAAACTTCTTGCATTTGCATAGTTTACGGCCTCTACTACATCTTGTTCTGTTTCACAAAAAATGATGGCTGCAGGTTTTGACTGGACCGCGGAGTTGAAAATATGGCATTTCTCTTCATACAGCTCGCTTGTCGGTAATAGTAACTTCCCTTGTAACGCTTGCTCGTATTGCTGGATACTCATTCGACACCTCATTCAATTTTCTGATTCCCTTAAAGGGACATCAGGTATGTATATGCAAACAGCTCCGGGAATACGACTCTGATTTACACCCAATATGAACAAATAGGTAAGTATATTGCGATCTTACTTGTATTTAAGAATGAGCGTTCTTTTTTATAAGTAAAAAAATAGCTTATGAAAATCAAGTTTGATTTCATAAGCTATTTCAACCTCTTATTAAGCTTCTAGCGTTAATACGCCGTCTTCCATGCGGTATACTTTATCACAAAACTCCAACATACGTTCGTCATGGGTTACCATAACAGCAGCTTTGTTGCGTTCTTTTACTTCATTTCGAATTTGTTTAACTACTTCAAATGCACGGTTAGAGTCTAAACTTGCCGTAGGTTCATCTGCTAAAATGACGTTTGAGTTGTTAACAAATGCACGAGCTATCGCAACACGTTGACGTTCTCCTCCTGATAATTCATTCGGGAATTTCGTTAATTTTTGGCTTAAACCTAAGTCATTTAACAAAGTTTTCGCGAAATCGACTTCTTTAGAGGTTACTTTGCCTTTCATCTTACACACAAGTAGAAGTTGATCCAATACATTCAAATACGGAATTAAGTTCGATGTTTGTAAGATGAAGCCGATGTCTGTTAAACGGAATGAAGAAAGCTCTTTTTCTTTCATGTTCCCAATGTTTGTTTCATTTACTAATACTTCACCTTTAGATGGTTGTAGGAGAGCACCAGCAATGGATAATAATGTACTTTTCCCTGAACCAGATGGACCAATAATAGCGATAAAGTCACCAGGATTTACAGTTAAGGATACATTTTTTAAAGCGTCTACTGTTGAGTCGCCTTCTTTAAATGATTTTGTGACACCTTTTAATACTAAACCAGTCATTTATTCCACTCTCCCAATCGCTGTTAATGGATCGATTTTTGTTACCTGACGAGCTGAAATAACAGAACCTAAAACAGATACAATTAATAAGATAACGCCATATATCAGTACCATTTTAAAGTCTAAGTTAAATGGCATTCCTTCTGGGAAGACTAAAGCCGTTAAATATGTCAATGCGATACCAGCGATAATGCTTACTAATGATAAAACAAATACTTGTGAGATAATTGAATTTTTAATAAAACGGTCTGAAGCACCAATTGCTTTCATAACGCCGAATTGCTGCGTTTTTTGTAAGATGAATACATAGAAGAATACAGCGATAATAACTGCTGAGATGGCAAATAAGAACGCTAGCATCATATAAATTGTTGCGCTTTCTTCTTTATAACCAGGCATTCCCATAATAGCTTCTGATTTTGTTACAGTTTCGATTGCATCATAGTTGCTTGCAATCGCATCTGCATCAACGTTTTTACCTTGTAGGGCGATCATGGCTACTGGGCTTTCTAACCCGTTGTCTGAGCCCGGCGCTGCGAATGCATAGGTTTGCCAAGTTTCAACATTTGCGAATACAGTTGGTAAATGGTTAAATGTTTCACCTTTTGTAATACCAACAACCTCTAACGTGATGTCAGAAGATTTCACTTCGATTTTATCGCCAATTGAATAGCCTTTTTCCACTAATGATTCATCGATAATAACATCGAATAAATCGTCTTTTGAAAGCTGTTTACCTTCGATTACTTTTGGCTCGATAAATTTCCCTGGGTCAATCCCTAAGAAAGCAACGTCCTCATTTACTTTTGAGTCTGTTATCTCAGGATTGTGTACGATAATTGTAGATTGTCCAAGTTTTGCTGCTTCTTTGACACCGTATTTACCTTCGATATCATCTGCAATTGTTCCAGACACTTTCGTTTTCATCATCGTTCCTTCAGAACCCTCTTCATAAATGAAAAGATCTCCGTCAATATTTTTCATCGTTGCCGCTGCTAATGTTGATAAACCATTACCTAGGCCCGACAAAATAAAAACAAGCCATGCGATTAGCATAATAATGGCGCCAATCATTGCAAAACGTGTTTTTGAATGTTTCATTTCTTTTATTGCTAAAAACATTCTCAGTTCCCCCTAATATATATGTCGAATAGATTTCTCAATTTTTCTAATTACTTTAAAATTGATTATATGAAAATAAGTTATCCCAATTTTAAAAACTATCTTCAAATAACAAAGTTTGTACAGAAAAAAATTGAATATAGCTTTATCGAATTTGGATAAATATGTTCTCACTCTACTTCGCCTTTCGAATTATAGACGCTGAATATAAACTTTATATAAACTATTCAAGGTTTTATATTAAAATTTATATAAACAAATACTGCAATTTTAGTGTTGTTTTGAATAAGATTAACAAAAAAATATTAGCCTATTCGTTATATTGAAATATTTTATATCGTGTTATGTGCTAACACTGATAGCTCCCTAAATATATAAATATATCTACACGTAGCAAGTAATTCAAAAAATAATTAAGAAAAAGGCCTAAGCTCCGCAAGTTACAGAGCTTAAGCCTAATAGTGAAAATATACCTATATGAATATTCTATATTTAGAAACGCGGTGTGATCAATGGAAATACACTATTTTTATTAGAATTGAAGAATCAAATATCAACATGTTCAATATTTCTAACTGTCAAATAACCAATGATGACTCCTATTAGCGCAAGAGAAACCAGGATGGCAATTAGATTAACCATACTAACCCCATCAATTGTTGATCCTGTAATGGATGCTAGAAGAATAGCTGAAATAATTGTGGCGTTTGATGATTTTTTACGCAATCCAAAAAATAGTGGAATAAGACTCACACCTGCCGCAGCCAGTGCACCGAAAAAACTTGTCGTTAGATAGGTTAAAACATTCTCTCCACTAATCGATTCAGGGACTATATGGAGCATGGGATTCAGTAAATAAACGCTAATACTCATCAACAATGATGAAAACATAACCGTTGTAAAAGTAAAGATAACAACAATGAGTAGCTTCGAAAGCAAAATCTTCTTTCTACTAATTGGGTAAGTAAACATAATGCTGATTAAATTATTTTTATATTCATCTATGACTATTTTGACCATTATAACCGATGAAAAAATAAGAAATGTAGCTCGAATTACAGTATCACTCATACTCATTAACATATCAAAATCTTCAAATGGAACATTTAAATCCATTTTTTCTATAATAAATATCATAGTCATCAAAGCGATTATACTTATATTTGCTATTAGGACCCCTAACCAGTAATTAAATAGCTTATGTTTCTTAATTTCTAGATGAATAAGTTTAAGCAATTGGCCCACCCCCATTGATCATTTTCATAAAGTAATCTTCTAATGAATGTTCTTTCTTATTCATTTTTGTTACAAGAACGTCATTCAAAATAAGTGCTTTCGAAATTTCTCCTTCAGCTATTTCCGACTCATATATGCGAATTGTTTGTGTATCTATAATTTTAAAGTTCGTGATTTTTAATATTTCATTAATTACAAACACAGATTTCTTAATATCATCTGTTTCTAACTCGATATAGCCTACATTTTCTAATCGAATTTCTTCCATTAATACTTCATTAATGAGACGGCCTTCTTTAATAATGGCAATGGTGTCTGCAACTTTTTCGATTTCCCCAAGATTATGACTAGATATCAACAATGTCATCCCATAATCTTCCTTCAAAATCTTGAAAAGCTTGCGAACTTCTTTAATCCCAACCGGGTCAAGGCCATTTAATGGTTCATCGAGTATTAATAATTCTGGTTTGGAAAGTATGGCCCTTGCAATGCCTAATCGCTGCTTCATCCCTAATGAAAAATCCTTTACTGGTTTATCTTCAAAGTCCTTTAATTGAACCATCGTGAGCGCAGCATCGATTCCATCTTTATCGTAGTAACCGATATATTCACAGTGAAGTTTTAAGTTTTCTCTAGCTGTTAATTTGTCATAAAATATAGGGTATTCAATGATATTACCTATTCTTTTGAAAAGCTCATAGGATGTAGGCGTTAATTTTTGATCAAAAACGAGAATCTCCCCATGTGATGGCTTTACCAAATTTAAAATCATTCTCATGATGGTTGTTTTCCCTGCACCATTCGGACCTAAAAAGCCGTAAATTTCCCCCTTCTTTACATGTAAATTCACATTTGAAACAACTTCCTTATCTTTATAAATTTTCGTTAAATTCTTTGCCTGTAGTATATAGTTCATTTTCTAACCCCTTTCATAATTCAATTGTATCGAATAAAACTATCCTTTTTATTAACCATTCCTTACGAATTCCTTACTTTCCCAAAAAAATAGTTGGAATACTTAACATCTATTCGATATTAGGTATTCCAACAACATGCTTACCCTATAAATCTATTTAATTTAACGGTGAAGGCCGTTCTCTCGTAAGGCGTACTCTCTAATAAAATTTCTCCACCCATTTTTTCTACTAATGTTTTCGTAATCGTTAAGCCAAGGCCGCTTCCCTGGTAACGACTATTTCGTGAATCATCCATTGTATACATCCGATCAAAAACATGCTCTTTATGTATTTCATCTATCCCCTTCCCCTGATCCGATACAACTATATAAATATGCCCCTTATCAGCCTTTACCTCTACGCCGACCATTCTTCCATCAGCACCATATTTAATGGCGTTAGACAGTAAATTATCGAGAACTCTCTCCATTTCTACTGTATTTACAAAGGCATAATAACTTTCTTCAGGAATTAATATGGATACTTTAAAATCTTCACTCGACACTATATCATAATAATCGAGAATTTTTTTTCGACAGATTTCATTTATATTAACTTTTGAAACTTCCACTGTCTTATCCTCTGATTCAAGCTTCGCTAATTCAAAAAACTTATTGATTAATCCAATGACCTCCTCTGCCTTTAAATTCACTATATTTAATAACGAATTCATTTGTTGAGGACTGAGACTTTCATCATTGGTCATCATTTCTGTATAACCTAGAATAACTGTAAGAGGTGTTTTAATATCATGTGAAATATTCGACAGCATTCTTCTCATGGAACGTTCAATACGATTGTAATCAGCTGCCATGATTTGGTTGTAATCTAATAAACGATTTATTTGCGTTAGTACAGACTGGATTTGACTATTTTCCGTATAAAGCAATAATTTTTCTTCGGTTTTTTCTAGTACAATTCGTTGCAGCTTTAAATGGATATATTCCAGTTGTTTGTAATGTGCATTACGTTTCATATACAGATAGATATTTAAACAAAGCGACAGTCCGAGAACAATGAGGAGAACGACCATATTATTAGAATTCCCCCATTCTATAGCCGATTCCCCATAAAGTTTGAACATACTTAGGGTTTGAAGGATCTTCTTCTATCTTTTCTCTAAGCCTTCTGATATGTACATTGATTACATTCATATCTTGCACATACTCTGCTTGCCATACAAGATTATATAATTGCTCCTTCGTAAATACTTGCTTTGGTTTATTTAAAAATAAACAAAAAATATTAAATTCTGTAGCTGTAAGTTTCAAATTTTCACCATTTTTAGTTACAGCGTACGCGTTCAAATCAACTACTAAATCTCCTACTCTAATAATATGCTCTTGTTTATTTGTAATTTCAGTAGAATAATTTGCCGTTCTTCGAATGAGCGCTTTAATTCTGGCGATTAATTCTATCATTGAAAAAGGTTTTGAAATGTAGTCATCGGCCCCCATCCCAAGCCCCAATGCTTTGTCTACATCATCTCCTTTTGCAGACATAATTAAAATTGGCACTACACTATTAAGTCGAATCATCCTTAGACATTCTAGTCCGTCCACTTTAGGTAGCATTAAATCTAACAGAATTAAATCAAAGTCCTGCTCACGACTCATGACATCTAAAGCTTCTTCGCCATCATATACAGCCGTTATTAAATAATCTTCCCTAGATAAACTATCACTAACCATTTGGCTAATCGCCTGGTCATCCTCAATAATCAATATTTTTTTCTTCAATATAAACACTCCACTTCTAAATGGTGCTACGTTCATTCCTTTATTATAAAATAAAATCAGTTCATTGGAAATCTATTACACAACAGAAAAAACCCGGAAAAATTATTTTCCGGGCGTGATTACCACTTACATATAATTCTCCATGACACACTGCCTCGCTTTCACATTAATTCTCCTAAGAAAATTTTGCTCTAGCTGTAATCAGTTTTGATGGTCCTTCAGAGATAACGATCAATCGCACTCATCGGGTTAACCCTCCTAGTCATTTAGATTTTGGAAGTGAAATCTTTTATATTATAGGTCGATAATTAACTTTTATACGTTTACTTTAAAAAACTTTTATTGTCATCTGTAGCTGGGCTTCTAAAGTTTTGCGATACTACGGCACAGTTCCATTAAAGTGGTTAATTTCAACATTTCACTTTACAATAGAAATAGATTTATTACTTAATGGAGGCCGCTTATGAGCAATCTTATTCTTTTTTCTGTGCTATTTCTTTTTCTATTTAGCCTGTTCTTCGTAACATTCAAATCGTTTATGGGGCAGTTTTATATACGCAAAAAACTCAAAAAAGAGCTGAAAAATTACCGAGCTCAAATTCAGCAAGCAAAAGGTTATAATTCCCTATTATTCGAGATTTATAAACGCATCTATGAGCAAGTCATTTACGACCGAAATCGATTTTTGATTCGAAATAGACGTCAATTTGAGCGACAAGTCAATAACGAGCTCAAGCGAATAACTAAAAATCCATTTACGCGGTTCTATTCGAAATCCGTCGCTACTATTAAAGGCTTAAGTGCGTTCGTTTTCTTCCTCGCTAGCCTGCTTTTTGGTGCGATTGTCGTCGATGAATATAAGGCATCTTCGTTAACATTGCCTACAGTCAATCCAGAGATCAAATTACAAGTTAGCGGAAATATTGAAGATGGATTCAAACAACTGGTCTCTACTATTTTGTCTAGTAATGAACTGAAAAGCTTTGAATTACCCGACATTCAAGCAGAGGACATTGTTCCCATCTACCCTACACAGGACGCTCCAGCTTCAACTGCTTCGGCAGCGCAATTAGGACCAGCGATTGCGGGGAACATGCGGAACTTCGAAGCGCAGTTTACCATTCAATATGAAGGAAACATTCAAAATTTTGACGAGGATTTAGAAAATGCCTATGAATATTTAAAGGAAAATGAGCCTTATTTCTGGGCGATTATGAGTGATTTTAGTACGCGAGCAATTGGCAACGAGCGTGCTGTTGAACTTCAAGCAACCATATCTTACGATTTAACCGCCGAACAAAATGCCCTCGTACTGGGGAAAATCAAACAAGTTACTCAAAGTTTAAGTGCGGGGTTAACAGACGCTGAAAAAGTGAAATTTGTGAACGATTATTTAGTTTCACAAACCAAATATAATGCCCAAAGCGCGGTCAACCCACATACGCCCTACGCGATTTTATTTCATGGAGAAGGCGTATGTGAAGGCTATGCACTTGCTGCGTACCTTATGTTAGAGGAACTAGGGGTCGAAGCAAAATATGTCGTAGGTGATGCTGGTGGACCACATGCATGGAACCTAGTGAAAGTAGACAATGCTTGGTATCATTTAGACACTACTTGGAATGACCCCCTCCCCGACCAAGGAAAAAATATTCGCTATGATTACTTTTTAATTTCTGACAAAACGATTACCAAAAATCATCAGTGGGATACGACACTTTATCCGGCTACTGCTACAGAGGACTATTTATAATAGTGGAAACGTTCATACACTATCTGTGGTTGAAAGCTCCTAAATAATTGAAGGATCAAAATCGGTACCGGGTGCACAAACAAGTCAGAATTGTTTGTGCACCCGGCACGTTATATACTTCACTAGAGTTTGTCAGCAAGAAGCAAAACCAATCGTTGAATGCCATTGCGAAAGCAGCTAATATATATTAAGCCGTTCATCAGAGTCAAATGCAAAATAGCCATCTATCCGATAAAAAATTCAGATAGATGGCCATTTATTGCTTTTATTACTTATCTTCTATTTTATTAAAAAATATACTCTAGTCCTCGGTATTTATTTCTAATAAATTCTTTACTGCTAATTCTGATTTCAAAGATTCTGTAAAATTTAGTATATCCGTTTTAGAATAAGGGTTGGCATAAAAATCATCATGAATGTCATAAGTTTGAACGATTATTGTATACTTTTCTTGATTCATTAATATTTCCGAAACAGCTATAATGTATTTATTTTCTTCCATATTCCTATGTGTTTTAGATTCTGGAATGAGACTCCATTCTCCTACTTTTTCTACTATTTCATGGTTGTCTTCAAGGTTAATTTCACCTTTAAAAATTTGGGTGAAGTAAGCATTTTGTTGACTTTGAAAACTTAAGGCTAAGGTGATTTCCTTTGAAGAATAGGGTTCTTTGTATTCACCGCTTTTAGACAAGTAATTAAAACTAGCTTTCTTAAGTTCATACTTTTCTGGATTGTTAATAATCGATCGTTGTAAATTGTTTGTTACTTCATTTGACATCATTTCCCGACTTCTTTCAATGGCCTTTCCATTAACCATACTATCTAAAGAAACATTTATATGCTCATTATCCTCAGTTTCCTGTTCTTCCACTGCAAAGTAAGCAGATTGGGAGCTACTATTAAAGTTCAAATTTTTAAAAAACGGTAAGCTTAGAATGGTAAACAAAACAATTGCCGAAGCCAAAACGGTGTAATAAACTCCATAAAACTTTTTTGTTGAGCTTTTATTTGCTGTTTTTCTACGAATTTGCTGACTTTCTTCGCGAGAAAAGTGTACATGTTTATTCAAGTATCCCTGTACCTCTTCTTTCACATGTTTATCGAACTTGTCCACTAGTATCACTCCTTTCCAATTTATTTTGAAGAATTTTCTTTCCACGAAGTAATCTTGATTTAATCGTATTAATATTTACATTGAGGATTTCACTTATTTCGGTCATAGTTAATTGCTGATAATAATATAGGATGATTACCTCTTTATATTTAGTTGGTAGTTTAGCTATTTGTTCTATCATACTTCTTGAAGTCTGTTCATTAATAAATTGTTCTTCTGCAGATGGTGCCGTGAAAACGGATGAAATAATCGGCCTATAAATCAGTTTTTTTATACTCCAACGCTTCTTATAATCCTTACATTTATTGATAGTAATACGGATTAACCAAGTCTTATAGCTAGATTCATGTCGGAAGCTAGATAACTTTTGGTAACAGGATATAAAGACTTCTTGAATAATATCCTCACATTCAGACATGTCATTTACATATAAGAAAGCAATTCTTTTCAAATCGGTTGCATAGTCCTCCATCAGTTGATTTAGCAATACGTCTGATGAAACTTCTGAATATTCTGCTTCAAGATCTATCACTCATTGCACCTCCCCTTATAAATTAGACGAGCATCGAATTGATATTGACTCACAAAAGTTTTATTATTTCATTTCTTGCTTAAAACTGTAAAAGGTTAAAATTTCGGCTCTGCGCCAAAATCTGTTCTTGCTAAACACAAAAAACATCTGTATCCGCTAAAGTTTAGAGTACCACTAAACAACAGAGCGAGGTATACAGATGCATTTCCATTCTTTAAACGTGTAAGGATTGTCATGCCCATTTTGTGTGGCACTACTAATGTGTTGAGTCGAAAAAGCACTATATAAAGGCAAGTCGGTACCATACTTTCAATTTAAATACTTCCCTTGATTAGGCAACGCAATTTGTTCAAATTCATTCGTTAACTTTTGTAAGTTTGTCGTCAATTCTTCACCCATCATCGGTACCCCGTGTCCGGTAATGGCTACTGTGGGTTTTAAAGCTTCTAACGTGTTTACGGAATGGAAAGCAGCCAACCAATCCGTCGTAAAGTATCTTGGAGGGCCACTGATTTCTTTTTGTTGTAACAACACCTTATACAGAGACTCTTGCTTTACCGTCACAAACGCATCCCCTGCAATTAACGCACCATCCTCATCTCTGAATAGTGAGATGTGCCCTGGTGTATGGCCGGGCGTATGAATCCAGCGAAAACCATCCATATTCGGGATTGTTCCATCTAACGGAAGTGCTTTCACATGCGCACCTAAATCAATGGCCTCATTAGGAAAGAATGGTGAAACTTTTGCAATCAAACCACCATTAACACTTGAATCGGCTTCAGGATAATTTTTTTGACCCGTTAAATAAGGCAACTCTAAAGGATGTGCATAGACAGGGACTTGCCAATACTCGATTAATTCAATAATCGCGCCTACATGATCAAAATGACCATGTGTCAAAACGATTGCGCTCGGTCTGCAATCTGCGCCAAACCGCTTTTCAGCTACCCCAATGATTTCCTTTGCACTTTTGGGCATCCCTGCATCAATTAATACAAACTCACTGTTATCTGGGTTTCCGTAGAATACAATATTCACAATTTGAATCGTGTGCATATACAAGTCAGGTAGTACCTCGATGCCGTTTCCACTTCGGAGTGAAGTAGCTGGGATATATTTGTAGTCGCTACCGTAGTTCATGTCATTGTTTAGGTTGTTGTTCATGGAATACCTTCTTTCCCTTTAGCTATTATCGGCTTAGGGTGGGTATTTTGGGGAGGTTTTATTCTTTTGGGGTGGGTATTTTGGGATTTTGTTGCAACTATTTGATTTTTATTACAAACTGTTCATTCGTATGAATTTCATTTGATCATAATTAAAATTTGATTTGGTCCTGTTCGCTTCATTACTCGGTAGCCTTCTTTTGATAAAGTCGCAATTCCTTGGTTATTAGGTTTGCAGTACTGATTAACTAGGCATGATCCATCATCACGAACGAGTAATTTTCCTAATAAGCCTACAATGACCCATTCAGGACGCTCCATACGTGGTACATAAACTTGAGAAGGATCGTAAGTGGGATTTAAGACGGGTTCTTGTTTGATATATTGGGGTATTACCATTTGACCTCTTTCATCTTTACTCTCAGGAACGACAACATCTTGGTATTGAACTTTGCCCCACTCATCCTTGGCGAAAAGATTGTGCCAACGTAGATCGCTTGCATCCGCAACCATTGCCGGGGCAGCGGAAACTACACCGAGAATATAATCATCTTTGTGCGTTGCAATACGCAATTTGTCTCCTTCTAACGTTACGAAAAAACCGGGATCTATTGCATTTCCATCTACCGTCTCAAACATTTCGGCATAATCAGCAGCTGCAGGGGCAATCACAGCACCGTCCAAATAAAGATTTCCCGTGGCCCCATGAATCACAGCAGAATTTAAAGTTGGTCCAACATTCAGACCATTTGCCAAATGCCAAGAAAAAGGAAATCTCGTAACACCATTTTGCCCCATAATGTGTGATCCTATATGGGTGGCAGAATTATCCATACCCTCAACGTGAGAAGCAGTAGCCAAAGCCTCATTCCTAAGACCTTCTGCATGTGCCGAGTCCCCACTGGCTTTTGACATAAAACCCTGTGCATGTGAAGTGACTCCAGATGCCTCTGTTTGGTAGCCTCCTGCATGAGAGTAAGGTCCACTGGCTATTGTAAAAAAACCCTCTGCATGCGAAGTGACTCCAGATGCTAGTGTTCGCATACCCTCTGCATGTGAAGCGCCTCCAGATGCTATTGATTGCAAACCTTCTGCATGTGCTTGTGTTGCACTTGCTTGGGTTAATTCACCCTCTGCATGTGAAGCGTCTCCACTTGCTCGGGTTGATTTACCCTCTGCATGTGAAGCGACTCCAGATGCTAGTGTTTGGGACCCTTCTGCATGCGCTTGTCGTGCAGTTGTTAGTGTTCCTTGACCCTCTGCATGTGAGCCAATTCCTATTGCTTGTACAAGAAAACCCTCTGCATGAGAGAAGTTTCCTATTGCTTGTGTCCCTATACCCTCTGCATGTGAATTTACCCCAGATGCTATTGTTTGGAACCCTTCTGCATGCGCTTGTGGCGCAGTTGCTTGGGTCTCCTGTCCTTCCGCGTGAGAAGCGACTCCAGATGCTAGTGTGTTGATTCCTTCAGCATGCGAAGCTCTTCCACTCGTAGTTGTTCTAAATCCTTCCGCATGGGAAGCCCTTCCACTCGCAGTTGTGCTTTCTCCTTCTGCATGTGAAAATAAGCCGTTTGTTTGTGTTTTTCCTCCCTCCGCATGTGATGCATAGGCATTCGTCGTTGATTGGAAGCCTTCAGCATGCGAAGCTGTAAAATTTGCTTGAGTTTGATTACCTTCCGAGTGGGAAGCCCTTGCTCTTGCAATTGTACTTTCTCCTTTTGCATGTGAAAATAAGCCGTTTGCTTGTGTCTGCCCTCCTTCTGCATGAGCAGCAGCTCCATTAGCCTGTGTATCAAGTCCCTCCGCATGAGAAGCAAATCCACTTGCGACTGTACCACTGCCTTCTTCTACGGAGCATCCGTTAGCTGGATTCGTATTTATACAGCCATCACCACATTCTTTCATAAAACAATCCTCCTTTTTTGTTTGTCTCTTCTACCCATAATAAAAAGAATAATCTATTAGATAACTATCTATTTAGTTCAAGTTTGATTGACAGATGATATTCCTATCATGCAGTAGAAGGTTCTATTATGTTATGTTTCAATCACACATTGGTATGGTCAAATTCATTAACCAACAGGAATTTTCTATTTCCGTCTAATCGCTTTGAAAAATTACGCACATATTGCCTATCCAATCGATATGTGCAAGTATTAGGGACCAAACCGGGCTTACTATCATTTTTCTCTTTTGAATACACTTTCAATTACTATAGATTTACTTAAAATTATCTCATCTGCTTGTTTCTAAAATATAGTTATTGCTTAAAAATATTCTCTATATGAAACTGCATATAAGCTATTTGCTCATCCGTTAATTGGATTCTCATCGTTGCTTGCACATTCTATAGAAAACTGATTCCCTTTAAAAGACGACTCTCTTGTTTGAATTTTCCAAAAGGTACATTTAAGCATTCCTCATCATCTACATAATTATCTATGACCAAAAAAAACGCCCCAAACCCAAAAACTCTTGGATTCAAAGCGCTTCACATTAATTCTACCTCTTCAATTCAAACTCTATTCCAAATTCCCCAAAAACACTAAAACATCCTCAGCCAAAACATCGCGCTCTTTCCCAAGCGTGATTAAATGCCCGCTGTTTTCATAGCACTTCTTCATAATCACGTCACTTTGGGCGGCCTCTGCGATTAAATCCATACTTTCATGAAACACGGCTTCATCGAGCATGCCTTTTGCTAAAAATAGTGGTTGCTTCAGTTCACTCATTTCGCGCTGTGAGCCGACGATGAATTGCTGTAAGGCAATCATTTTGTCGGATGGGCGTGGGAAATGCTCGTTTAAAAATTTTTCGAGCTCTTCTTTTGTTGCGCCGTTATTTGTTAAATAGCGCTGCGAGAAAAATTCCACACGCTTTTCTAAGCCATCAATCGGACGCTCCAGCACAGGTGATGACACAATCGCTAACCCATTGCACGCCATGTAGCGATTCGCTAGGCGCATGCCAAGTACGCCACCAAGTGATTGTCCTACTACTGCAATTTTCTCAAAACCGTTATTCACTAACTGCTCAAATGCCTGATAAGCACCCTGCCATACATGGTCCATGGATGAAGCGAATAAGCGCTCCGGTGCGGCTCCGTGCCCCGCTAAATTCGGCGCATATACTGTATAACCAGCTTCATATAAGCGCTGCGCGATATATTTCATTTCCTTTGCGTTACTCGTAAAACTATGTAGCAATAACACGGCTTGCTTGCCATTTTGTAAATAAATATCTTCTACCTGCATATATGTACTCCTTCTATCTCATGTAGCACTCGTTGAATGTCCCCCATATTTTAACATGGAACCTATCACTCGTAATAGCGTTGTGGAACATTTTGTGTATTTGATTATTATTTTGGATTTGCGATTAGCTTACTAAATGACCTTGGTTTAGTCGACAAGTTGAAAAAATTCCCGTACGAATTATCCGGTCGTGAACGTCAACGTGTGGCCATCGCGCGTGCGTTTGTTAATAACTCAAACATCATTTTAGCGGACGAGCCGACAGCAAGTCTTGACTCAAACCGCGCATTTGAAGTCGTAAAACAAATTCGCTATGAAGTAAAATCACGCAATATAGCAGCCATCATGGTAACGCATGAATTCTCGATAAAGTGTATCGTATGGAAGACGGGATTTTAACAGCGCAGTAAAACAAAAGGCTAGACGTAGAAAAAAGGGGCTGCGCGAAAAGTTATGGTTCTCTTTTGAATCACAAATTGTAAATTAATACTTGAAACAGCTTATTGAATCAACTTGATTTTATAGGCTTTTTTTTGTTGTGCGTAAAATTGACACTAAATTCATCCTATACAAATAGTCATTCTCATACGTTTTATAAGCTTCCTAAAAGAATAACTATTTAGAGGGAAATTGGATAGGAGAATTTACTTGCTAAATAAAGTTTACATTAAAAAAACACACGATTAGAGGTTGGAGAATATGCACGATTTCATACAACCGATCAGCGTTGAAACACCTCACAAAAAGGCTCAAATCGTTTCTGGCACTGGCTTTTCGTGAAAATGTATAAACCAACGTATAAACAATGTACCAAGAGAAAAGGCACAAATGCTGTTAAATTAACGTTAGTGCCAGTCTGGTTTATTCCCAAACTTTTATTTGGGAACGTTATTTTGTATGAATCTGTATTAATAATTTTCCCTTTATTCTTCTACTGGATAGGTATGCCTTATCATCGTTTCGCATTTATAATCCGAGCATTCAAAATAATAAGGGGTTTCAGAATCCGAACTTATGATTTTTACTTTAGAGCTATAAGGAAAACCTTCTGCTTTATCATATTCTTTAACCTCAATCCATAGAATATTTTCACTTTTTATATTAAGTGTTTGAAATGCACTCGATGCACCCGTTAATAAAATCTGTTTTTGCTTAAAATCGTCCTTTTCATGATTATAAATATAGCTAGCCACACCTATTGAACAAATGAAGAGAATCGCAAGCGCTAAACTAGATATAAAATTCATTAATTTTTTATTGTCCGATTGTACACCTATTACAAATAAACTAATCATAGTGGAAGTACAAATATAAATGACAGTGAATATAATAGTGGGCATTTCAATTATAGATATTTGATAGATAAACAATATAAATAAATACACAACCAATAATACAATCCATATGGGCATTAAAGTTTTTTTAGATGTTTTCATATTGACCCCCTTGTAAAATGATTTTGTTTCAAAAGCACTTTACATCAATAATAACCTAAAAATTCCCAACGATATAGTTAGTCTAATTAAATTTGCAGCTAAAACAATTAAATAATCTTAGCTGCTGAATCGAACGCTCCCTAAGTGTCATTGAAGTGACCCCTAAAAGTTAGACACGGTTATTTTAGACAGTTATAGGAAGATTATCGCTTATCCTTTACTAATAATCCAATCACTACAAGAATAAATCCTAAAGCTAAAAGGAAAATTTCAGAACCACCTGTTCTAAAAGCAATTTCGTGTGGTATGTATATCGCTATAAGCATCAATGCGATACCTAATAACATTATTTTAATTGAGCGCAATTCTATCACTCCTACTTTTTATCCTTATTTTAACATATTTGTTTTTTTGTTTTTGCATACAATGAAAACTATGCATTCCATAATATAGACCCTAATACTGGTCATTGATGAAAGTAGAAGTAATTTCGAAAAGATAGTTACGTTTCGTTTAGGCAGCTAGTTGGGCATGTAATCGATATTGTATCGGGCTCATGCCTTTTAACTTAGCCTTAATCCGTTTCGTGTTGTAATAATGAATATATTTTTCGAGCTCTTCTTTAAAGTGCTCAATACTTTCAAATTCTTTTAAGTAAAGGAATTCAGATTTCATGATGCCAAAGAAATTCTCCATCACCGAGTTATCGTAACAGTTACCCTTTCGTGACATACTTTGCACAATGCCTCTCGATTGGAGCGCATGGCGATATTGCTTCATTTGATAATGCCAGCCTTGATCGGAATGCATGAGGAGTTTATGGTCTTCTGGTAAGCGTTCTAAGGCCTTTTCTAACATGTCTGAAACAAGAGAGAAAGTCGGTCTAGAGCCGATTGTGTAGGTGATGATTTCCCCGTTAAACATGTCTAAAACAGGCGATAAATACAGCTTTTCGCCAAATAATTTAAACTCTGAAATATCCGTTGTCCATTTCTCATTTGGTGCTTCCGCCTTGAAATTACGATTCAAAATATTATCCGCAATTTCACCAACTCCGCCTTTATATGATTTATATTTTTTCATGCGCACTAAACACTTTAAACCAAGCGCTTTCATGAGGCGCTGCACCTTTTTATGGTTCACTTTTTGCCCACGATTCGCCAGCTCATCACGAATACGACGGTAGCCATAACGACCCTCGTGTTCATCGTAAATTGCTTGAATGTCCGCTTTTAAATCAGCGTCTCGGTCTGGTCGATCCATCTTCTTCACGATATCGTAGTACGTGCTGCGTTTGATTTTGGCGAATGCGACAAGCGCCTTCACCGAGTATTTATGCCTTAATTCATAGATGACTTTTACTTTGTCTTCTTTGGTGATGCTTCCTTGGCTTGAACTAAGGCATTCAACTTTTTTAAATACTCATTTTCCATACGTAAACGATTAATTTCAGCCTGTAGTGCTTCAGGTGAACCTTCTACTAGTGCGTTTTTAGGTTGTTTAGTCGATTCTTTTTTCATAGATTGACGCCCCTTTTTCTTTGGCTGAAGGGCATCTTCTCCTAGTGTTTCGAATTGTTTTTGCCAATTCCGTATCGACGTACTAGCCGCAATATTGAAAATCGCTGCCGTTTCGTTTAAGGACGTACCGTGTTCAGTCATATAGTTAAGTACGTCTAGTTTAAATGCTTTTGTGTAATTTGTATATCGTCTGACGAACACTTCTACGCCATTTTTTTGATATTGGTTCGCCAACGTGAGTAAATAACGATGTGAAATACCAAAATCCGCAGCGACTGTTCTGGAGCTTTCCTTACTATTTAGATAGCGTTCAACCGCCGCTAATTTTTGTCCGGCACTCATTTTAGCCATGAAAAAACACCTCATTCGTTAGTATTGTGTCTAACAAATGGGGTGCAGTTCATATTGCTTTGCGGGATTTTCTTTTTCGACGATCCATTACTCTCACCTCATTTATCCTTCATTGTAGCGTTCATAGTTTTGTTATTCAACAAAATATTCATTAAAAAACGAAGGGTTTATCAACAGATTCATTCTATCTGTTTATTAATCAATAAATCGTTCGATTTTGATGATGGTAGGAAAAATTCGGAAGAATTATACTACTGTATGAATCAAAATCGAACGAGGAGGTTGTTGAATGGAGAAATTAGCAAATTCAAATCGAATTTTTTTAATACCGATTATTGCGGTGCTTATTTTAGGACTTATTTTTATGTCATCGAATATTCCAACGGTAAAAATGAATCCAAAGGACTTACCAATTGGCTTAGTTGTATCAGATGAAGGAGAAATGGGGGCAACGCTGTCACAAGCATTACTTGCCAATGCGCCAGAAGCTGTGAAGTTTACCGAGTATGAATCGGTGGATGCATTAAAGACAGCGATGGATGAAAGAGAAGCGTACGGGGCTTTAGTCATTCCAACAGACTTTTCAAGTAAGCTTGCAACATTGCAAACACCTACACCAGAAAAAGCAACGATGCAAATTTATATTAATGAAGGTGCCAATGCGACAGTGGCAACGATTGTCCAAACAGCTCTGACAACTATGGTATCGATGATGAATACAAATGTCAGCACACAAATGTTAACAGCTGTCGGAGAGAAAACAGAGGAAATGAAAGAAAACCTTGCTCCAATCCTTGCAGCACAAGGTGAAAATAGTCCGTTAGCACAAGTTGGAGCGATGATTTCACCGATTGCACCAGATAAAGTACACGGCTTTGCGAATCCAATTCAATCGGAAATTGTAAAAGTACATGAAGTGAATGGGTTAGCAAGTGTTCCAGCGGGCTTATTGACTGCTGTATGGTTTTCGAGCTTAATAGGCGCTGTCATGTTGTTCTTAGCAGGTAATAAACGTATATTTGCAACGAAAGCCAACAAACTGAAATTCAATACATTGCAATCGATTTTACCGTTTGTGTACGCGATCGTCGGTGGCTATGTCATTACGTGGTATTCTACATGGATTTTAGGATTTGAGTATGCATCGTTTCATAAAGTGGCATTATTCGTATCACTTGCCATTGCAACGTTTATCTTTATGATTTTTGCAACGCTACGTTGGCTGAAACTGCCAAGTATTATCCTTTATGTGTTAATGATGTTCTTCAGTATGGCTGCCGTACAGTTAGCACCAGAGATGGTACCAGATTTTTACCGTGATTATATCATTTCATGGCTACCACTTCGCTTCTTTGTAGAAGGGCTAAAAGATGTTTTATTCTTTACGGGTAATGTATTCAATGAATACGGTATCGTTCTTGTCTGGATTTTAGTGGTGGCACTTGTACTCGTATGGATTAAAAATCTGGTGGAGAAACAAAAAGCTGCATAAATTGTGCTACAAGTAATTTTCTTATTCATGTAATAAACCTTTCTCTTATTCTGAGAAAGGTTTATTTTTATATATTTTAGAGCATTGTATGCTTAGCACTTCGCTGATTTTGTCTTGCTGTAAATCAGCCGAAATAACTTTCGCCTAGACACTGTTGTAACGCAAAACTTTATAATTTCTTATCTCTTAAAATGTCCCCAAGCCGACGTTTGGGAACGTTCACCTTTATATTGTACTAATTAGTCGACAAAACGATAATCTTTCTATCTAATTACTATGCGATATAGTAGGTAAAATATCCTCTGAAAACAAATATATTTCACTGGGTATTTCAATAGTTATTTTAAATTTTGTACCTCTAAAGAGAACCCGTAACGCGAAAAGTATTCACTTTTCGCGCAGTGCTTCGTTCATGTGTTAATTAACCGCTTTAGGGCGGTGCATCTATGCTAAGTTCGTCACATCCTGTGACAACGCATTCATGACCAGCATCGTGCTGGCCTCCATCCTCGACGCAAAACGGGATTGTCCAGAAAGCATTCTAGACAATCCCGCTTTTTTATGCCGTAATATCGCGACGGATGAAGTAAATGAACGTCACCGCTAAGAAAATGATTGCGTAAACAATATTGACAATCACTGCAAAACTAAATGTAATGTCAGAAATAATTGGTGTTCCTTCGCCGACAAATTGTGCTAAGTCATTCGATAACCAAATATATTTCGCAAACTCATAATTTGATAAGTACATCGTAATCATCGAGCCGAAGAACATAATCCCCAGCGCAAGCGATACGGCTAATGTACTTGAGCTAAATAGCGTACCAAGCATAAACGCAAATATTACAACCATAAACGTTGACGCCGCGTTTAATGCAAGCTGCTCAGCAAAATTAAATTCCATTGCTTTTTCAACAATTTGACCGTTTTCCATAATAATTTGAATTGGTGCACTCGAATTATACATGATAAAGCTCGTAATCGCACCAACTGCAAGCCCTGCAATCAATAAAGCAACTCCGTAAAGAAGTGTTGCCACAAGCTTTGATAATAAAATTTTCCATCGCGCGGCTGGACGTGTTAATAGCATTTTAATCGTTCCTGTTCCGAACTCATTCGAGACGATGGACGCGCCGATCACCATTGTGAAAATACCAACAATGACAATACTAAACGATAATGTAAAATCAATCCCCTCCATCGCTGTCATCGTACCTTCTGATGGTAAATCATTGTCAATACGATACTGTGCTAACGCAATTGATTGCTCGAGTTCCGCTTTATACGCCTCATCTGTTTCATTTGCTAACTGTTCTTCATAAAACGTGATCGTTTCTTCATTAGCAGCGCGGCGTTCCTCTTGTGTACCGCTTGCATCTGTAAAATATTTATTTAAGCCAAGCATCCCAATTAAGCCGACAATTAACAGCCCAAGCATAATCCAAGAGCTACGCTGATTCCAAATTTTTATCCATTCATTTTTAACGAATCGCATCGATCGCACCTCCACCAGTCATTTCTAAAAATTGCTCTTCTAAGCCTTTTGTTACAGGCTGAATTGTATATAAATCAATACTCGCTGCCGTCATTTCACGCACAAGCGTTGGCACAGAGTCTCGTGTAATCGTGACAATATAGCCTCCCTTGTCACGACGACCGCGCTCCCCAATTAGCGTTTCAAACGCTTCTGGCTGGCCGACCTCCACATAAAACTCTTCTACCGTTTGCGCTGTCAACTCGCGCATATCAATAATTTCACCATTTTGAATAACCGCAACTCGGTCAACCATTAGTTCGATTTCTGATAATAAGTGACTTGAAACGACGATTGCCACATTGTCTTCTTCGGCGATTTTACGTAAATACATACGGAACTCACGAATACCAGCTGGGTCTAAGCCGTTCGTCGGTTCATCTAAAATTAAAAACTTCGGATTATGTAGCATTGCCTGTGCTAAACCGAGTCGTTGACGCATCCCAAGTGAATACGTGCGCACCTTTTCATGAATACGATTTTGTAAGCCGACTTGGGCAACAACTTCGTCAATGCGTGATTTCGGTACGTTATGCATGCGTGCAAAATGCTGTAAGTTTTTATAGCCCGTCATGTATTTGTACATTTCCGGATTTTCGACAATTACCCCGACATGGACAATTGCCTTTTCAAAATCCTTTTGTAGCGAGATGCCGTTAATGATCACTTCGCCGCTTGTTGGGTGCATCAGCCCTGTCATCATACGAATCGTTGTCGTCTTACCCGCACCATTTGGCCCTAAAAAGCCAGTAATTTGTCCTGGGTAAAAATCGAGCGAGACATCTTTAATTAACTGCTTGCCTTTAATCGTCTTATTTAACTTTTTGATTTGAACGATTGGATTTGTCACTTGCTTCTCCCACTTTCATATAAACTTTTCATCCACGATACGGCGTCTACACCGCGTTCATCGCGCACTTCCTCTAAATGATCCATTGCACATAAATGGCCATCTTTTAAAATCATCACCTGATCTAAAATCGGCTCGACCTCGTTGACCTCATGTGTCGACAGCACCACCGCGCAATTTGTCGTATCGATAAACTTAATCATTGCCTTCATTAACAATTCTCGTGCAATTGGATCTAACCCTGCAAATGGCTCATCAAACAAATACAGCTTCGCGTCACGTGCTAAAAACGTCGCCATTTTAATACGCCCGCGATTCCCTTTCGACAATTTTCCAAGCTGCACTGTCGTCGGCACTTGTAAAAATGCTGCGATTTCATGTGCTTTGTCGATCGAAAAGTCTGTAAACTGTGAATCATAAAATTCAAATACTTCATCGCCCGTTAGCTTTTCATGAAATAAATCAACATCCGGCTGATAAGCAATTACTGAAGCACTGCGGCGTGTTACACGTTCCCCTTGAAATGAGACCGTACCAGAAGTTGGCTGCAGGATGCCTGCTAATAATTTTAAGAGCGTGGATTTCCCGCTACCATTTTCGCCAATTAAACCAATCATTTGCCCTTGCTCGATTGAAAATGTTAAGCCGTCTAAAATTGTTTTTTTACCATAACGAAATGAAAGTCGCTGTACGTCCATCTTATCCCTCCTGCCTTTTTAACACATCGATAATTTCCTCTACGTTAAAGCCGAGCGACTGAATTGATGCGACAAACTGTTGTGCTACCTGTGTTTTCATTTGCTCACGCATCATGTAAATCGCCTGCATATCAGTTGTTATAAATGTTCCTTGTCCACGTTTTGTTTCCGTCAACGCCATCACTTCCAACTCCTTATACACGCGCTGGACTGTGTTGACATTGACACCTGAATCTAGCGCAAATTCTCGAACGGATGGGAGCTTATCCCCCGACTGTAATTTCCCTTTAATAATGTCACCACAAATCAACTCCACGAGCTGCAAGTAAATCGGACGGTCTTTTGCGAAATCGATCGTCATCGCATCAACACCCTCTCTAACCATTTACTTGTGCCCATAAAGATGGCAATCAGTACCGCCCACATAAACAGTTCCTCTACAATGTACAAGCTTGAAAAGACAACTGTAACATCCACGTCATTGCCAAAGTTCGGCATATAGTTTTCGAGCCAGCTAAAATCCACTTTCCCCACTTGTAATGGCGTCTCTGTTGGAAGCCATTCTAAAATTTTGAAGTATACGAGCAAGGCACCCAACATAAGAATGATGCTAAATTTACCGATATATCGTTTGCCCTGTAAATTCAGCACGATGAAAAAGTAAACAAATACAATAAGGAACACATAAAAAAAGATGGTAAGAACCGTAGAAAATAACGCAAATACGATAAACTCTAAAATGGTTCCTTCGACTAAATCACCGATGAAGAAAAAGCCACTAAATACGCATGCTTCCACAATGATTAAACCGATTAATTGATAAACCAGTTTCACGCCAACTAACATGTACATCGTGCTCGCACTATGGAGCCAAATATCCTTCACCTTGATATCACGTTTTAAACTGCTCCTAAATAAAACAATACCTGCAAGATAATTTAGAATCGCTAACGGAATCAAGCTCGTAAAGCGAACATGCTCTACAACTAAGTGCGGATAATAATAAACAATCCCTAATGGCGCAATATAGAGCGCAATCAATGACAAGGCTGCTAACACCAGATACGTCACGCCAAGATGCCGATGCTCCATTTTTAATAAACCAATAAACTGCTTCACATTGAACCTCCTGTTATAGTGTACTAGTTAGATATTACACCGAGATTGTATTTGTTGCAACCTATTTTTTGGGAAAATTTAAAATTTTTATTTATAAATGTCACATTCCATCATTTGTAATTGTCTTATATAGTAAAGGGGGGTAACTATAATGCACCAAAAAATCTTGGCATTAAGTCAAACAAATGCGAACGTAGAAAATATGGAAGTCTTTATTTCAAGCCATTACGACAAAATTTATAAATATTGCTATAGCATGCTAAGAAATGTAGAAGATGCGCAAGATGAACAGCTTCAACACATTTTAAATCAATTAAAACCCGACGAAAGCGCATTAATCGTGTTTCGTATTATTGAACATTACAGCTTTGACGAAATAGCTGCTATTATAGACAAGCCCGCGCCAACGATTCGCAAGCGCTATGAACGTTTAAAAGAAAAGATTAACCAGGTATCTTGTTAGCTAATTAGGGGTCCCTTCAACACCGCTTTGGGTGCATTTTTTCAGGTAACAAGCAGAATACTCTAATTAAATACTAGAGTTAAGAAGGAGAAAAATATACAAAGAGAGAAAACTTAAACTACTAAGTGTTGGAAAGGATTAATAGTATGAGTGATAAATTATTAAGAGTAGGAACTACGTATATACCAGTGACTAATGTAGAACTATCTTCAGAATGGTATGTAAATAAATTAAGTGCAGAGCTTAGCTACAAAGACGAAGATAAAGCGATTCTTAATTTTGCAAACCAAAGTTTTTTTCTTGTTAAATCTAAAGAAAATCAAAGTTCGAACTTTTATGATTGTTATGGTGAAGAACGTTTTTCTATAACATTTGAAGTAAATGGACTAAATGCATTAGAGGCAATTCATAGAGAGTTCAAAGATAAAGATATACGTGTCGGAGAGATTGAAAACAGAGGACATGCTGGAAGGAATTTTATTTTCTTTGATTTAGACGATAATAAATTTGATGTTTGGAGCGAATTAAGTCCAAATTTCAGAAATATACAAGCCAAACACAAATAACGTTCGCAAATGTAAGTTTGGGAATCACGGAAAAGGCACAAACGCTGTTATATCAACGTTTGTACCTTTTTCACTAGAACATTGTTTAATGGGTAAAATTTTTACTTCCTATAACTTCGCCACATTCTACACAAGTATACTTCGCACGACTTTTCTCTCGTGCTTTTTCAAGTGCTGCAAGCTTTTTCTCACTCTACTTTTTTATTGGTTCACAATCCCCCTACCCCCTACATCATAAAGCTTAGACCATATGCTAGTAGCAATTCTTGGCAACTGGCTTGCCTCATATGTAAAAAATTGTTTACTTTAGGTAAAAAATAGTTTACTTTAAGTCAAAAATAGTTTACATTTTATAGTAATCAGGAGGTGACAATAAATGCCAAAATCAAATGAGAGAGTGATTCATAATCGAATCGTTGTGTTCCGAGCTGAAAATGGTATCTCTCAAAAAGATTTAGCCGACCAACTCGGGGTGAGTCGGCAAACGATTATTTCACTTGAAAAAAATCGCTATAATCCATCATTAAAATTAGCCTTTGAAATTGCTTACCTATTTGGTGTAGAACTACAAGAAGTCTTTCAGTATGGAGAAAAAAAGGAGGAGTTACAATGAGTATTTTACTTACAGTTTTTAGAATTTCCTATGTACTTATATTCTTTCTAGCCATTTTTATCGTTTTAAAATTTGAGTTAGGAGAAGAGAACAAGGATGAACGCGGAAAAAGCATTTCAAACAAATCTTATGGATTCGTCTTTCCTTTACTACCACTTGGCTGGTTTGCTATTGAATTATATGACCAGTTTATTCAACCCCTACAATATGATACGTACAAGCTCGTTATTTGGTTTTTAATGACCAGTTTAATGATTTTACACGCAACAAATATTTCGATATTAAAACGAAAGTATTAACCTACGATTTCTTAAATAGAGAGGAAGTTTAACGATGCACACTTTGGCTTGGATTAGTCTGTTATGCCTTATATTCTTCACAATTTTACTGTTACTGTTGAAAAAAGATAGAACACGCGAAGATATTCGAAAAGCAATTGTAACGGTTTCCTGTATTATCTGTATTATTATTGCGGTGTCTATATTTCATGTAAATTATGTTTTCGCTTTATTTGTTGGATTTCTTGCAACGATTTTACTAGATCCGAAAACTTATACGAAAAAGCGCTTAGCTATATACGGCTCTCTCGTCCTGATCGTTAGTATAGCAGCGTATGCGCTATATCGGGACAATCCTGACTATGTGATCAAACATTTAAAAGAAAATCCGCAAAGCTCCTCTCTCTATCTCTCAGAAAACGGAGAACCGATTATTACCTATCAATCAGATGTTATACGTCCATTAGCGAGTACCGTCAAAATTATTATTGCACTAGAATATGCGATGCAAGTTGAGGAAAATATCGTGAAAAAAGATCAAACTGTCTCTTTAGATGAATTAAAGCGATTTTATTTAAAAAATTCAGATGGTGGTGGCCATGAAGCTTGGTTAAATACGATGGAAAGTGACGGGAAAATACAAAATAATGAGGTTTCGTTGCATGACGTCGCAAAAGGGATGATTACTTACAGTTCAAATGCGAATACAGATTATTTAATTCATCTACTCGGGATGGAATCCATTAATAGCCGTATAGATCAGTTAGATTTACAACAGCATGAAGATGTTTATCCAATTGTAAGTGCCCTCTTCATTTCAGAGCATATTCCACAAACAGGGATGGATGAAAAAGAATTAGTCAATGAACTAAACGAAATGCCAATCGCTGACTATCGTTCAATTGCTATTAATTTAAGCGAACAAATGCGCACTGGCGAACTTAATTTACATGACACAACACTTGATTTGTCACCTGCCCTGCAAAGAGTTTGGTCAGATCGCTTAATCGGTGCATCTGCGAATGATTATGGTAAATTACTAGCTATTATAGCAAATGATAAATTACCAAATGTTGCTGCAAACACTTTACGTGACATAATGGAGTGGCCCATGCAATTAAATGAAGACAACCATAAGCGTTTTACTCATATCGGTTCAAAGGGTGGCTCTACATTGTTCGTCTTGAATAACGCAATGTATGCCGAAAATCTTAACGGTGATCAGTATGAAATTGTCTATTTAACAGATGAGCTAAATTTCATTAAACGTTTATTATTAACTAACAATCGTAAATCATTTGAGTCCAAATTATTAAATCAAAAAGATTATCGTTTAAAGGTACAAAAAGAGCTCTCTGAATAAATTTTCATAAACGGATGCGTCACTTTTTATCCATTAATCGTAATAATTACTATTTATGTTGACATTGAGGAAAGGTGTCTCTATAATCATAAAGTGTAATCATTACTGTTTAAGGAGAATTAATTATGAAGAAAACGACAAGTAAATGGATTGGTGCTTTCGCAATGAGCGCATTACTAGTAGGATGTAACGCAGCAGCAGAAGAGGAAACATCAAAAAATAAAGCAGAAGAGGAAATCGCAGCGGTTGAAAAAGACGATCACGATCATAACCACGACCATGCTCACGCAGACGATGAGGCATCGAAAAAGATTTATGCCGGTTATTTTGACGACGAGCAAGTGCAAGCCCGTGAGTTAACTGATTGGGCCGGCGATTGGCAATCGGTCTATCCGTATTTACTGGATGGCACATTAGATGAGGTATTTGAATATAAGGTTAAAAACGGTGGCACGATGACCGTCGATGAGTACAGAGACTATTATGAAGTAGGCTATAAAACAACGATCGAACGCATTGTCATTGACGGCGATCAAGTGACGTTTACGGACCAAGGTCAAGAACGTACGGGTACGTATGTAAGTGATGGCCATGAAATTTTAACGTATGAAAAAGGCAACCGCGGTGTACGCTATAGCTTTAAATTAGCCGAGCCAACAGAAGGACTGCCAACATATATTCAATTCAGTGACCATAGTATCTTCCCTACTGTCGCTGGTCACTACCACATTTATTTAGGCGATGATCGTGCAACGTTATTAGAAGAAGTGACACACTGGCCTACGTACTACCCTTCTTCTATGGATGGCCATACAATTGCACATGAAATGATGGCGCACTAATACCGAAAGCATCACGCCTTTTAACGAAAACAGACGCAGTCGAATTGGATATGTATCGTTTAGAAGGAATCGTTGATGGTGGAATGGTAGCTGTTTGAATTCTATATTAAAGCCCGTTTCCTCTTGATGGAAACGGGCTTCGGTAGTTCAGTGAATTTAAACAATTTTCAAGCCAACAGTTATCCAAAGTAATTTTGAAAACACCAAACAACAAGAGACATACTCACTATCCCGAAAGCAACGACACTCCATATCCACAAAATTACCGATCTAGCTTTTAATGGGTTTTCTTCGTCTTCCACATTTGCTTTTATATAAACGACCTTACTTTCCATACCTTTTTTCATAGAAAATAAAACAACAAATCCGATTATTATGAAACCAATAGTGAACCAAAGTAATAAATCCACCTTTTACACCCCCTTTATATAAATGAATTTCACGACAATTTATTATAGTAATTAGATTCGACAAAGATAACAATAAACCTTGTTTTATGCGTTTTAGTACATAAAGTACCCCTAGATATTTTTAATTATGCCTTCCCTTCTAAAGAGAACTCGTAACTTTTAATCTCGTCCATTCTTTTTAAAAGGGAATAGAAAAACACGATGTCATAAATTTGCCATAACCGCTTTGATTCCAACACCAAAAGAGTGAAAACCTGCCATTATTTCGTTACAATGAACAATGAGAAAATATTAATAAGAAAGGAGAATCGATTAAGATGAAAGCACTAGTATTATCGATTCTGGCCGCGCTTGTATTATTTGTACCAAACGCAGCGGCACACACCTATTTAAGCGAAACAACACCACAAGACGGCGCAACGGTCACAGAAAATGTGTCACAAGTCGTGCTAACGTACCAAGGAAAAATTGAACAAGGTAGTACATTTAAGGCTGTAGCAGCAGATGGCACAGAATACACGCCCGCGAACGTGGAGCTTGTTGACGGTGTATTAACAGGGACATTTGAGCCCGCCCTACCAAACGACGTGTACACAGTAAAATGGAATAGTATTAGTCAAGACGGGCACCCATTATCAGGTGAATTTAGCTTTACGGTTGACGCACCTGTTGAAATTGAGCCTGCTGAACAAGTAGAAGAAGAAACGACTGAGGAAACTCCGGTTGAAACAACAGTAGCAAGCGAGGAAGAGACAACTGAAAAAACGTCTCCCCTTATTTTTGTCGGTGGTATTCTTCTTGCCATTATTTTTGTGAGCGGCATTGCCCTAGTAATGCGTAAAAAGAAATAATGATGGTAATCGTTGTACTTAGTCAATTTCTTTTATATGCAAGCTTAAGTATTCTTATGGGCGCCTTCATCATGAAATGCGTACCAGAAATGTATCGTCCAAGCTTTACGATTGCACCAAAATGGCTTATTGGAAGCACGATTGCGATTCCAATTGCTGCATTTTTGCCAAACACCCAGCTGTTATCGATTTTAGTGCCACAATTTGGCCTGATTGAATCGTTAACGATGATTATTACAAAATTTAAAGTCGGTCACGCGTGGCTTGCGATTTTCGCCCTGTCGATTTTACTTATCCTTCTCGTTTTCGCAGCGACTAAAAAAGCGGCGACCTGGATTCATGTATGCGCGATTTTTATCCTCATTACGATAATGGCCGCGATTGGCTATGCCGGACACGCAGGTTCAATGGCGGGTGTGGAAGGCTCAGTCTATGATTTCATCCATTTAGTTGCTGTCAGTGTGTGGCTTGGGATCTTAGTCATGGTCAGCTATTTTTCAACGGATGCGAAAAATTGGGAAGCGTTTTTAAAATGGTTCTCCCCTACCGCGCTTGTTGCGTTTACAGCGGTTGGACTGAGTGGCGTACTCATGCTAGAAGTCATCGTACCTAAATACGTGACGAGCTGGACAAGCACGTACGGCCAGTTTATGCTCATGAAGCATGTACTGCTGTTACCACTCGCAATAATTATTTTAGGCAATGCCTTACTCGTTCGTTTAAATCTAAACAAGCCTTTCTTTGAACCGCGTACTTGGGTCAAGGTTGAGCTAGGTTTACTAACGGTTATTTTATTGTTAACAGCCATTTTCAGCGAACAACAGCCTCCGAACTTTACGGTGGAAGCAATCTCGCCTGTTTTCGAATGGTTGTACCGAGATAGCGTGGCAATTGGCATGCAAGCCTATTTCCAAATGACCGGCATTGGCTTAATGTTCTTTTTATTCACCGCGCTATTTATCGGCTTAACCATCGTAAGCTATATTAAACACGCACCGACTATCGTATCGATTGCGATGGCGTGTGCGATTGGTATTTGCTTTTATATGGGCTTCATGTCGATTGTGTTTTTTAAATAACTTCAAAGCCATCCTTTCTCTTTGACGCGAAAGGATGGCTTTTTTATGTGGATTTCCTTATCCGGCAATAATAATTCAGTCAAACGTCCGATAGCTTTTCTCCCCCTGGTACCTTATGATAGTTAAGTCGCAAAACGACGCTATCAGGTATATCCTGCAAATATATGAGATGATAGGTGGAAATTATGAATTATCAAGTTTTATTATATTACCATTACACAACGATTGAAGACCCAGCTGCATTTTCTGCACAGCATTTAGCAATGTGTAAAGAAATCGGCTTAAAAGGGCGTATTTTAGTAGCCAACGAAGGCATTAACGGAACTGTTTCAGGTACAATTGAGCAAACGGAACAGTACATGGCAAACATGCACGCCGATCCGTTATTTGACGGCATCGTATTCAAAATCGATGCAGCAGAGGGCCATACATTCAAAAAAATGCATGTGCGTCCACGTCCAGAGCTTGTGCACTTAGGGTTAGAAGAAGATGTCAACCCGCACGAATTAACAGGTCGTCACCTGTCACCAGAACAATTCCTTGCTGAGATGCAAGATGAAAATACAGTTGTCCTTGATGTACGAAATACGTATGAATATGATGTCGGCCACTTCCGCGGTGCGATTCGTCCAGAAGTAGAAAATTTCCGTGATACACCGGAGTGGGTACGTGAAAACCGCGAGTTATTCGAAGGTAAAAACGTCTTAACTTATTGTACAGGCGGTATCCGCTGTGAGAAATTCTCAGGCTGGATGAAACGTGAAGGCTTCGGCGATGTTGGTCAATTACACGGCGGTGTTGCCACTTACGGCAAAGACCCAGCTACAAAGGGCCAACTATGGGACGGTCAAATGTATGTATTTGATGAGCGTTTAACGGTGCCGATTAACCAAGTAGAACACGTAATCGTTGGTCGTGACCATTTTGACGGCGAGCCTTGTGAGCGCTACATTAATTGCGCAAACCCTGAATGTAACAAGCAAGTTATTGCCTCAGAAGAAAACGAAGCGAAGCATTTAGGTGGCTGTACGATCGAATGTACAAAGCATGAGCGTAATCGTTACATCGTGCGTCATAACTTAACAGAAGAGCAAGTTGCAACAGCAATTGCAGCATTAGAAGCATAAAATTTAAAGGTCTGCCCTCGAAACTTGAGGACAGACCTTTTTGTATGAAAGATGCTATGCACGTTGTGTTTTTCTATTAATCATAAGCTGCGCTAATGCGGCAATAATAAGAATAATCGTCATTATAAGGGTACCATTTTGCATTGTTATATTCGAGGTTTTCATAACAATCCCAATAAGTGCCCATACAATGACAAGAACAAAGTAAATGTCATTCGAATTTTCTAACGCTAAATAGCCAATGACTACCGCAGCCGCCACTAATACAAGTGAGCCTACTGCCTCAGAAATCCCTAAATCCACTCCATAATACTTTAACACATAGCTTATATTGACAATCGTTGCGACTGTAATCCATGCTAAATAAAATGAAAACGGCAAACGCTCTGACAACCCTTGCGCTGTGTTTGGATATTGTACATATATCAAGATCAATGTGACAAGTAGCAGTACCATGAATAAAATCGATAACGCAAACTTCTCATAATGCCAAGAAAATAACCATGCGATATTAAATAGACAGCTGAAAACAAACAATACGCCAATTTGCGATGAAAATTCATTATTCTTTATACTTTTGTATTGCAAAATCAACCATACTAGTAAAAGAAAATAAATAAGTCCCCAAATCGAAAATACATAGCTTGCTGGTGTAAACAGCACCTCTATTCGATTCGAGATTTCTGCAGTTGTTTGCCCGTTAATCGGCAAATAGTTCGATAAAAAGTTCACGACAATCATCGCAATAAATGCAATCCACATGCCTACATATAAACCCAAAATACGCACCTGCTTTCTAGTGGTATATTTTTCTATACCCTATTCCACATATATTTACGCAAATGGTGAAATATTCATTGAAATGTGGCAATTACGCTTTTTCAAACGCTAGCTTAATGCCAAAGCCGATTAACACAACACCCGTAATAGCTTCAATGCTCGCTTGTGTAGATGGACGCTTCATAAAATTGCGCACCTTATCCAGCAGCACGACATAGAAGAAGAACCACGCAAACGTCAGCACCGTGTAAATTATGCCCATCACTAAAAACGACCAAAACGCATCCGCGCCAGGTGCCAAAAACTGCGGTAAAAACGTTAGGAAAAACACGGCCACCTTTGGATTTGTCACATTCGTGATAAACCCTTGCTTTAAGTACGAGCTCCCCTTTGCTTCCACAAGTAGCTCTTCGTCGATGTCCGTTTTCTTCGCGCGCATATTCATTAATGTGCGCACCCCTAAATAACATAAGTACGCCGCACCGACATATTTTAAAACCGTAAACGCAAGCGCTGACTTTACAATGATCGCCGACAACCCTGCTACCGCGGCAATCGTATGAATCGACAATCCCACACATGAACCGAGCATCGTCTTCATACCGCCCTTACGCCCACCAACAACCGTATTTTTCGTCACAATCGCTGTATCTGGTCCCGGTAAAATAATGAGCAGCACACAGGCAATGATGAATAATGGAATGCTTGTCATGAAACCACCTCTATCTCTCGTAAATTATCTGATTTTTTTGATTATAACAAGAGTGGGAGGTTTTGGCGAGAGGGGAAGGAAAAACCCCAAATGCGTTTTGACATTTGGGGTAATTTCGCTGTATTAGTTTTATAGGTTCACTAAATTATAAAGTGATTTTTGATCCACTGTTAGTTTATTATATGCTTGCTCAAATTGAGCGGCTGTATTAGAATCTGCTTTTAATTGAAGCACTTTACGCACCGCTTTAATGTCTTTTTCAGCATTTTTAAGGAATGAATAGTTCACGACCAATTTACGCTCTTTTGAATCAAGCGCTTTGTAATCCTTCGTAATATTAGTGATGATCAGCTCAAATTGGTTTAATTTTTCTAGAGAGGTATCACCATTTGGCATTAAACCATATGAACCGTCTACAATGATTTCAGCGATTTGTCTATTTAAATCCTCAGCCTTACTAGCAGCTTCTTTGTTCCAGTTATCTAATAGGTCAAATAAATAATCATATTCAGATTCTTGATCCGGATTTTCATAAGAATTAAAGAGTTGCTGTTGATTACGCGTTAATTTTAAATACGATTTATAATTCGACTCTTTTTTTGAATACGTTGGATTGTTGCCTAACTTCAGCATTTTAGCAACAAATGAGTCTACTGCTTTTAAATCCTTCAATAACGCTTGGTACTTACTATAATCTTTTAATGACTTTAGCTCTTTTGTTGATAGCAATTTTAATTCGTTTTGCAATTCTTCAAATGCTACTCTATCAAAATTTGATAAGTCATCTACTTCAAAAAAGCTTGATAAATTAGCGTCTAGGTCTGCTAGTGGTGAGTCATCCTCTACTAGTGACTCAAACGCATTAGTATACGTAGCTAGAATTAATCCTTTTTGGACAGCTTGTAGCTTATCGAATGCTTTTTTTGCAGTATTAAATTTCTTTTCATCTGTTGCCGCAACTAGGCGTTTTTTCACATTAGTCGCCTTTGTCAAATGGCTAGATGCCGTTGAAATCACACCATAATTGTAAACAAGCTTCTTCTCAAATGAATTTAACTCTTTATACATCGTTTTGGCATCGTTAAGCAGCTCTTTAAGCCCCATATCTAAATCTGAGCCACTTAACGTGTCCTCAGCTCCAGCAGTTTCAGCTTCTGCTAAAATGACTTGGATTTCTTCGATTCGCTGGATTAATGAAGACGTACTACCGCTCGTATAGTCTTCTTTACCAGCAAATTCCTCATTATCGATCATGTTTTTTATATCTTTAACGGCTTCTTCAAGCGCTGCACCGTCTATTAACGCTTTTTGAGTTGCTGTTAACTTTGCGTAAGCTTTATATGCAGAATTGAATTTACTTTGAGTAGATTTCATTTTACTAATATACTTCGAACGCTTATCGTCGTTCGCGTAACTATCTGCATCTACCTTGGCATCCTCAGCCTTTACGATCGCGTTTGCCACACGCTTAGCAGCTGCAACATCTTTTTTCACTGCGCTAACAGATCTATAGTTCGTAACGAGCTTTTTCTGAGCAGATGTTAATAGCTTGTATTCAATCGCAATTTCAGAAAGCTCTAACTCTAAGTCATCAATCGTCATGTTTGAAGATTGCAGTTCACCAATTCTTTCAATTAAAGATACAACATCTTCGTCCTCTAAAACTTCCGGATTTTCGCTGTCACCCGTAGATGGATTCATTAATTTTAGTAAGGTAGTTTCTGAGATAAGCGTTGTTTGTGCAAGGTTTAGCTTGTTATACGCTTTTTCTGCGGCAATAATAGCACTTGCCTGCTTTCTTTTATCTGTAATTGGTTCGATTTTATTAATTTTTTCGATTACAGAACGCGCCTTTTTAATATCACCTTGAGCCATTTTTAAGGTATTAATTTTTAAAAGTGCTTGATAGGCCTTATCAACCGTTTTCGCTTCGTCCAAATAGTTGTTAACGTTATTTTCCATGTCTAATAACGCCGTTAAATTATTTAACTCTGCATCTAGCTGATACGTGTGTTCCTCACTATTGAACACCGTCTCTTCAACTTTTGTATTAAATTCTACTACTGCTTTAGTTGATGAATAGAGTGCATCATCTTCATCGATTTTAACAATCCATTCATAGAGTTCGTTTACGTTTGGTAAACCTTGACTATAATCAAAGTTATCAAAAATTGATTTCTGTAAGGCTGTAAATTTGTTATAAGATTGACGTAATGTTTTAGCCGCTTTTAATAGTTCTGATTGTTTTACCGATAATTCACTCTGGTTCAAATAATCCGAATACGACTTATTTAATTCCGTAAGTTGTTTATTCAAAGGTAAGACAATTTTTAAAGCTTGATCATACGCTGCTAGTTTAGAGTAGTTTTTCACAGAACTTTTAGCTGTAGCATTCAATTCGTTATAAATGTTTAATAGGGATTCAACTTCTGTTTTTAACAGCTCATATCCACTATCCGCACTTAACTCATTAATAGCTGCTTCTAACTCTGGAATTTTTGTTGTTAGAACACCAAAATCAATTGTTTTAACGCCACTAATACTATTAATTCCTGGAACCTTTATCGTGTACGAAACTTTAAATTGTTGATAGTCCTTTTTAGCGCTATCTACTGGCACTATTAATGTGTTCGTATTTGCATTTGGAATTGCAAATATATTGTAATTTCCGTTTAATGCAACCCAGTTATATTCCACTTCATAGTCGTCTTTAGTGATTAGCTGTCCGCCATTACCGTATATGTCAGGAAGAATCAGTTCAATTTTATCACCTGGTAAATAGTCATAAAACAGATAATCCTCTTTTATTACCCCATTAATTTTTACTAAGTGATCCAAACCGTCCAAATCAATCGTTAGTGGATCGATATCTATGATTTTTTTAAATAGTTTTCCTGACTGTGTTTTTACAACAAACATAACTTCTTTTCCAGAGAACTCAATCGGAATATTTAAATCTAACTCATTTTCACCGACTAGTGATTTATACTGGTCATTTTCAACTAAGTACCATTCATAACCTGTAATAATCTCTGCAGATGCCACTGCTGGAAGCTTGATATTTGTCATTGAAATGGTTGTATTGACACGTGGTGAATCAATTATATCTAAAGGATCTAAATCTGTTCCTTCCTCATAATTAATATCTGCGCCATCTAAATCTGGAAGATGATTAATCTTTCCAGTTACCTTTGAATATTTTTTCTTACCTTCTGTTGTCACAACTAGCTTGATAGACTTACCTTCAGCGTTTAATGGTAGCTTGAACTCAGCAGCTGTAGAAGCAGCTTTTGTAGACTCTCCAATATACCATTCATATGCAACAATTTTGTCATTTGTCGTAACGCCACCTGTTGTTTCCACTATCTCTTGAATTGCTATGTTAACTGTATCACCAACACTATATGTATTCTCTGCAATCAATTCTGTTTTTCCAGTAATTTCTTCTGCCCCAACAACTGCTGGCACAACAAATGCGGCTGATGTTACAGCTGTTGCAGCGATGATTTTTTTATAATCCATATGACATCTCCCTCACTTACGTGTTTCTTCTATTATACATCTCGGTACTCTTATTTTGGTCCTCTAAGGAAAAGTTACCAATTTTCCCATTAAAACAGCATAAATTTTAGATAATTCAGTTTCTGCATTACTATATACATCGGAAAAAAAACGCAAATGCTTAGCGAATTTCGAAACTTCATCCATAAAAAAACTGCACTCCCAAAAGAGTACAGCTACACATTACTTATTTCCTTGTTTAATCAATGTTTCTAAATCCGTAACAATCGTGTCAAACGGCACTTCACTATTGCCTACTTGTACACCGCTATAGTTTTTCACTGCCACGCCGTTTTGGTCGACTAAATAAAACGTATTGGCATGCACGACGCTATCTTGCATGGCAAGTACTTGTGTTTTAAAGGATTTCTTCGCATATTGCTCGATAAATTTTTGGTCATAGCCATTTAGTAAATACCATTTCGATTCATCTGCCACGCCGTAATTATCGATATACGCCTTCAATACGTCTGCTGTGTCTCTTTTTGGATCGACTGTAAATGCGACGATTTTGTAATCTTCTACACCTTTTGCAATTAGCTCGTCTTGGATCATTTTCATGTTATACGTCATTGGTGGACAAATATCCGGACAGTTTGTGAAAATGAACATTGCCAGCCACGGTTCGCCCTTTAAGCTGTCTAAGGAAACCGGGTTTTCTCGGTGGTCTTGTACATTGAAATTATCTAGTTCGAAATTGGTCGTTGCTTTGAATTGATAGTTGCTACAGGCGCCAAGCATCATAACCGTCAGCGCTGTGAATAGTAGTGCCATTTTTTTCATGTCTCTCTCTCCACTCTTCCAAACATTACCTTCATCTTAAAGGAAGTTCGCGCGCAGTACAATAGAAAACGCGCGAAAGTTTCGTTGCCATTTTGTGAAGTTTCGTTTCACAACTCACGTTAGTTTGTCTGGTGGATTCAACGAAACAAGTGCCGTATGAATGGCCTCAAGCTTCGATTCAATACGATATAACAAATAAAATGTGATAAAGATTGGAAACGTCACCTCTTGGACAAGCGCAATCCACTGTTCCATAAAATCACCTCCTCATTTATAAGTGCTAAAGCGCCGTTCATTAACTAAAAACAACCGGTAAAGCTTCTCACTTTACCGGTTGCGTTCCTTATGCATTTAGTTCGAATTGCGTCACATTACGCTCCACGATTTTCGCTGACTTTTTCACATTGAACACTAACCCTTCATGTGAAAAGATACCTTGATCGGCAATCGTCTGCACCGCTGCGTTTACCTCTGCCTCCGTTAAGTTCGGCTTTGGATTTTTCACATTCAATGTCATCGTCTTTCCTTCGACATTTGCAAACACTAGTTGTAATACCTGTGTCATTTAGTTCACCTCCTCCCCCTAGATGAGTGCTATTAAGCCACTACTAAATCTTTTGTCGTTTTCACCGTCTCTAAATACGTGTAGTCCGTTAAACCAACAAGTGCTGTTGCAACTGCTTGAATCTGTGCAGCCGTTACATTACTCGAAACGTTACGGTACGTTGAGCTCCCGATGATTAAATCATCATTGGCATCAACACCCGTTTCGAAATACACCGTGATTGTCGAACTTAAGAATCCGAAATCGTTCATGCTTATCACCTCCTTACCTTATATATGTCACGAATTTTCGAAAAAAGGGAAAATAAAATGAAAATAATTACAAAAAAATATATAATAGGAATTAGTGAGAAAATGAGGCGCATTTCTAATCTGTTTCTGCATATTAATCGGCAGGCTACGGCAAGACCGCATTATGGCCACGTGGTACGTGTCCATACTACTGTCTTTCATGCCGTTTGCGAGGCCCGCCAATCAATAATCTTGCTCTCGGTATAAAGTGAAAAGCGCACAATCAAGCCGCTAGCGCTAACGCGAGGCGGCGGTTGGTGGAAAAAATTTTTCCCTATTAATTGAATATGCGTTTAATCAATACGCTACTTTCTGTAGGAAATTCTTTTATTAGATGTTTCTTTTCCTATATTATCTTTTATTAAAAGTAGCATGATTTTTTAAGGGGAATTTTCCCCAATTTATTTACTTCATCATTTTGATAGAAGCACATTCTATACCAAAGCAGAGTGGCGCGAAGTGGAGGGGGGACTCCTGCGTGAACAGCAAATCTTTATTTGCGACGCAAGCGTAGCGACAGGAGCACCGTGCGGAAAATCCATTTTTAGTGCCGCCGTAAGAGGCGCAAAAAATTAGTTGGAGCCGTGCCCGCGGAAAGCTTCCCCGGAACGTAGCAGAACGTATTAGATGCAAAAGAAAAAAGATTTGAATTTAATTAGAGGTGACAATTGTGGGCTTAGATGGCTGGTTTTTATGGTTTATTTTATTTTGGGTTGTAGCATTAGTTGGCATAATGGGCATTGGCGGCTTCTTTATGTTCCGCAAGTTTTTAAAATCGCTTCCAAAGCAAGACGGGAAATCAGATTTAGATTGGCAAAACATCTACTTAGATAAAACAATTCATCTATGGGGCGATGAGGAAAAGGCGTTACTTGCAGAACTCGTAACCCCAGTGCCAGAGCTGTTTCGTCAAGTAGCGAAGGAAAAGATTGCGGGGAAAATCGGAGAAATTGCACTGGACGAGCATGCTACGAAAATTAATACGGACTTAATTATTCGCGGCTATATTATTGCCTCGCCTAAGCGTGACCATAAGTTTTTACGCAAAAAATTAAAACAAATGCACATCGATACAACACCATACGATCATTTATTTGAAGCTTAAAAGGGATGCGCTGAAATTTTCAGCACATCCCTTTTTTCAAGATAAAGTATAAAATTTTAGCTTTATAACAGTGTCTAGGCTAAAGCGCCAGCCCCTCGGACATTTCGAACCCTCCTGCAAAAGTGGTGGAGCTTTTACTTTTGCGTCAGGTCCTCCAATGTCTGTCGGGGCTTAATGGGCGCTTTAGCACTTTTCTCATGAAATAATTTGTGATTTTTGAAGCTTTTTGAATTTAATGAGCATGCCAATACGCCATGGTAGTAGCATGGAAAACGCTAAAATAAAGAACATACCTGCTAATTCTCCGACATCTAAGCTATCGGCAAATAGCGTTTTCAAAATAATACGGAAAACTAATAATCCCACTAATATAAAAGGAAACGCCTTGGATTGTTTCATATAAATTGCCGACTCACGTACTTCAAATTTCGACGTGGCAATTAAGATGACAGAAAACACTAAGCCTAGTGCGACTGCCTCTACTATTTGCAAGGGCGCTACGCGGAATTCCTCAAAAATAAACATTAATGCACCTGTTGACATCGCAAATGGTGGAATGAGAATTTTTTTCGCACTTACAGGTTTCTTTTGGGCACGTAAGCGAACGAAGAGTGCGAAGGTTCCCATGAATGCGGCCATAATCGTCGTACCAATTATTAAATAGTGAGAAGGGATATTGTCAAACATGATAATCCTCCTCTACAGCTGACTTTAATACGTTAAATTGAGGATGTTAAATGCTACTTCTTTTAATTGTTCGGGTTGAAAAGGTTTTGTAATAAAGTCTTTCGCTCCACTTTCTATGGCAGCCTTGATTTTCTTTTGCTGCCCAAGTGCTGTAATCATAATCACCTTTGCGTCAGGGTCTTTATCAACGATCGTTTTAACGGCATCAATGCCCGTCATAACTGGCATCGTGACATCCATCGTCACAAGATCCGGCTTCAATTGGTCATAAAGTGCGATTGCCTCTTTACCATTCTCCGCCTCACCGACGATTTCAAATCCCCATTCTTTTAACATATTACCGATCGCAACACGCATAAATAACGCATCATCTACAACTAAAACTGTTGGCATGTAGCTCTCACATCACTTTCCTTAGTATACCACGCTAGAAACGTGTTCGAAACAATTAGAATCCAGTAAAACCACCGAAAATCGATGAGAAAATGGTGATGATATATGTGAGCCCATCAAAGAATAATAAAATTCCGACAGCAATCATAATATATCCGCCGACTTTCACGATTTTTTGGCTGTGCTTACGAATCCATTGCATACGAGAAATGAAGAATGAGAGTGTAAAGAACGGAATCGCAAAGCCTAAATAATATGCAAGCATATACCAAATCGCTGAATCAGGATTGGTACCGCCTAGTGCGATAATCGACATTAAAATAGGTCCTGTACATGGTGTCCAGCCTGCTGCAAATGCTAAACCAATAAACACCGAGCCAACGTAGCCAGACGGACGGTTTTTAAATTGGAATTTTCGGTCCTTCATAAGAAAATCTACCTGTAATAACCCTACGATCATGAGACCAAATACGACGATCAATATCGCTCCAATTTGGCGCATAAGGTCCTGGTATTGCCAGAAAAACTCTTGTGCAAGTGTTGTGCCAAAGCCGATTGCAATAAATATGATTGAAAAGCCAAGCAGGAAAAATAATGTATGTAATACTGCGCGTTTTTGCATCATTCCTCGTTCGCTTTTAAGCTCGTCTAACGTCATGCCGGTTATATACGACAAAAACGCAGGATAAAGCGGTAAGGTGCAGGGCGATATAAAGCTTAAAAATCCAGCACCAAACGCTAAGAAGACATTTAAATCTGTATTCATGCTGTTCAAATCTCCTTCATCGTAATGAACTTATCGTACCAAATTTCCAGTCACAATACTTCCATTTGAGATGTGAACATTTTTTGACATATAACCCAGCCTCAGCTAGCCCTCTGTTTCCTGTATAAAGGCACGGTCTTATCGAAGCATATCGATAATGAACAGACTCGAGTAAATAATCGAAGTAAACACAATGACGATAACAATCGTAATCGACTGAAAGCGCAGCAGCCACGTCCAAATACTTCCATCAGGGTGCTTTTCCTTCCATTTCAACGCTGCTTTAAGATTGATAAACCAGCAATGGAGTGTAATCAAAAACGACGGAGCGGTATACATTGTTCCTAAAATAAGGATTTTCTGCAAGGTGCTCGGCGAATACTTGCCGTAACTAATGATGAAATACGGAACAACAAACCAAAAAACCGATGTAAAAACCAGTACAACCGCGACTAAAAAATGAAGCCATAAATAGTCTAGATGCGTTTGACGGAAATATTTTAATGCTGTTTGCATGATCTTCACCCACTTTTAGGCTTACTATTCCCTGCATTTTATGAAGTTAAAACCAAAATAGTGACAATCATTCCGATAACATTTTACTAGAAAAGGCACTACACGTTTTTTCATTCTAATTATTTATAAGTAAAATAAATAAAGCCTCCACAAAAAGTGAAGGCCCTAAAAAATTAGAAGTTTTCTTTATCAAACACTTCGATATCAATAATACGTGCACCTTGCTTAACCATTGCTTGCTCTAATTCGTCGACAGTTGCTTGTTTCGCGCCTTTTGTCAGGGTAATAACTACGCGACGTAAGTATGTAGTGTCGTCGTCTAATGAGAACACACAGTGTAATGGCCATACCTTTTTCACAGCTGTTAGCACTTTGATTAAAATGCCATCTGTATCTGGTAGCGCAATTGTCACTGCACAGCTGCCTGTTCGATAGCCCCACGCCTCTTCTAGTAATTCAAACACCTTAGAGTGCGGGAGAATGCCTGCAAAGTTGCCTTTTGTATCGGTAACCGCTAAATAAGGTAATTGCTTAATTGAATGGAACACCTCGAAAAATGAGCTGTTTTCGTGAACGAATGCATCGCCCTCTTCAGCTAAATTTTTCACCGGCTGCTTCATATCGCCGTCTTTAAGCTTGTACTCTAGTACTTCTACTTTATAAATATTGCCAATAAATTTTCCGCCGTTGTCATCTAACACCGGAATACAACGGAAGCCATTGTCATTTAACTGACCAAGTACGTGAGAAATTGTATCCGATTCCTTAACATAACTAACGTCTTTCTTCTTAACAATTCTTTGTTTCACTAACATAAAATGATACCTCCTCTGATGTCGCTACTTCTATTCTAAAGGTAATCACAGAATTTCGAAAGTTATTTTTTAGAATTTTTAGTATTTTGGTAAAATTCTAAAATAAATAGGGGTAATCCTTCATTTATACAACTCGTAATAAATATACGCATTCGCGAGCTCTAGGCATTTTTCATAGCTGGCTAACCCATTATCCTTATTATTAACACTCGCAAAATACATCGCTTCTAAATCACTAGCTCCCCTCGGATAACGCTGGCGGATAGTCGCAAAAACGGCTTTTACTTCCTCGTCAAATTGCTGTTCTGGCAGTGTGATAACAAAAGATACCGTTGTTTTATTCATGCGCGCAGATAAGACTACGTTTGCAGAAAAGGTTGTAAGCATCTCGTCATTTAGCATATTAATCACATGTTCTACAATACGAGAATCATGTGAAAGTGTTTTAAATTCCACGACTGCTAGCGTATAGCCGGGCTCCGTTAAATCTGAAAAAAGGATCTGCGCTTCCTGCTCAAACGTCTCTCGTGACTCCGAATAGCGATCCTCAAGCAAATGGGATACCTTCTGCTTAAAGTAATTCTCAAGCTTCTGATTAATGGACTCAACCTCGCTTAAATAACGATTGGACGATTGTTCAAAATCATGTGCGCGCTTTTGATTATTTAAAAAAGTGAAACATTCTCTTAATTTTTCACTACAATAAATAATGATGTCCTTATAATGGTTATCGACAACACACGCCATTAACACTTCCTGGAAAGTGATTAGAGCGGCTTTGCATTGTCCCTTGCCAAATAAGATCTCTCCCTTTAACGCTTTAATTTGATACCACATTCTACTTTTTTCTTTAATATTTGGCGAATCCGCAAAGCGTGCCAGCACTTGGTTGGCATAATCAAAGCGTTTGGTTCGGATGGCCATTTCGGCATGAGTGATAATCCGGTAGATAAAGTTTGGCTCATGCTGCGTTTTTTTCAACAAATAAAAAATTGCGGACATTTTACTGATTTCAAAAAGCGTTTCATCCGGGACATGATCTATATTGATATTGCTTATATTATTACCCGTAATGGATATTACCTCATAAATTTGATATTCAAAGGCGATACTTGTTGCTTTTTTATAATAGTTTTTCGCTAACTTTTGATTTAACTGGATATAGTAGCAATGACCAATGATTAAATAGAGCACAGCCAACATTTCTGGACACTGCACGCTAATTGGCTCTTCTATATCATAAAAAAACTGCAAGACTTCATAATGATCCCCAAATAAAATAAAAGGCTCTGAATAATTACCTAACGCCGTCATTAACACCTCACGATTTGACTGCTCAATCGCTTGTATAACCACTTTTTTAAAGCTACTAAACTCCTCTGTTAACGTCTTAAACTGCTGCTCTTTATGCGAATTAAATAATTGCTGAATATCTAGCTGTTTTTCCATATATACCTCCACAATTAGTAAGCTGCTGTATCAAAAAAATCACGTTCGACGAGGGCCATATGATCAATTAATTTTTTCATCTCCTCGATTTTCTGATTAAACTGAGGACATTGAGTATTTGTTAATTCCCTTAGTTCCTTCATAATAATCGTGTCAATTTGTATAAGGCGCTTAGGATAATGCTCATATTCCATAAACCTTTGATCAAATAGGATACGTTTGTTCATCGAAAATTTTTCATAAAAATCAAAGTCCGCCTGTGGTAGATTAGGTAAAATCGTGCGTAAGTGATCTAAATATAAGTTCATTGTAGAAGCTGCAGCAATTAGCGCTCGAATCGTTGAGCCTACCGTTCCCCTTTTTACTCGATCAAAATTTGGGTTTTTCATTGTGTTATCTAATAAATAATGACGCAGTATATAAAAGAGTGCATTTTCCGAATGAACAATCGGTAGTTTATCAAAATAAAAATAAGTCCATAAATCAGCCATACTATACTGTACATAGAGCTTATCGACAAAATCATGGCGGAGTAAATAAAAATAATATTCATACTGATGAAGCTGTTCATAGTTTTTACGTTGCTCTTGTGATAGTAAAAATAGTGCCTCTTGAACATCAAATTGGTTCATAGTATCCACCACCTTCAATTCTTTTATTTGATTATACAAAAAATTCAATCTTTAATAAACTTATTACTACACAAAAAAGGCCAAGAGGAAATGGAATCCCTCTTGACTGTTTTTAGTGCTTTTGATTAATAAGCTAAGCCGAATAACGCTTTAATGTGCGTCATGTAACGGATGTTAGATGCTTCTTTCATTAATGAAGCTGGTAAGCCTACTAATTGTGTATTGTTCGCGCCCACTGTTGCGATACCATCTTTACGTCCTAAAGAACCTAATGTACCAGAGTTTGTGAACTTGAATTCTTTCATGTCGTGACCTAAAACCTGCGCGAAAATGTTGTAACCAGCAATTTCGCCTTGTTGCCATGCTACTTGAGCAGTTGGCGCGTAAGTTGGACGGTCGCCTGGGTTTGGAATGTGTGCAGAAGCATCACCGATTACAAATACGTCTGGATGAGAAGTAGATTGTAAGTAGTCGTTGATTGTCGCTTTACCACGGTCACAGTTTAAACCTGATTCGCCTACTAATGGAAGTGGAGCAACCCCACCAGTCCATACTAATGTGTTGGCAACGATTGGCTCGCGGTCTTTTAATTGAATAACATTACCTTCAACGCCTGTTACAGGAGTAGAAGTGATGAATTCAACACCACGTTTTGCAAGTGAAGTTGTTGCGCGTTCGATTAAGTTGTCTGGGAATACTGGTAAGATTTTTGGACCAGCTTCAACTAACTTGATTTTTAAATCTTCGAATGGAACGCCATATTTAGCAGCTACTTTCGGGAAGTGGTCTACGATTTCACCAACAAGCTCTACGCCTGTTAAACCGCCACCACCGATAACGATTGTTGCGTCTGCTTCATTTTTTGATTTCGCATATTCAGCAATACGTGCTTCGATGTGCTCACGGATTGCGTTTGCTTCATCCACTGATTTTAATACGAATGAGTTTTCCTCTAAGCCTGGGATGCCGAAGAATCCAGTTTGAGAACCTAAAGAAACAACTAATGTATCATAAGATAATGTTTTACCGTTTGATAATTGTACTTCTTTTTTGTCTGCGTTGAAGCTGTTTACTTTCGCGATTTCAAGGTTGATGTCTTTACCTTTGAAGATTTTCTCTAAAGATAATGCAACCGCGCCCTCTTTGATTGTACCACCAGCTAAACGGTGTAATTCAGTAATGATTTGGTGCGTTGGGAATTGGTTTACAACTGTAATGTTCGCTTCTAATGTATTTAAATATTTGCGAGCTGTTTGAGCAGCTAAAACACCAGCAAAACCAGCACCTAAAATAACGATATCTTTTGTTACCATGATAACATCCTCCAATTAAATTAGATTGTGCGAATTAATTATTTGACTTTTTTCTCAGCTGCTACAGCTAAAAATGCGTTAGCAAAACGTAATGCGCCTTGAACTTGTGGGTCTTTTAACATTTTTAATAGGCCAAATACACCAACAGTTTCACTTGTTGCTTCAGCACGGTCTTTTGCTTCGATCGCCGTTTGAGCTAAAGATTTTGCCGTATCTACTACTGGAGTTGCCATTTCAGTTACAGCCGCAACTGTATCATTTTTTAATGTTTCATCCGTTGCTACAGCCGTTGCGAAATCATATGCTTTTGTTAAAAGCGTTGTCATTTCAGCTAACTTTGGTAAGTTGTCCACTAAAGTTGTTAACGAAGCTTGTACCTCTGGCTTTAATAGTTGGTCTAAAACGTCTAATTGCTCTTGTGAAACAGACACTTTTTCTACCTGATTATTCATTTCTGACATAATAACTCTCCTTTGCCAACACTTAATATTTTTTACTTATAAAAGTTTACTCGATTGTTTAAACTTTCACATACCATTCATTAAGCAATGTTAGCACAAACAAACGGTTGTAACAATTAGAAAAACGAAATAATAGAAGGAAAAATCGAATTCAAGAATATTTCGACTTCTCAGCAAAAATTAGGGCGAAACTTTTGATATAATAAACAAATCATTAAACATAAATTAATAAGAAGAAACACTCGAACAGGAGGAAATCTATGCGCACGAACGAAAGGTCTAATCGAGACCCTGATACACGTGAACAGTACGTGATTTTTGAATTTATACGGTTCGGTGTTCGGTATGCTTGCTTTTGTTAGCATAATCGGAATCGGCATCTTTATGCGTGTTGTTTTTAATTAGAAAAGCGCATTCACGCCCTTTAAGCCCCGACAAGCTTTGGAGGGTCTGATTAGAAAGTAAACGATTCACCACTTTCGACGACGGAACCGAAAAGCTCGAGGGGCTGGCGCGAATGCCTAGACACTGCTATGACAGTAAAATTTATACTTACAGAGCTCAAAAATCCCCGTAAGCGAGTGCCTACGAGGAAATGTTGATTTAAATAGCATGTCTTTTGCGTGCTTCGATAAATTTCGACGCCGAGAAAATGAGTACCGCCAGCCAAATACAGCTAAACGTAAACAGTTCCGTCATCGTAAATGGCTCCTTAAAGACAAAAATCCCAATAACTAAGCTCATCGTTGGCGATAAAAACTGAATGAAGCCCATTAAATAAAGCGGAATCTTCTGCGCACCTTTTGCAAATAACACAAGTGGTAGCGCAGTAATAATGCCACTGCCGATTAAAAAGAGGTTCGTTTTCAGATCAACGTTTAAAAACGCAATATCTGTTGTTTGCATTAAATAAATGTAACCGACAATCGCAATCGGTAAAATGAATAGCGTTTCAATTGCTAGTCCACGTGTTGCATCAAGTGGGATTTTCTTTTTAATAACACCATAAAACGCGAAAGTAAGCGCAAGTGTTAATGACACCCACGGAATGGATCCCCCTAAAATCGCTTGATACCCTACCCCAATCGCCGCAATCACAACGGCAGTAATTGTAGCCGCAGACAGCTTTTCCTTAAAGAATAACAGCCCAAACAACACCGAAATGAGTGGATTAATATAATAACCGAGACTCGCCTGTAATAAGTGATCGTTATTGACCGCCCAAATATACACGCCCCAGTTGAGACTAATAATAAGCGACGCGACAAACAACAGCCAAAACTGAAGCTGTTTTCCCCACAGTACCTTAATGTCCGCAAGTAAGTGTTTACTCTGTTTAATAATGAGGATGAATGCTGCGGTAAAAATGAATGACCATATGACGCGCCCCGCTAATATTTCGAGACTCGAAACATGTTGCACCTGTTTCCAATAAAGTGGGATCAGTCCCCACATTAAATAGGCCCCTGCCGCAAACAGGATGCCTTGTTTTTGTTCTGACATTGTTGCACCTTCTATGAATGTAATAGAACTATTATAGATGTCGAATGGTGGGATGTAAATGTTGTTGTTTGGGGAGGAGTAAATGGAAGTGAGTGATACATTAATTGATGGGCTACGGCAAGACAGTAGTATGGCCACGTGGTAAGTGACCATACTACTGTCTTTATTACCGTTTGCGAGACTCACCAATTCAAAGTTTTACTCTCGTCAGAGGTTAAAGAATATGAAAACAAACAGTTTCTCAACCTGACAATTGATTTTTAAAATTTTTTACCCATAAATTTTTCATTAACAACTTTATAAATATCTTTCATTTGAGACTGTATTTTATTATAAAATTCCACTTGATCTTCTCCCAAAATTTCTTTAGATGACATATCAACTAAGAAGTCCTCCATCAATTGACAATTATTTTTTAAACGATTATAAAATTCCTTATCATTGTATAAATAGTATAATGAACTTTGCCTCATACTATTTAATTCATTCACTAATTTGTCAATGTATAGTAGCTGACCATCTGGAGTGATATGAAGATGCTTTCTAGCATTTGGAAGACCTGTTATTAGATATTCTTTATAAATTTCGTTTATATATACTGACTCTAAATTTATTCTATTTAGCTTTATTTCTTTATTATATTGTATAATAGCTACAAATAAGGATACTAAAATTGCTACAATAGCTACAATCAATGCGGCTAAATCCATCTCACTAGTCACCTTCAATTTCTATAAAAGATTTTCTAAAATTAATTTCTTAATATTCGGGATTGAAGAATTAATAATAACCATACTTTCTACTCCACTAATTCCAATATTTTGAACAATTTCTTCGAAAAAACCTTGAATAAATGACGATGCTATAGTATCAATTCTATCTGGAAAAGTGATAGTAATTTCTTTTTTATAATCTATTTCTTCCTTTAATTGCTCTTGAAAAATATATCTACCTAATTGATTTCCGGCTAATTTTGTTATTGTCTTATCAAGATCCAATTCAAAATTATTCATTATTTCATTCCCCCATTTTCATAACAAAATTCAAATTATAAGCTGTTCCAGGCATGTAAGTTTTACTATAGCTTAAGAGCTCTTTTTTAGGAGCATAATTTAAAAAATCATTCTCATCGTTAAATCCAATCCAGCTATCTTCATTATATTTCAAATAATCTTTTTCAAAAAAAACAACTCTATCACCACTTAAAACATAACATAAATAGTCATCTGAGTAATCTTCTAATCTACTTATTAACTTTTTAAGACCTGTACCACCTGTATGCTCTTTACTCATCCTTCCAGAAATCTTATGTTGAAATGAAGCAATATTAAAGAAATCCTTTTCCGTATAATCAAAATCGTAACTCTCACTATGTATAATATATGCTTGCAACAATTTCTCATGCCTATCATTTAACATTTCTTTTTCTTTAATCTTCTCTGCAATTCCGCTACCTAATAATGTATCAGAAAAATTAAGTATAGCAATATTTATTCCATAGTATAAATCTTCCCCTTCTTGCTTCGTAAATGTATCTTCTGTTACATCTAAATCAATTAGGCAGTCAGTTTTTGCGTGTTCAAAGACATTTCCAACAAGTTCAACAATAACTTCGGCTATCGCATCTCTATATTGTTTTATTACATTAAATGGTTTTAAAAAAGAATCTATATCAGTCATTAATTTTGACAATAAAAAACGATCTTTATATTCTTGAAACTTTATAATCCTTCTATAATGAAATTTATAAATTTCACTATTAAATACTTCTATAAACTTTTTTGTTTCATCTTTTTTTGATAATAATGTTAATGGAGAAGATATTATACCTAGCGTACCAATATTTGTTTCCACTTTAAAACCCACATTCACTTTAGTTTTACAATCAACAATAAGATAATTACAAATACATTCAAAAAGAATATAAGTTAATTTATCTTGAAATTTCACTTCACCTAAATTGAAATATATTGGCACTCTATAAAATTTACTTCGTGCTATATTCACAAATTGAATTATATCTTTAATAACATTACCATTAAAATCTGTCCCATCAAATCTGTATTCTAATTTCTTGTTTTCTAGCTTATATCGCTTATTACTTATACCATTTGATGAAAACAAAATCTCATAGTTATCCATTTCTTACCTCCAAAAATATTATATGTTGTTTTTAATATATCTTAATTACAAACTCATTAATACATTATTTCACAATTTCTCCTAAATTTGATGAAAACATCATTTTATAGCTGGTATAATACTTTTTACCAACCAAAAAACGAGCGGTCATCTCAGTGATCCGCTCGCTTATTTATTCTACTATCCTATTCTGCAACAAATACATCTTCTCATACAGCCCTTTTTGCGCCAGTAACTCCTGATGCGTCCCGCGCTCGACAATCTCTCCTTTATGCAGCACTAAAATCTGCTCGGCATCTTGAATTGTCGACAAACGGTGCGCAATGGCAATCGTTGTGCGGCCTTTACGCATTTTTTCTAATGATGCTTGAATGCCGACTTCGGTTTCGGTATCAATCGACGCCGTTGCCTCATCTAACACCAGTACTTTCGGATTCGTCGCCACGGTTCTTGCAAAGGCAATGAGTTGACGCTGCCCGCTCGAGAACGTTGAACCACGCTCTGTTACTCGGCTTTGATAGCCATCTGGCAGACTTTCAATAAAGTCCGCCGCCTGCACAAACTCCGCGGCTTCTTTTACATCCGAAAGGCTCAAGTGTTCACTATACAAGCGAATATTCGACTCGACCGTCCCGTAAAACAGGAAAGGATCTTGCAGCACAAGCCCCATTTTATCGCGAAGCTCTTGCTGCGAGTAATCTTTAATCGACTCACCGTCCACTAAAATATCACCGCGCTCGAACTCGTAAAAGCGCATGAGTAAATTAATAATCGAGCTTTTCCCTGAACCGGTATGACCAACAAGTGCCACCGTTTCCCCATGATTGACGGTAAACGAAATGTTTTTTAGCACATCACGCTCACCATCATAGCTAAACGACACATCTTTAAATTCAATGCGACCATTCGTTACTTCAAGAGGCTTAGCTAACTGCTGTGGCTCTAGTTCTTCCTCGTCCATCAGCTTAAACACGCGTGATGCGGCAACAATCGCCTGTTGGAACAGCGCTAAACGCTCCATCATTTGGTTAATCGGATCGAAGAATCGGTTCATATACGTCACAAACGCGTACACAACCCCAACCTCAACCGCTGTATCAAACGATGTCCAGCCAAAGTAAAATAGTAAAATAATAATGGCGGCAAAGTACACAAGGTCAATAACCGGACGTAATAGCAAGCTGTTCATTTTCATGTTGGCAAGCATTGCCTGGTAATGCTCCTCGTTCACTTCGTCAAAATCATCATTAAAACGCTTTTCTTGGCGGAAAGCCTGCACAATGCTCATGCCTGATAATGTCTCAGACAACTTTGCATTTAACTGCCCCAACTTTTCACGCATACGCATATATACAACCGAGCTCAGCTTACGATATAGGTAAATAATATAAATGACAATCGGTAAAATCAGCAGCATAAACAGCGCTAATTTCGCATTCAGTAAAAACATCGCAATGTACACACCGACAATTAAAAACGCCGCCTGTACAAAGCTTATCAAAACAGACACGAACATATCCTTAATCGCTTCCGTATCATTCGTTGCACGTGAAACGATTGAACCAGCTGGCACTTGGTCAAAATAACGCATGCCGAGCTTATGAATTTTCGAAAACACGTCAATACGCAGCTGCTGAATAATTTTTAAGGCAAGCTCCTGGAATTTAATCGTCTGGAAATACGTTATAAATATGTTTAACACCTGAATCGCAAAATAGCTAATTGCTAAGGTCATAACCGGCTTATACACAATATCACCCGGCATTAAGTAATCATCGATAAACACTTTAATTAAATACGGCCCAAGCATATCGCCTACTACGGTTAATGCAAGGAAGAATAGCGCAACGAACAACAGCTTTTTATGCGGCTTTAAATACGAGAATAACCGCTTTAATACGACGCGCTGCTCTTTACTAGAAAGCGTTTCTGATACTTGCTCATTTTTCATGCGCGTCACCACCTTTTTCCACTAGCTGCTCAAGCTGTTGTAGTTGATACATTTCGTAATAGCTGCCTTTTTTAGCCATTAATTCATCATGCGTTCCCTTTTCGATGATCGTCCCGTTATCAATCACGATGATTTGGTGCGCCTGTTGAATCGCGCTTAAACGGTGCGATGTGATGATTGTTGTCGCATCCTTACGCTCTTCTTTTAGGGCGTGTAAAATTGCCTCTTCGGTACGTGCATCCACCGCCGATAATGAGTCATCTAAAATGAGTAGCTCCGGTTTCATTAGTAGGGCACGCGCAATTGAAATACGCTGCTTTTGCCCACCGGATAAAGATACACCGCGCTCACCGACAACCGTTTTATAGCCTTCAGAGAACTCCAAAATATCTTTATCAATGTATGCCAAATTCGCAGCCTCACGTACTTCTGCAATTGTTGCGTCAGCATTGGTGAACGGGTACAAAATGCACTACTATTAAGCAAAAAAAAAACTAAATTTTATTATCTCACGATATTTTATTTCATTTCTTTCAAACATTCCTCTAATATAAGATTGTATTCTATTTCCACTTTATTTTTACCAAAATACACCTTATTTACTACTCTTGAAAGCATAGCTTTTTTTAGATCATTGTCTGCATTGTCAAATTTATTTTCCCAATCTTTCAATTCTTTTGCCACATAATCAGCACTAAAAGAATTTTCCTTTTCGATCCTAATCTCCTCTAATAAAGAATTCATATTTTCAATTGTTGTTCTTATCTGTTCTTCTGTTGAGGCGATTGCAGATGAAAGTTGATCGGGCGAAAATTTACTTTCCCCTAGCAAGGCGATTGAAATTTCATTGTTCAATACTATCAATTGTTTTTTATATTGTTCAGTTTCCCTACTTAAAATTTTTATGTTTTTTTCTTTTTGTGCTATTTGTTTTTTTCTTTGCTTAACAGAAGTTTCAATATACAAGTCTATGTCTAATTGGGAAAATGTTCTTTTTATTTCTTCAATAGCAATTTCATCATATTTAGTTGAACCAAATATAACTTGTTGATGATTATCTTTTGATTTACCATTATTTATCAAACACTGATAGCGGTAAGTAATATAATTTTCATAAATAGTTCCTGTATTTTTATTTTTTTGTGTTCTATAAAAATAATTGGCTTGTAATTTCCCACCACAATACTCACAAAAAGCTAATCCAGAAAATTTCAGTCTTCCAGACAGGGGGATTCCTGTTCTGTCCTGCTCATGTATTTTACTTTTTCTTTTAGCAAGTACTTTTTGTGCCATATGAAATTGATCGTCAGAAATTATTCTTAATTTTTCATTGTATGGTTGTGTATCACCCTTCTTACCACTGAATCCAATATATACTTTTTTTCCAATATATATTGTATTCTTTATAATTCTTTGAATCGTTGTTATTCCAAAGAATCTACCTTCCCTAGTTCGATACCCGTTTTCATTTAAATAATTAAGAATTTTACGGAAACCCATGTGTTTATCTACATAAAGACTAAACAGTAGTTTTATCACTTCTGCTTCGTCTTTATTTACAACTAATTCCTTTTCCATTCTATCTTTATGTTTCCAATGCGGTCTATCTGTCTCTATAAGCTTGTAACCATATGGCGCTTTCCCGCCTTGATAATACCCCTGTTCACTGAGTTGTTTTTTTGCTTCTCTTGAACGTACTGATGTTTTATCACTCTCTCCAGATGACTGCCAAAAAGTAATGAAATTCAATAATTTATCAATATGATGTTCAATTTTAATTTGTCCTTCTTGAACCGACCATACTTCTACTCCTTGCTCAATTAAAAATTGAACTACAAAAGGTGTTTCATCTTCTCGTCTGCCTAAACGGTCATTCATAAAAACGAGTAGAACATCAAATTCTTTATTTATTGCTCCTTCCCTAATTATATTCATTTCATCTCGGTCTTTCGCCTTTTTCTTCCAACCTGATACACCTTTTTCATATAACTCATTTGTTATTTCCCAATCTGTTTTTGTATTAACAAAGTTCATACAAGCATTTCTTTGCATTGGTATATCATCATCAGAACTCACTTGTTTCTTAATAGATACACGATATAGACACCAAACTCTTTTCTTTTTCATAAAATCCTCTCTTTCCATTAATAAAAAAACCGCCATTTAAGGCAGTCAATATTATCTTACAGTATTATAGCCATGAAAAAAAAGTTTTAATTCCTTCCAGTGCTTCCTTGTTTTTTTCTTCGTCTTTTGTGAATTTTAAAGTTATCTTCATACCTTTGTCTGTTGTTCTAACTAAGTAATCCCACTCTTCATCAGACGTATGCAAATATTTTTTATCTCCTAAAGTAACCTCTTTCGCACCATCGTCATTCACACTAGCCTTCTTAGTATTCTCATCTTTCAGTGCCATCATCCCCTCATTTAATAAATTCGTTCATACTTCACAAAAGAATAGCTGCAACAATTCTCCTCATCCCAATCCATTAGCACCTCAACAGCTTTAAATTCGTCTAACCCCTCAAACGGAAACCACGTATCTACATTTTCCGCTGCTGCATTTACATGTGTGATCCATATTTCATCTGCACATTCTATAAACGCTTCATAAATATCAGCACCACCGATCACCCATAAATCCTTATCTTGTTCGCCTGTACCAAGATAATATTTTAAAACTTTATTTATGTTATGTTCTACGAAAACGCTAGAATCACTCGGTTTATATTCCTTATTACGTGTCACAACCACGTTCACACGCTTTCTAAGGGGCTTTCCTAGTGACTCATAAGTTCTTCTACCCATTACAACGATATGCCCCTCTGTGAGCTTTCTGAAGCGTTTCATATCTTCCTCAATACGAAATAGCAACTGATTGTTATATCCCAATCCCCAATTAAGATCGACTGCTGCAATTAATTTAATCATTTGATTAAAACTCCTCATTTTCAAAGATGGATTTGATAAACATTTCTGTATCAGTCATGGCAACTGAATTTTCACGCGCTGCCTGTTTGAGTCTATTTATTGCACCATAGATTTCTTCTATTGAATACCCTTCCTCTTTCAGTTGCTTTATAGCCGCTTCAAACTCACCCATTAGAACGTCCTCCATGTTTCTACTTCTTTAGCTTAACTACCTGTTCAAAAAGAACTTTATCGTTGTTCATTAAAGATTTTTCGAGTAACCGTGCGATATTATCCTCTTCGAGTTCACGAATTAACTCCACTGCCTCTTCACGGGTAGCTTTAGGAATTTGCATAAATATCTTTTCACCTTTTGTTTTTGCTTCCATTTTTTCTCTTGTTTCTTCAATTATTGGCAACAAGTGTGTTCTCATATTAGAAACTAACATTAACTGATACAACGGAAGTTTAATCGTCTGTTGTCCTTTTTTAAATGCAAACATATCACTTACATTCACGATAGCCTTTGTAGCAAGACAAACAACAATTCTATTATCTTCACTAGGAATAAATTCAAAAACGCATCCATCTTTCTTAATGGATAAGTACTTATATGCGAAATAAAGGATTAATTTATTGTCCTTTATTGTTGTGTAAAAAGGTATAAAGCGCTCAAATTCAATCATTGTTCTCCTCCTTATTTCTTTGTAAAGTAAATCTTTCTTCAATAGAAGGAGTACGCTCATTCAAAATTTCAACTAGCATTTCCACCGACAGCGGTTCGCCAAAAGGTAAGGATTTTAATAGAGGACTGTCTACCCCTACATTAATTTGATTGTCCCATGTACTCGGAACGGAATGAATATGTCCATGAATAGACCACTTTTTAGGACGCAAACCAATTTCCATCGGATAATGAGAGAGCCACAGTTGATGTCCATCCACCTTCAAGTACACGCCCACATCATGATAATCATAAAAATACCCCTCATTCACCAAACGTTTCACAACTTTGTTGTCATCATGATTGCCGCGAATAAGTACAATTTGACCTCGCAGCCTCTCCAAAATCTCCACCCAATTTGCATATTTATGAAACACAAAATCGCCTATTACATATACCGTATCAAGATAACCAACAACACGATTCCAAGCTTGAATGAGCGCTTCATTCATTTCCTCAACTGTTGCAAATGGACGCTGCTCAAATGTAAGCACATTCTTATGAAAAAAATGTTGGTCTGCCGTAAAAAATATAGTCATATAAATTCGCTTCCTTTTGTGCAGTTATTTTTTATTCAATTCATTAGGGTAAACCGTTTCTATATAAGGTAATGCGCCTGTTTTAGATAAGCCCATATGTCCTAAGCGTGATACCATTACTACTGTATATGTCTCTTCCCTAAAACTTACTTTATCTCCTTTTAAAATGCCGTTATAACCTACGATACGACCATAACCATTTATAATTTCATTGTTTTCAAAAGCCATTGTTTCAATTCCGACTGTATTATTACTAACTTCGTGCCATTCAACCATTTGACGCACTTCCTTTACAAATTAATTCAAAATATGAATTCCTCTTTAATGTTTATGAAGTTTCGTCATAGTTAACGATTCTCACTTTTAAGCCATGTTTTGTAGCCAAGTCAATCATATGCTTAGTTCCTTTACTCTTACCGTCCCAAAATGCAATTAAAACATCTGCATATTCAGCCATTTCCTTGTTGCGAATATAGCCTGCCGACCTACCATGTTTATCCCAATTTGCAGGATGTGAACTAATTGGATAGCCTTTTTCTTTTGCATATTTTTCGCCTAATTTATCAGCGCCTTTGGCCGCACCAGACACAATCTCTACTTCAGATTGATTCTGTAAAAGGAAATCCGCTTTTTGTTTGAGTAATTCATAATCAATAAAATCTCGACCGCCTGCAATAATTACTTTTAGCAAGACATCATCTCCTTAATCTAAGGCCATCTGCATACTACAATTTTCACATCAGTATCTTGAAAGACTTCTTGAATCCACTTTCGACTGTCATTCCAGTCAAGCCTATCCAACCCACTACCAATCAACGGCATTCCAATATGCGTGATATTCTCATCTATTACGATCTGTTTTAATTGTAGAATGGTTTGATTAAATGCTTTTCTCGTTGGTTTATTGTAGGAACTGTATTTTGTAATTAGATTGAAAACTTTATTTTTGTTATTGTTCTCTTGATATAAAACAACTTCACCCACATTAGTAGGCTGCGATTGTAATTTAGGACGTAATCCCTTGTATCTTTTAGTAAATTCAACTGCAATTCCAGCACCCATAATCGCATCTGCTGCAATACAATGTGCTAAAGCATAATGTTTTGGTAGACTAAATAAATCCGCAACAATTTCTTTATATTCCAAAGTAATTCTCCCCCGTTCAATAAACTGAATTACGTCCACATACAACTGAGATTACGGATAACCCAATAAATAAATTCTTCATCATTTTCTATTTCTAAAATACCATTAAATACAGGGTAATTAAAGTCTGTTTTCTCTGATTTTTCTGCTAAAGCTTCAAGGAAAAGTCTTACTTTTTCTATTACGCTAGGATTTTCACAATTTTGCCCTAAGAATTGACGTAGTTTTTCTAGCTCAATTTCTTCTCGATCTGTTAAAATGAAAGTAATTTTGTTGCCATTTATCTTGATGACTTTTTCTACTTCTTCAGTAATCAATGGTCTAAAATTTAAATCATAACTGTCATCAATACCCGAACCGTAACGTTCTCCATAAATAAGATGCTTCTGTTCTAAACCAAAACATTCTACTAGCTCATGAAACGAGTCACCTGTAAAGTGGTAATTTTCAATCATTCTAATCAACCTCTCATTCGTCTAATTTAAAATTTATTTCTTCACCGATTTCAATTGTAGGTTCACAACCATAAGTGGAAGTATATCTTGACAACCTAGCTAATTTTAATAAAAAATCATATTCTTCATTTGTTACCTCCATATTAAATCGAGTGCTGTCATCGCACCCGTTAATATTGACTGAGCATCTTTTCATTCATACCTCTTCCTTTCAGTCCCACCCCCAGCGATCTCCCGCATCTAGGAAACTCTGATATGAGTTAATATTCTCTTTTGTATCGCTTCTTTTCCACTCACCAACAAATTGCTCAATGCATTCTTTCCAATTGCTAAAATCATACTTGATTGTAATTTGGCTGCCATACGTATATCCCGTAATCGCCTTATGAAAACCGCGAATCTGTATACCTCCAGCACGGACATCACAAAAATCAATCCCGTCAAAGTAGGGGTAATCATTTAGTTGCTTCGTAATTTCAGATTCAATTTCGAGAAATTTCTTCAGGTTTTTTTCTATTATATATGAGGCCACGTATGGAGTTCGTTTGAAGGAATTGTATAAGTTTTTTAAATAAGTCTGGCGAATAATTGCGTCTGCTTCATTATCAAATACATTATTTACATTGGATTGTGAGAGTGTATTTAGAGTAGCTGGGATTAACATGCGGTCTGTAATTTCTAATCCTTTATCATGTACAAACCAGTATTGTACTTCTTCCACTGAGTCACCCTTCCTTATTGTAATAATTTACTTATATAAAGTCCTCATCTGTATAAATTTCAGTTATCCTAAAGCTAACCAATTTATAATCAGAGATTACATAACGCATGTGCAGCATAATCTCCTCGCTATGAAATAGATGCGCTTTAAGTAAATCTTTCGTTACCTCGCCTACATTATTCGAAATATATTCGTTATTGCTATTGCGCAATGCATATACTCTAATTAATGCTCCCCCTCTATATCCACATGTTTTCAACGTTTTCGACAACCCAATACATAAAAGTGGAGTCATCTTCAATTTCCAAGACCCCTTTAAACCCAGGGGCATTGTAATCAAGCGTTTCTGATTTCTTTATCAAAGCTTTCATAAAGGATTTAACAGCGCCTACAACTTCTTGATTTGTTTCATTTTTACGAAGGAATTTTTTGAGCTTAATTAATTCAACTTCTGATTTCTCATTAATTTCAAAGATCACCTTACTACCATTAATAATAACTGGTAGCGTTTCAACTTCCTTTTTTTTATAAATTTCTTTTTTGCTCGTTGTTCCGTCTTCATTCCTAGCTTCAACTATAACAGGAACTTTCTTTTGTTGTAGATCAAAAAAATCAATTAGCTCATAAAACCCTATGCCCATAAAATTCAATGGTTTACTCATTCGTTTCTCCTCCCACATTTCCATTCTCAAATTTCGAAAGACTCTATCTTTAGCTGCATTCCTTCATGCGGATAACCAATTGCGTTCATATAAAAATTACAGTATGGCTTTTCGTAAACTTTTTGCTCATGAGAATGGCCAAAAATCCACGCCTTTGTATTGATTTCTTCTACTGGCGTAAGATAACAAACGGTTGAGTTATAGTTAAAATGTGAACCTACATTTATCACTGGAAAATGAGAAATCATAACATCTAAATTCTGTTGTAATAACGTCTTATATTGTAGTTGATTAGTATTATGTTCCGTTTGAATATTTACACCTTTAATGTAAACAGAATCATTTGAACTACTATTAAAAAATACTTTTTGTTCAAATGTTTCAAGTGGATACCAAAGTGGCGTACCCCCAAATTTAAAACCTTTGTACACCACTAATTCCCCCTCAAATAATGAGGATACATTCTTTATTTTAATAATTTCCTCATGTAATTCTTTTACTCGATTCAGTGAGTTATTGCTATATTTGCGCTCCTGGCTACCACTAATTAAATAATAATCATGATTGCCTACTTGCACAAACACATGTTCATAATTGGTTGCAAAAACTTCTAATGCCCATAATGATTGTTGATTATAATGTGATAAGTCACCCGCGATACACAATACCTCTCTCTTGCCTATGTCCGTATTAACTAATTGCGTAATAAATTCACACGTTCGTTTTTCCCATTTTAGAATGTTTGAATCAAAACGCACCCAAAAATCTAAATGTAAATCACTGACATACGAAACTTTCATTATAACGCCACCTCATAACTAATAGATTCACCATGTTGATAGTTAATAATCTCAATATCCTTCATAGTAAAATCAAAGAAACTTGTTACAAGCGGATTGATTTTAACCGCTGGAGCTGCGTACATTGGTCGTTTAATTTGTTCTTTTACTTTTTCAATATGGCGGCTATAAATATGGGCATTATCAATGTTAAAGCAAATTTCCCCTACACTATGTCCCGTCACTTGTGCAATAAGTCGATGTAAAATAGCATATTGGTAAATATTGTATGGATTTCCGAGACATAGATCGTTGCTGCGAATATTTACTGTAAGATTGAGCGTACCGTTCCATAGTTGCCAATGCGTTTCGTACACACAAGGCTCAAGCGCCATGTCATCTAAATCTTCAATACAGTAAAGCGTGGTTTTAATCCTACGTGAATACGGATTTTTCATCAATTGATATAACAAGTAATCCACTTGATTTAAACGAATTTTTTTGCCTAACATTTTTGCTATTTTTTTTGATGAATATTTCTCCATCATTTTTTTGGAAATTGATAATTGCCCGTTTTCTACCATTGATACTAATGTTTCATCTATTCTAACTTTTCGTTTTTTATTCCTTAATTGCCATCCATACGCACGACCGATTGTTCCGTCTTGCAATTCCCATTCATCCCATACACCACAGCCTACATCTCTTAAATCTTGAACGCTGTTTGACATTCGCTGCCAAATCCAAAACATTTCTTTTATTGGGTCTTTTAATGGTACTCTTTTCTGTGTTAATATTGGCAACTCACTATTATCAAACTTGAGCTGTTTATTAATAATTGCTTTTGTTGTAGCTGGAGTGCCATCTGAATAAATTGTACGCACATTTAGCGGTTCGTCCCATACGCCATACGTGAGAACTTCGTTAATTAGTTCTATATAGGTTACGTCAGCTTTACTCATATTTTCCTAACCTTCCTTTATATGTTAGTGTTTTATTATAATACTTGATTTATATACTTTATTCAAACATTACTTCTCTTAATAGTTTATGATAGGTTCTCAGTAATTTATTACAACGTTGAGGCGTAACACCTATTTTTTTTCCTATTTCATTGTATGTGTAGCCGTTCTTACGCATTTCCAGTACAATAAAAAAATTATCGGGAACTCTACCTTTTAATAGTTCCACTATATTTAAGTATTCTATTTCCTCATAACCTTCATCAATTGATCCAATCGCTTCATGAAGGGCTACCGACTCACCATCAAAAGCAAACTCTTGCTCTAAGCTTATTTTTTCTAAGAGATTTAAGCTTTTATTTGAAACATTATTTAAACTGTTTTTCTTTATTTCAGTCATTATAGTCCAAGCAATCATCTGTATTACATAAGACCTTATATTTAAACCTTTTTTACCGTCAAAGGTTTTACATGCTTTATATAAGCCTAATCGCCCATATTGAATTAAATCATCCAAATCCAAGCCATGTGTATTCGAAAACGTTTTGTAATTCGGAAATTTTCTATAGATTGTAGGTAAAATATACTTTTCGTATTCATAATACAATGCCTCAACATGTTCATCGCTGCTCATAAAAACCTCCTGCTGTATTTCGGCTTTATTAATAAAAATAGAAAAGGGAGAAAAATTTGATTTTCCCCCATATGGTAAGCTATTTTTTCTTAGTTTGACGAGCAATTTCATCCTTCAACTTTTCTTCTGGCGCAAACTTAACTTCCCAATCAACAGGTTTTTTAATTTTGCCATCTTCCTTATATACAGGAATCATTTTGCCATCAACATTATGAAGTTTTCCCATGTTCGCCTTCTGTACGATACGTAGAAGGTTATTTGGTTTTACACCCAGCTCGACTAAATCACCTAAAGCAAAATATAATTTATCGATAGCTGCATCAACTTGATCTTCTAACGTTTTTGCTTCTAACATTTCCTTACATTCTTCTTGCATCCAACTATTCCGCTTCATAATGCGTTCTTCTGTTAACATTGTTGGCACATCGGGAGCAGGATGATTAAAAGCTAAGTGGAATTTACGCACCCACTGCCACCACATATTTAAATCAGTTGTTTGTTTAGGCGGTTTACGTTCCATTAAAATTAGATTGCTAAGGTTACATTCCACTAACTTTGTTGTGCGCTCACCTGTCTCAAGATTTTTATTCGTAATAACCTCAACTTTTGCAGAATGATTCTGACGATTAATAAAAATGACTTTCCCGTGTAGCTCTTGTTCACGATCATATACAATATCGCTAGTTGTAACTTTAATAAATGCCATTCACTTTTTACCCCCTGTTATATTATAAAAATTTATTAATGTCAAAATTACAAGTCTTCAACTAATAAACTTAAAGCCTCTGGATTAAAGCCATTCACGCGATCAATTTCATGCTCATTCTCATCAACCAAAATCGCCACTGGAAATGACATAATCCCAAATTCAACAAGGATTTCTGGATTCTCAAACCCATCGATTGTTTCATATTCAATTTCTTTATCATCTAAATAGTTTTTTACTAACGAACATCCACCACAATTCGGCTTTGTTATTACAAATAGTCGATCCATTTCAATTCCCCCATTTACTTACTAGCAATGTCTCCTCTAATCCCACCGAAAATAGTTTCTAAAATTATTACAGTTCCTAAGAAATGCCAAATATTTTCAAATATGAATTCAATAACCTCAAGCATATTTTAGCTCCCTTTTATAAATCATCGAAACCGTTGTCCTCTGAAATTTTTGCGTACTCTCTCGACTTCTGTTCGAAAAAGTCAGTCTTAGTCAATCCTTTTGTCTCCCCTTCATTTAAATAAGCATTGATCCACGTCATCGGATTCTTTTCAAGCCCCTCATAAATTGGTTCAATGTTAATCATAGACAGACATTTATTTGCACGATACTTAATGTAATCCGTCATTTCGTCTAAAGTGATGTCTTCGATATTACGTAATGCATACTTAGACCAGATGATTTCATGCTCTACGGCTTCTTTAAATAAATTTTTCGTAAAACCTTCATAATCAAAATCTTTCATTGGCTCAGGATTTTCTAAGATTAATAGCTTAATGACTTGACTCATTAAATGCGTATGCGACAATTCATCTCCATTGATATATTGAATCATTGTTGCCGTAGCCATCATCTTTTGATTTCGCGCCAAGTTGTAGAAGAATGCAAAACCAGAATAAAAATTAATTCCCTCTAAAATAATTGATGCAGTCAATGCCTTCAATAAGCTTTCAAATGTTCGTGTTGCGAACGCCTCTTCATATAAATCTGTAATAATTTTGTTGCGTTCATATACAAGTGGATTCGTTCGTGCCGCTTGAAACGCGATGTCTTGCATGTTCTTTTGCTCAACAGATGATAGTACATAAGAGTACGAATGATTATGAACTACCTCCTGCTGCGCTGAAATAATGAAGCAGGCCGTAATTGAATCATCTGATAAAAAATCTGTTACTAATGCTAAAAACTTTGGCTGCACTGAATCAAGTATAGATAGTAGTCCAATGATATTTCGAAACGCTTCACGTTCGTTCTCAGTGAGTAGTTTGTAGTCTTTCGCATCTTTTGCCATGTTGATTTCAAACGGTGTCCAGAACTTCCCTAGTAGCTTCTTATAAATTTCATAGATTTGTTTATACTTGATGTCATCCCAATTTAAGATGCCACTGGATAAGCCATTAATTATCGATGTCGATTTATTGGGATTTGCTGGTTCAAATAATTTTGGTTTGTTAACTAACACACAATCATTCCTCTCAATGTTTCATTTATAAATTTAAAAATTTCGTTTTGTTGGAATTTGGAGACGGGGCTTTGCTCGATTTTTAATTTTGCGATTGGTTCGTTTGCATACTTACTACAATAGTAATACATGGCATCTACTGCTCTACAATAGTTCACTAGATTTTCTCCACCCCATTGCGTATCACCTGTACCAAACACCGAAAATTGAGGAAATATAGGTAGCTCATTTTCTACTAGGATATTTGCTAAATAGTCTCTCATTTTCTTTGGTAGCTTCCCCTCACCCCACGTATAAGCACCGAGAAAAACTAAATCATAGCCTTCAATACTTACATTTTCTTTTGGTGAAGCGATTTGCGCATGATATTCATGCTGCTCCCATAATGTCTTTTGAATGAATTCAGCAACCATTTGCGTATTGCCTGTCATGCTGTCACAAACGATTAAAATTTGCATTACTGACAAACTTCACAGTCTAAAATATCAATGGACGTTGAGCGAATGTAATATGTTGTTTTCACGCCTAAATCCCAAGCGGTCATTTGAATTTCCAATAAATCTTTTGCTTTAATGTCATTCATTACATAGATATTAAATGATTGAGACTGGTCAATGTGTCGTTGTCGAGCAGCGTTTTGTTTCACTGAAGCAAGTTGACTTACTGTATAAGCATTTTCGTAGTAAATCATCGTTTTTGGGGATAAGTCTGGTACAGTTACGGGGATTTTTGAATCCTTCTTTTCTTCGAAATACATTTGATTAAATACGGGGTCAATAGATGCTGTTCCATTTGCTAGTGTGCTAGTTGTTCCATTTGGTGCTACGGCCATAATATTAGCGTTACGCATACCATAGTCATGTACCTCTTCGGCTAGGGCAGTCCATTGCTCATTTTTAATGAAACGATCTGTATCGTCATAAGCGCCTGTACCATACTCTCGTAGTTTAAAGTAATCACCGTTGTCCCAATCAGAGCCTTTAAACAATGGATAAGCACCTTTTTCTTTCGCCAGTTCCATTGACGCTTTGATTGCTAGATAATTAATTTTTTCATATAAATGGTCAGTATATTTAATTGCCTCATCAGAACCCCAGAAGAACCCTTTCAGCGCAAGTAAATGATGATAAGAGAACGTGCCTAATCCAACGCTACGATAGCGCTCATTTGTTTTTTGTGCTTGTAATACTGGAATACTATTATTATCAATTACGTTGTCGAGTAAACGCATTTGAATAGGAATTAGACGCTCAAACACATCATCCTTATAAGCGTTACCTAAGTGAATAGATGATAGATTACAAGTTACAAAATCTCCCGCTTTTTTGTATGAAATAATAGTCCCATCATCTAGTAATTTTTGTTCTGTTAGAATCGTTGCAGACATGTTCTGTGTGATTTCCACGCATAGATTAGTTGAGTAAATCATTCCAGCATGTTTATTTGGATTTTTACGATTGACCTCATCACGATAAAACATAAAAAGAGTGCCCGTTTCAAGTTGTGCTTTCATAATGGATTTCATGATGTCAATAGCAGCAACTTTAGTTTTAGTTAAATCGTTGTTTTGAATGCATTCTTCATAGCGTTCGCGGAATGTGCCATCGCCTCGTTTTTCGTCATAGCAATCTTCAAGTGAATAGCCCATTACTTTTTTCACCTCATGCGGATCAAACAAGTACCAATCTCCACGTTTTTCAACTTGCTCCATGAATAAGTCTGGTACACAAGCCCCCAGGAATAAATCATGTGTACGTAAGCGCTCATCACCATTGTTCAATTTGGCTTCTAAGAAGATGTTAATGTCTTTATGCCACACATCCAAATAAACCGCTATTGAGCCTTGTCGAGTGCCTAGTTGGTCAACCGCAACGGCAGTATTATTTAATTGTTTCATCCAGTTAATAACGCCTGAAGAAATACCTTTAAATCCACGAATATCCGAACCTCGACTACGCACCTTGCCCATGTATACGCCAATACCACCGCCATTTTTCGATAGGTTGGCAATATCCGTATTACTGTCATAAATGCTTTGTAGGCTGTCATCCACCGTATCAATAAAGCAGCTTGATAATTGACCATACGATTTGCCAGCATTTGACCATGTAGGCGTTGCGGCAGTCATATATTGATTTGACAATGCCCAATACGCTTCTTTTACATAATCCATACGTTTTGATTTTTGTTCTTTCGAATTTAACACTAAGGCCATAATAATTTTACGCTCTTGAGGCAATTCAAACGTTCGTTTATTATGGTCTTTGGCTAAATATCTGTCTGATAGTGTTTTCAACCCTGCATACGTGTAGAGGTAATCTTTAGTGGGATCAATAAAACTTTCCGCTAATTTAATTTCCTCTTTCGTGTATTCTCTTAGAATCGTTTCCGAATAGATTCCCTTTTCACCTAATGTTTTTAAAAGTCCAATGAGACTACCATATTTTTCAGATGAATCATAAGAACGATTGTAAGCAGCTTCTTTATATAACTTTGCTAAATAAATTCTTGAAGCAACATAAGTCCAATCTGGTTGTTCTCGTGATACATTGTTTAATGCTTCCAGAATCAGTTTATTAGTAATTTCGGCTGCACGTATTTCTTTTAAGCTCAAAATACTTTTTAAAAATTTACTTTTGTAATGTGCAATTTCCTTTTGCTTTAGATTTGAAAAATCCTTTAAAATATTATCCACAAAACTCAATAAACGGCCTTCATCAAAATTAAGTTTGCGCTTTCCTTTATTCTTAGTAACTACTGTCATGTTTTTTCTTCCTCTGCCTCTCATGTTGTCTATTTAAATTTTGCCTCTAATATCAGCCATAATTGTATCTAAGGCTGCTATAGCAGCTTCTTTTGAGTTATCATTTTGCATTTCATACTGACATTGAAATTGACTAATAAAGCTTTCCGTGTAATGATTTAAATCATTTTCTGTGAACTTATCACCACGCTCAATTAAACGCTTGAGTCGAACTTCTTTATTTGTGTGAATTCGTATAAAAATGAATCCATCATCTATTAGTGCTTGATATTCATTAGTCATTCGACAATCAGTAACCACAAACAGTCCCATTGAATAATTGCTTCTACGTCTCAATTCTATTTCCCGTTGGATTTTTAGCATTAAAATATTAATCCAAACGTCTTCATCAATTTCACGAAACTTAGTACCAATGGATTGCAGTAAAGATCGATTTTTACTCTGATTGCCACCAAACTGTTGCGGAAAATAGAGAGCAGCAACTTTCCGAACTTCATCTGCGAACGCATAGCGAGTAAAACCATAAGCGCTTATTAGGTGTTCTGCTAAAAAATCTTTTCCACCACCAGCTTCCGCTACTAATGCAATTTTCATTTACTCACCTCTTTTATTTTGCTGTAACTGATTAATACGAGCCGTTAGATCTGTGCGTACTCTGGCTGTGTATTTTCTTTCTGACTTTTGTTTAATAGTTCGCTCGATAGTCTTGTTGATACCTAGTACATGCGGCTCTAGCTTTGATTGTTGATTGATAACGGATTTAATATTAAATAGCGTCTCCATTTCATCCTTTGCATTTCTTCGCTTTATACGTGCCTCTTTAATTTGATTCGCTATTGAATAGCCTTCTGCTGCATTAAATCTCCCCAGCTCTACTAAGTGCAACAAATCTTGAATTTCCAAGTCAGCATTACTGATTGTTTCGTTTAACAGTTTTATTCGTGCAGGAGTTTCGATAACTGCATTTTGTAATCGTGCTGTTGCTTCTTGATAGATTTTTACAAGATCGTCCATAAAAACACTCCTTAATCATTTTAAAAATTTACTTATGTTACATTTTCTCTATACCCTCTTCAAATAAATTTTATCTAAAGAATGTATCGCCAATTTTAATTTCGAGTGCATCTGCTAGATTATCAAATGTAACACTGGATTCATATGTTACGCCTATTGAATTTTCCATTTCACATAAAACACTCCAATATTCTACTTTAATATCGCCTAGTCCTATTTCCATTTTTTTAGGTGCTTCTAAAATTTTTTTTATTTTATGAGAAGATAAAATAATAATCCCACCTTTCATAATGATTTTATTAAGGATTGATTAATTTATTTTTAAGTGTATCCTGTAGCGCTTCAATTTCTTTATGAATTTTTTTTAATCTACTTATGCTTCTTATTTTCTGCCTAATATCATTCTCTTTTATTGCAACTGAAAGCGTCAATAATTCGTAGTCTTGCTCTAATTGCAAAACATATAGTAGATGCTTTATGTTGCTACTTAGATTAAGCATTTGAAAGTTAACTTTTTTTTTCATCGCTTTCCTTCTTTCTAAAGTTTGATTCGTAGTCATAGAAGTTACAGACTGCTTTCAAGTCAGCAATAAATCGCTTTTATCTCATATTTTTACTTATATTTTAATAACTTAATAGTATTATAATAATTTATTCATGTCAATTAATTTGACTTATTATTCAAAATATTTATATAGAGTGGAAGTTTTCGACTATTATTCAAATTATATTGTATAAATATATTTTCCATATAGTCAAAATATTGTATAATTCATATTAGTAAATTATTAATATTGAAGGAGAGGAAATATATGCAAGCTAAATTCACTCAATACTTAGACGAAAATCATAAGCGATTAAAAGATGATTTAGTAGATGTTTTTTTTAATGATAGGTTTATTAAAATTGAATATGGAAAAATAGAGGAAGATGGGGAAAGAAAGTATGGGAAAAAGTTTACCTCTGCGGAGGAAGCTTATAAAGTTCTTTTTGAACGTGGTCTTGTAACAGATATGGTTTTTGTCTTGCCGCTTTTGGGCGTAGCTGAATTTGCCGCATTTTTAGAAATCGCACCATCAAAATTTAGTAATATGTATTCAAGGCAGCGTAAAGGGGAAATTGTTAACCCCCCCATTCCAAAGCCAATTCAAATTTTATCTGCAACTTCTATCTGGACTTTTGAGCAAGCTACCGAATATAAAGAGCAGTATGATAATTATACGCCAGTTCGAGGCCGCCCAAAACCAGACCCAACTCCTGTTGAATAATCAATGGGAGTTTTTTTAATTAACCATAGTCTCATTGGTTTCTTCAACTTTATCGCTTGTAACATCCTTCAATAACTCATATTCATTAATTAATAGAATTATTTTTCTATGATATTCCCTAGATATTTTTTTGACTTTGCGAATAGTGAAGTAGCAATTTAAGCCTAACAACATATGAATAAAAATAGCACACAAAATAGCAAAGTCTATAAGGGGTGAAATAGCGTCTCCTTTTATCCATAATTGGTAAAGAGTCATAGTAAATAACATTGTAAGTACAAAACCAATTATCATATTTAAAACAAACAGTCGATTTCCTTTTTTATCTTCTACATCACTCGTTCTAGTACCGTTAACAAATAAATTTGCTAAGTTCTTAAAATTTAACAAGTATAATAAAGCATATGAAAAGCCAAAAGTGAAAACTAGATTAAAACCAAAATTGACAACAATCTCTTTTACAACGAAATTGTCTGCCCATGTGCGCCCCGTATTTAAGAGCGCCCAAACAAACAAAACAAACAAAAGTGAAAGAAAAAAGGTGGGCAACTGAATTCTCCTGCTTTTCTTTAACGCTTCCACGAGTTTCATATGTTTATTGATCTCTAAATCTGTTACTTTTAGCGTAAACTGAATTGCAATTTGTTCACTATTTGAATCTGAATGAATTGTCAAGAAATCCCTTTCCCCTTTCAACCTATGTTTTTATTTTTCCCAAATATAAATAATGTTTCTATCCTTACTTTCGGCCCTTGATAAAATCCATTTCTCCTTAATTTTTCTGTGTGGCGTTCTCAGGAGTGGTTTTTTATCGTGAATCGTTTCATTCCCTATGTGTATATATTTCTCAACTCTTGAAAGAATATTTCTTTCACTTATCCCCAGCATATTACCTCCACGCCAATGTTCATTAGGATTGTATTTATGAGTACACCAAGCGCCTAATACAATTTTTGGCTTGTATTTTTTAACTGCGCTTAACGCATCAATCTTTTCTACATTGTCTCCGTATTTCACAGGTGTCTGCTCATAAAGCTCGTAGTAGGCTTTAATATTCGATTCATCTTGCATATAGCTGTCTGTACCTCGTATGCCGAGCGCTCTGCTATAAGCTCCATTGCCCGAACCAATTTCGATTGCTTGACTTAGATTTTCCTCACCAATTTCTTCTCTTAGGAAGTCGATTAATTCAGTTGTTGGCAATGAATAAATCCCATTTTGTAAGCAAAATAGGCGGATATGGTCGTGCTGTATATCTTTTAAATCCTCATATGAATAAATTTTTAGAAGCCCATCTTCATCTAAGAACAGTTCGTTTAAGTAATCAATATTTGCACTTTTAATAAATTTCAGATCATTAATATTTAACATTCTTTTTTTCCTCCATGCTTTAGCTTTAACAAACTTAGCTCATCGTGTATTCCATAAAAATGTTCAAAGCTGTTCTGCGCTTGTAATAGATCATTGTCAAACACTTCTTTTACACTATTAAAGAAATAATCGTTTCCCGTACATCCACTTTGACCTTCACCAATATGTAGAATCAATTTGTCGGGACAGTATTTTTTAACTGCACGGATTAGATCTGTTGCAGCGTCATTCATTGGAATCCAGCTTACTAAAATATAATCAACGTCAGAATATTTTCTTATTGCGTCATAAACAGATAAATTTTCAATTGGAAAATCATTATGAGCGTGTATTCCCCACGAATAATTGTCGGTTGCCACTATATCGACACCTCTATTTTGAAGCTCATAAGCTAAATATCCTGCACCCGCCATGACTTCTAATACTCTTTTTCCTTTTAAGTAGTTTGCTAAATTGTCTGCAAAATCAGTTGTAATCAAAGCGAACATGCCTTTTTTAACAAGTTCCTCTCTAACATAAAACTCATCTGTTATACTTAAAACATTTGAAGAAAATGATGGAACTTTATCCTTATAAGCCTCAATGTAAGCTGCTTTATTTTTCTCTATTCTCATATTTTTCTCCTTCTTTATGTTCAATAAAAATCGATTCATATTGAAATAACTTCCAAGCCATTGTAAAATATACCTATTGTATAAGTAAAGGGGCTTGTTTATGAAATTAGTAGTTTATTGTCCATCGAATACTTTTGAGCCATCCCAAAATACGGAAGCTGTTTATACTTATGCTGATTTAATCAATAAAATTAAGACGGGCAATTATGAAGCCGTTTATGCATATCGTCCAGAGTCTTATAGTAAAAATCGTATTCAATATCATGAAATAATGAACGCTGCCATTGATAATGGTACTAAGTTATTTGAAACATATTCCGACACTGAATTGACCGCATCATTCATAAAAGAAAGAAGCATTCCTTTTTCACGTTCTGAATTTGAAATTATCAAGCGATTCATTGAACAGAAAAACCTTACATAACTCAATTTTTATAGTAGGTGTATAAAACTTTTATAAGTGCTTCCAAAGCATAGTTGTAACTTCTTTTACTAAATTATCATATTGATTACTAACTACCACGTAATCTTTTTTCAACTTTCTGATTTCTCTTTCTAGTTGATTATTGGTTTGACTAGGTTTAATTTCTGGTATTATTTCATGTAATTCAACGTCCAAAGCTTGAGCTATTTTGATCGCATTTCCTATTGATGCGTTTTTAAAATCATGTTCTACTATTGCTTGAATTTTAGTAATAGGAATGTTTGTTCTTTCTGATAAATTTGTTAGAGTAAGATTTTTTTGTACTAGGATTTTCAATAGCTCTTTGTTTTGTACCATTTATAAAATCCCCTTCTCATTTTAATTTATTGTATTCATGTAATTTATAATCTCTTTTTATTGCTTTCCACTGATAGTAGTGATGATTACATAATCCAATACCCATATGCTCTCCTTCACAACCTTTAACGCCACACAACTTTATAATTTTTGGTTTATATGGCGTTTCGTTTTCTCTTATGTAGATCAAATGTGTAGAACAAAACCCATGACGAACGTGCGGATTGGTACAACCTATTGCTAAACACTCTTCTACGTCAATTTCATTACGTTTTTTTTCAATGCTTAAATCCCCTTTGCGCAAATGTCTTCCATAGTGCTTTATGCATAATCTTTTTGCATATATAGAGCTATCACAGTCGCTTACTTTGCATACGCCTTCTGTTGACATTAATTGTCGAGTTATTGCTTTATACTTTTCTTTCTCTATTCTGTTTTGCTCTTGCTGTGCCCTCTTTTGTTCTACATATAATGGATCACCGTATTTAGTAAAGCTGCGGTAATGAACTTTACAGTAGCCTTTAGCCTCATGCTTTTTAACGCACCCGTCAATACTACATGCTTTCATCTTAATTTCCTCCTATGTATGTGGTAGACACTATATTTGCACTCACATAAGCGTCTACCACTATTCATTACTTAATCACTTCTACCTTTACTTTCTGCCTACCAAGATTGTAAGCTTCCTTTTTACTACCTACTAAAATATCAAGACGATTCTTTTTTATGTTACCACCTCGATCTAGTACGATTGCATCTATAACTGTTCCATCATTTAAAGTAATTTTTAACTTTGTATATAAATTAATATGAGATGGTGCAGCGACTACTCTAAGCCCTTTGTAAAAAATGGTTTTTGTCACATTATAACCACTGGACGTTACACCCGTGCAACCATTACATTTAGCAGTATAAAAAGTCGCTTCATAAATAGATGATTCAGTCTTTTCTATAGAGTCTTCAATTGTCTCTTCAACTGTCTCTTCGACTGCTACCTTCTTCGTTTCTATTTCAATTTTCTCTTGTGCTTCAAGCTCTTTTTTAAGTTTCGCTTCTTTAGCTCCCACTAAGAATTTTTCGAAATTTTTTTGTTCGTATATGTTTATGTTATTTAATGTAATATTGATTAAATTTTTGTAATTTAAATTACAATTATTATAGCATTCGGTATTTTCTTTTTCAATTTCAATTTTTGATTTACTTGTAGTAATCTCAATAAACACAATGAGAAAAATACTAAGTAATGCTAACACTCTAACAATCTCTGCAACACGTTTTTTTATCATAATGTCGTTTAACCTACTCTCATTTGGAACTCTCAGACAAGTTAAACCCTTGTGCGTTCCGCTTGTAGACTCAAACTCCCGTCCTCTCCTATCTTAGTTATAAGATTTATTGTATGCTCCCCTTTTAGCGCTTTTAAGACAAACTGATCTTCTCTGCGATAACCTGTGAGCATCAATAAATTCCCTCTAGTAAACCAAGAATTTTCTAATATTGTTTTTTTGCTGCTCTCATTTTTCGATATTCGTTTATCGTAATAACTGAAATTGCCGCCATACGTTTTAACCGTGACAACACCTTCTGGCGTTAAAACTGTTATCGTATGATTATTTTTATTTTTATCTAGTACTGTTCCAATAATAGTGAACAATTGATAGCGTTTCATTTCTCGTCCACGCCATTCATACTCCTCTAGGACAACTGGAGCTTCATCCAGGGCAAAAAAGTTACTGAATCCATAGCGCTCATAATCAACGTTGCCTAGCTCATGCTCATTTGAATAATAAGAAACTGAATCCATCTCCCATTTAGATACTGTTCCTGCCGCAGTTTCATTCCAAATTTCTAAGAATTGTGCTTGATTAAATTTACGAATAAAGTGCGCATCAGTATACAGAGGTTTGATTGGTAGCATCTTTTGGTCATATTCTTTTTTGAATTTTTTTTCTGATATTAATAGATTCCCTTTATATTCCCCAACAACTGAATCAAAGGTGAAGTTGTTCTCAAAATAGTATTGTGAGTAATTATCTAAGAGGTAAATTTTTTCGTCAGAGTAGTCTTTAGATTTATGAGTGGATTTCATGATGTATTTGCGGAAGTTGTAGTATTCTTCATATTGCTTTAATTTTGGTGTATGAAATAGTCCCAATGAGATGATTTTTGATAGGTTTTTTCCGTCTAGTGTCTCTTTAGCATTTACTTCGCTGATTAAAAATTGTTTCATAATTTCAATCGGCGCGCCCATTTCATTAAATGCACCTGCTTTGATTAGCTGTAAAAAATGTGAGCGCTGAATTAACTTAGTCTTATACATGCGCTCATAAAAATCCTCAAATGATGCATAGGGGCGATTCTTGATAATTTCATGAACGATGTTATCGCCAATTCCATTGATTCCTTTTAACGAATAATAGATTTTATCATTCTCTAAGTCAGGCGTGAATCCAAAACTTGCGCTATTTATAAAAGGCAGTTCAATTGTTACGCCATATGATTTTAAATTTCCAATTGCAGCGGCAACTTTACCATAGTCCGTTGACTTTCCTTTTTCCCCTTCTTCCACTTCCGTTGAGCCACTGTTAATTGTAAGACAAGCTGTATACCAAATGATCGGGCCATATTTATAGACAATTTCAATGTTTTGTAGACCAATAATTGAATATGCAATTGTATGAAGAATCGAGAAACCGTAGCCCTTTTGCCTCGCAATCTGCACATTCCACACATAATCTAAGAATTCTTTGCGTGTCCCAATCTGTTCCCCAGCTATATAAAAATCTTTTCTTACTGCTTCATACGCCTTTTCAGATTTTTTGGCAATGGCTTTTCTTAATTTATTAGCTGCTGTCATATCCATTGCGGCAATCTTTTCATCCATAACCAATAGCATGACTACTTCTTGCGTATCCGCAACCCCATTCAAAGGAAGCAAATGCTTTTCCATAATTTTAATTTCGTCATTATTTAGGTTGTAGTTTTTCATTTCTTCATACCATAAATTAATGTCTTTTTTATACTTCGTAAACGTGGAAACTGGTGACTCTCCATCATTAGCCATTAGACGCATCAGACTATTGACTGCTGCCATTTCAATTAGATTTGTAGGCTTTGTGTCCATTAAAGCCTGTGCAGCTAATTTTGTATCAAACTGAAATAGATCGGGTATTTTCCCTTGTCCTAATAGCTCATATCGCTTCGGGTCATTTAAATCCATCTTTTCGGGACGTAAGTATTCATTAAATGTTTTTCTTAATGTGCCTTGCCATTGCACCAAATTTTTATCTAGCATAATATCTAGCGATTGATGCAGTTTTGACATGTTCGATACGCCTAGCACATCATATTTAATACTGCCGAGTGCTTGTGTATCATCTAAATTGTATTGCGTTATTTTTCGTTGGTTTGGCGCTCGCATCATTGCATTTGTTTTAGTGTAGTCCTCGTTTGTTAAAATGACACCGCCCGCATGAATTGAACGCTTATTAATTAATCCTTCAATTTTTAACGCTGTTTCCTTGAGTCGTGGGTGCTTTTCAATTTCTCGAATAAACTCTCTACTGGCTTTCCGTTCCTTTTCCGCGTTTCCATATAAGCAATCGGAAATAGAATAGTTCTCCCCACGTTCAAAAGGGATTAGAGAGCTTAAATACTGCCCTATATCCAAATCTATACCTAAGCCACGGCAGGCAGTTTGTATGGCTGATTTTGACCCCTCTGTGCCATATGTGCATACCTCCAACACCCGCCTTTCTCCAAACTTTTCACGCATCCGTTTTATAATAACTTGACGCTTTTCTGGCTCAACATCAAGATCAATATCTAAAGCGGATATATCACCACGGCTACGGTGTAAGTGTCTCCAGTGAGGCATTTCGATTCCATATTCAAGCGCATTAATTTGTGTAATACCAAGCAAATAATTTATTAAGAAACCGCTTGCTGAACCTCGCCCACTACCTACTAATGACCCTTCCGTCCGACTATCTTCACCGCAATCATCTCCCCACATGATGTTAACAATTTCTTGAATCGTCACGTAGTAAGCCGACATAGCTTGTTGCAGTTGCAGCGAAATTTCCCACAGCTCGCCTAGTTCCACATTTATTCTTTCAATTATATTGTGAAACTTTACTTTTGAAATAACTTTGTATGGAATGAGGCTAAGAAAACCTTCTTCAATTAAATGAACTAAATATCTATCCTGTTCGTCCTCACTATATGCCATTTTTTTAATGTAGCTATATTGCTGATAACCAGGCTCAAATAAATGCTTTAATTCAAACGCTGGCAGTTCAATTTTAGGGATAATGGTTGGAGCTTCAATTGTATAATCCTCTATCATATCACCAATTTCCAGTGTATTTAAGAGTGCCCTAGTCACAATGGCTTCATCTATATAGCTCAATTTTTCATATATCTCCTCTTTTGTATGAAGATACGTATTTGAATAGAACATTGCAGTTTCACGATCCCCGTCTTTTGCGTTTAAATAAGCAGCATGAATATCTGCATCTTCTGGCCTCAAATAATGCGTGTCAGAAGTAATGATTAGCTCTAAATTCAATTCATTGGAGAACTCAATTAATTTTTCATTAACAATACGCTGCTCCCCATCTTTTGCGGGCTGCATTTCTAAATAAAAATTACCTTCACCAAACACTTGTGAACACCATTGCAAAAACGCTTTTGCTTTCTCATAATCACCATTTAAAATGTGAATTGAACTCTCCGAACCTAAACAAGCGCTTGTACCAATTAATGTATTGGGGTATTCCTTTATAATATCTACTAGATTACTTTTAATAGTAGGCACTCGTTCCATTGTGCCAGTATAAAAAGAATTTTCCCAAGCCATACTCGACAGTTTTCTTAGAGCTTCATGCCCCTCTTTATTTTTTGCTAATAATAGAAAGTGCGGAAACTTTGTGATACCCGATTGATAGTTATCACGAACTTCTTCTAAGGAATTTACTAAATAAATTTCATTACCTAAAATAAGCTTAAAATCTTCTGGGATTTTACCGCTTTCTTTTAAGCGCCTGGTTGTTTGAATCCCTTTTACGTGCGCTGCAACCGTTTCGTGATCTGTGATGGCCACAGCTTTTTTCCCCATATCCGCAGCCGTTTGAATCAATTCTTCAACAGATATAGTACAATCTAACAATCTGAAATTGGACGTGTCTAAATGGTTATGCAGCTCGATCATTGAAACTTCATCATTTTTGCACATTAGGCGACCTCACCTTCTATATTGTTTTATCATTTCACATATAAAAAATGAGCGTAAGTATCAAACACTTTACACTCAAACAATTTTATAATAATCTATTTATGTCAAATAATTTAAAATTATTCCTCTTTACTGTCTATCCAAATTTCTGAAATCCTACCTTCTTTAACTTAAATAATAATTTCACACGCTAACGAAAGCAGTTTTTCAGAATTATATTCTCCACGTAAAAAATTATTTACTGCTGCCCCAAGAGACGTATAGCCTTCGTCATAAATAACATCTCTTGTTCCTAAATCCATGAATACATAGATTGTAAAATCAGCGTTATACTCCTGTTCCTCCTCAGAAAAATGATAATAAGCGCCACTGTAAATATCGATTTCTAGCTCTGGAATCCGAATACAAGCACCATCTAGCCATATTTGATGATCCAGCTCATCTTCTAGCAAGATAACATCAATATTATTTTCACATAGTACATCACTAAGAGCATCTTCTATATTTTCTAGTGTATAATCTATTATCAACACCCCCTTATATAATAAAAATTTATTTATGTTAATTAAAATAAGAATTTTTTGTTTTCTTCTTTGATTTCAACTATTTCAAATGCCTCTATAATAAATTGGGCTGTATTAACGCCATTCCACGTATTTATTCCAGTGCGCCCAATAACATTTAAAACAACGGCTTTATTCAAATTCTTTAGTTCAATTAGCTTTTCTGCTTCATTAAACTTAACAAATGAGATTTCATTAGAATCGAACTTTAGCATATCTGCATTTTTGCCCATAATTGAGGCTTCACTTAAATTTACCTCTACCTTTTCAATGGCTAATATTGGCGCTTCAATTCCTTTTCCCCAAACATGCGAATATCTTTCCATATCCGTTATAAACTTTTTCGTTAGTATTTTCGCTGGCATTACTAAATCCACTAGATGTGCTTCATTAAGAGTCAGATTTTGAAATGCCTTATTAACCCTCGCATTTAATGACTTAAAATTATCAGTGTTAATTTGAACACCTGCTGCATTTGGGTGGCCTTCTACAAAATCAAACAATTCCAGACTGTTTAAAAAACTTTTTGTGTTTTTCAGTTGCTTATCATACCCACGCATTGAACCATTTAAAATAGTTTGATCTTGATTATTTTTGCGAAGGATTAAAGTTGGCTTTCGATATTTACTTGCAACAAATGAAGCTACATAGCCACTCATATTCATAATCATGTCACCTTCAATTTCAATGATAATAAATGTGTTTTTATCTAGTTTTTCACTTACAATTTTACTATCTAGCTCCTCCATCAGTTTGTTTTTCAATTTAGACTGCTTAGAGTACATGTTGTTGCAAATGCGTGTAATCCTACGCGCCCAGGTTTCATACTTATTTTCTTTTCTTAATCTAGGATTATGCGTAATTTCTTGATGCTCAATGAACGCTTTAAATAACTCGTCCAGTTCTTCTTTTGAACACACTCGTAAATAAGCATTGATTTTAGGAATACATTTATAACTAATAATAGTAGGAGTAAGCTTTGTTCCCTCATCTACATTTTCCTTAATAATTTCTTTTAAAAATTCATTTTTAAGGTTATTTAAACCTTTAGTAACAAGCCATTTTGTTTCCTTAGAAGCGAGGTTCATAGCGTCACCAATCAATCCAAAAGCAACTAAGTCAATATAACGCTGCGAGTTGCTTATGTTTAGCTTTTCATCAAGCAATTGAATAAATTTATATACGACCCCAGCTCCGCTTAACCATTTATTCGGATACTCATCTAATTGATTGTTTATAACCGTGGCGTATTTTGAGTAGCTAGTAGCCTCGTGATGGTCTATAACAAGCACATCAACGTTTCTTTGCTTTAATTGCTTGTGAATCTCATACTCGGCTGTTCCTGCATCGGGAACGATTAATAAATCAGTTGTTACTGGAACAATATCAACGTCAATGCCGTGCTTCTTTTCTGGAAGGTGGTTAGACCAAGTTAATTTAATTTTAGGAAATGTATTTTTCAAATAATTGTATAGTACTGCCGCGGAAGTAAACCCGTCTAAGTCTTTGTCAATCTGCAAATGAATATGATTGCCTTTTTCGATGTGTAAAAGAAGTAAATCCGCACCTTCCTCAATGTTATTTAATAGCTTTGGAGAATGTTCAAAATAAACTGGTCTAATATACCAATCTATATCATTCACATGGATATTCCGATTCTTAAAAACTGTTTTAATTGGCTCTAGTAGATTTGCATTATTCTCATCTATTAGTCTATACAACATATCACCTCTTTTAATCGTTCATAGTTATTTTATAAATTTACTTTTGTTAAAATTTACACCATATTTGTTCTTTCGTTTGCAGTAATTGTTCAAAAACTACGGCATCTTTATCAGTAGGGCTATCCTTGTAGTCCAATAATCCATCTTTATCCCATATTGTATAAACACGTACAAAATTACTGAAGCGCCTTCCGAGTTCTACTAGTTTTTTTTTAAAAATGAATGCCTGTAAATCATCTACATCTCGATATTCTTTGTCTAAGCACAAAATTACTTCTTCAATATCTAGCTGCATTAAAATTGAAATTTGATACTGGTTAATGTTTTTTCCGCTTAATGCTATCGCATAATTATTTTCTAAACCAAACATCGTAGCCATTTGCATAACTGATTTTTCTGATTCAAATATAGCAATTTTTTTTAATCGATTGATCGCTAATTTATTTTCCCATAAACCATACAAATTTGAATAACTTGCATGATTATAAAGCGTACCTTGCACACGAACAGGAATATATTTGTAGCCACTTTCAATTTTCCATTCGTCTAAGTTCCTCATTTTAATACCAATAATTTTTCCGTTTTTATAATAGCGGTGAGGAATAATGACTGCATTCTCTTTATCATAAAATTTAATATCAAAAGCATTTAACACTTCATGAGAAATTCCATCATTATAAAAGGTTTCATGATGGCGTGAACTAAAAACTTCTAAAATTTTATCATCATGCGTCTGCGGCTCTGAAAACTCAACTTTCTTATTTCTCTTAAATCGTTTGAAGTAAGCGAGTTCTTCATTTTTTTTAACTTCATTGGGTAATAAGAAACTGCTATCAAATAGCCTATCTGTTTTGCGAGTTTTATATTTAACGTACTCTACTGCATCTCTGAAGCTAACTTCAGTATCATGCGTTTTGTAAACTTTTATAATCAAATCATAAATGTCAAATTTACATGAACATTCCGTAAAACAGCGAAACATGTTAGTACGCTGCATGTAATAAAGCTTATGGCTGCCACCGCTTTTATTATGGCAAATCGTATTCGTAATAATTTCGTTTCGTCTCTCGTTGTAGTGAACGTTTTCAGCGCCTAATTCAGTCAGTAACAGCATAATATCATCAATTGTTAGGCTTTCTTTTAGCTCGATAATATCGTGGCTCAATGTGTTACCTCTTTTCTATTGGATTTTAATCTTCTGCAAATTCTGGCAGCTCGTCTTCATCATTATCATATAGCAATTTACTAATTTCTGTTCCGCTCGGTTCATTGAATGAAATGGTTTTAAGCTCAATCTCTGATATTAATTCACCGTTATAATTTATACAAAACAAGTCTTGAAATCGCAAAGTGCCTGTATTAAAATGCCCAAACACTCGAATACGCTTCCATTTACCGCCCCTTGATTTATATACGTTTAAGCTAATGTTCGGTTCAACTGCAAATTTAACCATCTTACCCGACTTATAAACTGCATCAATTAATTTTTGGTCTTTAGGCCGAATTTCCAGTAGAATATATCCTCCATCTATTTTATCTGCTAATGCTTTTGAGCCTCGAATCCAGCTTTGATCCATGTTGTCGTCTTTGTTTTGGTTGTCATTTAACTGAGTAGCGCTTTCAATGTGAATGTCATATTTGTTGCATAAGTCTTTTAAACTAATAGCAATAATTAAAAGAATTTGGTCTTCACGTAGGTTTCTAGCTCCTTTTTGAGCTAACGCGGAGAGTAATTTTAGAGACGTGTGGATATAATCAAATTCAATAAACTCTACGTCATGTAAATTTATATGTTTAATAATGGTCGTTTCTATATCCTCTATGTCAAAATCACTTAACACCTCAAACCATAAGCTTGATTTTTCTAAAATAGTTACAGCCTTTTCAACTCGCACTTTTTCTTCATGTGTTAATTTTTTCTCATGTATAAGTGATTCATCAACGTTCGCAATGTAGGCTACAAAAGGAAGCTTAATTTCTTCTTCATCTAATTCGGTTGAAATAATTAGACCATGTTTATTAGCACCTGTTTTGATCCATTTGTTTTCTTTATTATCCCAAATTTCGGGAATAGTTTTAGCTGCCATATTCGCCATTCCAAAACGAGACTTCCCTCCACCAGTGTTACCGTGTTTGAGGTTGAATTTTCTTTTACGTGAGCCACGAAAGATTGTATTTAAAAATAAGGAGGCTTGCGGTGCTCCGAAACTTGGTGATGCTTCTTTTGCATCAATAATTTCTTGAACGTTTTCAGATATATGTCCACCGCTAAATGTATTACTCGATAGAAATTGCTCTTTAATAAGAATGATTTTTAATTCTACATGCTTTACCATGTCCGTTAGCGTCATTTTATCAAAGCGCTTGTTTCTTTCTTCCTCTTCTGCTAAATCGACCAGTTTTTCATTGTAAATATCTGAAATATCAATACCGATTTTTTTACATTCTCGCAAAAATGTAAACTTCTTTACTCGCTGATAATGCATGTCGAAATTGTCTATTACAGAAAACTCTTGTATTGCTTCTAAATATTCGATTCCATCATTCTCGTTAAAAATTCGATATTGTTCTGTGTAGTTTTGCAAATATGCATCTATTTCTAGTATGGTTATTTTCTTAGCTTCATTTGTATATAAGTTTGTAATTGCGCCAAAAATAATCTGATGCATTTTCTCGACAAAATCATCTGTAGACAAGTCATATGCTTTACTTGAAGTGCGTTCTGGATGCTTCATTAATCCTGCTAAAACCTGGGTAATCGCTAGTTTGTCTTGAAGTTTAGTCATTCTGTAATCTCCTCTATGTTTACTAGCTTTTTATTCACTTTTTTTGGAGGATCATTAATATAGACTGTCTCATGTTGAGGATTGTAATCAGTTTCTTTAATCTGTTGAGTTATTTCAAATAATCGGCCAAAAAATTTTTCTGCTTCTGCATAGACATATGGAACAATACCAATACCCTTTTCATCATATGAATTTCCTTTAATTTCGTGAAAATAGCGTAATGTTAATTCAATGGCTTTATATTGAAAATTATATTTATCTTGCCAATCTTTTATTTGAGAAAATATTTTTGGATCTAATTTTCGATGTCCCTGTAATTCAATGATATATTCAAGCAATTCCTTTCGATCCGCTTCATTGATTTTATATTTTTCATAGCACATGTTGTGAAAATACTTTTTGGAGCTGTGCTTTACATAAAGCGTATCTTTTTTAATTGCTTTAACGCACCAGGCGCATTTTAATTGTGTAGGCGTAGAAATAATAATCACCCCTAAAATAATTGCGCAGTATCTAATAGACACTACGCATTATTTTTGTATATTTTAAATTTTTATTTATGTTAAACGTTTAATTCTTCCGCTAATTCCTTAACTTCAATTAATAATAATGAAAGCAAATCAACTTGAGATGGCTTAACATCGCCAACTTTTTTTCCTTTGCCTAAATGTCTTTCAACACTTTCCAACAGCTCATCTAAATAACCCGATGATGCCAAACGATTTCCAATTTCATTGATTTCTGAAAAGATTGCGTCAAAATCTAACGCTTCTGATTGATAGGATTCTTTTTGCTCATTGTAACTTACTGCTACAATTCCTTCTGCTTCCTCTTGCAAGCGAATGCCTTCTGCAATAGCTGCTTCTAAATTTTCTGCCGTAAATTCTGGGATAAATGTTGTCATATAATCGAAACGAGAACGAGCAAAAAATTCTGGCGTTTCCGCGAACCATGCCGATGATTTAATAACTTTATTGTTTTCGTCAATACCATTTGATTGTAAATACACAACAACGTCTGAATTATCAATAATTGGTTTAATTGAACGTTTATCGCCTTTAGGGATTTTCTTCCCTTCTTTAGTCGTTTCTTCATGGCTGATAAAAATCAATGTGTAGCCGCTATTGAGTAATTTATCGATTTCCGTCCAATACTCCGTTTCATATTCTTTCCAGAGTCCGTAACCTTCGTTACCGTCACCAATTGTTTCAACACCAAATTTTTTACACAAATAATCTTGGCAGTAAAGCGCACTTGTGTATACTTCATCAAAAATAATAGTCTGATAAAGCTCTCTCGCTTTTGATAGCGTTTTTGGATCAGTTAGCTGCTTATTGATTTTTTTGAAATCCGTCCACTTATTAACAGGTAAAAAAGGAATGCCAGCGATTGCGCGTAAACCTTTTTCAAATCCAATATAATACGGGCGCTCCATTCGAGTAGCTTGTTTCGTTTTCCCTAAATTGTTAGAGCCAACAATTGTAATTACTTTCCCCTCTAATCCTTTTGCAACTGTTGAAATCTGGGGATTGAAAATATCAAAACTAGTCATTCACTATCAGTCTCCATTCATTATTAATCTAGGAATGCTAAAACGTAATTATTATAAAAATTTATTTATGTTAGAAATTAAAACAACTTTCTTACGTCTCGCACTTCATCCGAGGATTTATTAGTTGGAAAACCAGTAGAATTATTATTAGTTGAAGCGTTCTCCCCGTTTTGTCGCGCTTTTTGCTGTTCCAGATACGCCTGACGCTTTACTAAGCGCTCTTTAATTAGCTCAAGATTGAAAGCATATGGTGAATCCTCTTCATATGCGCTTTTAGCGTTGTTGATTAATGATTCCGAGCGGTAAGTAATAACCAGTTCCTCTCGCGGCTCACCAAATGCCATTTCAACCATTTTACGCTGCTCTTTTTTAACATTTAAGATATTGCCGTACACTTTTAATGTTTGACCATGTTCTAAGTTGTATAAGAAGAAATCCGCTCCCTCTTCAATCACGGCAAAGTTATAGGGAACAATGCTGCTGTACGTAGGAATAAATGCCTCTACAATTGCGCGACCTGTTTCCTCGTCATCTAAAATTTCTTGACGTGCTTTCGATACAAAAATATCAACTTCAAACACTGCCCGAGGTGTTGGATCATCAACTTCACGTAGTCGATTAACAAATCTTCCATCAATTTGTTGGTATTGTCGAAGTCTTCCGTCTTGAGCATAGTATTCGTTTGTTACAAGCTTACCGTCAACGGACACCTCACTAGCAACTAGATTAAAACCTTTTTTAGCTGCTTCTGCAACATCGGCTACTGAAACGTACTCTTCTTGAACCGTTACATAGGCCTTGAATAAGTTATTTTCTTTACCCTCTTTAGTGTATTTATTTGAGCGCAAGCGAATTTGATGCACCTCATTATCACCTGTGCGAATGCTAATTGTACCATTAATAAATTCGATAGTTTCACCATCTGTATTTTTGAACGTATCAATTTTCAAATTCTTTTCAACTAACGTTCCTACAACTGTTACTTTGTTTGCGCCCTCTTTTAGAACTTTTTTTTCAGACATATAATGCTCCCCTTTAATTCATATTGTAAAACTTTACTCATGTGTGTCTCAAAATCTCCCCCACACACTCTATTATCTTCTCGAAATTCGATTTCTTAAACACTACATTCTAAATTTTTTTAATTTTTTTCAAAACTTCTTTTTCATACTCAAGTAAATTATCTTGAAAATACATAGAGTAGCCAATTCTAGCAAGCACATATGCATCTCTCACATCGTCACTCTCATGCTCAAATTTCCATTTTTTAAAAATCGGTAAAATCATAGCTTCTTTCTTTGCTTGTCCGTTATTGGTAGCAAATTTCTTAACAACCGATGGTGGGACATCAAGATAGGGTATAGAGTTTAATACCAACGCTTCACGGACAATCCAGCCTGCTCCATATTGAAAGCCCACGCCTCTCCCTCTAGCTCCATATGCGAATCCTTCTACTAACACTTTATCGGTTGCAGAATCTAAATAGCTTATAATACGAGCTGTCATCTCCATCATTCGCTGGGGATCGTCCAGATTTTTTGCCGATATTTTCACTGACTCAATTGCAATGCCGCTTTCATCTAAAATGCAAAGTCCAGTGTTTGTTGAAATATCAATTCCTACAAATCTAATATTACTCTCCTACTTTCGTTTATTTCGTGTTTTTTCTGAATGACTAAGTAGACCCGAATGACATAGCTACACCTCATTTTATATTAGTTATTATGAAGAGAATTAATTGCATAGCTGCACATACAATTTCATTCTCTATCCTCTTTGTTTTTCCTTCTATTATTTTTCTTTTTTAATTCCAACAACTTATTTAATAAATCATAATTTTTTTCATCTAAAGCGACATCAATGGCCAATCTTAACGCCCTTTCCTTGTTTTGCTGCTCCAATAGAGTTATTAAATGCAATGTCGTTTTGTTTACTGGAATATAAGGAAACTTTAATCGTAGCTGCTTATATTCACTAAATGACAAGCGTTCGTCTTGAACAGCTTCGATATGTTTTAAATCAAATTTTGATAAATAAAGAATTGTATCATCTACAACAATATATGGGCATCCATCCTGTTGATCTAAATCAATAACTACATATTTTACTCCTTCTTCTAGCTTATGCTTCATTTTTGACCTTATTTTTTTTATATTTGTAAAAATTATTTTATCTCCTTTTTTTAAATTCATTATAATCCCCCCATCATTTTAATTCTTCAAAAAGATCAACTAGCATAATCCAGTCATTTTTATAAACTTCTTTTAGCTCTTGAAAGTTATCCTCGTAGCCAGTTTGGTAGCCTAAATGAAAAACAGCCTTTAATATCCCCAACTGTTCCGCTGAAATTTGGCTAAAATCCGCGTCCTCCATAATGCTCTCCCATTTATATTCTATATATCCTGTTAGGTGTTTATTTAGTTTTTTACCAATAATATCTTTCAACAGGCTTCCCCCTAATATAGTAAAATTCTTTCGTAATAATTTATTTATGTCTATTCTGTTAAATATATTACTAAATTTGCAAATATATTGGTTTCAGTAAAACTGGCAGCCAGGCCAGATTCATTTTGATTCACAATTTCTATGTACCACGTTTGACAAATAAAAAAACCAACGAAATTAAATTCGTTGGCTCTGCACTTTTTCTATTTCTTTCTCCACAACTTTATATCCATATACTTCTTTGAATTTCTTTTCTGAAGCTTTTTTCTTTAATGTTAAAATATTTCTTGTGTCTTCGCCGTTATATTTAATAATGGACGTATTAAAAATTTCTGCAATTGTAATCCAATCGTCATACGTCATAAACCCTTGCTTTTGATGAATCTCATTAACATGATGTAACATGCCACTGTTAATAATTCTTTTAGGTGTTATGAAGCTCGTTTCAAACAACTCTTTAAACATTGTGAACTTCCGCTGCACAAAAAATAAATCTAGCGCACCCTCTTGCTTGCCTCTTGCGGCTTTTTTAAAGATAAATGGTGATGGTACTAAAAGACTTTCAGATGAACGTATGCTTTCTGACTTGCCATTTTTATTGCGATATACTGTTTCATCATCTGTTTTTCTTAAATATTCATCCAATTTTTCGGAAATTTCAAGTGTACGTGAATTTCCATGCTTATCATAAAGTGTTGCGTAATAGCGACCATCTTTTTCAGTTAAATCTTTTGAGCGTAGATTTAGTAGCTCTGAATAACCTTCGCCCCCAATGCCCTCAAACAGCGCCAATAGCACCGCACGATCTGGATAGTTATCTAATTCCTTACACATATCTAAAATTTGTTCACGTTTATAAACTGGTTGTCTAAATGATGCAACACATTTTGATACCCACTCGCGCTTATCAGTAATTGCTGCTAATTCATTAATTGTTGTTGTACGGTATTTTGTAGCCCAATCAATATAATATTCTAATTTAAAAAAGTAATTATATGCACTATCAATCGTTGATGCTTCAAGACCTTTAATTACATCTTTTAATTCCTCAATATTCATTTCATAAATGTCTTTTTGATAGGCTAATTCAGTTTTTTTTGCTTTTTTAAATACGTAATTTGCCATTTGCCTAGTTGCAGGATATGCGATTGTCGCTAAGTATTCTTCTTTTACTTTTGCGTTATAGAATTTTTCTTCGCTCACTATCTACACCTCCTTTTAATTTTAATTCAGCATTTCACGCTTTTCATTGTAATTTTTAGATTGCTCTACAAGCCCTATGAAATAATTTTCTATTTTCTCTTCTTTTGCGTTTTTTGTAATAACACCGTTTTCATCCACTATACCCAACTTCATCCATATAGGATTATTTCGAGAAAAATCAATTTTATTCATTATTTCCGCTAATTCCTTAAATGCAATATTATCTTTATGCATTTTAGCAGCTAGTGCAATATAGCCTGCAAACATTTTATTGTAATACATCAGCGAATGCTTATTTCTGTTTTTATAATCCCCAAATTCCTGTGGATATAAACTCATTAGATACTCGAAAAATTTAGTTAAGTAATCTGCCACTTCGTATTCATCTGATTTATTTTGCAGTTTGAAATTGCGATCAATGGCATTGCTTAAAGTAAGATAATTCACTAACTCCCCACTTTCAGCGTTTACGCGACCTTTACGTGAAGAAATCCGACCTCTTAACTCTGATTCCGATTTTAATAATTGAATAACACCATTTGCTCGACTTTTATCTTCCATTTCTAATATACGCGCTTTTGATATTCTAGTACCTTTTGCAGTTTGCGCTTGCCAACGTTGTGCCTGTCTTGTTGTCTTATTAGTTATATCTAATGTAAAATAACTTTCAACTTCCGAATCAACTTCATACACTTCTTGACAGGCAAGACAACGATGGAATCCATCTAAAATATCTAGTCTTGTGCCTTCCGTTATTGTTAGTACGAATGTTTTCGGGTCATAAATTAACTCTTCTCCGCAGTCGGCTGTACGAGGAGCAGCATTAAACGTTATCGTAGTACGTTCGATTTCACCTTTTAATATTAAATCTCGAATTTCTCTGACATTTTTTTTATCCACTGTAGGCGTATATTCAAAAATATTATTTCGCTTAACCCTCGTTGCTTCGCGCTGGATGTCTGGATTGTAATTTAATTTATGTGATTTCATTAATTTTGCAACCGTTTGATTACTAATTATACTAACGTAACCTCCGTCACGGCCTGGAAGCGCTGTAATTTCCCACGGAAATTTAATTAACTCTTCTGAATTCGCAATAATGAAATCATACTGTTTTGCTTCTTTCATTTGGGCATTAGTAAACCATTTATTAGGATTTAAACTCTCGATGCCCGTTTTCACATAAAACTGTTCCGTAAATAATGCTAATTCTCGTTGATCTTCTATAAGTTCGGGATTTGATAATACTTCCTCTACCCGACCTTCCGTTATTCGGTTTTGTAGAAGGTGAGCTTTTACTTCTGCTAGTGTTTTTTTCTTGTTAACAATTTGATTCATGTTTTCATTAATAAGTTTTAGTAGTTCGTCTCTGCTGTCGTTCATGTCTCATTCTCCTTCTCGTTTAATTCTAAATTTAATAAAAACAAAACATCTTTTGGCATTTTTTCAAGCGCTTCCAACAACACGTTATGTTCAACTTCTTTGTGTAAATTAAAATTTAAATCCCTTGATAAAGAAAAATAACCCGTCATTTTTGCTTCAACTTCTTCGAGATAAATTTGAGTAGTTTCAAGCTTTTTATGTTTCCCTTTTTTTTGGGCATCGAGAATATTGTTTGTTACCCTTTTTGTATTCGTAACCGCTGCTTTTTTAAAAGAATGGAAAGTATAATTGCGATCATCTTGTTTTAATTTTTTTTTCAATCGTATCATCATATCATTAACGTTTTTGGAAGATAATGTAAATAAGTTTTTTTGCCCATTTAGCTTTAATTCACCAATTAAATCTTCATATAGCAACTTGCTAATGACTTCTACATACTTAGTATTTCCTTTGCCGTAGCCTGTTACATACACACGATTTCCGTCTACTTTAAATTGCTGCCAATTTAATTCAAGAACTTCTGAAAGACGCAAACCTAATTCTGTAGCTAAAATGATTGCCCATTTCTTTTCAATAGTTTTATACTTTTCATAGCTTGCTGCTTCAATATATTGCTCAACGATTTCCATTGGCATAACATCGTAGGAATTTGGAGTAGAAGGCAATGATTTAATTAAACCAAAAAAACTAATGTCTATATCAATATTCCCAGTTTTTTTTAGGTATTTATATAGAGATTCAATCGCACTAGCTTTGCGGTTTATGGTAGAATTTGCCTTATTTTTGGATAGTTCTTTTAAGTACCCGTTTAATTTGTTATAGTTTAACTGTTCTATTTCATCAATTATAACTTCATCGATGTTTTTGTCAAACATATATTTCAAAAATTGCTTTATGTCAGATAGGTAATTTACCGCAGTATCCTTCGAATATGAATATTTTTCCTCAATAAAATCCATTATAATTCTCTCCAGTTTATTTCCAGTGACACTCCTCAATTCTTTACGCTCCTTTATAAATTTATTTGACCTATATAACAGGATATGCAAAATATATCGGCTGTATAACTTACAATGTAACCATTTTTATAAAAAAGTATTCATATTCATCTTAAATTTGTGCAAATTTAGTCTTAGCAAAAACAAAAATAGCCTATAGATGGCCTATAAGCTAAGGTAAAAATCGTATTAATTTCTAATATGCGAAATTTTCAATAAAATATAAGCTTACTTATATTTTAACATTTATGTTTGAATTTGTTTTAATATGAGGACAGTAAGGAATTGATAAACGCTAATTCAAAAGTTAAAGGTAAATTTGCTTTTCCTTTTTTATAATTTCAACGTACAGTTCCCTATTTAATAGTTGAAAGAAAAAGAGGGCATTTATATAGCATCCTTTAATTTGTTCTTTATCCATTTTCATTTTTTCGTAGCATTGCCCTAAGTAATAGTGAAAGTTGCCTATGAATGACATGTTTTCAAGCTCTACAGATTTTTTTATTCCTGTTTTGCAATATTCAACGGATTTTTCATAGTCGCCCATATCGTATAAAGTTTTTGTTTTATTATACATAACTCTTAAACGATAAATATCGTAATTCAGTCGAGGGGCTTCTGAAATGATATTGTTTAGATCAATTTTATTATAATAAAATAACGCTAGATGATAATCTTTCCGTGTTGAATATAAAAAGGCAATTGTATTATAAATACGATCTTTCAAAAAATCTCTATTTAATATTAAATCGTCTGTTGATTGAACAAGTAAAATTAGTTGTTCAAGTGTTTCATCTAAAGTAGCTTTTTTTAAGTAATAAGCGCTACCGTAATGCTTCCACTTTAAAAAAGTTTGAAACCAATAGTCTTCTGGTTTTTTATAGAGTTCTTCACTTACAATGGCATAGACTTTATCGTATCTTTGGTTTGTTGTTAACTCTTCTAGCTCCTCAACTAGCACTTGAACATATGTATAGTTTGACATTAACAAGATGTTAATAAAATGCGTTATTGATTTTTTTAATTTAATGGATATTGCAAGTAATATCTCGATTCCAGGCTGTATCTCACCCTTTTCAATCATGCTAATTGTAGGTTGTGTGCATATTCCTTGACTCAATTGTTTTTGAGTCATCTTTAATTCTTTTCTAATACGGGCAATTTCAAAACCTAGCTGGTTATCATGCATAATTTCGACTTCCTTACTAAAATAATTTAATTGGAGTGATATTAATGAAGCGTACTTGTTTAAATATTTTATTTTGTCTTTCTTTGATTCTTGTTGTTGGTGGAAGCCCACTATTTGATAATACTGTACAACCTTTAGATCTACCTTTTGAGATGGGCCGTTAATTTAAGCATAATTATATTAGTACACTCTCCCGAGTAACATAGTAAAGTGATATTTCCTTATGCCGCTTACTCGGGGAAGTGACCACACTTTAAAATAAAGAGTGGAAAGGTATCTCTTTCGCACTTATACCATGAACAATTGCTCTTTTAACAGATGATATGCTAGTTGGTGCAGCACGGAAAGATATACTGTATTTTTTCGCTAATGATTTAGCTAATTCGCTACTTCTGTGTGAGGTATGTGAACTTAATGAAACGATCAAATCTTTTCCTCTAACTGCGGCTTCAAATCTTGCATCACTTTCATCACCGCTTAATATTCTATAAGATATTTTCGCTTCATCCATTAGGCCAATAAAATCATTTGCACGAAAATCAGCTCCAACGATTACAATTTTCTTTCCTTCTAATATTTTTAATTCTGTGTCATTCCACTTCAATTTCTTCTCGCTGTTCTGTTCTTTGTAATAGCTCGATGGTTTTGGAGGCGGTGGAGCAGGAATTTCCATCATGTCAGTGTAAAGCCAAATTATCCTAAATTCATGAGGCTTATTAGCATAAAAAGCAATTGCCACTACATAACCGTCCTGTAGCCTAAAATTAGAGACATTACTAATATCAAGGACAAATTCATGTTCCACACCATTTAATAGCGTTGGTTTTAATATTCCTTCATTATAATGCTGCTTAATTACATATTTTTCATCTGCTCTTTTTGTAACTAAACAATAATCCAATTCAACTCTATTACTCTTATCCGCACTGGTGCTGTCTGAATGCTTTTCAAAAATTAATTCCTGTTCATTTTCACCGATTGCTGTTATATAATCACCATGCACCCAGCCATTTGTGCGAATAATCTTTTCAGGCACATATAAAGTTGAATTATTTCTTCTTAATGTTCCACCTTTCAATCTTCTTTCGAGAGGCATTGGTTTATATATGTTATTTTCGCTCTCTTCTTCCTTCGGCAACGCTTCCGCTGCTACTGCGTTTTCAAATTTTAGATCGTCATTGCTGCCCTGCGCATCTGCTAAAGCACCGTCAATTACGTCAACATTATAATCTAAAAAATTTGGAACAGTGCCCCATATACTTTTTGATAATTCTGCAAATTCAAATAACCTGTTTATTCTTTGTTTAATTTCAAGAATATTTTCATCATTCATAGAGTTAATTGTATCTATTAACTCTTTTTTAATAAATTCCATATTTAACATCTCCTTGTGGATTCAAACCAAATCGAAAAAGCGGTCAATGAAAAACCTTTTTTAATTATTAATGTTATATATTGGATAATCCGATTTAGATTATTATACCTATATTACCAAAGTGTGTCTATATCATTTTCTCTATGAATAAAAGAAAAATAACACTTGATTACATTTTATTCTGTCTAAAGCTCGTTATTCTTAAATTTAATTTAACCAAATATACCTAAAATTATTTTTATGAAATAAAAAAAACGAGGATTTCTCCTCGTAAACGATCATAATCGCGTTCGCCGTTTGTACGTCCGCTAACACTCCTTCAGCCTCTCTAGCAGAATGTGTACATACAATTTAAGCACCGCCAATTTTATACTTATGAAAAGCCACGCTACCAATATCATCTAAATGCACATCTCGCTCAATTAAAGTATCTAAAAGCCCCCTACTAGCCAACTCACTTATAGAATTTGATTTTGATTCTTCAATTATATCTAATAAATTATTAACTACTCTAGCGTTACATTGAATTAAATCTGCATCATCAAACGTTATCTTTTCAATTTTACCTTTTGAATCCATTTTAAAATAATGCAGTTCGTGATTTTTCGATTTAAAACTAAACACGGCTTTTTCATTGCTAATACCATGATATTTGAAATAATATAGCGCCATATTTAGACCTCCATTTAATAGTTATGATTGACCCCTTTTCTTTGACAGTCGTTACTATCAGTATATACACTTAGGATTAGTTAAATGCATTATTCTAATTTTTTTCTTTTGTTTCAGATAAATCAATTATTAGAATATTAAAATTAAAAACATAAAATCATTGTAGTTATTTCTTTGTTTATGCTACAATATACAAAAAATAGCAAAAGGGGAATTAATATGACTCAAAAAGAACTATATCAAAAGCCTGGCTCTCTTGAAACAGAAGGAATTATTAAAGCAAATACTGAATTAACTATAAATCAGTACGCGACTATTGCTGCAATCAAGGGGCAACAATTCGGAAGAGAAGTGTTTTCTGCTGTCTTACAATTTAAAGACTTAGCAAAGTTTTTAAGAGTTTTTCCAGAAGTTCAACGTACTACTAGTGCCCGAAAAATCACACAAATAAAAACTTATATTTTATCTTATCTTGAAGATAAAACAAATTTGAGATTTTTCCCTGGCATAACAGTTACGGCAAGAGGAAATGTATTCTATGACTACAACACTAAAACAGTTGCCATTGATACAGTTTCATCTAAACTCTCAATCAATGACGGGCAACATCGTTACTACGGAATTCTAGCTACAATAGATGAATTAAAGAAAAAAATATCGAAAGCTCGCTCTAAAGAACAGCATGAACTTTACGAACGTCATCTTAATGAATTAAATGAGATGGTTATTCCTGTTGTTCTATTTAACAGCATTTCAGAAGATGATGAGAAACAATTATTTTTCGATCTAAACTCGTTGGCTACTAGACCTAGCCGCTCATCGACAATCCGTTTATCTCAAAATGACTTATTCAGCAAATTGGCTCGTGAAGTTTCGGAAGAAAACCATTACTTATTAAAGTATGGAGTAGAATATCACAAAATGTCTATTCATTCTGTCAACCCGAATACCATTTTATTAACTTCCGTCTATAATTTCTGTCGCGGTTTGTATCACAATGAATTGAAAGTAAACAACGAATTCCTAACAGAAAAAAATTACAATAACACAAAAAAACGTGTTACTTCTACGATGGATAAAATGTTTAAAGCGTTACCGCAAGATCTTCATGAAAAAAATAAATATGTTACTGCTAAAGGTTTTGCATTTAGAGGTATTTGTCGTTTTATCTATGAAGCTCAAAACGATTTAACGATAAAAGATGAACATATTTATCAAGCAATCAAAAAAGTAAATTGGCATCAAGACGTTTTATATTGGTCTAGTTTTGGTGGTATGGAGTCTCCATCTGGTTCTCTACAATTTGGCGGCCACGGCGAAGGTGGCGTAATTGCTGTCTATACAGCGTTAAAAGTAGCTTTAGAAGATGTATTGCAAGACGAACAAGAGGCTGCTAACGATAAAATTAAATGATTTGAACAATAAAAAATGGAATGAGTGGCTTAATAATAGCTGCTCATTCCATTTTTTATTATGTTGTTTTTATTCAAATATAATTTCCATTACAGGAACGCTTTTAAAGCCACTTTTATAATAAGAATGAAATCTATGCCAACCATCTGACAACCACTCATAATCATTTCCATGCTCATGAAATACGGGATATTGCTCTCTATGGTTAGGGATAAAGCCGCGTGAATAGTCTTTGTCAGAAACATTAATATTATGATCGTGTGCTTTTAGAGTTAATGTGTTTTCAAGCTCTCCTTTAAAACTGCCTCTAACCGTATATCCCCCTAGATACTTTCCGTTTTTCTTATTGTAAAAATTTACGTAAAGCTCTTTTGTCAATTGAATATCCCCCTTCTTAGTTCTCATGATGACTTACTGCGACAACATATCGTACACTTTCTGGCTTTCATATCGAATGACATGTTTACCATTCTGCATACCGTCATACATTGCCCCTAGCAAACCTTCTAAAATTGGTTGACCTTGCAGCTCCTTGCGTACACTAGGACGAGTAACCGTATCAACTTGAGTGTACTTAGCTAATAGTTGCGCCTTTGAGTCAAAAAGATTTATGCCACCTTCTGTTACGACCTTATAGATAAACCCCATTAAAATCCTCCCTTTATTTGTAGTAAGATGCCTGCTTACTGCACCTTTGTAATAAAAGTATACGGAAGTAAGCGCCACTTTATACTTATTTGTGACGCTTATTTTAAAAATTTATTTATGTTGTTATTCTCATATCATCTTAATCATAAAACCCATTCGCAAATGAAATTACATCATCTGCTGCCCCTTCATGTATGATAGTTCCGAACGGATCAATCACAATAAATTCATTTACTTTTTCAAAAACGCTAACTGTATTTAGAATTGCCATCGGCTCAAATTTATGCATGAGTGAAATTTTTATATTGCCTTGATTGACTATAAACACACCATTTTTTAATTCTAAGTTACTTAATTTTTCAACTGTCAACTCGCTTAACTGGATAGCTTCAAACAATACCTCTGATAAGTATTCAACATAAGTTTTCATGAATAAGCTCCCCTCTTCATTTCATCAGTTGTTAGCGCAAACGTAAAATCTTGCTCCCCGTTGCTGTTTAATAATACAGAACCACTATTATTTTCTTCAATAACCTTACACGTTTCACCGTCCATACAAACCAGTTGATTATTTACGAATAAATCATAGTATTCTGTTTCCCCGTCAATTGTTTTTTCGATTATTCCATTATTTAGCTGCCCTTTGAAATGGTTATATAGCGCATGTAAACTAACTGAAACGATTTTCATTTCACATTCTCCTTTATAGGTTTTAGACCTTCCATTTTTAAAACCTTTTCCACAAATAAAATCCGCTCTTCATTAACACTTGTTGCAGCTCCATTTTTGACTAAGCTAAAAAACAGATCTTTAATACCATGCATCATATCATATTTAGTATACAAAGTGTCTACCCAGAAAATAGCATCATACCACGCTTTAGTTCCTTCATTAAATTCTTTTTCTGGCACTTTAAGTTGTTCGCAAATTATCTTATTCATGTGACTCAATCTCCTTTACTTCAAGTTGTATTAACAGTATACGCAAAAAAACACCACCTTATTCTAAATGTGACGTAAATTTCAAAAATTAATTTATGTCAAAAATCAAAAAAAACCCCGTATAAAACAGGGCGAAATTTAATAATTAATATGTGTTTTGGTGAAATCTAGCTTCACCCATTTACTAATTTCATCAATCCACCAAAAACCATCGTTCTCCGCATCTATTTCATTTTCGTAATAGTCTGCTTCTTTGATTTTATCCTCTTGTTCTAAAATTGCAAGCACGTATTCAAACACCGTCAGATTAAAATCGCTAACTCTTTCACTGGCTTGTTGATACTGAACCGCTACAATTTCAAGAGCTTTTTCTGTTTCTGTAACTTCCGCGAATGATTTCACTAAATTAACATCTGCTGCACTTTCAAAACTTACAGTAGCTTTTACTAAATCTAATGCTTTGCCATATTCCATAATAAACATTCCCCCATATGGTATTAGTTACTGTTTTATTTTACCATAAATAATTTATTTTGTTTAAATCTATCGTTTAAGCACTAATTTAAACCTCATTGCTCATAAGTCACTTCTGTTAACCCTACAAGCTCCCACAATTCATTGTCAGCAAAAGTACCGATATATCGTTTACCATGATGTAAATTTTCAACGCTAACTGTTAAATCTGGTATAGCTAAATGATCGCTGCGTCCCACGTAAATCACATTTTCATATTCTGCCAATGGATCAAGAAAATAATGGCCCGTGTCATTACTGTACATATAAAACAAAGTTGTCTGATTAGGCTGCAAGCCGTTTGTTAACGAGTTATTACCACAATAGTTAGGGCTTACATATTCGCAAAGCTCATTTACTGCATATTTAGATTCCAATACCCCTGGCTCAACTTGGAACACACTAAACATAGATGTGACTGCTAAAATGCCTGTTAATGCTAAGTTTTTCATTTTTGCGCCTCCATTAAAACTTTCTTAATAATGCCCAACCCGACACTATTCATGTCATGTTCTCTCCCGTGCCAACTTTTAATAACACCTGTGATGTCTTCCGCGATAAAACCAATTGTTAAATCGTTAATGTTGTACCCCTTTTCATTAATCGCAAAATCGATTGTCTCCACTACCGTAGCTTTAAAATCCTCTACACGCATTTTAATTTCATTGTTTAAATCTGTTGTAAAAGTAACGGCGTTCATTGTGCTCCTCCTTTAAATTGTTTTATCCAATCATTTCAGCTTCATAATTCAAAATATCGTCCCATGTCAACCATTCTGGCTTTTCATCAGTATCAAAGCTTTTCCACAGCTCTTTCATTACTTTAATTTGCTCCTTCTCATTTTCTGCCCATAATGCATTTTTGCTCCTGTTCCCGTAGCCTAAGTAATAATCACAGTCACTTTGCAAACGGCTTAATAGCATATACCTAAATTTTTCATCTGCCTCCAAAACATCTTTATAGCTTGTCATTGCTACACCCTCTCAAAATATTCTTTGTACGGATCATTATTTTCAATAAAACCGCTTAAAAACTCCATTACATCTACTGTATCGGAAACATGCGTGTCGTTTGGATTTTGCTCGGCTACTACCTCAAATATCTCTGTAAGCTCGTTGGGAATGCTTACCCCTTCATTACTGGCCGTGTAATATAAAGCTTTAAAAATTATATCCGCCTGGACTGGTGTGATTGAAATTGATGTTAAATTTCCCATTTGTTATTTCTCCTTTCTAGTTATACTGCAACACAGAATAATTCAAACTGCGCTGCATCGCTTAAAACTTCTTCTTTATATTTTTGAATCAAAGTCATTTTCACTCTCTCCATTCAAATTTTATTTTTCTAAATTAATGTAATGTTCGGCATCATTATTACAACCCTTTACACCACAAATGCCGATTGCTGCATTAAAATCCAGTTTGTTTTTTTCAACAGCTAAAGCATTAACGCAAGCATTACAAATTTGAGAATAAACCCCCTCACTGTTTGTCACATCGTCAAACTGCTTAATTAACTCCATCTGGTTCTCCCTCCAATCTATTTTAAAATTCATGTGCTATCAGTATACGTATTACAATTTAAATGTATACAATATTTCAAAAATTTATTTATGTAAAATGAAAGTACTACCTTCTTCCATTATATAGCGTACCGTATTTTAACCCGTCAAAAATACCGCATTGTATAACGGTACAACTAGGCATTTATAATTCATCATGGCATATAATACGGTATAGATTTTAGAATGGAGGAAAGTATTGAAATTATTTGCATTAGAACTAGGCAATCGTCAGGTGAAGATGCTGTCAGAAAAAGGAATTAAAGTTTACCCATCTTACTTTATTGATTCAAACGAATACGGTAATCGTAGTATTTTAAATTTTGCTAAAAATGAAGAAAACACATCAGACTACGTTTCATCACTTGATATGGATTTTACTTACGTCTGGGGAAAAAAGCTTGATATAAGCAATCGACACATTACAGATACAATTGCATTTACAGATCGCTATGACTCATTAGAATTTTTATTGCTTACTGATTTTGCTTTAGCGGAAATGGCCCGTGATTTTAAACAAGCAACGAATGGTGAACTTGAAGTAGTTGTGATTACTGGCATTCCTTCTATTGAATATGAACAAAATGAAATTGTCGCTAAAGTGCAAACATCACTCAAAGGTAAACATACAGTCTTTATTGATGATACAGAATACAACATTTTAGTAAAACATGTTTATGTACTTACTCAAACGACTGGAACAGCAATTGATGCAATGGTAAATGAATTTGGAAACATCATAGATGATAACGACATTGAAGATAATTACATTGGTATAGTAGATGCTGGCGGTGGAACAGTAATCGTTGATGCCTTTAATAATATGAATTTAGATACAAATAATCGCTTACAACTAGAAGAAGGCGCACATGCGCTTTATAGCGCTATACGTAACGCTGTAACACTACTCGGCCATAAGATAACAGATTATGAAGTGGAACGTTTACTACGTCAAAATAGCGTTTCTGAACAGTATCAATGGAGTCCAAACAAACGTGATTTTTTAGATTTAACGGAAATTGTAATGAGGGAACGAAAGCGATATACACGAAAAATTGCTACTGCGGTTAAAACTACACTAAAATCAATCGCTAAAATGAAAGTTGTCTATGTAACAGGTGGAACTGCTAATTTACTGATTAAAGAGGAATTCAAACGTGTTATACCGATTGCTTGGTTTGTTATCGGAAGTGAAACAGCGAATGTACGAGGATTTTATAAATATGGTCTAGCAAATGGAGTGACTGGTATTGAAGAAGAATCCACGCATTGAAATTACGATTACAAAAGCTGATAAGGATATTGAAGAATTTTTAAATGCAACTGATACACCAAACGCAACGCTATTTAAAATTGCTATGCGCTCATACATGCAGCAAAGGGAAAATGAAAAATTAGATATGCGCATCAAACGGCTATTAGACGAGACGCTTTCAAAATTTGCACACGCTCCTCCTGCTCATGTTCCTGCTGCCTCTGCTCCAATTGTAGAAGATCCCCCCCCTACACCAATACAACATAAAAATAATCGCTTGAGTTTTGATGCTAAAAGGTTTTGATGCATGAAAAAGAGACTAGATAACCTTAATGGCTCTAGTCTTATCTTATTGCTTATTTCGGTGCATTTTCTTCCATCTATTCTGCATCTAATTCTCGATACTTTAACATGCGGTCAATAACTATTTCTTCTTACTACCTTTCTTTTTGGTAGGTAAGCCGTATTTGTCACTTGTTTTTTTTACAATTTCTGCAATTTGTTTTTTTTCAGCATCCGTAAATTTTGCCACTGTAAGCACATCCTTTCTACCTACAAAAAGAATGTTCAATTTCCCAAAACTTTATACGCATATTATCGAATGCTGTCGAATAGATTGAATCAGCTAAGTCAGTCACTTACTTAGAGAATCGACAAATCAAATTTACAGGAGAGTGAAATCTGATGAAACATAAAGAAGTGCAGCCATTCATTAAAATGAGGAGCAAAAATGTAATTTACAAAATGAGCTATGTCACTAATCGAAGTGTAAAGCAGATATGTAGAGATTTATGCTTACACGCTTTAAAGAATAAGGGTGAATTAGCAGAGGAATTATCACCTTATATAAAGTGGAGTATACGAATTGAAAAGAATGTATATTTCCCTAATAATGAACCAATCGGATATTATCCTTTGTCTGGTAACAACCTTGAGCGAGTGAATGTAAAGATTGATTTAACTTCATTTGAATTTGTAAGAGCGTTGGCTTTTTCACTTGCTTGGAGTCCAGCAAAACTAATTGCTTATTGTATTGAACGTTCCATGAGTGATTTTGATTTTTTAAGCCAATACATTTCCGAGTATCTTGAAGTGAGTATGGGTCAAAATCAGAAGGTCAAAATAAATGAAATCATGAAGGAAATTAATGAAATTCTTAATAAGGAACAGCTTTCTATTTCAGCACTTTTAATTGGAATAGTGGACGAATTGAAGCCATCCGATCAAAACCTCAATGAAGCATTATTCGAACTGGTAGAAAAATGGTAAATCAGATTTTTAATATTCCCGTCATTATTCCCTCATTATTCCCAAAACGCATTATTCCCATTATTCCCACGGGAACAATGAAAAAACCCCCTATTTTACGGTGTTTTGGTATATGTGTTTTTAAGGGAATAAAGGAATAATGAAATTGAAAATCAACCGAAAATGACATATAAATGATGTCAGAAAAGGGTATCATTTTTAAACGAAAATCAATTGATTTTTAAATTTGTTCTTCGCAAGTTTGTTTCGGAAATGAAAGGAAGGGTGAAAATATTATGTACCCAATCACTTCACGGTTCAATAGCCACGAACATTTTCGAAAAGCGCCACATAAAGGTTATGATTTTGCAATGGAGAAAGGAACGCAACTGAAAGCGGTTGTAGATGGGGAAATTCAAATAATTGATTATGGAAATTCGATGTCTGGAAAAACAGTCATTATTAAAGGAACTGACGGGCTTACTTATATGTACGGTCATCTATCTGAATTCAAAGTAAAGGTTGGGGATTTCGTTAAACAAGGCGACTTGTTAGGATTATCTGGAAATAGCGGCAACGTATATGGCAGCAACGGAGGTTTTCACTTAGATTTTCGCATAAGAAATGAGCAAGGCCAATTTATTGATCCTGCTCCTTACGTTGAATTTATCCAAAACATGAACAATCCACAATACATGAATTCGCTGCTTGCTGACACAATCCAGAAAGGCTATGAAATTAACCTAGAAAACGTCATGCAGCAATTTTCTGACGGTTTATCCAACATCAACATATTTGATGAAATTAAATTAAATACAATTTCAATGCTACTTCGATTTTTATTTTAATCGATGACTCGATACTCATACAAGACTTCCAGAATTAAATGCAACTCTTTCTTTGTAATATCAACGCCCTTTTTACGTTTAATCGTATCAAGCACAAGTTCATCCACATTTTCAAGTTGTCGTTCCCATCGCGGTATTGGTGAATCATTAAGTATGCCTAAAAACATTTGCAGTCAACCTCCGTCCTTACGAGTTAGTTGTATTGTGACCAAAAAAAATTAAATTATACAAAGGAGATGTTAAATGTTAGGTTCGATTATTGTTTTGGGTGGAGTAGGTTTAGTTTGTGCTTCGGGTATTGCAGTATCATCTGCTTTTAGATTTTTTCATACGTATGAGTTTGATTTAACTAGCAAACTAAACGGTTCAAAAAAGAATGAAGCTAAAAGAGAAATTGGAGGCGTTGAACATGGTTCACACATGTCAAATTTACAAAGAAAAACTAACAGACAATAATCCTTTCAGTTTTCATAGTTTAAAGGACAATTACACTACCTCAACTTTCAAGTGTTCTTCAATCGATCCGATTCGGAAATTTGATAACCATTTAGAAGGAATGGTTTTTTTAGTGGAGACTTTAAAAACGGAGGTGATGGATGGAACACCGAAACAACAAAGAAACAATCTAAAGCAATTGAAAAGGTTATTAGTAAAGTTTGCATCATTACTTATTCCGATTGGAATAGGGTCGGGCTTAGGGATGATTATAATGTCTCCACATACGGTAGCAGCAAGCAGCCTAATGACATTGAAACCAACTACTACCACAACTCCACAAATAACCCCTTCTTCCATAATGGATTGGGGATTGCAGATAGCATTGATAGTAGTATCGCTTGGAGTAGCATTAGCGATAAGCCTATTTGCAATCGCGGGCATTTATCGAATGATAACTCGAAACAGAAAAGAAACAGTCGAATGGAATACAGATATTTTGAAAGGATTAACTCAAGTATTAGTCAGCATTCCGCTAATTTACGCGCTGTTCCAACTAGCCCAATTTGTATTCAAAAATTTGCCTTTTTTAGACGGTCTTATGTCAAATTAGGCATTCCTTTTGCGGCAATAGCGACTTCATTTTTATTAGACATTCCCATCGCAAGTGCGGCAGGGTTTAGTTTAAATGATTTAAATCCTTTACAGCCCATTATAGACGAATGGGATTATGTTAAAAGTTTTTTTAAAAATCTCCCTCACAATATTGGTGCATGGTCGATTGAACTAATGGCGCAGTTATATGATTTATGTACATCATTAATATTAAAAACTCCTTTGTGGTTGTTTGATAACGATTGGTTTAAAAATACAACATATAAATTCAGCTTACTTTCAATTGGAATCGTATCGGTGCTAACATCTCTTGAAGGAATCAAACGAATGCTGCCTAAAAAAAATAAAAAACAACCTATGGAATTAAAAGAAATTGCAAAACGATGGTTTTTGGTTGCAGGAGCAATAACTGCTACGCCCTATCTCTTCCAAAAAGCATTTCAAGGATTGAATTGGCTATCTGAAACCTTAATCTCTTTGGGTGCAGACAACATGAGAAGTAACGCATTACCAGATAAAATCGTACCTTTAGATGTAGTAATTTTACTGGCATTTGATGCATTGTTAATCACGACAATAATCCCTGTGTTGTGGAAAAATGGGCGTAGATTTTTTGATTTATTAATTCTGGGTGCAACTACCCCATTTGCGTTAACTGCTTGGATTTTTGACTCCTATCGTGGCTTGCATAGACAATGGTGGGAAAGTTTAAAACACTTAGCGCTTGTTCAAGTGTTTCATGCTTTATATTTATTAGTGTTGGGATGGTTTATTTTTGGTGTACCTACACCAACCGATTTTTCTGGATTTGTTATTAAACTTTTAATCGTCATTGGTGGTTTCAGTAGATTACAATCCCCTCCTCGACTTATTCTTAAACATTTGGATAGCGGCAAAGGGCTAGACGAGGAAATAACGGATGGATATAAAAATACAATGAGAAAAACGAAGAAAAATTTTGAACTTGTAAAAGGTATGCTGACAAAAAATCCTAAGAAAATTTTTAATACACTTTCTAAATTCCCCTCCCCTAAGATAATAGAAGGTAAGGGTAAATAAAATGATAGGAGTGTTAAGGTGAAAAGTTTAAATTCTTGTAATTTAACGAACTTATACACCAAAACAAATGTGATTAATATAAGTAATGATTTCAAGCAAATTATTGAGCAATCAAGAGATGGTGTTTTTGGCATTGAGGTAATGGCGAATAAAGGGGCAACTAATTTCACATTGGTTTCTCCTTCTTTTATTAAAAGAAATGGAAAATTGAAAAGTTCCAACCAGAATCAATTAATGGCAGTAGCTAGTGTATATGAAGGTTATTTATATGAGCCGTTCTTTTTACCGCTATGCACGGATTTTGATGGTGAATTGATTAAGAGGTTGCAATCGCTTGCTTTTATTTTGAACGATCATGAATCCATTTTCATACAATGGTTATTTAAAAAAGCATCTTATAACTGGCAAGACAAAGCAATTCAAATGTACTCAAGTTACATTTTAGGCAATGACCAACCGCTCACATCAAGCTTTGGCCGTAGGATTCAAGATAGAATGATACATTTAATGAGGAGATTTGGAACGTCCTCAGAAGTTAGAGACTATATAAATGAAGCAGAACAGAAGATTATTAGTGAAGGCTATTGTTTCAAACTAAATATTATTATAGATTCATCAACGGAAAGACGAAAACAAATAATCAGTAGTTTAGAAGGTTTGTTTAATCAGTATACTTATTTCAATGCTATTAAAATATCGAAGGTGAAAGGGAAAAATCTACAGCAACAAATAAATAATTGTGTTATGACTCCCGACACTAAATATCAAATACTATCCGTTCAAGAAATTTTATCTTTGTTTGGTGGAAATAATGGTTTTATAATTGAAGAAAAAATAATTGATACTTCTAATCAAAATGAATTTCAATTTGTGAAAAATGTAATTGAACTTTTACCAGATTACCCTTTGCAAAAAGTGTCATCGAGAGAAGGATTAACACACGCTGTCGAAGAAGCGCTGAAGCGAGTAGGAATAACTAATCAAGCAAGAGTATACAATGCAATCGTGACAACGGGTATTCGTTTAACAGTCCTGCAATTTGATATACCGAAAGATAAAAATTTAACAGATATAACGAAAAAACAAACAGACATTCGAGCAGCACTAGGCGTAACTAATTTAAGCATCGAACAAGGAGATGCAGCAGATACGGTCAGAATGTTAATTCCAAATGAGCAGCAAACTATTGTTGGTTTACGGGCATTGTTAGAAGTAGAACCTTTTAAAGAATTTAGTAAGAAAAATAAATTGTCGTTTGTTGTGGGTGTAAATGAAATAAATGAACCAATCAATTTATCGCTGGCAAAGTTACCACATTTATTAGTAACGGGTACAACTGGAAGTGGTAAATCCGTATTCATCAATCAAATGGCTATAACATTAATGCTTACTAATTCTCCAAAAGAGCTACAGATGATTATGATTGATCCAAAAATGGTGGAATTCCAACATTATGAAGACTTCCCTCATGTTCAAGAGCTAGTATCTGAAATGGATAGGGTTGAGGAATTGTTGGATGAATTGACAAAACAAATGGATAAAAGATACACCATTTTTAAAGATGTAGGTGTAAAAAATATCAGCTTGTACAATGACAAAGTGCAAAATAAAGAATTGAAAGATACTGAAATTATGCCCTATATTGTTTGCATCATTGACGAGTATGCAGATTTGAAAGACACCAATCCCGAAATTGAAAATTATGTTGCTCGTCTTACACAAAAATCAAGAGCAGCAGGCATTCATTTAGTTCTGTGTACTCAAAGACCATCATCAAATATAATTAGCGGTAAAATAAAAGCAAATGTGCCGAATGCAATTTCATTCAATTTAAGTAATTCAAATAATTATAAGACAGTTTTTGGCACTGGAATTCCCTACACCTTACTTGGCAATGGTGACGGTGTAATGAAAATTGAAGGATGGGGCAAAGAGTTTCAAAGATTTCAAAGTCCAATCCTCTCACCAGATGAAAAAATCGAGTTTCAAGTTTATCAAAGTTTAGCTAAATATTTAAATAAGCAATATGCATATTCTACTACATCGAAAGATGAAAAAACGGAAACTGTTTCAGAACAAAATGAAGGTGATAACGAAGATGAAAGCTTGTATAAATTAAAACAAATTATTGCTGATACTAAAGAAACTAGATCAACTGAATTAAGAAGATATATGGGTATTAAAAATTTAAAACTAACGGATTTGATGAAGAAATTAGTTGCAGAAGGATTTTTAGAAATTGGAAGAACGAAACAAGAGGGCTATAAAATTAATGAAGCAAAATTGAATGAGTGGATTTCAAAAAACCAATAGGCTACATGCTGTTGGTTTATTTTTTATTAATAGCTTTACTTTAGATCCCGTGAAAAATCGTAGCTCAAAAAACATGTTGCCGTTATAACCTATAATTTTCGCAGCTCAAAAAACATTTTGCCGTTATATACCTAGAAAATTTATATGCATTTTAGTTAATAAAAAACACGCTCTCAAAAACAAAAAACGGGACTTATACAGCCCCGAAACCTTTCTTACTTTTGGTTTTCTGATTTTTGAAATTTTGATTTTTGATTTTTTGATTTTTGATTTTTGACTTATTAAAGATAAATTTTCACGAAGTAGCTGTTTGGGTTTTCATCTAGCAATTCTCTGTGCAATTCCTTTAATCGGTACTTTAATTCGGCCACAATTGACATGACCTCGCTTCTATAAAACATGGCCGTTATAGCATGTTGTAAAGGTGTAATGTGATTTTCTAGTATCACATCGTCTCTTGTACCCATGTACAGCCCTTCTTCTAGCTTCACTCTCCATAATTGCACTAATTGATCGAATCGCTGCGTGTAAAGCTCATACGCTGCCTCATATGTTCCATTCTTTTTAATTTCCAGTAATTTTGATTTAGTTTTGTTTTTATAAGAAACTTTTACGCCTTTTGATTTTGCGATTTTTGCAATTTCAGTATGCAGCTTTAGTATTTCAGCTATATCCAATTTTGCTACTCGCTCATAATTCGCATAGCCTGTGTGGTCAGTGCTTACTTTGATAAGATTATTTGTAACAATTTCCTCATTCAATACGATTCTTTCTCGACTTGTGTACCCAATGTCATTTTTTAAAACTGTCAACTTGTTAGCCCCTTTTTTAATTTTTTAATCATAAAAAAACTATTGCCGTTATATGCACATTATATGCAAATACGACAATAGCTATACGGTTTAATGAAAATTTACTTATGTTATTTTAAAACAGAATTGTCGCTCCCCTTTCTAAAATCAACATTTTATCAATCATTTATTTTAAGAATTTCTATTACACGTTTTTCAATTACTTCTTGATTAGTAAAGAATGGAAATAGCACACCTTTAATAAATTTTTCATCTGACACAGTAGATCCCCAACCTCCAAAATTTTCTCCATGTGTTCCACCAATTTCAATTTTGTCCCCAAAGCTGATAACTAGCTCATTATTTAAATATACTTCTGCACTTCCTTGCGTAACAGAAGTGCGTTTTCTTTTTACTTCATAATTTAATTTCATTTTAAACCCTCCAATTTTAATTGATTTTTTGAAACTTTCCAACTGCAAAAACTGAAAACTGTTATTAAAATATTATACGCAAATCATTATTTCTTATTCAGTAAATTTATAAATTTATTTATATTAATTTGAAAAGCCACAGCTCTAAAAATAATTTGCCGTTATAACCTATAATTTTCGCAGCTCCCAAAATAATTTGCCGTTATAACCTAAAAAACGGTAGCTCTAAAAATAATTTGCCGTTATAAATATGTTTTTTTACCCCCTCTCCCCCACACACGCAGCGCCCAGAGAAACAGCCAGGACAGCAGCAACTTTCTTCAGGAGATAGCGAGGCCAGGCAGCACAAATTTTGATCAATCGTATTCGGCCATTTGAATGCAACCGTTAATAATCAAAGTATATCCAGCAATTCATAAATAAATTCTTAATTATTATTATTTATACACATGAGAACTGATTTATTCGGGTATATTGTATAGTATTAAATTTTTGAAAAGGAGGTTAAAAAATGGATAATTACGAATCAAAAGCATTGCAGTACGCCGAAAAGTACGGAATTATCGAGTATACAGTTAGAAACAATTTAATGACTTATATAGAAGTACTTGCAATAGAAGGAATTTACAAAGCTACTGTAAACTTAGATACAATGGAAGAAACACGATTCCTCATTAAAAAATCACGACATAAATAAATTTTTACGAACGCGTATATATATAAAAACAGATAACTATACTATTTGTAAATATTTTAAAATTGAAAGGAAGTTTGAATGACAAAACAATTATATTTAAAATGTTGGATTGGCAATTTAGGCAAATATAATGAAGGTGAGCTAGTTGGTGAATGGTTCGATATGCCGTGTGACATGAGTGAAGTTTCAAAAATTATCGGCTTAAATGATGAATATGAAGAGTACCAAATTAACGATTATGAAACAAATATCAACGGTTTAGAGGTAAACCATTATGACAGCGTAAAAGAATTAAACGAATTTATGGAGCGCGTTGACACATTAAGCGACTGGCAACAGCCTATTCTCGAAGCGTATATTTTTAATAATGATATTCGGGATGTTTTTAAAGACTTTGATTCAGTGCCCTTTGATGATGTACGTATTTATTACAATGTTGAAGATATGGAAGATGTGGCGCGAGAATATGCAGAGGAAACGGGCTTATTAAGTAGCATACCAGAGAATTTACGGAACTATTTTGATTTTGAAGCTTTTGGAAGAGATTTAAGTTATGACTCAACTTTTGTTTTTTTAGATAATGATGTATGTGTCGAGTTTTACCATTAAATAAAAGGAGCGTGAATTATTTTGTTTGAACAAGAAAAAGACCCAGAATTTGAATCATGTGAAATGTGTGAAACTCTAGTACCTTATGGCTTTAGCTTATGTGACGAATGTGATGAAAAAGTAAAATTTTTCAATGAAGTAACAGGCAATTATCACATGAAAGATGGCGAAATTATTGATACAACGAAAACCTTGTAATAATCAGTGACTACTAAAATAATGAATGGAGCGTGTTTTTTAATGGTTATGAAGTACACATTTTTAAAAGAACTACCGCAAAGCGTAGTAGAACTAGCACAGCGCAATCATGCTCGTATGGTAAAAGATACGGGCAAATACAAACCCCTTGAAGCAATGGCTCTTGTGCAAGACCTACCAAATAAGAAAATTGCAGACCTAGAAAATTTGCTTGATTGGAGCGTATATCATTATTTGCATGGTCTACAAAATGGAACGATTAATGTACCGCACTATATACATTATGACTTATTGGATGAAGATGGGGATTTTTACATTATGACGTTTGAAGAAATACGCGATTGGCTTTATGACTTTTGGGAAAGTAACCCGAACGAAGATGATGAAGAAGAGGAGCAAAAGGAAAATCTTGAGGAAATAGAAGCGATAATGTGCCCTTCTAGCTTAAACGATAGGCTAGGCGGTGTCGGCTACGCAATGGATGAAATCGAACTAGGAATGGAGAGTGCATTAGTAAATGATTGATTTAACAGAACTAAAACCGAGCGGTGCTACCATGCCCCGCTTTTTTTGTGTTCACCGTTATAATAAATTTCACCCACTCGAATAACACTAAGCCGTTATAAAAGGAAATGAAACAATTTTTGTTCCCCTCTTTTTGAGTTTTAAGTTTTTGATCAAATGATTTTTTCATTTGATTTTTGAATAGCTGCTGCTGTTTCGATAATGGTTTTTTCATTAACAAATTTTTAAAATACCGTATATGTCTTATTTAATTTGTATATATTAATTGTATCAATAAAATTTAAGGAGTGATTGATTCATGAAACAGGTTAACAAAACAAGTGAATTGCCTTTTTCTCATTTAGGCGGATATTTTAAAGGTTTAATTTATGAAGCATTGACTCGCTCAAATATTACATTGAAAGATTTAGCAGAATTTATTGACGTTGAAAACATTGCATTAAAAATTGACTACCACCCAGCACCACGCGAATGTACACAGTGCGGAAACGGAATGGCTGAAGGTTATTGTTTTCCAGAAGTGTTTGAATACTTTTGTAGCGATGAATGTTTACGTGAAAATGGAGTTAGTGAGAAAGAGATGGAGGAATATTATAATGATGATGTCGGCTATTGGACAGAATGGGTACATGAGGAGCTAGACCGAGAACAGCAGTACGATTTTAAAGAAATTGTGGTTTTAGATGCTACAACACGGAGCTTTAACTTTTTGAAATATCCAGAAGATGACGAAATGGTACTCAAATTTATAAATGCACAGCTTCATGAAAGCGAAGCTATTTCTCACATTGAAACGGAAAAAATTGTTTATCAAACGATAACAAAAGTAATCGTTAAAAAAGTTGAAAGCGAGACGGCATAGAATGGAAAAATTAAGTAAACGTTCTTTTGAATTAGATGATTTACAGGTTTCTTTAATTGGTGAAAGTTTCGATTTTTATATAGATAACCTTTTTGAAATATCAAGTACCTCAAAGTGTATACTTGAGGACAGTAAAGTCATTAAAATCGCGAACATGATAAATTTAAAAAAATTATTAATTGGTGAGCCAGTAGAAAAATTATACGTTCTTAATGATTTAAACGGTAATTCTACAGTGTGTATAGTTACATTAAAACAATCTCAAAATTGGCTAATTGATTATTGGCAAACGCATTTTAGTGATGAATATCGAGAAGAAGAATTACAACAAATTTATGAAACCATTGAAAATACAGCTTTTGAAGATTTAGCCGATATGTATATTCCACACGAATTCGACTTAGAAGAAATTTATTTTCAACATAAGTAAATTTTTAAAATTCCATCTTTCTCACGTATAGAAGGATGGGATTTTGTATATATTGCTATTAATAAATAATTTTAATGGAGGTTACGGATGAAAGAGCAATTGCAAGCAATTATTATCCACAAAAAAAAGGAGCTATTGCGAACTAACCCATTAATTGTGGATTATCCTGTTTTATCAGAAGAAATTAAAGATGCTGAATATGCGCTCGAAAACATTGACAATAACGATGCACTAGACAATGTGCGATTAAGTACTACAAGCCGTTCAATTTATGATTTGTTAAATGAACATTTTTTACGTTTGAATATGAGTAAAGCTGTTGAAATGTTGCAATTATCAATCGGTGAGCTTGATGATGCAATTAGTTTTATGGAGCTTTTTGATAAGGATTCTTTAGGTGATGAAAATCGTTTACAAAATAAACATGATGCAATGGAAAAAGCGAGTGCGTTCATTACAGAGTACGTTAAAAATAACGGCTTAAAGCCGACAAAAGGAGAACTTTAATATGGTAAATGGTTCATTAAAAAAAACAAGTAATGTTACGGTTATTACTCGTAAAAGTTTAGTCGAGGCATTAAAAAAATTGTCCCTAGCGATTGACGGTAAAATCCAAGTTCCAATTTATCAAACTGTAAAATTCGATGTTACAGAAAGCCAAACAACAATTACGGCAACTAACGGCGATACAATCGCAGTAACATCTTTTCAAAATAGCTACTTTACTGATAAAGCATCATTTATTTTTAGTTATAAGTATTTGAACGATTTTCTAAAAAAATCGAAAGCCGATTTGATTGAATTTGATACAGCACAAAAAGACAAGATTTCCATAAAAGCAGACACAATAAAATTTGAAGTGGTTGCTTCAGATGCAAGTGAATACCCTCTTATGCCGAATATTGAATTTGATTATTTAGAAATGGACGTTAACGATTTTAAAACCGTTATGAAAAATACAGTTTTCGCGTGTGCTACTTCAGAAAGTCGCCCCGTGTTGACAGGTGTTCATATTGATTACGATACACAAAAGCATTTACGCTTTGTTGCAACAGATTCTCACCGTTTAGCGCTTTATACTCTTAAAAATTATAAAAATCAAGAACGCGATCAATTAGCTTATCAAATTACAGTGCCCCACGCTTCACTTATTAAAATTTCTAAAATGATTAGCAAGGCAACAAAAACAGTAGTAATCGGTTTTAATCATAAATACACGTTAATCAAATTTGATGATATGGAATATTGGTTGCGTAATTTGGAAGGTAATTACCCAGATATTAGCCGATTAATCCCAGATAACTTTAAATCAACAATTAATCTTTATTCTGACGAATTACTCGAAGCTACTAGCACACTTTCAATTATTGCGAAACATGACCGTAACAACGTTATACGCTTTAACAGTACAGAAAATCAAACAACACTTAATTCAGACAGTCCCGAATTAGGAAAAATGACCGCTGAATTGTTAGTTAGCTCACGCACAGGCGAAGAAATTTTGTGTTCATTTAGTTCAAATTATTTTACGGATGCATTAAAAGCTTTAGATTGTAAAATCGTAACATTGAATTTTAATGGTTCAAAGCACCCCTTCACGCTTGTTAATCCATTAGATGATAAGGCGCTACATTTGATTTTACCAGTACGTACTTATTAAAAAAGGCGATTACCCATAAAATTTATATGAGGTGAAAACATGAAAAAGCCGTGGTACAAAAAAGTGTATGCATTATATAAAGGTGAAAACTATATATGTGATGGTACGATTCGGGAAATTGCACGGGAAACAGGTAAAAGCACCGACTTTTTAAGATGGATGACATATCCAGTTTACGCAAAGCGTAGTGAAGGTGGCAAGAACCGTTTTCGCTAGATGAATAAAAATTATAAAGACATGTGAAGCCCGCGATGCACTAGTTTTTACAGCTAGTGTTTTCGCTTTTGAATTTTAGATTTTGAATTTTAGATTTTGAATTTTGGTTTTTACTTTTTAAATTTTAGATTTTTAATAAAAAGAAAAGAGGTTTTATATATGAGCGTTATGCCCATTAGTGAAAAGCATTTCATCACGGTAGCAAATAGTATTTCTGAATTAAAATATTCTCATATGCCCCCTTTAGATTGGCATGAAATTGTTTCATTAGTCACGGCATGGTATGAAATGAACGAACATGCTTACAGTGAACGTTATAGAACGCACCCAGATATTTCATTGTCACCAAACTTTGATAAACATGCCTCAAATGAAAGTGTTGATGATGTGCAGCTATTGAAATTATTACAATGCATTTCCTATAACACAGTAGACGAAGTAAAGTCTAAAAAATGGATTGACGCTCGAAAAAAGTTAGACCGCATTATTGAAGCCGTTACAGATAAAATTATCCGTGAGCAAACAAATTATGAAATCGCTAGATGGGCAATTTGATGAAAGGTGGCATCTGAATGAAAAAAATGTTTAGAGCTGTTATTACGTTTAAGGTTAAAGATAGTCACCCCGATATTGAATACATTAAAAACCCAGATGAAACATTGTCACATGAAGATGTTTACACTATGAACACTGATTATTTTAACAATGAAGATGAAATGATAAATTACATTAAACATGACCTCTCTTTAGTTGCAAGCGGTGGCTATAGTTATAATTTAGAGCATATTAAAAATGTTGTCTTTGACATAAAGCGAATTGCTACTGATTCAAAAAGGAGCGTGTGATGAAAAAAGTCGCTGTTTATAAAATCGTGATAGGTGATGGAACGCTTGCAAATTTAGACGAACGCCTTTTAGATGGTCTTTATACGGATAGTTCCATAAGCAAGGAAATAGAGCGCATACGAGCCATTAATGGCAAAGAAAACAAATTAACACAAGATAAAAAAAGCGCATCAATGCATTACAATAAATTCCGATTTATCATTTTGGAGGCGAGAACAGATGGATAAAAAAGCGGTTATTGTCGTCATGAGCTTTGAGGTTGAAGTTGAAAATGCTAAAGACGAAAACGAATTACTAAGAGCTGTTAAACAGCAAATTGATAATAATGGATTGGACGTATCTTTAATTGACGATGTGCGTGATTGGTATTGAATTAAATTTCTTATTTTTCGAAAGAGCGTTATGACTTTTAAAAGTTGTAGCGTTTTTTCTTTGTTCCCGTTATGTATATGGCTTTTTTTCTTTGTTGCCGTTATATATATGTTTCATATCATTATTCCGCCCCCCTCACCTCTTTAATTTTGATTTTCTGAATTTTTGGCCGTGAACGCTGCCATCTTTGCCAGCTAAAAATCGATTGATCGTCAGGAAACTTAATTTTGATTTTGATGAATACATAAGTAAATTTTTGATTATATTGTTAGTATCAATTATTTGGAGGTTGATTTAGTGAGCGTATATACGGATAATGGATATGACAGCCGTAAGCACTATCTGGAATGTTTAGCAGAGGATTTTGGATTAAAGTTAAGTACAGTACACACAATTGCACTAGTATATGGTAGCAATGAAGATTTTGACGGTCTTGTAACTGCTTGTGAAGATGTTTCGGGCAGAGAAGGCTATTAAATGACAGTTAAAACGATTGACGGTGAAAAGTTTGTTGCATGTGTCGAGTGTGGTCATGACGTACATTTATACAGTATGTGGGCATCTGAATGCGTTTGTGGTGTTGAGTATAACGGGTTTGGGCAACAATTAGCATCACGTAAACAATGGGATATGGAGGAGGATTTTTAATGGTTGATAAGCGTGAATTAAAAACATTTGATGACAAGATGATTGTTGGAACGGTGGCAGTTGAGCATAAAGTTTCACAAGATGATATTAATACCGTAATTTGTGGATGGATTGAAAGTGGTTATTCGTGCCTTATAGCAAGTTCAGTCAAAAACGGCTTTAAAGATTCGGCAGAGTATGAAACGATGTTTTGGTCAGATTGGGCAACAGATAAAATTTTGAACGGTGATAGCCTTATTGTTAAAGATACAGAAGAAAATGAAACACATGAATTAACTTTAGAAAAATTAATTAATGGTATTAAATTGAATGCAACCGAGCGCTCACATGATGATTTTTTTAATGACAACCATGATGCGATAACATATGACTGTATCATGCAGTACGCAATTTTTGGAGAGTTGATATACGGATAATTACACGCATAACTACAGTTTAGCAACCGTTGATAATGGTTGCTTTTTTTATTTCACATGAATAAATTTTTACGAATTCGTGTATCCTATTCTTATAAAATCATTTAGGAGGTTTTACATTGACATTTTTCGGTTACATCTCAAAAGAAAAAGTTTCCTCACTTTTTAGTTATGAACTTGATTTACGGAAACAAGGTTGTCGCCCTTTTTATTTTGGAGTAAGTAACAACGGGAAAACATTTTATGCATTATATAACGCAGACAAAAAGCCTAAAGGATTAGGACGCAATAAAGTAGTAAATGAAGGTGAATTTTATAATATTCCGAATCCAATTAAACCGCACTTTTAAACGGCTTTATTAAATAAAATTAGGAGGTTTTTTATGACTTATTTAGAAAAGTTGACTGAAGGATTAAAACAGATAAAAAAACAAGGTGGTCAATGGTTTGATTTTATCGAAGATGAAGAAGGTTTTTTAATTTTTGATAATTATGAATTAGCAATGGACGCTTTAGAGTGGAATCCTTTTATTCATACAGAAAAACAGTTTGATGACCAGATGGAAAAATTATTTGATTCTCTAAAGGAGGTAAAAACAAATTGACTGTTAAAACAATACGCGTTTTATGGGATGGTTCAAACGCAATACGTAAAGATGTTTTCGCGGTTTGGTGTACAGATGATACATGCAGTAAAAGCTTTAAAAAATGGTGCAGTATGAACGTGGGTAAAGATGCAATTAAAAGTAGCGCATCTGATTTCATTAGTGAAGCACAAAAAGCCATTGAAATTATGAATATTGGAGTTGATTTTCTTGATGCCTATCTCTTTGACGAAATGTTATATATTGATGTGGAGACAAACGAAGCTAAAATTGCCAGTGTACTTTCATTTCGTAATAATACAAACTTATGGTTTGAGGAAATCACTTTCAACAATTTACAAAGCATGTGAAGCGCATAAGTTTTTTAAGTAGCTGTTTTTTTAGCTACTTTTTTTGTGGAGTCGTGCGGATTTTTTCAGTTTGCCGTTACATATAAAACAGCCCCGATTTTTTCACTTTGCCGTTACATATGCAATTCATTTTATTAGGATTCAAAAAAACGGATTTTAAAAAACGGATCGCGTGGATTTTTGAATAGTCGGCCGATAAAGCAGCATCTTTTTTTAGCATCTAGTCAGGCGTAATTTTACACAGCCAATCCAGCTACGACAAAAGTAAATTTTTATAAATAGGAATATTGAACGTTTTAGTAGCATATAATAATACGAATAACAATTTAGGGAGGCAAACATAAATGAGAACATGTGAACACTGCGAAACGTTTATGCTTACAGGATGGATTAATGAAGGAACTGAAGAGTACTTTTGCAGTACGGATTGCTTAGAGGTTTATTATCCAGACTACTTAAAACAGCTTACAGGACGCATTTACTATACGGATTGGAACAATGAAACGGAAGTTTATTTATTTGACGGTGTGCAGTACGTAAACCATGATGACGCAATGCATAGAGCCTATATTAATGGTTTTAATTATACTCATGTCGCTACTGTCAACTATAACCCTAGTGTATCATTGTATGAGCAAAATTTTGACGGTGAGCTAGTTGAGGTTAATATTGCGTCATGAAAAATCTCGAAAATTTTGATGTATTTTGTAGTCATTGTACAGGCGTTGAGCTAGAGCATCACATACACAAAGGTACTCACATACATGTATGCCCCGAGTGCCCAAACGTAACAATCGAGTACAGCCAGGCTTCAGATGTTGCAAATTTAGCGGAGTTTTTGGAGAGTCGCAAATAAATAAAATATTGGGAGGTTTTACAGTTTGGCAAAACGTAAATTTGTTTGGGATATTTTTATGGATAATGGTTATCTAAACATTAATTTAAACGGTGGATTAAACAGCGCTATACCGCTAACAAGTACAGGACTACAAAGTTTTAAAGAGGAGAAAAAAGCCGAGATTGAATTTTACCAGTCAATCGCTACTAGCAAAGTTAACGGCTTACACTTATTAGATTAATCGTTTCCGCTCCTAGTGAGCGGATTCTTTATTTCACACAACATGAGTAAATTTTTAAAATACGGAATAATTAAAGTTTTATGTGTATATCCTTTTAGTATCAAATCACATGGAGGTTTTTTTAAATGAAAAAAATTACTCGTTACTATGTTGAGCTTGTAAAGGATAAAACGGCGCTTTACGATTTAGAAAGTAAACGCATTCGTACACCACAGGACGGTTACAAAATCATTGAAGAGGTATTTTCATTATCATCTAAGCCAAACGAACATTTTGTAATGCTTTGCCTCAATACTAAGAATGAAGTTATTGGAGCGCATACGTTACACATTGGCACAATTAATATGTCAGTAGTCGGAGTGAGAGACGTATTTCAAAGCGCTTTACTAAACAATGCAAGCTCGATAATGTTGGGGCATAATCACCCGAGCCAAGATGTTACTGCCAGCCCCGAAGATTTAAAAATGACACAGCGGTTAACAGACGCAGGCAGATTAATGGGAGTACCAGTCATTGACCATGTAATTGTAGGAGAGAGCAACTTTACATCATTACGCGAACAATACAGCGATATGTTTGAGTAAGTACAACCGATAAAATCAAACGGAGGTTTTAAAAATGAAACGAAGCCAAGCGGTAAGAATTGTTGAGGAATATTTGTCTCGTAGCGGTGGCGGTGCATTGATTATTGACACAGCAGACAATACACTCGATTGGACAATGGACAGTAACGCTATTAATCACAGCTCTTATGTGGTGGTCGAGTCATACGACAGCAACAGCAAATGCGAGTGTGGAGAGTATTACAGCCAAAATTGTGAACCATGCGGAGACTACGCCAATTATTTATTAGACAGAGTTGAAAATGGATTTGTTGACGGTGGCATAGTTATAAGTGATTGACCGAGCGAGGGAAATTCCCCCGCTTTTTTTTATTGTACCGTCAATATGTATATTCGATTTTTTATAGTCGCCAAAACTCAATTTAAAAAAACGGATCGCGTAGATTTTTTTGATTTTTTGGGGAGAACTGCCAGCGTTCATATAAGTAAATTTTTATAATTTGAATAGGACTAGTGTCCAGCGTATATATTATTATGTAATCACATTTTGAAAGGATGGATTTTATGTTTTATGTTACGGCATCAGATGCTTTTTTTAGTGGATGGGGATTGGCACATGAAAAGACTAATAAGATTGTTGTAGAGGTTGAGACGTTCGAGGAGGCAACGCGAGTGCATAGCAAGTTAAAGGCACGACATGAGATGAAGTATGTAAAGATTGCCACAAAACGCCCAACGTACCCACACGACAAGTATTATGTATCGGTGTATGACCTAAGCAACAACCGCGTATGGTTGAGCTAGAGGAGGAGCAGAGAGATGACAAACGGTGGATTATACGGGTTAAGACCTTATAAGGGTAGAGCGTTCCAGTCAGGCTTAAAGGTGCAAGTGTACCGCAATTTACACAATGGATTATTAAGCGTTAGACAGCGTGGTCTAGTCATTGGACACATTAACAGCATCACACTATTAAAAGTAAAGTTTCATATTGACCTAAAAAAACATGCTAACGTGATTCAAACACAGTCTAAAAACGTTCACGCGGTCGCTAGTGGTTACGTATCGGCCGAGGGTATACCAGATAGCCAAGCGAGCCAAGTATACTACAATCCGTTCACAGCGCCCTATTTTAGACAATCAGACAATACAAGGATTGACACAGCGGTTAAACTGCACGTAAGAAGTAATGGATATATGGTAGCGGAGAGATAATCGAATGAATAACCTTCAAGCGGCTCACAGAGTCGTTTTTTTGCGTTCAAATGGCAAATCGATACTCTTATACCACTAGATATTAAAACAGCGTGAGAGGGCTTGTGTGAGCTTGTACAGGTTTGTAAGTAATGGAATTATATTACATTCAATTTTTTCGTTTTTACCTATTTTTTTATGGATTTTTTTACATGCTGCTTTACGCTGCTTTCTCTCCAATGACCATAAAAGTAGTGGTAAAATTTCGGTCACTCTTCAGCTTCAGGACAAAAAAAGTTACTCGCTGCGAAGCAAGTTCGGACAAATCGGATTCAGTATTGTAGGATTTTTTTAGGTTAAATTATCGGATATTGGACACGGTAAGGATATATATTTTCGCATCACCGCACGTTATATATCGAACAAATCGCCCTCTTTTTTCGCCAGTGGTGGTGGTCACTTCAAATTTTTCACGGTTATTTTTTGCCAAATGTTATGGCAGTTTGTAGCGTTAAAATTCATGCCACCTTCTTATAATGCTTATTATAACACCGTTTTAGGGGGCTTTTTCGGCAAAAATCGGATAATTTCAGAGGGTTTTCGAGGGTTTTTGGAGAGTTTTTTGGTCAAATAGGGGGGATATTTACAGATATTTGGCATTTTTTTTGAGTCGCAAATGTGTTTCCTAGTACACTCACACTCGCTCGTTTTTCATCTCGGCCTGTTCCCACTCTACCCCTACTCCCACAACGCTTTCCGCGTCCATTCATTTATTCATTATATTCGACTTATCCCCTAACAATTCCACTACAATATGCCTACAACCCTTGCTACCACTGGATTCATCCGAATTTTAATTGTTTCGCGCATTTCTCATTCATTTCGGTGCATGAATTATCCATTTTCGATTACCGCTATAATTTCCACCAATTAGCTACTTATACGTATACCCGTCTATAACTTCTCCGTTTTTCCCAATAGTAAACTGCATCACTAAATTTCCATTTTCACGGTAATACCAAATTTCTTTCGACTTCACTCGATCTTCTGGCATAAAACCACCAGTAGCAGCTTCAATTTCAGACGGAAAGCCAAAAGCATTAGTCACACTCTCCTTTGATCTCCCTATGTATGCTTTAGTATCTTTAGTCATAGCAGCAGCTTGTTGCAATAAACGGTTAATTTCTGATATTGTTTCTTTACTTCGTTGTACAGCATCGGGAACTACTTCTTCAATTGCTTGCTTTGTTTCTAAGCTTAATTGTTCCATTTTAACGCCTTCATATAAATTCACATAATCACTTAGTACGTCATCTCTAAAATTCCCAAAATATTGCGCTTCCGTTATTGAATCGTACTGAATAAAGAACAAACCATATATGATTTCATCGTATAAAGCCCTATATTCATCTTTTAAATCTGAATCTAAAAGTAGGCTTTCTGTAACTTCAATTTCTTTTTTAGAGTAGTCTTCTAATGCTGTTTTATATCTGTTTCCTTTCATTGATTTTTTAATTAAGTTTATTTGTTCAATGGTTTCGTTTTTCTCCTCTTCCATGACTGCGGCATTATATGCTTCTTGCTTTGCTAACTGTTTTCTTTCTACTTCATTAGCGTAAATAACCCCAATAACTGTAACCGCAACACAAGCAATTATCCCGATTATTGACCAGATTGTAGTTTTATCCAATTTTTTTTTCAATATCTCTCACTCGCTAACACTATTTTTATTATATCAGTATAACAGGTATAAGGAAAAAAATACAAAAAAATACAAATAAGAAATCTTTACACACGATAATGGACAAGCTAACCTATATGCGAACAACCTCGCTCCCCCTGCACTCAACTATTCTCCCCCAATAAAAACAACGCGACTTGTTCGATCCAGGGATATTTATAATAAGGTATTGTAAAATCAGTAGCACCCGTAAAATATGTGAACTCTTCATAATAAGGCAGCCGTTCGGATTCAATTGGATATTTCTCTTGCAGCATCAATAACTCTTTACACCAACCATAATACTTTTCCTCACTAGCCATTGGCGAATGCAATTCATGATACATAAAGGAATGGACTAATATTTGTCTACGCCTTTGTGTTATTTTTGCAATTTCCTTTCTTCTCATATGATGCATAGACAGTTCCACAAATATCACCTCTTTGCTACAATTATTACTTCAGCCGCAAACAACCATACATGTAACTATTTACAATTGGAATAAGCTATATGTGCAATGTATCTCTATGTAGTTGCATTAAAACATGCAATAATTGCGCTTCATCAGTTTTAACCTCTTCATCCAAACCATTTGTCGCTTTTTCTGCTTTGTCTCTTAAAAATTTCGTTGCTCCACTGTCATCTCCAAATGTACCAGAACTCAACATGATCCAATTGCCTAATGTACTATCCAAACCGAGTGATAACTTTTTCATTCGTTGCCTCTCCTTTTCTAGTTAATGTCTGGTTCATCTTGCACTAGACCCCACCTATGATAAAACGGTATTCAAAAATTCATACAAGGCGATCATATGCGCTTTATTCATTGAACTTTTTGGCTGTCCAACAAACCACCAATTTTCACTCTCGCGATGTATTTCAATGGACATTACAGTTACACCAAATGGACTTTCTGTATAATCGTACAGACTATATTGTGAGCAGCTTCCACTTCCACCGATCTTTTCAAATTTCATGTGTATCACTCCTAAAAGTTTTTACTCATATGCTTCAATCTCAATCAGTTCATTTAAAGTTATTTCCTTCACTACATAATCGCTTGTTGGTACTAACTTATAAATTCTCTTTAAAGTTTCAATTTGCAGCAATGCTAACTCTTCACTTTCAAATACACCATAAATAGTCTGGCCTTCTTGATGGTCACGTTTTAATACATATAGATTCATCTAATCTTCCATCTCCCCATTCATATTTGCATATTCCTCATAAGCATCTGCAATAACTTCGTCATAAAATTGTGCTCCATCAAGATGTCGTTTACGCTTCTTCGAGTGATTTGTGATTGATGCTAAGTAAAGATGGTTATCTCTTTTAGCAGTTAAGCTTTGAATCGATTTCTCTTGATATGGCAATAGCTGCACTTGCTCTTTCTTTAATTGATCCATTTTAATTACTCCTTCTCAAAATATTGAAGGGGGGCATAATTGTAGATAAGACCGCCCCGCCCTTTATGTTTTATTGTAATAAATTACTTTTGTGAGTAGTTTTCTTACTTCAACTGCCTACATATACAACAATCACAGATTCCCACTCATACTTTTCGATTTCTACTTTTGCTAACTCATGAATTTCCGCATTTTGCTCATCATTGATGGTCTGACTCCCATACTTATCTGAGTAAATGTCATCCTCAATCATTTCAAGCAAATCATCATGCTCATCATTAAAAATCACACGCTCATCATTGTACACAGTCATTTCAGCAATTTCGATTCTTATTATTTCTCCTAATGAATAGGCATAATCATCGTTTCCTTCAGTCGAGTACATGAATACTAATCTGCGTTTTGGATATAGGAGAAGCGCATTTAGCAGCTCTTGTTTTTTATTCATAGTAAACTTCCCTCGCTTAATTATTGGATTCTTCTAAAGAACTTAGTTCATACCAATACACAAGCCTATTTTGCATTTCGTCATTGTATATGCCTACTAAACCTCTTTTATCTCGCTTAGAAGTGACAACATACTCTCCCCTAGACCCCGCAAAATAAGGGTTGTTCCAATAGACACGCTCACCGACTTTAAAGCCTATATCACCAAACAACCAAATCTTAGTAGCACGAATAATCTTTTTGTAAGACATTTACTTAATCCACCGATCTACAATATAAATAATGTAATCTAAGAAAATACGCACATTCTTCTTAAACATCAAATTCACCGCTTTTCTCTTTTCATATCTTGCACAGTAGGGCATACTATTTACAGTTCTACTTCAAATATAGCCCATTTAAAGACGGTTTCATAGTGTTCATTAGTGTAATGCCCTCTTAATTCTTTCCCTACTTCTAACTTAACTTTTCCAACGATTTTAAATTTCTTTGAAACATATTCAGTCAGAATTTGCTCTACTTCTTTAGTTGTCAAGGTGACTGTCGTTTTCATTTTTCTCCTCCGTTTTGTAGAAGTGAAGCAACATCTTCATGCATAATGCGCTACAATTACATCAACAGCTTCCGATGCAACGGAGCAAATCACATTTGCTTTACTTATGGCCTGACGCGCATATTCTTCATAACCATAAACTTGTACAACAACGGTATACTGATAAATTGCCCTTAATTCTCCAACTACTAATGAGTTATTTATACAAACTAAATAATTTGAACCTATAATTATTCGAGATTCCTCCTCTGTATAGACTTTCCTTTTTTTACTTAATTCGTACACCGTGTTTTCTGTAATGCTCCAGTGCATGTTCATGAGCATACTTAGTTGATGACCAGGCCATTTCTTTAATGATCTCTTTATTGTCTCTTGCAAAATAAGCGAACCCCATCGTGTCACATGCATAGCGATATTGACCATCTTCAGAATCATGAGAATAGCAACCGTCATTCGGACATATCGATTCTGAAGGATATTGCTCCCAATAATAAAGCCCGCAATTTGCGCAATAATATTCTCTTTCCACGTTAGCTCTCCTTTATCCAATCCCTACCATTTCTTTAGGTGGCAGCGGAATTTCCTGTGTTAGTGGTCGCCATAGGTGTAAGCAGTTTGGATGATTATTAATGTGATCCTTCTTAGCTGGATGCAATTGCATGACTACTTCATCTTCTTCAAAGAATAAATCCTTTAATGCACACATTGTTTTCCATGAGGGCACTTTATGTTTATGTGAAATGCTTACATGCTCCCAATCGCCACCATCCGAAACAACTACAAGATATTCTTCACCTTTAATCTTTAATTTGAATGCACCACTAGTCGCATCACCATAATGTCCAGCAATCTCAATACGAAATCCGTCCAAATAAGATATGTCTTTCATTATATCTCCCCCATATCATTACATTGGTTCTTTGATTATTTTTTGCTCACTTGATCCTTTTTAACTTTAGTATTTAATCCATTATACAACTTTTGTTTTTCAGTGAAGTTCTTAATCTGTGTGACACTTAAATCTAACTCAAAATGCGCATTGAACATTTTCGTTAATTCTTTGAAACTGCGGCCATGTATATTTGTAGCAAGAAACAAAAACTCATTCATTGAAAAGCGATGATGTTTACGACTCCGTTGAAACATATATTCCATCCCTCCAGTAAAGCGATTACTTTAACTCAATGGTGTTTACTTTTTTTACTACCATTTTTAGTGCAGTACGTTGTTCCCCATCAATCGTAATATCTTCAAATGCTGGATAACAAACTAGATCTAATCCAGATGGTGCAACATATCCTCTTCCAATTGCAATTGCCTTCATTGTTTGATTAACTGCGCCTGCTCCAACCGATTGAACCTCTACCCAACCACGCTCTCGGATAGATGCTACAATTGCGCCTGCGAGTGAACTCGGTTTTGAATTTGTTGATGCTTTCAACACTGTCATATTAGTTTCTCCTTTTTATCACACAGAGTTATCTTAGTTGTTTTGTGTGCTCTTTTTATTTAATGTTCTTCATAAACTTGTCCTACATTTGGATTGCCTTTTTTCATTTGCTTTTCCGCAAAATCTTGTAACGTTCTCCAAAAAGCAATAGCCTCTTCTTCATTATTTGCTTTCATATCAAGCTCTACTTCTGCAATATAACAATCAATCGACTGATAACATTTTTGAATATTCCACAAGCCCCATTGCCCGTCTACACATTCAATTACGGGTGCATATATGTTCTTTATTTTACTATTTGCAATGCGTTCAATTTTGCGAACTTTATCATAATGTTCTTTTGTGACTACGATTTTTACCATGTTTATCCCCGCCTCCTCTTTACAATTAAAGACTGGTTACTTCCCAACTATTCCCGCACCATTGACAAACCCATTCTTTTTTTAATTTTTTATGTTTCTCGATGTGTTGACATTTACTACAAAAAAGCCCCGCATAAGAATTTTCTGGACATCGTTCCAATTCCCTCAAAATAAATGAAGTTTCATTGTGCTCATCAGCTATGGTTCTATTCGTTTGCTCTCTCGACATGTCAGCACCTCCACACTTCATATTTTAACCTACAATTACATTAATTTACATCCTTTTATAAAAAAAATTTCTAACCAAATATACAAGTAATTAGCACTGTTGCAGCTACTATCATTGAGCGGCTTTCTATTTGTCCAACCCTCTAATTAACTTGCCTATCCATGAACCGATTAAGTCTGGATTTTTAACGAAATACGCAATAACAACTACTTCCGTAATCACTCCAACAATCATGAGTATTCCAACGAAAGTTATAAACCACTTTACGAATTTCCTAGTACGACTACTTCGATTTTGTACGCGTTGATATTTCACCATTCTCTTCCATCTCTTAATAAGCTATTTAATTGAATACCTATTACGCCTCTTGGATGCTCTTCAAATTCTTTAATTAACTTTTCAAGCCATTTGACTGCGCCATCGTATGTTCCCCAGCCATTAGGTGAATTAAATTTATTGAAATATACTGGATTTTCTTTTAGCTTAATTAATCCTTGTTTTAATTTAGGTAAGACTTCATTTGCTGTTTTACCTTCAGACTCGTAAAGTACCGAATATATTCCCGCTTCCCGCCACATACCAATAAGATTGTGTGTGACATTTTTGCTTACTAACTCTGTCTTAATAGTAGCTGTTAACCAAATATCTAAGCTCATAAAAAACCCCTTTATGCTTTATTTTGTGTGCCAAAGTAATCACTTATTGTATAAATATTCATTTAGTTGCTCAAATTGTTTTTACATTTAATTGCTCAATTGTTTTTCTAATATTATATATCTATCAGCTTCATCTTCTATTTGTTCATATAAAAAATACGGCAATAGAAATTGCGCTTGATCTTTAAATGCTTCGAGTTCATGAATTTGCGCCTCCGCTTGCAGAATTGCTATTTGCATTTCTTCTTCACGTTGCAGCAGCAGCCTAATATCTTCTCTTGCATGAGCGATAAAATCAGCATTATTATCACTTATATAAATACCAGGCTTGCCGCTTACGTGATATGCTTCAGTAACGATAGGACTAGGAGCTTTTAATTGATTGTGAACATATTCCGTTCCAATGCGCACACTAAATTCGTCACGGTACACTTTCCACGGCCCATTTGTAGCTTTTTTTGCTCGTTCCTTGATTTTAGTTAACTCTTCAGCTTTCATAAATACCCCCCATTCATTAATACTTAAATATTTTTCAAAATTTACTTTTGTTATTGCTTTGTATTTATTTATGTCTGTCTCACGATTTTTATGCATTCATCTAAATTTTCCCATCCTACTTCCGCATATAAATATTGCTCATGATTCAATTCCAAAATCAAATCACTACCTTCGGGCAATTTACTTATAAACACATGAACATTTCTTGAAGGGATAACAATGTCCGTAATTAGAGATTCATTCCCATTAACATCTGCTATCACCATACCTACTGAAACATAACCTACTGCTTTTAATGAAACCATAATCCCTTCTCCCCTTTACTTATATCTCTACCCAGCCAATTATACCGTGGTACTTTAAGCTTACCAAATACATATCTTTTTGAATCCGTTCATCATAACCGAAATACTCAATATACATGGGCTGCCCATAGCTTGATAGATCAATCTCATTTAAATGTTTTTCTACGGCCTCCCTTACATCCGTCACATTTTCTACGAGCACAGCGGTTTTCAGACTATCAACTAAAGCACCAGCATGGAGACGAAAAAGTGTCATAAATTACCCCTTTCAATTTTTTTATTACAGACTAATATATATATATATTTTACAATTTGCAATAAAAATACATATAATACTCTCTTTCGTATTAAATTCTCGCGTTCAAACCGAATTCTTATTAATCGCTCCGTATGCCATTCAGACCTCTCAGATTGCCCCAGAATCGATTTTTATTAAAAAGGTGATAAATATATCATGCTAGAGCTAAAATTGAGTACAAGCTATTTTGAAGCGTTATTTTGAAAATTTATTTATATTATTCTTCTACCTCATAAAAACCTTCGGCTACCGTAATACTTTCATCTGTGTTCCTCACTCTCCTCTATGTGCTTATTTGATTCAAAAATCGGTAAAACTGGTGACAGGCCATTTTTGGTAAACGCATAGTTTTTTGCGAACGCTTAAAAAAAGAAAAATCCCAAAAAACGTCTCAAACCCTTGATACGACTGGCTTCGCGCCACCTAAAAATCGTTTAGACAAGAATTTTGGTTTCGGTTTAGTTGGAGTGCTACGCAGTAGCGCTACGGCTAAACCGAAACCAAAATTCTCAAAGAGAGCAACGAATTTAAAATTTGAACATATTAACGGGCAATTATTATTATTATTATATATATATATATTATTACCGCTAACAGTTATTACGTTCAAATTTTGATTCGCTGTCATTCAATCATTTCAATTCGTCTTTAAAGTTGCTTGCGATGCAGTCTTTAGTGTAATTAATCGTGTAATGAGTTCTTCATTGTCGGCTACATATTGTGCGCTGCGCCTTGCCTCTGTAATGTAATCCGTCTTGTCAGCGACCAAAGCTTCTTGATGACGCTTCTCCGCATTCTTACGCAACTGCTCACATAGCAATTGATTCAACTGGTTCTGTAAAGATTCCTTTCGGGAAGGATCTTGAATCACATATGTTAAGCGTTTTTCTTCTTCCAGTTGGTTATTTAAAGTAATTTTATACGCACTGTATGTGAACTGCAAAATACATTCAGAATTAGCATGTTGTTTATTGTATAAGCTCCTGACTTGTTGTGAGAATTTTTTTGACCGCGATTTACTAAGGATTAAGTCTCTCATGTTTGCATATCCAAACTGTTCTTGTACCTGGTGTTGCAATTGCTGGATAACATGTCGCTCTTGAGGTGTAATCTCTCTATACAATAACTTGGAATTATTCTCGGTTCGGTACGCAAGCATGATTACTTTTTCATAATGGATTAATTCCTTTTGCAACAAGTTTTTTAATACGACCTCAAACGCATTTTTAAAAGTCTTGTTTGTAGTATTAAAAAAGTCCAAAAATATCCCCTCTGGAATGTTCATTTCTGCTTGCATTAGTTTTACTTTTTTTTCATCATAAATAAAGTTTTCCTGCATCATCTCTACTTTACATAAAAGGTTGTTACGTGTTGTACAAATTTCCGATATATTTCGTGTAACTAAATAATCCATTACTAAAGCTTGCAATAGCTCACTATAGAATCCTTTTCGCCCTTTGCTTGCTTTGTCTTTTATTGGTGCTGCGTATACTTCCTTAATTCGAAATGAATGGCCTTCTCTTTCTAAGGAGCAATGACGAGCGAGTTCATTTAGCTGCGCTTGCTTAGAATTGCCGCCTGCAATCTTTATTCCTAAAAAGACGCAAAGTTCCTTATAGTTTTTGAAAACCATGTTTTCTTTTAAGTTCTCAATTTTCATAATCACTACCTCTTTATCATTTTTTATTTATGTCATTTCGTTAATAAATTCTTGTAAAAATGTTCTACGACTGTTGCTGGCATCGGTTTTAATTGCGGTGTGGAGCGCATTGGTTTCTACTAAAGCTTTCCCTTTTTCGGAAGCACGGGTTAATGCCGTATACACCAGTTGTTTACTTAATAACTTATATGAACCAAAGTCTAAAGCAAATACAACATTTTTAATTGAACTTCCTTGTAATCGGTGAACAGTCGCAGCATAGGCCATGTCGATTTTATCTAGTTCTGCAACATCTAAAGCAATTACCCCTTCATGACCTTCTAAACGGATAAAAATAACAGTATCGCTTCCGTTGCGAGCAATCTTGTCGATATAGCCTAACGTCCCATTGAATAAATCAAATACATACGGTTTTATAATTCTTTGTTGCTCATATGTTAAAACTTGATTTATATCTGTAAAATTAACGAAATTCAATACTTCAAAATATTTATTGGTGCTTGGGAATTTAAGCTTATTATACACATTGCCTTTCGTAATGATTTTATCTCCCTCTTTAAATTCATAGGCACTAGTCTTAATAGACGGTTTATTTCCCCCATTGAACACTTCTTGCAAACGAATATTCAAATTTTTAACGCTCAATTCGCCTCGCTCTTTATTAGACACAATGACTTGAAAATCAAAGTGATCTTCAGGCGCTTTTATTTTTTCTTTATATGATTCCGCAATCTCAATAATTCCACTGAGAATTTCTTTTTTATCGCGGTAAGCAAACAGTGTTTGATCGTTGGCTTCTCCATATTCTACTATATTTGCTTCGTTGTAGGAAAGTGGTTGTATTCCCTTACGAATACTGTTTGCTAACATTAAAATACCACTTTTTGCAGCTTGTCGGTGTACTTGTGTTAATTCATATTTAGGAAATAAATTTGTAGCAAGTAGATCCCGTAAAACATCACCAAAGCCAATCGCAGGCAATTGACCACTATCGCCAACAAGAATTAGCTTCGCGCCAGTTCGAATTGCGCTTACCACACTATAGACTAAAAGTGCATCATTCATTGACATTTCATCCAAAACTATGACTTGATAGGATAAAGGGTCAGTCTCGTTGTGTTCAAATTTCCCACCTATAAAACCAAGCATTCGGTGAATGGTAGATGCCTCTATATTGCGCTGAGATAAGATGTTTACTGCTTTTCCGCTAAGAGCAGCGGTCATATAATTCACTTTATCTAAAGAGTCAATTATCCCTTTAACGGTTGCCGTTTTTCCTGCTCCAGCCAAACCATTTAAAATTATTACGCCATGCTGTGAGCCTTCAATAATAACTTTCCGTTGCTCCTCAGTAAATTTAAACCCCTGCGCCATCTCAGTTTGATTTAAGCGAGATGCGATAACACTAATGTCGGGCGGTATATAGCTTTGATGTATGCGCAGCAGATGTTGAAGTATCATTTTTTCAATTTGCCTTGTGTGTGTTAGAGCAACTTGAATATCGTTTTGAAAAATTTTATTTGAAGACATATTAATGAGCGTACTTTCTACTATCCCTTTTGATAAGCCAAGTGTTTCAGAGACTACATCTAAGATTTCGCTTTTGATTGACCAGCTATGCCCCGTATCAATATCCTTTTTAATGTAGTAGACAAGACAAGCCTCAATCCTTTCTTTACTGTTAGGATCGTCACCTCTTTTTAATGCCATTTCATCTACCGTTTTAAACCCAAACGATTTAATATTACAAAGCTCGTATATATCATTTTCAATTGTTTCAAGGGCTAACATTGCGGAACGGCCAAAATGCTGTAGGATTTTAGTAAGTCGGTTTGTGGAAATGTCCAATTGATTTAGCACTGTAATTAGTTCTGCCAGAGATAAGTTGGCTTTGATTCTCGCTTTAATAGTTTTAAGTGATTCAGCCTTAATTCCTTTTGTCATTGCGGTGTTTACTTTGTCTGCCAATATAAAGTCAACTAGCTTTTCATGTGGATAAGCAGCTTTTAAGGCACTGAGTTGGTTTTCGGTAATAATAACTTTTAAAAATTGTTCTTGAGCGTTGGCCGTTTCTAATTTCTCGGATTCAACAGCTAATATCTTATAAAAGATGCCATATTTTTTATGATTATGCGGCCCTTCAAGCTTCATTTTGTATTTTCCGTCTTGTATTAAGCGATGTGTTTGACCTTGAATTGCAATACTGCCAAAAGAAGTTCTTATAAATCGCTTATCGTAATTGACTGGATTGCAAGCGTAAATTCCATGTAGCGTATCATTATTATAAAAAACCTCTTTTTCAATCCACACTTCTACTTCGTACTCCATTATTGTATTATCTCCCATCAAATAACCCCTTTGTTTAAAATACAACGCTAAACAACTTAATGTCGGTTATATTTCAATTTTTTATTTTTATTAACATAAATAAAAATTTATTTTTTTTTACTGTTTAAAAATCTCAATTTTAAGAAGATAATAAAAGTATAGGAAATATAATAGTTTCCTCCCCCCCGCATTATTAAGTAGTTCCCCGCACAACAAGTCGCTAGTGTTACATGGAGGTTTTGAATTGGGCAGCGTTAAAATTGACTTAGAAAGTAAAGGGCTTTTTTATAAAAACCTCACGTTTTCAGATATTAATGTAGTACGCCTCTTAATTGAGTTTAGATATAAATACGACAACTATTTATATAGTGAAATGAACAATACGTATGATGTAGCTGGAGAAGTACAAGGTATAAATACCGAGCTATTATCTACTTATGCATCGTTAGACCAAATTATTAATCAATGTGCTTTTAATGAATCTCAATTGCAAATCATTAAGCTCTATGAGCACGGTTACAGCTATAAAGAAATTGCAGAAAAACTAGGTTTAAAATCAAATGAAAACATTCGGAAGCGCCTTAATACTATTTGCAAAGAAATCGTAAAACAAAATTTATGGAACTGGCGAATGACGATTTATCACCATACGCTTAACCTAAAACTAAAGGATTGCTCCAAATGTAAAAATAAATTCCCCGCAATTGATGAGTTTTTCGGCCAAGACGCGCGAAACAAAGATGGTTGCAAATCCTACTGTCGTAAATGCGAAAACAGCGTTCACACGGAAAAACGTAGGTAAATCCCCTCCCAAAGATATGAATGGTTTTAGAGGAGTTATTTTATGAAATTGAAATTTTCAAATGGCGAGTCATTTTTATTCTCCGATCTAATCGAGCCAGAAGAAAGATTAGCCGAAATTAATTACTTTTTAAAGACGGAGCTAGTGTTTGACAATATGAAAATGACTGTTGAAGAATACTTTCGCTACACTTGGAACGATTTAAATACAGTACACATCATGGATAAAATTAGTTTTTATCTCAGCAAGATGCCCAATCAAAGAGGCAAGCACGATAAAGCGTTACTCTCAAAAAATGATGAAATGGAAATGAATAAAGGTGTTCGATGGACTACTAAAGGACACAAAAAAGTAGCCGAAAAAGCACGATACATTAACTTTTCAGATTCAAGTATTGAAGAAAAAATAAGTCTTGGATTACATGATACAGATGAATTTAATAGTCATTAACATAAGTAAATTTTTAAATATCCCCCGATAAATATTTTTACCCTCGTAAAATAAAAAAGTGAACAAAGAGTGTAAAACTCTATCCTCTCACAATAACAACATGAAATTGACCGCACTGTTTGTAGTCTCTGGAATGTTTCAAATGGCTTTTTGCACTCTTTGTTTTTGATATGGAGATATGAACTATGGTCGATAAATACTGCTTAGTTGATACAAATGCTTTTATTTCTAACTTAGATAATATTAAAGGCTTCAAAAAAGTTGTCCTCGGTAGCGTGTTGCGAGAATTGGATAAACTAAAAACTTCAAGAAATGAAGAATTAGCTTATAGAGCGCGTGAAGCTGTCAGACATATTAAAGAAAATCAAAATGATTTATATTTTGATCTTGTAGATTATGATGCAGAGCAAATTTTAGGTGAAGCATTCGAAAACACCTATGTAGACAATCGGATTATCGCTTGTCTTGTGGAAAACCCTAATTACACCCTCCTTACAAATGACATCTTGCTCCTACTTAAAGCAAAAGCTTTTGGCATTGAAACAATTGAACTCAACGAAGGTTTTGAAAGCTATGAGTCGGATTATAAAGGATTTAAAGAAGTTGAAATGACCCCGAAGGAATTTCAAGATTTTCATGATACTCGAATTGATAAGAATGAATTCGATTTATTAGTTAATGAATATTTAATTATTAAAGATCCCTTTACAAAAGAACCTTACCAGGCATTGAAATATAACGGTGAATATTATATCAGTATCAAAAGTAAAGCTTTGAAGTCATTGCGACTTGGTGAATTTAAAGCGCGTGACTTGTATCAAGCATGTGCAATTGATGCAGTTTTAACAAATCAGTTTGTAATGTTCCGTGGGCGCGCAGGTGTAGCAAAAACACAAATTGCTTTAGCGTATGCAATGCAGCAGTTGCAGGCTGGAAAGTACAGCAAAATCATAGTCTTTTCAAATGCTGTGCCGACTTATGGTGCTTATTATCATGGATTAGTTAAAGGTGATTTAAAAACAAAATTATTAGATTCCTCTATCGGAAATATTCTGGCTGCTAAAATGGGCAGTTACGATCAAGTAACAGCAATGTTGCTCACAGAAGAATTAGTAATTTTACCAATGAGCGATATTCGCGGCTTTGATAGTACGGGAATGAATGCAATTATTCTCATCACAGAAGGACAAAACACATCGCGTGAATTAATGAAATTAGCGATTCAACGTACTGGTATAGATTGCAAGCTTATTATCGAAGGCGATAATTCAACGCAGTTGGATGATAAAGCATTTGAAGGTGTCAATAACGGAATGCGAGCAGCAAGTGAAGTATTCAGAGGTTTAGATTATTATGGTGAAGTTGAACTTCAGACTATTTATCGCTCCCCTATCGCAGAACGTGCAGAATTAATGACATTACGTAAATAAAACGAGCTACAAGGAGGCGCTAATTTGCTACACATTCGTAAAATTAAAACAATGTATGGCTTACGATACGCAGTAGTGGATTTATTCCCCTACTATAAAACCGTGGTTAACAAGCTAAATAAAAAAGTCGAATATGTTAAAGCGGCCGAGTATCATTCCATTGAATATCAAGAAAACGGTAAAATTAAAGTAGCCATTTTTGAGCTATCGGCTGAAGGTTTAGAACGTGCTAAAGAAGTTCAAAGTGCCTTTCGTAAAGGCAAAAGCTTTGTCTAATTAGTACGAGTACCAATCGAAAAAAAGGAGCGGATTAAACTTATGTCATTATCAATCGCTGGGGCACTGGTTGAGTTAAAATTGTTGGACAAACGTATTGAGAAGGCAACGAATAACGCTTTATTTGTATCGATTAAGCAAGGTAAGGATGTTCCAAAATTATTTAAGAATATTGACGAAGTGAATGCAACAATTAAGGCTAGTCAACAATCGGTCACTGATCTAATCAAGCGCCGAAATGTTATTAAAAGTGCAATTGTAGTTTCTAATGCAACAACAGGCGTTACGATTGCTGGAGAAACAATGACTGTTGCCGAAGCAATTGAACGTAAAAATTCCATTGAATATGACAAAGCTCTCCTATTTAGCTATCAACGTCAATTAGCTGCTTCAATCAAACTTGTTGATAAACATAATTTGGACGTTATGCAACGTGCAGACATGATGGTACAGACTTTCCTCGGTAATGATAAAAGTAAAGCTTCTGAAGCTGAAAGTTTACGTAGCAATTTCTTAGAATCTCATAGTGCTTCATTAGTTGATCCTATTGATATTAAAAAAATCATTAACAACCTAGAACTGTATATTGATAATTTTGAAGCGGAAGTTGATTTAGTATTGTCTACCTCTAATGCTATCACCTATTTAGAAATTGATTAATCTATTTGTATAACCAATTTGCTAATTAATTGAATTCCAATATAACTAAACACGCCTATAGAGCAGCGTTATGCTCTTACTATAATTTATGAGGTGCGAACCTTTAAAATATAACTATATTACACAACAAGTGGATGTTGGGTACTGACAAATAGTATGAAAGTTCAACGTTAAATGTTCAGTGTTTAGTGTTCAAGTATTAAAGTTCTTAATTATCAGTATTGAAAATTCAATTAGTAAAGTTTTATAAAATCTAGGAATTACGGATGAAGAAGTGTTTGTTTACTTGACTTCATTGGAAGCCGCCTAGCTGATTAGTTAGCATTTAATTGTAGTTTGAAATGAGAATAAGTTGTTTTAATTTGATTTAATTTGAGATTACAAGAAGTGAGTTTAAGGAGATGGTTGAGTGTTAACCCGATATGAACGAAGAAAAGAAGCACGAAAAAATAAACAAACGTTTGCTCCTCAATATAGTGGGCCGCAACCTAAAACTTTTGAGGAGTTTTATGGTGTTGGATATGAACGTTTTAATAATAAATTTGTCACAATCAAGGAAACTGAAGAAATTAAAATGACGGAGCAAAAGGAGATTACTAAATGAAACATGTGAATCAAACAAGCGGCAAAGGCTTTCTTGAAATTGATTGGGAAGCGGGAAAAGCTACTTTAACTTCATTTACAAAAGATGATGAATTGACATATGACTTTTTTAAAGAATTAGAAGCTTTTAATAAAAAAAACGTTAGTTTTTCAATTAAAGAAGAAAATGAGATTGATGTGATCGATGATAAATGAAAATCTAAATCACTCAATTATTAACCGCAAACAAGATGAATCTGATTTTCAATATAAAATCCGATTATGTATGGCAAAGTTAAATAAAGAGTTGGATTTAGATTGGCTTGAATTAGTGGAGTTATTGGAACTAAGCTGTAGTTCTGACCATTTGAGAAAACTTTCATACGCCTGGAGAGAAATGTTAGCCGAACAGGAGCAAGCTGCTGCTGGCACACTTGATAATCAATTGTTGCTGGAATTAGAAGCGAAAAAGAAAGATATAGAACTAGCTAAAATTCAATTTCAAGATCAAAAGCGTGAATATAAACAATATCTACGTCATGAAGGACGTTTAGACCACTTACTAAAAAAAATGTTGGATTCAATCAAAGACGACATTAATAATAAAAAACCTCTTGAATGGCTCTCCCCTTCCCCAAAAAACAATACTAATGGAGTATTGGCACTACTATTAAGCGACTTGCACAAAGGCATGGTAACTAATAATTATTGGAATAAATACAATGACAATATTTTTTATCTGCGTTTGAATCAGTTGACTCAAGATGTGTTAGAGCATCAAAAATTAACGGGCGCTAGTGAAATTCATGTTTTTGAATTAGGTGATGCTATTAGCGGTATCATTCATCGAATGACAAAGCTTTCAGAAACAGAAAATGCAGTAGAATCGACTCAGAAAATTGCAGAAGCTTTATCAGAACTACTTTCTGTTCTTAGTAATAATTTTGAAAAGGTTCATTACTATAATGTTAAAGGTAATCATGATCGAGCAGCTTCACGTAAAGAAGAAGAGGTTCGTACAGAAAGTTTTCATAACTTCATCGTATGGTATATGAAAGCTCGCCTTCACGCTCACCAAAATATTGTCTTTCACGATAATCAACTAGATAGTGAAATTATTGTTGCTGAGATTCTTGGCAATCACTACTTCGCGGTTCATGGTCACTTAGATGGACTTGGTAAAGTAGTTCAAGATTTAACAATGATGACACGGATTTTCCCTACTGCCGTATTCCTCGGCCATTACCATAAAAACTTTGAAAATGAATATCATGGTGTTGACTTAGTTGTTAACGGCTCATTTGGCGGTACGGATGATTATGCGAAAGATGCTCGTTGGACAAGCAAGCCTCACCAAAAATTATTGTGGCTAAATGAACATGGGCGTAAAGCTACGTTCTATATAAATTTTCAAACAAAAGAAACAACACAGTGATGCCTAGACCGACCGAAGCCCCATAAGTAAAATTTTATAATACAGGATGATATAAATGAATTTCTTACATTCCATCATTGAACGAATCAAAGATATTATTTTCTTAATTTACGTAGTTGGAATAATTAAGATACACAATTTAAATGAGAAGTTTCAAAACTGGCTTAAAAGCTAACGATTACGGAAATGATAGACAATCTCTATCCGCTATCCTCTACTCAATACTTAGGAGGAAAATTATATGAGCGAAAAAAAACCAAATTTTTTTGGATTAAGTGACGAATATTTAACTTTAGACTTTCCTGCAAAAATGGAAGATTATCAGATGTGGGAAGCTTATCACCAACGCAAAATTCTATTTAATGATGAAGTGGACTCAAATATCGTAAATACTATTGTTTATTGGATTATTAAATGGAATGAAGAAGATGATAAGGCTGGTTTAGTTGGCGATGAGCGTCAACCAATTAGAATCTTTATTACAAGTAATGGTGGCGATACGGTTGCGGGATTCGCTGCAATTGATGCGGTAATAGCAAGTAAAACAAAAGTAATGACAATAGCTGTTGGTTGTGCAGCCTCAATGGGAATTTTACTCTTAATGAGTGGACACGTTCGCCTAGCATATCCTAATACAGTTTTATTAATCCACGATGGTTCATTGGGTGCGCATGGAACAAGTAATAAAGTGAAGTCAACAATGGCTTTCTACGATAAATTAGATCAACGAATTAAAAAATTCATCCTAGAAAACACAACCATTTCAGAAGAATTATATGATGAAAAAGCTGATATTGAATGGTTTATGTTTGCAGATGATGAAGGTATCAAATATGGGATTGTTGATGAATTATTAAATTAGTTGAATTATTAAGGACTTTCTGCGGAGAGTCTTTTTTTAATTCAATTAAACAACACCCCTCTTTGATACAGAGAAGGAGTAGCTTTATATGGTACAACTAAAAAAACAAAAAGAAAAACCAACAAAAAAAATATGTGAATTATGTAATTTACCTAAAGTATTAAATGATTATTACAATGCAGATATAATGTTTTTCCCATCTGGAAAGATGCATATTTGTAAGGCTTGTGTACTACAAATTGTCGATGAAAATGGACATGAAGGATTGCTTGGATTATTACGCATTATTAATAAGCCCTTCTATCAAAACCTTTTTAAAGGTGATGTACGGGATTACGTTCGTATGGTCAATTCAATGATGCAATATAAAAACGTGGGATTTACCGATTCAGACTCGTTAGTTGCTTTAACTGATATTAGTAATATAACAAAAAAAATAAAGCCTACTAAATTAACTGTGCAAGAATATCAAAATGCTGTGGATTTTTGGGGCGAAGGTTATACGGAAACGGACTTTATTTGGCTAAGTGGTGAATTTGCTGAATTCGGTTCGCAATATGATATTTCGGGAAAATCAATGGAAAATCTAATTCGTGAAATTTGTTTAACTCAACTTGATATTCGTAAAAAACGTGCTGCTGGCAAAGATGTAAAGAACGAATTAAAGACGTATCAAGATCTACTTGGTTCATCTAATCTAAAGCCAATGCAAGAGACTGGCGCTCAAAGCGTTGAACAAGAGACATTTGGAACACTCGTAAAAAAATGGGAAGAAACAAGACCAATTCCAGATGAAGAGCAATGGAAATCTACTGATAAAGTCGGAAAATATCTGTCTGTTTGGTTCACGGGACACTTAATGCGAATGCTTGGAATTGAGAATAAAAATGAAGAAGAGTATTATGCTGAATTGGATCAATACACCGTCTCCTCTGAAGAACTATTAGATGACTTAGATAATGAAGGTGATCTAAATGACGGGATTTAAAAATTTTCAAGTTAATCGAAATAAATCGACTAGAGGTATGAATATATTTGATACTGGTCGAAATCATAGAACTGTACAGTCGAAATCAGAAAAGATGATGAGCGGTATTGCTATTTGGGCATCTTGGTACAGATTCAGAATGGATATATTTGCAAGAGATTATTTAGGTATTCAACTGAAATTATTTCAAGTATTACTGATTTTCGCAATGCAAACTAATAACTATTTCATGTACCTCGCCTCGCGTGGTCAAGGGAAAAGTTTTTTGTCTGCTGTTTATGCTGTTTGTCGGTGCATTTTGTATCCTGGAACTATTGTAGTAATTGCGTCTGGAACTAAAGGTCAAGCCACCAGTGTACTCAAAAAGATAGAACAAATTATGATTAACTCCCCTAATTTAAGGCGAGAAATTTTAGACTTGAAGCTAGGTGTAAATAGCCCAGGCTGTTTGTTTCATAATGGCTCAAGCATAATGGTTGTTACTTCAAATGACAATGCACGTTCTGCGCGAGCACATGTAATTCTTATTGATGAGTTTCGTCAAGTGGATTTACCGATTATTACAAAAGTTTTAAGAAAGTTCTTAACAACTCCTCGACAAGCAGGCTATCATGCATACCCAGAATATGAGCATTTACAAGAGCGTAATAAAGAAATCTATTTAAGTTCTTGCTACTATAAATCACATTGGTCGTGGGATAGAGCGCAAACTTATTTTAAATCTATGATTGAAGGTAAAAAGTATTTTATTTGTAGTCTCCCCTATCAACTAGCAATTAAAGAGCGACTGCTTATGAAAGAGCAAGTACTAGATGAAATGTCAGAAGCAGACTTTGACGCAATTGGATGGGAAATGGAAATGCAAGCCTTATGGTTTGGAGAAAATGAAAAGTCATACTTTAGTTTTGAAGACCTTAATAAAAATAGACGAGTAGCTAAAGCGTTCTACCCTTCTGAAATTGCTGATTATATTAATGATAAGAAACCATATGCAAAAAAAGAAACAGGAGAAATAAGAATTATTTCGGCCGATATTGCAACAAAAGGCGGTAGCGCAAACGATGCTACGGCTATTTTTTGTGTGCGATTAATTCCTACTGTGGATGGTTATGAGCGTCATGTTGTTTATTCAGAAACATTTGATGGTGGAATCGTAAGTGAGCAGTCACTACGAATTAATCAACTTTTCAATGAATTTGCGGCAGACTATCTTGTACTTGATACATTAAATGCTGGAATATTTTTATTAGACGTTTTAGGACAAGGACAAATTGACCCGCGAAACGGCCAAGAATATCCTCCATTGAAATGTATGAATGATGACGAATTAGCGAAGCGTTGCGTTTACCCAAATGCACAAAAAGCTATTTACTCTATACAAGGTACATCCAAGCTAAACAGTAAAATTGCTGTTACGATGAAAAATTCTTTGCGGAATAAAAAACTAAAACTGATGCTGCATGAGAATGATGCGGAGGAAATTTTAGAGACATTAAAGGGCTATAAAAGCTTGCCCGAAGATATAAAAATTAAATTTAAAATGCCTTTTATTCAAACAAGCTTACTTATTAATGAAACAATTAATCTTGAAGCAACTTACAACGATCAAGGCGAAGTATCATTGAAAGAAATTGGTTCAGCACGTAAGGATAGATATAGCTCATTAAGCTATCTAAATTACTTTGTTAGCCATTATCTTGAACCAAAAAACAGAAAAACAAAGCAAGAATTTAAACCCGCTCAATTATTTATGTATAAAAAACCTAAACTTTACTAGAAAGGAGGATGCACATGTCAAAAGAATTGGTAAATCAGAAGATTAACGAAGAAGATGTGGAATCAAAGAAACAGGCGCTTTTAGGACAGTTTGCTACCGCAATTCGCAAGATGAACACAAAAAATCTTAATAAAGCCTTATCCCCTACTCCTACTGCACTGGCTAGATTCGACTCTAAAATGGTTGCAGAATATTTACAAAATCCCGCTAAATACGAAAAACAGCTACGTCAGTTATCGAATTATCTTTATAATGTTTCATCCCAATATCGTCAGATTGTACGACATTTTGCTACGTTACCAACCTACGATTATACATTAAATATTGTTGACATCCCTTTAAAGTTTAACGCAGATAAAATTACTAAAGCATATGAAAAATCTGCTCAATACGTAGATAAATTAAATTTAAAACATGAGATGAGTAAAGTTTTAAAAGTAAGTTTTAAAGAAGATGTTTTTTACGGGTATGAACATGAGTCAAAAGATTCTTATTTTATTCAACGGTTGAATGCAGATTATTGTCAAATATCATCTATTGAAGATGGTGTATTTAACTTTGCATTTGATTTTAGTTATTTTGATAAGTATCCCACTGAGTTAGAACTATTTCCAGAAGAGTTTAAAGTGAAGCACCTAGTTTACACCTTAAACAAACAATCAAATAAATGGCTTGAATTAGATTCAAACAAAACAATTTGTATCAAAATTAATGATGATGTTACTGACTACGCTCTTCCCCCTTTTAATACTGTATTTGAGTCCATCTTTGATTTAGACGATTATAAAAAAATCAAAAAATCTAAAGCTAAAATGGATAACTTCCTATTACTATCTCAACAAATCCCAATAGACGATAAAACTTCAGACATTGACGTTTTTAAAATAAGTTTAGAGACAGCCATGCTTTTCCATAATCAATTATCTTCTGCTGTTCCCGATGGTGTCGGTGTAGCTACTTCTCCAATGGAATTATCTCCTATTAAGATGGAAAAAAACATTAGCGATATGGATACAATTGCGCAAGCGCAGCGCGAAGTTTATACGGATTCTGCTATTTCTCAATATCTGTTTAATTCAGATAAAAATACGTCCGTTGGTATTAGTAAAAGTATCATGGCCGATGAAAACCTTTTGTATAACACGCTGAATCAAATTGAGCGATGGATTAATCGGAAACTAAAAAAACAATCTGGGAACTTGAAGTTTTACATCAAATTTATTGATACAACAAATTTCAGTCGTAAAGAAGTGTTTGATCGCTATTTAAGAGCAGCGCAATTTGGCGCTCCCGTAAAAATGGAAATGGTTGCCTCGTTGGGGTTATCTCCTATTGAAATATTAAATAAGACAAAACTAGAGAACGAAATTTTTAAACTTCAAGATTTATTTATTCCTTTAACTTCTTCTCATACTCAAACAGATGGTAGCAATACAGGAGTTGGAAGACCACAAACTTCTGAAGATGAAAGATCAGATAGCCGACAAGTTGATATTGATAACTTAGAAGATTAAAACCAATTAAAACTAATTAAAACCAATTAAAACTAATTAAAACTAATTAAAACTAATTAACTTCTTTCTATGAAAGGTGGTGATACAGTGACAGAAAAAAAAGTAAACACTAAGCTACCAGCGATCTTTCAAAACATTAAACAATATGAAAAAGATGACGCTAGATTCTTGAAAGTGAAGATTTGGCTAATGCACACAGGAATTAATTTTAATGGCTCAAGCTTCAGTAAAGAAGTTGTCGAAAACGCAATTCCTACTTTAGCAAACACACCAATCTTAGCTTTTATAGAAGAAAATTCAGTAGGAGAACAGGATTTTAGCGACCATCGTTTAGTTCTTCATCGTAATGAAGAAGGCGAAATTAATTTGAAATATTTAGGTTCTGCTGTAGGGGTGATTCCCGAAGCGAATAACGCCCGTTGGGAAATGCGTGTCACAGATTCAGGTGAAGAAAAAGAATATTTAGTAGTGGACGCATTAATGTGGACTAAGTGGGATGAGCCAACTAACATCATGAAACAAAAAGGTATTACAAGTCAATCAATGGAGTTGTCGGATAAGTACTCTGGCACATTTGATAAAGATGGAGTTTTCCAATTTGAGACATTTGAATTTTTTGGCGCTTGCTTACTCGGAGAAGATGTTCTTCCAGCAATGCAAAATTCTACAGTAGAGATCGAGTTTTCTAAACAAGAAGCTCTACAAAATACTATTGAGAAAAAGATGCAAGAATTCTACACGCTATTTTCTCAAGAAGGAGGTACAGAAATGGAAGACAATAACGAATTAGATGTAAATACTAATCTTGAAGAAGAAGTGCAAGATGAAGTAGTTTCTACAAACACAGAGTTTGAACTTGAGCCAGTAAATGAAGAGGTTACGCCCGATACAGAGCTTGAATCTAATGAGCCTGTTGTTAATGAGCCGATTCAAGAGTTCGCTCTTTCTGGTGAACAAATGAAGCAGCAAATTAGAGCCGCTTTAAGTAAAGAAGATCATATTGATCATTGGGGTGATAAGTGTCGCAGCTATTGGTACGTAGATTATACGGATACATTAGTAATTTTTGAAAATATCAAAGATGGTTATCAACTTTATCAAGCGCCTTACGCTATGACTGGCGATAACGTTGAAATTAAATTCGAAGAGTCTGTAAAAGTGAAGATTGAGTATGTGCCGTTTGAAGGTGCTGCAACATCTTTCGCTTCAAATTTTGAACGTATTGAAGCAGAAAAATTAGCAAATGAGCTTCAACTCGATGAACTACGCGCTTACAAGCGTCAACGTGAAGAGTTAGATATTAAAGCAAAATTTGCTGATAAATTATCAGAAGAAGAATTTACGAATGTCTTTGAGGCAATGAAAGATGCGGAAATCCAAGACGTAGAAGATAAATTATTTGCGATCTATGGTAAGAAGAATTTTTCAGTAGTTTCAAATATTCCAAATGCAGAAGTAAATAAAGTTGCTTTACCTTTATCAAAAGAAGAAAACGTAGTCCCTACTCCGTATGGCGGCCTTTTCGAGAAATACAATAAATAAGAAAATTTTTAGGAGGAAAAAAATAATGACAAAAGTAAATTTAGATAAACTGCAAGCGAAATCAAACGGTAACATCGAATCTGTTCTAGTTGCAAATGGACTATTAAATGGTTCTTTAGTTGCTTTAGGTACACCTGTGGCTGGAGAGCGTGAATTAATGAACGCAGTAGCGCCAGCTAAAGATAAAGAATTATTATTAGTTGCCGTTCCAGAAGTGAAAGCTGATGAGTCTTTAGATCAATTAGATATTTTTATTCAATCAGGCGAGGCAGCTCGTGCTTATCACCTTACTGTCGGAGATAAATTCCAAGTTGAACGCTCTATGTTTACGGCAGCTCCAGTAGTGGGCGCAGTAGTAACAGGAAATGCTGATTATGGTTATTCAGTAAATGTAGATTCTCGTACTACTTTCGTGGTTGAAGCATTAACTAAGTTTGATTATGACCAACGTGATATGGCTTTATTACGTGTACTAACTGTCTAACAAAAATAAATTTTTTTAATATATAGGAGGAATTAGGAAATGAATGAACTAATTAAATTAGCTCTTGACTTATCTAAAGGTCAAGTAAATGGAAACTTTTCAAAAGCAGATGCAAATGACGTATTACGCTCTGCATTCTTAGAGAAAATTGGTACAGATGAAATTACTTATGATGTATACCGTCAAAACAAGTATGTGATTTTTCAAATTATCCAAGAAACTATTTCACCAATCATTAATGATCGTCTTGAAGAAACTATGGGACGTTTTGCTGAAGTGCGCAATGTTGCCTGGGGTGACGCTATTGTATTTGACGTAGAGAATCCAGCGTTATTTGATGTATCAGTTATTGCCGATGGTACTGCAAATTTACGTAAACAACGCGTAACAAATGGCAAAATGACTGTTGACTTAGCTACTTATGGAGTAGCAATTTACGATGAATTCTACCGCTTCTTATCTAAGCGAATCGACTGGGCTAAACTTGTAGAAAAAGTTGCAAAATCATATGAAAAGAAAATTGCTGAATCTGTAAATGCTGCAATCTATGGCTCTTATAATAGCATCGATGCTTTATTTAAATATTCTGGTACATTCTCTGAAACAGAATTATTACGTGTTCTTCAAGCCGTTGAAGCATTATATGGTTCTGCAATCGTTGTTGGTACAAAAGCTGCTTTAGCTCCAATTCAACCAGCATACGCAGGCAATGATACAAAAGATGGATATAACGCTCTTGGCTATGTAGGTACTTTCCGTGGTTACGATACAGTAGCATTAACTCAATCTTTCAAACCTAACTCAAATGAGTTTAATTTATCAAATACTGATTTATTAATTTTACCGAATACTTCAGATAAGATTGTAAAAATTGTAACTGAAGGTACTGCAATTGTTGAAGATGTGCAAAATATTCAAGGCGACTTATCTATTGAGCACTACTTAATCCAAAAAGCAGGCGTTGGTTTATCACTAACTAATAAATTCGGTATCGTTCGCTTTACTGTTTAATATTATATAAGTAAATTTTTAAAATAAATAAAAGCAAAACAAGGGGGCGTTGATTCGCCCTCATTGATTTCAAGGAGGATTTTAAATTATGACGGAAAAAAATACAACAAGCAAGACAACTGGCCGCAAGACAGCAGCTTCAAAAAGTGTAGATATTCCAACTGAAAACCAAGTAAACAATTCTATCGAAAAAACAATTAAACAACCAAAAGTTCCACTGACTGCTAATAATAAAATTACTGTTATGAATAACACAACTGGTAGGTACGGTTACATTGGTCGCTCTGGATATTCTTTTGAACTAGAAGAGTACGGTGATACTGCGCAGATTCCATTCGGTGAATTGCAAGCAATGCGTTCTAGCTCACAAAAGCGTCATATCGAAGATGCCTTTATTATCATCTTAAATGAAGATGCAGTTGCGGAATTAAATTACACAAAACTATATGAAAGTGTGCTAGATAAGCATAGTGTCGAAGAGTTATTTTCTAATCCTCAACGTCTTGAAGAGACACTTCCAAAAATGCCTGTTGTAATGCGTGAGACTGTTATTTCTATTGCTAAACAAAAATATATGAATCGAACATTATTCGATATTCGCATCATTGAGATAATTGAAAAATGTCTTGATGTCAAAATTATTGAATAAGAAAGCGGGTGTTATGCAATGGCTACACCTTTTAATAAGATATATCCCCTCTTTTTATCCCAAATTACAGATTATAGTCTTGAGTCATTTACTAACGATCAACTAGAAGCAAACTTGCAGTTATGGCTGCTAGGCGCTATAGGATATTTTTCAAATTGCTCACATGATTTAACTGATTTTGATCTGGAACTCCAACAATTTAATGTTGAATTAAACCACATCGAAAAATTAATCCTTTCAAAATTTATGCTCTCAATTTATTTAGATACACACCTAATTAAAGAAGATTTATTAAAACAAAATCTTAATTCAAAAGAGTATCGTATGTATTCCAATGCCAATCAAATTAAAGCCCTAATCGAAATGAAAAATAAAGTCGCTGGTGAAGCTAATGTGCTCATGTCAAGATACTCTTATAACATTCATCGCATAAAGGAAATTTTAGAATGAGTCAGCTTTCAAAATATGAGTACCTTCAATATCTAATGACGCTTATTCCTCTTGTGTGGAAAATACTACCTCTATATGAAGAGAAAAATGAGCATTTAGTTGATTACATTGACAGCATTTGCACAGAAATTAAAGGGCTTAAAAAGATTATCGGCAATTTACCTAGTCAAGTTTGGCATGATAGAACATTAGCAATTTTAGAGCAGCTAAAAGAAGAAGTTTTGATTGAGCAACATAAAAAAATAAAAAAAGAAACATTTAAAATTACCAATATGATAGATAGGCAAATAAGCGAACTGAAAGGAGAATGATTATGGGTGAATACGATGCTTACCGCAATAGAATTAACGCGTCAGGCTCTAGTATGCAAGATGCAGTTTATCAAGCATCAAAAAGAAAAATAATTAATGATTTTTTAAACTCCCCTACTCTTTCTAAAGTTCGCTTGAATTCTAATCTTGATTATCATTCAGTAATTATATCTGATATAGAGACTTTTTATAAAAGACTCATCTTATTTTTGCCAGAAACAGTTTTAAATGTTGGAGACTATGTGTACCATGATGATTCAATTTATTTGGCTACAGACTGTAAAAAGTACGATCTTTATCCTCAATTGTATGTAGAGCTTTGCAATGAGACGTTTGTGTTAACCAAAGAAGCAACAAAAATTATAATTGGGTACGATGAATTTAAGCGCCCTATTTATGAGTCAACAGCGCCTACTGTATTTCGAATTCCATGCGTCATGTCAACAAAGATTTATAGCATTGTTGATAACTCCGCTATTCCCCTTCCAGATGGTGCAATGATGATTAAACTACCTTATAATCCGCAACAAATTCCAAAAATCAATTATATTATTACTCTTCGCAATGCTCAGTATAAAGTGACTACAATTTCTTATGAGAAAGTGATTAATGAAGTTGGATATGTTGATATAAGATTGCAACGCGAAACGTGAGGTGAATTCTAATGGCAATTGAAAAAGGGACTATGCGTGAAGCAATCGATAGCGTTTATCAAATTTTAATTAACGATGAAGAATTGCTGCGTTTGCTTTGGTATTTACCTAAACGCACAACTGGAGTAGATCCATTAAGTTCTACTCTCCCCAGCGTGAAAAACATGAATAACTATTGGGACATTATAGATCAAAGAATTATGCTTGTGGAAAAAGTGAATGACTTAGAGGAATTGCCTTTATGTCGGCTTTATATTTCTACGGGCAGGCGCAGAGCGGTTTACAGTAACTATCTCTTAGCTACTCAAGAAATTACAATTACTATTTATACTCATGAAGACTATGAAGTTGACATGCGCTCAATCTGGATTTCAGATCGAATTAATGAACTAATTGTATTAGAAAACTTAAAGGGTATGATTGGACACCTTGACTATGTAGCTGGCAATGCTAGGGTTGCGCCAATACAATATAGACGGTATGACCATCTTTATGAATATACCTCAAGTAAAAAGTGAGGTGGCCATAAAACATGGATGAAAAAGACTTATATATATTTGGTGAACCTGTAAAAACATTAATTGGAGAAGTTAGATTTTTAACTTATAAAGAGTATTTAGTGAATATTACTTCACTAAGTTTAATAACTCAAAATATACTTCATCTGTATTATCAATATAAAAAGCATATTGATGAAAAGGACGAAAATGCTCTGAATTTACTTGAAAGCATAAAGCAACTCACGCTGTTCGATTTAGTGAAAAGCGAACCTTCCCTATTTGAAATTTATAAAAAATTTTTCACTTTATTAATATCCCCCAAACCAGAAATTGAAGATCCCGCAGAAATAATTCTAAGTGATGAAAATTTATTTGTGCAATATAGGCAACTCATTATGGAAATGAATTTACTTAGTGAAGAAATGGTTTCCCCTAATCCCGAAATACAGAGGGGTATTGAAATGAGCCGAAGCTATAAGCAACAAACAAGTGGCGAATCATCTTTTACAGATATAGTTTCTTCAATAGTAGCTGGTACAACAAATTCATTTAAAGATGTTTGTGAAATGACGGTATATCAAGTGTATGCGACTTATTATCGTATGGGCGCAATATTCGATTATCAAACTTCCACTTTATTTGCAACAGTTAGTGAAAAAGTAAAAATTGAATCCTGGAATAAACATTTAAATCTTTATGAACGGGAATCACATGTGATTGAAAAAGATAGTTTTGATAAGAAATTTGGAAGCATGTTCTAATTGGACATGTTTTTTTTATGTAAAAAGAAATTAATTTTAGGAGGAAAATAAATGGCTAAATTAGTAATGCAAGACGTAGCGGATTGCGTAGTAATTGATAAACAAACTGGTAAGACTGCTATCTATGCTCAATTACAACTTAGTGGGCTTCAAGGATCTATTTCAGAGGAAGACTTACGAGCTGGTATCGGAAATGGTCGTATTTTTAAAATCCGTACTGATAAAGCACTAGATTTAAATTTACGTTCAGCTACGGTTGACTTAGAATGGTTAGCAATGCAACAAGGTGTAGAAGTTGAAGAAGGTGAAACGGTTAGAGTTACAAAAATTGAAACAGTGCAAGCAGCAGCAGTTACAGGAACACCTGGCTCATTTAAAGTAACAATTACTGGAACACCAATCAATAATACAGTGCGCGTTACAAATGTTGATGGTGAGCAAGAAGTTGCAACGTTTACAACTGGTGAAATTCTTTTACCTTCAGATTTCGTTAATGCAGCGGGAGATAAAGTTACAGTTTCATATTATGAACAAGTAACAGGTAATCGTATTCAATTCGATGCTTCTAAATTCTCTAAAAAATATCGCGTAGAATTACACACTATTGCTTACTCACTAGAGACAGCGGAAGTTTATTCTGACATCTATTTTGTTTTTGATGAAGCAATGCCATCTGGAGACTTCAGTTTCAGTCTTGAATCTGGTTCAGTTATTACGCCAGAAGTTACTTTTGCAATCCTTGCTCCACAAGGTTCAACTGTAATGGGCGAATTAGTTGAAGTTCCACGCACTTAATTAAATAACATAAATAAATTTTTAGAAGTTGGGATTAATTTCTCAACTTCTTTTTTTTACATAAACATTGCTTTACAAAGTGATGTAAATGAAAACAAGGAGGAAGACTTATGAAACAAAATAAAAAGCGCAAAAAAAAGATTAACTTGAAAGATATTGCTAAGAAATATAACGATGTAACGACCCCTTCTATTCATGTAATTAATGAGGAAGAAAATATTTATATTCAGTACTATAAAGTATTTGATAATACACGCATTGAATCACTTATGAAAGAAGCTTACAGTAACCTCGAATTCGATAAAAAAAATAATCTTAATTTCTTTAAAGATGATGATGAAATCTTTATTCAATATATTTTCTTTTTAATTTTAAAGTACATGACTAATTTATATGACGAAATTCCTGCTACTTTAGATAAGCAAGTTAATATTTTTAATCAATTAGTCGCTATTGGGCTTTTTGAAACAATGTTTAGCGATGTGTTTGATCCTAATGAAGTTTCAAAAGTCTTAGAACGAATTGGAACTTTTGCGCAATTGGCTGGTCAAATTGCCGAGCTGGAAGAACATACTCGAAATGAAGCTGCTCAAACGGTGCTCCATCCTTTAATGCAGAAACAAGTGGGCAAAACAGATGCCTAAATTTACAAAATATGATGATTTAGAAAAATATCTGACAATGCTTTTCCCAGAGATTTTAGGTAGATCAAGACAAGTTGAGTCTGTCATAATTATGGCAATGTCTCAAGCTGTATATGATGTGGTATACGGTGCTTTTGAAACTGAGGAGTATGTTCGCAGAGAACATGATGGTGGTTTATCTGATATTCAGAATATGGGAATTACTGATTTCGGTATTAATGAGAATGGTGAAGCTTATGTCATTTTCGAGAATTTAACTGAAGGGCAAGATACATTAAAAAATAAACTAATTACCGACACAATCGTTGATGGTATTAAGAATAATTGGAAAACTCGCCCTGGGCCGTGGACAGAGGAACGTGATTTTATTGGTGAAGCAGCTAGAGCAATTAGAGAAAATCCAACTGAATTGTTAGATGCATTTAAAAATGCATTAGTCGAAAATGGCTTTATAATTAAATAATTGTGCATCATCTTTGATTAAATTAAATATAATATGTTAACACTAATATTTACATATATATTTTTTTAATAAAGGAGATGGACATTTGAAAGCAAAACTTATTGGATTATTATTAGCTACCCCCCTACTGTTGGTTAGTTGTGATGAAGAATTTAACTTAGAGGGTGACGGTATGAGTTTGATTAGTGTCGATTCTGAATCATCCATTGATTTAAGTTTGTACCCAGATAGCGTTGCGAATGGCACTGTTTCAGTTAATATGTTTGAGGAATCTATGCGTTATATTGCTGGGATAAACCCTCGCTTAATTAAGATAAATGAACTTCAAAAACAACTTAATGAAAATAGCCTTTTGCGCACTGATAGTGAATTTAAAGCTGAATTTGTAGCCGCAATAGAAGATTATCATGTGTTTGTTAAAGGAATTTATATTACCCCTTCCGCAAACGCAGACTTTGAAATTAATAAAAGTTTTTCAGAAGTATTGTATTATGATGAATTATTTGCACAGTCAATGAGGGATTATGTGAATTCATATGAAGGGCATTATAGAGAAACCGCAAGTAAATATAGTCGGTTAACTAAACCATCATACCTCGTTTTCATTGATAAACTCGATAAATACAAATTATTTACAGACAGCAACTAGTCCTCCCCCTCCCAATTAAATATAAATCTTTTCTAGCGACTCAACGTAAATGGGTCGCTTTTTTCTTTTGCTTACACTAGAGAAAGGAGCAATAAAATGTCTAAAACAAATAACCATATTACGTTATTAGCGAAGTTAGGTATTGATACTTCAGATAGAGAGGATATTCAAAGACAATTAGATAGTTTTTCAAAAACACTTAGCGGTCTTACTGTTAAAATTGGTATTAGCAAAGAAGCGATAAAAGCATTAGAAAAATTGTCTAATATGGACTTCTCTAAATTTTCAGACAACGCAAAGAAAGCTACTGACGGAATTACTAGTTCAGTTGCAAAAACAAAAGCAGAAGTTGATAAAATCCTAAAACAAACTGGTGAATCACTAGGCATGAAGGATTTATTTTCAAAAGAACACGCACTTACAGATATTGAAAGCATAAAAAGAGCGCTACAAAAGTTAAATCCTAACGTTAAAGTTGATTTTGATGTAGTTGAAGGACAAAAAAACCTAAAAAAAATCAAAGCTTCCTTTGAAAAAGATGGAATCACAACTCATATTAATTTCAAACAAGACGCTATGATGTCCAATAAGGGACAGCTTAATAGTATTTGGATACCCCATCAAATTCAAGAGGTGCATAAAGAATTAAGTGTTGCTGCAAAAAGCACAGAGGATTTTAGAAATAGAATCCGAAGTTTAACACTTGAAGGTAAAATTACAGTTGAACAATTCAAACAGCTTTCGAGAGCAGTTAAAGAAACAGATGTAAATAGTTTCGGAAAATTGAATGCTGATTTGAGTGAAATGGTTCTTCGTAATAAAAATGCTGCTCAAGCGATTAGAGATCAAGCAAAGGCATTGAAAGAGCAAGAGCTTGAGCAAAAACGAATTATTGAAAATGACATTAAACGTAAAAATTTAGTGTCTGAAATTGAACGCGCTATGCGGGCACAAAAAAATACATTCAGTACTGATGCTGGAAGAAAATTAATTATCGATTTAGGTAGAATGGATATTTCCGCTAAAGATTTCAATACAACATTAAAACGTACTCAATCTGAACTAAATCAATTAAAAGCTCTTGCGACAGAAACATCACGTACCAACATAGGACTAATAGACTCGTTCAAAATAGCGATGACAAAATTTCCCATTTGGATGGCAGCTACCACTATTTTCTACTCATCTATAAGAACTGCTAGAGAATTTATGAGTATCATAGTAGATATTGATACTAAAATGACCTCTTTAGCAAAAGTTATGTCGGCAGATACAGATTTTGAAAAGCTCTTTGATTCAGCTACGGCATCAGCAGAACGCTTCGGACAAAGTATAAGTCAAGTTTTAGACGCATATACAGAATTTGGTAGACAAGGATTTAAGGGACAAGAGCTTGTAGACCTTTCAAATATTGGACTCGTTGCCGCAAACGTTGGTGAGATCACCTCACAAAAAGCCGCAGAGTATTTGACAGCAACGATTATTCAATGGCAGATGGAAGTTTCTGAAGGTTCAAAAGTAATAGATTCGTGGAACGAAATTTCGAATAATTATAGCACGACATTGGAAAAGCTCGCGCAAGGCCATAGCCGAGCTGCGGCCTCAGCAAAAGCTATGAATATTGATTTCAATCAAACTAATGCCATAATCGGAAGCTTAACGGCCGCGACCAAGCAAAGTGGGACAGAAATTGGAAATTTCTTGAAAAATGTGCTCCCTCGCTTAGTTGGTCAGCCAGGGCAAGATGCATTAGCAATGGTAGGCGTAAAATTAAGTGATGATGATGGAAATATTCGTGATGTTGTAGAAGTTTATACTGAGGTTGCGAATAAAGTAAAAGATCTTACTGAAGTTGAAAGAATTACTGTTACTGAAGGATTAGCAGGAAAACATCATCTTACTCGTATGCAGATATTATTAAATGATTTAGGAAGCGCGAATTCATTGTACAGACAAATGTATGAGACTTCTGTTAATTCTGTTGGTTCTGCAAATGAAGAGAACGAACGCTATATGAACTCTTTACAAGCCCGTATTAATTTAGCGCGAGTGGAAATTGAAAAGCTTGCAATTGCGATGGGAGAAGCTTTCTTAACAGAGGGAATGATCCAAAGTCTTAAAGCTTTTAGCGGTATAATGGGTGTATTAAGTAATGTTTCGGGTACAATAGGTGCTTTACCTATTATTCTTGCTACCGTTGGCGTTGGCGTAACGCTTTTAAGTACCAAATTCAAAGCGCTAGTTGGCAGTATGGCTTTAACATCATCTTCTTTTATATCAACAGGAGTACTTAGTGCGGGTTTAGGAGCTAAATTAACAGCCCTTACTGCCAGAATTACAATGTTAGGTGCATCGATGAAAGCTTTACTTGCATCAACTGGAGTTGGCGTAGCGTTACTTGCATTAGGCGTTGGTATTGAATATGTATTACGCAATATGACTAAAATGCGTGAAACTCAAGAAAAAATAGATGCTGAAAATAGAGCGGTTTCGGAATCTTATTTAACTAGTAGAGATTCTATTAAAGAATTAACGAAACAATACTCAATACTTCAAGATATGATGCAGAATAATCCATCACTAGAAACACAACAAAGATACTACGAGGTTCAAAACGAATTAGCTGTATTAATGCCTAGTCTTATTGCTTATGAAGATTCTTATGGAAATAGTATTCTTCAATCAAGCGGTGTAATAAATAGCAAAATAAAATTATTAGAAGCTCAAGTTGAAGCAGAAGAACGCCTTCTGAAAATCCAACAAGACAGAGAAAATAAAGAAAAACTAGAACTTTCGCAAGAAAATGTAAAAAGCTACAATATACTTGCAGATGATACATTAGGTAATTTCGAAAATGCTGCACACAGATATGGTATAGCAAAAGGCAATTATGTTTATAAAGAGGAAATCAAAAACCTACAAGACATGGAAAAAGCCATTATCCATTATGAAACAATGCGTGTTAAATATGCAGAAGAAGGTAATACAACTCTTTCTAACAAAATGGCAAGAATTGCAGATGATTTGATTGACCGTATGGGGGTTTATCAGCTTTACACTACTGAAGTGGAAATAGCTAGTAATTATCTCGCTCAAGCAGCCCTTAAAGACGCGGAAACTGTCATTAATGCTCATACAAAAATGAACGATTCAGCAAAAGAGCTTGCTAGTAATATGCTCAATGATTTTATCCAAACGGCCGAAAGTGGCGAAGAAATTCAGATTTTTGCTAATGTTTTTAAAGACGATGATATACATGAAGCATTGAAGGACGCTTCCTTTGCAATCGAAACTTTCAAAAATGCAACTGATGATACTTTTAACGGAAAAAAGTCTAATTTAGAAGAGTATGGAGAGGCGCTTAAAAAAGTACTTTCTACCAATCTTAAAAATTCAGATGGAGACTCTTTAGGTGAAAATTCAACTGAATATATAAATGCTGCAAACGCGGTGGACACTTATATTGCAAAATTAATCCTTGCCGAACAGACTGTGAGAGAATACGCAGAAACAAATAATGTATCTATTGAGTCAGCGAGAGCGCAAGCTTTTGCTCTTGATGAGTCAGGTGAAAGTTCTGGAAAAGCTTCAGAAGAATTACAAAAATACGTAGCCTCACTGAAAGAATTGAGTAGTGGAGCAGAGCAAGTAGCTGGTGTTTCCGCAAAATTAATTTCTGATACAGAAGATTTGATTTTTAGTTATGAAAATTTAACCTCAGCAACAGTAAGAACAGCAGAACAAGAGTTAGCGCTAATAGATACTAAGCAAAAACTGGCTCTTCTATACCCTCACCTTGTAAAAGAAGGTGAATTGCGAATTGATAGCCTTAAAGCAGAAAGTAAAGCTCAGGATATTCTATTGAAAGCTGTGGAAGCTTCTAAAAAGAATTTGCTTACCGCAGAAGAAGAAGCTACTGTTAAACAATTTACTGAAACTAATGCTCGTATAAGACTTATTAACGCAAACATTGCCGCACTTGATGATTTAACTATGGCTTATTATAAACTTTCACAAAAAGCTCAAATTGAATTTGATGAATTAATGGCAGAAGGAGTAACTGAGCAAAATAAACAAAGAGTAGACGATCTTGGTAAAGCGTTAATGCGTCTTACTCAAAAAGCAGAACCTTACGCTAGTAAATTAGCAGAGCTGGCATCTCTTGAGGGTTTAAGAAATACACAGGCTAGTGGTGTATTAACAGCATTAGATAGAGTCGAAAAGGCTCAAGATAAAACTGCTAAATCTACTGAGAAAAGTACAAAAGAATCTATTTATATTACAGATAAATATAAACAAGCTCTTGAAGCGGTTAATGCAGAAATTGAAAAACAACAACTATTACGCAATGGTATGACAACTTATAGTAAAGAATATCGTGCATCTTTGCAGCAGGAAATTAAGCTGGAACAAGATAAGAAGAAATTATTAATTGAGCAAGCCGCAGCATTAGAAAAACAAATTAAATCTGGCAAGGTTCAACAGACAGGCACTATCACCTCTTCTTCTACCTCAAAAAATCTTAATGGCTGGGACGGAACGATTACTTCTAGCTTTGGTATGCGTAACCACCCTATTTCTGGCGTTAGAAAAATGCATGAAGGTACTGACATTGATGGTGTTACTGGTCAACGACTTGATGCTAATATTAGTGGAAAAGTAATTGCTAGTGGAAATTCAAAACAAACTGGCTACGCTAGTTCATATGGTAATATCGTTGTTGTTCAAGATGATAAGGGAGTTAAGCATATCTATGCCCATCTTGACAAAGCGATTGCGAAACTCGGTGAAACAATTGTTGCTGGTATGCAAATTGGAACAATTGGTGAAACAGGAAGTGCCAAAGGCTCACATTTGCATTACGAAACGAGAAATGCTTCAGGCAAAGCTATTGATTCCGCAAGTTATGTTTCCGCAGCAAAAAGCGGTAAAGTATCATCTTCCTCTACCCCTTCTTCTATTACTACAGAACAGCAAGCAATCGATCAAATTCAATCAGATTTAGTAAGAATCAAAGCCGAAATCCCAAAAATAGATAATAACATTTCTTCACTTGAAGTAGGAGTAATTAATTCTTACTTAGAAGAATTCAATCAAAAAAAGGAAACTTACCAACGGATTTTAGATTTTGAAAATGAAAAGATTAAAACACTTGATACTTCGAGTGCGCGATATGGTGCAACATTAGACCGTAACAAAGATCAAATGGCGAAAATGCAAGATGTGAATCGAGCACAATTAGCTTTCCTTGAAAAACTAATTAATAGTGGAACACTATCTGCCGAAACACTAGATACAATGAAAATCAGTGCAGAAAAATTAAAAATTGAAATGCAAGCTTTAAACAATGCAATTTTGCAATCTCCTATTGATAAGATTGATGCTCGAATGGGTGCTTTTGACGAGGAAATTGACGATATTCAATTCTTAATAGACCGCTCAAAAGCCATTTCGGGATTAATGGATGAAGGCTCTGCGGATTACAATAATGAGATAGAGTACCAATTAAATTTACTAAAACAAAATCAAACAGCCATCACGAATAAAACTAATGAATTGAAAAAATTAATACGAACAGAAAAATTAAACATCGAAATAGTAAAAGGTTATAAAGAGCAACTTGAAGACTTGGCATTAGAGTACTGGAACTTGGAAGGCGTAATTAAAGACACAGAAGCCAGTCTTAAAGATTCAAATGATAAATTGGCATCAGAAACAGCAGATAAATTAATCAGTGCATATAAAGACTACATTTCGCAAAAACGGGACATGCATATACGCTCTATAGATGATGATATGAAAGCAGAAGATAAGCGACATAAGCGAGTCATGGATAACTACCGCGATGAGATGGATGCTTATCAAAAAATAATTCAAGACAAATTAGATAGTATTGATCGTGAAGAATCGGAATACGACTATGCTAAAGAAATGAATGAATTAGAAAAAGAACGTCTTGAAGTGTTGCGTAAAATCAACCTTTTATCACTAGATCAATCCCTTGAAGCAAAAGCAGAGCGAAAAGGTTTAAATGAAGAATTGGAAAAAATTGATGACACTATCGCAACCAAGCGCCGCAAAAAAGAAGCCGATGACAGAAAAGGCAACTTAAATGAAATGCTTGAAGAAAAACGAGAGCAAATTAGTAAGCAAGAAAAAATGGAAAGTGACTACCATGAGAGAGAAAAAGAAAGAATTGACGATTTAAAAGAATATTGGGATCAATTCTATACAGATCAATTAAATGATGAAGTTAAATTTGCACAAATTAAAGCAGATATTGTAGCTGGGAATTTCGATGAATTGTCGGCAGAATTTAAAGAATATATGGACGAAATGAAAGCAACTATGCCAGAACTTGAAAATACACTTGATGGAACAATGAAGGCAGTCGGCCTATCAATTCGTCAAAATATTATCACTAGTCTTCAAGAAGCCATTGACAAGTTAAAAGAAATACAAGACGGAAGCTCAATTGGTAATTCAAGCTATTCTAGTTCGTCAAACTCTTCCAAAGCAAACTCCCCTCCTCTCGGTGCAGGGGATGCTCAAGTTTTAACAGGGAAATTTTTATTTGAAGAAGTTAGTCTTCAGGCAGATTCTCCATATCTTAAAAAACAGATTCGTGATAAAGCTGACGCTCTAGCAGCTTCGGGGCGAAAAGCTGGCTCTGCTATTTCAAGTGACGTTACACTTAAAGACGCTCTAGCAGAATTAACAGATAAGCAGAAAAAAGAGTTTGGAAATTATTTATTATCAACAGGTGTGAAGCAAGTGTCTTCCTCTGCTTTACAGAAGCTTATTAGAGATTATGGTTCAAAACTTGCTTCATTGAATACAGGCGGCTATACAGGCTCATTTTCTGGTGGGAAAGTTGGAATACTGCATGAAGAAGAAGTTATTTTAAATAAAAAAGAAACAAAAGATTTCTTTAAATACGCTTCAGTTCTCGAAACATTACAACGCTTAATTAGCCCATTAAAGATGTCACCAATCAGACAGCCAGAATTAAATAGTGTCTCCGCGACACCATCAATTTCATTGGAGTTTCATGTTGATAAAATGATTGCAAATGAATCAACAGCTAAAAGTTTAGCACAAACAGTTTTGTCAGAAGTGCAAAATACACTTAAAAGAGAAAGAGGGATTCGCTAATGCGTGAAGCAGTTCATTTTACATTTGATAATATTTCTTCAGAAGACATGGGTGTTCACATCATTTCACTTGGCGAGGGCTTATTTCAAGAATCCTTCTTACCTCGAAGAAGTATCGTTGAACAAAGAGTAGCTAATCAAAATAAACCTTATCATACGCGAGTGGACATTGAACCACTCGCTTTTACTTTGAGAGTTTTTATAAGTGAATGGCGCGAAAGAAATAACTTGAGACAAATTGCTAGGTGGCTATTCCAACCTTATTACAAGCCTCTTACGTTTGATACAAAGCCTGGGTTTATTTTATATGCTATGGTCGAAGGCGATTCTACATTAACTCACAATGGCGCGAAAGATGGTTATTTTGATATAAACATACGCTGCAACTCCCCTTTCATGTACAGCCCCGCAACAACTACTGATATTGTTCAATCAAGAACTTCTACAACTAATCACTACTCAATTTACAATGAAGGCGATTTTGTTATTAAGCCGAAAGTATGGATCACTAAAAAGATTGCAAACGGCTCAATTTCGATTATCAATGATACCACTGACCAAACCACTACTTTAACCAACTTACAATTTAATGAAGAAATTTTTATTGATTTTGAAAATGAAGAAATTATTTCATCACTTGAAAATGTAAATGTATACAGGTACGCAAACCATAATAACGTATGGCTTGAATTTCAATTAGATAGTAATTCCCTTAGATTCATAGGAGACTTTGACATCTATTTTGAATATGAGTTTGTATACCTAGCTGAATAAGTAAGGAGAGATTTTATGAGATTAGGTGAAATTAATTTAGATTTAAAACCTTTACAACCTACATTTAGTTTATGTAAACCCGATAAGACCATTATTGCTCCACTAAAGGATATTTATAATGTTGAATTATCGGTTAAATTAGGCAAAGTAAATGAATTAAATTTTACAATCCCCTCTCAAATTGAACGCAATCATAACTTGATTGAAAATCCATTAATAGATAAAATTAAGCACCGATTTCTTGTGAAAATGGTATATAACTATCAGACTGAATATTTTGTTTTTCTTGACCAAAATAAGCAATATGATGAAGGCACTGAAAACCTTTCGTATAAATTATTTGGTTTAGGCTACTTATTAGCAGATAAACAAATTAGAAGCTTTAAAGCAGAGGCACAAAGTTTACTTCAAATTGCAAGTTCAATTTTAGAGCATACAAGTTGGAAAGTTACTCACGTTGATGCAGCTTTTAACGTTGGTACTGCGGGCACTCGTAATCATGAAATTGACTCACAAACAATTCTGCAAGCAATTTACGAATTAGCAGATAAATTTAATGCAGTTTTAGTTTGGGACACAGTAAATTTGTCTATTGAATTTTATCAACCCGTAAACATTGGAACAAATAAAGGTTTAAAATTCAAGGAAGGTAAATATCTTGAATCCTTTAACATTAATTCAAATTCAGAAGAAACAGTAACTAGACTCTATGTATATGGACAAGACGGTTTAACCTTCCGCAGTCTAACCCCTACTGGCTCACATTTCATTCAAGATTTTGGTTGGTATATGTATCCATTTGAGCGCGATGTAAATGGAAATATTATTTCCTCTTCCGATTATATGTCAGACGATTTGTGCATTGCATTAGAAAACTATGGGCTAACTCTTGATGCTGTTGGTGGTCAATTTGGTGCGCTTGCAAACGCATTAAAACTGAAGCAAGATGAGATTCAACAGGAAGAGCAGATTTTATCATTGTTAACTGGTGAGTTATCTCAAATTTTAGATGAATTAGACGTTTCAAATGCTGCTGGAGACGGACACACTGAATCACATGATTTAATCATTCAGAGTCGAGTGAATAAAGAGACTGAAATTGCAGCAAGTAATGCTCGAATTGAAAACTTTAAAACCCAAAAAACAACGATAGAAAATGAAATACAGGATTTAAGCGATACAGTCAAGATGGAAAATCATCTTTCCGCTGCTAATTTAATTGAGTTAGATTCATACATTATTGAAAAAGATTACACTAATAACACGATTATAGAAGAAGATGATCTATTAATTGATGGATTAAAAGCATTCAATGAATTTAGAGAACCAAAAGTTAATATGACACTTGATCTTGTCAATTTTCTTTCGTCTCTTGAAGCACAAAATAACTGGAAAAAACTATCTTTAGGCGACATTGTAAAATTGGAATCTCATAGATTACGTATTGGCATAGAAGCAAAAATTATCGAAATCAACTATAATTTTGAGTCTGATGCGATTTCCCTCACAATTGCAAACGAAAAAGAACTAAAAGATGATTATAGAAAATTGCTTGATTTAATCTATACTGCAAACGCTACTTCTACTTCTGTTAATTTAAATAAATTTAAATGGGATATGATTGAAGAGGCAAATAACCTTGTCAGTCAACTTTATTTTGGAGCAATTGATACAATCAAAAACAATATTACCGCAGGCTATTTGCAATCCATTGAAATTACAGAACGTGGTATTATTGTCAGATCGCCTAGTGATCCGATGAGAATGTTAGTTATCCAAAATGGACTATTGGCTTTAAGTAATGATGGTGGTAACAGATGGGCAAATGCCATAACTGCGCAGGGTATCATTGGTGAAACCATTATCGGACGTTTAATCATGGGTAGTCGTTTACTCATTGAAGATGAAAATGGAATCATTCGTTTCTCGGGGTCGCTACAGGAAGTGTTTGATAATTACGGCAATGTTCGTATAGCAATTGGTGAGTATGCTCAAGGTAAATATGGGATGCGTATTGACAGCGGCTCTATTGAAATTATTGGTGACTCTAATAACAATTTAATAGACGAATGGAATAGTGCCGAACAAAATGCAAAAGAATACGCGGACGGATTATTAAATGGTATTCAAGAAGAATTTCAAGATGTTAGTGAAGCTTTAGCAAATTTAGATGATTTTATATACGGTGCATTTTCAGATAATGTAATTGACCTTGCAGAGAAAGAAGCTTTAAAAGTTCATATTGAACAAATAAACATTCAAAAAAGCGAATTGGACGCTCGCTACACTGAAATTTATACAAATTCTTTTTTAACTGGAACGCCTAAATCAAATTTAGCAACGGCAAAATCATTTAGTGGTACAGGCGGTGGTTACGATCAAGCTCATGTTAATTTACTTACTGCAATCACTGTTGCGATTCAACTTGGAACAGTTTCCCCTGCGGACAAAATAGCGGCCCTTAATGCAATTACTGCTGCTTTTACAGATTACCGAGCAAAGTTGGCTAATCTCTCGAAACGTATTGAAGAAGCCTTAAAAGCAATTGAAATAGCAATTCTTGCACAAGCTGGCGGTGATGCAAGAGCATACGCAGATTCTATTAAAGCAAGTTTAGATGCAACTATTGGAACTTTAAGCAACACAGTGGCAGATTTGAGTAGTATTATAGATGGCGCATTTGAAGATAACGTAATTGATATTGCAGAGAAACACGCGCTTGCAGCACATATTGAGCAATTAAATAATGAAAAAGCAAATTTTGATACTCAATATACAATGATTTATGCAAACCCAAACTTAGCGAGTACAGCTAAAACAAATTTATTAGCAGCTAAAACAAATGGTACTACGGGCTATGATATAGCTCATACAAATTTAATATCAGCGATTAATGTCGCTATCGCAGATAACCTAATTACAGATGCAGAAAAAACATCTGTAAGCAATGCGTTTAGCACATATCGAACACGATTATCTACTTTAGTTACTAGACTGCGAGAAGCTATCGAGTATATTGAAGTGATTATGGCCGCTAAAACACTACAAGATGCAAAAAATCATACTGATGAGAAAGATACTTCAATTCGTAGCGATTTGCGCTTAACTTCCCCTCTACCTACTTCTATCACATTAAACTCGAACGGCATTACTGCCTTTAATACTTCCGACACTTCAAAGCTTGCACGTATGGATCATCGTGGGCTGTATGTTCAAAATGGGGCAATTGATTTACGCACTGGTGCTGCATCAAACCGTGGCGTAATATTTGATGGGACTGGACTTAGAGGTTATAACACAAGTGGTACAAGAACTTTTGAAATTGATTCCTTCGGCAATGCTTATTTTTCTGGACAATTAAGTGGTGCTACTGGCTCATTTAGTGGAAGCCTAAGTGCTGCTACTGGTACTTTTAGTGGAAGTTTAAGCGCAGCAGGCGGTTCATTTAATGGAGACATAAGTGGTGCTACGGGTACTTTTAGTGGGAATTTAAATGCTGCGGGTGGAACATTTAGAGGGCAATTAAGCAGTGCTACGGGTACTTTTAGTGGAAGTTTAAGTGCTGCTACTGGATCATTCAGCGGGAGTCTTAGTGCTGCTACAGGTACTTTTAGTGGAACTTTGTCGGGTAATTCTATTATTGGTGCTGTTATTACAGGTGGTTCAATATCATCGAACACAAGCATTAACATAACTACTGATATTAATGTTGGTAACAACATTTATTTAGGCGACCAAACTTTCTCTTCCGCAAAAAGCATCGTCTTTAGTAATGCTGCAAGAATCGTAGGCACTTGGTCAACTTTAAAATTCTCAGCATCTCATCTCGACTTTTCAGATGTCTCTACAATTTCATGGGGCACTATTGCGCCTGTCGCTAGATTCGGATAAAGGGTGATTTTATAAATGGCATACGTAAGTACAATAAGTACGACACAATCAAGTATCACTGTTGATATTTCTGATTTAGGCAGTCGTCAAAATACCTATAATCAATTCCGATTTAGGATTAGTAGTGGTTCATGGAGGTATGTAAGCGTTCAATCTGGCTATACAGGATACGATAGCCCCAACTATACATTCACAGGATTATCAGCAGGAACAGCTTATTATATCGAGGGCGAAGCACAAACGAATTCTTGGTATAGTGCTACTCCAAAATGGGCAAATACAGATTCCGCACCGATTGTTTATCCACCCTCTACCCCTTCCATGTATACTCCTACTCCTAATTCCCAGACTGCTATAACATTTAGTTGGAGTGGCGTAAGTGGAGCTACGTACTACGAATTATATATGGGCTACCCATATTATGAAACAAGATATATTTATCAAACTTATTACCAATGGTTAAACCTCTCACCTGGCACTCAATATGGAGCACAAGTTCGAGCGTATGATAGTTCTAAGGGAATGTATTCTGATTGGAGTTCGATGGCTTATGCCTATACTAATTCACCACCTCCCCCACCGCCTACTCCACAAATGTATACTCCTACTGTAAATTCACAATCTGCCATAACATTTAGTTGGAGTGGATCGAGTGGTGCTACCTACTACGATTTATATATGGGTGCGCCATTATACGAAACAAGATATATTTATCAAACGTATTATCAATGGTTAAACTTATTGCACTCTACCAGATATGGAGCACAGGTTCGAGCATATAGTAGTAATTCGGGATTGTATTCTAGTTGGAGTTCGATGGTTTACGCTACAACTAATTCACCACCTGTTACAGCAGCCCCTACGGGATTCACGCTAAGAGCTAGTGCTAGTACAGAAGTTGTAGCGTCTTGGAATAGTGTGAGTGGCGCTACTAATTACGAAGTTGCAATTTACACTCCAATTAGTGTGTCGTACACAACAACTTCTACATCACGCGCTATTGGAAATTTATCACCCAACACCTATTATGCAGGATACGTAAGAGCATATAGTGCTGCGGGTGGGTGGTCAGCATGGTCAGGTGCTAGTGCAGTTACAACGCCAAAATCAAGACCAACTGATTTTAATTGGACGTATGCGAAAAATAGTGGAGGTAATTTCAATCTGACAGCTACCGAGTGGAATAATTTGTGCGTTAAAATAAACGCCTTCCGAGAATACAAAGGGCTTGGCAGCTACACATTCACTACTGCGATTACAGGACAGCCCTTTACCTACAATCATTATAACCAGGCGAGAAACGCAATTAACTCAATGAATACGAACATTCCACCGTATAGAAATCAAAATGACACTATTTACGCAAGTGAGATTAATCAGCTACGAACGTCACTCAATTCGATTAGTTAGAATGAGGAACGTTATAAAATTTAACATAAATAAAATATTATATTAAAGGGGAAATTATAATGATCGTTAATTTACTATTACATGATGGCATTAAATATAGTGAGGAAATTTCAACTTTTGATTTAGATCAGTTTATTAGTGAAGTTAACACCGATACACACAAAATGATTAAGTTTGGGCGAGTCGGTGTTATGAAAACTGCAATTAAAACGGTTGACACAATTCCAAATGAAGAGTAATACACAACATAAATAAAGTTTCATTAAGGATGTGTCTTTAATGGTTAATAAGAAGAAAACAACATTTTTAAATGATGAAGATGGACTGAGTGCGAAAGATTATTTATTAATTCTTTCTACTTCCATCTTTTTTTTATTTGTAACAATTGGATTACTTTTAGTTTTATTTGGTTCGCAAATAGACGGAATGTATTTATCTTTACTGGATATGATTGTTCCCGTGCTTATGACCGTAGTTGGTGGTGTCATGGGAGTACAAGCTGTTGAGTCATTTACTAATCGAAAAAAACACAATACAAATTCTAATAATTCGGAGGATGATATTTAATGAAAATTGACTGGAAAAGAAAGCTGTCATCAAGAAAGTTTTGGGCTTTAATTGCTGGTTTTGTTGGTTCTTTATTGGTTGTATTTAATGTTAGTGAAAATGAGATCGCACAAATCATTGGTGTAATCACAGCCTTTGGTACGGTGGCCGTATATATTTTTGCGGAAGCAAGTGTCGATAAAGCTTCAATCGGTGAGAACCGCGATGACCTTAAAAATGACGAATAATCCCCTCTTCCTTTGCGAACTAGTTTAGAAAGGAGAAATATGCATGACTTTTAAAATGAAATTTCCTATGAGACAAGACATTCTTCCTAAAGGAACTAAGCGATACAGCGGCACTAAAATGTCAGGTGTTAAGTTTGTCGTTCTCCACGATACAGGCAACCCCAATTCAACCGCTCAAGGGAATGTTACTTACTACAAGAATTCAGCAAATACAATGTCTGCATCTGCTCATGTTTTTATTGATGATAAAGAAATTATTATTTGCATCCCTCTTAATAATAAAGCTTGGCACGTTCTTTATAATGTTACAACGGATAATAAGATTTATGGAGACGATGCGAATGATATTGCAGTTGGCGTTGAATTATGCTACTTCCCTAACGATAAAAATCGTACATTAGAAGCTTATAAAAAATATGTATGGTTTAACGCATGGTTAGCTTATGAATACAAAATGAATCCACACACAAGTTTTATTGGACACCATAAACTAGATCCTGGACGTAAAGTTGACCCTGTTAGCGCGCTAAAAGTAATTGGTAAAACATATGAAAACTTATTGCAAGATATTGTGAACGAATATATGGAATGCATTACGGAAAATAAAAATGTATCTACCCCTATTCCCACTAAAAAGGAGACGACTAAAATGTACAAGCCTTCAGCAGATGCGATGTTACAAGATACAATTAAAATTCTAAAACAAATGGAAACTGCCAAAAACGGCATTAGTGAAAAATGGCGATTAAAATTAATGAATGGTGAATTAACTGAAAGTGATGTAGTCGGATTAATTTTTGTTGCTTTAAGTCGTGGATTATTTAAATAAAAATTATAACTGAAAACAAGGAGAGTTTTATTTATGAAATTTAAAAACTTTGAAATTGATGTATTATGCAAATTCCTTTATGAAATTAGTTTAAGTGGCAAAAGCTCGCGAATGAGAACACGATTTGTTAGATTATTAGAAAATTACTCGACAAACGTTATTCAAAATGATCGGAGAGCAATGTTTGATGAATACGCAATGAAAGATGAATTCGGTGAATTTTTACTTAACGAAACACAAACAGAAGTAATTCTAATTCCAGAAACACAGGATAAATTTCATGCCGAAATGAATGAGCTTATGAATGAGGATTTTATTCTTGATGAAACCGAAGCTAATCGAGAAATGATTTTAATAACAGGTAATGCACTTTTAGAATGTGATATTAAGTTAAATAAAGATGATGCAATTGTTTACGATCAATGGTGTGAAGAATTTGAAAGCGCAATTGAACGATACGCAGATAAGGGGGATTAATAAATCTTTAGAATGGGTGTGAAACTATGGAAAACGACTGCAATAAAACGGAGCTTATTTCTCGAATAGTTAAACTAGAAGAACGAGATATTAGTAAGGAACGTAGTATTAAGAAATTAGAAAAGGATACAGAAGCATTAAACCGTTTAGCTATAATTGCCGAATTACATCAAAAATCATTGGACTCTATTAATCAAGCTCTACTGAAAATCAGTGAAAGTAATCAAGTTATTGCTTATGAAGTTCAAGGATTAAAAGATGATATTGCTGTTGTAATGAATGACGTAGATAAAGTAACGATTAAAGTTGAAAATATTGAAGCAGCGGATACTATTAATATTCCAAAATCCTTCAAAAAAGCAATGGGATGGTTCTTTTCCGCAATTATCGCTGGTGTTGCAAGTTACATTTTCATTAAATTAAATATGAAATAAATAGATAATAAGGAGAGCAAATATATGCGTCTCCTTTTTTACTTGAAAAGGAAGGTGTAAAAGAAATGTTTAAAAATGAATATATATTATCCGTGGACATAAAGAAAAGCATGTCAACTATTATCCCCATTTTCGTACAATATGATAGCGCTACACTAGTTTTTAAAATTTATGATAATGGAAAAGCATTTGATTTAACTGACTTTACTAGCGCAGAAGTCTCACATAAACTTCCAGACGGAACGGTTGTTATTGGTTATGGTGCACTTGAAACATTATCTGATGGCATAAAAACTATTCGTTACACTTATCAAGGAAATGAAATGAGTCAACCTGGTTTTGTTTCTACTTCACTTTCTGTATATTCGGCTGATAAGAAGGTTTCTATTCTACCATTTAAAGTAGAGATTGTTGGCGATACTTATGAGGAATCTATTGGAGCTTCACCAGAAATCGGTATTTTACAACAGTTAATTACTAGTGTTTCGGGTGTTTCGGGGCAAGCAACACAAGCGGTAGCTAGTGCGAATCAAGCAGTTGCTCAAGCGAATATCGCAATAAATAATGCCCAAGCAATTGCAGACAATACTCGCTCTATTGGCGCGTTTAATCTTTCTACAGCTTATCTAAAGAATAATATTGTAACCTCAAATGGTTCTTCATGGATCGCACTTGCAAATACACAAAACAATCCCCTACCTACTTTACCGACAATACAAAATACTTGGTGGAGATTGTTAGCGCAAAAAGGTGCAGATGGTACTGGCGGCGGCACTGGCGTTACAGTCGTAGATGCTTCCACAACTGAAAAAGGTATTGTCCAACTTAACAATACATTGACTAGCACATCTACATCACAAGCAGTTACCGCAGCACAAGCAAAACTATTAAATGATAATCTAACTACTCATACTTCTATTGTCGCAACTACTTCACAGGCAGGCCACGTAAGACCCGATGGCACTACAATCATAATTGATAGTAACGGTATCATCTCGTCTGTTGGTGGCGGTGGTTCAACTGGTACGGGAGAAGGCATTATTGTAAGTGGTACTGCTCCACCTTTATTACCAACTGGCGGTATTTGGTATCAAGTATTGTGAGGAAGGAGGATTAAGAACAAATGGTAAACAAAAAAATAAAAATGAATGAAAAAAATTCAAACGGCACTTACAATACCCTTCATCCAGAAACAACGATAGAACAAGTTATTAATCCTTCAACTGGACAAAATATTGTAGAACATTTTTTAGATACGACTAAAAAACACATTGAAATTGTAGATGAAATCCCAACCAATTTAGAAGGAAAAGGTATTTTCTTTAAAAAGGAAGATGCAACTTTAAATACTCCCGATAAACCTATTACATTTCAAGAGATATATACTGTTATAGGAAATATGGATTCACTAACGACTTCTCAAAAAACTTCTTTAGTTGCTGCTATAAATAGTTTGAAGTCAACTATGGATCAACACGCAAACGATGCAGTACAACATATAACAAGTGCGGAGCGCACAGCATGGAATGAAAAAACTCCTACCTCCATAGCAACAACTAGCTCAAATGGGCTTATGAGTTCTGCTGACAAAACAAAATTAAACGGAGTCGCCACAAATGCAAACAATTATACACACCCCGCTAACCACCCTGCTTCCATCATCATCCAGGATGCTGACAATCGTTTTGTCACTGATATGGAAAAAGCTACATGGAATGAAAAAACACCTACTTCTATAGCAACAACTAGTTCAAACGGACTTATGAGTTCTTCTGACAAAACAAAACTAAATGGAATTGCTGCAAATGCAAACAACTATACCCATCCCACTAGTCATCCAGCATCCATCATCATCCAAGATGCAAATAATCGGTTTGTAAGTGATGCCGAAAAAAGTATATGGAATGAAAAAACTCCTACTTCCACAGCAACAGCTAATTCAAACGGACTCATGAGTTCGGGAGACAAAACGAAATTAGACGGAATTGCTACAAATGCAAACAATTACACACACCCTTCTAACCATCCTGCTTCCATTATTACACAAGATACTAATAATCGTTTTGTAACGGATGCTGAAAAAGCCACATGGAATGAAAAAGCTCCTAATTCCACAGCAACAACTAGTGTTAGCGGACTTATGAGTTCTGCTGATAAAACAAAACTAAATGGAATTGCAACGGGCGCAAACAACTATACACATCCTGCCAATCATCCAGCATCCATCATCATCCAAGACACAAATAATCGGTTTGTCACGGATGCCGAAAAAACTACATGGAATGCCTCTAGTTCCTTAGCAACAACCAGTGTAAACGGACTTATGAGTTCTGCCGACAAAACAAAATTAAATGGAATTGCCGCAAGTGCAAACAACTACACCCACCCCACTAATCATCCAGCATCTATTATTACACAAGACGCAAATAATCGGTTTGTGAGTGATATTGACATAGCTAAATGGAATACAAGAGAAACAAGTACAGGTGCGCAAGCTAAAGTCGATATTCACGCAAACGACTACACTAAACATGAAGGCATTGCTCGAACGTCAGGAACGGGTAGCGTATATGATGTTACTCTAGCCCCCGCACCGACAGCATACGTAGAAGGTATGGGATTAGTATTGTCCATTCACGCCTCATCTATTATGAGCCCTTCGGTTAATGTCAATGGACTTGGTGGTAGAGCGCTTCGTAATGCTGATGGAACTAGCGTATCAGACTTGAGAATAAATGGTGTGTATACATTCCGCTACAGCACTACTACTAACTCCTTTATTCTACAAGGCGGTATGGGAAGCGGTTCTGATTATGTAGATGGTACAGTAATTATTTATGTTAACAATAATGGCTCAGACACAAATGATGGAAAATCTGCTGCTACAGCAGTCAAGACTATTGCTAAAGCCGTGGAACTGGTGAAGAGAGTCAACGCTAAAGATCGTGAGATTAAGCTGGCAGAATATCAAGTTTTCAATGAGGTTGTAGACTTATCTGGTATTCATGGAAACAGATTGACGTTCAACGGTACGTACAATGCTAGGGCAACAGTTAAAGGTTTTAGGATAGAAGATTCAACAGCGCTCATTCGTATTATTCATACAGATATACGCGTTATAGCACCTATAACAGAAGTATATGTGTATGGAGCATATATTTTAAATTGTCCGCTCGTTCACATCTATTATGGTACGTGGGAAGGTGTGGTGATCGGGGTTGATGTAAGTTTCTCTAAAGTTTCTGTTGAATACATCACTTTTAATAACGTGCCTGGTTCAATTATAGAAGCTGATAAAAGCTCGTATGTTTATGTCGATCAATTGTCTGGTTCGAATCCTGCATCTACAGCATCTACGTATAATTCATACGCGTCCATTATTACAGGTCGTCCAGGTACGGTTACAACTCCGATGGCGCAACGTAAAGGTACTGGCGGTCAAATATTCTTTTAATTAGGAGGCTATACAATGAAAGTTTTATATTTTGGAAATCATCGTCACGAAGCAGAGAAAATAGTCAAAGATACTGACAGTATTATCGGCTATACAGAAGGTAAAGAAGTCTTTAGTTTACTAGGCATAAGTAATTTTGAAATGATTCGTTTAGAGGAAGGACAAGAATACGACTTACCCACATTGTCTATAGAAGAACAATTAGAGGAATTACGACAAGAGAACGCTAGATTATCACAAACTTTAAATATGGTAGTGGCACAGTTGTTACCCCCTAAGTAACCACGCTTTTCTGAAGTTTGGTAGTCATTTTTTTGAAAAATCACCTATTAAAATAAATATATACTGTGCCACCCTCCTTTAGGAGTGGGTGGTATTTGGTTTGAGGTGTAATTAGGAGGGTTAAGGATAAATGGTAAACAAAAAAATAAAAATGAATGAAAAAAATGCTGATGGTACATTTAATGTTTTACATCCAGAAACAACTATAGAGCAAGTTATTAATCCGATAACTGGCGACAGTATAGTGGAGCACTTTGTAGATACAACTAAAAAACATATTGAAATTGTTGATGAAATTCCAACTAATTTAGAGGGTAAAGGAGTATTTTTCAGTAGAAATGGCAATGGCAATGGCAATGCGCCTAATAAACCTAGTGTTAATATAACGGCCGAATCAATTGGTATTGTTCCAAATAATTCTAGTAGAGCGCAACATAACGTGACAATGCTTAATAATTTTCTGAGCGCTAATTCGGAAAAATCAATTGTGTTCGGTGATAATGAATACTATTTCAACGATACAATTATTTTAACAAACTCGAATGCTTTGTTGGGCACTCATAGCACTGAGTTACTATTAACGGTGACTAATAAGGAATTTATAGACTTCAATCCTATGTGTAGATTAGAAAACATGCGTTTGTCTGTTCCTCGTGGTCACGATAAAATCGCAATCATAATTCACAATAAAGATTTTATGACTCCTTTTTGGGATCATGGGTTTATTTCCTCAATTAGAGATATTTTTATATTTGCTCATGCACAAACAATGGCAACGACAGGAATATCTATAAAATCTGAATCAGATTTTAATGCCACTGGAATTACAATACACAATGTATATATTATGAATTGCTTAACGGGTATTGAAATTTTTAATATTGGCACTGGCTGGTCTAATGGAATTTTTTGTGAGGATATTTATTTGTTGGGTTGTAGGTATGGCATCCGTAATACGGGCGATGGAAACAGGTTCACTTTCACTTTTCAATTTCGTATGCCTGAAGTCGCACAGGATGACAAGGCTATAATTTGTGGAGGAAGTCATAATAACTTTACTGGAATGATATGGGATGCTCCAAAGAATGATTATTTCATAACAATACTATTCACTAGTCAATCGGGATATAACGTTGTTTCTGGAATGGGATTCAGTGTGACTTATATTTTGACTCATATTGCAGATTATGGAAGAAGTAACAATATCGTTACTGCTGAAAATGATTATGCTTACAGTCCACAAATAGCCGATAATTATAGCTACGACTCAGATAACAACTGGATTATATCTAGGTGGACAAATTTCAAAGGATTATATTCAAATGTCCTATGGAACGCTAATAAATTTGCTACTGTAAATACTAACTTGGGTAGTGGCGTATTATGGTACGGAAACTTAGATGATTTCTTTACAATGAACAAAGTAACAATTTCTCCTGTAACTGCAAGTAATCCTATGGTAATTGAGATTATTTTGCCTACTATATATTACGGAGTTCCAGAAATGGGAATTACATTTAACGATGGTTTAATTCCTAAAAATGTGAAAATTGAATATTCTAGTTCATTGAATGGAAGCTATACGACAGTAATAGACACAATAGATAATAGAAATAGTTGCGTTAGATCATTGATTTCCATGATTGGAGCGAATGTTGCGAAGATGAAAATAACTTTGTCAGAGGGCATTTATAACGCAGCGCTAAATCCTAATAGTGTAATTGGTATTGGAACTATTTACATGTATTCAAATAATCATATGGGAAATTATTATGTGAATTCTCGTGGTGGAGAAATTTATGGCAGCATAAACATGAACAAAAACGTTATTAATAACAAGGTATGGGAGAATGGGATTACCGCAAATCGACCTTCAAATCCTGTGGCATTTCAAGAATTTTTTGATACTACTCTTAATAAACCAATTTGGAGAAATGCTACTAATTCTGCTTGGATTGATGCAATTGGAAATACAGTATAAGTAGAAAATCATTTTAAGGAGGTGGTTAAAATGGCGACATTCAATCATAAAATTGAAGTTGTAAATGGGAATAATGTTGATACTTTTCATCCAGAGACTAATAGTGAGCAAGTATATGATTTTACTAATGAGAATTGGTTAAATTCAATCATTGGAGTATTAAGTACATTATCTACTACTCAAAAATCTTCACTCGTTGCAGCTATCAATGAAATAGCTAGTAAGAATTCTATTGAAGTTGTTGATGAAATCCCGACTAATTTAGAAGGCAAAAATGTTTTCTTTTCGAAGCAAAGTGGCTCGTCTAATGCTCCTAATAAGCCCACGATTGAAGAAGTATTCGATGTACTTGACTCACAAGCTTCACAATTTGAAAAAATTGATAAACGTTCGAAAGGCATAGTAAATATTATAGACTATCAACATTTGGTCGTTGATGATGATTGGACAAATGCAATTAAACAAGCCATAACAGACGTTCCCGAGGGAGGCACGGTGGAAATCCCGCAAGGTGTGTACGATCATACAGGGTTTAGAGTACCCGCCAAATATATAAATTTTCGTGGTAGCGGTCGATTCGGTTCGGGTTTACGAAATATTTCGTTGAACGATGCGATAACTATTGAAGAAAATGCGGAACGTGGTCTTTTTAAAGATCTTGCTATATTAGGAAATGGTACGAGCATTTTTGGCACAAACGCAACGAGCGGGCATGGCATTGTATTTTTGAATAATTCTATATCATGGAATTTCGAAAACGTAACGGTACGCGGGCACGGTGGCGATGGTTTTCACGGAGGCGATAACGGACACGTTAACAACATCAATATTGTTAATAGTGAAATTGAATTCAACAAGGGATGCGCCGTACATTTTGTAGCAACAGCAGGTTCGCATCAAATAAACGGCGTTAATGTGCGTGGTTGTAACATTGCAAATAACGGGGGAAGTGGTTTTGAATTATGGGGCAACAGTATAAATATTGAAGGTAATACCGTACAAGGAAATAGAAAATACGGGTACGATATTAATTCGGATCTTGTTCGTGGGAGTGGCCCTATATCGTGCGATTCCATCAACATCAAAGGCAATTACTCTGAGCAAAACTTTTTGGGGTTATTGCATGTTAAAGTCGATAAAATCGATGAGCCACGAACACTAAAGTACATTAGCACTGTAAATTTTTATGATAATTTTGGGCATGAAAATTTACTGGATAGTTCGGTTACTAGTTTAGTTAAGATAGAGGCGGGCGCTGGGTTAGACGGTTGGGGCGTTTTTGCGAGAGCTATAAAGTCATTTAACTACGAAAAAAATTCTTTGTATTCAAACTATCCAATACCAATTTTTGATGGTGGGGATGTGCTAGACAGTGCAAGCACAATTATTTCAAACTCACTAACCGAGGGAACGCCGTATTACTTAAATTTAGGAGCTGCTAAATTTAGTGTAACAAATAAGCTAAAGGTACTGAATAGCTTTTTGTTAGCAAGAGGAGCAGTTGAGTTTAATGACATTACAACAGGCCGAAGCGAAAATATAACAGAAAACAACACATCTATATTCTATCCCGTTGACATGGAGAATTACAGAGCTATAAATATGGTGGGATTAATGATTGATACAGACCGTGAAAATTTGCGTGTTGATTTCATTTTTCACGGCAGACCGTCAGCAAGTAACGCCGCTTATACTGCAATGCACACGTTTTATTTGTTGCCAACACCAGGGGCAAGGTTTGTAGAATCGGTAACGGGAGGATTCAATTCCTTTGAGGGGAATGACGACATCTACTTAGAACTTAAATTCTACTTCCGAGCAGATGATCCAGGAACATTTTTACATGTATACAACCCGCATTACAGATTCGAATAGTTTACTTAAACGTAAAACTTTTCTTAATGTATACAATCCATACATTATATTCGATTAATATAAAGGAAGTGTTTTAGATGGCAACATTCAACCATAAAATTGAGGTTGTGAATGGGAATAGTACTGATATTTATCATCCAGAGACTAATAGTACACAAGTATATGATTTTACTAACGAAAAATGGTTAAATTCAATCATTGGAGTATTAAGTACATTAACTACTACTCAAAAAGGATCGCTTGTTGAAGCTTTAAATGAAATAGCTAGTAAAAAAACTATTGAAGTTGTTGATGAGATCCCAACTAATTTAGAAGGTAAAAGTGTCCTTTTTGAAAAGCAAGGTGAGCTTTCTGATGCTCCCGATAAACCTTCAACTATTGTAGTTGAAACAAGAACGAATGACCCTATCTCTCCAGCAATAGGGAGAATTTGGTTGAGGGAGGATTTATAGTGGCTGATCCTATATCTTATTTGAAAATTTCTAAGCGAGATGGTTTTGAAAATTTTCCTGTATATTCGATTTCTGACTTTCCGAATTCGCCATTACGAATAATGACAAGTAGTGGTATTGGTTGTTTTAATCTAGTGGAATCTCCCCTCTCTTCGCCGTTACGTGTAGTGACTGCCGATGGTATAAAAGGGATTATTACAGAAGAAGAAGTCGAATTTAACTTGCCACCACTTGCCATTAGAACAGTTGTTTATATGAAAGATAAGTGGATGGTGTCTAACCATGATGGTTCTTTACATTTAAGTGAAGATGGTGGAAGAACATTTACCAAAACTATGCCTATAGGTGCAGAAGTCGGAACATTAAAACAATTCCATATCTTTAACGATGGTACATTACTATTCTGTAGTAATACAAAAGCTTACTACTCTACTGATTTTTTAACGTACAGGGAATCGACTCTTTTAGATAAAAATGGCTCACCTGTTGTAATGACAGGCGTAGATAGCTTCAATGCATTTAATCATGATCGGAGCGTACAAGTAGTTGACGGAGTTGAGATGCTTGTGTGGGGTAATTATACGCATTCTAATGTCCGAATACTAGTATGGTACACAGTTGATAAAGGACGAACATTAAAGATAGCATATGAATTTAATGCGGGTGGAGGTAACGGAGCGCATCACGTACACAATGTCTTATTTAATCCTGCTGATAGCTCATTTTGGATACAAACAGGAGACTATTTTCCTCCCGAAGTCACTCCTATGTCCCATTTTATAAAGTGTTTTTATAACACTGTGAACGACTCATGGACGTTTGAAACGATTGGTAGTAGCATACGGTTTAAATCTACAAATATGGTGTTTTATGGAGATTATGCTTACTGGACTTGGGACACTACAAACGGAGGAGTCATTCGTTGTAAATATGATGAGATTGGCGACATAACCAAACATGAGCAACTATTTCAAACTCCTAATGACTGTCTGGATTTAATAATGAGTGATAGAGGTGAGTTTATAGTGACTCAAAGTTTCCACGGTGGGACTGAAGATGCTAGAAACATTTGGTACTCTCCCGATAGAGTCACTTTCCATAAGATACTAACTAATCCAGATGCGACATGGAGTACACAAACATGTTACTACGGAATAAGAGGGCCGAATAGCGATGGAAGAGTATTGGCGGGTGTTGCAAATTCCGATAGTGGTACTATTGCAACTTGGGATTTAAAACCTAGCGTGTTCCTTGATGAATTCGTTAGAAAAGCTGGTTTCCCTAATGCCTTTAAACCTTTATAAATTTTACTAAAATCGAATAATCAATAAGAAAGGACGTGTTTAAATGGCTACATTTAATCATAAAATTACGATTGTAAATGGAAACGGCATTGATACTTTCCATCCCGAGACAAACTCTGGGCAAATCTATGATTATAATAACTCTGCTTGGTTAAATTCTTTAATCGGAACACTTAATAGCTTATCTACTACTCAAAAAGGATCGCTTGTTGGAGCTATCAATGAAATAGCTAGTACTAGTAAGAACTCTATTGAAGTTGTTGATGAAATTCCAGCTAATTTAGAAGGTAAAAGTGTGTTTTTTGAGAAAAAAAATGGTGGCGCAAATACCCCCAATAAGCCTACCTACCAAGAATTGAGTGATCAATTGGTGGAATTACGGGAAAGAATTAATGAGTTTGTAATTGAATCGAGAACAAGTGACCCTATTTTACCAGAGGTAGGGAGAATTTGGTTTAGGAGGGATTTATAATGGCTAATCCTATATCTTATTTGAAATTCTCTTCGGACGATGGCTTTGATGATATTCCTGTGTATTCAATTTCCGACTTTCCAAATTCACCATTACGAATAATGACGAGTGATGGTATTGGCTGTATTAATTTAGTCCCCCCTTCCCTATCTAATTCGTTGCGTGTAATGACGGACGATGGTATTAAAGGAATTGATACAGAATTAGCATACAGTTTACCAGCACTTGATATTAGAACAGTTGTTTATATGAAAGATAATAAGATGGTGTCTAACCATAATAATTCTTTACATTTAAGTGAGGATGGCGGTTTAACGTTTACCAAATCCATGCCTATTGGTGCAGAAGTCGGAACAGTAAAATATCTCCATATCTTTAGTGATGGCACATTACTATTTTGTAGTAATTCTAAGGGGTATTATTCTACCGACTTTATATCGTACACGGAATCAACTATTTTAGATATAGACGGTTCACCTATTGTATTGACAGGCGTAGACAACTTGAATGTTTTTAATCATGATCGAAAGACACAGATCGTTGACGGTATTGAAATGCTTGTGTGGGGTAATTATACAAATATTGCTTATGTTCCAATAAGAGTTTGGTATACAGTTGATAAGGGACGGACAATAAAGATAGCGTATGAATTTAATGTAGCAGGGAGTAATGCAGCGACACACGTACACAATCTTATATTTAACTCTGCTGATAGCTCCTTTTGGATATTAACAGGAGACTACTTCCCTCCAGAGCCTAGACCTCAATCCCACTTTATGCAGTGTTTTTATGACACGGTAAATGATTCATGGACGTTCGAAACGATTGGTAGTAGTTTGCCACATAAGGCAGGGCAAATGGTGTTTTATGGGGAATACGCTTATTGGAATTGGGACACTACAGATGGAGGAGTTATTCGCTGTAAATATGATGAGATTGGTGACATAACTAAATATGAACAATTATTTCAAACTCCTAATGACTGCCTAGACATATTAATGAGTGATAAAGGAGAGCTTATAGTAACCCAAAGCTTCTATGGTGGTAGTGATGATTCTAGGTACATTTGGTACTCTCCCGATAGAGTCACTTTCCATAAGATACTAACTAACCCAGACATTACATGGAATGCCAATACATGCTACTTTGGATTAAGAGGGCCGAACAAAGATGGAAGAGTATTGGCGGGCATTGCAAATAATCTTATTCACACTACTGCAACTTGGGATTTGACACCTACCATTTTCCTTGATGAATACGTTAGAAAAGCTGGTTTCCCTAATGCATTTAAACCTTAATAACATTAATAAAATCGAATAATCAATAAGAAAGGACGTGTTTAGATGGCGACATTTGATCATAAAATTGAGGTTGTGAATGGGAATAGTACCGATACTTTCCATCCCGAGACAAACTCTGGACAAGTCTATGATTATAATAACTCTGCATGGTTAAACTCATTAATCGGAACACTTAGTAATTTATCAACTACTCAAAAAGGAACGCTAGTTGCGGCTATCAATGAAATAGTTGGCACAAAAGCTGATATTACTGCTCTAACTACTCATTCAACTTCAATTGCCACTACTTCTTCATTAGGACATGTAATACCAGACGGAACAACGATTGTTATTGATAGCAATGGTATAATCTCATCCGTTAACCCTGGCACTACTCCCCCTACTCCTCCCTTACCTATTACTAATTTTAGAGCTACTTCTGAAATTAACAAAATCATTTTATCGTGGACAAATCCAGTAGATGCTTCTCTTTCTGGAATACGTATTCAACGTAAAATAGGTGGCTACCCTACGTCATTTTCAGATGGTGCGACTGTTTTTAATGGCATCGCTACTACTTACACAGATACAGATGTAATGGCGGGTGAAGCGTATTATTATCGTGCTTTTACCTATTCTAGCTCCAATACATTCAATAGTAGTGACGCGCAGCAGACTAGTGTAACGTCAGTTGCACACCCAATTTACACGGTCATTATTGATACTACAAATAGTAATCCCGAAACCTCAGTTACGTATGCTGATGATGCAGTTGGAATGGCAGCAGGCTCAAGTGCGTGGGATAATGTTTTTCCTTTCAGTGAGATTAAGCCTGTTATGCTCTTGAATGGAGAAGTCAACTACTATCTTAATCCCAACAATTTTGCCCAAAAGTTAGATGAGTCATCTGCCGATATAACTAGCGGAAATGACGGAGATGTGATGATTCAATTCCCTAAATTTTACACGTATATTCGAAAGGTTGGTAGTAATGTTTATATTTCATTATCTACTTCAAGAGTGAATACTAATTACAAATGTTATGCTCATACGAAGCAAGGTGGTACTGAAAAGGATTATTGTTATATTGGAGCTTATAATAATTCCATTTTTGAAAATAGACTACGCAGTTTAAGTAATACTAATCTTGCTGGTGCAATGGGCTATCCAGATCTAGTAGAAAGAACAGAAGCAAATGGTGCGGGCTATCAATTATATAGTTTCTATCAACATGTAATGATTCAAATATTGTACTTAATCAAATATAAAAATTTAGATTCTCAAGATACAATTGCTTTAGGCGCTCAGGAACTTGATATATTAGCTGGAACATTAAATAATTTAGGAATGACATTTATCAATAATATTGATATGCGTGTTAAGTTATTTGGGATTGAGCATTTATGGGGTGCTGGCTATACGGTTTTAGGTGGAATTCAAATAGATGTTAATTTCAATATTTTTAATGCTTATGATGATTTTAATATTCGCCAAAATTATACGAACGTTGGAGCTATTCCACGATTTGAATACGGTAGTCTTAAAAGTGTACAAGGAACAAATGAGTTAGGTTTCTTACCATCAGAAACAGGCGGTACTGGTACAACTTATTTTACAGATGTGGTTGAAATATTAAATGATTCAGTGGAAGGATATGCGCCAGTAGTATTAGATGGTGGCTTCGAACCCCAATATTCTGGTGGGATTTTTTCTGCATTTGCTAATGTTGTGGAAGCTGGCGGACATATTTCAAGTCGTCTTGCCTATCTTTAATAATTGATAAATTAATTTTTAGAAACGAAGGAGGATTTCAATGAAAGTCTCTATCGATGTTATAAGCGTACAAGCTACTACTCCAAGTGAAATTGAAGTCAACGTGGATACGGTCTATGTTCGTAGTAATATCAGACGTGTCGAATTGACAAATGGACGCAATAACCAGACACTTGAGGTTTGGCAATACGATGAAGCACAATATGAGTTGAAAGAATTTCAAGAATTGATTGCCCATAAAGTAAACGAAAACAAAAGTGAAATTATGGATTCATTAGGCTATTCCGTTGATTTAGATCTGCGTTTAGCAATGATTGAAATGGGCATGGTTTAAGACCGTTAGAATTAAAACTAATTGAATGGAGAATGAAAATGAATACGTATGGTGCTTGCTTATTATTAATCCAAAGAAAATCGTATAAATCAAAAGAGGATATTTCATTTAAGTTAAACATCTTTTTGCTGAATGACCAGTTGAATGAAATCCAGTACAATGAATTAATGGCTTTAGTGAACGCACATTAATTTCAATATTACCTAAGTAAATTTTTAAAATAAAACCCCTTCCGCAATGGAGGGGGGCATTTTTTTGTTTAGTTAGTAGGTTTTTCAAATGGCATTTCACTTAGCTTAATGAGAGCTGCGTTTAATTCCTTTTCTGATTCATGGTCTTTAAATACATACATTTTTCCGTTTAAATGCTTAACAGCAATTGTTTTAATTAAATCTAATTCCTTATTCACGTCCTCAGTTAATATAATTACGCCATCATTATTTTGCCAAATTGAAATGTTTGAATCAATGTTGTGTGCCTCTTCAAATGTAGCGTCAAATTTATCTGCTACCTTCCCAATATAGACACAATCATTTGGGATTTCAGATGGTTTGTTGATTCGTTTTATCATTTCAATGTCCAATGTTTCTATTATCTGCATCGACTCATTAAGACATTTCTCCACTTTTTCATTTATCTGAATAAAATTCTGATCCTTTTTTGTTACTTGATAATCCAGACGTAGCTCATTTAATGAACGAGTAGCTAAAGAGTCTAAAATGTACTGACGAAACTCTTCTTTCGTAATTTGCTTCCAGTCTAATTGAGTAGAGTCATCGTCATTGTAGTAAGTCCACTCAAATTTTGCTACAAAATATTTATCCTTACGATTTTTAATTACGAACATGTTTTCTACATCTTCTTTATCTCCATCGATAATCCCCATTAGTTTTTTGTGCTTACAAAGATTTGACTCAACCATTTCTGCTATTAGTTCGACTAATTCCCCGCGTGTTAGTTCTGTAAAATTTTTTTCGCTCATTGCTTACCCCCTCTTATATTATAATAATTTATATATGTGGTAATGCTAAATTTTATTCTCATTAATAGAGAATTCCCTGTTTATTAAAAATTTACAAATATAAAACCCCATATCCAATTACAAGATATGAGGCGACTGCGGTGCTGTTTTCTGTTTCTTATTTTTTAGTTGCTCTATATACTCGTTAATTTTAGCTTGCAGTTCAAGCAACTCTTTTTCTGTTAATTTTGCAAAGTAATCTTCAAACGCTTCCTCTAGTTTTTTGCGAACTTCTTTATCTCGTTTTAAAACTGTAATCGTTAATCACTCACTTACTTTTTATTTAAACTAAATCGCTTTCGCTGTCATTGCAGTCTTCACATGAACGTGGACTCCCTATATATTGTTCATCAACGAATGCACCACATTCTTGACATAGTATGCCCTCTAATATTAATAAAGTTATTTCGCCCATTTCAGTAAATCTCCCTTGCTTCAGTAATCTATTTTAATGTTACTTCTTATATTCAATTTCCCAATAACCTTGTGGATTGTGAGGCGAATAATAATGGCTGTGAATCGCTTCCAAGTTGCCATCTTTGTATGTTTCCAACCATTCATCTGCAAGCGTTAGAAGCTCATGTAGATCGTGTGAGCGGTACTCTATGTCGCATATGAACATTTCACCGCGTTTGTATAGCTGCAAGATGTAACCGTCAAATAATCGTTGGCTAATGTAGCATACAACGCGGCCATTTGTCTTTTGATAATACATCCATTTTTCTGCGTAATGCCAGCCAGGTATTTCAGTGATGCTCCAGATAAAAATTTGATTCATTAGCTTACACTCTCCTATCGACTTATGGTTAATTAAACATACGGAATAATTTCATTGTTGCTTTTAAGATTTCTGTTGATTCAAACATATGTGTGAGTCCCATATCTCTCAATGCCAACAATTCATAATCATCATTATCTACTCTGAAAATTAATATGGTTGTAAAATCATTTCTCCAAATTTCCCAATGAGAATTTAATCTATCTGCATTGATTTTTTTGGATTTCTTTTTCATAGGCTCTGCAATTTTACCAACAAGTTTAAAGCCAAATGGAATTTCAGATTTATTCTTAATATTCTTAAAGATGTCCTGACGCTCAACGGCTGCAAATTGCCATATTTCATCAAGTCTTCTGGCAACGTTACTGTCGAGATCTTTTTGGGAATTGTTGTTAGTCATATTCTTCTCCTTTTTATGGATGAATTTTGTGTTGATTTTTTATATCATTCATTTGCAGTTAATTATACATTAATTGAAGTGGTTTGGTGAGATGAATATATAAAAAAACCCCTCCGCTACGGGAAGGGTAGACCAAATATTAAAACAATGTTATCCTAAAATAATTCAATGTCAATTGAAAAATTGGGTGTTGTTTCAATTCCTGCCTCTCCTATTTTATTGGGAGAGGTTTTTTCTTTTGCTTTTTTCGCGGATTAACGTTGAGCGACTAATTTTAGTTTCGGCAGCTACTTCATTATATGTTTTCGTTTCCAGTAGCTTCATTGCATGTTCAAGCTGTTCTGGAGTGTACGTTTTTGGTCGGCCCTCTACATACCCTTCACGCTGCTTTGCGATCCTCTTACCTTCTTTTAAGCGTTCTACGCGGTGATTACGCTCCATTCCTAACGCAATGTCTAGTGTATTAATGAAGATGCTCTTTGTATATTCATCATCTAATATTCCAATATCTAATGAGTGAATTGTAACGCCCTTTTCAAACAACTTCATAACATGGAATTGTAAATAAATAGGATCACGCGAAAGACGGTCTAAGCTAAATAGTACCAATGTATCTCCTTTTTTCAAACGACTCATTAAGTCCTCAAACGCATCGCTCGGCTCTTTAATTCCCGAACGCACTTCTGCTAATATTTCATCACACATTTCGTTTTGCATCATTGCCTTCTGTATTTCTAAACTACCTTCACTGTTGTTTGCTACACGACAATAACCGTATTTCGTCATATTAGTTTCCTCCTTGCATATAATGTTGTTACTTTATAAGCATGGTCTACATATACTCAAAACATACATGTTATGACACTAATTTAAATTTAATGTCAAAATGAAAAAATCCTTCCGTAGTGGAAGGGTAAGTAGTATTAAGTATTATTTTATTAGGATGAATTCTACTTGAGTAAAAGAAATTTTACTACCATGCATACTCTAATTGCTGCTATTAAAGCATTAGCGCTACTTTAATAGTATAATTATACATTCTCTGCACATAAGAAAAAAAGTGCATTTTGTACACGTCAGCATTAGCAAATGCGACATTCGAGAAGATACTTGCTGAAAACAGGAAGTGATCTTGAGGCACATAGCCAATCGCTTCACGCAAGTTTTGCTTTTTGTAATCGGTAATCGCATGAGCCCCGTAGCGAATTTCACCTTCGTAGCCTTCAAATTCACGCAGTAACAGCTTTAAAATTGCCGTTTTCCCCGCGCCTGTTTTACCGACAATGCCAAGCGTTTCCCCTTGCTTTAAATCAAAGTGCACATTTCGTAACGAAGGCTCCTGATCCCCTGGGAATGTGAATGCATCCACATGAAACGCTAGGTCTCCAGATGGCATCTCAGCGATTGCACCCGGCTTATCGTCAATTTCGATGGGTTCGTTCAGTAAGCGCTCGATACGGTTGTACGATACACTACCGCGCTCAACGATATTAAACAGCATCCCAATTGCGAGCATCGGCCACACAAGGATATTTAAATACGTCGTAAACGCCACTAAATCCCCAACGGACATAGCGCCGTCTAAAATAAACTTCGTACCAAAGCCAAGACTCAGTAAGAAGCTGATCCCGACCACGAAGCTAATTGTTGGATCAAATAGCGAGTCGATCTTTGCAACCTTTAAGTTTTTGTCCACGACTTCATCCGATAAACGTGTGAAATCCTCAACGTCCTGACGCTGTTGCCCGAACGTTTTCAACACTTTTATGCCCGAAATACTTTCCTGCGTTTTGTCGTTTAAATCTGAAAACGCCGCTTGGGCATGATGGAAGCGTTTATGTAATTGCTTACCGTAATACGTCGTCGATAGCGCCATTAGTGGCATTGGAATCAGCGCAATCAAGGTTAAACGCCAATCGATTGTAATCGCCATTGCTAAAATGACAAAGCCCCCTGTAGTAAGCGAGTCAAATAGCGTTAATACCCCACCACCCGCAGTTTGGTGCACAGCGTTAATATCATTCGTCGCATGGGCCATTAAATCGCCGACACGATGCTTTTGATAAAACGACGGCGACATTTTCGTAAAATGACGGTGCAGCTTTTCACGTAGTAAACGCGCGAGATAGTTGGACGAACCAAAAATCATTTGGCGCCACATATATCGCAGCACATACATGCAAATTGCGACAACGGCAATAATCCCAATAAACCAATAGAGCTTTGATTTTGTTAATGTATCCGCACCAATTTCATCGATCGTTAAGCCGATAATTTTTGGTGGAATGAGCTGTAAAATCGCGACAAGTACGAGCATCAATAAGCCCGTTAAATACTGCCATTTGCGCATTTTAAAAAACCAGCCTAGCTTTAAAAACACCTTCATTTCGTTGTTCACCCTCTTTTGTTAAGTCTCACCATTTTAGCAAAACTTTTAATATTATGATATATCTGAACAGAAAGTTTTTCGGAAACCGAATTAATTTCATGCACGCTCATCTAGCCAGTTGTAAAACGGTACGGGTCTTGTGGAAACATACGTCTTTTCTGTAGGCTTTTGCTGAATAATCCGCCATTTTTTAAAGGCACCGATAATAAACTGTTCAAACGTTGCATACAGCGTCACTTCTTTTGTAGCGAGTAAATAAATACTTTGCGTCACGACATGTTTTGCTCGTTCAAACTGTTCGTGACTTGTTAGTTCAAGCTGCGTAATGGCCTTCATTAACGGTGCTTGTAAATTCGTTGGCACCGGGAAGAACTGAAAATGTTGTTCCAGTTTTTCATGCCAAGCTGTGCGCAGTATATTATTAGTACTACTCTTTTTAGATTCAAAAGAAATTGATTCCCTCTCGTATTTTGCCACGTCAGCGCTGTCTTGGCATCGTTCTTTTGACGGAGGTCGTTCGGACATTTCCGATGGGACATGCGGGCAAATCGCATAAATATTGGCCGCTTTAATGCCGTTTAATTTCGTAGAAGCAATTCTTTTGAGGATCCCGAGCTGCTCAAACAGCTTCATCGTACGATACACCGTTTTTGTTGAAATCACGCATTTTTTTGCAATCGTTTCCGCTTTTAAATGTGCCACACCCGGAGTTGCAAGTGCATGATGGGCGATGCAGTATAGGATGGCTAGTTGGGCTTTTGTTAACGTGTGTGTTTGAATGTGCCGACGAACGTGCTTGTCCATCTCCTTTACGGTGTCAAATTGAACATATGGTTTTAAGTGATGAAGCATTTGCCATTCCCCCTTTATAAGGTAAATGGCAAAAAATGTTCGAAAAAGGGAACGCTCGAGCAATTATTTTTTTAAAACTGTTTGAAATATGTCCAACAATTGACACAGTAAAAAGCACCCTTTTTCGATTTAGGAAAAAGAGTGCTTTAGATTTAAAGTTTGTACGCGGCTACCACTTGCTGTAACTGCTGCGCGCGGTCACCTAGCGTGTTGGCAATTCCTGCAACGCCCTGCAAGGTTTCAAGTTGAGCCTCTGATGCTTCATATGCTTGTTTTGCGCTGCCGTACGTCAGATCAGATGCCTTCGAAATTTGAGTGACCGATGCCGCCACTTCCTCAGCTGTTGCAGAAATTTCCTCTGTCGCAGCGGACACATCCTCAATTTGTTCTTTTATATGACCGATTGCTGAAACAATTTCTTCAAATGAACGGCCCGCAAAATCGATAATCTCGACGCCATGTTCGACATTCGTTAGGCTGGATTGGATGGCCGTTTCCACATTTTTCGTGCCGTGCTGTATGGCGTTTGTTAATGTCACAATCTTACTTGCCGATTGGTTCGATTCCTCAGCCAGCTTACGTACTTCTGCTGCGACAACTGCAAACCCTTTACCGTGCTCACCCGCACGCGCCGCTTCAATCGAGGCATTAAGTGCTAGTAAATTCGTTTGATCGGCAATGGCTGTAATGACCTGTGTAATACTTTCAATTTCCCGTGATTGCTGGCTTAATGTATGAATAAGCTCTGTTGTTATTTTTGTCGAATCGTAAATCGCATTCATTTGCGTACTTGCTTTCGCTACATTTGACTTCCCTGCAATGGCGGTATGCTCGGTTTGACTCGCAAATATGTGTACTTCCTGTGTTGATTCGGCAATTTTTTGTACCGCTACAGCCGTTTCGTTAATTGCGATGGCACTTTCATTTGCAGAAATGGCCATGGCAGAAGCACTTTCTGCCCCGCCTTTTGCGCCGCTAAGCATCATCGTTGCGGACTCATTTACCTCGTTAGACGACCGTAATAACTGCTCGGATGATTGATTTAAATCATTTGCGTTATCTGTTAAATTTTGTAGGAGCATGCGAATATTATCACGCATTTCATTCATCTCATGTGATAAGGATCCCAGCTCGTCCTTTGAATTAATTTGAACCGGTGTCACAGCTAAGTTTCCTTTAGAAATTTCTTGTACATAGCCTTCAAGCTTACGCAATGGATTCGCAATACGTTTTGTTAAAGACAGCGCCGTTGCGACACCTGCTGCAATTGCTACAACTATCGACACAATCGTTGCAATAAGAGCCTGATCTGCCTTCCCACTTGCATCGTTTCGTGCTTCGTCAAAGGTTTGGGCAACTTGAGCGGATAATCCCGTTGCATCCTCCATAAAGCTAACAACATTCATACCTGCCACATCAATATAATACTTTGATGCGGCTTCTTGCCCTTGCGTATTTTTCATAGCAATCGCTTCATCAAAGCCTGCATTCATTACGACTAATTTGTCCTTTATGCTCACTAACAGTGACTGCGCCTCCGCGTTGTCCTTACTAACGGTTTGTTCTAGCTCTGTAATATAACGAACCACTTCATCTTGGTGTGATTGAATGGCCTGTTGTGTATCATTTCCCATAATATAACTTTGTACTAGTGTCGCTTGCTCCATGGCAAGTCGATTAAGCTCCGCGGTGGCGTATGTTTGCGGCAAGCTCGTTTCAAGGGTTTGTTCAAAGCGTGTTTCTACAATTTTTAGCTGATTATAAATACTCAAGCACGCTAACACTGTCACGACAATCGAAATGGTAAAACCTATTAATAACTTACCTTTAATATTCATTATGAAAACCCCTTTCTTTTAATTTTATAGAAGGGGGGCGACAAAATATACAGAAATAACCATAAAAACAGAAAACACTAAATAGTATCCAACCTTTTTGTCGATATATACTACTTTGTGTTAGTTACTAGTAACTTTCATGAGTAGGTAGCTCAAATTCTTTATATTTCCTATTATAAATATCGTAAAAAAATACCGTAGCCTAATGTACTCGGCTACGGTATTTGTGTCTATTTTAAGCGGTCTAAATCTTGATAATCCTTCATGTACGGGCCACTATCGGCAACCCATGAATGATACATCGCTTTTACGGCAAAGTTTTTCTCTAAGCCCATTTCTGTTTTAAGTCTCTTTAAATCATCGTGAAGTTCACGGTGTTCGTTGATTAATTTCAACATAATTGTTTTATTATAGCGCATAAAATCCCTCTATTTCGTTACTTTAATGAACACAACTTTTAAGTAGTTAAACTCTGGGAAGTTGTGTGGAACCGCAAAATCTTCTGGTAATTGGTGCTCTTCTAAAATCGTATAGCTCGCACCGTAATCCGCAAATCCTTTGTCGATAAACGTTTTGAACTTTTTCATGTTAAAGCTCGAATTGTTTGTCGACGCGACAATAATCCCGCCGTCATTTGTAATGGCTAGTGTATCCTTAATTAGCTTCGGGTAATCCTTCGCTGTACTAAATGACATTTTTTTTGTGCGGGCAAAGCTTGGTGGATCTAGAACAACCACATCAAATGCTAGACCTTTACGCGCTGCATAGCTGAAGTATTCAAAAACATTCATCACTTTAATGTCTTGTGATTCAAAATCAATGCCGTTTACTGAGAACTGCTCAATTGTTTTAGCTAAGCTACGTTTTGCAAGGTCAACACTTGTTGTACCTGCCGCGCCGCCTAATGCAGCTGCAACTGAAAACGCACCTGTGTATGAGAATGTATTTAATACGGTTCTGTCGCTTGAATAACGGTCACGCAGTGCTTTACGCACATCACGTTGGTCAAGGAAAATACCTGTCATCGCACCATCATTTAAATCAACCGCGTAGTTCATGCCGTTTTCTTGTACGATTAATGGAAACTCGCCCTTTTCACCTGACACGTAATCGTCTTTTTCGATGTACTGGCCGTTTGTGTTGAAGCGTAGTTTTTCATAGATTCCGCGCGTATTTACCGCTTGTTTTAAGGCAGCGTAAATATCTTCACGGAACGAGTAAATTCCTTCACTGTACCAGCTGACCATGTAGAAGCCGTTGAAGAAATCGATCGTTAATCCGCCGATACCGTCACCCTCGCCGTTAAATACACGGAAGGCCGATGTATCTTCTGATGCGAAGAATTCCGCGCGTTTTTCTGCCGCATTACGAATTTTTGCTGCAAAAAACTTCGCGTCAATTGCTTCTTTTTCCTTGCGTGATAACACCCAGCCGATACCTTTATTTTGAGCACCGTAATAGCCTGTCGCAATATAGCCACCGTTTTTATCAACTAAATGAATCAGCGTGCCTTCTTCAACATTGACTTCACTTGTCACGATTGCGTCTTTTAAAATTAACGGATAGCCGTTTGTTAAATCCTTAATCGCTTTTGCATCTACTTGTAATTCTACTAAATTTCTCATTAAGTCACCCTTTTTTTCGGTCAATTGAAAAGAGACTTGCCGCTAGACAAGTCTCTCGTATGCTTCTAGTGTACTACGAAATGGCATGAATAGCTACTCGCACCTTATGTTGTCACTTTGAAAACGGTTTTCATTTTTTCGATGATGCCACCTGAAGAGTACGTTAATACGCTACGCTTGTAGAACGATAGGCTGACGAAATACAACGCTAATACCGTAACAACGAGTAGCGCAAAACTTATGATTGGCTCGATGGCATTCATATCCGTTGCCCCAATTCGCATCGGCATCACCATGCCAGAAGTGAACGGGATGTACGAGAAGATTTTAATTAATAATGTATCTGGATTGCCCATCCCTGTTAACATCACGTAGAAGCCTACTAGCGTTAACATCATCGCAGGCATCATCACTTGCCCTGCCTCTTCCACTTTGGATACAAGTGAACCAAATAGCGCACCGATGATTAAGTACATTAAAATCGTTAAGAATAAGAAGCCTACTACATACATAAAGTAGCTGACTGATAACGAATCAAATAAATCCGTTACAAATGACCACTTATTGCCGCCATCTGAGAATCTTAATAGGAGCAATAACCCGCCAAACAGCACAACAAACTGTGTTAATGCGACGGCAAATACGCCAAAGATTTTCGAACGGAAGTGGATTTCTGGTCGCACACTAACTAGTAACATTTCAAGTGCACGTGACCCTTTTTCAGAGGCCACATCCGTTGTAATCATTGAAAGGTATGTCGCGACAAAGGCGTAAATGATAATGCCGATTGCGTACGAAATCCACACACCTGCCATCTTTTCATCAGCTGATTTGCCATCCTCTGCTGCTTCATTAATTGAATTTAAGGTAATGACTGGCTCTGAAGAAAGTAAGAGTTGCTGTTGTTCAGCACTTAAATCCAGCTGGCTCATCGCATACAGTTGCCCCACCTGACTCAGCATCGATTGGTACGTCGTTTGGTCATTGAGTGGTAGCGGATCATAAGAATCAATTTTCGCTGCGAGTTTACCATCTGCATCACTTAACGTGAAGGCTGCGTAATAATCACCTTCTTTTAATTTTTCAGCGACTTCATTAGCACTCACGTATTTATATTCATAGTCATCATTATTTTGGAATACTTGCGTGACATCAAAGTCCGTCTCATTTACAACGGCAATGACTTCGGCTTCACCTGAAAACAGCAGTTCCTTAATATCCGACCAAAATAGTACCGCTGATAACGCAGCTAAGTACAGTAACGTCATTAAAATAAAGGATTTTGACGTGACTTTTTGTTTATAAAGCTTTTTAACTAACACCATAAATTTAGACAAGGCCCGCACCTACTTTCTCTTTGAAAATCTCATGCAATGATAAATAATCTAGGCTAAATTTTTCAATATACGCACCGTTCGATAATAATTCAAAAATTTGCGGTGCGAAGGATTCGTCAGAAAGTGTGAGCACGGCTTGCTGGTCGCGTTCCATTTTCACGTTGACCACACCTGGGTATTCGCTTAACACTTCATACGATTTATCGGTGCGCACCGTCAGCTTCGTTTTACCATACTGCTTTTTCAAGTCGAGTAGTGAACCTGAAAATAACGATTCGCCGCGCTTTAGTAAACACAGGCGGTCACATAATTCCTCGACATTATCCATTTGGTGACTCGAGAATAAAATCGTCATCCCTTGATCACGCAGCAGTAAAATTGCATCCTTTAATAGCTCCATGTTCACCGGGTCTAACCCACTAAACGGCTCATCTAAAATTAAAAACTGTGGCTTATGAATGAAGCTCGCAATGAGCTGTACCTTTTGCTTGTTCCCTTTTGATAAGGTTTCGGCCTTTACATGGCGCTTTTCTTCTAAGTCGAAGCGTTCAATCCAAAAGTCGATGTCTTTTTTTAATCCAGCTTTATCCATACCGTGCAGCTCTCCGAAAAACAATAGCTGCTCTTCGACTTTCATTTGTGGGAAAATCCCGCGCTCCTCTGGTAAATAGCCTAAAAAATCACGGCTAATCGATTTAATCGGCTGGCCATCCCACGTAATCGTGCCCTCTGTCGTATCCTGTAAATCTAGGATCATACGGAATGTTGTTGTTTTCCCCGCACCATTTTGCCCAATAAGACCGAAGATTTCGCCTTTTTGAATCGTAAAATTGAGCTGGTTTACTGCGGAAAAATCCTTGTAGCGTTTTGTGACGCCTGAAAGCTGTAGTACCATTCTTTTTTCCTCCTATCGCTCGAAAAGCTCGAGTTCTTTTTTTATGTTGCGTTTACGTTTTGCAATTTTGATAAACGGAATGATGAGCGCGGCAACAACACCTGTACTAAGCCCACTCATAAAATCATTCACATGGGCAAATGCACCTGTGCCAGATTCCGCAGCATTTGCAACAGCCGACATAACATTAATGAGAATGAGCACTAAAAACAGCCCATACATACGCTGTACATAGCTCAGCTTTGACTGTGCGTCGCTATACAGTTCAAACGGTCCTTTACTTGTATGCTGCCGGAAATACGCCCAGTTAAATCGCTTTTGCACGACTTCAATGCCTGTGCTTTCCACAAATTCTAAGTAGTCGTCTAAATCGGTCTTTGAACCAAGTCCTGAGAGCATTTCTAAGCGGTATGTATATTGCCCTGGTTCCCCTTGCTCAAAGGTGTAATAGGGGAAGCGCAATTTTTTGAAATACCATCCTTTGTTTGCCATGTCATTCAGCCATTGTTCTTCCTTCAAGTCGTCCATAAAAATTTTTGCCACACGCATCATTATTCCCCCTTCGCTTCAATCAACTGACGGCCGCTGTCGTATAATTCTTTCAGTCTTGCTACTTCCTGTTCGACAATTTCTTTGCCAAGCGGGGTGATGACATATTCTTTTTTACGTCCTTCCCCCGCTAAAGTTTCAATATATTTTTTATTTTGCAAATTTTTAAGTGCGCCGTATGTTGTACCTGCACCTAAAATCACACGACCACCGCTCCACTCCTCAACGATTTGCATAATGCCATAGCCGTGACGTGGCTCATATAGCGCTAGCAAAATATAATAAACGCCCTCTGTTAAAGGTTGCTGCAAGTCATCCTCTCCTTCACTATCGTCCGATGATATATCGTGTGCTGATATAGTTAGTATATCGGCAGGCGATATAGTCGTCAACCATTTTTTGTATGTTTACATCATAAAAAGGCAGAAACGTTGATTTAACAACATTCCTACCTCTTTCAGATGCGCCCAAACTTGATTTGGGAACGTTATTTTGTATTATCCCATGTTTTCAATTATCTTATAATCTTTTGTTTTCTTATACGGAACTTCATTTTCTTCGCAAAATACAATTAAATTATCATATACATTTTCAGGCTTAAATAAAGCTACTCGAATTGGAATACCTTTGCGTGTTTTAATTATAGCCATTTTTGTTTTCCAACTTATTCGTTTAAAGAGAATTTCTTCTATACCAGCTGGAGCGACTTCTTTACTATAAATCCTTAAACCAAAAAGAAGAATTGTGTAAGAAATTATATGCTTATTTACTATCAAGCTATATTTAACAAATGCCATAAAGAAACAAAAGATAAAGGCGATTGCAGATATCCAAATAGTAACTGAAACAAGCCAACTGAAAAACCCACTTATAAGACATAAAAAAGCGTAAAATAAAATTAGCTGACGTTGTGATTTTGCACTGTATTTCATATAATCACTCCCAAAATTTATGTGACTTACAAATAATCTCTTCTATGTTTATTTTCTACCTAGTATTGATAACCCTTTTAAAGTTCCCTAAGTGTCCTTGAAGAGAACCCGTAGTAAATTATTTGCTAATTCGATTCTTCGATAATTTATGCCAAAGCTTTCGTATGGCGAGCAGCAACATGGACAGGACACTTGTTTTTAATATAAAAATCACCGCTGTTATCACAAATAGTGGCAGCATGTCCTTTATTGTAAAGGATTCAAGTTGATTGGCATCCACATCCTTTAGTGTCAGTGCGAGCATGAGCACTATGACGATTACAACGAGCCATTTTTTAGTTAGCGTTTGCTTTGTATTCATTTGCAGCCTCCTCGATTTGTCCCCTTCAATGTACCGCTTTTCTCTAGCTTTGTGAAGCGAATAAAAACCGTGCAAAGCCTGTAATCTTAGGCTTTGTACGGTTTTACGTTTAAAAATGGAACAGCTCATGCAAATAGTGCGTCAAGTATCCGCTATCAAGTGGCTCTGGATTCTTGACTGAATCATACAACGTCATATAGCGCTCTTTCCCATAGTACGGGTTGTCTGGCTCAAATAGTTTCACCGTTCCATCCTCTGATACGATGAAATGAAAATAAAATTCCAGTGGGATATGGCTTTTTGGATCATACGAACCCTCTGGATAATCGATCGTAATGCGAAAATCATTGCGAACAAGTACGACAACATCCGTATCCTTTAGCTTCGGTAGGACTTCAAAGTGGTCCATTGCCTTTGGTGCATTTTTAGCCGCAATCGCAAACCAAAAAATTTCATTACTCACTTCAGTCAGTAGCTCTTCAACTGTTTGGTCGGTGCCTTCAAAAGTGTAATCCTGCACCGTTTGAATGGCCGACCAATCTTGAATCGCAGGATAATCGATGAGCTCACTAAAATCGTCGTTAAAATACAGTTTTACTTCCTCTGGATCTGGCTCCTCGCCAAACATCGCAATAATCACATTTTTCGTATATTCCCCAACACTAAAATAATTGACCGTCGATCCACAGCCTGCTAGTAGCAGCACAACTAGTATAAGCGGCAACCCTTTCACTAATTTCATATTCATCAACCTCCTTAAAAGAACAGCTGTTTTAGCGCCACCATGAGCGCAAAGAACGTATACACTGCAAAAACAATTAAGCTAACCGAGAACATTTGCCCGAAAATATCTTCGTACCACGGGAAATTGCCCTCTGCCATTTTTAACAGCAATGTTACGACTAAAAGCGCCATGAAAATAGCACCGTACCAGCCTGCATGGATAACAAGAAATCTTGTCAAACTAATAAATAAGCAAATAAAGCCAATCGTATAGCCGATATCAAAAAAGCCATAATACTGATTTGCGGAATCTAGCCAAAATACAGACAGTAAAAGCGTCCCCGCCCAAAACGTAGGTGAAATTAAAATTCTCGGAAGCGAGTAACACCGATCAATATAAGACACCCAAAAACCATAGATGGCATAAAAGGCCCCTAAAAATAAATATACTTCTAAAAAATATGGTTCAAAAATATAAATCGGTCCTTCTAATTCATACGTTGGCTTAAGCCCCATCAGCGCCGTTACAATAAACATACCCATGCTCACAAAGCCTAAAAATTTCAAATACGAGCGTGAGCCGTCTTCATTTTTTGTCGAAAATAACATAACGAATGTTCCAAAAACAATCATGAACATCCAGCATTCACCTACTCTCCTCTAACGGACATACCTCGTCATAAAACGATTGCACGCGTTACATAAATTTACTCCCTCCATTATAGAGGGTCTCATTCAAATAACTGTCTATCCGTATAAATCAAGTAAAAATAATCAATTAATTACCAAAAACATTGCATATTTAACAACGATACAGTGAAATATTAGCGAAACACCAAAAAGGCGATTCAGCATACTGCGCTGAATCGCCTGAAACCTGTACTATTAGCGTGCTACTGCATCGCTTAAACAAGCACGATGACACTTTCATCGACTTCCTAAGAGACCCCTTCAAATTGACTATTATAAAGGTCCGCATAAAAGCCACCTTTTTGAAGCAGCACCTCATGATTCCCTGTCTCGATAATCGAACCATCCTTCATCACAATGATCACATCTGCATTACGAATTGTCGATAAACGGTGTGCGATTACAAATGATGTTTTGCCAACCGACAGCTGGTCCATCGCTGCTTGAATTTGCACCTCGGTACGCGTATCTACAGAGCTCGTCGCCTCATCTAAAATAAGTAGTGGCGCGTTTTCAATCATCGCCCGCGCAATGGTTAACAGTTGCTTTTGCCCGATAGAAAGACTGACTTTATCGTTGAGCATCGTATTGTAGCCGTCTGGTAATGCCGTAATCGTTTGATGCATACCGACTGCTTTTGCCGCCGCAACGACTTGTTCGTCGGTCACGTGTTCTGTTGAATACACGATATTATCGCGAATTGTACCTTCAAATAACCACGTATCCTGTAGCACCATACAAAACTGCTCATGTACCTGCTCGCGCGATACATCCTTAATCGACACCCCGTCGATTTTAATATCGCCCTCATTCATTTCATAAAAGCGCATGAGTAAGTTGACAATCGTCGTTTTCCCAGCTCCTGTTGGCCCGACAATCGCGACCTTTTGTCCGGCTTTCACATCGAGCGTGAAGTCTTTAATAATTTCCTGATTTTCCACATAACCGAAGCTCACATGCTCGAAAGACACGTCACCTTTTACATTCATAAGCACGCGCGTTTTCGTGGCTTCATTTTGTAATTCAGGCTCTGCTAAAAACGTAAACACTCGCTCGGCTGCAGCTGCGGTAGATTGTAGGTTCGTAGCAGCCTGAGCGATTTGCGCAAGTGGCTGTGTGAACAGGCGAATATACACCATAAACGCCACGATAACTCCAATGGTAATGGCGTCATTAATGACTAAAAACGCGCCGACGATACAGACCGCGACATAACCAAAGTTGCCGATAAAGTTCATCAACGGCATCATCATTCCACTCATAAACTGCGCGCGCCATGCGTTATCGTACAGTTTATCGTTCGTTTTGTGGAACGTTTCAATCGCACGCGCTTCGCCGTTGTATACCTTCACAATTTGATGCCCACTATACATTTCCTCGATATGCCCATTAATTTCTGCAAGCTGTGCCTGCTGGTTATCGAAATACTTTTGCGAGTACTTCATAATGAACGTCATGAGGCCAAAGCCTAAAAACGTCGATAAAATCGCCGTAATCGCCATGATCCAGTTCGTGTAAAACATCATGATTAACACGCCAACAAAGGTTGCACCCGCTGACACAAGCTGCCCTAAGCTGTTGTTTAACGTTTGCCCGATTGTATCGACATCGTTTGTCACACGGCTTAGCGTATCGCCGACCGTGTTTTTATCGAAGTAATTCAGCGGCAGACGATTAATTTTCGTCGATAAATCACCGCGCATTTTTTTCGTAATCCGCTGCGTCACGGTTGCCATCGTAAAGCCCTGCACATAGCTAAATACAAAGCTCAGGCCGTACAGCACCACTAAAATAAAGCCGATTTTTTGAATGACATCTAAATCCATCACACCGCTAAGGCCCTTACTAATTTCATCGGTCATTTCACGCAGTAAATCCGGGCTATATACTGTAAATGCCGTACTTATAAATGCGAGCACTAACGCAAAAATAATGACCGACAAGTAAGCACGACAGTAGGCAATCAGCTTTTTCATCGTCTTTTTAAAGTGGTTCGGCTTCTCGCCGCGCACACCGGGACGAGGACCTGGATGTTTTCTATTCATCGCCTAATTCCTCCTTCGAAAGCTGTGAATACGCGATTTCTTGGTATGTGTCACATGTCTTCATCAGTTCTTCATGTGTGCCCTTCCCGACAATGCGCCCGTGCTCAAGTACAACGATTTGATCTGCTTCTTTAATCGTGCCGATGCGCTGTGCGACGATGAACGTAATCGCATCTCTCGTTTCATCCTTTAACGCATGGCGTAACTCGCGGTCGGTTTTATAATCAAGCGCCGAGAACGAATCGTCGAATAAATAAATGTCTGGCTGATGATAAATCGCACGAGCAATCGATAACCGCTGCTTTTGTCCACCTGACACGTTTTTGCCGCCTTGTGCAATTGCACCTTCGTAACTTCCATCTAGCTTTTCCACAAACTCTTGCCCTTGTGCAATGGCAACCGCCTGTTTCACGCGCTCTGTTACCGGTGTTTCGTCGCTATACGACACATTGGACGCGACCGAACCACTAAAGAGCACCGCAGACTGTGACACATAGCCGATTTTTTCACGCAGTGCTGCTTGCTTGTAATCTTTGACATTCACTCCGTCTAAAAGCACCTCACCTGACGACACATCATATAAGCGCGGAATTAAATTTAATATCGTCGTTTTCCCGCTACCCGTCGAACCGATAAAGGCAATCGTCTCGCCCTTTTTCGCGCTAAACGTAACTCCGTCTAAAACCGCTTCCTCCGCACCTGGGTATTTAAAGCCAACATTGCGGAATTCCACCGTCCCCGCACCGTTCCCCGCCTTTACGCGGCCATCTAAAATCGTATTTTTCATGTTCAGCACTTCTAAAATACGCTTTGCTGAAACAGCCGCACGTGGCAGCATTACAAAAATCATACTAACCATCATAAACGCCATCACAACCTGCATCGCATACGACGTAAATACGACCATGTTTGAAAACAATGGCAATCTATCCATCGCATTCGCCTCATGAATTAAAAACGCGCCAATCCAGTAAATCGATAAAGAGAGACCGGACATAATGAGCCCCATTGTCGGGAAAATGAGGGCCATTAAGCGCATCGCATACAGGTTTGTATCCATTAACTCTTTGTTAGCATCGTCAAACTTCCCCTGCTGGTAGCCTTCTGCATTATACGCACGCACCACACGAATCCCGGTTAAGTTTTCACGCGTCACGCGGTTTAAATTATCCGTTAGCGTTTGAATAATACGGAATTTCGGAATCGCAAAAATAATAACAACTGTAATCAGTAAAATGAGCACCAATACCGCTACCCCTGTTGCGGCCGTCCACTCTAAGTTTTTATTGGCAATTTTCGTAATCGCCCAAATCGCTAAAATCGGTGCTTTAATCACGACCTGTAAGCCCATCGCAATCAGCATTTGCACCTGTGTAATATCATTTGTCGAGCGCGTAATTAAGCTCGGCGTTGAAAAATGATTCATCTCCGCCATTGAAAATGACAGCGTTTTTTCAAATACTTGCCCGCGCAACCTTCGTGCGAGGCCCGCTGCTACCTGTGCGGCAAAATAGCCGACAATAATCGCCGCGATCATGCTACCAATCGCACACAGTAACATATAGCTCCCCGGTGCGATTAGGTCAGACACCGCCGTACCCTCCGTTTGAATAAGCATCGTAATTTCCGCCATATAGTCCGGTAGCTTTAAATCGAGCCACACTTGCACGACGATGAATACGATACTAATTGCAACTAATCCCCATTCTTTTTTCTGTAAATACGAAAAGATTTTTAGCATGTATTCTATCTCTCCTGTCCAACCTACGTTTCTACCAAACTTGTTTTCTCAAAAAAGCGTTGTTACCTAAAGATACCCCACGATTATGATGTTCATCACTTTTCGGTCAACTTTTTATTCCAAGTACCCTAAAAAAGGAAATTAACGTATTCCTATTATACTAGATGTGCCATTTTTTAGATAAAATAAAAGATGTATTTGAATAAAACTCAAATACACCTTTTAGCATTTAATAGACCAGTTCAATTTGAATCGTTGTTAACCATGCATCTACTGCTCTTTTCGGATAGTACGTTATCGTATCAATTTCGATAAACGGCAGCATATGTGTGAAGACGCCCGGCTCTGTTTCAATTTTCGTTAGCCGCTTCACCTCTTGCACACTCAAGCCCAAATAGGCAGCGACTTCCGCTTCTGATAATAGCTGCTTTTCAACAGCCTGCAATTGCAATTCCTTTTGCACCTGCTCCTCGGCTAACGCCTGTTCCTTCAAGCCACCTGCGATGAACCAGCCACTTAAAGCGATACATATACCTAATAGGACAATTGAAACCGCGATTACATTATTTTTCATTTACAGTCCTCCAATGCTTTATTTTATGTCATTTTACTTCATTTCGTTTCAAAGCCCAGCAATAGCACAAGGCCAATGATCGCCCATTTCTTCATGAGGTTCCTCCAACTATTCTGCTAATCAAATGTTTTCCCCGCTAACAACGAATCAAGCACCGTATGTAATTCCGCTTCATCCACCTGATACGTCACACTACGAAAGGCAACGAGCCCCTCTTCGACAAATTGAATCGAGTCGTTGTCATAAAAATAATATTCCACAAATTGATGCGAGCCGTCTTCGAGTAATCTTATTTTTGTATAGTTTTCACTCTCTTTTAGACGCTTTGCTTCCTTCACCTCGAGCTTTTTTAACGCGCGAAAAGTTGCCTGCACCTCGTCGTAGTCAAAGCTTACGTAGTTCTGTTGTTCGGGGTACTGTATGATCGACAATTTATTGAAGCGCTCAGGTGAGACAACTTCAATCTCTTGTAAAATCTCGCTCATTTCTTTTAATCGATATTGCTCCACACCGTAATAGATGAGCCATGCCGTACCAAAAGTTAAGACAATCTGTAATATTTTCTTCATCGCATTCCCTCCAATGTTCTTTCTACGCACCAGGAATAGAAAATGTTTCATTATTAAGTATAAATTTGGTTTCTAACCAAAAGTAGGGGATGACAATTTAACAATCAATAAATGGAGTCCCTTCAATATCATCCGTTCTGCTACGCTACGAGGGACGCTTTTCTGAGGACGTGGCTTCAACTAACTCACAAGTGCCTCTTACGGCGGCACATGCGAGTGGATTTTCCGCGCAAGCTTTATCCTCTAGAAGTCGCCCCCTTCGCTTCGCGGCACGCTACTTTGGCCTAAAATGTGTCTTTATTTCAAAATAGCTGATTTGAATGAATCAAAAAGTGATTCTTCTAGAATTTGAGCAACGTTTAATCAAAGTTATCCTCGTAAAGGATCAAAATAAACATATTTCCTACAAAGAGCACTCGAATGATTTAAAGTAACCCTTATTTCATGCAAATAATTGATGGATACCCGGCGCCTCGCGAATGCGCAAGCGGCAGCATTTTGCGCTCTTCACTTTATTTACGAGAGTAAAATAGTGGATGGGTGGGCATCGCAAACGGCAATAAAGGCAGTGATAAAGACACGTATCACGTGGCTTTAGCGCTGTCTTGCCGTAGCCCACCATCAATTAAGTAAAATTTTATTAGAAAAGCATCTACAACTCATGATGATAAACCAAAATCCTAACAAAAAAACGAGCACCCGCTGCTAAGCAAGTACTCGTTCGTTTAATTTCCGTAGTAATCGATAATGCCTTGATAAATCGAATCGGCAAAAATCTCTACGTATTTGTCGTTAATTAATTTTGCGCGGTCATCAGAATTTGATAGGAAGCCTAGCTCGACTAACACCGATGGAATCATCATGTTTTTGATAACATAATAATCTGCTTGCTTCACACCGCGGTTTTTCATATCCGCATTGTTAACAATCTCGTTGTTAATGTATGTCGCTAGTTTCTTATCTTCCTCGTGCTGATCACCCGTTGACACACTGTAGAATGTCTCAGTACCTTTTGCACTTGTAGCTGTCGCCGCATTTACATGGACACTTACGTACATTTCACCGTAATTGTCATTTGTAAATTTAACACGCTCTGGTAACGTAGGGTACGTATCACCCGTACGCGTCATTACCACTTTTGCACCAGCCTTTTCAAGCTTTTGCTTCACTAGGTTAGACACCTTTAAAACGATAGCTTTTTCCGAATGACCTGTATTCACAGCACCTGGATCTTTCCCACCGTGGCCTGGATCAAGCACGATAATACGTCCTTTTACAGCACTACCTGATGTGTTCATAAGCTTAATGTACGATTTATGTACATAGCCCGTCACCCCATCAGCCGTTACTTTCGCCCAGTAGCCTGTAATCGAGTGCACCGAAATCACTTTGCCTTTTGCTAACGTCTTTAACGATTTTGAGCTAGATGATGCCGATTCACGCATATTTAAGCCGCCAATCGTCACTTTTCCGACCGTATTCGTTACGATCACATCATCCCCGTGATCTGGTTCTGGTTGTGGCTCCGGCTTTTCAACTGCCACATCCGTTGTCGCGGATTTCACAATGTAGCCTGGGATCCCATTTACTGTTGTTAAATAATAGCCGCTTTCTTCTTTATAAACAGAAAGCACTGTGCCATTAGAAACTTGTGTAATTTTTTTCGATGAAGATGTTGGTTTGTAATATAAATTAATGATGTCGTTCGCCGTTACCGTTTTTTTCACAGCACCTAAAGAACTTCCATCCTGAACTAAAAATTTCGCATACGCTTTACTAATATAGGCATACTGGCCTTTGTACGAAACCTTTAACCAGCTACCTTCAATTTCGTAAACCGATAATTTACCACCTGTATTTACCGAGCCAAGAACCGCACTTGATGTAGATGGTGCTGTACGAACGTTTAAACCATCCGTTGTGACTGATACTAACCCCATTACCTGTGCTGTATCGACCTTTTCTGGAACGTTCGGTAATGGTAAGCGGAAGTCATCACTTTTCGCACGAGCGATAAATGAAGCGAACTGCGCACGTGTTACCGCATTTTTCGGCAAATACTTGCCATCACTACCATTAGTTATACCATTATAATAGATTGCCTTAATAAAAGAAGCATATGTACTCGTTGCACTGACGTCCGGGAACATCATGTCTAAACCCTTATACTTACTTGCATCTAAATTAAACGCCTTTGCTAAAACGTGACTCATTTCCTCACGCGTAAGTGGTTCGTTTGGTAAGAACTTGTTTGATGTTGTAGTAAACAACCCAAGCTCTTTCGCGCGCTCTACATAGGTAGAGATTTCTGTACCGACTGCTACGTCTGAGTAAGACGATTTACTAACCTTCAGAGGACCTTTGCCGGCAGCGATAACCGCCATTTTGGCAGCATGTCCACGCGTCACATGAGTTTTTGGCTTATAATAGGTCTTGCCCTTTTCCTCATAGCCTCGAATCGCTCCAAGGTCAATTAAATATTGAATTTCATCATACGTGTCATCGGTTGTCGCAACATCTACAAACACAACTCTAGCTGACGCTTGTGAAACAGCTAGTGTACAAACGAGAAATACTGCAACAACCAATGTAATCAATTTTTGATTCATTGTTTTCTAGTTCCTTTCTTAAGCTGTCTGTTATTAATTGTATAGAACTAATCATGAAATTTATATAGGAAAAAGGGGTCGAAACATCAAATTTTTGTTACATCTACGTTACAAAACGATTACATTCGACGGATTTTAGGTTTTAAAATACTTTTACGTGGAAAATAATTTAGTTGGCTAAAAAAATCCACTACGTCAATTCGTAGTGGATTCGGTTCGTTATGCTAGAACAATTATTTTAAAAGCTCTAACGCGAAGCTATACTCAACATACGTTTTATATTGCTCCAGTAATTGTGGCGCCACTTCGAATTGACGTAAGGCTCTGTTATGGCCGTACTTTGTCTCTCCGCGCGTAATCGTATACGATAATGCACCTTTTGAGATAATCGCGCCATTTTTAGTTGCTGCGACATTGAAGCCTAATCCTTCCGCAACTTTACGTAGTGGAACCATTTTTTGACCATCTAGTTCTTTAAAGTCATCCCCGATAATTTTCGCGATTTCTGAGTCCATGTCTGGTGCTGGTTCCGCATAGAAGTCTTCTAATGTCGGGAACACTACGATTTTTGTTGGTGCTGTTTGTGGTGGTAAGCTTCTCGTTGTTGGGCCGTAAAATACGATAGCGCTATGGTTTTTCAGTTCACTTGCTGCCACCTTTTCACCTTTAGCATTTACAATCACGGTCTTATCGCTTACATTCAGCTTTAATTCGCCGTCAACGCTTAAATGATCTGCATCAAATTGATCTACCTTCACAAAGCCTGCTTCTTCCGTTTGTACAATGACTACAGGTGGTGTGTAGCGCGGTGGGTAAATCATAATCATCGGCTGATTGGCATAAACAGAAAGCGAAATTGTATCGCCCACTTTGATGTCTACCTCTTTACCTGTATTATCAAATACCAACGTTTTTTCATCTACATAAAAATGGAACAGATTGTCTTCGTGATCGACAACAAATAACTTGCCCTCTCCGAAGTTTTCAACTGCTGTTACTTTTCCTGTTTGCTGTACAAAAGCGGATTGTTTCATCGTTTCTTGCACTCCTTCAGTTGCTGGCTGTTCTGCATACGCTGCCACAGACCCTAGTAGTAATGCGGATAGCGCGATTGGTGCGATTTTTTTCATTGACATAAAATTCATCCCTTTCCAGTTGTTCATAGCATTAGTCGCATGACAAATAAAAAGGTTACAGCTTATTTAAATTTTTTGAAATTGTAATGTCGTGAGCGCTAAATAATCGATAAAAGTCAGTTCCCCACGTTCAAATTTCCCAAGCCATACTTGCTGAAATGCACCGTCCTTAATACCTTGCTCCAGCTGGGCTCGTACACTAGCTTTATCGTTAAAAATGGCTTGTACTTTTTCATTTAATGCGGGACTTGAAATCGCAGCTGGTTTTCCAAAATAACTTTCCAATGTCATTGCAATGGTTTCAATAATTTCCTCTTTATTTTTTGCATAGTTTGCCACATCCGTTTTCGAATTAACAAAACAAACTTCGATTATGATCGCCGGCTTTACCGTACCATTTAACAGCGCTAAATTCGTACGATGTTTAGCGCCTCGGTCTTTAAAGCCTCCTGCTGTTGCAATTGCTGCACTCATGTTCGCCGCAAAGCCTTCCATCTTCGAGTTTACATACAATACCTCAGTCCCAATGCCCGCCTCACGCGTGTCCCCACTTGCGTTAAAATGAATACTCACATCGAGCTCGCGCTGGGTTTTATTATGCGCAGTGACCAAATAGCGTAAATTTTGCGCCTGATTTTTCGAGCTCCCATCGATAATGAATTGAGCCTTCACCGGGCTTGTTCGAAAGCGAGCTTGCAAGGCGCTTACAACAGCGACTATCTCACTTCCTTCATCCATAAAACCTACTGCACCCGTGCCCTTCCCAAAATGCCCTGCACTAATCGTTAACATACCATCCCTCCTACACGTATTTACTTACTATATAACCAATTCCCATCAAAAAAGGGACGTGGCTTTTCGTATAAAGATTCGTTACAATGATATTACTATACATAAATTGAGGGATCCTATGAAAAATAAACGAATGATTGGCTTTATGCTCGTTGTGTCGGGCTGTTTCTTTTGGGGCATCGGCGGAACCGTCGCCCAGCAGCTATTCGCACAGGGCATCGAAGTAAGCTGGCTTGTATCAACACGTCTACTCATCGCGGGGACATTACTACTACTAACTCAAGCCGTATTTAAGGACCGCACACAAATCCTTGCTATTTGGCGTGAAAAATACAGTGCAACGCGCCTTGTGATTTTCGCACTTGTTGGCATGCTGGCGGTGCAATATACATATATGGCGTCGATTAAAGAAGGAAACGCCGCTGTGGCAACCTTGTTGCAATATTTAGCACCGGTCATGATTATTATGTGGGTAGTACTGCGCGGACAAGCCAAGTTCACAAAAAAAGATGCCGTCACCATTGTACTGGCACTTGGCGGGAGTTTCTTATTATTAACGAATGGCTCCCTTTCCGCACTTGCGGTTCCACTACCAGCAATTATTTGGGGGCTTTTATCTGGGGTAACGCTCGCATTTTACACGCTGTATGCGATTCCACTATTAATGCGCTTTGACTCACTTGTCGTTGTTGGCTGGGCCATGGTCATCGCGGGCGTTGCGATGAGCTTTGTGAAAGCACCGTGGGACGTTGATTTATCAACATTCACGGCAACGACTTACATCTATTTAGTCATCGTCATTATTTTTGGGACAATGCTTGCCTTTTGGTTTTACATCGAAAGTTTGCAAACCTTAACGGCAAAAGAAACGAGCTTACTTGGTAATATCGAGCCGTTAACCGCTGTACTCGCAACCGTTTTGTGGCTACAAGAACCATTCGGCACATTCCAGTGGTTCGGGACGTCGCTCATTTTAATCATGATGATTTATATTGCGCTCAAGGCTGAGAAAAAGCAGAATTTGTCCTAGAAGTATTTCTGGGACAAATCCTTACTCCGAAATGGTAAGAATTTATTCTGACTTAAGCGGTTGATTACTACACTAAAAAAGGAGAGACACCATTTAGCGTCTCTCCAAGTCCATTTTTTTGCACAATGATTATTGGCTTCTTACGTATAAAATTACATCGACTTCAATTTTTCATACTGAAGCTGTAACTGCTCGATACGTCCACGGCCCTCTTCACGGTCACGAACTGTTTGCGCTTGAATTTGCTTCGTTTCCTCAATCCCTGCCATAATTGTCTGCCATGTCTGCTCGATTGTTTCGATTTTGATGCTTGGATTGCCGGCTTGACGCGCAATATCGACCGAATTTTGGCGGACATTTTCTGCATTACGCACAAGCATTTCATTCGTACGTTTATCAAGCTCTGCCATCGAATCCGATACCAACTTTTGACGTTGAATGGTTACTGCATGGATTAAACCTTGCTTGAAAATCGGAATCGTTGTTACGAATGCCGAGTTAATTTTACCAATCAGATGGTTGTTCCCTTGTTGCATAAGGCGGATTTGTGGTGCAGATTGGAATGATACTTGCTGCGCCATTTCTAAATCATAGCCGCGCTGCTGTAGTAATTCAATCGCACGCTTTGTTGATTCAAGCTCCATAATCGCCATTTGGTTGCCTTGCTCGGCCTGTACGCTTAATGTTGGGACTTTCGCGTTTAGTTCTTCTACTTTAATGTCAATCGCAGCGACATGCTCACTTAGCTGCTTAAAGTAATCTAAATTTTCATCATACATTTGCTCAAGCTGCACGGTGTTGCGTTTCATTTCGATTTCGTACTTTTGAATTTCTGTATAAATTTGGTCAACTTCTTTATTCATCGTGTCATACTTCGATAAAATCGTTTCGAGCTGTACTTTACCCTTTGTAAATAAACGCTTTAAAAAGCCACCTTTTGGCTGCTCTTCGGCAAAGTCTTTCGGGTCAAAACGATTCATGACTTTGTTTAAATTCATGATCAGCTTCGTTGATTTTTCGAGATCACTTTGCTTAATCGTTGCCAGCATACGGTCTGAAAACGTCGAGATGCCCTTTGCCGTTTCCTTCCCGAATTCTAAAATTGCAATTTGATTTTTCGGGTCAATGCGCTGCGCAAGCGTCTGCACTTGTGGCTCCTGCTTTAACGCGTCTTGGCGCTTACGAATTTGTGACAGCTCCTGTTGTGAAACGAGCGGTTGCACTTGTTCAACTGGGACCATTTGTTGCTGTGGCTCTGGTTGCGGTTGAACTTGTGGTTGTGGTTCTACTTTTTTATCTAAATCATCAAATAATGGATTTGTCATGATCTTCACCTTTTTCATTTTTATTTTTTATCGTCGTTATAATTTTACGCAATATATATTCCGAAAAATTCGAGCTTTCTTTTGGTGTAATCGGAAAACCGTGCAATAACGAATCCTTTGCAAGCTCACCGTGCTGGGGAATAAATCTCGTATCAGCTAGAGCTAGCATCGGTAAATCGAGTGCTGCATCACCTGCTGCAACATGCCAATTATACATAGATTGCTGTTTAATATAGTCGACAGCGAGGCCCTTTGTTAAAAATTGCGGCAACACATACAGCTTTTTGCCCTGTAAATTACACGTCCAGCCGTAGCGTTGTAACTGAGACTGAAACCTCGTAAGCTCCTGATGTTCCAGCTTTTCTCCATCCACTTTCAACACATAAAATAAGTTATCCATTTCAAGTACTTCAAGCACAAATGGCGCAGTAAAATCGCCTTTAAACTGCCCTGGCAACTGCTCATATAGCAGTGGCAACGCAGCCATTTGACGCATCATACGCTCCTGCCATACCTCATCCACGATACCTTCTCGTAAAATAATACCACCATTTGCAACAATGGCAAGCTTTGGTTGAAGCGCGCCTTGAAACAAGGTCAACCGTTTATATTGCTTGAGGGAACGCGTTGTAACTGGTACAAAATCAAGCATGTTATGTAGCTCCGACAGCTGCGTATACGTCACCTTACTCATATAGGAAATCGTGCGGCCACTGAGCTGTTCGATGCCCTCATACGCGACATCTTGCAGCTTCGTACGCGTAGAAAAAATAAGCGTCCGATCTAAATCTGATGTAAATAATACCTTCATCGCGTCAAATCCTTAATTAACCCACAGCACGCATAAGGCATCTGTTCATAGCTTTCTACCGCTACGCCGCGCTTTTTTGCTAGTAATAGAATATGCGCCAAATTTTGTGTTGCATGTGGATTCACCAATATCTTCCACGGGACACGGCGCAGTAATACACGCGTCGTTTCGCCAACTCCTGGCTTAATGTGGTTAATAGTTTGTATATCAAATTGCTGTTGTATTTCCTTAATCGTGTCTAAGCCCTGCCAGCTCGGAATGACTAAAACTGGCGTCGTTTTCATTGCCAGCTTAGCTTCTTGAATAAGGTCGTCTGAATAATGCGCGACAATGGCCTCAATATAAGAAGTTGATACGTCAAACGGTTCTAATTCACGGTAATATTTTGCTCCGTGAAAATCACCCGTTTCAAGAAATGCGTCATTCAACACCGTACGGCTCACCAAACCCGATACCGTTGAATTTAAGCACGCCGATGGAATTAAAAAATCCTCCTGTGTGCCGTAAAAATGTGCACAATGCCCAGGATCAGCAAGTACCGCTAAATACGCATCGAGCTTAATATCCTCGTTCTGATTCCAAGTGGTAATCGATTGATCTAGCTCCTTCGTAATCGCACCTTTGCCCGTCCAGCCATCGACGAATTGCACCTTCGCATGGGGATGATGCTGTAAAATGTAGCGAAGCGCCGTTTCATCGATCCCACGGCCGCGAATGATCGACACAGAATAGTGTGGCACATTCACACCGTAAAAGGTATGGAAGTAACGCTTCAGTAATACTCCAACTGGCGTCCCCGCGCGCGCTAAACTAACAAGTACAAGATCATTGACACCGCGGTAAGCCGCCATTTTCTCTGCGACAATCGCTACACAGGAGGCCACTTTTTTGGCATGCTGCGCTAAAATTTGATTGTACAACGCCATATAGTCCTCATCTGGCTGAAACTCAATTGGCAGCATTTCCGAGTAATGCCGTTTCCCAGACTGAATGCTCACTTCTCGTTCCTCTGTGGCTAGCTCAAGGTTAACATGGCTTAAATCACGTAATAAAAATGTGACATCATCTGGCGCATAACTTCCTAACGCATCAGGTTGAAATTGCATCCGCAACACCTCCTAAAGTGACAACATGAATCGTTTGCGCAAAGCCTTGAAGCTTTGCAGCTAATTGTTCGGCTGCTTCGCGGTCCAGTATTCGTTCAAAAATGATAAAAATATCCGCATAGGTACTTGCTGGAATGTTGTATAAAAAGTTCGTCACACCAGGAAATTCTGCACTTGGAAACGTCAATTTATTGTAAATAAGGGACTGTTCATGTGCATAAATCGGGCTACGTGTCGTCGCATGAGAGTATACCTCATCTCCCATATGCGCGGCGATTGACATTGGCACATACATAAACTCCCCCGTTCCAAGTACTAAACAAGGTCCATTCGAGCGCTTCTTTTGTAACGCTTCCGCCATTTGTACGACATTGCCGTCAAGTTGCTGCTGTCGATCAACGTTCAGTGCAAAACGACCGCTGTCACGGTAATAATTCGCGTACGTAATGTGATGTCCTTCACTATAGCTCGGCTCTTTTATCAACGCATCTTGTAACAACGCTTCAAAGCCGTAATCCTTCATGGCGAACGTTGTTTCCGTATCACTTGGCACAGTTTCTGTAAAAAGCTCCCCGGTTTCTTCTATTTGAAATGCACCCGTAAAGAGCGACACACACTTGATCGTAATGCCAAGTTCATCCGCCATTTTCTGCATCGCTTCACGGGCAGCATCCGTTCGAAAATCTAAAATCGTCACGAGTGTAAAGCTCGTTAAATGCGGGTACGTTTCATGCATTTGACGAATAATATTGCCATTCGTCTTACCCGTTGTCATTTCATCATCGACAAGCACGACCTCTGCTTGACGCAGGAAGATGCTTTCATCTGCATAGACCCGATGACTTGAAGCATGCGAGTGCTCCTCTTCAAAGCAAATAACCGGTGCAACCTCCACTAAATGCTCGCGCGTTGTATGCACAAACTGCACATCCCCCGCAAACTTTTCAAAAAAGCCATGCCCTAGTGCTGTCGCTGTTTCGGCAAAGCCAATAATTGTTAATGGGGTTGGTGGAATTAGCTTTTGTGCACGTGATGCCGACATTACTTCCTGAAGCTTCTGCTTGGTTTGAATCGCTGTACTCACTTGCTCGGCAAATGCATCATCCTGTGTAAAACGTTGTGCCATAAAACGATAGCTAAGCAGATGACTTGTTAAGAGCGGAATCGCTGGGTCTACCGCTAAATGCTTGCCAAGTATTTTACTTACAAATAAAAATCGACGTTTTTTATTAATACGGAGTGCCATATCAAAGAGCTGCTGTTGCTCGAAGTTGTACGGGTTTTCAACAGTTGTTACGTTCGCTTCATATGTATGTAAGACGCTATAGTTCATACGCCCACCTGCTTTGTAAACAACTGTTCGTAGCTAACGCCTGGTTTAAGTACACCATACGCCTGCGCACGTAGCAACATCCGTTTCGCCCAGACAAAATGCGGTTTCATTTCATTCATTTTATTACCGTAGCTGCTTTTTTCAACGCCAATTTCTCCGTGAGACTGCTCGATAATATGTGCTGCATCACTATATTCCTCATGTGACACGACATACTTTGCCTGTACAACTTCGATATGTGAAGGGTGAATAACCGTTTTTCCAATGAGGCCGTTTAATGTATCAAACGTGATTTCACGTAAAAGTCCTGCCACGGCATCATCCGTGCCAAAAAACTCCCACACCGAACCCGATAATACAAATGGTGATTCGTCACGTAAAAAGACGTTCATAATATCCGCTAAACAATCCTGTACCGTCGCTAAATCATAAACCGTATGTTGAATCGAACGACGTATACCAAGTGCCCCACAAAAATCTGTCGAGCCGATGCGCACATTTAACACAATCGCTTCAAATTGCTCGAGCAATGTGCGAATGGCTAATAACTCAGCTAACCGACTTTCCTTATTTAAAATCGCCTGCGACTCCAAAATGGGCATCGCATAAAGTGTGTAGCCAAGTTCGTTTTGCTTTTTGATTTGCTCTAAATAATGCGCGCCATCTTTTGTGCTAAACTTCGGTAACACATACCCCGTTAACATCTGCTGATACGGGCCAAGTTGTTCTATCATTTTTTCGAGCTGCTGTGGACTGCGAACACGTACAAATAGTAGTGGCATCGCGTCAATATGTAATTGCTCACTTGCCCGCGCTGACGCTAAATCACTTAACATATGCAGTAAATTTTCTTCTCCCTCCACGACCTGTAAATCGCCGAGTGCGTCTTCTAAATCTAAAACAATGGTTGTACATGCTGGGTATTTATGCGCGATGATTTCCTGGGAAATCATCTTTCTTGTTGCCGGCATATATAGCGCTGCACCAATACAATAGCGTAGAATACTTTTATCTGTAGTTTTATTGAATTCCATAGGTACTTGATAAAAACATTCGCTTTTTCCATCATGAACAAGTTGTTCAAAAAAGCGCATTGCCGTTCCTCCCATTTCGAGTATTCAAAAAGGGGCGACAGTAAATGTCCCCCCTTTTAAATTTACTCTACTATTAATTAATTTACTTTATTAGCTTAAGCCGTATGCATTTACAAGTGCCGCTAAGCCGCCTTGGTAGCCCGAACCAACTGCGTTGAACTTCCATTCTCCGCCGCTTTTATATAGTTCACAGAACACAACCGCTGTTTCGATCGAGAAATCCTCGCCTAAATCATAGCGTAAAATTTCTGTCCCTGAATCTTCATCCACCAAACGAACAAATGCATTCGTTACTTGGCCAAAGTTTTGGCGTCTGCTTTCGGCATCATGAATCGTCACGGTAATCGCGATTCGCTCAACATCTGTCGGCACTTTGTCTAAATGCACTTTAATTTGCTCGTCGTCCCCATCGCCGTCACCTGTTCGGTTATCGCCTGTGTGTTCAACTGAGCCTTCTGGACTTTTCAAGTTATTGTAAAAAATGAAGTCCGTATCTTGACGCGCTTTTCCTTGTGCATTTAATAAAAATGCTGAAGCGTCTAAGTCAAAATCTGTACCGCCATCAAATGTTTTTACATCCCAACCTAAGCCGACTACGATATTTTTTAATGCCGGGTTACCTTTCGTTAAATCAATACGCTGACCTTTGCTTAATTGAATTGCCATCCAAAATGCCCCCTAATGTAAAATTCGTCTCGTCTAATTCGAGTCCAGATTTGTTCGAGTTCCTTAAAAAGCTACAATCAGCCTACTTGTAAGCCAAAATCGCTACATAATGCAGCTAAGCCGCCTTGGTAGCCTGAACCGATTGCTGCGAATTTCCACTCGCCACCGTGACGGTATAATTCCCCAACAACTAAAGCTGTTTCAATTGAGAAGTCTTCGCCTAAGTCATAGCGAATTAATTCTCCTGCTTCATTGAATACACGGATGAAGGCATTTGATACCATACCGAAGTTTTGGCCACGTGCTTCTGCATCGTGAATTGTTACAGTGAAGGTAATTTTTTCGATGTTTGCTGGTACATTCGTTAAATCGATGTTTGTTACTTCATCGTCACCTGCGCCATCACCTGTTAAGTTGTCACCAGTGTGTACAACCGAACCGTTTGCGCCTGTAGTGTTGTTGTAGAATACGAAGCCTTCTGGACCTGCTACTTTACCTGATGCTTCTAATAAGAATACTGATGAATCTAAATCGAAGTCGTTGCCGCCGTCGTATTTATTAGTATCCCAGCCTAAACCTACACTTACCTTTGATAAACCTGGATTTGATTTTGTTAAATCTACCTTTTGACCTTTTGCTAATGAAACTACCATGAATAAAACACTCCTTCAAATAATATTATTGATAACTTGCGATAACTTCTTTTAACGATCCGGCTTGCGTACCAGTACCAGTTGCCGCAAACTTCCATTCGTTTTCATGACGATAAATTTCGCCGGTAATTAACGTTGTTTGGTTTGCATAATTGTCTGTTAAATTATACTTTAAAAGCTCTTGATTATTCGAGCCATTTACAATACGAATAAATGCATTTTGAATCATACCAAAGTGCTGGTTACGTCCTTTTGCATCGTAAATATTTACAACGAATACAAGACGGTTATATTCAGCTGGAATTGAGTTTAACTCGATCACTACTTGCTCATCATCACCGTCACCCGCGCCAGTTAAGTTGTCACCAGAGTGCGCAACAGCTCCGTTTGCACTTTTTAAGTTACCGAAGTAAATGACATCGGTATTCGCTGTGATTTTATCATTTTTAAGCATTAGTACTGAAGCGTCACAATCGACTTCACGAGCAGCTGAACCACCGCCACCGCCAAATAGACCTTTAAGGAAGCCACCGCCTCCACCACTTGCTGCTTGTTTCACTGGATCCCAGCCAAGCCCTACATAAATTTTGTTTAATCCTGCGTTACCTTTTGTTAAATCGACACGTTGACCTTTTTGTAAATTAATTGACATTTTGTTGCCTCCTATACTAAAAGCGCTAGTTTCTTTTATAAATATTACATTTCGTTACAAATAAATCAAATACTTACTTCAACTTTCTCGAAATCCGTTTCATCATCGAGCGTAAATCAAGTTTACGATCCTCCATACCGCTTGTAACACGGACGGATGATAAATTTGCGAGCGTTTCGTCAAAGCTAATTTTTTCAAGGCGGTACGTATTAAGTAACTGCCCGGTAATATGATGCTCAATGCTTAATGAGGCACCCGGACTAAAGATCAATACATCAAAGCCAAGCATACTTAAAAATACTAGTAGCACCGCATCTTGACGCTGCATGTCACCACTTTGCTCTTCTTTAAAAATAACAATCGTTGGGTTCATGAAGCTATAGTCAAACTGTTGGTACATGCGCATAATATCTGTTGGCACAAGTAGCATTTGTCCAAATAAGTACTGCTCGTGTGCCTGTCTTGTTTGACCAGGCTGCGCTAAAATGTAATCGCTCTCAATGACACGTATCATTGTTTGAGCAATATTACGTTGTGCCCCTATTGGCATATTTTTAAACGGCCAAATGGATAGACGCATCATTTTCTCGACATCGAGCGCGCCGTTTGTACTCGCATCACGCATATGGAACTGCATATTGCTTTTTTGCATCGGTAGTAGCGGGAACTTCGTTGCTACATGCGTTAGCTCACGCTGTTGTAAGCGACGAAGCTTTCCGGCGTAGTCTTGGATATTGTTCGAAACACCCTCAATTTTCGCGAACAGCACCGGTAAATACACGACGTCTACTTCATCGGTAAAGCCCTCGCGCAAATAGAGCTGCGCGTCCGATAAAATAAACAGCTCATCGTACGTCGTATTTAAAATCCGCGCACGCGTTTCATACTCCGCGTATTTCCACGGATAATTGATCGCTGAATTGTCATACAGATGCTGCTGTACTTGTTCGGCTGCTTGTGAAGTAACCGTTTGCACACGCACCGGCTTATCAAATGGGAACTCAAACAATTCCGACTTTTCCGAAAGCACTTCTGTTGGAAAGTCTGTGATACCATATGGTGCTAAAATATCCGTGCCATCCGGTTCAAAAATGACGATGTCACAGCCAAATAAGTAGAGGAAGTACATAAAGAGCGCTTCACTTTCCTTCGCTGGACCATACCACATGATGCGCGGCGGGGAATTGTCAAATTCATTTTGTTCAAGCCATTTCGGGAAATGATAATTCGACCACTTTACAAAGTCTAAAAAGATGCGCTGCAGTTGATTGCTTTTTAAATTCGGATAACGTGTTTCTAAAAACTCAAGCCACGTGCGAAGTGTCGTAATAAAATGATCCCGATACTTCGTGTTCATGAGTGGCAAAAGCTGCTTACCCGCAAAGAATGCCATAAAACGGTTTAAGGTAATCGGATTTTCACGATGCATTTGCAAAATGTTCACAATTTCCGTACGCTTCGCAGCATCAATTTCCTTAGGCAAATCATTAAACAGCAGTGTCCAGGTCACACCTGAGTTTGTCAGCGTATACAAGTATTCCTGCATGTCGTATGCGTTATTATGTACCCCTAAAAATTGCTTCGCCACGCGCGAATATTGGACCTCGCCTTCCCCTGTTAAATAAACAGGGCGCATAAATAGCTTGTCACTGACAACCTCCTCCCATTTTTTCATAGGATTTTCATCGTTATGTGGGATTAATCGCATGTTTTTACACCTCTATTTTTGTCCCTTACTTAACCATACGTACGTGTCGACAAAAAGTTTCAAAAAAAATCTTATTATTGTTTATTTTATTACAGATTGGCGGAAATTACTATTCGTCGCTCTGCATTTTGGTGATGGATTTTTGATGAGAGTCGTTCGTTCAGCGTTTAAATTATACGACTGCAATATTAAGCTGACCCATAATGAATTAGCTGTGATAAACCAAGTTCAGAAACATTATTTTGAAGCGCCCAAATCTTATCGATAGCATCCTCATTAAATTCGTACCATACATCATTGTTCGCATCGTACAGTAGAATGTCGCTATACGCATTTGAACCATCTTGGTTTGGCGAACCCGACGCTTTCACATAGATTTCATAATGCTTCACGCTTTTCCCCTCTACATCCATAAAATCATATTGCAGCAAAATCGAAAAAATATCAGGTCGAATGGTTACCCTTTGACCATCTCTTTCAGCTGGCGCCTGAACATGTTTTCCTTTATTTTGCTCAATGACTTCATAAAGGGCTTTTAGTAGTTCATTGCCATGAAATTCTCTTATGACCGTTCCCATTGTCATCAGGGATTCCGCTTGAAAGGCTTTGGTTTCCATACCATTTATGCGTAACGGGTTACAATTGACTGCCACGGTTCTTTTCTCATAAGTGACTTGGCATCCAAATGTTTCTGCAATAAAACGCAGTGGCACCATTGTACGATTATTCTTTAGATACGGTGCTGCTTCAAGCTGCTGTTGTACCTTATTTTGCATAACAGCTTTACTATTTAGTGTTAATTTCACGTTCAAATCTTGTTTGGCAAGTGTTACTTCTTTGTTTGACCATGCAACATTAGCTACTAGACTCTCACTAATGACACGTAGTGGTACCATCGTACGGCCCTTTTTAATTTCCGGTGCTACATCCGAAATAATCGGAACACCATCGATTGTTAATTGAATTGGCTTTGCGGCCTGTGTATGAATTGCAGGCAATAGTACAAATAATAGTAAAAGAAGAATTCCTGAAAAAAATGGTTTCAACGCTTCCACATCCTTATAATGTAATGACGCATTAGAGCTATCCATATTATAGCAAATCATTGTTCGCTCAAAAGGACAAATAGCCATAATCATCATTTATTCACCACAATGATGGTAAATGATATAAGAAGAACGATTTTTAGTAATGTCTTACCCAAAAGGTAACGTTCGCATCCCACATTCACTAAGAAAAGGAGAAAATAATCGAGCATGTTAAAAATAAATAGTTATTCTTGGATTTTAATAATTGTTGTAGTTTCACTTTTCTTGATGGACAATCTTTCCGTAACCGCCGCTACTAGTAATAAAGGAATGACGCTTGAAAATAAGGCGACGGTTATTGTAAATGGCGAAAAAGCAACCTTTAAAGAACCCATCTTAAATAAAAACGGGCATCTGTTTTTACCGATGCGTAATCTCTATGAAATGATTGGAGCAACCGTTCACTGGGAGTCCAAATCAAAAACTGCTAGTGCAGAGCGTATTGGCAATCAAGTAGCCGTTACACTAAATTCCACAACAGCTAATGTCAACGGGAAGCCAGTAATCGTCAACGTTCCGCCATTCCTTTATCAGGACAAAACCTATGTGCCCATTCGTTTTTTAAGCGAAAATTTAGGAGGCAGCGTTCTTTGGAATACCCCAAAACGTGAGGTGGATATTCAATTAGAGGAATCACAAGAACCGTCACCACCTGAATCGAACGAGCCTTATTATTTACAAATTAATAATAAGCGAATTGTCATGACAGACCCGATCCTTTCAAAACAGGGTCGCACGTACATTGCAGCGAAATATTTATATGAAAACCTAGACAATGCTACTGGCAAATGGCTATCTGGCGAGCAGTTTGAATTACAAATTTCAGGATTAAATTTTATTTTTACTAACAATAACAATATCATTCAAATTAACAATGACTTTGTAACAACTTCCGAGCTCCCATTTATTCAGCAGGACCAGATGTATGTGCCCGTTAAATTCATTGTTAATGCGGTCGATGAAGACGGTACCTTACGCTATATGAGCCAACAGCGTGAATTGCATATTTATTTGTATCAATCGATGTTTACAAGTAACTTTTTAGAAAAGTCTTTTGGCGCGACAGTTGAACCGCAGCCCATACAAACAGCACAACTAAAAGGTGCTCGTACCTTACTGATGAGCGATAACCCAGAAATGCTCACCCCATTAGATGTGCCAGACAATACAGCAACATTAGCTGCTCAAACGGTGCGATCATCGCAAGCAGTCAATGAGCACCGCGTATTTGCATGGCACTATAATACTTTGGGAACAAATAGCACCCTTGCCATCACCATAGAAAATACATCTGCTTCAACAACACTTGTCGTAAACAATTCAAAAGGCACAGCAAAAAAGAGTAGCCACAGCTGGATTAACTACGATGTCGGTCTTCCGATTGTGGACCAGGTTTTAAACAACAAACTACAAAAAACAGAAAGTGAAGGAATAACCATTGCCCCTGGCGAAACGAAGATCATTCAGTCATATGAATTGCTAAACCACTACATTATTGGCTTGCTGCATGATTTTGATATTGCCGTGCAAAATGGCACAGACAGTAGCTATACAATTCGGACTGTACTAGCAAAAAATAACGAAGACGTGACATTGATTCATACGAGTCCAGTTGTCACTAATAAAGCAGCCGCGCATCCACGTGGTGTTTGGCCAAGCTCCGAAATCGTAGCCCAGTTTCCTACCTATATGGTTGATAGTGCGGAAATTGGCTTTAGTATTTCAAACGGCAAAACAGACCACCTGTTAACGAAGGACAATTCGCTCGAACAGGTAAACGGCAGCGTCGGCAATCCCGGGCATTTTGGTATTCAGTACACGGTCCAGATTCCAGTTACAAACCCAACAGGTCAGGAAAAAGAACTTACCTTAAAGTTTGCAGGTCGCGGTGGTCTTTATAGTGGTGCACTCAAAGTAAACGGCCAAGTGCACTTAATTCCTACATTAAAATCAGGACAGGAATATATTGAGTTGCCCTATACCGTAACACAACTTCAAGAAAACATTACCATTGAAATCATGCATTCCGGAGGCAGTAACTTGCCACTGGCGATTTTTGTAAGAACGAAATAAAAGGCTGCCTTCTGAAAAATTCAGAGGGCAGCTTTTACTTTTTGAATTTTATTTCCCTAATATCATTCAAACACACACTTGAATAAAATAAGAATACACTTTATAATATATTCAAACAAACATTTGAATAAGGAGATGTGAATGCAATGAACGATAACAGTACTTGCGAAATTTATTGTTACGACGAAGAAAAAGTCAATCGGATACAAGGCGCATTACAAAAAGAAAATCTCTCCCGTGTTGCCCAATTATTTAAAGTACTTGCAGATGAAAATAGAGCAAAAATTGCCTTTGCCCTGTGCCAGGATGATGAGCTGTGCGTATGTGATATTGCCAATATCATTGGTTCCACTGTAGCAACAGCATCGCACCACTTACGAACGCTGCATAAGCAAGGGATTGTCAAGTATCGAAAAGAAGGCAAATTAGCATTTTATTCGCTAGATGCCCCTCACATTAAGCCGTTGATTGTTATGGCATTAGGAGTGGAAGCAAATGTCTGAAGAAGAAATGAAAGTCTACCGCGTTCAAGGATTCACCTGCATTAACTGCGCGGCCATCTTTGAAGAAAACGTCAAACAATTACCAGGCGTGCATGATGCGAAAGTAAATTTCGGCGCTTCAAAAGTAATGGTTCAAGGAACGACGACAATTGAAGCACTCGAAAAAGCTGGCGCCTTTGAAAACTTAATAATCCGCGATGAAAAAGCACAAAAGATTGAACGTGAACCATTTTGGAAACAAAGACAAAATCGAAAAGTTTATCTTTCCGCCCTCTTGCTTGTCATTAGTTGGTTACTAAGTCTGCAATACGGTGAAGGACATATTCTCCCGACAATTGGTTTTGCATTAGCGATTGTCATTGGCGGCGTTTCCCTCTTCATGAAGGGACTTAAAAACCTAAGCCGATTCACGTTCGACATGAATACGCTCATGACGATTGCGATTATCGGCGCTGCTTTGATTGGTGAATGGGGCGAAGGAGCAATGGTTGTCATTCTATTTGCAATCAGTGAAGCATTAGAGCGCTATTCAATGGACAAAGCTCGTCAATCCATCGAATCCTTAATGGATATTGCGCCAAAAGAAGCGCTTATTCGCCGGGGAACGGAAGAAATGATCGTACACGTTGACGAGATTCAGGTTGGCGACATCATGATCGTTAAACCCGGTCAAAAATTAGCGATGGACGGCATCGTAATCAAGGGGACTTCCGCATTAAATCAAGCGGCCATTACGGGAGAAAGTGTTCCGGTAATGAAAACAAAAGATGATGAAGTGTTTGCAGGAACCTTAAACGAAGAAGGCCTGCTTGAAGTAAGCGTTACAAAACGCGTGGACGATACGACGCTTGCAAAAATTATTCACCTCGTAGAAGAAGCGCAAGCAGAACGAGCGCCTTCTCAAGCATTTGTCGATAAATTTGCAAAATACTATACCCCGGCCATTGTCGGTTTGGCCGCTGTCATTATGGTTGCTCCCCCACTGTTTGGTGGCGATTGGAGCCATTGGATTTATCAAGGCTTAGCTATTCTAGTCGTTGGTTGCCCGTGTGCCTTAGTTGTGTCAACGCCAGTAGCTGTTGTGACGGCTATTGGGAATGCTGCAAAAAATGGTGTTTTAATTAAAGGTGGCGTTTATTTAGAGGAAACCGGACAGTTAAAAGCCATTGCTTTTGATAAAACCGGCACGCTGACAAAAGGCATTCCTGCTGTAACGGATGTCGTAACATATGGCCGTAGCGAAAATGAAGTATTGGCCATTACAGCCGCCATCGAAAATGGGTCTCAACATCCGTTAGCTTCAGCGATTCTGAAAAAAGCGGAAGCACACGGGTTAAACTTTAAAGAGGTCGTGGTGGATGAATTCCAATCGATTACAGGAAAAGGTGTGAAAGCGAACGTAAATCAGATCCTGTACTATGTAGGAAGCCCAAATCTATTTGAAGAAACACTTCAAAATGGAATCGAAGCATCCATTAAAGAAACGCTTACAGAGCTGCAATTACAAGGTAAAACGGTGATGCTTTTAGGTACAGAAAAAGAAATTCTTTCATTGATTGCCGTTGCAGATGAAGTGAGAGACTCCTCAAAAGAAGTCATACGTAAACTAAACCAGATGGGCATCGAAACGGTGATGCTAACCGGTGATAACGAAAGAACCGCGGCAGCCATCGGAAAACAAGTCGGTGTTTCTACGATAAAAGCGGATTTACTGCCAGAGGATAAGTTGAATTTCATAAAAAAACTACGCGGCAACTACCAAAGCGTGGCCATGGTTGGTGACGGTGTCAATGATGCCCCAGCACTTGCAGCAGCATCAGTCGGTGTAGCAATGGGGAGCGCTGGAACAGATACAGCATTAGAAACTGCTGATATCGCGCTCATGTCTGATGACTTAAATCAATTACCCTATACGATTCAATTAAGCAAAAAAGCATTAGCCATTATTAAGCAAAATATTACCTTCTCCTTAGCGATTAAATTAGTCGCATTGCTACTCGTTGTACCCGGTTGGTTAACACTGTGGATCGCAATTTTTGCGGATATGGGGGCGACACTACTTGTGACATTGAATAGTTTACGATTGTTAAAAGTTAAAGAATAAAAAAAAGCACCGGTACAGACCCATTTTGGATGTGTTGTACCGAGTGCTTTTATTTATCTAGTCGTTCTAGTGAAGTGAGCCAGTAATTAGTTCAAAACAGACCACTTTCGTCCGCGAGCTATACAAAGTGGTCTGCTTTATACCACATTAATAGAAAGTGGTTCGTTTAATTCATAGTAATTCCTTTCATCATTTCGCATTACACCGTTAAAATTAAGCTGTCTCGTTGTATCCCAGAACTTCAATCGCGCGTTGTTCAATAGCTTCTATTGTTGCTTCCTTCGTTGGTTGATTGATAACCGCGCCTCTTGCGATTTCTTCATCATCTCGCTCGATGACATACTCACCAACATACGATTCAGTTGTATCTTCCCCGATAATTTTCAGTTCCACCTCAACAATCGCTTCTTCGCTCAAAAATTCAATACTATACAGCTCCACTCGATACTCCCCACCCACACGCAAGACAGATTTTGATAATGCATACATGGACCTTCCCCCTTTTCGGATTCCTTACTTTTTTTACAAATTTACTCCAATTAGTTTATTCATAGTTTCATTAACGCTGTACAGCACTCAAATAATTATATAGATAATTATTGCAATTTTACCATATTAAATATCCACTCTCATTATCGATTTTAGGTTTATTCATACTTCCCTTCTCATTTTAAAATATAACACAAAATATCTAAATCTCTTTAAAAATGGTAGAATTATCTCGCAACATCATTTTTTTCTTAAGGGGTTGGGAGAAATGGATAAACGATTTGAAAACAAAGTAGCCATTGTCACAGGTGGCGCGTCTGGGATTGGCTATGCAATTGTGGAAAGCTTGTTGGAAGCAGGAGCGAAAGTGGTCATTGCCGATTTGAATGAACAAACAATGCAAGAAATCGAAGCAACGCATCCAGGAAATGTTATTGCGGTGAAAACAAATGTAACACTTGAACAAGATATCGAACAGTTAGTAAACAAAACAATCGAAGCTTTTGGTCAATTAGATTTTGCGTTTAACGTTGCCGGTGCATCAAAAGCAGCGGTCATAACGGATTTAACTGAAAGTGATTGGGACTTTACAGTGGATTTATGCTTAAAGGGTGTGTTCCTTTGTGTTAAACATCAGGCACGCTATATGAAAGATCACGGTGGCGGTGCGATTGTTAACGTATCTTCTTTAAACGCTCAGGTGCCAATGTATGCCGGCACAGCATACGCTTCGGCAAAAGCGGGCGTTGAGATGTTGACGAAAAACGCCGCACTTGAACTGGCACGTCACAATATCCGCGTCAACGCGATTTTACCAGGGCTAGTGTTAACCCCACTAACGTCACAGCTGACAAATGTGGAAGTGATTCATGAAGCATACATGGAACGTATCCCAATGAAGCGCGCTGCCGATCCAAAAGAAATGGCTGGCCCAGCGCTCTTCTTAGTAAGCGACGATGCTTCTTATGTAAATGGTGCAAGCTTAATCGTTGATGGTGCGTGGCAAACGACAGGTTACCCTGATTTAAGTAAATTTTTCTAAGAGGAGCGATTGAACATGAAAGCAGCCGTATTTCATAACGTAAAAGATATTCGCATAGAAGAACTAGAAAAACCAACAATTCAGCCAAATCAGGTACTTATTGAGGTCGCTTTGGCTGGAATTTGTGGCAGTGATATTGGCATTTACAATTATGGTTTAGGCACGGAGCCACACCCAATTACAAAGCATTCAGGTAATACTATTATGGGGCATGAATTTTCAGGAACAATTGTTGAAGTTGGTGCAGTTGTATCAAACTTCCAAGCAGGCGACCGTGTTTGTGTCGAGCCGCTTATTTACTGTGGGACTTGTCCTGCTTGTACGCAAGGCTTTTATAATCAATGTCATTCGGTCGGATTTGTTGGGATTAACCGTCACGGAGGTTTTGCGCAATATGTGGCGATTGATGACCACATGCTACACAAGCTACCTGACAACGTATCATTTGAAGAAGGTGCACTTGTCGAGCCAACAGCCGTGTCATTTTATGGTGTGAGGGAAAGTAATTTGAAGGTTGGCGATAGCGTCATTATATACGGTGCAGGCCCAATTGGGTTACTTACCCTTTTATGTGTGAAAGCTGCTGGGGCTTCAAAAATTGTCGTTGTTGATATTTCAGAAGAACGCTGCAAAAAAGCACAGGAGCTTGGTGCATCTCTTGTCGTAAAAGGTGATGCTGAAGATTTAGTACCACAAATTTTAGCGTTCACAAATGGAGGAGCAGATATAGTGTTTGATTGCGCAGGCGTACAATCCACTGTCAACAATGCGCTCTACACAACAAAAATGGGCGCACAAATTGTGTTACTGGCAACATTCAAAAAGCCAATCGAAATTGATTCGAATATTGTGATGTTCAAAGCACTACACCTTACTTCAACACTAGCTTACCGCAACGTGTTCCCGACTGTCATTGAACTGATTGCGGAAGGTCGATTAAAGGTATCATCAGTTATTACATCACAAATCGAGCTGGCTGATATTGTTGATAAGGGCTTTGAAACACTGATTAGTGATATTAAGCAAGCAAAAATTTTAGTAAAGCCTTAATCAAAAAAGCACCGTGTACAACTTACATCCCCTGTACACGGTACCCTCTATAACGCAATTTCCACAACCATCACAGCTGCATCCTCTTCTTTGTACCAGCTTGCTACTGCCTCATAGCTCGCCTCATCAATATCCGCCACTTCTAAACGAATCGACGTCTCTGAAAGCCACTCCAATTTCGTAATTGGATAGCGCGCATCGACAAAATAGAGTTCCGTAAGCAGCTGGTCTTTTGGATAGATATTTTTTAACGTATGTAAATCAACCAACATGATTTTATGTCGCACAACTTCATTTCCTTCATTTTCTGCAAGGAGAAACATCGCTTGCCGCTGGAATACTTCTGCGCTAGCGTATATTCCTTCGCCTAACTCAACTGTTGTCACTGCACCTGAATCGATCACTTCGACTAATAGTAAGTGACAGCGTTTGTTGCCACAGCCGTATTTTAATACAAAATGATCCGAGTCGCCGCTTAAAAACTCATAGTGAATTCTTGCGAGTTCCGCCTTTGCATCTGGCGCTGTTTCTAAATAGGTCGCAAGCTGCGGAATCGATGCGATGGGTATCGTAAAATGCTTGCCAATTTCATTGATTACGAGTATTTCTGACGAGGTATCCTCACTCGTTGAAACCGTAACTAATTCGTCGTAGCCGTTTTCTGTTGAATCCTTTTCGTTCGTTAGCAAGGAAGACAGCAGCATTCCAAGTGCAACTGCTACGAAAGAAATGACTATTTTTTTCATCGCACCACCCTCCCATTCCTAATCGCTTCGACGTTTACGTATTTTTATGCGCAGCTACGCCTAGTATACAACAGCCCCCCTGCGAACAGAATAGCAAATAGCAAAAAAATACAATTGAACAGAACATAAAATAAAGGGAAGAACACATAGCGCATGTCCTTCCCCTTCATATGTAAAAACGAATAACCTGTCCTAGTTATCCTTTAAAATCACATTTTGCACAACCATCACTGCCTAGCTTTAAGCCTTGAGTGTTAAAATTTGAGTAGTGAGCTTTTATTTTTGAACTTTCTGCTTTGAGCTTTCATCCAATTTGAAATCCTAGTTGACTGTGATCTGGTTTAAACTCGCCTCACAGCCAAGAAGAGGTCTCCAATACCCTTTTGTTTCCGTATAACATTTAATAATTAGCAATGTTAACGGCCTCACATTAGACAAAAGGCTGTCCCAAAAGTAATTTTTTTACTTTTGGGACAGCCCTCATACCTTATCGCTATTTATTTCGTTATAGCATATTAATAAGGATCTGCATCCGTCCCCATATCGTGAACTTCATCTACCGCTTCATTTGCTCTTTCTGAACCAGCACCTTTTTTCATTTTATGTGCTTGAAGCTCTTTCATTTTTGCAGCGATGCCTTCTTTTACACGACGCCCGTATTCCTCGTCCGCTTGTGTAAAATGGTCAATCATAGCATGCTGAATCCGTTCATCACAAAGGGCTAATGCATTGGATAGATTGTTAATGAGTTCATCGCGTTCCCAATCTTCAAAATTACGATACGTTTCTCCGGCTTGTCCGTAATTATTTGGGCGATCAATTGGTTCACTCTTTAATTTATCACTATACATTGGCTCATGCTTCGGACGTTCTGTTTTATCAGCTTCCTGCAACCCACCAATCATTGATGGTTCATAATTAATATGTGGATTACCACCTGATTCACCTGGACGATGCACATCCATTTGACCACGGTGTTGATTTGAACGGACCTCCACTTTTGGCGAATTCACTGGCAGTTTTAAATAGTTCGAGCCAACTCGGTAACGTTGTGTATCTGAGTAAGAAAACGTACGCCCCTGCAACATTTTGTCGTCTGAGAAATCAAGCCCGTCGACAAGTACCCCTGTACCAAAGGCAGCAAGTTCAATTTCTGCATGGTAATCGGTCGGATTACGATTCAAAACCATTTTACCGACTGGCAAAAACGGAAACTGATCAGTTGGCCATAATTTTGTATCATCCAGTGGATCAAAATCAAGTTCAGGATGGTAATCATCACTCATCATTTGTACGAAAAGTTCCCATTCCGGATAATTACCTTCCTCGATTGCTTCGTATAAATCTTGGGTTGCATGGCCAACGTTTTTCCCTTGAATAGCATCCGCTTCATCTTGCGTTAAATTACGAATACCTTGTACCGGTTCCCAGTGATATTTAATGAGCACTGCCTCACCTTTGTCATTCACCCATTTATAAGTGTTTACACCGGAGCCTTGCATATTACGGTAAGTTGCTGGAATACCCCATGGCGAAAATAAAAACGTTATCATATGCGTTGCTTCTGGAGTTCGCGATACAAAATCAAACATTCTTTCAGGGTTTGGAACATTCGACACTGGATCGGCCTTAAAGGCGTGAATCATATCTGGGAATTTCATCGCATCACGGATAAAAAATATCTTTAAATTATTGCCGACTAAATCCCAGTTGCCTTCTTCGGTATACATTTTTATCGCGAAGCCGCGTGGGTCACGTGCTGTTTCCGGTGAATCCTTTGAACCGGCTACTGTTGAAAAGCGAGCTAGGACAGGCGTTTGCTTACCCGCACCAGAAAATACTTTCGCTCGCGTATATTTTTCAACGGGTTCATTTCCTACTTTGCCATACGTTTCAAAATAACCGAAAGCCCCTGCACCGCGTGCATGAACAACACGTTCTGGTACTTCTTCGCGGTCAAAATGGGAAATTTTCTCTATAAAGTGATAGTTCTCCAATGTTGCAGGTCCACGATTTCCGATTGTTCGCAAATTTTGATTGTCTGTAATCGGATGGCCCTGTCGATTGGTTAATGTTTCTCGCTTTAATTCTTTTTCATTGCCGGTTTGCTCTTTCGTCATTTGAACCCCTCCTTAGAATACTTGCTATCCTTGCCAATTGGATGGGAAATTATTCTTAGGTATAAAAAAGCGAACCTTTTCTGTACGCACGTCTAATGGACATCTATCTGAAGTTTTTTTCGGGTAGAACGGTTGAAGTACCTCTAGTAAACTCGGATAGTGCGACTCACTCAAATCTTTTAATACCTGTTGGAGAAACAGATTGGTTAAATCATTTAACATCGCGCGTTCTCTCAAAAAATTATCAAATGTATAATTTTCATTTTTCACTACTTCAATCACGCACTTTTTAATTTAAATTTTTCCACCTTCATAAATACATCAATAAAAAAAGCCGCGGAACTTAAACGTCCACAGCTTTTCATATAGTTAAGCTACACAGCTCTTCCCAATCGCATGCCTCATAAAAATCGAAACCGTAATCACCATACCCGTAATGAACAAGATAATAACGCCTAATAAAGCCATAGCCGGTGGTAACGCGTTAGCAGTATCTAAAATGATGATCCCTGCTATATATAGTGCAGCAATAACGATTCCACAATATTTAATACGTGTGAACCCTTGTAATAACTGTTTCGATGTGATTGATTGTTTTTCAATAATTTGAATCATGTGCAACGTCTCGTATATGGCATATAAAAACGGCACCGCAGTCGCATAAAGGCCGAATAAAAAATAGGCAACTTCAGGAGAATGCGTAACTGTTTCCAGTGCTAATCTCGGTAAGATGAACACGCAGAGCAGTATAACGATAATCCCTAATCCCACAAGAAATGTACTCAAAAGCATTGCGCTAAATCGTTTCAATAAGTATCCTCCTCATCGTTTTTATATTAAACGTTTCTATTCATTATAGGTTTCAGATAACGATTTTAGAGGTGTTTATTTCTAGATATATTCCCTATAAATTCGGGTTACTTTAGTAAAGATATTTAAAAATGCACCGTGTATATAAACAATTCTAGATTGTCTCTGTACACGGTGCAGCTCATTATGTTACTCTTTCTAGTCTAATTGATTGTTTTTAATAATTTTTTGGACTTCATCTATTGAAAGCTTTGTCATTACTGCAATGATTTCTACCGGGATATTGTTTTCAATACCATTTGAAATAATTTCAAGAACTTTTTGGTGAGCACCTTTTTCCATGCCCTTCTCAATCCCTGCCTTCTCACCCTCATCTCGCGCATGATCATACTTCGCCTCTTCATCCAAAATATACTTCAAGCGTGAAATATAGGCCATGCGTTCTTCCGGTGATTGGCTCAGCTCTTGCCAAACATCAAACGCTTCAAGTAAATGCTCATCCTTCATCGCCAGCTCCTCCAATTCCTTGTAGATTTCATCGTAGACTTTATTCTTTCGCGCATCGACCATACCTAATAACAGCAGCCACCTTGCTAAAATATCCGCAAGTGGATTTAACTTTTCGGCATGCCATAGTGCTAAAAATTTATTCATTTCAATGAAGTGAATTTCTAATACATTATCATCAACAGCGAGTGGCTGTTTTGTTTCTGTTTCAAATAAATGATATACATTATGATAGCGTTCATTTTGCTTAAATAATGTGAAATTACAAATATTAATGGTAATTGTCGGGTTCAGCTTATGATAGCCCATACTTTTTTTCAATTGCGAGCTATATAAACGTGACCAATAATACAATGTACGCTTCACCATATCATGCTGATTCGATAATTGAATTTCCACATTAATGAATTCTTCTGCTTGTGTTTTGACGACAATGTCTAAACGCGATTGTTTATCCTCAGCATGTTCACCGCCAAATTCCGTATTCACAAACGTTACTTCGCTCACCCGGTCACGGCCAGTTTTCTGCAAGATTGCATTTAAAAATACGACGGTAATATGCTGATTACGCTCACTTCCAAACAGCTGCTTAAATGCATAATCAACTTTTAAGTCCATTAATTTATGCAACGGGATTCTACGTAATGCTTTTTGATTCATCGATTACACCCCTATATGGTTAATTTATTATAGCATCGTTTTCGGAAAAATAAGTACTTGGAATTTGTGAAGAAGTTTATTAATGAGTAGTTTTTTTAAGGATGTTCATGAAACGAAGTGGATGCGGGTACAGACAATAACTTTTGTTATAGAAAGCCTGGATTCACTAGAGAATATAGCAATTCAAATAAAGTTGCAAATACGCTTACTATTTATAACCTTTAAAAATGGACATTTGAATATGTTGATACAAGGATATATTCTAATTCCCCTTATTTTATCGTTGAAAAAGATTATTTAAAATCAAAAAGCACCTCATACATAAACTATATCGCGTCGTTTATGTATGTGATGCCATTCGTCTATTCTCTACTCCCTCACTCCACCGTAACCCCACGCTTTTCCGCCACTTTACGCTTAATCACTTCATCCAGCTTTTTCATATCCGACTTTCCAAGCGTCAAGGCGTAAAGAATAAACACCACCGCAATAATTTGATACCAAGAAAATTCACCCGTCCGCTGATAATCCATCACCGCTAAAAACGCAATCCATAGATCATTGACGAGGAAAATAATAAACACGATGATACTCAATTTCTCTAGCTGATACCAATAACGCAATAATAAAAACGCAGCGGCGCACAGTGTAAACACTACTTCGCCCATGATTAAAAAAAGCCATTTATACTCTAATATGAAGTCCATGTCGTTCTCCTTTTGCTCGCCTAATCAATTGTATACAGTTAAATCTAGCGGTTTGTGGACCGTTCGTAAAGTGCATGTCTCTAATCTCAATAGGAATCATTTTATTTCACAAATTTTACAAATATAACAACTTTCGAACTAATCACTCTATGATATAATTAAATTTTCTTATATTTATAACTATTGAATACTGATTTAAGAAGGAGTTAGACACGCATGCTTACACAAATACAACAACTAGAATTTGACACCTTAGCAACTTTAGAAGAAAAGTTCGAATATGCAAAAAGCATGCATGCATTAGCAAAATTTGAAGAGGGTTTAAGCTATTTCCGAATATTAAAAACAGAGTATGAGACGATCCAAAAATTCGACCGTGTCTTAGATTGCTTAGGTTGGATTTGTCAAAACCTTGCGAATTTAGGACGCGTGAAGGAATTATATAACTACATGCCTGAATATAAATCGATGTGCAATGAGCACGGTAATGAGCTCAATCAACTAAAGCTCAATGTTTACCTTGCCTTTATCAGCTCCTCAATTGGCGATGAACCATCCGCGATTAGTTATTACCAAGATGCCATTACGATGGCAAAGAAGTTGAACGATACGAAACGTTATCTAATTTGCCTGCTAAATTTACAGGCGGTATATATTTTAATTAAGGACTTTGAACATGCTTACGAGGTGTCCATTGAGGTGAAACAGGCATTTGAAAAAGATCCGGAAATTAAAACCACGATGTCTGAAGCGGCCTATTACTTAAATTTAATGGCGATTCAATTAGAATGGAAGCAAATCAATACAATTGAACCCTTATTCGAAGCATTTGAATCGATTCCAGCAATCGATAAACATAAACGTGAACAAATGTACTACCAATGCATGAAGGGCCGATACTTCAACGAGTTAGGTCATTACAGTGAGGCCATCACCGAATTAGAAGCGGCGTTTACCTTTATCATAAAAACGGAGGAAGAGCCGTTCTTAACGATGATTTTAGAAAACTTAATAACAGCCCATGAAAATACAGGTAACTATCAAGCAGCACTGCATTACGCAAAAGCGTTCAACAAAAAATTGCTGGACACGCAAAAGAAACGTGTAACGAATGAAACGATTAAAGTTATTAAGGAAATCGATTTAGACAGCATGAAGCAGCTTGTATACGTAGATGGGCTTACTTCAGTACCTAATCGACGTTATTTAGAAAAATTCGGGGCAAAATTAGTCGAAGAAGCGTGTCAAACGAATCAAAATATGTATTGTACCATTATCGATATCGACCATTTCAAATCAATAAACGACCGATTTGGCCATATTGTTGGGGATTTGGCGATTCAACAGCTAGCGAACGTTGTTTCAGATGTGTTACCAGAAGACTGTTTATTCGCACGCTACGCAGGGGATGAATTTGTTATTCTTGTACCGCAGCAACCAAATGCCGAACATTATTTCCAACAACTGTTTTCGCATATTACTAATTTTGAATTTCAAACCGCCGAAATGTGTGTGAGGCTTACGATTAGTATGGGTGTTGCATCACTAAATGATTGCGAAGTAAAAGAACTGCTTACATTATTAGACCTTGCAGACCAGGCACTCTACCAGTCGAAAAACACAGGGCGCAATTTATTAAGCCTTTATGGAAACGATTAACTTATAAAATAATCCTGTAGTATTGAAAAAGGTGCGGTTTCGTTTATGACAACGAAACCGCACCTTTTTCGATTAACGCACTACTTTTGAAAACATATTCACATCATATGCGATATCATTTTGGTACATAAAATTTCTTAACTTGCCCTCTAATTCAAAGCCATTTTTTAGTAGCAATTGGTTGGATGCCACATTTTCAAGATAGACGATAGCTCCAATTCTTGTTAAGCCGAGTTCGTTAAAGCCATATTCTACTACACGATCGATTGCCTCTGAAACATAACCTAATCGCCAAAAATCAGGATGCAGCTCGTAGCCAATTTCCGCGCGCTTATGTAGCGGCTGCCACAAATTAAAGCCAATGGTTCCGATTAACCCTGCTTTTTCTTTTCGTTCAATCGCCCAGCGGATCGCTCGTTTGTTATGAAAGCTCGTCGCAAAGTTTTGCACTAACGCCTCCGCCTCTTGCAGGTCGGTAAATGCATTCATTCCGTAATGCTTTGTCACGTCTTCATTTGAAAAATACGCATAAATATTTTCTGCATCTTCAGGTACAACTTCTCGTAATACTAAACGCTCTGTTTCTAATATTGGAAACATGTCATCACTCCATTTACAAAATAGTGTTTTTTATATGTAAATATTGTTCTGGATTTAATTTCAATAATATTTTGCCATTATGTTGACGTTGTTCAAAATATTGATGTGCCTGAGTAACATTTTCTAAAGGAAAGATTCGATCAATATTTAGGTGAAGTGATTGGCTAGCAAATTGATCAATCATTTTTTCAGCAAATGGACGAATAATTTCAGGTTTTAATTTACGTGTTGTCCCCAAGCTAAAACCCTTCACAGAGCGACAACTACTATGAACATCACTTGTTGAAAATGTTCCTTTTTTACCGCTGCTATTTCCAAATTGAACAAGTGTACCAAATGGTGCAAGACAACGTAAAATATCCGCTGTTATATTTCCAGCAACAGAATCAAAAATAATAGTTGCCCCTTTTTGATTTGTAGCTTCTAGCGTGGTATCAACAAAATCTTCATACGTACAAACCACATCGGCCCCTAGTTCTTTTACATAATCTAATTTTTCAAGAGAGCCTACCGTTGCGATGATTTTACGGCATTGTTTTTCTTTGCACAGTTGAACAAGCATTGACCCGACACCTCCTGCTGCACTGTGAATAATTACCGTATCCTCTTCAGTAACTGCACCCACTTTTCCGACTAATATAGCTGCTAAAAAACTAACGGTTGGCATTGCTGCAGCCTGTTCAAATGAAAGGGTATCTGGTATTTTATACGTTAAGCTTTCATGAGCTACCGCTAATTCAGCGTATGAGCCGTTCTTTGGAAAGGCAATTACTCGGTCTCCTGCTTGAAATTGGGTAGAGCGACTTTCGGTTATTGTACCTACCATATCTAGACCAAGAGTAATTGGAAATGCCCCTTTTGCCTTTGCTCCCGTTCGATTTTTAATATCAGCGAAATTAATGCTTGTATAAGCACCTTTTATTAATACTTCACCGTCTGCAAATTGTGGTGGCTCACATTGCATGACCTTTAAAACATCGGCTGACCCGAATTCAAATTGTTGAATGATTTTCATAGAAGTATTCCCCTCCTTATTTGATTTCCCTCTATTTTGTAAACTCTTTAGGTGTGTTAGTTTAAGCGTTGATTAAAAAAGTTTTTAAAATCGCATTCAATTCACCTGCACAGCGCATCGGAAAATCATGCCCCGCTCTTGATAAAATCATGGTCTGGCATGAAGGATTTTGAGCTAGTAATGCAAGTGAATTTTTAATATCCTTACTTTCACGCTGACCACAAATCGCGAGCATCGGAATATTTACATCCTCATATTCTGGAAAGTCCTTTATATTCACTGTTTGTTTGAAAAAGGCTTGATAGTTTTCCACAGTTAATTTTTGAGCGTAATCCGCCATGTACTGTGCCTGCTGCTTTGTGTAATGCCAATACTTCGCTTGCATATTCACAATCCAATTATAGCGTAATAATTTCACGGTTAAAGGCGCGGTTTTACAGTACATTCGGATTGACTTTTCATTTGGAAGAACCCATGCACTTAAAAATATGGCACGCGAAAACAAATCAGGATGTTTAGCAACCAGCATGACTGCAAGCTGCGCCCCAATCGAATGGCCCATTATGATAATTTGTGGCTTATTCAATAACTGAATGAGTGCAACAATTTCTTTGGTCAACTTGTTCGGCTCGTATGAAATTGTGACAGATTCACCCGCGCCATACAAATGTGGCACAATAAGATGATAGTTATGTAAGGCTTGATATTGCTGCGTAAACGTATCGACAGCCGTTGCTCCGTGCAGTAACAAAATCGTCGGGTTATTACGGTCCCCGTATTCGTCAAAATGAATCATCACATACCTCCAATCCGTTACATTTAAATCGTCGGCGCATATTGTTGAACTATGTTTTTAATCAAAGGATTTAGTTGTTCCGGTAATTCATTCAAGTTAAAAAACTTGGCTTCCGTCGTTTCTTGGCCGTCTGCTTGAAGGACACCACCTATAATATCTTTTGCCATATAAGCAACAGTCACAGGATAAAATTCATCACCGTTTGGTAGCCTCACAAAATGCTGCTTGCCTGAAAACACACCGACTAAATCAAGCTTTCCAATTTCAAGTCCGGTTTCTTCTAACACTTCTCTTCTACCGGCTTCTTCTGTCGATTCCCCTAGTTCCATAAAGCCACCCGGAACACCCCAAATCCCGTCCTGACGTTTTTGTAATAGAATTTGGCCGTTGTCGTTTATGACTGCAACCGCAACGCCGACTAAAATTAATGGTTCGTTACCAACAACTTTTCGTAGATTTTCAATATAGCTCATGTTTCTTCTCCTCCGAATCGAATAAACATTGGTACTCATGTTATTTCTTATTCGTCTTGCACGCTTTGTTTTCCTTTATTTTGAAATAGTGATATAGATGATACATTAATTTTAATACCATTTATGAACCCTCTTCATTTCTAAAATATATAAAATTTTTCGGACGGCGAAAAAACATTATGCTAAAATTAGGAATATTAATATTATTCCACAATTAAAACAATCTAGAAATGGAGAATGACTTAGACAATGGATGATACAGCAAATATTCCCGAACAATATAGAACGCTACATGGCAAAAGAATTACATTACGCCCATTTAGAATGGAGGATTTAAAAGATTTATTTGAATTCACAGCAGATGAGGAAGCGACACGTTATCTTTATGCCGCACATAAAGATATTGACCAAACAGAAAGATTACTGACGAATTATTATTTACAAGAACCATATTGCAAATATGCAGTGGAATTAAATGATACGAAGAAAATGATTGGTACTTTCGAGTTCCGTATAAAGGAATACGATCAAAACGCAGAGTTAGGTTACACGTTAACGCGAGAATATTGGGGAAATGGCTATATGTCAGAGGCTATCGATTTAGTTTTAGACATTATTTTTAACAAGGTTCAGCTAGCTAGAGCTTATGCAGAATTCGATGTTCGCAACGAGGCATCAGGGAAATTATTAACACGTGCGGGTATGCAACGCGACGGTGTGCTCCGAAAAAATAGAATGGTGAATGGTGTGTTAACAGATACCGTTCATTGTTCCATTTTACGAGAAGAATACGTGAAATAATCGTTATACAATAAACCCACTAGCTTTGTCACATTGCTGGTGGGCTCTATACTTTAATATAGTAGATTACTATTTGGAAAATGGATATTCCGATTCTTTAGTGAGGAAATTTCATACGAAGAGAGGCACGTCAATGAAAAATGTAAAGGACGCTGCGGTTATTGCATTCGTACTCATCATCATTAAATTAGCATTCAGACTAATTCCACCCGCCGATCGATTCTTTTTTTTATCCTTCATTAACTAAATCCATCAAAATTTCTTTCTTATTTGGATGACAAGCAATTAAATATGGGAATTCCTCTAAACCAGTAGCATCATTTCCCTCGTAATCAATTACTATTCCTCCAGCTTCCTTTACCATAAGGATTCCTGGTAATAAATCCTCTCCAGGTGAATTGTATAAAATAATCCCATCTAAATCTCCGTTAGCTAACATACACCATTGTATTGTTGGTGCCCAAAGTCGTATCATCCGCTTGCAATTTAAGTCTATATATTGTCTCAAATTTAATGCTTTTTTATCGTTTTGAACTTCATGACCTTGAATCCATCCAACGCTCAATTTTTTAGATTTCTCATTGTCTTTCATCTTTATAGATTTGTCATTACAATAGGTGCCTCCATTTAGAGTAGAGAAAAAGAGTCTATTAATCATTGGCTCATAAATAACCGCCAATACCGGAATATTTTTATGTAGCAATACTATTGAAGAAGAAAAAACAGGGAGCCCTATTGCAAAATTATTTGTTCCATCTAGTGGATCTATTTGCCAAAGCCAATCACTATCTTTACCATTGGCCCCCATTTCTTCGCTTTGAATTTTATGTGTAGGAAAATGTTTATTAATAGCACTCACGATTATTGCCTCAGCCATTATATCTATTTCTGTAACCAAATCTTCGTTAACACCTTTATAATCAACTTCGTACGTTTGTCCAAATTTACTTTTTGCTAAATTACCCGCTTCAATGACAGCCTCTTTAGCTATAATTGACGCTTTTTCAATTATATTTTCCATTAGATGACACCCTTCTATGCTTGATTTTCAAGTTCGGTATTATTAGCTTAAAATAATAAAAGAGGAAAAAAAAGTGAATTAAAAAATTTATATTTTCACCTTTTAGGAGGTTTTTATGAACTATGAAATCGATATTTTTATCCAGGGCGCACTCAGTCAAAACTTACTTCCATTTTATTATTTTTTAGAATATTGAATCGTATGAGCAAGTTCATAGGGTTGTTGCATTTTCAAATAGTATTCTTCTGCCACCCAATATCTATTGTTATATTTCTCAAACCTTGCTTCTACATCCCCAATATATGTATCACGTTGAAGTACACGTTCATATCTTAGTTCTTTTGGACAATCTAAGAAAATAATGTAATCATAAAAATTTCGCCATTCGTCCCGTAAAAGAAAGATACCTTCGATAATTACGATGTTGTTTGTTGATACGTGTACTGTTTTATTGATATGTGTATCCTGTTCTTTTTGATAAAAGGGCAAATTTAAAAGTGATGCATTTTGTTGTAATTTTTGATATAACTGTTCTTTTAAAAATTGGACATCCCACTGCAATTGATAGTATTCAAACCATTCTTCGTGTCCTGTATTATACCGTTTGGATCTTTCAACAATATGATCATCAATATGAATGATTACGATATTATTAAGATTGTCATTCAGATGTTTTACAAGTGTCGTTTTTCCAGCTCCCGATAGCCCATCTAGCGCAACGATATAGGGTCTTGTTTTAATATGTTTTTGGTAACCCCTTTGAATTTGATGAATCAAGTGATTATATTTGTCCAAATAAATAAGTCCCTTCAACTATTAGATTTATGGTGCTATTCATCTTATAGATTCAACCTGGTCCAAAAATTCATATTCCCCATCCAACAACGACGAAACCACAATGCTCCACACAATTAACATGAAAGAAAATGTTAACCAAAATGTGTTATGAATCGTGGGTTCATCATTTTTTCATTTGGAATAACTCATCGTTAATAATGGCCTTGATTTCATCGTTTCCTATAGCGCCGTCATGGAATACATTCGAATCCATCCAATACAGTTGTCTAAACGACACACCGTTATTTAGTTCAATGTCTAAAAATATACGCGTACCGTCGAGCTTACCTGCTTTATTTAATGACTGTACATCCTGTAATTTCAGTTTAGTAAATGCGGCGATAAATTGATCCACTGAGGCCTGTGAAAATGTATGCATACGCGTTCCATCTTCGGTACTTTCAATATGAATATTCTTTACCAACTGATCGATCGGGTACAGGTCTCCAGCCGTTTTTGCCTGTTTATTTTCGCTCGCTACATAGACAACATCATCTGCCACTACCATCAACGCGCTCGGATAGCCTTTGATTTCATAAATGCTTGTGCCTTCAGTTAAAAATGCTGCATGACCATTTTGCATCTTGTGGTTAGAGCATGCACTGTCGGCCATTCTGTAGGTCACTTTCCCAAGCTCTTTGCCCTTTTCAATCGTTATCGGCATATTTTCGTGCGCTGGTTCTGGAAAATGATGTTCGTACTTTATATCACCAATCATGAGTAGATCCACCCATTCAATAATTGTATTCGGCGGACAATCGTTAAGGGGATTGATCCTATTGCACGAAGCTAACAGCATCGAGCACATGATCATCAAGACGAGACTTTTCATAGCTTTCATCCAAACACCTCCTACTCATTAGACTCTTATGTAAACAATTCGTTACAAAAATTTAGGAAGTATTTTGATTTACAGGTGGATTCATTGCTCAAAAACCCGAGTAATCGCATCCAGATCATAATCCACTGGAAAATTACTTGCTAAATATGTTGTACTGTTCATGTCATCTACCTTTCTAAATTTACGTGAAAAGACGCTAGAAAAATGAGTGTGAATCCCCCATACTATTAGTATATTCAGAAAAAATAGATTAGAGCAAGTTCGCACGCTCATTGAAACGGAGGAACAAACGATGTCTTCAGGTGCTACACAGGTTAATTTAGGCGATCTTTTCGCCACACTGATTATAGCGGGCTTATTTGTCGTTATTCCAGTTGCGTTAGCTATCATCTTTTATATGACCTATAAGAAAAATGCCAAGAAACATAGCAACGAGCAGCTGCAAATTACTGCGCTCGAAAAACAAGTGGCGCAATTACAGAAGCGGATTGATGAGCTGGAAAAATAAATGCGGCTCAAACGATGCACGTGTTAGTTAAACAAAATTAAATAGCACTTCATCCTATTTCGAAGTGCTATCTCCATTCATGTATACAACTCCATATTCCTAGGCGCCTAGGCACGCCATTCAAACAACCGTTACATATTATCTACTAAAATTACCGTTTAATAATAAAAGCATATAACTAGCTGCAAAAAGATATAACGCAATTTTAGTTAGAATGTAGATTGAAAATTCAAATGCGGTTAGTGTTCGTTTTTTCTTAGTTATTTTAAAGTGTCTATAATAATAGATTGCACACAAGAAAAGGATTATCGCTGATATTTGAAAGGTGTTTTCCAACAAGCTAACCAAAAAAATCATCTCCTTACATAATGTATACAATATCTATTAGCTCATTAGAATCTGGTTCGACAAAAAAGCCCAATAATCATTCCTAATACAAAAGCTGCCTGCAACGTGCCTCGAACCTTATACAAATCGATTTAAAACTCAAATAAATTCATACTTCTTTAACGCCAATGCAATACCATCCTCACTTGAATCTTTCGTCACATAATGAGCGATTGATTTTAATGCTTCACTTGCATTGCCCATCGCAATTCCGATATCGACAAGTTCCAGCATATCAATATCATTTTCTCCATCACCAAAAGCGATTGCCTCTTCCTTAGTCAATCCAAAATAATCGAGCACTTTTTTTATTGCCACGGACTTTGAAACCTCTTCTTCGAGTACATTCACAATATACGGATGCCAGCGTTTAAACTGGATTGTAGGAAATTCGGCATTGTATTTTTCAATTTCCACATCATCAGCAAACAAACAGAGCAAATAGGTCTCGTTACGATCTAGTTCCTTGTTGATTGGCGGAAATTCCTCTAAACGCAATGTTTCATATAATGCCTGCAATACCTTAGGCTTTTGTACCTCATTCATATGTAAGCTTTCCGAATAAAAAGTAAGGGCATTTTGTTGTTGTAATGCAAAAGTGCTAAACGATTGAACCGTTTCACGAGGTAATACAATTTTATGAATGCATGTCCCCCGGTGTGTAACGTAGGCACCATTAGCTGTAATAAATGTTTCAACACCCAGTTTGGCGATTTCTTCACACATTGATAGTGGCCTTCCAGTCGCTGCTACCACTTGAAAACCATTGTTTAATAGCTGTTTAATCGCCGTTTTTGTACTTTTGGGAATGGTCCCGTCCTTATAATTTGTAATCGTTCCATCTACGTCAAAGAATATTATCTTGTGCTTCACATGAACCCTCCAATTAGCTATAATTTTCTTACTATTCTATTTTATTTTAATAAAACGAGGTGCAACATGTTATCTTTATTTCTTTATAATTGGCAGGTGCGTGAAGATTGGCTAAATTGGTGTCAAACGATATCTGAAGAAGAATTTCATAAAGAGCGTATTGGCGGAATGAAAAGCATACGAGAAACTTTGATACATATCGTTGACTGTGAATTGCTTTGGTTAAATTCACTCGTTGAAAAACCGATCATTTTTGAAAATCGAACGGCTATTAACGCCTTAAGTGAGATATGCACATACTCTGATTTTGTAAAATTTCATACTGAATCCTTTATTGAACAATTACCTTCACAATATGAAAATAATATAATTGAAGTCAAACGACGTGATGGTACGATTTTACACTTTACTCAAAAAAAGATCCTAGCCCATATGATAACGCATGAAATTCATCATATTGGACAATTATCCATTTGGGCTAGAGAGCTTGGGCTTAAGCCGATTTCCTCTGATTTGATTATTCGAGATTATGATTAAACCTAACCGAGATTGAAGGGAATTAACAAATAGCACTTCTCCTTCTTGAGAAGTGCTCCCTTTAAACTAATACAACTACATATTCCTAGGCGCCTGCAATCCTAACAACTTTAGCCCGTCCTTCAACACAGTCGTAACACTATAGCACAATACCAAACGACTCTCCCTTGCCGCATCCTCTACTAAAATTTTTGTGTTCCCGTAATATTTATTAAACGCTCTCGCAAGCTGCAGTACATACTTTGCAACAATCGATGGATCTGCTTGTTCATAAGCCTCCTGTAGGGCCTTTGGGTAGTCCTGCAAGCAAACAATCGTTGACCAAGCCTGCTCCTCTAGTTCCTTTAATACCACATTAGTTGGCGTGAATGCAGCTTTTTCCAACAGTGACGAAATACGTGCAACTGTATATTGCACATAGGGACCTGTTTCACCTTCAAAATTCATCATTTGTTCTAACGAAAATTCAATATCATTCAAACGGAAATTTTTCAAATCATTAAAAATAACCGCGCCAACACCGACTTGCTGTGCGACTTCTTCAAGATTTGGCAACGCTGGATTTTTGTCTAGAATATTTTGTTTCGCCGTTTGAATTGCCTCGTCGAGCACATCTTTTAATAAAATTACTCTACCTTTACGCGTAGACATTTTCTTACCATCCTTTAGTATCATGCCAAACGGGATGTGCTGTAAGTCTTTTGCCCAAGGATAGCCCATCTTGTCGATCACGTTAAACACTTGCTTGAAATGCAGGCTTTGCTCATTGCCAACAACATAGAAGATTTTTTCAGGCGTATAGTGATGCTGGCGATAAAAGGCAGCCGCTAAATCACGTGTCGCATATAGTGTTGCCCCGTCCTGCTTCGTGATTAGACATGGTGGCATATGTTCTAGCTCCACCACATTCGCCCCGTCTGACACAGTCAATAACTGTTTCGTAATTAGCTCATCCACCACCGCTTGCATTTTGTCATTATAGAAAGCCTCACCTTCAAACGAATCAAACGTAATACCAAGCTGTTCATAAATTCCTTTGAACTCTTCAAGCGATGCATTTTTGAACCATTCCCATAGCGCTAATGCTTCAGCGTCTTCATCCTCCAATGCTTTAAAGGCCGCACGTGCATCTGCATTCAGTGTTTCATTTTGTTCTGCTTCGTCATGAAACTTTACATATAATTTTAACAGCTCTTGAATCGGTGCTTTGTCAATCGCTTCTTTTGAACCCCACATGTGGTAAGCGACAATCAGCTTACCAAACTGTGTTCCCCAATCGCCTAAATGATTGACACGAATTGTCGTATAACCGTTCTTTTGTGCAATATTCGCGAGCGCATTACCGATCACCGTTGAACGCAAATGCCCCATCGAAAACGGCTTCGCAATATTTGGTGATGAAAAATCAATGACAACACGCTGACCGTTTTTTTCTAGTTGCGCATAGTTGTCGCCTTTACCTACAATGTCCGTCAAAACCTGCTGCGTGACAACGACCTGATTGACAAAGAAATTAATATAGGCACCTACTACTTGAACATCCTCGATGAATGGATGATTGATTTTCTCCGCAATGGATTGTGCAATTTGCTGTGGTGCTTGTCTAAATTTTTTTGCGAGTGTAAAGCATGGGAATGCGAGATCCCCTAAATGCTGATGCTTCGGTTTTTCAAGCAAACTCGCTATTTCTGACGTTGTTAATTCCCCTTCAAGTGTACTTCCAATAATATTTGCGACTGTTTCAATCATGTTTGTTTCCCTCCCAATAATAGAAAAAAGCCCCCGTCTCTAATAAAAGAGACGAGAGCTATCGATTCCCGTGGTACCACTCTAGTTGCCACAATACTGTGACCGCTTTCCATTGTTAACGAGGTGTCTCCCCGGCCTTCCCTACTCGATTCAGGTTGCATCTCCAAAGTGCGTTTCACTTATCTGTTTTGCATTAGGCTCCCACCATCCCTAACTCGCTTTGCCAAATTCCGATAAGCTACTGTCTTCTTCACTGATTTTTTGTAAATTTGAAATTGATTATATACATGGAATGGCAGATGAGTCAACAATTATTGGAAATTTTTCTTATTTGGTGAAGGATGCAACGGCTACACAACTGGTATATTAACGACTTTGAATTATTAAATGCTAGACTTACACTCAATCCTGTTTTTCAAAAGGTAATAATATTGTGAATTTAGTCCCTCGCTGTAATTCACTCTCTACTGTGATACTACCTCCATGTGCTTCAATTAAACTTTTCACAATCGCCATACCTAAGCCAGTTCCTTCAGATTTTTGTTCAGTCGTCGTACCGCGGTAATAGCGGTGAAATAGATTTTTTTGTGTTTCCTCTGTCATACCTATCCCATTATCTTGGATATGAATAATTAACACATCTTGTTGTTTCTCCACTGTAGTTGTAACGAGAACTGCTGCTTCATTATGGATTGCTGCGTTCATATAAATGTTTTGAAAAGCTCGTTTTAATAGATTCGGATCATACTCCATCATAAAATCCTTGGTTTCCGTTTGCAATTCAAACTGGTGCTTTTGTGCACGTAAATCATTGCTTACATCTGCAAGAATTTGTTGCACAAATAGGATAATGTTTTGCCTTGTTTTATGAATCGGTACAGAATGTGAACCATCAAAGCGTATTGCTAAATTTATGTCTTGTACAAGGTGCTCCATATGTGTTCCTTTGTCATCAATTTCTTGGATAAAGCTACGTTGCTCTTCTTGTGACCAATGATAATTAGGATTTAGTAACAATGTAGAATATCCTTTGATATATGTTAATGGCGTTTTCAAATCATGAGAGATCCCAGCAATCCAATCTCGTTTTGCTTTCTCTAGTTGAATGCGCTCTACCCCTGCTTTCTCCAATTGTGCTCGCATATCATCAAGTTGCGTGATTACTTCTTGATATAAGCGAAAGCGCATTTTTAATTTTCCATTGCGCTTATATATTTTTCCATAATCAATAAGTGGAGAAAAGTCCTCATTTGCTAGTTGGTTAATCCATTTCATAATAAGTAATATAGGGCTACCAACATACCAGCCAAACCAGATGAAGCATAGGACTGTATCAAGTCCAACGACAACCAGAATCATCCATTCGTATTTTTCATCACCAAATCCTAGTTTAGGTAAAATTCCTTCCATTACGACAGGCACTGTCAATGCTACAAGCGTTAGCCATGCTACAAGACCTAGTAGTAAATGTAAAATAAAGCGTTGCTGGATTTTCATAACTCATCGCCTGTTGGAGGAATAAATTTATAGCCAATACCTCTCAAATTCACGATAATACTTGGATTTCTTGTATCATCACCTAACTTTTTACGAAGTTTCGCAATGTGAATTGTGACGGTTTTTTCTTCCCCAAATACATCTTCTCCCCATACCCGCTCGTATAGTTGTGAGGCTGTAAACACGCGCAGTGGATTATCGCAAAAAAATTGTAGTAACTCTAACTCTTTTGCAGTAGCTTGAACTACTTTCCCATGTACAGTTAATAAAGCCTGATTTGGTGAATAAGTAAACGTGTTAAATACATAGTTTTCCGTTTCAAATGGTACTGTCTTTTTTTCGTACTCACGCTGACGGCGCAAAATCGCTCGTATTCTTGCGACAACTTCAAGTGGATTAAAAGGCTTTGTAATATAATCATCGCCACCTACACTTAGCCCTGTTAATTTATCAAAATCACTAGAGCGTGCACTAATAAATAAAATGGGTGCTGTCGTTTGCTGACGAATAGCTGAACATAATGTAAAGCCATCCCCATCTGGTAGCATGACATCCAGTAAAATAATATCGAAATTTTTTTCTGCTATAGCTTGCAGTGCTGCCGCTTTCGTTGTCACTGTTGTAATATGTATAAAATGCTCTTTTTGCAATGTAATTTCAATCATTTTTAAAATGCCTACTTCATCATCCACTACTAAAATTTTTGCATCATCTGTCATGTGATTCCCTCCCTCTTTTCTATTTCAATTTTAACAATTTTCTCCTCCCATAGTTACCTTTCAAGTAAAAATTACATACATTTTCCTGCCTGTTTACTTTATTTTTACTTTCATCTTTTACACTGTGATTATGTAATACAAACGGGAGGCATACGGATGGATACTATTATTCAAACACATCAATTATCAAAACGTTTTGCAAAACAACCTGTCATTAACCAAGTAAGTATGACAATTAAAGAAGGAGAAATTTATGGCTTTCTTGGTCCAAACGGAGCGGGTAAAACGACGATTATGAAAATGCTATTAAATTTAATGAAACCAACTTCTGGTGAAATTAAAATTCAAAATCAATCAATTCAAGCTACCTCAATTGAATACTTAAAAAACATTGGTAGTCTCATCGAATATCCGATTTTTTACGAGGAACTAACTGCTTCTAAAAACTTGAAAATACACTGTGCTTATATGGGGTTTAAAGATCAAAATCGTATAAAGAGCGTATTAGAGATTGTAGGTTTACATCAAGTTGAAAAGAAAAAGGTAAAGGAATTTTCCTTAGGTATGCGTCAACGTCTTGCAATTGCCCGCGCCATTGTAACTAAACCCAAAATTTTAATATTAGATGAGCCAATTAATGGGCTAGACCCAATCGGTATTAAAGAAATACGGGAGCTGCTTGTTATGCTCAAACAACAATATGGGATGACGATTTTAATTTCTAGCCATATCGTCACTGAAATCGAATCAATTGCAGATACGATTGGCATATTACATCACGGTAAATTAATTGAGGAAATACCAATGGATTCCCTACGTAAAAAACATCAATCCACAATTGAAATGGTCGTTAGTGATGCGAAAAATGCGAAACAATTATTAGTAGAAAAATTCAATGCTAAGGTGCAAATCATAAATACAACAAACTTGTCTATTCAAAATGTACAGGAAAAGCCATCCACATTAACAAAGCATTTAATCTTAAATGGTATTGATGTTGAGAAGGTTGAAATGATGCATCAATCTTTAGAAGAATACTTTATAAATCGTGTAAATGGAGGAAACCCGCATGCTTAATTTAATAAAATTAGAATGGAATAAACACCATATAGGGCGTTATTTTAAAAGCTTTTTCTTCTGTGTTATTAGTATTTATGGCTTTGTCGTCTTACTTTCACTAGATGCAAAAAATGATATAGACGGGGCGATGAGTTCATTTCAAGAATTTATGTTTCTAGTATACATTTTATCGAATATTACCTTTATTATTTTTGGAAGTACTATTTTATCTCGCCTTATCATTTCGGAGTTTCGTACAAAAACGATGCAAGTCATGTTTACCTATCCGATCAAGCGTAAAAAACTTCTCATTGCTAAGTTAGCACTCACTTATTTATTCACTGCAGGCAGTTTATTTACAAGTATTTGGCTCATGCAAATTATCACGTACTTCTTACAGCCTTCGCTAGGGTTATTTGAAGGGACAGTAACCTTACAAGATTTAGTTGCGACATTACCCAAAACATTAACTAACGCATTCACGATGGGGGCAATCGCTTTAATTCCGTTATTTTTTGGAATGCGAAAAAAATCAACAGCAACAACGATTACCTCAGCTACCATTATCAGCTTTTTAATTAATGGAACTGTTTCAAATAGCGGTGACACATTTAGCTTAGCCAATAGTATAGTAATTCCAGTCATACTAGCACTTCTTGGTATTGGTATAGCTTATGTATCAATCCGCAATATTGACGAAAAGGATGTGGCCTAATGATTCGAAAAATGTTAGTTGTACTGATACTAGGAGCAATCATTGTAACTACTATTCTTTTTCTGAAACAAACTACAAATACCATCACAATTGGTGAGTTTGAAGCAAAACCACATATTAATGTGTCACTTGACGCATTAAAAATCGCTATTACCAGCTCTCCAGATGATAAAATACATGTTCAAATGCAGGGGTATAAATTAAAGAAAGGCATGATGAAACTAACAGAAGAAAACGATAGATTCTTAATTACAGAGCAACCAAGTAAGAAAAAATGGCACGAAAACATTCAGCTTCGTTCAGCGCCAACCATTATCCTACAATTGCCTCAATCTCAAAGTAAAACACTTACACTAAACACAGTAGATGGCGATTCTATCATTCAAAATGTGACGCTAGATGCAGTACAGGTAGAGACTGCTGCTGGGTTAGTAAATCTAAACAACCTATCCACCTCAAATGCTGAACTTCGTACGAAAGATGCTCCTTTGACAATCACTAAAAGCGCAATCGACAATTTATCAGTTAAAACAAGTGCAGGTGATGTTGCAATTCAAGAAACTACAGGATTAGTTCATACAATAGAAACGACTGACGGACAAATCAGCATGACAGAAGTGATTGAACAACCGAACATACATGTAAAAAGCGTATCAGGCGATATTGTTATTCACTATAAAAAATCATCTATTATTGGGGATCGAGCTAATGTACTCTCAGCTGAATCAAAATATGGTTCAGTCGTGATTGAATAAAAAAGTGCAATAATATCAAAAACAGTTTGAGGTTCTTCTATATACTTACAAAATTAATAATTTTAAGCCTGCTCTAAATGGTGAGCAGGCTTTATAAGTATACGCCTAAGGATTGGTTTATTATTTTGTAAAATTCCTACCGTTAAACTATTTCTAAAGCTGTTAATTCAAGAAATAACTCGGCATCTTGTACACAAAGTTTCATAGCTTTTTCCCAAAAGGCTTCCGTTGTTATATCCTCATTTAAATGTTTCAGCATCAAGTCTTCCATAGACATTTTTCCTGAATCTCGCAACAATTGGATATACGTATTTTCAAAGTCAGCACCGATTTCTTTTGCTTTTTCATATAAACGATAGGTTAATAAATAGCCAAATGTGTATGGGAAATTATAAAATGGCGCATCTGTTATATAAAAATGCGGTGTCCACAGCCATGTATGTACGGATACATTATCAAGCGAATCTCTATACCCATCTGAAATTGCTTCTTGCATTAACTCATTTAACCGCTGTGCAGAAACGAGGCCTTTTTTTCTCTCCTCATAAAAATTTTGTTCAAAAAGAAATCGACTGTGGATGTTCATAAAATTCATGACACTTCTTTTTAATTTTTCGTCGAGTAGTGTTATTTTTTCTGATTTTGTCACAGCCGCTTCAATTGCTGCATCCAATACAATCATTTCAGCAAAGAACGAAGCCGTTTCAGCAATACATAGTGGGTATTGTCGGTTCAAACCTGCAACACCATTCATTGCTGTATTATGAAACGCATGACCTAGTTCATGTGCAAGTGTTAAAATCCCCTTCATCGTTCCATCATATGTCATAAAAATCCTTGATTCCTCAGACATTGGAAAGCCCGCGCAAAATGCAGCGGCTGACTTTTTGGATCGATTTTCCGCTTCAATCCACTGTTCTTCAATGGCTGTTGTTACAAATGCTTCTAGCTGATTTCCGAATATACGAAACGCGTCTTTTACTAAGTCAATTGCATCCTCATATTGAATTTCTTTGACCTTCGTTTCAACAGGTGCCCAAAAGTTATAGAATTGTAGCTTCTCATCACCCATCATGCTCGCTTTTCGATTTAAATATTGAGCAAAAGCATTTTTATTCTTACTGACTACAGACCACATTGCCTCAAGTGTTTCTTTTTTCATGCGATTTTTACGTAAGGGCTCTTCCAAAACATCATCGGTTCCTTCAAAATTATATAGTTGAAGTCGAAAACCAGCTATGTGGTTTAACACTTTAGCAAAGCTTTCTTTTTGCTCCGACCACTTGTGCTCCAATTTTTCGTGTGCGACTTTACGTATCTCCTCATTCGAATGCGCTCGTAAGTTCAAAGCTTGCCCTATTGAATATTTCTGTGGTTTCCCTTCCAATTGAATTTCTATTTCGAGCTTCCCCATTAATGTTTGATAGAGCTGTCCCCACGCATGATATCCATCTACAGATAAATTCGACAAAATTGCTTTTTCATTAGAAGTTAGTGCTGTTGCACCTTCCTCACGCCATTCGGCCAATATAAATTGAAAGTCTTTTAACTCATCCAATTCAACAGCATCTAACCAAATGTCCAATGAAATATTTGCGACTATCGCCTGAAATTTTGTTAATGTAATGCCATATTTACTTTTTAATTTAGCAACCCTTCCTTGTAAAACGCTCGCGACCTGATCAGCTGGGCTTTGAGCTAATAAGCAAGTTATAAATGAAGAGGCTTGTGATAGCTTAAGCTTCAAACTGTCAATTTCTTTAAGTAAGTTTAAGAGATAATCGGCATCTTCTTTACTTGAAATGCTTGTAGCTGCTAGATGCCCATCCATTTTATCTAGGCTTCTTTCTAGTTCCTGTATATGATTTATAAATTGATTTGAGTTGCTTTGAAAAACGCTATCTAAACTCCAGACTCGACGATATTTATTTCTCTCCAATTATTCTCCCCCTTATTTTAAGAACATACATTCTATAATACACCAAGTGGAATTTTCTGACTATAACTTCCTCTAACGCTATATTTGGAATTTTAATAACAAAAGATCGGCTCATCACCATAAGTTGAGGATGACAAAGTTTTAATAAATAAGATACGGAATCTTTAATCTTATCCGTTCTGCTACGCTACGGGGGAAGCTTTCCGCGGGCACGGCTCCAACTAATTTTTTGTGCCTCTGACGGTGGCACAAAAAATGGATTTTCCGCTCGCGCTGTTCCCGCTGGAGTCACCCCCTTCGCTCCGCATCTCTCTACTTTGGCAAAAAGTGAACTTCTGTAAAAAATGCTGAAGGAAAGCAATTCTCCTTTTAAAACAGTGCTACTTATAATCAAAGGTAATAAAAAAGAACCCTTTAATAAATGAATGTTCTATCAGCAGAATATTCATTTAAGCATATTCATTTAAGAAAGAGTAAATATTTCACTATCTGCCGCCTCGCGATAGCGTAAGCGGCTTGATTTTGTGCTCTTTACTATATAACGAGGGTAAAATGATGGATTGGTGGGCATCGCAAACGGCATTGTAGTATGCTCCTGTCGTTGCGCTTTCGTCGCAAATCCAGACTCAAATTAAAAGGCATTTGAGTCTGGATTGCTCACAAAAAAATTAAGTGAAATTTTATTAGAAAAAGCAACCCCACGTTATGTTTTTGACCAAAATATTTATAATATGCTATAATTTACCTTATTGTGAAGGAGGTGTAAGTCCAATGGTAAAAAAATAATCTGAGAAAATCTTTAGCTATTTTATTAAAGATTAAACATGGAGATTTTCTCTTTCATATAATTCAGATCTAGAATAGAGGAGACATAACATGTTAAACAAACTAAGTGATACTATCTATTATTTACCTAATCAAGATGACAAAGACCGACCAACATTAGGCTTGGTCTGTGGGGACCAATATAGTTTAATAATTGATTCTGGGAATTCAACACAGCATGCTCATGATTTTTTACGAGAAATCGAGAAGCTAAATGTACCCCCAGTTAAATATATGGTGATTACGCATGCGCATTGGGATCACTTTCTAGGAATGAATGAAATTGATGCAACGATTATTGTAAATAGTCAAACAAATGAACTGTTGAAAAAGTGGAGAAACTATTCATTTGATGATGATTCATTACGTGCGTATGTAAGTAATAATGAAATCAGTTCGTTGTGCATGGAAATTATCCAATCTGAAATACCTAACAGGGATCGCTTTCAGTTACGTGCTCCAGATGTAATTTTTGAAGATGCATTAACGATTGATTTAGGAAATAAAATTTGCATAATTGAGAGAATCAAAGCGACCCATTCTGATGATTCTACAATCATTTATATTCCGGATGAAAAGGTTATTTTCTTAGGTGATTGTCCTTATGGTACAACCACAAATTCTTTATTTCATTATAAGCAATCCTTGCTATTGCCTATGATTGAAGACATCCAAAAGTTTGATGCAGAAATGTTCCTACTTGGTCATGAATCGATATGTGATTCAAATGAAATGAATATATTTTGGGAAGAGTTAACAGTAGCAAGTCAGGCTGTAAAATCAATCTCATTAGAAAACGCCGTAGAGTGCTTTAAGTTAGAAAATAATAGGGACCCTAATGATAATGAGTTATTTTTCATAAAAGCCTTTGTTAATGACCATATTATTCAATCGCAATAATTTTATAGAATACACTATTTAAATATAAAAATTAGCCATCTCATTTATGATTGAATGAGATGGCTTTTCATTGGTCAATACGCTAAAATTGCACACTAAAACCAGTAAATCGGTGTATACCTGTACCGAATTTCACTAAATCTTTATCTCTTAAGTGTGCTATTGCCAATTTCACTTCGCTTAAGATATCTGGTGTAATGCCTAATGAATTGTGTGAACCGTATATCATATTTATATTAGGAATTTTTGTGATTTTCTCTAAGGAGTTGACTAAATCTACAGGATTCGTTGTTGGATAAAAGGCATAGACTGGCGTTTCATCGTATAGTAAATCACCAGTGAATAAATAGCCTTTCGTTTCATCAACTATTGAAATATGTCCTGGTGAATGCCCAGGTGTGTGATAAATAATTAATTTTCGATTTCCTAATTCATGGACATCGCCATCTTTTAATAATCCGGTTGGCTTTCCGGTAAATGGCGTATATGTATCAGGGTTAAAGCTTTTCGGTATGGGAATCGTAATATCTCTTGCTGTATTTGCTCGAATCTGCTCGACAGATAATCCTACAATGCCATTCATTAACCACGATTCTTCATCCTCATGTACAAAAATACGTGTATATTCACCATGACTTCCAATATGGTCTGAATGAACATGTGTTGTAATCACGTCAATCGGTAAGGTTGTTAACTGGTCTGTAATTCGCTTCATACTATCAATACCTAAGCCTGTATCAATAAGAGCCGCTTTTGATTCTCCTAACAATAAAAAAGAATGTACTTTTTCCCAATGACCTAATTCACTAATTGCATACGTAGTATCATCAATTTTCCGAACGGTAAACCAATCATCTTTTAACATTAGTAACCTCCATATCGATATTATATTTCAACTATAACACTCCCAAAGCTTCATTCGGAATCAATTTATCTCATTATTCAAAATAAAAGAGCCTAGCTTCTGTCACTAGACCCTCTTTCAAATTTTACCCTTTCAACTTCAGTGAAATGCCTTTCATAGCACTACTAACAAGCTGAATGACAACATATAACGCAGAAAATAATGTAAATAAATTAAACCACTGTGTCTCATAAAACTGGAACCATTCTTTAAAAAGCTGAAGTTCCGTTATTTTCCCGAATAGCTTCCCATCAAAATCTCTATAATTCGGTATCCAGCCTGTTCTTTCCATGAATATAAATAATAATTGTACAATGCAAAATACCCCAATAGATACAAACCAAGCTTGATTATAAAAAGGCTTTTTTTGTTTTGTATGCACGTTCATTTCCCCTATTCAAATACTTTTTTCGAATAAATACGAACCGATAACAGCCAAGATAAACTGTAGAAAATAACAGTTGCCACTAAAATATACGCATAAATCATCGGCTGGCTGACACTTGATAAATAACCAACAAACTCACGAATTAGGTCATTAATATTCGGTATAAATAATCGAATACACAATAAGTAGGCCGCCAAAAGTCCGACCGATAAAAACGTAAAATATTTACTGCTGAATCGGTAAGCAAAGGGATAGAAAATTGCAACGACTAACAGGCTCACAATGACAATCATTAATAGGTGATAAATATTCGGAATGGCTTGGTTTACGACTAGATGCACCAAGCTAATCGTGGCAATAATGCACACAATATATAAAAAGGCCGCAATATATTTAGAGCTAACAATTTCTTTACGCGTATACGGCAAGGAGTTCAGTAATAATTGAGCTGACTTCTTTTCATCAATGGCAAAAAGATTAACCGTCATTACAATACCAAAAATAATGCCTACAAATAGTGATGATGCTTGTACAAAAATATAAATGGCAATTGCTAAAATCATCAATGGCCACACTACTTTATGAATATAAAAGTCCTTTTTAATGAGTTGCAGCAATTTTCCTCGTCCCCTTTTTCGTGTAGTATAAAATATCTTCTAACGTTGCAGGCTCATAAATCGCCAAATCACCAAACAGCTCCATTACTGCAGTTTTGTCTGCCGATAATCCTTCAAACCCATGTGTTGATTGTTGAATTGCAATAAATGATCTTTTCGTATCGGCATCGAGTAAATCCAAACCACCCTTTACAAGCACATATTGCTGCTCCACCTTGTAAAATTCCTGCGTAAAGATAAGCTGCCCTTCATGAATCAACATAATATAATCTGCAATGCGGTCTAAATCAGATGTGATATGCGTCGAGAAGAAAATCGTTTTTTCACTATCCTGCACAATATTACGTAGTAGGCTCAGTAATTCACGTCGAAATACTGGATCAAGTCCTGATGTTGGTTCATCCATAATAATTAAGTCCGCGTGATGCGATAACGCAATCGCTAGGGATGCTTTCATTTGCATTCCCTTTGAAAACGTCTTTAGCTTTTTCTTGAGCGGCAATTGAAATTCGGCTACATAATGCTGAAACAGTCCTTCATCCCAATTATCGTAGGCTGGCTCGATAATTTTTTTCATTTCTTGCAACGTTAAATTTTCGTAAAAGACATGTTCATCATAGACAAAGCCAATACGTTGTTTAATCTCACGCTCATGCTTTTCATAATTTAAACCAAATACAGATACTTCCCCACTGTCTGGCTTTAGGAGATTCATAATAAGCTTAATCGTTGTTGATTTCCCCATACCATTGGCACCGACAAAGCCTGTAACAAAGCCTTTTTTCACTTCAAATGATAAATCCTTCACTTCAAAACCTGAAAAACGTTTACTGACATTTTTTAATGTAATAACTGCTTCCATTAATCCCTCTCCTCATATAAAAGTGCGACGAGCGCTTGTATGTCATTTAAATCTAAGCCGATCTCTTTGCCATTTACAATCGCCTGACTTAGTTGCTCCTCAATCACCTTTTGTTTTCTTTCTAATATCATTTCTTTATTTTGCTCTGATACAAAAGAGCCTTTCCCAACAACCGAATAAATGAGCCCTATCTTTTCAAGCTCTTCATAGGCGCGTTTTGTTGTAATGACACTCACATCCAATTCCTTCGCCATGTTACGCATAGAAGGTAAAGCGTAGCCAGCAGGAATATCGTTTGCTAAAATAGCTTTCTTAATTTGCTGTACGATTTGCTCGTAAATAGGCTCCTTTGAATTATGTGAAATTAAAATTTGCATGCATGCTTCCTCAATTCATATTGTATATATACTTTATATACAATATATACAAATAAATCAGGGAATTGTCAATACAAATTGAATAAAATTTTCAAAATTTATTTTTTAGAGATAAAATGTTAGGCTCAAAAAGTCAATGGGGCAACGTACTAAGTGGGGGGGAAATATTCAAGGAAACAGCATCGATTTTTACAATTGAGTTTTCTCGTTTTTAGCGGTAATTATGTAATAATAGGTATATAGAACATTTCAATAAATAGAGCAAGGAGCTACAAAATTTATGAAAAACGCTTATGTACACCATCTATGTATACAGACAAATTCATATTTAGAAACGCTTGAATTTTACACGCAGGCTTTAGGTTTTGAAATGGTCCAACAATCACCTAATTTTCATGGACGTGCATTTAACACTTGGTTAAAGCTTGGGGATTTTTATATCGAACTTCAAACAGGCAAGCAACAGGAAATGTTAGCACCTATCGATTCGAACAGTGAAGGGATTGTCCATTTCTGTATTTGGGTTGAGGATTTAGCTTTCGAAGTCGAACGTTTGCAAAAATTACATGTTCATTTCAAACGTAAAGATGGAGAAATTATTTACGAAGTGGAAAATGGAGCGCTGTGTAAATTAGTTGCACCTGAAGGAACGATTATTGAATTGCGTAATAATAGAGGTATATAGAATAGTTTAATACATTGAAATCGTTCCCATTGACTAATAAATTGGGAACGACTCAATCTATTGCGCTAAATTCATTCAACCAATTCTACGCTTAAAAGATCCTCCACCTGCTCCACTACAAAATCAGGCTGCGCACTTTGAAGCATTTCTTTTGAATGACTCCCCCACGTTACCGCGCACGTTTGGCATCCCGCTCGCTTTCCCATTTCAATATCAAAAATCGCATCCCCAACCATGAGACAGTCCTTTGCTTCCAGACGAAAACGTTCTAGCAAAATTTCAATGCCCTGTGGATGGGGCTTATAATGCTGCACTTGGTCAGAGCCAATACAATCTTGGAAAAATGATTCAATTTGAAGCGTCGCTAAGTTTCGCTTTAGCACATCCGTTTTTTTACTTGAAACAACTAAGCATTTGACGTGGCGCTTTTGTAGCTGCTCGAGCACTTCCATCATTCCTGGAAATAGCTGCAATGTGTCGTTTTCAAATTGCTTATAGTAGCTTCGAAACGTCGTTAATAACTCATTGAAAGCTTGCTCCGTCAAATCGCTCTGCGCCATTTCTTTAAAAGATTGTTCAATCGGAATCCCCATATAATGCGCAATGACCGCGTCTTCCGGAACGGGTAAATGACAAGCTTTGAATGCTGCCTGTGTTGCTAAAATACTACACTCTTTAGAATCTGCTAATGTGCCGTCAAAATCAAAAATAATCGTCAAATCGATTCGCTCCCTACTGTAATTCGTATACATTATGTGCTGCTTTTTGTTGTAAATGCAGAGGATTTAGAATAACAATGCCCGCATCGGTTCGCTCTAAAATATGCTCTTGTGCGAACTTCAAAATAATACGATTTTGATGTCTCGTTGTAATGCCAATAAACTCTGCAATTGCAGCGAGATCTTTTCTTTTCACAAATGGCTCGACAAATTGGCCATTTTCATTGTGTGAAATCGACAGTAAATAACTCGCAAAGCGTGTGCTCGCCTCGTTCAATAAATGAAAGGAAAGTACTTGCGATTTTGTATAAAACTTTCGGCTAATCACATCTAATAAGTATTCGTTAAACGATGTCTCTACTTGTAAACGTTTCGCTTCTGCAATGGTAAAGCGTAATAAATGAACCGTTCCTAATGCCTCAACCGTATGTATAATGGCGGATTGCTGCAAAAGTTCAATATCCCCAAAAAGCTGAATGGGCCGATTAAAGGCTACGATTAATCCTTTCCCTTCCATTGACGTACTAAAAATTTTCACTTTCCCGCGCATTAAAAAATACAAAAAAGTTAAATCATCGTCCTGTCTTAATACGACTTCCCCTGGCTCACATTCCATTAAATCACACACAAAATCCGCTGAAAATCTGCTGTCTAACAAACGAACATATTGATTTTTTAATTCAGGGCTATTCATCATTTGCATTCTATTCATCCTCGCTTCTAGCTTAATCAAGTTAGATTTTATATTACAGGACATGTGTCTCAATATTAACTATTAATTTAAAAAAACAGATAGCATGCAATGAAATGCACGTCTATCTGTTCTCTATAAATATTATGCCATCATTTCAAATCAAAGCTCCACCATTTCCTCAGAAAGCTTGCGTCTGCTAATCGTATAACCCTGTAGCCGAAATACGATAAATTACAATTAATGGAACTTTAACTTCAATATTCTCGTCTATTCTATAAAGTTCAAAGTGAGTACTTTTTGATTTAATAGTCAGATCTATTATAAGGAGAGGTTCTATGACAACCATTCAATGGCTCGATTGGGCGAAGAAAATACAAGCAATTTCTCAAGCAGGCTTAGCTTTTTCAAAGGATGTATACGACCGTGAACGGTATGAAAAACTACGTGCATTAAGTGTTGAAATACTAGCACATTATACAGAGCTAGATTCTTCGAAAATACAAGATTTATTCACAAACGATACAGGCTATCAAACACCTAAAGTGGATGTCAGAGGTGTTGTATTTCAGAATAACCAAATTTTATTAGTAAGAGAAAATGAAGATGGTAAATGGGCTTTACCTGGTGGTTTTTGTGATATTGGTCTATCTCCTACTGAAAATGTAACCAAGGAAATTTTTGAGGAATCTGGCTTTCAAGTGAAAACTTCCCGTTTACTAGCACTATTTGATAAAAATAAGCATCAACACCCACCTGATGCGTATCACTATTATAAGCTATTTATTTTATGTGAAATTATCGGCGGAAAATCAGAAATTGGTATCGAAACAAATTGTGTGCAATTTTTCGCTGAGGGAGAGTTACCACCATTATCTACACACCGTAATACGGCTTCACAAATATACAAGATGTTTGAGTTTTTGAAAAACCCACATAAGGAAACCATTATAGATTAACTGAAGTAGTCACGAAAAAAGCGTAACTACGAGTAGAACCTTCTATGGAACCATTCGAATTATTAAAAAAACATTTTATACACACCATATCCAATCAAACCAACAATACCTAATACAATTAAAGCCCCAACTTCCTTCAAGCTCATACCCGTTGTATTCGGCATGCCGCTTTGTGCTTGATTTAATTGGTCGGAAAAAATGCCCATCGGATTGTTTTTCAGCTCTTTTTTCTGTAGTTGCTCGCGCTGTTCTTGGCTGCTCTTTTTTGTCATCGTCTCGTCACCTTCCTTATTGATAGCATTCGCTTTTACTGCTGCGTTTCCCTTTGCAGTGAATAAAATACATGGCGTGTTCTAAGTTTATCAGATTTATGCGGATGCGGATTTTAATGACATATATTATGCTGAAAACTTTTTATAATTCAACTAACAAGTAGAATCGCATAAGTGAAATCAATGGTATATAATTACTGATAAGTAAATTGAAAGGATGATGTTATTTTGGATAAATCAAAGATAAAGGAATTATTAGATTGGATTAAGTCATTGCTATGAGAACGTTTATTTTTTCACCAATTTTAGTAGATGGTGCTTCAATGATGCCAACATATGAAGACGGAGACAAAGTTATCGTCAATAAAATTAGTAAGCACATTTCTGGTTTCGAAAGATTTAACATTATCGTATTCGAAGCTCCTATTGGTGAAAATTATATTAAACGGGTCATAGGATTACCAGGAGATCATGTTGCTTATGAAAATGACACGCTTTATATAAATGACGTAGCTTTAGAAGAACCCTATTTAGACTTGTTTGAACTACCCCCACCTACGCATGCGCTTAGAAGTGGGTGATTCCTACGACCACCAGCGTATCCGCCAGTTCTATTAGTAGGCTAACCCCGTTGTCCCAACGGTTTAGGAAGCACTTAGACGTGCTGCTTCCTTTTGAATATTCATACTTGCGTTCAAGTCGCGGTCGTGCTGCGCGTGACAGTGCGGACATGTCCAAGCACGTAATGCCAGTTGTTTCACTTCTTTGTGCTGATGGCCACAGTTAGAACATAGCTGACTACTCGCAAACGTTTTGCCCACGACAATGACTTGTTTGCCGTACCAATCCGCTTTGTATTCGAGCAGTGTTCGAAATGTTGACCAACTGACTTCGGCAATCGCTTTGGCTAGGTGGTGATTTTTCAACAGATTGGCTACTCGCAAATCCTCCACCCCAATGACATCGTGGTTTTTGATGAGATTGGTGGTGATGTTGTGCAAGTAATCCATGCGCGCATTCGTGATTTTTTCGTGTATCCGGGCCACTTTGCGTTTTTGCTTTTGATAATTTTTCGCCTCGTGTAAAGGGCAATTGCGTTCGACAGCTAGACGCCGGCGAAACGCTAATATTTTTTGTTCTTTCGCTAGCTTCGCTTCCAGTGTTCGGAAAAAACGGGGATTGTCGTAAACCGTGCCATCGGACAGCACCGCAAACTGTTTGATGCCTAAATCAATCCCAACTGTTGAACCTGTTTTAGGCAACGTGTGCAGCTGTACTTCCGCTAAAATGGCGATGAAATACTTTCCACTTGGATTTCGTCTAATTGTGACATGGAGAATGCGTCCGGTTACCTCACGACTTTTCGCGAATTTGACCAGCCCGAGCTTAGGTAATTTAATGTGACGACCTTGGATCACAATATTATCATTCACATATTTCGTTGTATAGGATTGTACGGGATGGCGTTTTGATTTAAAACGCGGTACGTTGTTTTGTTTTTTATAGTAACGTGTATAGCCATCACTCAAGTGCTCCACAGCGGCTTGCAGGGCGATACTGTCGACTTCTTTTAGGAACGGATAGACTTGCTTTAAACCGGGTATTTTTTTGATATTGTCGTACTTTTTAAAGAATGTTCCTTGCCACGTATTTTTGGGCAATTGGCCGGCTTGGAAAAGTTCTTCGGTGACGTGCCAGTAGTGGTCCTGTTGTTTTTGTTCGGCCAACAGCTGATTAAATACAAATCGTGCGCAGCCAAATGTTTTATTAATGAGCGTTTCCTGCGCTTTCGTTGGAAAAATACGAAATTTAAAGGCTTTATGCTTCATGAGACACCTCCTTCGGACAGAATATTAAGATAATTCATATACCTCATTATAGCACATATGTTCGCGTTTAGACAAACGTTTTGGCTAATGCCAACCGCCATTCATCACCCACTTACTCATTGGGGTGATACCCTCCTCATTCCTTGAAGTGGGTGTTTTCTGGCGGAAGAATGATAAAGAACAACTACTAGACACTGGTACACTAACAGAAGATTTCACTTTACCATCTCTAACAGGTAACTCAACGATTCCAGAAGGCTATTTATTTGTTTTAGGTGATAATCGTAGAAAAAGTATTTATAGTAGATTTGCTAGTGTGGGATTAGTGCCAATGGACAAGGTACTGGGAAAAGCCACTATTAGATTCTATCCATTTAATAGTTTTGGAATTGTTAAGTAATCGATTCATCAGAGGATCTATAGCAGTTGGTGTGTTTTATTTAAAGAGGAATCTGCTATGAATTCTAAATCTAATTTACATTTTCGTTTCGTATTGCCTAAAATGCACCCAAACATCATTAAAGAAAGGACTCAGTTTACTTAATAAACTAAGTCCTTTTATGTATCAAAATTTATGCTATACAAGGTCACTTCAATCTCGCTTTGGGAGCTTTATCTAGTATGTAAATACCATAATAATCTCGATAAATTTTTAGGAGGCTGAGCAATGTATAAAGAAATATTTAATGCAATCGTTACAATCACTCATAATGATTATGCAGGATTTGAGGATAAAGAAGGCTGGGATCGCCCTAATGAATTTTCTAGAAAAATAGATCATTTAGAAAATAAAAATACACTAGATGATGCGCTATTTAGTCGGTTAGTAAATGAATATTTATTAGATTTCGATGATAAGCATATTTATTTTACTGTCAATCAAGCGTATACATTCAACAATAAAACGTGTGGTTTTCGCGTGAAATGGTTCGACGATGCATTATATATAATTGCTACTAAAGAAGAACAACGATTAAACATTGGGGATAAAATTATTTCCATTGATGGTAAAACTGTAAAGGAAATTAGTGAATTAGAACAAAAAATTTTCGAGAGTCCATTAAAGAACGCCAGCAATGGGCCACTTTCTTAAACCATGCGAAATCAATAGAATATGTTAATGTTCAAAATGAAATTGTAAAAATCACATTAGAGAAATATGATATTGAAAAAGTTGAAGTGCTTTTTGAAAGTCAAAAGGTTAGTGAAAATGCATACTATATCAAAATTCCAAATTTAATTGAGCCACAAAAAGTAGCTAAATTATTGGAAAAATCAATTGAAGATATTAAAAAAACTCAATATTTAATCGTTGACCTACGTGGGAATGGTGGTGGAGATGCTACTTTATTGTCCCCTCTTGAGCCATTTTTGTTTTCGTCAGATGAAAAACCAAATACAGAAATACCACCTCGACTTTTCAATTGTACGGAGCGAAATGTTGATCTATTTATCGAACTTTGTAATCAATTCCGCCATTTAGAAATCGATCCTAATACGAAAAAAATGCTTGATTTTGCAGAAAACATTTTTAAAAACAATCGCGGTAAAGGTTTTATAGAGGTGGACTTTTCTCAAATTCTTGAAACAATGCAAAGGGATTTTCACGGAACTTCTACCCCAGAGAAAGTCATGCTATTAATGGATGAATATACGGCAAGTGCTGCGGAATCATGTATAGAAGTATGCGCTGAGTCATCGAAAGTTACTACGATTGGCCGTTCTACAATGGGCATAAATGATTACAGTGATTTAGTAATAATGCAGTGGGAAAATAAATATGCACTATCCTATCCGATTTCTAAATTAAAAAGTAAAACAGATTATCATCCCGACTTTGGTACAGGTATAAAACCTGATGTTTATATCAAATGGACACCTGAATTTATTTTTAAAGATAAAGATTTCGAAAAAGCTTTGGAATTAATTCAACAAAAGGTGAATCTATAAAGGAATGCTCCTTGTTGGGTGTGGAAGATTAATAAGGAGGGTTACGACTATGAAAGTTCGTCTTACAGACTATAGTGTAGATTGGTCTCAAATGTTTCAAAATGAAGCAGAGTTTCTTAAAACAATATTTGGCGACGAGATAATCCAATGCGAACATTTTGGAAGTACGTCCGTTTATGGAATGAAAGCAAAGCCTGTAATCGATATGATGTGTATCGTTAAGAACATTGAGAATGTTGATTTATTCAATAACCACATGGATTCTCTTGGTTATGATGTTGTTGGGGAATGGGGTATTACAGGTAGAAGGCTATTTAGAAAAGGTGGAGAGAACAGAACCCACCATATCCATTTTTATCAACTTCATAATCCTGAAATTCAACGGCATTTGATCTTTCGAGATTATCTGAGATCTCATCCCCAAGAAGTAACCAATTATAGTCGCTTTAAAGAAGAGTTAGCCCAACGCTACGATACTACAAACCAGTACAGTCCAGCAAAAAAGAAATTTGTTAGTGAAATGGAGCAAAGAGCTCTCAGTTGGTTTTCAATACAATAAGCAGTTCGACATGTGCAAAAATACTAATTTGGGAAAGATTTGTACTTCAACTAACGGTACAAGTTAGTTATATGATGACTTCAACTTATGAAATTGGAGGCTTTATAATGAGAAATAACATTAAAGGGGTCTGTAAAATTTACCACGAAGAAGACGGTTGGGGATGGATTTCTGTTGAAGGTGAAGATGACGTCTGGGTACACTTCAGTAGTATTCAAATCGATGGATTTAAATCACTTACTAAAGGTGACGAAGTATCGTTTGACCTTGAAGAAAATCCACATTTAAAAGAACAATCACGTCGAGCTGTAAATGTTAAGAAACTCGTAAAGTTCAACTAACAGGTAGGCAGGTGTTATTAATATTGGAATTTATTATTACTATTGGGGTTGTTGTTATAGCCATCTCTTGTTTATCTATTGATGCAAAATTAAGAGAAAGCAGTAAACGAGATAAAGAAATTATTTCATTACTCAAAAATATAGCTGAGAAAAAGTAAAAACATTTTTTCACCAGATTTAACGCTAAGCCATCAGGAATTTAGAGTTAGGAAATCAAAGCCCCTCTCCAATTGAATGGGGGCTTTGGCTGCTTTCCCCCAATAAGTTTATTTTTTTGTTTCTGATAGCTCTACGTAAATGAGTTGAGATCGTTTTCTTTTGAAATTGTATTAATAATATTGTTTATTTTATTTATTGTTTTATCATCCTTGTCAAAATTGGATAGTGAAATTGTTAGAACTTTATTTTCAGGCGAATAGATTGTATAGAGAATTCTCTTGTTTGGGGAATATCCATTTTTTATGAGGCCGTCTATTATTTTTTTAGTTAATTCAGTTTCATCAATTTTTTTGCTTATTTCATTTACTTCTTTGATTTCATTTGAAGTTGTGACGGTTGTATAAGGGTAGATTTCTGTTACAGGCAAAGTATTATAATACACAAATATACCGATTGTAGTCATTAGCAAAAGAAATGTAATGGAAAAGTGGATTTTTCTTTTGATGTTAATTCCTCCTTGAAGAAAGGTATGTATATTTTTAGGGGAAATATGATTTTCAACCAGGAATTTAATTTTTATCCAATAAAAGGATATAATATCCTATATATAGAATTATTTTCTTATAAAAATCATTAGGAGTTGAAATAATGAAAGCACTTTTAGTTATTGATGTACAAAATGGCATTGTAAATTTAGGGGATTTTCAAGAAGAACTTACGCTTATGGAAAATATAATTAAAGACTTCAAAGAAGCGAAGATGCCCGTAATCTTTATTAGACATTTAGATGACGAAGAAGAAAGTGGACTGTATAAAAATTCTATTGGTTCTGAATTACATAATTCGTTAAAAGACTATGCTGAATATGTAATAGAAAAACAAACGCCAAGTTCATTTTATAATACAGAACTTCAGGGTACCTTAGGAAAATTAGGTGTAGACCACGTTTTTATTACAGGTTTTAATACGGAATTTTGTTGCTTATTTACTGCAATTGCAGCCTTTGATAGAGGATATACAGTAACATTTATCGAAAATGCCACTGGAACTGTTAATACAGAAGAAACTTATGAAATGCCAGGTTTAGATATCAAAGATTTCGTTGGGACTGTTTTACATTGGTCAAATGCTCTTGAAGTTTTAGATTACGAAGAATATGTTGAAGAATATAAACCCAAAAACATAATCTAAGAAAAATCACTTGAATATCTTATACACCTATAAGCTAAATAACCGTGTCTAACTTTTAGGGGTCACTTCAATGACACTTAGGGAACCAATACCCCCTATTCAATTGAATAGGGGGCGTTTTGACTGCTTGTGAACGCTTTGGAAACTGTAAAAAGGTTTATCAATGCTAGGTAGAGAATAAATATATAGATTATTTGTATGTTACATAAATTTTGGGAGTGATTAAATGAAATATGATAGAACTACGTCACGTCAACTTATTCTATCATTAGCGTTTCTAGGTCTTGCTGTAAGTATATCGAGTTGGCATATTCAATCTGTAAAATGGGTATCGTTAACGGTATTTGTCTTCTGTGTTTGCAATGCTTTTGTAACGTATCAACTAGTAATAAACAAACATACAATTCGTTATACCATTAAACTCTTTGGATTAAAGATTTATAACAAGAAAATAATTCATTCGGATGTTATAAAAATCACTTTCAAACGAATGGGTTGGAACGCAAAATCAGCTGTCATTAAGGTTCGAAAAGGGCTTTCGATTCGTGTTGGTTATTTTAAACTAAATGATGTCTATAAAGATTTAATCGTATTTTGCGAAGAAAATGAAATTCAATTCGAGAAAACAAAAGATTATAAGATAATTGAGAAGATGGGATAATACAAAATTTATACAATTCCATACAAAATAACGTTCCCAAATCAAAGTTTTGGAATAAACCAGATAGGCACGAACGTTAATTTAACAGCGTTTGTGCCTTTTCTCTTGGTACATTGTTTATACATTTTCACTAAAAGCCAGTGCCAACAATTTGAGCCTGTTTGTGAGGTGTTTCAACTCTGATCTTGATGAATGAAATCGTGCATATTCTCCAACCTATAATCGTGCGTTTCTCTAATGTAAACTTTATTTAGCATTTTTATTAGGAGTGGCAGTCTGACTAAGCTATCGTTGCAAAATAAAACGCAACTTGTCCAGCTTCCTTATCAATTTGCGCCTAATATTTGTTTTCACCATACCTAAAGGCATTTCTAAAATATTCGCCACTTCTGGTATGATATAGTCTTGATAAAATCTTAAAAGCAGCACTGTTCCGCTTGCTGAAGGATATCGACTGCATCCGCTTCATTTTGCACATACGCATAAGCCATCGATATAGATCCGCATGAATTGGCTGAATGGCTCATAAAACACCTCTGATAAAAATAAGGTAGCACAGTATTTATTCACCGCCCTACCTTAACAAAATTTATAGATTTTGTTCAATTAAATCGGTTAACTTCTCCTCTGCCACGTAAAAACCAAACTGTTTCTTACCTTGCTTGATGTCGCCGCGGTGCTCTTTTAGCTTTTTTTTAGCGAGTGTTTCATTGCCTTCGAGCTTGGCAATCATCCACTCACTGCGCTTATAGCTAATTGGCTCAACTGACATCATCATACTATGTAGCTCACGTAATTGCTTTGGCGTTGCATGACCATTCATGACCGCATCGAGCTGCTTCAGATGCGTCGCAAATTGCATCGTCATTTTGTTTTTCTTCGTTACTGGCAGTGCTTTGTACGAAGCAACTCCATTTGACGCTACCTCAAAACCTGAATCACATAAATCATAATAAAACAGTAGATAACTATTGCTCATGTTGTTCTCGTTTGCTGGAACAGTTCTCGCATGTTCGATCATTTGACGTGACCATTCCGTTGGTACTGCGGGTGACATCATTTCTTTCATTAATAATAATGAACTGACAAACTGCTCTTTTTCTCTGTCATTTCTCATGAGCTCTATCATGATAAGACCATCTGATTTAAAGCCGCCTTTAAATGGAATCATTGTCACTACAAAAATTGCAAAGTTCATAAACGCAAATAACGTAAATGCCTGAATTTCCAATAGTGCGCCAGCTATGAGTGAAACAATCCCAAAGAGAAGTGACACCATGGGTCCACCCGCTGCAAACCAGAAATGCTGGCGACCAATCTTTTGTAAATCATCTGTTTTTGGAGAGCAGCTCGCGACACCTCCAAAATAAGCCCAGCTTGGATTTACGGTAATTCGTTTCCGTTCAATCATAATCAGACCCGCCGTTAAAAAGTGAAATTGATACCCCGCGACTACACCAAATACAACATGCCCTAGCTCATGAATAAAAAATGTCGCGATTGCGATTAGCGCAAATACCCCGATTACACGCAGTGATTCCGCAAAATTTGTAAATTGACCTAGAAATACAACCGCAGTAAATAAAAGCGTGACACCTATTGGACTTTTCCAAAATCGCATACTTAACACCTCCCCTACTGCAAACGCATACTACGATACGTCAGCGCAATATACATCAACACACATGGAAACAGCAACACGATAAATACGTTAAATGACCACTTCGCAATTTCCACAAATGTCCCCTCCGCAAAAACCATAACGAAATAGCTAACAAGTGTTAACAATGCTGCTATGTAAACGGCTGGCACGATGGATTTTCGCATACGCAGTAGCTTATCGGCCTTTGACGTATTGTCTGAATAAATCGGTGTTGTGCCAACCGGTGCTTTAAATAAATGGGTATCATACCTTGAGCACACATGCTCCCAGCCCGCGAACTCAAACATCGCAAAATATTCGTCCTTGTCCTCATCGTCGTCTGCTAAATTGCGAATATCTATACTATAATCCACAAGCTCTGGCTCACGCTTTTCAAGCTCATAGCCCATTCGTTTATAACGTTTGACAATCCAGCCCTTTGCGGCAAACTTTTTTAATACTTCTAAATCCTTCTTTTCTGAAAATGCAATACCACCTGAAACAACATATTTTGTTTTCGTCATCTCAAACATCCCCTTTTAGTCCGATTTGTGCAAAGCGAATCATTTTTTCTCGTCTTATCATATCGTGCTGCAGTACGTCGCGCCCTTTTTCGGTTAATGTGTATACCTTTCTGCGCGAATCACTATCATCAAATAGCGTAATGTATTCCTGTGTCATGAGCTTTTTAATAATGGTATACAGGGATGCCGGGCCGATTGTAACCTCACCGTCTGTTAATGCCTCAATGTCACTCATCACCGCATAGCCATGCTTTGGTTGCGTGAATGCCGCCATTATGTAAAATACCGAATCGGTCAGTTGCTCTAAAGATTTCAATTTTCCACCTCTTTGTATCACTTTATGATATATCTAAAACTAATATATCATAAAGTGATATAAATTCAACTGATTCTTCTGAATAATTTAAATTGACGTTTTATTCCGCGTAATGTAAAGTTAACTTTACGTAAATCAAACTTTACATATAGGTGGTGAACAGGTGAAAAATACGATTAAAGAATTCCGTTTACAAGCTGATTTTTCACAGGATCAATTAGCCGAGAAGTTAGAGGTCTCTAGGCAAACGATTATCTCTTTAGAAAAGGGCCGCTATAATCCTTCCATTACACTTGCCTTTAAATTAGCCCGATTATTTAAGTGTCAAATTGAAGATATTTTTATTTACGAGGAGGAAGTTTAATGGGTAGTAACAAAGCGTTTTATCTTATTTTTGGAACTTTTATGTTCATCTGCGCCTTACTAGTAAATGGCGCTTATCTTTCTCAGGGAAAATTCCCTGAAGGTTTAATGTTGTTTGCGATGTCTATTTTGGGCTTTTGTTTAGCGTATTTAGTACCACATTTTGCAGCAAAGGACGAACGCGCACAAAAAATCCGTGAGCGCGCTGTTTACATAAGCTATTTTTGGGGATTGAGCTTTGCGATTCTTTTAATGATTGTCGTGAATCCGTCATTCGGAATCACACTCGCAGCTTTCCACGTGCTGACGCTATTTATGACGTTCTATATTTCTACGGTGTTTTTAAATATGGTGTATTATGCGAGGAAGTATTAACGATACCTTATTTACAGCAAAAAATGACAGAAAGTAGGTTTTAGAGATGGAATTCCGATTAGCTACATTAGAGGATTTAGCGTTGTTAATTCAGTTACGTAAGCAGTTATTAATTGATGAAGGACAAGTCGTTTCTTCTACGATCGACGACCAATTAAAAGCGTTTTTTGAAAATCAATTGAAATCGAATCAATATGTACAATGGTTAGTTGAACAGGACAATCAAGTCATTGCAACAGGCGCCATTCAATTTATCGCGTTCCCCCCTAGTTACTTTAATCCAACGGGGATTCGAGGATATATTGCGAATATGTTTACGCACGTAGATTTTCGAAATAAGGGGATTGCTAAAAAGTTGTTAGAACGATTAGTAGCAGAAGCCGAAACAAGAAATGTGCAGCATCTATTTTTAATCGCCTCTGAAATGGGCAAGCCATTGTACAAAAAAAACGGCTTTACTGAAAATGATATTTATATGGAGTGTTTTTTAAAGTAAGTTAATCCACTAATAAAATTTGCGAGGTGAAAATTATGACCTTAACCAATCCAACAACGCTTCCACACTGGCTTCAACCGCATTCCCTGGCCTGGTACAAACAGCTAAGTGAATTGCAACATACATACCACTACGACTGGAATTCTACATTAACTGGACCGAACGGCGAAACGATTTTTGATGAAGAAGTACTACAAATGATTGCGGACAAAAAGGTGCTAGACGTTGGCTGCGGGCATGGTGAGTTTACGAAAAAGTGTGGCTTCGTTGCCAAAGAAATCGTAGGATTCGATAGTACAGATACCTTTCTTCAAACCGGTTACGTTAACAAACCAGACAATGTATCGTTCGTTTTAGGAAACACGAAGGAAGGTTTTCCATTCGGCCGCAATGAATTTGACTTTGTTTATATAAGAAAGGGCCCTACATCAGCCTACCCACACTTAACGCAAGTAACGAAAAACGGCGCAACTATTTTGGGGCTACATCCAGGTGATGACATGCATAAAGAATTGCCTACGCTCTTTCCAAATTTGTTTCAACCGACAGCTGGCGCACCGATTTCACAAAAAATTCAGGCGCAATTAGAAAAGAGCCAATTCACTTCGTACACCATTGAAACAATCAACAGCACAGAGTTACTTACAGAACCGATCGATATCATCAAGCTAAGATCCTTTGGGCAACACCCTTCTATTTTTGAACAATTAATGGAAAAAGATTTGCAAATGATAACGGAGATTTTTGAAAATCATGCAACGAAAGATGGTTTAGCTGTTACGTTTTCACGTTATATCGTTAGAGCTATCGTTTAAAAACTATGATCTTGTTGGAGGTACATAATTTGACGAAATTCATACTCATTAGACATTGCGCGGCACAAGGACAAGCGCCTGAAGCAACCCTAACAGAAGCTGGATTCGAACAAGCACAGCAGCTAGCCGATTTTTTAGAAAACTACTCACTAAATCGCATTATCTCGAGTCCTTTTACGAGAGCGATTCAAACCATTACGCCATATGCTCTGCGACATAACATCGAAATTGAAATTGATGAACGTTTACAAGAGCGTGTTTTAAGCTCTGAAAACATGCCAGATTGGTTTGAAAAATTGCAGCAAAGCTTTATCGATAAGACGATAAAATATACAGGCGGCGAATCGAGTAATGAAGCAACGCATCGCATCTTAGCGTTAATTGAAGAACTAAAAACTAATGATTCCGAAACGATTGTCCTTGTTTCGCATGGCTATTTGAGCACGATGCTCCTGCATTCGATTTCACCAGACTTTGGCTTTGACGAGTGGCAGCAATTAACGAATCCCGATGTTTATGTTGTAGAAATCGATTCAAGTGGTGGGCATTTTCAAAGGATATGGCGATAAAAAACCTTGATGAACTCATTCGTACAGATATTCAAAACATTCCCAATAATATCTTGCATTTATCTAAACAATCATTTACCATTTAATCAACCAATGGTCAATTTATTAGGAGGATTTTATGGGCAGAAAGAAAAGTGAACATGCATTATCAAAAGAAATGATTGTAGAAGAAGCTGATCGCCAGTTTTTAGAATTAAATTTCAGCAAGGTATCCATGCGTTCTATCGCCAATGCTTTAGGATGTAGCCATGGCTCAATCTACTATCACTTTGACAACAAAGAACAATTATTTAATGCCGTAATTGAAAAATATTTTGCGCTACTCAATCAAATGCTTGATAACAGTTTAAATCTTGACCCGATCGAAGGTACAAAGCAAATATTTATCAGTTATATTCAATTTGGTTTAAATAATCAAAGTCAGTATGATTTTATGTTTGTACAGCAACTTGGACTATCGGATCCACTTCAGCAACCTGCACCTAAAGAAAGTCTCAAAAAATTTATTCATACGATACAAACGCTACATCAAAATAAATTGGACGAAGAGACCATTCACTCTGCGTTCATTGCTTTACATGGCTTTGTACTTTACTACAAAGGAAGAGTTGAGAGCTATGATGATGCTAACTTAGCAGCGAATGCCCATGTAGACTTTCTCTTAAAAGCTCTAGTTATCTAGAGTTTTTATTTAATCGGAATTGACCAGTGGTTAATAATGTTAAAGTGATTTTTTCTAAACTATGTGATGAGGTGAATTATGTTAAAAAATAAAAAATTTCTGTTATTGTTTTCAGCTACTTTCTTTAGTTCCTTTGGCGATGCAACACTATTCGTCATTCTACTTAGCATGTTGCAATCACTTGGTGGAAGTGGCGTAAGTACGTCCTTTTACTTTATCTTTTCCGCTGTTCCTGTATTGTTATTTGGTTTACATATAGGTGCATTTGTAGAAAATAAATCGTTACAAAAAGTAATGATTTACTCTGACATAACAAGAATTTTATTTTTACTGATCTTCTACTTGTACAATTTATTATTCACTCAAACGATATTCACAATTTATTTGCTTATATTTTTTGTTACGTTTATCAATATCTTCTTTACGACGGCTAGTAGCACTTTAATGCCTCATATCGTCGAGCATTCGAATATCCCTAAAGCAAACAGCCTATTTAGAATCATCACAATGATTGCAAAGCTACTTTCCTATTCGTTTGCAGCTTTACTATTTTATTTAAATGTAGGTTCAAATGAAGGGTTGATTATCGTTACAGTATTTTATGTTATTTCTTTTGTTGCAATTTCATTTATTCGCCCATCTTTTCGAAACAGACAACTATCTACTGAAAATCCGCCATTCATGTATTCAATCAAAGAAGGGCTATCCTATATTAAAAACGATAAAGTAATTTTTAGGCTATTTATTGTCTTTGGTCTAGGCTGGATGGCTGGTGCCTCTATTGACCTTTACTTAATTAATTACTTAAAATTAGTACTAAATAAAGGTGCCGAAAACCTATATTTATTCACCACACCGACGTTTATTGGCATCATTATCGGTTCATTAATAAGCCCCTACCTTTACAAAAATATGAATAAAAAATATGGTTTATTATTGTCCCTATTTGCTTTTAGTTTAGCAATATTGTGCTTTGCATTAGAGTGGCCCCTTTTATTATTACAATGTCTATTAGTAATTGGAGGTATATCACAAGGAATCCTGAATATCTTTGTAGTCAGCTATCTTCAAACACATGTGGAAAGTACACATCTTGCCCGAGTATTTAGCGTTTATAATATGATTTGTATCGGTGGCGGCATCCCAGGCTATTTATTATTTGGCTATTTGATCGATACGATTGGTGTATTAACTTTGGGCTTCATTATATCAAGCTACTTATTCATCGTTGGAATTGTCTGCGTCACTATTCTTCCAGCTTTAGATAAAAAATAAATGAAGCAGCCATTAACTTTTCACCGGCAGAGTTGCGTTCATTTAAACACCATATTATTGAACATACGGAGCGCTTTTTAAAATAAACATTTGAATGATCGTGTTCGTATACATAAGACGACGAGCATGATTATTCAAATCGACTTCTTACATAGCTTAAAAATGGATTTAACTTCGCTTGATTTCGTAGGTGACTCATATAAATATCAACGGCGTAAACAGACCCCAGCGCACCAATATCAAGCACTTTTAATTTCCCTTCCGCTAGCTCTGTTTTTATTTGAACTTCCGGCAACAGTCCAATTCCTAGCCCTTCACTTATTAGCTTGATTGCAAAAATACTATCCTGTACGTTGTGATAACGCCTTATGCTATACTCTCGCTCTAAATCCTCTACAATCGGTGCATGCTCATGTAAATAACCCGTATAAAGGGGGTAATTGATAAGCAACTCCTTTATCTTTTGATCATGATAAATTCCCTCTATTCGCAAATTTGATGAATAAATCAACTTGACCTTTGAACGAATCAAACGCTCTGAATGTAAGTCCTTCGATTTGGTTTTTTGTAAGCTAATCACAACATCGGCTTGTTGATTTCTTAGTGTCGCGTCCACATATTTCCCGTCCTCCATGACAATTTCTACCTCATAATTTGGATTTAGTTCAACGAAATCATGAATGACTTTAAGGATATCTGTTGAAATTAATGCCGAAGAAAGTGCAATCACAAGACGTGTTTTCTGATTACCAGACACATTACGTATTTCGTTTTTACTTTCCTCAACATGCGCTAATAATTTTTTAGCCATCTTATAATACTGTTCGCCAACAGTAGTAACACTTACTTTCGTGTGCTCACGTTGAAATAACGCTACCTGCAACTCCTCTTCCAATGCTTTTATATGTACGGTAATACTTGGCTGCGATATAAATAACTTTTCTGCCGCAGCACGAAAGCTCCCTTCTTCATAAACCGTAATAAACGTTTTTAACCATTTTAGATCCAAAACTTCCACCCCTTTGATTAAAATTATTAATCACACTCATTAATTTTCATTAATTCCCTTAATATAACAATCATTATACAATAACATCATCAACGAAATGAGGTGTACTTATGGAGAAATTAATCGCAACATTTCAACGCTTTGCTGAAATGGAGGCGCATGGTAGAAGTCCGTTATATGAGTATTGGTGTCAGCGTATTATCAATCATGAGCCGTTATTAAACTTGATCACGCATATCCCACAAACACAGCCAAAACCGAATTTGTTTTTTGCGTCAGTTCAATACCTAGCTCTACAAAAGGAAACACCACTAAAACAGGTATTTGAACATCCACAAGAGGCGAATTTAGAACAAAGCTTTCCATTACTAATTGCATTTTGTACGGAGTTTCAACACGAACTCATTCAACTATTTCAAACGAAGCTCGTCCAAACAAATGAAGTCCAGCGAGCAAGCTATTTATATCCCCTATTTTCTGAAATCGCAGTTGAGACTAAAAAGCCGTTAACCTTAATCGAAATTGGGACGAGTGCAGGTTTGTTATTAAATGTAGATCATTATCACTACCAAATTAAACAACAGGAGTTGATTTCGTTCGGCGATGAAACAAGCCCATTAACATTAGTAGCTGAAAATTTTGGTGACCCAATTCCTTTTTTAGAAAAGCCAGTCATCCTCAATCGAATTGGCATTGATTTAAACATAATTGACGTAAATAATGAGGAGCAATATGAGTGGATACAAAGCTTAATTTGGCCAGAGCTTAAAGAACGTAAAATGAATTTAAACCAGGCCCGTTATATTCACGCAAAATGTGAAAAACAATTACTAACAGGTGATTTTACTGCTCTACTCCCAACGCTTTTCGCAAATGAAGCATATAAAGAAACGCAAATCATCATTTTCCATACGCATGTAGCAAATCAGTTTCCAGCACAACTCAAAACAGATTTACTCGAACTGCTTGAGCGTTTAAGTAACGAGCATGGTATCTATCATATTTATAACAATCTGTATGACCCGGATTTACATGTTGATTTGATCGAGCATGGCGTAACAACAGAGAAGAAAACCTTGCAGCATACAGATGGACATGGGAATTATTTTTATTGGAAACAGTAAAGTATTTCCTTGTTGGAATCGACTCCAACCAATCAAAATCGCTCAAAAAAACAAGAGAAATCAACGCTCGTCGCTATTGATTTCTCTTATACTATTTATCTAAATACGCTTTCCATTTTTTATAAAAAGCTTGTCAATAAAACCATGATGCCATTAGTGATGCCGTGAATAAAAACAGCTGGCCAAATAGAGTTTGTTCGTTCATATGCTAGTGCAAAAATAAGACCACTAAAAAAGTTTACAGGCATTACATTATATGTAGGTACATGAACAATCGTAAATATAAATGCACTAATAATAAGCCCTCCTGTTAATCCAAGCCGTATGCGTAACCAGCGATACAGAAATCCCCGATAAAAGATTTCCTCATAAATCGGTGAAATGACTGCCGCTGATATAAATGCTACTAACACGCTCAACAAAGTAACATTTTGCTGCAATGATTCCGTTTTACTATTGTCCCATGTATTACCTATCAAAGTCGTTATAAACATAATTATCACTGCACCAACTAATAAAATAAACGAATAAGCAAAGATCAATTTCCAATCCTTTATTGAAAATCGGGTCACTCCAACTTCTGCCCAAGAAAGCTTTTGAGGACGCAGTGCGATTAGATAAACGGCTACTAGTAACACAATAGCCATCATTAGTCCCAACAAAGTCCCTGAATAAAGCTCATTGCTAAACCAATTATTAAAAAGAGGTTTCAATACAAACTTGATTACGCCAATTACAATAACAAACTCAACAAATAGTAGTAAAGTAAATTCTTTCCAGTCCCATTGATCGATTTTATTCCATTCTTGTTGTTCCATCTCTAATAAAGTCCCCTTCTCTATATGGTATAATTTAACTTTAACAGATGACGTAGCGTAACCCGCAAGTCCTTTAGGAGGAAAAAAATGAAGTATTGGAGTACTGGAGAAGTCAGTAAACAACGTAATATATCTAATCGTACCCTACGCTATTATGATCAAATTAAACTTCTAACGCCGAGTTATAAAGATGACTATGGGAAACGCTATTATTCTGAGGAGGATTTATTTAAACTCGAAAAAATCCTTATACTAAAATCACTTTCCATGCCACTGGAAGACATTCAGCATTTATTAGATCAACTGTCGTACAAGCAAATTTTAATTAGTCATTATAATCATTTACAACGTCAGCTAACTGAGCTAGAAACCAGTATTTCAAATACGAGTACTTTAATTAATCTCGTATCATTAGAAGAAACATTATCGTGGGAAAAGCTAGTTGAATTAATCGACCAATCTAAACAATCCGAAAAGAAATGGATGGACTTTTTTAATGACGATGAAAAAGTCCATTTAGAAAATAATTTACCGAATTTAAGCGAGAATGATTATCTAACCGCACAATACATTAACCTCATAAAAAAGATTGAGTCCTGTATTACATTAACGATTCCACCTGAATCCGTTGAAGGTTACCAAATTGCTATGAATCTCACAGCTCTTTCAAAAGAAACATTCCAAGGCGATGCCCAATTAGAAAATAAATTTTGGGAAATTCGAAAGCTACCGTCTGAAGAAACTGGATTATTCCCTATTTCAAATGAAGTATTAGAATTCGTGGAACGGAGTATGGATTTTTTCAGTAAAAATAAAGATTGATTATAAGTTTTTTTATCATTAATTAATCACAAATGAAAGAAACACCATTTTGAAAAGATGTCAAAATGGTGTTTCCTTTATAACTAGTTATTGTTATAAGCGATTTCAAAAAGAAACGTCATGCATACGAATGCAACCCTGCTATAACAAGGTTTACAAAAATCTGATTGAAGATAATAATGCCAAATCCGATAATCGCCATCCACGCCGTCTTCTCGCCTTCCCACGACTTCGATAATCGTAGGTGAAGCATCGCCGCGTAGAATAGGAATGTAATCAGTGCCCATACTTCTTTAGGATCCCAGCCCCAGAAGCGGCCCCATGCAATTTGCGCCCAAATCATCGCAAATAGTAAACCACCTAGTGCAAATAATGGGAAGCCAATAACCACTGCACGATATGAAATTTCATCCATTAAATTTGCATTAACGCGTTTTGTTAATGGCTTTAATAATTGGCTAATACTTTTTCTTGTGATGATACGAATCACTATGTATAGCAATGTCCCAACAAGAAACGCCCAGGTAATCGAATTTAGTTTGGCTGCATCAATTTTATTTGATATTGTCAAAATCCCAACTTGTTGCTTATTTTCATTGACAATTAGCGGGTACATTTCATAAATCACTGTACTTTCATTTCCTTGTATATCAACATAGTTAAGTGTTACCTGCTCCGTTGTAAAGCCGAATACCGTTGATGCACCGATAAATCCCACAACGACAATTAAACAATACAGCACGAATTCTAAAGAACGGGAACTGATTGTTTTTTTCGTCACATCCAACACCTTTAGCAAATACATCATCCCAGTCGCAAACGAAATCGATAAAATCGCACTCGACATCGCAACTGTAATGACGTGAATCGCCAACCAGTTACTTTTTAATGACGGTACTAACGGGGATGCATCACTAGTAAATACGCTACCATAACCAATGACAATGAGTGAAACGGGAATAACAAATAACCCCACGCTCACCTGCTTATACATGTGATAAATTAATAAAAATCCGCCTACGAGCATGATTCCGAAAAACGTCATAAACTCAAACATATTACTTACTGGTGCATGCTTTACTGCCATCCACCTCGTAATAAAATAACCAAGCTGTAAAATAAACGATACATACGTTAAAACAATACCGAGCTTACCGAATAGCTTTTTGTTTGATTTAACCGATAACCCAAGCGGCACAATCGCAATTAGCATTAAGATAAAGCCAGTCATTAACAAATTACTACTAACATCTAATAATTGCTGCGCATCCAACACGATCACCTCACGTAATTTAATTTAACCAATTTTTCCCTTTCACATATTTTAGTAACGTTCTCCATTCTATTTAGTTCCTATAGTTTGGAATTTTCATAATTCATACACATTTATCACCCAAACCGAGCCATCTCCCCTAGAATATATGTAAATGTGAGCGTTGTTTGCGCACACGATCTATGATTCACAAGAGGTCTGTTCATTCCAAAGATTATGACAATTATTAGAAAAACGCTTTCAGTAAGCGAAAACAAGTCGAGTTCATTTTGTTGTCATATTGTGAACGTTTTCATGCTTTTTTGGCTTCATATTCATTGAAGTCAGACGTCTACTCGGTGTATAGTAGCATTAACAATTAACTCATTGGGAGATGACAAATATGAACGTAGAAATTTTATCATTTGTAGAAAAAATGGAAGCTGCTGTACTAAACGATTTAGTAACAACAGACGCATCTGACTTATACGAAATTGCTTTAGACATGATTACTGAGGACAAAGAGTCTTATGTAAATATTTGCCAAGCTTATGAAGTTGTAAAGCATAACTTAGTTGGCTAATTCCATTTCCATAACCCCCTTTTCAAAATCTCACAAGCGTAAATTTGTGAGATTATTTTTGTTTGCTCTTTTTTGAATGTACCAAGCTATAATTTTAAATAAGGAATTCTCCTTGACCATAGAGTATACTCCAATGTTATCGTTTAGTTGAGGTGAGGAATATGCAAATTAAAGCGTTCTCGGAAAAATTACAGGTTTCAATCGATACCATTCGTTTCTACGAAAAACAGGGATTATTACAACCAATAAGACTCGACAATGGTTATCGTCATTATGATGAATCATGCGAGGCTCAGCTAAAGATGGTAATTGTGTTAAAAAAACTTGGTTTTTCTATAAAGGAAATCGCTCAATTAACACAATTACAAGCACAAGAAATCACAGAAGAATGCAACGAAACAACGGTTGCCTTGTTTAACGAAAAATCACAACAACTTACAAACTACATAACTTTTTACAAAAATGCCGTCGATACACTACAAATGATTACACAATTAATGGACAATCAACAATACGAAAAGAATCAACCAAAAATCGAACACGCGATCAATCAATTATTTGAGCAATTGAAGGCAGGTGCGCGTGATGAATAAAACCATACTTCATATTGAATATGGCCTCGCTTTTTTAGTAACACTGCTCATTTACTGGCAATTTGATTTTTCATGGTGGTTATTTATAGTGCTACTGTTCGCCCCTGATTTAACGATGATTGGTTACGCAATCAATCACTCCATTGGCGCAAGCATTTACAATATTGGCCATAGTCTTGTCATTCCAATCATTTTACTTGGCGCTGCGATTGTGTTTGCACTTAATCTATTGTTCATGATTTCATGCATTTGGCTGGCGCATATATTTATGGACCGCTGCTTAGGCTACGGCTTAAAATATAAACAAGGCTTTACGGAAACGCATATGCAGCGCGTATAATTCACAATTGTTAGGGGTGATTTTGATGGAGATTACAACGCTAGTAAAAAAGCCGTCTTATAGTAAAGACGTAGCTCACATGATTTACGAGGAATTTGTAGTTGGGACAACGAGTAAAATGACATTCGCTGATGTAGAGACATTCTTTCAGCACACACAGTTCGATTCTTTCCCGATAACTTTTATCGCAATTGTCAATGAAACTTGCGTAGGGACAGTATCTGTTTTTCAAAACGATTATAAAGAACGCCCACACTATACACCTTGGCTTGCTTCACTTTATGTAAAACCCGAATATCGCGAGCAAAAAATCGGTGCACAGTTGATGACGTATTTACTAGCCTATGTAAAAGTATTGGGCATCTCTGAAATCTATTTAAAGACTGAAAATGCCTCAGACTATTACACCAAACGCGGATGGACATTGGTAGAATCCATTCATGAGCCTGACGAGAAAATCGTGGATATATTTAAATTTCCGAATCTTAATTTACACCCGAAACGTATAGACTAATAAATGTTCTTAGGAGGATCCAACGATGTTTTTCGAAAAAGCGACATGTTCCATTTGCAAAAAAGAAATCGAGGGCGATGAGGTCGTCTATGTCAAAATGCGCTATCCAAAACGTAAAGGCATGACGGAAATTAAAGCCTATTTAAGAAATGAAGGGATATTTATTTGTGAGGCTTGTAATAGTAAACAACAAAATCCGTTATAAAATAAACTGAAGCCATGACACCTAATCAGTCATGGCTTCAGTTCTATGCTAAACTACTCTTCCCAATTGCCTGCTTCATAAAGGCCGACGTCGAAATGACAATTGCCGTTATGAGCAATACCCCTATCCCGATTAATAGGAGCATTGGTATTAATGCTTTCGCAACTGATAATAGTACAATCCCCGCGCAATACAGCAGCACAATTAGTATGCCACAATATTGAATCCGCTTAAAACCTGGCACGAGCTGTTTCGATGCAATCGATTCTTTTTCAATAATCCCAAGCATTGCAACGGTCTCATAAATCGCATAAAAGAACGGAATCGCCGTCGCATAAAGCCCCAGCAAAATCGGATAGTGCAAATACGCGACTTCAGGAAATTCACTTGCCGCCTCTTTCGCAAGATACGGTAACGCAGATACACAAAGTAGTAGCACGATGCCACCTAATACGAATAAAAGCCCTTTCAATATCAATGAACTTATACGATTCATATCATTTCCTCCCCTACTATCATTTTAATAACTAACGAAATTTTCCGAACAATAGTTGCATGAAAAAAAGAAGCTACAGTTACACAGCTTCTACTTGTCATACACCTTATAATAAATATCCGCATCGCAAACGCAGCGCCCATCACAGCTCGGGCAATACACGTCGTACGGCTTAAAATATTCACCGATATACATAAAACGGGATAAACCCATAGTGGCGAATAACTTCTCCGCATCCCATGAATTCGTATCAGACTTCACCCAGCCAACGGAGATTACCGCACCTGCTTGTTCCTTCACTGCCTTGTCATACGCCTCCACAAGTGCTCGGCCAATACCCTGCCCGCGGTAATTCGGATTGACGACTAAATGACTTGTGTAAAATGTCGCTTTTTTCGTAGTTACCGAGCGTAACTCCGTAAGCTCCTGTTCAAAATACGGGAACTCGTTACGCGCATCTTTGATTAGGTAACCCGCAATATAACCAACGACCTCCTCGCCGTCCACACAGATATATTGAATGCCACCTGCTTGTAGCACGGTGATTTCATTTTCCTCTTCAAACGGTAAATAGTTGTTTAATAATGTCGCTACTTTTTGTGCGTAGCGCGTTTCGAATAACTTTACTTGCATAATATACCCCTTACATTGATTTCATTTTCTTAGTATAACATCAAAGTATGAGGAATACAGATACGAAACTTAGTCATGTCGCCAATCAAACTTTTCGTTTGGTACTTGAAGGGATAGCCCGTTGATCACAACCGTCCGCTCATCTTGCCATACGATTTCAGCTGTTGATTCACGGTAATTCCAGTAAATATTTTTCGGCTTGCGCTTACTTTCATTAAACATCAATTCCCCTCGAACAGCATCCGCGCTTAAACTTGGACTCGATACATAGGCCTTTACCGTATACTTTCCATCTGGTGACGTTGATTCCGTGAGATATACCCCTGTTGGTAGACGATTCATATCATAAAATGCCCAGTATAAACCGTAGCCAATTGCGCTCAATATAAAAAAACCAACAATCAATACAATTTTCAACAACCTTTTTCTATTTCCCGATAATTTTGCAGTCATCCACACACACCCCTTTGTTAACTAAGACTCCTCCTCATGGAATTTGTTCCTAAAACTTAGACAAAGATGCATTTCCCATCTATACACTTACAAAATGACAACAATGTTAGTTTTTTTGACTATTATCTTTGTCATTTTGACATAAATCATTTACAATAAGGTGGAGGTGAGAAATATGAAAAACCGATTAAAGGAGCTACGTGCCAGAGAGGGAATGAACCAAACCGAATTGGCGAAGAAAGCCAAAATTTCGCGCCAGACAATTAGCTTGATCGAGCGCAACGAATATATGCCGTCACTATTAATTGCAACGAAAATTGCGTATGTCTTTAACGAGACGATTGAACAAATTTTTATATTTGATCAGGAGGAATTAGAATGATTTTATTAACGATTGCTATCATACTCGCGTTTTTTTGCACGCGACAACTGTGGACTTCATATGATTTTGCTTCATCACAAGAAATTGTGTTTCTTTGCGGTAATCTAGTCAGTAGTGTTTTTCTTGTCATTGCGGGGATTTACTATGTCTACATCACGCGCGGACTAAAAAAGAACAAGGAAATGGATGATGAGGATTATGTTTTAAACACATTAGAGCGTAAAATGTATCATGCCTCGTACTTCGTATTAACTGCATTAATCATTGGCTTTATTTCAGTCGCTACGGGCTTTATGTATTTTAGAAATGATCAACCTGAAATTGTGTTGTTCTCATTCATTATTACTATGTTTTCATTATTTTTCTTTATATCAAATAGTAAAGTAGATTCTCTTACATTCCCGAACTTTAAAGCACCTGATCCCCAATCTAAAACGCCGATTGCGGATACGTTAGAATACTATGACGATGGACAAAAGTACTTATTACTAAAAGCTTTATATAAACTATACTTTTTAATCCTTACCTTGATGGTTTTTCTCATTTTTGGACTGATGTATTATTCTGTTTTTACAGGCAACAACCAAACGGTAAGTATTATTGGAATCGGTGTTATCCTTCTAATTAGCTTACTGATTTTCACGAGCAGCCTTATGCCGCAAAAACTACAAAAAAATGAAGACGCCTAAAGTGTCTTCATTTTTTTCATATAGTTTTGTACACAGTCTGTGCAAATACAACTTTGCTGGTCTTTTGGTACTTCGTCTAATAATGCCTGTGGGATTTTGACAGTCATGCACCAGCAGTTTTTTGCATCTGCTACGTTACATGCATTGTTCTCGCCGCAAATTGGGCATTGTTTATCTGTCATCTAGACGCCTCCTAAACAACTACCTATAAAATTCTACGATAACGATATATACCAATTAATGCCCGGTGCGCTTTTAAAAGCTGTGTATAATACGTATCCTGCTTTCCGCGCACATTACCAATATGCTCAATTTGTCCACGTAACACGCGAATCGCCTGTAGCACCTGCGTTCGTTCAACAAAATGCCAATGACGCTCCTGCTGACCAATCACCTTACACACTTCCTGCTTATAATGCTTTTTCGTTTGTAAATTATAAATAGCCGCGCGCACCTGTTTAATATAACTGCGATTGACATTCAATTTTTCATTGACAACAACCCCAGTAACAAACTTTTTACTAGAAGGCATTTGCATATGCACTTTTTGTGGATGAATTTTCAAACCGTAAGCCTTTAATTCCTTGACAATGTTGTCATTCACTTGCCAATTCTCGTCCACATCCTGCTTCGCAATGGCGCTTGGAAACACATTTTCATTTGTTGAAAACGTAATATCGTCCGCATAGCGACTATACGTACACTTGTACTTTTTCGCTAACGCCTCCATGTGCTGATCAAAACGATACAAAATGAGATTCGTCATAACAGGTGATGTTGGTGCACCCTGTGGTAAAAAACCGTCTGGATGGCATACAAGATCTGTTAACACATTTGATGTATGATTCGTTAAATTCAATGTTGATCGAAAATAACTTTTGACCGTTCTTTGCTTAATCGATGGGAAAAAGTTTTCAACATCAAATGTAAAAATAAAGTTCTTTCCAACATGCAACGACGCGTTCGTAATAAAGTCCTTGCCCTTACTGAAGCCATGCGCTTGGCGATGTACAGGGTATTGATCTAATACATGTAGGAATTGCTGCTGAATGTGCTTCAATTGGTCATTTGGTGCATAAATAATTCGTTTTCCGGCACGCTTTTTACCAATCGCGAATGCATGATAACGTTCTTCGTCTTGAAGCGTTTCATAAAATTCACGAAACGGTACATCTAATAACTCGGCAATTTGCTTTTCATGCATAATCGGTTTTAATTTTGTCATGGTCTGCTCACCTATCTTCAATTTTTGCAAAAAGAAAAGCTGCGTAAGAATTTACGCAGCATCGTTTGTAAAGTAGCCCTGTTTTGCGAATGCAAATCTGCCATAAAGCTCCGACTATGTCGGCATGGCCCCTGTTTTTCTTCGTGCAACGAAGGCGAAAGCTTAATTGCAACCTGGAAAAATGGTAGCGTAACACTTACCTATTAAGGAAACGGCTACTTTACGTAAATGAAATACCTAGAAAATCTTCTAAGTAGTCTCTATATTGTTAAAGAATAACTTAACGTTGAGAATATTATACTACAAAATTATTGGCTTGGGTATATGTATTCTAAATGCCCATCCTTTTAATTTTCATTTGTTACTACGCGTAATTCCTGCTTGATATGTTGGATTGCCATGAAGAACTGTTGATCAATTAGTTGTGCTTTAATCGCTATAAAATCTTCATGTTTTGCCGAACGTTCCCCATGCGCCAATTGATTACGAATTTTGCGTAATTCATGTGCTTCATCTTTTGAAAGTTCCGTAAAGCTTGCTTCATAATGATCATAAAATTCATTTATTAACTCAACAAATTGTAGCTTATTCACATTTTTAGGGTTATGTGATTCAATGATTGTTCTAAATTCTTTTTCCATCGATGTAATTAACGCTAAAATAATCTCATCATAAAACAAATATTGTTGAATTTTATTATCTAAATGCTCCGTATAATAGAGTGCACTTGCAAGGTTCTTCTTCGTCTTTTCTTCAAGAAGAGGATAGTCATTTTTCACCTTTTGCAACGTGTTATAGCCCTCATTTAAATGAGAAATTTCAACCATTACCGGCTGTGGTAAATCTCCTTGCTCTAGTTGCTGATATTGAATCGACCAATTTGTTAAAAATTCTTGTCCATTCTCTTCATCAACAATTAATTGAACGTGATCAACAAATTGCTGCTGTTCAAGTAGTACATCTTTTATTACAATAAAGGCGAACTCGAGCTGAATAGAAATCATCCCGTAATCTGGTTCAGCAAATTCTGGTTTTAAATCCAAAAGACAGCTAGTTGCTATGTCATTTAATAATGCCTGTTCATTTTGTAGCAACACAGGTTGACTTACAGTAAGTTTTTTTAGCTCCATAGCTTGCGATGCACGTAACGACTCATTTCGCGCTTTAAATGTCGACTTTAAAATATCCATATAAGCCTCTCGTTGATTTGATGTTGTAGCAAACAATCTTAAATCCTGAAAAATCTGCCCAAGCTGTTCTTGATCGACAGGCTCAGATTTTAAAACGCGTTGGCCCCATTCGATTGATGCCAATACAAATTCACGCACACCTCGATCGATAAAGAATTGCTGCTGCTTTAGTGGTTTAGGCAAAACTTCAATCGCTGGATTTTCACCAGCCGTCCCCCATTCATTCGTAACCTTTCCCAAACAACACTTCTTAAATTTTTTCCCTGACCCACATGTACAAGCATCATTTCGTCCAATTGACATCTCTTTAGCCTCTTTCTATTACGTTCCCTGCACGCATCCATAATTTTATTCATTCAGTTAAGCAAGTAAATTTCTATTTCAACTTTGTAAAATTATACACCATAAATGAAATTATTTGGAAATGAAGCTCCCATTGATTATTTATCAAACAATAGCACCTAGTCCATTCTACTAGGTGCTACTCTTGTTATGTTCTTAGTACTTATCGACAGTTACTGTTTAACTTACTTTCACCTATCCCCAAAAAAGAAACGCGATTACACTCAGCACGATTACAATAATTTTTAGTTTTTCAACACGAAGTATCGTCGGATTAGTCGTTCCGCGCTTAATTGGCCACCACATGATATAGCCGAGCAGTAAAATCAAAACGAAAATAAACGGTCGATACAATAAGCCGATATTAAGCGCATAGTAAAATACCGCAATCATTACGAGCACATAAATAGCCGTTGCCACATACAACGATTGATTATGGCGCGGTAATTCAATTTTTCTTCGACTATAAAATAAAGACACAGCACCGGTAACGACTAAAATCAACACCGGCAACAAAATAATTGGTAGTTTAACAAAATGCACATTACGTAAATCATAATAGACGGCCTGTGGCAATTGGTTGAAGCCTGGGTAAAACAGGTCTTGATCTACATCATATAAGTAATAGTCATCTAACTCAAACCGGCGCTGCTCCCCGTTTTCATAGACAACAATCAGTTGATAATCCGTATATTGCTTCGTTTGTGGATCAACGCTCGGTAGCTCATCAATGTTTTCAAATAAAAATAATAAGCTGTCTGTCGTCACATTTTCCATGCCGATATAATTGGTCGACGGCTTTGCACGGAAATCGTCACTTGATCCGCTACTTTTATAAGAATAAATCGCCTTGATCGAATCTGATGTCGCCTGATTCGTGTCATTTAACGAAGTAACAAGTAAAAAGCTCGCAAGGACAACAAATACCAGGACGAAGCTCCATTCACCTAAAGGGCTTCCTAACAGATTCCACGGTTTCTTCACGTTCTTTCCATCTAATTTTGCCCGAATTTCTTGTTGTAAGCGTTCATTTTCTGGATGGTTTTGTAGCTGTTTGAACTGATTATCAAGCTTCATCATACACACCCCCTAATAGTTGCTCCAGCTTTTTCATGGCACTGCGCTGTGTGTTGACCACTTTCAACGCAGTTAGCCCTAAAATCGTACATGTTTCTTCAATGGAACGTTCCTCAATTTTACGGTAAATGATGATTTCCCGTTGCAACGGCTTTAGCTGCTGCAGTGCTTCAAATAGTACTTTTCTTTGTTCTTGCTGTAGCAACCAATCCTCTGGTACATACGTCACCTCATGCTGTTCATGTGATGCGGTAAACGGTAGCCACTTGATCAGTGCTTTTTTGCGATAATAATCATACACAAGATTGCGTGCCACTTGCCTTACGTATACCGTGCTATTTGTAACACGCTCTAAATTTTTCGCTTTATAAATGCGGTAAAATGTTTCCTGCGTTAAATCCTCTGCTAGTTCCGCATGCCCGACCATGTATCGAATAAATACATATGTCGGCTGAAACTGCTCGCTATACAGCTTGTCAAAATCCATGTGTGCCACCTCTCTTACCCTATTAGACGAACGAGTGTGAAAAATATGTAAGTTTATTTAAAAATTATTTACTTCTGCCCTTTAACTTGACGAATATTTGGTCCAATTCCCCCACGTACCGCACAAAAAAAGCTGCATCCCCTAAGAAACGCAGCTCACCTTACTATTTACTTATCTTTAATACTGCTTCCACAACTTCCTCAACCGTCGAAGCAATCACACCATTTTGCTTAATTAACCCAACGACAAATAAATTGCGGTAAATAAACTGATTTTCCGTACCATCTGCGACAAGCGCATCAATTTTCTTCGCGTTTGTTCGGCCTTGCTGACGCACATCGCTAAATAGCGCCACGATCGGACGGTTTAGCATTGAAAACGAGCCGATTTCAGCGGCCACGCCCGAGTCAATTTCCACTCCGTCGATCACTGCAATCAGGACGTCACTTTCTTTTAAGCTAGCTAAGTCTGCCGCTGCAATCGCTAAACTATTTGCATAGGCATTTTTATCGTTAATCGCATCGTTTTCCTGTGGGACGTATAGTTCGATTTCAGGAATCGTCGCACGTAATTCGCGTGCCAGTAGTTCATTGACATAACGGTCCCCAATTGAAAATAATCCATTTGCTAAATAAGCTTTCATCTACAAACACCTCATCATTTAATCTTAAACGTTTTATAAATTTTGTAACCTAACACAACAAATAGCAGTGCTAAAATCGTGAAAAATGGCCAGCCGAGTGAGCTTTCGTGACCGAGTGCAATGGCAATCACCACATACACGCAATAGCTAAATAATACATTAATAATATTACGCATATAATTCAGCGTTTGCCGGCTATTCGTGTAAAACGCCGCCGCGTTCTGTTCATTAAAGCGCTCTGGGTAGTTATGCATTTTTGGAAAATTTCCAATGACTAGCATGAAAAAATGCATGCCAATTGCAATACCGGGAATAATAAGTAGCTCCCATTTCGAACCCCAGCGGTCTACTTCGCCATTTGCTCCAAAGTGCGCAGGGACTTGCTCTGGTAAGACACTCCAGTTAAACACAATCACAGCAAGCATTGTGGCGAGTGCCAAATAACCAATGACATCAAATACCCATTCGGATTTTGTTTTTGGAATACGTAATTTTGGTTTCGCTGTTTCATTTAACATCTGCATCACCTCCATTAACTGTTCTAAGACCTAAAACCAACATTATGATGACGGTTCCGCTATACTAAGACGTAATCGTAAGAAGAAAGGAATCGCCTATGCTACTCGACATCATTCAGTTTCTACGTGGAATCGATCAAGTGATTTTCTATTACATAGAAGAGCTCGGACTTTATATATACTTGCTATTATTTGCCGTAGTTTTTACTAAGACCGCCTTTGTTATTTTAACATTTTTACCAGGAGATAGCACCGTCTTTACAAGCGGTACACTGGCTGCACTTGGTAAAATTGATTTAGTCGTCTTATTTGTGCTCTTTATTGTTGCGACAACGTTAGCCGACAGTAACAATTATCTCATCGGGCGCTCGGTACGTAAAATCCCACCAAAGCGCAACCTTATAATGCGCGTTGTTTCTGAGGAGCAAGTACAAAAAGCGCAGCACTTTTTACAGCAATATGATAACGTTGCCATTACATTCTCACGCTTCGTGCCGATTATGCGAACGATGACACCATTCATTTCTGGCTATACTAATTTTTCATATAGCCGCTTTCTACGCTATAATTTCATCGGTGCTGTGCTATGGACAACCGTTTGGCTTGGGTCTGGCTTCATCTTAGGTAACGTGCCATGGGTAGAGGAAAATCTTGTATTAACACTTACAATCATTACCGCGCTCGTTATGCTACTCTCTGCCCTTGCCTACCTGAGGCAAATAAAAAAGGCCAACTAAAATACGGTAAAAAAAGAGCGTACAAGAAATTAATCTTGTGCGCTCTCTTCATTTAAGCCTTCGCTTCTTCGTTTTCCAGCATCTTGTGTAAGTAATTAATAATCTCACGGATGCCATCTAATGAATTGACTAAAATATGCGGATCCACACATGAAATCATGCGGTCCTCTAAATTGGCAACGGCTGTGAAGTACTTCGTTTTCTCGTAATTCACAAGACCCATTTGCTTTAACACGCCCTCTTCAAAATCCAGGATTTCGCGCGCATCGGCTACAAGTAATCCGTAGTTGACGATGTCTGTTGATAATACAATAACTTTTGACGTCTCCGTATGCGTTGGACGATTATATAAAACTTGACCAAAATCAATCACTGGTGTTAACTCGCCACGAATGCGAGTAAAGCCTAATAAGTAGTTAGGTAAATGTGGAATTGGTGTTACACGCTCTAATTTTTCGATTGATACGACCTGTTCTACCGGTACTGCGTATTCCTCTGTCCCACATAAAAAGACAACTGCTTTTTCAAAGCCCATAATTTCACCTCTTATTTAGTTGTTTCTACGATAATTTGCTCTAATAAATCTGCTAATTTTTCAAGCTCTTCTACTGGGATTCTTTCGTTTGTTGTATGGATTTCCTCGTAACCAACTGATAGGTTAACTGTTGGAATACCAAAGCCTGCGATGACGTTTGCATCACTACCCCCGCCTGAAATACCTAGCTGTGGTGTACGGCCAACTGCTTGTGCTGCTGCTTGTGCGATTCGAACGACTTGATCGTCTTCAGTTACACGGAAGCCTGGGTACGATAAGGCTACATCCACTTCTGCACGTGCACCGTGTTCTTTTGCCACACGCTCGAATGTTTCTTTCATATGCGCTGTTTGTGCATTTAATTTTGCTTCGTCGATTGAACGCGCTTCTGCGAAAATTGTTACTTCATCGCATACGATATTTGTTGCTTTCCCACCTTCAAAACGACCGATATTAGCTGTTGTTTCTTCATCTAAACGGCCAAGCTTTAACTGTGCTACGGCTTTCGCTGCCACTGTAATTGCTGAAATACCTTTTTCAGGCGCAACCCCAGCATGAGCAGTTTTACCGAATACTTTGACGTTTACTTTTGCTTGGAATGGTGCTGCTACGACGATACCGCCTACTTTACCATCACTATCTACCGCAAAACCGTATTTTGCGATAATGTGTTCAGGATTTAATTCCTTCGCACCGACTAGGCCACTTTCTTCACCAGCTGTAATGATGAACTGGATTGTCCCGTGGTTAATATTTTTTTCTTTAATACGGCGTGCCATTTCGAAAATTGCCGCCATCCCTGCTTTATCATCCGCACCTAAAATCGTTGTGCCGTCTGAATAAATATAGCCATCTTCACGAATTTCTGGTTTGATTCCGATACCTGGTACGACTGTATCCATGTGCACAGTGAAGTAAATTGGCTCGATTGTTTCGTCACCTTTTAATGTTGCGATGATGTTCCCTGCGCCGTGACCATTACGTGTATGTGCATCATCTTGGAATACGTCAAAACCCATATCCTCTAATTTTTGCACTAAAATCGGTGCAATGACTTCTTCATGTTTTGTTTCAGAATCAATTTGTACTAATTCTAAAAATTCTTCTACTAAGCGGCTCATTTAAAAGACTCCTTTGATTTGGTTCTACTAGAACTCATATAAATATACGCTCTATTTTACCCCTCTATTTTTCAAAAAACAATGCTGTTTCGTCGGAATTAAGAATGGCTGCGCGCTTTGCTAGCAATTCGGCTTCGGTTTTTAGCGTAACGGTTAATTTTTGCTGTAATTCACGTAATGTGTTCGATACATCATCTTGCACGCGCGAGATTTGGTTCATCGCCGTTGTAATTTTTGAATGGATTGACCAATCTGTGAAAATATTATCGAAGAAGAAATCGGTAAACTTCACAAAGCCGTCTGTATCGATTTCAATCGTATCCTGACGTAGGTCTTTCACATCTAACAGCTCATTCGTAAAGCGCTGCAATGCTATTTGTGCTGTGTGAATATAGCTATTTGTCGTTTCAAGCTTTTCGTGCTTCATCGCAGTTGCAACGAAGCCACCGCCTAAAAACGTATCCCATGTTGAATACGATTGTGCTTCATGTAAGGCATAGCCAGCATCAGTTAATGCACTTAGTGCAGCATTCCCGGCCTCGATGGCTTCTTGGATTTCTTTAACGAGCTGCTTACACAGCGTTTCTTGCTCGGCAAGCTCGGTTAATTTTTCTGCAAGCTGCGGCGCATTCTTGGCTAACCATAGTTGCTTTTCATCATTTAGCTTTTGTAGCTGCTGTTCAATATAAGGCTCGTTAATGGCATTTAATTTATGCACAATATCAATCTGATCATCTTGTAAATCTTCTAATGTAAGCTGTGCTTCAATTAGCTTGAGCTCCGTTACGGCTACTTGGTCTAAATTTTGCTCAATTAATTCGTCACGCTTGCCTGACCAGTTACGGAATAAGTTGATGAACGATGACTGTTCTAGTTTATTTAAGTCTTTACGCACCTGCTGCATGTCCAATTCGAAGCGCTCAATTTCACGCTCCGCATGCTGTATTAAACGCTCGACGGTTATTTGTTTTTTATGTAGCTTTTCGGCTTCAAGTAATTGTAGTTTATAGTTTTCTGTCGCTTGTTGTAATTGTTGCCATTGCATTCCAACGCCTCCTCATTCTTCTAGTTTATACCGAAAAATGGGAACTGTCTAAGCTTATTGTTCTGAAGACAAATACACTTCCTCAAACGGCTGAATAATGACAAAACCTTCCCCTGAAAACGCCATTTGAATCGATTCATTACTGCCGCGCCCAATGAGTGTACGCATCGTAATATCGGTTTTAAATTCAGGCGTTAAATTACCGCTCCAAGCAACTGTGGCATTAGGGTCAGTATAAACCGTCTCGCCTGGCTTCACAATTAATGTCAGTGGCTCAAAATGCGTTGTAATTGCCACCATACCACTCCCCTGTAGCTTCACATTAAACAGACCGCCTGACATAATCCCCGCCATTTTGCGCATTAATTTAATATCCCATTTAATGTTTTTTTCAAATGCAAGTAGGTCATTGCCATTCACGCACAGGCTATCCCCACCAAGCTCAAAGATCGTAATCTTCTTTCCTTGGTCCGCTAAATACAAACGCCCCTTGCCCTTTGCGCGCATGAGTGATGTACCCTCACCCGTTAATGCCTTTTTAAACATTTTGCCAATACCGTGCTCTAGCACACGCTCACGCTCGAATTTAATCGAACCTGTATACGCAATCATCGAACCCATTTTCGCCCATACTTCACCGTTTAAATTGACCTCTAATACACGCTCAGTTTCCAACTCAAAAAAGTCATTTTCCTGTTCGTCCTGTTTTGTCTTTTGAATAAATTGTGAAATTGAATATTTGCTCAAGTCAATCACGCTCCCTTTACATAGTTACGTATAAACTTCTCGAAAGATTCACCTTACTCCTCTTCCTCCGCAAATAAATCTGCCAGCATTTTCTCACGATGCTGTAAAAAATACGAGGTTACCTGTACATGCTCGGTTTCTTCGTATTTGATTTCTTCAACGCCCGTTTCATCAAACTGATAAATTCTTGCATCCGGGTAGCCAAGTAAAATCGGCGAGTGTGTGGCGATGATAAATTGTACATTGCCCTCACTTAGTAAATCATGTAACAACGTCAAAAACGCCAGCTGTCTTGTCGGGGAAAGGGCTGCTTCAGGCTCGTCGAGTAAATAAATCGCATTGCCGTTAAAGCGGTGTTGAAACAATGAGAAAAACGATTCACCGTGCGATTGATGATGCAGCGACTTTCCGCCGTATGCTCTATAGCCACTCAGATCGGTTTCATCAACATGTGACGCAAATTGATAAAACGTTTCCGCACGCAGGAAAAATCCATTCGTAACTTTCGGCCACCAGGCAAGCTTCACATAGTCACCGAGTGCTGCCTCGGATTTATGGACGTCATACGCTTTGTAGTTTTGCGTGCTACCCCCTGCTGGATTAAAGCCTATTTGATCCGCAATGGCTTCTAGTAGCGTCGATTTGCCCGTGCCATTCTCACCAACAAAAAATGTGATCGGTGTATCTAAATCAAGCTCATCTAAATAACGAACAAATGGAATCGAAAACGGATACGCACGAAAATCATGAATCATTTCTTTTTTAATGCGGGCTGATTTTAAAAACATATTGTGGACTCCTTTCAATAATACCTACTTATTTAAAAATACATGAAATAACGCTTCACACCTACGTTACTTTAGACGTATAATTGAAGTTACTACATACTAATTTTTTGACATCTAAGGAGTTTGAATCATGGCCGCAATTTATGCGACGAGTGCATTTGCCGAACAACTCGGCATTAGTAAAGCATCACTACAAAATTATATTACCCTTTTAGAAGAACATGGCTACGAGGTTCGCCGCAACAGCCGCATGCACCGACAATTTACAGAGCAAGATCTTGATCTATTACGTGCCTTTTTAACGCTTTATAAACAGCAGGGCTTAAAGCTTAAAGAAGCGGCACAAACCGTAACCGATCCAACATTTAAACCGTCGGAAATGGCGCAGTATGCCATCGTTCCGGCAACACCTCAAATATCACAATTCGAGGATTTATCAAATTCAATGCAGCTCCTTGCGACGCACGTTTACGGTATTGAGCAGCAAAATATGCAGCTCCTGACATTAATCGAAGAGCAGCGTACGCAAAATGAGCTCTTAATTGACCAAAACCATACGTTAAAACAACAGCTGAGCGGTATGATGCAGCATATTTTAGACCAGGCAAACGAGCCAAACGCCGCGCAAATGCGTCAGCTCGACCGTGTAGAACAACAAAACAGTGCTATTATGAGCGTATTAAATAAGCTAAATGTTTCGCAGCTAGACGCACCACCACCTGCCCCAAAGGAAGACTCTTCGAATACCCAAGCAAAGGGACTATTTGGCAAATTTTTTAAATAGCTTCGTTCTTCCTTCATTTTACTATAGTGAAGGTTTTAGCAAATGAACATTATTTTGAATTCATAAAAAAACACAAATCGCGCCGTCTAGTTGCGATTTGTGTTTTTGCTTATTCCAGCATCTTTAAAGAAAATTTGCCAACGACTGTTACTGCATCAGTCCATATTTCGTTTTAATTCGCTGTAATTTTTCAGTAATCGGTTTTGCTAGGACTAATAAAAAAATGACATTCGAAACGCAATATATAATCGTAAATGGTACAGCAGATGTCATCGCTAATATGTAAGCTTCCCATTCAAAAACACCGTATGTCGAAATCGCTCCCCATATATCCATACCGAACGAAAAGAAGATGCCTGCAAAGATTCCGAATAAGATGAGCGGAATTTTTTTATGCATCCACCCCGTTTTACCAAGCAATCCAGCAATAAAACCAATCATGCCCCAGGTGAACATTTGAAACGGTGTCCACGGTCCCTGTCCGAAAAACATATTGGAAACCAACGCAGATAATGCACCCGTTAGGAAACCTGCTTCTGCGCCAAGTGTAAAGCCTGTAATTGCCGTAATTGCTGACACTGGCTTAAATCCTGGTGTCGCAACAAATAAACAACGTCCCGCAACAGAAATGGCTGCCATGACGGCAATCGTTAACATTTCACGCGGCTGCGGCTTACGTCGTTCAAAGGAAACAAAAAATGGGATACATGCAAGCGCGATGATGCACAAAGAAATCATATAATATTTTCGATCTTCAAAAACCGTAATCCCTAAATATAAAGTAACCGGTATGAGAACAAAAAATACAAGAATGGACGTGATTAAACGAATTGTGCTTTTTTGCATTGTTTCACCACATCCTCACACGTAATGGCATGCTTCATCACATTACGTGAAATTCGATGCGCTGCTGTCGTATAAAAGCTATTGCCACTATAAAAAGCATTCGGTTCGTCTTCTGACACAAGATTCCCATCGAAGAATAATGCACAACGTGTACTATGCTGCGCTGAAAATTCAATATCATGTGTTACCATGACGATTGTCAATCCACCCTTTTGAAGCATTTTTAAATTTTGTGCAAGCTCTTCTTTCGCATGGGCATCAATGCCTTTTGTTGGTTCATCAAGCAGTAAGATTTGCGGCTCTAGCAGTAAAATTTTTGCCAATGCAAGTTTTTGCTGTTCTCCCCCACTTAAATCATACGGATGACGCTGTAGCTTATCTTCTAAGTGAAATAGTTGCACAAGTTCCGTGAGTTTTTCCTGCTTACCTTGCACGACTTCTAATTCTTTTTGAGCCGTTTTTTCTGTAAATAAAATTTTCGGATCTTGCGGTAAATAGGCCAGTATATTTCGGTACAACTCATCATTACGATAGCTTTTTAGTTTCTTCCCATTGATAAAAACTTCCCCACGATACGGTTTTTCGAGACCTGCCAGCACGTTTAATGCTGTTGACTTTCCTGAGCCATTTCCTCCGATAATGGTGAAAAAATCATTTGTGCGAACGTTAATATTAAAATTGCGTAATATATCGGCATCATTTTTGTCATAGCGGAATGTTATCTCCTTCGCCTGCAGGACAATTGATTGCTCAGATTGGACAGGTTGCTGTAGATGAGGTGCCTCTTGTATGGACTGTTTCGCTAACCATTTTTGGCCTTCTCGAATCGTAATAGGGACGACCCCATCACTATGAAGTGCAGCAAAAATCTTCGTTGCTGTCGGAAGCGCTTGAATCATCGGATGTTGTTTATGTAAGCCATTTAAAACTTGCTTTGGTTCACCATCATATAAAATTTCACCTCGGTCCATGACAACGACACGGTCTGAAATGGGCAACACTTCTTCTAAGCGGTGCTCGATACAAATAATTGTTATGCCCAGCTCTTCATTCAAGCGATGAAGTGTATGAATAAACTCCATCGCAGCAATGGGATCAAGCTGGGAAGTGGGTTCATCTAGTAATAATACTTTGGGCTGCATCACTAAAATGGAGGCTAAATTTAACAGCTGTTTTTGACCACCAGATAGCACCGTTGTTTTTTCTCGAAACCATTTATGAATGCCAAAAAAGTTTGCCATTTCTGCTACTCTACGACGAATTGTAACTTGATCAACGCCTATATTTTCTAAACCAAAAGCCAATTCATGCCATACTTTATCCGTCACAATTTGATTTTCTGGGTTTTGCATGACGAAGCCTATGTCGGTTGCGGCTGTATAGTCATCTAATTCCCTTAAATTTGTCCCATTATAATAAATAGCCCCTTGCTTTTCACCATGAGGCTGTAGCTCTTTTTTTAAATGCTTTAATAATGTACTTTTCCCACAACCCGATTGCCCAATTAAAGTAATGAATTCACCTTGCTCGATATCAAGCTGAATGTTTTTTAAAACGGATTTTGATTCATGTGGATAGGTAAAACTTACATTTTCGATTTTAATGATTGCCATTTTAATGCCTCCTTCAATTCAATTGCAAGTGGTAGCATCAGGAGCATAAAATACATGCCATACATGACGAACGATTGCCACTCCCCACTGATGACTGAAAACGTTGGATAATAATAAAAGGTAGCGTACCCTAATACACTACCGACTAGCGTTACGCTAAGTAATACACAAATAATCGCGAGTACCCAGCTATCGCGGCGTTCAAATACGAACAATGAAAATGTGGAACGCTTCCCAACACCATAGCCTCTAGCTTTCATTGAATCCGCCGTTTCTATCGCATTTTCGAGTGCCCACGTTATTAAAATCGAAATGATGCGCATTACACTTTTCGAGCGCTGAACAATACTCCCGGTTGAATAATCCATGCCCATCGTTTTTTGAGCCTTCGCAATTCGACTCAGCTGCTCAGTAAAATGTGGCACTAAACGCATAGTAATGGATAATGTAAGTGCTAAAACGGGAGAAATTTTTCCGAACAAATATAAAAACTTATCCGACGTTATGACTTCGTTATAACTACTAAACCAAAGCATAACAGCTGTTAACATCGTTGCCATCGCTAGCCCATAACAAATGGCTTCGACTGTAATTGCATTGCCATTCATATAAAACAGTACTATTTTTCCGTTATGACTAATGAGTGGATTGATGATAGCCATAATCAAAAATAAAGGCACATAAAGTTTCCAATCTTTTAAAAATCGTCCTCGGCGAAGCGCAAAATTCAAACTCATCGCCGAGAAAATTGTAATGGCTAAAAATACCGGATGCATTAAAAACATACCCATCCCGATTGCGGCAACGAAAAATGTAAAAAGGACGATGGGATGATACGTTTCGAAACTATTGATCATCTACCATCAGCTCCTAAATCACGTCCAAGGTCAACGGTGTAATGCCACTCAATTTGATCCCCGTCTTTTAGCACATACTGACTGCAGCCGTAGCTTGGGTAGACACCATTCACTCTGTACATCCAGCCGCTTAACGGGCCTGCACTAAATTCGTAAATATGATTGATGCCCTCGATGTAAACATTATTGTAGACATTTTCATTTGCCCCTTCATACTCGAGATGGATTTTATGCTCCTTCACTGCACGTTGTAACACAGTCCAAACCGTGTCTTTGTCTGACAATAATTCATATTTTTTTGAAGATAAAATCGTCCCATTTGCTGGAACGTATTGTTCACTTTGTAAAGCAGGGTCGAGCTTGTCCAAATTTTTTAATAGCGTATTCGCATGAATGGAAATCGTAACGTAGCTTTTTGGCTGTTCCACAACGGGTTGCTTTTGTTCGACTTGTGTAGAATCAGGCTTTTTATTTGGAGCAACAGCTGTTGTAGATTGTTGTTTTTCAACGGGCTTCGTTTCTGCTGGCTTTGATTCCGTTTGTTGCGCTGGTTGTTTTTGCTCTTGCTCTTGCTCTTGCTTTTGTTCAGGCTGTTGCGGAATTTCCGTATTTTCTACTTTTTCTTTTTCTTTCTCTTCAACTGGAGCTAATTGTTCGTTAATTTCTTGGGTTTGCTTTTCTACTTTTTTTTGTTCAACAATTTCCGGTTCTTCAACTGTCACTAGCTGTTTTTCAAGCTGTTCATTTTCTATACTTCGCTGCTCTTCTTCCATTTGCTCATATTGTTCAACCGTTTGAAAATTACAAGCGGATAAAATCAGTGTCAAAAGCAGTATGAGCATGGCTGTTGTTTTTTTCATCATTTGCTCACTCCATTACTTTTAAAAAATTAATGAGCATTTTTGTAGCTTCTGCACGTGTCGTTGGTTGATTCGGGTTGAAGTTGCCATTTGATCCTTGCGCGATTTCATGTTGTGCCAAAAATGTTAATGCTACTTGCTGCTCTTCACCTAAATTGACTGTATCTTTATAAAAGACGTACTTTTCCGGGCTAAATGGTGCCTGTTGTTGGTTATACGTACGTAGTAACATCAGCGCTAGCTGAATGCGTGTCACTTTATCATTTGGATTAAAAACCCCATTATTGTATTTAATAATGCCTGCTTCATACGCTGCGGCGATTTCATTTTTCATGGTAAGCGGCATGTTTCCTAAATCTAGATATGGCGCTGCTTGGTGAGAATTAAATTTCATCGCGCGCACTAAAATGACGGCTGACTGGGAACGCGTTAAATGATTATTTGGGCGGAATGTGCCATCTTCAAAGCCATTAATGAGCCCTAAACGATACGATTGTTCGATATAGTCCTTTGCCCAACTTGTTGCGGTATCTCGAAAGCTACTGCGTGTGTCCTGCATGTCATAAAGTGAGGATTGACCATTTAAAAATCGATGATAAGCAGCTAATGCATAACTCGCTTGCTCGGTTGCCATTCCGTTTGAAGCGGTTTCTTCATGTACATGCTTAAATCCACCATCAGCTTCGTTATAAAAATCAAGTAAGCGCTCGATCTGTTTGTCGTTCTGAGAGTTAATGCCGATACTCGATAGCGCAGTGACGATTTGTGCTACTGTTTCTGAACTGTTGTAGCCAATTTTTGATTGCTGTTTCATGAAGCTTTGTGCATGTTGAATCGTTAAAGCCACATGTTCTCGCTCTTTATACGGAGCTAATGCTTGAATGGCCATCGCGGTAATATCTAAATCTGCAGCATCGCCAGACAATGCAAATCCTCCGTTTTCTAGCTGACTTTCTACAATTGCTTGGATGTACTTATCACGTACGGTTGCCTCATACCCCCATGAATCCAATGCAATTAATGCAAAAATCGGACCATTCATTCCTTGCCAAACGACTTGATCAAAATTTTGTAGCTTTTCGACTAAATTATATCCGCCGACATTTGTGGCATCCTTGCCGATTGCAGATAATGCCAAAATGACACGCGCGTATTCTGTATATTTATATTTGTGTAAATTTCCTTGCTTTTCCTGTATTTGCTGCTGCAAGTTTTGATAGTACGTATCGAAATACGTGGCAGGTACATTGGCCTCGCCTCTTGCCAAAGCAATTATCACCCATTCATCACCATATGTTGGGTTCGGTACGCGCTCTAGCATATAGTGACTTGATGTGTTGTAAGCCTCTTGTGCGGTTGTTTCTGCATATGCTTGTATCGATAAAGGTAAAATTAATACAATAGCAAGTACAAATGAACCGACTATTTTTATGATATTTTTCATCGTTGTTTCCCTCCAAAGAATATGGCAAAAATCCACCATAAATTATGGTGGATTTTCATCCTTACATTAACCCAGCTTTATTTAGTGTACGTTTAAAGATTTTCGCCATCTCTGCACGTGACAAGTGACCTTTTGGATCGAATGTTCCATCTGATTTTCCTGTCATAATATCGTACTCCGCAAGTAATGCAATAGCTGCTGCATAAACGCTACTAATCGCTTCATCGTCTGAGTAACTTACAGTTGAAGAGGTATTTGCTTTCATACCCATGTACTCAAACACACGTGCCATAAATGCCGCTGACTGCTCACGAGTAATTTTTGCTGTCGGATCGAATGTTGTGTCAGATGTACCGGTTGTAATGCCTGCTTCAAATAAAGCTTGCACATCTTTCTCATATTCCTTACCAACCGTATCAGTAAATGGATTGTTTTCAGATGTTTGTAAGCCTAACGCACGTGCAATCATCATCGCAAATTGTCCACGTGTAAGCGCGCTATTTGGCATAAATGCCCCGTCCGCTCCTAAAACAACATGACGGTTTGCTAAGAATTCGATTTCTTCTTTACTAAATAAATTGTCGATATCGCTAAATGATACTTGCTCATTGCTAACGATGAATGTTCCACTTGTTTTTGTTAAAATCGTTACAACACCATCAACAACTGTATGTGGTACTGCACGATATTGACCATCTACTAATTGTAGAACGACAAGATTCGAATCTTTTGTTTCTAGTGTTAGTGTTACTTTTACATAATTTTTACCTGTATTTACTGCAGTTGTTGTTCCATCTTCTGCAACAATATTCAAGTTTACTTCAATCTTTTCAGTAGTATTTTGTACAGCTACAACTAACTTTTCATCGTCTTTTAGTTGTAAGCCAGCTGTTGGAACACTCACTTCAATACCTGATTTGTCTTTTACAACAATTTGTTCTTTATCTTTTAATTGCTCTGCTGTCACTTCATTTAAGGTTGCTTCAGTTGGCTTTTCTTCCACTTTTTCAGGCTCTTTCGGCGTTTCTGTTGCTACACCACCACCAACTGATGGTGAACCAACGTCTTCCCCTAAATCCGTTGTGTAAACCCAATTTACGACATCATCCTTTTCCAACACATATTGATTAGCTGAAACAGAAGGATACGCGCCGTTTACACTATACATCCAACCACTTAATTTACCGCGGTCAAATTCATTGATACCTGCAATGCCCACTACATACATACCCATCGATGTTTCTCGGGCATTTAGTGCAATGTTTTTTGCTTGTGTCACACGTTTTAATAAATCAAACGCGGTTTCATCGGCATTGATGTCAAATTGTTCACTTGGCAGTACTACTTCTGATGATGAAATAGCAATTGACATCGTTACTTTATCTGTAGTCGGTGTTGGTGCTGGCTGCTCAGGTGAAGTTGTGCCCCCGCCTGTATTTTCTCCTGGCTCTGTTGGCGTTGGTGCTTGTGTACCTTCATTTAATGTTGAGAATGTTGATTTATTGTTCAATGCATCGAATAAAGCAACATACACTTGTTCAACTGCCATTAAGCTAGATTTATTTTGGCTAGATAAGAATCGTACGCCACCATCTTCAAAAATATAATTTTCTACTAAATGTCCGACGATATTAATGTGTTTCCCATCTTTTACATAAGTCCATTTTTCAGAAAATACATCTTCGCCAGCTGATGCAAGTCCTGAAATCATTGCGGCCATTGTGTTGGCATTATTCGTAAAGCCTTTTTCTTGATAGTTTTTGTGTAAAGCGGCAACTGCTTTGTCGATAGCTGCTTTTACTTCAGGCTGGTCTTTATATGGTGCTAAGGCGAATAGTGCCCAGCCTGTGATGTCAATACCACCAGACCAAAAGCCTGTCGTGCTATTTTGTAAATTTAAAATCGCTTTTATATGCTGTTGGCGATCATAGTCCGCTTTTACTAAATCAAGTGCAATCAATGCTAATGGTTCACTATAAATTGTTGCCATTAAATGCGTTGCTTCGTTTTGACCTGCTAGTAAATCGGCAACTTGGTTACGGCCCTTTAAGTTAGTTGGGTCTAAACCTAATGCAGTTGCTGCAATAATAGAGCCTAATTTTTGGTCAGCTGTTTTTAATGGCTCTTCTAAATTCGTTTTCCAAAACGTTCCTTCAGCTGTTGGTGCCGTTGTCCATGGATAATTCGTTACATTCACACCTGCTGCTTTTAATGCTGCTAACATCCAAAAGCCGCTACTTGATTCGTTCACACGTTTTGATACTAATTCGTTGTTTGTTGTTAAATATTGATTTCCTAATGCTAATGCATCTTGTGCTAATTTACGATTGTCCTGACTTACTTCTAAAACCTCTAAAGTTTTGTATGTGCGTAAGATACGTGGGAAGGATTCTAATACTTTGTCTTTTCCACTTGCATCTTTAATCGTACCTGGTAAATCTTTTGTAAAGCGAAGTTCAAATGTACCTGGAACGACGTCTTCAGCTGGAATAACTGCTTTTCCGTAAACGACTGTTTCATCATCAATCGTCTCTTCATGCTTGACCGTTTTGTACACTTTGCCGTTGTACTCAATCGATACATCCTCTAAGGCAACTGCATGAGGACCCGATTTTTTTTCGAACATGTAATCGATTGTATTATAGTTACCTGTCACTTTAATCGTCACATCTTGCCCAGCTTGTACCGTTTGTGACATTTCGATAATCGGATTAAACGTAATGACGTCCACTGTGTCTGCACCAGAATACATATATGTGACGCCATTATAATCATAATTTTCTCTTACAGAAAATGAGTTGATGAATTCCCAAACAATTTCATCACCGTCTTTTAATACATAACCATTTCCATAGACATCCGGATAGACGCCATTTACTTTGTACATCCAGCCACTACCATCACCAAGCGCTCGTTCGCCATCATTGTTAATCGATTTGAAATAGCCTGTAGAAGTGCTGTAATCTGTTGGAATCTTATTTGCTTCTAATACTTGTAAGGTCGCACCTGCTGCCGTAACTTCTCCGTCACCATGAGCCACAAAGTTTTTTACGTTTAATGTTGTATCTTTAATACCCTCAACACGAACATTTACTGTTACCGTTACAGCATTCAGTGTTTTAAAAGTATTTTCTTTTTCAATTAGCTCATTACTATTTGTAACAAGTGCTTGTTGCTCTGCTGTTAGTGCATCAAATGCTGCACGTGCTGCTTTTAAAGCCAGCTTGTTTGTTTCACTCAGTTCTTCAATTGTAGGTAATGCCTCGATTAATCGAACAGTTTCTGCTACGGCATCTTTCACTTCAATTGTTACTTCTGCTTGTTGCGCACTTGTTAATGTAGGCGCTAGCGCTTTAATTGTGTACGTACCTGGGTTTGCTTGAATTTTAAGTGTCACTTTTTCATTGCTGTATCTGATAACACTTTGTAAGGTTACTTCTGCTGGTACTTCCCAGTTTTCTAAAGCGGTAACCAGCTCTCTAGCTGAAAAATGATCACCAACTAAATTTAGTGTTACTGCTTGCTGTCCGTTGCTCTCAGTTGTTACAGCCGATAATACAGGATATTTGCTGTAATACACCTTTAGCACATCATTTGCTGCTAATGGATAAGCGCCTAAGCCTACAGATGGTGCTTGTCCATTCACCGTATACATCCAGCCATCCCAGCCATTAAACTTACCTGCAGCTAAGCCCTCAATGGATTTAATGTATGGACCATAGTCGCCATCAAGTACTTCATAAGCAATTTTAGCGTTGTCTAGTACTTGCTTCACTGCATCGATTGCCTTAGTACCCTCTGCTATGTTCGTTGTTGTTGATTCGACTATTTTTTTATCAAGTCCGTCAATTTCAACTTGTACTGCCAGTAAATTCTCTGTTTGCTCAGCAGTTGTATTGAGTTCTTCTGCATTTGCTATCGTCGCTGTTGCTGGTGTTAGCAACGTCAGCATTAGCACTGCGGTTAAAGCGATATTCAACCACTTTTTCCAAAATCCCACTTGAAAATCCCCCTAAAAAATTTTTATGAATAAGTTGCGATTAACCCATACAACAAAAAAACCATTTCTCGAAGTTGAGAAATGGCGGAAAACAGAAAAAAAGATATACACATACCTGTTCATCTATTTGCCGTACATTCTCCTTATTCCGAAGAGAGTTAATACGATCAGACAAAGGTAGGTCTCCTGGCTCGTGTATCCTGTGCAAGCCTTCCCATCTAATTGAGGCATTTTTCCTCGTTCGACAGTGGCATCATTTGCACATTCTTTCACACTTACAGTTGCGGAAACAGCTTCGGTATTGCACCGAATTCCCTATTAAGCTCAATTTCGAGCACCTTAATCCTGCAATTCATATTCATTTACGTAACAGTGTAACATAAAAATATTTCTGTACTAGGAAAATATTAAAATTCTAGACGAATTATTGTTTTACTAGCATTTATTTGTATTTTCAATTAATATTACCGCTGTTTTTTTCTCTGATACTTGGTGTAGTTAACTAACATTACACGAGGTCGTTATGGGCTCTTTTTATCTTGTCTTGAAATATAGTCACCAAACACCTTATTCGGAGACAAAATAAAAATACGTTCAGGACGCAACGTATCGCGGAATTTGTATAAAAAGTAAGCGATTCTGTGCAGCGCCACCGCGGTTTTACCAGATCCAGCAACCCCTTGAATAACCAATGTATGCGCTGCTTCATGACGCACAATTTGGTTTTGCTCGCGCTGAATCGATGTAACAATGGTTTTCATTTTTTCCGTGGACTGCTTGTTTAAGGTTTGCTGCAATACTTCATCTTGAATCGTCAGTGAGCTTTCCAGTGCGTACTGCAATTGTCCGCTTTCAATTTTAATCTGGCGCTTGCCCGTTATTTCTCCGTCAAAACGCTTGTCCATCGCCTCATAATAAGCCTCGCCCAACTCAAATTCGTAATACATATTACAAACCGGTGCGCGCCAATCATAGATCAGTGTCGTCCCGTCTGGCTCACGGAACCCAAAACGCCCAACGTAAAAGCGCTCTGCTTCGCCATCACCTACGTACTGAAAATCAAAATTTCCAAAGTACGGTGAATCGATTAACTTTTTCACCTGTTCGCGCTCCATCACTTGACGAAAGCCCTGTTTATCAATCATGCTAAGCGTTTGCTGGTAATCGTAAACTTCAAATTTATCGAGCTCGGCCTTGTAATCGATCATATATTCTTGTAAATCCTTATAGTTTGCGTCTTTTTCGGTAATATTAGCGGTTAAACGCTCATATACCGCGCGTAAACTGGTAATTGTATGGGTTAAATAGCTTTGTTCGTTCATGTCGTTACCTCCTAAAAATAGTAGTGTAACAAATGAAATCTGGCTGGTGTATAAGTGGAGGGTTAGTGATTTTGCACGTACGTCTCATTTCATCTTCAGAAATTCTTAAGATTTATACTCAGTGAAACTTAAGGTTTACCTATTAAACTTAAATCAAAGGAGCATACATATGAAAAAACTTATCCTAGCAATCATTCTAGCCATCATTGGCTATCAATTTTTATTCAATAAGGAAACTGCAGCACCTGACTTACCACAGCAAATTTCGCTCGAGCAGCATACGATTTCAAACGGGGACTTAATCTTAGTTAACCGCGATATTAAGCTACAGCAAGATCCGACGAATTTAGCGCAAATTCCAACTGACATTGGCGCTAACGTGATCGTCGATTCAAAGTTTTTATTAGAAAAGCAAGCTATCCAGCCACTAAAAGCACTATTTGAAGCAGCCGCAAATGATGGGATGGAGCATTTTATCATCAACAGCGCATATCGCAGCGGAAAATTACAGCAACAGTTATACGAGGAAAACGGCGCTGCCTACGCCCTGCCTTCTGGTTATAGCGAGCACCAAACCGGGCTTTCACTCGATATCGGGTCAACGGCTGGAAAAATGGAAAACGTAGATGAGGGCAAATGGCTCGAGCAAAACGCACACCATTTTGGCTTTATATTGCGCTACCCGAAAAACAAAGTTGAGGTTACCGACATCAACTATGAGCCGTGGCATTTCCGCTATGTTGGGCTACCACACAGTGTGATCATGCACGAAAAGGACCTTGTACTTGAGGAATATATTACTTTTCTAAAAAAAGACCCATCTTATACAACAAAAGTTAATGGTACAACTTATTTTGTACAATATACGGATAGTCGTACTAAGGTAAACATCCCAAATACCACGAACTTCAACGTATCTGGGGAGAATGAAAGTGGCTATATTATTACTTCTATCATTGAATAACAAAAGCGTATTTGCGCCATTTAAGCCCCGAAAAACATTGGAGAGCCCGACGCAAAAGTAAACGCTTCACCACTTCTGCAGGATCGATCGAAATGTCCGAGGAGCTGGCGCGAATGCCTAGACAATAACAAAAGCTCCGAGCAGCACAAGTAAATGCCGCGCGGAGCTTATTTTTTTAGTTACCTTCTATTACTAGTTGCTGATTACGTTCTGTAAATTTCTCATTATGAGACGATACCATCGCATAACTATTCGCATCCGGCTCAATATATTTTTTCGCACTGTTTACCGCAAGTACAGCATCGTTAAACGTCCCAACAAGTAAATACACCTTATCTGCATAAGCAACAATATCTCCTACCGCATATACACCGGGTGTTGTCGTTTTACATTGTCCTTCACTTTCAAACTGCTTATGCTCATTGCGCTTTGGTACAATCCCCTCTGCAAAATCCAGTGACACTTCACGGTTGTAGCCGTGGCAAATAATAATCTCATCGACCTCTAACTTCTTTGCAACCGCACCTTCCCGAATAATTACATGTTCAATGGCTGTTTTGCTATCGTTTGAAATAAGCGACTGAATTTCTGTGTTTAGCATAATATCAACGTTATACTCTTTTAGCTTTTTCACCTGCGCTTCATGGGCCTTTAATTCCTCACTGCGATAAATAACCGTCACCTTGTTCGCAATTGGAAGTAGCTCTACTGCCCAGTCAATCGCACCATTCCCACCACCTGAAATGAGTACGTCCTTGCCTTTAAATCGATCAATCCCATTAATCGTGTAATGTAAATTCGTCATTTCATACTTTTCCGCGCCCTCAATTTCAAGCTTGATTGGTTCAAAAATACCGCCACCAATAGCGATAATGACCGATTTCGAGTAATGCTTGTCGCCGTTGTCAGTCGTGATCACAAATACACCGTCTTGCTTTTCAATGTGCTGCACTTTTGAATTCAAACAAACGGTTGGCTCAAATGTCATCGCCTGCTCGATTAATTGACCGATAAATTTTTCAGCAACAATTGGTGGCTGGCCGCCAACATCCCAGAGCATCTTCTCTAAGAAAATATTCACCTTGCCACCTAAATACGGATGGAATTCAAGTATTTTTGTTTTCATATCACGCATCCCCGCATAAAATGCACTATATAAACCGGCAGGACCCCCGCCGACAATCGTTACATCATATAAATTCATTAATAACACTCCATTACAGTCGATTTTTTTACGTACAAATTACTTTATCAATGTAACTCCACCATTAGTTGATAGTGATAATCTTTATCATTAAGATAGCGTTATTGCTAGAAGTTGTCAATAATCACCTGCATATTTTTACGTTGACACATAAAAATAGTATTGACTTTGGAAAAAATAGGAGTATTATTTGTTTAGCGGTGATAATGAGAATCTTTATCACTTAATAAAACTATGCGAGGTAAAACAATATGAAAAAATCATTATTCATGCTAGTAGTCGCTTGCTTTATGGCAATCGCATTAGCAGCTTGCTCAGATTCATCTGATGACAAAGCAACAGACAACACAAAAAAAGATGACACAGTATCAACTGAATCATCTGATCAACAATATCCAATTACAATCAAGCACGCTTTCGGTGAAACAGTGATCACTGAAAAACCAGAACGCGTGGCAACAATTGCCTGGGCAAACCATGACGTAGCAATTGCTCTAGGTACTGTACCTGTAGGTTTTTCTGCAGCCAATTACGGCATGCAAGATGATAGCGGCATGCTTCCTTGGACAGCTGAAGCGTTAAAACAATTAGGTGAAGAAAACCCGAACATCTATCAAGATACAGACGGTTTAGACTTTGAAGCAATCGCGGATTCAACACCAGATGTCATTTTAGCGGCTTACTCAGGCATTACACAAGAAGAGTACGACACATTAAGTCAAATCGCACCAGTTATCGCGTACAAGGATGTTCCGTGGGTAACTTCATGGCGTGATCAAGTAACATTAAACGCAGCTGGTATGGGCATGGAAGCTGAAGGCGCACAATTAATCGCGGATACTGAACAACTAATTGCCGACAAAGCAGATGAATATGCAGCAATCAAAGGTAAAAAAGCCGCATTCGGTATGTTCACTGTAACAGACCTTTCGAAATTTTATGTCTATACACCTGGTGACCCACGCGGTGAGTTCTTAACAGACTTAGGCATGGTCTATCCAGAAAGCTTAAAAGCATTAAACACAGATGGCAGCTTCTACATTGAGTTATCTGCAGAGCATGCGGATGCATTAGCAGACGTTGAAATCTTTATCGCTTATGGCAACAAAGATACGCTTGCTGCATTACAAGCTGATCCGATTTTAGGCAAAGTGCCTGCTATCGAAAAAGGCAATGTTGTGATTATTGAAGACAACACACCACTTGCAGCAGCTGGGAACCCTAACCCACTGTCAATTAAGTACACAATCGATGAGTACTTAACATTAGTTTCGGATGTTGCTAAAAACATTCAGTAATGATGAACAAATTACAAGTTTCCGAACATAAGCAACAGCTACTGCCAAAAAACTTGATGAAAGTAGTCCTTGTTCTTATCCTATTACTTGCGCTAAGCATCATAGCATCGCTCGTATTCGGTTCTCGTACAATTGGCTTGGCTGGACTACAGGATGGTTTATTCCATCCTGATGTGCAGTCACACGAGGCCAATGTTGTGCGACAACGAATTGTACGAACGATTTTTTGCTTTCTAGTAGGTGCGGCACTTGGTGTATCCGGTGCGCTTATGCAATCGGTTACCCGCAATCCGATAGCCGATCCGAGTATTTTAGGGGTTAATACCGGGGCTTCGCTATTTGTTGTTTGTGGGATTGCTTTTTTCAATATTAGCTCGGCAAATGAATATATCTTTTTAGCAATAGCAGGTGCCATCCTCACTGCTATTTTTGTATTTGGCATTGGCTCAATGGGAGCTAGTGGTGCTACACCCTTAAAGCTTGTTCTTGCGGGTGCCGCCACAAGTGCCATTCTTTCTTCCCTTGTAACCGCCGTGATGATTCCGCGCACAAATGTGATGGATCAGTTTCGATTTTGGCAGGTCGGAAGTGTGGGCTCAGGAAATTGGGACTCGATTTCGTTATTTATTCCATTTTTAACCATTGGTTTACTTGTTGCCCTATTTACTGCTCCTGCGCTAAATGCCCTAGCTTTAGGTGATGAAGTTGCAACGGGTCTTGGTGTGCGTACAGGTACGGTTCGTCTCTTTGCTTCACTTGGGGGTGTACTACTTTGTGGTGCTGCGACGGCGCTTGCTGGTCCAATTGGCTTTATCGGCCTTTTAGCCACGCATCTTGTACGACTAACTGTAGGTCCTGATGTCCGCGCCATAATTCCATTATCCGCACTAACGGGAGGCATTGTGCTGCTGATTTCTGATGTATGTGGTCGCCTACTAGGAAGTCCGAGCGAGCTACAGGTGGGGATTTTAACAGCCTTTGTCGGTGCGCCGATTTTAATTTACATAACAATGAAAGCGAAAGTGCGTAGCCTATGAACAGTGAAACAATGACTTCTATTATGAAAGCAAGACAAGTACGCAAACGACGCTTTGTACTGACGACTTCGATTTTAATCGTAATGACGATCGCGCTTTGTGTAGCGATGCTCATGCTCGGCAATACAATTTACCCGGTAAAAGATGTGCTATCGGTTTTACTTGGTAACGACGTAAAGGGAGCGACCTTTGCAGTAGGTACGATTCGTCTGCCACGCATGCTTGCAGGGCTATTAACTGGCTTTGCATTTGGTGTTGGTGGCTATGTATTCCAAACAATGTTACGTAACCCGCTTGCCAACCCAAATGTGATTGGGGTTACAGCTGGTTCGAGCGCGGCGGCGGTATTTTGTATTATCGTCCTCCATGCGAGTAATACCGTTGTTTCGATCGCCTCGGTTGTTGGTGGTTTAGTTACAACGTTATGTATTTACTTTTTAGCAAAAGGGGCAAGCTTTTCCATTGGTCGTTTAATTTTAATCGGCATTGGAATTCAAGCGATGCTCAATGCAGTTATTTCGTATTTAATGCTAATCGGAAAAACGCACGACCTCCCAACAGCGCTTCGTTGGTTAAGTGGTAGTTTGAACGGGGTAAAGATGGAAACAATGTATCCGTTGATAATTGCCGTCGTAATCTTTACCCCACTGCTCATGATGTTCTCAAAGCGCTTAGAGATGTTGGAGCTTGGTGAAGAAATGTCTTCTTCACTTGGTGTCGATACAAATAAAACGCGCCTTGTGTTAATTATTTGCGCGGTGTTACTCATTGCACTTGCAACGGCAGTAACTGGCCCGATTGCATTCGTCGCCTTCTTAGCTGGTCCGATTGCAAAACGCCTTGTTGGCAGTAACTTTTCTGCGCTTATTCCAGCTGGGTTAATCGGTGTCATCTTAGTATTGGCCGCTGATTTAATTGGACAATTTGCCTTTACGGCAAGATATCCAGTAGGTGTGGTTACCGGCATTATCGGTGCACCGTACTTGATTTACTTACTTATTCGCATCAATCGTAAAGGAGACATTTAAATGACGCAGCATACGTTACAAACAAATAATTTACATGCCGGTTATGAGCAAAAACTCATTTTAAACGACGTGAATATATCGATTCCGCAAAATAAAATTAGCATTATTATCGGCGCAAATGGTTGTGGCAAATCGACGCTCCTAAAAACGATGGCCCGCCTCATTAAGCCTGCTAGTGGTGAGGTTGTATTAGACGGCAAATCGATTCATCAAATGCCACCAAAGCAGCTGGCCAAAACGCTTGGGCTCTTACCTCAATCCCCTGTCGTTCCTGAAGGCATTACGGTTGCGGATTTAGTTGGGCGTGGCCGTTTCCCACATCAAACCTTGTTTGGAAGCTGGTCGAAAAAGGACTATGAAGCGGTTGCTGAAGCATTAGAGATGATGAATATTACCGAGTTTGCGGACCGTAATATCGATGAATTATCTGGTGGCCAACGTCAGCGTGTATGGATTGCGATGGCGCTTGCGCAACAAACGGACATTTTATTTTTAGATGAGCCGACGACGTATTTAGACATTACGTATCAGGTTGAAATTTTAGATTTACTAACCGATCTGAATAAAAAATACGGCACAACGATTGTCATGGTCCTACATGATATTAACCTTTCTGCCCGTTATGCAGACTACTTGTTTACGATGAAAGAAGGTCAGCTAATCGCAGAAGGTACACCGCAGGACATTGTGACGAGTGAACTCATTAAAGAAACGTTCCAGTTAGAATGCGCCGTTATTACTGACCCCGTGTCGCATACGCCGCTTATTTTACCAATTGGGCGTCATCATAAAAAATAGATAAAGCGTGTTCCGAGCTTCAAACTCAGAACACGCTTTTATTATTGCTTCACAACAAACTTCGGCAATGGATCAACGAATGTTGTCCAGTCCAAATGCATTTCCTCATCCGTTAATAAGCACGCATCAAGGCTCTCGATGATTTCATCTTTCTCCAAATCAATGCCAATCCACACAATTTCACTTTGCTTATCACCAAACTCTGGGTGCCAGCGCGCCTTTAAGCTTGGGTCCTGTTCAAATGCTTCTTGCTGTGTAGATCTACCCTTTATGACTATAAAATCCAGATGCGATAGATCCAAGTAATAACCCAATTCCAGCTCCCATAGCAATTGAAAATCCTTGAGAAATTGGTTCAAAAAATATGCCAAGAATTACACCAACAGCAGAACCAAAAATCAGCCCTAGTGGTATTAAACTATTTATTAGTCCTTTATTTTTCATTCCTAATGTTTCTCCCATTCGTGTAACTATAATTTTTTATCCTCTAACAATCTGGCACGATAGTTGAACACACGTTAAACAACACGCTTCAACTAACCTGCACTGATAGTTGAATTATAGCCTTCCCAAAGTGTCATTGGGGACGTTATTAAGTTCATTTATGTATACGTTATTAATCCCAATAATTAAACACTAAATCTCCTACTGTACGTGACCAAAAATGATTCATAAAACCAATTTCATTTTCATTCAGTTCATTTTCATTCAAAAGGATGTAATCAATTGCTCTACATTCATCATTTTTAAACGCCTCTTCAGGTAATATAATCTGCCCGCTATCTTTCGCCTGACGTACTAAAGGCTCGTCTAAATCAGAAGCAGCTAGTACTTGATAGCGATTTTCAAATTGAGCTTTCATCAAAGGATGATCAATAAATTTTAAATCCCCGATAGCACGATTCGTTGAAAAGGCAATATAGTCATACATCGTGTTATAAAAAATATAAAACTCTATCCCCTCAATTTCCACATGTGCATGGCCATAATGAGAGTCAAAATCTGGCTCATACCACGTTAGAAATTTGCCATTTAACTGCTGAACATACAAAGCACAATTTTTTTTAAATTCAGCCCGAAGTGTTACCCAATCACGTTCTAGGGATAAATCGGCTCCAGTAAAGCCTGTTATGCCATTTTTTAAAATCATCTATGTAATCTCCTTACTGTAATTTCATTAAGTATTTCTTAATTTGATAACATTCCCAAAGCGGTGTTGAACTTGAAACACTTTTCACTAAAAAATTCACTAGTTTGAAGTTTGATCCCTTCTATAGTTATCTAAATCAGAAATATTATTATCAATAAAAAACTTTGCAATCTCCTTGAACTTATCTATATAATCGTCTTTCTTCATCTCTAAGTCCCCTAATTCATCGACGTTACCTTGAACGCTTACACTATCATTTTTCACATCTACAATTACTGTCATATATGTGTTCTCTTTGTAGACAACAACACACGTTACTTGTTTTTTTACTAAATCGATAAGGGGATATTTATGATGCACTCCCGTTGATTTAAAAATCGTATACCCAACATTAGATTTATTTGTGTCGTTACTCATTTTCACACCCCATTCATAAATATTTAGTTTTCTTAATGTAATAACTTGCTGCGTTAATTGAATTATAACCTTCTTTTATAGAGATAAGATTCGACAAATCTAACTGTAATCCTTCTAGATAATTCTTGTGTATTGCAGTAGACAATATACCCCCTGAACACAAATAGATTTCACAGGATATTTTAATCCTTATTATGATTTTTGCACTGAATTATTTAGTAAAATCAAAAATGAATATTGTAAACGCCCTTTATGACCTTGCACGTATCTTTCAACTTTGCTATGCTCATCACAAAAAAGGACGTGATGACGTGATCCGAATGCCACATCTACTTATCATTGAAGACATCGAGGACGTAAACGACATGCTCTGCCACTTCTTCAAGCAGCAAGGCTACACCGTGCATGCTTACTTAAACGGCATGGACGGCTTAAAAGCGTTCAAGGAGCTTCCAATAGATCTTGTTATTCTAGACATTATGCTGCCGTACATAACAGGCGACCAAATTTTAAAGGAAATGCGCGCTAAAACAGAGGACATCCCAATCCTAATGTTGTCCGCAAAAGACGAAGTGCGTACGAAAATTGATTTTCTCAAGCTTGGTGCTGACGATTACTTAACGAAGCCATTTGATCTTGGTGAACTTGCAGCCCGCGTGGAAACGTTATTGCGACGCTATAAAAAAATGACGACCAACCCGACTTTTGCGTATGAGCAAATCCGCCTCGATGCCGTCACGAAAACTGTGACAGTAAATAGTGAGCCACTCAGCTTAACCGCAACCGAATACGGGTTGTTGCTGTGCCTCATCCAACAGCCAATGCAGCTTTTTACGAAAGCAACACTTTATGAAACGGTTTGGGAAACGCCCTTTTTTGCTGAAGATGACATCGTAAAAGCACATACAGAGGTGTGTGCATACAATCAGCACTGTGGCAAAAATCGATGTTACGGCAAATAAAATCTTAATGGTATTCGAATGAAGCGCGCGGTAAAAGTCCGATTGAATTAAATTAATCATGCTGCTCACCTCCAGAGCGACTACTTGAGCGCTTTCAAACAGGCGATCAATCCCGCAAAGACAGCGTAGGTCTTGGTTTATCCATTGTTGCGTTGTTAACGAAAAAGTTAAATGGCACGCTACAAATTGCTCATGAAGACTTTCAATTTGAAATTATAATTACATTGCCAAACAAATTTTAAGAACTGTTTCCTAGTCTTTAAATGCTCGCCCAATTCAGTGAGTGAATTAATGAACATCTCATGATGGGTTCACATATTGCACACACGCCTATTTTTCTTGCCCCTTGCATTCTGTTCATTTACGGAGTGCATTTTTTTTGGCATAAAAAGAGGCGGTTTTACCCGCCCCCGCGCTTACGAGCATCCAGAACCACAATATCCTGAACGTTTATATGCTCACGTACTTGAACTTTCGCAAGCAATGCCGAATAGTGTTGCCGCCCTCTGAAATTGGGACCAGGTAACTATGGATGATCTTATTCAGTAATGGAACAGATGGCGCTTTTCTGTATGCGAGATGTCTTGATAAATTATCCTTTTTCACGGAGTTTTATTTACATCCTTGGTTACTAAATTAACTCGGTTTCAAATGATGTGAAATCGACACTAAGCTATCCGCGGCGTGTGTCACCTCTTCAAATGATTTACCAAGTAGCGCAATGACGTCGGTCATGCAATCCATTTTTTCCTTCACCAAATCATTTTGATCCTTACATTCAAGCAGTGCATTCACAACGACATCAAATTGCTGCGTTGTTTCCTTCATACGTGTTGTCCCCAGCTCAACCGCTTCTTTAATTTCCCCTGACGCCTCGATTAAATATTGCATACGCTGCCTGGTATTGACTAGCAAGCCTTCCACCGTAATCGTAGAGTCTTTAGTTTGCTCCGCGAGTTTTCGAACCTCATTGGCGACAACGCTAAAGCCATTGCCCGCAGCACCGGCACGACTCGCTTCAATGGATGCATTGAGTGCAAGCATGTTCGTTTTGTTTGCGATATTTGTGACAATGCCCATGATACTTTCCATTTGCTGTGTTAATTCCTCTAGCTTGCAAATTTCATCAGTTATTAATTCTACGGACTGATGGATAGTATTCATATTATTCAGCTGGAACGAAATCTTTTCCTTGCCAATTTGCGCTTCGTCCGTCGCATTAAATGAAATATCCATCGCCTTAATTGTGTACGTTTTTACTTCATCCGATTGCAACATTAATTCATGATACGACGCATTTGTTCGCTCTGATATCGATGCTAAATCCGTTGAAGACTGAATCACAGTGCTTCCTACCTTCATCTTTCCTTCTTCAATTTCAGCCTTCAACGCATCCATAAATGCCTCATATTCTTCCAAGACCACCTGCTGCTCCAAATTAAAAATCTTCGTAATCGCCTCAATTGTTTTATGGCGCTGCTCACGATATACGAGCTCGCTATTAACCATACGAATTAAATGCAGCAGTAGCTGTTGAAATGCAGCAATATACCATTTTGTTTTTAAACCGATTTTGACGTGCACTTTTGCAATTTTTTTACGCTTTTCAAAATAATTTTCGTCTAGCTGTCCCGAAAACATTTCGGTAATATGCACCTTTAGGGTTTCCTTTAAGCGGTTAACAGAGCTGTTTTGACTAATCATATCAATGAGCGATTGCTCCTGCATAATGCCCTTATAAAATGTTTCAGTAATGACATCAATTTGCTGGTCCACATCGCTTCTAAATAATGTTAAATATTTCAAATCTTCGACAGTTAACTCGAGTATCGCTAGTTGCTTTTCATATCGTTTTGGTGGCGAATAATATACATTTACTGAATAATTATCGATTTTAAAGTCTTCATTTTTTTTATGAAAGAACATGGAGAAAACCCCTTTTAAGTTAAATTAAGAATAAATGTATTCATTCTATACTATTACCTATTAATATAACTCATTAAACAATATTAGTAAATATTCCCAATATTTATTTTTTCAAACATTACAAGACTTTCATTTAGGGATAAAAATAGAAAACGCTTCACTTTTGCATTTTATTAAACCTCTTTACTTAATTTGCTAGCGACTAATCACTCACTAGAAAAGGTACGTTATCAGCCCTATGACTGTTAACGTACCCCCATGTTATAAATTTTCTAATGCTTGTAAAATCGTTTCAAGATCGGCTTCACCCTCGTAATCAACATACTGCACCTGTTTACCCTGTAATGTTAACAGGCGTACGTGATCGTCGTGCAATTGCTCAACAAATACTTGATCAAATGCTGCTACTGAGCGCGCCTCGCCCTCTACATAATAAGAGCCTGCTAATTCGTCATACAGTGCGCTTGCTAAACTCGGTACAATGCACTCGGTCACTTTAAATGTAAGCGTTGGCGTATAAGCGGCTTCATTTTCCTGAAGAATTGACACTTGTTCTCGTGTTTCGTATTGCACCGGCGCAACGAGTGTCCTGTTCGTAATGAGCCAATTATACCAATCCTCTTCTTCACTCTGGGCAAGTTCAGCCAGCCTTTCTTGCGGCTCAATCATATGTAAACGCAGCACAGGTATATCAGTCGTATCAAGCGGTAGGTCCAAAAAGTTGTAAGCATACACTTGCTTAACTAATACAGCAAAACCGATAAAAATAACAGCAACGTAACCGACATGCCACATCAGTTTTTTCAAACTGGCAACCTGCCAATACGCGCGGTAATCCAGCGCGATGCCTTGCGAGAGCTGCCTTTTCATTCGTGTAATGCCTAAATAATCCCGTAAATAATTTACCGTTAAGCAGCTTGATGAAAAAATCATCACAAAAATCCCCATGGACTGCCCCTCAACGAAATGTTCAATTGGATTCACTGCCTTAAACATCAATAGGGCACTGACGATAATGCCCAAAACAACCATGCCGAGATTAATGAAAAATTGATTGCGCGCTTGTTTCAGTATCCCTGTTAAAGCCTGTGCTTGCTTCGTTAAATCCGGCTCAATTTCACTGGTAGCATCCGCTTTTTGCGAGCGAAATATATGATAAAACTCACGGCTTGCCACAAACTCCCAGCCTTCAAGCGCAAGTTCCTCTGTATTCGTTGGCTGCGTATCCTTTTTCGGCATGACAATCATCCGATATTCGACTTGCTGTGGTTCGCTTTGCAAAAACGTTGCAAATAAACCATTGAATTTTTCCAACTGCAAGCCATTTTGCCCTTGTTCGGTCAGCCAGCTTTCCACTTTCTCAAGCTGCCACATTTCTACAGGGATAAGCTTCCGTTTTTTTCTCATGAGATCAGCCCCTTTTTATGATTGTACGGTAGCGGGCATGTTGTTCAATGTGATATGATTTCAATCGATTATTTACGTTTCATGTGCTAAGGGAAAATTCAATGAATTTGTTGATCACTTGTCTTTGAACGCTGCTTCATCTTTTCACAGGACCAATAGCTCAGAACGATAAACAAAGTTGTCACAATGGGATACCCAATTAAAACCGCTACTTGCATATGCTCCACTAAACTAAATTCGCCCCACTCTAACCAAATGCGCCAGCCCATTCCAGCCGTACTTAATACGAGTGTCGCAAAAAATACAAGCCTCGCTTTATTAGTGTATAGCGCTGACAAGAACCCTCCCATTGTAAAGTAAACAACGCATGTCATCACAAGCGATATGAAATCAAAACCCTTTAATCCCGGAATGACAAACGTAAAATGAATGCCACTAAAAAATAACATACCTAGTGTATACAATAAGAGAACTTTCTTTTTATGCCGCTGTATGTTTTCTATTTCCTGTTGTTTAAACATCCTCATCCCCCTTTATAATAACAAAGGATCACTCGACACTTTTTCTAACGATACAAGTTGATCATGCAAAAAATCAACCTTCACAATATCCGGCATTGTTAAGTCCTTCCAAAAGGCTAACCCATAACTTTCATCAAATGCCTGTAACATCAACGTTAAAATATTGCCATGAGTACCGATGACTATCGTTTCATGCTCATGTTTTTGCAGTAGCTCTTTTAATACAGGAACTGCACGCATTTGTGCCATAATATTTGATTCCCCACCAGGATATGAAAACATGGGATTTTGCCAAACTGTCAACATCGCTTCCTCAAAATTTTCAACAGGTGGATTACTTAGTAGACGTTCATTTAATGCTTCGATTTGCGTGATTTTTAATTTTTTCAGTCTTGCAATTGGCTCAATCGTTTGCACTGCACGAAGGTAGCTACTTGCATACATCGCCTGTATATCAATATTTTCAAAAATCGAAACTAATTTTAACGCTTCTTGTCGCCCTGATTGTGAAATCGGACGTTTGTATTCATCTGGTGTATAAACAGAATGTGCGTGGCGAACAAAATAAATGATTGTCATAAATCCCCCTACATTTCATTAGCCGCTAATTTTTCTAGCTCGATTGGCCGTGCGTACAAATTCAAAAATTGCATCGAGTGCCGCTTTACTCGAACCCTCCTCAATTTTATGACCAACTTCTTTATATAATTCGACGATTTGTGCATGCATTCCTCCATCTATTGCTGTTTGGGGGATTTTACTGTCAAACGACTTTTCAATAAACTTCAACGTCCGATGAACAAGTTCGCAAAAGCCCCGAGCAATTCACTATTATGACTATAAATAAACTCGCGCCATAAAATCGGCATCTCGCGTTACTGGTGCAACAAAAATAACCATCAAGTCCAGTAAAACTACTGGACTTGATGGTTTATTAAATACCGCACTTACCGGTTCTCCGTAATGTAGCTAAATACAATTTTACCCTCATACCAGTCAAAATGCTCCTTGATAGATGGTTCAATTTATTATTACTACAGTGCGTCTTTTTTAAGTTGTTTGCTTCGTAACTGTCCGCAAGCTGCATCGATATCGGTCCCGTGCTCTTGTCGGATTTTACAATTGACGCCGTTCTTTTTCAATACATCATAGAAAGCTAACACAGATGCTTGCTCGCTTCGTTGGTATTGGCTATGCTCATCTACTGGGTTGTAGGGAATCAAATTGACATATAATTTGTCTTTAATATCCGTGAAAAGCTGCGCAAGCTCTTCTGCTTCTTTTTTATGATCATTGACATCTTTTAATAAAATATATTCGATCGTAATGCGACGATTTTGTTTACTTAAATAATATTCTAGTGATGCCATTAACTTTTCAATTGGCATTGCACGATTGATTTTCATAATACGCGTTCGTAGATCATTATTCGGTGCATGTAATGAAATCGCTAAGTTTACTGGAATCGCTGCATCTGTAAATTCATAAATTTTATTAACGATGCCACTTGTCGAAACAGTAATTCTTCTACCTGCAATCGCAAGTCCTTTATGATCCATCACTACATTTAAGAAATCTAATAAATTATCGAAGTTATCAAATGGCTCACCAATGCCCATTACGACAATATGGCTTACTAGTTCATCTTTTTCTAGTTGATCGAGATGAAGTTGAACATTCATAATCTGTTCGACGATTTCTCCAGCTGATAAGTCGCGACTTTTTGCTAATAATCCACTCGCACAGAAACTACACCCAATATTACAGCCTACTTGCGTCGTAACACAAACAGATAACCCGTATTTATGTCGCATCATAACCGTTTCAATCAAGCTGCCATCCTGTAATTTAAACAAAAATTTAACCGTTCCATCTGCTGCTTCTTGCTTAATATGTTGGGTTAATGTTTGAATTACAAAGTTATCTGCCAATAATTGAACACACTCCGGATGCACATCTTTCATGTTAGAAAAATCCGTTACCCGTTTTCTATAAAGTAAATCCCACACTTGCATTGCTCTAGACGGTTTGTGGCCATGTGCTAAAAGCCACTCCTTCAATTGTTCTAATGTTAATCCATAAATGGATGGTTTATTCATAAATATGCCTCTTTCCTTGATCTTAAAAATCATTTCATTATAATGTTTATTCTACTCTGTGAGAACGAAGTTATTATAATAAAACGATTATATATAAATTTACTCTTAACATCTTAACTCAATTTTAAAGATAAAACCACCCAGGACACTGTCATAACAGCATCCTAAGTGGCCAATTCAAAAACCGTACTTTCTTATGGTACGGTTCACCGTAATATATCTATGTGCGGTTTCTATATTATACATATATACAAATCTAAGGATGTCTCTACTTCTTTTACGACCAGCTCTATATGTTGATTTTTTTAATGGGGTTCTCTACACTTTTTTCATTAAATACTGTTCTTTTATATTCTTTTTATCCTCATACATACGCGTATCGCAAGTATGATAAAGAAACTCATAATCCATACCATCTTCTTCAATAAAAGCAACTCCAATACTTGGCACAACTTCAATTTCGATGTCGTCTTGCTTATACAAGTTCTCCTGGAATACATAACGTACCTCATTTATTTGCTTTATAAACTTTTCCTTTGATTCAATTTGCTCAAAAAACATAATAAATTCATCGCCACCTAAACGTGCTAATATATGGGGATTTGGTAAATTTTCACGCCAGCACTTTGCTGTGAAAACTAACACATTATCTCCTGTTAGATGGCCGTATACATCATTGATTTCTTTAAAAAAGTTTAAATCACATAGCATTAATGCAGCATCTTTTTTTCTGGACTGTGCCAACTTTCGTTTTACTTCTTCTTCAAAATAAGTACGATTATATAGTCCTGTTAGTATGTCGTGATGGGCTAAATATTCATATTGTTTGGATTGCTCACGTAAACTTTCCTCGTATTTTATAGATTCTGTAATGTCATGCAATATAAACATTTTGCCAATTGGCTTATTATTATTTCCATTTACAAATGAAAAATGAACATTATAATACTTTTCTCTCAGTTGCATTGATTGTGTTGTTAAGCTATCTATTTCTGATTTACGCTCAATAAATTGTACTAGAGGGGGGAAATGAGATAGTACTTTTGCTGCCGAGTTACCAATCAACTTTTTATTAGGTAATTGTTCAAACAATCTATTAGCAGATTTATTATAGATTTTTAAATTATTATCTATATCAAAAATAATTACAGCATCATTTATGGATTCAAAAACTTTTTTCATAGCTAGAGGGGATAATTTCAGCAGATTAAATTGGTAAATTCCCCATAAGTAAAATAAAGAAGAAAATACAAGTCCAAAAGGAGATATATCGATTGGTACTTTTATAGCACCCATTGAATGGATGAATGGAAAACCAAATACAAACAAAGAGCCGATCAACATAAGGGCTGCTTGCTTTTTTCTTTCTTTATTTGACTTAAAATAAAAGTAGACTAATATTGCTATACCAACTAAATGGTAGCTATATACATAGCCAATATGTATATAAAATAATGGACCTCTATCTAAAATAATAAGTGGAAATCCTTGAGAAAAATCTAAAGCAGCGCTCTTATAAAATAAATGATGCCATTCATTTGTAAAATGGGCACTTAACGTATAGAGTGGACCGATTGATAATAAAGCTATCGTTTTTTTCGTCAAAAATCTTTCATTACCTGTGAATTGTAATATCATGATTACCCAAATAATCGGTGCAAAAGGAATACCTATATATTGAATATGTATCCAAAACATCATCTGATCAATTGTCGTACTTAAAAGTTGAAAAGCATATCCAAATGTATAAAAGAAAGCAGCTATCACACCTAAGCCATAACTAATAGAAATAGGGCTTTCTCTATTTTGCCAAGCATAATATAGCAATATCATGAAGCAAAAAATAAAAAGAAATAAAATGGATGAAAGTATAAAGTTATAGCTCATAATGTGAATTCCTCCGATAGAGTCTATCTGTAAATACTAAACGATATGGGTGATTATGTAATTACGTAAATTAAAAAATCCATTTTTTAGTATGTACACTCGTAATGTTATCATATGGTTTCTTATTTACAATATTATTTTCTTATGCTTGTTAGTGATTCAATCACCAGTGCTCACCCATCCTCACTTATCTTGTTACTTGCATGTATCGTCTCCTTTCAGAAATTAGAAGATTTTAAAAGACATACCCTCACATCTTTTTCCCTACAAATTGGTGAAATTCTCCCTTTCAAAAGCGCCCCGCTGTATGCATCCGTTTTCCCAACGTACCCTCAAAACATACAAAAAAACAAAAAACGCCCTAACCGCAAAATGCGATTAGGACGAAAAATTCGTGTTACCACCTAAATTTACAAATCGCTCACACGATTTGCCTCGGTCATTACAGGTTCATACTGCTGCTGTTGTAACGAGTACATCTCTCGTAAGTAGCCTACTAGTTTTCGGTACTTTAGCTCAAAGGCCTTGTTCAGTAATCGTTGTTTGCTTTATTTCCACTATCAAAAGCTCTCTATGAAACGCTCAACTATTTACTCTTCCTCATCAACGCTTTTTGTTTCAAAAAAATTCGAACATTTACTTTTTATAATAATTCACGATTGCCAGCGCACTTACATTATCCGGGTTGTCTTGTAAATAGGCTTGTGCTTCTTCTAACCACTTTGGATCACGGCTAATTTCCTCAATCACCGTTTCTACCGCTAGCTTTTCATGCGGCTTCCAGTTGTAATCAAAGCGCCCTTCCCAAATATCTTCCGGTTCATTTACATAAGCTGCAATTTGCGTGAGCGTATAAAAATGCAGCATCGTTAAGCCATGTCTTTTTGCGTGCTTTGTAAAGCGCATTAACACTTGGCCCGCATACTCATATTCGTCCATTTGACGGTACTGACCTTCATATAACAACGCTAAAATAAGCTTGCCCGTGCCTTCGAATACTTCAGCAGAAATGGTATCTTCATGTAGTTCAATATCCAGCTTGCCTTTATCCGCGCATTGCAGTGCGGCTTGGCTCCCTGGTACGGTTTCGTCAATGCCATCTGTTAAAAACCAAAGACGGATTTCTTCACGGTCCGGCTCTAAAAAGTTCAGTGCCTCCAGCTTACCCCAATCAGTCACCTGTTTTGCGATGTCCCAAATCGTGGCATTTGCACGCTCTGTCGCATTAAAGAGAGCAAATAATGCCACGCCCGTGAATTCTTCATGTAGGGCAATCAGCTTTAAGCGCTCTTTGAATGGCTCGCAATCCGTAGTCGCCAGTACCATCAACGCAAACTTCACGACTTCACGGTGCGCGGCATGGTCAAGTAGCCATAGCGCTTCTTGCTGTACCTGCTTGTCATCCTTTTCAACTTCCGTAAAATGACCTAAAAATTCTTGGAAATAGCTAATCACTTTTTCTTCTAGAATTTTTTCATATGTTGCTTTTCGCGTTGCCTCTGTTGGATTTTTCATTTGCTCAGTAAATAGCTTTACGAGTTTTTTCGGGTACGAGGCAAGTACGAGCTCATCCGTTAGTTGATCGCCAAAACCTGGTGCTAAACGTGGATGGTTTTCGTCGAATAATAATCCATCATCCGGTAGCTCTTTATTTATAATTTTCCCGTGCTCCGCAAATTGCTTCTCTAAATACGGCACAATCGCTTCTTTATTGTTCCACGGTACTGGATTCAGCTGGAGCGTTTGAGTTTCGGCCAGTAGCTTCTTGCCATCCACCTTAATGACAACATGAAACTTAATAAAGCCACCAACCTTAACATACACTTTATGTGCCTTGCCATCTCGCCCTGTAAACGTTCCTTTTAATTTTGAATACGGAATAATATGTGACCAAATTGACTGACGAACATTTTGTGCAATGACTTCGCCGTCAACAAGTATCGTTTCTTCGAGCATTTTATTTATAAATTCAATTTTGTGCCCGTCAAAATCAAGCACAATGTGTTTTTCAACTTCCTTTGCTACATCATTTGTTGCGTTACGCATTTCGCGTTTTAGTTCTTCTTTTAATCCCAATCCATTCGCTCCCTTTTTAACAAATACTCTTCCATCATACCAGTCTTTCGGATGCAATGTCATATTACTAGGAAATCGAATGGAAATTACTCCTAAGCTACCGTTATTGTTAATTATTTTGTTCTTCACCTTAGTTGGACAGTTGGGGATGACAAGATAAAAAATAAACTTTTCTAATTGAATTCGTTCTGCTCCTTTACGATTCGAGATGGTTTTAGCCCCAAGTCCGTTGTACTGCGTTCCGGGGCAGGCTTTTCTGGGGGCGTGGCTCTAATGCTTTCATGCCGTAGCCCGCAAATCAATCAAGTAAAATTCTATTAGAAAAAGCAACCTATGTTATGGTGTTAAACAAAAAAAACCGCCTATTTGATTACAATTCAAATGGACGGCTCTACTTTTTATTCGATTGTTAGTATTACTTTCCCATTATGCTCGCCAGCCATGACTGCATCAAATGCTTGCCCTACATCAGCTAGTGCGTATCTGTGGCCAACAATTGGTGTTAGTTTATTTGCATTCAGTAGCATCGTCACGCTCGTCATCAACACATGGTGCATATCATCTGTTAAATTAAACAGCACCATACCCGTCACGTCACATTCCTTTTGCATAATGACACGCGGATTAATCGTCACTTCCCCGCGGTTACCAACTATAATAATTTTGCCAAACTCTGCAATGAGCTGTAAATCCGTTGCTAAATTTTCATTCGCTAAAAATTCAATGATGATGTCAGGTCTATTGCCATTCGTTAATTCAAGTACCGCTTCCACATTGTCAGGGGTTAAATGATCCACGACATAATCCGCACCAGCCGCTTTCACTAGAGCTTTCCCTTCCTCACGACTAGCTGTTCCAATGACAAGCGCACCAATCGATTTCGCAATTTGCACGGCCTGTAAGCCAACCGCGCCACTTGCCCCGTGTATGAGCACGGTATGATACGCCTCGACATGTCCCTTTTGCACAACGGCACGAAACGCCGTTAATGCCGGGATACCAAGTGCCGCGCCTTGTTCAAAGCTAATATGCTCTGGCAGCTGCATCACAAAATGCGCATCACAAATGACCATCTGTGCAAACGTTCCTGTCGTTTTACCCGGAAGGCTTGCGACAAATACACGGTCGCCCACTTGTACATCCTTCACAAGCGCACCAATTTCCTCTACTACGCCTGCACCGTCTAATCCCGGCGTATATGGTAAAGCTGGTTTGATGGCATATGTACCTGTTGACGTATAGACATCACTCGGATTGACACCTGCTGCATATACTCTTACTTTCACTTCGGTCGGTTCAATCGGTCGTAACGTCACATCTGCTAGCTGTAAATTTTCTGATGGTCCAAAGTTTTTCATTTCGATCGCTTTCAATTTACTCACCCCATACCCTTAATAAGTTAAGAATAGTAAAAAATTTCACTTTTGTATATGGTCGCTAGATATTTTAGGGGATAGCAATTACAAAAAGCTACTATCTGATCAAGTGACCGCTCAAGATAATCCATTCACTTCCAATAATAAACGCTGCATCTTACCCCTTCTTTCAAGTAAGTCACGTCTGTTTCTCCTATATTTATTTTCTGTAAATAAACCACTATAATTCCAATAACTTTCCATCGAAATGGTATACTATTTCAAAGAACTCATTATTTTTTGCGTCGCGCATGCGGCAACTATTATTATGATGGGAGGTTGATACGTTTGAAGCTTACAAAAGAGGAAAAATCATGGATCCTTTACGATTGTGGGAACTCTGCCTATTCAATGGCGATTACAACCGCGCTGTTTCCAATTGTCTTCGGCATGTTTAACGGGGTCAACAACATGGACTTGGGCTATTTTAATTCACTTGCCAGCATCTTAGTTGCCGTGCTTAGTCCGATGCTTGGCGCCTTTGCAGACTACAAGGACAAGAAAAAGCGGTTCTTTACGTTTTTCGCGCTAGTCGGCATTATATCTACGCTTTCATTCGCGTTTATCGCACCAGAAAGCGGACAGTGGCAGCTCCTCATTGTCATGTACATTTTATCGTGTGTTGGTTTCGCTGGGGCAAATATTTTCTATGACTCGTTTTTAGTGGACGTTACAACCGATGAAAAGATGGATAAAGTATCAACTTCTGGCTTTGCATTTGGCTATATTGCCAGCTGTATTCCATTCGCTATCAGCTTAGTCGTCATTTTCGTAATGGGTATGGACAAAGCAATCGGCTATCAAATCGGCTTTTTCATTACAGCGCTTTGGTGGGGGTTACTGACAATTCCGATGATTAAGGATGTAAAGCAGCGTCATTATATCGAGCCGGAGCCTAATCCAATTGGCAATAGCTTTAAACGTCTCGGCAGTACATTTATGCAAATTAAAGATTATAAAATCGTCTTCCTATTTTTAATTGCTTACTTCTTATACATTGACGGTGTTGATACGATTATTAAAATGGTCGTGCCGTATGCGACAAGTGTGCTCGGTGCGGATTCACTTGATATGTTTATGCTTCTAGGAATTTTACTCGTCATTCAAATTGTCGCGTTCCCGTGTGCGCTTCTGTACGGCTCACTCGCGAAAAAATATTCAACTCGCACGATGATTATAGTCGGCATAAGTACGTATATCATCGCGTGTATTGCCGCGTTTTTCATTTCAGAAATGTGGCATATTTTCGTGCTTGGTGTGATGATTGGTTCAGCACAAGGCGGAATTCAAGCGCTGAGTCGTTCGTATTACGGAAAAATTATTCCGAAAGAACGTTCCAATGAATTTTTTGGCTTTTATAATATATTTGGGAAGTTTGCAGCCATTATCGGACCATTTTTAATGGCGCTGACAACAACATTAACAGGCGTTGCGAAATACAGTATTTTATCGATTATTCCATTATTCATTTTAGGGTTAATCGTCTTTTTAATGCTACCAAAGGACGCTACGACGCGCCAACAGACAGCGAGGTAATGTTATGGGAAAAAAACACTGTATCGTAATATCCTACGATGCCTTTTCACAGGACAACTGGGCAGCCGCAAGCAAGCTGCCCCATTTAAATAGCTTAATTACGCGCGGTACGACTACAACACAGGTGAAAAGTGTGTATCCGACCTTAACGTATGTGATTCATTCATCGTACGTAACCGGCAACTATCCGGATAAGCACCACGTTTTTCACAACAACCCATTCCAACCATTTGTCCCTGAAAACGATCAGGACTGGCACTGGTTTTTACGCGATATCAAAAGCCCGACCATTTTCGAGGCAGCTCGAAAAAAAGGATTAAAAACCGCCGCGCTTTTGTGGCCGGTATCAGGCAAAGCACCGATTACGTATAACATCCCTGAAATTCGTGCGGTGCGTGGTGAAAACCAGGCACTGAAAATTTTAAAAAGCGGCAGTAAGCTCTATACACTGGCACTCGAGCTGAGATATGGCAAGGTGCGGCAAGGTATCGAGCAACCGTATTTAGATGATTTCACAACCCTTTGTGCAGTCGATACGATTAAAAACAAAAAGCCAGAACTGTTACTACTGCATTTAATTGATTTAGATGACAGCAAACATTTAAAAGGTACACGTGGTGCGCATATTGATGAGGTACTTGCACGGATGGATCGTCGGATTGGCGACATCATTCACGCAACAAAAGAGGCTGGCACATATAAGGATACAACTTTCATCGTCGTTGGAGATCATAGTCAATTAGATGTGCGCTATAAGGTGTATTTGAATCGTTTATTTGCCGATCAGGGGTTAATATTTGAACTCGATGGTATGCCGCATTGGCGTGCTTATGTGCAGGCTGCAGGTGGTTCAGCGTATTTACATGTCCGACCTGGTGATACAGAAGCGTTTGAATTAGCGATACAGATTTTACACGATGCCGCACGCGAGGAGCGCTACGGGATTGAAGCGATTTTTGACAAACATGCTCTTGAGGCATTGCATGTTGATCCGCGCTTTGACGTCATGCTTGAAGCACGTGTTGGCTTTTGTTTTGACGACGATTATAAAAGCGAGGTCATTGTGGATTTACATGCACAAGGTGACGTCTATGCAACGCACGGCTATCTTCCTAGTAAGCCTGGTTATACAAGTAATCTCATAATGGCTGGGCCAACTGTTAAACAGGGTGTTGCGTTAGGTGAAGTGAGCGTCGTTGATATTGGCCCGACGATCGCCTATTTGCTTGATTTACCCCTTGGAGAAACCGATGGACGTGCTTTGAAAGAGGCGTTTGATTAAAGCGAAAGGCTAAAGGAATTTAGTACGTTTCCTTTAGCCTTTTTATTATACCGTTACTTCTGAAGCAAGTAGTTCACTTAAATGCTGATCTATTTGATTGAAGTACTCTGCTCCATCTGCGCCAAACAACCCGAAATGTCCACAAATGCTTGATATAATTTTCAATTCGCTATTTGGAATTAACGCTTGCTCTGCTGCACAATCACGTACTGGGAAGAACATATCCTCATCAATTGGCATGACAATTACTTTGGCTGTAATACGCCCAAGTGCGGCAGCCAAATCACCATTAGTATGACGGCTCACATCACCCCGTTGCCATTTCCATCCCATCGTTAATAATGAATTTGGATCAAGCGATTGGAATAATGGCTGTAAAAATCCATTAGTAAATTGTTCCGCTGTTTCTACCCCGAACATCTTCCACTTTTCTTGTTGATAAAATTCTGTACTAAGTCCCATCACAGCCCAAATATCTGCATGGCGTTTTAATCCATCTGCCACTTCTGTATGCGAAGAATAATTCCCCCCATTCCAACCTGGGTCTGATGTAATGGCGTCTAGTAATGTTTGTGTAAAAATGAAGTCATGTACTGTATTTTTTGCTGTCCCTGCAATCGGTGCAGCTCGTTTCACCATATCTGGATAACGAACAGCCCATTCATATGTTTGCTGTGCCCCCATTGAACCGCCCACAACTAGCGCAAGCTCTTTAATGCCAAACATTTCAGTAATGAGTTGATGTTGCGCACGTACATCATCACCAATTCTCACATGTGGAAAATTCGCCATTGCAATTGGTTCAGGGCTGTTATGCGGAGACGTCGAAACCCCATTACCAATTTGATTAATAACGACAATAAAATACTTTTCTGGATCTAGTGCACGTCCTGGTCCAATGTAATTGTCCCAATCACGGCTTGTCCCTGAAAACCATGTTGGAATCAAAATAGCATTCGATTTGTCCGCATTTAATTCACCATGCGTTACATACGCAAGCTGCAAATACGGAATAACGCCACCTTCTTCTAATTGAAATTCTCCAACATCAAAAAACTCATAAGGTCCGATATTTTCGCGCGAGTAAAAATCATTGTCTAACATGAACTCTCCTACCCTTCTCGTAAAATGGACTACACTTTAAGTATAGGAAATTCAGTTAAATATTACAATTTTCAGAATTTAATAAATTAAAAAATACGTATGGAATTATTTTTCCACACGCATACATATTATTTCTTCTCGTACTCGTTATACGGCACTTCTAGCTTTTGTGCCATCAGATAAATATAACTCGTTGCCGTTACTTTATCTTCTTCCACAATTATTTCCTCGCCATTTTTGCCCTTGAAAATATACTCCCCTACCGAATCAGGCACAAACGCTAATTCAACTACTTCGATTTCAGACCACTGTAGGGTTTGTGAACCAATAAGTTGATTTTTATGCACTTCTGTTTCGTTAATGGCCGTATAATTTTCAATTGAACTATAGACAGTAGCCGCGCCAATCACTACAAGTACGACACAACCAATATACGTTACCACATGCTGCTTCCAAGACAGCAACGCAAAACCCGCCGCAAGAATCGCAAAGCCAATTAAAATTACTTTCACATTTCCGGTAAATGAATAAATATAAAACCAACCGCGATCCGTTAAAAATAAATCAGGAACCGTCATCGGCATAAAAATGGCAAATATCGGTGAAATGACAATAAACGTAATTGCCACAAGCGCAAACACTAAGCGCGGTGAATATTTTTTAAACATTAAATCCCTCCAAACATTTGAAAATTTCAGTCTCTTTAAATTATACCATAATTTAACTGTTAATCACCACGTTGCTTAAGTAAAGCGTTTAATTCATCCGCTTCTTTTTTTAAATTCATGTAGTTAATAAACCAAACGACTACAAAAATAATCGATACAGTGACACCATACTCTATAAGTTGTGACCACGTAAGGGGAATAATATCAAGCCAAATTGATATAAGTATGACCGTTGCGACTGTTGTTCCGTAATGCAAAAGGACCTTAACTTGATATAAGCCATTTATTTGATAATTGAACTACCCCCACCTACGCATGCGCTTAGAGGTGGGGGATTCCTACGACCACCAGCGTATCCGCCAGTTACTTTAGTAGGCTAACCCCGTTGTCCCAACGGTTTAGGAAGCACTTAGACGTGCTGCTTCCTTTTGAATATTGATACTTGCGTTCAAGTCGCGGTCGTGCTGTGCGTGACAATTTGGACATGTCCACGCACGTAATGCCAGTTGTTTCACTTCTTTGTGCTGATAGCCACAGTTGGAACACAGCTGGCTACTCGCAAAGGTTTTCCCCACGACAATGACTTGTTTGCCGTACCAATTCGCTTTGTATTCGAGTAGTGTTCGAAACGTTGCCCAACTGACTTCGGCAATCGCTTTGGCTAGGTGGTGATTTTTTAACAGATTGGCTACGCGCAAATCCTCCAACCCAATGACATCGTGGTTTTTGATGAGATGAGTCGTGATGTTGTGCAAGTAATCCATGCGCGCATTCGTGATTTTTTCGTGGATGCGCGCCACTTTTTGTTTTTGCTTTTGGTAATTTTTCGCCTCGTGTAAAGGGCAATTGCGTTCGACAGCGAGACGCCGACGATCCGCTAACTTTTTTTGTTCTTTCGCTAGCTTCGCTTCGAGTGTCCGGAAAAAACGGGGATTGTCGTACACCGTGCCATCTGACAGCACCGCAAACTGCTTGATGCCTAAGTCAATCCCAACCGTTGAACCGGTTTTAGGCAGCGTGTGCATCTGTACTTCCGCTAAAATGGCGATGAAATACTTGCCACTTGGATTTCGTCGAATCGTGACCTGTAAGATACGCCCGTTGACCTCGCGACTTTTCGCGAATTTGACCAGCCCAAGCTTGGGTAATTTAATGTGCCGACCTTGGATAACAATATTATCATTCACATATTTCGTTGTATACGATTGGACGGGATGGCGTTTTGATTTAAAGCGTGGGGCTTTGTTTTGTTTTTTGTAATAGCGTGTATAGCCATCACTCATGTGCTCCACAGCGGCTTGAAGGGCGATGCTGTCGACTTCTTTTAAGAACGGATAGGCTTGCTTTAAATGAGGTAGTTTTTTGATATTGTCGTACTTTTTAAAGAACGTTCCTTGCCACGTGTTTTGAGGCAATTGGCCGGCTTGGAAAAGTTCTTCGGTGACGTGCCAGTAGTGGTCCTGTTGTTTTTGTTCGGCCAACAGCTGATTGAAAACAAAGCGCGCACAGCCAAACGTTTTATTAATGAGAATTTCCTGCACTTTCGTTGGGAAAATACGAAATTTAAAGGCTTTATGCTTCATGAGACACCTCCTTTATACAGAATAGTAAGATATCTTAATTATAGCACATACGTTCGCATTCAGACAAGCATTTTGGCTAATCCCAACCGCCATTCATCCCCCACTTACTCATTGGGCGATTCCCCTGCGCATTCATTGAAGTGGGGGTTTTCTGGCGGAAGAATGATAAAATGCATGTTGGCACCGAAAAACGACCTGTTAAAATAAAAAACGTGCGAAAGCGTCCTTTAGCCTAGACGTAGAAAAAACCATCACATGAGTTGTTCTCACATGATGGTTCTCTTCACCGTCTTACTTAAACTCTATTTCAGACTTAACCGCGCCCTTGACGTAAGTGATTTTCACGCCAACAGGTAAATTGCGTATTTCTTTCACATGTTTACCTTCAATAATAATTTCGCCCATTTGCGTGCCTTTAAAATCAATGACCGCATTACCTTTTTTCGGACTAATAATTACGGTTTTATCGGCAAATCCGACACCGTGGAATTCAGCGTATTCACTAAATACCGCAATCCCATTTTTAATAGTCGTATTTTCACCTAATGTCAGTGAAATGCTTGGGCGATTCATAATTAATTTACCGGTTTTGTAATTACTATAGCTATATACATCTTCAGGTATGATTGGCTGAGCTTCCTCTTTCCCTGCTTTCAAATCAATTTGCACTAATACCGGGTCATGGTCAGATGCACGACCTTGCGCTTCGGTAAAGTTCGCATTCATATGAATCAAATCAATCTCAGTCACATCCGCAAGATTATTTGAAACTAAAATATGATCTAGCACTTGGTTATTTCCTTGGAAGTAGTACGTGAAACGATCTTCCTCTTGTGCCCGGTCAACCATATTTGTTAAAACGCCACCTTTTAACGTTGCCAATGCTGGTGTGAATTCAAAGTCATTCATATCACCTGCAACGACAATATTTAAGTCAGGATTTTTTGCAAGCCCCTGAGCGATAAAGTCATTCATTGCTTGTGCCAGTTGCAAACGTTCCGCTACAGAACCTAAAACCGGCGGCTGGGTTGGTCCCCATAACGAATCGTCCCCACCCTTCGAATTTAAGTGAGCCCCGATAACAATGATGCGTTCTTGCTGGAACTCAAATTCTGCCGCAATTGGTTTACGTGTATCAACAAATTTTGAAGGATCCACAAAACCTGGATTTAATGTTAGGTTTCCATCTGCAGTCCATGCATTCGCTTGATCACCTGTTCCTTTTGTTCCTTCCACTAACGACACGCGTGTTGGGTTATACAAGTATCCGACACGAATATTTCCGCCTGGTGCACCGCCTACCGTATTATTAATTGGCATAACGTCAATCCAGTCATAAGCAGGTCCGCCCGCAGCCTTGATCGCATTGATTAAACGCATATAACTTTCCGAGGCATCGGCATTACCTGAATCGGTTTCCCCATCATTGTCTTGTACTTCCACTAATGTAATAATGTCCGGTGATTTCATGTTGTAGACAAAGGTTCCTGCAATTTTCGCTACTTTTTCATCCGATGTATTGGCTGTGTTATTCGAGAAGTTTTCGATATTGTATGCCGCAACATTTAACTTGTCTGCTACCGGTACAAGATGTGTCACCTCTTGCTGAATATTCGCCTTCGTTACATCCGGGAATAGTTTGTTCGTATTCAAGCGATAGCCATCCGTGAAGTTCTCCACGAATCCGATTAGCGCCTCATTAAAACGATCACCAGACTCATAGTTCTTCCCCGCTACCCCTTCAAGCATAATTTTTTCTGGGTTGTAATCATCGGCCGCGATATTTAGACCGCCATTTACGTTAAATAGGTTGTTTGTTGTGCTTGGTACCACAATCGGCGAATCATTGTTATAGATTGGTCCGATCACCTGTGCTTCTGGGAATGAAACACGCATGTACTCGATTGACTCCCAAAAATCAATACCGTCCTCATCGGGATCAAACATTGCAAAACTATCATTGTCGATAATTTTATTCGGTGGGAATAAATCCTCGCCCATAACTAGAAATTCTGGAATTTGGTCTGTTCCTGTTTTTGTAATCAGTGTTGCTGAAATTTGTGTATCTTTTAATCGCGTGTTGCCTCCAGCTTCTGTTACATTGCCGGTTACTTTTACGGCATCCCCTAGCACGATTCCATGAGCGGATTTATTCACTTTAATTGCCGTTGATTTTACGCCATCGAATGTTGAACTATCTTTTTCTTGCATAATAAAGTTAGAAGAGTCCAACACAAACGTTACGATTCCTTCCACATCACTTACCGTTAAATCGATATATGGGGATGTGTGACTTGCCCCCTGAATATCACGAATTGTGGCGTTTTCCGTGTCAATAATTTCATAGACAAATGTCGCAATCGCACTGTTTGTTAACCCTTCTTTTACAGCAATTGCTTTAATTGTCATTGGATTATTTACGGTAATGCCATCTGTATACTTTGTACTTGATACTGTTGGTGTTGAGCCATCCACTGTGTAGTAAATTGTCGCATCTGCTGTAATGGTATATAGCGTTACCTTCGTACCAGCCGTTACGCCACCTGTGTGAGATGCTTGGATGTTTTGAACCTTTGTTGTATCTTCAATAATGCGGATTGGCAACAGTTGATGATTTGTAAACTGCCCAACAATCCCTGTAACTTCACCATATGTTTTTCCGGCAACTAAGCCTGAATCTCTTGTTTTATCGTAAATCGCAAATGAACCCGCCGTGTCTGTTCCAGTAAAGTTTTGCCCTGAACCTGTAATGGCTACATTTTGAAGTGTTACAAATCTAGACTCATTTTCTTCGGCAATTCCTGCACTTGTAATGACTTGTGGCGCTGGCATTGTAGATGGAACTGGTGAACCTACAAGTGAGATATTTGTTAATTGCTTTAACCCGCTATATTCAGCCACTTTCCCTTGAACCGTCACGCGATCTCCAACAGTTGCAGAAAGACTATCAGCCGGGTAAATCGCAATCGCTGCACCCGTTTCATCTTGGATATGGGCAGTTGCTGTTTCTAATTTTGCTGTAACAATCCCTGAGACAATGACATCTTGCCCGATTATTGCGTTACGCGCTTCGTCAATTGAAATAACTGTCGCTTCCGTTTTCACGGTATAAGCGAATGTAGCAACATTACTCTGATCTAAGTCTGTTGCCGTAGCGAATGCTTTAATCGTCAGCGCTTCATTTACAACAATTCCCGTTGCCACGTCGTAAACTGCACTTGCTGTAGTTGGTTCCGAACCATCCACCGTGTAATAAATTGTTGCATTTGGTGTTTCTGTTGTTAAAGTAACCTTCGTGCCTGCAAAAATTTCGCCCGCCACTGGAGAAGCTTTCACATTCGCCACTTGTGTCGGAATATCGTTTTCTACTAAGCTAAAACTTTCCGCGCCAAGCGTTTTTAATTGATACGTGCCATTAAAGATAGCAGCAATTCCTGTAATCGTTACAACATCATTGTTGTTATAACCGTCTGCTTCAAAATTGGCCAATTGATAGCCCGTACGATTATCATGACGCACTAATAATTCATTGTTTGCTGCATCCACTGCTTTAAATTCAAACGTGCCAAATGTACCCGAAGCTTTTAACTCCTTAATCGTCACATTTTCAATCGTAATTAACTCACCTTGTGTACTGTCATCAGCAATCGGTAAATTCACAGTTTGTGGTGCAGGTACGGTCCCAGTTGCAATGCGTTCAATTGTTGGTGAATTAAACTGGACTTCCCCATTAAATAAAGTTGTTTTCCCTGTGATTTTTACGATGTCCCCAACGGTTAAATTTCCTGCTTCTGCAGAACTCGAGAAAACATAAACCCCTGCCGAATCATCCTGCACGTAGAAGGCTTTTCCACCCCAGTTACCAGGTTTTGTAGTCACCGTTCCTTGAATTTGAACGGTTTGGTCAGTACCTACAGCTGCTCGAGCTTGAGCAATAGTCGACTCGTTACCAGTTGGGTCGGTAGGGTCCGTTGGTTCATTTCCAACAAAGGCCATCGAAGACAACGATTTTAATCCAGCATGATTGCCAAAATATTTTTCAAGTGATCCCGATATGATCACTTTTTTACCTAAATTACTCGGATTCGTTTTTAATCCGAAGTCCGCTCTGTACGAACTAGGTGAAGCCGGGAGCTGTATATATAACATTTTCGTAACATCGGTTTCATCCGGTGACGCGGCAATCGCAACATTTGTATCACTTTCCGCTACCACCACATACGATGTTTCACTTTTGGCAAACCCTACTATATATCCCTCTACTGTCACATTTGGTTTTACTAAGGTGGCATCAAACTGCGCGAGTGCCTCGTCAACGCCAATAGCCCCTGTCGTTTCTGCCTGTACAACAGCAAAGTGAGGTGAAATCATCGAAATGATAAGTAAAAATGATAATGCAATCTTAGAAAAGACAGAGGTGAATCCATTTTTCTTCATTCGTTTAGCTCCTTTAGATTTCTTTAATTTGGCTATCCAAAAGTATGTCTACCATAATTTTGGTTAACGTATTAATTTTAACAGCTACATATTAAATATATTGTAGAATTATGCGAATTTTTTAAAATATAAGAGAAATCCATATTTGCTACTATTTTTTATGGGGTTAGTAGATTACTATATGCCTAGGTTTTTGGATATAGGACGGTTCTGTTGGCTCGTTTTATTTGAGCACCTTGTACACATACAATTTAGCACCAAAAAACGACCTGTTAAAATGAAAAAACCATCACCCCAATATTGAGTGATGGCTTGTAACTACATAATTTTTTTATAGGCTTCATGAATAAATTTCTTATCATATAAATCTTTTAAATCTTTCACACCATCTACCGCGTATAAAATATCACGCTTGGCATTTTCAATATCTCCAAGTTCAAAATAACATAACGCACGAATTGCATATGAACGGTAAAGACGGACTAAATCGATTGGATGATGGTTTTGCTCTGGCATACGAATATGTTTTAGTTGCTCCAGTGCTTCTTCAAAACGACCTAATTTCCAGTAAGCATACCCATATTCACCATGGAAGAAATGATTGGCATCCGCATAAACTTCCTCTGGCAAAAATGATTGATCAAATGTAGTGGCAATTGTTTTTTCATAATCTTTTTCAATCGAATTAATATAAAATAACGTCAATAACTGCTCCACATATAATTCAATTGGATCCTCTAATATACTTGTCATTGCATGAATCTTATCTATATAATACTTCGCCTTTTCAACATTGTCCTCTTCACAATAACTGACAAACAAAAAGCGATAGAAGTCATTCAATCGATAAATAACCTTTTTCTCTTTCGCAATCGTTAAGGCCATTTCTAAATAATTTTCAGCCTTTTCATTTTCATTAATCGCCGCGTACATCACTGTAATATTGTAATACAAATCTAGTTTTTCAAGTACGCCAATTAAATGATCATATTTATCCACATATTTCTCCGCCTCAATTAACACGTCAAGCGCAGCTTCATATGCACGCTTTTCGAATTCATAGATGGCTAAACGGCTATATACGTTTAAAATTTTCGAATAGGCATGCACCTTCTCATACATCTGAATAATGTCATAGTATACATCCGTTGATTCGTCTATTTTTAAGCGATTGCGCATCACTACATACGTTTCATATAATGACACTTCTTCATATGTTTGTCCCTTTAATTTGCCTTCCTTCACATAAGGATCAATCAAATCCAAGAGATTTTGATAAAGCTGCATATACTTTTCTTTTACGTATTCATTATTAATTGCAAGTCGCAATGCCTCAACCTGCTTATATAATTCACGAATTTCATTTACTTCACCTGTTTGCATCAGCTCCGACACATCAATCCCTAGCTGCTTGGCAATATGCTGCAAGCTTTCCATTGAAGGCTGGGCCTTGCCGTTTTCAATTAAACTAAGCATCCCTTTTGATAATTTGTCACCCGCCACTTCGGCAAGCGTCATTTTACGCTCTTTACGAAGTCGTTTAATTTTTTCACCTAAATTCATCACGTTGCCACCTCACTAAAAACAGTGTAACAAATCCTTACTACAAAAGGAATAATTTAATTTCATTAAACAAATCAGATTCATTAAAGATATAAATTTTAGAATATTTTTAATTAAATTAAACATTTATATTGCAATAGCCAAATTTATCCGTTATTATAAGTTTAATTAAATTAAACAAAAGGGGATTTGCACATGAACGAACAGCAAAAGTTAAAAAAAGCAACGTATCATTTATACACATTTCTAATTAGTAAAATGGTTGGCTCACTTGGGGCAGGCGTTTATAGTTTTGGAATGAGCTTATATATTTTATCGAAAACAGGCTCGTCACTAAGCTTTGCATTAAACGTCATTTTAAGCTTTATACCACGTATTATTATTTCACCAATTGTCGGCATATTAAGTGACCGTATTTCACGAAAAAAGTTAGTGCTTGGTGGGCAGGCTGGTGTGATTCTAACCGTTTCTGCATTACTACTCTACACACATGAATTTGGTTTATCACTCGCAGCAGTTTATACAGCAACGGTATTTAACAGTATTTTTAGTAGCTTTTCAAGTGTTGCATTCTCTGCTTCCATTGCCAATTTAGTCGATGAGGCGCGTTTACAAAAGGCGATGAGCTTCAATCAGCTATCTAGCTCAGTAGCCGGCATTGGAGGGCCGATTGTTGGAGGAATGCTGTTTGGCTTTGTATCAATGGAAGTATTTTTAGCAGTATTTATTTTTGCGGCACTTGTTACATTTACATTAGAAGCCACGATGAATTTCAATTTGTTTAAAAAAGAAAGCCCAACAAACGATGTTCAAAAACAAGAAACGATGTTTGAGAGCTTTAAGGCAGGTTTCCGTTACGTCAATACGCAGCCTACATTAAAAGCGATTCTTTGGTTAGCATTATGGTTAAATTTATTCTTTATGTCGGTAAGCGTTGGTGGCAGTTATATTTTAGTTACAGTACTTGAAATTGATCCAACACAAATCGGCTTTATTGAAGCTGGTGGTGCGATTGGGATGCTGTTAACATCGATTTATTTTGCTTCACGAAAGCAAATCCAGTTCCCATTAGTCATTGTAAAACGTTCGACATTTGCCACTGCTACAGTCGTTATGTTAATCGGATTACCCGTCCTGTTTCCTTTACCAATGATTTGGAATTTCGTTTATTATTTTGTCATTATGGTATTATTCGGTACGCTAGGTGTTATTACAAACACACCACTTGGGGTCATGTTCCAAACGACAATTACCGAAGAGTACCGTGGACGTGTATTTGGGATTATTGAAATGATGTCAATGAGCGCGATGCCTATTGGTACACTCGGGTACGGTGTATTATTTGATCTAATACCTGCCTACTACATTCTTTTTGCAAGCGGCTTGATTTTAATGGCTCTCGTACTGTTATTACTGCGCCCGTCAATTCTCGAAATGGCGCACCCCGAGCTAAAGCAAACAGAGGGCAAAGTCGTAACCGAATAATCTCATTGTGCGATCGAACTTAGCGAAAAGAACTATAAAGGTAACTGATTTTTCTAACAATTATTATGCTATAGTGTTGTTAGAAAGAGAGGTTACATAACATGTCATTTACAAACGTAGAAATCACAAAGAAAGCGAATGTGTATTTTGATGGAAAGGTTACAAGCCGCAAAATCACATTCGCTGATGGAAGCTATAAAACACTGGGGATTATGCTGCCAGGTAACTATGAATTTGGGACGGATTTAAAAGAGGAAATGGTCATTAGTGCTGGGAAATTGCGCTATCAATTACCAGACTCGGACTGGCAAACAATTGATGGTGAGGGTGTATTTTACGTACCGGCGAACGCGAAGTTTAAGCTTGAGGTAGAAACCGTAACGGATTATATTTGCTCGTATATTGCACAATAAAAAAAGAAACGTGGTTGCGATTTGCACCTACGTTTCTTTTTATTTGTTCAGCTTAGAAAAACACATTTCGCGCCAAATAGCGCGAAATGATGTCTTTTCTTATGTGGATTTCCCTAAAAAGTTTATACTCTTCTATCCACTAAAAAATATCCCTTAGCGAGACTCTTTCGGTGGCTGACAAACATCACATTTTTGTTGTTTGTTTTCTTTGAATTTTTTCCATGGCTTTTGGAATGTTGTCCCACATGCACATTGGAAATCTAGTTTTTGTGAAAAGCCTGTAAATTCAGTTGATAACAATTTTGTATCTGTATTTTTTTCTACGTATTCACGAATGGATTGGATTGTCCATTTTTTACTCATAATCTTCTACACCTCCACGAAAAATTCATTATAACATGAATTCGTCGCATATGGCATCTCTTATTGCATTTGGTCACAAATCGTAATGAGCTCTTTTACGACCGAGGCGGATAGATGGAGCGCCTCTTTTTCATCAGGCAATAAATCCAGCTCGATAATACTTTCAATACCATTCCCGCCTAAAATGGTCGGCACACCTAAGCATAAATTGTCGTAGCCGTATTGCCCTTGTAGATAGGCAACACTCGGTATTATGCGTTTTTCATCACGCATGATGACCTCTGCCATTTTCACGGTTGCCGCAGCTGGTGCATAGAAAGCACTGCCATTTCCAAGCAACGCAACAATTTCACCGCCACCTTTTCGCGTGCGCTCAACGATTGCGTCAATGCGATCCTTTGCCATCACCTTTTCTAGCGGGATTCCGCCAACGTACGAGTAACGGATGAATGGTACCATTTCGTCACCATGTCCACCTAACACAAAGCTCGAGACATCCTCAACCGCAACACCCAGCTCCTGCGCGACAAACGTATTAAAGCGCGCCCCGTCCAGTAAACCCGATTGACCGATGACACGGTGTGGTGCAAAGCCGGTTTCCTTTAAGCAAACATAGGTCATCGCATCGACTGGGTTACTTAGCACGATGACAATACTTTCCGGTGCGTAGTGTTTTATATTGACGGCGACCTGCTTCATAATTTTTGCATTCGTTTCGACTAAATCATTACGACTCATGCCTGGCTTTCGTGGTAAACCCGCCGTGACGATTACAAGACGTGCATCTTGAATTGCCTCGTACTGATCCGTGCCTTCAATACGCACATTAAAACGTTCTACTGGCCCTACCTGTAGTAAATCGAGCGCCTTTCCTTTTGTCGGATTGACGACTTCAGGTATATCAACGAGTACCACATCACCTAATTGTTTTTGCGCCAGGTAGAGTGCTGCTGTCATGCCCGTATTACCCGCGCCAATAATCGCAATTTTATGTCGCTTAAATGACATGCCATCACTCCTCCCCTTGCTTTTTCACACTTGCTCTCGGAGAAGTCTTTTTCAACACGGGTTTCAGAGGTGCTGGCTTTTCAAAAAGTTTGGCCACTTGCTCATCCGGCCTTGGAATGACATGCGCCGCTAATAACTCTCCAACACGACTTGCTGCCTGTTTTCCTGCATCAACAGCTGCCTGTACAGCTCCGACATCCCCCTCGACTAAAATCGTGACGATTCCGCCGTCAATCATTTCCTGTTTTACAATTTCAACATGTGCTGCCTTCACCATTGCATCGGCAGCTTCAATCGAACCAATCAGTCCTTTTGTTTCAATCATACCCATTGCTTTAGCCATTTTTCTCACCTCTTACCTCTGTTGAATCGATAATACCAATGACTACCGCATCAATCGGTAGTGGGACGTCCGATAAAATATAGCGTGCGGCACCACCACTCGTCACCAATACTTCATCATCAATTCCTGCGCCGATGCGATCTGCAACAACGAGTTCCTGACGAATGGGCTGATTTTTTGAATCAATTGGTTGTACAATGAGTAGCTTTAATCCACTTAAATTTTCTTCCTTACGCGTTGCCCATACATTGCCTATTACACGTGCGATTATCATACATCCATCACCTACTTTGCCCTATTGCCGTACAATTGTAATACCTTTTTTACGTGCCATATCTTGTGCGAGTGCGGTCATCATCGTGCGTTTTTTGATAACCAATTCTTGCTGACGCAGTTCTTTTATATCCTGCTCCGTAATTAACTTTTTTGTCATGACGGCTGTTTGCTTAGGTGGGACAAGCTGCTGCACCTGTTGTGGTGGCAGTTCAGCTGGTGCTTTATGAACACCCGCTGTCACAAGCTCTCCATAACCATTTCCTTGAATATGTGCCGCATTGCCTTCATCGGTATCAATATGCATTTCTAATTGAAAACGACTCGACACCCGCACCTTAACCTGTTGAAATACAAGGGGCCTCACACTGCAGGTTTGAACATTCACAAACTGGCCATCGACAACATGCAGTGCTTTTGCGTCCTGTTCATTCATATGAATATGTGCAGCCGCAATGATACAGCCTTCTTTTAAATACAGGCTCCCTTTTGGTCCAATCAATGTAATGGGTGCCGAGTCACTCGTATCGCCTGAATAGCGAAGCGGGGCATCAATTCCAAGTGTCCTCGCATCGGTCATGCTAATTTCCACTTGCGACAAGCTTCTTGCTGGGCCAAGCACGCGCACTTGATGAAGCGTGGCTTTCGGTCCAACAAGCGTCACCTGTTCTTGTGAGGCAAATTGATTCGGCTGTGAAAGTGGGGCTTTCGACGTTAACGTATAGTTTTCGCCGAACAACAATTTGACATGCTCCTCACTTAAATGCACATGGCGCGCAGACACCGCAATCGGGATTTTACCAGGCGGTGCTTGTGTAGGTTTTGTCGGTTGCATTTGACTAAGCACCTGTTCAACAATCGTACGAATCAATTGTTCATCCATACAATTCACCTCGCTCTAGCTTATGAATCACCCCGTAGCCACGGCTTAAATTACTGGCATTTCCTTCATCGGTATCTATATGCATTTCGAGTTTAAAATGGGGAGATACACGAATGACGACTTGATGAAACGTAATCGGACGCTCCGATTCAACGATCACATCTACCAGATCCCCATCACTTACTTGAAACTGGGTCGCCTCATCGTCATGCATATGAATATGTGCCTTCGCGATAATCAACCCTTGCGTAAGCGACACTTCCCCACATGGCCCAACAATCGTAATGGCCTCACTATTTTCGATATCACCTGATTGCCGAATCGGCGGGGCAACTCCAAGTAAAAAGCTATCGGTTTTACTAATTTCTACCTGAGAGTTCGCGCGTGCTGGACCTAAAACGCGTACTTCGTTAATTTGTCCTTTTGGTCCTTTGAGAGATACGCGCTCGGTCGCCGCAAATTGCCCCGGCTGTGATAAATTAAAATCAAACGTTAACGTTACATCTGCCCCAAAAAGCGTCGCAATATGTTCTTCCGTGAGATGAACATGTCGGGCTGACACAGCGATTGGAATTGAAAAGAGTTGATAGGTCATCCAATTCATCTCCTTTTATGTCATTATTGCTCTAGCTTCGGTAAAATTAATTCTAATTCATTATGCGGACGTGGAATTACGTGAACAGACAATAAATCGCCAACTCGCTCCGCCGCTGCTGCACCAGCATCCGTTGCCGCCTTCACAGCACCTACATCCCCACGCACTAACACCGTTACAATCCCGCCACCTACATGCACTTTTCCTACTAGATTCACGCTTGCCGCCTTTACCATTGCATCTGCCGCTTCAATTGCACCTACTAACCCTTTTGTTTCTACCATCCCTAATGCTGTACCTTCTCGATTCATTATTCATTCCTCCAATTTACTGTAATTTTTTTATTACTTCTTCGACAATTTTTGCAACAAGTGCCTCATCAATGGCACTCGTATCAGTTGATTTCACAAAGTGCTCAATCTGTTCAACCGGCGCGCTTGGGACACTTACTTCTCTAACCCCATAGCTCAATCGCTTTGTGAGCATTAAATGCTCGGCCGAAATATTATCAGATGTAATATTGCCACCAAACGTCCCGCAGCCTAGCGTAAACGATGGTCGTAAATTCGTCGTTCCACCTACTGCACCCATCGTTGCCATCGTATTGACGACGATGCGTGAAACGGGTAAATCAAGTGCAAATTCTTTTGCGAGTTTATCATTTTCTGTATGAATCGAAAGCGTATGCCCACGACCACCTAAGTTTAGTAACTGTAAGCATAGCGACTTTGCCTCGTCACTCGACTGCACCTTGTAAAGCGCAAGTATCGGCGACAGCTTCTCTAATGAAAACGGCACGTCTTTTCCGACCTTCGTTTCGATTCCAATGATGATTTTCGTGTTTGTAGGTATAGTAATGCCTGCCATTTGCGCAATTGTTTGTGGAGAACGCCCCACAATTTTTGGATTGACCTTGCCGACTTCTGGTGAGATAACCTTCTCCATTTTTGCTTTTTCAACATCATTTAACAGATACGCACCTAGTTTTTGAAGCTTATCGAGCGTTTTATCGTAAATTGCCCCGTCCACAATAAGTGCTTGCTCGGTCGCACAAATCGTTCCGTAATCAAAGCTTTTACTATCAACAATTTGCTTTAGTGCCTTATCGAGCTTGGCCGACTTCTCGACATATACCGGCACATTCCCTGGCCCTACACCATAGGCAGGCTTGCCAGAGCTATAGGCTGCTTTCACGAGCCCACCGCCACCCGTTGCTAAAATGACATGCGTGTTTGGATGCGTCATAAGGCTTTGTGTTGCCTCCATCGACTTTTGCGTTAAGCACTGAATCAGTCCCGGTGGTGCACCGGCTTTTACCGCGGCTTCCTCACATACTTCCAACGCCGCTTTCGTACACCCAACTGCATACGGATGGGGACTTACAACAATGGCATTACGAGTTTTTAACGCAATAAGCACTTTAAAAATAGCCGTTGATGTAGGGTTAGTTGTTGGAATAATGGCTGCGACAACTCCGTATGGTGCAGCCATTTCCACCACTTTTTTCATACGATTCTCGCTAATAATTCCTACCGTTTTTAATGCTTTAATATCCTCATATACTGCTTTTGAGCCGACTTCGTTTTTCATTTTTTTATGTGCTACAACACCCATGCCTGTTTCCTGCACAGCTAATTGTGCCAACTCCAGCGATTTTGCATAAGTCGCATCCGCGATTGCCTTCACGATTCGGTCTACTTGCTGCTGACTATACGTTTCATAAATTTTTTGTGCTTCCAATGCGAGTTGGACTTTTGCATCGACTTCTTGCTGTGGACTACTGTTATTTTCTTGTTCTGTGCCAAACAAATGAATCACCATTTCACCCCCTTATGATGCATCAATCGGATTTTCGATAATGCGTTCGATTGCCGCGCGAAATGCATCAGTAGCTGCTTTACAAGATGATTGACTCCCACTTAACAAACCCCCACCGAAGTTCGTTTCAGAAGGTGGACCGAAAAATACTTTTAACTCCACATCCGCTGCCTTTAATGCCGCATCCAGTCCAACGATTGCCTCAAGTGGTGGCGCGATCACATACGCTAATGCCGAACCTACAGGAACATCCGCCGTTTGAGCTAAATAGCTACCACAGCTTGAAACGGTATGTGCATAAATCGCATGTCCCGGTGCGAGCTCTTCAAAATAGGCATCATACGCAACCTTTTGTTCAATCGCATCAAACGCGCTTCGAATTTCATCAGGTGACGAACCTGCGACAATCCCGATCATTTCACCAGATAATGGACCCGATGCATGCGCGGCGCCAGCATAAAAGCTTTTCGCATAGACAACTTCGACATCGGCCTTTTTTGTCGCTTCATCGATTGCGGTATAGCCAACGTCATCAATGGTCAAGGTCACAATGCCTACGCTTTGCTGCCAATCCGCTAATTGCAGTTCCTTGGCCAACTGCGTATTGACGCGTGGAATAATTTGCATCGCCAAAATATCGGCCATCAATTTATTAGACAATGGTTTCGCCTCCTATTCCTCTCTTTGCACGAGCGTTACACCACTTGCTTCGTATTTCAAAATTTTCTGAATTAAATTCCCGAGATACGCCCCAGCTTCTGCAGGTGGAATCCCGCCTTTATGAATATTGGAGACGACGGTACGGTCTGATTCAATCGTCTCTTTACGCGGCTTATAGCACAAATACGCACTCATTGATTCTGCCGATACTAAGCCTGGGCGCTCGCCAATCAAGTAGACAACCACTTCCGGCTGTAATACTTCACCGATATCATCCATTAAACCAACGCGTCCTTGTTCGATATAAAACGGTGTCCCCATTTTCAAATTTAAACTTGCTAAGCTTTGCTGTAATGATAAAAGCACATTTTCTAAATTAGCATTGATTGCACTCGCACTTAGGCCATTGGAAACGATGATTTGTACTTGCGCGTTTTTCTCACATTTTTGTAGCAATGTTTCCTTCGCTGCATCCGTTAATTTACGTCCTAAATCCGGTCGTAAAATGTACGTTTCCTTGTCATCAAGCGCCTTTGTGTCAATTGTAAACAGCTTCAATTTTTCAAGTAAGCCTTGCTCCACTTCCCCGTAAACCGCATCGACTGCAGCTGCATGATCAAAGCGGAACTTTAGCATGGTATTGGTCAAAGGTCTTGGCCCCGTGAGTCCCACGCCAACTCGTGCCGGTGTTTTCGAACGAGCATGCGCAAACTTGTCATCAACTGTTTCTGCAAACACTTTGGCGTTTTGCGCTTTTTGAGACGTACTAACCACTTGTGTACTACTCGGTTTTCTTTGCTGAAAAAGCTCAATAAATGGCTCATTCGAACTTGGAATTTCAACTGCTTTTGGTTGCTTCAAATCACTGTGCTCCTGCTGTAAGCGTTCGGTCACTAATTTTGTAATCATTTCCACTAATGCCTTATCCACGTTTTCACCTACTTTTCGAAAATCGTTAAATCGCCTGCGCGACTTGTGAAGCGGCCATTTTCCGTAATACCCATTTTTTCGAGCCAACGTTCAAATTGTGGTGCTGGTCTTTTATTGAACAGTTCTTGCAGTGTCGGAACATCATGATAGCTCATCGACTGATAATTCAGCATGACGTCATCGCCCATTGGTGCAGCAATAATAAAATTCACACCCGCTGCAGCGAGTAGCACCCCTAAATTTTCATTGTCATTTTGGTCGGCTTTTATATGATTCGTATAACAAATATCCACACCCATTGGCAGGCCGTGCATTTTGCCCATAAAATGATCCTCTAAACCCGCACGAATCACCTGCTTACTATCATATAAATACTCCGGCCCAATAAAACCAACAACGGTGTTGACGATAAACGGATTAAAATGGCGTGCAAAGCCGTAGTTTCTCGATTCAAGCGTTAATTGATCAATATCATAATGTGCTTCCGCTGATAACTCAGAGCCTTGTCCCGTTTCAAAGTAAAATTGATTCGGTCCTGCCGATGTACCTTGCTTTTTAATTAAGCTTTGCGCTTCTTTTAACAGCTCGATTGAAATACCAAATGCGCGATTCGCTTTTTCTGTACCAGCAATGCTTTGAAACACCATATCTGCTGGAGCGCCTTGACGAATGGCCTTCATTTGCGTTGTCACATGTGCCAGTACACAGTTTTGCGTGGGCACTTGCCATTCCGTCATAAATTCCTTTGTCGCATGTAGCACACGCTTCACACTTTCAACCGAATCATCAACAGGATTAATGCCGATTACCGCATCTCCTACACCATACGCTAACCCTTCTTTTAAAGAAGCCATAATGCCATCAATATTGTCTGTCGGATGGTTCGGCTGTAGCCTTGATGACAACGTACCCCTTTGACCAATTGCACTATTACAAGTGGTGATGATTTCAATTTTATTAGCCGCATACACTAAATCCATATTGCTCATTAGCTTTGTTACAGCCGCAATCATTTCCGATGTTAGCCCTTTACTCATGCGACGAAGCTCGGTATTTGTTACATCTAAACGCAGAATATACTCACGTAGTTCAGCTACGGACCAATGTTGAATTTCGTTGTAAATCGGCTCGTTTAAATCCTCATCGAGTAAACGTGAAACCTCATCCTCTTCATACGGAATCAGTGGATTTTCACGAATATCCTTTAGTAAAATGTCACTCATTACTGCTTTTGCAGCGATGCGTTCTTGTACGGTTTCCGCTGCAATGCCTGCTAATTCATCGCCTGATTTTTGTTCGTTCGCCTTCGCAAATAACTCTTTTAAATCTCGAAAGGCGTACGTGATGCCTCCTAAATTAATCGATAAATTCATCGAATGTCTCCACCTCCTCATGCTTGATGAAATGCTAATGTTTTTACAACAACAGGTACAACGCCCGCCTGCATCATACGCCCGATGTCGATATAATCACCGGTCCGTACATCTACTTGATCAATGCAAACGAGCTGTTTTTGCCCCTTCAACTGCACCATGCTTTGCCCAAGTACTTTGGCATAATCAGCTTCTAGAATGACGACAATGAGCGCATTATTTTCAGGCCAATTCCCGACAATCATTTTTGCAAGTTGCTGGATATCTGTAAAATTAAAATACGGGATATTTTTTAAATACAGCGCAAACGGTTCACCGCTCTGTTCACTATCAAATAACCGCATTGCCTGTTGGATCGTTGTTTTCACTACTTCAGTCATGCCGGTCGTTTGCTTCTGCAAATCACAGGTTACAACCGGTACATTTTTTAACGGTAGTACGTTTTCGTCTAGTTCAATCGTTGCCCCGCTTACATCTGTTGACTGTGACCCAGCGCCAGTAACAGTAGCACGCACCGTTTCATTTGGTGGCAGCCATTCATACCGCTTCAATTCTTCACTTTGCTGCAGGGCTTCCGCGATTTTTTGACCGAGATCATCAAACGTTCCCGTATTACAGCTCGCGTCTGTTGTCGGATACATACATTGGGCTACGCCGCCTGAAAACATAATCGCTTGTACGGGCTCCTGCCAGTTTGGAACATGCCCAAGCAATAACGGGATGCGCTCGCTTTTCTGCTCTGCTTGAAGTACTGCACAAAGACTTATCACCATTTGCTCAATGACGTAACGTTCGATTTGTTCATCTCGTTTCTGTCCTCGTTCGTAACGCATCGTATGCTTTTGCAGTAAACGCTGGATTGACGGTGCGATTTGAGTGACTTTATGTTGCTGGTATTCTATTAATCTACCGCCTACATGCAGCGTCACGGTACCAATCACTTCCCCGTGCTTTACTACCGCAATATTCGTTGTGCCACCACCGATATCAATATTGGCGATAACCTTTGCATTATTTTTTGAATACGCAATTGCTCCGGATCCTTTTGCTGCTAAAATACTTTCTAAATCCGGACCGGCCGTTGCGACTAAAAAATCACCCGCTGCATCGGATAAAAAATGAATAACTTCCCGCGCATTTTTCTTTGTTGCCGTTTCCCCTGTAATGAGAACAACCCCAGTTTCAATTTGCTTAGGCGTCACATTCGCTAATTTGTATTGCTCAAATACGATTTGCTCTACCTTTTGGACGTCAATCGTGACATCATCGCGTAGGGGTGTGCGAAAAATCGGGCTTTTATAAACCACCTCTTTATCCACAATTTCTATGCGTGGCACATGGGTTTGACCTGCTGTATTTTGCATCGTTAAACGGCTAATGACGATTTTCGTTGTGCTCGTACCGATATCAATACCTGCACTGAGTAATGTTTGTGTTTTCGCTGCCATCTACCCCCACCTCCTATGCAAAAAAACATTGTGGATCATTGGCACGTTCTACATAATCCCGCATTTCCTGCACACTGTTACAGCCGACAAGCTGGCGAATATGCTCGGTACCAATCTGCTCCACTGCGGATGTAATGACAATCGGTGCTTGCCCAATGACTTGTTTTAACCAGTAAATAGCCTGCTCGATATTGGCATTCTCCACATCACACTTTGTGACGACACCAATCGGTAGCTTTGCCATACCTGTTCCAAAAAATGGCGGGAAATTTGATAATTGGCGCGTCGCATCTTGTAAATAAATTAAATGCGAAACTTCTAGAGATGTAGCCATAATATTTTTATAAAACAAAGGATTTTCTAAATATTCACCTGGCGTATCTACAATCCACTCTTCATAATTCAGTGCCTGTGTTTTTACTGCATTTAGTTCTTTATTAAGCAATGCTTTTGTTAAGGTTGATTTCCCTGCTCCAATAGCTCCAATTATCATCACTTTATTCATCATGTCACCTACGATTTCGTAATGTTCGCTGGCGTATAGCCTAGTTTGCGCTCTAAAAAGTCGTTAATGGCAATGAGCGCCATTTCTACTTCAGACACACTCCCAACAAGCACGAGGCTTCCTGTAAAGCGGTCTAAAAAGCCGATGCGTACATGCGATGCTTTCGTGGCTAAATCTGCTGCAATAATAACGGTTTCACTTGGTGTGCACGTTAAAATCCCCAGTGCACCTACCTCTTGGATGCCAAGTTTTTGCAACATATCGTTATCCGGGTTAGCAATCAAATGACTAAGTGTTAACTGCTTTCCCGGTACAAACTCCTGTATAAAGCGCTTTTTTTCCTCCGCCATTGCCTCACCTACTTATGCTTCTTTATATTCATCCGGTTTAATTATGCCGGCTTCACGATCCTCTTTTTCTAGCTTCAACGCAGTTGGAACGGATAGCTTATACGCTAACCAAATTGCAAGAATCCCCGCGACTAATTTCCCAACAATTACCGCTAGAATAATCGTTGGCTGGAAGTTTGCCGTAAATGATAAATGGTCCCCGAGTAAAAACGCCGCACATACGCCAAATGCAATATTAATAACTTTATCTTTTGGCGGCATATCACGGACAAGTGTGAACATCGCTAAAATATTGGCGATTGTCGCAAGTAACCCCGCGCTTCCCACTGCCGATAAACCTAATTTACCACCCGCAGATTCTAATGGTTTTGCAAAGTATTTACGAATTAAATACACCATCGGAAACGCTCCAGCAAGCATAATCCCAATATAACCAGCCGTTTCAAGCGCTCGGAATTGATCTGCCTCATCCGCCATAATCGGATCAAAGCCCCAGCTACCGAAAATCGTTGAAAAAAGGCCCGTGAAAATTTCTACAATCGAGAACACTAATACAAGCTTAATGCCGGCATCTAATACGCGACCGAAAATCATAAATCCTGCAATCATCATATTCGGAAGGAATTTTAAGCCAAGTGCGATTAAAATAACAAAAACAAAAAGTGGTGCTAAATTGATGAGTATTTGCAGCACGGATATGCTAAACATATACGTTGGTTCACTGGAAGTATCAATAATTTCACGAACTTTCGTATCAAATAGTGACACCATAATTGCTGAAATAAACGCACCAATCGGAATCGTTAATACCCCGGCCATAATACCAAGCGCCATGTATTTATGATCGCGCTTATCAAGCATTGCCAGTCCCATTGGAATCGAGAATACAATTGTTGCACCCGCCATAAAGCCTACAATTAACGCCATAATTAAGCCTTCATGGGAATCCTTTAACGCATTTGCGAGCTGATACCCTCCCATGTCAGACGCTAAAATCGTCGTAGCCGCAATTGCCGGGTCCGCGCCAATTTTATGAAACATCGGGCTAACTACTTTTTCAATGAAAATCGTTAAATAGGGAATCGATGCCATAATCCCAGCAGCAGGTACGAAAATATGGCCTACCGCGTGTAAACCACTCATAAACTCTTTGCCGAGCCCATTGTCTGCATCCCGAATTGCTGCAAACGCACCTGCAACTGCACAAGCCATAATAATATAAACAATCACAACGCCAATTAACTCCATCATTCCACCTCCATTTTCTTAATTCTTAGCAGTTTTCTTACGCATAAATGTGACGCCCGTACATTCGAGTTGCAGCATTTGGGCCATTATTTCCGATAAATAAGCACCTGCTTCAACAGGCGCTAATCCCGCTTCGTGAATGTTGGAAATCACAGTTCGATCTGCTTCGACCGTTTTATCAGTTGGTCGATATATTAAATAAGCACTCATCGATTCAGCTGTATTTAACCCAGGTCGCTCCCCGATTAAAATAATCGCAAGCTTGCAATCTACTAATTTCGCAACTTCATCTTGTATCCACACACGTGCCCGCTTGACATAAACAGGCGGATTCATCGTAATATTTTTCAGTTGCAAGCCTTGTAAAAGCGCCGGCAAAATACTTTCGATATTAGCTTCAATCGCCGCTGAGCTTAACCCGTTACTAATGATAATTTGCACGTCGATATGCTTCTTTAAATGCTGCTTGACCCATGAAGTTGAAGTTTCAGCTAGCGTTCTACCTGCTTGTAAATCCATTAAATATTGCTTTAGATCCTTAGCGTTGCTGTGTAAAATCGGCAATTGCAATCTCTGTAATAGCGCTTCATCGACCTCTTGATACACCGCATCCTGTGCTGCTGCATGATCGACTCGGAAATGGAGATAATGCGCTGTTTTCATGCGTGTGCCTGTATGACCAATACCAATTCGTGCTGGGGTAATCGCTCGTGCATGCGCTATAATTTGCGCATTAAGAGGTTCGTCCACCGAACTAGCTGGTTCATTAAATTGCATGGTTTGCTGTGATTCTGTCGGCAATCTTCCCTGTTGTTGAATTTTGGCTAATACGGTCTCGACAATTTGTTCAATATCCATATGTTCACTTCCTATCGCTCAAAAATGGATAAATCCCCTGCTCTACTTGTTAAACGACCGTTTTCCATAATGCCCATTTTTTCTAGCCATACTTCAAATTCTTTGATTGGTCGTAAACCAAGTATTTCTCGTAAACTCGCATCATCATGGTAGCTCGTATCTTGATAGTTCAGCATGACATCATCTCCACCAGGTACCCCCATATAAAAGTTTGCGCCGGCCAGTGCCGTTAGCATCCCGCCAATTTCTTGATCGTTTTGATCGGCATCCATATGATTCGTGTACGTTGGCGCAATGCCCATTGGTAAGGCATGTAACTTGCCCATAAATAAATCCTCTAAATCCGCACGAATGAGTTGCCTGCCGTCATACAATGTTTCTGGACCAATAAAACCTGAAACATTGTTCACCATAAACGGCTTCCAGTGGCGGGCGTAACCATATGTCCGCGCTTCTAACGTCTGCATGTCAATATCATGATGCGTTTCAAGTGAAAATTCAGAGCCTTGTCCCGTTTCAAAGTACATAAAGTTTGGACCCGCAGATGTCCCTTGCGCTTTCATTAACGCATAGCCCTCATCTAATAATTCCTTTGAAATCCCAAATGCTTCATTGGCACTTTGCGTACCTGCCAAGCTTTGAAACATTAATGCCATAGGCGCACCCGCTTTGACAGCATCCATTTGAGTTGTAATATGAGCGAGTACACAATTTTGCGTCGGGATTTCCCATTCCTGCATAAAGTCATGTGTCATTTGTAAAATCTTTTTTACCGAGTCCACCGAATCATTATTTGGATTCACGCCAATAACCGCATCGCCACTGCCGTAAGAGAGTCCTTCTTTTATGGAATAAAGAATGCCCTCCAATACATCATTCGGGTGATTTGGTTGACAGCGAAATGCAAGGCGACCGCGTTCCCCAATGGTTGTGTTGCAATGTGCGGTATAGCGCATTTTTTGTGAGGCCATGACTAAATCGATGCTCGACATTAATTTGGCGACTGCAGAAATCATTTCACTCGTTAACCCTCTACTCATTTTGGCCAGTTGCATTTGTTCCGTCTCAAACGACAATATTCGATTACGTAATTCACCCACTGTCATATGTTGCATGTCCTCATAAATGGGTCTACTCAAATCATCATAAATGACACGCGTCACCTCATCTTGCTCGTAAGATATGACTGGGTTTTCAAAAATATCCCTTAATGTAAGCTCACTTAATACAAGTTTTGCAGCCATCCGTTCAAGTGAAGACTGCGCCGCAATGCCTGCTAATACATCCCCAGACTTTGCCTCACTTGCTTTTGCCAAAACCTCTTTTACCGAATGAAATTGATAGCGATTTCCCTTTAACACGTACTGAAGTTTCAACCATTCACCCCCCGCACATCAATTAACAGATAACTCTTACAATTCAAGATTATTATTAATTAACATCTTTTACAACAAAAATCCTTCTTTTTTCTATATTTTCATAAAATTAAGAAAACAAAAAAACGATTAAAAGAAAGTCACATTCCTTTTAATCGCTGTGTTTTATATCAAATTACTTGTTATTTAGTTGAACTGTGGCTATCACTAATTTAAAAACCAATCAAATACTATACCTAAACCTTTAAATCCAAAATATACAGCAAGAAGGCCAAAAACAAGAAACGCCAAGCAGCCAAATAAACCTGAAAACATAAACAGTTTCATATTGGGCCCTTTTCGTTTACCCCAATCAGCCTTATTGTCGCTTTTCACTTTATTCATCGTCCCACAGTTTGGGCATTTTTCTATATATGTACGCGACTCTGATTTTTTTCCATTCATTACACGTACTTCTGTAGCAAAATTGGCCGTCGCAAAATCAACTGTTATCATTTCATGGCAATTTTGACATTCAATCTGTTGTTTTTTTGCATCCACATTCGTACTCCCCTTTCGACATTCACACATTCCACAAATTTTTGCATATACTAACGAAAACCCTCTTGCTAGGAGGAAGCTCGTTGAATAAAAGTCCAAAAAATGAACCTTCACTGGAGGTTTTAGTTGCACGCTTTGCCTATGCAAGTGCTGCTGTTTTAACACTTAGTGACATGCTCGGTACCATTTCTGCTGGCCTTGCCCTTCGTTTAGTCGAGGAGGCTACTGCTTCCAGTAATCCCAGTGCAAATGGCCGGACAAACCCAAATTCAAGCCGAAATAACTCATCAAATTCGTCAAACAACAGTATGTTTTATTTCGAAGCCGAGCAAATGCAGCGCCAAATGGATGAGCTCATCCTCGAATTGAAACGCCTAAAAAAAATGATGTCTTAATCTCGATTAAACTGCTGATATTTTTTCGTGCCTTCTTTTACTAAAAAAACCTGGCGGCAATAGCGACACCTTGTTTCATACGTAAACATGGGTAACACGTTCTTTCAAGTCACACTTAATGTACTATTATAAACGCTTTTATGTAAAAAAAAATAAAAAAACACCGTTCGCGCCATTGTTAACAAAATGAGGCTTTCCTAATAGACCAAAAAGAGCCGCGCAGTCTAAGCTACGCGACTCTCCTTTTTATGATTTTAACAGCTTGACCGTAACTTTTTTACGTCCCCAGTTATAGGCTGTCTTTTTATTTTTTACGAAAATATCGATTTTTTTACCTTTAATTGCGCCACCTGTATCCCCAGCGATTGCCACGCCGTAGCCTTCAACCCAAACTTTCGAGCCTAAAGGAATGACCTTTGGATCCACTGCGATTACTTTTAAATCAGGGTATTTACGTAAGTTTAACCCTGTTTTCGTGATGCCTGAGCAGCCTTTACAATTTGCTGTGTACGCTGTCGCGGTCATAGTAAAAGTTTTCTTTACGTTTGATGGATGTGTTGCTGCAACCTTTTTTGTTTCTTTTTTTGCAACAGCCTGCTTACTTTGATTAGTTGCCGGTAGCTTGAGCACTTGTTTAACCTTAATCTTGTTTGATGATAAATTGTTCAGCTTCATAAGCTCGTTTACTGTTGTATCGTACTTTTTGGCAAGCATATATAAATTCTCACCTGATTTAATTGTATGTGTAGCTGCGAAAGACGGACTTGCAAAAATAAATGCGCTAGCAGCTATTGCCACTGCAAATGCTAATAGTTTCTTGATCATACTTGAATATTTCCCTCCAACTTCTTTTCGTGAAAAATCTTTTTGATTCAACTTGTATTAGCTTACCGTTTAAATATTTCAGTTGTATGACGATTTGATGTTACAGCCATTACAATTACGTAACGAAATGTCGAAATTCGTCGTTTTTATATTACGAATATCAGAAAATTAGTTTTTAATTTTGGTAATACATCAAATATCTACTAATTTATTCCGCAATTCTGTTACTTCGAAGTTCGTACTATCATCGATTCCCTTTTTATGGTACGATTCTCTTTGTTTTTAAGTTATCGAACGAAAGAGTGAAACAAAATTGGCAAACAAAACGAAAGAATTAAGCTTATTTAAACTTACATGGCCCTTATTTTTAGAATTGTTTTTATTTATGCTCATGGGACTTGCAGATACATTTATGCTAAGTGCGGTATCAGACAATGCAGTCGCGGGTGTCGGGACGGCCAACCAATACATTCAAATCGCGATTCTTCTATTAGGAGTGATCGGAACAGGGGCATCGATTGTTGTTTCCCAGTACTTAGGCTCACGCTTACTAGCAGATGCTTCTAAAATTGCCGCGCTGTCGGTGACGTTAAACTTAATTATTGGTCTTATTCTCAGTGGACTGTTCATATTATTCTCAGATGCAATTATGCAAATGATGAACTTACAAGGACCTGTACTTGAAGCAGCACAAAGCTATTTAGCCATTGTCGGTGGTTTTATTTTTGTACAGGCGCTCATTACATCTCTTTCTTCTGTAATTCGTGTACAGGGGTGGACAAAGCAAACAATGTATGTGTCACTCGGCATGAACGTGTTACACGTCATCTTGAACTACATTTTAATTTTCGGGAAATTTGGCGCACCGGAGCTTGGTGTGGAAGGTGCAGCAATTTCTTCGGTCATTAGCCGAATTGCTGCGGCGATTGTGTTCTTCTGGCTGTTATATCAAGCGCTTGAAGTACGCATTCAGATTGCAGATTACTACCGCTTTTCAAAGGAATACATTTCAAAGATTTTAAAAATCGGAATTCCTTCTGCATTAGAGCAAGTCTTATACCAATCTAGTCAAATTATTTTACTATACTACGTGACGTACATCGGTGCTGAAGCGTTATCCGCTCGTCAATATGCGATGAATATTTCGATGTTCACGTATTTATTTGCGATGGCGATCGGCTCAGGTACCGCAATTTTAGTGGGACGTTACGTCGGTGCAGGTGATAAGGACTTAGCTTATAAAACGGTGTGGTTTAGTGTCAAGTCTGCACTTATCTTTACATTAGTGATGGTCGCACTCGTTATGACCTTCCGTGTACCGCTCATGTCGTTATTTACCGATAATGAAAACATTATCGCAATCGGAGCAAGTGCGCTCTTATTAAGTATTCTTCTAGAAACAGGACGTACGATTAATATTACAATCATTAACTCGCTCCGCGCAGCTGGCGATGCAACTTACCCTGTGCGCATCGGGATTGTGTCGATGATTGGAATTGGTTTATCACTTGGTTATCTCTTCGTCTTTGTACTTGATATGGGCTTAGTTGGTATTTGGCTAGCGATTGCCTGTGATGAATGGATTCGTGCCATTTTAGTAATTTTCCGCTGGCGCAGTCGTAAGTGGGAACGCTTTGCACTTGTCGGACCGAGTAAAAAAATATAAAAAATGCCGTAGCTCAAGTTTTGGGCTGCGGCATTTTTAAACAAACAAAAGACCATCTAAGCAGCAAGTGCTTCAGATGGTCTTTCGTGTATTATTTTTCTAAGTCTTCCGAAACTACTTCCACAGTTGCTTCTTCAGTTACTTCTTCAGTTACTTCTTCTGTTGTTACTTCAGACTCTTCAGTTGCTTCTTCAACAACTTCTTCAAGAGCTGCTGCTTCTTCAGCTGCTAATGCTAAAGCGGCTTCTTCTGCGCGACGAGCCGCTTCCTCTTCTGCTGCTTTTTTAGCTGCTTCTTCGATTGGCTTGTTAACAACGCCTAGGCACCATACGAACTCTTCCCAAGCCATGTTCCAGCCACGGTAAATTTCTTCTGAATCATCCCATTTTACTAAGTAAGCAAGGCCATCTTCTGTTTTTACTAATGATAACGTAAGCTCCGCTCCAGCACGGTCACTTACTAATTTAATTTTACCTTCTTCATCGAAGCGCTCTTCGATGTTATCCTTATCTGTAAACGTACGACTTTGCGCAATTTCAAATAATGCATTGCTATGAATGCGATATTTATTTTTTTGCATGCTTTTCCCAACTTCCATCAAAAATTAATTACTTTTACTATATTACAACGTTTCCTAAAATTTTTCGCGACTTTTTTTAGGATTCCGTGCTTTTTCTTATTTTAACATAAAATGCGATACATAAACCACTATGTTATCCGAAAAAACCGAACGTATATTCCTAATTTTGTGATGTATCTCGAACATATTGTTATTTTACTATCAACTAAACAATTCGTGCCAAATTACGCATGAAGATGTTTCCATTTTACTACTGTGCGCCTACTTCATTATCCAAAATCGTATTTATGTATAAATTCCCGCTACGCACACATCGTAGCGGGAAATAATTAATAGCTTGTATTTTGCTTGTCTGCAATTGCGTATGCTAAATCAATAATTGATACAGCTAAATCCGCATAAGTGACTTCCTTCTTAGGTTGGAAATTATTTTGTGATAATTTTTGTAATTCCAGTGCGCTTGATAAGGCAACATAGCCAACATTCGCCGGTGTAATATCAGCTACATCCGCAAACTTCACGTTATAAATGTCTTTTTGTTTTGCAGCTTGCTCTAAGCCTAACGCACGGATAAACCATACAGCTACCTGCTCTTTTGTCACATTTCGATCGATGGCAAGCTGATCATCTGCACGAATAATGCCTAGACGATATGCCGACTCGACAACTGCATAATACGGATGATCCACAGGTATTAGCTCAAACGTGCTCGTTGGATTTTGACCGTAATTATACGAGTATCCCTCGTAGAAATAGCCAATTGACTTGACGATTGTTTTTAATGCATCGCCTTGTGAAATAGCTTTATCTGCATTGAAGTCTTTTGCACTTTTCACATCAATTGCGCCTGCTTGAATTAAGTAATTTAATTCTTTTTCAGCAGTTTTATGTGTAATCGTTTCTTTTTTCAGTGCACCATATGCTGTTAAAAATTCACCGGTTACTGCATCCATTTGATATAACTGCTCGTCGTTAATCGTTGGAACATATAACAATTCGTATTTGTCCTCTTCTTTTTGGACAGCACTGTAGACAAGCTTGGCACCTAATGCGGCATTAAACTTCTTTTGTGCTTCATTAAGTGGAATCGCCGTCGCGAGATCCGGCCACTCTTCAATCATTAGATGATTTCGGTAGTAGGATTTTAACTCCCCCTTATTGTTGATGCTTACAGAAATAGTGTCACCATTTACAACAAGTCCGTTTTTAATGCGTGGGAATGCTACGTTATGTGTTTTATCATCCTCATTGTACGAAATTTCGTGAATTGGCTTTGAATATTCGTGTACCGACGCTGGCGCAAACTCTTTCACAAAATCGAGCGCGATCGCTATAACTTTGTCTTCTGCTAGGCGAGGCGTCGTATCCTCAGGCGCATCTAGGTACGGCAACGAATCCGATAAATCATAGTAATTCGTTAGCTCACCAGTATTTTTATTAAATTCAATCGATGTACTGTGCGATGAATTTTTCATATGGTAAGAATACGAAATACTAACAACGCTTGTACCGTTATATTCATGCTCATAGGCCGAATCAATCGTAAATTTCTCTCCATTTGAACGTGCTTCCACTAATTTCTTCGCGCGCTCTTTTGCTTCATCCATTGTCAGTGGCTTTTCTTGCTGAAGCTGTTCGGTTACAATTGGGCTTATTGGCTTCATTTTAGTTTGTGTTGTTTCGCCTAAATAATTATGCCATTTCCCTGTTTTTGCATGGAGTCCATTAAAGTTCGTTGCTGGTACGTACACCAGGCTTACTTTTGGTTTCGCGCTATACGACATGTAGTCATACGCATATTGCAACGTTAGCTTCATTTCGTCTTGTAATTTTTCTACGGCCGCATCTTTTGCTATTACATTCGCTGTATCCTCAAACACCTGGCGCTTAGGCTGCATGCTGTACTGTGTATAATACTGCACATTGCCATCGCCTAGTACGCTCACATAAATACCTTGATCTTGAATCGGAATATTTTTTTCTGTTTTCACAAATGTATACGTGTAAGTAATCGGCTCTGTAATAATACGTGTTGAATAATAACTTGGCACTTCACTCGCTATCATAAAGTCCGATGAGCCTGATACCTTCTTCACAAAATCAGTCGCAATCGTTTTCGCTTGCTTCTCCGTTATTTTCCCAGGAAATAATGCATCCTTCGAAGAATTTGGATACATTGAAATCGATTCAATGTCCAGTGTATCTCCAATAAACGTAATACTGCCTGATGTCATTTTATTATTAATCATTTTTGTGTATGATAGCTCATAGCGTGTCGTTAAATCATCTGCATAGTGATGACTCATTGTAGACATATTGAAATCACTATTACTAAATGAATTAAACATTTCTGGTAATGTTGATTTTAATTTACTAATAAGCTTTTCTTTTGTAATTTTTTCATCGGTAATGGCAACAAAAATTTGTTGGCGCTCTTCGTTTACAGGTGGCGTTGAATTGGCATCCGCTACAGCCCCTCCTGCGAACAAACTTAACGCCACAGCAGACATACTAAGCACACTCGTCCATTTTTTCATGTTGTCTCCCCCTTTTTTGTCTAATACTTCTAATCATACGAAAGATATTGTAAAAAGTTTCAAAATATTCATTAAAGAATAAAAATTATGTGACACCCAGATGACTTTCATCGTGTTCATTGAATTGCACATACGATTCATGATAAAATTTTGTATTAGAGGTGAACAACGTGAGTATTGTTACAGCAGGACTGTTAATTACATTTTCAGGTATCTTAGTAGCGTGTATTGGGCTTTTAGATATCGTTCCAAATGCGAGCCAAACCTTTAATTACATTGTCATCGGCCTTGGCTGGATTTTCATTTTAATCGGCATCGTCGTACGTATTATTGGTATGAAAATGGAAAAGAAATATAACCAAGAACAAAAGCGCTAAAGTTCCTAAAGTAGTCGAGGGGCTAGCACTTTAACCTAGAAGACTAATAAAAATTCCCGAACACCTCGTAAAGTGTTCGGGAATTTTTTAGTCTTCGTTAATCGATTGGAACTCCGCCATTCGCGCAGTTGCACGCCAGTAGTGGTAGATTAAACGGTCAATCCACAAAAGCGCATCGACTTTTGATACGGCTAAATCGAGCTGTGTTTCATTCGATACAGAACGCTCGAAATATTGATTTCGCTTATTACGACGCGCTTCCGCCATTTCCTGAGACGTATGCTCTAAAATAATCGCAATGTCGAGTAAGCGATCATCTTCTGTTAACTTATCTTCAATTGTAGTTAAAAGCTCCTGCCAATCTTGCATCAACTTCTCTTGTAAGTAAAGTGCCTCGACTTTTTGTTGCTCGCGCAGCACTTTAATCAAGCGGTGTAAATGATCGAGTGTATGTAAAACTGATATTAACTTCGTGCGGTCGAGCTTAGAGGTTACTAAAATACCATCTAAAAACTTACGTGTTATATGAAGCGCTTCTTCGACTTCAAGCATTTTCTTTTCGTAATCCACCGTAACTTTTTTCGACTGCATCAGAAGCTGCTGCGCCTTTGTGAGCTCCAGCATAATATCACGCATCGTTTTAAACGACACATCAATCGCCACAGACGGCATTTCGATTAAGCTCTCGTCTAAATTACGTGTTAATGCATTTTCACGCTCCGGTACCATCTTTATAAGTAAATTCGCAAATGGCCCCATTAATGGAATGAAAATTAGCGCCCCTACTACACTAAACAATGTATGGAAAATTGCTAAGCCTAGCGTTTCATCGAAGTTACCTGAAATGGCAATCGTAATCCACTCGGTTGCACGCACAAAGTACGAGAATACGACCGTGACAATAATCGCCGTTATCAAGTTAAACATTAAATGGGTCATCGCGGTACGCTTTGCTGCGACCGACGCACCAATTGCTGCAAATAATGCCGTTGCCGTTGTACCAATATTTTGCCCAATGACTAAATAAGCCGCTTGTTCAAAATCGATTGCGCCTGCGAATAATGCTGTTAACGTTGCTGCCATCGCTGCGCTTGATGCCTGCATAATCACGGTCATCACAAGTCCAATGACAATAAGTAAGAAAATCGAAACAATCGAGTCTGCCGGGATTTTATCAAACGCAATTAAATCTTGTGCAGAGCCCATCCCTTGCTGTAACATGTCAATCCCTAAAAATAGTAAACCAAAGCCTGCTAACACATTACCAAATTTTTTCACATCATTCGGTGCAATGAGTGACATAAACACCCCGACACCAATAATCGGTAATGCCATCGTTTGTAGGCTAATTTTGAAACCAATTAACGAAATAATCCATCCTGTACTCGTACTACCAATGTTGGCACCGATAATGACCCCGATGGATTGGATAAACGTAAGTAAACCTGCACTAACAAAGCCAATTGTTAATAATGTCGTTGCCGTCGATGATTGCACAAGCATCGTCATCGCAGCACCGGAAATAACTGCACTAATACGGCCTTTCGTAAACTTGTTCAGCCATTTTTTTAAAGCATCCCCGGCAATTTCCTTCAGCCCGTTTGTTAACATGGTCATCCCAAGTAAAAACAAACCTATCCCACCAAAAATTGTGAGCATTCCATCACCACCAAATTGAAATAATCATTAAAAGTCTATCTTAACATTTTAATTACATAAATTTAACAATTGGTTTACATTTCAATGGGAATACACAGGAATTGTGAACTTTTTATGTGCGATTTTTCACAGCTCGCATAACTCATCTTCGAGTAAATAATACTTCGCCCCGTAAATTTCCACCTCGTACGTAATGGCCTTTGCGGTCACATGCACTTGCAAGATTTCCCCTACTTTGTTTAGGATATGCGGCTCATAGTATTTACGATAATGATGCGCTTCACTGTCAATTCTTTCATCAATTAACTGGACTTTTACTAGGTCCAAAAGCTGAAATTTTGGCTGTTTGTCGCCCTCCAGCACCTGAAACAAGCTCAATTGCTCCAAAAAAATCACCTACCCGTAATGTATGTACAATACATTCGAGCAGGTGCGCTGTTTTTCCTTTATTAAAAAATCGGATTATCTGCGTTTGGCAACGGTAAGACCGTCTCTCCCTTTTTTTGCTCGGGCTTTAAGTACACAACTAGTTCCTGCTGGTACGTGCCGTCTTCTACTAAATAGTGATCTAATGTGTGGCTGTCGTATTGATACGTGCCAAATGGGAACGACACATTATCACCTTTGACCGCAGCAAGTAAGCCTGCTACGTCGTTTGATACCATATGCAGCACTTCTTCTGCTGTTTCTGTTAATACAAATACTACGTTCATATTGTTCTCCCCTAAACTCCGATAAATAATGCCGCCTGGGCAATCGCGATGTAAAAAGCGGTATTTTGAATCGGCGCGTCTTCTGAAAGTTCGAGTGCTAATCGAAACGTATCTGTTGCCTCCTCATACATCGCCAGCCAGCGTGCGATGATCTGATCATCCACGGTAAAATTCGACCAGTCATCCATTTCCTTATCGATTTTCATTTTAAAATTGGGCCCTGTTATAAATAGCTCGGGCACACCAATACGCCAATTTTCGTAATTGACGATGAATTTATCACCCGTTACTAAATCCTTGCCCTCAAACCATACCTTGCCGCGACGGAAAATTTTCTTCGCTTCAAATAATGGTGCGCCGTCATTTGCCGTGACGCGGTATTTTAAAAAATAGCGGTAATCGAAATAGCCATCGAGTAGCTTTTTTAAGCCATTATCGTAAACGCGCTCAACTAGCAGCACTTGTTCGCCTGCCGCATTAAAAATTGCTTGTGGCGCTGTTGATTTAATGTTACCAAGTGCTTGATACGTAAAAGTTTGCATGAAAGACCCCTTAATAAATAATTTGAATTTTGTTGAGAATACGGCGTACGAAATTTTTCTTCTCATCAAACGTCACGCGAATTTCGTTCGCCACATCTGGATGATTGGTAATAATGCCGTCGATATTTTGCTCATAATAGCGTTGCAAGCCGCGCTCCTCATTGACCGTCCACACAAACAACTTCTTATTCGCTGCGTGAATTTGATCTTGAATACGTCCTGTAGCAAAGGACTGCTCAACCGCGATAAAATCCGCATCTGTTTTTGGCAGCGTGCCATACGCAATCGCAAACACTAGCCCTGTAATAACGCGCGGCTCTAATGCTTCAAGCTCTGCCATTACTGGTAAATCAAGCGACTGGACATAATGGACATCGAGCGCTTCAACATCATCGAGTAATGTGACAAAACGCTGTAAAAAATCATCCGTTTCCTTACCATGTGTTTTAATCTCAATTAACAATTTTATCTTGAGTTGCCTACTCACTTCAAGTACTTGCTCTAATGACGGAATTGTGTCACTAAGACCGCCCGCTGATACCGTTACACCGACTAGTTCATCCAGCGTCATATCCGACACGGTGCCTGACTTACCCGCAAGACGTGATAACGTGGCATCATGAAATACAACAAACTGCCCGTCCTTCGTTTGCTGAATATCTATCTCTACCATTTCCGCACCTGCTTTTGCTGACGCTTCAATGGAACTAATCGTATTTTCAACGCCCCGCTCCATAAAGCCACGGTGCGCAATGACGAGCGTATCAGGCTCATATACCGTCTTCTCCAAATTCACAATATTAATACCGCTCACAAGGAAAAACGCATAAATCATAATCAATAGCGACCACTGGCGAATCGTTAAGCGAAACGATTCTTCCTGTACGATCAGTGGTTTATCATGTGTCAGCTGAAACGACACCATCACAAGAAGCTGTGAGAAAATGATTTGCAAAATAAAGAAAAATACCAAAATGACACCTTGTGCAAGCGTTAAAGTAAAACCAGCCGTTACCAAGCTCCAGCTCGGGATCACTTTTTCAATGACAAGTAATGGAATAAACACCACAACGAGCGATGCCAGTAGCAAGGACACATGCACAACTAAAATAAAACCTAGCATGCCAAGCGTTTCGATTAGTTTCTTTTTAGAAAACTGCCAGCTCAGCTTCATTGCTTCCCAAATCGACATCCACTGATACACGACAAAAAATGGCCATGAAAAAATAAAGCGCAACCCGATAAACCCAAGTACGGCAATCACCGCTACATATAAAATCGTGCCATCTCGTGAACTTAATAATTCATCTACTATAAAGCGCGGAATTTGCAAGTTTTGCAGTAGTGAGATTGGCAAAATCGATGAAATCAGCGGAATTAGTAACAGCGAATACACTACAATGAGTAACGTCTGAATGCTTATAAAATAGACAACCTTCTGATTCAGCCGCTTCCATAAGCCCTTCCATGTATATGGAATCGCCCGCTGCTGATGATACGCCATCAGCATTAAAAAACCTATTTCATAGTAGATAAACAAAATCCCGATTAGCAAGATTAACAGAATGCCAAAAATCGCAAATGGATGTGTAAGTATAGCCATGATGCTATTTTCGGTAATAGTTTGTACACCGGTAATATCCATCGTTAACGAGATTAATAGCGTAATAAGCGGTAACACAGCAAAGGCCTGCACAAGTCGTAAAATGGCAAAGTTACGAATATAGTCAACTCGGTAATAATATAAATTCCGAAAAATTAGTTTAATGACACGCTTTATACGTTCCAAGCGCACTCCCCCAAGCTTTGCTAAATGTCACAACCGTCCGCACCACAAGCGGCGTCACTTTCAATAACAGCTAGACGCTTATTCGCGATTTGCTGTGCTTGCTTTAATGTTTTCACATAAATTTCGTGCGGTTCCACACCTTTAATACCATACGCATTTTCAAATACCATAAATGGCACACTTGTAATTTGCATCTGCATCGCGTCATAGCGGTCTTGTGCAAGCTCATCGCTAAAAAGTTGCTCGTCAATAACGCGCTGTGCTTCATCGATTGGGATACCAAGTTCGGCGCAGATCCCAACTAACGCCGTCGTGTCATTTAAATTAAAGCCATGTGAGAAATAGCCATTCATCAAACGCTCCGTGAAGGCATCGGCCGCCTTATAGTTCGCCGCTAACTTTGCTAGACGGTGCGCATTTTCGGTATTAGCGATTTTAATTTCATCGACATTGTATGTGAGCCCTGCTTCGTTTGCGTGGGCATGCACCGCGTCAATCGCCTCTTGCATTTTGGCCATGTTTCCATTAAAGCGCTCGTGCATGACTTCCTTGTAGTTCAACGTTTCTAGTTTTGAGGCATCTGGTTTTAATTGATAGGCTTTATATTCAATTTCCACATTTTCGGTTAATTGTAACTCTTTTATTGCTGAAAATAACTTTGTTTTACCAATATAGCAAAATGGACAGCTAAAATCCGAGAAGATTTCGATTTTCATAGGGTTTCCTCCGTTCAAACATACGTGATTTATTCTCACATGCTCTCCATAAAAAGACAAGAAAAAAAGCCGAACCCATTACGGATTCGACTCATTTTTATCCTTTCAAGCAACTGGAATTTTCGCAAAAAACTCCTCGTATAAACCTTTTAAAATTTGGTCCTCAAATTCAGAACGTACGCCAAATACTAAGCTAACCTCTGAAGAACCTTGATTAATCATCTCAATATTCGCACCTGTATTTGAAATTGCTGTTGCTGCACGCGCTGCTAAGCCTGTGTTATGACGCATGCCTTCGCCAACAATGACAATCATCGAGAACTCATGGCTAAATTGTACATCGTCCGCGCATAACTCTGATTTTACACGTGAAATAATACGTGCCTCTTTTTCAGGTGTTAACTGATTCGAACGCATAATCACTGAAATATCATCTAAGCCAGATGGTGTATGTTCGTAAGAAATGTTCTCTTCTTCTACGATTTGTAAAAGCTTGCGACCAAAGCCCACTTCACGGTTCATTAAGTATTTCGACACGTATAGGATTGAAAAGCCACCGTCTGCCGAAATCCCTGTTACGGGACGATTTGTTTCTGAACGCGTTGGTAAAATTCGCGTACCTGGTGCTCCTGGATTGTTCGTATTTTTAATGTTTACAGGAATACCTTGTTTGTAAACTGGCATTAATGCTTCATCATGGAATACCGAGAAGCCCGCATACGATAATTCACGCATTTCACGGTATGTAATTTCTTTAATATCTACTGGATCATTGACTACTTTTGGGTTCGCTGCGAATACACAGTCCACATCCGTAAAGTTTTCATAAAGCTCTGCACCTACTGCAGACGCTAAAATTGAGCCCGTAATGTCTGAGCCCCCACGGTCGAATGTGCGTAAAACACCTGCTTTTGTATAGCCAAAGAAACCTGGGAAAACAATAATCTCTTCTGTATCTTTTAATTTACTTAAATTTTTATACGCTTCAGGTAATGCGAATGTACGCTCTGGTAAATCATTTACGACAAGCCCCTCTTTTGGACTTACGTATTTCGCAGCTAACCCAATAGAATTGAAGTAGCTTGCGATGACTTTTGCGTTGTTATCCTCACCACTTGCTTTAATACTATCAATGAATAAATCTGTATTTGAACGATCTGCCTGTACACGTTCGCGTAAATCCGCTGCGATAATGTCCGTCATTGTATTGTCTAAGCCAAGTCCGTCTGTAATCGCTCGATAACGATTTACGACTACATCAATTTTTGATGCCACATCTCCGCCAGCTAGTGCCGTGTCCGCTAAATCGATTAATAAATCCGTCACCTTAATATCGTCACCTGAACGTTTGCCTGGAGCAGAAACAGCGACAATCTTTCTTTCAGGATTAGATTTCACAATATTTGCTACTTTTTTGATTTGTTCTGCACTTGCGACAGATGTGCCGCCAAATTTACATACTATCATCTCATCAGATCCTTACTTTCAAAATTGATATTTGTACTTATGGAAAAAACATTTGACCTTCCACAGTGTACAAATATATTCTAATGCAGTCAAGACTATTCTGTAAATTCAATAATCTATTTAGTCAAAATACGAGTAATTTTCAAATTTGTCAATATATTATATGGTGTTTTTACAAATTGGTGTGATATATCGAAGGAATTGGTGGGAATTTGAGACAGGTCAAATTGTTAACTACTTTGTTACTTATAACTTCAAACCATTATTTTGGCTCATCACCATAACATGGGGTTGCTTTCTAGAATTTAGTCTTACTTTTTTGATTGCTGGGCTACGGCATGACCGCGAATTCAAAGTCAATACAGGCACATTAGAACGCGCATCGTCTTTAATGACGTTTGCGATGCCCATCCACCCACTGATGAATTGTTGTGCAGATTCAATCCCCGACTTTTGGTGATGCTCCATTTTTTTACATATTCATATGTATCAATCTGTCGACAAAAAAAAAACTACTGCAAAGTACAGTAGTTTTGTTAATCATCCTATTGTTTCGGATTGGCAAAGACAAATTGAAGCTGATCGTCTTCAAGCTTTAGCTTAGCCTTACCTTTTTTCCCACTTTTCCACGTAAAACGAATTTCGCGCGTTTCTTTCCCTGCGAGTAGCTTTCTTGCATCATTTGGCGTAATTTTTGCTCTCATTAGCACTTTCGAAATGAAAAACTTACAGCCCTTTGTCGTGCATTGATAGCCTTTAAAGCCTTCAATTACTTTTCCACCGCATTTTTTACAAACCCCGACTACAACAACTTCCTTTTCTGCCACTTCCATGTCAATGGCTTTAAAGTTTGCGGTCGAGTCAATAATATAGCGTTGCATATCCTCGTAAAACTGACGAGAACTTAGCGTACCATCGACAATATCCTTGAGCTTTTTACTCCACACTGCTGTTAATACCGGCGATACAATGTCATGGTGCTTCATACTATCAATGACATCCATACCAAACTGTGTTGCGGCAAACGATTTCCCGTCACGCGTTAACATCCCAACCGCAACAAGCTTTTCTAAAATTTCCGCGCGAGTTGCCGACGTCCCGATCCCCTCTGCGTCCTTTAACACTTCCTGCAGCGCCTTATCTTCCACAAAGCGCCCCGCGTGAAACATCGCATCCAGTAACGTACTATCCGTATAACGTGCAGGTGGCTCGGTCACTTTTGACAGCACCTTTGCGTCCTTTACGCTACGCTTTTCGCCTACTGCAAGTGCCGGGAGATTACTTTCCACCTGCTTCTTTTTGTGGGCATTATAGAGCACGGTATAGCCCTCATCAATGACTACATTGCCCGTTGCTTTAAAATGCTCGCCCCCACATGTGAAGGTCATTTGCGTTTTATCCACTACATACGGGTCCATGAAAATCGCCAGTAACCTTTTTACGATGAGCTGATAGATTTTATCCTCATACGGTGTTAGCTTCTTGCTACCTAACTTCACATCAGTCACCGTAATTGCGTGATGGTCCGTGAGCTTTTTATCATCTACGTATTTTTTGGAATACTGGATTTTTTGCACACGGCTCTTGTCCTGTAAAATCGATGTTGTAAGCTCGGAATATTGCGGCATCGACTGAATCGCTGTTAAATTACGGTCAATCGTTTTGGCGAAGTTTGTTGGTAGATGCTTCGATTCTGTACGGGGGTACGTAATTAACTTCTTCGTCTCGTACAGGCTTTGCGCAACCTTTAGCGTTTCGGCTGAGGTCATCCCGAAAAACTTATTCGCTTCTTTTTGTAATTCAAGTAATGAGTGCAAGCTCGGTGCAAAAATTGTTTTACGCTCGGTCTTCACATCCGCCACTGTCACTTCCTGTGTTAAGCCCTGCATAATGACCTGTGCTTGTTCAAGTGTCTCGATTTTATTGGACTTTGTTTTCGGGTCAAACCACAACGCCTTAAAGCCCCCTAAATCGAGCTCAATTTGAAAATAAGGCTGCGGGACGAAATTTCGGATTTCAAGCTCACGCTGCACCACAATCGCAAGTGTTGGGGTCATAACACGTCCAACCTTAATCGTGCGCCCCCCTTTGACCGTTGCCGCGCGCGTTAGATTTAATCCGACAAGCCAATCAAAAATCATGCGGTACATCGCCGCATTGCGTAAGTTTTTAATCAAAAGATCGTTTTCATCGATTAAATTATTTAATGCATCCCTAATTGCCGGTTCTGTTGTTTGTGACGTCCAAAAACGCTTTACCGGTAGCTTACAGTTCGCCTTTTTGTAAAACGCGTAAAAAATATTTTCTCCTTCCATTCCGGCATCACACGCATTAATGACAAAATCATAGCGCCCATGCTTTAGCTGATCGGCGATATTTTTGTACACACTCGCTGCCGTTTTCTTCACACGGAATTCGTAGCGCTCCGGCATCATCGGAAGTAAATCAAGATTCCACTTCTTCCACTCCGGCTTATATTCATGCGGCTCCTTTAGCTCTACTACATGGCCTACGAAGCTCGCAAATTCAATTGTTATTGGTAGATTCATTTTTTTATATACTTTTTCAATATCACGCATGAGTGAAGGTTTCTCAGCAATGAGCAATGCTTTTGGCATGCGATTCACCCCTTATCTACCTTTAGTATAATAAGTTTCCTCTTATTTGCAAAGAAAAACCGAACATATGCACGGTGAAATACAATCTATCTATTTTATAAATTTGAGATTTTAACGAGCGTTTTATTATGTTAATGTAGAAAAATTATCCATTTAAATGTTATACTACATACTAACAAGGGGGGATTATTTCTATGGGGAAAAAGAAACGAACAATTTTTTGGATTATTCCAATTGCTGTATTAGGGGTGTTTATCTTTTTTTTCGGACCAAAAAAGCCGGTAACTAATAATGACTACGTGCAATACATACAGGCAGCTCCAGTCGCTGAAAATAGTAACGTTACAACTGAAGCGGCCCTTGAAAATTATTGTGAAAAGGGTAAATGGGAGTACTTCCAAACAAAAATGATGGAGCATGTTGTCGAATTTAAAGGCGATTGCCAAGTTGACAATAAAGTTCAATCTATTAATCTACAATATGTCGTAGAAAAAGGCCAAGCGGATTACCGCGTTGGGGCGATGCTCGTTTCGGGTGAACAGCAATCGGATGAACAAAAAACGGCCTTTTTAACGTCAATCAGTCAATAAGAGGATGGGTGCCTACCCGTCCTTTTTTTCGATTATTTCTCGAATTTTAGTCAGTATTTTCTTGCGCCGCTTTTTAATGACGTCATAGGAAACCCCCTCGTTTTGTGCCACATCCTTCATCCTGTAGCCTTCATAAAAAAGCAATTCGATGAGCCGTTGCTCGTGACTAAAAAGTTGCCAATACCATTCAGGGCGATCCAACTCCAGCTGCTTTTGCTCCGTTAACATATCGATCCAATTCATGAGTGGATCATCATCCATCACAACTTCCTTCTCGGTCACCTTTAAATTATTTCGAATCTCCCGGATGATGGCAAACTTCACCCGCATATAGGCATACATTTCAAAATCCCCTTTTGATGCATCAAAAACCTGTTGCGCCTGCCAGATGGCTAACCGCCCGACTTGCATAAAATTATCCTGTTCCTGAAAAATCCGATATTTTGCCAACACACGTAAAATCAAATACTCATACGCGACAATTTGTTCATCGATTTGTTGCACGGTTCTGCATTCCTTTGAGCTGTGCACAACTAATTATTCCTAGGTACCTTCACCATAAAGAATAGGAAGCACTGTTATCAAAAGGGGAATTTTGTAAAATAAAGCGCAAAATTGTCGATTTCAACTTTTCCTCTAAGTCAAATTGTCCACTTGCCGACAAAATATCAATTATTTGTATTTTTCTTTATTATCAAAACATTATTGACAAACCCCGCACAATCGGGCATGCTATTAGAAATAAAAAGCTTACTCAAAGATTAGTACGTAGCACTTAGCTAAAGAAGAGAGCACATTCCAGCGGCTGAAAGAATGGCATAGCAAAACCTACCGAACCTACTTTGACATGCCCCTAACAACATTAGGCGCCGGCTCAGCGTTATGAGATTAAGTGGAATGCTCGTTGCATTCAATTTAGGTGGTACCACGGAAGTTACAGCACTTTTCGTCCTATATAGGGATGAAAGGTGCTTTTTTCTATTCAATTAGCAATTGTAGGAGGCATTTTAATGGAACGAAAACGCGTTGTTGTCAAAATTGGCAGCAGTTCTTTAACAAATACAAAAGGTGAAATCGACGAAATTAAATTCAGCGATCATGTTGCCGCACTCGCCGCATTAAAAAAAGCTGGGCACGAAGTTATTTTAGTGTCATCAGGAGCCGTGGCAGCGGGCTTCCGTAAACTAGGCTACTCATCTCGCCCCGTAACGATTAAAGGCAAGCAAGCCGCAGCCGCAGTCGGACAAAGCGTACTCATTCAAGCCTACTCGGACGAATTTGCACGTTACGGCAATATTCCTGCCCAAATTTTATTAACACGCTCAGATTTTAGCGACAAACAACGCTATAAAAATGCATACGAAACGCTATCCGAGCTACTGGAGCGTTCGATTATTCCGGTTATTAACGAAAATGACACGGTATCGGTTGCCGAGCTAACATTTGGCGATAATGATATGCTCTCTGCTTTAGTGAGCGGCTTAATTCATGCCGATCAGCTCATCATCTTAACGGACGTCAACGGACTTTATACCGCAAATCCATTGACGAATCCCGACGCACAGCGCATTTCACTCATCGAAGAAGTGACTGACGAAATGCTTGGCTTCGCATCTGGCTCAGGTTCAAAGGTTGGGACTGGCGGGATGCAATCAAAACTAGCAGCCGCTAAATTCGCGATGAATACGGGTGTTGATGTCTTTATCGGGACAGGTTCAGGGGCACAAAAGTGTATTGAAATTTTAGAGGGGAGCGGGAATGGCACGTACTTTAAACGCAACGAAAAAGCCATTCCAACGAACAAGCAGTGGGTTACCTTCACAAAAGTTTCTGGCAAGCTATTCATCGATGCTGGTGCAGTTAATGCGCTGAAAAATGGCGGTAAAAGCTTACTCCCTGCAGGTATTTACGCCTTTGAAGGTCAATTCGAGCGCGGAGATGTAGTCGAAGTATACGACCGCCATACATGTATCGGCCGCGGCGAAGTCTTATATTCTGCGAAAGAACTCGAGCAAGCAATGGGCAAACGTACCGACGAGCTCACACATTATCCAATTGAAGTCATTCACCGCAATCAATGGGTGCAACAATAAGGAGGAAATTCTGATGACAAATGAAGTAATCGAAAAAGGCAAGCGCGCAAAAATCGCAAGCTATGAAACCAATATCCGTACAACACATGAAAAAAATGAAGCATTAAAGCAAATTGCCGCGCAGCTATTAGTAGACTTAGAAGAAATTTTACAAGCGAATGAACAAGATTTACTTAGCGGGAAAGAAAACAACTTAGATGATTCAACACTCGACCGCCTGCTATTAAACGAAGCGCGTGTCCAAGCAATGAGTGATGCGATTTTACAGCTTGTCGATTTACCTGATCCAGTTGGTGAGGTACTTGAAGAAATCACAAAGGAAAACGGCTTATATATTACGAAAAAGCGCGTGCCCCTTGGTGTTGTCGGTATGATTTACGAAGCACGTCCAAACGTAACGGTAGATGCCGCTACCCTGTCACTCAAAACAGGCAATGCTGTGATTTTACGTGGAAGCTCATCGGCAAAACACTCAAATATCGCGTTAGTTGCCTCGATTCACCGTGCGTTAAAGTCCGCAAACTACCCGGTGGATGCGGTGCAATTAATCGAAGACACAAGCCGCGAAACTGCGAAAACGTTATTTACATTAAACGAGTATTTAGATGTACTGATCCCGCGCGGTGGTAAAAATCTAATCGATTTAGTCGTGCGTGAATCTACTGTACCCGTACTTGAAACAGGTGCTGGCAATTGCCATGTATACTTAGATAATTTCGCAAATGTCGAAATGGCAAAAACCATTGTGAAAAACTCAAAAACGCAGCGCCTATCAGTATGTAATACAACGGAAAGCCTGCTCCTACATGAGGATTTCTTCCATTTACATGGCAAAGAATTTCTGCACTATTTACATGACGAATTAGGCATTGAACTTTACGGGGACGCACAAGTGTGCCGTGAACTACCAGCAGTGCTACCTGCAACAGAGGAACATTACGCACAGGAGTTTTTAGCGTTAACGTTAAGCGTGAAGGTCGTAGAAAGCGTATATGAAGCAGTGAACCATATTAACAAATACGGCACCAATCACTCTGAAGCCATTATTACCGACGACAAGCAAAACGCGGAAGTTTTCTTAAATTCGGTAGATGCAGCCGCCGTGTATCATAATGCCTCTACTCGTTTTACAGACGGCTTTGAATTTGGGTACGGTGCTGAAATCGGAATTTCTACACAAAAGCTACATGCACGCGGTCCAATGGGCTTACCAGCATTAACATCTACGAAATTTTATATTACAGGTAACGGACAAATTCGTAACTAGAAGGTAGGTTCGCACATGAATATTAGCTCGATGATCAAATTAACCGTCTCGATGGCTATTTTTGGTTCCATCGGATTTTTCACAACGCAAACTGGGCTTCCCGCTGTTGAGCTCGTGTTCATACGCTGTATCTGTGCAACGGTGTTTTTAGGGACATTATGGCTTCTAACAGGTGGGCATAAAACAGAAAAATGGGATAAACGCGAAGTGATTAAAACGTGTATTTGCGGGATTTTCATCGTACTGAACTGGGTGTTTTTATTTAAAGCATTTGAAGTGATGTCGATTTCGATTGCCATCTCGATCTATAATTTAGCACCGATCTTTGTGCTGATGCTCGGCGCGGTATTTTTAGCTGAAAAAATGGGCGTGCGCTCGATTTTAGCAACCGTCGTCTGCTTCTTCGGTAGTATTTTAATTATCGGCATTGATAGCTTTACGAGTGTTTCACAGTTTATGAATTCAGGTGTTTTGTGGGCATTTTTATCTGCAGTTTGCTACGCGCTTACGATGTTTACAAGTAAAACGATAAAGGGCTTATCTTCGTATGCACTGACTTTTATTCAAACAACTGTAGGCATTATTATGCTGTTGCCGCTATGTGACTTTACGGCGTTTACCGGTTTGACACAGGTCAATTGGCTGTACATTCTTGGTACAGGCTTTATTCATACCGGCTTTGTATACTATTTATTCTTTGACAGCATCCGCGATTTACCGACTGTCATTGTATCGGTACTGGTGTTCGTTGATCCGGTTGTCGCGATTTTACTTGATGCCATTTTACTTCAATTTCGACCATCGCTGTTACAGATTTTTGGTATCCTACTAATTTTCGCTAGTATTTTATACACCGTCTTTTACCCCGAACAACAGATAAAGAAGGTAATACCCGATACTTAAAATGATAAACGCTGACTAGTATGCGCTCCACTAACGCACACTAGTCAGCGTTTATTTTATTTCGGATCTAATAAAATCTGCTCAAGTGAAAATGCATGGTCTGCAAACCAAAGCGCTCGATATTTCGTTAAATCACCTAAATAAATAGCCGTAATTCCAACATTATTTATCTCTTTAAATTGTCTTACAGCTTGTTGCCATTGTAAATCATCTGGCATTTGTGTATATACTTCTTCGTTACATAAAAAATAAATACGACTCGTTTCGTGTTTATTGAGCTCTAGCTTTGACATTAACAAGGCATAATTTAGCGCGTTTTTATAATTAATGCGCCCTTTATTTTCATTAGGCTGAGTACGATTGAAAAATTGCTCCACATGCAAGGTGCCATCTAGTGCGATTATTTCCTTTTCAATACTTTCTGCAAACGGCACAAAAATGAAATTCACTTTTTTTTGTTCCATGGTTTCATAAATCCCAGCGACTAGCGCTGTTTGTAAATTCAGGTAATGACGCATCGATGCATCCTGCTGAATACAAAAAACATAGGAACAATTTGGCTGTGTTTGCAAACTGACCGATGGATGGCTATCTAATTTATTTTTCCAAAATAGAATCTCATCAAAATGATTCATTTCAATCGATTTCAATAACGCTTCAAAATAGTCTTCTTTAATTGTTGACCAAATGTCTTGACCTAAAACTTGTTCAACCGCATCGAGCTGTTTTAATACCTGATAAAGGATTAGTTGAAGTTCCTTTTCATATTTATAAAGATGCTGAAACCAATTTCGTTGCACGTCCATTAACTTTTGCTGTTTTTGATCCTCGCCTTGCAACGTATCGTGAATTTCCCACAGTACTTCTAATCGCTTTAGATATTTCGATACAAGTTTTTGCCCCAACAGTAACGCTATAAAAAATCGTTTTTCTGTGCAAAACTTTTGCTGTATAATTTTGTTTAATGCCTCATTTTTCGCGAAGAATTCTAGTAGAAAGAGTCGAAAAGCTTTCTGTTTCACATCTACAGTTGTCACTTCGTTTTTATAGTGCGCTCCGATCTCAAGCATCGCCCAAACATCATAAAAGATTAACTGGATATCCTCTTTTGTTAATAATCGAGCCTCCTGAAATTCTAATGAATCTAGTAATTGCACCAACGCTTCCGTACGTTGATTTTTGAAACACACTGGATTTTTCAATAATTGCTCATGCATCAGCAGTTCCATCGTCAGTCCATCTCCTTTTTTATTCCTTCTATAAAATTATAATAAATATTCTGACAATTGCAATTAAAAAATTCAAATATATGTAATTTTTTTATACATATTTAGCTAGATATCCTACGCGTAAGTACTTACAACGAGCAAGTAATTTTTATTAACTAGTATCACGAAAAATAGAATTACATAAAAATAAAATCCTATGATACACATGCATGTGCATCATAGGATTCTATAATATACTAGTAATTAATAACCATTACTTTCGACTTTCCGTCATTTGTTTCCAGACAGAACCTTTTGCTTCCTCGCCGCCTTCAATACGTGCTAACGCCATTTTGGCCTGCAATTTCACTTCGAATTCTTTATCTTCACTTGCTACTTTTAAAGCGTCAACTGCTGCTTCTGTACCAACCTCATATAAGTACATTGCCGCACGCCAACGCACAAGCTTGTTTTTGTCTTTCAATGCTTGAATCATTGCGGGCTCAAAGCTTTCTAGGCCTAAATCACTCATGCAGTCCCCTGCCGTTCTACGGACAGCCGCGCTCTTGTCGTTTAATGCTTTTGTTAATGTTGGCACTACCGCTTCGTCTTCAATCATTCCTAAGTACACGGTCGCTAAGCGGCGAATCGACATTTGCTCATCTTCTAGTGCTTTTTCGAGTAGTGGAATATCCTTCACTTCTGGGTCCGGTAATTGATCAAGCAACTGGAATCGTTGTTGCCAGTCTTCAACTTGCATATATGCTTCTAGAGTTACTTCTTTACGCTCTTGTGCAGCTGTTGTAACTGCGGTATTGACGTTTTCAACGATTGACTCTACACGATCTTGCGGATACAGTGCGTCCACTTCTTTTAACACATCCTGTGCGACTTGTTCTTTATCGCCGTAGCGTACACCGAAATCGACCCATTTACGCTCTAATATATAATTGTCATCGGCCACTTTAAATTGCAGTTGTTTAAAGGCAATCGTAAAACGGTCTCCCGCGCTAATACGTACTTCGCCTTCTCCGTCAAACGCTTTAATTTGCAAGGGAATGGCCTTGTACATTTGCACATGCACATTCACTTCTCCGTAGTGCTCATTTAATTGCTGCTCGGCACCTTCTGTTTGTTCCCCACCAATGGCACGGCGAATATCGGCTAAAATTGCTTCCCAAGCAAATTTCGCATTACGCTCAATGGCTAAAAAGTTCGAAACGTGGTAAATGCCCTTTACGCCTTCTACCGCGAAAATCGCTTGCAGCTCCGTAGACGCTTCTTGGATATTGTCTTTCGTATAATTAAAGCTTTTGCCAAAAGGTAAGTCCTGATCGATAACAACCTTCATCGAATTTGGACTTGGTGTTGGCTCTATTGATAAAATTTTCATGAAAACGCTCCTATCCATTTACGATTTCGTCTAAATAGCTCCAACGCTCGATTAATTGCTCGTATTCGCTATTGTACGTTTCTAATTCTGCTGTTAATTGCTGAAGCTTTGTAAAATCAGCACCCGCTGATGAAATCCCCTCTTCAGCTTGCATAATTTTTTCTTCCATTTTGGCAATATCGTCCGTAATCGTTTCCCATTCTTTTTGCTCTTTAAATGAGAGCTTTTTCTTCTCTGATTTTGACTTTTCGGCTTTTGGCTTTTCTTGCTTCACTTCTTTTGCCACTTGCTGCTCGGCGCTTTCTTTTTTCGCTAAGTAGTCTGTGTAGACGTCTAAGCTTTCTTCCACGCCACCTTGTCCATCTAGAATCCATAGCTTTTTCGCAATACGGTCTAAGAAGAAGCGGTCATGGGAAATCGTAATCACCACGCCTGGGAAGCTTTCAATAAAGTCTTCTAACACACCAAGTGTTTCAATGTCTAAATCATTCGTCGGCTCATCTAGTAGTAGCACGTTCGGCTGCTCCATTAGTAGGCGTAACAGATGCAGACGCTTTCGCTCACCACCTGATAATTTACTAATCGGCGTACCATGTGAACCAAGTGGGAATAAAAAGCGCTCAAGCATTTGAGAGGCCGAGAAGCGTTCGCCGTTTGCAACGGTAATATCGTTTGATGCCTCACGCACATAGTCAATCATACGCGCCTTTTCATTCATCGCTGGAAGTGCTTGTTTGAAGTGTAGTCGTTTTACTGTTGAACCAACAACTACCTCTCCTTTATCTGGCTCAATTTCGCCCGCAAGCATGTTGAGTAGTGTCGATTTACCGTAGCCATTCGCACCGATAATGCCGATACGGTCACCTTGCTGAAGTAAAAAGCTGTAATCCTTGATAATCGTACGGTCGCCGTAAGCTTTTGAGATGCCGTCAGATTCTAATACCTTTTTACCTAAGCGTGACGTCGCTAAGTTCATTTCTAAATCCGTTTGCTCGCCTGAACGATCAAGTGAATCATCGAGTGCCTCAAAACGCTGAATACGCGCCTTTTGCTTCGTTGTACGTGCTTTTGCTCCGCGGCGAATCCATTTTAACTCCGAGCGGTAACGGTTTAGCATTTTTGCCTGTGTTGAGGCTTGCATTTCCTCACGAATCGCTCGTGCTTCTAGGAAATCCCCATATGAACCGGTATGGCGATATAATGTTTTATCTGCTAATTCGTAAATATGTGTCGCCGTTTCATCTAAGAAGTAACGGTCATGGGTAATGAAGATGACCGCGCCCTTTAAGCGCATCACCATTTCTTGTAGCCACTCCGTTGACGCAACGTCTAAATGGTTGGTAGGCTCGTCTAATAAGTATAGGTCAGCTGGCTCAATTAATACTTTCGCTAATGCGACACGCTTTTGCTGGCCACCTGATAGATTAGTTACGAATTGGTCAAACATATCAATACCAAGCTTTGTTAGTGCTTGTTTTGCCAGTGCATTGACGTCCCAAGCGTTGTCCGTATCCATTTGCTGCTGGATGCGGAACAATTCGTTCTGTAACTTTTCTGACGTTGGGTCGTTTGTTAACGCTGCCAACGTTTCCTCGTACTTTCGGTTTAGCTGTAAAATCGGAGAATCCCCACTAAACACCGCTTGTAACACGGTCACATTATCTTCAAACTGTGGGTCTTGTTCTAAATGAGCGATACGGTATTTATTTGGGTGATCCAACTCCACTGTATCGGCATCTTGTACACCCGCTAAAATCGATAAGAGCGTTGATTTACCGGTACCGTTAATGCCGATTAACCCCGCGCGCTCCCCTTCATAAATAGTAAATTCAATATTTTGAAATAGCGTTTTATCGCCAACTGTTTTTGTTAAATTTGATACGATTAAATGACTCATGAAATCCCGTCTCTTTCTTTTTTAAGCTGATCTAAAAATTGTACCATAAACGCATGGCGCGCCTCGGCCAGTTCACGTCCTTTTTCTGTGACCATTAAATCCTTTAATAATAGGAGCTTTTCATAAAAATGCGTGACACTTGCAGTTGATTTTGCGCGGTAGTCTTCTATTGACATCGTCGCACGCACTTCTTCTGCGTCATCATATAATTTGCGTCCTTTTGCCCCGCCATAAGCGAACGTGCGGGCAATGCCAACTGCACCAATCGCATCTAAACGATCGGCATCACGCACAATTTTAGATTCAATTGTAGTGGCTTGGAGTTCATTGCCCCCGTTGAACGATACTTCCGCGATTACGGTTTGAATATGCTGAATTTCTTTGGTTGTTAAGTTTAACGCCTGTAAAATACGATCTTCATCTTCCTTCGAATCGGCGTATTTTGAATCGCTCACATCATGCAGGAGTACTGCTAAACGTACGATTTTTTCGTTTGCTCCAGGCTCTGCTTGTAAAATCGTTAACGCATTTTCATAGACGCGCTCGATGTGCTGAAAATCATGGCTCGCATCCATCTTGTCATAAATTTCTTTTACGAGTGACTCACATTGTGTAATTTGTTCGTTCATCTTATCACCATTTTCTTCGTACTTGTTTCCTTCATTAGTTTACCATAAAATCGCTTTTCCTCGGGCTTAAAGCGCACGAAACTTGCCCGCATAACTCATCATTGTGCCAAGTAGTGGATGATAAATTGATAAATGAATCGTGTAGTGCTGCGATTGTTCATCATAGCCTTCGAGTACAAGCGCTTTCGGTGCAATCATGGTGGGTGTCGGGATGTCTTGCTTAGCGATCACCGCATCTACAGCGGTTGACCGTGTCATTAATTCGCCGTCCTTTGTCACATCAAACTGTAAATGCGAATTAACAACTGATGGTGCGCCCATATAATCTTTGACAATTCCTGTTTCAAAATCAACGACCATGCGCGTGTGAAATTCATACGTTTCATTCGGGAAATAAAATTTTCTCACCCATTTATAAATAGCCATCTTTTCATCAACATGCGTGAGGGTATATTGCATATCAAATTCAATATTTTTCCCGCTTTCAGGTACGATGAATTTAAACTTCGATAAGATACGATAAATTGGCTTGAATGCGCTTGGTTTCGTCTCCATTACTTCCATCACACCTTGAGATTTGAAGGTTTCGCCTAGCTGTAAACTGTAGCGCTCCTTTAGCATCGGATGGAGCTTGTAAAAATCTGGACCAATAATTGTTTCGTAAACCATGTGATGCACCTCCGTTTTTTAGTTATGTACCCCAAAAATCAATTACGCATCGACGTAAATTAATTCCATAATTTTGAAACCGTTTTCAATGTTAAAACGTATAGAAGGAAAGGATGAAGGAGGGAATTTTATGTTAAACGAAAAATCTATACGCGCTAAAATTGGTATTTTTGCAATCGCAGTCGGTCTTATTGGCATTATTATCGCATTCTTTGCGCCGACAATTATGACCGAAACGTTGCATTTCAGCCAGGATAATATCATTCTACTGACATTAAAAAGCAGCCTCATTATTGCAATTGTATCACTCGTACTAATCGTCGCCATACTTATCCTACTCGCACTTAAAGCTACAAAAGTGACATTCAGTTTGGCTAGTCTAGCGATTGTGGTGGTCCTTGCCTTTTGCACGTGGTCATTGACGAACTATACTGCGATTCAAAAGGAACAAATCGTCATGAAATCGTTTAACAATGAGCAAATTCTGAAATGGGCTGAGATTGAGCAAGTGGTTTATGAGTACCACGATGAGCTGCCGTATGGTCAATACATCTTCCAAACAGCAAACGAGGAAATGGTCATTACCGAAACCGCCAAATTTGGGGTAGAGGAAAAGCAAAAAATTTATAGCACCTCGCGTAGCTTCGATGTTACGTTTACAGAGCGCAAAATGGCAAAAGAATAGGTAGAAACCGTACTGATACATGAATCAGTACGGTCTTTAATTTCTAATTATTCCCTAAAATCATACGGCCGATCGATGGGGATATCTAGGTCATTTACAGAGATCTTTTCATTACTTAACCATTTCACATTTTTAACATGGGTAGGAACTACAAATAAATTTTTCTCTTCTCCAGTAGTCAAATCCTCGAGTACACCAACATAGGTCATATCCGTATATAAAATCAATCCGCCATTATAGTAGATAGTTAATCGTTTCGTACCATCAGGAGAAAGTATGCTGTCAACCTTCCCCTCAACATGAATCGTCATATTAGTTAAGCTAGGATTAAATTTTAGATATAAGAAACCTAGACTACTAACGAAACAAATGAAAGTAATTAGTAGCCCGATTTTCCATTTACGTTGCACTATATCACCCCTAGACCATAAAGCATTTATATAACACGACGTTTTACAAAATATTCAAGTTCCATAATTTCAAAACGAAAATAAGCAAAAAAAGAACCCAGGCACCTACACCTGAGTTCTCATTCAAAAATTATTTCGTAATTAACTCTAAATCAACAGGAATATTTTCTTCCACTGATTCACCAGCTAATACTTTAATTGCTGCTTCGATAGCTTTTTCACCGATTAAGGATGGTTGCTGCCTCGGCGCAAAGGGAGTGTCCCAGAATTACTTCTCGGGCACTCACTTTTTTACTTGAACTAAATTTAATTATAACTTATCTTCGGTAACTTAATTATTACCTTTACCATTTCCGTTTCCGTTTCCGTTTCCGTTTCCGTTGCCATTGCCATTGCCATTTCCGTTTCCGTTTCCGTTGCCATTGCCATTTCCGTTTCCATTTCCGTTTCCGTTTCCGTTGCCGTTTCCGTTTCCGTTTCCGTTGCCGTTTCCATTACCATTTCCGTTTCCGTTTCCGTTTCCATTACCTGGCTTTTCAACATTCACTTCAAACGTCAGGGTATGTTCACCGTACGTTACCGTAATCGTTGTAGTACCTTGACCTTTACCTTTTACAGCACCTGCTTTTACAGTAGCAATTTTATCATTCGCTACTGTGTAAGTTGCTAGATTTGTAACATCTTTTTCTGTTGTTATACCATCAACAGTAGTGATTTCAGTAATCTTAACCATCACTTCTTTACCTATTGTAGTTTCAACCTGAGCTTGATCAATTTCAAGTGTTACTACCGGTTCTTCTACAACTACTGCCTTAACTGTAACATTTACAGTTACTTCATTATTACCGTATGAAATAGTAATTGTCGTTGTGCCTTCCCCTACTGCAGTTACTAACCCATTTACTACAGTTGCAACATTTTCATCTGCAATAGCATACGTAGCTTTTGAAGTTACATCTTCCTCTGTTTCTTCACCTTCTACAGGTGTTGATGTTTCTGTTACCATAAGCTGTGTAGTTTCTCCAACTGTTAGATCTAACTCATTAGGGTTTACAGAAAGTGTTAAGACAGGTTCTACTATTTCCTTTTCATAGATTATTGCCTCGCCAACATTTCCAGCAGCGTCAGTAATTACTACTGATACAGCATTCGTTTCTGCTGTCACTGGGAATGTGAAGCTACCATCCTGATTTAACTCAAAAGCAACTGACGCTTGTACTTCGCCATTTACCGTCGAAATATACGAAGCTTTTAATTTATCATTTAAATTATAGTCTAAACCGTATAAATATAATTCTTCATTGTAATCGATATACTTATCTGTTACCTGACCTGTTGCAACACCTTCAGCTACTGAACCTGTAATTTCTGGCTTTGTCGTTTTTACAACAATTGGTCCGACATAATCCGCGACTACTCCTGTAGCTGCAACACCTGTAAAGTCAATTGTATATAGACCATCCGGAATCGTTGTTGCAGGGTCTGAGCCCCACGGTTTGTACTGCCCGCCAACGTTCAGCGTATATGATCCTTTTCCAAGTGCAGTACCTGCATGTAGATAACCAATGTAGCCGTCTCCATATTCTCCACCTTCAGGATTCATAATATCCCAAAGCTCAATATAGTTCGTTGCTACATCTCCAGTTAATGTGAATGAAAGTAACGCTGAGTCTTTCACGCCATCTCCGTTAAACGATAGGTCTGTTTCCGTAATCTTAAAGTCTTTTAGTTCAGTTGCTGCCACGCCGCCGAAGTCAGCTGCGAATGGTAATGAAGCTTCTGTGGCTCCACCGTCAATGTGGATATATCCTAGTATTTCAGAGCCGTTTGGTGCTGAAGCTTGTGAAGCAGTTAATGTAATGTTCAAAAGTTGCTCACCAGCTAGATTAAATGTTGGCTGATCTACTGTAACGGCTGCATCACCAAATGTTTTTGTCACATCTACCGATACATTGTAATTGCCGCCGTTTCCTTTCATATCTTTTACTAAAACTTGCTTCGTTACAGAAATAGCACCGTCTTTCAGTGGTTGTTTACCGAAAGTAACAGTACCTTTCTTGTTTTCAACAACAGCTCCAGTTCCATCTAAAACTGCAGTATCAAGTGCATATGCAAGAATTTCTGGATGAGCTGCTGCATAAGCATTTACGCGCCCTGCACCTTGAGAGAACACATCATACTTGGCTGTATCTAAAACCTTTGCTGTATTAGATAGCGCTACTTTTACATCAAACGCGTTCCAATCAGGATTTGCTTGTTTTACTAATGCAGCAATACCTGCAATATGTGGTGTTGCCATAGAAGTTCCTGTTTTGCGATCATATGCTCTATCGTAAACTGCATCAGGGAAATCTGTTTTATACATTGGAATCGTTGACATAATATTTGTTCCAGGCGCTGTTACGTCTGGTTTAATATCAAAGTTTGGTGTAGATGGTCCACGTGAACTAGAAGCGTTTACTTCATCTCCAATTGTCGATGTAGAAGCAAACTTACCAAAGCTTACTTTTCCAGTTCCGCCTGCCAAAGCAGCGCGGATAGCATTACCATCTGTTACGGACATATCAAATGTTGGGATGAACTCAAATGAGTCACCAAGGAATGTACCTGAAATATCCGGTGCATTTGTTCCACCAGCAAAGTTATGAATAATTGTGGCAACGGCTCCATTAGCCTTTGCATTCGCAATTTTATCTACAAATGCGATACTACCACGAGAAATCAATGCGACTTTACCTTCTACATCAATTCCTTCGAAGTCTTTTACTTCACCGTTTCCAGGAATCGCAACAAGATCCAATTCTCCTTGGAGCTGTGTTGCTAAATCTTTACCAAAAGTCGTTCCCATTAATGGAAGTTGCTTTGATAAGTTGTAGTCGCCAACTGTAACATTCACTTCACCGTTGTACATTACTTCTGGATTTGTTGTGTTACCAACTGCAATCCCTAAACGAGCAGTAGCAGGTGTTCCCATTGTTCCACGATTCGGGCCAGAGTTACCTGTTGCAAGTACTCCAATTGTTCCAGCCATCATAGCATTATTAATCGCAAATGAGCCTGCATCTGTTTCAGAGTTAGCTCCACCACCAAGTGAAAGGTTGATAACATCCATTTCTTCGATGACTGCCGTTTCAATTGCTTTTACAATACCAGATGTAGCCCCACTTCCATATGCCCCAAGAACGCGGTAAGCATACAGGTCTACTTTTGGAGCAATTCCTTTAATACCGAATTCGTTAGCTCCAATTGCTGCAATTGTTCCAGCAACATGTGTACCGTGAGAAGTATAGAACGAGCTTCCGTTTGCATTAAATTCAGGTGTACCGGCTGGACGCTCTGAAGGTAATGTTTCCGATGCATCGTCATCTGCACGATGCTTCGTGTATGTCGATGAATTTGGAATAAAGTTTTTTCCACCTTTATAAATTCCAGCAAACTCAGGATGATCTGCATCAATACCCGTATCTAATACGGCTACTTTTATTCCTTGTCCTTCAATACCTTCATTCCAAAGGTTTTCAATTCCAAGAAAAGAATTACTTGTATTCATGAATGCTTCTAATTGTTCTTCTTTTATAAGTTCTGATGATTTTGTTGTATTTTCTTCTGATGCATACACAGTGGCATCTGGTTCGATTAGTGTAATTCCATCAATTGTTAGTAATTTCGGAAGGTCATTTGCTTTGATAGTTGCCGCAAAACCGTTTAAAACAGTATCAAATGTGTATCCGTGCGTCATCTGTACTTGTTTTGCAGCTAACTCTCTTTTTACTTTTGCTTGTTGTGCTTTTACATTTGCACGAACTTCATTTGCTCGAGCATTAGAGAATTTTTTGCCTTTAACTTCACTCATCCCTTGCTCTAGTGCAACTGGTTTTTCTGATAAATGAACGATAACTGCAACATCTTGATTACCTGATATATTCTGCAAACTTTCGTGAAGAGTTGGACCATCTTTAGACAAGCTTAGCTGTTCAGCAATAGCCGCCTTTAGTTGAATCATACTTTCATTATGACCATTTTGCTTGAATGGTTTCAGTTCTTCTGCATACGCACTCGAGAATGGAGCCAATAGAGAAAGCACCATTAAGATAGCTAGAATACTACTTAAGAACTTCGTAAACTTAAAATTATTCAAATCTCTTTTCCCCTCCGACTCTAATTTTCATACTTACCAAATCAGTATGATATTTACAATTTATCACAGATAAACCAATCCGAGATATCCAAACGTTCGAATATTAGAAAAATTGATAGTTTGTATTAGTGTTTAGAAAATATGATACATCTATCTTACTAATTATTTATTTAAATAGTAGAACTTTCTTGTTGAGATCAGAAATTTAATAGCAAAAAGATTCCTAAACGATTTGGTATTATTACCAGGAAATTTATTTAACAGAAAAAAGTGCACATAATGAAAAAAAGAACCCAGGCACTTACACCTGAGTTCTCATTCAAAAATTATTTCGTAATTAACTCTAAATCAACAGGAATATTTTCTTCCACTGATTCACCAGCTAATACTTTAATTGCTGCTTCGATAGCTTTTTCACCTATTAAGGATGGTTGCTGTGCAACAGTTGCTGCCATTTCACCAGCTTGCACTTTTGCTACTGCATCGTCTGTTGCATCGAAGCCGATCACTATAACGTCTTTACGAGCAGCTGTAATTGCTTCAAGTGCTCCTAAAGCCATTTCATCATTTTGAGCGAATACCGCTTTTACATTTGGATTACCTTGTAAAATGTTTTCCATTACTGTTAAGCCTTCTGTACGGTTGAAGTTTGCCGTTTGACTAGCAACTAGCTTCACTTTACCATCTACTACGCTTAAAAATCCTTCACCACGGTCACGTGCTGCAGAAGAACCTGCAACGCCTTCTAGCATTGCTACTTCCGCACCTTCTTCGATTAATGTCATTAAGTATTCACCAGCAAGTGCACCACCTGCTGCGTTATCTGAAGCGATATGTGCTACAACTTCTCCTCCTTCAGAAACACGGTCTACTGTAATAACTGGAATGTTTTTTGCATTTGCCGAATCAACTGCTGAAGTAACAGAAGCTGAGTCAACTGGGTTAATGATAATTAAATCAACACCCTTTTGAATTAAGTTTTCTACGTCAGAAGCTTGTTTTGATGCATCATCTTGTGCATCCGCTACTGTAATTTTTAAATTATTTACCTTCGCTTGCTCTTTTGCAGCATCTGCTAGCGTTACAAAGAATGGATTATTTAACGTTGATATTGATAAACCAACTGATAGCTCATCAGAAGATTTTGTTTTGTTTTGTTCATCTTTTTTGCCATATGGAAAACCGGGTTCCATTGAACATGCAGCTAAGAAAATTGACATCATGGCTGCTACGAAAAGTACTGATAACTTTTTCATGCTATGACACTCCTATGCTGTTTTTTTGCGGTCCATTAATACCGCTAATAATATAACTATCCCTTTTACAACTTGTTGGAAGAATGATGACACGCCGATTAACGTCATACCATTATTTAAAACACCAATAATTAATGCCCCAACTAATGTACCGAAAATCCAGCCTTTACCACCTGTTAAGCTTGTACCACCAAGTACTACAGCAGCGATTGCATCTAACTCATATGACTCACCAGCTGTTGGCTGTGCCGAATTTAGACGAGATGTAATGATTAATGCTGAAATGGCTGCTAACATCCCTGTAATCGCATAAACAGCAATTTTCACGCGATCTGGGTTAATACCTGATAGCTTTGAAGCCTCTTCGTTCCCGCCAACTGCATATACACGGCGTCCGAATGTTGTTTTGTGTAAGATGAAATAAAGCAGTACAAACGCTAAAATCATTGTAACAACTGGTACTGGAATACCTAAAAAGTAGCCTTTACCGAATAATTGGAATGATAGTGAATCACCTAAACCTGAAATTGGGCGACCATCTGTATATACTAAAGTTAAACCGCGATAAATCGTCATCGTCGCAAGTGTTGCGATGAATGGTGCTACTTTACCTTTAGTAATAATCAGTCCGTTAATTGCCCCTAAAATAAAGCCTAAGCCAATAGCTGCTGCCATTGCTAGAATTGGATCTGTCCCAGCTGCTAGTAAAGTTGCTGCTACTGCACCTGTCAAAGCCAATGTCGAACCAACTGATAAGTCGATTCCTCCTGTTAAAATAACAAATGTCATACCGAATGCGATTAATGCACTAATCGATACTTGGCGTAGGATGTTGAATAAGTTATCAACTGTTAAAAAGCTCGGATTTAAAAACGTTAATACGACCATTAATAAAATTAAGCCGATAAACGGCCCAAGCTTTGAAAGTAATTCTTTATTTTTCGCCATTATTCTTCCCCTCCTGTTGCATAGTGCATAATGTTCTCTTGCGTCATCTGTTCTTTCGTTACCATACCTGTCAGTTGGCCTTCACGCATTACAAGCACGCGGTCTGACATGCCAATTACTTCTGGTAACTCCGATGAAATCATTAAAATCGAAACCCCTGCTTCTGCAAGGTTATTCATAATTTGATAAATCTCTTTTTTGGCACCGATATCGACGCCGCGTGTTGGTTCATCTAAAATTAAAATTTCAGGATTTGTCCCAAGCCATTTAGCAATAACAACCTTTTGCTGATTCCCACCACTTAGTGATTTTGCCGCAATATCCGCGCTCGCACAGCGAATACGAAGTTGTTCAATATAATCTGCAACCATGTCGTTCTCTAATTTAGGAACAATCACACCTGTTTTCGAGCCTTTTTCAAGGTTGGCTAACATGATGTTTTCTTTAATTGAGAAATCTAGTACAAGCCCTTGCGTTTTACGGTCCTCTGTAACGAAACCGATTTTGTGCTTCATCGCTTCGATTGGTGAATTGATAGAAACCTTTTTGTTATCAATGAAAACTTCACCATTTGATAGTTTTCGGTAACCGAAAATCGCTTGCGCAACCTCCGTACGTCCTGCACCCATCAGTCCAGCAACGCCTAAAATTTCACCTTTACGTAACTGAAAGCTTACATTATCAAATGCTTTTTTCGCGCTTATATTTTTCACTTCTAGCTTCACTTCACCAATACTAGCGTTACGCTCTGGGAAACGTTCTCCAAGCTCACGCCCTACCATCATTGATACGATTTCATCAAACGAGGTTTCTTTTATCACGCGAACACCAACATATGTACCGTCACGTAAAATCGTAATACGATCACAAATTGCAAAAATTTCTTCCATGCGGTGTGAAATGTATACAAATGAAATGCCCTTTGCTTTTAGCTCGTTAACGGTTACGAAAAGTGTTTCGATTTCACGATCTGTAAGTGCGGCAGTTGGCTCATCCATGATAATGTACTTTGCATCTGACGCGATGGCTTTTGCGATTTCGATAATTTGCTGCTTTCCAACTGACAAATCCCCTGCACGTGTGCGCGGGTCTAAGTCTAGTCCAAGCTTAGCAAGTAACGCTTTGGCTTCTTCATGCATTTCTTTTTTCTTTAAAATCCCAAACAATGGGTATGTTTTTTCCTTACCTAAAAACAGGTTTTCTGTTACGGATAAATCTGGCAAGATGTTCAATTCTTGATGGATTACCGCAATCCCTAAATCCTCTGCGTCTTGCGGTGATTTACAGTCTACCTCTTGTCCATTTACTTTAATAACACCTGCATCACGCTGATGAATACCCGTTAAAATTTTCATCATCGTTGATTTACCTGCACCGTTTTCACCCATCAGTGCGTGAATTTCACCTGGCATTAATTCAAATGACACATCGTTTAATACTACGTTGCCACTAAATGCTTTTGAAATCCCTGACATTTCGATCATGTTGTCCACCTACCTTTTTCTTTAGAAGATTACGCCGCTTTGTAAAATGACGTTGGCGTATGGTGTTGTTTCACCTGTACGAATAATGACCTTCGCATCTTTCGTATATGCTTTAAACTGTTCATGGCTTACGTAACTTGGTTGTAACTTCGACGTGACTGCCTCATGAACGGCTGTATTTTTATCTTTGATTTCTTGTGCTAAAATCGCGTGCTCGACCACTAAATCGTCAAGCACCACGTCTAAAATCGTTAAGAACGTTGGCTCGCCTAGCTTATACGCTAAGTCGATACATGGTACGCCATTAGGAATTGGTAATCCACAATCCGCGATGACGATTTGATCGGTATGACCAAGCTTGGCGAAAATGCCCGCTAATTCACGATTTAAAATTCCGTGCTTTTTCATCCTTGCTCTATCTCCTTCATGCGCTTCTCTACTTGTTGTAATGTTGGCATACCGCCCTGTGCACCAAATTGCTCTACTGAAAGTGAACCTGCGACATTTGCAACGTGCACTGCCTCTTCAATAGAAGCACCTTCGATTATTTTGTGTGCAAATGCACCATTAAATGTATCGCCCGCGCCTGTTGTATCAACCGCCGTCGTCTTATAGCCTTCAACTTTTACGATTTGCTGGCCGTTATGATACATTGCACCGTTTTCGCCTAATGTCACGATTAATTTGTTTGGATATTTCGCAAGTGACTGCTCAACATCCTCATTAAAAATAAGCGCACATTCTGTTTCGTTTGGTGTCATATACGCAATTTTGTCCATCCACTCTGGCTTGAAGTTACGTGCTGGTGCTGGATTTAACAGTACAGGCACCTTGTATTTTTCACAAAGTGCTAATGTATACTCAACTGTTTCAACTGGAATTTCAAGCTGCATCACAACAAGCTTTGAGTTTTTAATTAGCTCTTGCTTAGCATCTATCATTTCTGGTGTTACATCAAAATTCGCACCTGGTACAACGATAATGCGGTTATCATTCTCAAATAAAATGATGTTGGCGATTCCTGTATTCGTTTCAACCACGGCAACTGCGTCCGTATGTATATTTTCTTGCTGTAATGTTGTTAAAAGTGTTGGACCAAAGCTGTCTTGTCCAACCGCACCAACCATTGTGACTTCACTGCCTAAGCGTGCCGCCGCAACAGCTTGATTTGCCCCTTTACCACCCGGGATCGTTTCAAAGCGTTCACCTAAAATCGTTTCCCCTTGCTTTGGAAAGACAGATGTTTGGCAAACGATATCCATATTAATGCTTCCTACTACTGTAATCATGCGTCATTACTCCTTTGTCGTTTCTCGGATGACTAATTTCGTTGCAATCATCTGATGTTCTTGTTGTAGTATCTCGCCTTTAATTAACGCCACGAGCATATTAGCAGCTGTTTCACCGAGTGCGTAGATGTCTTGTGCAATCGTTGTTAAGCCTGGAGTCATAATTTCACCGAGCGCAATGCCGTCATAGCCAATCACTTGCAAGTCATTCGGTACATCAATTTTCAGTCTATTTGCAGCCTTCAAAACCCCAAAGGCGATCATATCACTGCTCGCGAATACCGCATCCACTGATGTATGTTTTTGCAAGGCATCATAAGCAATCTTTTCAGCCGCTATAAAATCAAATGGACTTTCGTAAATATGTGTTTTCATACCCGCAGTCGCCTTTTTAAAACCGGCTAAACGTTGTTGCACTGGCTCTAAATCATTCGGCCCACTAATAAATAAAATTTCTTTCGCTTGTTTTTCTCTTAAATAATCAACCGCCATCATAGCGCCTACTTTATTTTGTGAGGTTACAGATGGTAAATCAGCATCGAGCACACGGTCGAGCAGCACCACTGGGACATTTAATGAACGGTATTGTTCTTTTGATAATTGGTTTGTCGCAATAATAAAACCTGCGATGTATTTTTGCTGCAAGCTTTCGATATAGCGCAGCTCTTTTTCACGCTGTTCGTCTGAGTTACATAAAATGACGGTAAAGCCTTCTTTTAAGGCGACATCCTCGATTGCACGTGCAAGTTCTGGGAAGAATGGGTTCATGATATCTGGGACAATCAAGCCAATTGTTTGCAATTGCTTCTTTGATAAGGAACGTGCAATTTGATTTGGCCTGTAGTCAAGCGCCTGAACGGCTTGTTCAATTGCTTGCTTTGCCTGTTCACCAACGTAGCCACTATTGTTTAAGTATCTTGAAACCGTTGCTACCGATACATTGGCTCGTTTCGCTACATCTTTAATTGTTGCCATGTTCATCTTCCTTCCCTAACATGTGTAACCGATTACATATTTTCACAAAAAAATAAGTGCATCAAATATGTTTCATTGTGTAACCGATTACACATAATATAATGCATATTTTTATCACTAGTCAACATATTTTTGATGTTTATTGCACATTAATCGAACCAATTAGTATGTCACATTAAACCCATTATTATATAACTCTCCTTAAATGCTCGTTCAGCGAGATTTTTTGTGCCTTACGCTATTTTTTTGTCTAAAATGTGAACATTTTTATTGATTTTTATAGAATAACGTCATATAATAGCAATAATATAACGTAAAACAGAAAAAAGGGAGTGTTTATATATGAGAGCAATTACCTTAGAACAACCTAAGAGACTGAGTGAGAAAGAGCGCAAAGGATTATTATTAATTAGCCCTATTTTAATCGGTGCAACAGTTTACGGTGCTAGCATCAGTTATTGGGTACTTGATCACTTCGTACGATTAATGTTTTAAAAAAGGATTTGACTCAATTGAATAGATGGAAAACATAAAGAAACGTATTCGCGAAAATTACACGAATACGTTTCTTTTCATTTATTTTAGAATAACCCTACTGCGCTACCATCTTCAGCTACGTCCATACGAAGTGCTGCTGGTTGCTTTGGTAAGCCGGGCATTGTCATAATGTCGCCTGTTAAGCATACTAAGAAGCCTGCTCCAAGCTTTGGAATGATTTCGCGAATCGTAACGATGAAATCTGATGGGCGACCAAGTAAGCTCGGTTGATCTGATAATGAGTATTGCGTTTTAGCCATACAAATCGGTAAGTTATCCCATCCATTTTTCTCGATTGTCGCTAACTGTTTTTTTGCAGCGTCTGTTAATTGAACGCCAGCTCCACCGTATACTTGCTGCACGATTTTCGTTAGCTTTTGCTCGACCGTTTCTTGAAGCTCATATAATTGGTGGAAGTTGTTTGGCGTATCTAGTACTTCTATTACTTGTTTTGCAAGCTCGATGCCGCCTTTTCCGCCTTCTTCCCACACATTTGTACGCGCAATACGTACTTCATTTTCTTTCGCCCACGCTAATACGAAAGCAAGCTCAGCTTCTGTATCTGTAATGAAGCGATTTAATGCGATCACTGGCTCTAAGCCGAAGTTACGAATATTGGCAACGTGCTGTGCTAAATTCGAGATTCCCTCTTTTAACGCCTCTACATTTTCAGCAACTAAATCCGTTTTCGCTATACCACCATGCATTTTCAGTGCGCGAATTGTTGCAACGATTACGACTGCGCTCGGCTTAAAGTTTGCTTCACGCGCTTTAATGTTTAAGAATTTTTCTGCGCCTAAATCTGAACCAAAGCCCGCTTCTGTTACAACGATGTCTGCTAGCTGACGCGCTGTTTGTGTTGCGATAATTGAGTTACAGCCGTGCGCGATGTTTGCGAAGGGACCACCGTGGATTAAAGCCGGCGTTCCTTCAATTGTTTGTACTAAGTTTGGATTTAATGCTTCTTTTAAAATTAATGTTAACGCACCTTCGACTTGCAGGTCACCAACTGTTACCGGCTCACGGTCATATGTGTAACCGATTAAAATACGTTTTAAACGCATCTTTAAGTCCTGAATGCTTGTTGCTAAACAGAAAATCGCCATAATTTCTGACGCAACTGTAATGTCAAAGCCATCCTCACGCGGTACTCCTTGCATTGGACCACCTAAACCTACTGTTACATGACGTAATGCACGGTCATTTAAATCCAGTACACGCTTCCAAATAATACGGCGTGGGTCGATTTTCAATGCATTACCTTGGTGAATATGATTGTCGATTAATGCTGATAATGCGTTGTTCGCTGTGGTGATCGCATGAAAATCACCGTTGAAGTGTAAATTAATTTGTTCCATTGGTAACACTTGTGCGTACCCACCGCCTGTAGCGCCACCTTTAACACCCATTACCGGTCCTAATGAAGGCTCACGTAAGGCTACCATTACGCTTTTATCTAATTGATGTAGCGCATCTGCTAAACCAACTGTTACTGTTGATTTTCCTTCACCAGCTGGCGTTGGACTAATTGCCGTTACAAGTACAACTTTGGCATCCGCTTCTCCGGTTACCTTGCTTGTGTCGATTTTTGCTTTATAGCGGCCATACTGCTCCACGGCATCTACTGGAATACCAGCGCGCTCTGCAATATCAACAATTGGTTGCATCGTTGCTGCGTTTGCAATTTCAATATCTGTTAATGGTTTAGTCTTAGTTGTCATCATTTGCCCTACTTTCGTTCTTATTCGCTTCTTATTATAGTCTGTTTTCTCTGAATTGATAAACAAAATTTTCTTTTCTAAATCGACAAATTATTGACATCAATCGCACAAATAGTATATAGTTTATTCGTAATATTCTGTAATTTTATATTTTGTACTAAATTTGACAGTATCGGAGGAGATGGCGGATGCACCAAGGCACTGTAAAATGGTTCGACAACGAAAAAGGGTATGGATTTATAGAATGTAACAACGGAGAAGATGTATTCGTACACTTCACAGGGATAAAAGATGAAGGCTTCCGATCTTTAGATGAGGGACAGGCCGTAGAATTTGATTTAGTTGATGGCATCCGCGGAGCACAAGCTGCGAATGTGATGAAAAAATAAACAAAGCTGTAAACGCCAACATACGTCGTTTACAGCTTCTTTTTTATTTTTCCACAATCGTAAAATCTTTATTGCTGTTTTTATCACTGAATGTGGCAAGGACATTTGTAATTTTGCCAATATAGTGTGATGGCTCTTCATTGCCCTCTTCATATACGAAAATATCGTAATCTGTACGATTTGATTTTTTAACAATCACATTCCCTGATGTCGTTGTAAACCCTACGAATTGGTTATTGTTTAACGCGGTTAATGCTTCTTGCTTTGTTAAATTCGTCATGTATAAACTCCTTTAAGTATGTATTAACGTGTAGTCATTTCATAAATCGCGCCGTCGTACTCGATTACTTGGTCAGTATTGGCACCTGTAAGTACAAGCTTTTGAATGCCGTAACCGTAATCCAGCATATAATCCCACGCATAGCCGTCCCCTGTTGGACATTGGAATACAAGCGTTATGTTTGGTAAAAGCACGTTCATGATGTCTACATTGTCGTCGATATTGGAAACTTTTTCAATAGTTACGCCACAAAGTGCTGCTAATTTTTCAATTGCTACAAAATCCGGCACAATAAAATGTAGCTCTGCCAATTGCAAATTACCTGCCGCATGCTTGGCTATGACCCCTTGCGTTTCTAACAGTTCACGACGAACACCAGCTGCCTCATCCCATTGAATGAAAAACGGGCAGGCGACTTTCGCTGTCGGCATACCTACGTAAAGTAACTGCCAGCTGACAACTGAACCATCTTCGCGCGTTCTAGAAAAAGAGGTTGGTCCAGACACTTCAAGACCTGCCTCACGAAATTTTTTCGCATCTTCTTCAATCGTCGTTGTACGCACCGCAAAGCGCGTTAACCCTGACTTGTCCTGCGCGATACTTGCATGTAATGAATGCTTTTCACGTGCGGCTTGTTCGAATTGTGCGTCATCAAAAATCCCGATACATTCGATATAGCTTAAATCAAAATAGCTTAATGCGTTATACGTACCCCACATTTCATGCTTCCCACCGATTACCGCGTGAATTCCCTCGTTTTGTAAGCATTCCACCGCTAGCTCTGGCTTTTTTACAACATGGACAACATGATCAAATACATACATCTATTACCCCTCCGATTCGTTCCATGCTTTACAAACATTGACCCAAGTCGTTGTCGCCGCGTATTGTTCGAGTTCGTCACAAGTTAACTCAATCGCTGAATTCGCGCTACCACATGCTGGGAAAACGGTTGTAAAGCGTTTTAAAGATACATCTAAAAATACTGGTAAGTCGCTTGCTAGCGCAAAAGGACAAACCCCACCAACAGGATGTCCCGTTAACGTTACAACACTTTCCAAATCAAGCATCTTTGCCTTGAAGCCAAACTGCTGCTTGAATCGACTATTATCAATTTTCGCATCACCCGCTGCTACGAGAAGTATCGCGCCATTTTCCGCGTCATGGAAGGATAAGGTTTTCGCAATGCGCGCGGGAATCACCTGTAACACTTGGGCTGCTTGCTCTACTGTGGCACTACTTTCATTAAACTCAAGTACATCTACTAAACGACCTTGGTTTTCAAAATAGGCCTTCACTTCTTGTATAGACATGTTCGACACCCACCTAAATAAATTGAATATTTCAATTATATCACGATAAAGTATCGAACGAGGCATCATTATTGAAATAAATCAATGAGCGCATTGGCCGCCGCTTGTTTGCCATCGATTTTTACGATGTCTCCTGACTTCGCCACAATAAAATGTGGCTCCATCGCACCGTACAATGATTTCGAGCTGTTAGCGACCATATAATCCGCATGTGCCGCCTCCATACGAAGTGTCGCACGGTCGATTAAATACTGCGGATCTTCTGTTGCCTCTAATTTAAAACCAACTAATATTGAATTTGGAGCCCACGTTTTAACTTGGCCTAAAATTTTTGGTGCTTTTTTAAAGTGAATGACAGGTGGCTCATCGGATGGCATTTTCCCTTTTTCCGTTAGCTCATTACCTGCTTGATCGAATACTTTATCAATTAACCAGTCAGAACCAGCAACCGCCATAATAATATAATCAATATGCTCACGCGTAACAATTTGCTGTAATGTCTTTCCTAAATCCTCAATACCTTCAAATGGCACAAGATGCATATGTGCTTTGTGTTCCGGTAACTGCGTGAATACGCCGTGCATATAAATGACCTCTGCTTGTTTCGCATAGGCTGCTTCTGCTAAATAGCAGCCCATCGTCCCTTTAGACAAATTCGTATGGCCGCGCACATTGTCCCACTTTTCAAATGTGCCCCCACTAGTAATTAAAACTTTTTTTCCTGTTAACATATGATAACCTCGCTATTATTCAACGGACGCCAGCCACTCTTTTAACACTTCAACAAACTTTTGTGACGCCGGTGATAGTTTTTGTTTTGTTGACAATCCTACTGTACGAAAACTTTCCTGCAATAATGGTAACGCTTTCACATTTCCTGGTAATACACCAATCGCCATTTGCGGCAAAATACTAATCCCTAAATTATGTTCCACCATCGCAACAATCGCCTTTTCATCAAATAATTCAAAGCGAATATTCGGACGAACACCATATTTTTCAAAATTCGTTAAAATATCATTGGTCCCTTTATAGGAAGGCATAATAAACGGTGCGTCTTCAATTTCTAATAAATCGATTTCAGTATTATCATATAGCGGACTTTCGTTTGACACAATACATAATAACGGATCACGCTTTAGCGGCATAAACTCAAACTGCTTTGAGCTCGTTCGATTTAAGAATCCACAGTCGACCTCACCATTGACAAGCCATTGCTCGATTTCATAATAATCCCCTTCTCGCAGTTCAATTCTTATACCAGGATAAAGTTCATCCATGATTGGAATAATATTTGGCATCCAATGCGTAGAAATCGTCGAAATGAGCCCGATACGTACTGTCCCTTTGCTGACTCCTAAAATATTCGAAGCCGCTTGTTGGAGGTGTTCTTCAGCTAGTAAAACTTTGCGCATTTCAAATAACATTTCTTGTCCGTCTTCCGTTAAGATAACGCCATTTCGATTTCGGTGAATTAAATTAAAGCCGAACTCTTTTTCCAAACTAGAAACAGCATGACTAACCGCAGACTGCGTCAGACCTAGCATTTCTGCTGCTTTTGTAAAACTATGCACTTCTGCTACCTTATTCAAAATTTCGTATTTCACTAAACTCATTACTATTCACTCCTTTTTAAAGATCAATTTCACCCTTGCCCAATTCCATTGCGTCCGGATTCGGCATTGCTCTAGCGCAAAGAACTCCATTTCCGAATCCGCGATATCCACCCGAGGCTTTCACTTTTTTCCACCAGGCTTTCTTGCACGCCATAAAAAATTTAGACATGAATTTTTTTCATACTAACCATTATAAACATTCGTTTTACTAATCACAATCTCCAGTTTATAGTGTTTTATAACAGCAAGTTTATTTTTGCTAAAATGAACTATTTTGACGAAATGTGGTGACATCTTTGAGTTTACAAGGTAAAGCAAATATTTTAATGGTGATCGTGACAATGTTTTGGGGGCTGTCCTATACATTCATGGTAATGGGACTAGAAGTTTTAGAAGCATATAACGTTGTTGCATTGCGGTGCTTAATCGCATTTATTATTGCCGGGCTAATCTTTTTACCGAAGATGTTGCGCGTGAACAAAAAAACAATTTTCTACGCATCGATTCAAGGGGCTATCCTATTTATCGTATTTGCCCTATCTTTATTTGGCTTAAAAACAACTTCTGCTGGTAATGCAGGATTTATTTTAAGCTTAACCGTTGTATTAGTACCGATTTTCACAAGTTTTTTAGAAAAACGTTTGCCATCACGTGCGGTCAGCTTTGCAATCGTGGCAACGATGATTGGGATTACGGTGTTAACATTTAAAGAATCTTTATCGTTCCAAACAGGTGATATTCTAGTTGCGATTGCAGCGGTTTGTTATTCTGTCTACTTAATCTTAAATAGTACATTCACAAAAGATGTAGAGTCGATTTCATACGGTGTCTATCAACTAGGGGTAGCCGGTGTGCTTGGTGCAATTTTTACACTCGTTTACGAAACACCTCAGTTACCAGCGACATCAGTTGGTTGGGCAGCGGTTTTAGGCTTAGCGATTATTTGTACAGCATTTTGCTTCATAGCACAGGCTGTTGTACAACAGTATACATCTCCAACACATACTGGATTAATCTTCTCATTAGAACCGATTTTTGCAGCAATCTTCGCATTAGTGTTCTTAGGTGAAGGTTTAACGACACAGCTATTAATCGGTGGTGCCTTTATTTTAGTCGGAAACTTCGTCGCACAGATGGAACAGTTCGCCACAGCGAAAAAAGTGGCGCCTATCGAATCTCAATCTAGTATTTAACATCGTGAAAAAATTTAAGCTAAGCGCAGTTTATATCGTTTGGACATAGCGAATCTATTGCTATGTCCTCTTTTTAATTTTTTTGTTCTATTTTCACTCATTTTTTAATATAATAGAAAAAGTGACTGTTTTTCTGATAGTTCTGAATAGATAATCAGTTTCCATAATAACAATCTGACGTTATTATTAAGAGTAGCAATACTTGTGAGACAAGTATTTAACAAGTTGTATTAAAGGAAGTGTTACAATGGTTGGACGTAATGACCAATGCCCATGTGGTAGCGGAAAAAAATACAAGAAGTGTTGTGAGGGTAAAAATCAAGCAACTTCTGCAACAGTTTTCCATGAAGAGATTGAAAATGTACTACAAACTTTCTATACGAATTATCCTGAAAGAAAAGATATTCGTGAGTTTATTGAGCTAGTACAAGCTTGGGCTCCAAAACTAGAGTCAAAGTTACAAAAAGAATTAGTAGAAGCGGTTGCTTTAGATGAATTTTTCTTCCATAAGCGCCCTGAAATTTGGACAAATTACTTAGCAAAAATGTCGAAGAAAATGGTCCGCCCTTCAATGATCGAGCTTTTAGAAACTTGGGAAAACCCAATGTTCTTTATCGGTACAGTTGAAACGGTAGCAGATGATTACTTCACAGCAGTTTCTGCAATGGACGGAACGGTGTACCACATCCAAAAGGAAAGCCCAAAACCGATTCCTCTAGGTATGCGCGTATTCGCATTCCTTTTACCAGATGGTTCAAAACAAGAGAACCACGTATTAGCGGCCTCTACGTTAATCTTCTTCCATAAGGAGCATGCGATTTCATTTGAAGAATTTACTGCTGCTTACAAGAAGAGTGGCTTAAGCGTTGCTGAGTTCGCAAAAGAAAACCACCTATTATTATGGGAAGGTTTAGTGGAGAATGGTTACGAGGGCCAAGAGTTCACGCCATTTGAGCAAGAAGTTGTGGAGCTATTAAAAGCATTCATGGCGGATAAAGGCATCGACAACGAAAGCTTTGTTGCAATCGTTGAAGACTACTTAGTAGAAAAAGAACCTTCTGCTCGTAAAGCAGGCGCAATTGCTGCAGGTGCTGTACGTTTCGGTCAAGACCACGACTTATTAGGTCAAAAATTCACGGTAAAAGATATCGCAGAAAGCTTCGGCATTTCGGCATCCTCTTTAAACAAATACCACCAAGAACTAACGGCTTTCTATCAAGACAAGCAGTAGTTCCTGTAGCCCACGTACAAATCTTTGTACGTGGGCTTTTATTATCCAATTAAGTCCGTTCTGCTACGCTACAGGGGTGAAAGCGTTGAATTGAGATGATTTTAAGCTCGCGTCCGTTGTACTTCGAAGCAGGTGTTTGATTAATTCAATTTCAATTGCAATATAGTGTTCAAAATTACACTTAATTAATAGAAGTTAACTTTTTCACTACTCCGCCGCCTCGCGGTAGCGCAAGCGGCTTAATTTTGCGCTTTTAACTAAATAACGAGAGCAAGATTTATGTATTGGCGGGCCTAGCATGCGGCATTAGAGAAAGTGGTAGAGACACGTACGACGTGACTCTAACGCTTTCATGCCGGTGCCCGCCAATAAAATAAGTAACATCTTATTCGAAAGGTAATTGAAAACAAAAACACCCCACCAAATGCTGTTATGCGCAGCGATTGGTGGGGTGTTGCCCTTTTAGGATAAAAGGTATTTAACTATGAAGAAATTTTTCAACAGTAACAACTCCGTTGAAAAAATTTACCCTTTTTACATAAATCTCTACTAGAGACTGATGAAGGATAAATAAGAATACTTTATTAGTATATCAAAAAATTATCATTATTCAACAATAATTTAAAAGTTGTAAAATTAATATTTTTCATAAATTTTCATCATCTCTTGCCCTAAAAATTGCAGTTGCTCTCCTACTGTACAACTTTCAATGCAAAATCGGTGTGCGCCTTGCTTGCCACGTTGTTTACGCAGATCACGAATGACCAGGCAATCCACACAATACGTATCAGTTAATTCATCAATATCTTTCATCACATCAATTTTATTCACGCCCAGTACCTCCTTCAAGCTGTTTCATTATTGTACTTTATTTTTTTGATTTCTCCAACTGAAGCACATTTGCTATACTAAAACGAGTACAGGAAAAGGGGCGTTTTCTTATGTTAGAGGTATATATTGACGGTGCCAGCGCAGGCAATCCTGGTCTAAGTGGCATTGGTATTTTTATAAAAGGCGAAGGCCATCTCATTAAAAAAAGTGAAGCAATCGGCATGACCAATAATCATATCGCTGAATTTACCGCGCTCGTTCGTGGCTTAGAGGAAGCACAAAAACTTGAATCAAATATCGTTTGGCTTCATTCGGATTCTAAAATTGTTGTCAGCTCGGTTGATAAACGCTACGTCAAAAACGAGGAATTCAAGCCGTATTTAGAGCGTGCCCTAGAAATGATTGACGAGCTCGAACTCTTTTTCATTAAGTGGATTCCCGACAAGGAAAATAAAGCCGCGGATGCACTTGCACGTGAGGCTTTACTTAAAAATAAAAGCTAAAAGCAAAACGATGCTCACCCTCTCAGGTACGCATCGTTTTTATTATGCCATTTTTTTGTTTCGAACAAAAAGCAGCATGTAAATCGCAAAAACTACGACTACTAATACGGCCGATAAATAATAAATCATCGCATAGCTAAAATTGACAGCGACTATACCGAAAACAAACGAGCCGAGCGCAATCCCAACATCAAATAACGTAAAGTACGTGGCCGTCGCGTAGCCTGTACGTTGAGGTGTAGTCGCTTGAATACATAAAGACTGGAAGCTCGTATTAAGTGTGCCAAAGCCAGCACCAATAAATACGGCCGACACTAAAAATATCCATGTACTATCGGCATTCGCTAAAATAGCAAGTCCAATCGCAAATAACACGAACGATGGGATAATCACAAATTTCGCACCTAGCGTATCATAAATTTTCCCTGTCATCGGACGAACGGACATCATCGCTACCGCATATACCGCGTAGAAATAACTTGCTGCGGCTAATAAGTTTTGCTGCTCTGCATAAAGGGATAAAAACGAAAGTACGCCTGCATACGCAAACGCAATTAACGCGGCAAGTCCTGCAAGAGGTAACGCCTTTTTCTCAAATAAATCATGCAAGCCAAATTTAAAGTTACGCTCTACATGCATAGGCTTTGGTAAATCACTCGTCTTCACTGTCAATGCGAGCAATGCTCCGATTGTCACAATGACTGACAAGACAATAAATAACACATCAAAGCTTGTATATTGCACAATAAGTAAACTTAAAAATGGGCCTAATACGACAGCAAGGTTTGTCGACATCGCAAAATAACCAAGTCCTGTACCTTTTTTGTTTGCCGGAATAATATCTGCCGCCAAAGAACCCGAGGCTGTTGTTGCGATACTAAACCAAATCCCTTGGAAAAAGCGTAGTGCTAATAAAAGTGCAAATGGCTTAAAGAATAAATACAGTACCGTACATAGTAAATAAAAGAGAATGCTGATGGCTAATAATTTTTTCTTGCCGAATAGATCGAGTAATTTCCCACTAAACGGACGCATTAAAATCGCTGATAATAAGAAGACCGTTACAAGTAAGCCCGATGCATCATCTGACTTTCCAAGTACGCCTATCGCATAAAGTGGCAACGTTGTTACGAGGCCATAAAAAACGAAAAACACCGCCATATTCGTGAAAAATAGGCTCATAAATCGTTTTGTAAAAATCGGTTGTTGTTCCATTATTCTACCCTTCTAACTTCTTTAATAACGTCATCAATTGCTGTTGCTCTTGTTGTGACAGTTGTTGTGTCACATTTCGTTCAAATGCTTCAATCGATGCTTCAATTTTTGGAAACTGCGAGATTGCATGTTGTGTTAACGCCACAATTTTCTCTCGTTTATCCGTTGCTTCAACACGCTCTATCCAACCGAGAGTTTGTAAACGGGAAACCGTACGCGTTACAGTCGGTGCTTCTACGTCTAAGTACTTCCAGATTTCCGTTAACGACATCGGACCGTTTTTTTGAAGTAAATAAAGAATCGTCCACTGGGCATGAAATAGTCCATGCTCCTTTAACGCTTCATTTAAGTGATTGACGATTTGGCGGTTTTTTTGGAAAAACACGGGAAATAAAGGATTCATTTCATCCCTCCTATTTTATTTACCTAGTTAAATAATTACTTGTTTTATATTACGCCTTTTGAAGTAACTTGTAAAGAACAACAAAAAAAGCACCTGAACTAAATAATTAGTTCAAATGCTTTTGGGTTCAAAGTATATTGTGCTCACGTATATTTAGTAACGCACCAATCGCACCAGAATAACCGCAATCTGCAAGAAATACCGGTGTATGCTTTTTCAACATTGTATAATGCTCAATGACACGCTTTAATTGCTCGTTGTCTGTCAGTGTGGAGCCAATGTAAACAATATGTTCTGCTTTATATTGCTCAGCTAGCTGAATACTTAACGTCGTAATCACTTCCCCAACAAGCCCTTGTGTTGTTGCTAACACATCTTGTTGTACAAAATCACGCGATTCGGTAATCCCTACTTTACCGAAGTTACTCGCTGTTAGCGTCCCAGAAATCGGTGTATCCATTCCTTGATAAATATCTTTCACGAGTAAGTCTATACGGTCACGCTTACCTTGCGCAGCATGTGATTTAATCGTATCAAAATCCGAGATTCCAGTCATAATGGTTGAAAGGCCAATTAATGTACCTCCACCAACACCTGTCCCACCTACACGAGCATGTTCATTGCCGTCCATGTAGTGAATCGAGGTACCTGTTCCGATGTTTGTAATGATACTTTGCTCAATGGCATGGCCTTCCTTCTCCAGTAAATAGCGCACACCTTTTAATGTTGCTTCAAATTCTACAATATATTCAATCGACTTCATCGTCTTTAACACGTCGCGTAATTGTTCTGTACGCCCGCCCGTTAAACCGATTTCTTCAACCTGGGGATGCTGTTCTAACCAGTCTTTTACTAAATCCATTTCATTTGATGGAAAGACGGTTAATGTTAGCTCTTGTTGTTCGTTTAAATACGCAAGCTTTGTCAACGTACCCCCTGTGTCGATTCCAATCCATGTTGACATAATTTTTCTCCTTTTACTTCCCACGAGTAATTCCCTACTTGTCTATCATAGCGTAACCGTTCTACGCAATAAAGCAAAAACATAGTCTTACACTTCTAACGATTGCTTCTCGATCAAGGCACGTTTGTAAAATTCATCGACAAAGGCATGCTCAAATTTATTTAGTAAACGCAGGATTTTCGCTTCATAAGAATGCGTTGTTTCGTCTTCTAAATTAAATTTCGCAACAATTTCCTCTTTTTGAAGGATATGCGTTAATGTCATGACCTCTGTTTTTGGTAAAGTTACTTGATGTAGCTTTAAAATCTTTGAGACCGAGCGTAATGCCGAGCGCGACATTAAAATTTTTCCTGGTGTTTCGTCTGCAACCTGCTGTAAAAAATTCTTCGCCGCAGCACTTGGCTTAATATTTATCTTTTCACTTACTTGCACTTCGCCGTCTTCTTGTACACGTTCAACCGTTTGCACGGTAAATGGTAATTCTTCACGTAGCGTTACCATGGAATGTACTTGAATTTGTCCGTTTTCCACCGAACAATTTGTCGTTGAAATGACAAGATCATATGTTTCTTCGAGCATACGGAAATTTGTTAATAATAATACAAACTCCGTCGTTTGCTGCTGGCGAATCAGTTCTTCCCCGTTTACCGCTTTAAAAATCGACAGTAAACTTGCAGCATCTGCTAATGCACGGTGCTGCGTATCGGTTTCAAGACCAAGATGCTCCATCAATCCACCTAAAGACGGCTGCTCTTTCACACCCTGTGCAATCATATACTTTTGCTGAAAATCAATCATCGGATAAAGACAGTCTTTATTTATGTAATTACGTGTCAACTCTTCTTCTAACACTTTACGGTCAAACTCTCCAAATGTTAAAAACACGTAATCTTGCTTACACCAGCGCTTAAACTTCAAAAATGCCTCTTTAAATGAAGGTGCATCTAATAGGTGCTCTGTTTTAATACCCGTAAGTTGCTGAATATGTGCATTTAAGCGTTTAAATTTATACGGCTGAATAAGCTGTGTAAACGTTTCTGTTGTGCCGTCTGGTAGCCATTTCACCGCACCGATTTCGATAATATACTGCTTCCCACGAATCAACGCGGCTTCAATGTCAACACTAATATATGTTTTTTTTCGTTCCAAATTTTTCACCTACTATAATTTTCCCGACAGAGTTTGTAGTTAATAGAAAGAAACTCTATCTAAATCAATTATGCCCTCAGCATAATTGCGTCCTTCAGCTGAAGGAGGTTAAAATATCTCTTTTTATTGTATATGAAATCAGTTCTAATAACACGACAATGTTCGCATATGCCTCACATTTCGTGACAAAAGAAGTGAAATAGTGTGGTTTTACTTATTGTATATGATGGGTTTCTATGATTTGTGATATAAGAATTACAGAAGTTTTAGCTAAAACAAACACCCGATACGCTTGTTGGGTACGGGTGTAGCATTATTACGCTATAATAATTGATCGATAAATCGTTGCTTTACTTGTGGCCAATCTCCCAAGATGATGCTATACATCACCGTATGACGAATCGTGCCCTCTTTTTTAATCATATGATTGCGCAGTACCCCTTCTTTTTGCGCACCAATACGTTCAATTGCTTGTTGAGAACGTGTATTTTCATGACCTGTTTTAATTTGCACGCGGTGAAGCTGTAACTCTTCAAAGCAGTATTGCAGTAATAAAAACTTGCAATTCGTATTAATTGCTGTGCGCCAAACGCTTGGTGTATACCAAGTGGAACCGATTTCTAGACGCTTGTGTGTAAGGGCAATATCTAAAAATGACGTACAGCCTACTAGTTCACCTGTTTTTTTATCAATGACCGCAAACATATAGGAGATGCCTTGTTCACGTTCTGCAATTGCTTTTTTTACATAGTTTTCTACCGATGTGCGGTCGAGTAATGTGACCGATAAATGCGGCCAAATACGCGGGTCGTTTGCTGCGACTGTAATGGCATCAATGTCTGCCAGCTGAACTGGTCTTAATTGGACAATTTCATTTTCTAAGTTAATAGTTTCCATATACTGATCCCCTTTGAGTTCGCATACGCTCTTAATCGAACTGTTTGTTCACGATAACCGTTTACACGCTGCTCATAAATTGTTGGTTCACTATTATAAAAATAGCGATCCATTAGCTCCATAAATTGTTCAAACCCATCTAACAGCGCTGGGAATAACACATCGGCTGGGTAAATGATTTCCGCAGAATTGTGCATTAATTTAAACTGACCATCCTCCAAATATTCCATGCGTAGCAGCGAAGGAAACTCCCACTCCCCTTGTCCATCAACAACAGCTTGCTCCATAATTTGTAGTAAGATAAACCACAGCATATCTGCAAGTTCCGATGACGTTTCAAAGATTACTTCATCGTTTTGTTTTACGGCAAAATACACATAAAAGTTCCCCTCATAATGGGTGAATTGATAGTCTTTAAGTGGTATAAATGTTCCTTCTTCAGTAGAACAATCGTAAATATAGGTTTGTACGTTAAGCATGATTTGTCTCTTCTTTCCGTTGTTCATCCGCAATCGCAGCGACAAACTCCGCAAATTTCTGTTCTTCCTCAATACATGGATGGTGATTGCTTTCACTAAAAGTTGTAAGTGTCGCATTACCTAGAAGTTGCGCGGCTTCCTCGGCATAGTCATAGGGGCATTGTGCATCATAGAAGCCACCGTAAATATACGCTTTGACTTGTACATCAGGGAGCTGTGGACGCAAATCAAATGTTGGTAATTCCTCATATGAAAAATAATCCAAACGTTTGGCAACGGTGTTTCCGCTGTTAGGGCGACTCACCATGTTGTCATAGCTTTCCGCTTTGTAAAGCGACATCAATGCCCATTCCTTTGAGCCCGCTCGACGCTCCTCTAGTGTTGAAGCAGGGTCTTTCAGCATCGCTAAAATTTCTAAAATGCGCTTGTTATTCGGGTTTTCCTTACAGTACATACTACCAACATGACGCATATAATCCGAAGATGCACACAGGCCACCTGCAACGATAAATTGTAAACTTTTCGGATGTAGGATTACATATTTCAGCGCAAGCATCCCACCTGTAGAATGTCCGGCAAAGCCCCATGAGTCAATTTCCAACGCCCGGCGAATTGCCTCTAAATCTTCCACACTATCATGCATACTGTAATTCAATATGCTCGTATCAGCAGTTGAATTCCCGCAGCCACGTAAGTTGACTAAATACACTTTGTAATGTGGCACGAACATTGCCGCAAAACGATTGCCATTTGCATTAAACTCGCTATATAAATGCGTCACACATAGCGGTTCTCCTTCACCCGCTGTAAATACTTCAAACACACCATTTTCTGTTTCAATTAGTTGCTGCTCCCACATACAAACACCGCCCCAAAGTTTTTTCACTATTCTAATAAAATTTTCGCGCATTTAAGGTGGGATTGCAATCATTTTCTACTTCTACTCGATACACGTTTCTTTTCATTAAATGTTACATTATTCCAGAAAAGATTTTCACATTAATTTATTGTAGATGTCCCTAAAAGAAAAAAGCACCGAGAAAAATTCTCTCGATGCCCTTTACTCTATTCTTCATTTTCATAAAAGCGCGACACAGACAACGTAAAGTCCGGTTGGTCAGTCGTAGGCTTAATTAATCCCGTATACAACGATTCACCCGACTCGGCATCAACAATCGTTAACAGCTGTCCTTCTGCAAGCTGCGCGAGTACGTACAGCTTATCGTTTAGTGTTTGTAACTTAAAGGTCGCACGCTCCAGCACTTTTGATGGTGATTCTAGTGTAATCGGTGCTAGCCATTGCTGCTGCCCGATGTTATAACGGTTCACTACTACTTCCCCGTCGATAATTGTCGCCGCAATTAATTGATGTCCCAATACAACGATTCGATATTCATCACCAAAAATTTGCTCAGGGATCTCAATTTCCGTCACTTCATTTGTTGCAATATCTAACGCTTTAAACTGCTGAGAAAGTGGTGTTACTTGCTCCGATCTCGCTTCGTACTCACTCACATGATAAACGAAGTATTTTTCAGGTCCTAAATGATAATATTCAAAGTAAAAACCTAAGTACTTATTAATCTTATCGTTGCTTTGAATCGTTTCAATGACGATATCATTCTTTAATTGTTTGCTTTTTAAATCAATAATTAGGAGATGCGCTTCCTCATTGCCTATTGCCTTTACATAATTCGATACGAGCTTTAGTTCATTGCCAACCAGTTGCACGTGCTCAAGTGTAATCCATTTAACTGGTTGGATAAGCTTGTTATTTACCGTAAACGCTGTGACACTATTATCCGATTTATTAAGAATTTCAATAGCATACGGTAAATCATCCCCAGGGGCTAATTGCCAAATATCGTCAGGCTCCTTCACGTAAATTAACCGCTCTTCGTCCTCGTAATAATGACTGGCATCTAAGAGCTTGCCACGTATAAAGCCTTTATGCGCATCGATTAATCGTTCGTTCGTAAGATTCAATCTTCGGTCAAAAATCGAGCTCTTTAGGTGCTTCGTTTCCCCATTTTGAATGCGCACCGAGCTGTAATAGGCTTCACTATCAACAGATCCTTCTATTATTAGCTCATTAATATAGCGTTCATCCCCTGATAACGTTTCAAATGTCACCGCATTTTTACTCGAAGCACTTGCCAGTTGAATATAATGCGTGCCAAGCGTTGCTGCAATGACAACAAGCACGATCAGTAATGCCCCATATTTTTTCATCGTTTTCCCTCCCTACACATTGATTTTTCGTTTCAATAAATAATTCGCTAAGAAAACCGCGACAACAAAAATAATAAGAGCTGTTACAACAAACATGCTTAATATTTCACTCATATAAAAATAATTGGTATTCATTTGAAGTAGAATCGGCGTAAAAAGAAACGCTTGTGAAAGTGTTATATAAATCCCTGCAAGAATTATACCTTTCAAGTGGAAGCTTCGTTCAAGTAAAATAGCCGTAAATAATGTCGCAACAAGCGCTGTTCCAATGCCATAGCTTAATAAAAAGCCCAACATAGATTGTGGAAATAAAATCGCTAAGACATCATACGAATACGTAAAGATTACACCCTGTTCGGCATAAAGCTCCGCTGGAAGAATCGATTTTACGATGAGTTCTGCGACTTCGATTAATAGCACCTGCACCCCTAATAGCACAAAGACAAACAATAAAATCGTTGTTAGCTTGGCAAAATAAATATGACGTCGCTCTGTTGGTAGCATGAGCAAACGGTAAATAAATGAAGACTTGCCAAACCAATCACGATACCAAATGAAAAATACATAAATAATTAATACGGCCGCTGCAAATGCAATCGACAGCTGAAATAAACCTTCATTTAAAAAGTTTACCATGGAGTAATTTCCATGCTTTGAAACATAATCGTTCATGAGTAGCTTTTCTTGAAACATAATGGTTTCAGCACGGTTGTTATAGCTCCACGACGAGCTGACCGCTGCGATGATTTGTGCCACGCTGACAAAGACGACAAGCGCGACAAACAGCTTTAAAAAACGCTGCACCTCAAAGTTCACTAGTTTAATATAATTCATCCGACATACACCTCCCGCATGACATCGACAACAGACTTGCCTTCCATTTCACGGGTCTGTTCGACATTGATTTCTTTTAACACGGTTCCGTCCCCAATTAAAATCGCCTTATCAATCAAATGCTCGATGTCATTTATTTCATGTGTCGTAATAATAACGCCACGATTTTCAATTAAGTGACTTGTAAATACTTCCGCAATTTGTTCACGCGAGAAAATATCAATGCCTGAAAACGGCTCATCCATCAAGATGTAATCAACGTCGAGCGCTAAACCTAGCAGTAGATTCACCTTGGCTGCATTCCCTTTTGAGAGACTTGAAATTTTTTCCGTTGGCGCCAGCCTAAAAAACTGCAGTAGCTCTTGTGCGCGCTGTTCATTCCACGATTTATAAAAGCTGTCCATAAACTCAAACGCTTCGGCAATCGTATAGCTTGGCAGCATCACAAGGCGGTCTGGAATATACGTAATTTTTTCGTATGCATCTTTGGTGATTTTTTTACCGTCAATTAAAATTTCACCGCTATCAATCGGCGTTAATGCCATAATCGATTTCATGATCGTTGTTTTCCCCGCACCGTTAATGCCAATCAAGCACGTAATTTGCCCTTTTTCAGCGGTGAAGCTCATATTTTTCAATACCTGCTTACGCTTATATTTTTTATTGACCTGTTTTACTTCAATCACGCGAATCCCCCTCCTTATACGTTTGCTGTACGAGCGCTAACACTTCCGGTAATGGCGCATTAATTGATTTAATCGAATTGATAAAAATATGCACCGCTTCACTAATTAACTCTTGACGTACACCTTTCAGTACCTCTTCATCTTTCGTAATACAACTTGGCAAATTTCCTTCTGTATAAATCAATTTTTGCTCCTCCATTTCTTTATAGGCACGCTGCACCGTATTGGGATTAATTTTGAGCTGATTGGCCAGCTCGCGACGTGATGGGATTTCCTGTCCTGGTGCATAGAATCCCTTCGCAATTTGCTCTTTAAAATGGCGAATGACCTGCACATACAACGGATCCCGATTATTAAATTTCACTTCCAATGATTTCACCGCCTTTTTAAGTGTATTAAGCACTTCATACACCTTGATTAAAAAAATACTTTTCCTTAAAGTGTATCAACCCATTAGTACACTATGCACAAAAAAATGTATTAAGACCTTCATACACTTGTTACTGTGTATTATGCCCTTAATACATTTAAATTGTCAATATTTATTAAATTATTTATTTAAAAACTCTAAAACTTGTTCCACAACATCACTCATCTTTGCATCACCAAAATAACGAACATAGACAACCTTTTTACCTTTTACTGCAGCTACTTCGATTTTTGGGTAATCTTCACGTGTGTATAGTTTGTCAAAACGTCCATCGGCTACATTGGAAGGAATGCGCAAGTCAAAACGTCCATACCATTTCATTAAATCACTTGCTAACGGCTCGGCTAAAAATCGAAAACGTAGCTCATAAAATTCGGTTTGGATGGATGGCTCATAGACACCACTTTCATCTGCCCATTGCCTATTTGGCACGACGCCTGTCTGATCGACCGTATACTGCGTTTTCGTGAATGGATTCCAGCCGGTGCTATACATATTATGATAATTTTTCCCCCTGAACCAATCTTCCCCGACAGTAAGCTGGTCATCTTGTTCAACAGCAACTAAATTGACACTTGGAAAACGTACATCATCTTCATCTAACGACCCATAGTCCATCACATAGAGCTGACTAAACGATAAGACACAGCCCATGATCGCTATACTTAAATAAAAGATATGCCACGCATTACGCCCTGATTTTTTCTGCCACGGAATATCATGCTGAAGCGGTATACCACTTTGTAAATTCTTTTTCAGCCGACGAATGGACAAGGCCGCTTGTGCAGTCTGTAACATAATCAATAACATAAATATTGGTAAAAACAATTGACTAGTCGTTGCTCCTTGAACGAGTTGACGTATAGGTGTCCCATCCAAAAAGAAAATCGCCCATGCCATACCGAAATAAATCATTCCTGCAATTATCGTAACAATCCAGTTAGCCATGAGCATTCGATTCAGATCTTTTAACGTATTTGCCTGCTCGACTGGATCGGTATGAATTTCAGGTGCATTTATTTCAGCAGGCGAGCGAAACACATGAAAATAGTTATAATGGGTGACATATACCCATCCTGCAGACTCGTAAAAATCAATTTGAGCATCCTCTAATGCCTTTTTCGAAACTTCAATGCGGTATTTCATCTTTTGGCTTGGGCGTTGCTCAAAATAGGTAAAGAACGTACCCTTCTTCTTCAGGAAAAGCCCTTGCTGTGCCATATGTGTATACCAGCTTTCATGCTCGGCCATGTCCCAATAATCGTTCAGTCTAAACCGTCGTACCACGTTACTCATCCTTCGTCGCCTCCTCTAGTAGCTGACTATCGTATAAAACTGCCTGTAAACGGCGATATTCAGTTAATAGCGCCTCTTTGCCAGCCCCGGTTATCTCATAGGTTTTTCTACGTCCATCATTATTTGTTAACGCAATCAGACCCTCTTTTTGCATGCGCGCTAGCACGCCGTACAATGTCCCAGGTCCCATATGAACTCGTCCGCGCGATACTGCTTCAATCGCCTGTATCAATTGATAGCCGTGATTCGGTCTCATCAGTGCCAGCAGCACATAATACATCGCCTCTGTCATCGGCCCACCATTATAAGACATTGCCCTCACCTCACTATTATGCCTCGCGATATATCGTATGACATAATAGTAAAACAAAAGGATATTAATGTAAATGTATTATCGTCAGAAAATTCTTTATACATCTATTAAGCTTTAACTTATACTTGAGTCAATGCACATATAAAGGAGTTTTTAAAATGGAATTCAAACAATACATAGCACAAGATTTAGAAAAATGTACGACAACCTTTATCGACGTGTTCAACGCCGAACCGTGGAATGATGAATGGACAGTTGAAAATGCAACGCGCTATTTAATGGATTTTACGAATACACCCGGATTTTTTGGACTAGTAGCTTGTGAACAAGAAGATCTCATCGGCTTTATTTTTGGCGTTCGCCGCGCGTGGTGGAGTGGGGATGAATTTTTTATTCACGAAATGTGCGTAACACCGAATCATCAGCATAGCGGCATCGGCTCCGCATTATTGAACGAACTCATTCAGGCATTACAACCTTTTGCGATTCAAAACATCACATTACTCACAGACCGCGGCATTCCCGCCGAAGCGTTTTATAAGAAAAATAACTTTGAAGAAATAGAGCGTATCGTGTTTTTAAGTAAAGATATTTAACGGAGGTTCACATGATTAAATTAGCACAGATTTCAGACGCAAAAGCAGCGGCAGAGCTGGCATTACGCTTATGGCCAGATAATTCATTAGAAGATTTCGTTGAAGAAATGAAAGGATTTATCGCACACAACAGCAGCGTAATTTTTTTAGCAGTGGAAGATTTGGAGGCAGTTGGTTTTGCCCAATGCCAGCTGCGAACAGATTATGTGGAAGGGACGGATTCTAGTCCCGTTGGCTATTTGGAGGGGCTCTATGTGTTAGAAAACCACCGTCATAGGGGGTTTGCCAAAGCGCTTGTTGACGCATGTGAGCGCTGGGCTGTAAGTAAGGGCTGTACAGAATTTGCGAGTGATTGTGAGCTAGACAATATGGATAGCTACGCGATGCATCTCAAACTTGGGTTCACAGAGGCAAACCGCATCATTTGTTTTACGAAGCAGCTCAAGTAGCCAAAATACACAAAGAAATAAGCCAAAACGCTAATTTAGCAACGTTTTGGCTTTTATGTATGTTTCCAAACTTTTTAAGTTAATTGAAGAAGAAGGCAATAATTGGTGGGAATAGTAGCAAGATAACCGAAATTGTGATGAGTGCTAGAGAAACTCTTTTTGATAATTTTTCTTGCCCCTCCCCCTTATACCATCCACTAAATTGATATTTATTTCGGTACAATACAAAAATAATAATAAAAATAGCAATCAAACTTATCCAACTATAATTTTCAGCACCATTCCCGATGCTTATGTAGATATTTTCAAAAACAGCCCCCAAAATCCCCATGAGAACTAAAAAAATGAAGACAATGCGCAGTAATTCTAAGATTACTCTCATTTGATTCCCCCCGGCTTTTATCGTTGTTTTGTGGCGTTTAAAAAAGCCATTCAAATAGTTTGGCTATCAAAATTAAAGGGATGGCAACTAAAAGGCGATTAAGCGTGCGCGGAAAATCCACTTTTTATGCCGCCGTAAGAGGCAAAAAAAGTTAGTTGTAGCCACGCCGCCCTGAAAGCCTGCCCCGGAACGCAGTACAACGGTCGCGAGCATAAAATCATCTTTCATCAACGCGTTTCCCCCGAGCGTAGCAGAACGGAGAAGATTAAAAAGTCCCCATTCTAATCGAATGCCCTAATTCTTAATCGCTTCTTCTACGTATGTTAAAAAATTTTTATAGTGAGATTGCCCATCAAGATATTGCTTCACTTCATAGATTGGGCACAATACTTGATCCATTTTTTTAGAATAAAGAACAGCCTCGTCTTTTACACTGATGACATCGTTAGTTAAATGCACCGTATTTTCTTTTATAGAATTAAAATCAAACCAACGATATTGCCCGTCCTTGTGATTTTTAATGACCTCACCTAAATAGGCACCGATGCGTGTTGTGAAATTATCAGGATGCTCTTTTAATAACTGCTGGCCAAATTCTGTATGGAGTAACCTATCCGCATACTCATTAACTAACCGAACACTATCGATTGAAAAATCTAGATTCTCTTTCGTCAAATTCGCTTTATCCCATGTTTCTGATGACACATCTTTAAATAATAACTCCGCGTAAAATTTCTTATTATTTTTGATTAATTTAGGATTTAAAAAAAACATTTTTCTCCCCCCTTTAGAATTATGAGCTCCATTATTCAATATAAAACACGTCACCTTTAGCGATAAAAGGCAACCGATTGCCTTTTGGTAAAACGAAGGCATGTGGATTGGCAATTCGTAAACGGTCTGTAAAACCATCTGTGATGATTAGAATAGGTCCGTTTTTCGGGAAGTCCTCGGCTTTTTGTAATAGCTCTATGGCTGGCTGTAAAACCGTACCACCGCGCCCCTTAACTTTAACGGAGTTTGCGATATCCTCTGCGCGCATATAGCCCGCATCATAAGCGGCTGCATCACAAAAAATCACACGAACTGCTTCCACATCACGCGCAATACTATAGCTTGCGATTGTGCCTAAAGCCTTTGCGAGAAGTTTACTATCCATAGAGCCTGATGTATCCAGCACAACACCAAACGTGCGGCCTCGGATTTCCTCATCGTTTACGGCATGGCTTGGTCGCGGAATATTTGGCGTACTGGACTGTCTGCGAGACAATCTTGAAAAGGTACGTTTTTTTTCAATTGGTTGGAAGTGGTGGTCAAACCATTTGGAAAGCTCTACATCCCACCGAATAACGGGCATATTAAGTGCTTGGATTTCTTCGATTAACCCCGCAGGTAATAAGCCTCGCCCGCGTCCTTGATGATATTCAAGCCCCTGAGAAAGACAGGATTTATAAAAATCTTCGAGTGACATCCCTTCACGCATTGCGCAACTTGAGGGTGTACCATCATCAATCATATCTCGCCCTTCTCTTCCTCGTAATGTATACAGCTTACGGTATGTGCGTAAATCTGTCACAATCCGATCGTAAATATCTTCCGCACTTAATCCTTTTAAATCTGAATCATACAAAATCCCAACTTCGGGCATCTCGCCAATACCCATTTCTACTAGCCAATCATTAATGACATAGTCACACGCGACATTCCAGTAATAGGCATCTCTTCCTTGCCTACGTTCATGATGGCAAAGTCCCGCATGTAAAAGCTCATGCGCAATAACAAATTTCAACTCGTTCAATGAAAGCTGTGCAGAAGGATTAATATAAATTTCCTGACTCATCACATCAATCGCCGCAATCGATATATCGAGGTCTTGGCAAAGGCGCAAATCTGTGATGATGTCAAAGCTTGATGCTAATGAACCAAGGAGAGGGTAACTACTCACAAACCAGTTTTTTGCTTGTTCCGCTACTGATATTGCTATTCGCTTTCCGCTAAAGGAAGGTGCAACTCCACTCGCCACTTCAACAGCACGACCTACAGCATCCGCAATGCCCTCTGCTAACAAATAGCCCCAGTCCTTTCGGAAGTATGCGTTATACTCCTTAATAAACAGATCCGGTTCATTATGCCCCATAGTACCCCAGCTAATAAACTGCTGCTGGGCCGCCCCACGCTCAACAAAATGCTGATAGAGCGTATGTTCATCCTTTGCCCGATTTTCAGTAGGTGGCGTAAGACCTTCTGGATGACGGCCAATTTTCATCTCATATAAAAAGCGCGCGATACTGACATCACAGGCGATATTCCAAAAGACAGGATGTTCCTTGTCTTTAAAGTGTTCAAAGCCTAAATGGAGCAGGCAATGGCAAATGACATACACCCATTCCTCTGTCGAAAGGGTTTTATTCGGATTGCAATGAATATAGCCATCCGCTTCGACATAGGCGTAGCCTTGGGGAGAGCCTGCATAGCTTTTATTTCTACTAATATGCGCACTATAGAAAAGCTTAGAAAACATCGGGTGCTCATCTAAAAATAGACATGCCGCTGAAAAGTTTTTGTCCCCGGTAGTTTGCTGCTGTTTTTTATTCGCCATATTATTTATCCTTTCGATCGACAAGACGAGGAAGATCTCGAATAATTTCCGTCATCAACCACTTCGGTAAGTTTTCCTCATCCTCTTGATTAATGACGACTAGCTGGGCCATTTCGTGGCTAATCGCAGCTAAATCTTTAATAAGCGACTTTGCTTGATGGGCGAAATTACGCTGTGTACCGGTAATTTTTTCGCTTGTTTGTGGTAGCCCCTTAATAATTTGAGCACGGAAGCTTTGCACAAGGAAGTATAGAATATCACGGTCCTCTGGTGCATTTGGAAACTTCATTTCACCTGCTAGAATTTTATTTAAATAATATTTTGTATCACTTTGCTTATAAAACGCTTTAAATTGTACAGCGTGCTGAGGAGAAATACAGCCTTCCGCTAAAATACCAATAATTTCTGGCGTTAAATTTTCGTCACCATATTCGTACAATGCATCACTCAACATATGCCAGCTTCTCGGTGTCGAGAAAGGCTCCTCATGCTTTGGCGGCTGCTTCCATAAATGATCTGGACGCACTTGTAAATATTCAATGACGAACGGATGAATACCAGAAGTCATTGCCCACTCTAGCCATTCCTTTTGCGAGACATGTAGCTGCGCATGGAACATACGGTTTATAAGCGCAGAGCTCATTGTTTTCACAATAGCACTATCTTGGGCACGGTTACCCGCACCGATGACGATCGAACCCTCAGGCAATGTATAATTTCCAATACGACGGTCGTGAATTAAACTGTAAAAGGATTTTTGAACTTCCTGTGAGCAAGCATTTAATTCGTCTAAAAATAAACAATACGGTTCATCCTTAGCAATCATCGTTGGCGGACAAAATTCGGTTTTGCCGTTTATAATTTGAGGAACACCAATAATATCCTCAGGCGCAAGCTGACTCCCTAGTAACGACACACATGGAAGCCCCACTTGACGTGAAAACTCTTCCACTAAGGCTGATTTCCCGATTCCTGGAGCGCCCCAAATAAAAACAGGACGTATAACTGCGACATTTAGTAAAACGTTCATTAATTGTTTTTGTGTAACCTTTGCACCTAAATTCATTTAAAAACTCCTTGTGAATATAGCCCCAAAACGTTTATTTTGGAAGCAATATTATGTATACGTATTTGAAATTATAAAAATCGATAAAAGCATTTCGTTCTCTTTAATTGATTCCCCACAAAATGAAGATAAAAACTAAGCCCATTAATAATGCAAAAGGAATTGGCTTACTGAATTTTAATTTTTTCGTAACCAGAAATACGAGTAAAATTAATAGTACAACTACTACCAGATTAGTCATGAATTTAATCCTCCATTTCTAGAAAAACCTTTAAAAATCGATATAAAACGGCTGCATACTTTCATCTAAACAGTACTCAATTCTTTGTCGGAAGTTTTTGATTGTCACCATTTTCAACGCTTCATCAATTGGAAAAAAGCCTACTTCTAAGCTCTCAGGTGAAGTCGTACATTGTCCGCCAATCGGTCGTGCTAAAAAGAGCGTATTACAGATGGAACGATTTACATTTTGAAAAATCCCACAAAATTTGATGATTTCCACATCGATACCCGTTTCTTCTTTTGTTTCTCGAATCGCCGCTTCTTTTAAAGATTCCCCTTCTTCTACTTGACCGCCTGGCATCTCCCAACCACGCATCGGCCCTTTAATTAATAGTATTTCGTTTTGCTCATTTAATACAATCGTTGCCGCTGAAACAATATGTTTCGGTGGCGTGTAGACGATTTTACTTTGCTCCACTAAAATCCCTCCTAAAAATCTGCTTATTTCTCTATAAAAATACAACCTTATCCTCTAAGTAGATTAGCAAAATCCCAAGAAGCAACATATACGTTAGAAAAACGAGCCCAATTATCGCTCTTGATTTCATACCAAGAATTGCCGCCTCTGTTGGCTCAGGCTCCTCTTTGAACATACCTCGTTTGCCCCAAAGTAAGCTTTCTCTCGGATTTTTATACGTCCAAATCAGGACTCCATACATCGGTAAAAACAAAAGTATCATGAGCACCATACGCACCCCTCCTTCTTTCTATACGTCCGAATTTCCAGAAAGTTTCAATCCACAGTAAAATTAACGCATTATTCAGAAACGACTATATTCATATTAAATTTCAAACTTTCTCTATTATCTATGCAACATTGTTTGCGCAAACAATCAGAATACGTTAGAATTTCAAAAACTACTGGAGGATACGACATGAAAAAATTAATTGCCATTTCTCAACACGAAATCGAAGCGGACTTTATTTTACGCAATGCACTGATTGCGGATGTATTTTTATTACAATGGAAAAAAGCAGACTTAGTTGTCGCAAACGGACGCATTATTGCGGTGGATACCGAAGGAAAGTACAAAGCAAGACATGAAGAAGATGCGAACGGGCGCTACTGTATTCCGGGATTAATCGATGCCCATATTCATATCGAATCGTCGATGTTGACACCAGAACAATTTAGCCGAATCCTACTACCACATGGGGTTACAACAGTCATTAGCGACCCACATGAAATTGCTAATGTTTCTGGTACAACTGGCCTTTCTTATATGATCGATGAAGCCCGTCATGCACTGATGGATATTTATTATATGCTGCCGTCAAGTGTGCCTGCGACAAGCTTTGAACATGCGGGGGCTACATTAAGAGCAGCGGATTTAGCACCGTTCACAAAGGACAAGCAAGTACTTGGCTTAGCAGAGGTCATGGATTTTGCGGCGGTGTTAAATGGGGATGACGATATGCTTGCGAAAATCCAGCTCGGCTTAGACCATCATATGATTATCGATGGTCATGCTGCAGGCTTGAACGCCAAGCAAATTACCGGCTACCGTGCGGCAAATATCCATACGGACCATGAATGTGTGAGCGCTGAAGAAGCGATTGAGCGTGTCACACAAGGCATGTATGTGTTAATGCGTGAGGGCTCAGCCGCAAAAAATGTACGGGCGATTTTACCAGCTGTTACCCCACAAAATGCCCGCCGCTTTGCGTTTTGTACCGATGATAAGCATTTAGATGAAATTATCGACGAAGGCACAATTAACGCCTCGATTAAAATGGTGATCGAAGAAGGCCTGGAACCACTACAAGCGATTCAAATTGCCTCACTAAACGCGGCAGAATGCTACCGCTTGCACAATTTAGGCGCACTAGCAGCCGGCTTCCAAGCGGATTTTGTGTTACTCGATGATTTAGAAATGATGCAAATTGCGGCTGTGTGGAAACGAGGAGAAAAGGTCGCAGAAAATGGGCACATGCTAACACCCGCTGCGATGCTGACAGAAGTGCCTGCAAGCATTTTACAATCGGTGCATTTACCTGAAATTACGGCGGCTGATTTTACATTGCCCTTATCGCAATCACTGGTGAATATTATTGAAGTCATTCCACACCAAATCCTTACGAAAAAGTTAACCGCGCATGTGGATGTCGTTGACGGCGAATTTGTACCTAATATTGACAAGGACTTCTTAAAAATTGCAGTGTTTGAACGCCATTTAAACCGCGGGACAAAAGCGATCGCTATCGTACACGGTCTTGGCTTACAAGCAGGCGCTGTTGCGACGACGATTTCACATGACTCGCATAACGCAATTGTTGTTGGGACAAATGATGCTGATATGGCAACTGCACTTAATGCGCTACAAGCCATGCAAGGTGGGCTTGTTGTTGTCAAAGATGGTGAGGTATTAGCTCAGATGGCACTGCCGATTGGTGGGATTATGACCAATGTTGACGCAAGCCTTGCAACAGAGCAGCTACATACGGTACATGAAGCCTTACACGTGCTGCACCCTACATTATCGTTCCATCTATTTTTAACGTTGTCATTCTTAGCATTACCGGTTATTCCATCACTTAAATTAACAGATACGGGGCTTTTTGATGTAGAAGCGTTCCAGCATATTGAGATCGAAGTGAAATAGCTTTAAGGAGCTGTTATGGGAGTTATTTGAAAAATTAACAGCTCAAGGTTTCGCAGGTGAAGAAGATATGTATATCGTTGAAAAGCATTTTACAAATAGGCATGTAAGCTTAATAAGAATTAAACGACTTGATTATTGATGCAAACTCATTTAAATAGATAAGGAACATACAACAAAAAACCGAGAACAAAAATATTTCTCTACTTTTGTTCTCGGTTCATTTTATATAGTTCACTTCCTCGGAATTACCACCGCGCCACAAGCCTTTTCATAAAACTCAAGTGGCCCTGCCTCACCTAACACCGCATATTCATAACCGATATCATTCATTTCATTTAACGCCAAATGTAAAAGCGTATAGCCTACCTTGTGCGAACGGATTGTCTTTTGCGTTCCCATTGGTCCAAATATGCCTTTTCTGTTACGTGTCACATCAAAGCTTGCAAAGCCGATGATGTTCTCTCCTTCAAATGCTAGAAAAATTGGGATTTCTTCATACGTAAAGCCATTATCAATTGATTCCAGCCAACCTGCTCCAAAATGTGTTTTCACAAAATCAATTAAAGCAGCATGGTCTAAAAGCTGTGCTCGGCGAAATGTCGTTTGCGTATTGAGTTCACTTGGCAACGTATAATTTCGTAAATGTACAACCATATCACGCGCCGTACAAACAATATGGTGCATCCCCTCAACATCAAGACCTTTTAAGATTTCTCGCGTTTTCGGGTCAGTACTTCTAAAAATCCCATCCGCCAAATGACCTTCATTGATGACAAGCTGCCCATAACGATGCATGCGCTGTTCGGCGATTTCAAGCATTTGCTTTGTTGCCTCTGAAGCATTCATTGTAAATAGGGGAATAATGGTTCCTTCCACTGAATCCACTCGGTATATCACTTCGATACGTGCATGTAACACTTCATTCAACCGCGGATAACTCATGTTTAACTCCGCGCATACGCCAGTCTTCTCCTCTAACATTGCAAGTAAAATATGCACCGGATATACAAGTCCTGTTGTTTGTCGCGCCACATCTTCAGCATTTTTTAAAATTCGTTTACTTCGATCAGTAAATTTCAACCAAACTCCCCTCTTCCATAGAACTCATTTTCTAGTTTTCTTATTATTCTTCATCACCTAAAACTTTCCCTTCCCCGGGTCAACGCACAAATTCAAACATCCCCAGCTCAATCGAATATTGTGCTCCTTCATTAATATCATATTGAATCATTCGATAAACATTTACCAGCTCCTGTGCATTTTCTGGTAAATCATCTTCAGTAACAAATGATCCGTCTGATTGTACTAAATACTCTCCCCATCTAATAACAGGAAGTGTTTTTTTGACCTCATCCAGCAAGACATAATATGGTGTTAACTTTACATTCAACTGTTCCAAAACGATCGAACTCATGACATTCGGACTAACTACTGAATAATCTAATGCTGGCGTTTCAAAATTGCTATAAATAAAATAATCGGTTTTGTAAAAGGCTAAATCTTCGTTATTTTTTTCCTCATAACGATCAAATATATCTGATGGCAAATGATCCCCGAAGAAGAACACTGTAATAGGCTTATCAATTTGATTAATTTCTTCTATAAAATTTTTAGTCGCCACATCTGTATAATGAATACCTTGAACATACGTCTCTATTCCAGATTTTTCCTGTTCATCCAACTCATTCAAAACTTGAAATTGATTTGAATACTGCCCCTTTTTATAAGGAATATGATTTTGCATCGTTGTTAACAACAGAAATAAATTATCATCATCATGATTATTAAGTATATCTAACACTTCTTGATAAGCTGATTTATCGCTTATATACTTACTATTTTCTATTGTTTCTTTATAGGATAGCTCAGGATTTCCACCATCGTAAAAAAAGCGTTCAAATCCAAACTTTTCAAAAACTTCTTTCCTTCTATAAAGGCTGGCATTATATGTGTGCACGGCCGTTTTATGATTAAATACATTTGTAATATTTGGTGCTTCATTTAAGTTAGGTACGAGTAGTGTATAAGGAATCGTTAGTGATGGATGTAAATAATTCGTGCTAAACCCAGTTAATATTTCGTACTCAACATCGGCTGTGCCCCCGCCAAAACTGGCACCTAACATTACCCCTGAAGTTGTTTCATTTTTTAGCGACCTAATATACGGAATCGGATCATCAGAAAGTTTTAGTGTAGGAATTCTCAATGGGTCAACAAAACTTTCACTTAATATAAAAATGACTGTGTGATTTTCTAAAGTATCCTTTCCGTTATTAGTTTCTGTTGCCTTTTCTTTATACTTATTAACAATCTCCCTCACCGTTTCATAAGAATAGTTTTCAGGTTTCTCTTCCATCACCTGAATATCTAAATTTTTTATAAACCCAACTAACGGACCATTTGAACTGTAGTCTTCCGTTAAATCCCAATAAACATCTGTAATACCAAAAGCTGTGGCCATTACTCGATACGGACTATAGTGATGATTACTATAATACATACTCAAAATAATTAACCATAAAAATAATGCACTCCCTATTCTCTGTTTCGTCGTAAAAATCAACTTCGATTTAATTTTTGTAACGAGTAGAAAAACAACTACTAGCAATCCAAGGAAAACTAGTAGAATCATCACATGGATTTCGTTCAGCATTTGTATAATATGAGTTAGCTCAAAAATCTGCGTAAAATCACTTGGTAAAAGAGGTACGTTTCTATAGCTTAGCTTTAAATAGTTTGCCATTGCGAATAAAACTATACTAGTAAAAAACCAAAACCAAGCATACTTTTGGCGATTAAATAGAACAAGACAACAGACATAAAACACATATAATACGAAAATATTAAACAGGTAATTATGCCAATAATTCATCGTATTTTCCCATACATCTTGAAAATTAAATTGGCAATGAAAATAAATCAAAATGAAATGCGCAAATAGTAAAAATAAAATTGTTTGACCGCTATATTTAACTTTATGCATAGAACAACCTTCTTTTCTAATAAAATTTTTAGCCCCTCGCATTGCACCTTTGTTTATCCATATTTTGGTTTATTGCTATAAGTTGGGGTTAACAAGAAAAAATAAGCTTTTTTAATTGAATCCGTTCTGCTGCGCTACGGGGAAAACGCATTGAATTGAGATAATATTAAGCTCGCGTCCGTTGTACTGCGTTCCGGGGCAGGCTTTCCGGGCGGCGTGGCTCCAACTAAATGTTCCATGCCTCTTGCGGCGGCATGGAACATTGGATTTTCCGCGCACGCTTAATCGCCAAGGAGTCCGCCCCTCCACTCCGTACAACTCTTTTCGTTGAAGCAAGTATATCTAGAACTCACCCTTCGCTCCGCGCCACTCTATTTTGGCATATAGTGAGCTTCTATAAAAAATGTTGAAGCAAAGCATGTTCCTTTTGAAATAGTGCTATTTATAATCAAAGGAAAAAAAAGAACCTTTCAATAAATAAATTTAAATCAGCACAGCATTGATTTAAATTTATTCAATTAAGAAAGTAACACTTTGCCACTATCCGCCGCCTCGCGATAGCGCAAGGGGCTTAATTTTGCTCTCTTAAACTTTATAACAAGGGCAAAACAAATGATTGGTGGGCATCGCAAACGGCATTAAAGACAGTAGTATGGACACGTACTACGTGGCCATACTGCGGTCATGCCGTAGCCCACCAATCAAAAAAGCAAGATTTTATTAGAAAAATTAACCCCATGGTGATGAACCTATATTTTCACAAGAATAAAAAATCTGCCTGAAATCGTTATGATAGTGCCGATTTCAAGCAGATTTTTTTGTACTATTTGCCATAGATTTTTCTACAGAAAGGTAAACATATGTGCAAGTCAATTTATAAACATGACATATAAATACAACAAAAGGTTGGTGAAAATCACATGATATTTGAAGATAGTACCGGTCAGCGTTGGTTTAAAATAAAAATTACATTAGCAATTTTCCTATTAACCTTCCTTATTGCACTGTCGCTATATGGATTAAATCATTACAAAATTCTTCATTTACCATTATTCAATGTGATTACTACAAATTTTGTTACTGTTATGAAAAAAATTTTTATATCCTATTTATTGATCACAATCGTATTAGGTTTCCTACGAATGCTAATCGTCATCTTTTATTGTTTGAGGCAGCAGAGAAGAAAGAAAATTATACACGAGTACATCTCCGTAAATAAGCCTTATCTAAAACAGTATAGACCGCGAGTCAGTGTGATTGTTCCTGTATACAACGAAGAAGTGATCATTAGACGAACCATTAAAGCTTTATTAAAAAGTGACTATCCATTATCAGAAATTCTTATCATTGATGATGGTTCGACGGATGAAACAGCTTCAATCATTAAGAAATATTTCTCTCGTAACCCCAAAGTCAAATTACTGCAAAAAGAAAATGGTGGGAAGGCTTCCGCACTCAACCTTGGTTTTCAAAATGCGTTAGGAGACATTATTATTACCATTGATGCAGATACGATTTTTAAATCAACTACAATTTCGGATTTAGTCAAAAACTTTTCAGATTCTCGTGTCGCTGCTGTTACAGGGAATTGTAAAATCGGGAATATTCATAACCAACTACTCATGTGGCAACATATCGAGTATGTTACTGCACAAAATTTAGACAAAAGAGCCTTTGAGGAACTGGGTTGTATAACAGTTGTATCCGGTTCAAATAGTGCTTGGCGTAAAAGTGTAGTCGAACAACTCGGGTTTTATCATAATGATACCCTTGCAGAAGACACGGAACTTACGATAAGAATTCTAAATGCTGGTCACAAAATTGTTTATGATGAACGGGCCATTTCTTACGAGGAAAGTCCTGAAACGATAAAGGAATTCGTAAAGCAGCGATTTCGATGGTCTTATGGTGTATTACAAACCACATGGAAACATAAAAAATCCATCTTTTCTTCTTCTAACAAAGCACTCAAATTTTTTGCAGCTCCAAGCTTGTTATTTTCCTATTTACTTTTTTTAACCTCTCCAATTATAGATTTCCTTTTCATTGTGGCCCTTTTAACAGGGACAACAAGCATATATTTGTTTGCGTTACTTTTTTATCTAACTGACACCTTGAATTCATTTTTGGCATTTAAGATTGCAAATGAAAAAATGAAGCCCCTTCTATGGATTTTTTTTCAGAGAATTGGCTATCGTTATTTGTTAGGCTATGTCACATGGAAAGCTTTAATAGCGGCTTTACGTGGAAATTATGTAGGCTGGGATAAGTTAAAACGGACCGGAAATAACATAAAATTGGATTTAGATTAAATACCTTTATGTAATTATATATGATTAATATCTTATTCCGAGGAAGTGATAATGTGAAAATTGCGATCCACCAACCAAACTATATCCCGTGGATTGGCTTTTTCGACAAATTAGATCAAGTGGATAAATTTGTATTATTAGATACTGCATACCATTCCACAAGTGGGTTCCTCAATCGAAATAAAATCAAAACTCCACAAGGCGAATTCATGTTAACTGTACCACTAAAAAACAAGAATATACCTATTAACGAAATACAAATTGCGAACAATAGTAATTGGCAAATAAGTCAATGGAAAACAATCGAAGCAAATTATAAAAAATGTCCTTACTGGAGCGATTATGGAGATGGATTTGAACAAATCTACAGAAATAAATGGGAGAAAATCGCAACGTTAAATATTGCACTAATCGAGCATATAAAACTCCTCTTAAATATAACAACTGAACTATTCCTAGAGTCCGATTTCCAAATAGATTTTGGTAATAAAAATGCGAGAAATGTAAACATAACATCCTATTTAGACGGTAATGTTTATTTATCAGGTACTGGTGCACAAGTATATAACAATCGAAGTGAATTTGAAGCTCAACAAATCCAACTTGTTTATCAAAATTTCAAACACCCTGTCTACCCTCAACGTTGGGGTGATTTCCAACCCAATCTCTCCATTATCGATATGCTCTTTAATTGCGGACCGGAAACAATTCATATCATACGTAAAAATCGACTATAAGAAAAGGGCATTCACACCCTTTAAGACCCGACAGACATTGGAGGGCCCGACTAGAAAGTAAACGCTTTATCACTTTCGACGGCGGGACCGAAATGTCCGAGGGGCTGGTGCGAATGCCTAGACACTGTTATAAAGCTAAAATTTTATACTTTCTTATCCTTTAAAAAAGATATTAACAGGAGGTGAATTTATGATTACATTAGGAGCCGAAAGAATATTGATTATTGCTCCACATGCAGATGATGAAGTACTTGGCTGTGGAGGATTAATTGAAAAAGCCTGTAGACTTAATAATCAAGTCAAAGTAATTGTTATAGCTGTTGGAGATATTGTTCATACACATAACAATCAACTTGTATTGGCTTCAACCCGTATTAGAGAACTACAAGATGCTTTGGAAGTTCTCGGTTGTTACGATTTCGAAGTTTTATATAACGATAAGGACTCTTTACTTGACACTATCCCTAAAAATGAACTGATTACTAAATTAGATAAAATTATCAATAGCTATGACCCTACTATGGTATTTATTCCCCTCCCTAGCTATCATCAAGATCATATCGTTTTATTTGAAACTTGTTTTGCTGCCCTAAGACCAAAGACAAACCAAAAAATCAAATTAATTGCCATGTATGAATATCCACTTATTTCATGGCAATATCAAAAATTTTGGAATACTGGAGAATTATATTTAGACATCTCTCAAACAGTTCAAAAAAAAATCGATTCTTTTTTAAAGCACGCGTCACAACGACGTCCTCCAAGCAACCTACTATCTCCGGAAAGTGTCTTGAAATGGGCGGAAATGAGAGGATTTGAAGTCGGAATTCCATATGCAGAAAAGTATTATATATTACGTTCACATATTCTTTAACTACCTGCTCATAAAATATTGAACAGGAGGTGGCTATACTTTGCCTAACAAAACCCCTAAAAAAACCTTTGTTCCACATAATCGCCCAACTTTAGGTAGGCAAGAAGAAAAGATGGCTATAGAAGTGATTCGTTCAGGCTGGATTGCACAGGGAACTGCTGTAGAAAATTTTGAAAATGAAATATGTCATTATTTAGGTTTACCCTCAGGTTCAGCAGTTGCCGTTTCAAGCGGTACTGCTGCACTTTATATGACACTTGCCATTTACGATGCAAAAGAAAAAAATATCGCCATTCCATATTACTGTTGTTCGTCATTAAGAAATGCTACGACATTAGCTGGAGGAATCCCATTATTAGTAGACAGTAGAATAGATTCTCCAAATATAAATATTGATGCCATTGATCCTTCTATCGATATTGCGATCATTCCGCATCTTTTTGGAATACCCCAAAAAATATCAAAAGGTACGTCAAATACCTATTTTATTGAAGATTGCGCACAGTCATTAGGTGCCCATATAGATGGAGTTCGAGTTGGATTGCAGGGGGATGTTGGTATATTTTCATTTTATGCGACAAAATTAATCACATCTGGTGGTCAAGGCGGTATGATTGTATCTAGAGATCCTGCTTTTATTAAAGAACTAAAAGACTATCGAACATGTAATCAAAAAGACGCTCAAAAAAATCGTTTTAACTTTCAAATGACGGATATACAGGCAGCGATTGGACGTGCACAATTACAACAATTCACGAAATTTATGAAGAGAAGAGAAGAAATTTACCTTCAATATACAGACGCAAATTTCCCCTTACTAAATGCAGAAAGCAATATACAGCCCGTTCGATTCCGAGCTATTTTACAAACACCAAGACAAACTGAAATTATCTCCGAGCTGGCAAAAAATAATATTGCAGCGGTCATTCCTATACAACAGTCGGAATTAATTGGATCAACAGAAAACTATCCAAATGCGTCTAATTGGATTCACAATACGGTTTCTTTACCAATCTATCCTTCACTTCGTAATGAAGATGTAAAAAGAATTATTAAAATCGTTAAGGAACTTTTGTAAACCAATAATCGTGTACATACTAGCTTCCGTGCAATACTGAATTCATACATACACTCGTTCGCTCTTGAAGCATCACAGGGAAGCAGGCTTATTTTTATTAATGTAAATCACCTCACGGAAACGGATTAATTATCCAACCCAAAAAAGTTATAACAAAGATAAATAACAATAAAAATACCGAAATCCCTAACCCCCACAGACCTAAAAAGCGTACGTTTTTAGAGAAAATAGCGGGCCATGCAAAAATAAAGCCCGTGCCAATGAAGACAATAAAATAATCGAGTAATACCATCGAATAATTCGTCAGTATACTAATGTTAAATAACAGCAAGATGAATAAGCCACTAAGTATCGAAATCCATCCTGCGATTGCCGGAAACTTTGCTTGCTTTACGTTGCCCAGTTCCATAATTTCACCTCACCGATTTTCATTGTGCGAATTAAATTTGAATCACGTAATTTTTCGATTTCATTTTTTGGTCCTGTCACAACGACCGCATAGGTTTTAATGCCGTGCTCATTTATATAAGCAATGCGTTCGTTGAGTTTCAAGTTTTTCGCACTCGACACTTGCGTTGCCAGCTCTTCATGTTGAACGATAAAATTTAATATATCCTTAAATGCTTGCTCGTTACTGTGCGCATCTCTAAACGGTGACCAATACGTATTATCTACTTGTACGGGATAACCGATTGGCGAAACGACATTGCCGTCTTTACTTAAATTCGTTTGCTCCACACCCGTATCAATTGCTGCCCATAAAACATCAACATTTTGAAAACTGCTACGAATTTCATCAACTGTAGCTAGTTCATGTAGTGAAATATACGCTTCGACTACCGTCTCTTCCGGAAGACCGCTTAAAATCGTCCATTCTGTATACGAATTTACGTCATAACGATTCTCAGGATGTGTTAGCCAAGGACTTGTTTGTGTTGGATATTTATGGGGAAAACGTTCTAACATCGAGCTTACCTCTTTTTTCGTTAAATGACCGAGTGTATAGCGCATATCATAGGTATTCGCTTTAAAATCCTCTTTGCCGATACGTTTGTATTGATCAAACTTCAGCTGCATGGAAAATGGGGTGAATTCCATATCGAACTCCATTTCTTCGAGTGACGTATTCGGCTCTGTCACATATAACGTTTGACTTGTCACGTCCATTAAAGTAGTCGATTTTGTCCCAAATGCATAGAAAATAAACGTGAACATAAAGCTTACTGGTAAAATCAATAGTAGTACCGTTAGCGTCCCTAATACGAGTTTGACCCTTGACAGTGACACAGTACGTTTCATTTGTTTTGTAAGCTTCTGCTGCTGTTTTTGTTCAAGCTGCTGTTCCTTACTCGCAGTGATTAATTTTTCGTACTCATCCATATTACCAACCTCCTTTTTCAATTAAAGTTCTCATTTTTTTACGACCTCTTAGCAAATGGCTTTTTAATGTGTTTAACTTCAAATCCAAAATTTGCGCTGCCTGTTCGTTTGTACAATCCTGAACATCACATAATAAAATGGCCTGCTTTTCTAGTGGATTTAGTTGATCTAGTAAATTTAACAGTTTTGTAAAACTATCCTGCTGTAAAATAATCATTTCCGGCGTTGTATAGTCAACCTGCTCTATTTGCGCATACGTTGTACTTCGCTTTTCTTTGCGACAGTAGTCAATGTATGTATAATAGGCTACTTTAAAAAGCCATGGTTTTAGTTCATAAATCGGCTGGGCAAGTAATGTCACATGTGCTTTATAAAACGTATCCTGCAACAAGTCTTCTGCTGTCTCAGTATGTCGACAAAGTGAAAATAAATAGCGATATATATCATTTACATAACGTGTATAAAGTTGTTCTAGCTCCATTACTTCCCACCTTTCACCCTATCCTCGAATAACCGCTTTAAAAAGTTGCAAAATTGAGTATTTATATTTGCTAGCATAGCATGACCCATTCATAGCATTGTTAAAATTTCATATTCCCTACAAAGTAAAATCCCCATACCCATTTACTTCCACAAAAGTTCGTGGTACGTTATTTTTTACTAAATTTACTTTCGAGGTGATGAGGATGCTAAAGAAACCAGCAAAATTAAAGCGCGGTGATACCGTCGCTACAGTCAGTCCATCATGGGGTGGTGCAGGTGAACAAGAACTACGTTGGCGCTATGAACAAGGGGTTAAACGACTTGAGGAAGTATTTGGCTTGAATGTTGTTGCCATGCCAAACAGCTTGAAGGGCGCACAGTATGTGTACGAGCATCCTGAGGCACGCGCTCAAGATTTAATGGATGCCTTTAAAGATCCTACGATTAAAGCAATCATCACCAATATTGGTGGCGAGGACAGTGTACGGCTGTTGCCTTATATTGATTTTGATATCATTCGCTACAATCCGAAAATTTTTATGGGCTATTCCGATACGACGATCGCCCATTTATTTTGCTTAAAGGCTGGTGTTTCATCCTTTTATGGGCCGGCAATATTAGTCGATTTTGCAGAAAACGTTGAAATGTCCCCGTATACCATTGAATCTATTGAACGCACACTTTTCTCGAACGAGACAATTGGTGAAATTTTACCCGCGCCTAAATGGACGAGTGAATTTCTTGATTGGAGTCAATCGAATAAGTATACGCGCCGTACGATGAAAAATAATAAAGGCTATGAGCTATTACAAGGCACAGGCAAAGTTCAGGGCCGTTTAATCGGCGGTTGTATTGAAGTACTCGCTTTCGTCAATGGCACCGAGCTTTGGCCAGATATAGAAATGTGGCAAGATTGCATTCTCTTTTTCGAAACGTCCGAGGAAAAGCCAACACCAAACAATGTCCGCTACTGGCTAAGAAACTATGCGCTACAAGGCATCCTCCACCAAGTAAAAGGCATAATTTTCGGTAAGCCTCAAGACGAGAAGTATTATGAAGAATATAAAACAGAAATTTTAAAAGTATTAAAGGAGTACAATCTTGAACAGCTACCCGTACTTTATAACATGAACTTTGGCCATACAGAGCCGAAGTTTATACTGCCATACGGGGCACTTGCTGAAATTGATTGTGACAATGTGACGTTCTCGATTTTGGAAAATGCCGTGGAATAAAACAAGCCTGCCCCTCAAGTAAATTGGAGGCAGGCTTTTGATATGGAATGTGTTTATTTATTATTTCGTTACATCGACAATGACTTTAATAGAATCCTTTGCAGCGATTGCCGTGTCGAACGCTGTTTGGATTTCGCTTAATGGATAGACTTGTGTAACCATTGTTGCGATTTTTGTTTTCTTGTTATTTAAATGGTTAATTACTTTTAAAATGTCCTCGCTCGTATAACCAGATGCCCCAACGATTTGAACCTCTTTACTCATCACTTCCATGAAGCTTACTGGTACTTCGTCTTTATAGACTGCGATTATCGCGATACGAGCATTTGGTTTAACGATTTGCATTACTTGTTGGAATAACGGTGCCGCACCTGCTGCATCCACGTACGCATCGACATTTGGCACATCCTTACCGTATACATTTACTGTACCAAAAGCTTCAGCTAAGCCTTCTGTTAATGACACCTTAGATGTATCTACCGTTTTCGCACCGATTTCTTTCGCTTTTTCTAAACGCCAGTCCACCATGTCAACGACCGCAACGTTTGTAATCCCTTCACCAATTAACATCGCCGCTGCTGATAAACCGATTGGACCTGCACCTAAAATAACAATGTTTTCACCAACTTGTGGCTTCACAGAAAACGCACCGTGGCAACCAACACTCATTGGCTCTACTAATGCACCCTCTTCAGGTGTTACATCATCATTTAACGGATATAAATTGTGATTTTTCTTCGCATCCTCAATTAACACATACTGCGAAAATCCGCCTACCTCTAAACAGAAACGACGCCCTGCTCGCTTAGCCGTAATCGGATTGACCGCTACAAACATCCCCACTTCTAGGTCCGTTACATTGTCACCTTTTGCTTCAATAATACCCGCTAATTCATGACCAAATTCTTGCTCAAAACGAATACCCATTTCAGAACCGTATTTTACAATATTAATGTCTGTCCCACAAATACCACCACGTAAATTACGTAATAATACATCATTCGGTCCAACTTCCGGCACTGGACGCTCCTCTACTGCTACTAAGTTTGCACCTTTATAAATCCCAGCTTGATAGTTTGTCATTTGATGTACCTCCTCGTTTATTTGTTTTCAGTATAATGGAAAAAAACAGAGAAAAAATATACATATTCTAATAAAATGTAGCCAAACTATTCCTCTTGTGGCGCCAATCGAACAATCGCATTCGCTAATTGTTCAGGACTATAGTTAAAATCTGACTGTGCCCACATAATAATCGTGCCGAACAAAGCCGACACCCCGTACCAAGCGACAATCGTTTGATCAACGCCGGTTCCCGGAAAATCAAACTTCGCAAGTTCCGTTGTATGCTTCGAAATCCGCTGTTGAAAATAGGCAAGCAGTGCCTTATTAAAATCCGCAATATTTGGGGAGGTCAGTAAAATTTTGTACGTTTTACGATTTGCTTCAATATGTTTTAGCAGCTGCAATAGTGCTTCAAATTCAAATCCTTTCGTATACGTTTTATAATTGAGCGACTTCATTAACTCATAGAGCTCTAAAATATAGTGCTCGATAAACTGTGCGTGGAATTCTGCTAAATTGTGAAAATGCTTATAAAATGTCACGCGGTTTAGATTGGCTTTCGTCGTTAAACGTTGAATCGTCACTTGTCCTGGTGTTTGCTGTGCAAGCACGGATAAATAGGTATCAAATAATTTTTGCCTTGTCTTCAACACACGGATATCTATTTTTTTCGCGATTTTAATCACCTACGCTTTTACAATTTCCATCTTCCTATTGTAGCATCAAAACTAAAAAAGACACCGCGCAATTTAATGTACGCGATGTCTTAAATTTAGTTATTCCTCAATGACTTTCCCGTCTTTTGAATAAAAACGTAATAAGTCTCCGTTGACAACTTTATCTGAATAGTTTAGTTTTTCTTCGACCATGGCACTTAATTTTTCAGCATGCTCGTATTGAGATGAATCAAGTATTAGCCCTGTTTGACGGTCATAGTACTTGCCATCTAACGAATAAATCGTTGGGCTAACAAAGTTCCCGTTTCTAAACGGAACAACTTGGCTATGGTCTTCTGACAATAAATCTGTACCAAAGTGAATATTGTTTTGTGTTTCCACACCTAATAAATGTAGCACCGTTGGTAATAGGTCCATTTGTCCGCCGTATGTGTGGTTAATGCCACCTTCCATACCTGGTACATAAATCAGTAATGGCACACGTTGTAAATCCGCATTAACAATTGGTGTTACTTCCTCACCAAGAATCTGTTCCATTGCACGGTTATGGTTATCAGAAATCCCGTAATGGTCACCGTACATAACAATCATCGTATTGTCATAAAGGCCAGATTCTTTTAAATACGTAAAGAATTCTTCGATCGCCTCATCTGCATAACGAGCTGTTTGGAAGTAATTATCTACGCTTGAATCACCCGTTGTTGCTTTCTCAATCGTTGTTAACTCTTGATCCATTTTATACGGGAAATGGTGCGCAACGGTAATGAATTTTGTATAAAATGGCTGTGGTAATGTTTCAAGTAACGCTTGTGATTGCTCGAAAAATGGCTTATCTAATAAGCCGTATTCTGCCATATTTTTTGGATCACTTGTATCATATGCATTCGCATCAAAGAACTCATCATAGCCAAAGTTATTATAAATGACATTACGGTTCCAGAAGCTGCCGTTATTTCCGTGGAATACCGCTGATGTATAGCCGTAGTCCTTTAAGATTGTCGGCGCTGCTTGGTACGTGTTTTGCCCTTTTGTAATAAAGGCCGAACCTTGTGGTAAGCCGAACAATGCATTTTCTAACATAAATTCAGCATCCGACGTTTTTCCTTGTGCCGTTTGATGGTAGAAGCTATCGAAATATAACGTGTTTTCGTTTTTCGCTAACGAGTTTAAGAATGGTGTAACTTCTTGGCCATTTAACTGATGGTCAATTAAAAATGTTTGCATCGATTCTAAATGTAAATAGATGACGTTCATATCTTTTGCTAAACCAAAATACGCTGGATTTGGATCTGCGTGATTCGATTTCGTGTAGTTGATAATTTCGGTAACGTCACTGCTATCAGCTAACGCACGTTCAGATGATGCCTCTGCCGTTTTAACAGAGTCATAAATCGCGTAGTTATACATCCCTAAGTACTTCACAATATAACTACGGTCAAAACCGCGTACAAGTAAATCTGGACGATCCTCTTCAGCTAAATATAAGTTTGTTGAAGAAATCATCAGTGCAAACGCTACTGCGACAACCGGCATCACAAAGCCTGTTTTTACTAATTTTAATTGTTGTTTTTTTGCAATACGTACATAGAACAGGAATGCGATATCAACGAAATAGAAAATATCCGTTCCACGGAATAACGCTAATACACTGCCGCCTAAATCGCCAAAGTTTTGCGTTTGATAAATCGTTGGCAACGTAATAAAGTCGCTAAAGAATCGGTAATACACGACGTTTGCAAATAATAAAAACGACATGAGTGTATACACGAGAAGTAGCATACTCATTTTGCGTTTGCCTCTAAATAAAAATGCCACTGATAAAAGTAACAGCGCCGAACCTAATGGATTTATTAATAACAATATTTGCTGTAATGTTCCTTCAACGCCTAATTCAAATTGTGTCAATTGTGTTAGATAGGTTTTCATCCAGATCATGAACACAGCTAAAAGATAGATCCCTAAAAAACCGTTCAATTGAACCCTTTTTTTCCCTACTAAATCTTTCACTTTACTCACTCTTTCTTCTTTCAAAAGCTTTTCTATATCTATTAGAAAAACATTAATTACTATATCAAAAAATCTAAGTTGTATGCAACTATTATGAAACGATTGTAACGTAAAAAGGTTTCTTATTTTCTGTAGTTTTCCGCACATTTACGCGAAAAGCTAAAAGTAATTTTATTGCGAATTTTAAGAAAATTAATATCCGAAAAGCAACCCATTTCATTAATGAACGTCAAACTTCAAAATAACATTTGTTTTTTGGCAAACGTTAGCGCTATCCACTAGGAGGCCCCTATATGACCTTTATTTTTCTACTCGCTATCTTTATGTCGGTTTGTTTGATTGTGACACTTTTTGCGTTAAAACCCGATACGCTAAAGCCATCAAAACTCTATTTCTCGTTCATAATTTTTACTGTTATCGTTTGGATTAGTTTTTTAACTGGTTTTTTCACCATTTTTTCAGATGAATTTTCGCTTATCCTATGGAATAGTTGCTGGATTGGCCTCCTCATTGTTGGTGGGTTCACCTTTATCTATGAATGTAAAAATAGCTTAGTTTTCGCCTGTACCGCATTACTCACCAGCTTGATTAATGGTGGTTTTTATCTGTTGGCCAAGTTCATTGCAAGCATGTGAAGCGATACCCTAAATTAAAAAGTATATGAAGTCTTCTCTAAAATGAGGAGCTTTCATACACTTGCAAGGAATTATCTATTTATCCTGATTAATGGTCAGTAGGGAGCTTTGAAGTTTCACTTTCTCCTTGAAGTTCTCTTCTTCTCAAACTAAATGCTAGAGAAAACAGACAGAGCATGACCAAAAACGACGACCATTTAAATTGCTCATATTTCATTAAACTATATACAAACTCAGTTGTTGCTAAAATAACTACCAACATGAAAAAATACGCTATTTTCTTCACAACAATGCCTCCAATTAGTCTTTGTTTTGCTTCATTAATTTTGCGATTGCTAGACTTTCAGCATCATCATTGTTTTTCAGCTGTTCAATAACAAGTTGCTGGCGATCACCGGAATGATTTTGACTTAGTTTTGCCTTGCCCTCCATTTTTTCTATATCAATTTTGAATGCGACAATTCCCTTTTTTAAGCTTGCAATATATTTTTCATCCACTTCTTCATATCTATATGTGCTATCTGGTGCTTCATATTTTTTGATTAAATCACGTAAACATTCATCAATTAGCGCTTCATCCTGCAGTAATTGAAGCGTTCCATTGACGTGCACGGCTGTGTAGTTCCAAGTTGGCACCGCATCCTTTGTTTCATACCAAGACGATGAAATATAACTATGTGGGCCATGAAAAACAACAAGCACCTGCTGCCCATTAAGCTCTTTCCATTGTGAATTTGCCTTTGCAAAATGTCCATACAACACGCGCTTTTCACGATTTAACTTTAAAGGCAAATGACTCGCAACCAATCCGTTACTTGAATGTGAAACAATCGTCGCAAAGCTATGTTGTTCCATAAAAAGATACATTTCTTGCTCATCTTTCATTTGAAAATACTTTGGAATGTACATATAAACCTCCTCAACATACACACAAACTACATTTCACATAAATTCCCTTTGAAAACGAATGCGCGATTTTTTCTATTAAATTTTTATAATTCCGACAGTCTTTTCCTCATTCGCTTAAACGTATAAAAGTTGCCGTAATATTGAATGCCCTTTGCTTGATTTGTCGCTTGTCTTGACATGATTTCAAACGTTTGTAAGTCCATATGCATAGCGGCCTGGTGTGCTTCAATACTACTGTTCATCCAGCTCTTTTTAAATGCTGGCACATCCCCAATTTCCTTCCCTGCCATAATATCAATAATGTAATTCGTATATTGTCCAACTTCTTTATGTAACTGTGGTTCATTGTAGCGATGCGCTAATTCATAATCACCATTCACCATGGCCAGAAGCGACCCATATGTCGCCTCGTATTTCGTATTTTTATACTTTTTCACGATGGCCTCTAAACCTTCTCGGAATTGTTCGTCCGTGCCTTCTGCTAACATTTGCAAACTATAATACACGGGGTTTTTATTGTTACTTTTGATGAATTTCTCAAGCTTTTTTAAATTTTGCGTATACATTGTTGTATATAATAGATTTCCTAGACTGATGACAAGCGCTATCACAACTGCGACACCAATCACATAAGATGGCAGTTCCAGTATTCCTACTAGCACCCCTAAAACAATACCGAAAATAATGTAACCTAAAAATTTCACTCTCTTCACCTCTTCTTCTCTATCTTATAATAATTTTCAAAAAATTTTAATTAAATTCCATAAAATTCAAAAATACGTGCGAAATCATACGGAATTTCTTTCATGTCACTTGTATCCAAAACGTTAACAGAACTTTTATTTTCACTTTTTGTCAATTTGCGTTACGATAATAGATGGATGCAATTATGAATGGAGGATGTCTTCCGTATGACGAAACAATTACAAAAAGATGCGATGCGCGTATTAAAAGAGACGAGCCGCACATTTTTTATCCCAATTACTTTTTTAGATAAAGAATTAAAACTTACAGTAGCCGTAGCGTACTTAGCGATGCGTGCAATTGATGAAATCGAAGACCATGAAGATGTGTCAAACGAAGTGAAACATGCTACCTTATTAAAAGTTGCCGAATTATTAAAAGCACCTGCCTTCGATAACATCGCCTACATGGAGGCATTAGCACCTGTTGCTGACAAAATGCCTGAGGTAACAACACGATTAGCGGATTGGCTAGCTGTCTGTCCACAAGGTGCATATTCTATTGTTACTTCAGCTACGAGCGAAATGGCGGAAGGTATGGCGAAATGGGCGTTAGCAAACTGGCAAGTGCATACAAAAGAAGATTTAGACGACTATACATATTATGTAGCCGGTTTAGTAGGTGTTATGCTTTCAGAGCTTTGGGAGTGGAGTGCGGGTACGAAAACCGACCGTGAGCTGGCAATTGGTTATGGTCGTGGTCTGCAAGCCGTGAACATTTTACGTAACGAACAAGAGGATTTAGATGAGCGTGGTGTAAGCTTTGTACCAGACGACTGGACACGTGCTGAGCTCTTTGCTTATGCGGAGGAAAACTTAGCAAAAGCGGACCTTTATATGAAGGACTTAGATAAGCGTTCGATTAAGCTATTTTGTAAGTTACCACTTGCTTTAGCGCATAAAACGCTCCAAGCGATGCGCGATGGCCGCGAGAAAATGTCCCGCGCCGAAGTAGAAGCAACGGTTGAGGAAATTCAAGAAGATTAAAGAAGAGTTTGCTACTGCGCTCCGAGGTGAGACGTGTTGAGGTGAGGTCGTTTTAAGCTCATGTCCGTTGTACTGCGTTCCGGGGCAGGCTTTCCGGGCGGCGTGGCTCCAACTAACTTTTGATGCCTCTGACGGTGGCATCAAAAGCAGATTTTCCGCGCACGCTTAATCGCCAAGGAGTCCGCCCCTACACTACGTACAACTCTATTCGTTGAAGCTAATGTTTTTGTGGCTCACCCTTCGCTCCGCAGCACTCTACTTTGGCATTAAGTAAGTTTCTGTAAAAAATGATGAAACAAAGCATTTCTCTTAAAATAGCGCTACTTCTAATCAACGGTAATAAAAAAGAACCTTTTCAATAAATGAGTTTTCAATCAGCGCAGCATTGATTTAAGTTTCTTTAATAAAGAAAGAGTAACTATTTTCACTAACTGCCGCCTCGCGTAAGCGCAAGCGGCTTGGTTTTGTGTTTTTCACTTTACTTTATTACTAGGGCATAAGTTTGGGATTGGCGGGCCTCGCATGCGGCATTAGAGAAAGTGGTAGAGACACGTACGACGTGGCTCTAACGCTTTCATGCCGCAGCCCGCCAATCAATACAGCAAAACTTCATTAGAAATAGCAACCCCACATTACAGTAATGAACCTAAAAAGGTGTACTGCTTACGAATTTCACGTAAACAGCACACCTTTTTTATTAGCAGTCTAGGCATTCGCCCTTTTCCATTACATAAACAACGCAATTGCCACGCTACACACTGCACACAGCGCTACATATGTAAACGAAATAATATGACGACGTTTATCACGTCTGAATAAAAACTCAAACAACCCACGAATCATAAATAATAACATGATAAACGCGAATAATAATGCATAAATCGTAGTCTGATCAAATAAATTGACGGTTACAAACGATAGGAACGAGAAGCATAAAAATACTTCTAAAAACAAATGCCAAATACCTACGTATTGATCCATGAATTTTTGATTTTTTTCGATATTGAATTTTTGGCGTAGCTTTAAATCGAGCATACCCGCTCCTATAAAAGCGATAATAACAATAATAATTAACACAGCTTATCTCCTCTAAATCTCTGTCTGTAAATACTGCTGGCGTAATTCTTGTGGAACCAAATCGCCACCTGTTGACCAAATGATGTGCGTTGCGTTTTCCAGCTTATCTTGTAAGTTGTGCTCTTGTAAGTAAGTCACACCCTGCATCATCAATTCAATTGGCCCGTAAACCCCTGCATGCGCAGACGGCTCCATAAAGATATTTTCCGTCTCATACATACCCTTTAAGCTTCTAAATAAAAAGCTATCGTCCACAGTATAACATCCGCTCAGTACAGATTCCATTAATGTTCCGACAAAGCGTGATGGTCGCCCTACCGCTAATCCGTCTGCTTCTGTTTTGTTCGTTAACCCAATATCCGAAACACTAATTTCATCATGTAAGCCTGTCATCATACCAAGTAGCATGCAAGGTGATTGCATTGGCTCCCCGAAGAAGATGTGTACATGTTCGCCGTAAATTTGCTTTAGGCTATACGCTACACCCCCAGGACCGCCGCCAACACCGCATGGTAAGTACACAAATAACGGGTGCTCCGCATCGACTTTTACTTTCGCTTGCTTTAATTGCTGCTCTAAACGCAAGCCTGCAACCCCATAGCCTAAAAATAAATCAATTGAATTTTCATCATCAATAAAATGACATGTGTCGTCCTTTTGCGCGGCAAGACGGCCTTGGCGAACGGCTTCCGTGTAATCTGTTTTATGTTCAACGACGGTTACGCCATTTGCTCGCAATAAATCCTTTTTCCATTTCTTTGCTTCCACACTCATATGCACCGTTACTTGAAAGCCTAATTTTGCACCAATCATACCGATGCTTAAGCCTAAATTGCCCGTAGAGCCGACTGCGATTTTATAGTCACTAAAAAATGCACGCATGTCATCGGATGCAAATTTCGCATAATCTTCTGTTTTTGAGATACGTCCTGCAGCAAGCGCTAAGTTTTCTGCGTAGCTTAATACTTCGTAAATTCCCCCGCGTGCTTTAATTGAACCTGCGATTGGTAGTGCATGGTCACATTTCAGCATCAATGTGCCTGGAATCGCAAAGCCGCGACGACCTTCAATTAACTTTTTCATATGCGGAATTTCTTTCAGGTCGGATTCAATTAATCCATCTGAGAACTTTGTGATAGGAAACGCGACCTTTATATATGAAGAAAAGCGTTGTAATTTTTGTTCCGCTTCCCGAATCATTTCCATAGAAACAGCAGGTATTGTTTGCTTTTTCGTTGATAACTGGTCATTTACCCAAAATACATATTCCCCTGATTGTAACTTTTTAATTAGTGGAAATCGCGCTACTAATGCATTTACATCCATTTTCTGTTCAGCCATGTTGTCTCTCCTCCTTTTGCAAAATCGCACGTTCACAAATTTGTCGAAATTCCATTTCAAACGCTAAATTGTTTTCTTCCGTGCGTTTTTTAGGTCCCTTTGTACGACCCCCTGCACGTCTTATTTTCGCACTTTCATAACGAAATGCCAACAGCTGATCAATGTTGTCAGACGTCAGTTCTTTACCATTGTGTGTGATGACAATTCCACCTTTTGCCAAACACATGGCAGCTAGACCATAATCACCCGTAATGACAATATCTCCTCGTTTAAGTTCACTTACTAGCTTAAAGTCGACCGAATCTGGTCCCTTGTCGACAATAATTGTTTTAGCATTTTCTCTCTCAATACGATGTGATGTATCGCAGAACAAGAATGGTTCTATCTCGAATTGAGATGAAACAAATAGCGCTAAATCAACAACTGGGCAAGCATCTGCATCAATTAATAGTTTTAAAATAACAATACACCCTTTCCAAAATCAACCTAAAATAATTATTCTAATATAACGAATTAAAAACATTTTCCATTCCTTACACCAATTTAACAAGCTCATGTCACATAAAAATCGATTGAATTGTTCGATAATTCGTACTAATGTATAGCTATTAACAAATTTGGGGGTTTCACAAATGACAACAGCAGTAGTATCTAGCAAAGCTAAACAATATGTTGATGGTGTCTTCGCAAAATTACAAGCAAAGAACGCGCATCAGCCAGAGTTCTTACAAGCAGCGGAAGAAATCTTCCTATCATTAGTTCCCGTATTCGAGCAACATCCAGAATACATTAAACATAATATTTTAGAACGTATCATAGAACCAGATCGTATCATTTCATTCCGCGTTGCTTGGCAAGATGATCACAACAACGTGCAAGTAAACCGTGGCTACCGCGTACAGTACAATAACGTAATCGGGCCATACAAAGGTGGCTTACGCTTCCACCCAACAGTAAACGAATCAATTATGAAATTTTTAGCATTTGAACAAATTTTCAAAAACGCATTAACAGGTCAACCAATCGGTGGCGGTAAAGGCGGTTCTGATTTCAATCCAAAAGGCAAATCAGATGCTGAAATTATGCGCTTCTGCCAAGCATTCATGACAGAATTATACCGTTATGTTGGTCCAGATGTCGACGTTCCTGCAGGCGATATTGGTGTAGGTGCTCGTGAAGTAGGATACCTTTGGGGACAATACAAGCGCATCCGCGGTGCTTATGAAGCGGGCGTATTAACAGGTAAAAAACCTGGTTATGGTGGTTCATTAGCGCGTACAGAAGCAACTGGCTATGGTTTAGTATACTTCGTAAGCGAAATGCTACGCGAGGCAAATGACACATTCCTAGACAAAACAGTTGTTGTCTCTGGTTCTGGTAACGTAGCAGTTTACGCGATTGAAAAAGCACAACACTTCGGCGCAAAAGTAGTCGCTTGTTCAGATTCTTCAGGCTACATTTACGACGCAGAGGGTATCGACTTAAAAGTAGTAAAACAGCTAAAAGAAGTAGAAGGCAAACGTATTAGCGAATACGTAACATACCGTCCAAACGCAGTATTTACGGAAGGTTGTAGTGGTATTTGGACAATTCCATGTGACATTGCCCTACCATGTGCTACACAAAACGAAATTAACGGTGAGCTTGCACGTACATTAATCGCAAACGGCGTAAAAGTTGTAGCAGAAGGTGCCAATATGCCATCTGACTTAGAAGCAATTAACACATTCTTAGATGCAGGTGTCTTATTCGGTCCTGCAAAAGCTGCAAACGCTGGTGGTGTAGCGGTTTCTGCATTAGAAATGGCACAAAACTCTGGCCGTAACTACTGGACATTCCAAGAAGTAGATACAAAATTACATGAAATTATGAAATCAATTTTCTCACAAAGTACCGAAGCTGCAAAAAAATATGGCTACGAGGGTAACTTAGTAGTAGGCTCTAACATCGCTGGTTTCGTTAGAGTAGCGAACGGTATGCTTGTAGAGGGCATTTACTAAATCTGAAGTAAAAAATAAAACCGCAATCTCCATTACGGAGTTGCGGTTTTCAATTAGCGTACGACTAATACATCACATTTCGCGTTACGTACAACATTTTCTGATACCGAGCCAAGTAAGAATCGTTCAGCACGGTTTAGACCTGTTGCTCCAACAATGATTAAATCTGATTCAGTTAAACTCGTTAAGATGACCTTTGGTGAACCTTCTTCAACGATCAGATGGATGTTGTCGACACCTGCTTCCACTGCTTTCGCCTTGTACTCTTCTAAATGTACGGCTGCTTTTTCTTTTAACTGTTTGGCATATTTTAAATCATATGCTTCAACAGAGCCGAACGAGTGCGTGTCAATGACACATACTAAGTGAAGTGTTGCACCTGTTAATTTTGCAATGCGCACACCGCGTTCAAATGCAATTTTTGCTTTTTCTGAAAAGTCGATTGCTACGACGACATTGTGATACGTTTCTACCATGATGACCACTCCTTTTCTTAGTTTAGTATAGCAAACATGAGTAGGTTTTTGCACGTTGATTTCCTTTTATGGCAGTAGTTGTTAGACGTCTTTCTTTTAAAGGCGAACGTTTTTATGTGTTCAATATAATATTATTCGTGTTATAATGAGTTTGAATTTAAATTTGGAGGTTTTTTCGCGTGGAATTAATTTATACTGGTAAAACAAAAGATGTATTCAAATTAGAAAACGAGCTGTTCTTATTAAAATTCAAGGATGATGTAACTGGTGAAAACGGCGTGTTCGATCCAGGTGCTAACACAGTTGGCTTAACAATCGATGGTGCTGGTTTAGCTGGCTTAAAATTAACATCATTCTTCTACTCGAAATTAAACGGTCTTGATGTACCTACACACTACGTAGATGCGAACTTCGATGAGCAAACAATGACAGTAAAGCCTGCAACGGTATTCGGTAAAGGGTTAGAAGTGATTTGCCGTTTCAAAGCTGTTGGTTCATTCTTACGTCGTTACGGTGCTTACGTACAAGAAGGACAAGATTTAGACGCTTTCGTAGAAGTGACAATTAAAGACGACGACCGTTTAGATCCTCCAATTTCTGAAGACGCATTAGCGATGTTAAACCTGTTAACACACGAAGAATATGCGATTTTAAAAGAACGTACAATTGAAATTTCTAAATTCGTAGGTGCAGAGCTAGCGAAAAAAGGCTTAACACTATACGATATTAAATTAGAATTTGGCCGCGATGCGAAAACAAACGAAATTATTTTAATCGATGAAATTTCTGGCGGTAACATGCGTGCATACAAAGACGGCACTTACATTGAACCATTAGAATTAGAAAAAATTATGTTAGCGAAATAATCCTTTCACCTGACACAAGCACAAATCGAATTTTCGGTTTGTGCTTGTTTTTTTGAGAAAACTAAAGCGCCCTTTTAGCCCCTTCCCTTTTTCCGCAGAAAATGCTACACTTACTTTCGTACTTCGACGCGTTGAAGCGCGAAAATATTTCTTGAAAGGTTTTGTCTTCATGAATCAACAACAGTATGTAAAACCTCATCTATTTGAAGCACTACTACTCATGCTCAGCATTATTGCCATTATTTCTTATTCAATCATTCAGCTTGAAAGTGTGCCTCATATTCCGATTTTACTAGCCATTACGTTATTAATTTTTTATGGTGTCATTAAAAAAATACCGTACAAAAAAATGGAACAAAGTATGACTCGTGCAGTTACTTCGAGTATTGGCGCGATTTATATCTTTCTATTAATTGGCGTGTTAATTAGTAGCTGGTTAATCGGCGGGACGATTCCGACGTTGTTATACATTGGGTTATCGTTTGTATCAGCCAGCTTCTTTTATGCGATTGCGTTTATCATTACAAGCATTATTGGTACCGCAATCGGCAGTTCGCTAACAACGGTTGCAACAGTGGGTGTAGCGATGCTTGGCGTGGCAAGCTCGATTGATGCGTCACTCGTTATTACGGCTGGCGCGATTGTGTCGGGTGCATTTTTCGGGGATAAAATGTCACCATTATCCGATACAACGAATCTTGCAGCTAGCGTTGTAGGGATTGACCTCTTTACACATATCAGAAATATGATGTATACAACGATTCCTGCATTTATGATTGCGCTCATTGGTTATGCCCTTCTTTCGCCTAGCGTAGACACGATTGATACCGCGCTTATTGCAACCTACCAAGAAACATTACGAGCAACGAACTTAATTCATTGGTACTCGGTTCTCCCACTAGTGGTGCTCATTTTTTGTACAGCCTTAAAAGTACCAAGTCTTGCGACACTCGCGATTAGTGCGATCAGCGGCATTGTGCTTTCTTATTTTCATAGTACGATTCCACTAAACGAGCTCTTTGCGATTTTATATAACGGCTATTCGATGGAAACGGGTGTTGCCGCGATAGATTCACTTTTATCACGTGGCGGCATGAATAGTATGCTGTTTACGATTATTTTAATCGTGCTGTCTTTATCAATGGGCGGTTTGTTATTTGCACTCGGGATTATCCAAACTTTACTTGAAGCATTGCAAAGACAATTGAAATCAGTTGGCTCCGTCATTACTGGTGCTGCATTTACCGCCATTGGTATTAACCTCACAATTGGTGAGCAGTATTTATCGATTCTGTTAACTGGTGAAGCGTTTAAGGGAAAATTTAAACAGCACAAATTGCACCCGAAAAATTTAGCGCGTACGATTGAAGATGCAGGAACTGTTATTAATCCGCTTGTTCCGTGGAGCGTATGTGGTTTATTTATCGCCAGTACGTTGAATGTATCAGTACTTGAATATTTACCGTTCGCCTTCTTTTGTTTACTAAGCCCGGTCATGACGATTTTGTTTGGCTGGTTGAATATTACGATTACAAAACAAGCCCAGTAAAATTTTGAAAAGGTAAGCAACGGACATCAAATCGTTGCTTACTTTTTTATGTAGACTTATCTCTATGCGAAATATGGTAAAAATCAAACTAATAACTAAAAGTCAGGGTTGAAAAGCTACTAACTAAGAAATGGAGACCTTGTAAGAGGGTCCGTTCTGCTACGCTACGGGGGACGCTTTTCTGAGGGCGTGGCTTCAACTAATTCGGATGTGCCTCTTACGGCGGCACATCCGAATGGATTTTCCGCGCACGCTAATCCTCTAGAAGTCGCCCCCTTCGCTTCGCGGCACTCGAATTGGGTACAAATGATTGAAAAGTACCCCTTATTTCAGTGATAAAAACACGTATCACGTGGCTTTAGCGCGGTCTTGCCGTAGCACACGCCAATCAAAACAGCAATCTCTTGTAACACTGATAAAAAAAGCATGTAAAATCATTTGCGATTTCACATGCTTTTTCAATTTATATGCCTAAAAACTGTTTTAACTCCGACATTTGCTTCGTGGCTTGCTCATAGCCCATATTGTAGTTGGCTTTCATTTGATCGACTTTATTTTCAAAACTTTTTAAGGCATGCTGTGGTTTGAAAATAAACGCCTTCCCCTCTTGCTCAAGTTCACCGATAAATTGCATCGTCTCATTATACATTTCTGGACGTCCATTCATAGCGGCTGCTAAACGTGGATAACGCTTTTTAAACAGCATCGTCACCCAAGAAGATGATTTCGAACCAGCCTTTAAATAGCCCGGCTCACGTGTCAAAATAAGCAAGTGCTTGTCAAAGCCTTTTTCAATGGCACGCTTTACAGGAATTGAATCCGCTAAGCCCCCATCATAATACGGCGCATTGCCAATTTTAATTTCTGGGAACAGCACGGGAATCGCGCACGTTGCTTGCAAGATATCACACGTTCTCGTCATTGTATGCGCCTGCTTGTACTCCACTTTCCCAGTATAGGCATTCGTTACACCAAATTCGACCTCTCCCGGATAGTTGTAGTACGTGTCCCAATCAAATAGATCGCGTTCATTCGGAATGATATTGTAAGCGAAATCGAGGCCAAAAATACTTTTTTCTTTTAAAATATTGCGCGCCCCCATATAGCGTGGGTCATTACGATACGTCGTTAGTACACGCAACGTACGCTCAGGCTGGTTTGACATATACGACACCGCATTAATCGCACCCGCTGAAATAGCCGCGATATAAGGCATCACAATTTCCTCTCCCATTAACGCATCGAGTACCCCCGCTGTATATACGGTACGGAATGTACCCCCTTCTAAAATTAAACTACAGTCTTTTACTTCATTCACCGACATCACACTCTTTCATTCATATGAAATACTTAACTATATTATAAGGTTTTCTCAAATTTTGGACAAAGGATTTATTATTTAGATTCACTTCCTAAATATTCTGAAATATGTTATTATTTATTTCGAAACTCGTAACAATAGGAGGCACATACAATGTCAACATTAAAACGTAACGAAGTACCCGTTCAAGAAACATGGAACCTACAAGATTTATTTCAAACAGAAGAGGCTTATTCAGCAGCCATCGATGCATTAAAAGTATTCGTAGATGGAGTAGTAGCAAACTTGCAAGGTACAATCACGGATGCAGCAGGCGCTGTAAAAGCAATTGAAACAACAGAGCAAATTCAACAAAAAATGGTACCCATCGGAACATATGCAAACCTTGCTGTGAGCGTAGAGCAAACAAGCACAGAAAACCAAATGCGCTCAGCAAATTTCGGGGCACTTGCAGCATCGATTGCTACGAAGCTATCATTTGTCACAAGTGATTTACTAGCATTAGATGAAGCGGTATTAAAAGAAGCACAAAGCTTAAAACCAGAATACGCGAACTATATTGATCAGCTACTTGTGCAAAAACCGCATCAATTACACCCACAAGCAGAAAAAGCATTAGCAGCATTCGGCGCGACATTTAACGCACCTTATGGCTTATACAACACAACAAAACTTGTCGATATGCAGTTCCCTAATTTTGAAGTTGATGGACAGTCATATCCAATGAGCTATAACCTATTCGAAGGTGACTGGGAGCTCGAAACCGATACGAAAAAACGTCGCGCTGCTTTTGATGCGTTCTCAAGCAAATTACGCGACTACCAACATACAACAGCGAAAACGTATAATACACATATTCAAATTGAAAAAACAGATGCGGACCTACGTGGCTACGAGTCAATTTTTGATTCATTATTACAATCACAGCGCGTAGACCGCTCGATGTATGACCGTCAAATTGATCTAATTACTTCAGAGCTTGCTCCACATATGCGCCGCTATGCAAAACTTGTTCAAAAGGCACAGGGGTTAGATAATATGACCTTTGCGGACCTAAAAGTTTCGTTAGACCCAACATATGAGCCAACAATTACTATCGAAGAATCACGCAAGTATATGAAAGACGGCTTAGCAATTATGGGTGAGGATTACGCCAATATGCTAGACCGCTCATTCGACGAGCGTTGGATTGACTTCGCACAAAATGCCGGAAAATCAACAGGCGCGTTCTGCTCAAGCCCGTACGGTGTGCATCCATACATCTTAATCTCATGGACAAGCCGCATGAATGAAGTATTCGTGCTTGCACATGAGCTAGGACACGCGGGTCACTTCTATTTAGCAAATGACCATCAAAACATTTTCAATGCACGCCCTTCTTTATACTTCATTGAAGCACCATCTACAATGAATGAAATGCTAATGGCGAATCATTTACTGAAAAACTCAAATGATGCGCGCTTTAAACGTTGGGTCATTTCAACAATCATTAGCCGTACGTACTACCACAACTTCGTTACACATTTACTTGAAGCGGCCTACCAGCGTAAAGTGTACGAAATCATTGACGCGGGTGGTACTGTAAACGCACCGAAGCTAAACGAACTAAAACGTGACGTATTAGAAGAATTCTGGGGCGACACAGTAGAAATAAACGAAGGCGCAGAACTAACATGGATGCGCCAACCGCATTACTACATGGGCTTATATCCATATACGTACTCAGCAGGCTTAACAATCTCTACACAAGTATACCGCCGCATTTCAGCTGGGGATGACTCAGCCGTTGCCGATTGGGTTGACGTCTTAAAAGCAGGTGGTACGAAAACACCTGTAGAATTAGCAAAAATGGCAGGCGTTGATATTACAACTGAAGAGCCTTTACGTGACACAATCGCCTTTATTGGTGAGTTAATTACGCAACTTGAAGAATTAACAGCTGAAATCGAAGGACAAAAAGCATAATCAAAACGACGTGGTTTCCCTAAATACATGGGAGCCACGTCGTTTTTTAAATAGCGATCGTTTCTTTCACGACTGCTGGTTGCTGGAATAATACCGATACGCCTGTTTCAATTGCCGCTGAACCAACTGCTTTTGCTACAATGCCCGCCACACGCTCATCCATTGAGCTTGGTACGATGAAATCTTCATGTAATTCCTCATCGGTTACAAGTGAGGCAATTGCTTCAACTGCCGCTAGCTTCATCGCCTCGTTAATATCCGTTGCACGAACATCCAGTGCGCCACGGAAAATTCCTGGGAATGCCAGCATGTTGTTAATTTGATTGGCATGATCTGAACGCCCTGTGCCGATTATGCGTGCCCCCCATTTCTTCGCGTTTTCTGGTGTAACTTCAGGGTTTGGATTCGCTAAGGCAAAAATAATTGGGTCAGCCGCCATTGACTTAATATGGTGCTCCTTTAAAATATCCGCTGCCGATACGCCGATAAATACATCTGCGCCGACTAATGCTTCATCTAAAGAACCACGTAACTGATACGGATTCGTTAAATTCGCAACTTGTTCTTTAATTGGGTTCATCCCTTCAGGACGCCCTTCGTAAATAATGCCCTTCGTGTCACACATTAACACGTTCAAATAACCCATCTGCACTAAAATACGTAAAATTGCAATGCCTGCTGCACCGGCACCATTAATGACAACCTTCATTTCTTTTGGCTGCTTTGGCACAATTTTTAGTGCATTAATTAATGCCGCACCGACAACAATCGCCGTGCCGTGTTGATCGTCATGGAAAACCGGGATATTACACTCTGCGCGCAAGCGGTCTTCAATTTCAAAGCAGCGCGGCGCTGAAATGTCCTCTAAATTAATGCCACCATATGTCGGTGAAATGGCTTTTACAACGCGTACAATTTCATCAACATCCTTAGTCCCTAAGCATACTGGCACCGCATCCACATTCGCAAAACGTTTTAATAATAAGGCCTTTCCTTCCATTACTGGCAGCGCAGCTTCTGGACCAATGTCTCCTAAGCCAAGTACGGCTGTCCCATCTGTTACAATCGCCACTAAATTGCCCTTCATTGTGTAGTCATACACTTTTGATGGATTTTTTTCGATTTCTAAGCATGGTGCCGCAACTCCTGGTGAGTAAGCTAAGCTTAGATCATATTTATCTTGTACAGGCACCTTCGCACGAATTTCCATCTTGCCCCCGAAGTTTTCGTGCATCTCTAACGACTTTTTCATTAAATCCATTTTCATCATCCTTTTTTGAATTATTTGAATTTTCTTTATATTTATGTATATTATGACTTTTAAAATCATTTGTCAACAATAATATAACTCAATTTAAACAAAACAAAAAAATAAGATTAAAAACCAATACTACCAAGGCTTCAACCCACTTTTTAAACTTTTTTAAGTTTGCTCATCTTTACACAATCAATTATATTAACAAAATAAATGTAAGGGCTGTCATTTTCAAACTAGCGCTTTAAAGGGCTAAAGTGTGTGATTGTTTGCACGAAGTATTTTCGTTCGTGTAATATGAAGAAATTCACATACTTCAAAATTCTAAAAAAAAGATTCATAAAGATGCCGTCACAACTTTCTCACATTTTTGTTACACTAGTACATATCGGAGGGTCGCCTATGACAGAATTCAAAAAAACCGAAGAACTAACTGAAGAAGAGTTTTTGGAGCTTGTGCTAGAAGAACAACAAAAAGCGCTCGCACAAGAACGCGAACGCCGATTACATTCAACACCAAAAAAGAAACGTCAAAAGCCCATCGTACGGTTAATCGTATGGTTAATGGCATTAACATTAGTTTTTAATACATTTGCCGTTATTTTTAATGTCTATTCCATTCCTGCGATTGAATTTTTAAAGGTATCAGCCAAACTTTCTAGCCAGGAGGACGTAAAGCTGTATAAAAAGTCCGTTGTCACGATTAATACCGATTCTGGTAAAGGCACAGGCTTTGCGGTGTCTGACGATGGCTATATTATAACAAATGAACACGTCATTGACGATGCACTGACAATTACTGTCGTATTCCCGGACGACGAATTATACAAAGCACAGGTTGTCGAAAGCTATGAAAACTACGATTTAGCATTATTGAAAATCGAAGCAGACAATGTACCACACCTAGATTTAGCAGATTCTAGCACCTTTAAGCAAAATGAACATGTTTATTTTATCGGGAATCCTTTAGCATTTAGCGGCATTGCCAATGAGGGCAAAATTTTAGGCTATACACAGGCAACAGGTATTACTCCTGATATTATTATGATGAATGCCCCTGTTTACCGTGGTAATAGTGGTAGCCCGGTTATTAATGAAGCAGGCGAAGTCATTGGTGTTGTGTTCGCGACAGGTACGCGCGAGCCGCAGGGCAAGGTTGGTTTGTTTATTCCTGTTGAAAATATTTATGAGCAGTTTGAAACCGTAATTAATAAAGCAGCTGAATAAAACGGAAAGGCTTTGTAAAAATCCACGAACTTGGCAAAGTTTCCTACCGTAACAAATTGAAAAGCACAAAAAAAAGCGCATTCAAATCTAAATACTTGAAGCGCTTTTTGCATTTTAAAAACATCCTGCGTAACTCAAAAATATTCCATGTTCTTTATCATTACACCTAAAACCCCATAAGCCAAAATTATTTTTAACAATAAGAACTATACAGAATTTTATGCAAAATAAAGAACATAAGCAGCAAACAAAAATGTTGCTGCACCAACCGTTTAAACCTTTTGCATAAAACACCGCATAAACAATGTACCAGTAGAAAATGCATAAACGTTGATTTAACAGCGTTTATGCATTTTTCATTTATTCCCAAAACTTGAAGTGACCCCTAAAAGTTAGACACGGTTATTTTAGACAGTTATAGGAAGATTATCGCTTATCCTTTACTAATAATCCAATCACTACAAGAATAAATCCTAAAGCTAAAAGGAAAATTTCAGAACCACCTGTTCTAAAAGCAATTTCGTGTGGTATGTATATCGCTATAAGCATCAATGCGATACCTAATAACATTATTTTAATTGAGCGCAATTCTATCACTCCTACTTTTTATCCTTATTTTAACATATTTGTTTTTTTGTTTTTGCATACAATGAAAACTATGCATTCCATAATATAGACCCTAATACTGGTCATTGATGAAAGTAGAAGTAATTTCGAAAAGATAGTTACGTTTCGTTTAGGCAGCTAGTTGGGCATGTAATCGATATTGTATCGGGCTCATGCCTTTTAACTTAGCCTTAATCCGTTTCGTGTTGTAATAATGAATATATTTTTCGAGCTCTTCTTTAAAGTGCTCAATACTTTCAAATTCTTTTAAGTAAAGGAATTCAGATTTCATGATGCCAAAGAAATTCTCCATCACCGAGTTATCGTAACAGTTACCCTTTCGTGACATACTTTGCACAATGCCTCTCGATTGGAGCGCATGGCGATATTGCTTCATTTGATAATGCCAGCCTTGATCGGAATGCATGAGGAGTTTATGGTCTTCTGGTAAGCGTTCTAAGGCCTTTTCTAACATGTCTGAAACAAGAGAGAAAGTCGGTCTAGAGCCGATTGTGTAGGTGATGATTTCCCCGTTAAACATGTCTAAAACAGGCGATAAATACAGCTTTTCGCCAAATAATTTAAACTCTGAAATATCCGTTGTCCATTTCTCATTTGGTGCTTCCGCCTTGAAATTACGATTCAAAATATTATCCGCAATTTCACCAACTCCGCCTTTATATGATTTATATTTTTTCATGCGCACTAAACACTTTAAACCAAGCGCTTTCATGAGGCGCTGCACCTTTTTATGGTTCACTTTTTGCCCACGATTCGCCAGCTCATCACGAATACGACGGTAGCCATAACGACCCTCGTGTTCATCGTAAATTGCTTGAATGTCCGCTTTTAAATCAGCGTCTCGGTCTGGTCGATCCATCTTCTTCACGATATCGTAGTACGTGCTGCGTTTGATTTTGGCGAATGCGACAAGCGCCTTCACCGAGTATTTATGCCTTAATTCATAGATGACTTTTACTTTGTCTTCTTTGGTGATGCTTCCTTGGCTTGAACTAAGGCATTCAACTTTTTTAAATACTCATTTTCCATACGTAAACGATTAATTTCAGCCTGTAGTGCTTCAGGTGAACCTTCTACTAGTGCGTTTTTAGGTTGTTTAGTCGATTCTTTTTTCATAGATTGACGCCCCTTTTTCTTTGGCTGAAGGGCATCTTCTCCTAGTGTTTCGAATTGTTTTTGCCAATTCCGTATCGACGTACTAGCCGCAATATTGAAAATCGCTGCCGTTTCGTTTAAGGACGTACCGTGTTCAGTCATATAGTTAAGTACGTCTAGTTTAAATGCTTTTGTGTAATTTGTATATCGTCTGACGAACACTTCTACGCCATTTTTTTGATATTGGTTCGCCAACGTGAGTAAATAACGATGTGAAATACCAAAATCCGCAGCGACTGTTCTGGAGCTTTCCTTACTATTTAGATAGCGTTCAACCGCCGCTAATTTTTGTCCGGCACTCATTTTAGCCATGAAAAAACACCTCATTCGTTAGTATTGTGTCTAACAAATGGGGTGCAGTTCAAAGCGGTGTTGGGAACTATTTTTAAAATGTTTGTTTACACTAAGCACCCGTAACTTTTCTTTACATAAGTTGATCAATAACAGAACAGCTTCTATCTACCTACAATAAACTTACCAATAATAGTCTCTCCATCAACATCATACAAAGGAACTCCTCTTGGTTTAGCTTCTTTTGTAAGTTTTACTGCTTCTTCAGGAGTTTTAGGCTGTGGACCATTTAAATCCTCTTTTTTCGCATACCCAATTGTTCCGTTCTCACCTTTTGCCAACATTAAATCAGGTTCTCCAAGTTTACCAAGATTTAAATCTCCCATATCAGGACCATAGGTTTGCCCATTTTTATTTGTTGGATAACCTTCTTTTAAAATACTTTCCTTAGAAGGTATAACTAAATCTAAAGCATTTTCCCCTATATGATTGCTATTGTTATCTTCTGCCTTTGTTAATATTTCTTGTTGTGAACAACCAACTAATAAAAGTAACAAAATTACTGTTAAGACAAATAAATTCTCCCTCATTTTCTCCCCCTCGTATAATTAGAAAAATTCCTTCGTTCACTAATACACCGTTAGTTAGAGTATAACCTTCTCAATCCGTCGTTTGGTAACTTTAATTATAGTGTATTACCGTCCCCAAAATCGTATTTAGGAACGTTTTTTTGAATGGGATTGTTTAACTTAAATAAATGTATCAAATCGAATTTGAAGTAGGTTTTACTTGCTGTTGTGCATCTGCTTTTAATGCGCGCCACGCTTCTGTATAAATTGCATCAAATCCACTCGATGTTATTTAGGAACAACTTTTGCAATCTCATTCCATGAACTAAAGTTATCTAAGCATAGATAACTATTTTAATGAGTGTTTGCCCATGTATCATGAACAATTACTTATTTAATCCATTTCATACTTTGATTAGTACCTTAATATAGAAATATTATTTCAATACTACAGTAATCACCAGAAAACATATTCTCCATTATTTTACCACTTTCGCGCATTTTAGGATATTTCTTATTAGAAGTCCAAAACAAAAAACTAGCACCTCATTCGTTGAAATGAGTGCTAGTTTGTTTTAGAAGATTAAACTAAATAAGAAGTAGAATAAGCCAGCCATTACTGCTGAAATCGGTAATGTGATGAACCACGTAATGACAATCTTACGGGCCATACTCCAGTTTACACCCTTCACGCGCTGTGCAGCACCTACACCCATAATCGCCGAAGAAATTACGTGTGTTGTTGATACTGGTAACGCGATAACTGTTGCACCAAAAATAATCGATGCAGATGTCATGTCTGCAGCTACCCCGTTAATTGGACGGATTTTCATAATCTTACCGCCAACTGTTTTAATGATTTTGTAACCACCGATCGATGTACCAAGACCCATTGCTAATGCACAGGCGAAACGTACCCAGCCTTGTACTTCATCAGTTGATTGCCAGTTCGCTGCGATTAATGCCATCGTAATAATACCCATCGCCTTTTGCGCATCGTTCGTACCATGTGTGAACGATTGCAATGCAGCCGTACCGATTTGTGTTAAACGGAACGCTTTTGTTGTTGAATACAGTGGTGAACGTTTGAAAATAAATTTGAAAATTTTCATCACAATATAACCAGCAACTAATGCAAGAATTGGTGAAAGAATTAATGCTTGTAAAATCTTTGTGAATCCTTCGTAATTTAAAATGCCGAATCCAGCCGATGCTACTGCTGCACCAGCAATCGAGCCGATTAACGTATGAGACGAACTTGACGGAATACCGAAGTACCATGTTAATAAGTTCCACGTAATTGCCGAGCTAAGGGCTGCTAAAATAACAACCGAACCTGTAACATCACCTTCGAACGCGTTTAATGAGAACGGGTCTACGATGCCTGATGCTACCGCCTTTGCAACTCCGACGAATGTAATCGCACCGACGAAGTTCATAACCGCTGCCATCAAAACGGCAACACGCGGCTTTAACGCACGTGTCGACACGGATGTCGCAATCGCATTCGCTGTATCATGGAAGCCGTTAATAAAATCGAATGCTAACGCAAAGATGACAACAAGAACGGTAATAATTAATAACGTATCCATAGTTTACTCCTTTATTTTACGCGTTACGCATAATGATAGATTCGATTGTATTTGCTACATTTTGACAGTAGTCTGCTATATCTTCTAACTGCTCATATAAATCTTTAAAGATGATTAAACGAATTGGATCTTTTTCCGTTTGGAATAGTTCTGTAATCGATGTACGGAAGATTTCGTCACACTCACGCTCATAATCCTTGATTAAGATGGCATGTTGACGCATACCTAGTAAATCTTTTTTATTTAATAACTCCATTGCCTTTACAGCTTCATCTGAAGATTTTGCAATGTAGTCCACGAAGTCACGCATATGTTGATTCACTTCTGTAAATGCATACATTTCAAAGTGGGCAATCGTGTTTTCGATCCCATCTAAAATATCATCTAATTTAATTGCTAGCGCTAAAATATCTTCACGCTCGATTGGCGTCATGAATGAATCGTTTAATTTTACGATTAATTCGTGAATTAATTTATCGCCAGCCGTTTCATATGATTTCATTTTAATTTGAATTTGTTTTAAATCAGCAACATTAGTAATTGTGCACTCTTTGGCGAAGTTTGCACCTTGTTGTACGTTTTTAGCAATATTTAATAATCCTTCGAAAAATGGATCGGGTTTTTTGGAATTAAACATGGATGTGAATCCTCCTAAAATTAAGTTTGTAAATCAAAACCTCCGTTATCATAACACCTATTTTTCAATATCTTCAATACTTCTTATTGTTCTTAACAAAACATTTACAAAGCATCATCTATAAAATTCCATATATCCTCTCTTGACAGCTTATACAAGTATTAGAAAATTCAAAACATAAACAAAAAACAATAACTATATGACGAATTTCGACCTTTTCGACAAGAACGTGTTTTATACTATTTAAAAATACTATAATACCCTTTCTATCTAACTTTTAATTGTTAAGGAATTGTAAAGGTAATATTACAAAGTGTGTAATATAAAAAAGAGAACTTCTTTTATATAAAAAGAAATTCTCCCCAGTAATTAACTTTTACGAAGTACGGACGACACAATATGCGCCGAATCCCATTCGCCAAATGATAGCTTTGTAATCGGATACTTTTTATTGAAAAGTTGCTTGGTGATTTCATTTACTGACAGCCCCTCATCGTGCATCCTATCAATTTCCCCGCGCAACTGTTGTAAATAATCAAGCTTCATACGTAGCGCCTTTTTACCGTCTTCTACATAACCCGCATGATTACAAAACATTTCGCCAAAATCCATTGTGAGTACGTGTTCAATTGACGAAATAATTTGTGGAATACTTTCTTCACGAAGTACCACCTTGGTTTTCGGTGTGACAAATAAGTCTCCGCTAAATAGCTGCCCCGTTTGTTCATTTAAAAATGCTAGGTGATCATTTGTATGCCCAGGTGTTTCAATCACCGCCCAGTTTGCATGGCGTGATGTGAAACGCTCGCCTATTTTTAGCGCTTCAAATGGCGCACGGCTGCCCCAGAATAGCTTGCGGTACAATGGATAATCCGCTTTTTCCATACATTCTAAACGTCGTACATCACTCATATAAATCGGTACGTTATAAGTTGATTGTAAATAGTGCGCTCCTCCTGAATGATCTTCATGAGAATGAGTCAGCACGATTTGATCAATGTCGAGCTGGTTGAAAAATGGTTTAAACTGCTCCAGGAGTGAAGCAGAGCCGGTATCAATTAATACCCCGTCTACTTCAAAGCAATGGACATTTAGCCGCACTCCTTGAAAAGATACGAAGCCGTTGACCATCTCGACCCCCGACCGCGTTGTTTTTTCTGATTTTTTCTTAAAAAACATACCATTTCACTCCCTCATGCATCAATTCTATTTCAACATACTTTATCACAATTTATGAATGGATGTTCATTATTTTTTGTAATTTTTACAAATAAAAAGTTCTGCTCGGTGACATTCGGTTGCTTTTCTAATAAAATTTCACTTGATTGATTGTTGGGCTACGGCAAGACAGCGCTAAAGCCATGTGATACATGTCTTTATCACTGCCTTTATTGCCGTTTGCGAGGCCCAACAATCATTTTTTCTCCTCGTTATAAAGGAAAAGAGTGCAAAATCAAGCCGCTTGCGCTATCGGAGGCGGCGGTTGGTAGCAAAAGTTTTCCTTACTAATTAAATCTGTTTAAATCAACCCTCTGCTATCGATAGGAAATTCCCTTATTGAAGGATTTTTTTATAGATTCCTTTTCATTAAAAATAAGATGAATTTTAAAAGATAACTTTTCAATTTATTCGCTTCATCACTTTATTAAAGAAGTTTACTTTATACCAAAGTAGAGTGCCGCGAAGCGAAGGGGGCGACTCCTAGGGGATATAGCGTGCGCGGAAAATCCAATGTACTGTGCCGCTGTAAGAGGCACAGTACATTTAGTTGGAGCCACGCCCCCAGGAAAGCGTCCCCCGTAGCGTAGCAGAACGGATTCGATTAAAAAGGACTCATTCTATTGGTTAATCTTTGTGATTCTCAATTTATAGTGTTGAACTAGATTCTTCAAAAAAAAAGCACAATCCCCGGTTAAGAAGATTGTGCTTTCGTGGACTTATACGTTTTCACCTTGCTCAACCGGGTAATGCTTCACCCAGTCACTATAGCCAGCCATGTAAACTTTGACGTTTTGGTAGCCTGCTTGTTTTAAAATTGAGTAAATCGGTGTAGCTGTCACGCCTGAACCACAGTACACAACGATTTCTTCATCCTTGTTCACTTTTTCTAGTAATGAAGACGTAATGACTAGATTTGTCCCTTCACGAAGCAGCTCCCAATCATAGTTTTTCGCAGTTGGAATATGACCTGCTACAGTATCAAGCGGCTCCACTTCACCGCGGTAACGGTTGTTCGCACGCGCATCTAGTAATGTTGCCGTTGATTTTCCTTCTACTAAACGTACAATGTCTGAGCGTTTCACTAAAATATCATCACTCCATTGAAGCGTAAGCTGTGTTGGCGCGTATGTTGGTACTTTTTCTGTTACCGTAAAGCCCGCTTCTTTCATTGCTTCAAAACCACCGTTCACTACATAAGCATGCTTGAAGCCGGCATAATGTAAGAGCCACCATGCACGTGTCGCAAATGGCGATGCACCTTGGTCATAGACATAAATTGCATCGTTGATATGTAAGCCATGTGTTTCAAAAAGCTGTTGAAGCTGTTCTTTACTTGGCAGCGGATGACGGCCTTCATCACGCGTCATGTCTGACATATCCTGATTTAAATCCCAAAAAATTGATCCTTCAATATGACCTTCCTTATATAGTTGCTTCCCTAATTCCGGATTGGTCATATCGTAGCGGGCGTCAATCATACGCCCGTTACGTTCTATTTTATCGGCTGTTACAAAAATTGTTGTTGCCATGATTTCTCCTCCTACGCTTTTAATTGTGCGTAAATATCCTTCCAAACGGCTAAACGGCTTTCTTCTTGTAATAATAAGCGCTCTGTTTCAATTTGTTCGACTGCTTGCTCGAGCATATGCTGACGAAGACCCTCTGCTTCTATTGAAATGAAACGATTCGCCCATTCGATTAATTTTGCTTTCTCTGTATCTAAATAGGTTTGTGCATTTGGTTTCGTTAATTGCTCTAACGCATCACGCAGAAGCTCTTTTTCATTTTTCTCAAAGAACGCTTTCACGTTTTTGAAGTTTGATTTCACACCAACATATGGTGCTGGATCATTGAATGGACCCGTGAAATCTAAAATTTCTGGTTCGCTAGTTTCATACGCCATGAAAGCAAAGCTTGGATTTAATTCTTTTAAATCACGTGCCTCGTCTTTGTAGCGCTCTTTCATTTTTTTATCCACGAACTGCGCTAAACGGAAGTTCGTTACACGTAGCTCCTGTGTAAAGTCAAAGCTTAACGCTTGTAATACTTCTTTTAACGCTGTTTCTAACGCTTGTTGTACCGGCATTTGGGCAAATGTCGACGGGTTGTAGCTTTCACGGAAGAAATCTGGGTAACGGTAATACACACGTTGTAATACATAGTACAGTAGCTCATCTAGCTCTTGCTTCGATTCACTTTCTACCATTGATGTTTGTGTTGTTTGGTATTTACCGCGCACGTGTTGCTCTAGTTGTGCTAGCTCGCCTAAACGCTCGTCTTTACGCTTTAAGTTGTCTTCTGTTTGTGTAATTAAATCATGCAGACGGTCCTCAGTTTTCTCGATTTCCTCTTGTAGCGCTTGTACCGCGATGCCCATTAATTCATCGTTTAAGAAATGATGGAATGCATCTTCAAACGGTGGCATGCCTGATTCATGCTCTTTTTGCTCTTGCTTTTCTTTTAATGCCAGTAAACTTGAGACGCCGTAAAGTCGTGGGAAACGAATACCGAAGCGTTGTAACTCCGTACGTACATAGCCCTTTACTTCTTCCTCTTCATCCATTGTAGAAGCTAAATCAATCGCATTCACGATGAAGAACATTTTATCTAACTCGAATGCATCCTTAACACGACCTAATTGAATTAAGAATTCACGGTCGGCTTTCGCGAATGCGTGGTTGTAATACGTAATGAACAAAATCGCATCAGCATTACGGATATAATCAAACGCAACTCCTGTGTGACGCGCATTGATTGAGTCCGCCCCTGGTGTGTCTACTAGCGTTACACCCATACGAGTTAGCGGTGAATCATAGTAAAAATCAATATTATCCACGAAACATGAACGGTTTTCCTGTGCTACATACTTCTCGAAATCATGACGACCTACACGTAAAGTCGTACCAAGCTTTGGAATAAATGTTTCAAAGCCTTCTGAATACGCGCGAATAAATGATTTATGCACGTTTAAGCGCTCATCTGACAATTGAACGGCTAAGCCTTCCGCTGCACGGTCAAATGCTTCTTGTAATGTGCTTACTGTTAAACCGATTGCCGCATACGAACCTTGAATATCTTCTAATAATTGTGCTTCTGTTTTTAAATGTACATCCGCTGTTTCATGTGGATGCTCTGGTGTAACCGGACGAATTTTGTTAATTGCAGCCGTTGTTGGGTTTGGTGATACAGGTAATACTTTGTCACCCATCAGTGCATTTGAGAAACTCGATTTACCGGCAGAGAACGCACCGAATAAAGCGATGGTGAAGTCACGTTTTTGCAAGCGCTCTACTTTTTTTGTTAAGAAGCTTGCGACCTCTTTAAAGCCTTGTACATCAGATAAAATATGCGCCGTCTTTAATGCACGCGCTGTTACCGTATCAATGTTTAAGCCTGAGCCGACTTTTTCAAGTTGCTGCGCTTGCTCTTCCACCTGCGCAACATCTTTTTGCTGTAACATCGATTCGTCAAATGGACGGATATCCTTTAACGCTTGCTCATGTGCACGTGTCCATTTCTCTAAATGAATTTTTGATTCCGCGCGAATTTCGTTTGATACTTGTTTCATTAGTGTTGCACTAAACGCTTGGAAGTTTTCGATTTGGATAATATGCTTTAATGCTTGTACTTTTTCAGACATCGCATTGATTTTTAATTTCACCGGCGCTGCTGCTTCTGCCGCCACTTGCTCTAGTGTCGATTTTTGCTCTACTTTCCAAGCATCCGTCATTTGAATAAAGTAACGTTTTACCGCTTCTGATACACGGTTTGCAAAGTTTAGAACGGCATCGCCTGTAATAACCGTGCTTTTTTGTACTTGATCTTCAATAACTGAGAACGGGAAATTAAACTCCTTCGCGTCAATTGCTGCTGCACGTGTATCATTTAATGCGCCTACGTCTTTAAGTGCATTTTTCATTAACGCCTTCATGTGCCCTGTAATTTGCGATTGCACAACATGGTTAAATGCCGCATATGCATCTTCCTTGCGCTGTACTTTTGCTTCAGCCGTTTTCTTTTTCGCTGTAAATAAGCCACCTACTTTAAAATCCTCTTGCTGACTTTCTAAGTATTCACGTAGCTTTTCACGTACGTCCGCTGGCATAATCGCTGCGTTTGCAAGGAGTTCTTTGCGATTTTCATCAAATTGCTTGTCAAAGACATCAAACGAGAAGAGCTCCGTTTGACGCGTTAATTTATCGAATTGCTCTAAAATATCGTCACGGTGCAGCCAGTCGTCTTCTGATACAATGTCTGCATAGGTCGTGAAGCGATCTTGCTTTTCTTCTTCTAAATATGTTTCATGCTCGTGCTGTAATTTTGTTAGCGTGTTTTCCGCTGTTAAAATTAATTGCTCCTGTGAGTCATTCATTGAGTCCATGACGATTTTTTTTACTTTCTCAAAATCATTGTTTGGCAACTCTTTTTCGCGTAAAGACGTGAAGAAAATATCCTTCGGGTAAACGCCCCATGCCGCAAATGAATTGTGCACCGATGCTTTAAAGTCTTCAAATGACAGCTCTGTATCACGGTGCTTATCAATTTGGTTGACGATTAAATACACGTTTGGATTGTATTTCATTAGCTGCTTTGTAAATTGGAAGTTCAGCTCTGATTGTACGTGGTTGTAGTCCATTGTGTAGAACACCATGTCGGCAATATGCAGTGCAGATTCTGTACTCATCGCGTGTGCATCATCGGTTGAGTCAACACCTGGTGTATCCATTACCGTTACACCTTCTGGTAGTGTTGAGGTGCTATGGCCGATTTCGATTTGTGAAACAAGTTCACCATTTTTACTTAGCTCTTTTACTTGCTTAATATCATAGCCCGCCTCGAATTTAACCGGCTTTTCGTTGTGTAAATACAGAATCGCGAAGTCTTCGTCTGACTTATGCACCTTTACGATGTTGGCACTTGTCGGAATCGGACTTGTCGCTAAAATACTTTCGCCAGATAAGGCGTTGATCATACTTGATTTACCAGCAGAGAAGTGCCCAGCAAAGCCAATTACGAACTCTTTTTGTAATAATTTGCGCGCAAATAGATTGAGCTTTTCAATACGCTCTGAATCTTCATTTTCTTTATAAATTATGTATTGTAACGCTGACTGTTGCAGCAAGCTTTTAATTTTATCATCGAACGTTGTCATGAGTGTTTCCCCTTTAATCTCGTTTTGCCTTCATTTTGTCACAAACCTATAGTACCATGATTTAATAAGAAAATCGGCACAGTTTTGTAAAAATTATTGTTTTACATGTTTTTTCTAATTATTCCTTGGATTTCATTCAATTTCCCTTCATTTAATACTATTTTTGGATAATTGATAGCCATAGAAAAACACCATTCCTGTCATTGAAATGGCGTTGGTGAACGGTTATTGTACTTTTCTCATTGCTTCATACTGCGTTGTGCAATTACGGCCATTGCGCTTCGATGCATACAATGCCTCATCTGCATGCTCAAATACCGAGCCTTCCGTATCTTCCGCCTTAAACGTCGTACAGCCGATACTTACTGTTAAACGACCAATTGTTGGCCAAATCGTTTCTTCGACCACTTTATTTAATTGCTGTGCGATTTCTAGTGCATCTACTTCCGCAGTTTCCCCTAAAAGTAAAACAAACTCCTCGCCACCAAAGCGCGCTACTGTATCTTGTTCGCGTGCCGTCATTTTTAAAATAAGCCCTAATTGCGCAAGCACTAAGTCTCCAACTGGATGTCCGTGCGTATCATTCACCTGCTTAAAATAATCAATATCTATCACAAGCAACGAAAAAGCTTGCCCCTGCTCATGGAAATTCGATACGAGTTGCGTTAATTGCTCTTGGAAGTAGCGGCGATTGGCAATCCCCGTTAAATTATCGGTATTGGAAATTTCCACTAATTGCTTGTTTATTTCGACTAACTGCGCTTGCTTTAATTCAATCTTTTCATAAATATACTGTAAATGCTCGTAGGCGACTGTTTTTTGCGAATAGGCTTGCTCTAGTAATTGCTTTGTTTTACGTACTTCTTTTTCATAATCAATACGTTTTTTCATCGGCATTAAGACCATATCAATATACGTTTCGCCTTCAATTTCCTGTTCGATTGCATTAACTAGGCACGGAATCGTTTTTCCGTCTTCGCCTCGCACATGAATAAAAAGCTCATCCACATGCTTATAAAGCAACATATTCGGATAAAAATAGGAATGAAAAATGAGTTTATTACTCGAGGTAAACAGCTTCTCAATATGCTGATTCATTAACACCTGTTTCGCATAACTCGTCCATTGCAAAAACGTCTCATTTACTTCGACAATCCGAAACTGGTCATTTAGAGCGATATAACCACATGGGATGTTAGCTAGACGATGTTCCATAAAATCACCTCTACACTTGCTTTAAATATTGCTGAATAATATCAGCGGCTAATTTGGTATCACTAACATGTGGATAATGGCCACGTGTTTTTAAAACGACCAATTCACTTGGTTTAATCTGCTCATGTAAATAAGTTCCGACTTCAACTGGGACAATGCTGTCATTTGCACATTGTAAGATCAGTGTCGGGATATGTAGCTGGTTTAAATACGCTCGTGTATCGCTGAAAAATGTAACTTCCGCAAATTGACGCGCGATGCGTGGATTCGTCGAGACAAAGTTATGCTCTAAATTCCTTGTATTTTGCGAATTACTTGGTTCATCCATTGCCATTGGCGCCATATAGCTCGCCCAACCCGCAAAGTTCATTTCCATCGTCGTTAATAACTCATCAATTTCCTCTTTTTCAAAGCCACCTTTATAGGCACCGTCATTCACATAGCACGGAGATGGCCCAATCATAATGAGTTTTGAAAAATAATGCGGTTTTTTAATTGCCGCATGGAGACTAATCATTGAACTGATGGAATGCCCAATAAAGATCACATTTTCTACTTGCATTTCCTCAATGACATCGAGTATATCTTTTGCATAGCCTTCAAGTGTATTGTACTTTAGTTCGTCATAGCATGATAAATCCGACTTCCCTGCACCGACGTAATCAAAAAGAATAATTTTGTACTCTTGTTCAAAATGTTGAATCAGTGGCAACCATAATGTTTGATCACAGCCAAAGCCATGTCCAAAAACTAATACTTGCTGCCCTTGCCCTAAAACCGTAATATTATTTCTTTTTCTTATCGTCGTCATCTTCTACGACCTCACTTATTTATATTGTCCTCTTCATTTTGAAGGATTTCAACAAAAATAGCTACACTAAAAAAAGTGTATTGTCTAATTTTGACAACACACTTCACATATACGTTTCTTCTCTATTTAAAATAAAGGATGTTACGGCTTTATTTTGCTACGTTTTTTAACACATAGTTGCCAATCGCTAAATACGCTACAATCGTAGCTCCAATAAATGTATAAAGCATTCGTCACACCTTCCTTATCTACTGATAATAATTATCAATTTCATTATAAACAGTTACAACAATCTCGTCAATCCCATTTAGCTATGCTTTTTTTTCTATACATCTACTAAAGTATCATGGTAAAATGTTGTAAAAGTCCGGGAGAGGGTGTATTATTTTTGAGCACTTCAAAGCATATTCAAACCATTTTAAATGGGACAATCCATTCACTTAAAACTATTTTACCTATGAATATTGACGTAAAGTCGCCTAATATTGCGACAGAACCATATGAACAAAAAGAAATGGGCGTATTAATCGGTTTAGTTGGCGATTTAAAGGGGCGCATCATTATTGATGGTTCACCTGAAATTTTTGGCGCGATTGGCTCTGGCATGTTCGGTATGCCATTAGAAGGACCTATGCTTGAATCGTTTACAGGCGAATTTGGGAATATGATTGCAGGAAATTTATGTACGTTTGCAGGTCAGGAAAATTTAGAACTAGATATTACACCGCCAACAGTTATGGTTGGCAATACCAAGCTATACGGCTTCCAACAAGCATTTAAGTTCCCCGCTACAATCGATGGTGTTGGTGACATTACAATTCTTTTCACAATTGATGATGATGAAGCTTAAAAAATCGCTCGCATACATATGCGGGCGATTTTTTAGTATATAGGAATTAAAAGGAACTCCAAGATGCGACATCACTTCTCGCTATTTGGCGCGAAGTGTGTTTTTCTAATTAGATAAATAGTAGGATCAAGAACAACATCCCCAGTAGCAATCCGATAAAATGTTCTTTCCACGTCTGTTCTGTTTTCCTCAATCCGTTTCTTATTGCAAAATCAATTGTTGAAAAGAAAAACCACAACAATAGCAGAATTGGCAAATTTACGACACCATACCAATGCCAAAATTTTGTAAAGAAATAGAAGAAGACTAAAAACGTGAAGATACTCACTACAATTAATACAGTATGGTACTTTTCTTTTTCTAAACGACGCTTTGGTTTGAAGATAAAGAGCATTATAAAAAGAACAATGAGTGCGACGTATTTCCACTTGGGTACGCCGAGATTATCTATTTGAACGTACATCCAAATTTGTTCAAGTGCATCGGCGTTCTCTTTTGTAAACTCAATTTGCTCTTTTGTTGTCACATCAATGAGCACCGAACCTTCCGCGCGGTACACTTTTTTTAAATAAAGCTTCTCCCCATTTGCTTGCTCAAGCAGATAATGTGCGGCGCCCTCATCACTTGAAAGCTGTGCGGTACTCGGAATTTTTTTTAAGCCATTTAGTAGTTGTTGCAGTTCTAATAGCTTTTCTGGATCCGTTGTTGTCATTTCGCCTGAAATAAAGAGCGAAGGGAATTGGTAATTTCGTTCGGCATTCGTTGAATATAAATACGTCGCCTTTTTTAATGGCGCTACCGTGAGGACATCTGTTTGCTGCTGTTCACTAGACGGAGGGACTTGCAACGTTTGAATAAAAAATAGCGTGAGTATGGCAAATGTAACAAGTGTTGTCACATAGCCCCATGTTTGTTTTTTATGCGTATACGTTTGCTGGGATTGCAGCGTGGCAAGATGGCGTGTTTTTGTTTCCTCATCAAGCGTCGGTCGTACGAGTTCCTTTAACTTTGAATCAAGCATCTGCGTCCCCTCCTAACAGCTCACTCAGTTTTTTTACTCCGCGCTCTAATGAATTGCGTACTTTTGCTTCATTCCAACCTAAAATCTCGGCACTTTCTTTAATAGAAAAGCCCTCGATTTTTCTCAGGACAATCGCTTCTCGGTAATGATGAGGCAGCTTACCAAGCGCTTCATATAACCTGTAGTGTTCATCTTTTGCCTGTAACCACTTTTCTGGCACATAAGTCACTTCAATTTGCTCATGCTCCTGTAAAAACGGAATGAACTTTAACACCTTTTTCCGTTTGAAATGGTCATACACGAGGTTACGTGCAATTTTGGTGAGCCACGTCTTTTCACTGGCATCCCGGCGAAAACTCGCGTGGTTCTTCCATGCCTCCACAAACGTTTCCTGCGTTAAACCCTTTGCCAGTTCTTCATCCCCGACTAAAAAGTAAATAAATTGATACATCGCCTCACTATATTCCTCATACATCCGCGCAATCGGCATCGCTTTCTCACCCCCTTATGTATATAGACGAACCAATTCTTCCTTTTACTAACATTATATTAATTTCGGATAATCCGCATAAGTTCAAATCCGTTCCGCTATTCTACGGGGATAATGCGTTGAATTGTGCTAATTTTAAGCTTGCGTCCGTTGTACTGCGTTCCGGGGCAGGCTTTTCTGGGGGCGTGGCTCCAACTAACTTTTGATGCCTCTTACGGCGGCATCAAAAGTGGATTTTCCGCGCACGCTTAATCCCCTAGAAGTCCGCCCCTCCACTCCGTACAACTCTTTTCGTTGAAGCAAATATATTGATAACGTCCCTTCGCTTCTTCTCGCCCTTTGGTATAAAGTAAACTTCATAAAGCACTTAAATTGAAACCTTTCTACTTATAATCGAGAACTTTAAATAAATGAGCTTTCAATCAGCAGAGCATTACTGTAAGCATAATCAATAAAGAAACAATAACTTTTTCGCTATCTGCCGCCTCGCGTAAGCGCAAGCGGCTTAATTTTGCGCTCTTAACTTTATGACGAGTGTGAAATGATGGATTGGTGGGCATCGCAAACGGCATTAAAGACAGTAGTATGGACACGTACCACGTGGCCATAATGCTGTCATGCCGTAGCCCACCAATCAATTAAGTGAAACTTTATTAGAAAAAGCAACCACTTGTTACTATGATTAACCTATTTTCTCCATGAGAAAAACCCGCTCGACTAATCGAACGGGCTTGTTGTTATTGCGGGTCTACCGCTAAAATATCGATAAATTTATCTTTAGACTGCGCTTCTTGCTCATTTAATAAAATATGAATATCGCCGTGGTCCTTCGATGTACGAATTAAACGACCCATCCCTTGCTGCAAGCGCAGTAGCATGAATGGTAATTCTACTTCTTCAAATGGATTCGTCGCAAATGAACGCTTCGCATCAAATAGCGGATCATGTGGTGGGAATGGTAGATCATAAATGATCACGCGTGTTAATGCTTCTTCTGGTAAGTCTAAGCCTTCCCATAAGTGATACGAACACAGCGTTTCGATTTCACCATTTTGGAAATCACGGACAATCGCAGAAAGCTCGCGATCCCCTTCAAACGCAACATTTAAACGAGTCATTAAGCTAAGCTTTGATTGGAAATTATTCATCGCTTGTTTTGACTTGAATAAAATTAGCGTTTTTTTATGTTCTTTTAATAACTCTTCTACTTTTGCTACTTTTTCGTCCTGTTCTAATTCATGTAAGTAAATTTTCATTACTTCCTCATAATCAAACGGTGACGGTACGCCAAAGCTTTGATACTTCTCAATGCCTAAGCTTGAAGCGATATAGCTGAAGTCCTTTTTCACTGATAATGTAGCAGATGAGAACACGATTGGCATTTTTTTCGAGAATAACGTTTCAGCTAACACATCGGTAATTAGACGCGGCATAATCACGAGCGTTTCTTCACCATCAGTATCCTCTAACCAATCTACTGCATCCCCTTGCTCTACGAAAATACGTAGGGCTGCTGCGTAATGCTCTAAAAATTCCTCGGCCATATTCAGTTCGTATTCTGGAATCATGTATAACTCTGACTCAAAGACAAACTCTTCTAACAGCTGGTCCACATAAGAAATGACACGTTTGCCAAGATCAATCAATTTTGGTGACTTTACGATGCGTTTACGGTCCTCTTCAGATTGCACAACATCTTCACGTAGTTGATCGAAAAACAGCTCGTGATGGTCCTGTAAGTACTCCATGCCGTATAATGTACGCGCACGCACACCATCTACCATTAAACGCTCTAGTAGCTCAACAATTGTATATGCTTGGACTTTATATGTTAAGGCTTTTTGTGCGGCATATTCTAATAAGTGCCCTTCATCTAAAACAACCATCGATACTTCAGGAAGTAACGGCAATTGCCCTTCACGTTCACGTGATTCCTTTGTCGCTAAATGCTCCATTAAGAAATCCTGTGAACAAATAATAAGGTCTGTCGATTTACGGTAATGTCCACGGTGCAATGTTTGGCCACAACGGTTACGTAAATCACACACGGCACATTGCATAATCGAATTGTAGTTCACTTTTTGCCAATCTTCGTCGCTCACTAACGGATAATTCGAACGATCTCCGTAAGGTTGTACAGCAATCATACTGCCCTGTGCGTATACGCCATCCGGAATCGAAAAGGCGATATCGTCAATCCAGTCTTCCGTTTCTGTTTTTTCCGCTTCTTCAAAGCGTTTTAAACATAAGTATTGGTCGCGTGATTTTGCTAAACGTACGTCGATATCTAAGCCAAGCACATCACGTAATTTATGAATATCGCCGCCATCCTTTACAAGCTGGTCGATTAATGTTTCGTCTGCACAAGCGATTAATGCCGGTTTTCCTGTATAGCGTGCATACGAGATGGCTGGTAATAGGTAAGCAATCGTTTTCCCTGTCCCTACACCTGCTTCAGCGAATAATACGTTTTTTTCCTTTAAAGCTTGCTCGATCTGGTAAGCCATGAAAATTTGCTCGTCACGACATTCGAATCCGCGCTCCGGTAGCTCATCGTATAATACGTCTCCAAGCCAATCTCCTAATGATTCAAAGAATGTTTTATCTCGTGACAATTCAAACGGTAATGATTTTCTCAAATCAACGTTCCCCCTCAATATGAAGCGGAAGGAACGCTCACTCATCCCTTCCGCATAAAATCAATTTCAACTATTTTTTAAAAAACTCGTACTGATTATTATACTATGAAACGAAAAAAAATCCTACTCACAGTAATTGAAATAAATACAAAAAACGCCATTTGCCTCGTTACAGACAAATGGCGCATCTTTTATAGGTTAAATCGATCAACCGAATGTTGTAGATGTTCGGATTGCTCATTTAGTTTATTGGTATAATTTGCAAGTTCTACTGTAGAGGCAGCTTGCTCGGAAATGGCACTCGCCATTTCTTCCGTCGAAGCAGTCACATCACTTGAAAGGTTGGCCACTTCATTCATAATTTCAACAACATGTGTTTTCGTTGCATTCATTTCCTGCATTTTACCAGATGTTTGTTGAATGACCGTAGACATTTCGCCGATGGATTGTGACAGTTCGTCAATGACTTCATATACTTTTACGACTGCTTGCTTTTGCGTATCGCTCATCGCATTGGTTTCATCAATAACCTGTACGAGTGAGCTTGTATCATGGAGGACACTCGCTAAAATCGTTTGAATATTTGTCGTTGCCTTTTTCGAACTTTCCGCTAGGTTACGTACCTCATCTGCAACTACTGCAAAGCCTTTCCCATGCTCACCTGCTCGCGCTGCCTCAATCGATGCATTTAGCGCTAGTAAGTTCGTTTGGTCTGTAATTTGTGCAATGACGTTTGTTACTTCTGAAATGGTTTTAGATTTTTCATTTAACGCAACCGTCATGTCCGTTACGCGTGAAAATGAATGTTCTAAGTTTTTATAAGAGTTTTGTAGTTCTGCTACTTTGGCAAAGCCTGCTTGGATTTGTTCATTTGCTTCATGAGATTCTTCGTCCATTTCAGCTGTTTGCTGCTGTACGTGCTCCATTTCTTGTGCCAGTTCAGCCAACACCTGTGCCCCATCGTTCATTTTTTCTGATTGATAGTTTGCATTTGTTGCAATCTCTTCAATGGCCTTTGAAACTTCTTGTAAGGATTCTTTATTTTCATTAGCAATCTGTGCGACATTTCGTGACACTTGCTTTAAATTTGAAGAATTGTCGTTCACTTGTGTAAGCAGCATACGCATTTGGCCGAGCATGTCGTTGTAGCTTTGTTCAAGTTGACCTAATTCATTATTCCGGCTATTTTCGAACTGAACATGTAAATTCCCTTGCGCGGTTTCATCAATTACATGACGTATATTTTTAACAATTTTTATAATTTGACCAGCTAAAATAACCGCTACAATAACGCCAATGGTCATGCCTATAATTAATGCGAGTATAATCGATTTATTAAATGAATTCATTTTTGCCTGGAAAATGGAATCATCTTTTAAGGCGATTACGTTCCAGCCATTCAGTTCCATCGTCATTAACTGACCTGAATAGTGATTACCGTTAATGCCTAACGCATCAATGGCATACTCTGTTTCATTAACAGCTGTTGTTACCCACTCTAAAGAATCCGTAAAGATTGACGAATCAATATCTGTTACCCCATCTACTTTTCCTGACATAGCCGGGTTCATATTTTGACCATCTTTCTTGTCAATAAACGAGGAAACAATCATCCCCTGCTTATCTAAAATCATTAAATCCGTATCTGACCCTTGTTCGATTTGCGTACGAATCGTTCCAATAGTTGAGAAATCTAAGTCGATTCCTACTGCACCAATAATTTCATTGTTTACCGTTACGGGCGCAATAACAGATGTCATTAATTTTTGTGTACTTTGATCTAAATAAACATCCATCCATGACAATTCCTTCTTGTCCATAATGGTTTTGTATGTATTTGAACTGAATACGTCAAATTCAAAATCAGCTCTTGGTGACATATTGAGTGCACCCGTTTTAAAATCCATAAAATAAACGGCTACATATTCTTCATTGTCTTTACGTAAGCTGTCCATCAATGCTTCTAAATGATGCATTGGAATGTCATTTTCTACATTAACGGCTACCGTATTACCAAATTGATATAAGGCGGTATCATATTTTTCTAACCCTAATGCAATTTGACTAATCGCATGGTTGGCTTCTACTTTTGCATTTTTCTCATTATCGTTTGAAAGCACCTTATTTATTTGAAAATAATTCATTGCGACAGTTGTAATGACTGCCAGTAAAACGCCTAATGAGATAAACAGTATCCATCCCCACTTAATCGATTTAAACTTTTTATGCTGTTTATTCATCAATTGTACCCCTCTATATCAAATTTGTTACATAAACGTAAGAATAATGGAGCACAAATTAAAAGTCTATAGTTTTCCAGAATTGAAAATTCCCCATTTTCAAACAATAAGAATATTAACTCTACCACTATCGAAAACTTGCATAAAAGAGCACAAATTTACAGTCTGAAAATTCAAATAATATACACAAAAATGACTATTTTCTATAATTTTTATCTCAGAAACCATGTCTTTAGTAATAATAATTTTTCTTTTAAGCACAAAAAAGCATCAGAAACATGTAAATGATGTTTCTGATGCCTTCGTTTACTTTTGGTTATTGCTCACGTCTTGATTTTTGACCCCAGTATTGGTATAAGTCAGTACGGATGAAACCGTTAAATAATTTGCGTTTTTTCGTCGCTTTTTTACCGTAATGGACTTCAAAATCCTCCATTGATGACAGCATGTACACTGACCATGTTGGATATTTTTTCATCACATCGCCAAATTGACGTAGCATTTTTTCAATTTCTTCAACCTCACCGATACGCTCTCCGTATGGCGGGTTTGTTACGATTACGCCATCTGTTAATTGCGTCGTGAAATCGATTGATTGCATTTGTTTGAATGTAATTAAATCACCAAAGCCCGCTTCTACTGCGTTATCTTGTGCAATAGAAACCATGCGGTGGTCGATATCTGTACCAATGATTGTTAGCTCTTGGTCATAATCTGCTTTTTCATCCGCTTCGTCACGTGCTTTCTCCCAAACGGCTTCTTTCATCCAAGGCCATGATTCTGACACGAACTCTCGGTTATAGCCTGGTGCGATGTTTTGACCGATCATCGCTGCTTCAAGCGCAATTGTCCCTGAACCACAGAACGGGTCAACGAATGGACGGTTTGGTGACCATTTTGAAACCTTTACAAGCGCTGCCGCTAATGTTTCTTTAAGTGGTGCTTCACCTTGAACTGTACGATAGCCACGTTTATGTAGCCCTGCGCCAGATGTATCGATTGTTAATGTCGCCACATCTTTTAAAATTGAAATTTCAATTTTAAATAACGGACCTGATTCATCTAAAAAGCCTAAACGTTTATGTGCGAACTTTAAACGCTCGACAATGGCTTTTTTTGTGATGGCCTGACAGTCAGGCACACTGAATAATGTTGATTTTACAGATTTACCCGATACTGGGAAGTTTGCGTCTACTGGCAAATATTTTTCCCATTCAAGTGCTTTTACACCCTCAAATAATTGATCGAATGTTCTTGCTGGGAATTGTGCAACAACGATTTTCACACGGTCTGCTACACGTAACCACAGATTGGCACGAGCAATTGCAAGCTCGTCTCCTTCAAAATACACTTTGCCGTTATCGACACGTGTTTCGTAACCTAAATCGCGTACTTCTTCTGCTACGATGGCCTCTAGACCCATTGCAGCTGTCGCAACTAATTGAAATTTTGTCATAAATTAAACCCTTCCTTGATGCTCGACTTCCCAAAATTGAATGAAGTCGATTAATTCGTCCATTGGCAATGGCTTGCTGTAGTAATAGCCTTGAATAAAATCGCAGCCCATTGACTTGAGTAATGCTGCTTGCGGACCTGTTTCTACACCTTCCGCGACTACTTTCATTTGTAAGCGATGCGCCATTTGAATGATCGCATCGACAATGGCTTGCTTATCATCTAACGAGCAAATATGTTGAATAAAGCTACGGTCGATTTTTAAGACATCGAGTGGGAAACGTACTAAATAGCTTAGTGACGAGTAGCCTGTCCCGAAGTCATCAATCGATAATTTAAAGCCCAGCTGTTTTAGCTTGACGAGCTTACTAATTGTTTCTTGTGCACTGTTCATGACCGTGCGCTCTGTTACTTCAATTTCAAAGTTTTGTGCCGATGTATTGTTGCGTTCTAAAATCGTTTGGATCGAATCTAAAAAGCTTTGTTGTTGGAAGTGAATGCTCGATACATTAATGGCAATTGGTACTTTTGGATAACCCGCAGCCTCAAGCTTATGATACCCTTCACAAGCCAAATCAAAAATTATTTCGCTCAGCGGAATAATTAAACCCGATTCCTCTGCATGGTCAATAAATTCAGCCGGTGATACAAAACCTAGCTTGTCACTCTTCCAGCGAACTAGTGCTTCTACACCTACAATATCTTCTGTCTCTACACAAATTTTCGGCTGGTATGCTAATGTAAATTCACGATTTTCGATTGCTTTTCTCAACTCACTATCAAGAGCTAATACACGATTTGAATCGGTTTTTAACTCTTCAAAGTAAAACGAGAAGCAATTTCGGCCATTTTCCTTTGAAAAGGACATCGCGCGGTCAGCACGGTTTAACAGTTCTTCTGTTGTTGTACCATCCTCTGGATAAATACTGATGCCCATACTCGTGGACACATAAATATCCTGGTTATTAATTTGAATCGGCTGTTCAAATGCATGAATGACCTTCTCGGCAAATTGAGCTGCTTCACGTGGATGCAGAATATTTGTTAACGTAATGACAAATTCATCGCCACCAAAACGAGCTAAAATATCTTTATTTTTTAATAAGCTTTTCACACGCTTTGACACTTCAACTAGAAGTAAATCTCCAATTGAATGACCTAACGTATCATTAAGTTGCTTAAAACGATCTAAATCCATGAAAAAGACGGCATGTTGAATCGGTTGCGTTTTGTTTTCGGAAACGTCTAACAAGGTTTTCATGCGTTCGATAAAGGCAAAGCGGTTACATACATCTGTTAATGAATCATGCAAGGCACGCTTTTCTAGTTCATCTTCAACTACTTTACGCTCAGATAAATCCGTAAAAATCGCACAATAGTTGGTCACGATGCCTTTAGCGCATTTAATCGCTAAGATTGTCAGCCATTCTGGATACACTTCTCCCGTTTTACGGCGGTTCCAGATTTCTCCTTGCCAAAAGCCTTCTGCATCAATTTGATCCCACATCTTTATGTAAAAATCACGTTCATGTACACCGGATTGTAAAACCGAGGGATTTTGCCCTCGTACTTCCTCTATTGTATAGCCCGTTACAAATTCAAATGCTGCATTCACCGTCACGATTTTTTTTTGGCAATCGGTAATCATGATACCTTCCGCAATATTGGCAAAAACTTTTTCAATTAAATCGTTTGGATATTGCGATAAGGTTAGCCCTTGTACGTTTGGTAAATTTGACATTATTCCGTTCACGTAAATATCCCCTTATATTCTATTCATAAACTTTTCAATTTCTTATTTATATACATTATAAAGTATTTTACCTACTAAGAAAGGCTCTCCACAAAAAATAATGGAGAGCCTTTTTACTGTTAAAAAAAGCATCAATAATCAATAAGCCATGTTTTGTTCCTAAGTACTCAAACAGCTTGCGCCTCGTACGACTAGGTAGTAATCATCTATCTACGCAAACGAATTTGCGTCCCTCCATCTGTTCAATTCCTTCAGGAGAGTGCCCCTACCATAATTTGGGTTTCTCACTCATGGGGTTTACCTCGTTCCACCTCATTAGTTTCCTAATAAGCTCCGTCACTGTGGCACTTTCAGGAAGTTTCGTCCATATCAAAAAGACTTAGGAGTTCCTTCCGCCGTCAAGGCTTGCACCTTGCCTTACCTTATTTTTTCAGTAAGCACGAACACTACGGGCATCTCAGCACCGTGTGAGCATGGACTTTCCTCTACACTCGAATGAGCGCAGCGATTACTCGATAATTGATGTATGACGTAAGTATACTGCACATGTTACAAAAAAACAATATCACTAAGAATAGTTTAACTATTCGTATAGTTTACTTCCAAATACATGTTTCTCTAAATTTGATAGACGTTTTAAAATATCAAAGTTTGTATTGTTCGCACCTGTTGGCGGTGGTGGTGTCGAACTTTTACGGCTTGTGTTTGTCATTTCCTGCTTTAAGCGCGCATTCTCTTCTTCAAGCGCAGCAAGTTTCGTAGCGAATGCATCATAATCTTCACGAATAATATCTAAAAATTGATCCACTTCATCCACGTTATAGCCCTTCATACTTTTTTTAAATTCTTTTTCTAATATATAGTCAGCTGTTAATTTAATATCCATCGTTCATCGTCCTTCCGTTATGCAACTTTCTTGGTTGTATTATAGCATAGGTCAGACATTCCGTACCTATTTACATATGTCGACTTCGCAAAATTTATGCAGGTGAGTTGTTAATCGTTTTGTTTTTTTGCTAGTCGCGTTAATCGCTTTTGCCAGTTGCCGATTTGATTTTCTAATTGTTGTGGCTTTGCAAAGGTTAGGTGCTCGATTAGCTCACTTCCTTTTTGTGAATACACATACGCCTGGGCATAATCCTTGAGTTGGTGCTCATATAGCATCGCTAGCTGTTCATAGGCCTGGAGTTGCTTTTTATCAGGAATTGTTGGCAATGCCGATTGAAACGCTTCAATCGCCAGCTCATACTCTCCTTCGCGCTTTAACTCATAAGCTAAATAAAAATGGGCAAAGCCGGTTTCCTCCGAATCAAAATGCGATGTAACGGCTTTTAAAATATCCGAACTCGTTTGACGCTGCTTTAAATCCCCAAACCATTTTCCAATATTGGTGTACGTTGTCGCAGATTCGGTTGTAATCGAATCATGCAGTAAATTGGTCGAATGAATGTAGAGCGTAATCAGTGATAGTAAATCCCACTCATTATGCACAAGGACCTTCATCAACGTCTCGGCGTTCCCACTTCTCACCGCATCAAAATAAATTATCGGCGCTAAATGACCTGGAATATCGCCTTGTCGGTAAAAGCCTAACTTATCCTGCTCGACCTGTGTGAGCTTCATCCGTGACAGATCGTCCTTCCATAAACGCTTTGAGCTATGCAATAAATCGACTTGGCGCTGCTCTTTTAATTTCGGGAGATGTTGCTGATTCAGTGTCCAGCGCACATGAAGCTGCGGCCAGTCAAAGCTTTTGCCATTATACGACACGATTGTCACATTGCGCTTCCACATGTTGGATTCAAATAACATCGCTGCTTCATTTGACGGGTCTGCTAGAACATACTGCGTTAGTGTGAAGCCCTCATCATTCGCCTCTAAAAAGCCTAATAAAAAGATATGCGTGCCAGCGCCCTTTAGACCTGTTGTTTCAGTATCAAAGAAAACAATCGTTTCGTCCTCTGAAATCGCAAACGGATGATCCTCTCCCTGTGATTTCCAACGTTTCAACGCATGAAACAGTTCCCCAAGGCGGTAATCGCCATGCTGATACATGAACGGATAATGTACTTCACGTTTAAATAGCACACCAAAATCATTTTCGATTAATTCCAAGCCTTGCTGTTGCCAGGCCTTCGTGTAGCTTGGTGGATCAGGTTTGATGAACTTGGGCTTTTCCTGCTTCGTTTCTGTTTTTTTACCAAGCATTTTTTTCATTTGTAAAATTTTATTTTCATATGACATGCGCTCACATCATTTCATTGATTAATGTTGTTAATACTTTGATGACTTGTTTTTTACTTTCACCTAATGTGTCCTGTGCACCGATACATGATGGGCAGCCGTGCTCACACGGACATAGATAGACATGTTGCTTTGTTTGCTCAAGCAGTGGTAGTAGCACATCATAAACACGCTCACTTAAACCAATCCCACCCGGGTAGCTATCATAAATAAAGAGCGTTGGCTTTTCATTGTGAATGGCCTTTACTTGCGGCACAACCGATATATCTGAACGGTCACAATGAATAAACAGTGGCACAAAGCTACTAATCGCATAGGCCGCGCCCGTTAACGCATCCGTTAGCTGTTCTTCTGTCCAGTTATCCGGCAGGTCAAAGCTCATCCATGTGGCATTTGTATGCATTTCCATCGGCGGAATCGAAATCGGACCTGAACCAATATTATCATGCGTATTGAAACGGATTTTTTTGAAAATAGTCGGAATCGCAAGCAAACCGACATCACCGTAGCTGACGGTTGCGCCGCTAAATTGTTCCGACTTGTCCTCACTTAATACCTTTAATTCTACTGCCAAATTAGCATCCGTAAAGTAATCGACATCAACTTCACGTACGTAAGCCTTTTTTTCCTCCCAATCGAGCTTTTCGACTTGGAACTGTGTGCCCTGGTGAATGTATATCGCTTCTTCATGCAGTAACGTCATTGCACTGTACGTATCCATTTCACCAATGACCTTTGTATTCGCTGGTGTCGTCAGGTCAATAATAACGACGTTTTCCTGTGCCGCAGAGCGCAAGGAAATTTCATGTGCTGGGAAACGGTCACTCATCCAGTGCCATTTCGTCGAGGTTTTCACTAGTACACCCTCTTCTTCTAAATAGGTAAGTAGCTCTTGTACCTCATATTCACCGTATGCTTCCTCCATTGAAAATGGTAATTCAAACGCCGCGCATTTTAAATGCTGCATTAAAATAAGTATATTTTCTGGATTTATACGCGCTTCTTCTGGTGAGCTCCCGAGCATAAAGCTTGGATGCTGCACCACGTATTGATCTAGTGCTGTCGACTGTGCGACGTAGACAATAAGTGCCTCGTCTTGACGACGCCCCGCACGCCCTGCTTGCTGCCATGCACTGGCAATATTCCCCGGATATCCCGTCATCACACATGCTTGTAATTGCCCAATATCGACTCCAAGCTCCAAAGCATTAGTACTAATGACCATTTGAATCGCGCCATCACGTAAACCTTTTTCAATTTCACGACGCTCACTCGGTAAATAGCCGCCCCGGTATCCTTGAATCGATTCATCGCCAATTTTTTTCGTTGTGAGCGATTTTAAATACGTCACAAGCATTTCTACTCGCACACGGGATTTCGCGAAAATAATTGTTTGAATGCCGGCTTCAAATAAGCGCTTCGAAATATCACGCACTTCTAGTACTGCACTACGTCGCACACCAAATGTAGGGTGAACAATTGGCGGATTATAAAAGACAAATGTTTTCTTTCCAACCGGTGCACCGGATTTCGCGATCAGTTCATGCTGCGTATTTGTTAAGCTTTCCGCCAGTTCCTTTGGATTTTTAATCGTTGCACTTGTACAAATAAAAATCGGGTTACTACCATAAAATGCACAAATCCGTTGTAGCCTGCGAATGACATGTGCCACATGCGAGCCAAATACACCTTTATACGTATGAAGCTCATCAATGACGATATACTTCAAGTTTTCAAACAGTGATACCCATTTCGTATGATGCGGCAAAATGCCTGAATGCAACATATCAGGGTTGGTCATGACGATATGACCCGCCTTACGAATCTTTTGTCGAATGCCAGGTGCAGTGTCCCCGTCATATGTATAGCTTAAAATATCCTCGTCCATTAACTCGATTAGTTCATTTAAATCAGACTTTTGATCTTGTGCGAGCGCTTTTGTCGGAAACAAATAAATCGCACGACTCGATTTGTCCTGTAAAATTTGCTGCAGCACCGGTAAGTGATAGCAATACGACTTGCCCGATGCAGTTGGCGTAATTGCAGTAAAATGCTTGCCTTGCTGTGCAAAATCAAATGCCTGGCGCTGATGCGTATAAAGCTGCTTGATACCACGTGCTTCAAGCGCTTTTTTGATGGAAGGATGAAGAGCATCCGGAAAATCCGCATAATGAGCCGGTAACGCATCAACTGTATGCGTACTGACGATGTTTTGTTGTAGCTCTTCATCAAAGCGCCATTCATTTAACAACTCGCTCACTGTGCGTTTTTTACTGAGCATCCGCTTCACCTTCCTCTATTTTTCGTACGACTAAACTAAGTGTATAAATCGTAGACTGAATCGATTGAATGAAACGTTTTTTGCTCGTTCCTTTATAAAAAGACTGCACAACAAATTGCTCCATTGCATCAGCTGCATGGTCAATTTGTTGTACATATAAATTTTTTGGTCCTGTTGTTGTAATCCATTTACTCGCATGTTGCTGCCAACTTTTTAATTGCGCATGAACGACATCTGCGTGCGGTTTTACTTCATTAAAAAAGTCTGGCTCGCGGTCCTCATCACGCATTTTTTGAAAACGTGTTAAACAATTTTCACATTCTTGTACTAGTTGTTTCGTTTCATCTATTAATTGCATTGTCTACACCTCAACGTAAAAGCTCATTTTTCGTTTAGTGTAACAAATTCTAATCATTTGTACTACTCATATGCGAACGTGTATTCTTTACTTGACCACTGATTTCTGCTACGCTAACTTTTTGATAAACAGCCAGGACGCTTAACAAATAGTGTTGTGAAAGTTGTAGACACTGTTTCTCACATTGAAGTGTAAGCAAATTTTGGGCTAATTCAATTTGCTGAATGATTGCTGCAATTTTTTTCATCGCTTCCCTCCTTTTTCCGATAACATTCGAGAGTGCGTGTCTAATTCCTTTCTAACCGACAAAACTAGTGATAATTCGCTATAAGTTGTGTGATTTCGTTTCCTTTTATTAAAATTATTTTGTACTAGTTTCTTTATGGTAAACTAGGTATGTATGATTTTTTCAGAAGAAAGAAGGTGATTCCATGGTCATTCGTTATCCAAATGGCAAGCTATACGTTGGTGAGAAAAAAGAAGCGCCAATGCAGGCAAAAACACCGCCACCTAAAGGGACGAAAAAAGCGGATGTTTCGTACAGTAACCGTGGAAAAAGCTTGGAAGATGATTTAAATGAAACAAACATGTTTTATTTACAGCAAAAATTGGCAAATATACACAAGAAACCTGTTCCCATTCAAATCGTCAAAGTAGATTATCCGGCAAGAAGTGCAGCGGTCATTCGTGAGGCCTATTTCCGAACACCTTCTACGACGGATTACAATGGTGTGTATAATGGCTATTACATTGATTTTGAAGCGAAGGAAACCGATAAAAAAACATCCTTTCCATTAAAAAACATCCATCCACACCAAATGGAACACATGAAATCAGTTCTCCACCAGCGTGGAATAGCATTTTTCATTGTGCGTTTTAGTACGCTTCGCCGGAATTTTGTCGTATCATATAACCTTGTGGCACGATTCTATGACGCGATGGACAGCGGTGGTAGAAAATCGATTCCGTTCACTATTTTTGAAAACGAGGCTATCGAACTTAAGGAAGGCTACTTGCCTCGCCTCGATTATTTAAAAGCAGTGGATGCAATAATCACAGACATCAATGTGTGTGAAAGTGAGGAGAAATAACGTGACAGAAAAAAGAAGAACACGTGAGGAAATTAAACGTGAACGTCAACAACAACAAAAAGCAAAGAAAACAAAAAATAAAACAACTACTGGTAAATGGGTGAAACGTAGCCTCTTAACCATTGTTCTTTTAGGGGTATTGGGCTTAGCAAGTGGCGCGGCACTATTTGGCTACTACGTGAGTAATGCGCCCGAATTAGACGAAGAGCTATTAAAAGATCCAGTATCTTCAGAGTTTTATGATGTGAACGGGGAGTTATTCGCAACAATCGGAGCGCAAACCCGCCAATATGTGAAATATGAAGACATTCCACAGCAAATGATTGATGCGATTACTGCTACAGAAGACGTTCGTTTCTTCGAGCACTTTGGTCTAGATGTTTGGCGTTTAGGTGGCGCGGTCATTGCCAACCTGCGTGACGGTTATGGTGCACAAGGAGCGAGTACAATTACACAGCAAGTTGTGAAAAACTCGTTCTTTACGAATGAAAAGAAACTAGAGCGTAAAGCACAAGAAGCATGGTTAGCGATTCAATTAGAACGTAACTATTCTAAAGAAGAAATTTTTGAAATGTACTTTAATAAAGTATTAATGTCCGGTCGTGTATACGGCTTCGGAACAGCGGCAAAAGAATTTTACGGTAAAGAGTTAAGCGAATTAACTTTAGCAGAGTCTGCTCAATTAGCAGGGATGCCACAAAGTCCAAATAACTTTAACCCATACAAAAAGCCAGATCGCGCAGAAAAGCGTCGTAATATCGTGCTTTCATTAATGGTTCAGCATGGGAAAATTACCGAGGCAAAAGCAAAAGAAGCAAAAGCCGAAGACATTGTAGCTGGGTTAATTCCAGAAGAGCAACGTGTTGCGAATCTTGAAACAAAATACCCTGCATTTTTAGATGTTGCCTTATCAGAGCTTGAAGAAAACGGTGACGGAGATTTACTGGCAGAAGGTATTAAAGTTTACACAACACTTGACCCACAAGCACAAACAATCGTTGAAAATATGATGAACAACGACAGCAACTTCCCAACAGAAAACATTCAGGCAGGGGTTGCAGTACTTGATACACAAACGGGTGAAATTCGCGCAATCGGTGGCGGACGTAACTATACTGGTGAATTTAATTACAACCATGCGTATGATTTACAAACACGTTCACCTGGTTCAACTATCAAACCGTTAATCGACTACGGTCCAGCCATTGAATATTTAAATTGGTCGACAGGTGAAACATTAGTCGATGAGCCAATGAACTATACAGGCTCAAAACAAGTGATTACAAACTGGGATAGCAAGTACTTAGGGGCAATGACAGCGCGTGAAGCACTGTATGCATCTCGTAACATCCCAGCTGTAAAAACATTTAAAGAAGTCGGCGTAGATCGTGCAAAGAAATTTATCGCTAACCTAGGCATTGAAACGGATAATTTAGTAGAATCAGATGCAATCGGTGGAGGTCATGTCACAATGTCTCCAGTTCAAATGGCGGCATCTTATGCGGCATTTGGTAATAACGGGACGTATCATGATGCACACTCGATTACAAAAATCGTGTTCCGTGATGGTAAAACATCAAAATCTTATAAATCTGAACCAACACTTGCGATGAGCGATTACACAGCATATATGGTGACAGACATTTTACGTGATGTCGTAAGTAACAAACGTAACGCCTCTGCCCCACGTGCTGCTGTAGCAGGTGTGGATATCGCAGGGAAAACGGGAACAACCAACTATTCATCAGACGAATTTAGTAAATATAACCTTAAGAGCGGTTCCGTACCGGATAGTTGGTTTGCCGGCTATTCAACGAACTACTCGATTGCAATTTGGGGCGGTTACACGAAGCGTCAAGATGCCATTACAACATGGGATGAGCGTTGGATGCCACAATATTTATTCAAATCAATTATGACAGATTTAAACCAGCACAACCCAGCGTCATCATTTAAACAACCAAATTCGGTTGTATCAGCAGAGATTGTAATCGGATCGAACCCATTACAATTAGCAAGCAGCTACACGCCATCAAATTTACGTAGCACCGAGCTATTCGTAAGAGGAACGCAGCCTTCTCAATATTCAGAGGCGCACGTTCCACAAACACTAGCTGCACCAACAGGCCTTTCCGCTACATTCAATGAAGTGTCGCAACTTGCAGACTTAACTTGGTCACACCCTTCGTTAGCAAACGCTGAGGGAGAAACTACTGACCCTGTCACATACGAAGTGTCAATGGGCGTTGAGGGCGGCGCATCAAGCGTTGTTACAATTACAAGTTCAACAGTGCTTCAAATTCCGGGCATCGAAAAAGGGAAAACATATACCTTTACAGTAACCGCGATTTCTGGAGATTTACGTAGTGATCCTGTATCCGCGACATTATTTGTTGAAGGGGATCCAATCGAAGTAGAACCGATTGAGCCGGTAGATCCGAATGATAATTCGGAAAACCCATCAACTCCAGGTCAACCAGAAAATCCGAGTGACAACGGGAACAACGGGAACAATGGCAATGGAGGTTCGAATAACGGAAATGGTAATGGCAACACCGTTGAACCAGAACCAGAGCCAGAGCCGAATCCAACACCAACAGAACCTACACAACCTACTCCACCACCGACAGAGGATGACTCTATCGATGATGATCGGGAATAAATAACATAAAAAAGGCTAAGCAGCGAGATCAATTCTCCTGCTTAGCCTTTTGTTATTTCAAACGTAGTCGCGCACAACGCTTCTTCGTTTCCTTATATAGCTCATCTAACTGACGATAGCACGCATATTGCGCGGGACGCATTTTAATAAACCCTAAACGCTCCATACCGTTAATTGGCATCAACTCATACTCTGCCGCGGTAGAAAATGCTTGTTCGGTTTCCGCGCTGTCGATTAACAGTTGTTCAAAATGCGTAATCCCTTCTAACATAACCGCTAACGCAGAACCGTCGCGAAGCTCGTGTGCAGCGTGGATTTCCTCACGTAAACGTTCCCACTCAAGAAACCACGCATCCACACGTTCTTTTGAAATCATCTCTTTTTTCACTAAAATCATACGTTCACCAAACCTTTTTTCAAACGCTTTTGACCTTCTCGGCAATCAGAAAGTAACGGACATTTCCCGCAGCCTGGGTTTTGCGCTTTACAATGATAACGCCCAAAGAAAATAATTTGATGATGCGCACGACTCCAGCGCTCAATCGGCGTTTTCTTCATGATTGTTTCTTCCACTTCAAGCACATTATCTTTCCAGCGACATAGCCCTAAACGCTTTGTTACGCGTTCTACATGTGTATCCACGGCCATCGCAGGTACATCAAATGCGACCGATAGCACTACGTTCGCCGTCTTTCGTCCAACACCAGGTAATGTAACGAGTTCCTCACGTGATGCTGGAATCTGGCCATCATACTCCGTTAACACACGCATACATAACAGCTGAATGTTCTTCGCCTTGTTGCGGTATAACCCAATGGAACGAATATCATTTTGTAGCTCTTCTAGTGGCACAGCTAAATAATCGTGCGGTGTTTTATATTTTTGGAATAAATCCTTCGTTACTTTGTTTACCAGTACATCCGTACACTGTGCTGAAAGAAGTGTCGCAATCGTTAATTCAAACGGATTGTCGTGTACTAACTCACAGTGTGCATCTGGATACATGTCGTCCATTGTATCTAAAAATTCAAGCCATTTCGCTTTTGTTAACATGCGCGCTTCTCCCCTCTTATTCGCGTTCTTCTAACCAGTTGTAGAATGGCGCTTTTTTTGTTTGTGGTGCTTGTTGTGGCGGATTGTGTTGCTGACGTTGCACAGGTGGCTGCATCGTGTGCTTACGATACTGCTCACTATGCTGCTCAATTTGTGCCAATGTTTTAATATTTTTCTTTTTCCACTCAATTAAAATACGGTCCACATAACGCAGACTTACCTTACTCGCAAGAACCGCCTCTTTTAGTGCCGCTTTAATCACTTCCGGTGAGTGATGATCAATGTCCATCCACATGCCAATCGTTTCAATTTCAATTGGCGAAAGGAGGCGTCCTAATTCCTGCTCAAACAATTGGAAAATTCTCGCCTCATCGATTTTTTGCGTTTTCACTTGGCTTTGCATTTCCTTTGATTGCAGCAAATCAAGTAGACGTTCCCACAACGGAGAAAGTGAATATTTCTCAACAATACGGCCTGAATCATCTGTACTTTGCGAAATTTCAACATAGCCTTTTTGCATTAAACGCTGCAAGTTTTGACTAATTGCCACCAATTGAAAATTTGTCCGTGCGACTAAATCATTCGGCGTTGGGAAATCCACACCTTCTTGCGCGAACGCAATTAAATGGAGCACGATTAATGCTTCATCATCTTGAATATTCATTTCCGTGTAATGCTTAAAAAATAGCTGTGGTACGGTAATTTGTTTTTGCTCTGTCCAAACGCGGATTCGATTAAATTGATTGTTCATACACTGAATCCCCCTAGTCTATCGTAACGACAAAGCGCCCGGGGATTGGCCGGACGCTTCGTGTATTATTTCATTTATTTTAGCAATGTTTTGACGAGCGCGAATACGCTGTTCGTCTTATGGATACAGACGGTTTAATAAACGTGGGAATGGAATCGTTTCACGGATATGTTCCGTCCCTGAAATCCAAGCCACTGTACGTTCTAAACCAAGACCGAAGCCTGAGTGAGGTACTGAACCTTGTTTACGTAATTCTAAGTACCAAGCATAAGCGTCCATTGAAAGACCGTGTTCTTCTAAACGTGATTTTAATAAATCATAATCATGAATACGCTCAGAACCACCGATAATTTCGCCGTAGCCTTCTGGTGCGATTAAGTCCGCACATAATACAACATCATCACGCTCTGGGTGTGGTTGCATGTAGAATGGCTTGATGCCTACTGGGTAGCATGTAATGAATACAGGCTTGTCGTAGTGATTAGCAATTGCTGTTTCGTGTGGTGCACCGAAGTCATCGCCCCACTGAATATCATCAAAACCTTGTTCGTGTAAGAACTTGATCGCATCATCGTAAGAAATACGTGGGAATGGTGCTTGAATTTGCTCTAATTTAGACGTATCGCGTCCTAAACGCTCTAAATCTAATTTACAGTTTTTCAATACAGATTGCACTAAATGCGACACGTATTGCTCTTGCACTTCTAAGTTTTCTTCAAACTCTACGAATGCCATTTCTGGCTCGATCATCCAAAACTCGATTAAGTGACGACGTGTTTTTGATTTTTCTGCACGGAATGTAGGACCGAATGAGAATACACGGCCTTGTGCCATTGCAGCAGCTTCCATGTATAGCTGACCTGATTGAGATAGGTAAGCATCTTCATCAAAGTATTTAGTTGCGAATAGCTCTGAAGTACCTTCTGGCGCTGAACCCGTTAAAATTGGTGGATCCATTTTTGTGAAGCCGTTTTCGTTAAAGAATTCGTAAGTTGCACGAATAATTTCGTTACGCACTTTCATAACTGCGTGTTGTTTACGAGAACGTAACCAAAGATGACGGTTGTCCATTAAGAACTCTGTACCGTGTTCTTTTGGTGTGATTGGGAAGTCTGTTGCCGCGTGAATTACTTCGATACCTGTTACGTTTAACTCGGCACCGAATGAATTACGCTCATCTACTTTTACTTCACCAATAATGTACATTGACGTTTCTTGCGTCATCCCTTTAGCTACTGCAAATAGTTCTTCGCCTACTTCTTCTTTTACAACAACGCCTTGCGCGAAGCCTGAGCCATCACGTAATTGTAAGAATGCCATTTTACCGCTAGCACGTTTGTTTGCTAACCAAGCACCGATTTTGACTGTTTCACCGATATGCTGAGGCATATCTTTAATCATAATTTTTTTCATAAGATCCTCCAAAACTTAAGCCGCAGCTAAATTAATCTTGCCACTTTGATTTCACAAAGTTTTCGATACGATTTACTGCTTCTTCTAATAATTCTAATGATGTTGCATACGATAAACGCATTGTGGTAGGTGCACCAAAGCCTGAGCCTGGGATTACTGCTACGTTTGCTTCTGTTAATAATGCACTTGCAAAATCATCTACAGATGCGTAACCTGTTTTTGCTGCCGCTTCTGAAACGTCCGGTAATAAGTAGAATGCCCCTTGTGGCTTTAATACTTTGAAACCAGGAATCGCTGCTAATTTCGGGAAAATTGCCTCTAAACGAGATTCAAACGCTTGACGCATCATTTCAACTGCCTCTTGAGAGCCATTATAAGCTTCTACTGTTGCATGTTGAGCTGTCGTTGTTGCATTTGATGTAGAGTGAGACGCTAAGTCCGTCATTGCATTGATGATTGTTTTGTCGCCAGCAGCGTAACCAATACGCCAGCCTGTCATTGAATGCGATTTTGCAACACCGTTGACAACGATTGTACGCGCTTTAACTTCTTCTGAAAGCTGTGCAATTGAATAATGTTCTACTCCATTGTAAACAAGCTTTTCATAAATTTCATCTGAAACGATTAAAATATCTTTTTCTTCTGCTACTGCTGCTAATTCAGCTAACTCTTCTTTTGAGTAAATCATACCAGATGGATTTGAAGGCGAGTTAATAATAACCGCTTTCGTTTTCTCTGTAACCGCATCACGTAACTGAGCAGCTGTAATTTTGTAGCCTTGCTCTGCTGTACCTTCTACATGAACTGGTACACCGCCCGCTAACTTCACTTGCTCTGGGTAAGACACCCAGTATGGAATTGGGATGATTACTTCATCGCCCTCATCTAAAATCACTTGGAACAATGTATACAGTACATGCTTTGCACCAACACCAACTAAAATTTCATTTGCTTGATATGTAAGGTTGTTGTCGCGCGCCAACTTATCAATGATTGCTTTCTTTAATACCGGTAAACCACCTGCTGGCGTATACTTTGTAAGACCTGCATCCATTGACTTTTTAGCGGCATTTAAAATGTTTTCTGGTGTGTTGAAGTCTGGTTCGCCAGCTCCAAGACCGATCACATCAATCCCTTGCTCTTTCAGCTCTTTCGCTTTAGCTGTAATCGCTAAAGTTGTTGATGGTGTTAATGTTTTTACACGGTTTGCTAACAATTGTTTCATGGTCATTTCTCCTCTACAAATTCAATATGCGTTTCCACCATTGTCCGTCCTCATGCATTAAGTAGACATAATTCAAGCTACCCGATGTCGAAATGTACGTAATTTCCCATACGGCACCGGCTTGCTCAAAGCCTAATTTTGTATGAAGAATTTCTTTTACAGCAGTTTCATTACGGAAGCGCTCTAATGCATCTTCTTTTGTAATGCCCTCTGCTAAAAATACTTCCTGCATTGAATTCTCATCTAAACTCATCGGGACAAAAATTGCTTTTTCTTTACCGTATTCATCTACGCCAAAGACCGTTACATACGGCTTATTGCCGTTATATACGTAAGAATCCTCAACGACAGCAAGTGCCTTCGTATCAAGAGCAAATGCCTCCGCTTTTTGCTCGATGTCAGAAAACGGTGCATTTGCTTTCCACACTACTAACACGGTAATCACAAGTGACAAAGATAAAATAAAGACAACCGAAAAGATAATCCAGTTTTTCATGACTGCACCTTACATTTCAATTGATTTTGTCGTACAGAAAAACGTTCTGTACATTGTAGATGGTTTTGTTTCATAATTGTCGCCCTGCTTTCCTTCCTCATCATCTTTCATTATACCAATTTCCAAGCTGTTGTACCATACTGTGAAGTGGCAGTTTTTGTATTGATATTGGCGGTAATGACTCGATAAACTGCTCACCATACGATTTTGTTTCAATCCGGCGATCGAGCACAATAAATGCTCCCCGATCTTGGCTCGAGCGAATTAAGCGACCAAAGCCTTGTTTAAATCTCAGTACCGCTTCAGGTAAGGCAAGTTCCGCAAATGCGTTCATGCCTTGTTTTTGTAAATGCTCCGAACGTGCCTTAAACGATGGCTCTTCTGGTGCGGAAAACGGTAAGCGCACAACAATAACCGTTGCTAGCCCGTCGCCAGGTACATCCACACCTTCCCAGAAACTATTCGTCCCAAATAACACAGAATGGTTAAACTTCTGGAAGGACTTTAATAGGCGCATACGGCTACCGCCTGTCACACCTTGTGCAAACAGCATATACTCGCTTAACAATTCACTTTCATTAATTAAATCCACCGTTTGACGCAGCATTTCTTGTGATGTAAACAACACAAAAGAGCGTCCCTCAGTCATACGAACGGCATGGGTAATCGCATTTGCCACCTCTTCAATATAATCCGACTGTGAAACCGTTTGAATATCTGGCATATCCTCGACAATATATACTTGTGCTCCAGCATAATAGCTTGGATCCGCTTGTAATTTTTCAATAGCTATAGACGCGTCTATCCCTAATTGGTTCGTAATAAAGCGTTCATTATTTGGAACCGTTAACGTTCCCGATGTCCAAATAACCGCATTTTTTTCACGAATTGGCGCGAATAATTTCCCAATCATTTCGGTCACATCAACAGGCTTTTTAAACAGTTGAATACTGCCTGGTAAGCTCCGTTTATCTAGCTCTAGCCAGCACGAATAATGATCCTCATGACGCAAGAACACATCATCCCACTCTGATAATTTAATTGTAAATTCGTCCATCCAGTACTGCCATTGCTCTAGTAAATAGTGATGTTCCGGCGCTAGTTCATTGACGTCATGTAAAAACTGCGCATGGAGTGATTTCGCTGCATCGAGCCACTGCTGAACCAGTGACGCGACTTTTTCAAAAGCCTCTTGTGGCAATGCTAATTCCGTTAAAAACAATGACATTTTCTGCTGCTTCATCGCATTTTTCGGATGCTTTTTCACATCGTTATAAAGGAGTGCGATTGCTTCATCAAAACCTTGCACCATCTGTTTAAATCGCTTTTCTACTTGCTTCAGCGTTTGCTGGTTTGTTATATGCTTTTTATAAGCCACTTTACATAATTTATAGTAGAGTCCCTCGTCTTCATAATTGCCAATTTGGCCAAATAAATACTTCCAGTTCGTATAAGAGAAGATTTTTTCGTCCTGATTAATAGCCGCTTGAATAAATTGATGTGCTTCATCAATGATAAAACCACCAAACGAGTTGAAAATTTGCTCATGGCGCACTAAATCACTTAGTAGCATCGCATGATTTGTCACAACAATGTCCGCCTGTCTGCTATTTTGAATAGCACGTGAATAAAAATCATACAAGGGCATTGTCGTTTTTGGTAGCGCGGTTTTACGAATTTTATCAAGTAATAATTGACCCCCACCGGACACATTAAGCTCGTTTAAATCACCTGTTTCCGTTTTCGCAACCCAAATCAGCGTTTGTAGTATTGTAAAGGTTTCATCATAGGATTCGTCGAGTGATTTTAGCTGTTTTTCAAACTTTTCCAAATCGACATAGTGATTCATCCCTTTAAGTAACGCAACTTTAATCCGTTGGCCGAGCATTTGCTCTAAAACCGGAATTTCATTTTGTAGCAGCTGGTCCAGTAAGTGTGACGTATACGTACTAATCCCAATTTTTTGATTGGTTTGTTTCGCATAGAAAATCGCCGGCACTAAATAACCAAGCGTTTTACCGATGCCTGTTGACGCTTCAATGACATGTTCCTCTTTGGCATTTAGCTTTTCATAAATGCTGTCCATCATCTTAAATTGCTGTGGACGTACCTCAAAATTCGGGATTGCCTTTTGTAATAATAACAGCTTATCGTCCGTTGTTTGTGGGTACGGCACTATCTCATCACCATTTTTAGGAGTTGGCGCCATTTTGCGAATCGCTAATTTATTGAAAAATACATGGTCGATGTCAATTGATATTTTTGAGCGCTTCAACACAAGTGCATCAAAAAAGAGTTGGGCTAAATTCGAACGCAAGCGAAATGAACGTTTATGCAATTGCTCCAGTGTGACAAGCGGTAATGTTAAAAGCTCTTCCCAGCAACTTTTCAGTAAATAGGCCGTCGCAAGTGCATCATCATCCGCACGGTGCGCACTTTCAAGTGGAATCTTTAAATCACTCGCTAAATCACCTAGCTTATAGCTCAATGACATGGGGAATAAAATTTTCGCGAGTTCCACCGTGTCCATTTTTTTGCCGTGCCATTTCGATAATCCCGCACGTGTAAATTCTGCTTGTAAAAATGCCAAGTCAAAATCGGTATTATGCGCGACAAATACCGTATCTTGCAACAGCTCATAAATATAATCTGCATACGCTTCAAATGGCAGGGCGTCTTTTACATCGTCATCAGTAATATTCGTTAAATCTTGAATAAATAAAGGAATCTTTTTTCCTGGATGAATAAATTTCGTATAGGTTTTCACGACTTGCCAATCTTGCATGATGACAATCGCGATTTGAATCATGCGATCGCCATTTGCCGGTGAATGCCCGGTCGTCTCGATATCGACAATGGCATATTTTTGACTTTCATTCATAATTTTTCAACTCACAGTTCAAGTAATATAACGGCATTTTATCATAACTACGTAGAAAAGGTCATGTAAACGAAAAAAAACCTAGTACCGCATGAATGCAAGCACTAGGTTAATGATTATTATGTAAGGGTGTGCAGGGGCTCATCTCCCTGCACATTCAAAAGTCTCCCAGCGAATCCGTGCTGTTGGATGGAGTCTTTTGTTTGTGAAGACTAAATCTTCACTGAGGTTTTTGGCACCTATTTATTAGAATACCTGATTCCCCGCCTAATTTCAAGTACTATTTTTTAAGAGTGATAATGATCACGTTCACCGAAAATACCTTTTAACATTGGCGGTGTCACTAATGTTGTAACAATAATTACGATAACCATTGGTGTGTAGTCTTCTGCTGGAAGTAATCCACTTGAAAGACCCATCGCCGCTAAAATTAATGCTACCTCACCACGAGATACCATCCCTGAACCGATACCGGCTGATGATCGCCAGTTGAAGCCAGCAAGCTTTGCACCTAAACCAGAACCAATTAGTTTAGAGAAAATCGCAACGATTGAGAAGATGACTAAGAACCAAATATTTTCCGTAATGCCATCAAACGTAACTGATAATCCAATACTTACAAAGAAGAACGGTACGAATAAGCTACTCGCAAGTGGCTCAACTTTATGTTCAACCGTTTCTTTAAACTCTGTACGTCCAATCGCAATCCCCATAAAGAACGCCCCGATAATTGTTGCAATCCCGAAATAATGTTCACCGACATAAGCCATCGCAAAACATGCCACTAGCGCACCACTAAGCAGTGCCTCTGTTACTTTTAAACGGCTAAACATTTTTAAGAATGGCGGAATGACATATTTCGCTACTACAAATAGTAAGACGAAGAAGAATACTTTCCCCCCGATTAATGCCGGAATCGATACATCATCGCCAATTAGGAAGCTCATCGCAATAGCCAGCATTACAACGACGATAATGTCATCTAATACAGCAGCCCCTAGTAAAACAGAGCCCTCTTTACTTTTTAACCATCCAATTTCATTTAACGTTTGCACCGAAATACTAACCGATGTCGCAGCAAGCGTTAACCCGACGAAAATGGCTTGCCCTTGAGATAAACCGAATGCTAGTGCAAGTGGATAACTCATCGCAATCGGTAAAATAACACCACCGATGGCAACAAAGATGGCCCCTTTCATATTCGCATTTAACTCTTCTAAATCCGTTTCTAACCCCGCTAAAAACATCAGTAAGATTACACCGATTTGACTGAATGCTTGCATGACGTCGCTATCCGTAACCCAACCAAGCATCGCAGGACCAATAATAATCCCGATTAAAATTTTCCCAAGTACGGACGGTTGCCCTAGTCGAACAGACAAATGTCCCGCTAGTTTTGTTGCTATTAATACAATAACAATTTGGAAAATAAACACGCAAAACCCCCCTTTTGTAAACCATACAAAAAGGCATGGCGGTGCCAGAAATTGACTGACTCCACCATGCCTTGCGTTTGTATATGAATATACTTATTTTAACGAACTAAGTCGTAACTTGCAATGATTTTCTTTCATTATCTGAAAATTCTTTTCTTTCATTAAAAGAAACCTGGTAAAACTTCACGCTGAAAATGCGCATTTTTACGCAGCCATACATTTAGAACTTTACGATGTGTTAATAGCTTTCGGCGTGAGCTATGTCGACGCTGTGCCTCTTGTAAGCTTTCAAGTAAAATACGTGTTTCTGGTAAGCAATCGATTGGATCCGCGCTCACCTTCAATGTGGAACTGATTAAATTTTGCTTTTGCAACAATGCTAAGATTTTCGCAAACGCTTGCCCCATCCCAATATAATCTTCTTCTATATTAAAATCGATACAAGTAAAGAGTGTTTGCTCCACTTCTTTTTCAACAAATTCCAACATTTCTTGTTCCATAAGTCACCTCATGTAGCTATTTGTAACTTACAGTATAGCAACAAATAATCGGTTTTAAAGAAATATGCAATCCCCTCAACTTTTTGCACAAAAAAATGTGCTCTATTAACTTGAACACATTTTCTAACCCTTATGCGTGAATGGCTTTACCAAATACAGAACGTGCCGCATCGCCAACATGCTCACTGACTGTTGGATGCGGGAAAATCATTCGCGCTAAATCTTTTACCGAGCCGCCTAGTACTTTAGCTGCAAGCATGGAATTAATCATTTCTGTTGCGCCGTCACCAACCACACAGGCACCATAAATATCGCCTTCAGGACTTGCGACAAACTTCATAAAGCCTTGCGTATTGCCTTCAAGCAACGCCTTTGGATTTGTCGGTAAATACATTTTCGTCACAATCGAATCGGCCGGTGCTTCATGCTCAAGCATACCGAACGTTGCAATTTCCGGATGCGTATACACACAGCGTGGAATTTCCTGCTGATTAATGACCTTTGGATGCTTTCCTAAAATGTAATCCACCGCATGCACACCCTCTGCACTTGCTGAGTGAGCTAATTGGAAGCCACCGACTAAATCACCAATCGCAAAAATACCCGGAATGCTTGTTTCGTAGTGATTGTTCACTTTAATTAAGCGACCATCCATGTCCATTTCAAGCGCTTCGGCAATTTGTGTATTCGGGCGACGTCCTGTGGCGAATAATAAGTTTTCATAAGGAAAATTACCAATTGACGTTTGAATATACTGTGCATGAATTTCTTCGAATGTAAATTCTGTGATTAATTCAATGCCCAGTGCCTTCATCTTATCTTTAATAATTGGACGTGCATCCGGCTCTTCTGTTTGCAAAATATCCTTGCTATGGTTTAATACCGTTACCTGCGTACCCATTGGCGCTAAGGCAAAGGCCATTTCAATTGCGATAACCCCGCCGCCGATAATTGTCAGCTGTTTTGGAAGCTCTTGAATGCCAAAGAAAGTATCCGTTGTATGATAATTTGCTGATTCAATCCCTTTAAACGGGGGAACAAACGGACGGCTACCTGTTGCTAAAATAACATTCGTTGCTGTAAAAGCCTCATTTTCAATGATCACTTTTCGCTCAGCCGTTACCGTTGCGTCACCACGGAACATCGTAATTTGTGCGTTTTCAATAAATGTTTCAATATTTGTTATTAGCTCTTGTACGACGTTATCTTTGCGTTGCATTAATTTGGGGAAATCAATATTGATCGTTGGTACCGTTACGCCCCAGTCCGTCCCGCGGCGAATTTCCTGTACGAGCTTACTATGCTCTAACATAATTTTTGATGGGATACAGCCCACGTTATAGCATGCACCACCTACTTTATCGCGTTCTATCAGTGCTACTTTTAAGCCACTTTTTGCTGCATGAATCGCCGCAACATAGCCACCCGGGCCAGCACCAATTACTGCTAAATCAAAATTTTCCATTTTTTCACCTCGTTTTTCACATTAACATCACAAAATTTGGAATGCAACTGAACTTGACCTTTTTACGTATCAATCTTTACAAATAAGCTGAATTTATACAAAAAGATCCTAACAGAATTAGAATTCCCCAACACCCCCTATTAGTAAACTATTACGAGGAGTCCATAAAATCGAGTAGGAGGGAGTGATTAACTCCCGACCTCTCACACCACCGTACGTACGGATCCGTATACGGCGGTTCAATTAAGATGAATAACGCAAAGTTTCGTAACGAACTTGCAGACTTTTCAGCCCTTGGCTTTCCCAATAGGAATTGCCGAGGGTTCTGTGTAATATGGGGCTATTTGAAATGCGCCAGTACCCTTTTCGGGTATTTCCCCACTCGTATGCTTTCCCGTAAGGTACTTTTAGACGAATGAGATTTCTGACTCTTGTTCGGGGGTTCTTCCAATTCTTCCACAAACACATACGTAATCTTCGTTTAATCCAGCCATCTAATGCTTTAAATATGGAGTACGTATCCGCTAGAGCGAAGTAGCCACACCAACCTATCAGATATTGATTCAACTTTTCGATTCTGTATTCGATGGAATAAGGCATCTTTCTTGAGGTAATTTCTCGTATTTTCTTCTTCATTCGTATGAGGCTTGATTTCGCAATGCGAACTTTCGGTTCTTTATGATGTGTAAAACTGAAGCCTAGGAATTTACGGTTCCACGGACGGTCTACCGCTGATTTCTTTTCATTTACTTTCAGGCGAAGTTTTCCTTCGATAAATCGCTGTACACTTGCCATTACCCGTATTCCTGCACGCTCTGTTTTCACATAAATATTACAGTCATCTGCGTATCGAACGAATTTATGTCCACGTTTCTCTAATTCTTTATCGAGTTCGTCTAAGACGATATTAGAAAGTAAAGGACTTAAAGGACCACCTTGAGGTGTCCCTTCTTCTGTACTTGAAACTACTCCATTTATCATGACACCCGCTTGGAGGTATTTACGAATCAGTATTAATAATGGTTTATCTGAAATTCGTTTTGCTAATGTTGCCATTAGACGGTCATGGTTGACCTTATCAAAGAATTTCTCCAAATCCATATCAATCACCCATCGATAGCCCTCTTTTAAATAGCCTTTCGCTTTTCTGACCGCATCATGAGCGCTTCGATTTGGACGAAAGCCATAACTGTGGTCTGAAAATGTTGGGTCATATTCTTTTGATAAAATCTGCGAGATGGCTTGTTGAATCAAACGGTCTGTCACGGTTGGTATTCCTAATAAGCGCACACCGCCATCTGGTTTCGGGATTTCGACACGACGGACTGGCTGCGGTTCATAGGTACCATCTAAAATCTGCGATTTAATCGTATGCCAATTTTCGAGGATGTGCTGTCGTACGGTTTGTACGGGCATCATGTCTACTCCGTGGCTTCCTTTATTCGCTTCTACTCGCTTTAATGCTTGTATCATGTTTTGTCGCTCCAAAATTTGATTCAACATCACCATTTCGTTCCTTTCCGTGAATAGCTGTTCTTCTTTTACCCAACTGGACTACACCCTCCGCAAATACCCTCGTGGAATTCACCACTACTTTCTAAGCGTGAGGTTTCTACTGTTTTCTGTGTTCGTTCATCCTAATTGGAAAGCCAAGGGCTATTCTCTCCTAATTGTTCAGTCCTTCCAAGTAATTCTAGACTTACTTGTACTATGACCTCTGCTGACTTCTGACAGTTCAGCTACTTGTCACCAAGTAGGTTATGAAGGGTACTTCACATTACTGTCAGACCTCCCCGGGTAAGCGCATGCACTTTCACACCATCTATCCGCCTCATTTACTTGATATGACCTTCGACAGAAGGGACTTTATCTTGTCTTGCAGATTCATCCAATCATACCTAGCCTTCTATGAGATTCGTGTTCCTCGGACCGGTGTTTTGCCGCCAGCTTCCTTCAGATTCCGCGTCGCCACGGACACCCTTGCTTTTGGCTAACCTCTACTTCTGTCTTCGGGGTTCGGGACTTGCACCCTATAGTTCATGCGCATGCCGGGCGCACAAGAAAAGAGTCGTTCTGAAAAATACTTCAGAACGACTCTTAAACGGATAAAAATGTTTTACTTGTTTTTGTAACGTATCTGACATGGCATCTAAATTACCTACTTCTTGATTGACTACCGCTACCGATGAGCCAAATTGTTGGATTGTATTTTTTTTCACAAAAAAACACAACAATCACATTTTACAGTGACTGTTGCGTTTTACTTATTTTAAAATTTTTATTTCTACTTTTTTACGACCCCAGCTATACGCTTGCTTTTTTGTTTTCATAAATAAATCAATTTTGCCACCTTTAATCGACCCGCCTGTATCACCAGCAATAGCAATTCCGTAGCCCTTCACCCAAACTTTCGTGCCAAGCGGAATTATTTTTGGATCTACAGCAATTAATTTGATGTTCGGATTTTTACGTAAATCAATACCGTAAGCTGTTTTACCCGAGCACCCTTTGCAATTCGCGGTAAAGGCACTTGCTTCAACAGTCATTGTTTTGACAACTTCATAATCCTCTAACATTTCTATCTTTTCCTCTTTAACAGCAGGTTTGTTTTGAATTTGGTCAGGTAACTGTAAAACAAAACCGGTAACGGCTTCTTCCATTTCTGTTAAACCATTTAATTTTAAAAGTATATCTACTGTTGTATCATAGCGATCGGCGATTTCATCTAATTCTTCATCAGTCTTAACTGTATGAGTAGCTGCATTTGTTACATTTACATAGAAGATAGAGCCCATTAACACTAGTACTAAGCTTAAAAATAGTTTGTTTTTAAACATTCTAGCTTGTTCCTCCTACTTCAACTTAAAATATTCGGTATTTGCAACCTACACTCATCTTACTAAAACAATATTTCAAGTATATTACAGGGATATAATATAAAGATTACAAAATTATGTAACTAATAATATTTTGTAACATAAAAGACGCTACGCAGAAATTTATCCACGTAACGCCTTTTTATTAATCTACATCACCGTTGCTTCTGGTTCGTAGCTGATCATTTCTTTAATTGTATTGTGTTCGCCCATAATTGCTACAGTTGGCTTATGATTCGCAGCTTCTTTATGATCAACGTACACATAGGAGATAATGATGACAATGTCGCCTTTTTGCACTAAACGAGCTGCTGCACCATTCACACAAATAACACCCGATCCGCGCTCGCCTGCGATAATATATGTTTCAAAGCGGGCACCATTATTATTATTCACGATATGCACCTTTTCATTTGCTAGCATACCCACCGCATCTAAAATATCTTGGTCAATCGTAATCGAACCGACATAATTTAAGTCTGCTTGTGTGACTTGTGCGCGGTGAATTTTACTATTCATCATCATTCTAAACATGTGCCATTTCTCCTTTTAATGAAAAAATCACGTTATCAATTAATCTTGTTTTACCTAGATAAACAGCTGCGGCTAAAACAATTTGTTCTGTATCTACTGTTACTTCGTTAAGATCTGGATACGATAAAATCGACAAATAATCAATATTTCCATCCGTATTGTCTTCAATTAGTTTTGTTGCAAGTGCGAGCGCTTTTTTTACATCTTGTGTTTCTTGAAGCTCGCATTTTGCTAGTTGTAATGCTTGCTGAATGGCCGGTGCTTGTGTGCGCTCTGTTTCATTTAAATACACATTGCGGCTTGATTTTGCTAATCCGTCCTCTTCACGCACGACTGGAACTACGCGTAGCTCAATCGGGAAATTGTAATCGCGTACCATCGTTTGAATAATCGCGACTTGCTGCGCGTCCTTTTGTCCAAAGTAGGCACGATCTGGCTGAACTAAATTAAATAATTTGGCAACGACTTGCAGTACTCCGTCGAAATGACCGGGACGACTTGCCCCGCATAGTAGCTCTGCTTGGCGTCCGGCGCGAATGCGAATCCCACCGTCTTGTGGATACATCTCTTCAACTGCTGGCGCAAAAATATAGTCAACACCCACTGATGCCGCTAGCTTCGTATCACGTGCTAAGTCGCGTGGATACGATTCGAAATCTTCGTTTGGTCCAAACTGTGTTGGATTGACGAAAATACTCATGATGGCGACATCATTTTCACGTTTGGCATGTTGTGCTAATGTTAAATGCCCCTCGTGTAAATAGCCCATTGTTGGCACTAAGCCGATTGTTTGATGTTGATTTTTAGTATCTAACACAACTTGGCGAAGCTGTGCAATTGTTGTGAGTACATTCATTATTTTATGCCTCCATACAGCTCGTTTAATTGCTCCTCTTTCATCGTAAAGCTATGCGCAAGTGTTGGGAATGTTTCTGCTTTTACTGAAGCTGTATAGCCTTTTAACCCACGCTCGATTTCATTGCCAACTTGTGCAAAGCCGTGCACAAATTTTGGGATATGATGTTTGCCGTATTGCAGTAAATCATGGAAGACAAGCACTTGACCATCTGCTTCAACGCCCGCACCAATACCGATTGTTGGGATCACTAGCTTTTCTGAAACAACCGCTGTTAATTGATGTGGAATACACTCGAGTACAACCGCACATGCACCCGCCTGTTCTACCGCGCGTGCATCTTCAATTAATTTTGCTGCTTGCTCCGCCGTTTTTCCTTGCACCTTATAGCCACCTAAAACACCTGCGGATTGTGGCAGTAAACCAAGATGCGCTACAACAGGAATACCAGCATCGGTTAACTTTTTAATGACCGGTACGATATCGCCAGCGCCTTCGACTTTTACCGCATTGGCATTCGTTTCTTGCATCATGCGTACCGCTGTTTTTAATGTGTCATTGACATCCCCGTGATACGACCCAAACGGCATATCGACTACGATGAACGTATCTGGGGCACCGCGACGAACCGCTTTACTATGGTGAATCATATCATCGACCGTCACGCGCATTGTTGAGTCATAGCCAAGTACGACCATGCCAAGTGAATCCCCAACTAAGATCATATCGACCCCGGCCTCTTCACTAAATTTCGCGCCAGGGTAATCATACGCCGTGACCATAACGATTTTTTCTTGCTGCTCTTTCATTGTTAAAAACTGAGCTGTCGTTTTCATTCTGTCCTCCTTATTTGAGGAAGAAAACAAAAAAGAGCTCTCCTGTCTAAAATTAGACAGAAGAGCCCCATTGTAAAATTACAATTAGGTTTTTGTGCGTCAAAAAACACTTTTCGAAAAATCAAAATAGTGCTTTATCAAGGTTCCTAGTCGCCTATTAGCCTTGCTTATTAACGCTTGTTTTCTTCCGTCCCTGTCTAGTTAGATCAAGGCAGATTTTTTTATAGTAGTGTAATCATTTCTTACTAGGTACAGTTCTAAGCAAGTAGATACTGTCCTAGAGCTACTATAACAATTTTAGAAGAAAACGTACAGAATATTATTTTAATGTTAATCATCATAAGTTGACGGTTCTGCTACGCTACGGCGGATGCTTTCCGCGGGGAGTATCAAAAGGCTATAAAATCTCGATATCCGCTGAATAAACGCCTTTTATCTCCCCATTAGCCTGGCGAATTTCAAGGACACCTGAATCCGTAATCGCAATCGCTTCACCTTCTACGACTTCACGTAGCGTTGTCGCGCGTACTTGACTGCCAATCGTGCAGGAAGATTCTTCCCATAGCTTTTTAATAAGCGGGAAACCGTGTTTGACATAATGGTCGCCGTAATGCTCTAAAAAATCGAGCACCTTTGCCACTAATTGCACACGGTCGACTTGCTGGCCTTCTTCAATTGCCACGGAAGTTGCAATCGTTTGCAGAGCATCTGGGAAATCGGCTTGCTCTTGATTGACATTAATGCCAATACCAATCAGTAAAGCTTGAATACGATTTTCTTCGGCAATCATTTCCGTTAAAATGCCCGTCGTTTTTTTCCCATTTACTAAAATATCATTCGGCCACTTAATTTGTGGTGTGAAGTTTTGAAAACTTACTTTCATTGCATTGACAACAGCAACAGCCGTTACAAGTGTAAATTGTGGTGCTTGATGTGGCGCAATTTCAGGACGAATAATAAGCGTCATCCAAATCCCTTTGCCCTCAGACGATTCCCATTCACGCTGCATACGGCCACGCCCTGCGGTTTGATGCTCAGCAATGACAAGCGTGCCATCTGGTACACCTTGACGTACTAAGTCATGTGCCACAAGCTGCGTGGATTCCACACGTTCAAAGTAATGCACCTGCTGGCCATAGCGCTTCGTTGTTAATAGCTGCTTTAACTGACCAAAATCTACGCGGTCTGGTACAGCAAGGAGTTTATAGCCACGCTTTTTAAGCGTTTCAAATGTATAGCCCTCCTGCTGTAAGCTTTGCAAATGCTTCCAAATTGCAGTGCGCGACACTTGGAAATCATCAGCTAACTGCTGACCCGAAATTGGTTCACCCTGTGCATTTAAAAAACGATGTAAAATCTCATCCTTCATCGATCGTTGCATGAAACCAGTCCTTTAATTGTTGTTTATCATTTGTTACTTCACCATTTACAACGGCAGATACCGCGGCTTCAAGCGTTTCTTTTATCCATGGACCGCGTTTTTTTGCTGACCACATCATGACATCTTGTCCAGTAATCGCAAGCTCCTTTGCCGATTGAATCGGTAAAGCTTGTTTTCGCTGCTGTACCTCTTGCCAAGTAATTGTTACTTCTTGTTTGCGCAGCTTCATAAACTGATACGCTGTTTGAAGAACGTCCAGGTCAAAGCGCAGTAAATCGATTCGCTTCACACCACGGATCAGACAGTCATATGCCTCTAATACCAGCTTTGTAAACTGCTTATCCTTATTCGAGCAACGATAGTTTGTTAATAAGGTCGCATCCTCATTTACTAAACAAAAATACGCCCATCCTACTTGGCGGTTATCTGAATTAAAATTATGCCAAGCCGTTGCATCAAACTGTCCTGGTAAATACGCAGCAAGCCCCGAGGTTTCTAGATAATGAATCCCTTGTGCTACGTGGCTTGCTGTAAATATTTTTGAAAGCTCTACTTGAATGCGTTCCATTGCAATAAGCTCAATCGAAGTGGCTTGCTGCCCGATTGCTGCAAAGGTCTCAGCCTCAATTGTAAAATTCAGCTGGGCTGCAAAACGAACAGCACGCAGCATTCTGAGCGCATCCTCGCCAAAGCGTTCCGCTGCAATGCCAACCGCGCAAATCAACTGTTCATCAATATGCTTGCGTCCTTCATACAGGTCAATATATTCACCCGTTTGACTTAACGCCATCGCATTCATTGTAAAATCACGACGCTTTAAATCTTCTGCTAAATTGCGGACGAAATGAACGGCATCTGGTCTTCGGTGGTCTGAATACGTCGATTCCGTACGATATGTCGTCACTTCAATCGGCTCACCTTTGTGCATGACGAGTACGGTACCATGTTCAATACCGACGTCAATCGTCTGCGGAAAAATCGCCTGAATTTCTTCTGGGAGTGCACTTGTGGCAATGTCGACATCATGATTTTTTTTGTTTAAATAGTAATCACGGACCGCGCCACCAACGATAAATGCTTCAAAACCGGCGTTTTCAATGCTTTTTATTACGTCAATCGCGCCCTGCCAATGCTTTGGAATCATTTTTCTTTGCTACCACTCTTTCATATATATCTTCATATTGCTTAATAATTTTGTGTTCATGGAAATGCTCCGATACCGCATATAATGCAGCTTCACTAAACGAAGCTAGTTTTTCTTCATCTTGTAATAACTGTACCGCATAATCTGCTACGGCCTGCGTATCACCAAGCTCGACGATATATCCGTTTTTTCCATGTTCAATCACTTCAGGAATACCACCAATATTTGTCCCAATACCCGGCACCGCACAAGCCATCGCTTCGAGTAAGACAAGCCCAAATGATTCTTTTTCCGATAACAGTAGCTTTAAATCACTAATCGCGAATAGCTCTGTAATGTTTTCCTGCTTACCTAAAAACAACACATCTTTTTTATACGGAGAAGCCTTTACTTGCTCCATTACACGATGCTTTTCAGGTCCATCTCCGACTAGTAATAGTTTAGCCGGCATTTTTTCACGAATTTTCATAAACGATTCAACGATATCCGGTAAATTTTTAATTTTACGGAAGTTCGAGATGTGGATGATTACTTTTTCTTCGTCCTTTATTCCAAATTGCTGCTTTAAATCACCTGGATCTACCGGCTTAAAGACATTCTCATCGACGAAGTTATACAGTGTATCAATCGGAGCCTTTGTATCGATTAGGTCATACGTTTGTTGCTTCAGTGCTTCTGAAACAGCCGTTACTGCATCAGAGCGGTCAATCCCGTATTTAATGGCCTGTGATAGCGTCGAATCTTCCCCTAATACGGAAATATCTGTCCCGTGTAACGTTGTAACAATACCGACGTCTTGTCCACTCATATCACGTGCTAAAACGGCACATACTGCGTGTGGAATGGCATAATGCACATGTAAAATATCTAATTGCTCTTCTTTAATAACGTCCGCCATTTTGCTTGCTAGTGCAATATCATAAGGCGGATATTGAAATACCGAATAATTATTCACTTCTACTTCGTGGAAAAAGACGTTTGGATAAATTTTATTTAGTCGAAATGGCACGCTCGATGTAATGAAATGAATTTCATGCCCTCGCTCGGCTAACATTTTTCCAAGCTCTGTTGCGATAACGCCAGAGCCTCCAACTGTTGGGTAACATGTAATCCCAATTTTTAATTTTTTCATTCGTCTCTCCATCCTTTCAAAAATAAGCTGAATTCAATTATACCAAGGCATAATCGACTTATTCGTTATTGTCTACGTTCTTCTAAGATGCGCCAGTCGACAAAGCCCTCTTGCAACCCTTTTAAAATGATTTCTGCTGTACCCATATTTGTCGCCAGTGGGATATGATACAAGTCACATAAACGGACTAACGCCATTACATCTGGCTCGTGCGGCTGCGCTGTTAATGGATCACGGAAGAAAAACACCATATCCATATCATTATTGGCAATCATCGCACCAATTTGCTGATCTCCCCCAAGTGGACCTGAACGGAATTTGGTAATCGGTAATTTGGTTTCTGCTTCTATCATTGTTCCGGTCGTACCGGTTGCATATAAATCATGCTCCGCTAAAATATCACGGTAGGCAATGGCAAACTGAATTAAATTGTCTTTTTTACGATCATGCGCAATTAATGCAATCTTCATAAGATCATCTCGTTTCTAAATAATATTCTCTAAGCCGTAAATTAACGAATTACGTTTCATCACTTCTTCAACGCAATACGCGATTCCGCCCATGAAACTCCCACGATTTAAGGAATCATGTCGAATCGTTAATAATTCACCTGTTCCTCCAAATAATACTTGTTGGTGCGCAACTAAACCAGGAAGACGTACTGAATGGATACGCATGCCTTCGTAATCTGCACCGCGCGCGCCTGCATGTGTTTCTTGTTCATCTGGATGCCCTTGCTGTTTTGCTTTTCGCACTTCACTAATCATTTGTGCGGTTTTAATACCAGTTCCTGATGGGGCGTCAAGCTTTTGGTCATGATGCATTTCGATAATTTCTACATCCGGGAAATATTTTGCCGCTTCTTTTGCAAATTTCATCATTAAAATAGCACCAATCGCAAAATTCGGCGCAATGATGCAGCCCATCTTTTTGTCCTTCGCTAAATCCGTTAATTCTTGTAACTGCTCGTCTGTAAAGCCTGTTGTACCGACAACTGGACGAACATTATGTAAAAGGGCCGCTTTTGTACGCTCATAAACTAGATGTGGATTCGTTAAATCTACGAACACATCAGGCTTTGTATCGGCAACTAATTTATCTAAATCTGTATAAACAGGCACTTCATAAGACGCTGGAAATTGCTCTAAATCAGCTAATGTCTCCCCAACTTCTTTGTAATCTAATACGGCGACTAATTCCATCGCTTCATGCTTCATTACAGTATGTACTGCCTCTGTTCCCATTTTGCCACGTGCACCGGCAATTGCTACTTTAATCGTCATTACAAAAACTCCTTTTTTCTAATACAAGTTATTTTATACGCTAACGAAACCCGAAAAATCTGTCCTTGTTATTATTATGCAATGGATGTTGTAAAACGTGCAAAAATCTAACATAATAACAAATGTAGCTTTTTACTACTTGAACACAAAATTTCGTACATTCGTATTAGGAGGATAACAATGAAGGGCATTAAAATACAAAACATTATCGGGATCCTCATCGGAACTGCTCTCTTTAGCTTTGGCTTTGTACATTTTAATATGCAAAACCAGCTTGGCGAAGGCGGCTTTAGTGGTATTACACTTATTTTATATTTTACACTAAATTGGGACCCAGCATTAATGAATTTGCTATTAAATATTCCAATGTTCATCTTAGGATGGAAACTACTTGGTAAACGCACATTTATTTATACAATCATTGGGACAGTTAGCGTATCGGTTTTCTTGAAAATCTTCCAAAAGTATGAAGTCAACATGAATTTACAAGACGACTTACTGCTCGTCTCGTTATTTGCTGGGGTATTTGTCGGCGTCGGTCTAGGGATTGTCTTCCGCTTTGGTGGGACAACTGGTGGGGTCGATATTTTAGCGCGCTTAGCGAACAAATATTTAGGCTGGAGCATTGGGAAAACGATGTTTGGCTTTGACTTTTTCGTGATTCTCATCTCTTGGGCAACATTCTTAGATGCCCGTTCGATGATGTATACATTAGTTGCAGTTTATGTCGGTGGACGTGTGATTGACTTAGTACAAGAAGGCGCATACACAGCAAAAGGGGCATTTATCATTTCATTAAAATCGGATGAAATTGCCGATTTAATTTCAAAAAATATGGAACGCGGCGTGACGGTATTTGATGGCCATGGTCACTTTACAAAAGAGCACCGTGATGTCTTATACTGTGTCGTGTCGCGCAATGAGCTTGTCCGTTTGAAATCTATCATTCACCGAGTTGATCCACATGCCTTTGTTTCGATCATGGACGTGCGAGACGTAGCCGGTGAAGGCTTTACATTAGACGATAAAAAACAACCGATTCATTAATAAAAGCGCATTCGCGCCCTTTTAGCCCCGATCGGTCAAAGCGCCACATCCATGTGGCATGACCGAAATGACTCACGTCGTGTGAGCCTCAGGCATTGGAGGGCCCGACTAGAAAGTGAACGTTTTATCACTTTCGACGGCGGGACCGAAATGACCGAGGGGCTGGCGCGAATGCCTAGCCAGTGTTAGGGTGTTAAAATTTATACCTTCTTAGCTCAAAAAGGAGCTCGGCATCATCGCCGAACTCCTTTTATTGTATTAATCGTCTGAACTTGTCATACCAGTATAGATTAAAATTAAACGTAATAACTCTAGAATAGCAACTGCTGCTGCCGCTACATATGTCATTGCCGCTGCATTTAATACTTTTTTCGCTGAACGTTCTTCACCATTATTAATAATACCTAATGCAACCACTTCATTCATGGCACGCTTTGAGGCATCAAACTCGACTGGTAATGTTACTACTTGGAAGATAACACCCGCAAGAAGCAACACAATCCCTAATAACAAGAAACCTGAAGAAGATGCAAAAATACCTATTAACACGAAAATCCATGATGCATTCGACGAGAAGTTAGCTACTGGCACTAATTTAGCACGTAACGTTAAGAATGAGTAAGCTTCAGCGTGTTGAATCGCGTGGCCAACCTCATGCGCCGCTACAGATGTCCCTGCAATTGACGAGTTGTAGTAATTATCTTCTGATAACGCTACTGTTTTCGTTGCCGGATTGTAGTGGTCTGCTAAAAAACCTTGTGTTGGTACAACACGTACATCTGTTAAACCATGCTGGTCTAAAATGTAACGTGCTACTTGAGCACCTGTCATCCCTTTTTCAGCTGGTACTTTAGAAAACTTTTTATACGTGCTTTTTACTTTCATTTGCGCGTATAACGGTAACAGCATAATGATGATAAAGTATACAATAATCCCCATTTTCGAACTTCCTTTCTATATCTTACAATTCTCCTTAATTTTAAAGGCTTTCTAGCGCTGTTGCAAATATTCACGCTTCGTACTTTCTAAATAAGCCAGCATAATACAGGCGATTGATAACCAAAACGTAAAGTAACCTATGTGACTCGGATAATTATTAATGACCTGATAAATCGGCATTTGCCCAAATAAATAGTCAATAACGTCATTATGCAACGTCCAAATCGCCGCAACTAGCACGTGCCACTTTGTGAAACGGTAATTCGGCAAGTAAAGTACGGCTTGTACCGCCATTAAAAAATGTGACGCAACCAGCATCCAGCCGACAGGACTTAAATCCCCCGTTTCCACAAACGTTAATAAATTCATCGCTACGGCCCATAACCCATATTTAATAAGCGTAATAAGTGCAAGTGCCTCCATAAGCTTGAAGTTTCGTCCAATTAACCAGGCAACTATCGCAAAACAGAAAAACAAACTTGCAGTCGGTGAATCCGGAACGAAAATATAAAATATCGGTTCCGTAATGGACAGTTGCCCTTTATACCAATAGTATCCATAAACCGTACCCAATACATTGATCACTAATAACAGTGTTAAAAAGGCACGATGGTTCATGAAATACCAGGCTTGCAGTACATATGCTTTCATATAATCTCCTTTGAATTTTGTAATGAAAATCATTTTCATTTTTATGTATTTTGTGCAACTTCGTAAGTTTACTTACGTCTTTAATTATATACCGAAAGCATTGTTACGCAAGTATTCTAACCATGATCAATTACGCCTCGGCGAAATTGCGTCCAGACTTTTTTCGAGTGTTCGTTAAACCCCACTGAATTAAATTGAAATATTGAAAAAAAGAGAGTCACAATGGACCCTCTTTTTTAAGTGAAATTATTGTTCTTTTAAGCCAGCGATGAAGTCTGCTAAAGTTTGTAACTCTTCAGGAGTACCTGTAAATGTACCAGGTGGCATACCACCACGGCCATTTGCGATTACTTCTGCTACTTCTTCAGCAGTTAATTCATTGCCTAATAGCATTGGACCAGACACACCAGCTAAGTCGCCACCGTGACATCCGATACATGATGCTTGTGCTTGATAAATCTCATAACCTTCAGACGTTTCATCCACTTCTACATCTGGTAATAAACCTAAATGCTTGGCAGTGATTTCACCTTGTGCATCAACCGCTTCCCAGTTAGTAGCTTCAACAGATTCCCAAGTTGTATAAATAAGTGCAGCTACTGCTAATAACATAAATGCTGTTGGCAATGGGCGTTTTGATGGACGACGCTCAGGCGTTGTGTCTAAGAATGGTGCTAATGCTAATGCACCAAATGCGATACCAGGAATAACCATAGCTCCGATTACGTTATACGGACCAGAAGCATATGTGTATTTTAATAATTGGTACATTGATAAGAAATACCAGTCTGGTAACGGAATATAAGATGCGTTAGTTGGATCTGCCGGACCTTCAAGTGGTGAAGGGTGAGCGACAGTTAATAATAAATAACCAATTAAGAAAACCGCACCAACCATCCATTCTTTTAATAAGAAGTCAGGCCAGAAAGCTTCTGTTTTCCCAGGATACTCGGAATAATCTTTGGGCACGTTCGGCATACGATTAGTCGCTTTTACACGTGAATCGCCTACGAACTTCATACCTTTTCCGCGTTGCATATTGTCCCCTCCTTTAGTAAATCATACAAATCAATTCAGATCATAGAGGACCTGAAATACCTTGTCGGCGGATCATGATAAAGTGAACTGCCAATAAAGCGAATAATACTGCTGGTAAGAAGAATACATGAATTGCAAAGAAACGTGTTAACGTTTGCGCACCAAGAATTGTTGAATCTCCAGCAAGTAAAATCTTAATTGTTTCACCTAAAAACGGAACTGAGGCTGCGATTTCGATACCTACTTTAGTTGCGAATAACGCTTTCATGTCCCAAGGTAATAAATAACCTGTGAAACCTAAACCTAACATAACTGCAAAGATACCTACACCAACTAACCAGTTTAATTCACGAGGTTTCTTGAATGAACCTGTGAAGAACACACGAAGTGTATGTAAGAACATCATGACGATAACAAGTGAAGCTCCCCAGTGATGCATACCACGAACGATTTCACCGAACGCTACTTCGTTTTGTAAGTAATAAACTGATTTCCAAGCATTTTCTACGTCTGGTACGTAATACATCGTTAAGAACATACCTGATAGAATTTGAATAACTGTAATGAAGAATGTTAATCCGCCAAAACAGTATACGAATGCTGAGAAGTGATGGGCAGGGTTAACGTGCTCTGGTACTTCATGGTCGGCAATATCACGCCAAATAGGAGTAATATCTAAACGTTCATCGACCCAATCATAAATTTTGTTTAGCACTTATGTCTTCCCCCTAACTTAATTAACTGTGTGTGTTTGCGATTTTTTTCCCAAGCATTAAGAAGCCGTCTTTTTCATCCACTTCATATTGATCAAGTGGTCCAAGTGGCGGTGTACCTTTTACGTTTTTACCAGTTTTTTCATAACGACCTGCGTGACATGCACAGAAGAACTGATCTGGGTGTGCTGAGTCACCAGCCCAGTTTACCGTACAACCTAAGTGTTTACATACAGGTGATATCGCGATAATTTGGTCGCCTTCTTTGTAAACCCAAGCTGCATCTGAAACCTCTGATTTATACCAACCATCAGTTTGCTCATACGAGAAGTCAACTTTAACTGGTGCATCCGTGATTTCTGCTACTTTTTGTGCCGTTAATACAAAATCCCCTTCTTCTTTCGTTTGAAGAATTGGGTCAACTGCGAAACGAACCATAGGCATTAACATACCCGCAGCCATGAATCCACCTACTCCAGTAATTGAGTAGGTTAAAAATTGACGTCTTGTAACTCGATTCTTACTCATCCTTTTCCCCCCTCTTACTAAAAGGTCAGTCCAACGGACATACTTTTAAAAATAGTAAATAACTAGGACATATCTATGATATATCATGTGAATAAGTTGGTCAATATAGCATTCATTTCCAATTGTGTATATTGTGAACATTTGATGAAAGTACTATTGGTTAATTAACCCATACAGAAGTTAATACGGGAATCACTTGCTTCAGCTGATCTTCTAAAATACGCTGTTTCACGGTCTTGTCCATAGATTCTAAAGGAATTGCTGGCAACCATATAATATTCAATTGCTCTTTTAGCTCTGTCCATTCCGAATCACATGTCATAAATAATACCGATTTGAACCCCGCTTCTTTCAATTCTTTTTCAATGGTAATAGCTAATTCCGAAGATTTCGTTAATTTTGTATATGAAAATGGTGGTAAAAGCATTAAACGGCCACGAAATTGTTGTTCAACAAATGTTGTCAATGACATTAAATATTCAGACGCAGAGCCTGTTTGCTTCATGCCAAGCTCAGAAAAATCTAATTGTACTAATGGCACTATCGCTGTATCAATAAATTCTTTTTGTGCTTGAAATTGCTCAACATCACTTACTTTATAAATCATTTTATTTCCTCCTAGAAGCCTATCCTCATTATTTTCTCTACTACATTAGTAAAATGTGGATCGTTTGCTCATCACATCAATCCACACGCTACTAACCTATTATTTCTATAAAAGTCATTTTTTACACGAGTGACAAAGAAAAAACTACTTCGTATGTTTCAACGCCTGTAGTAAATTCGATAACTCAAAAAATCGTTCTTTATCTCCCGCATCCAGTGCTTCGTCAATTTGCTTTAACAAAAGTTGCTCTTGAAACGCTAAAACACTATTTTCCAATAATTGTTGCGCCGCAATTCGGTCCTTTTCAGGAATGAATAATTCCGGAACATATGGATTTTCCTCAAGTACCGCCAAATACAGAGGATCTGGCGGTATGCTTGGGAAATTTAATTGGAAATAGATTTCTTCAGAAGTGTTTAGGCGTAAATCATGAAATGCCTTTTCTGCATCTGACGTCATAATATTCTCTTTATAAAAACGGAACGGGATGCTCGTCGTATCCACTGTTGACATGACAATCGCGCGCGGACAATAATGCGCTTCATCAACAAAATGCACATGCTCGAGCAATTCGTCGTTACTCAATAAATAATTGAGTATCCATACCCCTTCGCGTCGTTTTAATTGAAAGTTTTTTAAAAACCATCGAATGAAAGCCTTTTTTTCATTGAGTGGTACGGAATAAGTCAACATGCGATCCTCCCTTTACTCAAAGCGCTCTAACAGGTCAATCCATTGCTGTTCAGTAGGTTGTAACTGAACTAAACGTGTCGCAATTTGTTTTGCTTCTTCACGTTTACCTTCTTCCAATAAGAATAAGCAATATTTCTCTAAAAATTCAACGTCCTCGTTAAACTCAGTATATGCCTCTTTATAAATTTCGTATGCTTTATCGAACTGTTCTTCTTCGTTATATGCATTCGCGACAAATGGAGATAATGACACCCATTCAAAGTCATATTGCTTCAATTGCTCATATAGTGAAATAATTTCTTCATAGCTTTCTTGCTGGCTATAGACAGACATTAACACCATAATCGCTTCCATATACTCCGGATCAAGGGCAATCGCTTGTGATAAATAGTCGATTGCTTCGGTTGGCATACTATTTTTAAGCGCCATTTTCCCCGCAAATAAGAACAGTGATTTATCATATTCATCACGCTTTAAGCCTTCTTGAATGACTTTTAAAGCACGCTTATTATCTTCTTGCATCGCATAGCTTTCCGCTAATAGTAAATAAGCAGAGAAGTAATCTGGATCAAGTTCTTTTAAATCTTCTAATTGCTTAATCGCTAAGTCGTATTTTTGTGTTTGGAATGCTGCATAGCCTGAGCCGAATAATAAATCAGCCGTTACTTCTTCTTCAAGTGCTTCCATATAGTAATCAAGCGCTGATTCATAAGCCGCACCTGCACGGTAAACTTCTGCTAGGCGCTGTGCTAAAATCGTGCCTGCAAACTTCTTGTCCACGGCATACAATTCTTCATAGATACGTGCTGCTTCCGCAAAACGACCTGTTTCGAATAATAATTCCGCTTTTGCAAATTGTAATAATGGCTCATTTGGTAATAGCTGTAGTGCTTCATTAATGCGTTGCTCGGCTACTTCAAATAGTCCTTGCATTTGATAATAATCCGCTAATACAAGTAACGCTTGTGGGTATTCAGGCGCTTCGTCCGATACAGCCATTAATAAATCTAATGCTTCATCTTCTTCGCCTAATTCGATTAAAACTCCTGCACGATCTATCGCAATTTGTGCCTCTTCTGGGAATAAAAATTGTAAATGTTCAAATACTTGATTTGCTTCGGTTACAAATCCAAAATGTACCAGTGCCTCAGCCACTTCATATTGTGCAGCCGGTTCTGAATCTACTAAAAATGATTCAAGTTGTTGGTTGATTAATTGAATGTCGCCTTCTTGAATCGCTTGTAATAATTGTTCCATAAAATCGTTCACCTTTTTCTTTGGTTTCAATATCATGCTACATGACTACGCCGCTTTGCTCAAGAAAAACCGTCTGTTTCTTCTATTATTTTTCTTTTAACAAAAAGTGGGAGCCCAGAATTAATATTCGGGACACCCACTTACAATACGATCAATAAACATTGAGTTGGTCCTTTAGAGTAGCTAGCTTTTTTCATCATTGTATAGAATGCATTTTACATGGTGATGTTCATTTAACTGAACCATTGAAATTCCGCCTATTTTACATTGATCTTGTACATAAAGACAGCGTGTGTGAAACGGGCAGCCCGTTGGCGGATTTGAAGGGTCTGGAATTTCCCCCTTTAAAATAATACGCTCTACAAAATCATTGGGATGCTTTTTAGGAATTGCCGAAATGAGCGCTTGGCTATACGGATGCTTCGGATTTTCAAATAGTTCTTGAGCGGTACTGATTTCTACAATATGTCCTAAATACATCACTGCAATTCTGTCACTCACATGGCGAACAACATTTAAATCATGCGAAATAAATAAATAGGTTAATTGATATTGATGCTGCAATTTATTCAATAAATTTAAAATTTGTGCTTGAATGGATACATCCAATGCGGAAACAGGCTCGTCTAACACTAAAAACTTTGGTTTCAGTACTAACGCGCGCGCAATACTTATACGCTGCCTTTGTCCACCAGAAAATTCGTGTGGGTATTTAGATAAGCTTTTTTCGGTTAAGCCTACGTTTCTTATGATTTCGTTAACTTCAATTTCCGCCTGTTGTTTTGACATTAATTTATGTGTCAAAATCGGTTCCAATAGTAATTGTTTTACTGTCATACGTGGATTCAACGAGCTATATGGATCTTGAAAAACAATTTGAATCTCCTTTCTTAAATCACGAAATTGTGAATTGGAGAGTGCTAAAATATTTTGCCCATTATACAAAATTTCGCCAGCTGTCGGTTGAAGGAGTCGTAGTATCATTTTACCTGTTGTCGATTTACCACAACCGCTTTCTCCTACTAATGCTAATGTTTCCTGTCCCTTTATCGCAATCGATATATCGTCAACTGCTCGTACATGACCAACTACCTGTTTAAATACGCCACCCTTAATCGGAAAATACTGTTTTACATTTTTAAGCTCTATAATTGCTTCATGGTTCATTCGATACGCCCCCTTGATCAACCGCCCAACATCTCACGGTATGACTTTGCGATATTTGTTCGCTCGTCGGTACTTCTTTCCAACAGCGCTCCATCACATCTGGACATCTTGAAGCAAATCGACAACCTGAATTGAATTCATCTTGCGTTGGTACATTTCCTGGAATCGCATATAAATCCTTTGTTTGGTTATCAATGCTATTCACCGCTTTTAGTAGGCCTTGCGTATATGGATGCTTCGGATGATCAAATATCTCTGCGACCTGCCCAATTTCAACAATTTGCCCTGCATACATCACCGCAACATCATCACAACTTTCAGCAACGACACCTAAATCATGCGTAATTAATAAAATTGTCGATTGGTATTGTTGTTTTAAACTTTTCATCAGCTCTAAAATTTGAGCTTGAATCGTAACATCAAGTGCCGTTGTTGGCTCATCCGCAATTAACAATTTCGGATTACATAATAATGCCATAGCAATCATGATACGTTGTCGCATACCACCCGATAACTCATGCGGGTAGTTTTTTAATACTTTTTCTGGTCTTGAGATTCCAACAGCATTTAACATTTCAAGTACTTGGTCATACATTTGTTTTTTTGATAGTTTTTTATGAAACCTTAATACTTCAAATAATTGATACTGAATCGTATACATTGGATCGAGCGCTGTCATCGGCTCTTGGAAAATCATCGAAATTTCCTTACCCCGGATTTTTTGTAACTCATCCTTTTTTAATGTCAGTAAATTTCCCTTATCGGCAAATTCAATTCGTCCATCTGAAATTGCTAATTTATCATCTAATAAATTTAAAATGGATAAAGACGTCAAACTTTTACCACTTCCAGATTCTCCAACAATGCCATAGGTTTTGCCCTCTTCTAATTGCAGCGAAACATTTTTCACTAGTGGTTCGTTACGTGATTTTTTGCCAACTGCGATTGTTAAATTTTCAATAGCTAGTAAAATTCCCATTACGTCTCACCTCGTAATTTTTGAAATCGCATCAATGGATTCCCATCGCAATACGCGACTTTTCCCATAACCACTTCACGCCTAGCTCCTGTGGCAGAAGGTAATTGATTTGGTATACCAAGCATAGTATTGTAACCAAAAAGTGCGAAGGCAATCGCTTCTTTCCAGACAGCAGGGACCCCTAACCCATCTAAAGGAGCTACCTTTTTTGTAGGAAATGCTTGTTTTAATAACTCCATCAAATAACCATTTAGGCTACCTCCACCATTAATATAAATCTCATCGATTTGCTCAAGCGGCAAATAACGCCCATAGCTCTGCTTAATCGTTTCAACTGTATAAGCTGTTAATGTTGCAAGAATATCCTCTGTTGAAGCACCTTTCATTTCATTTACTATTTCATTCAAATAATGAGTCGTATACAGTTCACGTCCTGTTGTTTTTGGCAACGGCATTTCATAATAGGGATGTTGCATCAACTGTTCAACGATCTGTTCATGGATAGTGCCTTTTCTAGCCATTTCTCCATTTTGATCAAATTTCTTCTCTCCATTTGTTAGCTTTTGAATGGCGCTATCAATTAAGACATTTCCCGGCCCTGTATCAAATGAAATTACTGGCGCTTTCTCATCTTTTGATACAAACGTCACATTTCCGATTCCACCAATATTTTGAATAGCTCGCCCTGCTGAACTTGAATATAAAAAGTTTGCGTCAAAGAATGATAGTAATGGCGCACCTTGGCCACCAGCCGCCATATCTGCAGTCCTAAAATCACCAATTACCGGTAATCTTGTCACCTCTGAAATATATGAAATATCACCAATTTGTAATGTTGAAGGAATCTCGAATATTCCCTCAGCGCCAACAGGTTCATGGAAAATCGTTTGACCATGCGAACTAATAAAGGCTACTTTCTCCACTAATAGTTGCTGTTCACGTAAAAACTGTATCACCTGTTCACCAATAAATTGTCCTAAATAGGCATTCATCATTGTAATTTTTGCTAAGGAAGCTGTGTGATTATGGCATTGCTCAGATAATTGTTCTTTAAAATTCATCTCATAATCAACCGTTTTACTAGCAACTAAGGTAATTTCCTTATTTTTTTCATAGGCCACTAGATCAATACAAACAATATCTAACCCATCTAATGAAGTTCCTGACATTACACCAATTCCATACATTATTCAGTCCCCCCCTTTAAGCCACTGAATTGCCTCATCAATATTATTTTGTTGTTGCTTAAGTGCCTCTGTTGCAACGGATATATTCACACTCGCTTTATTTCTGCCATCGTATTCCTCCTATTTCATTTTAGGATCTAAAATATCTCGCAGGCTATCCCCTAATAAATTGAAACAAAAAATCGTAATTACAATTGCAGCTGCTGGAAAAATAATTGTCCATGGCGCAAATTCCATATAAGTTCTACTTTCATTTAGCATACTCCCCCACGAAGGATTGGGTGGCTGTACCCCTAACCCCAAAAAGCTCAGTGCCGCTTCAGTTAAAATTGCGCCTGATAAAGCAAGCGTAACTTGAACAATAAAAGGCGCAATAATGTTTGGAAGCACATGACGAATAATGATTTGAAATGGACGAACTCCAATTGCTACAGCACTTTGAATGTACTCATTTTCCTTAATTGATATTGTTGCCGCGCGTACAGTCCTTGTAAATACTGGTGTGAACACGATCCCGATGGCAATCATTGTATTTGTAATATTTGCTCCTAAAACTGCGACAATAGCTAATGCAAGTAAAATATCTGGAAATGCAAATAGTACATCCATTACCCGCATAATGATACTGTCGACTTTCCCTTGAAAGTATCCACTAATAAGTCCAAATATTAATCCTAGAGTAGCTCCAATGCCAACCGCAATTACACTTACTTTTACCGATACTTGTGCACCATAAATAATACGAGAAAAAATATCTCGCCCAAATTCATCGGTACCAAAAAAGTATGTAGCATTGGGTGATTGTAAAATGGCATCCGTATACATTTTTTCTGGTGAGAATGGAGCAATAACAGATGCAAATAGACTTACAATTACAATTAGTAAAATGCCAATTGCTCCGATTAATCCCACTTTATCTTTAACTAACTGACTTGCAAATTCTTTCATCTCTTTCACCCCAAGCCTTATTTATAATTAATACGCGGGTCTAAGTATGCATATAAAATATCAACAATTAAATTAATCATGACAAATACAAATGAAATAAATAAAACACTCCCTTGTACTACAGTCAAATCACGTTGCGTTATTCCCGTTAGAACATATTGACCTAAGCCTGGCAATGAAAAGATTTGTTCAATAATAACCGCGCCGCCTAAAAGGGTACCAACTTGCATCCCAATGATAGTTAAAATAGGAATAAGTGCATTACGTAAGGCATGATTAAAGATGGTAACTCTTTCTTTTGCCCCTTTAGCACGAACTGTTCGAACAAAATCCTGTCTTAACACCTCTAACACAGAAGAACGTGTCATACGCATAACGGCAGCTGCCATGGTCATACCAAGTACGAGCGAAGGTAAAAACATAATTTCTAAATTTTTTAGTGGATTCTCTAAAAGACTGACATAACCAATTGGTGGACTATAATTGAAAAACAACGCTAGTATTAATAGCAATACTGTTGCAAAGGCAAAGTTAGGAATGGATACACCGAATAGTGAAATCGTACGAATCGTAATATCCGTTGCGCTATTACGTTTTACTGCAGCTAATACACCAAGAGGAATTGAAATGATCCAAGAAATTATTGCTGCTATGATTGTTAATTCAAACGTTATTTTAAAACGATTTATTATTTCTGGAAGCACTTCACGACCATTACGCATGGATTCGCCAAAATCCCCCGTCAACACACCGCCCATCCAGTTTACATATTGTTTAAAATAGGAATCATTTAAGCCAAATTGATTACGTAAAACTTCAAGTGCTTGTGGCGTTGCGTCTGTACCTAAAATCGTTTGTGCTACATCCCCCGGTACAACACGCATCATCAAAAAGATAAAAATCGAGACGCCAAATAACACTGGAACAAGCATGAATAATCTTCGAATAATATAGCTTGTCATTGTTCGATTTCATCCCCTTTAAAAAAATAGAGTGCTAGGATGCCCTACCACTCTATTGAATTTCTATTATTTTTTTTCAACATTATTGTAATCAGACGCATTATGCGGATATGGTGTATATCCTGAAATGTCTTTACGTACCGCTACATAGTTTTTCGGAGATACTAAAAATAGATTTGGCGATAAATTAATTAACATTTCTTGTGCTTCTGCATATACTTTTTTACGTTCTGCCTCATCTGTAGTCCCTAATCCTTTCGCTACTAAATCGTCATATGCTTGATTTGAGAAATTCCAAACGTTTGCAGAACCTGTTGAACTGAAGAAGTAATTTAATGCACGATCTGGATCAATCCCCGAAGTGTTTCGACCAATTAAAATGTCTGCTGTTTTATTACTCCAAGTATCAACATACTCGCCCCATTCAATTTGTTTAATTGTTGCGTTTACGCCAATTTCTTTCCATTGTTGTTGTAATAGCTGCGCGGTATCCACCATGTCAGGATATGTTGAAGCGGTTGTAATTGTAATGTCAAAGCCATCTGCTAGCCCCGCTTCTGCTAATAATGCTTTCGCTTTTTCAACATTTGTTTTATATAAATCTTGTGCTTGTACATCAATTGCCCAATCACCCATTGATGGTGCAACTGGCCCTGTAACTAATCCTTCACCATTCCATACGATTTTTAAAATTGCTTCTCGGTCTGTAGCTAAGCTTAATGCTTGGCGAACCTTTTCATTGTCTAAGGGTGCATTGGCATTATTGAAACCTACATAGCTATATTCTAGTGATTGATATGGAATAATATTAACATCTGCTTTTCCATCTAAAAGTTTTGTGGATTTTGCTGAAATCGTTGTAAAATCAATTTCTCCCGTACGAATCGCTGATAAACGAGCTGATTCTTCAGTCATTGTATAGAATGCTAGTTTCGCTGCTTTCGGCTCACTATCAACATGATAAGCATCATTCCTAATTAAAGTTACGTTATTATCTGGAACCCATTGCTCTAATTTAAAAGGCCCTGTTCCATCTGCTTTTTGTTGTAGATCTCCATTTGCTTCCACTGTTTCCTTTGCTACAACAACCGCACTTCCATGCGTTAAATTTGATAAAAACGTAGCATTCGGTTTGCTTAATACAAATTTCACTTCATAAGCACCAAGTGGTTCAATTGACGCTACATCTGCAAAGTATGACCGAATATGTGATGCTGTATTTTCATCTAAAATACGTTCAAAGCTATATTTTACATCTTCCGCTTTCATTTCACGGCCATTGTGGAATGTCACACCTTGTTTTAATTTAAATACATATGTTGTTTCATTCTCTTGATTCCACTCTGTCGCTAAGCTCCCTATGATCTTCATGTTTTCATCGAAAGATAAAAGACCTTCATACATTTGAGAATAAATTCGTGAAGATGAAGCCGCTGGAACTTTATGAGGATCTAATCCTGCTGGTTCCTGGTCATTAGCAATTTTAATTTCACTCGTTGCTGCTGAATTGTCGGATGCTACGTTATCCGTATTTTCTTCAGAATCAACAGAAGCTGGAGAATTTGTTGATACACTAGAATCATCACTTGAACAAGCTACCAATAAAATCGTGATTAACATACTAAAAAGAATTATCCAATATTTTTTCAAAGAAACCCCTCCGTTAATGAATCAAATCAATAATCTTTTTACGAATTCCACTAATATCTCTAGGTGTATCAACATGTAAGCGATTTGTTAGTAAAACAAGAATTGAATTACTACTTGGCTCCATGTATAGCATTGTTCCTGTAAAGCCTGTATGACCAAGCCCTTTGCTAAACATTCCCTCTTTGCTGAATCCTAACGTTCTTCCATTTTCTTCATCCATAATCACTTTGTCCACAATCTCAGCATCAATGAGTGAACCACCTCCTTTAAGATACAACTGCCCTAGTTTTAATAATGTATTTTTTGAACCAAATAACCCTGCATGACCTGACACGCCATTAAAATAATAATGACAATTTCCATCATTCACTTCACCTTTTATTGGTAAAGATTGTGTACGCCAATATTGAAACGTAAACCCTCGATCATCACACATTCTATGTTCAATTTTATTACCATATTCTGTTGCTACCACTAACTGCTCATTGGATGGTTGGCCAAAAAATCCATCCTCATCGCCAATTTCATTTAAAATAAATTCAATTTGTTGTTCAAATTTTCGGCTATCAATACGTTCACAAACCGTACGTAAAAGCATAAAATTTATATCACTGTAAACCATTTCCCCTGGTGCATATGGGCGAATATGAGGGATCCGCTGAACAATTTCTTCAAATGCTAATCCTCGCATGTTCTGTTCATAAAACGGATACCAGGCAAGTAAACCAGAATTGTGCATTAGCAATTGTCTAATAGTTATATCTTCAATTTCGGTGGGTCCAATCTGAAAAGAAGCAAGTGTATCATCTAATGTAAGGCGTTTTTTAGAGACATGATGCAGTATTAACGTCGTCGTGAATAGCTTCGTGACACTTGCCAAATCATAAACATGATGTATAGTCATAGCTTCATTTGTTTGTCGGTCCGCGATACCTACAGCTCCAACTGCTTGTTCTTTTCCATTTTTCCAAATGCTATAAACGGCCCCAGTGTAAAGTTGCTCTATTATCCCTTGCTGAACAATTTCACGAATCAATCACTTTACCCCCCTTTGAATAATTGCCTTCGTTTCTTTAAACATTTGTACTGACTGTTCGTAAGCTTTACGTGCAATACATGTAAACAAAATATCAATCATATTAAGTTGAGATATTCGTGATGATGTAGCGCCAATTCGTTCATTTGCTTCACTTGCCGATACATATAAATTAACCGTCGCCAATGACTGCACTGTATTCAACTTAAATGTTGTTAAAGCAATAATCGGAATATTTTTTTTCCTTGCTAAATTAGCAAATTCGATAATTTCAGGTGTTTCTCCTGAATAGGTAATCAAAAATAGTACATCTCCTTCAGTTAAATGTACAGATTTCACAAGCATTTGATGCATATCAAGTAAGGCTTCACAATGCTTATTAATTCGTTGACATTTCAGCAAAAAATCCTGTGCTACAAGTGCAGATGCCCCTACACCTGCAATACAAATCGACCGGGCACCATATAATAATTCAATTGCACTTTCTAACTTTTCATAGTCAACGAGCTTCACCATATCTAAAATTGCTTGCTGATTATTATGAGAAATTATAGCGACGGAATCTTCAATACTAGAATCCTTTAACAATTGTTTATGAATACCTTCTTGCAAAGTTTCTTTTTGTAAATTAATCGAGGTGAAAACACCCATTTTTAAATCTTTGAAGCCCTCAAACTCAAGTTCCTTACAAAAGCGTACAATCGTAGCCTCACTAAAGTTACACGCCTGGGACACTTGCTTAATCGAACTATTTATAACGGTTTGTGGATTTTCTAACATAAATTTTGCAATCTGTTTTTGAGTTGGTTTCAAATTGTTATATACCATTTGAATTCTAGTCAACGCATCTTTCATAATAAACACCCTTTTTTGAAACTTTATTTCATAATAACCTTACATAAATGGAAATTCCACTACATTTTGAATATTCTGAAAAATGATGCGAAATACTTATTTATCGGAAACAAAAAAACCACCTCAATTAAGAAGTGGTTTTTAACGTACTATTTCAAGAGCTTCTCTACATGCTCAAAGAACGTTGGGTAGCTTACCGCGATGCAGTCTGCGTCGTCTAGTTCGACTGCGCCCTTAGCAACTAATGCTGCGACTGCGCCCATCATACCAATGCGGTGGTCACCGTATGTTTTTAGTGCGCCGCCTGTAAGTGGTGTTGGGCCTTCGATAATCATGCCATCGTCAGTTGCTTCGATGTTCGCACCTAGTTTTTTTAATTCATTAACAACCGCATCAATGCGGTTTGTTTCTTTTACTTTTAGCTCTTCTGCGTCTTTAATAATTGTTTTACCGTTTGCCTGTGTTGCAAGTAACGCGATAATTGGAATTTCGTCGATTAAACGTGGAATAATGGATCCACCAACTGTCGTGCCTGTTAATTCAGACGTTTCGATAGTGATTGTTGCTGTTGGCTCTGCTGCATTTTCATCGTCAACTTGGACAGTCATTTTTGCACCCATTTTTTTCAGTACTTCGAGGATGCCGTCGCGCGTTTCATTGACCCCAACATTTTCTAGAACGATGCGGCTGCCTTGTGTAATCGAACCCGCTACTAAGAAGAACGCGGCCGAAGAGATATCCCCCGGTACGTTAACATGCGTACCTGTTAACGTTTGACCGCCTTTAAACGAGACAATACCGTCCGTTACATCGATTTCCGCGCCGAACTGACGTAGCATACGCTCTGTGTGGTCACGAGAGACTTCACTTTCACGCACAATCGTTGTTCCATTTGCACGAAGCCCTGCTAGTAAAACGGCGGACTTTACCTGTGCGCTCGCTACTGGCATGGTATAGTCAATTGCCTGAAGTGTGCCACCTTGAATCGCTAAAGGGGTAAATTGACCATTTTCACGTCCTGCGATTTGTGCACCCATTAAACGAAGTGGATCCGCTACACGGCGCATTGGACGCTTGCCAATCGATGCATCACCTGTCATCACCGTATGTAATTTTGTGCCGGATAAAATCCCTAACATCAAACGAGTCGTAGTACCAGAGTTCCCTGTGTATAACACTTCTGTCGGCTCTGCCCAACCATCCATACCGGGGCTCTCAATTGACACATTCGTCCCATCTACTTCAATTTCAACACCAAGCTTTTTAAAGCAGTCAATTGTACTTAAGCAGTCTTCACCTAGTAAAAAGCCACTTACGGTCGTTTTGCCTTTTGCAATCGAGCCAAACATCACTGAGCGATGCGAAATCGATTTATCACCAGGAACCGTAATCTCACCAACTAGTGTCGGGTTATTATATTGCAATACTTTTGAACTCATACATAGTGCCCCCTTAGAAAAATACATCTCGCCTTAAAAAGCGAGATGTTGAGTTTAAGAAATATGTGTTTCGTAATTGGCCTTACTTTCAATACACTTCGCTGCGCGTTCACGGTCTTCATTCGTTTGGAAGCTAATCACTAAAATCCCGAATACGTCAACGCGTGTTTCCACGATGCGAATATTTGTAATACTAATATTATCTTCTGCTAAATAGCCCGTCACTTCTGAAATGACACCTGGATAGTCTGGAATATCCACGTACAAATCATAGGGCATGTACAATGCGCCATTCGCGATTGGTAAGCTATCACGGACATCACGTGCTTCACTAAAGTAAGATTCTACTGCCTCACCGTCTCCGTAATCTAAAAGATCACGCACACGGCTCATCTCGTCTAACCACGTATCTAGCTGACCAACGAGTTCTTTCCGGTTTTGCATCGTAATATCGCGCCATAGTGCTGGATTTGACGAAGCAATACGCGTAATGTCACGAAAACCTCCTGCTGCTAGTGAAGACGTCATCGGATACGACTTCTTTTCAACGTTTAACTGATGCACAAGTGACGCGGCAATAATATGCGGGAAATGGCTAACAACAGCTGTCATATGGTCATGGGCTTTCGCATCGACAACGACCATTTTCCCTAGCGTAAATTTCAGCAAGCTATCGAGTGTTGCAAGCTTTTCGATTTCTTCGCCTTCAATTGGCGTCAGCATATAATACGCATTTTCAAGTAAATACGGCTTAGCAGCGGTAATCCCACTTTTATGCGAACCGGCCATTGGATGACCACCTATGAACGTTATCCCAAGTTCACGTAGCTCGAGTGCCTTTTCCATAATTTGCGCCTTTGTACTACCTGTATCGGTAATAATCACACCTTTTTTTAATTCCCAGCTTTTTAACTGGTCCATAAAATCCAGCGTAATATTTACCGGTGTTCCAAAAATAATCACATCAGCTTCTTTGGCAAATTCAGCCGGATCTTCTACAACTTCGTGTACCACCTGCAATGTGCTAGCTAATTGTCTTGTCTGTTCATGGTAGTCGTAGCCAAACACTTTCGTATGCGGCGCTTTTTGTAGAGCTAATGCCACGGATCCGCCGATTAGCCCAAGTCCGATTACGAAAACATTGCGTGTCATGCGAATACTCCTTGCTCCGTTAATACTTCCTCAAGCAGTTGTAAGAACTTCGCATTTTGCGCTTCTGTTCCGATTGTCACGCGGATATAGCCATCTAAGCCAAGTGCCGCCCCACTACGAATAATAAAGCCGCGCTTCATTAATTCTTGGAAGACGACATCGCTATCTGCTTTTACTTCAAACATCACGAAGTTTGTTTGAGACGGGAAGTAGTTTAAGCCGTGTTTTTCACAAAATGCTACGTATTGTTTTTTACCGGCCTCGTTTTGAACGCGGCAATTTTGAATATAGTCTTGGTCAGCTAATGCGATTTGCGCGACCTTTTGACTTAAAATTGTATTGTTAAACGGTGCACGTACTGGGTCTAGCTTGGCAATCACATCTGCTTGTGCAATTCCGTAACCAACACGGAATGATGCAAGACCATATGCTTTTGAGAATGTACGTAATAAAATTAAGTTATTATAGTCACGGAAATAATGAAGTGTATCTTTGTAAGCTGGGTCATTAACGTACTCGATGTACGCTTCATCTAACACAACAAACACATCACTTGGCACTTTCGCTAAAAAGGCACTTAATGCTTCGTCAGATACAAGTGTTCCAGTTGGATTATTCGGATTACATACCCACACAACTGACGTATTTTCGTCAATCGCTTCAAGCATCGCATCTAAATCATGGACGCCTGCTTGCATTGGCACTTTACGTACTTCTGCGCCTTCAATTTCTGCATTATGCCAGTATTGAGAGAAAGAAAGGTCCGCCATTACTGTGTTCACCCCTGGGTAAAGTAAAGCACGTGTAATGATTGCGATTAAATCATCTGAACCATTTCCTAAAATCAGCTCTTCTTCTGCAACACCGTAGAAGTTTGCTAAATCGGTACGTAAGCTTTGTGCGTAGCCATCTGGGTAAATTGCGTGATTGGATGCGTCACCTTGTAAAAATGTTTTTACGTTTGGTGAGCTACCGAATGGGTTTTCATTCGAAGCGAGTTTTACCACTTCATCTAATCCGAATTCTTTTTTTACTTCCTCCATCGGCTTACCTGGTTTGTAGGCTTGCATGCCGAATAATTGTTGTTTCCACTTCATGATCAACGTCTCCTCGTACTAACCTATTTCACTAAATCTGGTCGTAGTTTTACTGCATCTTCTAAATAAATATGATGGATTTCTTTTTGTGGTGTATTCGTATTTACATGGAGTAACACGCGAATGCATAATGGAAGCGCACCGGGTACATCCATTTCGTGCATGCACATAATCGGCACATATTGCCAACCTTCCATCGTACGCACCGATTTTGCTGGGAACGCCGAACGAATATCCGGCGTTGTTGAAATCGTAATCGATGCAATATCTTCTGGTGCAATGTTATTTTTCTGTGCTACTTCTCTCACAAGTCTAGCTGTCTCGCCCCACACGTATTCCGCTTTATCTTCTGGAATCGTAATGGCACCGCGTACGCCTCGAATCATGCTTGCACCTCCGTTAGTAACTGTCTTAGTTGTTCATCAATTTCTCTGCACTCGGCTAATTCAACTTTTTGAACAAATGGCTTGCCAATTGTATCTAATAACACAAACTGTAATTGTCCGTAGTCTGCTTTTTTATCTTTCATTAAATACTCTGCTAGCGTATCAAATGTAAAGTCATGTACTGCGTCAAATGGGTAACCATTTTCCTCAGCAAAGTGTAAGAAGCGTTTCGTGAATTCATGATTGATTTTGCCGTAACGCTCGCTCAGTAGTAAGCAATACACTAACCCAATCATCACAGCTTCACCATGAGCAACCTTGCCATAACCCGCAGCAGCCTCAATTGCATGACCATACGTATGACCCAAGTTTAAATATTTGCGCACCGATTGCTCGGTTTCATCTTGCTCCACGATACTTGCCTTTACTTGCACGCCATGCGCTAAATAATTGGCAAGTAGCTCTTCAGGTAGCTCGGTTACATGCTCGCCTTCGAGTAATTCCTCGACCCATTGTGAATCAGAAATTAATGCGTGCTTAATCACTTCGGCCATACCTGAACGTACTTCTTTTTCACTTAAGCTTTGTAAAAAATTCGTATCATAAAGGACCGCTTGTGGCTGATAAAACGCGCCAATCATATTTTTGCCAAGCGCGTGGTTGATGGCTGTTTTGCCACCAACCGCTGAGTCATGCGCTAAAATCGTTGTCGGTACTTGAATGAACGGAATCCCGCGCATATAAGTCGCAGCAACAAAGCCTGCTAAATCCCCAACCGCACCACCACCAAAGGCAATGACCAGTGATTTTCGTGTACATTTTTGCTCTAGTAAAAATGTTTGAACTGTATTGTAGTTATCAAATGTTTTACAAGCCTCGCCTGCTGGCATCACAAACACGTGAAAGGCGTGCGGGAAATTTGCTTCAAAATAGCTTTGTTGTGCTGCCCAGACATTTTCGTCTGTTAGCACAATGATTTTATCTGCTTTTGCGAACACTTCTTGTAATGAAGTAACCGCTTCGTTTAATATGCCTTTCCCAATCGTAACAGCATAAGAATGGGATGCAGCACGAACTGGAATTTTCATATTAATACTCCTTCGTGTACGCACGCATTGCGTCTAATTGCGCTTTTAATTGCGGTAATTGATCGCTATGGAATTGCTCGACGATTGCATTTGCAATTTCCCAGGCAATAACATGTTCAGCAACGATTGATGCTGCTGGTACTGCACAGCTATCAGAGCGCTCTACGCTTGCTTTAAATGGCTCTTTTGTTTCAATATCCACACTTTGTAGTGGTTTATATAATGTTGGGATTGGCTTCATGACACCACGTACCACGATTGGCATACCAGTCGTCATACCACCTTCTAATCCACCTAGGCGGTTTGTTGTACGTGTATAGCCTTTTTCTTCATCCCAAATAATTTCATCATGTACTTCTGAGCCTTTTTTACGGGCCATTTCAAAGCCGATACCAAACTCAACACCTTTAAAGGCATTGATGCTTAACATCGCTGCGGCAAGCTTTGCATCTAACTTTCGATCGTAATGTACGTATGAGCCAATACCTGCTGGTAAACCTTCGATAATGACTTCGACTACACCACCGATTGAATCGCCCGCTTGTTTTGCTTCATCAATGGCTTCTACCATTTTCGCTGAAGCTTCTGGGTCTACGCAATAGCATGGATCTTCTTCCACAATCGTACGGATTTCGTCTGCTGATTTGCCTTCTAATAGCGCGGCATCTGCTTTAATACCAACGATTTCTGTTACGTGTGCAACGATTGAAATCCCTAGTTCATTTAATAACGCCTTGGCAACTGAACCAACGGCTACACGCACTGTTGTTTCACGCGCACTTGAACGCTCTAACACGTTACGTAAATCGCGGTGACCGTATTTCATGCCACCTACTAAATCCGCATGTCCTGGACGTGGACGTGAAATTTGACGCTTAATTTCGTTTGGATCGATATCTTCAGGTAGCTCTTCTGCCCCCATGATTTTCGTCCAGTGCTTCCAGTCGTCATTTGTTACGATTAAAGCAACGGGTGAACCTAACGTTTTACCGTGACGAACACCGGAAACGATTTCTACTGTATCTGTTTCGATTTGCATACGACGCCCCCGGCCATGGCCTCCCTGGCGACGTTTTAAATCGTAATTAATTTTTTCTGCTGTAACTGGTAAAAGTGACGGCAACCCCTCAATAATTGTCGTTAATTGTGGTCCGTGTGACTCACCTGCTGTTAAATAACGCATAAACACTTTCTCCCTTCAACTCGCTAAAGTATGTAATTTTCACTATAACATATTTATTTTCAAATAGCAGTAGCATTTCCGAGCAGTTATCCACTATTTTAGAATATTCTGAACGTTTTACTTAAAAAATAATGCACGGGATAGCAAAACAAGGAACAATTGAATAAGCAAGGCAAAAGCGCTAAAGCTCCCTGTAAGCCTCGACTAGAAAGTAAATGCTTAACCATTTTCGAAGGCGGGACCGAAAAGCTCGAGTGGCTGGCGCTTTAGCCTAGACGTAGGAAAAACTTTATACAAAGTTATTCTCAATAAAAATACGCCTTTCGTGACTGTACGAAAAGCGCATTTATTCGAGCCTCAAAATTCAATTTGACGTTCTGCTTTCACGACATCTATAAAATCAATCAATTATTATTTTTTTCGATAAAAGAATGTATCCTCTACTTCAAAGCCGTAGCGTGCTGGGTTGAAAATTTGCTCCGTAGAACCTACAAATAAAATCCCACCCGGACGTAGTGCTTTACTGAAGTTATCATAAATTTGATCCTTTGCTTCTTCTGTAAAGTAAATCATTACATTTCGGCAAACGATTAAATCAAAGTTTGAATCATAATTATCTTTTAACAGGTTATGCTTTTTAAACGTAACCGTACGCTTAATTTCATCTTTTACTTTATAAAACTGGCCTTCTTGTTCGAAGTACTTCGCTTGTACATCTTTTGGTACTTCTGCTAACGAACGCTCTGGATATAAACCGAGCTTGGCCTTTTGAATAACATTTTCATCTAAGTCCGTTGCTTGAACGCTAATTTGCGATAACGGTAAATGTTGGGACAGTACCATTGCTAAGCTATACGGCTCTTCACCCGTTGAACACGCAGCACTCCAAATTTTCGGGCGCTTGTTAGTTTGAAGTAGCATCGGGAAAATTTTGTTTTGCAATACTTCCCAGCGCTTACCATTACGATAAAACTCCGATACGTTAATCGTCATGCGGTCTAAAAACTCATTCATTAAATCACGATCTTTGTCTAATGCATTAAAGAAATCAACAAAATTTTTAAAACCCTTTTTTTCATAAAGAGATGTTAATCGGCGTTTCATTTGTGCTTCTTTATAAAGAGCTAAATCAATGCCCGTTTTACGCTTAATGCCCTCTATAAACTGTTCATAATCTGACATTGGTTCATCTTTCCCCTCATGTTTCGTATGCCTATTATAGCCGATTATCCTAAATTCTGAAATAGCATTTGTATAGAATTAACTAGTCCCTACGTGTTTCCAGTAAAAGCTGCTTCGAATGTTCAAGTTCCAGACGCATTTTTTCCGTTTCAAACTGATAGCTTTCCAATCGAATTTGTTCTAGTTGCGCTTCAACCTCTAGCTGCTTTATTTGTAGCTTCATACTAGACCGTTTATGAGCTGTAAGAATAGCCGTTAACGCAATTAAAGCACCTGAACCAAAAATAATAGACAAAATGATGATATCTTCCATACGTACGAACACACTCCCTTATTTAGATGGCTTTTTCGTTTCTATTAAATGCTGTTTTGTATAATCTAATTCTAATTTCATTTTTTCGGTTTCTTTATCGAAATTTTCAAGACGTAGACGCTCGAGTTCAATTTCCTTGTCGATTCTCTTTAATTCGATTTTTTTATTTTTAGTGTACGTATCAGATAAAATTCCTACTATTGCAATAACCATAATTATTACCCAAAAATACATATTGACCACTCCTTTTAATTAGCTTTTGTTATGTAAAAAATTATTTTTGCTTGTGCTCTAACATTAGTTGTTTTGAATGTTCCAACTCTAAGCGCATTTTTTCAGTTTCTCTATCAAAATTTTCAAGACGCAATTTTTCCAACTCAATTTCTTTATTTAATTTCTTCACATCAATACGCTTACTTTCATTGCGTGCTTCTGTAATAACTGCTATCGCTCCAACCGCCATTACCGATACAATAGCCCAAACCCACATACATATCCTCCTCATCTACAACCAATAATTTTTATACGTTTTGATTTTCAATATAGTTTCATTATTCAGATACATTATAACATTATCAAGTATGAATTTTAGTATTACTTAATTCATGGCAAGAAAAAAAAGCTACCACATAAAGTGATAGCTTTTTGTAAAGTCTAAATTATTCAGCTAAACCTTCGCCAAACCATAAACCGATTTCGCGTTCAGCAGAAGCTAAAGAGTCAGAACCGTGGATAACGTTGTGAGATAAAGTCACAGCGTAGTCACCGCGGATTGTACCTGGGTTAGATTCTTCAGGCTTTGTAGCACCCATCATGATACGAGATAATTGGATAACGTTTTCGCCTTCCCAAACCATACCGAATACTGGACCAGAAGTGATGAAGTCTACTAATTCACCGAAGAATGGACGCTCAGCGTGCTCAGCGTAATGCGCTTCAGCTAATTCACGAGAAGCTACCATTAATTTTGCTCCACGTAAAACGAAACCGCGACGTTCAAAGCGGTCAACGATATCTCCAACTACTTGACGTTCTACGCCATCAGGTTTAACCATTAAAAAAGTTTTTTCGATTGCCATTATAAAACACTCCCTAAATTTGAGTAAAAGGTTTTACACCTACCGATAAATATTACCAAAACTATGTCCAAACTGCAACAAATATTAGAGTAATACCGAAATTTGCTTGAAAAATTTATGATTTTCTCTTACCCATATATAAAGCAATATCGCGCAATTTCTTTTTCATCGGATGATTTGGTAACGCTTCTACTTCTTTTAATGCTTTTTGTAAATACAGATTACTAATTTTTGTTGCTTCTTTAATCGCAGCTGACTTACGAACAAGCACGAGCATGTCTTGGCGCTCTTGTTCGGTTAATCCATGCGTAGCCACCTTCTGTAACAGCGGCTGTAAGCGTAGATCGTCCTTCATTAGTAAAATCGGTAACGTAATATTCCCTTGCATTAAATCGCTTCCTGCAGGCTTTCCTAGCTGCTTGTCCGTAGCGGTGAAATCCAAAATATCATCAATAATTTGGAAACTCATGCCCACAAAATAGCCGTAGCGTTTTAAGTGACCAATTATTTTTTCATCCGCTCCGCTCACAACCGCACCTAGCTCGCAGCTCGATTCAATTAACAGCGCTGTTTTACGCTTAATGCGACGGAAATAATCTTTCAAATGTTGATCTAAACGAAACTTATCCTCGATTTGAATGACCTCTCCATTTACTAACTCCACCATCGTTTTCGCTAAAATTTGATGCACACGTGGGTTTTCAATATCCGTTACGTATTGTAGTGCTTTACCGAAAATAAAGTTCCCCGTATACATCGCCACACGGTTGTTGTACTGTGCTTTTACCGTTTCGCGACCACGACGCATGTCTGAATCATCAATGACATCATCATGGACTAATGATCCCATATGAATTAACTCTAATGGTACCGCGATATTCTTCATGCGCTCGATATCATAGTCACCGAACTTGGCGCTAAGTAGCACAAATACCGGGCGAATACGTTTCCCGCCGGCTTGTAGTAAATAAATAGAGGCATCATTCAATATGTGTGAAGATGAATTCAACGCTTGTTCTAATTCGTTTTCGATGATTTCTATATCTGATTTAATATCCGCATATAGCATTTTTAGTTTCATCTTTTCCACGCGTCAAAACCTACTCCCACTATTATTTCTTTTTAAAGCCCATATGCATAGCAGCTGCCCCACCGCTATATGGCTTGTATGTGACATTTTGTAAGCCCGCTTCTTTAAACATTTGCGCTAATTTTTTCATGCCTGGGAATTCATTTGCTGATTCTTGTAGCCATGAATATTCCTTATAACTTTTCGCAAATAGCTTGCCAAACACTGGCATCACGTATTTAAAGTAAAAACGGAATAACTGACGGTACCCCGGAATTTCAGATTGTGACGTTTCAAGACATACCACAATTCCACCAGGCTTTACGACACGGTTCATTTCACGTAATACCTGCAAGTAATCTGGTACGTTACGTAAGCCAAAGCCAATCGTTACGTAATCAAATGTATTGTCCTCGAACGGTAATTCCATCGCATTGCCATGGATTAGTTCGATGTTTTTCATGTCAGCCGTTTTTTCTTTCCCGACCTTTAACATGTTTTCACTGAAGTCTAACCCTTTTACCATGCCCTCTTCGCCTACTGCTTTCGCTAAAGCGATTGTCCAGTCTGCTGTACCGCAGCATACATCTAAGCATTTTGAACCTTTTTTTACGTCCATACGCTTCATCGTATCTTCACGCCAGCCGATGTGCATTTGGAAGCTGATGACGGAGTTCATTTTGTCGTAGCTGTCAGAAATGTTCTCAAACACTTCATGAACGCGCTCTTCTTTCGATTTTGCCATGTTTTCAAAACCTCTCTTGTTTCACTAAGCCGTGATATATTGCACGATTTTCTGCTTCAGCTCTTCTTGTAGTGTAGAAGCCTGTAACAACGCATGTACTTGCTGTTGACGCATTTGTACTTGCTGCTGTAGCGCTTCACAAAGAGCCTCTACTGAAAATGCTTGCTCATTTAATGTATATGCCTTGTGTAAAAAGCAAGATGCGCCTTGTTGTAAGGCGTTTAACTCTTGTTGTATGCGAATTACTGTGAGCGTTTGTTTCATAAGCTCTACGTAATGTGTAAAGCCGTAAACCGCATAAAATTGCTCAATCAATTTACTTTCAATGACCGTTAAGCTGTCAATCCAATCCGCTAATGTACAAGGCTTTTCGTAAACGCGTACTTGGTGCTCACAACGTTCAATAATCCCCTGCGAAAGCTTTTGAATTAAAGCAACATTACCTGCTCCAGCTAAAATTTGATAATAACGACCGCTATAATAATCGCCTGAAAGCACCGTTAATTGCTGCTCTTTTGACGTTGCTTCGGTCTCTTTTACTTTCTCATGCTCTTGTAGCGATGCATGTACAATCCCTACCGCAACCGCACTTGTCATTTGTTCAGCGTTCATCGGTGTTTCACTTAGAAATGGTAGCTGAATAAAAAATAATTGCTCCTCTTGCAATGTAGGTTGTCCAACATTTTGTCGTAATGCTCTATGATGAACATGCTGATAAATATTTGATTGTAACGTTCGAACAGATTGTGTAATAGATGTTGCACTCATAGAATTACTCCATTTCACTGTTTTCAAGCTTCAAATACGCCATGTATTTGGTTATTTTTTACTTTGTACAACGCCGTGTATCGAATGAATTTTCGCTTTCCCACGAATTTTCATCGCTGAAGTATGTTCGGTAAATTGCGCGATCATCACTTCGCCAGCATCTAATTTTTCTGAATGGTGAAACTTAGTATCTGTGCCGCGAGTTAACCCAATTACATGTACGCCATCTTCTTCAGCTTCGATAATAATATAATCTGGTTGTGCCATTTTTTTCGTTCTCCCCACGTCTTGAATTCTTTTTCTATCATACCATATATTGAATTAATTCATTTGAATGAACGTAATGACTTCGTTACGTTTTACATCATCTGTTTCATATAGACCGCGCGCTACAGCTGTTACCGTTTTTGCACCTGGTTTTTTAAGTCCGCGCATCGTCATACACATATGCTCGGCCTCTACGACTACATAAACACCCTTTGGATCAAGCATTTCCATAATTGTATCCGCTACCGTTGATGTAATACGCTCCTGTAATTGTGGACGGCGTGCAACAGATTCCACGCAACGACCTAATTTACTTAAGCCTGCTACTTTTCCGTCCTTTGGAATATACGCAACATGCGCTTTCCCGTAAAACGGTACTAAGTGATGCTCGCACATCGAATGGAAGGCGATATCTTTTACTAATACAAATTCTTCGTGATCTTCATGGAATACCGTACTGAAAAATTCACGTGGATCTTCGTTTAAGCCGCTGAACATTTCTGCATACATTTTCGAAACACGTTTTGGCGTATCTAGTAAACCTTCACGCTCAACATCTTCACCAACTGCTTCTAAAATCATTTTAACTGCTTCTTCAATCTTCTTTAAATCGACATTTGCCATGAAAAAACTTCCTCCTACAAACCAAAACGTTTTTTATGTAAAGTTAGTTGTTATCTTCGTTTATTTTAGATTTCTTACAAGAATACATACCCTTGAATCGTAGCACATATGGCGCGTAAGTTCAAAACAGTTCTACTATTTTTAGCAGAGTTCTTGCAGAAAAATGCATTATCCGCAAAATAATGCGACAATTCTACATTTCTGTCGAATATTTAATGGAAACAAAAAAGAGCAGCTTCCAGAATCTCTCTGGAAGCTACTCTATGTAACTCTTGAGGCTGTATTATTTTACAGCGTCTTTAAGTGCTTTACCTGGTTTGAAAGCAGGTACTTTTGAAGCAGCGATTTCGATTTCTTTACCTGTTTGTGGGTTACGACCTTTACGAGCCGCACGTTCACGTACTTCGAAGTTACCAAAACCGATCAATTGTACTTTGTCACCCTTTGCAAGAGCTTCTTGAATCGTTTCAAATACAGATTCAACTGCTTTTGAAGCATCTTTCTTAGAAAGACCTGCCGCTTCAGCAACTGAGTTTACTAATTCTGTTTTATTCACACCATCCACCTCCTCTCAAAGGGTCTTGAATCAATCCTGTAACAAGACTAACACACAGAAAACCGCTACGCAACTGAATTCCTTCATGTTTTGATGAGATTTTAACTTTTTTTACAAAAAAACATAAATTACAGGACAAATCACCTAGAAAGTGAGCTATCCTGCATAAGTATTCTTGCTATCTTTATAGCCTATTTTTTTAAAGTATAAACGTGATTAAGCCTCTTTCTCCCTCATTAATCATTCGCTCTAGCATTAAACGCATCCGATTTTTTGCATGAGTCGGCACGCTTGTCATTTTATAGCGAATGCTTTCTGTCAGCACTTCATGTAATGGCGTCCCAAACAATTGCGTTTGCCATAGAGCGTTACGATCGAAATCATAGGCATGCTTTAAATCCTTTAGTAAATGTTGACTATGAAACTCAGAGCCAATTAATGGTGAAAATTCAGCTTCCATGTCGATACGAATAATATGGTAACTCGGTGCTACCGCCTTCATACGTACCCCGTAAAAGTTATTTTGTGAAATTAACTCAGGCTCACTCGGATCAAATTCATCCATCATTGGCAGTGTAACACCGTAGCCATCAACCTTTGCTTCTTCAATCGCTTCACGGAAACGCTGCTGTGCACGCTTTGCCTCTGCCGCCTCTTTAATAAAGAGCAGCCAATCTTTTTTCGAATCCACAGGCGTTTCAAGCCAATTTTTACAAACATCTTTATACACATCATTATGAATCGTCACACGTAAAGTTGCGACACCTAATCCTGCATCAATAGATTCTACCGAACAGCTTTCGACAAAATCGATTTGTTGTAAAAATGAACTCGCTTCTTCGACATCACGAATCTTCATGAAATCATTTTGCAATTGTGTACTCGCAAAGCTTAACGTTTCATTTAATACATGATCTGGGTCTAGCACATCCAACCAATCTGGTTTTTCCACACGAATTTCTGCCACCGGAAACTCAAATAAGGCCTCTTCAAGCACATGCATAATATCGCTTAGCTGCATATTAGTAATCGATGTTGCAATCACCGGTACTTCATATGCTTCGATTAACTGATTACGCAACAACTGTGTTTCGGCACTATTTGGCGTTGTACTATTTAATACAATAACAAAAGGTTTACCGATATCTGTAAGCTGATCTATAATTTCAGCCTCCGCTTTTGCAGCAGCTGCTCGGCTCATCCCATTTACCGTACCATCTGTTGTAACGACAATACCGATATTCGCATGATCACGAATGACTTTATCTGTGCCGATTTTGGCCGCTTCCTGAAAAGCAATCGCCTCATTGTGCCACGGTGTTTGCACAAATTTCGGACCCGATTCATCCTCATACCCTTTTGCCCCGTCAATCACATAACCTACACAATCAACTAGTCGTACACGCATCGGAATTCCACTTTGGCCGAATGTAATCGTCGTACCTTGTGCCGGTACAAATTTCGGCTCCGACGTCATAATCACCGGACCCGGCGAGCTTTGCGGCAATTCATCCATTGCACGCATACGATCTTCTGCGTTATCAATGTTCGGTAAAATAACCCCTTCCATCACCTTTTTCACAAACGTCGATTTCCCCACACGCACTGGACCTACTACTCCAATATACAAATCACCATTCGTGCGTAGTGCTAACTGTTGAAAAATTTGCTCGCTCATCGCATTGCCCCCTTTTTTAACGCTAGTAAACAACAAAATTGCTCACTACCACGATATGAGGAAAATCTCTATTCTATGAAAAAAAATCTCGCACAAGCATGCGAGATTTTAACGTTATTTATTAATTGGGTCATAGTCGATTACAGGTTCATTATTTTCATCTACGGTATAAGGTAGTGAATACGCCGGAACAACAGGGAAGTTGTCGACTAAAATTTCGCGAATATCCTCACCCGGTTGCGCAGTAATGTTGTTTTCCTTCATATACGTATATAAATCCATTGAATAATCAATATAAATTTCACCTTCAGCCGTCACGATAAATGGCAGCTGGTTATTAGAATACGGACTATTTACGGTTACTGCTTCTTTATAGCCGATATTTTCAAAGTTGATTGTATACACATGTTCTTGCACTTTATCTTTAAACTGTGGATATTTCGTTGCACTAAAGCGAATTTTGATTTCACGCATACGCTCTGGTGTACGTAAATCGACTAATTTCACCGTTGGATTTTGTTCTGCATCCCAAATCATGTATTGGAAAATCCCACCCTTTTCATACGCATTCGCTGGCGGTGAGCCAATATATTTTGGTACAAGCTTTTCAAAATCAATTAAATATTTAATAAAAATATCGGTATCTTCATCACGTGTTTTGATTGGTAATACCCCGGTGTCTTGCTGGTATTCAAGTACCGCACGCTGCACGCCCGCAAGCATGTCGATATCTGGACGCATACTTGACTGATCAAAGTTTGTTGGTGAGCCACAGCCTGCTAACAACACGATGACGCAGGAAAGGGCGACAAGCCATTTCGTGAACTTTTTCATATGTATCCCTCTTTCATTAGTTAGGCCACGTTAAAATAACGAGTACCATTAATAGCGTTCCGATAAAAAACATGACATACGCGACTAATTTTAAAAGGAAGGATAATAAAACATTATGTACCCATTTGCGAACTGCCGAAATAATTAACAATGACACAAGCAGTAAGCCGATTGAATAAAACGACACCCACATGACATCAAGTGCATGCATGGTCGCAAGTGGTCCGCGCGCCGATGCTAAAATAAATGCTGATGGATTCAATTGCATAAGGTGTTGCAACGTTAAAACCGCCTTTCTATTATTTTCACGTTCATTCCGGTAATAATTATAGCCTTTTTAGTCAAAAAAATACAGAAGGTGTCGTGATACACCTCCTGATTTGTGACAAATTGTGAAATTTTATGGCGGTGTTTGCTATAAAGTTGGTATGAACGAGTGAGCTCTTGTAAACAAGTCCGTTCTGCTGCGTTACGGCGGACGCTTTCCGCGGGCACGGCTTCAACTAATTTTTTGTGCCTCTGACGGTGGCACAAAAAATGGATTTTACGCGCGTGCTGTTCCCGCAGGAGTCTGCCGCCTTCACTCCGCGCCACTCTGCTTAGGGATGGGGTTAGATTCTTTAATAGAGTGCTTTAATAGTATAAAAATATGGAGGTATGTTCAAATTCATATATCTAATGAAGGCATCAAAACTTGAATACCTCTTTACCTCTTTCTACTTTTAATTTATGAATTTTGAACATGTATAATAATAAACAAACGACTAATTGAGTTTCCTAGTAGTCGTTAAAATCATTATTTCTAATTTTCAGAACTCCAACAAAAAAACACGCTGCCAAAAACTTGGCAACGTGTTCCTCCTAAATCTATTCCATTAACTCATTTCATCAATTTCACTTTTCTTCGTACGGTGCATTAATGATTCCACTAACACTTTTGGCTCGATGTCGTTAAACAACACCTCATAAAGCGCTGACGTAATCGGCATTGTTACATCATATTTCTGGGCTAATTGATGTGCCGCTTTCGTTGTACGTACACCTTCTACGACCATGCCCATCTCTTCAAGCACCTGATCAAGCTTCATGCCTTTACCAAGCATATTGCCTGCACGCCAGTTACGTGAGTGCACACTTGTACAAGTAACGATTAAATCACCCATACCCGTTAATCCAGCAAACGTAAATGGATTACCGCCCATTTTGACACCAAGGCGCGTAATTTCCGCTAAGCCACGTGTAATGAGTGCTGCTTTGGCGTTGTCGCCGTAATTTAAGCCGTCGATCATCCCTGCAGCTAGTGCAATGACGTTTTTTAGTGCGCCACCGATTTCTACACCCACAACATCGTCATTTGTGTAGACGCGGAAATAATGGTTCATGAATAAGTCTTGTACTTTTTCAGCTGCTGCTAAGTTTTTACAAGCTGCCGTAACCGTTGTTGGATGCTGTAAGACAACCTCTTCTGCGTGAGAAGGGCCTGATAATACGACAAGATCACTGACCACATGTTCTGCTAAGCTTTGTTCCATAAACTCTGAAATACGCATTAACGAATCTGGCTCAATGCCTTTTGATACATGCACGAATAATGCGGGCTGTTCGATGTATTGTGAAATTTCCGTACATACCCCGCGAATGCCTTTTGTCGGCACCGCCATGACAATTGTTGAACCGTGTTTCGCTGCTGCTTCTAGGTTACTTGTTGCCTTTAAGTTTTGCGGTAACGTGGTATTTGGTAAATACTTTTTATTTGTGTGGTGCTCATTAATTTCTGTTGCTTGGTCCTCACGATGCGACCAAATTAATGTGTTATGTCCATTTTCAGCTAATACGATTGCGAGTGCCGTCCCCCAAGAACCGGCCCCTAAAACTACTACATTTTCCATTAAATAACCCCCAATTTCACTTAAAATGATTCCGCTTTAAGTCAAATCCATATGAAATAAAAGCGCTAGTTCATTTTCATAAACTAGCGCCATTTTTATTATTAGTCACGAGCACGTGTAATTAAACGAATTGGTGTACCTTCGAAATCGAAAGTTTCACGAATACGATTTTCTAAGAAGCGCTCATATGAGAAGTGCATCATTTCTGGTTCATTTACGAACACAACGAATGTCGGTGGTTTAATTGCCACTTGCGTTGCGTAGTAAATACGTAAACGCTTGCCTTTATCTGTTGGCGCCGGGTTACGTGCTACAGAGTCTTCGATTACTTCATTTAAGATTGATGATTGAATACGCATTGCGTGATTTTCACTTACACGTCTAATGATCGGTAAGATGTTACGTACACGCTGTTTCGTTTTCGCTGATACGAAGACGATTGGTGCGTAATCTAAGAATAAGAAATGCTCACGAATTTGTTCAGTGAACAGGTTCATTGTTTTTTCATCTTTTTCAATCGCATCCCATTTGTTTACAACAATCACAATCGCTTTACCCGCTTCATGCGCATAACCCGCGATTTTTTTGTCTTGTTCTTGAATACCTTCATCCGCATTCAGAACAACTAAAACAACGTCAGAGCGTTCGATGGCACGTAATGCACGTAATACTGAATATTTTTCAGTCGTTTCATATACTTTACCTTTTTTACGCATACCCGCTGTATCGATGATGACATATTCTTGTCCATCAAATGAATACGGTGAGTCAATTGCGTCACGCGTTGTTCCTTGGATTTCACTTACGATTACGCGATCTTCACCAAGGAATGCGTTTACTAATGATGATTTACCTACGTTTGGACGACCGATTAATGAAAATTTAATCGTGTCTTCGTCATAGTTTTCTTCATCTTGGTCTGGGAAATGTTTCGCACATTCGTCTAATAAATCCCCTAAACCTAAACCGTGTGAACCTGAAATTGGCCAAGGCTCACCGAAACCTAATGAATAGAAATCATAAATCATATGACGCATATCAGGGTTGTCGACTTTGTTGATAGCTAAGACAACTGGTTTTTTTGTTTTATATAAGATTCTTGCTACTTGCTCATCCGCTGCTGTTACACCTTCACGACCATTTGTCATGAAAATAATTACATCTGCTTCATCAATAGCAATCTCTGCTTGCTGACGAATTTGCTCTAAAAATGGTTCGTCTCCAATATCAATACCGCCTGTATCGATAATATTGAATTCATGTGCTAGCCAATCAGCCGAACTATAAATACGGTCACGTGTTACACCTGGAATATCTTCCACGATTGATACACGTTCGCCGACGATTCTGTTAAAGATTGTCGACTTACCTACGTTCGGACGTCCTACGATGGCGATTACTGGTTTTGTCATCTGTACTTCATCCTTCCAAACTCTATCTTCTTGTATTATACACGAATTCGTCCATTATATCATTTTTTCACACTATTCGAAATGTATTTGGCTTTTTATCAATATGAGTGATGTTTGAATAAAGTCTTACTTTTTTATTGATGGGCTACGGCATGACAGCATTATGGCCACTTGGTACATGTCCATACTACTGTCTTTAATGCCGTTTGCGAGGCCCACCAATTCAGCAATTTAATAAATTTATGCGGGGTGTATATATTCCCTCTAACAACAACTTTATACGGAATAAAAAATACAACCTCTCTCTTATTAGAGAAAGATTGTATTTTACGTGTATTATTTAAAGCCTTTTAACTGGTCGCCAATAACGTCGCTAAATGAGAAGCCAGTATTTTCTTCTGGTAGCTCATAATCGAAGTTTTCGTCTGCCTGTTCTGCTTCTTGTAACGCTTTGATGCTTAGCGCTAGGCGTTTTTCACCTTCACTCACTTCAAGCACCTTCACTTCCACCTCTTGACCTTCTTTTAACGCTTCATGAGGTGTATTGATGTGCTTATGTGAAATTTGTGAAATGTGCACAAGTCCTTCAACGCCTGGGAATAATTCCACAAACGCGCCGAATGTTACTAAGCGCTTTACCGTACCCGTAAGAATAGACCCTTTTGCTGCTTTGTGTTCAATGTCCGTCCATGGTCCAGGTAACGTATCTTTAATGGATAACGAAATACGTTCATTTGCTGGATCAATCGAAAGCACCTTCACTTTCACAGCTTGGCCTTCTGAAAGCACTTTTGATACATCATCTACGTGCTCATGTGCCACTTGTGAAATGTGCACAAGCCCGTCGACGCCACCTAAATCGATGAAAGCACCAAAGTTCGCTAGACGCTGGACAGTACCTTCTAAAATGTCGCCTTGTCGAATCGTATCAATGACTTGCTGCTTTTTCGAAGCTTTTTGCGCTTCTAAAACGGCGCGGTGCGATAAAATTAAACGGCCTTTTTCTTTATCTAATTCTGTAATTTTAAAGCTCAATGTTTTGCCTTTGTAATCATCAAAGTTTTCTACAAAATAATCTTCAACAAGTGAAGCTGGAACGAAGCCCCGCACGCCCAAATCGACGACAAGCCCGCCTTTTACAACATCTTTTACTTCTGCTTCAAACACTTCACCGGATTTGAATTTCACTTCAAGCTGATCCCATGCAGAAATCGCATCGACCTTACGCTTAGAAAGTACGTAATTCTCCTCCTCTACCTTTGTAATCATTAAATCTAAATGATCGCCAACTGAAACTAAATCAGAAGCTTTTTCAATGTGTAAGCTTGAAAGTTCGCTAATCGGTATAATTCCGTCGAAAGGTGCACCCTCAATCGAAACCGTTACTGACTTTTCATCTACCTTTTCAGCAACACCTTTTACAATATCTCCTTCTTGAAATTGCTGGTTTGACCCTAAATTCATTTCCTCAGACATATGTAACCCTCCTTCGCATATTCCACTTTTTATTTTATTCGAAAAGTTCCACAAAAACAAAATATATCCCTTTGTTTTCAGAAATTTCTCACTTGCGCATTAAATGAGCGCCAGATTAATGCATTTTTTGCTGTGCAAGCTTTAAAATTTCTTGTGCTGCTTCGTCAATCGATAGCTCTGTTGTATCTAAAAATAATGCATCTTCAGCTTGAATTAACGGCGACGCTTCACGCTCACTATCCAACTTGTCGCGTAATGCGATTTCTTGTTGTAGAGATTCGATTGTTGACTCAATCCCGCGACGTTCGTTATCTAAGAAACGACGACGTGCACGCTCTTCTACTGTTGCAGACATGAAGATTTTTAGCTCTGCTGTCTTCAACACATGTGTTGCGATATCACGGCCGTCCATGACAACCCCACCATCAGCTGCTAACTTTTGCTGCATCGCTACTAAGATCTCGCGAATATTTGCATGTGCTGCCACTTCCGATACATTCGATGTCACTTCGTTTGAACGAATCGCCTGTGACACATCGATTCCGTCAACAAATACTAATTGCCCTTGCTCTGAAGGCTTTAATGCGATTGTTGTCTCCTGTAGCATGGCTTCGATTGCTCCAGCGTCATGTAATTGTATGTTTTCGTTTAACGCTTTATACGTTACCGCGCGATACATTGCACCGGTATCAATGTATGTAAAACCAAGTGCTTCCGCTACGATTTTTGCGATTGTACTTTTACCTGCCCCTGCCGGACCGTCAATTGCAATTTGAATTTTTTTCACCATAAAATAATCCCTACTTTCCGTTGATATTGTATCATATTGCATAAAATTAATTAATTCATATACCTTATTTTACAATGAAAAAACGCACCTTGAAAAAACTTTTCAAAGTACGCTTTCCTTATTTTTTATAATTCATTTAATTCTTTTTTACGAATTAACACTTGGCGCTCGAAACAGAAGCGAACAATGTGCTGCTGATCTATATCATCTGTATCAGTAAAGCGAATCGATGCCACTTGCATTTGATCTCGCTCAAAAATCCGAACGACAATTGCTTTCGTTTCTATATAGCGTATGTCTCCATTTGAAAACGGCAAGACCGCCACTAGCTGCACTTCGTCGCCCTCTGTAAAGCCAACTGGTGTTTTAATGTGAATCGCTGTACCACCCGCACTAATATCTTCAGCAACAAACTGATAGTTGCGTCCTTCAAATTCAATCGCAATATCTACTGGCGTCTCGACGCGTACATATTCACGACGCTGAATTTTGATAAACTCATCTTTTGGCGGACACGCTAGCATGATCGTTTGGATATTGCCCCCTTTACGGCCTAAAACTTCCGTATTGAAGCAATAACTTTCCTTTGTTTCTGTATTAAAATAACCACGAAATTGCGCGCCATCAATTAAAAATGCAGTCTTATTTGTTTGTAAATTAATCGGATAATCAATATAAATAATGTTTCCGATTTTTTCTACTACACGGCAACGGAATTTTTCGTTGCGTTCTGTGTAAGTAGGTTCTAATATCAATTGAGTACCAAGTTTTAGTTCCATTTGCCTCTCCCGCCAATCCGATAATTACCACTATTATCTCACGGGATGGATATTTATACTAGAGACTGTAAAGGAAATTTTCAAATTCCTTAGTATAATTTTTCAATTTTTAGTACCTCTTGTTTTTCGCTATCAATGACAATTCGAAATGTGTCTTGTTTCGCATTATTTACACGGGCAATTACTTCATAGCATTTGCGTAGTTCCAGTGCAGCATTGGCCGTATAAATTTTCTTCACTTCCTCTACTGTCACATGATCTGCAAAAAAGGTTTCCCACTGAATCGGTAGCTCAGCTTGCGTTGGAATCGTTTCTTCTTGAATATATTCCATCGCATTGACTCCCATGATTTCACCGTTATCCTTCGCTACTTTCACTTGAATACTATCTGGGTAAACAAGTGCGCCGTCGTCTAACGTGCGCGTAAAGACAAAGTGCCACGCTTCGTGATTTTCACGCGATTCACTTAACGTCACGTCTTCATAGCCTACCTGTTTCATAAAGTTTTGTGCAGCTGTTGTGATTTCCTCATGCGACCTCGGATTTTTTGTCACCGGACGCTCCATTAAAAATGACAGCAAGTGCCCGCCATTCTCTGTAATATCCGCATAGCCAATTCTGGCACCGCGCACATATTGAATATGGTAAAACGGGTATGGTGCATCATCCTTACTTTTTGAAACCGTTACGATGGCATCATCAATATGAGGGAAATACATTTTAAACGTTTGGATGGCCTCGCTTTTCGTAATCTTTTGCTCTTTTAAATGCTGTAAGTCTCGCTTTTTTTCATAATCTGATTCACTCGCCGTTAGCGGGAAATCCGTTTCATTATAGGACTTCAGTTGCTTCGAGACATTAACAAATGGTGAATCGCCGAGCTCTAGCTTTTGATTATTCGTCCATTTCTTTAAATCTGTATCATTATTATAAAAGGCGACTGTTGCGACATTCCATTCTTCAGCAAAGGCTTGCAAATTCGTTGCGACTGTCCCCATTTTGTTTTGCCACTCGGTGTAATCCCCACTATTAGCGGCTTGCTTGGCATTGTCACCAACTTTACCTAAGTAACGCATCCAATCATTTTGTACATCCTGCTGCAATGGTAAATTGGCAACAGATTTTCGAAGTTCACTGCTCATCCGCCAAATCGAATCTAGTTCATTTGACAACGTTTTTTCATCTTTAAAAAGTAATGATTGCTCAACCGTTGTATGCAGCAAGGATAATTTTTCTGTAGCGGCTGAGAAATCACGCGTCTGCGTAGCGTATACAGCACGCTCAAGCTGCTTGTTTTGATTGTAATAATCAATGGACACAAAGGCTAAAATAACAACAAATAATCCCAATAAATAGGTTAAACTTCTCATCATGTCACCTGCCTATACACAAAAAATGTGTTCGCCAATCTGTTTGATTTGCTGCCTTGTCCAAATCCATTTACTCGTTGCCGTTTTTGGATTGAAATAATACAGTGCATTTTCGGAAGGATCCCATCCGTTAATCGCATCGAGTACCGCTTGTTTTGCACGTTCATTTGGTGTCAGCCAAATTTGTCCATCCGCAACCGCAGTAAACGCTAATGGTTGAAAAATAATTTCAGAAATCGTATCTGGAAATTCTGGAGACTCTAAACGATTTAAAATGACTGCAGCAACCGCCACTTGCCCTTCGTATGGTTCACCGCGCGATTCTCCGTACACCGCGTTCGCTAAAATTTGCAAATCCTGCTCGCTATAACCTGGTGGTAGCTGCATCGAAGTAGTTGAATTCGAACCGCCCCCTTCCTTTACTTGCTGATCGAGCGGGGAATTGCCGTAATGCGTAAAACGATTGCCTGCACGAATTTGCTTTTGCACATAGGCTTCGTCGTAATCTGAGTTATTCAGTAATTTTTCCTTTGTTGTTTGCCCTGCAATTCCGTCAACCGGCAACCCGTACTGCTCTTGGAAATTTCGAAGAGCCCAATACGTCCCGTAGCCAAATTTGCCGTCAATATCGCCATTATAAAAACCGATATACTGCAATCTGGCCTGTAGTTCAATGACATCATCTCCAAATGCACCGCGCTGGATTTCTTGATTCGTAAAGGCTGAACTCGTTGGTGCAAGTGATAGCGCGAACAACATGCCTAACAAAACAATTTTTTTCACATCAAACACTCCTTTATACGTAGGATGGTGAAAAAAATAAATCTTATACATAGAGAAAGGTATTGTCCAGAATGTTTTCTGGACAATACCTTTTGCGCCGAGGATGGAGGCCAGCACGATGCTGGTCATGAATGCTAAGTTTGTCACAGGATGTGACAAACTTAGCATTCGTTCTTACTTCTGACCACCGCAAAAACACCGCCCTAAAGCGGTTAAATAACATATGAACGAAGTACTGGGCGAAAAGTAAATACTTTCCGCCCAGGTATATCAGAACCGTTCATGATATTTTGATAAATGCTCAATTAAATGCTCATGCGCCTGCTTTACTTTACGTAAGGCAAACCACCATAAAAACAACATAAACGGCAGCATGACATAAATAAAGTTGTCTTCAAGCATTAAAATCGAATTATACATAATATGTAATCCCATCGGCGCTACTAAAGCCAAGAATATATACTTCTTCTGAATTTCATCACTCGAGAACTTCCCTTTCCCGTAATAATAGCCCATTACAACGCCAAACAACGCATGGCTTGAAACCGGTAAGAGCGCACGCATAAACGCCTGATCAATACCGTATGACAATAAATAGATGACATTTTCTACCGTTGCGAATCCGAGTGATACCGCAGCGCCAAATAATATGCCATCATACGGGTCATCAAATTCCACATGACGCAAAATCACGGCAAAAATAATCAGCCACTTTATCACTTCTTCAAATGTACTCGTAAATATGACATTAATAAAAAATGGATCGGTAAATGTTTGTTCTTCTTGTAACACAAATTGAATGAACATGACTGGGAATGTAATAATCGCCCCATAAATAAAAGCATGTAAAAGTGCACGTCTTGGCTCGGTGTCCATTTGATTGCGTAAATAAAAATAACTGAGTAGGGCCAAACCCGGTGCAATTGCTGCAGATACAAGTATGAACATGTCACCAGGCCCCCTTCTCCTAAAAATAAACTACAATTATTATAGCACTATTAGTTCAGTGAGGTGAAGTATCACAAGATTTTGATACTTAAATCCCAGAACAAAAGCGCTTTAGCCTAGATAAAGCAAAAAACTCAGCCACAATAGCTGAGTTTTCATGAGTTAATGCATAAACGTATCAAAGTCTGTATTTCCATTTGCCAGCATTAATAAGAGTTTCAAACGTGCTTTTTTCGGGTCAAAATCGCCACCCATTAATACACCGCTATCTTTTAAATTATTGGCACTGCTATAGTAATCGTAGGTTGGGAAAACGCGTCCTTCTTCTGTAGACGTAGTTAGCACGACCTTTGCGCCCTTTTGACAGAGCTTTTCAATCACACTTGTCATCTTGGGTGTCACTTGTCCGCGTCCTGCACCAACAAGAATCACACCATCTACTTCCGCTTCAACTAAAGCATCTAACATGATCGAGCTTGCTCCTAAATAGGCTAAGACAATCTCTACTACCGGATAACTTTCTTGAATGGCATAAACTTCTTTATGCGTCGGCTTTTGATAGATAACGACCTCATCATTATCGATAAAACCAAGCATGCCATAGCCAATTGCACCAAAGCCGTTAATGCTTGAAGAATGGACCTTTTTCACATATTTTGAGTGAATAATTTTTTCATTAAACACAACACATGTCCCGATATTTTTCGCTTCATCACTTGAGGCAACAAGTAAAGAATTACGTAAATTCGAATAGACATCTGTGCCGATATCGCCCGGTGATTTTTGTGAACCGGTTACAATAACCGGACGCGTATCATGTATCGTTAACTCTAAAAAGTACGCCGTCTCTTCCAAGCTGTCCGTCCCATGTGTAACAACAATGCCACTCACCGATTCATCTTGAAATACTTGTTGGATCGTTTTATTTAATTGATTTAAATTATCAAAGGTCATATGCATCGATGGCACTTGATATAAGTCAATTAGTTCAATATCCATCTCGTTTTCAAGCTGACACATCGCTAAAATTGCCTTGCCATCAAGCTTGCCTGATTCTAATTTATTTTTCTCATTACGTGTACTGGCAATCGTTCCACCTGTTGTAATTAACGCCACTTTTTTTTTCAATACATTCACCTCTTATTTCATTTGCTGTGCAATTTTATTGGCAATCATGCCCCCATGGAAGCGACCATTTTCAATGAAAATCTCATTGGCATTATTACCAGCCGCTAATACTCCGGCAATGTATAAATTGTCGACATTCGTTTCCATTGTTTCAGCATCAAATGTTGGGCGACCTGTTTCCTCGTCCATCTCTACGCCCATTGCACGAATAAAGCTATGATCTGGGTGATAGCCCGTCATCGCGAAGACAATATCGTTTGCTATAGTTTGTTCAATCCCATCGACATCAAGTACAACTTCCTGCTCGCGGATTTCTTTGACATTTGTATTAAAATGCATCGCGATTTCACCTTCACGTACTAAGCCTAAAAATTCTGGTAACACCCAAGGCTTAATGCTTGGTGAATAGTCTTCACCGCGGTAGACAACCGTTACATGTGCGCCTGCTTTATTTAATTCGAGTGCAGCATCAATGGCAGAGTTTTTTCCACCAATCACTAAAACATGTAAATCAAAAAATTCGTGCGCTTCTTTGAAATAATGATGTACTTTAGGTAAGTTTTCGCCTGGAAGATTTAAATAGTTCGGATTGTCATAATAGCCTGTTGCAATGACAACATACGGTGTTTCATACGTTTCTTTATCCGTTGTAACCGTAAATAGGTCCCCGTGTTTTTCAACACGTTGTACGGCTTCAAAACGATTAACTTGAATCTTTTTCGCCTTTACCACTTCACGATAGTAAACAAGGGCTTGGTTACGTTTTGGTTTACGCTCTTCAATAATAAACGGCACATCGCCAATCGCTAGCTTTTCACTCGTACTAAAAAACGTTTGATGTGTTGGGTAATTATAGATTGCATTTACGATATTCCCTTTTTCAATAACAATCGGTGTTAAACCGATATTTTGCAACTCAATCGCAGCAGATAAACCACAGGGGCCTCCCCCAACTATGATGGCTTCTACTTTTTGCATAGTAACATCTCCTTAAATTGGTTCAATGCATTTATTATACTGCTATTTTTCTACTTGCGTTTAGTTTATTCAAAGTTTATTTGAATGATATGGCATTCCGGTTTTGCACCTAGTCGAAGTGGTAGCAACGTTGTACCGTAGCCATTACTGACAAGCTCGTAGCGATTGCCAACCTTCTTAAAATAGCCATGGGGTTGAATGCCCCATTTCCCGAGGCGAATTTGTCCTCCGTGTAAATGTCCACCAATACTTACTAACGGCTTGAACTGACTATGCACTTTTTTAAACAAATCTGGGTTATGGGCGATAAACGCCGTTTTCTCTAAATTACATGTTGCTAGGGCACGCTTAATATTTTCTTTGTCTGGGCTAAAAGTAACCGCGCTTAAATAAAAATCTTGCTGCTTTCCTATTTGCACCACTTCATTTTCTAGCAAAGTGACGTTATGCTGCGAAAATAATTTACGTAAGAGTTGTTCATCAATTTCCATGTCATTGTTGCCCCACACAAAATAAACCGGACCGAGCGTTTTTAACAGTCGAATATTCTCAAGCAATGTTTGTTGCGACGTACGACGATCGACAAAATCGCCGCCAATAATTACTGCGTCCACCTTACCTGGTATGGATTCAATCATCTTTTTATTGATTTTTCGAGCATGTGTATCTGAAATAAAAAATAATTGCACTGGTTCACCATGACCAGTTGCCGTAACTTCATGCATACGAACGTTATTTTCACACGCCTGCTTCCACATATACAGTAAAACACTTAGGCAAGCGAGCGCCAATAATGTGATAACAACCATATGCCTACCTCCAATTCAAATAAGAAAAAGACGAGCGCATTCACGATTCGTCTTTTCCTAATTCACTATACAGCTAAAAGAAATAAACCTTTAAGGCGTAATAATTAACACTTGCCCAGTGGAAATACTATCTGAGCCTAGATTATTTGCCGCTTTAATTTTTGCGATACTAGCAGGGCTACCATCTCCATAATATTTTATGGCAATACGGTATAAATTATCCGTCGATTGTACGGTATGTGTTTTTTGCTCTGCACTTGCCGCTGCTTCCGCTTTTTTCTTTTCTTCTAGCTCTTTTGCTTTTTTCGCGGCTACTTTTTGAGCCTCTTCTGCTTTTTTGGCCTCTGCTACATCTTTATCTTTTGCTAATTTTTGTTCAGCAATCTTTGCTTCTTCAGCAGCTAAACGTTGCTTTTCTGCCTCGGATTTATTCACAGCCTCTGCATCTGGTTTTTCATCTTTATCTTCATTATCTTCAGCCGCAGCTTTTGCTGAATCCGAATCTTGCTTTACAATTTCTACAACGACATCATCTTTCTTATCTTCCACAGCTACTTTTCCAGCCTCTGATGCGCTTGGTTCATAAAAGAGCCACACATAGCCTAAAATACTTAATGGAATGAAAATTAAGATAAAGACTAGTAGCTTCATAACTGGATTCGATTGTTTTTTCTTACCTTTTTTCTGATGTCGGCTCGCACGCGACAATTTCGAACCTGACTCATTATGTAAGTCAATCTCTTGACGATGTTCTTCTACCTTTTCACGGTAATCTTCTTTTGTCATGGCCTATTCAACCCTCCAACTACTAAAACATTTACACATATTATGACGAATTTCTACAAAAAAGTAAACGGTTCACCTTAAGTTTACTAGTTTCGTAGCAATATTTGCTGTAATCGTTGTTGCCAAGTAGTCATTTGTGTTTGCTCTTGCGTCTTACGCTCTGCTAAAAACGCACCCTCCTGAATCCCACAATTGGTGCAACAGTTCTCTTGTTTTTCTTCAAGTACTTGTCCAAAGTATTGAACCACCTGCTCGCGCATACAATCTGTACTTTCGATTAATTTTAATACGTGCTTCACTTCTGCAAATTTCTTAAACTGTAACTCTTGCATGCGTTTTTTCACAAGTTCCGGTGATTCTTGCTGAAGCCAGTAATTTAATACGCGAAATGCAACTTCTGACAGTTCGCCGCGCGTCAGTAACACATTCGGCTGCTCGCCACTTGCTACTACCTGCATGAAGCGGTCAATATGTGCATCCTTCGGTAAGTCCTCGGTTGCAATAAACTTCGCATACTGCTCGTCTCCATCTGCATACAGTAAGAAAGCAACGGCGTCTTTGCCGTCACGTCCAGCACGACCAATTTCTTGCATGTAATTCGATAAGGTTGCCGGCATTGTTTCATGAATAATTTGGCGAACATTCTCTTTATGTACACCCATTCCAAATGCATTTGTCGCAACTATCCATTCTAGCTTATCCGTTAAAAACTGTTGCTGAATAAATTGCCGATCCTGCGCGTCTTTCCCTGCATGGTAGGCAGCGGCGGCAATATTTTTTTCTAATAGTAGCAAGCTAATTGCTTCTGTTTTCGCACGCGATTGCGTATAAATAATGCCCGGTCCCGCAGTTTTTGAAACATGATCGACAATCCAATCAATCTTCTCTTCTTTCATTGAAAATGTCTTTTTCACTAAATAAATAGATTCACGGTTGACCGAATGCATATAATGAAACGGCTTTTGCATCTGTAGATAATGCTGAATGTCCTGCAATACCGATTCCGTTGCTGTTGCCGATAACGCTAAAATTGGTGGACGCTTTTGTTGTGGCAACACTTCACCAATGCGCAAATAATCCGGACGAAAATCAAAGCCCCACTGCGAAATACAGTGTGCCTCGTCTGCCACAATGAGTGACAGCTCCATTTGTTCAATCCGGGCTTTCACTTGCGGCTGCAACAGCATTTCAGGCGACACAAATATAAACCGGTACTCATGCAAAAAGTGCAGGGCATACCGCTTCTGGTCTGGGGTTAAAAATGAATTGAGCGCGACAACACGCTTTTCACCGCGCTGTTTTAGCTGGTCGACTTGGTCTTGCATGAGAGATAATAGTGGCGATACGATGAGTACCGGCTTTGTAAATATATAGCCTGGTAGCTGATAACAGAGCGATTTCCCCATACCCGTCGGTAAAATCGCAACAACGTCTTGTCCAGCAACTAGTGCTTCAATGATTTCACGCTGTCCCGGTCGAAATGTTTCATAACCAAATTGTTGCCTTAGTGTGGCTTCTACATTCATGCGGTTGTCGCTCCCTTCGCCAACGTGATACGCAGTTGAAAATAACTGACATGCGGTAAAATTTCTTTCAATGTTTTTAAACGCTTTGTTTCATAGTCTTCCATCGCTTGTAGAATTTGCTGTTGCGCTTCTAGTGGGACGAAATCATCAATGGAAAAGTTCGGCTCATTCATGGCCATTTCCACAACATGATCTTCAATCGTACTCATTTTTAAACGACGGATATGGCTAATTTCTTCAAGTGAACGTCCCTTTTTATACAGTTGGGCCGTTTCAAGAGCAGAATTGGTTAGTAACGCTTCCACACGAATGTTTTCAGCCATTTTTGCAAGAAGCGGATAGGTCGGTTTCTGTTGTTCAATTTCAATTAACCATGCGTGTAAGCCACTAATATACATGAGCTGTACATCCATTTCCTGCAGCTGATAGCCAAACGCCAGCTGCTGCCATGTAAAGCCGGGCTCGTTATAGCCAGTTAAACGGTACATTAAAAGCTCTTTCACGTTTTCCTCTATCGAAAGCTTTTCTAAACTCAAAGACATTTCATCATATAATAACGGCTGTAACGTTCGGTGTTGAAAGTGATTGGCGATTAAAAATTGACGCACCCAATGTTGAATTTGCTCATTACGTTCAATCGGAATAAATGCTTGTTGGTTATTGATTTGATGTGACAAACTTTGTACGACAAGTGATAATCGTCCGAAAAATACGTGCTCATTGCCCCGATAATGCCAGCTATCAAAGGTTACATCTAGCGGCTGTTTGGCGAGCGCTTGTCCTTGTTCACTCATCTTGTAATAGCCATTTTCATCAATATCAATATAATTTTTTGCAAACAGTAAATCGATGTGCTGCTCAAAATTTTGACGTGTTAATTTTGGTAAAAGACCAAAAAACGGGTACAATTTATAAAGCCCCACATCTTGAATTGTTTGACCAGAGCGTTTCCCTTTTAATAGATGAAAGGCTGCAGATACGGTGCGCTCCTGCTGAAAAATATGTAAGACTTTTAAAAGAATTTGTTGAATTAGCAAATCAAATCCCTCATTTTCGTAGTATTAGGTTGAAATGTGTGAAGAACACAATTAGAATAAATAAGAGCTTTACGGAAGCGAACGTACAAAGGAGAGGTAACAATGCCAAAATATACAATCGTAGATAAAGATACTTGTATCGCTTGTGGCGCTTGTGGCGCTGCTGCACCTGACATTTATGATTATGATGACGAAGGAATTGCAATCGTTATTTTAGATGATAACATGGGTACTGCTGAAGTTCCAGAGGATCTACTAGAAGACATGCAAGATGCAGTTGAAGGCTGCCCAACAGATTCAATCAAGGTTGCAGACGAGTCATTCGAAGGCGACGCATTAAAATTTGAATAACTGTACACAAACGATTTCTTGAGATTTTTCAAGAAATCGTTTTTTAATTTGTCTAAGAAAATGATTTACACTTCGATTACTCAATGTTATAGTTATTATTAGTAGTAGGTACTAACAATAACTATTATACAGGGGTGTCATGATGGATTTGTTACAATTAAAGGGAAAAAATATTGTCGTGATGGGAGTTGCCAATGAGCGCAGTATTGCTTGGGGCATTGCAAAGCGACTATTCGATGTAGGTGCAAATGTGATTTTCACCTATCGTAAAGAACGTTCAAAAGGAAAAATCGAAAAACAAATCGCGAATTACACAGAACATAAAACAGCAATCGTTGAATGTGATGTCAATAGTGACGACAGTATCGCACAGGCATTCGAAACAATTGGCAACGAGTTTAACGTCATTCACGGCATCGTGCACTCGGTTGCGTTTGCGCATGCTGAGGATTTACGTAATCGCTTTGTAGAAACATCACGCGAAGGCTATGCGTTTGCGCAAGATACGAGCGCGTATTCATTAATCGCAGTCGCAAAAGCGGCAAAACCTTATATGACGGAAGGTGGCTCAATCGTCACGATGTCTTATTTAGGTGCTGAACGCGTGCTTGATGGCTACAACGTGATGGGTGTCGCAAAAGCAGCATTAGAAGCGTCAATGCGCTATTTAGCAGCAGATATTGGTGCAGATAATATTCGTGTCAATGCGATTTCTGCTGGGGCGATTCGTACATTAGCCGCAAAAGGTGTACCAAGTTTCAACCAAATTTTGCACAAAATCGAGGAAACCGCACCGCTTAAACGCAACACCAATCAAGAGGAAGTGGCCGACATGACGATTGTGATGCTAAGTCACTTATCTCGTGGTGTAACAGGCGAAACGATTTATATCGATAGCGGTTACAATATAATGGGATAATACATAGCGAATTCACATCCTCCCTTGTGAATTCGCTTTTGTATTCTAAACGGGTTTACGTATAACAAAGAACAACATTTAAGAGAGGTTGAATGCCATGAAAGAAGAAGAGAATCTGTTAAGGCGAATTGGTGCGCTTGAAAAGGAAGTTCGGAATTTACGTAGTGAAGTGCAGCATTTAAAGCAACACGTGTACTTAGAACCTGCTGTCAAAGAAGAACAAGAACTACCAGTAGTGACACCAATTTCGCCAAAACAGGAGGATGTTCGTGTAAAAGTAGCACCTGTGCAGCCGGTTGAACCAAAGCCAGTACAGGAAAAACGTTCACTTGAAGAAACACTGACACGTGCACTCCCTAGAATTTTTATGGTCATTTTAGTACTCGGCGTATTATGGGGCTTAAAACTTGTCAGTGATTATGGCATTTTATCGGATAGTATCAAAATCATTGCTGGATTTGCGTTATCATTCGGTTTAGCTGCTTGTGCATTGCTCATGGAGAAAAAGCAAAAATCGCGGGTTGTCGCCCTTTCGCTTTATGGTGGCGCATTTATCGTCGGGATTTTAACAACTGCTGCCGGTGCCATTTTGTATGATGTGCTCGGTCTTTATGCAGCGCTTATCATTGCGCTACTTTATATCGTGTACGGTGTATGGATCAGCTATGTAAAAGAAAACGAGGCATTAACCGTGCTTGTTGTGTTTACTTCCCTACTGCTACCGTATTTACTGGAATATATGGCATTTAGTGCGGTCATTATTGGCATTTTTGTTGTCTTGCTATTTATTGTCGTGCAAATTGTTATTGTAAAATACAAACAACAGAACGCACTTTCTATTGGTCTGGTGTTTTCGTTGTTAGCACTTATCATTGTTTCCACTTTCCATGTGGAACAGGTAGAATTTTTTGTATTCGCTATTGTGCTTTTATATAGCGTATTTTTAGCAAGCTTCTTGCGCATTTCTAACACCAAAAGTAAATGGCACGCAAGCCTACTTTTTAGCTTTACGATAGCGGTGCTCGTTGCAATCAATAGTATGCTAGTCAATCAAGAAGCGATGCGTTCAGTTGCGCTACTTCTTATGCTTGGTATTTTATGTTTCGTGACGAACGTGCTATGGCAACGAAAAACTACGATGCTATTTGATGTTGTAGCCACATTAACAGTGCTTACTTTGCTCAATTTAATTGCACAGCTCGATTTGTCTCGTGATGTGATTTTATTATTACTTGTCACTGTGGCGTTTGCGGGGTTAATGCTCGCGATAAAGCATGCGATTACTTTTATGAAATTTGTATATAGCTTTGTCTTTACGATGCTTGTACTATTCGTGCTTGCCTTCTGTGAGGTTTCTCCATTTATGTCCATCTCACATGTGACGAATCTTTTGGTTATTATCATGCTAGTGCTGCTGTACCGCGCATTTCTTCGAACGAAAAATGCGACTATTAACCAATCGAAGCTACTGGTGATCCAACAAGATGTTTGGCCCGTACTCATTTATGTGGCAGCACTGATTTATATTTGGAAAATTGATGCAGCGTATATGCCGAATCATTTGATGACGTATTTAGTGTACGCGGGGATTGCGATTTCCTTTGTCGCGCTACTACTTATCAAGCGTGATGTAGTCGGTAGTCTATTGCCACTTATCGCAGCTACGGTTTACGCGGTGGCTGCACTTACAATGTTATCGAGTGTGTGGGTAGACGAACAAGCAGTCAGTATCGCCTTCATGATGCGCCTTCTTTATATCGGTCTCGCTTGGGCTATTGTAGTAGATGTCTGGAAACACGGGGCCATTTATAAAAATTACGCGCACATTTTAGAACAAAATACCGAAAAACTACTGATTGCCAGTACCCTTATTTCAATTTTTGCGCTCTTTAGTTTAACGAACTTTATGAATTTCCATGAGTTAATTAACTGGAGTACCGCTGTTATCTTAAATACCGTTTCCATTTTCATTGCGTCCTGCCTCGCACTGTTTTTAGCGGCCAAACGTAGCTACCGAGACTTAAAGCTTACTGGGATTGGGCTGCTATTTTTCGGCATCGTCAAAATGATTTTCTTTGACTTATCTGCACTCGACATCCTCATTCGCTCAATTTCGTTTATCGTCATTGGTGCAATTGGGCTCGTTGTGTCGAATAAGCTTTTAGGAAAAGGGAAAGATACGGAGTTATAACATTCAAGTAAGAGTGAATTCGCAAATTTCTGTGAATTCACTCTTTTTATGATAAACTATTGGAAATTGAACAATTCAGGAGGTTTTTGACATGAAAAAGTATATTTCCCCAATCTTACTCAGTGTTGCGTTAATCGGAGGCTTGTCGATTCCAACAATTGAAGCAGAGGCAAATACAAAAGTGAAGGCTATAGCCTATAAAAACTGTACAGCATTAAATGCTGTTTATAAAGGCGGCGTGGCAAAAGATGCAAAGGTAAAAAATGTTGGCGGCAAAACAAACCATGCTCCATTCGTTTCAGCTGAAGTTTACAAACTAAACAAAAAGAGCGATCGTGACAATGATGGCATCGCTTGCGAACGCTAAGGAGACCGCCCTATGAAAACTCTTGCTCACCGTGGACTAAGTGCCAGTTATCCTGAAAACACATTGATTGCCTTTCAACAAGCAGCCAAGCTCGATTGTTGGGGTGTGGAATTTGATGTCCATTTAACGAAGGATAACCAGTTAGTTGTTATTCATGATGAATCGATTAACCGCACGTCAAATGGCAAAGGTTTTGTGAAGGATATGACACTTGAGGAGCTGCGCACTTTTGACTATGGTTCATGGTTTTCACCCGAATTCGCGGGGCAACAAATCCCGACGCTTGCAGAAGTCCTTGAAATTTTTAAAAACACCCATCATCAAATCAATATCGAAATCAAATCCGATGTCTTTGAATACCCGGGCATTGAAATGCTCGTTGCCAATCAAATCGAGGCCTTTCAACTAAAAGACCGTGTTATTGTTTCATCGTTTAACCATGAAACAATCATGCGTTTCCAGCAAATGATGCCAAGCGTCGACTGTGCTCTATTATTTGCTTCACTCATTATTAATCTTGAAGATTATGTGCGCCAATTTAATTGTAACGCCATTCATATTCCGTATTATTACGGCATGCGCTCGATTATCCAGCGTGTGATTAAACAAGGTATGACGGTTCGTGCTTATACGGTCAATGACGAGAAGATCACGCAGCAAATGCAGCAGCTCGGTGTTGATGCTGTTTTTTCAGATAAAGGGATTCTTTAAAAACCCTATCCAATCAAAAAGAAGTGCCTGAAATCAAACTCAGGCACTTCTTTCATTTACATCGCTTTTCCACATTCATTACAAAACTTCGCGTCGATTTTATTTAATTCGTGGCAACTACTACATTGCTTCGCCTCGACGACTTTACTTTTCCCTCTCGCAGCGGCTTGTGCAATTTTTTCAACACTGTCGGTCGTTTCATTTGCTAAATAACTGAACGTGTCCTTTGCGACCGGTGCCATCTCACGACTTTGATAGGCTGCTACTTTCGCCCCGTACCCAAGGCTCGTTAATGAAAATCCGATTGCCATAAGTGGTAGTCCGACAAAGCCTAAGAAAAAGTATTTCGGTTCTTCATAAAACGGGTCAAATGTAAAAAAATCGATTAAGCTAATCAACATGCAGATGACGCCAGCTCCTAAAATAAGTGGACCGATCGTCCGAAACTTATTACGCGTTGCAATATGCTCTTCTGTCACAAATTCTTTCTCTTTTTCGTTCACAGCACACCACTCCTTTTGTAGTAATACGATCCGTTCCAACAAAAGGTGTCAATTTATTTAAGAATTAACGGTTTTCCTAAAATCGAAATAAGCTGTTCATATTGTTCATTGCCAATAGAAGAACGTACTTTTTCTGAAATTTCATTGTCCAGTGCTAAACTTTTACACATGACTGTTTTTCCTCGATCCGTTAAATGGGCGATTTTCTGACGTTTTGCCCCTTGGATAAGCTCAGTTGAAATCAGCCCTTTATCTTGAAGGGCCTGTAAAAACTTGTGTACCCCTTGCTTTGTAATATCTAATTGCTCCACTAACTCAGGAACCGTCACTTTTCCTTCAGCAATACTTTTTAAAACATACCACTCTGAGCTTGTTAAATGTAGCTCAAATTTGTCATTCCACATCATCTCTGCCGCATAGCGCAACTGTTTATGTTGTCGATAGAGTAGTTCTATTAAATCAATCATCGATAACACTCCTAACGTCCAATCAATTCATTCTCAAGAATCATACTAAACCAACTAGGTGATTACAAATGTATTCTACTACAAAGTCAACTTAGTTGACGCAAAATCATTTTTCAATTAAAATAGTAGATAACAACATTTTGGAGGCAGATAAAAAATGTACAAAATTGGTGACCTTACTTTTTATAAATCTCACGGTATTTGTCAAATTGATAGCATTGTAGAACAAAACTTTACTGGAACGCCGATGCAGTACTATGTCCTACAATCTAAATTACGACCAGGCGTTACCCTTTATCACCCAGTTGAAAGTGATAATTCTCAACTTGAAAGACTAATTACGTCTGAAGAAGCTGGTAAAATTATGGACACATTCGCTAATGATGCTAACGAATGGGACGATCGTAATACAAATCGCCAACGTTTCCACAATGAAATCTTAAACCGCAACAATCACCTTGAAATCGCACAGCTTATGAATACACTGTTACGTAAAGAGCTTGCCTTACAGCAGCAAGATAAAAAACTTGCTTCTCAAGACACACAAATGCTGCACCAAATCTCAATGCTTATTTATGATGTGTTAGAGCTTGCATTAAAGCAATCAAAAACACAAGTTCAAAAGCAAATTATGCAAAAAATCAATAGCACATTTAATGTTGCTACACATGCATAATTATTAAAAAAAGGCGCTACTTCACATGTTGAAGTAGCGCCTTTTTTTTTAGTAAGGGTTCGATATATTCGTCTAATAACGCTTCATCCAACGACCCTAAAATTTCATGAACAATCTTACCTTCTCGGTCGATGATAATGGTTGTCGGCAATGCAAAGGCACCATACATTACGCTTGTTTCTCCTATTTCATCTAGTAAAATTGGAAACGTTAACTCATGCTGTTCTATGAATTTTTTTACCTGGGTGATTTGATCTTTTTTTGTGAAGTTCACTGCGAGAATCTCAACATCTTTTTGATGCTGTTCATAATAGGTTTGGAAGTGTGGCATTTCGGATTTACATGGCTCACACCATGATGCCCAAAAGTTTAAGATGACGACCTTTCCACGTGCCTCAGAAAGCGATTGTTCCTTATTATCAAGTGTTGGCAGTGTAAAGTCCGTCGCTTGAACAGAACGAACGATTTCACGCTGCTGTGAATCCTGAAATGTAGAACCCAATTCCACAGCGACAAATCCGATGACAACGGCAACAGCAATGCCGATTAACCATTTCCTCATTGCACAACACCTTGATTCGTTAGCTGCAACCAAAGCTGCTCTAGTGTTTGACAACGATATTCACTTAGCAAGTCTTCTATTGAACCAGTTGCCAAAATTTTTCCATGATGAATCAAGACAACCTCATCTGCAATTTCCTCCGCTAAGCTCAGTAAATGCGTTGAAAATAGCACCATTTGATTATTATCGCGCTGCTGCTCGAGCATCACCTTTACCTGTGCAATCCAGTACGGATTGAGGCCATTTGTCGGCTCATCTAAAATATAGAGTGAACTATCCCCCATTAAACTTTGCGCTAAATTTAAACGCTGGCGCATCCCTTTAGAAAATTGGCCCACCTTCATATTTTTCGCATCTGCTAATCCAACTTGTTTTAAGATTGCCTCTTGTTTTTTAGGTGAAACTTGCTTTAAGCCGCCTAAAAATTTAATAATTTCTTCTGCTGTCAATGTATCCGGAAAGCTAATATCATCCGGCATATAACGTACATCGTTACAGCTCCGTTCAATCGTCCCTTGATCAGGCTTTAATAAATTCGTAAGCATATTAATAATCGTACTTTTCCCTGCACCATTTGAACCAACAAGAGCCGTAATATGCCCAGGCCTTAAAGAAAAGCTGACATCAAATATCCCGCGCCCGCCTTTAAACGCCTTCGTTACGTTGTGCAATTCAATCGTCATACGCGTTTTCCTCTCACCTTCAGTAAAATTGTCGATAGCATTAGCGACAGCACCACCCAAAATAATGAAATAACGCCGAAAATAACGAAGCCTGGTGGTGAAGAATAAAATTTCGACATGCCATAAAATGCTGGCCCTAACACAGCAGTTTGCTCAGAAAAAACAAAGTAACCGTAACGAATCCATTCAAGCGGATTGACATGAATCATAATGATTACAAGTTTTTTTAATAACGCTTCTGAGGAGACGGTACCAATCGCCATCATAATATAGGAAAATAATAAGCTGACAACCGACCATGTACCAAGCCCAATCGCTAGTGCGTGTAAACGCGATTTCGCTAACGTTCCGAGCAGTACACTCACGGCATTAAAGATTACAATAATCAGCACCGTAATATAGACCGCGAAGGCAGGTAATTTCAGACCACCAAAAAAGCTGCCCACAAAAAGCGCCACCGCGAACACCACGATACTAATAGCTGAAAATACAAGACACAGTGCAATATATTTCGTCACAACATAACGCCCCATTGTTAATGGATACGTCGATAAAAGTCCGAGCCAGCCTGCTTCCTTGTCACTGGCAAGATTCATGCTCCCGATTGTCAACATAAATAATGGCAGTAAAAACAATAAAATATTTAACAGTGATGCGGTTTGACGCGTGAAACCACCCGTACTTGGCAGGGCTAAATGCTGAATCATTAAAATCGCACTAAACACAATCGCAAAGAGCAATGTGACGATTTGAATCCAGCGGCTACGTAATAACTGTTTACATTCGAGTAAAATCATTTGTCCGTTCATTCGTGCTCATGTACGCCCCAGTTCAGCGTGAGTAAATCATCATATTGAAGTAGCTCACCTGGCTCCTCATTCATATATTTTTCGGCTTCGTCTTGCGAAGAAAACGCCAGCACACCGTAATTCATCGGTGTCCAGTAATCCTTCGAGTACACATAGACCGCCTCTTTAATATTCAGCCAATCCGAAGAATTCGTTGCACGAATATAGCTCGCACCAATGTCCCCTTCACCATTTTGTAAAATGTAATCCATTAAACAACCTAAATCATCAAAGACAATCGGATCCCCATTTTTAAGAACAGTCTGCGCGGCATAATCCACATGGGTAATGCTCATATTACAAATTTGGCACACATCGGTTTCAGGGTTGACCGCGCGCGGCTCATACGTTTTTTCGCTACAGGCAGCTAAAAAAAGAATGCTCATCGCTACCAGTAAAATTCGGCTAAGTTTCATATTAATTTTCTCCTCACTACAAGCATTGCTACTAATACGATGCTACTGAATAAAAGTTGTACACCATTGATATTCCATGACCATTCAAACGAATTTTTCATCATGTTCGGACGGTCATCCGTCACAATAAGTGCATGATTTCCTGTTACCTCTGTGTCCATCATGTTCAGTACAATGACACTCGGTGATTCCATAAAATACTGATACACCGGCTTTTTCACCAGCCATTGTCCAAATGAATTCGTTGCAATATAAGCCGTGTCACCAATACCGTCCCCGTCATAATCATGTCCACTATAATCATCATAAAAATTATTAGCAAGCTGTAACCGATCTTGATCAGAACGTATCGTTAAAATATTGCCGTAAAACTGATTGTCCGAAACGATTAAATCCGGGGAACGTTTTACTTGAAGGACCGTGCCGTTCGTTTGAAATGCATTTGACTTGGCAACCATTTTCTTTGTGTTTTGCACATCCATCGCAACTGTATTTTCACTTAACATATTGCGTTTGAAAACTACCTGCTCTACGTCATAGAAATAGACACCTAAGCTATTTAACGTGTTGTTTTTCGTCACGATATTGTCTGTTAAGGTTAAGTTTTTCCCAATCATAATCATAAAGCCCGTCATATTATGAACAAGCGTATTATTCGTTAAATTGATATTGTCACTATACATAAAATGCATCGCATAGCGGCTATTTTTAACGGTATTTTCGTGAAGTTCAATCCCGTCAACACTTTCCAAATAAAGGCCGTCTAATACATCCGAAATCGCGCTATTCGTAACCGTTACATTTTTTGAATTATACATCGCGACTGCATGATTTTTCGTTTTGAAATGCCCCTCGCGCCCTTCAATCGTAACGTTTTGCAACTGGATTTTTTCACTTTCCGTAATGAAGATTCCTGCATGTGCATTCACAATACGTACATCATTAAACGTCAAATCACTCATATTAGTCGCAACAATAGCAGTTTCTTCCGCATTAAACACTAGATTTTCTAAACGAACCTGTTCACTGTCAGCAATCGTCAAAGCGTTTGACAGCGAATGAATTTCTGTTCCCTTGACACCTTGGATCGTGATGGGCTTATTAATTGTGACCGAACCGCGGTAAACACGCCCCTCTAAAAGAAGCGTGTCACCAGGTTTTGTTGCATCTATCAATTTTTGCAATGTACTTTTTTCACCTGTTTTAATGATCGGTTTTTTAAATTCAATCGGTGCTTCATGATTATGCGCTGCAAAGCTAAGCTGTGGCATCGTGATAACACTTAGTAAAAGTATTGCGGTAAGTAACAAATTTTTAAACATAGGCTACTCTTTCGAATCTTCTGTCGTGTGATCTTCTTCACCGTGATTGTGGTCATGGTCATGATTATGGCTATCTTGTGCACCATCTTTTTTTGCTTGCTGCTTTTTCTTGTGGCGTTCAATTGCCTCATCACGTACTTGTTGAAGCGTCGCTAATCCAGCCTTTGGATTTTGTGCGATATAGTCGTTTGCTTCCGCTTCTGATTTAAAGAAAATATAGCCCCAGTTCATCGGTGATTTTAAGTCCGTTTTAACCACGTACGCCTCATCAACATTGAACCAATTTAACGTTGTGTAATCACGTACAAATTTTTCGTTCGATACGTTATTTACATATTCGTCGTTTAACAGGCAGCCGATGTCATCATAAAAGACTAATTTGCCGTCTTCACGAATGGCCTGTGCCGAGAACACACCCTGCTCATGATCGCGCGTATACACTTTCATGTTGCACATAAAACATACCGTCTCTTCTGTAGGCTCTTGTAAACGCTCATCGATGTCCCAGTCTGTTTGTTGCGTCACTTCATTTTCTGCTGGTTGTTCCACTGTTTCTTTTGGCGCACTTTCTTCTGCTGCATCCCCACATGCATACAGTCCAAAAAGTAACGGCGTCAGCGCTAATAGTTTTTTCATTGGTCGTTCCTCCAGTATTTTTTCTACATGTTCACAATAACAAGTAATTGTGAAATCTAATTGAAATACAGATGGCAAATTCGTAGCAATCCCGTGAATTTGGTGTTCACAATTTATTATAGTAAAATATCAAACCAGATCTTAATCGCGGTAGCCCCGATCATGATGGCAAGTAGCCATTGTAGTAATTTGACATTCATTTTTTGCCCCACTTTTGCCCCTAGTGGCGCCGCTAAAATGCTCGCAATAATCATAATAAATGCTGGCCAGTACTCAACTTGACCTGTGATGATTTTCCCGACAGATCCACCAATTGACGAAATAAACGTAATCGCTAAGCTCGTAGCTATTGTGACACGTGTTGGAATTTTTAATACCGTTAGTAAAATCGGTACAAGTAAGAAACCACCTGCTGCTCCGACAATCCCAGAAGCGACACCGACAACTAACGCTAAAATTGCTGCTAAGGGCTTGTTAAAAGTAATCGCTGCTTTTTCATCAACTTGTTTACGTGGAATAAACATCATCACTGCGGCAATCACTGCCAGTACGCCGTATACGATATTCACCGCATCTTCTGATAAGAAGCCCGAACCATAACTGCCGATAAAGCTACCTACTAAAATAGAAGCACCCATGTAAATGATTAAGTCTTTGTTTAAAAGACCACTCTTACGGTATGCCCACACGCCGGCAATCGATGCAAAGAGCACTTGCACCGCACTAATGCCGGATACTTCGTGCGCAGTAAACACTGCTAAACCAAATAGTGGTGGAATGTACAGTAGCATCGGATATTTAATAATTGAACCCCCAACACCAAGCATCCCTGAAATAAATGAGCCAATAAAGCCCAGCCCGAAAATTACGGCTAAATATGTGATCGATAAATCCATTTCCATTCTCTTATCCTTCTTTCTAACATGAAGAAAGCTGTCTTCACAAATTTGCGTCGACAGCTTCTACAAGTAATTATGCTTTTTGGATGTAGAAGTAAAGTACGCCTGCTTCTTCTTTTTGCTCTAAAATTGTGTGGCCGCCAGCAGCTGACCATGCTTTAAAGTCATTTAATGCGCCTTTGTCTGTTACTAATACTTCAAGTACTTCACCTGAGTTAATGGCATCGATTGCCTTTTTTGTGCGTACGATTGGCATTGGGCATGCTAAGCCTTTTGCGTCTAAAGTTTGTGTAATGTTCATTTAAAATTCCTCTATTCTTAAGTTTTATTGTTGTAAGTGATTCATCACCATAAGTTGGGGATGATAAGGTTAAAAATAAATAAGTTTTTCTAATTAAATCCGTTCTGCTCCGTTACGGCGGACGCTTTCCGCGGGCACGGCTCCAACTAATTTTTTGTGCCTCTGACGGCGGCAAAAAAAATGGATTTTCCGCGCGTGCTGTTCCCGCAGGAGTCTGCCGCCTTCACTCCGCGCCACTCTACTTGGCATAAAGGTAAACCTTTTTAAAAAATGATGAAATAAAGCAGATTCCTTTTTTAAAACAATCTGAATTATAATTAACGGTAATTTTATCGCGGTCTTGCCGTAGCCCGCAAATCAAGCAAGTGAAATTTTATTGGAAAGATTTCCTTCTAAAATTACGCACTGCGCAACGGTTTGAGGCCGGCACGACGCCTGTCACAAAAGCATTCCACACGACATGGCGTTCTTAGCTTTTGTTCCTTTAATCGAACCTAGCGCACTGCGCAACGATTTGGTCCAATCTCCATCTCCGTTTGCTCGTCATTATCTGGTGTAATTTTCCCCATGTTAACGTGACGAATTTCTTGGTAGGCGTTTGGTTGTGGTGGTAAATTGTCTGTTACCATTGAACGGAATACTTCCTCGTCCTCTACATTTAAACCGTGGTTTTCAGCGAATAAATCACCAAGGCGTTTTGAAACCGTTCCATCTTCGTTTAACTCTTCAATAATCATGAAATGTGCTGGTAAAACGATTAAGTCTTCTGCTAAAGTGCGGTAGCGCGAATATAAAGTTTCGCGTAAATCGCCAACCCAGTCCTCAGCCAATCCAGCTAAATCAGGACGTCCGATTGAATCGATGAATAAAATATCCCCTGTTAATAAGTATTGTCCGTCAATAACAAAAGACGTTGAACCGATTGTGTGCCCTGGTGAATACATTGCACCTACTTCGATTTCTGAAGCGCCTAAGTTTACTGTTAAGCCGTCTTCAAGTGGTGAGTAGTCAAATACCACTTCTTCTGCATCTTTTGGTGGTAAATAATATGTTGCTCCCGTTTTTTCTGCAATATGACGTCCACCTGAAATATGATCCGCATGTAAGTGTGTGTCAAATACGTGCTTAATTTGAACACCTTTATCTTCAGCGAATTTTGTGAAGACGTCTGTGAAGCGAACTGCGTCAATAATGGCTGCTTCGCCTCCGTTAATTGCCATGTAAGAAAGACAACCTTTACCTAAACGTACGAATTGGTATAACTCACCGCCGTCACGAAGATCGCCCACTTTAATTGGCTCTAAGTACATTGACCACGATTTCATACCGCCTTCTAAGTAGCCTACCGTTAAACCGGCTTCTGATAACATGTCTGCTACCATAATAGAAGAACCTTCTTTTGCACATACTACAAGGACTTCTTTGTCACTAGGGATTTTCGATAAAATTTCTTCTACGCCGTCTAAAAGCTCGAAGTATGGAATGTTTAAGTACTCAAACTTATGACCATCGATTTTCCAGTCTTCAAATGCATCGGCATTACGTACGTCTAAAATGAATAAATCTTTGTTGTCGATTACTTTGCGTGCTACTTGAGCCGCTGTCCATGCTGTTACTGTCATATCAATGTACCCCCATAGGTATAATTTTTTGTAAATTTTTTTGGTTAGGGCAGCGCGAAGCTACCCGAACCAGTGGATAAGAATTTCTATCTAGTATAAACAACCAGGCCGGTTATATACCGCATTTTAAAACGTTAAAGTTGGTGCTGCGTCTTTTGCATACTCTAGGAATGTCACAGCGCCACCTACTTCGATGCCCTCAACAAAATCTTCCTTCGTTAAGCCCATTACGTCCATTGTCATTTGACAAGCAACGAATTTCACACCAAGCTCCTGTGCCATTTCCACTAATTGTGGAATCGCTGGTACGTTTGCTTTCGCAAAACCTTCTGCGAAATGCTCTTTTCCTGCTGGCATCTCTAGCGCATGCATACCTTGTTTGTGAATTAAGTTTAATCCTTCAAATGTGAAGAAAATTTCTACTTCCTTTTCTGAAGCGGCTGCTGCCGTTGCAATATTGAATACTTTATAGGCGTCGAAAAGGCCGCCGTTTGCTGCGATGATTGCTACTTTGTTTGACATATTAGTTAACCTCTTTCTCTAATTCGCCCGCATAACCTGACATACCAGGTAGGACGTTATAAATGTTTGTAAATCCAGCTTCCGCTAATTGCTGCGCGGCCATATCTGAACGTGTACCTGTACGGCAAATCACGTAAATAGTTTGCGCTTTGTCTAGCTCGTACATACGTGAATACAGCTCACCGATCGGCATTGATTTCGCGCCAGGGATATGACCAAATGCATATTCTGCTGCTTCACGTACATCTAAAATGACACCATTTGCTGCTATGGCTTCTTCATTTGTTACCGTTTGTTCGAATGTTTTTTCCACAGCTTCACTTGCTTCAGGATTACATTTGCGAATGTAGTGATATAACACATCGCCTTCTTCTGTTGTGCCAATATATTGGTGCCCCACTGTTTTCGACCATGCGGCTAAATCTGCTTTCGAGCCTTTATCTGTTGCGATTACTTCTAATACTTGACCGTCCTCTAAGCCTTGCATTGCCTTTTTTGTTTTAACGATTGGCATTGGACACGCTAAACCTTTTGCGTCTAATTGTACATCTGCTTTAATTGACATCATTTACCTCCATACCACCACGGGTATAATTTTAGTTAAAAAATTTTTGAATTGTCGAGCAGGTCGTTATTTAACTTCGCCCGCCCACTCTAACATACCGCCTGTCATATTCGTTACATTGTAGCCTTGTGATTCAAGGAATGCTGTTGCTTGGCCACTGCGACCACCCGAACGACAGACCATATAGTAGTGCTCATTTTTATCTAACTCATGCATACGAAATTCAAGTAGACCTAATGGAATGTGATTGATACCTGGAATGTGTCCTTCTTCTACTTCAGCGACTTCACGTACATCAATTAAATTTACTGCTTCGCCCGCTTCTAGTTTTGCTTGTAATTCAGAAGTTGTAATAGATTTCATGATTCATTTCCTCCTAGTATGCACTCATGCCACCACGGACATTCGTTACGTTTTCATAGCCTAATTTTTTTAATTGCTTACACGCCTGCATCGAACGCATCCCGCTTTGACAAATCACAATAATTTCTTTGTCCTTCGGTAGCTTCGAATAATCTGTGCCAAGGGGCATATTTTTAAATTGCTTAACGCTTCTTGCTTTATATTCAGCTGGTGTGCGTACATCGATCAATACTTTATCTTTATCGTTAAGGATTTCTTTAGCTTGTGCTGTTGAAATCGACTTTATGCCCTTTACTGGCTTCATGCGCCAAATAATAAATGCCGCAATGACAGCGATTATAATGATTGTTTCCATCGTGCGCCCCCTAAATAAATAAGTTTACGTTTCCTTGTTCTGCATCTGCTAAGTAAGCAGCTACGCCGGCATATTCGATTCCGTCTAGTAACTCTTCTTTCTCCAGACCAAGTAAATCCATTGTCATCGTACAAGTCACAAGTTTAATATCTTGCTCCTGTGCCATGTCAATTAACTGCGTTAACGTTAAGGCGTTATGCTTTTGCATAACATGCTTAATCATCTTTGGACCCATACCCATCATTTGCATGTTTGATAAGCCTAATTTTTCTGCACCGCGTGGCATCATTTTCGCAAACATTTTTTCTAAAAAGCCTTTTTTCACTTCAATCGCCTCTTGCTTACGTAGGGCATTGATACCCCAGAACGTATGGAAGATGGTTACCTCATGATCATATGCTGCCGCGCCGTTTGCAATAATATAAGCGGCCATTGCCTTGTCGTAATCTCCACTAAATAAAACGATAGTTGTTCTTTTCTTTTCCATAATATCTCCTTACCCGTATAGGTATTTTTATGTTAAAAAATAAAAAGCCTTATCGACTTTTTACTAATAAATCTACTGCTTGTTTAACTAATGCACTTTTATCTAAATCATCGGCATCTTCTTTTGATAAACAGTCAACCAGGTTATCTGAGACGATGACACCGATTGTACGATCCACTGCGGAACGAACGGCACTAAGCTGTGTGATGACATCTTTACAGTCTTTTTCTTCTTCCATCATGCGAAGAATTCCGCGAAGTTGCCCTTCCATTCGTTTCATACGTGCTGTTACTTTTGCATCGTATTGCATAAGCTCACCTCGTTTTTCTGATTTGATACTCTCATCATAATACCCCTAGAGGTATATGTCAAACAAAAATTTTTAAGTGGGGAAATTTGACGTTCCCCCACAACTTTTTATTTAAAATTATAGGCTGTAACGATTGGCTCACGGCCTTGTTGTTGATCCGTGAAATATTCATATAAACTAATGCCTAAAAACGAACCTGAAATATTATACACCTTATCATACCCACTGTTTTCTAACGCCATTACCGCATTATAGCTACGCTGTGCAGAACGGCAATGTACGTATACGGGTTTATCTTTTGGAATTTCGCTCATACGTGTACGAACTTCACCAAGCGGAATGTTGATGGCACCTTTTAATGCGCCATTCGCAAATTCATTGACTTCACGCACATCTAAAATATAGGCACCTGCTTCCACTAGACCGCGCACTTCATTCACACGCACTTGTTTAAAACGCCCTGCCATTAAGTTTGATGCAACAAGCGCTGCCATATTCGCAACGTCTTTTGCCGTCGAGAACATTGGTGAATACGTTAATTCTAAATCTTTTAAGTCTTCTACCGTTCCATTCATCGAAATCAGTGTCGCAATGACATCAACACGCTTATCGGCATTGCCTTTACCAATCGCTTGCGCACCTAAAATGCGCCCTGTTGGCACTTCGTAAATCAATTTAAAGTGCAGTGGATTACTTGATGGCATTAACCCCACTTTATCCGGTGCAATGACATAGACAGCCTCTGTCGGAATCCCTAGTTGCTTAGCCGATCGTTCATTTAAGCCAGTTGATGCAGCGGCTAAATCAAACACTTGAATACTTGATGAACCAATGACACCACGGTTTTGGTTCGGAATGCCGTAAATATGGTCAGCAATCGCTCGGGCTTGCTTTTGCGCTGGGCCTGCAAGTGCAAGGCGCGTTTTTTTGTTCATTAAACGGTGGTACACTTCAATCGCGTCACCAACCGCATAAATATTGTGGTCACTTGTTTGATAGTTTTGGTTTACAGCAATCGCACCCGTTTCACCAATTTCTAAGCCTGCTTCAACGGCTAACTTTGTTTCAGGACGTACACCAACAGCTAAAACAACAAGATCAGCTGCTACTTGTTTACCTGATTTTAACGTAATTGATTCCGTAGTAATTTCAGCTAAGCCATCTCCTGTAATTAATTCAACACCATGATCTACCATTTCCTTATGCAAAATTTGCACCATATCTTCATCAAACGGTGTTAAAATTTGCGCGGCTGATTGTACTAGTGTCACATTTCGGCCAGCTAATCGTAAATTTTCTGCGACTTCTACTCCGATGAAGCCACCACCAATAACCGCGATACTTTGCGCGTCCTGCTCGACAATGGCATTATGTAAACGCTCGATATCCACAACATTACGTACCGTGAAAACATGCGCTAAATCCGCGCCCTCAATATTCGGAACAATTGGGCTAGCCCCAGGTGATAGCACTAACTGATCGTAGCTTTCTGTAAACTGTTCCCCTGTATGTACATCTTTAACCGTCACCGTTTTTTCCGAACGATTGATGGCAATAACTTCACTATTGACACGCGCATCAATATTATATTTTGCTTCAAATGAGTTTGGATTCATCATGACTAAACGCTTACTATCTGCGACAACGCCACTTAAATAAAACGGCAATGAACAGTTTGAAAACGACACATGCGGCCCTTTTTCAAACATTACAATTTGTGCTTGTTCATCTAAACGACGAATACGTGCTGCTGCAGATGCACCACCTGCTACGCCACCTACGATTACAATTTTCTTCATTTTCAATACCCCTCTCAAGTTTCCATGCTGACCTGTTCTAATTCTACGCCCCTTATAATATACCCCGTACGGTATATTGTCAACCGTATGATACTCAGGTAACAAGTGTATTTCATCCCCCTTTCAAATCATTGTCCGATAAGAGAAAAGCCCGTGTCATAAAACGACACGGGCTTCTTCTATTCTAGTTACACAACCTCGTGATAATATAGCGCATACAAATCATTCAACGTCACTTTCCCAAAGTTAAAGTCCGTAACATCCTTGTCAACTAAAAATGTTGTTAACTCACTTAATAAACTTGCTTCTGAATGTGGCAAATGTAGTAGCGTCATATCGTTCATCAACGTTTGCTGATTAATTAACGGATAGCTTTGCTGTAAATCCTCTTTAATTGATTCGTCTAAGTTTTTCACACGAATCGTTTTAATTTTAGCATGACTAAAGCCCTCAATAATTTCATTGGCATCAATAAGCTTGCCTTCATTAAATAAGAAAATTCGGTCCGCGTACTTTTCAAGGTTATCAAGTAAATGCGAGGCAATAATAATGAGCTTGCCCTCTGCTTTTTTCTGCATTAATAATCGCGAAATAATTTCAACATTATTCGGGTCCAGTCCATTCATCACCTCGTCCATCATCATAATTTCCGTATTGGCGACGATTTGCATCGCGAAGCATAAACGCTGACGCATCCCAAGTGAGTATGTCCCGGTCTTTTTGTTGACATAATGCCCCATATTTAACAAGCCGATTGTTTCATCAATGAGCTTTTTGTCTGAGCCCCACATTAACGCGAACATTTTTAAGTGATCTCGACCTGATAAATGGTTGTATAAGTCACTTTGATCCGGCATCATGGATACGAACTGATGGATTTTCACTTCATTTTTTTTACTAGAATATGCAAGTCCATCATGGAATGCAACTTTCCCGCTTGTTGGTACTAAATAGTTCATAATGACGTTCATTAGCGTTGATTTACCGGTTCCGTTTGGCGCAACAAGACCAATCATTTCTCCTTGATTGAACTGAATTGCAATGTCATGTAACACTTTGCGTTCGCCAAATTGCACCGTTATGTTTTGTATATCAATCATATTAGCCCTCCTATTTAATCAGTCTAAAACGCTTAGATAATGAAATGACTAGTGTTAAAACAAGTAGGATGGTTGCACTTGCTAACAATAATTTCAAACCGAGCATATCGTGTAATCCTCCAGTTGTGAAATAGTAATTTTGGTATTTCGATACAATCTTTCCGACCTGCACATACGAGGTTGGGTATTGTTCGACATCCCAGAAATAACCGACACCACGACTTGTATAAAAGCGTTCTCCAAAAATAAGTAATGCACCTACCACCATGTTCAGCATCTCTTGGCGGAATAAAATACTACTTAATAAGACTGCTGAAATGAGGACTACCATCCAAACCGCTAATAATAAGAAGCACCGGAATAAAAACATTCCCATTGACATATAAACAAATTTACCTTCTTCTTGTGCAACCATTTCATAGCCATATACAGGAACTGGTAAGTCGAAATTTCCAAAGCCAAATTGAAAGCCAATAATTATCAGCCCAACAATAACCGGGATCCACAGAAGCACACTACCAACTAACCCCACAAATACCTTTACAAATAACCGCTTCCAATCTGCAATTGGGAAACCTTTTAAAATTGATGGGTGACGTCGATCTTTCGTCACGATATCAATTGTCAGTAGTAGCGTTGCAATTAAAATAATGTATGGTAAAGGTCCTTTCAGTAAGCGTTCTAATGTTTGAAGTGCCGTTCGTTGTTCCAAAATTTCAATCGTTAAATTGTACCATACACGTTTATACGCATCATAGCGCTGAAATTGTTCAAAATAAGCATAATTAGCTTCTTCTTCAGCAAATCGTCTGTCTTCCATATAATAACGTGGATTGTAAGCTAACAAATCGTTACGATAAGTATGGATATTTGTATAAAAGTACCAATCCCTTGTTGCTACTGCATATTTACGTAAATCACCTTCATCAAGGGCTTGTAGACGTCGCTCATCATATGGGTTCAAGAAATCAAACATATTGACAGCGTACCGAACAGTATGATGATAATCATTTAAATTTTCACCAAACATCGAGTCTAAAAATTCCTCACGAGTTAAAAACCTCGCCTCAATTTCATCATAGTCTACCTTTTCTATCGGGTCATAAGCCGGCGCTAGTTTAAACGCATAAAAGATGGCCGCAAATGTCAGTAAAGCGAATACTGCAATATTTTTCTTGTTCGTAAAAAATTGCTTAAATTCAAAAACAAAATATCCCCACATAACTGTTCCCCCTTACGCCCGTTTGATTTTTCCTGTTGAGAAGAAACGCTGAATAATTATCAGCATCAACACAATACAAATGACAATCACTATAAGTCCTTGATTCATCGTAATTGATGTCGACTTTTCTAAATCAACCGGAAGCCCAGATAAAATATCATTAAAGCTCATAAAATTAAAAGGATTGTACGGGAATATACTAATTAATCTTGGGAATACTATTGGTAAAAAGAATAAAATAAAGTGGATAAACAGCGTTAAATACATATTTTTTACTAAGACGTTCAAAATAATTGACAGTAGCATGACAAAGACAGAAATAACGATCATGTAAAGAACCGCACGTCCAATGTACGAAATACTTGAAATAATTGCCGGCTCACCTAAAAATACACGCACAGGTTCAGTCATATCACCAATGCCACTATTTAAACGTGGCAACGCACATATAAAGATGAGTGCAATAAACGCGAGCACATAGCCAAATGCAAGCATACATTTCGAGATAATGTATTGATCAAAGCGTACCGGATAGCCTTTTACTATGCTCGTATGTTCAAAGTCATCGAGCAAGATGGCGCTCGTGTAAAAGCTAATAAAAATATACCACCCAAAGCCTGCGATGCTAAAGAAGTAAAGTAAAAACGGTATGTAATGTGATAAATCACTAACTCCTTGTCTTTCAGCATCTACTAGCTGTTTAAAATATAGATAGTTCAGCGTATTTTCTAGCTTTGTTGGCAATAAATCTCCCACTTTTTCATAATCCTCTAGATCAAATGCTTCTTTTCGAAGCTCCGCGATTTCGACGGATGACTGATAATACAATGGGTAATTTTCCATTGTTAATGCCGCAATTTGCAAGGCAATTGACGTGTGTTGCTTCGTTAAGTTTTTATAAAGATCGCTACCATCCCCATCTTCAGAAGCATCCTTTACCTGAAACTTTGACAGCCCTGCACGACTATTATAAAAATCACTCTTCTTTTCATCTAGCTGCTGTCCAACCTCCTGTGCCTTAACGAAAAACATCATTCCAAATACGATAACCACAACAGCTAATAGCGCAACTAAGTTCTTAAGATTCGTACGTTCAATCAACAGTCCTACTTTTAACGCTCGTAGCATATGCACCACCCTTTCTTTTTCAGTTTTCGGAAAATTGAGTACTTTATATTAGAATAATCTAATTATTCCAATTTTACAAATTATTATCATATCCTCCAGTTGTCTACGCGTTATTTCTGATTATATAGGTATAAAATGGACCAGATTTTCGAATGCTAGTATTTGAACTACAATTGAAAGGAAGATCTAAATGGGTATTTTAAGTGGAAATTTTAAAGAAGAGCCATTGCATTACGGCGAGGTTTTTACAATTTGGTCTAATGCACTTAGCAACAACGGTATGATTGCTAGCTACCAAACACTGTTAAATCACGTGGGTGATAAGGATTTGAAAAAACTTTTAGAGGATGCGATCCAAGGCTTAGAAGAAGAAAAAAAGCCACTCGAAAAAATATTAAAATATAACGGCATTTTACTACCACCTGCTCCACCTGAACGTCCTTATGCAAAATTGGAGGAAATCCCAGTTGGTGCAAGATTTCAGGACCCAGAAATTGCAGCGAAACTATCTATTGATATCGCTGCCCATTTAGTTGCTTGTAGTGGGGCGATGGGCATGTCACTGCGCGAAGATATTGCCATGATGTTTGGGCAATTCCATATGAACGCCGCGCAACTTGGGGCGAAGGTACTGAAACTAAATAAGGAAAAAGGCTGGCTTGTACCACCGCCGCTACATGTGTTTTAAAAAATAACCCCCCGAAGCACTCCGCTTCGGGGGTTTCCCATTTCACATTCGAAATGTGTTTACCTATTAATACATCTTCAAGTATTGATCGCGTTCCCACTGATGCACAGATGTGCGGAACATATCAAACTCTACTTCTTTTGCTTCTTTAAAGTTTGCGTAGATGTGCTCACCTAACGCATCGATGATTGTTTGGTCTTTTGCTAATGTTTCAAGAGCAGCGTCCAAAGAACCCGGTAAGCTATCAATGCCGCTAGCTGCGCGCTCTTCTGCGTTCATCACGTAGATGTTGCGATCCACTGGTGCTGGTGGCTCGATTGCATTTTTCACGCCATCTAAACCAGCAGCTAAAATTACAGCCATCGCTAAGTATGGGTTTGCAGATGGGTCAACTGAACGTAATTCGATACGTGTTGATAAGCCACGTGACGCCGGAATACGAATTAATGGTGAACGGTTTTGTGCTGACCATGCCACGTAGCAAGGTGCCTCATAGCCTGGTACTAAACGTTTGTAAGAGTTTACTGTTGGGTTTGTTACCGCAGTGAAACCTTGTACGTGCTTCAATACACCAGCCATGAAATGCTTCGCAGTTTGAGATAATTGTAGCTCTGAACCTTCATCCCAGAATGAGTTTTTGTCGCCTTGGAATAATGATAGGTTGAAGTGCATCCCTGAACCGTTTACACCGAATAATGGCTTCGGCATGAATGTTGCGTGTAAGCCATGTTTACGCGCAATTGTTTTCACAACTAATTTGAATGTTTGGATGTTATCACATGCTTCAATCGCGTTTGCGTATTTGAAGTCGATTTCGTGTTGGCCAGGCGCTACCTCATGGTGAGATGCTTCGACTTCAAAGCCCATTTCCTCAAGCTCTAACACGATATCACGGCGGCAGTTTTCACCTAAGTCTGTTGGTGCTAAGTCGAAGTAGCCACCATCATCGTTTAATTCTAATGTTGGATTGCCTTTTTCATCTAATTTGAATAAGAAGAATTCTGGCTCTGGCCCTAAGTTGAAGCCTGTGAAGCCTAGCTCTTCCATTTCTTTTAGTACACGTTTTAAGTTCGAACGAGGGTCCCCTTCAAATGGCGTACCATCTGGGCGAGCGATATCACAAATTAAGCGTGCCACTTTGCCTTTTTCCGCTGTCCACGGGAAGATCATGAAAGTATCTAAGTCTGGGCGTAAGTACATGTCAGATTCTTCGATACGCACGAAGCCTTCGATTGAAGAACCGTCAAACATCATTTTGTTATCTAACGCTTTTTCTAATTGGCTTACTGGAATTTCAACGTTTTTGATTGTACCTAAAATATCTGTAAATTGTAGACGGATGAATTTTACGTTTTTGTCTGCAACGATTTTTTGGATGTCCTCTTTAGTTAGCTTGCTTGCACCTTTTACCACTGTATTCGTCATACCTCAACACTCTCCTTTTTAATGGTTACTGCTCATTTTTATATTGAAAGAAACGCGATAAGTCGCCTTGACGTAGCGAAGTTTTTTTTGACGCCTGCGCCTGTTGCATTTCTTCACGTAATATAGATCGTAATTCTGCATCTGACATTTGTACCATGTCAGTACTTCTAACATAAGTATCATTTCGCATCGCAAACACCTTTTTAATGCCCGCCATATTGATGCCTTGATCTAGTAATTCTCTAATTTCTAGTAATGCATCGATATCGTCTAAAGAAAACATTCGTCTGTTTCCTTCAGACCTGGCAGGGACGATTAATTTGTGCTCTTCGTAGTAGCGAATTTGTCTAGCCGTTAATTCTGTTAATTGCATGACCATGCTTATTGGCAATAACGGCATTGCTCTTCGAAACTCTCGACTCATCAGCTCGCCTCCCTTTCTTGATTCTTACTTTAAAGCAATGTCAGTTACTTTGTCAATTCAATGTTAGAAAAACTAACATACGTTTTTTAGAACGATTTCATCTCACAATTCGAACATTTTTTACCAAATAACCACCGTACCAGACGTTAAATCAATTACAGATGTTAGATTTCCATACAAATAAGCCATTTACTGCACAACACTGTACAATAAATGACTTCTAAAAAACGACCATTTCTCTAACGATGTTATCCTCCCCTACAAAAAGAACACTTTATTTTTTATCCAAATTGTTACATCAACAATTAAATCAATAAAACATCTTGAATTACTTCCCCATTGTCCGTTAAAATTTTATATGAACTCCTAGATATTCCTAACGAGAAAAGGGAACAAAATAGCAATTAGAAATATTTAAACAGATATCCTATTATTTATCACAAATTTTAACCCGTTAAGAGCATGACAAAGAAATCAATGCATTATTCATGTATAATTATTAGTATTAGAAAGCTAGGAGGAGATTTATGGCTAAACAAAGTATTGCCAAGTCAATTGGTCAAAAATTAATCATTATTATCGGTGGTTTAATCGCCGCTTACGGTTTAGAAGCCGTTTTAATTCCAAACAACGTATCTGATGGAGGGGTTACAGGAATTAGTATCGTACTATCAAAGATCTCGCCGATTTCACTCGGGCTACTAATTGCTGTACTTAACATTCCATTTATTTATTTAGGTTATAAACAAATCGGTAAGAGCTTCGCGATTAACTCAGTAATTGGGATTGTCTCATTAGCAGTCGGCACTTCATTAATGCACCACGTCCCAACAATCATTACCGGAGATGCTTTACTTGTAACAGTAGCCGGAGGGATTATTATCGGTTTAGGTATGGGTCTGGCACTGCGTAACGGTGGTGCGTTAGATGGAATCGATATGCTTGCCGTCTTACTATCTCGTAAATTACCATTTGGAACGAGCGATTTAATCCTATTTTTAAATTTCTTCGTATTCATCGTAGTTTCTACCGTATTCGGCTTTAAAGGAGCGCTACTTTCTGCGATTGCCTACTATATCGCTTCAAAAGTAATCCACATCGTTGAAGAAGGTTTAAGTGGCTCAAAAACATTCAAAATCATTACAAGCGAGCCAATTGTAATGGTTGAAACAATTCGCGACCGCCTAGGCCGAAGCGCAACGTTCAATACCGTGCAAGGTGCGTATTCAAATCAAGAATTCAAAGAAATTACATGCGTCATTAACCGTATGGAAGAGAGCAAAATGAAAGTGATTATCCGCGAAATTGATCCGAAAGCATTCGTGACAATTTATGAAGTAATCGAAGTAAAAGGCGGTAACTTCCAAAAACGCGACGTCCATTAAGAACAAAAACGCGAACCTCGTCTTATCGAAGTTCGCGTTTTCGTTTATTTTTTTATTTGTCCTATAATATAACCAATAACCGCACCTACAATTGCAGGCACAATCCACCCTAAGCCAATTGCATACAGCGGTAAGTAATCCGCATACACCTGTGCAAGCTTCGTTAAAAAGCCTACTTCAAATGCTGGTACACTTGCCACAAGTGCATTATAGCCATCAATCACACTAATAAAGAACGTAAATAAAATCGCCCCAGCAAATACCGGCTGTTTATAGTCAAACAGCGGCCCTGCTAATGCCAAGATAATTAACACAATCGCTAATGGATATAAGAACATTAATACTGGAACTGCATACGTAATAATATTCGTTAACCCAACGTTCGCAATAGTAAACGATACGACACATAGTACAACAACAAATGCCGTATAGCTAATTTTTGGGAATACTTCATGGAAAAATTCACTACATGCCGTAATCAGCCCGATACTTGTTTTTAAACAAGCTAAGATAATAATAATCGCCAATAAAATGGCCCCGTACGAACCAAAATAATGATCTGCTACTGCTGCGAAAATTTGACCACCATTATCAAACGTTCCAATCGTTGTTACACTTGATGCCCCCATATACGCAATTAAACCGTAAATAAGCATCATTAACGCCATCGCAAAAATCCCTGATTTCCACGTCGCTTTAGCAATTTCCTTTTTATCTGTAATACCGGTACGTTTAATCGCATTAATGACGATAATCCCGAATGCCAGTGACGCCAGGGCATCCATTGTGTTATACCCCTCTTTAAAACCGGTCATAAACGCCTCGTTCACATAATTTCCCGCCGGCTCAATAAAGCTACCCATCGGCGAAAATAAACTAATCCCGATTAATAGAAATAAGAAAATTAAAAAGGCCGGTGTTAAATATTTGCCGATAATGTCCATAATTTTCGCTGGATTAAGTGAGAAATAAAACACAATCGCAAAGAACACAAAACTAAATACCGCTAGCCACATTTTCACTTGTGATGGGTCGATAAACGGTTCAAACCCAACAACAAACGGTACTGTTGCTGTACGCGGGATCGCAAAGAATGGCCCAATCGTTAAATACAGCGCTAACGCAAACACCACGCCAAATACCGGGTGTACCTTACTCGCTAAATCACGTAGTCCATTACTACCCGAAAGACCAATGGCTAAAATCCCTAAAAACGGCAAGCCAATCGCCGTCACTAAAAAGCCGATGAGCGCTAGCCAATAATTCGTTCCAGCTAACTGACCCATTTGAATCGGGAAAATTAAGTTCCCTGCACCAAAAAACATACCAAACAGCATCGTACCAATGACCGCGTATGTTGAAAATGGTATTTTTTTCTCCATTAAAACTCGCTCCTATGATGTTTTTCTAAGTTGTCGAATAAACTAAATATATCGATTTTTACAACAATAGTCATAATGATAACAGGCTACGCCATCAAAGACAATAGCAAATAGTTATTAAACACTTTTATTACTATATCATGATTCCAACAATTAAAATGCAAAATAAAAAGGCGATAGACATAAAGCAAAGTTCGCTCTGTCTATCACCGATCATCCTACTATTTAAAGTGAATATTGTTTACGTTGATTTTCAATCCATACATGCATTGTGCGGTACAGCATTGTCATCACCACGAACATCATCACACCTTTGACAATGTTAAACGGTAAAATACCTAGCACAATTGTTTCGTACATATCATATTCAAAGCCTAGTAAATATGTGTAAAGTGGTAAGAATGCCACGTAGTTTAGTGCAGCCATACCAATTGACATCACAATCGTTGAAACAACCAAGCCTGTCATTAAACCTTTTACTGAAGGGAATTTTTTATAAATGAAATACGCTGGTAAGATAAATAATACGCCCGTTGCAAAGTTTGCCATATGGCCTACTGGAATACCCTCTGGTGCGCCTGTGTAAATCCAATCTAGCACATTTTTAACAAGCTCTACTAAAATACCTGCAACCGGTCCCATCGTAATCGCCGCAATTAGTGCTGGCACATCACTGAAATCGATTTGTAAAAACACTGGGAACCAAGGTAGCGGGAAATTAAGTAACATTAATACAAATGATACCCCACTGAGCATGGCGATCGTTACGAACGAACGTAACTTTAGACTTCTTTTTTGCATAAAAATCTCTCCTCTTTGCTGATTCACTCGCAAGAAGAAAGGACGGACACCATTCATTTCACGAAAAAACCCCTATGCAAAAATTAGCATAAGGGAGAAATAGGCACACTTTAATAAGGGTCTATTCGTAGGATTTGTAGTTATACACCAATTTTCTATGCACAAAAGGCATTTCGCTTATTTGCACAAGGAAATAAATTGGTACTACAAATACAACGACATTTTCATAAAATGACGACCGTACCTTCATCTTCTCCCATCCAGACTATACTGTCGGCTTTGGAATTTCACCAAATCCTGCACACAAAAAGTGGCTCGCGGGCTGAAAAAGCTTTGATGCAACGTCCTCCAAGTGAATGGTCAGAGGTTGACACTTTTATTACCGCCGGTCGGGAATTACACCCTGCCCCGAAGATGAATCAATATGAAATTAGTTAATAAAGTTCGAAAACTTTACTACAATACCTATTATAAAACAAAAAACGGAATTGTAAAGCCCTTTGCTTACAATTCCGAGTAAAATTATTTGAATTATTAAAATATAATTACACCTCGGTGTAATTGCGTCTGGATTTGGTTTTGTGTTGGCACAAAAAACGCCTTACAAACCTTGACATCCTCCGGAGGACTAAACCTCTTTTAGCACTAGCTAAAAGAGGTTTGTTTAAAAATTATAGAATACAATATTTGCAGCAAGTGGCTTCTCTAAAGGATTTGAAAAGTCAAAGCCATTCCATGTCTCCTGCACAATTTGTTCGAATTTTATTTGTTTATCAAAACTTGCGGCTGTTAATAACATCGCTTCAATCATACGCATCGCTTGTGCTGAATCATATTGTTCTAAATCTAGTGGACTATCGAACGTAATCGTTACAAAATCATTTCCATCTTCTACGCTAAATGTGACGTTTGGTAAAATGGCCGATTGATAGATATCATTTACCTCTGTTGTCATAGTTTGAAACGCCTCTGTTACATCGCTATAGCCCATGTGAAAATTTGGACTTAAATAAAACGAGCCGTCCTGTCTTTGATAGGTAAAGTAATTATATTGTCGAGCTGTCCCTTGTAGCGTTACAGGTTCAAGCATATCGCCAATATGGTCAAAGAAGATTGTTTCTCCGTTTGCATCTTCAAGTCTTACTTCTTTATAGGCATCTCCAAATGTATCAGCTAATGCAGCCATATAATTCGCGATTGCAGCAGAACCTACATCGTACTGGTGCCCTTTAGGTAAGGTATGGATGAGCGTATCTCCTGCTTCACGCAAAGCCCCTTTAAACGGGTGAAATTCACTGAAACCGAGCACCGTTTCATCAATCGCACTTGCAAATGTTTCGTAAAGCTGTAATTTTGTCGGCTTCTCTGTCCCTACTTTTTCAGCGACAATATCATTGGGAATTAAAAAGCTCACTGGTACAATTTGCGCACCATCCGCTAACCCCATTTTAAAAAGTGTGACCCCTTCTATTTGTGAGGCGTAAACGAGCGTTTGTTGTGCAGCAGTCATCGAAAAATTGGAAGGCATAGCTCTTTCTGTTGCAGCGTCCATTGATTCTTTTTCCAACGCGCCACTCGTCGTCTCTACTTTTGCATCATCACGTGCGCTATTTTGCATCGAGATGGAGTTATTATTTAAAAACTGCGAACCAACTACGACTAAAATAAATAATGAAGCAATCGAGGCAATTAGTGGTGTCCAGCGAATGCCCTTCTTTACTACTTTTTGCTGTTGAGGTGGCTGTTCATTAAATGACCCTTCATCGATTAAACGCTGTAAGACTTCATCTTTTGTTCGATGATCGGTTACTTTAGGTGCTTGTTTGAAAAGGGTTTCTAAGGCTTCCTCATCCCACTGCTCCTTGTTCATAATGAATTCGCCTCCTTTCCATCTTGCTGCTCTAATAATTGGCGCAATTGCTTTAATGCGCGGTGCTGTGTGGTTTTCACCTTTCCCTGTGTCCATCCTAAAACTTCAGCCGTTTCCTGAATTGATAAGTCCTGTATAAAACGCATAATTACGACCATCTTTTGGTCACCGGAACACTGCTCTAACGCATCCAGCATGTGACGAAGCTGCTCATTTAGCTCGACAAACTGTTCTGGTGATGGACTTTGTGACACGAGCTGCTCTGTTTCCCAATCAAAAGCAGTAAACGCGTGCTTATCGCGCACTTGTTTTTTCCTGAAGTAATCAATCGCTACGTTTTTTGCGATTGAGAAAAGCCATGTTTTTTCGCTGCTTTTGCCTTCAAAGCGTTCATAGGATTTCAAAACGCGCACATACACCTCATGCGAAAGGTCCTCAGCAGCCGTTCGATTTTTGACTAAATAAAACAAAAAATTAAAAACATCCTGATGATACGTGTCATATAATCGATGGAAAATGGATTGTTGCACCCCATCCCACCTCCGTTTCATTAATTTGTCGTGTCAAAACAAAAAAAGTTACAATGTGTATCAATTTTACCGTAATTCTAGTAAGTATTATAGAGAGTTCTCTATTAGAAAGACACATTTTGCGCCAAATAGCGCGAAATGATGTCTTTTCTTATGTGGATTTCCTTGAAAAAGTTATAGTTTCCTATCCACTAAAAAAATTAAATTCACCATTTACATAAAAATGGTGAATTTAATCGTCTTGTCTATTTAAGCTAATGGTATGTGGAACGTAAAGGTTGTGCCTTGCTGCTCAACACTTTCCACCGTAATTTTCCCTTTATGCGCTTCTACGATATTTTTGGTAATCGCAAGGCCGAGTCCTGTACCACCCTTTGAGCGGGTACGGGCTTTATCTGCTTTATAGAAACGTTCGAATACATAGGGTAGGTCATCTTGCGGGATGCCTTGTCCTGTGTCACTTACTTGAATTTTCGCATAGCCCTGATCTTCCGTAATAGATACTGTCACCGCACCTTCTTCTGGTGTATGGCGAATGGCGTTATCGATTAAGTTCGTTAACACTTGCTCAATACGGTCCTCATCAATCGGAATGATCGTCTGTTTAGGCATCAGTGTTTCAAACTTTAACTGTACATGATTTTCCTTCGCACGTTGATCGAATTTATGCGTCATCCGGTCAATTACTGAAACGAGTGGGACATCATCTTTATACAGCGTCATATGTCCTGCTTCCATACGTGCTAGATCAAGTAAATCCGTCACTAACCGGCTCATACGCTGTGATTCATCATGAATGACACGGATCATATCATTACGCTCTTCCTCTGACTCGACAACACCGTCTAAAATCGCTTCTGAGTAGCCTTGTAGCATCGCAATTGGTGTACGCAATTCATGCGAAACATTGGCAATAAAGTCAGACTTTAATTTTTCGAGCTTTGTTTCTTCGGTTTTATCACGGATAACCGCAACCGCACCACGAATTGCCTCGCCGCTATATAGTGGGCTAATCGAAATGCTATAATACGACTTTCCGATTTCGAGCTCTTCTTCTAGCTGATCCTCAAAGCTTAGTACATGATCCAGCATATGATACACCTCTACCGGAATCGGCTTTGAGCTATCTAGACCTTTTGATACAAACCATTTTTGCAGCATACGCTCCGCTTGCGGGTTACTTACTAAAATAGTTTTATCCCGATTAAAGGTAATGACCGCATCAGACATCGACGTTAAAACGCTCGAAAGCTGCTCTTTTTCTTGGTTAATGACTTCTAAATGGTTTTTTAATTGGCGTCCCATTTGGTTAAAGGCGACCGCTAATTGGCCAATTTCATCATTTTGTTTTGTATCCAATTTTGAGTCAAAGCGCCCCTTTGCCAATTCAAACGCGTGCTCACGCATTTTACGTAATGGTAAGGTAATTTTAGAAGATAAGAAAAAAGCAAAAATGGTTGTCAAGATCAGGGCAATCGTTGCTGCGATAAAAACAATTTTTGTCGTTTGCTTACTTGTTTGATGAAGTGCATCCGGATTTTTATATATAAAGACTGCACCATGTGTTTCCGCTTCGCTCTTTAACGGGAAGCCTAGTACAATGTACGAGCTATTTTTATCTTCATCCGTATTCGATGGTAACAGGAGTTCCTTTACAATCGGCTCATTCGTGGCGTATAGCTTTTCAAATGCTTGATTCGCTATGATTCTCTGCTGGATGGCTTCTTTGTTGACCCCCTCTTGTACGGAGTAAAGTACTTCATTTGAATCTTTTGCAATCAGTACATTTGTTGTTTCTGTTAGTAGCTCAGAAATAATGGCAAATTGCTTTTCGTCTAGCTCTTCATGATCAACAATACTCACAATCGCCGCTGCCGTTTGACGCAGCGAAATTTCAGATTGCTCGTTATGGTACTTTTCTAAAAACTCTAGCATAAACACCGTGAAAATAAACAGGACAAACGAAACGAGAAGCAATATGGTTCCCCATAGCTTCCCGACAATACTTGTTGCTATTCTAATCATTTACGACCTCGAATTTGTAGCCAACGCCCCAAACCGTAACGATCATTTTCGCCGCATTTTCAGAAACGCGGTTTAGTTTCTCACGTAAGCGCTTAACATGTGTATCAACTGTACGCAAGTCCCCAAAGAAATCATAGTGCCATACTTCTTTTAATAATTGTTCACGGTCGAATACTTTATCTGGTGCTTTTGCTAGGAAGTAAAGTAACTCATACTCTTTTGGTGTTAAGTTTACTTCTGTGCCATCTGCTGTTATACGATGAGCATCATGATCGATTGTTAAGTGTGGGAATACCACTAAGTCTTTTGAAGACGATGCACTGTTTACTGGCGAGAATACCGCAGAACGACGTAAAATTGCTTTTACACGTAATACGACTTCACGAGGACTAAATGGTTTTACGATATAGTCATCCGCGCCAAGCTCGAAACCTTGTACACGGTTCGCTTCTTCACCTTTTGCCGTTAATAAAATAATTGGTGTTGTTTTCTTTTCACGTAGCTCTGCACACACTTCAAGCCCGTCTTTTTCAGGCATCATAATATCTAGTAAAATACAGTGGTAATCTTTTTCTAATGCCATTTCTAGTGCTTGTTCGCCGTTTTCAGCTTCTTCTACAAAATAACCTTCGCGTTCTAAGTACATTTTTAATAAGCGACGAATACGATCCTCGTCATCAACGATTAATACAGAAATATTTTCAGACACTGGTGTTACCCCTTTCAAAACTCTGTTTCTCATTCTATTGTACCTGTTCAAAAGGCAATTGAAAAGAAAAGCTCGACCAAACAAGGAAGAACTTTTCTAAAATTATGATATTTTGTTAATTTTATGCGTATGAATGTAATCCTGCGATTACTAGATTAACAACAACTAAATTAAAAATAATGATTAAGAAGCCAATTACCGTTAACCATGCTGTCTTTTTCCCTTCCCATCCCTTCGATAAACGAAGGTGTAAAAAGGCTGCATAGAACAACCAAGTTATCAGTGCCCATACTTCTTTCGGGTCCCAGCCCCAGAAACGGCCCCATGCTTCTTGCGCCCAAATCATCGCAAAAATCAGTGCGCCTAGTGTAAATACCGGGAAAGCGATTAACACGGCACGATAGGCAATTTCATCTAGTAATGTCGAATTGACACGCTTTACTAATGGCTGTAGCATCGTTGCCACTTTTCTGCGGAAGATTAAACGAATGATTACGTATAATACTGAACCGAAAAGGATTGACCATACAACTGTCGTTAATTTACGCGCATCGATTAATGCGGGTAATTCAACAAGTGGTGTCATTTTATCTTCTGTAAGTTCCACGTATTCATTCATTCCGAAAATAGCAGGCATTGTATACGTCGTTTTACTTGTTGCATCTAATGTATCGACATATTCAAATTCAGCTTTGTAATCCATTGCTGTAAATGTAATTGTCGCTACCATAAACCCAACGACAAGTACACAGCAGAACATAACGGTTTCTAACCAAAAGCTTTCTTTTGATTTTTTCGACATATCCACATTTTTTAGTAAATATACTAAACCGGCAACGGCACTAATCGCAAAAATCGATTGGCCAAGTGCTGCGGTAATCACGTGAATTGTTAACCAATTACTTTGTAATGATGGGACAAGCGGGCTTACTTCGCTTGGGAACATCGCAGCATAACCAATGATTAATAGTGCGATTGGTAATGCCACTACACCAAGTGCTGCCACTTTGTACATATAATAAATTACTATAAATGACAGAATAATAAACATACCAAATGCCGTTGTAAATTCAAACATATTACTTACAGGCGCATGCCCTGTGTGAATCCAACGGGTAATGAAATAACCTAGTTGTGCAACAAAACCGATGATTGTAATAATAATCGCTATTTTACCGTACTTATCGGCGCGACTTGCTGCAGTATCATTTTTTTCTTTAATGGCACCGCCAAAGAAAAACGTTCCAAATAAATAACAAAGGAATGCCACATAAAGCAAGTTACCGCTTAAATCGATTAAACTCATGAAGTTTTACCATCCTTTTCTATTTCAACATTGTCGTTATTCTCTAAATCTTGTTGATCTATATACTGTGGTAAATGGGCATGCGCCGTTAACGCATTTAAATCTTTCTTTATACCAAACCAGTTTTTATTTGTATGTGCGGCTAACCGAATCGTACCGTCTGCTAGCTGCTCCACCCAAATACGGCGGTGATTCCAGTACGAACCGATTGTCACACCAATCATGAAAATAATGCCACCTACAATTAACAGCGGTATCGTTTTATCGTAACGAACCATTAAACCTGACATATTGCGCGTTTCCACATTTGCGAACTTCATTTTATACACATTTTCACCATCCGGCTCAAGTGTATTTTGAATTGCGACAAAGCTTGTTTCGCCGTCTGGTGTTTCAGGTGTATACATTTTGAAAATAAACGCTGGGTTATTTGGTGTTTGTGTTGCTGTTTGTGGAACACCTTCTTTAAAGCCAGAAAAATCTGGATAATAACCCATTAAGCGCACTTTCGTACCATTCCCTAAATCATACTCATCTTGAGGATTGGTTAAATCAATACTTACTTGTCCAAGTGATGCTTCTGTTGATTTATTCGTTAAATCGAAAACCATTGTTTTTAATTCGTTTAAGCGATAATCCATTTGATACATCGCAAACCCTTCATGCTTTAACGGGTGGTTTACGCGGATTTCGTAGGATTTTACTTCTTCTAGATTATCTGCTTGTCCAGGTACGGCATCTTCTGCTTGTTTGTAAAGCGTGACATTAGTTTGATAGTTTTTTGCCATCGTATTAACGCCTTGCTTTAGCTGCTCGCCTTGTGGATCGTTGTCATAGGTCTCTAAAATGAATTTATCATTTTTCAAGAAATAGCCATCCACGCCTGGAATCGCACGTGTTTCGCCTTCGCGGAGCCACATCGATTCATCGACATAAACGCCTGGCAATAAATGCAGCATGACACCGATGATAAATACAATTAAGCCTACATGGTTGACATACGCACCGTAACGCGAAAAACGACCCTTTTCTGCCATGACCGCATTGTCTTCACGGCGTACGTTGTATTTTAAATCTTTTAGCTTTTGCTCGACTAATTCCATTGTCTGCGTACTTTCCTTTAGAGGGGCACCATTTGCCACAACACGCTGACGCTTCATAAAATTAATATGTCGTTTAACTCGCTGATTTTTTAATGATTTATGTAATGGAATACCGCGGTCGATACTGGCAATAATGATGGACACACCTAACATTAATACAAGTATTTGGAACCAAAGGGACGAATAAAGATCCGATAAACCTAATGCATAATAGATTTCACCGAACCAACCATAAACATCTGAATAGTACTGTTTTTTCTCCGCGTCTGTTGCGACACTAATGAAAAACTCCTGCGGTAAAATTGTACCAAGCGATGCTGCTATTAAATTAATAATGATGAGTGTAATCCCAACCTTTACACTCGAAAAGAAATTCCAAATTTTATCAATAATTGACTTGTTATAAGTTTTTGAACGGATGGCTGTTCCTTCATAACGCATATCTGCAATCTTTTTGCCTTTTTCCTCCTCCGTTAGAGGGGAACCGCATTTTTGACACAGATTTGTGCCTTCAGGATTTTCATGCCCGCATTCACAAAGTATTTTATTCATTGCGTAAAAACTCCTATTCCGGCTTTATCGATTCTAAATATTGAATGATTTCTACTTCGCTCATTTCACCTTTTTCGATTCGATCTATTGTACCGTCTGGCTTAATAAAGATCGAAGTGGGAAGTGGGCCGATGTTATAGGCAGTGAATACACTTTTCGTTTTATCGATGGCAACAGGGAACGTCATGCCCATATTCGCTACGTATTTATTTACTTCAAAATCTGACTGGGCAAAGTTAACCGCAATCATTTCGACACCTTGCTCTTTAAACACATCGTATTGACGTTCCATTGCTGGGAACTCTCGTTCACAAGGCTCACACCAGGTACCCCAAAAATTGAGGAGCACACCTTCACCCTTGTAATCCTTTAGTCGATGCTTGTCACCGTTTAAATCGACAACTTCAAAGTCCGGCGCATCTGCACCAACTGCAATGAGCTCTATTTTATCCTTCGCTACGGCGGCGTATATAGTATATCCAATGGCTAATGCTAAAATTGCTAGAATCGTACCGCGCGTAATCGAACGTTTTTTCTTTTGTTCCAAATAGGAAAACCTCCTTCCTTTTCCGCAACTGCTTTTGCCATTATAGCAAATAATTACAAGTTAGAAATTGCTTAGTTTTGAATCCTTTATGAACGTTTCCACTATCTATCTGTTGAAATCTATTTTTCCTGTTTCCGCTAATACACGTAGTAATTTTACTTCGTGCTTCGTTAACTGGCGGTATTCACCTGGAGATAAACCGACTAAATCAAGGAACGCAAAGCGCTCACGTTTTAATTTTACGACTGGTGTACCGATTGCTTCGAACATACGACGTACTTGACGATTACGACCTTCATGAATGGTAATTTCACAAATAGCTTTGCCTGCATTTTCATCATAGCTTGTCATACTTACTTTCGCTGGTGCTGTTTTACCATCTTCAAGCTTGATTCCGTTTTGTAGCTGCATTAAGCCCTGCTTTGTTGGAATCCCTTTTACACGCGCGATATATGTTTTATCGATTTTGAATTTCGGGTGAGTCATTAAGTTTGAGAACTCGCCGTCATTCGTTAATAATAACAAGCCCGTTGTATCGTAATCTAAACGACCTACTGGGAAAATACGTTGATGTACGTGCTTTTTGAAAATATCTGTTACTGTATTACGACCTTTATCATCAGTTACAGCAGAAATATAGGCACGTGGTTTATATAATAAGAAATACACTTTATCTTCTTTTTCTAATTTCACGCCTTCTACTTCGATCTCATCCGAATTAGCTACCTTCGTTCCTAATTCTTTGATCACTTTTCCGTTTACTTTAACTTTACCTTCTACAATTAATTGCTCCGCTTTACGTCGTGATGCTACGCCTGCGTATGCAATCACTTTCTGTAATCGTTCCATAAGTTCACCTCATTGATTGATATGCGCAAATAACGCGTGCTTCTCAGCGTACGCATTCACAGTTTTACGTTTTTGATTATGTCATACTTCCTGCCATTAGAAAAGGGAATTAACTTTTATCCATTACTTTACGACCTAATTGATGAGGGTTTAGCGTGCCGTTACGGTCATCAATTTCGATGCAACTAAAACGTTATCTTCATAAACCCGCCAAGCGGCACGGTCAGAATCGGGATGGCGCGATACAACAAGCAGGTGCCGAAGCTCTGGTCTATCCCCTTTTTTCAACAGGAGTTTCATCGGCCTATCGACAAACACGGAAATTCCATTTACTTTATAGGTACCTTTTTTGACGATGATTTCATGTTCAAAATGTGTTTCTACATAATTTGCCAATTCCTTGTGAATAAACCAGTCATTTCCTTCATTTAACGTGACGACAACGAAAGATTTTTGTTCCCGTTTAAAAAAAGTAGCAAGTGTGCGGCTTGCTACTTTTGTGTATCCTGTTTTCCCAGCAATTGCCCCGACCTCTTCATGCAGTAAACGATGCTTGTTTTTCCACGTCATTCCTTGCGAAAAAACTTTTGTAGAGGCAATTTTTTGAAATGCTTCATGTTGCATCGCAATTTGTAGCATTCTCGCTGTATCGTAGGCAGAAGAGAGATGTTTTTCGTGATGAAGGCCTGTTGGATTGGTGAACGTCGTTTGTTTTAATTGATAGGCCTTTGCCTTTTCGTTCATTAAATGAACAAAGCCCTCCACCGAGCCGCCGACATGCTCGGCTAGTGCAACCGCCGCATCATTGCCCGATTGCATCATTAACCCATGCACTAAATAGTCAATCGTGTAGGTTTGCCCTTGCTCCAGGTAAATCGACGAGCCTTCCACAGCAGCGGCACGACTCGAAACATACACTAAATCCGATAATTCGCTCCGCTCTAGGACAATTAAAGCTGTCCAAATTTTCGTTAAGCTCGCAATCGGTAATTGTGCGTGTTCGTTTTCTCCTAACAGTAATCGACCGTTTTCCGCATCAATGACGGCATAGCTTGCTCCAGCTGCATTTGTTTGAATAGCACTCGTACTCACTAGTAACAATACAATCATACAAACAATCCACTTCTTCAACAGGTCACTCCTTTTAGTTTTGGTTAAATGTTTCTTGGAACTTCGTTAAGAATAAATCGGTTGGTTGCTCATCATCTGTATCCACGTCTTCTGGAAGTGGTGGCAACTCTTTAATATTTTTTAGGCCAAAGTAGTTTAAAAACTCTTTTGTCGTCCCGTATAAAATCGCACGACCTGTCCCTTCTGCACGGCCCACTTCTTGTACAAGGGCACGAGACACAAGCGTTGCGATAGGGCGCTCACTTTTCACACCGCGTAAATCTTCCACCTCAGCACGTGTGATCGGTTGCTTGTAGGCAATAATGGCAAGCACTTCTAATGAAGCTGCTGTTAATACCTGATTCGTTGGGTTTTCGATTAATTTTTTCAATGTATCCGCAACGTCTGGTTTTGTTGTTAATTGGTATGTACCAGCAAGCTCTTTTAATGTAATGCCTCGCGCTTCTTCTTCATTATATTGTGAGAGTAGGTCACTTAAGCCTGCCTCAATATCCATTAGGTCTACTTCTATATATTGTGCAAGCTGCTTTGCTGTCATACCTTCATCGCCTGCTACGAATAATAATGCCTCAATTCGGCTCAACAATTTGTTCGAGTTCATCGCCAATCTCCTCTTTCTTTAGCAATACGGATAAATCGTCAAAGTTTTTTTCTTGTTCAACAAAGACGACTTGACGCTTCATCAGCTCAAGTAATGTTAAAAATGTTAAGACAAGCATTGATTTGTCTTCATATTTAAATAGCTGCGAAAACATCATTTTTCCGCCTGCTTGCTTTAATACATTTACCACGGAGCGCATTTGCTCCTTCACCGAAATTTCTTGGCGCGCAATACGTGTTGCTAACGGCTTTTTCAGTTGTTTTCGGCGCATTAACTTTTGGAACGCACTAAGCATGTCATAGACGTTGACGTTTGTATCAAACATCGTCATTTGTTCATCTGACATAAATTCCGATAAATCCGCTGGTGCTTTTGTAAATACTTGTCCACGTTCACTTTCTAGCTCTTGTAATTGCGTTGCAGCTTCTTTATATTTTTTATACTCGATTAAACGTGCAACTAATTCTTCACGCGGATCGACTTCATCAACATCGAACTCCTCGATGTCAATTTCGCCCTCGTTAATCGGGATTAACGTACGACTTTTAATAGCTAGCAGTGTTGCCGCCATCACTAAATACTCGCTTGCTTCATTTAATTCTAATGTTTGCATCGCATGAATATGATCGATATATTGCTCAGTCAGTTCAGACATCGGAATATCATAAATATCGATTTCCAAGCGGTTGATTAAGTGCAACAATAAATCCAGCGGCCCACTAAAGGCTTCTAGCTTTACTTCATAAGACATATTTTTAGTCACCTATCTTTGGATTTAAATTTTTTGCATAATGTTTCTTTATCGATGGCCTATGCATGTCCGTGCTAAGCCACGTGATCTCACCGATTCAATCATTCTACTCTCGTAAATAAAATTAAAGAGTCCAATGCTGCCGCTTGCGCTATCGCGAGGCGGCGGGTATGTTAATATAAGGATTACTTTAATAAATCCCAAAACTACTTATATATCAAAAAAGCATTATTTTTCACTTGTAATATATCTAAGTTACTTATGACAATAACAAACTAGAGTTGTACGAAGTGGAGGTTCTCCGCAACGCAGTACAACGGACTTTATGTTAAAGCACACCTTAAAAAAGTAGTTTTATTAATACATTTTTATTAAACAGCAAAAATCATTATACCATTACTTAATTAGTATATTCGAAAGGAGTTTACAATGCATCCCTTACTTCACCCACTGTTTATCGATTACCTGGCGTATTTTAATGGCAATGAAGACTATTTTGAATGCCATGAAGTGCTTGAAGAGTATTGGAAGGACATTGCGCCTGGCGAAAAGTTGCATCCACTTGTAGGCTATGTTCAACTGGCAACGGGTATGTATCATTGGCGCCGTGAAAATTTTGATGGGGCTGCGCGTATCCTGAAAAAAGCCATTGATAATTTCGAAACGAATGCCGGTTCCCCATTTTTTGAGTATATCGATTTCGCACGGCTTCTAAGAGACATGTCTACCTTGTATGCACGCATAAAGTCACACGAATCCTTTTCTCGTATTAATATTCCGCTAACGAATGCCGCGCTAAAAAAAGCAACCGAAGAAAAAATCGCGGCAACCGCGCCACTCGATCCACAATTTATTTTACACAAGCATATGCTACGCGACCGCTCTGAAGTCATTGCCGAGCGAGAACTTAGTAAACAGATCCGTGCCTTCAACCGCAAAGAAACAAAGCGCTAAAGCGCCCTCTAAGCCGTGATCGGTCAAAACGCCACATCCATGTGGCATGCCCGAAATGACTCACGTCGTGTGAGCCTCAAGCTTTGGAGGGCCCGACTAGAAAGTAAACGCTTTACCACGCATCTCAAGGCGGGACCGAAAAGCTCGAGGGGCTGGCGCTTTAGCCTAGACGTAGAGGGAACTTTATGCAAAGTTATCCACAATGCGATAATCTATAATTTCCTTAACAAATAAAAAAGTGAAATGGCTGCAGAGGCCACTTCACTTTTTTATTGAAGCCAGATTACTCATCTGCTTCGTTATTTAATATAGGTATACACTTTTGAACAAATGCATGTGTGTCATCATTGGGAACGATTTTCTCGTAGCCCATATCTTTTAGCTCCTGTAGCATTTCCATGGCTACCCCTTCACCGCGATAAGATGGAATGACTGTAATATGCTGGAGTGTTGCAACATTATCTTCTTCCATAATGCCAACTGTTCCAACGTATTCATCATTCTTTTTCCACAAATATAATGTCCAATTATCGTTTTGTTCATATTGTTGAATAGTTTCCATTAAGCGTTTGATTTCTTTTTCTTGCGGCATTAATGAAATTAATCCCATCGCAATTTTTTCAAGTGTCTTTTTATATCGAACTAACATTTAACATTCCCTCAATTCTACCATTGCAAATCCTATCAAAAGATGCCGAGAAATGCAATAACACAATTTTCCAACGTTACACTGTAGCTTGTACTAAACTAGTTCGACATTTTATAAACTAATGGACTGATAACGTAAATGAAAAGAAGACTCCACACAATGATTGCTGTCAGTAAACCTAATCCCCATTTCGCTTGCTTTGAAAGTTTCAACGTTTATTCACCCTTTTTTAATGTTAACGGTAGGTCATTTACTACTAAATCTTCATAACTTTCGCGTTGGATCGCTAATTGGTGCTCACCATTTTCTACGAATACAACAGCTGGACGCGGCACACGGTTGTAGTTAGATGCCATTGAATACCCATAAGCACCTGTACAGAACATCGCTAAAATGTCGCCCGTTTCCGCCTTTTGTAAGCTCGCATCAGTGATTAATTTGTCACCTGATTCACAAAGCTTTCCTGCTACAGTATATGTATTTGTTTTTTCTTCATTCGCTTTGTTCGCAATGACAGCCTCGTATTTTGCATCGTATAGTGCTGGACGGATATTGTCGCTCATGCCACCATCAACCGCGATGTATTCGCGTACACCTGGAACTGTTTTTTGAGAGCCGATTGTGTAAAGAGATGTTCCTGCATCCCCTACTAAAGAGCGGCCTGGCTCAATCCAAATTTCAGGCATTGTTAAGCCTAATTTTACACTTTCTGCTTGTGCTGCTTTAATCATGTCTGCTACATATTCATGTGGCTCAAGCGGCTTGTCTTCTTCCGTGTAACGAATGCCAAACCCTCCACCTAAGTTTAAGACCGTTGCTTCAAAACCGTGCTGTTCTTTCCAAACACCCATTTTTTGCATCACTTTACCCGCTGCTAAGCTAAAGCCTTCAGTTTCGAAAATTTGTGAACCGATGTGACAATGTAAGCCCAGTAAGTTAATGAAGTCATCATTGACAACTTGCTTAAACGCTTCGTCGGCTTGACCATTATTTAAGTCAAAACCAAATTTCGAATCCGCTTGACCTGTTGTAATAAAGTCATGTGTATGTGCTTCCACGCCTGGTGTAACACGTAAAAGAATGTTCATTTTTTGATTTTTGTTTTGTGCGATTTCTTTAATTACTGCAATTTCGTAAAAGTTATCTACGACGATACAGCCGATTTTTGTATCAAATGCTAACTCTAGTTCAGCAATAGATTTATTGTTGCCGTGGAAATGAATGCGTTCTGCCGGGAATCCTGCTTTAATAGCAGTAAATAATTCGCCACCTGATACGACATCAAGCGATAAATTTTCTTGCGCCGCCAACTGATAGGCTGCCACACAGGCAAATGCTTTTGAAGCATATGCAACTTGTGCCGTCACACCTAATTTTTCAAATGTATCGATAAAGCCACGCGCGCGCTTTCGAATTAATGCCGTATCATAAACGAATAAAGGTGTTCCGTATGCCTTAGCTAACTCCATTGTGTCAACGCCACCAATTGTTAAATGGCCTTGTTCGTTAATTTGTTGTGTACCGTAAAAATGCATGTCATTCTCTCCTAACTATAAATAGTCGCCTTAATATTCTCAAAAATCACAAAATATTATATGAGAACTTTAACATAGGAGAGAGTGTCATGCAATGTGCGTTCATGCGCGTTTTCGCTGTTTTGCTCCAACGATATAAGGCCTTAACGCGTCGGTTGACATCGGGAAACGAATGATGACGCGTAAAAAAGCTTTTGGAAAAAAAGGCACAAGCGGCCATAAATATGGCACTTTCATTGGCTTTAATGCACATAAATACGTAAAAATCGCAAACAGCCCGATGAAAAATCCATTGACTCCAAACAATGCCGTGATCGCCAATAGCAATATGCGGAACACTTTGACCGAGATACTTAATTCGTAATTCGGAATGGCAAATGTGAAAATAGCGCTAATTGCAGTGTATAAGACAACCTCGCTTGAAAATAACCCAACGTCAATCGCAATTTGTCCGATAATGATGCCGGCGATTAACCCCATCGCAGTCGATAATGGCGTTGGGGTGTGAATGGCGGCGATGCGTAAAAATTCAATCCCGAGATCGGCAATGACCAGTTGCAAAAATAGCGGTACTTCACTCTGATCGTTAATTCCTATATACGCTAATTGATCTGGTATGAGCTGCTCATTCGTCACAAGTAAATACCAAAACGGTAAAAGTAAAAAGCTCAGTAGCACTGCACCAAAGCGTAAAATGCGCATCATGGATCCAATGAGTGGTGCTTGTCGATATTCTTCTGCATGCTGTAGTAAATAGAACATCGTTACCGGCATCAGCATGACAGACGGCGACGTATCCACAACGATGGCAATATGCCCTTCTAATAAATGCGCCGCGACAATATCTGGACGTTCTGTGTAGCGTACAAACGGCAGCGGATGGTAGCGCTGCTTAAACAACCATTCTTCAAGTGATTTATCACTCATTGTTAACCCATCATGCTTAATTTGATTAAGCCGTTCGGTAATCCACTGCAAATGTTCGTCATTTACTAGATCAGCCATATAGGCAATGACTACATCGGTTTGGCCATAAGTTGATACATGGTGCATTTGATAGCGAAGCTCGGTGCTCCGAATGCGGCGCCGAATGAGCGCAACATTTTGAATGACGTTTTCCGCAAAGCCGTCGCGCGAACCTCGAATCACTTTTTCATTGTCAGGCTCTTCAGGACTTCTCCCCGGATATTCACGAAACTCCGCTAAAAACGCATAACCACTCAGTGTGATAAAGCCCACACGCCCACTTAAAACACCTAATAAAAAATCATCAAGCGATGTTGCCTCTTCCTTGCCGTGGTAATTAAAATGCTCGTTGAAATACTCATTTTCATCTTCAATTTCTTCTTGCTGTTCCCACTGTAAGTTGGTAAGCATTTCAGCCAAGCTCTCACCATTCACTAATCCACTAATATATACGGTGAGTGTCGGTAGATTTTTAATCGTGATGTCTTTTACGCAAACATCAAACGTACGCTTCGTGTCAAAGCGTTTCTCTAAATAATCTTTAGCGATATCCTTAGATGTGAATAATTGATTCTTCATGTTTTCACCGCTTACTTGTTGTTGGTAGTTCAAGCCATGTTTTTAACTGTGCTAAAATCTTTTTTTCTAAGCGCGACACCTGCACTTGAGAAATGCCGAGTCGGTCTGCGATTTCAGTTTGCGTTAAATCTAAATAATAACGGAAATAAATAATCGATTGCTCACGCTTCCCAAGCCGCTGTAGTAAATCCTTTAATGGAATATATTCAAATGGTAACTGCGATTTATCGTCGCGCATTTGATCCATGAGCGTGATCGAGTCTCCGTCGTTTTCAAATAGCTGGTCATGCAAGCTCGCTGGGTCACGCATCGCATCTGTAGCCATTAAAATATCATCCGTCGATACGTCCAATATCGCGGCGAGCTCCGCAATCGTTGGTGGCTTTTCATTCGTTTTTAAATATTCATCCGTCGCATGGCGGATTTTAAAATTGAGCTCGCGTATCGAGCGACTAACTTTTACCATTCCATCATCACGTAAAAAGCGTTGAATTTCACCGATAATCATCGGTACGGCATAGGTTGAAAACTTGACCTCATATGATAAATCAAACTTATCAACCGATTTCATCAGTCCGATGCAGCCAATTTGAAATAAATCCTCTAGCTCCACACCGCGCGAGCTAAAGCGCTGTACAATTGACCAAACAAGTCTTGTATTGCCTTCAATCATCCGCTTTCTTGCGTCCGTATCGCCTTGTTGCGACTTCGCAATCAGCTCGCGCATCAGTGCTTGTGTTAATAACGTTTCAGATGACTGTTCGATTCTCTCCATCCCCTTATGTCGTTATGTCACGAGTGTTTGTACCGGTGAAATTTGCTTCGTAAATGTGATGATTGTTCCTTCACCCAGTGTTGATTCGATTTGTAAAAAATCTGCAAAGCTTTCCATAATCGTAAAACCCATCCCTGAGCGTTCAAGCTCTGGCTTTGTTGTATAAAGTGGCTCTCTCGCTTGATTAATATTTTCGATGCCACAACCTTCGTCCTTAATGGCTACACTGATTTCTGCACCATTTCGTACGGCATGAACAGTTACAATGCCATTCGGATTATGTGCATAGCCATGGATAATGGCATTAGAAACGGCCTCTGACACAATTGTTTTACATTCGGATAGCTCTTCCACAGTCGGGTCCAATTGCGCCATAAAACTAGTTACCGCAAGGCGTGCCAAGCTTTCATTTTCACTGCGCGCTAAAAAAGTAAGTGTCATTTCGTTATCCATTCATGATCCCCCTTGCTCTGTAAAATAATCTGCTCCTCAGATGCAAAACAGATATATTTGGCTAACCCTGAAAATTGAAATATTTTTTGCATCGTTGATGATGGATTTAGTAACATGATTTGTCCGTCTACCGCACGTAGCTCGCGCATTCGACCTAACACTAAGCCAATTCCTGAGCTATCCATGAACTGCAAATGCTCTAAATTCCAAACGAGCAGCCGCACATCTCCTTGCAAAATCGCATTTGAAATATCGCTGCGTATTTTTTCTGTTTCATGATGATCAAGCTCCCCGTACAGCTTTACAATTAGTAGCTGATTCGGGTACATCGTTACATTAAAATTCATTCATGCCGCCTCCTTCTAGCTTCGAATATTCGGCATGTTCCCGTATTTTCCTATCACGTTGACAAAACAAGTGCGTGTTCGCTATAAGTAGTGGATTTACGACAGCTAGGTGAAGTATAGGTAAAATGCATATGTTTTAATCATTTTTTAGGCAAACAAAAAACAACTGCGCAAAAAGGTTCCCTCTTCCACACAGTTGCTTATTTAAATCATTGTCTCTATTAACTTTTTTGCTCCCTTATCTTTTCTCCAGTTGAAAGTTGCTGGCATTCACGGAAAGCAAAATGCTTACAGCCAATACAATCTTTATGATTAATGATTTCAATCGCTGCTGTAATCGCATCACCCGTGTGTGGAAAGAAATTTTGCTCGCCAATAACTTCAGTTAATCCGTTGGCATCAAGCATGGACTTCAAGCTTGGCTGCACCCCACTTACAAGTACACTCCCACCTTGTGTCGTAAAACTACGCACGATATTACGGAAATATTCTTCACCTGTCGTATCAATAAACGGAACTTTCCCCATCCTCAAAATAAGCACGCGTGGTCGATAGTGAATCGTATTTAAAATGGACTGCTCAAATGTTTGTGCAGCACCAAAAAATAACGGACCTTCAATCGTATACACACTTACCTGTGGACAATCATGACTATCCGATACAATACCTGAAAGTAGCTTACCTTCCTTCGTATCTAAATCCGGTAAAACCTTCGTCACGACAAGCATTTCACTCATACGTTTTGCGAAAAGTACAACCGCAAGTATTAAGCCTACTTCAACAGCTAACGTCAAACTCGTAAATACGGTTAATAAAAACGTAATGGCAAGCACAAGGGAATCCCCAGATTTCAACTTTAGGATATGAGCAAAATGATACCGTTCACTCATATTCCAGGCAACGATCATTAACACCGGGGCAAGACTAGCTAGCGGTATATGGACGGCGAAAGGTGCAAATACAACAAGCGTCAATAAAACAAATATGCCGTGAATAATCCCCGACATTGGAGATGTAGCCCCTGTTTTTATATTTGTCGCTGTACGCGCAATCGCACCCGTCGCGGGAATTCCACCGAAAAATGGTGTAACAATATTGGCAATCCCTTGTCCAACTAACTCCTTATTACTATTATGTTTACTGTTTGTCATACCATCAGCTACAACGGCCGATAATAGAGACTCAATCCCACCTAACATGGCAATGACAAAGGCTGGCCCGAGCAGCTGATAAATTCGTTCAAATGTAATTTCCGGTATCGCAAATGTCGGCAATGAATTTGGAATTTCCCCATATGTCGAACCAATCGTCGCTACTTGTCCTGGAAAGACAAAAGCTGAAATAATCGCAGAAACAAGTATCCCTACTAATGCACCCGGTACTTTAGGCAACAGACGTGGTGTAAGTAATATGCCAACTAAACAAATGATGGCCACAAGAATACTATATAAATTAATTGTCCCAATATGCGACGCAATTTCTATAAGATTTTCGTGAAATCGTTCATGTTGTTCCATTCCCGATAAGCCGAGGAAATTACCAATTTGACCAGCAAAAATAATGACCGCAATCCCCGCTGTAAACCCAACTGTCACAGGCCGTGGGATAAATTTAATGAGCGTTCCAAGCTTAAATACGCCCATTAATACAAGTATAATTCCAGCCATGAGCCCTGCAATGAGCAAGTTTTCATAGCCATATACTAAAACAACACCAAGTAACACTGGCACAAATGCACCAGTCGGCCCACCAATTTGAAATTTCGAGCCACCAAAAAGCGAAATTAATATTCCTGCAATAATTGCAGTATAAATACCGTATTCAGGCTTTACACCAGACGCAATCGCAAATGACATCGCCAGTGGCACCGCGATAATCCCAACAATTGTCCCCGAAATTAAATCCTTTTTAAAATGTGCAACCGTGTATCCTTCATATCTCCCCGACCACTTCCACTGCATATCCCCAGTGCCCCCTTTGATGATTCCGCGAACAACCAACAAAATTATATACATTAAATAGAATTATTATACATATTCTATCATATTTACAAAATTTTCAAAGAACAAAAAAACCTCTCATAGTTTCGTAATGAAACTAAAAGAGGCTTATGAGAATTATTCCGTAATAACCGCTTCGATTAATTTTGGCGCTTCTACTTTTTCAGCTGAAAGGTGAACGTGTGCATAGATTTTCGCTAATACTTCGTCAACCTGCTCTGTGTTCGCATGGATTGTCATTAATGACTCACCTTCTGCAACCTGGTCGCCCACTTTTTTGTGTAAAACTAAACCAACTGCTAAATCGATTTCTGATTCTTTCGTTGCACGACCTGCACCAAGTAGCATTGCCGCTGTACCGATATCATCTGCTTCGATTTTAGATACGTAACCTGCTTGTTTCGCTGGTACGTCGAATTTGAACTTCGCTTGTGGTAAACGAGATGGATCGTCCACTACTGAAGCGTCGCCGCCCTGTGCTGCGATGAATTTTTTCAATACTTCTAAAGCCGCACCGTTTGCTACTACTTCTTCTAGCATTTTACGTGCTTCTTCGATTGTTTGTGCCTTGCCGCCGAGTACAACCATTTGTGCACCTAGTGTGTAGCAAAGCTCGTTTAAGTCTTGTGGACCATTGCCTTTTAATGTATCAATTGCTTCTTGCACTTCAAGTGCGTTACCAATAGCAAAACCTAGTGGCTGGCTCATGTCAGAAATAATGGCCATTGTTTTACGTCCAACGTTGTTTCCTATTTTCACCATTGCTTGCGCAAGCTTGATTGAATCTTCCACCGTTTTCATGAATGCACCGTCACCTGTTTTTACGTCAAGAACGATGGCATCTGCGCCTGCTGCAATTTTCTTCGACATAATTGAACCAGCGATTAATGGAATACTTGAAACCGTACCTGTTACATCACGTAATGCGTATAACTTTTTATCTGCTGGTGTCAAGTTACCTGATTGACCGATAACCGCCATGCCGATTTCATTTACTTGTTTTGAAAAGTCCTCGCTCGTTAATTCTACGTGGAAGCCTTCAATTGCTTCTAGCTTATCAATTGTACCGCCTGTGTGACCTAAACCACGGCCACTCATTTTCGCTACTGGTACGCCTACTGCTGCTACCATAGCTGCAAGTGGAAGTGTTGTTGTATCACCTACACCGCCAGTTGAGTGCTTGTCTACTTTTACACCAGCAATTGAAGATAGGTCGATTTGATCACCTGATTCTACCATTGCCATTGTTAAGTCCGCGCGCTCGCGGTCTGTCATATCTTTAAAATAAATTGCCATACATAGTGCACTTGCTTGGTAGTCAGGAATTGACCCATCTGTATAACCTTCTACAAAAAAGCGAATTTCTGGTGTTGTTAGCTCTTCACCATTACGTTTTTTCTCAATAATATCAACCATTCTCATGGCTTAGTCCCCCTTATTTAAGCTCGTTTAAGAAGCTTTTTCCAAACTTTGGTGCAGCGACGTTGAAGTTTTCTGCTACTGTTGCTGCGATGTCTGCGAATGTTTCGCGTAATGGTAATTCAGCAGCCTGGTTAAAACGTGGTGAATAAACGATTAACGGCACAAATTCACGTGTGTGGTCGGTACCAGGGAATGTTGGATCGTTCCCGTGGTCTGCTGTAATCATTAATAAGTCGTCCTCTGTTAAGGCTTCTAGCACTTCTGGTAAGCGACGGTCAAATTCTTCTAGTGCTTCACCATAACCAATTGGATCACGACGGTGACCAAAATTGGCATCAAAGTCTACTAAGTTTAAGAAGCTCAGTCCGTGGAAGTCACGACGTACCACATCTGCCATTTTGTCCATGCCATCTGTATTGTCTTTCGTACGAATTGATTCTGTTACACCGTCCCCATTAAAGATGTCTGAGATTTTACCGATTGCGATCACATCTAAATTGGCATCCTTCATTTCGGCCATTGTTGTACGACCAAATGGCGTTAAGGCATAATCATGACGATTTGATGTACGTGTAAAGTTCCCCTCTTCACCAACAAATGGACGTGCAATGACGCGACCTACTAAAAATTCTGGGTCTAACGTTAATTCACGTGCGATTTCACAAATTTTATATAATTCTTCTAGTGGAATAATATCTTCGTGTGCCGCGATTTGTAATACTGGGTCAGCTGATGTATAAACAATAATCGCACCTGTTTCCATATGCTCTTTTGCATAATCATCGATAACTGCAGTACCACTGTACGGTAAGTTACAAAGTACTTTGCGACCTATTGCTTCCTCAAGCTTTGTAATTAATTCTTGCGGGAAGCCTTCTGGGTACACTTTAAATGGCGTATCGATGTGTAAGCCCATGATTTCCCAGTGACCTGTCATTGTATCTTTACCTACTGATGCTTCTTGCATCATGCCGTAATAAGCTTTTGGTGCTTCGCTTTTTTCAATGCCTTGTAATTCTCGAATATTGGATAATCCTAAGTCTGCCATGTTTGGCATATTTAATCCGTTCATTTTTTCTGCGATATGTCCTAATGTATGTGAACCAACATCACCAAATTTAGCTGCATCTGGTGCTTCGCCGATTCCTACTGAGTCCATAACGATTACATGTATTTTTTTAAAAGGTTGCATTTGTGTTCACTCCTCTTTCTTCAATCCCTATTTTACATAAAAAGTTCCAACAAATAAAGGTCAGACCTCCGATTTTGAAAAGGTTTTCATTAGACAAGCACTTTTCGCGTTAAAATGCGCAAAATGATGTGTTATTTTCTATGGATTTCGTTGAAAAAATAATCGTTTCTTATGCGCTAAAAATAATTTTGCTAGGCTCTCGGATGAAATTGTTTGTATACTTCGGACAATCTTGTTTTACTAACATGCGTATATATTTGCGTTGTTGAAATATCTGAATGACCGAGTAGTTCCTGAACTGCACGAAGGTCTGCTCCATTTTCGATTAAATGCGTCGCAAAGGAATGGCGCAGTACGTGTGGAGTAATTTCTTTGTTAATGCCAGCTTTCTCAGCATGTTCTTTAATAATTTTCCAACAGCCCTGTCTAGTGAAACGTTTCCCTCTTTGTGTAATAAAAAACGCATCATTTTTCGGGGCGTTACCCAGTAACTGCGGTCTCGCTTCATTTAAATAATTTGTACACGCTGTTAATGCACCGCGCCCTAGTGGAATAATGCGCTCCTTCCCACCTTTACCAAACACACGTACAAAGCCCATCGTAATATGCACATCCTCCAGATTTAACGCAATCAGCTCGCTAATACGCATACCTGAGCCATACATCATTTCCAAAATCGCAATATCACGAATTCCTTGTGGCTTTTCAATCGTTGGCGCTGAAATAAGCGCATCGATATCTTCTATAGAAAGGACTTTCGGCAAGTTTTGTTCTTTCTTAGGCATTTCTAAATGCACGGTCGGATCCTTTTCGCATACTTTTTCACGTAATAAAAATTGGTGAAACGAACGGATCGATGAAATTTGTCGTGAGATTGTTTTACTCGATTTCCCGACCGCACGCATACTTTCTAAATACAACAAAATATGTTCGCGTACTACTTGATTGAAATCAGCAATCTTTTGCTCATGAAAAAGATGTCTTGCATACGCTACTAAATCACGCTTATAGGATTGCAATGTATTCTCAGCTAACTGGCGTTCTACTTTTATAAAATGAAGATAGTCGTCTATCGGATCTTTTAATACTTGCATCATCTTCGCCTCACTTACTACTTAATCTCATTATTTTACCATTTTCTTGGTTCATCACCGTAACATCGTGTTTCTTTTTCTAATAAAGTTTAGCCACGCCCTCAGAAAAGCCTGCCCCGGAACGTAGTACAACGGACAGGAGCATGTAATGACCTTGCTTCAACGCTTTACCCCCGTAGCGGAGTTTATCCCTCTATTTTGTCATCAAAAATCCCCCCCCATAAATCAATTTCTTCATCCTCCGATTCCACACTCGATTAATTTACAATTTGTACAATATACGTTATTCTTACAAGTATAACGTTTTGGATGGGAGTGATACTTTGGGATCGATAAACTAAAAATTGGAGAACTTGCCACTGCAACAGGCGTGACAAAACGAACAATTGATTACTATACAAATTTAGGTCTGCTTTCAGTTAAACGTTCAGCGTCCAATTATCGCTACTATGATAAAGCAATGATTGAACGGATTCATTGGATTGAAGAACAAAAAAGACAAGGCAAATGCTTAGAAGAAATTCACACGATGCTCGCGCCTTCAAAGGAAGCACCTGAGGTAATCGATGTTCAGGACATCCGTCTGCAAATGCGCAAGCTTGAGCACGACGTCACGATTTTAATGGAGCATCTAGACGACACGGAGCGCCAAAAACTGCGCAAAAAAGTGTCGCCAGAAAGTGTTGCACTTATGCAATCACTATTATTAATCTTAAATAACTAGGAGGTGAACGTTCTACTTCGTGAGTAGAACGCTTGTTTGACCACAGTCATTAACTTAACCATTTTCGCGGTATTAATCGCTTTAACAGCCTTTTTCGTTGCAACGGAGTTTGCCATCGTAAAAGTGCGCCAATCTCGTATTGATCAGCTTGTTGCTGAAGGAAAGGCCGGCTCATTAGCAGCCAAAAATGTCACTACACATTTAGACGAATATTTATCAGCGTGTCAGTTAGGGATTACCGTAACGGCACTTGGTATTGGTATGGTCGGGGAATCAACGTTTGAATTCATCTTACACCCGATGTTTGAAGCAATCGGAATTTCTACCGACTATATTCATTGGTTTACTTTAGGAGCTGCCTTTTTCCTTGCAACATTCTTCCACGTAGTCGTTGGTGAATTAGCACCCAAAACAATTGCGATTCAAAAGGCTGAAGCGGTTACATTAGCATTTGCAAAACCAATTCAACTGTTTTATAAGTTAATGTTCCCATTAATTTGGTTACTGAATGGCTCTGCTCGTCTGCTATTAAAAGCAGTTGGCATGCAGCCTGCAAGTGAACATGAATTATCACATACAGAAGAAGAGCTACGTTTACTGTTATCAGAAAGCTATAAATCAGGCGAAATTAACATGAACGAATTAAAATACGTAAACAATGTATTCGAATTCGACGACAAAATCGCTCGTGAAATTATGGTGCCTCGTACAGACATCGTAGGCTTTGAAGTAACAGCTTCTTTCGAAGAGGTTTTAACGCAAATTTCAGAAGAACGCTACACTCGTTATCCTGTATATGACGGTGACCGCGACAATATTTTAGGTTTCTTAAACATTAAAGACTTCCTGACATTAGGAATGAACAATCGCATTAGCTCTGCAACATTTAAGCTAGAGGATTTTATTAATCCGGTCATTCGTACGATCGAAACAACAGCGATTCAAGATTTACTACAAATCATGCAAAAGAAACGTATTCATATTGCGATTTTGCTAGATGAATATGGTGGAACAAGTGGTATGGTAACAGTAGAAGATATATTAGAAGAGCTTGTTGGTGAAATTCGTGATGAATTCGATGACGATGAAATCTCAGATATTCGTAAAATTGGCGAAGACCATTACTTAGTTTATTCAAAAGTTTTAGTAGATGATATTTGTAAATTATTATACTTAGATATCGAAGATCCAAATGTTGATACAATTGGTGGCTGGTACTTTACAAACATGCCTGATCTCAATATCGATGAATCGTTCATTTACGAAAATTATGAATTTAAAATCCATGAGATTGATGGTTTACAAATTCAATTTTTAGAGATTAAAAAGTTACATGATATAATCGAAGAAAAAGTAGTAGAATAATTCATTCGCACCGGAAAACGTACTGTTTTTCGGTGTTTTTCTATGTATATGCTCTTTGGTTTAATAAATTTATATTGAGGGAAGTGACTATATATTACGAAATAAAGGAGTGGATATAACATGGCAACGATGAATGCAGTAGAAAATGGCGTACAGGCAAAAACGGTGATTGAGCGCTTTGTTTCCGAGGGCTATGACCGTAATCATATTCATGTATTTGCAAATAGCAATAAGCGTGCAGAAAGTATTGCCGATTTCCTCAATGTAGATGCTGGCGCAGCAGCAGAAACCTCAGGTGAAGAAACAGGCTTCTTTGCATCCATTAAAAATTTCTTTCAAACAACTCCAGATGATTTCAACAGTAATTTATCAAAGCTTGGCCTTTCTACTTTGGAGATTGAAACTGCTAAAAAAGAATTGGATGCTGGCAAATTAATTATCATTGCGCACCACCCCCAATAAAAAAAGAGCAGCTCATTCGCTGCTCTTTTTTCGTACATATAGATTATGCATTGTTGTCTCCAGCATCCTCACTATTATCGTGACAACGCCAACAAATGCCATGGAATGTTAGGCGGTGGTCTTTTATTATAAAGTTCCAACGTTTTTCCACAATTACTTCTACATCTTCTAATAAGTCTTCTTGAATTTCATCTACTGCGCCACATTCGATACAAACTAGATGGTGGTGGAAGTGTTTTGCACCTTCCTGACGTAAATCATAACGAGATACACCATCACCGAAGTTAATTTTATCGACAATTTTCAGCTCTGTTAGAAGCTCTAACGTACGATACACTGTTGCTAAACCAATTTCAGGTGCTTTTTCTTTTACTAATAAGTAAACATCCTCAGCACTTAAATGATCTTCCTCATGCTCCAGTAATACCGCTACCGTCGCTTCTCGCTGTGGCGTCAGCTTATAGCTCGCACTATGCAGTTGCTTTTTAATTCGATCAATACGGCTCTCCATATGTGACGCCCTCCTAAACTTACTTCATTATACCAAATGACTAAATCTTATTACAAGACAATGATTTATATAAATAGGTACGTTATGATAAAATTTTCTAGTATCCCTAATAAAACAAACATCATTAACAATAGTAGCACTTTTTTTGTCGGCATTGTTCGTTTTAACGCTCTCGTAGTTTGTTGTTTGTTCATGACCTCGTAAAGCATAATAAGTAAGATGCCATATAAAAACTGAAACGGGAACCACCAAAATGCATACAGCTTTACAGAGTCATGATGCACAAGTAAAAACACAGAGCTCAGCCCAAAAAATGTCATTTTCAATGCAATAAAAATGAGTGCGACTTTTGCTAAATATTGATGCGTCGAAAAGAATAATACAACACTTACACTCACAAGAAAAGGAACTACACTCCAAACCCAAGAAGGTTTTTCCTGTGAAAGCAACCGTTGATCAAAAATGGTAATTACTTGCTCAATTTGAGCCATCTCAAATAATTGATAACATAACACACCGCAAATAAAACAGATGACAATCATCGATGAGTATAAAATCACTCTATAATTTCGCACACAAACCGCCCCCTTTTGTCCATACAATTTATGCTAGTGGACAGGCGGTATGCATCTTTATTTTTGACACTTCATCCAAAGAATCGCAAAGGCCGTTTTGGCGTCATAAATACGCGCATCTGCCATCATGACTTCTGCTTCTTCAACTGTTACTGCCATTAACTCGACAAATTCATCTTCATCCAGCGCAACAGGCACGTCTAGCTTTTTTAAATTTTTCGCAACATATATATGAATCACTTCATCTGCAAAGCCAGGAGATGTCGCAAACGCTTGCACAAACGTTAAATCATCAGTTGTATAGCCCGTCTCTTCCTCTAATTCACGACGCGCCGTAACGATCGGCTTCTCTCCTTTTTCTAGCTTGCCGGCTGGAATTTCAATAATGGAACGCTCTAAAGCTTTTCGATATTGTTCTACTAATAAAATTTTATGATCATCCGTGATGGCAATGACTGCTACTGCGCCAGGATGATTAATAATTTCTCGTTTTGACACACCACCGTTTGGTAAAGTTACATCATCTACTTTCAACGAAATTACTTTTCCCTCAAAAATCGGGGTTGATTGAATGGTTTTTTCTTCAAATTTCTTCATCCTAACACCTCCACTTGTTCTCTTACTTGATTTCATTGTACCATTAGAAAGAGAAATTCTAAAATAGAGAGACGATGGAGGTAATCCGATGAAAACACGTACACTTGGAAATAGCACACTCAACATTTCAGAAATCAGTTTAGGTTGCATGTCACTTCCTCCAATCGAAACAGAGGTCAAGCAGGTAATTGATACAGCCATTGATGCGGGAATTACCTATTTCGATACGGCCGATTTATATGACCGCGGGGAAAACGAAAAAGTCGTAGGACAAGCATTAAAAGAACACCGTCATAACATCCTGTTAGCAACAAAAGTCGGCAATCGCTGGGAAGATGGCAAGGACGGCTGGGGCTGGGACACATCAGCACAATATATAAATGAAGCGGTACGCAGTAGCTTAAAGCGTCTTCAAACAGATTACATCGACGTGTACCAATTACACGGTGGCACAACCGAAGACAATTGGGAAGAAATTATTGATACGTTTGAAGGCTTAAAAAAAGAAGGCTTGATTCGTGCCTACGGAATTTCTTCTATTCGTCCAAATGTTTTTCTACCATTTTTACAAACTAGCACGGCGATTAGTAATATGATGCAATTTAATATTTTTGATGAGCGTGCGGAGGAATATTTCGAAGCGATTCAACAAGCAGGCGCCTCTGTCGTTACTCGTGGAACTGTTGCGAAAGGTTTATTAACAAATGATTGGCGAGAACGGTTGAAATCGTTTATGAGCTATGATGAAGCACAAGCAAAAGAGCTATTAGAAAAAATTGAAGCGTTATACGGAGATGTGCATGCAGCGGCACTAGCGTTTAATCTAAACAATGAAGCCGTAGCCTCTACAGTCATTGGCGCACGAACAAAACAACAACTCTTACAAAATCTTGCGGCTTATGAAAAAGCGCAAACGCTTGGCGATATTAGCCAACTAGCGAACTTTACCCGTCAAGACCGTTATACCGATCACCGATGAAAAAATCCATTTTTTTCGTCATTATTAGTTTACTCCTCGTCGCTGTTTTATCAAATATGAGCTATGAGCAACAAACACTCATCCCAACATTAAGAGAGCTCTTACAGGAAAAGCCTCTTGAAAACTGGTTAAGCCAATTTGAGTTTCATTATTGGGGAAGCACGATTACCGTCGAAACACGGGGCTATTATTATGTAATTGAATTTTTAATTCGTAAAGCAACACACTTTTTTGGTTATGGCATACTTGCTGTCATTTTTTACTTTTTTTATCGTAAATTATCGTGGCGCTTACCAACCGTCCTTGCATTCCTTTCAATCGTGATAATCGCGAGCTTAGATGAGTTTCGTCAAAGTACGATTCCTGGTCGAAGTGGTATTGTAGATGATGTCATTTTAGATGCGTGTGGGGCATTTACATTGTTAGTTTGCGTGAAGCTTTTTTGCTGGAGCAGTCATAAAATAAAACAGGTGCGTGAAGTGAGGTAATCACTTCGCACACCTGTTTTTTCACTAAAATTTTGAACCTTGCTCACCGTATTGGTTTAAAAGCTCTTCAAAGCTCATATTTTTTTCACGTTGCTTGCGTTCGAATTTTTCTCGCGCAATGCGTTCTTCTTCTTTAGCTTGCTCATCGGCAACCATTTCTTGCTTCGCTGCTTTTAGTTTTGCTAAGATGTCGCCACCTAGTTGATCGGCTAATGTGGCCGCTTTTTCTTTCGGTAAATCAAATTCTGAAGTTTGTCGTTGCTGTTGTTTCTTTTTTGCCATTATACTCACCTTTTTTCATTTGTTAGCGCTGAACGATTGTTGCAACCCCTTGTCCTCCACCAATGCAAAGTGTCGCTAGCCCGTAGCCTGCATCCTGCTTGTGCATTTCGTGTAGTAATGACACGAGTACACGCGCACCACTTGCACCAATTGGGTGACCGAGCGCAATCGCACCGCCATTTACATTTAGTTTATCATGATTGAAGGCTAATTCGCGATCCACAGCAATTGATTGTGCTGCAAAAGCTTCATTTGCTTCAATAACATCCATTTTATCTAATGTGACATTTGCTTTGGCTAATGCCTTTTTCACTGCTTGTACAGGGCCAATTCCCATCACTGCTGGATCTACACCCGCGCTCGCATTCGCTACGATTGTCGCCATTGGTTGAATACCAAGTTCCAACGCACGCTCTTTTGACATCACAACGACTGCGGCCGCTCCGTCATTAATACCTGAAGCGTTGCCTGCAGTTACAGACCCATCTTTTTTGAATGCTGGACGTAAGTTCCCTAATTTTTCGGCAGTCGTTCCGGCTTTTACGTATTCATCTTGTGCAAAAATAACCGGTTCCCCTTTACGCTGTGGGATTTCGACTGCTACGATTTCGTCGGTAAATTTTCCGTCTGCAATTGCTTGTGCGGCACGTGCTTGTGAACGCGCGGCGAAAGCGTCTTGTTCTTCGCGTGTAATGCCGTATTGATCACATAAATTTTCAGCGGTAATGCCCATGTGATAATCGTTAAACGCACACCAAAGACCGTCTTTAATCATCGTGTCTATGATTTTTTGGTCGCCCATGCGGAAGCCTTCACGTGCATTTTGCATCACATACGGTGCTTGACTCATATTTTCAAAGCCACCCGCAACAACGATTTCTGCATCTCCGGCTAAAATCGCTTGTGTTGCTAAATGGACTGCCTTTAAACCCGAACCACATACTTTATTAATCGTCATCGCCGGCACTGCATGTGGCACCCCTGCTTGAATGCTCGCCTGACGTGCTGGATTTTGACCTGATCCCGCTGCAAGTACATTGCCCATAATCACTTCATCCACTAATGCCGGGTCTAAATTCACGCGGTTTAATGCTTCTTTAATAACTATGCTTCCTAGTGTTGGTGCGGCAATATCCTTCAATGTCCCTTGAAATGCACCAATCGCTGTACGAACTGCGCTTACAATTACTACTTCTCGTGCCATAAATCCCATTCCCCTTTCGTACTCCATCCCTATAAGCAAACATGTTGCTCATTAAAAATTTTATCAAATTCCCGTCCTAATTTATACAAAATATTGGTTAATGACCATAACTTAGGGGGAATATACTGAGTAAGAGAAAGATTTCCATGTCGATATTATTGCAAAAAATTAAAATTCCCAACATTTAGTGTTCTTTTAGTTGATTTCTGTTCGCTGTTCATTGAATAATGAACTTATTAAGGAGTGACGCATTATGAAAAAACGTACGTTATTTTTATCAGGAAGTATCGCGACAACACTCATCGCTGCGGCCACAACCGCAACAGGTGTTTTGATGACAAATCGCCTAATGTACATTAAGAAAAAAGACGACGCCTTCATTTTAGAACGCGAAGTTTCGTCAAAGCGTTTTGACGAGGCTTGGTATGAAGGCTGTCCAAAAGAAGTGCTGACAATTGACTCACCTAATGGTTACATGATTCGCGGGGTTTATTTAAAGCCACTTGAAACGAAAAATACGGTCATTATTTGTCACGGGGTTACCGAAAACAAAATTAACTCGATGCGCTATGCCCGTATGTTTGAAAGACTTGGTTTTAATTCCGTTGTGTATGATCACCGCCGTCACGGGGAATCAGAAGGTAAAACAACAAGCTATGGTCATTACGAAAAATTTGATTTACAAGCGGTTGTCACAAAAATCCGAGAAGAAATCGGAGAAGATGCGATTTTAGGCATTCACGGGGAATCGATGGGCGCTGCCACAACGCTTTTATACGCTGGAACGATTGAGGATAGCGCAGACTTTTACGTTTCAGATTGCGCGTTTTCTAATTTCCCACAGCTCTTAAAAATAATTTTTGAAAATGTTGTGCCGATTGATGCTAAATATACAATTCCATTCGCTGACTTCTTCATGCGTATTCGAGATGGTTATTCAGTAAAAGACGTGATGCCAATCGATGCAGTCGAGCATATTGAAAAACCAGTATTATTTATTCACAGCACACCAGACGATTTCATTCCGTATACGATGGCAGAGGAATTATATGAAGCAAAGCCTGAACCCAAACGATTAAAGCTGTTTGATCAAGGAGATCATGCCAAATCATTTAATGAAAATTCAGGCGACTATGAACAAACAGTTGCGAAGTTTTTACATGATTATGTACCCGCCTATCGACAAGAAACGAAATCGATACTATAAAGTAAAAAGCTGAACGCTACGTAAATTCGTAACGTTCAGCTTTTTTAATCTTCAAAAACGATATGCCACTCCGTACGTTTTTCTAAAAATTCTTTTGCTAAATCTTGCGCGCCTTCTAAGCTATGACTAGCGGCCCAGCCACATTGTACTTCATTGCAAGCTGGTACTGACGTTGCCGCTAAAACATCCTGTGCTGTTTTTTCTAAAATGTCTAAAATCCCTTCATAGTCATCGTAATTGATAAACGAGACATAAAACCCTGTTTGGCAGCCCATTGGTGAAAGGTCTACTACTGCATCGCTATGATTGCGAATACGATCGGCCATTAAATGCTCTAATGAATGCAGCGCTGGCATTTCCATATGCGCTTTGTTTGGTTGTTTAAAACGAATATCATATTTTGTTACAACATCGCCTTTTGCACCTTCTTTTGTTCCTGCAAGACGTACATATGGTGCTACTACTTTCGTATGGTCTAAATCAAAGCTTTCTACATTTGTTTTCTCTGTTGTCATGTTTAACCCTCCAAAAATCTATTGTTACTAGCTTAGACTAGTTTTCCGACAGAATCAATAGAATATTCAGATTTTTATTTCCACAAAGAAATTACCTCCTTAACAATAAAAAGCTCCCCCACTAAAAAATTAGGGAAGCTTTAATCTCTACATAGTCATTCAAGAAAAAATCTGTTTGTTACTTTGCTGCTAAATCTTCAATCGAATCAATATCCATATAGGCTGGGACAACTAAACCGATTCGAGCACCGTCTAAGTTTTCTCCTAAATCAACAATATCGTCTTTATGCTTTTCATAGAATGATTGATGCGTTACTGGTAGCCATGGTGCAGCTGACACATCCCCTTCACCCGTTGCAATTGCTTGGAACATGATTGCTGGGTCTACAGGTGTTAACTCCACTTCAAATCCATGCTGTTGTAAAATTGCTTGCATGACATGTGAAGAGGCATCTTCCGTTTCCCAAGGTGTTGAAATGAGTTTGATTTTCTCACCGTTCCCTTTTTCAACATCGGCTGTGAATTCTGCTACTAAATCCGCATTTTTCTCAACCCATTTACTAGCTGCTTCGGTAAAACTAGAAGTTTGCGAATCTACCATTACTTCTTCCATATCCTCAGGCTCCCAATAAAAGCGGTCGACAATTGTATAAGCATTCGGTAAATCTTCTTTAAAGCCTTTTCTCACAATGGTGTTGATTTGTTCTACTTCACCAAATGATTTTTTGGGATCCTCAAGGTACTTTAAATCATACTTAGAAAACATCCAATGCGGATTCCAACCTGTAATAATTACGGGTTTTTCATTTTTAAGGGCTTTATCTAGCTCAGCTAACATTCCAGCCGCTGAACTTTCCTCCAACTTCCAATCTTTTAAGTTTTCGTAGTCTTCTATAGCAGCATGCGCTTTTTCCATCGTACCACTACCAGGCTCAATTCCTACAATTGTGTAATCTACTTGTTCTTCAAGTGTTTTGCTTGTATTCTCGTCATTACTACAACCCGTTAAAACGACTCCAGCCGTTAGTAATGCGAATGCTGTTGATTTATTAAAAAACATATTTTTTTCCTCCTTAGAATCATAAAATCTTTTATTTATAATCTATCTCTTTGCTTTATACGTTGTTTTCATCTTTGTTCCGAATGAAACTTTGCGTTAAGCGATCGACGATAATTGCAAAGATTACTAAACTTAATCCTGCTACAAAGCCGTTACCGATTTGTGCACGTTGTAGAGCAGATAACACTTCACGCCCTAATCCAGGTGCGCCAATCATTGAGGCAATTACAACCATTGATAACGATAGCAGTACCGTTTGGTTAATGCCTGCCATAATCGTGGATTTAGCTAGTGGCAATTCAACCTTGAATAGTTTTTGGCTGAATGTACTACCATAAGAGTCCGCAGCTTCAATTAAATGTTTAGGAACTTGTCGAATACCTAAATTCGTAAAACGAACCGTTGGTGGAAGTGCAAAAATAACAGAGGCAAAAACCCCAGGCACTACGCCGATACCAAAGAAGGCAACAGCCGGAATTAAATAAACGAAACCAGGCATTGTTTGCATAAAATCAAGTATTGGTTTAGTTACTTCTTCCATAATTTTTGATTTTGACATTAAAATACCCATTGGGATACCTATAATAATGGCAATCAAACTAGAAAATAATACAAGGGTGAAGGTGTTCATGAGCTGTTCCCATAGCCCTTGATTATAAATAAAGAACAACCCGATTATTGAAAATACAGCTAATCCAAAACGTTTACCAGTCGCGAAAAATGCCAATAACGCAACAATTACGATAAAGAGGACAGATGGAATCGCTATTAAAAAATTTGTTATCGCATCCATCACATCTTGTCCTTCGTCTTGTATAAATCCGAAAATGCCAGATAAAGAATCCGTTAAGATATCCATGAATTTTTCAACATTATTTGCTACTTCAATTTTAGGAATGAATTCGAGAAGGTTATTCATGTGATTCACCTCCATTTTTTTCAGAGGCTAACGCTTCTAATACGACTCCACGTATTAAAATACCGCGTAATTTCCCTTCATCTACAACTGCTATCGGTGTTGGTGAATCGGATATAATTGGTAATAAATCTTGGATAACTGTAGAAGGCTCTACAGTAGGCATATCCGTTCGAATAATCGATTGAATCGATTTTTCACCAGCTTGTGATAAACGCAATGCATCATTCGCTGTGATGTAGCCAATGTACTTTCTTGCGCGGTCTAATGTAAGCAGTACACTCACTTTTTCTTCACGCATACGTTGTAACGCAACTTTAGGTCCTTCATGGTCGACTTGAATCGTTATTGGACGAATCATCGCGTGTTCCGCGGTAATCACTTTTGAACGATCAACATCTTCTAAAAATGTACGAACGTATTCATTCGCTGGGTTTGTTAATATTTCTTCACCCGTACCTATTTGCATAATTTTACCGTCTTTCATGATGACGATTCGGTCTCCGATACGTAATGCTTCGTTTAGATCGTGGGTAATAAATACAATTGTTTTTTGAAGAGATGCCTGTAATTCTAACAACTCATCTTGCATTTCTTTTCGAATAAGCGGATCAAGCGCAGAAAAAGCTTCATCCATTAAAATAATTTCAGTATTATTTGCTAACGCTCTTGCTAGTCCGACACGCTGCTGCATGCCACCAGATAACTGACTAGGATATTGGTCTTTATAGGATAGTAGACCGGCGTTTTGTAAAGCCTTTTCTGCTTTTAATCGTCTTTCCTCTTTCGAAATTCCACGAACTTCTAAACCGTATTCAGCATTTTTCAAAATCGTCCGATGTGGGAAGAGAGCGAAGTTTTGAAAGACCATGCTCATCTTTTCGCGTCGTACACTTTGCAGCCCTTTTTTGTTCATTTTCGTAATATTTTCACCATCAATAAAAATATTACCGGTTGTTGGTTGGATTAATCGGTTCAACAAACGAATTAATGTCGATTTACCACTACCAGAAAGGCCCATAATCACAAAGATTTCGCCTTCCTCTACCGAAAAGCTAACATCGTAGACGCCAACCGTCGCTTGTGTTTCTTTTAGAATTTCCTCTTTAGACTTTCCATTTCCAACCATTTTCAGTGCCTGAGAAGTATTTTTCCCAAAAACTTTGGTGACTCCTTCAATCTTTAATTTACTCATAATCCACTTCCTATACCTTTTCTCGCATCAAGTAACAACTCTATAAAAATATTAGGTTTTTACTTTAAGCAACTTAAACTTTAAAGCAAGTTGTTACTTGTGTCAAATTTATCCCATTTTTTAGGTTATGTTTTTAAGGAATTACTTGTTTAAAGCAGAAAAAACCACCTAATTTCTATTGAAATTAAGTGGTTTTAATATTTTTGAAGTTATTGAATTTTTAAAAGGCTTAGATACAAGTTGTTACTTTATATATTTAAAAATAATTTTACATTTGAATAACATGCTTCTTGACCAACAAAGTATAGTGTGTCGTCTTCTTCTAAAGTTGCATAAGGCCCAGGTGAGATAATCAGTTCATCATTTTTTCGAATGCCAATAATGGTTGCGCCTGTATTTTGCCAAAAGTTAATTTCGCCAATGTTTTTAGAAATATAGTGACAGCTTTTAATAATTTCTACTTGAAATGGCACGAAGGGGTTAATAGATTGAAAGCGACTTGTACGATTCACTAACTCATTCACTGTGGACTGAAAATGCTTGAGTTCGTCTATTTGCGTATTGACACTTGTCATTAATTGCTGTTGAATTTCTCGGATGGAATGAACACCTTCTAGGCGATGCACAAATTTCGCAGCATTTTCATACGAAACAATTTCAACGCCGCTTCCTTTCGTTGCCTTTACGATATCTAAATCTTGCAGAACGGCAATTGCTCGCCTAGCGGTTTCTGAAGATACACCGTATTGTGAGGCAAGAGACGACCGCGCATAAATTTTTTCACCGACTACATATTTCTTCTCAACAATCTTTCCCGCGATATCTTCTGCTATGACTTGATATTTCGGTTGTTTAATTTGAATTTTTTTTTCCATTTGATAACTCCTAAATGTTTAACATCTAAATTATTGCCAAGATCACTTATAGTTTACCCTATTTTCTTTTAATCTAATAGGGATGTTCATTAGAGGTCTATTCATAAATAAAAACTACCCGAGCACATGCGTACTTCGGGTAGTGATCATTTAACATTTAATTATTTGTCTTGGAACTTGTTCATTGACGCCATCATCTGACGAACTTGCTTTTCAGATGGTTTACGTCCCATTTGTGCCATCATGACACGAATCATTTGTTCATTAATAGGTGGGTTCTCTTTTAAATACTTCATCATATATTGACGAGCTGCGTAGAAACCGATTGCTACACCCCCGATTAATGCGACGATTACGATTAGAATCCAAATCCATGTTGCCATAGTACCAACCTCCTCCACTGTCCTATATCCCGAGATAAGCTCTCCATGAAGGATTATACACTAAAAAGAATAGTCTTTCTATATATTTAATTTGAACAATTTAGTCTTACATACACTCAGCCTCTAGACCTAGATGAAAATACAGTTACAGGTCGTTACCCGAAATTCCGAATCACGGTAACATTAAGCTATCAAATACGAGGAGGCACAACACAATGAAGAAATTTTTCTTATACACAGGAGGGTTTTTCGCAGCAATCATTGCCCTTACTTTACTGGCACCAGTCGCTGGCTTACTGATATCCGGCTTACTGCTTGCAGGAGGCTTACATTACTACACAGAGAGCACAAGCACATTTGGTAAAGTGATGAGCTTAGTCATTGCACTTGCTGGTTTAATTAGTGCACTGTCAAACATTCCAGGCTTCATCGGCTTAGTCGCTATCGCCATTTTATTTTACATCTATAAAACACGTAAACATGAAAAAGTAGAAATTTTCTCTAAAAAAGAAGACGATCCCTTCACAAACTTTGAGCGTGAATGGGCAAATTTAAACAAATAAGGAGCGGAAGCGCAATGAAAAACTTACTAACAAAATTTAAATACACAATTCAAGCAGACTTACATGATTTATTTGATAAGAAGGTAGAAAAAAATCCAATCAAAATGTTAAATCAGTATATCCGTGAAGCGGAAAAGCAAACGGAAGAAACAGGGAAATTACTTCAACGCCAGGGCCAATTGAAAAAAGAGCTAGAGCTGCAGCTTGTAGAAACTGTGGAGATGTTAGAAAAGCGCGAAGCCCAACTATCACTCGCGCAAGGGACTGAAGATACAGAATTAATTGCGTTCGCACAAGATGAAGTAGCCGCTTATACAGCACGTAAACAAGCATTACTAACAAGTATCGATGCCGCCAATTCCGAATACTTCTCATTAGAACGTAAATTCGAAACGATGAAACATAAAATTAAAGATATGAAAGTACGCCAACTGCAATTAATGAGCAAAGAAAATATCGTACGTGCGAATCACCAAATGGACAAAGTAATCACAGCCAATAACGCCGACAATTTTGATGAGCTTTCAAACTACATCGATGAATTATCGCACAACATTGAGCGTAAATATGAAGTAACTACATTCGAAGCTCGCCTAGCACAGCTAGAAAAGGAGCAAACATTCATCGAACAACCAAAATAATGATATAATATTGCAAGTTAGGAGAAGGCTCACATGCTTTCTCCATTTTGTACGTTTTAGGAGGGACAGCATGCCGAAAATTACAACCGATCATCTTGCCATCATTGCGATTTGTTTTGCCCTTGTTGTGTTAATTGAATTAACATTATTCAATAACGGGACGGTATTTTTACTGATTTTAGGTGCAGGGTTCTTATATTTTAGTTATCAAAAGAAAAAGCAATATTATTTGTATGCTGGACTATTCTTTTTATTTTTAGCGGTCATTAATATTTGGACATTACGTCTCTTAATTATTGGCACATTAATTTTCATGCTTTACCGCTATTTAACAAAAAAAGAACAAGTCGTTGAAATTAAAAATTTTTTAACATCGAGCACCGAGCAAAACCAATTAATTGGCACAACACATGCCCCTACAGAAAGCTATCATTGGCGGGATATTCATATCCAGCGTTTTATTGGGGATATAACAATTGATACAACCGAAACGATTTTGCCTCAAGGGAAATCACTGATTGTCATCCAGCAAGCACTTGGAAAAGTCCGTGTTGTTGTTCCCTACGAAGTAAGCGTTCAACTAAATTATTCAACGCTCTACGGTCAAGCAACCTGCTTCAACTATGCACACAAACAATGCTTCAATGAGCAGCTTCAATTTGAAGACGGTCCACAAGATGCCAAGCGCATACTTGTTATTTATGTAACAACTTGGATTGGAGATGTGGAGGTGCAACGCGCATGATGGCCTTTTTAACCCGCTTTATGATTTTAGTCGTTTTATTTGTGACGTTTACCTTTAATCTATTGGCCTTTTTATACGGGGAGCCACGTGAGGAAACATGGCGCTTTTTAATCGATAATCGCGATTTTGATCTACCACTCGGTGCACTGATGCTCATTGTCGCTGCATGCTTCAGTTTCTTAATCGCCCTCTGGATGACGATTGCCGTCAAAATGAAAGAAAACCAAACAACGCGCCTTGTCAAAAAAGTAGCAGAGCCAGACTTTTCACAAAACGTGAAAAAGGCCAACAGCTCCTTGAAAAAAGCACTACGCGATGCGAATGAACTAATTGAAACACAGCGTTCATCCTTACAACGCCTATCAAATGAAAAAGTAGAAACGAATGATGCCATTGTCCAAGAACGCTTACTTGCCGAGCGTCAGCGTTTGGCACGTGAGCTTCACGATTCTGTGTCTCAACAGTTATTTGCGGCGTCGATGCTACTCTCTGCATTAACCGTACAGGAAGAAAACGAACAGTCACAAAAAAAGCTCGCACAAGTTGAAAAAGTGGTACAACAAGCGCAACTTGAAATGCGTGCCCTGCTCTTACATTTACGCCCTGTCGCCCTTCGTAATAAAAGCCTCGCAGAAGGTTTAGAGGATTTAATTGTCGAACTACAGGAAAAAGTGTACTTTAATATTGACTATCAAATTGAGGAAATTGCTCTTGGAAAAGCTGAGGAAGATCATTTATTCCGGATTGCTCAAGAGGCGTTATCGAATACATTACGTCATGCCAAAGCTTCAGAAGTCGAGCTATTATTTATCGCACGTGACGACTTAGCCATCTTACGTATTCAAGATAATGGACTCGGCTTTGATAATAATGGCGATAAAACATCTTCTTATGGTCTTCGTAATATTGCAGAGCGTGCGGTTGAAATCGGTTGTACGTATAAAATTGTATCCGTACCCGATGAAGGGACCATCGTCGAAGTAAAAGTACCGATAAAAAAGGAGGAACCGGCAAATGATTAAAGTCGTCATTGCAGATGACCACGAAATGGTGCGGATTGGCGTTGCTGCTTACTTGTCTGCCCAGCCTGATATTGAAGTCGTTGGTGAGGCTGCAAACGGGCAAGAAGCAGTGGAACAAGCGCTTGCCCTAAAGCCGGATATCATCTTAATGGATAATGTCATGCCAATCAAAAACGGTGCACAGGCAACCGCTGAAATTATCATGAGCTGGCCACAAGCAAAAATCATGATGGTTACTAGCTTTATCGATGATGATAAGCTATACCCTGCCTTAGAAGCCGGTGCTGTGAGCTATATTTTAAAAACGAGTAACGCCAAGCAAATTGCAGATGCGATTCGTAAAACGATTAACGGGGAAACAGTATTAGAACCTGAAGCCACAACGAAAGTGATGGCCCGTATGCGCGGTGTTGCTCCTGCGCTACATGACCATTTAACTGAGCGGGAAACGGAAGTCCTGCAGTGCATGGCGCGTGGCTTAGCGAATCAGGAAATCGCAGAAGAATTATTTATCGCACTTAAAACGGTGAAAACACATGTCAGTAATATTTTAAGTAAATTAGAAGTCCAAGACCGCACACAAGCTGTAGTTTATGCGTTCCAAAATGGGCTTGTAAAATAAGGAGAATCAATTTATGACCTTTTCATATGAAAAATTCGCACAAGATGGCACATTAACCTTACTCGACCCACTGTTTACACTGATGTTAATTTTCAGTGCGTTGTTTATGATTATTGTACTACGCTTTTCAATCAATCCAAAAATCATGCTCTTTATTGGCGCATTCATTATTTTACTAAGCGCCCAGCTATTATCTATTAGTGGAATTTTAGCCGATGAATTAAATTTAGCAGACGCCTCGAAAAACTTCTACTTAGTCATCGCGATTGCGGTGCTACAAGTTGGTGCCATTGTGTATGCCTTTGTAAAAGCGAAGAAAAATAACTAACAAAAGCTCATGATCCGTTCTGCTACACTACGAGGAAAACGCGTTGATGAGAAATGATTTTAAGCTACGTCCGTTGTACTGCATTCCGAGGCAGGTTTTTCTGGGGGCGTGGCTGCAACTAAATGTGATGTGCCTCTGACGGCGGCACATCACATTGGATTTTCCGCGCACGCTTAATCCCCTAGAAGTCCGCCCCTTCGTTCCGCGCCACTCTACTTTGATATAAATTAAACTTCTATATCAAAATGATGAAGCAAATAAATTAATTACTTTCTTCATTAAACAACACTACTTTTAATCAAAGGTAATAAAAAAAGAATCCTCTAATATGAGAATTCTCTAACGATAGCAGAACATTGTACATTTGGACCTTATAACTTCTTAATCAGTGAGAAGAACGGTTTCTTTAACTTTACTAGCTGCTCATGGGCGTCAGCTTGTTGTTCTTTCGATGTTGCCTCATAAAATGCTTGGAGCGCTTTGTCGGTCTCTACATAAAAGTCGTACAGGCTTTCATCGCCCTTTTCTTTATTGCCAAACGTATCAATAAACATCGTTAATTGATGTTGAAAGTTCTTTTCAGACATCGTTAACACATGCTTATCTGCGTCTACTTTTATGTCATTATTTAAAATATACGTTTGAAAATCGACCAGCTCTAGATAGGATTTTTCTATTTGTTGTAAGTACTGCCCCTCTTTTTCGTTGCGTTTATTTTGATCCATAATTTGAATGAAAATGACTAAAAATAAAATAATCGTTAAATAAATCGAAATGCCTTTCCACGATAAAAACTTTTTGTTTTTCATGCTGTGCCTCCGCTAGTTAAATAAATGATCCTTTAAATTTTCTAATGTTGAATCAATGCCATTACGTAAAGACGTTTGGTCTTCGCGGCACACGTCAATTGCCTTTTCAATCGCAATGAGGGCGTTTTCTAAAAAGGCTTCTGCTTGCAAGTCTTTATAAAGCTGCGTTAACACAAGCGCCTTGTTCCAGTACCAACGCGCATTTTGTGGATCTAATTCGATGGCACGCTCGATGTATGGCATTGCATCAAACGGTGACCAGCTAAAGCGGTTCATCGTTTGGCCAGCAAACCCATAATATAACGCTTTATTTGGATTATGCTTCACCGCCTGCATAAAGCAATGAATGCTTTCATCGTAATGATGCGCCATTAAAAATAGCTGGGCTTGTACGAAAAATGACTCGGCTTTACGTTCGTCATCCGCTGTGCGTGCATCTTGTTCAAGTGCTTGAATTGCTTGTGAAAATTGCGCTTCGTCTTTTATTGAGCGTAAACTTTCCACTTCATCCAATTCTGGATAGCTTTCATTAGCACGCTCCGTACTTTGTGTAATTTCAGCAGTTGGTTGTGGAAACTTTTCGTATTCATATTTTTCAAAAATAGCTAAAAACGACTTTGCTTGTTCGTCACTTCCAGCTAATTTCTCTGCTTGTGCTTGTTCATAACTTTTTAAAAACTGACCAGCGTAAAAATGGTGCTCCATTGTTGTCATCTATTCTTCCCCCTACTTTTCCCCTATAACATTATATATTTCAATATGAATATAAGTCGATTTAAAATATTCAGACATCATACTTTATTCCGATTTATATCATCTTTTTGTACTAAATCTAGTATTTACGATGAAAATATAACCAAAACCGACGATATTTAAGATAATCGGAATACTTGAATTTGGTTTAACACATATTTAATAGTAAGCTAGAACAATAAATTATTATTCTAAACCAATCAGCAATTTAATGAGGTGAGCGATTCTATGTATAATCAAATCACAATTGAACACAGTTTATTTTTTATTGACGATTCATACATTACAAACTTTCAGCAACTTGCTGAAAAAATGAAGCCCTTGCTGACAATTGATGAACTAGGCTATTTCAACCTAGAAGATATGTGGATTGCTGCATTCAATTACTGGGTGCTTTCACACCCAGAAGAAAAAAATATCGTCCAATCTTTCGATAAAATGCTTTACTATTCTTCCGATCAAATTATGATTAGCGCTATAAAGGAAGACTATTATTTTAATTATTTTCGCTCGCATCCTAATACTACACCAGAGCATCTCTATATTTTATCAATTTTATTAACGAAAAACTTAACTAGTTGGTATGTCAAACTGTTAAAAATTAATAATCAGCGCCCATTAATGAAGCGCACCCATGCGCGTCATTATTTTTTGATGCATTTACAAGATCTATCACAATTGCAATCATTTATGAAGGATCAGGCAAGCTTTGTAAAAATTTTAATTCACCATTTTTCACATTCAAATGAGTTTGAACGTCTCATCAAAAAATCATGTGATGAAGCAAGTTTCTTCTATCAAGACTTTATTGAAAGTAGATCCTATCAAACGTTAGAAAAGTAGCCTGTCGTAAAATACGACAGGCTACTTTATGTTTACGCAAATGCGTATCACAATTATTTTGAAATTGAAGCCGCTATTTCTGCAATGACAATTTCTGAGCCAAGCATTGGTGATTCACCTTGCTCAGCGTGACCGCCGCCTTCTGGACGTTTATGAGATTCTTTAAATGCATCACTTTCGCGCCATGCAGCAAAGTGCTCTTTTGTATCCCAGTACATTACTACGCTCATTTCATCATACTCTTCAAATTGTGTAGCCACTAATACTTCTACTTTTTCGAAGCCTTCGAATTGTTGTAATGGACCTGGTTTTACGAACATTGGTGCCATCATTGTTGCCATGCCTTTTTTTACTTTAATACGGTTTGTTACTGTAATCATAAATGATCACTCCTTAAAATTTTACTCAACATATTCATTTAATCACTTTCATCGCCATTGCGCAATTATTCGCGCTATAATTAGAACAATGAACACTAAAGGAAGAATGTCTATGAAATTTTCGATTATTGCTACTAGTGATGTACACGGACATACCGAGCGTTTCTCGCAGCTTGCCCAAATGATTCAAGCGCAACAACCCGCACTGTTAATCGACAACGGGGACTTTTTGCAAGGCAGTCATTTTAGTTATTATTACGAAAATATTAAGCGCTGCAAACATCCGCAAATCGCGATAGCAAACGAGCTAAAATACGATGTAGCCATTTTCGGGAATCACGAGTTCAATTACCCGCTACACAAAATCGAAGCGATGCGCAATGCTTGTAACTTTCCCTGGCTTGCTGCAAATGTCACGGACTTTGCACATAGCTACTTTATCAAAGAAATCGAAGGCGTTCGCGTTGCGGTAATTGGCGTCGTTACGCACTACACCGCACTTTGGGACGAAGGCGATGCAACAAAATCTTTGCAGTTTGAACAAGCCTTTAACGCAGCAAAGCGAACTGTTCACTACGTGCATACGCATGAGCAAGTAGATCTCGTCATTTTAAGCTATCACGGGGGCTTTGAATGTGATGTACATAATGGAAATACAATTGACCTGCATGAAGGGGAAAATGAAGGTTACCGGATGCTGCACGAAATTGAAGGAATTGATATTTTCATTACTGGTCACCAGCATTTAGAAATCGCCACGAAAATAAACGGTATTTCAATTGTACAACCTGGGGCAAATGCAAAATGCTTTGCACAAATTGACGTGACCATTGAAGACGGAAAAATTACACATGAACCATCGTTAGTATATGTAGATGAATCGCTTCCCCCATTAATCAATAAAGCATTTAACGATTGGAAAAATGAGTTGCTTGGTGAAAGTGCCTGTCAGTTAGCATATTATGATTTCTTCACACCGCGCACACAGACAACAAATTATGTACAGCTACTGCATGACATGCAACTGTCTTACACAAATGCACAACTGTCTGTCATTGAACTTCCTTACCATAGTGAAGGTGGTTTCGCAAAGCGCATTACAAGAAAAGATGTATTACATAACTTTCCCCGCCCAAACCGGCTCGTTGTTCTTGAAATGACAGGAGCAGAAATCCGCGCCGCACTTGAGCTGAGCGCGCGTGTATTTGCCATCAATGCACAGGGTGAAATCGATTTCAGCATGAATGTCTACTACCCGCAGCCACAACCGTATATTTACGATGTATGGGGCGGAATCGATTATGAAATTTGCTTACAAAACCCTAGCGGAAAGCGCGTTGTAACATGCCTTTATGGCGGAAAAGAAATTCAAGAAGATCAACTTTTTACCGTTGTGATCAACAGCTACCGTGCAACTGGAGCACACGGCTTTTCTATGTTCAACAAAGTCCCTCTCTGTGAAAGTCAGCGCTTTGTACCTGAATTAATGATGGCATACATCCAACAAAATAGCCCATTAACGACTAAAATGAAAAATCATTTTCTATTACGAAAGTGATTTTTCATTTTTAATTTATAAAATTCTGATTTTTCGAAACCTAATGCCCTCTTATTCCGTAGAAGTAGTACAAACAAATAAGGAGGTGTTGACATGTTTGGGTACTCATTAGAAGTCATCTACTTAACGATTTTAATCGTCATTGGCTGCTGTACCATTTTGTATTTATTCTTTGCAGACGTTGCAGACGCTTCTATAGACGGGATTCCCTTTTTAGACCCTGCTATCATTTTATCGTTCATTACGTTTACCGCTGCTAGTGGCTACATTTTCGAACACTTTTCATCCTATACAAGCTTAATTACTTTCGTTATTGCCATCATCATCGCGAGTATATTCACCGTATTACTTTACTTTTTCTTGCTCGTTCCATTACGTTCTGCGGAGGTTTCCTTAGCCTATACGGATGAATCACTTGAAAGCCAGGTTGCTCGTGTGATTGTGCCAATTCCAGTAGACGGCTTTGGTGAAATCGTCATTGAAGGCGTGAACGGCATTATATCCAAACGAGCAACTAGTTATCACAATATCGAAATTCCCTATGATGCCCAAGTATTAATCATTGAAGTTCGGGAAGGTACAGCCTTTGTTGCTGTCTATGAAAAAGAAGCGTTTTCTGAATAGGTTTCTGTATATGTACTATTAACGATTAGAATTGAAAGTGAAATTATTCTAATCAATAGATTATTAAGGGGGAAATTGATTATGAATGTTGTATTGGAAGATTTCGGTGTATTAATTGCAGTAGGAGTTGTGGTATTTTTTATTATTGCGCTAGTTGCGGTATACGTAACAAAATATAAAACAGTGGGCGCAGATGAAGCTCTTATTGTTACAGGTAGTTATTTGGGTAGCAAAAATGTACACACAGATGATTCGGGAAATAAAATTAAAATTATTCGTGGCGGTGGTACATTCGTATTCCCAGTATTCCAGCAAGCAAAACCTCTTAGTTTACTTTCAAGCAAATTAGAGGTAACGACACCAGAAGTTTATACGGAGCAAGGTGTAAAAGTTATGGCAAGTGCAACAGCAATTATTAAAATTGGTGGTTCGATTTCTGAAATTGCAACGGCTGCTGAACAATTTTTAGGAAAACAAAAAAGCGAGCGCGAAAGTGAAGCGCGTGAAGTATTAGAAGGTCACTTACGTTCAATCTTAGGTTCGATGACAGTAGAAGAAATTTATAAAAACCGTGATAAATTTTCACAAGAAGTCCAGCGTGTCGCGTCTCAAGACTTAGCAAAAATGGGCTTAGTTATTGTATCGTTTACAATTAAAGACGTACAAGATAATAATGGTTACTTAGATTCACTAGGTAAACCACGTATTGCTCAAGTAAAACGTGATGCAGATATTGCGACTGCCGAAGCAGATAAAGAAACACGTATTAAACGTGCAAAAGCCTCTCAAGAAGCACAAAAGGCAGAACTTGAACGTGCTACTGAAATTGCAGAAGCAGAAAAAGAAAACCAGTTAAAAGTAGCGGAATATCGCCGTGAGCAGGACATTGCAAAAGCACGAGCTGACCAAGCCTATGAATTAGAATCTGCACGTGCCAAACAAGAAGTAACTGAACAAGAAATGCAAGTAAAGATCATTGAACGTCAAAAGCAAATTGAGTTAGAAGAAAAAGAAATTTTACGTAGAGAAAAGCAATATGATTCAGAAGTTAAGAAAAAGGCAGATGCGGATCGTTATGCTATCGAACAACGTGCAAGCGCTGAAAAAATGAAGCAATTTGCTGAAGCTGATTCTGAGAAATATCGTGTTGAGACACAAGCACAAGCACAAGCAGAACGAATTCGTTTAGACGGTATTGCCAAAGCCGATGCAGAACGAGCACAAGGTACTGCGGAAGCGGAAATCATTCGCCTACGCGGTCTAGCCGAAGCCGAAGCGAAACAAAAAATTGCCGAAGCGTTCGAGCAATATGGTCAAGCCGCTATTTTAGATATGGTTGTGAAGATGATGCCAGAATACGCAAAACAAATCGCAAGCCCTCTCGCTAATATTGATAAAATTACAGTGGTTGATACAGGCGGCGGAGAAGGCGGAGGTGGTGCTAACAAAGTGACAGCTTACGCGACTAACCTAATGTCAACATTGCAAGAAACTCTGAAAGAAACATCTGGGCTTGATGTGAAAGAGCTGATTGAAAGTTATGCAGGCAAACATACGCTACGTCCAGAACTACAGCAAATTGTTACGGGTCTTGAGAAAAAGCAAACACCTTTAACGGTTGAAGTAGAAAAAGAAACAGTAAAGCAATAGTGGAATAGCACGAGCGGAAAATCCACAAATAGGGCCGTGTGAAAAGTTTTACGACTTTTCGCACGGCCCTTATCTTTATTCTTTAAAACTACTTTTAGATTTTCACAATCCAACCAAATGAATCTTCTAACTTTCCGTACTGGATACCTGTTAATGTATCGTAAAGCATTTGTGTTACTGCACCGATTTGACCATGGTTCACGGTAATAACATCATCTAACCATTTCAGCTCGCCTACTGGAGAAATAACCGCTGCTGTGCCTGTACCAAATACTTCTTCTAGTGTGCCAGCCTTCGCCGCTTCCAGTACTTCCTCAAATGCAATCGCACGTTCTTCCACTGGGATATTTTTTGATTTTAACACGTGAATCATAGAATCGCGTGTAATCCCTGGTAAAATACTGCCGTTTAATGCCGGTGTAATGACTTTACCTGCAATTTTAAAGAAGATGTTCATGCTGCCTACTTCTTCAACGTATTTATTTTCTTTCCCATCTAACCATAATGTTTGCGAGTATCCTTGCTGTGCAGCAATTTCAGCACCCTTTAAACTAGATGCATAGTTGCCGGCTGTTTTTGCTTCACCCGTACCACCAATTACGGCACGTACATAATGCTGCTCTACTAAAATTTTCACCGGGTTAATGCCCTCTTTATAGTAAGAGCCAACTGGTGACATAATGATCATAAATTTATAGTGTTTCGCTGGGTTTACCCCTAAGTATGGTTCTGTTGCGATAATGAATGGACGAATATATAGTGAAGTACCTGGTGCAGTCGGAACCCACTCACGGTCAACACGAAGTAATTCCTTTAAAGCATTTAATGCTAGCTCTTCATCGATTGCTGGAATACATAAGCGCTCGTTTGAAGCATTTAGACGCTTGAAGTTACGATCTGGGCGGAATAATTGTACGTCGCCGTCTTCTGTCATATATGCCTTTAAACCTTCAAATACTGCTTGTCCGTAGTGGAATACCATCGCAGCTGGGCTCAGTTCAATTGGTGCATACGCCGTAATCGTCGGATTAATCCAGCCTTGGCCTTCTACATAATCCATGACAAACATGTGGTCCGTAAATACATGACCAAAGCCTAGTTGATCGGCAGGTGTTTTTTGTTTTTTAGTTGTTGTTAATTCCGTTGTAAATTGGTACGTCGTCATTGTTCATGCTCCTTAACTGTAAATGAATTGATACAGTCTATCATACCACTTTATTTTTAGAAAATTTATAATTTTTTAATATTTAATGAAAATATTTTTAAATAGCGTGTATTTCATGAATTGGAACAGAAATATTCTGCTTAAACGTTTTGATTTGATGTGATTTCACAGCGACTAATACCGAGCACGATGGCCCTGCTGACGTATGTAAATTGATATCGCATGTATGGCCTTTCCCAACAAAGCGCTCGATTTCTTTGGCAATGCCCTTTGATCCAGTTGGCCAAATCGCTTCGATAATCCCTTCTGTTAATCCCTCGTACAGTTCATGCAGCTTCGCAATTTTTTCTGGATTGGCAATCACGTCTCCGCCAACAAGTGGTTCCCCCACAACAAAGTACGTACAGCCTTCTGTGCTACGCTGAAATTGCTTTTTGCCAATAATCGTTAACGAAACTGCTGATTGCAGCGCCTGAAAATTTGATTCACTTGAACCCATAAGTGGCGGCATCGTAAGCTTCATTTCATCAAATGCGCGCTTGAAGCCTTGCTCGTAGCTTGCCCAAACGGTATCACCTGAAAAATTGGCCATCAGTAGCTGCATTGGCACGGCTCCTGCACAAAGCTGTTCTAAAATTGCGGTGCGCGCTGTGAAATACGCGGTAATGTCATCCGGCACTTTCACCGCATCAAGCTCCTTACTTCCAATGCAGCCTGAATTATCAATCGTGATAATACAATTATTGATTTCAATTGCGTTTCTCATGCATTCACCCCAACACGATTCACAACGGTTTTTAATACCGGCATCACCACAGCTGCAATCACTAAGTTCACAATCGTTGCGACAACTAAGCCTAGTAATGAACTGAAATAAAACGCTGGTGATATTAAGAAATAAAACGGTAACGGCGATAAAACGCCATTGGCAACAACAACAAAAATCCATTTTAAGAGATTATAGCCCTTTTGATGCATCCAGGCAAAAATTGCAATAATAATAAACATTTCAATGGCAATTATTAAATGAAAGACCCCCAGTGGAAATCCAGATGTTAGGCCCGATGCAATATGCCCAATCGCCCCAGCTGCTCCTGCAAATACTGGTGGTAAAAAGACCGTGCTAATAAATGCCGGTGCTGAATCAAGTGCAGCTGTAGTAATCACACCAACTGGCACCTTCACAAAGCTCCCAATCACACAAATTGCAGCAACAAGCGCCGTTAAAATAAGTAAACGTAGTTTAGTTTTCTCCATTTGAATCTCCCTTTAAATGTTGTGGAATACCGTACCAAACACGTGTAACGGTTTTGGCATGTGCACAAAGTAATTGATATAGGCGACCACACGTATCACGCAGTTGCCGTGCATCTTTTTCAAGTGGTACGACCCCGCGACTCGTATCTGTGCAGATACAATAGACATTATTATATTTTTCGAGATGCTTAATTTGGCTGAATATTTCCTGCGCAATAATTTGCTCTGGTTCGTTTAAAAATGGTTCCAAAATTTTTTCAAACTGACTAATGATAATGCATTTACCAAGGGGTTGTAACTCGTTGCTTGGTAGCGCTCCGTCAAAATACAGAACATCAATTTTTTCGAATTTTAAGATTTCTCTTTCTACATAGGCTCGTTTTCCATTGTGAGCGCCTCCGAGTATGACGTGCATCGTGCACCTCCTCTAAAATCTGTGAGCGAATCCCACGTCAGTGTATAAATTGTTTGATGATTAGCTAGCAGTTGCTGAAATGATTTTTCCTCTAGCCCGTACTTTGCAAGTAATATCCGAATAACACCGCCATGGACTACAAACGTGTAAGATTGTTCGGCAGTGATAATTTGTCTGAATGCCGTTATTACACGGTCACAAAATGCAGTAAAACTTTCTCCGTTTGGTGGTGTTACTGTATACGGATTATCAATCCAAGCGCGGTACATCAGGTTATGCTGCAACTCCTCATACGTTTTCATTTCAAAATCCCCGAAATGTAACTCACGTAATTGCTCAGTCGCGATGAATTTCGCCTGGGGAAAATAACCGTTCGCTGTTTGCCTACAACGCACAAGGTCACTGCCATAAACTATGTCAGACTGTAAAAATGGTATCGCTTTTGCACAAGCTACGATTGGTTCATCTGTCCAGCCAATATATTTACGTTCACGATTGGCCTGCGTTTTTTCATGGCGGATTAAATGCACAGTAATACGACTAGCCATAACACAACCTCCAAACTTTCACCCAAAGCCCCAAGTAAATCGCCACTCATCCCTCCAAAATTGCGATATGACCAGTTACGGTACAGTACGACAGCGAAAAGCATAACTGCTACTAAAATAAAGAAACTATAAAGCCCTATGTACACCGCACCCACGCTTAATAATGCAAACATTACCACGCTCGTTACAATTAACTGTTTCGTCATCACTTGCCCTTTAAAATAGGCAGCTAATCCGGTTTGTTTTGACGTATTCATCGAAACAAAATACATAAGCATGCCGACACGCGCAACATACGGAACTGCGGCAATAAACACCAGCATCTCAAAACGTCCTTGCTCTAGTGCCTCATAAATAAAACCAAACTTTAGTAAGATTAGCACCACAACACCAAGCACACCAAACGCTCCTGTACGCGGGTCATCTAATACTTGCAGTCGCTTTTTCTTATCTCCGTACGAGAAAAAAGCATCGCATAGATCAATAAAACCATCTACATGTAAGCCACCTGTAAACACAATCATGCCCACAACAAGTAAGATGGCTACTAATACATACGACAGATCACTATAGCTCACAAGTAAATTCGCACAGCTACTTAAAATCGCACCAATGATTAAACCAACTAGTGGTAAACTCGCATACATCCAAGTAATTGAGCTTTTGTTCATGTCTAGTTGCTTTTTAATCGGCACGAATGAAAAAAACTGCCATGCTAATAAAAACCCTATTCCTGCATTTTTCAACTTGCTCACTCCTTACTTCCAGCGCTGTACAAGTTGAAACTGTACTTCATACGCTTCATCGCTCTGCTGTACGAGCCATTGATGCAACTCACCTAATAGTCTACGATACATATTCACTTCCTCGTAGTTTGAAGGCAGCTCATCTAGTACTTCATTGGATACAACTATAATTGTAGCACCTTGCGCTTGCCAAGCTAGTAGTTGCTTTTGTAAGGATTCAATGCAGTTATGGATTGTTTCGCTACGCGCACTGTCCCTTTCACTCCTATAAAGGACATTCGAAAGCCAAGTTGTCACACATTCAAAAAGAACAACATCCTTTGTAGATAAATGCTTCAGTTGCTTAGGGACTTCTACTTGCATTTCGGTCGTTGTCCAGTTCATTTCTTGTTCTTTTCTGTCTAGCTGATGACGCAAAATCCGTTTTTTCATTTCCTCATCAAATGCCATGCCCGTTGCAACATAATAACAGTTTTTTTCTGCCCCGATTTTTGCTGCCAGTTGCTCAGCAAACGCACTCTTACCACTACGTACACCGCCTGTAATAAAAATCAAATTAATTCCACCTTTTTAAATGGATAAAAGAACACACCCAAATTCGGGCATGCTCCTTTATTGTAACCTTATTTAAATAAATTTGGGTAGACCGCTTCGGCCATAATTTCAACGGCTTCGCCAATACGTGGCCCTGGGCGAGACATGACTTCCCCGTCTACGAGTACCACTGATTTGTCAGAAACCGCTTGAATTTGATCCCAACCCGCACGCCCTAAAATTTCATCAACTGCATTTTCCATATACGTTGCAGGAGTAATGATGACTTCTGGATTACGGGTAATCACATCTTCTTCTGTTACACTTAACCAGCTGTCTTGATCAGCAAAAAGATTTTCAACACCGGCAGCATTCATAATTTCTTGTTGAAATGTATTGTTACCTGTTGTCCAAATATCTGGAGCAGGAGATACTTCATAATACACTTTTTTCTTTGTACCTACTGTATCCGTTTTTTCTTGTACCGCTGTGATTTGTGCTTGAATACCAGCTACAATCTCTTCACCCTTTGCTTCCACACCCATCACTTCAGAAAGCTGAATAATGTCTGTATACACATCATCAAATGATGTCGCTGAAGCGATAACAAACACTTTTAAGCCTGCATCCTCTAGCTGTGTGATTTGCTCTTCATTACCACTTGTATACGCAACCACCACATCTGGGTTTAACTCTAGGATGCGTTCTGCGTTAATGGCCATTGACGTTGAAACACGTTCGATTTTTTGTGCTGCTTCAGGATATACATCAAAGTCTGTGGCACCCACAATTTGCTCACCAACACCTAGCTCGAATAAAATTTCTGTATTACTTGGCTGTAACGAGATGATTGTTTCTGGTACTTCGTTGAATGTTACTTCAATACCGCGATCATCTATTACTGTATAAGGACCAGCAGCCTTTGCTTGTTCTACCGTTTCTTGTTCTTTTGCTGTGTCATTCAATGCTTTTTCTTCGTCTGCTCCGCATGCTGCTAGCAAAAGTGCCGCAGCAACTGGGGCAACCCATTTCATTTTAGTTTTCATTGTTTGACTCCTTTTTCTTTTTCATTGGATAGGATTTTGAGATAAAAACAAGTTCTTCACAAGCGTGTAGCTTGTTCATGTACACCGCCATGACAAATAAGACGTTCGCAAGTAAGCCTAAAAAATCAAATAAAATTTCAGGAACTTCTTTTTCTTCACTCACTTTATGTAAGGCGCGGTACGATTTTTTTGCCTCACTACGGCAAATATGAAGGCGTGCGGCACTTTCTACACCTTGTGGTAATAAAAACTGCTGAATGGTCTCTTTTACTTCACTTACATAAAAATCATAGCGTTTACTTAGCCAAGCGACGTCCTCTGCTATAATCGCTAGTTTTCCTCGTACAGAGCCGTTCGCATGATAGGCAAGCGGTTGAATAACCCGTAAGTCCTCTAATACAAGTTGCCCGTGTACATCGTCTACTAATGTTGGTATCACTGCGCCAATGCGTGTAGTTAAGGAATCGGTACGAATTTCATAATCCACGCAGTTCGATTTTTCACGCATAAATGGATAGCATGAATAACGAATGTCCTTTTTCATGTGTTAACCCTCACTTCAAGTTTGTTGCTCTTTGGAGTCTTGGACAGCAAAAAAACCATCCAAGAAAATGGATGGCTTCAAAAATCAAAATAAAAAAAGTTCATTTGATAACTGGTTGCCGTACATTCTCTTTAATTCCGAAGAGGTGTGTTACGATCAGAAAAAGATTGGTCTCCTGGCTTCGCGCTTCCCTTTACTCACAAGCACCTTCCCGCTTTTGGCAGTGGCATTTTGCTTATTTTCATCTACGCTTACAGTTACGGATATAGCTTCGGATTTACACCGAATTCCCATTTATGCTACAAAGCATCTCTTTCCTGCAAAACTATTCAATTTGTAAAACTAACTTTATCATAGTTGCAAAATTATGCAAATAATTTTTAGATTCGCATAAATTACTCGTTTAAATTCATGAAATATATGTCTTTATAAGCAATTCGGGCATTTACCGTAAATTTCAAATTTATGTCCTTCAACGGCATAGCCTGGCAATTTTTCACCGAGCATTTCCATCGGACACAATGATAATTCTTTTACATTGCCACAGTCACGACAAATGAAATGATGGTGGTGGTGATCCGATTCGCAGTGCATACGGAAATTACGTTCTCCGTTTAGCTCTGTTTCTTCTAAAATATCAAGTTCAACAAATGTCGCTAAGTTACGGTAAATCGTATCGAAGCTCATCCCTGGGAAGTCTTTTTTTAGCACTTGCAATAAATCACGGGCTGTTAAATATTTTTCTGTAGCCGCAAACATCCCTAAAATCAACTCTCGTTTATCTGTTTTTTTATAGCCATTGTCTTTTAATATTTCCCACGCGCGTGTTGTATTCACTATGCTTCTTCCCCTTCCGTTCTAGTTGAAAATTTTAAAATCATTTTTTTAATAAGAATGACGACTAATAAAATAACAATCGATGTCACAACAATTGTTCCACCTGGTGCTAAGTTTAAGTAAAATGCACTCACTAAACCAATTAACACAGCAAGTTCTCCGAATACAATCGCTAAAATAATCGCTTGTTTAAAGCCGCGCGCTAAACGCATGGCAGCTGCTACCGGTAACGTCATTAAGCTCGATACTAATAAAATTCCGACAATGCGCATGCTTGCCGCGATTACGAGTGCCACAACGACCATGAATAATAAATGAATCCATTTAGCCGGTAAGCCACTTGCTTTCGCATACTCTTCATCAAATGACAACACGAATAACTCTTTGAAAAATAATACTAAGAAAATAATAACGACTACCGCAATCGCGATCACAACAAGTAAATCTTGTCTAGAAACCGCGGAAACCGAGCCAAATAAATAGCTCATTAAATCCGTATTAAAGCCACTTGCTAACGAAATTAAAATTGCACTAATCCCGATACCACCCGACATAATAATTGGAATCGCAAGTTCTTCATAGTGCTTATACAGACGACGTAAACGCTCAATTAAAATCGAGCCACTAACAGATGCCACAATCCCTAAATAGATCGGATTTAGTAGTGCGAGTGCTGCAAAGGACTGACTTAAATAAAGACTTCCGGCAATCCCGGCAAGTGTTACGTGTGACAGCGCATCTGCAATCAGTGATAAACGACGTACAACAATAAATACGCCTAAAAGTGGTGCAATTACACCAATAATTAACCCTGAGAAAAAGGCATTTTGTAAAAATTCATAGTTTAATATTGCTTCAATCATAGTGGCCTGCTCCTCTTAATGAATCTTTCGAACAGAGTAGCCATTCCAGCTTGCGATCTGTTCATCCGTAATCGCATCAAAATCATTTTTATAGCCGTGGAAATGAATCGTTTGATTTAAGCATGCTACATGGCTCACACGGTCTGATACCGTATCCACATCATGTGTTACTAAAATCATCGTCATCTTATGATGCTTATTTAAGTGCCCTAGCATATCATAAAATGCCTGCACGTTTTCACGGTCAATCCCTACAGTTGGTTCATCCAAAATCAGTAGCTTTGGATCTGACACGAGCGCACGCGCGATAAACACACGTTGCTGTTGTCCACCTGACAGCTGTCCGATGTTGCGCTTCATAAACTTTTCCATGCCAACATCTTTTAGTGCGGCCTTTACTAAAAAGTCCGCATCTTTAGGATAGCGTTTAAAGAGTCCTACTTTTTGTGATAAGCCACTTTTTACAACTTCCTCTACCGTTGCTGGGAATCCTGAGTTAAAGGCGTTTGACTTTTGTGAGACGTAGCCAATCCATTCACGATTCTTAAAGTCTTTTGCTGATTCTCCAAATAACTGTATTTCTCCAGACATTGGCTTTAATAGCCCTAAAATCAATTTTAAAAGCGTCGATTTGCCCGAGCCATTTTGACCGATTAACGCCAAAAAGTCGCCCTCATCCACGCGTAAAGAAATGTGTTTTAACACTTGTGTGTATTCATATTGAAAGGAAACATCCTTCAATTCTATCAATGTTTTTTTCATCTCGTTCGCTTCTTTCTAATTCAAAATCATTACGATTTACATCAAATTAGTATAATGGACTTTTTTTGCAATGTAAAGGAAATAAGCTTGAAAGGAGAACTATCTTGAAAAAGTTGGAATGGTTTGACAATTTACAAAATAGCAGTGATGAACAGCTACAGCAATTCGCTGGGAAAAATGATTTGCACGTAACGCTTGATGAAGTTAAAAAGCTCCGCAAAATCATGCGGCACGCGAACATTAGCTGGGCGATTACAGGTGTACCACAAGAGGTGTTACAAAAAGTACACAAGCTGCTCGGAAGTAAGCGGTATAAGCAATTGATGAAGCTAGTCGGGATATAATATGCAAAAAGGAAAGCTACGAGAATTAGCTTTCCTTTTTGTAATAAATTTATTCGCTTACGATAACGCTTGTAATTCTTTTTGAACCATCGCACGTAAATCTTCATTTCGGAATGTTTTACCGCGATAGGTATGATTATTGCTTTCACGTTTTAATGCAAACACCTTTTTTATTCCCGCAATGTTTACGCCTTCTTCAAGCAGCTCTTGAATTTCTAATAATTCATCGACGTTTTGGAGCGAGAACATGCGACGATTGCCTTCAGATCGCATTGGCTCTACTAACTCATGCTCCTCATAATAGCGAATTTGTCTGGCTGATAAATTCGTAATTTGCATTACGGTGCGAATTGGTAAAATCGGCATTGCTTTACGGTAATCTTTTGTCATATTTTTCTCCCCGCCTTTCTTTTATCTACTAATAATTTACAACAGGAAGACATTATACAACAATAATTTGTTAGCTTTTATTACATAGCGAATTTCGAATGTTTCAATCTAATTTTGGTATAAAGCGTCAAATCAACGTTTGAGCTATATTTCTTTATATAAAACATGACAATTTCTAGTCATTTAGTATGCATTCAGTTAGTGCTAACTCGATGGCAGCTTGTAAATCCTTCTGCGGCCAACCTGCAATACGACCATTTTGGATGGCTAATTCAAACGAAGCAGGGATATGAATAAAGCCTGCACGTTTAATCGAGCTATGAGATTTTGCATAATATAACCCTTCATACATGATATTATTACATAGGTATGTGCCTGCCGAATTTGAAATCGCTGCCGGGTAGCCTGCCTCATTTAATCGATTGACAATTTGACGAATTGGCAACGTTGAAAAATAGGCCACATCTCCGTCCTCATGAATCGGTGTATCAAGAAAAGCATTTCCGCTATTATCCTTCTCGCCATCTTTAACATTAATCGCCACGCGCTCTGGTGAAATTTTTGTACTACCTGCTGCTAAACCAAGTGACACAATGATTGCTGGCTGTACTTCTTCAATAAGTGTTAAAAATTGCGTCGGTGCTTGTTTAAAATCAACCGCTAATACACGTCCAACGACCTCATAATTGCCTAAAATTTTTCCGTCAAGCGCCTTCACAATGTCCATTGTCGGATTAAGTGGATTCGATAAAAATGGTTCAAATCCGGTTAATAACAGTTTTTGCATCGATGTCATCCCCTTATAAGCTTTTCACAATTGATGCCATCGCGCGATCAATATGTGTATTACCATTCGCTTTATTTTCTAACAATATCGAGAAAATATATTGCTTGCCACTATTGCCCTTTACATAGCCTGACAATGTATAGACATTCGGGATATACCCTGTTTTTGCATAAATACGATTTTGTAAATTTGCTTCCGTTAAACGCTTCCGTAATGTACCACCAACCATACGCTCACTGTTTCCTGCTATTGGTAAAGAAATGAAGTACGTGTTGAAGTATGGCTGTTGTTGCACGTTGAATAATAATTGCGCTAACCCATTTGTCGTGACACGGTTTGCATCAGATAGACCCGAGCCATCTGCAAAACGCCATTTATCCACGGGCACATTTAGCGACTGACTATACGATTTCAGTACCTTAATTCCTGCTACTGTACTCCCTTCACCAAGCTCTTGTTGCCCAACCGCCTTTACTAAAATATCTGCAATACTGTTATTACTTAGCTTCATGAACGCTGGGAAAATTGCTGCTAATGGACGGGATTTATTTGTGTGCAATAATTTGGCTTCGTTTGAAACAGGCGCTAATACTATTTTAGAATTATTCACAAACTTGATTCCTGCATTCTCTAACGTTGTTTTAATAGCTTGCATTGTATTTTTTGATGGGTTTTGTAGAGTTACCCATTCTTTTGCGCTACTGCCCTGTGGTAAGCTCCCTGAGATAATTACTTTATTAGAATTATACACACGCTTAATGGTTAGTGTATTTTTTTGACCCTTATTCACTGTTTTTGCTTGATTTGAAATAACTAAGCCGCTTAAATTTGGCTCGATTGAGTACGTTGGTTTCGCGCCAACCTTTCCTGGCTTCGCTTCAATAATGACCGTACTCGCATCAAAGTCCGCATTTTGAGACATCGTGATCGCCGACGTGCGCGCACCAAAATAATACGATTCATCTGCTTTATCGACACCGACTGGTAGCGTGCTCCCCGAAAACGCGGTATCATCCCCAATTAAATTCCCGTTAATTGTTTTTATACCGTTTTGCTTTAATACATTCGCAAACGCTTGAAAATTTTCTTTTGTCAATGTTGGATCTCCACTACCCTTTATGTAAACATTGCCGTTGAGTACATGATTTTGTACGGTACCATCCATATAAAGTTCCGTTGTAAAGCGGTAGTCTTCCCCTAAAATCCCTAATGCTGCTGCACCTGAGATCAGCTTCATATTTGAGGCCGGGCGCATTAACTTGTCCCCATTATGTGAATAAACCATTTTCCCTGTATCCGCATCGCGAATCGTCAGCGCAACATTACTGGTGCCTAAATTAGAAATAACTGCACCATCAATCGATGCGAAACTTTGTAAAGGTAACGCAAAAAACAACAGAAATAGCAGCATGATTTGAATAATTTTTTTCATATTTTTCCTCCAATTCAAAATTCTCAATATACTGTTAAATAATTATAACAAAAAAAGCCATCAATAACGCAAAAAAGGCATACCTAGCATCAGATTCATGCCAGGTATGCTTCATTTAAATTTAACCGCGCAGTTGATCGATCAGCTCGGGACGGAACTGGCCATCACGTAGCATCGCAATTTCATGCTTGTACGGTGCTTGCTTGTTTTTTGCATCACTACCGACAAATGGTGTTTCTAAAATTTTCGGTAAGTGCATTAATTGTGGATGGTGCACGATGTATTTCAGTGCGTCAAAGCCGATTTCACCAAAACCAATGTTTTCATGACGGTCTTTTGCCGCACCACGTACGTTTTTCGAATCGTTAATGTGTAACACCTTTAAACGATCTATACCAATTGTCTTATCAAATTCATTTAACACACCATCAAAATCGTTGACGATGCCATAGCCAGCGTCGTGAATGTGACATGTATCCATACAAATAGATAAACGATCATTATTGGTAACACCATCAATAATACGTGCTAACTCTTCAAAGTTACGACCGATTTCAGTCCCTTTGCCAGCCATTGTTTCTAGTGCGATTTGTACTGGGTAATCTTGTGTTAATACTTCATTTAATCCTTCTACAATTCTCGCAATGCCTGCATCGACCCCAGCACCAACATGCGCACCTGGATGTAAAACGATTTGCGTCGCTTCTAGAGCTGCTGTACGCTTAATTTCTTCTTGTAAGAAGTTCACACCAAGCTCAAACGTTTCAGGCTTTGTCGTGTTGCCTAGGTTAATAATGTACGGTGCATGGACAACGATATTTTGCATACCGTTTTCTTGCATGTGCAGTAAGCCCTTCATAATGTTTAATTCTTCGATTGGTTTACGACGCGTATTTTGCGGTGCGCCCGTGTAAATCATAAACGTATTGGCTCCATAACTTAGCGCTTCTTCACTTGAGCCTAGCAGCATCTTTTTGCCACTCATTGATACATGAGATCCTAATAACATTCCTTTTTTCCCTCCGCTAATATACAAATGGACTGCTAAGAAATAAATTCTAGGCAGCCCCGTTTGATTACTTGTTATTACGACGCGCTTTAATACGACGCTCGCGTTTTTTAACTTTATCCATTTCCCATTTCATATTACGTTTGTAGCCTGGTTTTACTTTCTTCGGCTTACGTACTAGGGCTTTTGCTTTTTTATCAATTTCATCTTCTTTACGCTCTGTTTTACGAGCCGCACGTTGGTGACGGTCTTTTAATTCAGACCATTCGCCGTTTTTGATGTCCTTTTGAACGAATGGGATCCCCATTTTTTCAACGCGTACTAATGCATCTTCATCTTCAGGGTTGAATAATGTGATGGCAGTACCTTTTGTACCAGCACGTGCAGTACGACCTACACGGTGGATGAAGAACTCTAAATCTTCAGGAATTTCGTAGTTAATTACGTGTGAAATCCCTTGAATATCAATACCACGCGCAGCTAAATCTGTTGCTACGATGTATTGGAATTCTAAATCGCGTACTTGTTTCATCATTTTTTTACGCTCACGTGGTGGTAAATCCCCGTGAATTTGAGCTGCACGAATGCCTTGCTCCGCTAAATAGTTTGCTACGTGTTCCGCTGTTTTACGTGTGTTACAGAAAATAACCGCTAAGAATGGGTTAATTCCTTTCACTACCTCAAGTAAACGTGCGTTACGTGATTTTGAACGCACCGGTACTAATACAAACTCAATACCTTCTGCTACTGGACGCTTGTCGTTCATATGAATATGAACCGGTGAATCCATATATTTTTTTAAGAACGGTTTTAATTTTTCAGGAATTGTCGCTGAGAATACATACATTTCTAGATTTTCAGGCATGTGAGATGCAAAGCCATCAATTTCTTCAATGAAGCCCATGTCGAATGCTAAATCTGCCTCATCGACCACTAAAATTGGTGCTGTATGAACTAAAAGTGCATTTGCTTTCACTAAGTCCTTAATACGCCCTGGCGTACCTACCACGATTTGTGGTTGTGTTTTTAAACGGTCGATTGAACGTTGTTTGTCCGTACCACCAATAAATAACTTCGTAGAAATTTCTGTACCTTCTACTAATTGGTTTAACGCATCAAAAATTTGTTGCGCTAATTCACGTGTTGGTGAAGTGATCACCGCTTGTACTTGTTGTTTGTCCTCTACAATACGCTGTACGATTGGTAATAAGAAACTATGCGTTTTCCCTGTACCTGTATGCGCTTGTCCGATTGCACTCTTACCTTTTAATACGAGTGGAATCATTTCTTTTTGAATCGGTGTCGGTTCTGTAAATCCAAGTTTTGCAATGGCGTCCTGCAAAAATGGCTTGAATTGATAATCAGTATATTTTGACATTTTTCGTACCTCCTTACATCTGTCCTATTGTACCATGTTCCGTACATTTTAGTGACCATCTGCATATCATATACGATAAATAGAACTAACGTCAAACACTTGAGACCAAATGACGAAAGAAATGTAACATTTCATGAAAATTTGAGAAAGGAGCTTGATATGCGACAACCATTTTTCATGCCCCCTCAGGGAATGATGCCACAAATGCCTATTGCTCCACGTTTTCCGATGTATGCTCCTTATATGATGCGAATGCCTATGAATCAGATGCCCATGAACAACATGCCCATGAATAACATGCCTCCAATCCCACCACAGTTTCCAGGTGCAGGTGCAGGTGTAGCTGCTGCAACTGCCGCAGCCGGAGCACCTCGCTTAGAAGGATTCTTAGCTGGTGCCAACTCTCTTTTTGAAAATGCGCAAAAATTTACGCCCTATATTCAGCAAGCAACGCCTATGTTTAAAAATCTCCCTGCTTTATGGAGGCTGTACCGAGGTTTTAAGGGCTCACCCTCACCTGACCCGCTCGAGTCTTCCACAATCGTTGCACCCGTAGAAAGACCACCAAGACAGCCGCGGAGAGCTAGGCAGGAAAGGCCACAGTCCGTACCGATTACACCAAAACCATCCGTACCGATGATTTTCCAACCACCATTTGAATAAGAACAAAAAAGCAGCTACACCAATTCGTTCGTTGGTGTAGCTACTTTTTTATTGATTTTGCCAAACTTGACCTAGCTCCATAATTTTTAAATGTACATCTTGTTGTGCGACACGCTCTGTTGCGACTTCGCCAACACTATGCATACCAACACATACACTATGCGTTGCTTGCTCAAACATCAAACGGTCGTTAACATCATTTCCAAATGCAATGTATTGTTTTACACCTAATCGCTCAAGTCCTTTAATTTTATTTAAATTTGGCGAACAAATATCGAGAATTTTTTCCTCTGCATATTCAAACGTAGTCACTGGCCATGTTTTCACATGCTCTATGACATTTTTTGGCGGGTCAAATAGCAGTACCTTCGAAAAGCCTGTCAGCTCATGAATTCTACGCTTTTTGGCTTTCTTCTCACTATCAATACCCTTATACATCGGATGCTCGACACTTCCTGTATAGGCATAATCCCAATCGCTGTCCGCTAAATAGGCAAGCTGATGCTCTTCTACCAACTTAGTGATTTGCGATTGAATACTCGCATGTAAAAATTCTACTTCGACGAGTCCATCTACATAGGTAAACGCACCGTTACTGCCAATCATTCGGCAATCTTGCAGTGACTCTGGTAACACCGGTAGCATATCGCGAATCGGACGCGCCGATGCGAAAATAATTTCATGGCCTTGCGCCTGCACCTTATGTAATGCGTTGACAATATGCTTATCTAACGGAGCACCTTGAAAACAAATCGTTCCATCTAAATCAAATACAAAAATCATTGTTCCACCTCACACCGTTATGATACCTAAATTTTTGTGAATTGGACAATAACCTCTCTCAACTTATAAATTTGAAACAAAAATCGAGCAATAATTGGCAGATAGGTACAACTGAAAGAAAAATTTATTTGAAGTATCCCCTGCCTATACAACTACCGAATTTTCTTCTAGCTCTTTTTCAACTGCCTCTAATAGCTGATGTGCTGTATCGTGCTGAATAATTTCCCCATTCACAATCGCAAACAGCTGACATTCACAAATTTCACAGTTTGACGTACATCCAGATTCCGAAATTTCTACATCATCACGTTCGATTAATACGTCATAAACATCAGCCGCGCCTAGTGAAAGGTTGGTTATGCAAAATTCCACCTGATTTTTCAAATCCTTTTTCCGTTTAAAAAATGAAAATGCCACGCTCTTTCCCCCTTCTTCCTTACTGCCATCATTATACAAAAATTCCACCCTACATTTCTTATAAACACGTTAAAAAAACATAATTTTTTGACCAACTTAAGGCTATAAATCGTTCCTTTAAACAGATTTCCAAAACAATTCATTTTCAATTGCGGGAATCGAACTTTGAATAATCATATAACGTCCTATATAATATAGATTACAGAGTTTTGAAGGGAGTTTCACATAATGAAAGTCATTAAAATTACCCCACGTGGCTATTGCTACGGTGTTGTCGATGCAATGGTCATCGCACGCAATGCAGCACTTGATACAACATTACCAAGACCAATCTATATCCTAGGTATGATTGTGCACAATAAACATGTAACGGACGCATTTGAACAAGACGGCATTATTACGTTAGATGGTGAGAACCGTGAAGAAATTATTGAACAAGTGAACGAAGGAACGGTAATCTTTACAGCACATGGTGTTTCTCCTAAAATCCGTGAGATTGCGAAGCGTAAAGGTCTCGTTTCCATTGATGCTACATGTCCTGATGTAACGGTAACGCATGATTTAATTCGTGAAAAAACGGCTGAAGGTTACGAAATCGTCTATATCGGCAAAAAAGGCCACCCAGAACCAGAAGGCGCAATTGGTGTTGCCCCTGAACATGTTCACCTTGTCCAATCAACACATGACATTGACAATCTATCATTTAAAACAGATAAAATCTTAGTAACGAACCAAACGACAATGAGTCAATGGGATGTAGCATTTTTAATGGAGAGCTTAAAGGAAAAATTCCCACATATCGAAGTACACAAGGAAATTTGCCTAGCTACACAAGTACGTCAAGAAGCAGTTGCTGAACAGGCCGGACAAGCGGATCTATTAATCGTAGTAGGCGATCCAAAATCAAATAACTCGAATCGCTTAACACAAGTATCCGTTGAAATTGCTGGTACACCATCTTACCGCATTTCCGATATTTCGGAACTTAAATTAGATTGGTTTGATAATGTTGAAACTGTAGCAATTACAGCTGGTGCGTCTACACCAACACCAATTGTTCGAGAAGTGATCAATTTCATCGAAAAATTCGACAAAAACGACCCTGCTACACACGAGATTGTTCGCTCAGTAACATTAGATAAAATCTTGCCGAAAATTAAAACACCAAAACCAGTAGATAAAATTATGCCATACTAAGAAAAAGCGCTGCATTACGTTGCAGCGCTTTTTCCTATTACTACGCACTATGGTAAACTAAAGCTACTCTAACATTCGGTGGTGAATTGCATGCCAGATTGGTCCTATCAACCGTTAAAACAAGCAATCTTATCAAAAGTAGAAGCGAAAAACAGTCGTCAGTTCATTCACACGAGCATGTGTACGATCGCAAAAATTCCAGGTGGAAAACACATCATTGAGTTTTTAGGGCATAACAAAACAAGTCTCTTATTACAAAAAACAATACATGATACTCATTTCAAATCACCAATCGGGCTAAGTGGCTCCATTGACCCTCTACTGACGGGCATGCCTGCTTTTCAAGGGCTCGGCTTTGGTTTTTTAGAAATTGGGCCAATTGTTTTAAAAGAACCCAAAACGCAAATACCTCCTGTGTGGCTTGCAGATCAAATCGCGTTTTCCCAATTACCGGAAAAAGTGCCGTTAAAAAGAGCCTTGCGTCAACTCATCAAAACGCCCTTTGATGTTCCTATATTTGCACGACTTGATGACAGCTTAAACACCCATGACTTACATACATGTCTCGAACAATTAATCCCATTTGTTGATGGGCTCTTTTTACACCCTCAGCAAGTAAAGTTACTCAATAAAGCAGTTGGCATTCCTTGCTATCTAATCATGACCGCTGATCAAATTATACCTAGCGATTCTATTCCATTTATAGTTGACGGCATTGTGCTCAATCCATCCTATACAATAGTCGAAGATCGAATGGTCGAACAAAAAGATAGTTTACTCACCTTACAGCAGGCTGCGTCTAGTATTAAAACGAATTCCCCACAGCTACCTATCATCACAACTGGCGGGATTAGGACACCTGCTGATGCGCTTACACTAACAGCTGCTGGCGCTGATTTGATGCTACTAACAGAAGGCTATGTAAAATCTGGGCCTGGATTACCAAAACGCATACATGAACGTCTATTATATGAGGCACTCCCTAAGCCCCCACCTCAACAGTGGCATTGGTCCTTTTTATTTGGGCTTTCGATTTTTATTGGTGGTTTACTTGCCTTATTTTTCGCATTAAACACTGTTATTTTACAGTATGATGTAAATTCCATCGGACTTACACGTGACCAATTAAATGTCGTAAATCCAAACATTTTAGCCTTTATGGCTCATGACCGCATGTCGCTTGCGGGGACAATGATTTCAGCAAGTCTTCTTTATATGGCACTCGCTTATTTTGGTTTGCGGCGCGGTTTACACTGGGCAAAGATTACCTTTCATAGTGCGGCCATTAGCGGATTTTTAGGCATACTTTTATTTATTGGCTACGGTTATTTTGATTGGCTTCACGGCTTATTTTGGTTGTTACTTGCGCCGATTTATTGGTTAAGTTGGCGTGAGGGAAAAGCGTTAAAGGCAAGTCCCATGTCTTGGCATGAAACGAACGACCGCACTTGGATGCGCGCACTCTATGGACAACTGTTTTTTGTTATCCTTGGTTTTTCATTGGTCATTGGGGGTGTCGTTATTTCCATTATTGGCATCACCAAGGTATTTGTGACGACAGATATTAGCTTTTTATGTATGGACCGCGCGATGTTAGAAACGATAAGTGATCAATTAATTCCAGTCATTGCCCATGACCGTGCTGGCTTTGGGAGTGCGCTTATTAGCACGGGTATTCTTGTCTTATGTCTGTCGCTATGGGGCTTTCGTGCCGGAGAACGTTGGCTCTGGTATACACTACTTCTAGGTGCGCTCCCGGCCTTTGTTGCGGGTATTGGCACACATTTTGTGATTGGCTATACAAGCTTTATTCATCTATTGCCGTTGTATTTTTTATGCGTTATTTATTTGCTCGGCTTAGCGCTTTCCTATTCTTATTTAACACAGCAAAAAAAAGTTGTTTACTAGAACACAGCTAGTAAACAACTTTATTAAATCTGTGACATCAGCCATTTAATTCAGATGGGATTTGAATTCCATCTGAATTAAGTTAAATAAACTTAAATGGTTCCGTGTGTACGTTTGACTCAATAAACGTTACAGGTAATTTTTTCACTGCACATAGCTGTGTCATCTTATCTGCAACCCCTTTAATCATCACTTTTTCCACATGATGTCCTGGGTCAACAATACTTAAACCGTTCACTTCTGCATCTTGTGCCATATGGAAGCCGATATCACCCGTCACAAACACATCAGCACCCGCAAATTTCGCCGTTTTGATGTATTTGTTACCGTCACCACCAACAACCGCTACCTTTTGCACAGAACGATCAAGTGGCCCTACAACGCGTAATGCGGGTACGTCTAGCTGTACTTTCACAAACTCCGCAAATTCTTTTAATGTCATCGGCTCTTTTAATTTCCCAATACGACCTAAACCTTGCTCATTGGTCTTGATCTCCATCGCCATTAAATCATACGCTGGCTCCTCATACGAATGCGCGTTTAGCATCGCCTTTAACACTTTATTTTTAATCGAGCTTGGGAACACGACTTCTACTTTTTCTTCTCGTTCTACATGAAGTTCGCCCACTTCACCTACTGTTGGATTTGCGCCGTCTAGTGCACGGAAGCGCCCTTCTCCAGCAAGTGTGTAGCTACATGCCTCATAGTTCCCAATACGCCCAGCCCCAGCTTTCGCTAACACCTCACGCATTGCTTCACTTTCAGTCGTTGGTACGAATACGGCAAGCTTCATCATGTGCTCGTCATAAGAATGATCAAGAATTTGACGGTTCTCAAGCTTAAGTGCATCTGCTAGTAAATCATTGACTCCACCTGGTGCGACGTCTAAGTTCGTATGTGCTGCATATACCGCGATGTCGTTTTTTAGACATTTTTCGTACAACGCACCTTGTGGATTATCTGTGCGTAAATTGGAGAGCTTCATGAAAATTGGAGGGTGATGTGCGATGATTAATTCGCAACCTTGCGCGATTGCTTCATCTACAACTTCATGGGTAACATCTAGTGTTACCAATACGTTTGATATCGGTTTATTGAGTGTGCCAATTGCTAAACCAATCGGATCGTTTGGCATACAGGCATATTTTTTCGGTGACCATGATTCAAACAGTTGAATAATTTCGTTACCGTTTACCGATTTCATGAAATCGCCTCCTGCACAAGTTCGATTAAATGCGCAAGCTCTTCAGATTTTGCTTTATTTTCTGCTGTTGGCTCTGCACTGGCAATCGCTTGCTGTACACGCTGCCAATTTGCAACTTCACGAGACCATTTCTCAACGAATACATCACTTTTTGTGTTCATTAGTTTTGGTCCAAGTAGCGTTTGAGCTTCTGTTAAATCCATTGATCCGCGTTGTAAGACAAGCACCTCATATACTTTGCCGTCCTCTTCTAAAATCACTTCATCTTGCAGTGCCCAGCCATGTTGTACTGCCCATTCACGAATAGCTTTTGCATGAATATTTGGCTGTAAAATTAAACGCGTCACTGTTTTTAGCGCTTCGGGATGCTTTTCTAAAATCGACACGATTAACGGACCACCCATCCCAGCAATTGTTACTGCTGTTACACTATCGGCTTCTTCTACAGCCGCTAGACCATCCGCTAAACGTACCGCAATCTTGTCTGACAGCCCTTCTGTGCGTACTTGACGCACCGCTGAATCATAAGGACCTTGCACAACTTCACCAGCCACTGCACGCGATGCAATGCCTTTATGTACTAAGTAACATGGCAAGTACGCATGGTCACTTCCGATATCCGCTACAATTGCTCCTGTTGGGACAAATGACGCCACCATTTCTAATCGTTTTGAAAGTTTTTGTGCGTTCATAAGTTAGTTCCTCTTTTCTATATAACAAAGTACTTTCATTATATAAAAATTTCTAGAGCACGTCTCGCTTAAGTCCTTTACAACGCAAAAAAGTGTAGAAATAGATTACTCTACCTCTACACTTTTACAATTATAGACCAGAAATATATTCTGCTACAGCCTGAGCCTCTGCATCTGATTTAAGAATTGCTGGCATGTTTCCTTGACCGTTTAATGCTACTTCTTTAATATGCTCAGCATCTAAGCCAGTGATTGCTGGAGTTGTGCCTTGACCTTGTAAGTCGCCACCGTGACAAGAAATACAGTTCTTTTGAGCTACCTCTTCACCGCTGATTTCAGCAGTTGAACCATGATCCTCATCCGCACTATTTTTATCAGCTGCACCCATAAATGACATGAAGAAAATTAGACCAATACCGAATACCACGATAAGCACGTAAGGAATTAGTGGATTGTTTTTCATAGAGTTCCCCTCCCTCATTAATTATTCTATTACTGCTAGACAAGCGCCTAGTAAACAATTCTAATTGTACTTGATTCTGTAAAAAACGGGAAGACTTATAGCATAACTTTTACTATCTTTGTAACAATTTTACCAATTTGAGTGGACATTATAAGATATGTCTTGCAATCACCATTTTTTGGACTTCAGATGTACCTTCGCCAATTTCAAGTAATTTCGCATCGCGCATGAAGCGTTCGACTTCGTATTCTTTCATATAACCGTAGCCACCATGAATTTGAATCGCTTCGTCACATACTTCCATCGCCATTTCTGAAGCGTAGTATTTTGCAATCGCTGCTTCTTTACCAAATGGTCGCCCTTGATCTTTCAGCCAAGCCGCCTTGTAAACAAAAGTTCTTGCTAGTTGAACCTTTACCTCCATATCCGCTAATTTAAACTGTGTTGCTTGAAAATCTGCTAGCGTTTTACCAAATTGTTTGCGTTCTTTTGCATAGTTCAACGCTTTATTTAAAGCACCTTGCGCAATGCCGACCGCCATCGCCGCAATCCCAATACGTCCCCCATCAAGCGTCGTTAAAAACTGCTTAAAGCCGTTCCCGCGCACACCGAGTAGATTCTCTTCGGGTACATGGACATCTTGTAGGATGAGCTCTGTTGTATTTGAAGCATGTAAGCCCATTTTTTCGTACTCAGATTTAATCGTAAAGCCTGGCGCATCCGTTGGGACTATAATCGCACTAATTTCTTTTTTATCTCCTTTACGGTCGGTAATCGCTGTTAATGCTAAATGCTTGGCGTAGCTTGCATTCGTAATGAATACTTTCGTACCATTGATGACAAATTCGCCGTTCGATAACGTTGCTGACGTTTCCGTACCACCCGCATCCGACCCTGCATTTGGCTCGGTTAAACCGAAAGCACCAAAAGATTCTCCTGTACAAATTGGCGTCAAGTATTTTTGTTTTTGCTGTTCTGTTCCAAATAAGTGAAGTGGTGCACCACCAAGTGAAATGTGCGCCGAATATGTAATGCCCGTTGACGCACAAACACGACTTAATTCTTCAGTGACGATCGCAAAGCTAACCGTATCTGCCCCAGCCCCGCCGTATTCCTCTGAAAATGGCAAGCCCATAATGCCCATTTGTGAAAGCTCCTTGAACACTTCAAGTGGAAACGCCTTCGTCCGATCACGCTCTACCGCACCTGGTGCCACCACTTCATCGGAAAATTCTCGAATCATTTTCTGTAACATTGCTTGTTCTTGCGATAAATCAAAATTCATTTCATTCATCCTCTCAACCAACATAGTTTACAAAACTATTGTAATCTAAAACTAGTTATTTTTACAGAAAATACGTATTTTCGAGAATATTATTCTTTTTTCACACTTTAAAAAATACATAAAAAAATGGATTATTAAAAAATAATCCATTGTCTTTAACACTATAAAAAATACATCCATGCGCCTACTATTACGAGGATTCCTAATACACCTGAAATCGTAAAATAAACAATACGCATTGTGATCCCACTTAATAGCCAAAATACACAGTTGATAAGTAATAGTACATACAGCATTTCGTTATTGCCAGCAAAATATGTTGTACAAATTTTTAATGTTACGCCTAATGCTAAAAGTGCTGTTGCTAACTGTAGCATCGTTGCAAGTATGTTATTCTTCTTTGCAAAGTAGATTGCGCCAAGCAAACAACAGGCCGCAAAGACGCCCGCAACTGCAATGACAACCCACTCATATTGCATTGTGAATAGTAACATGACAATGACCGCAGCAACTATTGGAAAAAATACAGCAAAGCTCAGCTTTTTACGTTTCTCAACACTCTTCACTGAATTTTTAACTTTACCCTCTATTTCTACCTGTTGATTTCCTTCTGAATAAAGCGTCATTAAAAAATCACAGTAATGTTCTGGTAACAGCTTATTTTGTTTCCAAAAAGTAATTTCGTTCATAATGATTTGTTTCTTTTGATTTGACATAATTCCGCTCCAAATCTCATAATATGTATTTCATTCTCCCTTTTATTGTAAGTAAAAAAACACTTCGAAACATCTGTAAAAAGTAGCATCGCAGTTCTTTAAAACCATTACTTTTCAACTAATATACTCCCTTTTATGTAAAAAAAAGATGAAGCACAGAAATTGTGTCTTCATCTTTTATGCAATTTCTATTCTAAGAAATCTTTTAAACGTTTTGAACGAGATGGATGACGAAGCTTGCGTAAGGCTTTTGCCTCGATTTGACGAATACGCTCACGTGTAACGCCAAACACTTTACCAACCTCTTCTAATGTGCGTGTACGGCCATCATCTAAACCAAAACGTAAACGTAATACGTTTTCTTCACGGTCTGTTAATGTATCTAACACGTCTTCTAATTGTTCTTTTAATAACTCATACGCTGCATGATCTGCTGGAGATTGTGCTTCTGAGTCTTCGATGAAATCACCTAAGTGTGAATCATCTTCTTCACCAATTGGCGTTTCAAGTGAAACGGGCTCTTGAGCGATTTTTAAAATTTCACGTACTTTTTCAGGTGTTAGATCCATTTCTTCTCCGATTTCCTCTGGAGAAGGTTCACGGCCTAAGTCTTGAAGTAGTTGACGTTGTACACGGATAAGCTTATTAATTGTTTCAACCATGTGTACTGGGATACGAATTGTACGTGCTTGGTCAGCAATCGCACGTGTAATTGCTTGACGAATCCACCACGTTGCATAAGTTGAGAATTTGAATCCTTTACGGTGATCAAATTTTTCAACCGCTTTAATAAGACCCATGTTACCTTCTTGAATTAAATCAAGGAATAACATACCACGTCCTACGTAACGTTTTGCAATCGATACAACAAGACGTAAGTTTGCTTCTGCTAAACGCTTACGTGCTTCTTCGTCACCTTGCTCGATACGCTCTGCTAAACGAACTTCTTCTTCAGCAGAAAGTAAGTCAACACGACCGATTTCTTTTAAATACATACGAACTGGGTCATTAATTTTAACGCCAGGAGGAACACTTAAATCATTTAAATCAAATACTTCTTCACTTGATTCTTGTTTTGAAAGTGATTCTTCTTCAAACTCTTCTTTACCTTCAACCGTTACATCGCTTTTCTCGATTTCATCGGCAAAGTTGAAAATTTCTTCGTTTTCTAATTCAAAAAATGCTAGTGTATCTGAAATTTCTTTCATAGAAATTTCGCCAACTGCTTTCGCTTTTGCTAAAAGTTGTTTCTTAATTTGTTCTAATGAAACCCCGTTAACCACCGTATCTTTTGAATGTTTTGACTTGTCCGCCATAAACCTTCCTCCTTCTAAAAAACAATCGCGTTAATTGCCCATCTTTATTTTTCTGTTAATGTCCATAATTTTCTGAGCAATTTCAAGAGCCTTTCTAGACTCAAACATCTTTATCGCTTCATTTTGGTCATGTATTAACTGCTCTCTTTGTAATTCGAGGCGACGCTTTTCGATTTGCTTTAAGCAATCGGTAATTTCTGCGTTTCCATGTTCGGGGTCGCGATCAATATATGCTGCCTCCATAACAATTTTGCGCAATTCAGCGTCATTTAACACCTCGACAAAGCGATGAAAATCGGCCATTTCATATTCTTCATAAAAGCCGACTAGCCTTACAAAAACTGCTAAAAATTCTTCGTGAATAAATGGCTCATTGTTACCATTTTTAAGCACTTTGTTGACAACATTTACATCATGCAGCATATGCGCAAGTAATAGGCTTTCTGCGCGGTCTGTTGCATCTCGTTTTCGCTCTTGCTTCACGAGCTCACTTTGTGGCGTTTGTAGCACAACCTGACTTCGCTTTTGTTCTTTCACCGTATCGGCTGTAAGTTTACGAAGTTGGGCACTAATCGCTTCTGGTGAAATATTCGTATCCGCTGCGATTTGACGAATGTATAAATCTCGTTCTGTTGGGGAAGTATTACCCTTTAGCGTTTCCAATACTTCCTGAATATATTGCAATGTATCATTTTCAAATTGAAAGTTTTTACCGCGCTTAGCATGCATCATCATAAATGCAATATAAGCATATGGCTTTTCAATGATTTGGTCTTTAAAGACTTCTACGCCATTTATTCGGATATACTCATCCGGGTCAAGCTTGTCTGGTAAAACCGAAACTTCGACTTTCAATTGCTCATCGTGAAGCATTTGCGCTGCACGCTTGGCCGCCTCAAAGCCAGCATTATCACCATCATAGCAAACTGTAACTTGCTGCACTAAGCGCTTAAGCTTTGTAATATGCTGGGCTGTAAGAGACGTACCCATCGTAGCAACCGCATTGTATACGCCTGCACGATTCGCCGCTAATACATCAATAAAACCTTCCATCAAAATCACTTGTCTCGTTTTGCGAATCGACGCACGTGCTTTATCTAAATTATAAAGCACCTGACTTTTATGGAATATTGGCGTTTCGGGACTATTTAAATATTTGGCATCATCACCATCTGTATTTAATATCCTACCCGAAAAGGCAATGGTCTTGCCGTTTTCATCTCGAATTGGAAACATAATTCGTCCCCTAAAGCGATCAAAATAACTCCCATCACTCTCTTTAGGAATAATCAGCCCGCCTTCAGCCATTTCCTCCAAATCAAACCCTTTACGCTCTAATAGCATGGACAGCGTATCCCAATTTGGCATTGCCCATCCAATTTGATGCGTTTCGATTTGCTCGCGCGTAAATCCTCGTTCAAGTAAGTAATTTAACGCAGGTTCTCCGTCTTCGGTGTTCATTAAAATATGATGATAAAACTCTACTGCAAATGCATGTGCCTCGCGCATTTGTTGTTCTTTTTTTGAAAAAGGATTACTTTCCTTCTGTTGATCGCTAGAAAGCTCAACCTCCAGCGGAATGCCGGCACGCTGGCTTAGTTTGACAAGTGCATCTGGAAATGGAATATGCTCGATATCCATAACAAACGTAATCGAGTTTCCTCCCGCACCACAGCCAAAACAGTGAAAAATTTGCTTTTCTTGAGACACGGAAAAAGAGGGTGTTTGCTCCCCATGAAATGGACATAATCCAAAATAGTTGCGCCCTCTTTTCGTTAACTGCATATAGTCACTAATCACGTCGACTATATCAGACTGTGAACGAATCTGCTCAATAACATGTTCAGGTATTTTCCCAGCCACTTTATCACCATCTGTATATTTCGAGATGAGTTACAAATATCCTCTAAATTTCGACAAATTTTTAAGAATAAATATTATAACTTCTCTATAAATAATATTTTTACCACAATTTTATTATTATAAAACAAAAAGACATTTATCGCTATATTTTTTAAGTAAAACATGTAAAAACATGAGGCAATCAACAAAATCCAGGCATATTTTTCTAATACTTAAAGATTCGGTTCAAACCGTAAAAAAACCTCCTCACAAAAAAAATTTCGAGGTGGTTTTCACTGTTATTTACATTCTCGTTCATATAAATCGATAATTTTATGCGCTGTCTCTTCAACAGCACGATTCGTTACATCAATCGCCTGACACCCTATCTTATCAACAATACTATAAAAATAGCTAATTTCTTGCTCAATTCGAGATTGTTGCGCGTAAAATGCATCTTCGGTTAACCCCAGTGTGATTAAACGTTCTTTTCGTATATTGTTTAATTTTTCTGGTGTAATGACGAGCCCAAAGCATTTTTTCGGATCAATTTCCCACAGCTCTGACGGTGCCGTCACTTCAGGTACAAGCGGTACATTCGCTACCTTATAGCTTTTATGTGCTAAATATTGCGAGAGCGGTGTTTTCGAAGTACGCGAAACCCCGACTAATACAATATCCGCTAACAAAATCCCGCGTGGATCTTGGCCATCATCGTACTTGACAGCAAATTCAATCGCTTCGATTTTTTTAAAGTAATCATCGTCAAGCTTATGTACAAGTCCTGGTTTTTGTAACGGTTTTTCACCTGTCGTCTGCCCGATTAAATCAATCATGGAACCGAGTAAATCAATCGCTGGAATTTGATTTTGCATTGCGAGTTCTTGCATAGCTTGGCGCATTTCTACTGCAACCAATGTAAAGATGATTGTCGCCTCATTTAATACCGCGATATGAACAATCTTTTCGAGAAGCTCGCGTTTATTAATGTGAGGAAACTTGCGAATTCTTACGCCATCAAAATCCGGTCGAAATTGACTGACTGCAGCCTTTACTGCCGCTTCACCTGTTTCACCAACAGAATCAGAAACAACAAAAATCGTTATTTTTTTCATCGTTCACCTATAAATCGTGCGTCTCAGCTAACGAAATGAACGCACGTGTAATATTCGTTTTCGTTAAACGCCCTACGACTTTAATCCCTTGCTCTGTCTCTTCTACAACCGGCATGGAATCAATTTCACGATCAATCAACTTTTTCGCTGCCTCGACTAATGATTCTGAGCTTGTACAATAAGCAATGTTTGGCATACGCGTCATAATCATATGCACAGGAAGTTTATTCAGCTCTTGTGAACCAATGCTTGAGCGCAATAAGTCCTTACGTGATAAAACACCCTGCAGGATTTCATCGCGGTCAATAACAAATAATGTTCCGACATCCTCTGAAAACATATAAATAATCGCATCGTAAACCGTCATGTGATCGGGCACGACGACTGGTGATGATCGGAAATCTTTTACTTTTAAGTTCAGCATAGCCTCTGTTAATACGACCGAAGCTTTTTTTCCGGCATAAAAATAGCCGACACGTGGTCGCGCATCTAAAAAGCCTGCCATTGTTAAAATCGCTAAGTCTGGTCGTAATGTAGCGCGCGTTAATCCAAGGCGCTCGGCAATATGCTCGCCCGTAATAGGGCCGTTTTCTTTTACAATTTGCAAGATCGCATCTTGACGTTTATTGAGTTCTATTAGACTCACCCGCTTCAAAAAAATGTTATACTTATTCCTGAATTATTATATACTATATTCTTCTTTATTGCGAAGAAAAGAATCTTTTGCTACAATATGAGCGAACGAACAAGTTGTTCGGACATTTAACTGTATATGCAAGCAATGACGGGATTAATAAGTATCAATTCGACTACAAGCGAGTAGGGATAGTGTAAGCCTACGACTAGAATTGTGAAACGGCACCCCTGAGCTTATTTTTTAAAAGAGGTTTTTATTTTACATAAAAACAAGCGGGGTGGAACCGCGGGTATTGTTTATTCAGCACTCGTCCCCGGGCATAAACTTGCCCGGGGACGGGTGCTTTTTATCTTGATTTGGCCTGCTTTACAAGTAGGCCAAGACATAACTGATTCAAATAGGAGGAATTTTTCATGACACAAAAATCAATGGAAACTATCGTAGCATTAGCAAAACACCGTGGCTTTGTATTCCCGGGTTCTGAAATTTACGGCGGTTTAGCAAACACTTGGGATTACGGTCCTCTAGGTGTGGAATTAAAAAACAACGTTAAAAAAGCTTGGTGGCAAAAATTCGTTCAGGAATCTGAACATAATGTAGGATTAGACGCTGCAATTTTAATGAACCCAAAAGCTTGGGTTGCATCTGGTCACGTTGGGAACTTCAACGACCCAATGATCGACTGTAAAGCATGTAAGGCGCGTCACCGTGCGGACAAATTAATCGAGGATGCGAACCTTGCTAAAACAGGTGAAGAAATCATCGTTGACGGTATGACATTCGACCAAATGAAAGCAAAAATGGAAGAGTTAACAGTAGCTTGTCCAGATTGCGGTAAAATTGATTTTACAGACATCCGTCAATTCAACTTAATGTTTAAAACGTTCCAAGGTGTAACAGAATCTTCAACAAACGAAATCTTCTTACGCCCTGAAACAGCACAAGGGATTTTCGTTAACTTCAAAAACGTACAACGCTCAATGCGTAAACGTACACCATTTGGTATTGCACAAGTGGGTAAATCATTCCGTAACGAAATCACGCCAGGTAACTTCACATTCCGTACACGTGAATTCGAACAAATGGAATTAGAATTCTTCTGTAAACCAGGTGAAGACTTAGAGTGGCATGAATACTGGAAAAACTTCTGTAAAAATTGGTTATTAAACTTAGGCATGAACGAAGAATCTATGCGTATGCGTGACCATGAGGAAGATGAGTTATCTCACTACTCAAACGCAACTTCTGATATCGAATTCCGCTTCCCATTCGGTTGGGGCGAATTATGGGGTATCGCTGACCGTACAGACTTCGACTTAAAACAACATATGGAACACTCAGGTGAAGATTTCACTTACATTGATCCATTAACAAACGAACGTTATGTACCATACTGCATCGAGCCATCTTTAGGTGCTGACCGTGTAACATTAGCATTCTTATGCGACGCTTATGATGAAGAAGCTTTAGAAGGCGATGACAAGCGTACCGTTTTACGCTTCCACCCAGCTTTAGCACCATTTAAAGCAGCTGTATTACCATTATCGAAAAAATTATCAGACGAAGCAGGCGAAGTATGGGCTGACTTACGTAAAGCTTTCCCAGTTGACTTTGATGAGTCTCAATCAATTGGTAAACGCTACCGTCGTCAAGACGAAATTGGTACACCATTCTGTATCACGTACGACTTCGATTCAAAAGAAGACGGCCAAGTTACAGTACGTCACCGTGATTCTATGGAACAAACACGTATGCCGATTGCTGATGTAAAAGCTTATATCGAATCTCTCTTACAATTCTAATTTCATAAAGTAACATACTAACACCCCTGTTAATGATTAACATTAACAGAGGTGTTTTTTATAACTTTATAACAAGTGACATGAATACGGAAGCAAAGCTTATAATGAAAAACGGATACAAAAAAATTAGGCTACTTAGCTCCCCTTTAATTTAGGAGTAAGCGACCTAATAATTATTTGATATGCACGTCTAAAATACGTAAACCATTCTTTAGGATCTTCAGTTTACTCAGGCATTGCCTTTTTTTACTTGCTTGCCTGGAGCAATAGATAAATCTTTATTTGTTCCAGCTTTCATTACAAAACTATTTACATAGCTAGGATAATCTAATTGATTTTGACGAGCAATTTGTATGACTTTATCTAATTGAACACCAGTTGGTATACCCATCTCTTCAAAACCGTGTACAATATCTTCAGTAGAGATATTGCCCGCAGCTAATGGTAAATAAGGGCAACCACCAATACCACCAATAGAACTATCGAAATCTCGAATACCTACCTCATAACCAGCGACTGCATTCGCAAATGCCATTCCGCGCGTATTGTGCAGATGCAGTGAAAAATTAAAATGTGGGTAAGCTTCTTTTAATGCCGTGATTACTTCCTTTATTAAGTATGGATTGCCCATCCCCGTTGTATCAGCTAATGAAATATCATGAATGCCAATACTATCGTATTCCTCACAAATTTTTAAATGTCGTTCAATCGGAACCTTACCTTCATAAGCACAACCAAATGCAACTGCGATAGAACCCCCTACTTTAATATGAGTTTCAGATGCTTTTTCATAGATTGTTGGAAATTCACGCATGGCGTCAAAGGTCGTAGCATTGGCATTGTGTAAACTATGAGCATCTGTTGCAGATAACATTAATTTCACTTTATCAACACCAACATCAATGGCACGATCTAATCCGCGTAAATTAGGAATTAAAGCGCGATACACAACATCGTTTTGTCGTTTAATTTCACGAAACACTTCCTGGGCATCTTTTAACTGAGGGACTGCAGCTGGATGTACAAATGAACTCACCTCAATTTGAGCAAAGCCACAATCGACTAATTGATTTAAATAGCTTATTTTTTTCTCTGTTGGGATATCCTGTTTAATAATTTGAAAGCCATCACGAGAACTTACTTCAGCAATATTCACTTTTTCAAACATTCACAATACCCCCTATACAATTTTTTTATTTTTAAGTTCGACAATTTCACTTTCCGATAAGCCGATTAAATCTTTTAAAATTTGATCTGTATGTTCACTTAAATCCGGACCAACATTTCGAATTGCTCCCGGTGTTTCAGAAAACTTAGGAACGATTCCTGGCATTTTAATTGAGCCTAAACGTGGATGATCAATTTCGACAATATTTTCTCTACTCTTAAATTGTGGATTTTCAAAAATATCCTCAATGCTATTAATTGGACTAATTGGAACACCGTGTTCATCTAATAGACTTTGTAATTCCTCTCGATTCAATGTTTTAACAAAGTCAGAAACAATACCATTCGTTAAATCAAAGTTTTCTAAACGCACTTTGTTTGTATAAAACTTTTCATCCTCTAGCATGTCTTGACGATTCATTGCTACAGCTAAGCGTTCAAATGTACGATCAGAACTAGTTACAAGAACAATCCAATGACCATCTTTTGTTTGGAAAGTACCTGCGGGACTTGAATGACCGGATAAACCTGGTGAACGCTCCTTTACAATACCATTCTGGTCAAAATCAGCCACTAAAAACTCCATCATGCGAAATACAGATTCATATAATCCAATATCAATCATTTGGCCATTTCCATCTTTAGCGTCGCGGTAGTAAAGAGCAGAGACAACACCAAAGGCTACGTAAATACCCGTAATGTAATCCACTAAAGAGAATGAGGGGCTAATTGGCGGACGATCTGTATAGCCATGCAAATATGTAAATCCACTAAAAGCTGTTGCAGGTGTACCAAAACCAGCTTTTTCTGCATATGGACCTGTTTGGCCATATCCACTTACACGCATTAGTATAATTTCTGGATTGGCTTCTTTTAGAACGTCATAACCAATCCCCCATTTTTCTAAAGTGCCTGGACGGAAGTTTTCAATCACAACATCTGATTGCGCAACCAGTTTTTTTAAAATAGATTGCCCTTCCTCCGTATGTAAATCTAATGTTAAAGATTTCTTATTTCGAGCTAACGCTGGCCATCTTAACGGCTCAGACTCTTTGAATGGTCCCATACTTCGTAATGAATCTCCACGATCGGGCATTTCGATTTTAATAACGTCGGCACCAAAATCTCCTAGTAATGTTGCGCCAAATGGTGCGGCAATCATTGTCGATAAATCTAAAATTCGAACACCTGTTAACGGGCCAAAATTCATACTAGATATCCCCCTTTAACCCACTATTTACGATTTCAACAATTTGATTCATACTTGTTTGCTCTTCAAGAGTATTAATAAAATGGATGAGTTCATCTTGGGCTTTTTCTGTAATAATTCGATTCGTATTCATTTTAAATTTATTTGCTAAGGCATTATAATCGGTTTTTTCATTAGGACCACCAAGCGCATAATCTTGACGATGTGTAAACACCTCACCTGTAGTTAAAGTAATTTCAACTTCTGCTGGCATAACATGTGGGTAATTTTCATCAAAAGTAGAATCATGAATAACTGTAATCCGTTCAGCCAATTGTTTAATTTGAGCCAATTCATACAGTTTTTCCATAAATATTCCATGATCTGTTCTTCCTGTATATGCCCAAGCAGCTAACGCAAACGGAATGCTGAATTTAGAAGATAGTGAATTTTCCGGATTTTTACATTGCAATGTAGCAGCTCTCGCATAAGTTTTAACCGTTACAGACGCAATACAAGCAATATCTATTTGTTTTTCCACGACAATCAATTCAAATATCTCCAAAGGAACGTGCACATAGCGACAAAATGCATGAAACTTAAAATAACTATTTTCAATAGCTGGTAGATTTTCACGGAACGGAATTTGCAAATCAAACTTCTCGCCTAATATACCGCCATATATACGTTCAGCATTTCCTTGTGGCGCCTTGAATGATGCGTTTACTAATTGCCAAGCACGTAGACCACCTACGATACTTTCTGCGATATACACATTGCGAATTTGTGCGCCTTCAAGTGCGGCTGACCATTGTGTGGGTGTTGCAAAAGTAGCGGCTAAATTTAATAACCGTTCCATCTTTTCATTGCTTGCTTTATGAATAATTCCAAGGGCAGCGGCTGAACCAAGTACACCCCAGGTTCCATGTGCATGCAAATCACTTTTTAAAGTAGTAATTTTCCCAAAGTAAGTACACGCTTCATAACTATTAATAAAATCAACAATAAATTGTTTCCCATTATACGTTTTTTCCGACATAGCATGTATGATAAAAATCGGTAAAATGTGGACTGATGGATGTCCTTTACTCCATTGATTTCCCTCGTCTAATTCAACAGCTACAGAAGCTGTTCCCATAACAAACGCTGCATCTGTCAATGAGAACTTTTCTTCAACCCCAATTACGGAATAGTTTCCACTATCCCATCGTTGGATTTCCTTTTTTAAAACTTTCACTTCAGGCTCGTGCATTCCTAAAATAATTGCACTTACTGTATCTAGCAATGTCATTTTCACCATTTCAACGGTTTGTGCCTCATAGCTTATCGGAGCATTTACTATTTGATCTGCGATGCTACGCATACTTATCCCCCTAACTATAAACTTCAGAAATTATTGCGAATACCCCATATATCGTGAAATTTTTTCAGCAGTTTGTATACATCTTGCTTTTAATAATGCTGTACGTTCTTCTGTTAATCGCTGAATCGGACCAGCTAAATTAATGCCTGCAACTAATTGTCCATTTATCCCTAAAATAGGGGCAGAAATTGAATACGTTCCTAAAATACGCTCACCGTGTGTGATTGCATAACCAGTTTGTTGAATTTCTTTTAGTTCTTTTAACAACTCTTCCACGTTAATAACATTGAGAGCCGATACTTCTTCTAAAATCTCAGCTAATTCATTTTCAGGTAAAAATGCCAACATGACTTTTCCAGCTGCCCCTAAATATGCAGGTTTACGTTCACCTACTCGGACAAAATTTCGAACATCAAGAGGGGAATCAATTTTTTCAATACAAACTCGGTTGATGCCATCAATAATATTTAGTTCCACCGTTTCCTTGGTTTCATCCATTAGTGCCTGCATATGCGGTAACGCAATTCTACGGTAATCTAAATTGGTTTGATAAATACTGCCTAATCGAAATACTTGATAACCTAATGAATACTCATGGGTTGCTTCGTTCCGTTGAATATAGTTAGTTTGTTCTAACGTATCAAGTATTCGAAATACTGTACTTTTAGGCATATTGAGTTCTTCTTGAATTTCTTTAATCAATAATTTTGGCCTATCAATTGAAAATAGATTTAAGATCATTGTAACTTTCTCAATTGATTTAATCATTTAATCCTTCCCTTCAATTCACACACTATTTTACGTAGAAATTCCTAAGTATGCAGCTTTTAGATTATCATCATTTAATAATTCATCCGCTAGACCTTCTATTGCAATCTCACCATTTTCAATTACGTAACCTCTATCTGCTACTTGAAGCGCTTGATTAACATTTTGTTCTACTAGTAAAATTGTTACGCCATTTTTCTTTATTTCTGAAATAATATCGAAAACTTGCTTCGTTAGGAGTGGAGATAACCCGATAGATGGTTCATCCAAAATCAATAATTTTGGTTCAGCCATTAACGCACGGCCAATCGCTAACATTTGTTGTTGACCACCACTCATAGTGCCAGAAATTTGTGTTTCTCGTTCCTTTAATATTGGAAACAGCTCATAGCAATAATCTAGATTTTTTTTGAAGTTTGCACGAGTCGATTTTGTATATGCACCCATCTCTAAATTTTCACGTACAGTCATATCCGAAAAGAGTTTACGATCCTCAGGTACTTGAATAAGACCGGACTGAACAATGAATTCCGTTGATTTCTTATTTAAGAGTACGTCATTAAAATAAATGCCTCCGTTTGTAACAGGAATTAAACCTGAAATGGCACGCAATGTCGTCGTTTTCCCTGCACCATTTGTTCCTAGAATACTTACAACTTCTCCTTGATTCACGTGAAAACTTAAATCTCGTAAAATTTGAAGATTTCCATACCCTGCAGACAGATTTTCAACTCTAAGCATGCTCTGACACCTCTCCTCCTAAGTAAGCTTCCACAACTAATGGGTTCTTTGTAACAACTTCTGGTGGTCCCTCTGCAATTTTTTCACCTAGGTGCATCACGACAACACGATCAGATAATTGCATAACAGCAGACATTAAATGTTCAATGAAGAAAATAGTAATCCCTTTATCTCGAATATCTTTAATAAGTGAAATGAAATCATTAACCTCTGTTGGATTTAATCCAGACATTACTTCATCTAAAAATAGAATTTTAGGATTTGTTGCTAACGCACGTGCTACCTCAACCTTTTTTTGTTCAGCGAATGTTAAATCTTTCATGCGATCATGCATTTTATGATCCATACCTAGATAAGCTAATTGCTCTGCTGCAATTTTTTCTGCTTGGTCGTATTTACTTACTTGATTAAACGCACCAACCATAACATTTTCAAGCAATGTTAAATTACCGAACGGTTGAACAATTTGGAATGTACGTGAAATACCTTGCACACAAATTTTTTCAGGCTTTAGTCCTTGAATCTCTTTTCCATTTAGTAAAATGCGACCTTCCGTAGGTACATGATAACCACAAATCGAGTGGAATAACGTTGTTTTCCCAGCACCATTTGGGCCAATCATTCCTAATATCTCACCCTCATTTAATTCTAATGAAACATTGTTTACGGCGACAAGACCAGAGAATCGTTTAGTGACATTTTCTAATGTAAGTATAGCCATTAACTTTCCCCCTCCTTTTTCATTTTACGTAAACGTAATTTTTCTTGTACCCATCCAACGATTCCTTCAGGTAAGAATAAAATTACTAAAACTAAAATTAGTCCATATACCATTAAGTGAACACCGGCAAACCCTCCAAAGAAGTGAGCTGTAATTTCGCCTAATGGAATAATGATTAATGCCCCAATGATTGGTCCTAGGATTGTACCCATACCACCTAAAATCGCAGGTAAAATAATAGATACTGAGACATCATTCCCAAATGTTGTCGGTGGTGCGATATATAGGATATACTGCGCATAAAATGCACCGCCAATAGCTGTTAACCCACCACTAATCGCTATTGCTGTCATTTTAGCTCTGAACGTATTGACTCCTAAAGATTGCGCTGCGTCTTCATTTTCACGAATTGCTATTAAACTAAAGCCAAGACGTGAACGACTGATCCATAGTGTAATAAGTGTCACAATTACTAACATAATTAAGATGACGTAGTAATATGATGTACGTGAAGCAAATTGAAACATGAGCGGATTATCACCAATTGGTAAATTGACACCTAATGTTTTATTAAAGTAGCTAGAGTTTTGTACAACGATACGTAAAATTTCAGCAAAAGCCAGCGTCCCTAAACTAAAGTAAGCACCGCGTAGTTTATAACGGAATGATAAAAACCCAATAAATAAAGCAATGACGATTGCCACTAGAGCTCCAGCAAACATTCCTAACCAAGGTGTAAGATTATACTTCATAAAAAATATAGATGAAATATAAGCACCTGTACCAAAGAACATTGCATGTCCAAACGAGAACTGCCCCGCGTAGCCACTTAAAATATTCCATGCTTGCGAAACAAGTGCGCTATATAAAATTAAAATTCCAATATGCAAGTAATATTGACTCTCTGTAAAGAGGGGGAAAATAAATAAAATTAGTAAACCTATTCCATAAAAGAGCAGTGATTTGTTTAATTTCATCGCACCTTACCTCCAAACAGCCCATTTGGTTTTAACATTAAAACAAGAATGAAAATAACATAAGGTACAAGTTCTTTTAGGCTACCAGGTAAAATAGCGCCACCCAAAGATTCAGTTACACCAATTAATACCCCGCCAACTAAAGCTCCTAAAAAGTTTCCTAAACCACCTAAAACAACGACAACAAAAGCCGTTAAGATAAAACTTGACCCTACTGTAGGTGACGTATAGAAAAATGGTGAAATTAACGCACCAGCAATACCAGCTAATGCAGCACCAATACCAAATGCGATATAGTTAATTTTCTTAATGTTGACACCTACAAGTGCAGCTCCTCCGGAATTGATTGACGTTGCACGAATCGCTTTTCCTATATACGTTTTCTTTAAAAAATAAAATAGTGCAATTGCTAATACAATTGTAAATACGAAAGCAATTAATTTTGTAGTATGAATGTTTAAATTTAAAATTGAAATTGTATTTGGAATTCCTTCTAAATTAATACTACGAAAATCAGGTTTAAATACTACTAATGCTAAGTTTTCAATAAATAACGTAATCCCTAGCGTCACCAGTAATTGGTTGTGATCTGGCGCACCTGACATACGTTGAAGTACGCCGCGCTGTATAAGCATACCGATAAAGAATAAAATTACAGCACTCAATGGCAATGATATGTATGGACTTATCCCAAATAGTGCAAAACACCAATATGAAACATACATACCTAGCATTAATAATGCACCTTGAGCAAAGTTAATAATTTTCATAACCCCGAATATTAATGTTAACCCAATCGCTACTAAACCATAAATTCCACCCATTAAAATTCCATCTATTAAAGACTGGAAAAATAACTCAGCTGTCATAAATACCCCCCCAATCTAGTTATGTGAATATCATTCAACTTAACTAAATGAATTTTAAAATTTAACACTCCATTTTTTATGCTAAATATTATCGACAAAGTTTTTTAGCCTTGTCGATAATATTTCTTGAGTAATTACATAAGAGAACAAAAGGATCATCTCATCCCTATGTTTTTTCTTAGTTTAGTTACGTGGATAAACTGGCTCTTCAATCTTATATTCTTCAGGACCTACGATAAATGATTCGCCATCTCTAATTTGATTTAATACCGCACGAGCATTGATGTTTTGACCCTTTTCATCAAATTCGATGACACCTGCTGCTAAAATATGCTCTTCTAATTTTGTTTTACGTAACTCTTCTTCAATTTTTGTGCGATCTGTCGTCCCTGCACGTTCAATAGCATCAAGTAAAACGACTGTTGCCATGTATGAATACGCACCATTTGGACCAATTTCACGTCCGAATTTTTCTTTATATGCTTCTGAAACTTCTTTTGCTAACTCACTTTTTTGGTTAATTGTGTAGTTAACATCCATAATGTTTTGATTGATTTTTTGGTAGTCTGTTAAAAATGATGCGTTACTAAATGCACCATTTGCTACACCAATAATTGCTTTTGGTGTGAAATTTGAGTTCTCAATACCTTCAACTAGCATTACACCATCACGTAAATAAGTTGTTGCTACAACGATATCTGGCTTTGCAGAAGAAATTTTATTGATTGTCGTTGATAAATCTGCTGCTGATGCTGCATGTGGTAACACACCAACAACTTCAATTCCATGCTCTTTTGATAATGATTTAATCGCTTCTGCAATACTTGTACCAAAAACGCTATCTTCGTGTACTAACATAACTTTTGTTAATTTTTCACTAGCATTTGCATTTAATTCCTCTAAGATTTCTAAGAAGTCTTTAGAGAATGTAGTTGCAGCAGGTTGTAAACGGAATGTGTATTTAAATCCACGTTCAGTAATATCATTCGCAGAACCAATATCAATTACAAATGGTAATTTTGCACGCTCAGCTTCTTGCGTTGCTGGTAATGCAACACCCGAAGAATATGCACCAATTACGCCTAATGCACCCTCACGATCAAGCTTTTGAACTTCAGAAACCCCTTTTTCTGGTGAACCTTCATGGTCTGTTTCGATTAGTTCAACTTTTGCACCGCCAAGTGATTTAATACCACCATCTGCATTTCGTTGTTCGACGGCTAATTTTACAGCATCTCTCATTTCTTGCCCTTCTAATGCAAGACCACCACTCAATGGGTGTAACGAACCGATTTTAATAACATCTGCTGAAGTTGAACCTGAATCGCCTTCCACTCCCGAACCACTTGACGATTCTTCTCCTCCACAAGCAACAAGTAGCGCTGTCAGTACAAACAACAAAAACATTAAACTCCATTTTTTCATTTGTTTATCCCCCTTTATTTTGATTAAATTGTTCTAAAAATAAATTGACCGCGACCGTTTTCTCCAGTAATTTCACCCTTTTCGACAATCACATCCCCTCGATTAATTGTGTAAACTGGCCACCCATATAAATCGTTGTTTTCGTATAGAGAATAATCCGATGTCTTCGATAACTCTGAAGCCTTAAGTAATTTACTAGATTGTAAGTCTACGATGGCAAAATCTGCATCTGCCCCAATTTCTATACGACCTTTAGAAGGTAAATTATAAGATTCTGCAATAGACAATGACATAATATCTGTAATTCGTTCAAGCGGAATATCACGTTTTTTATAGCCCTCTGTTAACATAAGGGGCAATAAACCACCTGCTCCTGGGAATCCAAATAATGTGTCCCATGTATTGCCAGTCCCATTTAATTTTTTATTCAAGTCACTTGGAACATGGTCTGTACCAATTGCATTAATTAAGCCTTTTCTTATCCCTTCCCAAAGAGCTTCTCCGTCTTCAATTTTATGAATTGGAGGACCAACTTTTGCCTTGATACCTACTTCATGTTCATCATGTAACACTAAGTAATGTGGACAAGTTTCAACCTTAACATTACCTTCTGTTAACCAAGCACTTTTTTCTAAGACCTCAACACTTTCTTTTGATGTTAAATGAACAATATAGACATTTCCGTTATGAACTCTATTCATATAAAGGGTGCTTAATAGTGACTCCGCTTCCGCATATCCCGGGCTCGTTTTTGACCAAGTTGATAAGCCTTCATCTTCTCCAGCTTCAATCAACTCTTTTGTCACGTTTCGGTTAATATCCATATTCTCACAATGAACAGCCAGCATTAACTTAGGTGAAATCTCATTAAAGCGGTCGAAAATTCGTCCAATATCATAAGCAGATAAATCGATTCCATCCGTAATTTTAAATTTATCGTTTAGTTGACGCTCATAATTTCTAAAAAACTTAAATGAAGTAATACCTTCACGTTTAACGAGCTCATCTAATTGATCTAAATGTTCTTCTTTCATAATGCCTAAGCTATACGTGTAATCGATATATGCATGTTTACTTACACGTTCTTTTACCTCTGGGAACCACTCTAAATAACTAACAGGTTGACGATCGAAGTTAATGACTGTTGTTATTCCACTAAACGCATGCTGTTTTGTATCTGCAAAGTCATCTTCCATCGAATTATAAATCCCTAAATGTTGATGTGGATCAATGACACCTGGAAGAACATGCAATCCGTGCGCATCAATAGTACGATCTGCATCTAGTTGTTGCTCTTTGTTATAAATGCCAACGATTTTACCATCTTTCACACCAATATTTACTTTTTGAACACCTACACGAGGAAAAACAACCTCTCCATTTTTAATAAACAAATCCAACATATTATTTCACCTCTTCATGTGCATGATTCAAGCTAGAAAAATACTCAATAATGTCATCTGATGGTAGTACATCGCAATATTTCATCCATAAATCTAGTAATGCTGCTTTATGTGATAAATCAATACGGTCAAATACAGCATCCTCAATAATTGCAACATTATAGTTATGAGTTACAGCATCTACTGCAGTTGCTCGAACACAGCCACTCGTAGAACCACCAACAATAATTAATGAATCTACTTGCATTTTCACTAAATAACTAATCAGCGGTGTGCCAAAAAATGCGCTTGCATAACTTTTATCTACGACAATGTCTGTTGCTTTTGGTGCCAAGCATTCTAAAATGTCTGCTGCGGGATTTCCGTCTATATATTTTGTATTATCACGCTTTGCTTTCGTAGAAAACGAATCAAACTGGATTGTTTTCTTTTGAACATTACGTGTATATAACACCGGGATATTATAACGTTCAGCCAGTTCCTTTAATTCAACAATTTTTCGAATCCCATTCCATGCTACATCGCCACCACCACTTGGCCACTCTTCTAATTGTTCGGCTATCGGTTTATCAGCACCGATATAGTTTGGTTGTGCGTCAATAATGACTAATAGTGGACGCTTTCCTAAACCGCGACTTTGACCATATCCCCCTTTTTGAATAACAATTCGATCTGTTTCTGTTAATAATTCTTCCCACGGACGTGTAGTTGGCATATTATATCCCCCTCTTAATTTGTTCTAATTGATTAACAGCGTGTAAACCTGCAATTCTCCCAAAGCCCATTGCTGCCAACAAACCATTACCGGACATATAACCATATGCTTGTTTACCAGAAACACCAGTGGCACAACCACCTACTGCATATAAATGTTGGAATGGTGTTCCTTCAGCTGTTAGTACTTGTGCTTGTTCATTTATTTGTAAGCCACCTTGTGTATGGAATAAAGCTGGACAAACTTTAATCGCATATAACGGATCGGTTAATTTTTTCGCAAACGATGTTCGATCAAATTCATCCGCAGTACCATCTATCTGATTACTGAATTTTCCGAAATTATTAGCTAAATTTTTTACATCTACTTCAATAAGTTCAGCTAATGTTTCAATGGAATCAGCCTTTTTAAAGGCTTCCATTTCCGTTAATTGTTTATAGTCTTCAATCGTCAGTAACTGATTATGAATCTCTTCGTCATATATGATATACCCATACTGTTCAGGTTGTTTTAAGACTTCTTTTGCAAACTCTGAATAACCATGTGCTTCATTGCCAAATCGATTGCCCTCGATATTAATGTAAAAGCCACCCATCATAATTGTGCCCCAGGTAACAAGTAATCCGGTATTTTCATTAACAGCTGCATGTCCTTGATATGCAGTTAAATGAGTAGTTGCAGCACCGATATTTTTACCAGCTTCAATACCTTTTCCTGTATTGGCTTCATAACCAAAATACAATGCAGCCGCAATTTCCGGAATATATTCTTGTACCATTTTGGTATTTCCACCAAATCCATTCGTTGCTAATATCACTTTTCTACCACGAATAAGCTGTAGTCCATCTGGAGTATTAATCGAAATCCCTAACACTTCACCAGCCTCATCTAGTAAAATTTCTTCTAAATCAGATTGGTATAAAATATATAAATTTTCATGGTTAAGAGCATTTCGTTTTAATAGTCTCATCAGCTCTAATCCAGAGCGTGAAGGAGGTGCATGCATTCGAAAATTTGAATGCCCTGGATACTTAAATTCAGTCACCACTGACATTTCAATTTTCAACGAATCATTTAACCACTCTACAAGTGGCCCAGATACATTCGCTAATGCACTCACTTGTTTTGGGTCACTTTCAAAATGATTCTTTTTCAGAATATCTTGCGTCATAGTTTCAATCGAGTCGTCAATCTCTAGTGATTTTTGAAAGCGTGTATTACATGCTGGAATCATCCCAGCACTTGCTGCAGTGTTCCCTAATAAAAATTCCGTTTTTTCAAATAGTGCCACTTCTAATCCGGCTTCTGCAGCAGTTAATGCAGCTACTAGCCCGCCACCGCCACCACCAACAACAACTACATCTACTTCAGCATCCCAATTCATGTAACCCCTCCTAAATAAGCTCCTCATATGGTAATACATGTTGAACAATGATCTGGTCAATCCATCGCTTAATTGTTGTTTCATCAAAATATGTACTTAATTGATTTATAAACTTATCTTCAATTAATGTCTGTAATTGTTCTAGGTTTTCTTCGCCTAAAGCTCCTTGTATTTCCACTACAACTTCTTGATTTCTAAACTTAACAGAGCATTTTGTCGCTCTGATTGCTGGTAATAATTTATTGAGTTCCTCAGATGAAATTACCTCAATTTTTTCGGCTATTTCATAGACGTTTTTTTCATCGTAAGGCTCATTAAAGTAAACACAAATTTCTTTTGCCATTGAATAAGGGATCGAGAATTTCCCTGCAAATGCATTGCGTGGTTGTTTATCATTTAGCCTTGCTGCGCTTTCGTATGTCTCAATCGTAATAGATACAATTTCATCCTTCGAAGCCGGATTTACTTTTAAAAGTACTTTTTTAATTGCATCAATCGGGCCATGGCAAAATCTACAACTATCATAAAATTTAAAATAGGCATGAGAAAAATAGGATGTCGTAGAATCAATATTCCAATTATCTATATCCAGTTGGGTTCCTAAAATATCATTGAATATGATTGTCAATGTTTCTTCTGATGCTGAATAGCCAGCATCTATAATTTCTGGCAAAAGCAACAAATTCATATTGTTATAACCTATAATCAGATTTCGAACTTCATGTCCTTCTAATACAGACTTCCAGAGAGTAGGATAACTTAGCTGCGCGCTAATTAGAATAGCTTGTTTCGTTTGTTCAGAATTCCAGTTTTTTAATTTTGCTAACGCTGCAGCCCCGCCTATGATACCCCAATTACCATGAGGATGAATCAAGGGTTTAAGTGTAATGATTTCTCCAAATCTTGCACCTACTTCGTAACCTACTACAAACGCTTCTAGTACTTCGTCATATGTTTTATCTTCATTTTTAGCTATCTGCAACAGTGATGGTAGAAAATGACAGGCTGGATGCCCTTTAGCAAAGGCATTCCCCTCATCCTTTTCACATTCTACTAATCGAACACCACTCCAGAATGTAGTTGAATAATTATCCGATTTGTTTGGGGAGAACATTCCTCCAATTGAATCAAGCAAGATGTACTTAGCTCGCTTCAACATTTCATCTGGCATATTAGAAATTTCAAATTTTTGAATATATCGAATAATTTGTTGCAAAATAACACCTCCGTTTCGTATCGTGGTTTGTTTCTAAAATACTGCCTTACAATTACAATAATTCCTTCTTCAAAAAAACACAACAAAAAAATAAATTTTCCGAAAACTTTTAAAAAATGATTCTAAACAGCATTTATAATGCATTAATAGAAAATATTTGACATATCTATTACTAGGGTATTAAATTCAAAGTATAAAATTCATTTCCGCAACACGTTTCGTATTGTGGGATAGGGGGTAAAACTTTGGGACAAACAATCATTGAAAAAATCGTTTCGAACCATGCTGGGAAAACAACTTTCGCAAATGATTTAACGGTCGTTGATGTTGATTTTGTCATGGCATCTGACACAACCGCGCCATTAGCAATTCAGGCGTTTGAGAAAATGGGTGGTAAAGCCATTTGGGATTCTACAAAAATGGCGCTTGTCATTGATCATGCTTCACCTGCTCCAAATCAGCGAATTGCTTCATTACATGACATGATGAGGGAATTTGCTACTATGCAGAAAATAAAGCTTTATGACGTTGGAGATGGCATTTGTCATCAATTAATGATTGAAAATAAGCATGCCAATCCAGGACAATTAATCTTAGGTGCGGATTCACATACTTGTTTATATGGCGCAATAGGAGCATTTTCAACTGGTGTAGGTTCTACTGACCTAGCCGGGGCTATGTTAACAGGGAAAACATGGATTAAAGTACCAGAAACAATCCTAATTAACATTGATGGGGCATTACAACCTGGCGTATCTGCAAAAGACATCGTTTTATATGTGGTGGGCCAAATAGGTATTCAGGGGGCTACTTATGATGCAATTGAATACAAAGGGACGACAATCGAAAATTTATCCTTAGATGGTCGAATGACAATTGCAAGCATGTCAATTGAAATGGGCGCAAAGGCTGGTATTTTACATACTACCGGTTTACAACTGGAGCAGGAATTCGAACATATTTTACCTGACAAAGATGCGGTATATAAGGAAGTAATTCAAATTGATGCAACAAAAATCACACCGCAAATTGCGGTACCACATTCACCTGATAATGTACGTTCTATACATGATGTGGAAGAGATTATTGTGCATCAAGCGTTTATCGGAAGTTGTACAAATGGGCGTTTAGAAGACCTACATGAAGCAGCACACATTTTAAAGGGGAAAAAAGTTCACCCGAATGTCCGTTTATTAATTGCACCAGCATCTAGAGAGGTGTTTTTAAATGCGCTTGCCGATGGTACAGTACAAACATTAACCGAGGCCGGTGGTACATTTTTACCTGCAGGATGCGGACCGTGTGTTGGTACTCACCTCGGTGTTCCAGGTAACAATGAGGTGACCGCTTCATCAACAAACCGTAATTTCCAAGGACGTATGGGGAATCGTAATTCAAATATTTATCTTGGCTCTCCAGCATTTGTTGCCGCAGCTGCACTCAATGGGAAAATAAGTAATCCTCAACAATATTACGGAGGTATATAACGATGAAAATTGTAGGAAGAGCGCATGTTTATGGAGATAATATCGATACAGATCGTATCATTCCAGGTAAATATACTAAAACATTAGATTTACAATCACTTGCTGACCACGTTATGGAAGATTTAGACCCGGATTTCAGTAAAAATGTCCAACAAGGTGATATCGTCGTAGCTGGCACAAACTTTGGATGTGGATCCTCACGTGAACAAGCACCACTTGCACTGAAAACTGCAGGTGTTTCCCTAATTGTCGCTCAATCTTTTGCTCGTATTTTCTTTAGAAATGCTATTAATATCGGTTTACCAATCATAGAAGTAAAAGATTTTACGATTGCTCCTAATGACATCGTAGAAGCAGATTTAATTAATGGAACAATTACAGTAAATGGTGAAACATATATAGGCACTAAAATGCCACAAGTAATGGTGGATATTTTAAATGAAGATGGCTTAGTACCTTATTTAGCCAAACATAATAACTATCATTTGTAAAAATCATACAAAATCGTTTTTCAAGTAATTAAATGAACTAACCAAATTTAATGAATGCACAAGAAGCTGTTCCCCGGATATGGAGAACAGCTTCTTTTTTATTTCTATTTCACCAACACATCACGTAATTGCGTAACAGTACCTACAACAAATGTCGCGTTAGCACTATGTAATTCTTCTACTGATCCGTAGCCATACTCAACACCAACACTTGCCATATGGTTTACCTGCGCACCGATGATGTCATATTTACGATCACCTATCATGATGCACTTTTCAACTGAAGGATTGCCTAATTGACGAAGCGCCTCTTCAATCACTTCTGCTTTTAATGTGCGCGTGCCGTCTAATTCCGAACCGACAATCGCGTCAAAATACTGAGCGAAATCATAGTGCTCCGCAATATTTTGCGCGAACACACCAGGCTTCGATGTCGCGATTGCTAGCTTACATCCTGCTGCCTTTAGTTCTGCTAGTAACTCTACGACGCCTTCATATACCGTGTTCTCATAAATCCCTGTTGGCTTATAGCGCTCACGGTAAAAGTTAATTGCCTCATTTGCCTGTTGTTCACTAAACCCATATTGCTCCATAAATGACAACTGCAGCGGTGGCCCGATAAAGCTTTCTAGCTCGTCACAGCTTGCTACTTCCACATTCATTTTACCTAATGCATATTGCACACTTTTCGTGATCCCTTCTTTCGGATCAATCAACGTTCCGTCTAAATCAAATAACACAACTTCGTAATTCATGTTGCCACCATCCTTGCAAAATTTGTTCACTCTCTATGTTACTAAACTTTTTCACTATTTTTTACGTTAATTTAAGTAAAAATAAGTTATAATTTTCAGATAACTTACTTTCTGGAGGGATGTTCATGTTTTTTCAAGTAAAGGAAACACCGCTACAAACGATTGATACGTTCGACAAAATTTCAGAGCTTGTTCGCGGGCTACTCTATGTTGAATGCCCTGAACACCGCGCCAACCACCATATTTTATATACAGCAAATACACAACTTGAAAGCTACCGAGAAGCACGTGACTTTTATCGCCCATTAGAGGAACCAAGTACTTCACTTGGCCTCTTTAGCCGTGAAGCCTATCAACTCGCCAACCAAAAATACAATCAGCTGTACACAATTATTCGCGGCTATATGCATTTAAGCGACGATTCGCGGCGTGCGCATTTCAACCATCATTTCCGCTTCTCCAAGGAAAAAATCGATGCCATGCATGCGTTATTTTCAAAAAAAGAGCAACACAAACAGCTCGGTTTAGAGACCATTTTTTACGAGCACTTAAAAAATGATATCACCCTCTTACTCACACAATTCGAATAGCCATTTGAAACTTTTTCTACAAGGATACGTATATGTAAGAGCGTACCCATTAGGAGGAGAAGTATGGAAACAACACAAGAGCTACAGCATTATTTAGCAGACATTCAAAAATGGGAAAAAGATCAAAAGGGCCTGTGGTTTTGGGAAAAGCTTGGTCGCATTCCATTTAAAATACTCGATAAATTAACACCTAAATTTGTACAAGAAAAAATTGCCTTATTCATCGATGAACTGGTGAGTTATATTCAAACCGGCGGCAAGTATTTAGTAAGCCAAGAGTCCATGCTACGTCATATCCAAAAACAGACGTTACATAATGTAGCGTCACTTGAAGACATTCAGCAAATGCCGCTTCGGGATATGGTCGAGCTTAGTGAAAAACTGCAAAAAAGCCGCGCGAATCTGGCAACCGTACAAGGGGCATCTACAGGGTTTGGTGGCATTTTCACACTGGCAATCGATATTCCCGTAATATTAGGCATAGCATTGAAAACGTTACAAGAAATCGCGCTCATTCACGGCTACGATCCAAATGAAAAACAAGAACGGATTTTTATCGTCAAATGCATTCAATTTGCCTCCTCGGATATTGTCGGCAAAGAGCAAATTTTAAACGAGCTGACAAAAAGCTTTGAAAATCCAACAGCAAGTGAAAATATGATGTCACAGCTAAAAGGTTGGCAGGAGGTATTTTACACATACCGGGACAATTTCGGCATGAAAAAGCTGTTCCAAATGATTCCGATTGCTGGCATGATTTTCGGCGCAATCATTAACAAATCCATGATTGAAGATATCGCAGAAGCAGGTATGATGCTATATCGTAAGCGACGTGTGCTAGAACGACTTCAAGAAAAATCCCTATAAAACATATAGAAAAGCGCCGTAAGAACCTCTTACAGCGCTTTTTTATTGGCCTCATGCATGTCTTTTAACGAGCGATAATATGGATAACGTTTTGTTAACATTTGCTCTTGATCAATCCCTTGCTTTAAATCAAGCAAATAGCGCTGCGATTCGGCTATGCGCGTTTCCAGCTCATGACGTTGTGTTGTCGTTTGCCCATGTCCTGGTACTAACACGCGTACGTCAAAGCGCTCGACTAGCTGCTGTGCCTTTTCTAGTGTTGCTACATAAGCCTTGTAATCACTTATAAACGGAAATTCCACATCTGATAAATAATCACCCGCAAGGAAAATTCCAAGTGGCTCAACAATCGTAAAAACCCCATCATCAGTATGTCCCGGCGCGAAATAAAAACGGCAAAGCGTATCTCCTAGCATTACCTGCTGCCCATCTTCACAAATAACAATATCAATCTCGGGATAATGTACCGGGTAATCTCTTGTCACATAATACTGTGCATCAAAGTTACGAATTTCCTCGAGCACCGTTTCCTGATCTGCGCGATTCACAAACGCCTCACTTGCAATGGTAAGCGCATATGGAAATGCTCCAGCGGCAATTATATGATCAAAATCACTATGCGTATAAATGATATAGAGCTGTCTTGTGCCAAGGTTCTTTTCAATATAGGCTTTAATCGTTTCTACTTCTGACGGTAGCCAATTGGGATCCGTCACAATAATTGCTTTTTGCGTCTGAATGACTACTGACGTTGTTTGATATAGCACACTTTGAAACACCTTCATGTGCTCATTTTGAAACTGAATCATAGTACTCTCTCCATTCAAAAAGCCAGCCACACTAACGGGCTGGCTTTTGATTATTCTTCTTTTTTCGGTGCTCGTTGCATGAGCGGTGTACGTTCTAATTGCTCAATAAAGTTCCGCGATTTTAAACGGATTCCCGTTTGTTCCTCATAAATCGTCGTGACAATTTTTTTTATAAATTGCTTCGTTTGAGGCTTTAATTCCATTTTACCGACCTGTTCAATCGGTACGGTATAAAACATACGAATGAGCTTTAATTGTGTAGGCGATAAACGGATAATGTATGGATCTAAGCCGAAGCAGCGATGACATAAAAAACCACCTTGCGGAAAAGAAAATGCAAATTCCCCGTCGACTGCACCACAGCCCGCGCACGCATGTAAAATTGGCTGCACCCCTGCATACGGGAGCATTTTCCAATCAACAAACAGCGCAATTGCCTCGGGGTCATGCCCTTCTTCAATGGCATTTAACCCCTGCAATAACACCTCAAACGCATGCGGTTCCGGACCACTTTCTTCCGTCAAACGGTCAACAAGTTCGACAACATAGCTCGCATAAGCGGTCGCCATAATATCCGTTTGAATATGACGCATCGTATTGAAATGCTCGCCTTGCTGAAGCGTCCCCATACCTGTTGTTCGCTGTACTAAAAACGAGCCGTGCACAAATGGCTGCGTGACACCCGCTAAACGGCTCGTTGGCTTTTTCGCCCCACGCGCCATACATGCGACTTTCCCCGCTTCTCTCGTCATTAACGTTACAATTTTATTTGATTCACCGTAAGCACGCGCTTTTAAAATGATGCCTTCCCATTTATGTAGCATCGGTTGCACATCCTTTTCTTTCTTTCATACTACTTATTATAATGCATTCGGACGTTAAAAGCTTGCTTTCACAGTTTTATGAAACGCGGTGTATGAGCGATTTAATGAATCATTGACGTATTAATAAACACTTACTTCAGAGCCAACAACCTTCTTCACCCATTCTAAATTTTTCACAGAACGCGCCTCTACATCCTTTAGTGGATACACCCGGTATATACCATCCGCATCCTTTAAAACAGACGTTGCATCTAATCTCGGGCTACCAATTGTCACATTGTCACCCTCTTTTGTGATCTCCATACTCGCGATACCGCCAATCATTGAGTTGGGTACCGTTAAAATCGTTGAGAAAAAATTACCTAACGAATAAAAGACATGCGTTTCATGCTGCGCCTCGCTTACCCATTTTTTATACGGCTGCAACACATGCGGATGTGTACCAAACACTATATCCGCACCAGCATCATTTAATACTTTTGCATAATGACGCTGGTAGTCATTTTCTCCATACACATATTCTGACCCCCAGTGCATTGACACAGCGAGTACATCGACCTCATTACGAATAGCCTCAACATCCGCTTTTATTCTCGATTCATCAATATAATTTATGATAAACGGTGAGCCTTTCGGTAAATACAAACCATTTGTTCCATATGTATACGCTAGCATACCAATCTTGATAGAGCCCAGTTCAATGATGCGATGAACATTTTTGTCCTCTTGATTTTTATACGCGCCAACATAAGGCATATTTTGCGCATCTAGATTCTCAAAAAATGTCCGGATACCACCCTCTCCTTTATCGACCGTATGATTATTCGCAATCGTTACTAGGTCGACTCCAGCCTGTTGAATATCGCGTAAAATATGCGGTGGACTCGAAAATTGTGGATAACCACTTAGCGCATATTTATTGCCTACAGGTGGCGATTCTTGGTTGGCAATTAAATAATCATAGCTTTGCATAAGCGGTGCTACCGATGCAAATGACGAAGTAAAATCCTTATACTGTGCCAATCGATAATGCAGTAGGACATCACCAATCATCGCAAGACGTACCGTTTCTTTTTTGTTCACTGGTTCTGGTTCTGGCTCCGGTTCTGGCTCCGGTTCAATAACTATTTCTGGTTCCGCAACTTGAGTAGGAGCTTTTGATGTATTGTTAGTTGCGTTCTCAACTGTATGATTCATTTGCCCTTCTACTACATGTATTTCTGACTCATTATCTAAATTCATGACAACAAATACTAAAACAGCAAGTGAAATAATCCACATTCCTAATAAAGTTTGATTCAACTTACTCAACTTTCCACCTCTTATTCTTGTAAATTATTCCCTATTCAATAGTATCAAATGCTAACATTTATGCAAGTTTAGAAAAATGCATTTCGCGCATTTCCTTTCCAATAAATAAAAACAGATGCGACGATAAAACGTCACATCTGTCTCTCTTATCAATAGTCGTCTTCTCTAAAGCCGAAATCACGTAAATGCGTTTGCTTGTTGCGCCAGTCTTTTTGAACTTTAACCCAAAGCTCTAAATATACTTTTGAACCAAGTAGCATTTCGATATCTTTACGTGCCTGTACGCCTACCTCTTTCAGTAATGCACCACGTTTACCAATAACGATGCCTTTTTGTGAATCACGCTCTACCATAATTGTTGCTTGTACATGAATCATATGTTCTTTTTCTTCATGTGGCTTAATACGGTCGATAACAACCGCGATTGAGTGTGGAATTTCTTCACGTGTAAGGTGTAATACTTTTTCACGAACTAACTCAGAGATGATGAAGCGCTCTGGGTGATCCGTTACTTGGTCTGCTGGGTAGTATTGTGGCCCTTCAGGTAAGTATTTTTCAATTGTTGTTAATAAGTTTTCGACGTTATTGCCTTGTAATGCGGAAATCGGAATAATTTCTGCAAAATCAAATTTGTCTTTATAAGATGAAATAATCTTACCTAATGCATCTGGGTGAATTAAATCGATTTTGTTGATGATTAAAAATACTGGTGTTTTATTACCTTCTAATAGCTCAATGATGAACTCGTCACCTTTACCGATTGCTTGCTCTGCATTAACCATGAACATAATCACGTCAACTTCTTTTAATGCGTTACGTGATGTTTTTAACATGAATTCGCCTAGCTTGTGCTTCGGTTTGTGAATCCCTGGTGTATCGATGAAAATTGTTTGTGAATTGTCTTGTGTTAATACACCTTGAACTTTGTTACGTGTTGTTTGTGGTTTGTCTGACATAATCGCAATCTTTTGACCGATTACACGGTTTAAGAATGTTGATTTGCCGACATTTGGTCGACCTACAATCGAGACGAAGCCCGATTTGTATCCTTTATTTTCCTGCATTTTTCATATCCTCCGTTGTAAACGCGCCCGGAATGAGCTCGCCTACAGTTGTTTGTTGTACGTCACCGTTCATGTTCGTTAAATAAACGGGCATGTCTGGTGCGCAAAATTCACTCATTACTTGACGGCAAGCCCCACACGGCGAGCATGGGCCCGGTGTGTCTGCTACTACCGCAAGTGCTTTAAACTTCACATTGCCTTCTGAAACCGCCTTAAAAAAAGCTGTACGTTCGGCGCAGTTTGTCATACTATACCCTGCATTTTCGATATTACAACCTTGGTAAACCGTTCCATCTTCAGCAAGTAACGCTGCACCTACTTTAAATTTCGAATACGGCACATATGCAAATTCACGCGCTAATTTTGATTGCTCAAGTAATTGCTCCATAGTCATTAAGAGTGGCTCCTTCCGCCTACTAAAGTAATAGTTTTAAAACCATTTCGGTAAAAATATGAGTAGTCCGATTATAACACTTGCCACAGCAAAAACAAGTACAGCTCCGGCTGCGATGTCTTTTGCCTGCTTTGCAAGTGGATGAATTTCAGGTGAAGCCAGGTCTACTACCCGCTCAATCGCACTATTAAAAAGCTCCGCGCCTATCACAAGCGCGATCACGATTGTTATCATAAACCACTCCGTTGTGCTTAACCCCGTCAATAAACCCGCTAGCACAACGATAACCGCACTCAGTATATGAAAGCGTAAATTTTGTTCCATTGTTGCCGTTAAAATCCCTTCAACGGCATAGCGAAACGATTTTAAAAATTTACGCGCGTTCATTTGTGTCACGACCTAAGCCGTAAGATAATAGAATTTCATCTTGTTTTCCAAACATCACTTTTTCATCTTCAGATACCATATGATCATAACCTAATAAGTGTAGGAAGCCATGTACGGCTAAAAAGCCTAATTCACGCTCAAACGTATGGCCAAACTCTTCGGCTTGTTCACGAGTACGGTCTGTTGAAATAATAATATCGCCTAAAATACGTGGAATGCCTTCGCCGATAATTTGTACTTCACCTTCGCCCATTTCCTCTAACGCAAACGAAATGACATCTGTTGGTTGGTCTTTGTCGCGGTATTCACGGTTAATTTCGTGAATCGCCTCGTTTGTCACAAAGGTAATTGACACTTCAGAACCATCCTCGATTCCTTCAACCTGTGCCGCATGCTGTAATAATTTTTCTACTAATTCAAGATGGGCATCTTGTACTTCATTTGTTTCATCTAAAAAATCAATTAATAACATTTTTGTTCCCTCCTACAACTACTTTGGATATTCAATACGCGAGTGGAACGTCCCATTCAAAGTTTCACATAATACATCTTCAATCGTTTTTAACTCTTTTAACGAAATATCACATTCATCAAACTGATCATCTTGTACACGATCTTGAATAATTGACTGCACAAGCTTTTGAATTTTTTCAGCGTTTGGCTCCTTCATCGAGCGCACGGCTGCTTCCACACTATCTGCGACACTAATTATGGCCGCTTCCTTTGTTTGCGGCTTCGGACCAGGGTAACGGAAAACGACCTCATCCAATTGTTTCCCTTCTTCTTTTGCTTTAAACAGGAAGTACTTCAATAAGCTTGTCCCGTGATGTTGCAAGCAAATATCGATAATTTCTTGCGGCATTTTGTGCTTACGAAGTAATTCTGCACCGTCTGTTGTATGCGCAATAATAATTTCCGCGCTACTTTCAGCCGGCAAGGAATCATGTGGGTTGGTGCCCATTTGGTTCTCGATGAAAAATAGCGGTCTACGCGTTTTCCCTACATCATGATAATAGCAACCTACGCGCGCAAGCAAGCCATCCGCACCAATTGCCTCACATGCGGCCTCCGCTAAATTCGCCACCATAATACTATGATGGTAGGTGCCTGGTGTTTCCGTTAGAATTTTTTTGAATAGCGGATGGTTCGGGTTCGACAATTCGATTAAACGCATCGTCGACAGTAAACCAAAGGCCGATTCAAAGTATGGCAATAGCCCCATCGTCAGTGCTCCTGATAATAACCCAGAAATCACAGCGGCTGCAAGATAAAATGAGATTTCTTTAAAGCCAAAGCCAGATTGCGACATCAGTAAATAAAATGCAATGAACACCACATTGACTAATGTAACTATCCAAACTGCATGTAAAATATCTGAACGCTTTTCAAAGCTACGCATAAAGATTAAAGCCGCAAAGCCACCAAATAAAATATAAAGCGCTGCATCCATTTGTAGTACAGCTGCATAGCCCTCGTGGAAAATAATTCCTGCTGATGCTGCGGTTAATACCGTCACAATACTCGCTGCTTTTTCGCTTGCTAAAATACGCACAAGCATCGTCGCCATCGCTGTTGGATAGACAAATGCCAGCATCACATCAAAGTTTGCTGCGATTAACCCAATGAGTTTCATCGTTACAAGTGCGATCGTATAGACAATAAGTGTTACAAATAAATCTTTCCGTTTTTTTGATAGGTCCTTTTTCGAACGATCAAATAACACGAATAAAAAGGCCATCTGCAATAAAATTAAAAACACTAAACCAATAATCGGCTTAATCGATACTTTATTGTCAAGCATCGCTAAAAGCTCTAACTGACGATAAATTTCGCGTGTAATGACTTCACCTTCTTGCACGATGATTTGCCCTTGTAAAATACGCGTCGGTTCTACCGCATCTCGAGCCTGCTGCTTGGCAACAGCGGTTTTTTCCTCATCTAATATTTCTGTTTCAACTACCGCCGCGCGTCCAATACTTACCGCCACACTCATCAGATTTTCTGAGATAGCCGGTTGCTGACGAATTTTCATTTCTAATTCGTTACGATTTGTCACTAAATTCTCTTTACGTAACGGGCGGTTTAAATTCACTTCGACTAAAGTAGCCAGTGCATCACGTGCCTGTTCTAATTGCTCTTTCGATGCGGCTAATAAATTATGAAGTTGCGCATCTGAGATCGTTAGTGATTGCTGATTTTCTACAATGGTTTTTAAATCCTCACGTAATCGATCCGTTTGCTTCGCTAACGAATTCTCGCCATCTTCATTTACATCTTTTTTTACTTCTAATGCAATATCAAAAATCGTCGTCACAAATGTGGCACGATGACTAGGAATATCCTCTTTAAAAACATAAACCGGCTCAATAATCTCTACCGCATGTTCCTTATCAATTTCAGTTTTTGCCGTATCCTCAATTGTCTTCGCAGAGCGAATCGTTTCTGGTGATAATTCAGTAAGCTGAATATCATATGTAACACCACGGACATTATCAACCATCAACGAAAATTGCAAAATGCCTGCAATCGCCAGTACAACAATTAACAATGTTCGAAAGCTAATTAATTGGATGAGCTTGTTTACTTTTTCTTTCATCATGCACCTCCACTTTTTTTCTCTATAGGTATTATTCTAACAAATTTATTTGGCTGTGTTGACGAAAAGGTTGTATGTTTTTCAAATAATTGACTTTATGCACAAAAAACCACCCAACTCGCATTAGAATTGGATGGTGGTGCTTATAATTCTTGTTCTGTATAAGCTTGAATAACTCTGGCTACTAATGGGTGTCTCACTACATCGCCTTGTTCTAAAATTTGGAAGTGGATATCCTTCACATATTTTAACGTGCGTTCTGCGATAATCAGACCTGACTCCCTGTTTTTCGGTAAGTCAATTTGCGTTTTATCCCCTGTAATGACCATTTTTGAGCCAAAGCCTAAGCGCGTTAAAAACATCTTCATTTGCTGATGTGTTGTGTTTTGTGCTTCATCTAAAATAACGAATGCATCGTCTAATGTACGGCCGCGCATGTAGGCAAGTGGTGCAATTTCAATCGTGCCACGTTCAATAAGACGCTGTGTTTGCTCCTGCCCGTAAATATCGTGCAGGGCGTCGTATAACGGGCGTAAATACGGATCGACCTTTTCCTTTAAATCCCCTGGTAAAAATCCTAGAGACTCCCCTGCTTCAACTGCAGGACGCGTTAAAATAATACGCTTCACATGACCATTTTTTAAGGCTTGCGTTGCCATCACAACCGCTAAATACGTTTTCCCCGTACCCGCTGGACCAATACCAAAAATTAAATCCTTGTGACGAATCGCTCGGATATACTCACGTTGTCCGATTGTTTTCGCTCGAATTGGCTTGCCTTTCGTATTACGTGCAATCTCTTCATCATACAGTTCTGCATAATACTCAATTGTGCCTTTATTGGCCATTTCAATTGCTGTTGCGACATCTCGTTGATCAATATTAATGTTTTTACGAATGACCTTTAACAGCGCTGCTAATACGTCATAGGCATGCTTTTTGTTTTCTACCTGTCCACCCGCGATTTGAATGACTTCACCACGCGTGATAATTTGAATCCCATACGTTTCTTCGATTAATGTTATATTTGCATCTGACATTCCTAACAGCATGACCGCTTCATTGGGATTGTCGATTTGAAGCTCGATATAGTTTTGTGACATAATCATTCTCCTTGATGAATTGGATGTGGTGTTGCAATGTTTTCATTTACCAAATATAGGACTTTCCCCTTTACTGTATCATCATCGGCGTAGACGTGCAAAAGTTTTTCCGATTTAATAGTCGATTTCAGTGGCAATGAACGAATCATTTTTTCATGTAATAATGGCAAAATTACTTTTTCAATATCCTGTTCACTGATTGTTTCCGTTTGTTCATGAAATACGCGGTAAGGCTCGCGTGTAATGAGCTCCTTTAACGGTTGAATCGACAGTTGCTCGACGCTTTTACCTAGTTGCTTCCAATTCACCTGCACATGCCAGCCAACCTCATCTAACACCTGCATGTGAATCGTTTTTGGAATGGAAAAAGTGGTTTCAAGCCAGTAATCGGCAAACACTTCACCCTGCGCCCCTACAACAAATACTTCATCATCGCGCATTAGTACGCCTGATACAAGCGTATCTCCCTTATATACTGTCATATTCGGTACGACTTTCCTTATACCACGCTCAATGTCAAAATGGGTAATGACCCCACTATTTGAAGCAATTAAATGTTGATTTAAAATTTGGTCCATTTTTGGCGTTTCTTTCGGTGCTAATTGTGGCGAAATGGTCACCTTCCCCCCCTGCTTCATAATATGTACCCAAGAAAATTGCCGAAACTGTTCCATTAACTGCTGGCGCAATTCATTATCCGAATAAAATTTCCCCTTATAAACGGGTAGCTCTAACTCCATTTCATTTTTCAAGTAGTTGTCCATTGTGTCCTCTAGCTCAATGGTCTCTGCCTCTGTTTGTACTTGCCAAATAAATTGTGCTAAGACAAACGGAATAATAACTAACAGTAGTACCCCAACAAGGGTGACGCCATTTCGTTGAAGAATTTTATGAGGTGCCTTGTAGCGAATTTTCAGCTTCAGTTGATAGCGTTTACGAATTCTACGTAAAGCCCGTAAATGGTGATAATCCATTTCAAACGTTAATTGCTCTTTTTGAAAAGTCAATTTTCGAATAGGGATTCGTTGTGCTTTTAGCTGTTGTAACAGTTGCGATGTGGCAGCATTATGTTTTGTCGAAATAATAATGACATTACGATTCATCACGTAATCCGTTCAATCACAAGTTTTTGTAGTGTGTGACAATCCACTAAAAACCCGGAATCGTATAAATACTGGACATCAATTTTCTTTGCTTCAATTAGTATGCGAAATTGCTCGTTGTGACATGCATAACGTTGATCGGCGATTTGTTCAATTGTATAAGCGCCATCAAATAGTAACTGCTGAAATTGCTTTATTGTCAGCTGATTTTGCGTTTCAAATAATTTTTTCACAACAAAAAGCCCCCTTTATTCACTATATGCGTTGAATAAAAGAGGCATGAACGTATTATTTTTTGGAATTCACCAATCTAAGAAAAAGAGCATGCTGAACATACATTCAACATACTCTTCCAAGATTAACGACGAGATTTTGGCGGACCCAATATTTCTGCCATTACAATCGCTTGCATCAGCTCTTTATTGTTTTGTGGAACAACTTGTAAACCTTCCGATTGCTGCTTTAGTTTTTCAACAAGCGGGCGATCTGTCAGTTTTCGCGTTGACTGTGCCATTGTCTGACGTTCTTTTACTTGTACAGGTACTTCTTGTGGTAGCTCAAGTTCAATTGGCTCTTCTACCTTTTGCACAAGCGGCTTCGCTTTTTCATTTAGCTGTCCAAATACTTCACTTGCAAAATCCTCCAACGTTTTAGGTCGGTTTTGCGTACGCGTATTTGGACGTGTTTGTTGTGTTCGAGGAGCAGGTTGACTGCTAAATGGTGGCATTTGTTTCGGTTGCTGCTTGTTTGGCTGCTCTTTGTTTTTAGCTTTGTTAAACAACGAACTAATCGCAATCATTACCAGCATAATAATAAGACCTTCCATTTAGTGCTCACTCCCTTCCTCGATTATTTGTTGCCTTGTTCAGGCTTATCAAGATTTGATGCCTTTGAAATCGAATCACGCATCGATGTATCTGCTTGAATATTTTTGTAGTTCATATAATCCATAATCCCGAAATTGCCTGAGCGTAAAGCTTCTGCAAGAGCCATTGGAACTTCCGCCTCTGCTTCTACTACTTTTGCTTTCATTTCTTGTACGCGTGCGACCATTTCCTGCTCAGTTGCAACGGCCATCGCACGACGTTCTTCAGCTTTTGCCTGCGCGATGTTTTTATCCGCTTGTGCTTGCTCAATTTGAAGCTCGGCACCGATGTTTTTACCGATATCAACGTCTGCGATATCGATCGATAAGATTTCAAAAGCCGTACCAGAATCTAAGCCTTTTGAAAGGACCGTTTGAGAAATTAAGTCTGGGTTTTCTAACACTTTTGAATGCGATTCAGATGAACCGAGTGTTGAGACAATCCCTTCACCAACACGGGCTACAATTGTTTCTTCACCCGCACCACCGACTAAGCGGTCTAAGTTGGCACGAACCGTAATACGTGCTTTTGCTTTTACTTCAATCCCGTTCATCGCAACACCGGCAATAAATGGCGTTTCGATTACTTTAGGGTTTACCGACATTTGTACCGCTTCTAATACGTCACGTCCAGCTAAGTCGATTGCTGCTGCACGTTCAAATGTTAACTCAATATTGGCACGGTGCGCTGCGATTAATGCGTTTACTACGCGGTCAACATTACCACCTGCTAAGTAATGTGACTCTAATTGGTTAATTGTTACGTCAATGCCCGCTTTATGTGCTTTAATTAACGGATTCACGATACGTGAAGGAATTACGCGACGTAAGCGCATCCCGATTAATGTGAAAATACTTACTTTTACACCTGCTGCCAGTGCGCTAATCCATAGTGCAACTGGAACAAATGTAAAGAATACAGCTAAAATAAGAAAGACGATTACAATCCCAATAATTAGGGAAATTGCTGCTGCATCAAACATCATAGTGCTTCTCCACCTTTTTCTTTAATTTCTCGCACAACAATGCGCGAGCCTTCTACTTTTACCACTTCTACTGTTTTACTCGCATCGACATAGCTACCTTCCGTCACAACATCAAGACGCTCATTCGTAATAAAAATCGTACCTGATGGACGTAAAGGTGTAATCGATGTACCTTGCTTGCCGATTAATTCAACTCGGTTTGTATTCGATACGTACCCTTCTTCTGTTGTTGTCGCGTCTTTTAATACGAGACGATTGAACAGATGAAGTTTTTTTCCGAAGAATTTCATAAGTATCACCATTCCTAAACCAGCAATTATCATTGCGATTAATATTGAATATGCCATATGGACAAAGCTTTCCCCTGCAAAAAGTAAACTCCCGATGATCAGTGCACCACCAATGATTCCGATGATCCCACCCGGAACAAATAGTTCGGCAATGATTAAACTGAGTCCGATTGCAAATACAATCAATGTTTCATAGCCTGCAAAACCAGCGACCATATGTCCAAAAAAGAACATCCCAAGTGAAGCTAACCCCATTGTACCTGGAACACCAAAGCCCGGCGAATATAATTCAACGACTAAGCCAATACTCGCAATCGATAGCAAAATTGGCACGATAATTGGATTGGTAATGAAACGCGCTAGCTTTTCAGAGAATGTTTGTTCAACGGATACTACTTCGCTATTTTCTAACTTTAATACCTGTAAAAGCTCGCTCATTGAAGCAACTGTTCCTTCCGAGTACCCCACTTTTAGTGCGTCATCCGCTGTTAATGTTAACAGTTTTCCTACTGGTGCACGGAATTCTGATAAATCAATTGTATCAATCACCATGGACTGTGCAAATTTCGGATTACGCCCTTCTGGATTAGGCCCAGAATTTTTTGCAGCGGCGGTCATCTGCGCTAGCCATGCACTTTCTGCTTTTTCCCCTGCCGTATTACCAGAAGCATCAATCACAGCAGCAGCGCCCATTGTAGCGCCTGGTGTCATATAAATTTGATCGGCGTGCAGTGCAATATACGCGCCTGCTGAAATCGCATTTGAATTGATAAAGGCAATGACTGGTATGTCTGTTTCATCTATTAGCTTGCCAATATCTGTTGCGGCATTAACAAAGCCACCTGGTGTATGCATATTTAAAATGATTGCTTCAGCATTTTGTTGCTTTGCTTCATCAAATCCACGCTTTAAATGTTGAAGTAGCCCTTTTTCAACTTCATTATGGATGGAAATTTCATAAACTGTGCTTTTTGCGAAGGCTGTTACTGAAGGGAAAACTAAAACCAGTGACATCATCATTAAAAAGAGCCAACTAAACACTTTCGTTCGTCTCAATTTGTTCACCTCTCTTTAGCTTTGTTTTGTATGTACAATATCTATACGGGTCAGCCACCAAAAAGTTTCAAAAAGGCAACAAAAAACTGGATTTGTTGAAAACCTTTTTCAACCGCTAATTAAAGTATACGTTATTTGCGCAATTTTAGGTATATATTCTCTATAATTCACGAATTTTCTTCCTTTCATACAGGATACTTGTCTTATGCTACTAATTGAACTCTCCCTACAAATCTTGTATGTGATTTGTAGAGGGAGCATTTGGATTTGCTTTGTTCCAGCATCGTCTCACTTTACTTTGAATAAGCACGTTTAGTTGAATTAGGAATCAATAAACTTTCTCGGTATTTCGCAACGGTTCTTCTAGATATTTGAATTTGTTCCTGCCTCAGTGAGTCCATAAGCTGCTGATCTGATAATGGATTTGCCGAATTTTCTGATGCAATCAGTTGCTGAATCCTGTCTTTAATCCAATCACTTGTTGCATTTGGTTGGCCGTTATAATTGATCCCTTTTGGGAAAAACCCCTTAAACAGGAATATTCCGTAAGGTGTTTTCACATATTTATTTCGAATCGCTCGACTAATCGTAGACTCATGTAAATTTAACGCATTTGCTGCATCGATTAATCGCAAAGGAATCATCCCTGCTTGCCCAGTTTCAAGAAACAAATGCTGTTTTTCAATGAGCCAATGCATAATTCGATTGATGGTTTTTGTACGTTCTTCTATTCCCTCCACTAACAGTTTGGCCTCTTTTATCAAATGCTGTAAATAATCTTGCAAGTGCGATTGCTGTTTTAATAACTCGATGTAACCCTCATTTACCGTCACTTTTGGAATGAATGTAGCATCCAAGCGTACATGCCAATTGCCGTAAATTTTCGTTATTTCTACATCTGGAATAATATAGACCGTGCGTTCCTGCAATGTTGGGAGACGCGGAAATGGTTGGAGCTTTTTGATGTATTGAATGGTTGTTAGCACATGTTGCTTGGACAGCTGATATTTTTTCATTAAATATGGGATATTCAACTCGGCAATTGCGTTTAGCTCCTGTTGAATAAAAACAAGCGCAAATGGTGGCGCCTCTTGGTCTACTTGGATTTGACGCTCTAAAAAGTGTGGACTGTTTTTACTCGCTAACCCAAATGGCTCTAAACTTCGCAAAATTTCGATGCACTCAGTTACTACCTCTACTGATACGGATAATTGTGCATACACCTCTTGCGCTTCGATTCGTAAAAAAAGATGCTCATCTAAATGATTGATTAGAAAATTTAGTACGCGTTTTTTCTCCTGCGAGAGATCCATTTTTAACGGAATTAGCTCCCACAAATAATCTTTTACTGTATCTTGCTGCACTAAAAATTCTCTGTGACCATTACTAATTTGAGGCCGTAACTTATCCGTAGAATCAAAGGCAGGTGCATTCACCTCTAACAGTGGATTTTCTAGCGCTTTCTCTGCAACCAAGCTGGCTAGTTCCTCATTTGTTAGTTGCAGCATTTCTAAATGAAAAATTGCGCCCATCGTCATCACTTGCTTTAATTCATTTGAAATTTGGATGTCCATTTGCATAAGCATCCTCCTGTTCTGATTTTAGCTAGCTTACAGCAGTGACGGTTAAATGCTGTAAAAACCAATTTAATGCGCCTTCACTCGCTTGCTTAAACGTAAAGCCATCATAAACATCAAAATGCCCACCAGGAAGCTGCAATAATTCCTTTGGTTCATTTGCCCACTCTTCATACGCTTCAATAATCAAGTCTGGCGGGGTAATGCCATCTTCCATAGCTGCAATCATTAATAATGGAGTAGGTGAAATAAACTCCATTAAACTCGCTGGGGTATATTCTAAATAATGTTCCATCGATTGTAAGGTAATTTCATTTTTCCAGGTTGGTGCCATTTTCGACGCCTTCATAAACCAATCAAAGGCATCTGGGTGAGGCTGTGCACAAGGCTCATGTAGTGAAACAACCGGTAGCATCTGCTGTTTTTCTGTAAAGTAGCGCTGAATTCGGTCGCTTTCGAGCTTTTCAACAAAGGATGCTAATTGGTCATAACCCATTTTCCGAGCGGCACCTTTCCGTCCATTAATTGTTGGAACCTGGGCTACAACCGCCTTCACGCGGCGATCAACTGCCGCAATATGCAGGACATGACCGCCACTATAGGATGTTCCCCAAATGCCGATTTGTTCTTCATTCACCTCAGGTAAAGTGCTTACCCACGTAATGGCATTACGATAATCTTTGATTTGTTCATATGGCTCAAGATGCTGACGATGATCGCCCTCGCTCTCTCCAAAGTTTCGATAATCAAACACCAAAACAATAAAACCATTTTCACAAAATAGCTGTGCATAGCGCTCTAAAAAAACTTCCTTTACTAAACTAAAGCCATGCGCCATCACAATTGCAGGTGCAGCCTTTGATAAATTTTCTGGCATATATAAGTGAGCAGCACAATTTTTACCTTCACTTTTGAATGTCACATCTTCTTTTTTCACAGGACATCCCTCCTTGCAAACTACTACGCAAGTTTGATGCCAACTACAACTTAGCGATCGAAGCGCTGTAACTTTTTTACGAGTGCGGATTGACTAATGCCTAATACTTCCGCTGTTTTTCTAGTCGTTTTATATTGCTGCATCTTTTCAAGTATAATTTTATGTTCAATCTCTAACAGCAATTCCTTTAATGGTTTTTGTAAGATCTTATGTGGCTGTTCATGAATAAACGGCAAATCACTCCAACTAATTTCGTTATTTTCGGACATGACTACTAATCGCTCGATCATGTTTTCCATTTCACGAACATTCCCTGGCCAATCATAGTCTGAAAACAAATGAATTGTGCCGGGTGCAAATTTCACATTCAAATGATATTTTGCATTTTTCTTTTGTAAAAAATAATAGGCAAGCGGTGCGATATCTTCCTTGCGCTCTCGAAGTGGGGGTATTTCAATCGGCACAATATTTAAGCGATAATACAAATCAAGACGGAATTTACCTTCCTTTACGAGCTCATGTAAATCTTTGTTCGTCGCTGACACAACGCGAATGTTTAGCGGAATCGTTTGACGACCACCAATACGCATTACTTCATGCTCTTGAAGCACACGTAAAATTTTTGCTTGTAAATCGAGCGGCATATCCCCGATTTCATCTAAAAGAATCGTACCTCCATCCGCTTGTTCAAACAGACCAGGCTTACCGCGTTGATCCGCTCCGGTAAACGCTCCTTTCTCATATCCAAATAATTCTGCTTCAAGCAGCGGCGCAGGAATGGCTGAACAATTTACTTTAATAAGCGGCTTATTTGCACGCGCACTATACTGATGTAATAAATTCACAACCACTTCCTTGCCAACTCCCGATTCACCGCGCAAATAGACGGTGGAATCGACTTTCGTAATACGAAGAATCAGTTTGATCACATTGCGAAACGCTTTACTTTTCGCCACAATATGCTCCAAATCAGGTAATGGATCTAGCGGAAATTCATCTACAACTGCTTGTCTATTTTTTAAAGCTATTGACAGCAATTGGTCCATTTTCAGGTTATTTAACTCATAAATATCACGAACATTCAAGATTACTTTAGACACGGTGCCATCCTCATTTAAAAGAGGCGTTCCTGTAATAAGAACATCTACACCACGAATATTAATAATTTTCGTAATCACTTGCCGTTTTCTAGCGACTAATGAGGTAACCGAATCACTAATTTCACCTTTTTTTACCGCTTCATTAATATTATGACCGACAAACTCCTCAATTGAATAATTACAAATTGCTGCTGCCGCTGGATTCATATAGAGCCCGGTTCCATCCTTATCCAATACACATAATCCATCATAACTATACTGCGCCGCCAATTGATCAAACATCATATCACGCCCCCCTTGATGAATATTTTCATCACCGATTCCTTTTTTCATCAAACTACTAGTAATATACGTTTCATTTTACAGAAAATTCCGCTATTTAACTCGAAATTATCCTTATTTTTAAATTTTTTTATCTATCTTTTTTAATTGGCACAGTTTTTGCGAGACTAATAGTAAAGCGATGAAAGGAGGACGCCCTCATGAGAATGAGCAATTTTCAGTTGTCATGAGGGCAGTCAGCTAATAACAGATACTAAGCACCAATTACCGAAGAAACATCTAACATGCATTGATTACACTACTAAATAATATTGTTTATTAAGAGGAGGAATGGTGATGGTACGAGAAATGTCGTTCCATAATCCTTATTACGAGGAAAACTTATACGGTCCAGCAAAGGATGAGTTATTTGTTGAGCAATTAACGGTTATCGAGGGACAGGTGCCAAATGATATTTACGGTGCGTATATTCGCAATGGCCCCAATCCAAAGCATGAACCGAATGGGCGCTATCACTGGTTTGACGGAGATGGCATGCTGCACGGTGTTTACTTTAATGAAGGAAAAGTGAGTTATCGTAACCGCTATGTTCAAACAAAAGGGTTCCAACATGAAGCTATTGAAGAACGCGCCATTTGGACTGGGTTGCTCGAAAACAAAAAGAATAACCCGTATTTTGAAAAGGAAAAAAACACATCCAATACTGATGTTGTATTCCACAACGGCAATTTATTAAGCCTTTGGTATCGCGCTGGACAACCGTATAAAGTAGATGCCCGCACGCTTGAAACCATCGGCATAGAAGATTTCGGGGGCCAACTGCAATGCAATGTATCTGCCCATTCAAAAGTAGATGAACAAACAGGTGAATTTCTATTCTTTGACTACGGTCATACGTATCCATACATGATGTATGGGGTGGCTTCAGCAACAGGTGAACTCGTACATTGTGTACCCATTGAATTACCGGGTCCAAGACTACCACATGATATGGCTATTACGAAAAACTATTCGATTTTAATGGATTTACCGTTGTTCAATGATCCTGAAGCAGCAAAGCTCGGCTATTACAAATCAAAATTTTTCCGTGAACTCCCAAGCCGTTTTGGTATTATTCCTCGCTATGGGAGCGCCGAAGAAATCAAATGGTTCGAATCGTCTCCCTGCTACATTTACCACGTCGTCAATGCCTGGGAAGAAGGCGATGAAGTGGTCATGGTGTGCTGTCGCGTAAAAGAGCCAGAACCACCAAATTCAAAAGAAGACGGGCCACTTGAACGAATGCTCGCATTTTTGCGATTAGACGCGCAAATGCATTGCTGGCGATTTAATTTAAAAACCGGTGCCGTTAAAGAATATGAGCTATGTGATGCAAATACAGAATTCCCTGTTATCAATTTAGACTATTCGGGTTTAAAATCTCGCTATTCCTATAATGTGTGTATTACAAATGGGCGCACACTCGAATTTGATGGGGTTGCGAAATATGATACGTGGACGGGACAATCTACACGCTATGAGTTTGGGCCAGGGCGTTTCGGTACAGAAGGCGCCTATGCTCCACGTCCAAATGCAACATCAGAAGATGATGGTTACTTAATTACGTACGTGTTCGATCAACATCACAATCGTTCCGAATTAATTATTTTAGACGCAAAAAACTTTGATCTCGGGCCGATTGCACGACTTGAAATTCCACAGCGTATACCAATGGGCTTCCACGCAACCTGGGTAAACGGTGAAAGCTTATATGCTGAATAATTAGGAACGCGTATTCGCGCCCTTTTAGCTGCGCGTCGGTCAGTACGCCACATCCGTGTGGCATGACCGACATGACTCACATCGTGTGAGCCTCGGGCAGCTGGCGCGAATGCCTAGACACTATGAATAAAGGAGCATACGTATGATTCTGACAACAGAAGAAAAAATGAAGGATTACACAGAAAAAGGCTGGTGGGGTACAAAAACCGTTCAACATTATTTACAACAGTTCGTTGAAAGTTCACCGACTAAAACAGCGGTAATCGATCCATTAAACAAAGCTACTTTATGTAATACACCTTTACTTTCATTAACGTACGAACAGCTGCAACAAAAAATCGACCAAGTGGCAAGCGCCCTAAACGAGCAAGGTATTGGCAAAGATGATATCGTCGCGATTCAACTACCAAACGTTGTTGAACTCGTCATTAGCTATTTTGCGATTTTAAAAGTTGGTGCCATTTCAAGCCCGATTCCAATTCAATATCGAGAATTTGAATGCCTGCAACTTCTGCAAGCACTCAACGCAAAAGCCGTTGTAACCATGCAGCAAATTAATGACCGGCAGTATGCTGAGATGTATGCGAAATTGCAAGATCAGGTACCCTCTTTGAACACAATTTTTACATTTGATGGGGCTAGCGAAGTGAGTGTGTTCATCGATTTTGAACAGCAGCCTATTCACGAATTGCCGAATGTAGACGTTACAGCAAACGATATTTTTACCATCTGCTGGACTTCTGGTACAGAAGGAAAACCTAAAGGTGTACCAAGAAGCCATAATGAATGGCTCGTTAGTGCGTATGCGAGTGTTGACGCCGCCAAACTTTCTGCAGATGACCGGATTTTATTAACGTTTCCACTTGTAAATATGGCCGGAATTGGTGGGGTTTTAGTTCCTTGGGTTGTCACTGGCGGTACACTTGTACTCCATCACCCGTTTGATTTCCCAACATTTTTAGCTCAAATTGGATCAGAACGCATTACGTACACACTTGTTCCCCCATCATTATTAACGATGATGATTAAAAACCAAGCGATTCTATCAAATATTGATATTTCTGCATTACGCGCAATTGGCACAGGTTCTGCTCCAATTACACCTTGGCTCATCCATTCATGGAAGGACAGTCACGGAGTGGATTTAATCAACTATTTCGGGTCAAATGAAGGCGCAACATTTTTAAGTGATGCCGAAGACGTACCAGATCCACAGCTTCGTTCCATCTATTTACCGCGCTTTGGACCAAAAGAATTAACTTGGCATAATCGTGTTGGAAAAATGGTGGAAAGTAAGTTAATCGATGTAGAAAGTGGGGAAGAAATAACAGAACCAAATCACCCGGGAGAATTACTTATCCGTGGCCCAGGTGTATTTTCAGGTTATTGGCAAGCGCCCGAAATTAACGAAAAAGCGTTTGATGCAGAGGGATATTTCCGTAGCGGTGATTTATTCGAAATCATCCATGAAAATGGGGAAGATCGTTATTACCGTGTTGTTGGTCGATTAAAAGATATTATTGTCCGTTCTGGAATGAAAATTTCACCACTAGAAATTGAAGAAATTATTCAGGAGCACCCTAGTGTTGTTGAAGTAGCGGTTATTCCCCATCCACATCGAACACACGGCGAAATTAGCTGCGCCTGCATTGTCGTCGCAGAAGGACAAATGATTACTTTAGAAGATGTAAAGACCCTACTAATCGATAAAAAAATCGCTTCCTTTAAGCTCCCTGAGAAATTGATGATTGTGAATGCACTCCCACGTAATGCCGTTGGAAAAGTGATGAAATCAGCCCTAATCGACCAACTAACAGACGAGGAAGTTGGTGCATAAATATGGATGCTTATATTTACGATGCGGTTCGAACACCGAGAGGATCCACCCGAAAAAATGGCTCATTACACGACGTTGAACCAATTGAATTAGTCACAATACTTTTAAACGCCTTACAAAATCGCAATAGCACGCTTCCAAACGTTTTAGAAGATGTCATTTTAGGTTGTGTCACACAAATTAAAGAGCAAGGTGCGAACGTGGCAAAAACGGCAGTTACCTATGCAGGACTTCCCTACTCCGTCCCTGGTATGACAATTAATCGATTTTGTACCTCGGGGTTAGATGCCATTTCGATTGCAGCAAGCAAAGTCCATAGCGCAAGTCAGCAAGTTATCGTTGCGGGCGGCGTTGAGTCGGTTTCTCGTGTCCCGATGTTTAGTGACGAAGGGTCCTGGTTTTCACAATCACATGTGAGTGAGCAGTCAAAATTTTTACACATGGGCGTTTCTGCAGATTTAATGGCTGAGCTTGGCAACATTAACCGAACACAACTCGATGCCTATGCCGTACGTTCCCATCAATTAGCGAACAAAGCACAACAAGAAAATCGTTTCCAATCTTCCATAGTACCTGTTTCTCTAAATGACGAAACCATCCTTGCACATGACGAGCTCATACGCGAAAACACTTCGCTCGAAACACTTGCAGCATTAGAACCTAGTTTTGGACCATTTCTTGCAAAAAAACATAAAGAAATGATTGCTTCTGAATTACCTACATTAGCGGAGTTCCAGCATGTACACCATGTTGGCAACTCCCCTAGTTTAGCTGATGGTGCCGCATTAGTAGTCGTTGGAAATGAAGCAGCTACCAAAAAATTAAACAAGCCACCAATCGCAAAAATTATCGGTACATTGTCGATTGCCGAACACCCAATGCTCTTACTTGGAGGACAAGTAGCTGCTGAAAAATTATTAAAAAACTGTCACCTTACGTTTGAGGATATGGATGTCATTGAATTTTATGAAGCCTATGCCGCAACCGCTGTCAAAGCAATGCAAGATTGGCAAGTCTCGGAGGAAACCTTTAACCCAAATGGCGGCGTCATTGCAACCGGCCACGCACTAGGTGCAACCGGAGCTATGATGATGTGTTCTCTATTAGATGAACTGGCTTACCGCAACGGGAAATATGGACTGATTACATTGAGTGGTGGTGGTGGCGTTGGTACGGCCATGATTATTGAAAAATTATAGTGGAACATCGGCAAAGACTGTGACGATTAAAATTGAACTGGAGGAAATTTTATGAATTGTGCAGAATTATTTTTGGAAACCGCTGATCGATTACCAGACAAAGTTGCCATCGTATTCCGAAATCAACAAATTACGTATAGTCAATTAAAGGAACAAGTAATGAAGTTTGCAAGTGGACTAATTGAGGCAGGTATTACGTCAAATTCACATGTGGCACTACTGATGCCAAACTGCCCTCAATATATTATTTCGTATTATGGTGTGTTAGCAGCAGGCGCTACAATTGTTCCAGTAAACCCGCTATATACCGACCGTGAGCTGAGCTATATTTTAAATAATGCTGACACGAAGGCTGTTATTTACCATGAGCTTATTCAGCCAACGATTGATAAAACAAAAGCTTCCTTAACAACAGCCGATTTATTAATTGATTTTAGCGAAAGCAATCCACATTGTACATGGAATCAATTACTGGAGCATGAACCACTTACAGTACCTTATGTACGCGGTGAAGAAGGGATTGCTCAAATTTTATATACATCAGGGACAACCGGTAATCCAAAAGGCGTCATGCTATCCGATGACAATTTAGCAAATATGACAACCTTACTCATTCGTGAGCTTGGCATTTTAGAAGAGGACCGAATTATCGTTGTGCTCCCGATTTTCCATACGTTATCGAAAATGGCGGGAGTTTGGGCTGCCTTAGTCCACGGCGCTACAATTTATTTAGAGGAACGCTTCATACCAGACGCGATTTTAGAATTAATTGAACGTGTAAAAGCGACTGTATTTTACGGCGTGCCGACAATGTTCACCATGTTTACGATGTCACCGCGTCTAAAAGAATTCGATTATTCATCTCTTCGTCTATTCGGTTCTGGAGGGGCAAGTATTCCGGTCGAAATCATTGAGCGCATTCAAAATAGTATCGGTGTTCCGGTCGCAGAAGCGTATGGCCAAACAGAAGCAACCGTTATGATTACGTGCCAGCCTTTAAACGGTGAACGAATTGCCGGTTCAGTAGGATTGCCTGTAGACGGCATTGGATTCCGTATTGTGACACCAGACGGACGCGATGTGCCACAAGGAGAAATCGGTGAAATTGTGTTTAATGGTCGCAGTGCAATGATGGGCTATTATAAAAATCCAGAAGCGACAGCCGAAACAATTCGTGATGGCTGGGTACACTCAGGGGATTTAGCTTATCAAGATGCGCGCGGGAATGTATATATCGTCGACCGCATAAAGGACATCATTATCCGCGGAGGTAACAATATTTATCCTCGCGAAATCGAAGAAGTACTGTATACGCATCCTGCAATCGCAGAATGTGCGGTCTTAGGTGAACCCGATGAAGTATTTGGTGAAGAAGTGGCCGCATTTGTTGTCACAAAAACACCCGTCACTGTAGAAGAATTACAAGCCCACTGCCAGGAACATATCGCCAAATATAAAGTGCCACAAATTTTTTACTTCTTAGAAGCACTTCCAAAAAATGCGACAGGGAAAATTTTAAAAACCCCTTTACGTAAACAACTTAAAGAAAAAAGTGAAGAAGTTCTCTAATCAAGAACACGTTAAATACGATTTCACGGAGGTGCTTTATGAATCAAATTAGTGTGATTGGCGCTGGCTTAATGGGTTCTCAAATCGCATTGTGCGCAGCATTTGCAGGCTTCAAAGTCCATTTATACGATGTGGATGAACAGCGATTACAAACGAGCCAACAACAGTTAGCCAAACAAATGGAGAAATATATCAAAAAAGGACTGTTCAGCAAAACTCAATTTGACCAAGCAAACGACAACTTAATTTTAGAAACATCCCTATCTAAGGCTATAGAACAAGCCGATTTGGTGATTGAAGCGATTGTTGAGGATTTAACACTTAAGAGAAACCTTTTCCAGCAGCTAGATGAATTCGCACCACCTCATGCCATTTTAGCAACGAATAGCTCGATGATTGTGAGCTCGATGCTCGCATCTAGCACAACTCGCCCTGATAAAGTGTGTAACCTTCATTTTTTCAATCCTGTATTTTTAATGGCGGTTGTAGAAGTTGTAAAAGGTGCACATACATCGAATGAAACGACACAAGCTGCAGTCGACTTTGTGAAACGTATTCATAAAACACCTCTTCTTTTACAAAAGGAAATTACCGGTTTTATTGCGAACCGAATTTTAACAAAGGTAATGGAGGAAGCGATGTTTTTATTAGAAGAAGGCGTTGCAACGGTTGAAGAGATTGATCTCGCTTGTACAAAAGCATTAAATCATCCAATTGGACCATTTGCGTTAATGGATTTAACTGGACTTGATACTGCTTATGCCATTCAAAAAACACAATTTGAGTTAGATAACGATGTGAAAGAGCCATCCCCTCTTTTGAAAGAGAAGCTCGCTCATGGGCAGCTAGGACGAAAAACGGGACAAGGCTTCTACACTTATCAATAGGAGGGATTTACATGCAAAGTACAAACGTTGAACAAAAGATCGAGTTTGATATTTTCCGCAAATCTGTACGTCAATTCTTATCGAAACATGCCGCACCCTACTTCGAGCAGTGGGAGGAAGATAAACAAGTTCCGCGTGACTTCTGGTTAGAAATGGGGAAACAAGGCTTTTTATGCCCATGGGCCGATGAGCAATACGGAGGATCTGGCGTAGATTTTAATTATTCAGTTATCATTAATGAGGAATTATCATTAATTGGGGCTGGCATTGGTGGGATTGGCTTGCACAGTGATGTCGTGATACCTTATATCGATGAATTTGGAACACCTGAGCAAAAGCAGCGCTGGCTTCCTAAAGCGGTGAACGGTGAAATTATTTCTGCGATTGCGATGACAGAACCAGGCGCTGGCTCCGATTTAGCAGGCATTAAAACAACTGCGATTTTAGACGGGGATCATTATGTTGTAAACGGCGAAAAAACATTTATTACAAATGGCTATTCAGCCGATTTAGTCATCGTTGCGTTAATTACCGATCCAAGTGCACAGCCGATTCATAAAGGGGTAAGTTTACTTGCAATTGAAGCAGGTACTCCCGGCTTTACAAAAGGAAAAAAACTAAAAAAAATCGGCCAACACGCCAATGATACATCGGAGCTCATTTTTGAAAATGCCCGTGTTCCGAAAGAAAACTTAATTGGTCATGAGGGCTTTGGTTTTTACTATATGATGCAAAAATTACAACAGGAGCGCTTAGTGTTAGCGATTGGCGCAATTGCCGAAGCACAGCGCATGGTCGACATTACATTGGACTATGTAAAACAACGTACTGCCTTTGGTCGCCCAATTGGCAAATTCCAAAATACCCAATTTAAAATCGCTGAAATGGCTACGCAAGTGAAAATCGGTGATACCTTTGTCAAACAGCTTGTCCAAGACCATATTAGTGGCAAAGACATTGTCACAGAAGTATCCATGGCTAAATGGTGGATTACAGATATGGCGCAGCAAGTTGCGATTGATTGTATGCAGCTACATGGCGGCTTTGGTTACATGGAAGAATACGAAATCGCCAGACGCTACCGAGATGTGGCAGTAGGTTCGATTTATGCAGGAACAAACGAAATTATGAAGCAAATCATCGCGAAGAATTTAGGTTTATAAAGACCAAAAGCGCTAAAGCGCCCTTTAAGCCTAGACGTAGAGGGAACTATATGCAAAGTTATCCGCAATGCGATAATTTATAATTTTCTTAATAAACACAAATACCCCGCAATTGCTCTGAGGCAACTGCGGGGTATATCATTTGAATGCTCAATTGAATCTGAAAATTGCGTGTTATGAACGTAGGGTTTTTATAGGGAAATTACCACTTACGTTTACGTGCAGCTTCTGATTTCTTTTTACGTTTTACGCTAGGTTTTTCGTAGAACTCGCGCTTTCTAACTTCTTGAATTGTACCTGATTTTGATACAGTACGTTTGAAGCGACGAAGAGCATCTTCAAGCGATTCGTTTTTGCGAACGACAGTTTTTGACATCTCTCTTTCCCTCCCTCCGAACACACGTCAATACGACATTAACGTCTAGTTAATGTGTACTAAAGTAGTATAACGTATAGTTTGTTAAGAGTCAACAAAAACTATTAGAATTAATAGTTAGAATCTGACTTTAATCCATTCATAATGGCAACGCCTGATGAAGCACCAATACGCGTCGCACCATTTTCGATCATTGTTTGCATATCTTCTAGGCTACGAACACCACCAGAAGCTTTCACACCAAGGTCTGGGCCTACAGTTTTACGCATTAACGCGATATCCGCTGCCGTTGCCCCACCAGTTGAGAAACCAGTAGAAGTTTTCACAAAATCCGCACCAGCTTCAACAGATAATTCACAAGCTTTTACTTTTTCTTCATCTGTTAATAAGCAAGCTTCGATAATTACTTTTACAAGTGTACCGTTTGCTGCATCTACTACCGCTTTAATGTCATCGCGAACTAAATCAAAGTTGCCGTCTTTTAAAGCGCCAATGTTAATTACCATATCAATTTCGCCTGCGCCATTAGCGATTGCGTCTTTTGTTTCAAATGCTTTTACAGCTGAAGTCGAAGCACCTAAAGGGAAGCCAATTACTGTACATACTAAAACATCTGTACCTGCTAATGCTTTCGCGCTGTAGTTAACCCATGTTGGATTGACACATACTGAAGCAAAGCCGTATTGTTTTGCTTCCGCACAAATTTGTTCAACTTGTGCTTGTGTAGCATCTGCTTTTAATAATGTGTGGTCAATCATTGCTGCATAATTTTGAGTCATGTTAAATTACTCCCTTTACATATAAATAGTTGTCCGTACAACTATAGTTTAGCATGTTATGACAGCGAGTCAAACTATCAGACAACTTCAACTATTTCTGTGCAAGCCCGAATTTTCCCTAGCCATAACTCTTATTCGATACGATACTTCCCCAATAATCAACTGTTCATCTCGGCTCTGGGTAAGTCCGCTGTTCAAATATTTGATTTGTAGTTGAATCTTTGTAACGTACTTCTACCGCAATCGGTTTCCGGCTATAAATCTGATATTTAATCGCATCCTCTGTGATACTAAGCTCAATCATTTCCGCAGTAATGTCTTGTTCATATTCTGCCCGGTCTACCGTAAACGTAAGGACTGAAAAATCTTCCGTATATTCGAAAGAAGAAAATATTTCCACTTCAGGACGTACACCGCGCTCTACCTCATAACGAAACGCTTCAATGGTACTACGAAATTCAAGCACCGCTTCTACTCGCTTCATTTCTTCCATATATAACAATAAACTGTCTTCTTTTAGTTCGTAATGAACGATTCTTGAAGGATCAAAGTTTTTAAATTGATGAATATTACCAAGTACTCCGTCTGGAATTTCAACAACAGCTAATCTAGCAAATTGCTCTTCGGAAAGGTTATGTTTCACTGTCTTGCACCTCCTACATACCATTAATGATTATTACCCTCTTTTATTTAGAATATGCAAAAAGCAACGTAAAACAGTCATCTGTTTTACGTTGCTTGAAAATTAATTATTTTGTTCTTCTAATACGCGAACAAATTGCCCTTCGTTATATGGGTAACCTGCTTTTGTAATTTTTACTTTTGTTAATTGGCCAATCATATCTTCTGTGCCTTCGAAGATGATTTTTAGATAGTTCGTTGTATAACCTACGTATAAGTTTTCACCTTCACCATCTTTGAAGCGCTCTTCTGGAATCACTTCCAGTACCTCGCCTTCAAAACGAGAGGCATACTCTTTTGCTAATTGGTCATTTAATGCGATTAAACGATGTACACGTTCATTCTTCACTTCTTCATCAACTTGGTCATCCATACGCGCTGCTGGTGTACCTGTACGTTGAGAGTAAGGGAAGACATGTAACTCAGAGAATTTATGGTCACGGATAAAGTTGTATGTTTCCAAGAATTCTTCTTCTGTTTCACCAGGGAATCCAACAATTACATCCGATGTAACCGCTAAATCTGGTAAAGCAATCTTTAATTTCTCAAGACGCTCTGCGAAAAATTCCATCGTATATTTACGACGCATACGCTTTAATACCGTATCCGAACCTGATTGAATCGGAATGTGTAAGTGGTTGACTACGATTTCTGAATTTTGTAATACCTCAATTACTTCATCTGTTAATTGAGACGCTTCAATCGAAGAAATACGTAAACGTTTTAAGCCTTTTACTTGTGCTTCCATTTCACGTAGTAATTGCGCTAAGTTATAATCTTTAAAGTCTTGACCGTAACCACCTGTATGAATACCTGTTAACACGATTTCAAGGTAGCCTGCATCCACTAATTGCTGTGCTTGGCGGATGACCTCTTCTGGATCACGTGAACGCATTAAACCGCGCGCCCAAGGGATGATACAGAATGTACAGAAGTTATTACAGCCTTCTTGAATTTTTAGTGATGCACGTGTACGGTCGGTAAACGCTGGTACGTCTAACTCTTCGTACACACGGTTTTTCATAATGTTACGCACGGCGTTAATTGGCTTACGCTCTTCACGGTACTGTTCAATATAGCCAAGCATTTTTTCACGGTCTTGTGTGCCGACAACGATATCTACGCCTGGAATTGCCATAATTTCAGCCGGTGACGTTTGTGCATAACAACCTGTTACACAAATAACCGCATCTGGATTTTGACGAATTGCACGACGAATGACTTGGCGAGATTTTTTATCCCCCGTATTCGTTACTGTACATGTATTAATTACATATACATCTGCTTGGTGGTCAAACTCTACACGGTCGTAGCCCTGCTCTTTGAACAATTGCCAAATTGCTTCCGTTTCATAGTGGTTTACTTTACACCCTAATGTATGTAGAGATACGGTTTTCGTTGGCTCGTAACTCGTCATTTATATCATCCTTTCAAGGTTACACTTTTATATTTTATCTACTATAGATTTCATCGTCATGGTGCCCTAGATCACTTTTCGTTTTCTATATACTTTATTAAAAATCACGCATACCTTTAAGTATTGAAGCACTTCCCGATTAAATATCAACGTTTTTTATCATAGCATAAATCGTTCGCTAAAGCCCCTTTTTTTAAACTTTCTTTTGCTATAAAAACCTACGAGAATTAAGACATTTTTTAAGCAACTTAAATTTGAATCCTTTACTAGAAAATGAGGTGGTCTTTATTTACAAAGGCATAATTTTTTGGATTTTACTATTAGTTTTCTTGAGTTGGGGTGCAACTGTTTCGCACGCCGCTCATGCGATCTATGTGGCACCAAACGGGCATGATACAGCCGGTGATGGTTCTATAACAGCACCATTTCGTTCGATTCAATACGCAATTAATACAAGTAGTCATGGTGATGAAATTTTAGTACGAAAAGGAATATATCACGAGCTAATGACCATTCAAGGTCGTACTACAGATTCCAATCTTCACTTAACAATACGTCCTTATAAAAATGAGAAAGTCGTCATTGATGGCAGTAAGCGTGATTCAACAAGTTCACAACGAGCTGCATTTACAATTGAAAATAGCTCCAATATTAACATTATCGGGTTTGAAATCCGCAATATTTCAACGGAGAGTGATGATTTTTATCCTGCAGGAATTTTAGTGCTCGGGGAAAGTAAAACTATTCAGTTACTGCATAATCATATCCATCATATTGCGAATAATCACGAAGAAGGCAATGCTCATGGAATTTTAGTATACGGAAATAGCGTAACACCGATTGAACACTTACTAATTCGTAATAACAGGCTACATCACTTAACACTTGGTAGTAGCGAAAGTTTAACGTTAAGCGGGAATGTCTCAAACTTTATTATTGATCGCAACACTTTATACAAAAATAACAATATCGGAATTGACGTTGCAGGGTTTTATGGAGCTTGCTCAGATAGAGGTTGTATCGATTATGCGCGAAATGGCATTATTTCAAACAATATCGTGATCGAACACTCTTCGAGAGAAAATCCGGCATATGAAGGCGATGATTCTGCTCCCGGCATATATGTAGACGGTGGGAAACATATTAAAATTATCAATAACTATCTAGCAAACAATAATTACGGCATTTCAATTGGCAGTGAAAACTATAAGCAGTCCTCCACTTATATAACCGTTCGTAACAATACGATAAAAAATAATGATAAAGCTGGTCTTGTAATTGGTGGCTCTACTCAAGACTTAAATGGTGGCGCTTCGCATATTTCCATTGAAAACAATGACTTTATCGCCAACGATACCATGCAGCATGGTTATTACGAAATTACGCTACAGCAAAATATTCAACATTTATCACTCACGAAAAACACATATAAGATATGCGCTATGAATAAGTATATAAATAATAGAGGTAAATCTAATTTGTCATTTACTCAATCGCAAGAAAAATTGCTCTTTTCTTTTAGTCGTTGTGATGAATGCAAACGTTTTAGGAGGAATTACAATGAGAGTTTTAATAACAGGTGGCTACGGTTTTATTGGGTCACATGTAGCTGAACAGTTTTACAAGGAAGGCTACGAAATCCATATAATTGATAATCTTTCAACTGGGCATCGTGAAAATATTACATTTAAGCATAAGGCACATATTATTTCGATTACGGATCCTAAATGCAAAGAAATTTTTGCTGCTAATCGTTTTGACTTTGTCATTCATTTAGCTGCACAAATAAGTGTAGCACGTTCCATTCAAAATCCAATTTACGATGCAGAAGCAAATATTATTGGCTTACTTAATATGTTGCAATTTTCACAGCAATCTAACGTAAGAAAATTCATTTTTGCTTCTTCCGCTGCCATCTATGGTAATAATACGAATTTGCCGTTAACCGAGCATGAAACACCACTTCCGATTGCACCATATGGGGTGAGTAAATGGGTTGGCGAACAATATTGTAGCAATTGGGCAGCGCAACATGATCTCGATGCCGTTTGTTTTCGCTTATCTAATGTCTTTGGTCCGCGCCAAACTAGCGAAGGTGAAGGCGGTGTCGTAGCAACCTTTATCACAAAAGCCTTACAAAACGAAACAGTAGAAATTTACGGAAACGGTGAACAAACACGTGACTTTATTTATGTAAAAGATGTAGCACATGCTATTTTTAGGGCAACACAAAGCTTTATAACAGGCACGTATAATTTATCGACGAATATACAAACAAGCGTCAATCAGCTTGTACAAGTTTTGCAAGCACAGGGCTATACACTCAAAACTACTTATACGCAAGCAAGAGAAGGAGATATTATGCACTCCTCACTTAGCAACGAAAAAATCAAAACCGAATTAGACTGGGTCCCTAAATACAGCATCGAAGAAAGCTTAATAAAAACGTATGAATGGGGATTTGAAACGTTCAATCACCGAACACTGAAAGTAAAGAATTCTCCAAAAACTACTAAGATACCGGCCTGGGCTTTAGGCGTGAAACCCTATCTCGAAAATAGCGTAATCTTTTTAGTGATTAGCCTATTTTTATGGCAGCTTCGATTACCGACAATGTCAATTTTCGTTTTCGGTGTGTTTTATATTATGACGATTGGTTCCATTTACGGGAACAAACAAGCATTTACAGGTGGGGTTCTAGCATTTTCATTACTAGTTGCCGATTATTTGTCTCGTGGACGTGAATTGATTTCGTTACTTTACGATTCAACTTTTTTGTTTCAAATCGTTACATTTTTATTTATCGGACTCGTTGTCGGCTATTCTGTGCAACGTAAAAATGAAAAAATTACGGAGCAAAACGAGCAAATCCATGAACTACAAATGCGCTACGATTTTTTAGAAGAAGTACACGCTGAAGTTCGAGATGTAAAAGATGAACTACAATACCGTGTAAAAAATAACGAGGATAGCTTCGGTAAAATTCATTCCATTATGAAGACACTCGACCAATTGGAACCAGAAAAAATATTTACGAGCGCGGTTAACGTGATCGAAAGTGTCATGCACTGTGAAGATGTTGCCATTTATATTTTTAATAGTGAGCAATCGTATTTATGGTTAATTGCACATTCCGATTTAGACAAAAGCGAAGCAATCACTAACTCGTTAAAAGTTGACGAGTCCCCTTTTGTTCAACAGTTACTAACAACTGAGCAGCCTTTTATTAATCGCACACTCGTAGCACAAGCCCCTCTTATGGCTGCACCGATTTATTATGACAATAATATACAAGCGATAATCACTATTGGCAAAATGCCTTTTGAAAATTTTTCACACTATCATGAAAATTTATTCCTCGTTTTAAAGGAGCTCATTCAGTCTTCACTTGCTCGCGCATTCGAATTTATTAAAGTATCAGAAGACCAACGTTTCATAAAAAATACTGCCGTTTTAAAAATAGATGCCTTTAAAGAAGTATTAGCGGCAAAACAGCAAGCACAGACAATTCATCATATGCCCTATCATGTATTAACACTTCAAGTAGCTCCCTATCATTTGCAGCAGACAGCCTATCAAATACAGCACCTCATACGCGAAACCGATTATTTGGGCTATGACAATCAACAACTTTTTATCTTATTTTCAAATTTACAAACTCAAGATTTACCAGTAATTTTACAACGTTTTCAACAAGCCGGATTTAACTTTTCATTGGATCAGCAGGTGTCTTATTTATGAAGTATATCGGAATCTATCTACTCTTATCGATTATCGCAACTGGACTTTTATCTAGGGGCAATTTGAAAGCGTGGTTTTTAAAACTAACGATAGTTTTATTACTACCTATCATCGGTTGGTGTTTACCTGTCGTTTGGCCGAAGTCATGGTTCAAAAAAGATGAAAACGATTTCGCACACTATTTGGCTCAGCAAACAGAAGATATTGAATTTAAAAAACAACAAGCTTTAAGCAAAATCGAAAAGCAACATGAATTGAATAGCATTTCGATTGAAGAAGCATTGCTTGTAAACGATGTAAGCGTTCGCCGAAAAGTATTAATTGATGTATTAAAAGAAGATGCCATGCAATATATCGACGTACTAAAAATCGCTGTCATCAACGACGATACCGAAACTTCACATTATGCCGTAACGGCCGTAGTTGAAGTAAAGCGTAAGCTAACGTTACTTATGCAAAAGCTGGAGGTTGAATATCACCAAAATCAATCGAACTCTGAAATTGTAAAAGCCTACGCTCATATCATTCAGGAATATTTACAAAGTGGCTTTTTAGATACGCATTCAAAAGAAAAATATCAAGTTCAGTACATTGCGCTGATGGCACAAATCATTAAAAATGGCGATGCAACCGATGAAACATTTAAAGAAAAATTTCAAATGGAGCTTGCGGTTCAAGACCTACTCGCAGCAGAAGATACCATGCAATTATTTAAACAACGCTATCCCAAAAATGAGCATGCCTATATTTCAGCGATGAAGCTCTATTATGAGACACATGCAATTGAACGACTATTTATGGAATTACAGGCGCTTAAGGCTGCCCCCATTACCTTTTCAAACGAAACAATGAATTATGTAAGATACTGGTCTGAGGTGTTGGAACGCTATGAAAGAACTATTGAAAACTAAAAAAATTATTTTCATCCTTGCCTTAATTTTAATAAGCGGTATTGCGCTACAGCTTTCACGTTCGTCTTTTGTCTTGAAATCTGTAGAAAATGAACTCGATTTAACCGTTAACGCTCATCTCTTACACAAGAGCACAAGCCGCTCCCAATCGGTTTCAGATGCGGCGTACTGCATTTTATATAATGCAGAGCACGAAAAATTAAAAAACAATATCGAGCAAACGTTGCACTACATGCAAAAATCATATAAATCCTATGATGCTGCATTAGGCAAAATCGAATTATCACGTTGTCCCAATGTTTTACTAGCTACCGCCTATTTAGATGATATTGGAACAGTCGAACAAATCGAGGGATATGTTAAAAACGGTGGTACGATTTTTGCGATGACAACACTCGAACCAACTAGTTTGTTTATTACAGTCAGTCCACACTTAGGGATTATCAGTTACTCGGATTTTACGACAACAACTGGAATCGAAGTAACATCCAACTTCCTAATTGGAGCAAAAGGTCAATTTTTTTTCAACGAAGACTTAGAAGATAGTAGTTTAAACATTGCCATTGAAAGTAACATTTCACCGGCCATGAAAAATTTAAAAGGCATCCCACTACTGTGGGCTAAACCTTATGGTAAAGGACATTTTGTTGTACTTAACGTCAATATCGCAGCAGAAAAATATTCACGTGGGATCATTGCAGGAATGCTCAGTTTACCGAAAGAAACGTTTATTTACCCTGTTATTAATGCCAAAACCTTTTTCATTGACGACTTCCCTGCTCCTATTGCTAAAGGACGTAACGACATTATTTACAAAGAATTCAAGTTAGATTTAGCAGACTTTTATCGCAATATTTGGTGGCCCGATATGTTAGAAGCCGCAAAGAAATTCAATTTAGTGTACACAGGTGCCTTAATTGAATCCTACGAAGATAACGTCACACCACCTTACGATAATTCTCAAGACATTGAGCTAACGTATTTAGTTGGCTTTGGTCGTGAGCTCATTAATAGTGATGGTGAAATCGGTTATCACGGATACAATCACCAATCGCTCACGATGGATGCCGCAATTTCAAAAACATTCGGCTATAATCATTGGCACTCGCTTGAGGATATGGAAAACTCCCTGCGCGAATTAGAGTCCTATACCAACAAAGCCTTCCCTTCTTACGATGTGTCATCTTACATTCCTCCTTCGAATGTTTTGTCGATAGAAGCAAGAGGCATTTTGAAAAAAGCGCTACCTAATTTACTGGTCATATCCTCTCTGTATTCAGAGGATATTTCCAAACGAGCCTATGTGCAGGAATTTGAAGTGAGTGAAGATAAGGTTGTCGAAATGCCGCGCGTTTCTTCAGGTTACTTCCCTACTTCCATCAATGAATGGGAAATTGTTAATGCGATTACCTCATTAGGTTTCATCTCGCATTTTATTCACCCAGATGATGTTATTAGTGAAGACCGTAGTAAAGGTGGTTGGACAAGTATGTTTGAAGAGTTCGAACAGTTTTTCGGTGACATTCATAAACGCTACCCATGGATTGACGCAACAACAGCGACAAATGGTGCATTAAAAACGGCAAGTATGATTAATTCAACCGTTCGCTTTCATGAGAACTCATCCACAATTAAAGGAAGTATCGAGCCTTTTTATGAGCAGCATGACTTCATCTTACGTACCGAAAAAGCAATCAAAAAAGCGACACATTGTACGTATGAAAAAATTGATGATAATACGTATTTAGTAAAAGCAACAAACACTACGTTTGAAATTACTTTTAAATGAGGGACGACCGATGAAAATTTGTTTAATCGCAGAAGGCTCTTACCCTTACGTAACGGGCGGGGTTTCCAGCTGGATTCATTCCTTAATGACTGCTATGCCAACTACCGAGTTCATTATTATTGCCATTGCAGCTGAAAGAAAACAGCAAGGTCAATTCAAATACACCTTGCCTGAAAACTTAATACAGGTGCACGAAATTTTTTTAGATGCGCATTTAGAGGAGCATTCAAAATGGGGCAAGCGATTTAACCTTAGTGATGCTCAAAAACAAAATCTATTTGCGCTCGTTAGTGGTGACCAGCAAGTGAATTGGGAGAGGCTCTTTGAAGACATTCGTAACCTCCCTATTCAAAATGTCGGAGAGTTTTTATCAAGTAAAGATTATTACGATATGATTGAGCATTTAGCAAAAACGAATTATTCGCAAGTACCGTATACCGAGCTTTTTTGGACGGTGAGCTCCATGATATTGCCACTATTTTTAATTATTCGCGGCGATGTACCAAAAGCTGACCTTTATCATGCCGTATCAACTGGTTATGCCGGGGTTATTGGCGCACTTGCAAAAGTAATCCATCAAAAACCTCTCCTCCTAACCGAGCATGGCATTTATTCACGTGAACGCGAGGAGGAAATCATTAAAGCCAACTGGGTACACGGCTATTTTAAAGATTTATGGATTAATTATTTTTACACATTATCTAGCGCAATTTATAGCTTAGCAGATGAAGTCATTACCTTATTTGACCGCAATATGCAAATCCAAATCGAGCTAGGCTGTGACCCGCAAAAAATACGCGTCATTCCAAACGGCGTCGATGTGGCAGATTTTGCATCGATTTCACGGACTTTACCTGAAGACAAAATACGTATCGGGGCTATTGTGCGCGTGGTGCCAATTAAAGATATAAAAATGATGCTTCAAATGTTTGCACTAGTTGAGCGTAAATTGCCAAACGTCGAACTTCATATAATGGGACCATTTGAAGAGGATCTCGAATATTACGAGGAATGCTTGCAGCTTGCGGAAACACTCCATATTAAAAATGCCTACTTTACTGGTATGGTTCAAATTAAAGACTATTTAGGTAATTTAGATTTACTCGTTTTAACAAGTATTAGTGAGGGGCAGCCACTTGCGATTTTAGAAGGCTTTGCATGTGCCATTCCATTTGTTTGTACAAATGTTGGGGGGTGCCGTGAATTAATCGAAGGCACGAACGATGTATTTGGACCTGCTGGCGCAATTGTTCCCGTTATGCATTATGAAGAAATGGCTGGGCAGGTTATCAAATTATGCGAGGATGGAAACTTACGAAAAACATATGGTCAAAACGGCTATGAGCGAGTAGCTCATTTATATACACGTTCAAGCTTTATTAATAGCTATAAAGCAATTTATGCACAGTGTGGAGGGAACACAGCATGGCAGGAATCGGCTTCGAATTACGAAAGCTTTACCGAAAACAAGGCTTAGTTAACAGCTTACAAGCCTACGCCTATTCAACAATGACGACAATTGGACCGATGATTTTATGTTTAATTCTCGTTTTTGTACAGCAAATTTTAATGAAACAACATGGCGTAACATTTTTAGAAAACGAGTTATTCATTGCAACACTTGCTTATTGCTTTGTGTTTTCAATTATTCTAACGTCTGGTATTACATTGCTTATAACGCGCTATATTGCGGATTGTATTTACGAAAAAAATTATACCTACATTTTAAATGCTTATTACGGAAGCTTATTTTTCGTCTTACCCGTTGCGGCCATTATTGCGGGGATTTTTTTATTTTCTCTTGATGAAAGTTTCTTCTATAAAGCGGTGGCGTATTTGTTCTTTGTCGAACTAGTCGTCATTTGGACGCAAAATGTTTTTATGTCTGCCTTAAAAGATTATAAACGGATTTTCAGAAGCTTTGCCTTTGCCGTTTTACTCTCCATTATTGTCAGCTTTTTATTATTTAAACTGACTACGCTATCACCTGTGATTATCGCTTTACTTGGAATGGATGTAGGTTTTGCAAGCATTATTATTTTTTCAGCCTTTCATTTTGAACACGTATTTCCGAGCAGTCAAAATAATCGCTACTTTGCCTACTTTTCAATCGCAAAGCGCTATCCATCGATTTTCATAAGTGGTGTTTTACTTTATTCAGGCGTCTATATACACAATTTAGTCTATTGGTTTTTATCGGATTCACCAACTATTGTAGCCGGACAGTATTATTTAATGCCCTTTTATGATGTGCCCGTCTTTTATGCCTATTTATCGGTTTTACCATCATTAATCTTTTTTGTTGTCATTATTGAAACTGATTTTTATGAACGCTTTTTAAGCTACTACAAAAACATTACGGAAGGTGGCACTTACGAAAGTGTGCAAACGGCGAAGAAAAAAATGCAAAGAGTCTTAATAAAACGCATGGGCTTTTTAGCAGAAGTTCAATTACTCTTTACAGCACTTGCCATCGCGGTAGGTATTTTATATTTATCAAAAATCGGGTTCACTATGGAGCAACTCGACGTCTTTATTACCCTTTGTTTAGCTTATTTTTTCTTTATTTTAATGTTCGTGGCATTTCATCTATTAATGTACTTCGATGATCGTAAAGGAATTCTTATTTTATCTGGTGTATTCGTACTACTCTGTGCCACTTGTACGTATTTTTCGATGCAATTAGCACTTCACGGGATGGGATTATTTATCGCAGCATTTATTAGTTTATGTGCCGTACTATTACGCTTATCTTACATTACAAAAAATATTGATTATTTCACCTATTGCCCACAACCTGTTCAAACGCTTAGCCCACCGAAAAAGTTCAAAGCATTATCACCAAAAAGTTTACGCTTTTTCTCGTTAATTGCATTGATTTTTATTGTCGGCTGTAGTGATGCCAAAAGTGACGAACTGGCTAATGCAAACTTGAACACGCCGCCGATATCAGAAAACCAAATCGTAAATAACTTCATCACAATTGACGATAAGCGCATTTACGAGCGTGATCATGATGCAACAATAAAAACCCTTTATATGACGGTATTACCTGATAGCAAACAACCCACTTTAGATTGGTACGGCTTGAATCGAATTATTGAACGTTTTAGTGAAGACAATTTAAAAATCATCTTACAAGAAGGATTGCCAAATGGCGGTGGTATTCAAAGTGGCATGTTTGGCTTTGACACAACCGAAGCGAATGCCAAAATCAGTTTACGAGGTAATACCGCGCGTAATCAGCCACAAAAATCGTACAAAATTAACTTACTTGATAGCGCGGGCACGTGGAATGACCAAACAACAATTAACTTAAACAAGCATTTTAAAGACATGACAAAAGTACGCAACAAATTAAGCTTCGACTTAATGGAATCGATTCCGAACGTCTCTAGCTTGCGCACCCAATTCATTCATTTATATGTAAAAGATACGACTGTTGGTTCTACTGTCTATGAAGATTACGGTTTGTATACACATGTCGAACAGCCAAACAAAAAGTTTTTACGTAACCACCTATTTGATCCAAACGGCTATTTATATAAAGTAACGTTTTTCGAATTTGGTCGTTATCCTGAACAAATTAAGTCCGAAACCGATCCGTTGTATGACAAAAATGAATTTGAATCGATACTCGAAATTAAAGGTCGTGAAGAACATGACAAGCTCATTCAAATGCTAAATGATGTGAACAACTATGAAATTCCAATAAACGATGTTATCGCACATCATTTCGATGAGGAAAATCTTTTAACTTGGCTTGCGGTCAATATTTTAATGGACAATATGGATACAGATGCGAATAACTTTTATATCTATTCGCCTCTTAATATTCATAAATGGCTCATTCTCCCTTGGGATTATGATGATGGCTGGAACCTCGGACGCAAAACCGAGAACATTCGCCCGTATCAAGCTGGTATTAGTAACTACTGGGGAAATATTTTACTCAACCGTTATTTCCGGGACCAAGTGAATGTCGACAAATTTACTGCAAAGCTTGAAGAAGTTTACGCTGATTATATTAACGAGGAGATTGTTGAAAATCAGTTAGCCAAATACGAAGAAAGCTATCGCTATATTGAAAAAATGCCAGATGTCCAATTTCTAAGTGGAAAAGTCGAAAACTTACAACAAGAATTGGACGAAATCATCGCTACACCAAAACTAGCACTTTTACGTTACTATGAAGATCTAGATAAACCAAAACCATTTTATATGCACGCTGAAGTACTACTTGAAAATAACCACCATATTTTCTCTTGGCAACCATCGTTCAATTTACAAGGAGATATCGTTTACTATTCTGCTGTCGTCGCGAGAGATCCAGCACTTACGGATATTGTCGCCGATGCGCACGATTTACGTGAAACCGAAATGAAAGTACCTGAATTACAACCAGGTACGTATTATTTATCGGTCACTGTAAAAGACGAACAAGGTCATACGAATGCAGCCTTTGATTTGTATTTAGATGATGACGGTGTCAACCATTTCCAAACAATTCAAGTGGAGGTACCCTAATGAATATGTTTAACAAAAAATTTAGACATGAAATGAAATACTATATCAATTATTTCGAAATGGCCCCGCTTGTTTCACGTATTTCGCAAGTAATGCCCATGGACAAACACGCACTAACAACAGAGGGCTACAATATTCGAAGCCTCTACTTTGACGGTGTACATGATCATGCCATTTATGACAAAAATGAAGGTATTTTCGGACGTGAAAAATACCGAATTCGCATTTACAACGGCTCTGACGACGTCATCAATTTAGAACGCAAAAGTAAATATGGTGACTTTATCGCAAAGGAATCGGCCAGGCTTTCACGTGCAGAATACGACGCCATTTTAGCTGGACACTATGACCTGCTTGCACAACGTAATGAACCTTTAATAAAGGACTTTTACCAAGCCTTGCGATACCGGTTATTTACGCCGCGCGTCATTGTTGATTATATTCGCGCCGCCTATACGTATGGACCAGGCAATGTAAGGGTCACGTTTGATAAGGAGTTAAAAGCCGGCGTCAACGGAATCGATTTATTTGATGACCGGATTATTTACGAAAATATTCTATACCCCGAACAGCTAGTACTTGAAGTGAAATTCGATCAGTTTTTACCGGATGTCATTCGTAAGCTCGTTCAACCAGAACGTCTTGTACGCTCGTCAATTTCAAAATATGTACTTTGTCGAGAACGTACAATTCAATATTTTAAGTAAGGGGACATGTTGATGAATGACGCATTATCATTTCAGGACATTATTAAAAAAAGTGTTTTATCATTCGATTCATTTAAGAATGTTTCATATATTGAAATTATTTTAGGCTTAATTTGCTCATTTGCCGTTGGGATGTTTATTTATTTTATTTATAAAACATGCTTCCGCGGCGTTGTTTATAGCTACAATTACAATGTATCGTTTGTATTAATGACGATGATTACCTCCGTCATTATTATGACAATTAGTACAAACATAGTGCTGTCGCTCGGGATGGTTGGGGCATTAAGTATTGTGCGCTTCCGTACCGCTGTTAAAGACCCGTTAGATATCGTTTATATGTTTTGGGCCATTGCAGGAGGCATTGCGATTGGTGCGGGAATGTATCCAATTGCACTCATTGGCTCACTTGCATTTGGAGCAGTACTCGCTTGGCTATCAAAGAAAAAGATTCGCGGCGAAACGTATTTATTAGTCACTAATTATTCACAGGAAGCCCATGAAGATGTGCGCAAAATATTAGCAAAATTAAATACAAAATTAAAATCTAAAACCGTTCGAAATGGCATGATTGAAATGACGGTCGAAGTGCGTTTAGTCGATGATAATACGTATTTTGTTTCACTCATCGACGAAATCAATGGGGTTCACTCTTGCTCACTTGTAAACTACACGGGCGATTATGCACAGTAAATAAGATAAAGGCATCGCATAACGACATGCGATGCCTTTTCCTTTTAAGTATTCATTTTTATCGCTGCAGGCTGATGCTTATACAACTGTGTAGAAAGTCGATAATGCTCGATTTTCGGTAAAGGTTTTACTGGAAGCAGCGGCAAGTGATCTTGCTTTAAAATACCATTCGCCGTAATACGGGCCGATTCTAAAATAATCGGCAACCCACTACCAGGATGGGTCCCCCCTCCAACAAGCCAGCACTGATCTAGCTCTTCAAACTTATTACGCGGTCTAAATACCAGCATTTGTGATAATTGGTGACCTAAATTGAATGTTGCGCCTTTATATACTCCGATATCGTTCGCCCAATTATCAGGGGTCATCATACGCTCTTCCTCGATATAATCTCGAATATCTGCCACACCTAACTTTTCAGATACCATATCAAGCACCATTTCACGGAAAGGAGCTGCTACCTTATCCCAATTGATGCCGCTCGAATTGTTTGGCACTGGCACAAGGATATATAATGTCGATTTCCCATCTGGTGCGACGGTTTCATCTGTCGCAATTGCATTTTGAATATAAATCGATGGGTCCTCCGATAAGAGTTTAGTTTTTGTCACTTCCTCTACATTTTTACGATAATCTTTCGCAAACCAAATCGTATGATGTGGTAAATCAAAGCGCTTATTGACACCTAAGTACAACATAAAAGTGGAGCACGAATAATGCTTTTCATCTAATTTTTTCGGAGAGTATTTTTTTAATACCCCTGGTTGCACAACGGTTGTCATAATATGCCCAAAGTCCCCGTTAATCACCACTTCATCCGCTTCCACCTTTTGACCGTCCTCTAACGTAAAGCCGGTCACTTTTTTATCTTGTAGCGTTAGCTTTTTCACGCCATTATTTAAATAGATTTTCCCGCCCATTTCCTCAAAAACTTTGGCCATCGCTTGTGTTAACTTATTGATTCCACCCTTAATGTGGTACACGCCATAAGCATGCTCAATATACGATAAAATCGAAAACGCACCCGGACTTTCCCATGGTGACATACCTAAGTATTTTGCTTGGAACGTAAACGATAATTGCAAATCTTCATCTTTATAAAATTTCGCTAATGTATCAACAAGTGAATTACCGATTTCAAGCTCCCCTAGAGCCTTGATCACTTTTGGGTTCAATAAATCCGTCATGCGATTCATTGGCGCTTGTAATACAGGCGCTAAAATTTCTAGCTTTTTATTCGTCTGCTCCATATAACGCTCGTAGCTGCCTTCGTTGCCCGGATAAAGCTCATTAATTTGGCGAATCATTTCATCGGCATCTCGCGTCATGTTCATTTTCTTATCATGGAAAATGAGCTGATACATCGGATTCAAATCAATTAATTCTATATAATCACGGATATTTCGTCCCGTTAACTCAAAGATTTCCTCCGCAATGTATAACATATTCAAAAATGTTGGGCCCATATCAAATTTATAGTCACCTAATCGAATTTCACTTGTACGTCCACCTACATATGCTTGTTTTTCATAAACTGATACATCATATCCTTTGTGCGCTAAAAGCATCGCTACCGCTAACCCACCAGGACCCGCTCCAATTACTGCGATTTTTTTCATTTACTCATCCTCTTCCTTTCAAAAGAATGTACAAAACAACAAGTAATTCAGCTTTTTGTACAATCATAGTTATCTACAATAGTTAAAATGTTACCGTAATAATTGTTTCTACCGCCTATTACCCTCTTTTTCCTAGTCATTCAAAGATAAATGCAAAAAACTATGTACAAACATTATACAAATTAATTTTAAATTTGTACAACTATAAATAAAAAAAGAACAAACCTTTTTTTGGTTTGTTCTAAAGTAAATTATTCAAATTCATAAGAAATGGCTGATAATGCATAGAATGGCGCCGTTTCAGCACGTAAAATTCTTGGCCCTAGCGACATTGTCTGTGCACCAGCTGCAAGCATCACTTCTGATTCTTGACGTGCAATCCCACCCTCAGGACCGAAAATGCATAAGATGTTCAATTGTTTCGATGAATCAAGTGCTTGTAATTTTTGCTTAAAGCTTGTACGTTCAGCTAACTTCGCATCTTCTTCGTCTGCAATAAAGACTGCATCATACTTGTTAAACGTTTGTACAAGCTGTTTAAAGCTAATCGGCTGTTCTACCTGCGGAATATGTGTACGATGCGATTGCTCTGCCGCTTCTTGGGCAATTTTTTGCAAGCGCTCTTGATTTTTCTTCGCCTTTTTATCATCCCACTTTACAATCGAACGCTCTGCTGCAAAGGGAACAAGTGCATGCATACCTAATTCCGTTGCCTTTTGTGCAATTAGTTCTAGCTTATCACCTTTTGGTAAACCACACGCAATAGCTACCTTTACGGGCATTTCAGGTGACGCAACTGTTCGACCAGTTTTTTTTGCCGTCACATCTTGATCGATTTCGGTAATCTCACAAATAAATGCGGTATTGTCGTGTACAAGTATAATTTCGTCACCCACGGCCATACGCATCACCTTACTAATATGACGCGCATTTTCGCCTGCAATGACAAATTCGTCTTGTGTGCTGCTTTGTTCTACAAAATATCGTTGCATCTTCCTTCTCCTTTATCCCGCGGGATGGCTCCCATTGATTGAAGTTTTGCTTTATACAAAAACAACAGCTGCTTTTATACAGCTGTTGCATGTTTTATGGTCGGCGAGAAATAATCGCGACCCAGTCTTCCATCATTAATACTTCTTCGATTACAAAGCCTGATGCTTCTAACGCAACTTTTACATCGTCCTTTTTCGCACCGATAATACCAGACGTTACATAAAGGCCTCCTGGTTTTACGATTGAAAAGGCATCATCTGTAAATGATATAATAATTTCAGCTAAAATATTCGCTACAACTACATCTGCCGGTTCTTTAACGGTATCCAGTAAGTTGCCGTGGAATACTTCTACAATTGAATCCATTTTGTTTAGCTCGACGTTTTCACGCGCTGCTGTAACGGCCACTTCATCTAAGTCCAAGGCATGTACGCTTTTCGCGCCAAGCATCGCGGCACCAATTGATAGTACGCCTGATCCTGTACCGACGTCGATTACTGTGTCTCCTGCTTTGACAACCTTTTCAAGCCCTTGCAGACACATAACCGTTGTTGGGTGTGTACCCGTACCAAACGCCATACCTGGATCCAGTTCGATAATTAACTCATCCGTTGAAACTGGCTGATAATCTTCCCAAGTCGGCACAATTGTAAAGCGCTCTGAAATTTTCACTGGGTGGTAATATTGTTTCCACGCCGTTGACCAGTCTTCCTCATCTATCTCACATAGCGTGAATAGGTTTTCACCGATATTAATATCAAAGTTCACTAGGTTTGCGACTGCAAGCTTAATTTCTTCGATTGTCTCCGATAAGAAGCTTGACGCTGATAAATACGCTTTTACAACGACGCCTGTTTTCGGAAAATCTGCTGGATTTAGTGCATAAATCTCACCAAACTTATCGATTCTTTCCTTATCTAATTCCTTTGAATCCTCAATAACTACGCCACTTGCGCCAGCTTCATGTAAAATGTTTGTTACTGCGTCAACTGCTTCATGCGTTGTTAAAATCGAAAGTTCTGTCCACGTCACTTGCAATCTCTCCTTTTAGTCACCTTTAATTTTTTTTTTAATTTTATCAAAAAGTGAGCTTCCTTGTTCTTCAGGAATGTCGCCACTAATTTCTGCGAATTCACGTAATAACTGTTTTTGTTTTTCAGTTAATTTAGTTGGCGTTACCACTTTAACGATAACATATTGGTTCCCCATGCCGTAACCGTGAACGTTTTTAACACCTTTATCTTTCAAGCGGAATTGTGCGCCTGATTGTGTACCTACTGGAATTTTCAGCTTCACTTTACCGTGAATTGTCGGTACTTCAATTTCGTCACCTAATGACGCTTGTGGGAATGTTAAGTTTAATTCGTATAAAATATCGTCGCCATCACGCTCGAAGTATTCGTGCTTACGTACCGCGAAAACAATATATAAATCTCCAGCTGGTCCACCGTTAAAGCCGGCTTCCCCTTGACCCGCTACGCGCAGTTGTTGACCATCATCAACACCTGCTGGAATCGTAATTTTGATTTTTTTCTTTTTCGTTACGCTACCTGCACCACGACAAGATGTACACTTATCCACGATGATTTTACCTTGTCCGCGACAGCTTGGACAAGAGCGCTTATTCATCATGCGACCGAATGGTGTATCAACCGCTTGATTTACTTGGCCTGCACCATTACATTGTGAACATGTTTGTGGTTGTGTCCCTGGTTTTGCACCAGAGCCGTGACATGTGTCGCATGTTTCTTCTTTTGGAATTTCAATCTCTGTTTCTTTCCCGAATACCGCTTCTTCAAACGTAATGTTCATGCGGAATTGTAGGTCATCACCTTTACGTGGTGCGTTCGGGTCTTGACGACGTCCGCCACCACCAAAGAATGAACTGAAAATGTCCTCGAAGCCGCCGAAACCACCGCCTCCGCCTCCGCCACCAAAGCCTGCGTTTGGATCTTCGTGACCGAATTGGTCGTAACGTGCACGTTTGTTATCGTCTGATAATACCTCGTACGCTTCTGCTACTTCTTTGAATTTCTCTTCAGACCCTGCTTCTTTGTTTAAATCAGGGTGATATTGTTTTGATAATTTACGGTACGCTTTTTTAATTTCGTCTTTGCTAGCACCTTTGCTAATGCCTAGCACTTCATAGTAATCGCGCTTACTCATGATTCACTCTCCGCTCTTTTTACATAACGTCTATTTTAACATGTTGAAAAAATGATGTATACCATTTGCTACATCATTATGCAATTGGGTTCAATAAAGTTTGTCCTACTCATCCGTTATGCTGCGCTGCGGCGGACGCTTTCCACGGGCGGGGCCAATCCTCCTCGTCACTACGTTCCTGCGGTGTATCGGCTGTCCCGCTTTTCCCGTAGGAGTCGCCGCCTTTGCTACGCATAACTCTACTATAAACAAAACTTGTAGCTACAACTATGCTTGATTGCTTAATTAAGATAAGAAAAACCACTTACTAAAAATAGTTAAAAACAAATCTGCTTATTTACTCTAGTTTAAAATTCCATACTTCCGACTAAATAATCGCTCGACAGTAGGATTTAATCTTTTTCATTTTTAACAAAGTACACGTCACGTTTCAACAAAGATGTATTAAATAACATAAATGTAGATACACTTATCCCCAATTTTGAAAGCACCTCAAATCAAATTTCGTTCTACTCGCTGTAGCTAGCCCACTAATCGGAAGTATTACTTCATTTTTAAAGTAGAGTGCCGCGAAGTGAAGGGGCCGACTCCCAGGGGAATAAGCGTGCGCGTAAAATCCAATGTACTATGCCGCCGTATGAGGCATAGTACATTTAGTTGAAGCCACGCCCCCAGGAAAGCGTGCCCCGTAACGTAGCAGAACGGACTTTATTCCAAGGCATACTCCTTTATAATCGAATTATTGCTAGCCTAATACCAAAAAGCCAAAGCCGCAAGCGGTCTTTGGCTTTTAGGTTTGGCTTTATAAACGTATCTTACTTCTCTTTGTCGTCTTTTACTTCTTCAAAGTCAGCGTCTACGATACCGTCGTCTTTTTTACCAGCGTCTTGTGCGCCTTCGAAGCCTTCTGCGCCACCTTGTTGTGCTTGTGCAGCAGCTGCAGCTTGCTCATATACTTTCATTACTAATGGCTGTAATACGCCTTCTAATTTTTCTTTAGCAGCTTTGATGCCCTCTAATTCGCCCGCTTCTAAAGCAGCTTTTAGTTCATCGCGTGCGTCTTCTACAGATTTCTTTTCATCTTCTGTAATTTGCTCACCTAAGTCAGTGATTGTTTTATCTACTTGGAATACTAATTGATCCGCTTCATTACGTAAGTCAGCTTCTTCTTTACGTTTCGCATCCGCATCAGCGTTTGCTTCTGCGTCTTTTACCATGCGTTCGATTTCTTCATCTGTTAAACCAGAATCAGATTGAATCACAATTGTTTGCTCTTTTTGCGTACCTAAGTCTTTTGCTTTAACTGATACGATACCATTTGCATCGATGTCGAATGTTACTTCGATTTGTGGAATACCACGTGGTGCTGCTGGAATATCAGATAATTGGAAGCGACCTAATGTTTTGTTGTCTGCTGCCATTGAACGCTCACCTTGTAATACGTGAATGTCTACTGCTGGTTGGTTATCTGCAGCTGTTGAGAACACTTGAGATTTAGAAGTTGGGATCGTTGTGTTACGGTCGATTAATTTCGTCATAACGCCGCCCATAGTTTCAATACCTAATGATAATGGTGTTACATCTAATAATAATACGCCTTGTACGTCACCAGCTAATACGCCACCTTGTACAGCAGCACCCATTGCTACTACTTCGTCTGGGTTTACGCCTTTGTGTGGCTCATGTCCAGTCGCTTTTTTGATTGCTTCTACTACTGCAGGAATACGAGTAGAACCACCAACTAAGATGACTTTGTCTAATTCTGAAGCAGAAAGACCTGCATCTGATAACGCTTGACGCGTTGGTACGATTGTACGCTCAACTAAATCATGTGTTAACTCATCGAATTTCGCACGCGTTAAGTTCATTTCTAAGTGTAATGGACCTTCCGCACCAGCCGTGATGAATGGTAATGAAATTTGTGCAGCTGTTACACCTGATAAGTCTTTTTTCGCTTTTTCAGCTGCATCTTTTAAACGTTGCATCGCCATTTTATCTTTAGATAAATCAACGCCGTTTTCTTTTTTGAATTCAGCTACTAAGTGGTTGATGATTTTGTCGTCGAAGTCGTCACCACCTAGTTTGTTGTCCCCCGCAGTTGCTAATACTTCGAATACGCCGTCAGCTAACTCAAGGATTGATACGTCGAATGTACCGCCACCTAAGTCGAATACTAAGATTTTTTGGTCAACATCTTGTTGATCTAAACCGTAAGCTAAAGCTGCTGCTGTTGGTTCGTTGATGATACGCTCTACTTCTAAACCAGCGATTTTACCAGCGTCTTTTGTTGCTTGACGTTGTGCATCGTTGAAGTAAGCAGGAACTGTAATAACGGCTTTCGTTACTTTTTCACCTAAGTAGTCTTCTGCATAACCTTTTAAGTATTGTAAGATCATTGCTGATAGTTCTTGTGGTGTGTAGTCTGTGCCATCTACAGATACTTTTTCGTTTGTACCCATTTTAGATTTGATTGAGATAATTGTATTTGGGTTTGTAACCGCTTGACGCTTCGCTACTTCACCAACTTGTTTTTCACCGTTTTTGAATGCTACTACAGATGGTGTTGTACGGTTGCCTTCTGGGTTTGGAATTACTTTTGGCTCGCCGCCTTCTAATACTGATACACAAGAGTTTGTTGTTCCTAAGTCAATACCGATAATTTTGCTCATAATTCGTTTTTCCTCCTATTATTCAAACACATAATTTTGTTTAATTCGATTACATTGAAGTGTTGCCATATCCTGCACTGGCTATGGCAAGAAATACTACTCGTTTACTGAAACCATTGATGGTCGTAATACGCGGTCTTTTAATTTATAACCTTTTTGAAGCTCGCGCAGCACTGTACCTGCTTCTTTTTCGCTATCTTGTTCTTGCATAACTGCTTGGTGGAAGTTTGGATCAAAGCTTTCGCCTTCTGCTGCAATCACTTCTAAGCCTTCTTTTTGCGTAGCTACTAGCAGTTGGTTGTATACCATTTCTACACCTTTATATAATGAAGCCGCTTCTTCAGTAGTCGTTTCTACTTTCAAGGCACGGTCTAAATTATCTAATACAGGTAATAGCTCTGTTAGTAAATTTTGTGCACGATACTTAGCTGATGCTTCTAAATCTAAGCGATTACGACGAGCTAAGTTATCGTAGTCTGCACGTAAGCGTACGTAACGCGCTTCTTCTTCTGCTAATTTTGCTTCTAAGTCAGCAAGTTTTAATTCGTTTTCATCTACTACAACTTCTTCTACTACTTCTGTTTCTGTAGCTTCTACTGTTTCATTCGTAGTCTCTTGTTGTAATTCTTCTGTTGTCTTTGTTGTTTCTGACACTTCTTTTCCTCCTCGGATTCACATCATTTTTTCTGATCGAAAAAGGCTTGCGATAAACCAGTGCGCATCGCATCAAGTAACGTCACAACACGGCGGTAATCCATACGTGTTGGGCCGATAATCGCGATTGCCCCCTGCTGCTCTTCACCTACTAAAAAAGAAGCGGTAATGACACTGCAGTTTTCCATAGCCAAATGATTATTTTCTGAGCCTATGCGAATTTGAATGCCTAGATCATTATTAATGCGGTAGTCTTGTGGATTGAATAATGATTGCACTTGGCCTTCCTTATCCATTAAATCCATCAGCATCCGCATTTTATTTAAGTCATGAAATTCAGGCTGATTTAACATATTGGTTTTTCCACCGTAGTACACTTTGTTTTCCGATTGACCGGATGAAATCGATAACAGTGAATTGACAACTGTCTCCGATGCATTGACATGCTGCTTCAATACTGCAAGCGCTTCTGTCTGCAATTTCATCGGAAGTTCAAACAGCGGAATCCCTACTAATCGTTCATTTAAAATGTTTACCATTTTTTCAATGTCAACTGGACTAAAACCAGGTGGTAACGTTAATGTGCGATTTTCTACATGACCATTATCTGTGACGATAATCGCAACCGCTGTTTCATTTGTTAAGGGAACAATTTGAAACTTTTTCACACGGTGCTTTTGTACATCAGGACCAAGTAAAATCGTTGTATACGTTGTTAGTTCTGATAGTATATTGGCCGATTCTTTAATAAGTTGCTCGGCTTCTAGTATTTGCTTTTTAAACAGCGAATGAATTGTTTCAACTTCCCCAGGTGTAATAATCTGAGGCTGTAATAAATGGTCTACGTAATAACGATAGCCCTTTTCTGATGGAACTCGTCCTGAAGAAGTGTGCGTTTTTTCTAAAAAGCCTAATTCCTCTAAGTCTGCCATCTCGTTACGAATGGTAGCGGCACTATAGGTAATGCCTTCCTTTTTAGATAATTGACGCGAACCAACAGGCTGAGCAGACATCACAAAATCATCTACGATTACTTGTAATATTTGTAATTGTCGATTTGTTAACATCTTTTTCACCTCTGTTAGCACTCGTTCAAGTGGAGTGCTAATATATTATATAAATTAACAAATCCCTAAATTGATGTCAATGAATCCGCCCAAATTTTTTTAAATTTTTTATGAAATTATTCTCCTATTCAATTATGCCTCGGCGTAATTGCGTCCAGATTTTTTTTTGAGTGTGCTCGAAAAACTCCTTTAAAAAATCTGTGACACCCTCCGGAGGATTAATTTAATTCAGTTGGGGGTTGAACCCCTAACTGAATTAAATTAAAAAGCGCTGAAACACTTCATTGCCAACAAAGCGACCTCGGCGAGTTAAACGTACTCCCTGTTCATCCATCTCAAGCAATTTTTCTTGCTGTAATTTCGCAATAATTTCTTCATATAATGAAGCCATCGATTGGCCAAATTTCTGTTCAAACTCTGCATGCGTCACACCGTCCGTTTTGCGAAGCCCTAAAAACATTTGCTCCTCTAAACGTTCTTCTAGCGTTACGGTATGCTCGTGTAATAAAGGACGATTGCCTTCCATCACAAGTTCAATATACTTTTTAATTGGCGCCACATTTGAATAGCGCACACCTTGTAAATAACCATGTGCACCCGCGCCAAAGCCTGCATATTCGTCATTATCCCAATAAATTTTATTATGTGTTGAAGAATAGCCTTCATGCGCAAAATTACTAATTTCGTACTGATGCACACCATGTGCTTCCATTGTATCAATTAACACACCATACATTTCCGCCTCTAAATCCTCTGTCGGCAAAATCAGCTTTCCTTTTGCGTATTGAATATAGAAAATGGTTTTCGGCTCGACAATTAGTGAGTACGCTGAATAATGTGGGAGTTTCAGTGCCAATGCTTTTTCAAGTGAATCTTGCCACTGTGCCATCGTTTGCCCTGGTAAACCGTACATTAAATCGATGCTAATGTTCGTAAAGCCGACATCTTTGGCATTTTGAATCGTTTCGTATACATGTTCATTCGAATGCGTGCGCCCAATTTTTTCGAGCAAGCCTTGATCAAATGATTGCACACCCATACTTAAACGATTCACGCCCCCGTTATAAAGCGCCTGTAGCTTTTCAACTGTTAATTCGTCGGGATTTGCTTCACTACTAAACTCTTTTACGTTTGACAACGGAATATGTTTCGCAATAAGAGATAATAATTTTTCGATTTGGACTGCTGACAGTGAAGTTGGTGTCCCGCCACCTAAAAAGATCGTTTCGATATTCGCGAATGCTTCTGGCATTTGCTTTACGGTTAGCTCCATTTCGCGCCCTAACGCTTCAATATATTCATCAACTGGCTGATTTTTAAAAAACACCTTATTAAAATCACAGTAGTTACAAATTTGATGACAAAAAGGAATGTGAATGTATACACCTCTAGCCATTTAGATCACTTCCTTAAGTTAAATTTCATAGTTTCTCTTCATTATTATAAACAACGCCTCTAGAGAACGCACACGATATTCATTCGCCTATAAATTTGCACAAAAAAACCGCACCCATTATCGAGTACGGAAAGTATTTTATAGAGCAAACATTGGCTCTTCTTTATTCATTAACATAATTAAATCAATGGCATTTAATTGAGGTAGCTTATCGCAAAACGCCTTAGCATCTTCTACCGATTGGAATTGAAAAGCATCCAGTTCTTTCATCAGTTCATATTGATCTCCTACTAAACGAATCATATACAAACGTACAGTTGGGCAACAATGCTTTGTTGCATCAAGATTTTCGCCTGCAATAATCATTCCTGTACCAGATGAAGGATCACCAATTACAGTTTCGATAATATGTAGCTCGTCTAATACAAACCACTCTGGAATTATTAATTGAATTTGATTGTTCATAAATTTCATCCCCTTAAATAAAGTGTGATATTGCGTAAAACCCGCAATGATTTAAAACGTTTCGAACACAATTAACTAACTTCTCTTTCCCCTAGCATATAAACGACTAGTCGTTCATGACTATTAAAACGGACTATGCATGCTTAATTTACTATCTCTCTATAAATCATTAAAATCCCTATTAACTAATGCATCTACCAACCGCTTATCCCCATTGTACTACAATCAATAATTTATTAAAAGCGTCAATTTTATAAATATTTTTAACATTTTTAAAATTTTTGTGGGTATTTGAACTTATGGTATTTTTTTACATATCGATTAGTATCATTACTAATTGATTACATCATACCAATTAAGTTATTAAATTTCACTAATTTTTTAAAATTTACAGATATTTTATTTTTACACGTTCTTATTTTACATCAAAATTGTATCTAATTTAACAGGTAATCAACCAATTAAAAAACTTTTGGTGCACTATTGTCACCAAAAGTTTGATGTTACACTTTAAATCGATCTACTGCATGCGTTAATGCTCGCATATTTTTGGCAATGCTGCGAATTTCATCTGATATTTCAGTAGTCGATTGTTTTTGTATAACGACCTGCTGCTGAATTTTTTGCATAGATGCTAAATTTTCTTCAGAGCGGTTTGTTAATTCGATGGCGCTTTCTGTCACTCCTGTACTATGACTTGAAATTTGAACCATCACCTGTGCCATATGCTCCATTTGCGGGCCAATTTGATGTACCTCATTTGTAATTTCTCTAAACTGCGATGCACTTTGCTCCGTAAATTTAGCACCAATTGTTACGTTTTGCATCGCTTCATCCATACTTTTTGTTGCTTCAAAGGTTCCCTCTTGAATATCGGTCACAATTATTGCAATTGCGTTCGTAAATGTTTTCGATTGCTCTGCTAACTTTCGTACTTCGTGTGCGACAACCGCAAAGCCTTTACCATGTTCACCTGCTCGTGCAGCTTCAATCGAGGCATTTAACGCTAATAAATTGGTTTGATTCGCAATTTCATGGATCATATGCACCGCTCGAGAAATTTCTTGAGACTGCTCTTTTAGTTGCAATAGCTTATGATTGGATTGCGCCATCGAATGCTCAATACAGTGCATTTGTGACAAGCTTTGCTCCACAATGATTTCTCCGTCCGATGCTTTTGCAATTGTTTGTTGTACCACATGCTCAATTTCATGCATACGCTGTGAAATTTCATCAATTCCAGCACCTACTTGCTGAATGGATGCAGTATTTTCCGCAAGCTGTGCGGTCGCATAATGAAGTGAGCTCGTCATCACATCTGCATTAGAAGCAATATGGACTGCACCTTTTGTAATTTGCTCAAAATTATACGTCAAATCATGGTTCGCTTCTGTCGCTGAGGTGGCACTATGTCTTACTGTTTTTAATAACTCTTTAACATCCGCCATCATTAAGTTATAGTATTTGGTCGTTTCACCAAGCTCATCGGTTGCACTATGTGTTGCATAATTCGTTAAATCCCCTTGCTGTGCAAGTTTAAACAACCGTTTTAATTCGCGTGTTGGTTTATTTATTGCCCGAACCGCGCCAACACCAAAGTATAAAATAACCATCATGAGGACAATGGAAATCCCTACTAATAAGCGATACCCAAATGCAATATCCTGCTCATGATGCGCAAGCTGTGCGCTTGCTCGCTCAATAATATATGTATTCATTTCATCAAATAATGCGGTTGACGGATTTGCGGTAAGTTGCTTCACATAATGCTCCATTTTGCCGTCAAACATCATCACTTTTAACTTTTCTTGACTCCCCGGTGCTAATTCTCCGTCTAGCACTAATTGTTGCTCTAGTTGTTGCAACAGCTGTATACTTAACAGCTTTTCTTCATACATCTTAGCTGTTTCCTGCTCCATTTTACGTAAATAATCGATACTAAACACCGTTAAAATCAAATTTGAAAAAATACAAACAATCATTAAAACCGCTAGCCTATCCTTCACTTTAATCGCATTTAGAAAGCGCACTGCCTGATACCTCTTCTGTTGTTAGACTTACCTCTAACTATAAGTAACTACTGTAAAATTACTTTACGGAAATTGTAAAATACATGTAAAAAAGAGAGTACCCAGGTTAAGTTCTGGATACTCTCTTACACATTACATAAATTCTTTTACTAATTTATCAAATTGCGTTTCAGATAAGCTGATGTCGATATCTGTTAGTGGCAATTCTGAGTAGCCTTGGATTTTTTCTTGATACGAAGATGTCTCTGTATCTTGATAAATAATCCCTGTTACTAAGCCCTCATGCTCCATCACCGTTTGCATCGCTTGACCACGATTTGAATTGTCATAGCCTTCGATATCTGCTAATTTTGTTAAGTTTTCTTTAAACCATTCATATGTGTTTACTTTGTTGTATGTCACACATGGTGAGAAGACGTTAATGAATGAGAAACCTTTATGATTTAAGCCGGCTTCAATCATCGCCGTTAATTCTTTAATGTCTGTTGAGAAGCCTTGCGCTACGAATGTGGCACCGCTTGTCAATGCAACTTCTAATGGTTTTAATGATGGCTCAATCGCACCACCTGGCGTTGATTTCGTAATGAAACCAGCTGCTGAACGTGGAGACGTTTGGCCTTTTGTTAAGCCGTAGATTTGGTTATCCATAACCACGTACGTAATGTCGATGTTACGGCGAATCGCATGGATTGTATGACCCATACCGATTGCAAAACCGTCACCGTCACCACCTGATGCGATTACTTTTAAATCTTTGTTGGCCATTTTTAAGCCTTGTGCGATTGGTAGGGCACGACCGTGAATGCCGTGGAAGCCGTATGAGTTAATGTAGCCTGAAATACGACCTGAACAGCCGATACCAGAAATCACAGCTAATTCATTTGGCTCGTAGCCGACGTTTGCTGCGGCACGTTGAATGGCTGCTTGAACAGAGAAGTCACCACAGCCTGGGCACCAGTTCGGTTTTACTGAATTACGGAAATCTTTAAATGTTGCCATGATTACATTTCCTCCTTCACTAAGTTCGTTAATTCACGTGGCATAAATGGTGTGCCATCGTATTTTAAAACCGATTTCATCTTCGCATGACCACCGATGTTCATTTTCATAATGTTCGCTAATTGACCTGTTGCGTTGTTTTCTACCACAATCACTTTTTTCGCACGATCCATTAACGCAGTCATTTCTGCTGCTGGGAATGGGTGTACTAATTTAATATGCGCGTGGTTTACTTTTAAGCCTTCAGCATTTAGCGCTTCTTGTACTTCTTCTAATGCACCGCGCGTTGAGTTGAAGCCGACTAGTAGTACATCTGCTTCTTCATGTGGCGCGTTAACATATACAGGATTTTCAAAACGTACCTGCGCTAGTTTACGCATACGTTTGTCCATTTGTGTGCGGCGGTTGCCTGTCGCTTCAGAAGGTTTCCCTGTTTCATCGTGCTCAACACCCGTTACGTGGTGAATCCCACCTTTAGTTCCTGGTAGTACACGCGGCGAAACACCGTCTTCTGTGTTTTCAAAACGCTTGAAATACTCTTTTGATCCTTCTTCTACTTCCACCGTATCAACAATTTTACCGCGACGGATTTCAATTTTGCTGTAATCAAATGGTTCAACCGTTTGTTTACCTAATGCTAATTGTAAATCGGTCATAACGATTACTGGTAGTTGTAATTCTTCTGCAATGTTAAATGCTTGAATCGTATCGTAGAACGCTTCTTCCATTGTAGAAGGTGCGATTACCACTTTCGGAATTTCACCGTGTGTCCCGTAAATCATCGCCATTAAATCTGACTGCTCTTGCTTTGTCGGTAAACCTGTTGATGGACCACCACGTTGTGTATCGAAAATAACAAGTGGTTGCTCGGTCATACCTGAAAGGCCGATTGCTTCCATCATCAGTGATAGACCAGGACCTGCTGATGCTGTGAATGCACGAACACCACCGTAGTTTGCACCGATTGCCATTGTTGCTGCTGCGATTTCATCCTCTGTTTGAATAACCGCGCCGCCCACTAACGGAAGCTTTTTAATCATGTATTCCATAATTTCAGAAGCGGGTGTTATTGGGTAAGCTGCCATGAAGCGTGAACCCGCTGCAAGTGCGCCTAATGCTGCCGCGTCATTACCAATCATGAACATACGACGTTTGCCGTCTGCAGGAACTAACTCCCACGCTCCTACACGCTCACCGATTTGCTCGGCAATCGCTTCACGCCCACGGGTAATCGCTTCAATGTTTTTTGCAACGACTTCTTCCCCTTTACGGCCGAAGATTTCGTCAACTACTGATTGGAATACTTCTTCATTTAAATTTAACAGGGCCGCTGTCGCACCGATTGCCACCATGTTTTTCATCAGTGACGTTCCTAGCTCTGCTGCAATTTCTGTAAATGGTACTGCATAAAGAGGCGCTACACAGTCCTCTGGGTTTGTTGGATTAAATTTTGCATCGGCTAAAATGATACTTGATGCTGTTAATTCTTTATAGTTCACGTCGATCGTTTCTTGGTCGAACGCCACTAAAATATCTAAATCGTCCGCAATTGAACGTACCTCTGTCGGACGCACCGTAATTTTATTATTCGTATGGCCACCTTTAATACGTGAAGAGAAATGACGGTAACCGTATAGGAAATAACCTAAACGATTCATTGCCATTGAGAAGATTTCACCTGTACTCTCGATTCCTTCACCTTGTTGCCCACCGACTTTCCATGAAAGCTGATGTAACATATCAACATCTCCTTAAGGGTTCTATTTATAAAGTAAATCAAGCGTTTGAAACGACTTGATTCGGTAGCTGAATAAAGCTACAGCTATGTATAAGCCATTACATGACGTAATGGTGATAAATTTCCTTCATTAGTTTAACATGAAGTGTTAGTTCCTTCTATTGCAAATGTCATATCGCATCAAAAAATCAGACCTTTGACGGAAGCTTTCGTACACAAATTGATTATGTTTTCAAGTTACGTCATGCTGAGCGGTCTGTGCACCATTTTCGGGGATATTAATTCCATTTTAAGGGATTCTGCTCGTAACTTTGTGGTAATTGCTCATAACGGTAAAATTTTCGCTCATAACTTACATAAAAACGCTCATATCCGCACATATTTCGCTCATAAACTTCGATTTTTCGCACATATTGTGGTTAGGAAAGATAAATGCCAAACAATGTGCTCTCTTTTCACAACGCTTCTCTTCTTAAAATGTTCCAAAACGAAAAAAACATTTACGCAAATTTTTCATTCGCGTAAATGTTTGTAGCTTAACGTGTTCTTTTTTCAACAAGTAGTTTTAATGCCGTTCGATCTTCCCCTGCAATTATAATATCCGCAAATGCAGGTGCACAAATTAAGTCCGTTCCACTCGGTGCCACAAACCCTCTCGCTATAGCGATTGCCTTGACTGCCTGATTCAGTGCCCCTGCGCCGACCGCTTGCATTTCTGCAAAGCCTTGCTCTCTAATGACCGCAACTAGTGCTCCTGCCACAGAATTAGGATTAGAACGAGATGATACTTTTAATGCATCCACAGTTATTTCCCCCATTATATAAAATTAGTTTTCTAGAAAAAAATTATCGTTTACGTTTTTCAATAAGAAGCTTAAGTGCTGTTCGATCTTCACCAGCAATCGTAATATCTGCAAAAGCTGGTGCACAAATTAAATCCGTTCCGCTCGGTGCCACAAATCCTCTCGCAATGGCCACCGCTTTTACCGCCTGATTCAGTGCGCCTGCTCCAACTGCTTGCATTTCTGCATACCCTTGTTCCCGAATGACCGCGACTAGTGCCCCTGCAACTGAGTTCGGATTAGAACGAGATGATACTTTTAATGAATCCACAGCTATTCCTCCTCATATAAGTTCCTCTTTTTTTATTAGGACTGGTTTATTTATTGTCCGTAGCCTATTGTATGCACGGCCGAAAAGAAATAGTCTTAGAAAAGTTGTAAATTATAATGAACCCTCACTTTCGACAACATATGACCGATTTGTCAGGATTCCATATAATGTTCAGCATTATAATAATCTTTGCTACGAGGGGCAACGTATTTATTTAAAATAACTCCCAAAATGGTCGCTTGGGAATTTTCTAAAATCGCCGTTGCCTTTCGGACAACCTCCTTTTCTGCAACACCCGAATGAACGATTAATAATGTTCCATCACATTTATTCGACAAGATATGTGCATCTGATACCGATAACAGGGGGGGCGCGTCAATAATAATGATGTCAAACGTCTTCTTGGCCTCCAGGATCAATGCATCCATCGCTTTTGAGGAAAGTAATTCTGCTGGATTTGTTGGAACCGGACCACTTGTAATGACGTAGAGCCCTACTATAAATGTCTCTTGTACAGCTTCTTCGAAAGAAATTTTCTTTGTCAGAAAATTCGACAGCCCGATATTATTAAAGGTTTTGAACGTTTGATGCAACGTTGATTTGCGCATATCACCATCAATAATCAACACTTTTTTTCCTTCATGCGCAAAAACAACGCCTAAATTTGCTGCATTTGTAGACTTCCCTTCACCTGGTGTTGAGGAGGTAACTAAAATGGTTTTTATTTCTTGGCCAGGCGTAGAAAATGTAATATTTGCACGGATCATACGATATTGCTCCGCCACAGTCGATTTCATATCTGTAACCGTCACAAGTTGTCGGGCCTTTCTTGAGAGCTTTAGACTTTTTTTCTTTTTTCTACTTTTCAGCCAAAACATTTTTTTTCCTCCTATCTTTCTGCGAGAATAGGGACTTTTTTTTCACTTTTTCTTCTGGAATTAATCCAACTACACCCATCACTGGCAAATGCAAAAATGTTTCAATGTCATCCTCGCTCTTGATTGTCGTATCTAAAAATTCTAAGTACATTGCCAACCCAACACCTAACATAAAGCCAATGACTGCTCCAACTACTAGATTCAGCTCTTTATTTGGTTTTAAGGGACGGGGCGAATCACTTTGTTTTGCTGCTGATAAAATCGTAATATTGTCTACGCTCATCAACTTTGGAATTTGCTCTTTAAATACTTCGGCCACGGTATTTGCTATTTCAACAGCCCGTAATGGATCGGTGGCATCGACGCTAATATTTACAACTTTTGATTCACTTTTACTCGACACGGATATTTGTTTCATTAATTGTTCTGGCGTAGTATCTAGCTCAAGCTTTTCAATAACTGGGGTTAAAATGACCGGACTTGTGATAATTTCGTTATACGTATTAATCAATCGTAAATCGCTCTCTATTGATTGCCAGGGGTTCGCTTCCACAGAGTTACTTTTTTGATTGACTAATATTTGAGTTTGTGCCTGATAAATTGGTGTTAAGACGTAAACCGTTATCCCTAGACTGATACCAATACTAATAATAATGAAGATAATAATAAGCACCATTCGTTTCCTTATTACTCTGAATATTTCTCGTAGAGTGATAGTTTCTTCCAATTTTATTCCCCCTTGAAATAGGATTGTTGTTAATGATTAATATACGGTTCAGCTGCTATTCCATAATATCGATAACTAGTGATTTTATTTTCTTTAGCGGGATTTCCCGAGTAAATGAAGCCTTCTTTTGTATGTTTATTGACGACCGCTCCCGATGAAATCAAGCAATCTTTTGCGATTTTAATTGAGTCATTCAACGTACTGTTAACCCCCAAAAAACAACTTTCCCCAATTTCACAACGTCCCGCTATCACCACCTGAGACGTGATAAAGCAATTGTCTTTAATGACTGAACGATGGCCAATGTGATTACCGCTCCACATAATGACATTATTCCCTACACGGGCATGATGCTGTAAGACATTGTGTTCAAAAATAAACGTATTTTCCCCAATTGTTACATTGGGCCAAACAAAGGCTTTTGAGCTAATATAAGAAACGACTTCATAGCCTTTATTTTTCACTTCATGATATAAGCGAGTCCGGGGTCGATTTAACTTTGTGCTATTGATCGCAACAAACACTTTATATTGAGCTGGTGCATAATACTGTTCAATTTCTTCAAAAGGAATAATCGGCAAATCATACAGTGTGTCTTTTTTTAGATACTCTTTTTCAACAGCGAAGGCCACGACACGATATGGTGAATCATACGTAAAGTATTCATAGGCAATTTCAGCAAATTCGCCATCACCAATTAATAGAATGTCCTCATTTTTCATAGGCCGTCACATATAAATACGGCTTCACTTTATCGATTACGTCTTGAAATGTTTCTGTATCTCGAAAAATTTCAACAGGAAGTGTTGTGTTGAATTTGTCATCACAATAAGAAACTAAGTCCATCCTCGTTAAGGAGTCCCATTCATCTATACTGTCTAAACGTGTAGCCATTGTTAGCGTACCTGGTTCTACTTCTAAAATTTCTTCACATAATGTAATAAATTGTTGGAGATTCACCGATTTGCCCCCTCATAAAAAATAAAATTACGCGCTGATCTTGATTGCGCAAACACCCCAAGATAGTCCTACACCGAACCCAACTAATAACACTTTGTCCCCATTTTTTATGTTTCCCTGTTCGATTTCTCTTTTTAAAGCAATTGGAATTGTAGATGAAACCGTATTGCCACAATCCTTCAATTGAATGGAAAACTTAGTCTTATCAATACCGAGTCTTCTTCTCAAAGCTTCTAGCATGTACGCATTCGCTTGATGAAAAATAAAATAATCATAGTCATTCAAGGTCGTCTGTTCTTTGTGTAACAAATCAGCAATTGCTTTTGGGACCTCTCTCATCGCAAAATTGAATACTTCTGATCCATTCATATACAAATTGCTGCGCGTTCGAATATTGCCTTTTTCATCTGCCACTTCTATTAAAGCTTCAGAATCCATTGGCTCTCTCGCCCCGCCTGCATAGATGATTAAATCTTTTGCCCCGCTGCCATCTGTTCCATATACAAATGGTCCCACGCCTTCATCGGAAGATTCCGTAATTAAAGTCGCCGCTGCTCCATCCCCGAATAATAAAGAGGTACCGAGATCCTGATTGTGAACAAATTTACTATACGTATCTGCTGTTAAAAGCAGCACCTTTTTCGCTTGCCCACTTTCAATCAGACCTTTTGCAAGAGCCAGACCATAAATAAATCCCGAACAGCCTAAATTAAAATCCAGTGCACCGCAACTCGTCCGAAGCTTTAATTTCTCCTGAATGATGCAGGCTGTTGTCGGCAAAATATAATCTGGTGCTTGTGTGCAAAAAAGCAAAAAATCAATTTCACCCTTTTGACAAATGCCCTTTGCAAATAACTTTTCAGCAGCTTGTATCGCTAAGTCAGAAGCAGTTTCATCCTGCTCCGCGATATATCTCGTTGATATGCCAAGCTTTTTAGTTAATTTATTGTTCGGGTCATTAGTTTGATAGTTTGTTGGGAAATGGTATTCTATTGCCTTGACTGTTGTCATTTTTATCACCTACCGATTCTCTAGTGATTGCAATATTTTTAAGCTTTTTTATTATATGTTTGGGCTTTGCTATTCATTACTAATTAGTATCAAACAAATAAACAGACAAACTGCTTCCTTTATTCTTGATGTTTTATGATCGGTAGCTTGATATGTGATGGATAGTCTGGACCGATATGAACAGTATTTTCTGCGATCACAAAATCTAGTTCTGAATCTACACCGAGCGGATTTCCGGTATTTGAATTTCGGTCAAATCTCGGGAAATTGCTGCTTGCGACAGCGACTCGAATGCGATGCCCCTCTTTAAATACATGACTTATATCCTGTAAATCGATTTCAATCTCATACACTTTCCCGTCTTCTATAAAGACTTCTTGATCTAGTCCTTCACGGAATCGCATTCGTAACGCACCTTCACTTAATATATGGGACGTACCATCGGGTGAAACATCCGTTAATTTCATCGTGAAATCCGTATCAACGGCATCTGAAGAAACATATAACGTCGCTGTCACCGTCCCCCCGATTTCTACAGGTTGTGTTAACGGCTCTGATGTGTAGGTTAATGAATGTTTTTCGGCAGGGCGTTGATCTAAAGGCCCCAGTCCTAATTCGCCAAATAAGTTTCTCCCGCCAATGGTAATAATTGGGGTTTTCGGATCGTATTTATATTGATCTACCCCTTGTAAAGCCGGCTGTTGTTTCGACAAACGCGCATCATTGATTGACATAGCACTGTTGCTTTTTTCATTTGTAAAGTACCATGTATCTTCTTCTACATTTGCAACGGGCCATACGCTCGACGTTTTCCATTCATTAGCGCCAATTGTATAATACGTGATCGGATCTTCTGCCATAACACCTGTATCGATATCCTTTAGCCAGTAATCAAACCAACGCTCCATTTCGTTAATTAAATAGATTTCATCGCCTTCAAAAAAAGCACTATCGCCGTCTATCCCGTGCTGTCCGAAATCTTGATGCGTCCAAGGGCCCATCAGAAGCTTTTGGTTCCCTTTCGCTCCATCTCCTCCATCTTGCTGCAGACCGAGATAGTTTTTCATCGTTCCTTCTAAAAAGGTGTCATACCAGCCTCCAAGGTGATAAATCGGAATGTTAATATTCGAAAAGTTAGCCGGAATATCATAATAATCATAGTAATCATCTTGTATATAATGTTCAAAAATTGACGTAAACAATGGATTATCACTTAAATAAGGGAAGCGATTAAGCGGTGTATGTCTAAATAACTCTGGAAACTCCTTATTTTTTTCCACTATAGTAGAATAGGTTTCGTCATCAATTTTGCCTTGCTGTAGCATTTTTATTGAATACGCCGTGTTAATAAAATACATCCACCTTGTTGCCAGTTCGTGTCGATAAATGCCACCTTCCGCAATCACTTCTTCATAAAATTCAGAAGGTGCCATTTGGACAAAGGCAGCCTTTAATCCAGGTGGGTTTTTCGTTGCTAATAAATTCGCTGTCATTCCAGGAGCAGATTTCCCAAAAGCGCCTACTTTCCCATTGCTCCATGCTTGTTCGTTTAACCAAATAACCGTTTGATACCCATCTGATGCATCATCCTGAAACAATCGCCATTCTCCTTCAGAACCATATAAGCCTCTAACATCTTGGATCACGACGACATAGCCTTTTTCAGCCATTGTTAGTCCAAGCTTTCGGTAGTCTCCTTCTTCTTTACTGCTAAATGCGCCACTATTATAGGTCGTTCTCGCGAGCAAGACCGGATAGCTTTTAACATCATTTGGGCGATAAATACGAGAAGCTAATTTTACCCCGTCATTCATTTCAATGAATACATCTTCAATCACAACATCTATTGCTCCTTGCCGTTCTTCTGAACATGCACTTAGAATGACGGTTAATAAGATAATCATCGCTATATAAAATTTTTTATTCACAATCATAATGGCCTCCTACTTGTTGCCTCTCCATTTGATTACTTTTCTACTTTCGTACAATTAAATGAACAAAAGCTGAATTCTATTGTCTAGAACTCAGCCTCTTTCTAACGCCATGATTGCCTCAATACATCTGAATGCGCCTACGATTCACTTGCTCAAGCCACGCTTTATTGTCCATATACCATTTGATCGTTTGATTGATCCCTGATTCGAAGGTGAATTTCGGCTTCCATCCTAATTGCTCAATTTTCGATGGATCGATGGCATAGCGTTTATCGTGACCTAAACGATCCTCGACAAATTCAATCAGCTGTTCTGACTTACCTAATGCTTGGATAATGGTCTTCACGACTTGTAAATTCGTGCGTTCATTATGACCACCGATATTGTAGACCTCACCGTCGACACCTTCATGCAACACGACATCAATCGCTGCGCAATGATCCATCACATGCAACCAGTCACGGATATTTTGACCATCCCCGTACACCGGTACTTTTTCATCTTTCAAAACACGATTAATCGTTAAAGGTATTAACTTCTCAGGAAAATGGTAAGGGCCATAGTTATTCGAACAACGCGTAATATTCATGGGCATTCCGTAAGTATGGTGATATGCCTGTACAAGAAAATCCGAGGATGCTTTACTTGCACTATATGGGCTATTTGGCTGTAACGGCGTTTCTTCTGTGAAAAAGGTTGTCGGGTCCAAATCGAGCTCCCCGTAAACTTCATCAGTTGAGACGTGAACAAACTTTGTAATCCCGACGCGTCTCGCTGCTTCTAATAACACTTGTGTACCTAGAACATTGGTTTGAACAAAAATACCAGGCTCGATAATGGACCGATCTACATGACTTTCTGCAGCAAAATGAACGACAAAATCAAATCGTTCCTTTTCGAATAAATGCATCATTTCATGTTCATTTGTAATATCCGCTTTGATAAAATGATAATTTTCCAACGATTCTATCGCAGAATGCTTCGTTAAATCGCCTGCATACGTCAGTGCATCCAAATTATAGAGCTTATAATGAGGGTATTTTTCAAGTACATAATGAATAAAATTACCACCGATAAATCCAGCTCCACCCGTTACTAATAGCTTTTTCATATGATTTTGCCACCTTTTAAGATACAATTTCGACAGTTTCTTCGACCATTTGTGTAACATCCATCAAATATTTCCCGTAATCTGTTTTCATAAGAGGTTCTGCAAGTTCAATGAGCTCTTTCTTTGTAATATAGCCCTTTCGGTAGGCAATCTCTTCAATACTCGCAATATACAAGCCTTGCCGTTTTTGAATTGCCTCAACAAAATTTGAGGCTTCTAATAGTGATTCATGTGTGCCCGTATCTAGCCAAGCTAACCCACGCCCTGCAAGCTTTACAATCAGTTCACCTTGCTGCATGTATCTTTCTAAAATCGAGGTAATTTCCAGTTCCCCTCGCGCAGATGGCTGCACCTCGTTAGCAAACTGAACAACTTTGTTATCAAAGAAATATAACCCTGGAATCGCATAAGAAGATTTCGGTTTTTCCGGCTTTTCTTCTATTGAAATGGCATTGTGCTGCGCATCTACTTCAACTACGCCATAAGCGCGCGGGTCATTGACATAACAGCCTAAAATTATACTGCCATTCGTTAAGGATGCTGCTTCTTTTAATACAGGCGATAAATTAGACCCGTAAAAAATGTTATCTCCTAACACAAATGCAACGGACGAATCACCGATAAAATCCGCGCCAATGATAAAGGCCTCAGCTAAACCATTTGGATGCTCCTGAACCGCATAGTCAAACTGCATCCCTAGCTTACTTCCATCCCCTAAAAGCTCCTTAAAGCCTTCAATATCACGCGGGGTAGAAATAATTAAAACCTCTCTTATTCCCGCCAGCATTAATACAGATAGCGGATAATAAATCATCGGTTTGTCGTAAATCGGTAGCATTTGTTTTGAAATGGATTTCGTTAAAGGATACAGCCTCGTTCCTGAACCGCCTGCTAGAAGTATGCCTTTCATATCTAGTCCCCTTTTTTGCTATTTAATTAGTTCATGAATTTCTAACATCTGTTTTACTTGTTCTGGCTCATTAAACATCAGCACATCAATAATGGACAAACCCGGTACAAACTCATTGTGAAATTGTTGATACGGTTTTAGCTCGGTTTTAATAAATTGAATATCTAAATCATTGGCGAGATATTTTTGTTGATCGTAAAAATCCATACCACCGATAGCATTAATGTAGGTAGTAGCATGTAGCGCTTTTGAGACTGCAATTCCCCAGTCATCCGCTGCATCCATTTCAGTTAACAGGGGCAAGCGCTCAGATAAAACCGTGATTTTTGTATCGATTTCCAATAAAACGCAAACTTTTTTTAAGACGCTCGTATTTAGTTCACTTAAATAAACCGCATCACTCGCCAAGCAGTCCGTCATAAAATCCAGTACAAATGCATAGTTCGGTGCTTTCCGGTAATAGCTGAGTTGTTGAAAAATCGTGTCCTTCCAACTACTCGTATGATTGATCAATATATCTTTAATTTTTGTTTCTCGAGGCGCTTTGTGTACAGGCACATTGATATAAACGCTTTCTTTGTGTGGATTCAACAGTCGATTACGGTTAATCCAGCCTCTTCGGATATACTGTGCTTGGTCAAAAACAACAAATTCATCGACCGCGTGGATAAGCTGAAAGTAACCCAGATAGGGAAAGAAATACGGTTGCATTAAGGCAACGTTCATATGAAAATATCCCCTTTTGAAACAATTATTTTTTTAGGATTGAGTTTGGCTTTGATTAAGCTGCAAATACAATCGACCGCATCTAATGATAAATCTGCATAGAGTGGCAGTGTTAAGACATTTTGTGCGATTTGTTGTGCGACTGGAGTAGGATTAGTAGTGAATTTAGATTGGTAGCATTCAAGTTCATTGATTAATGGATAAAAATATTTTCTTGTATATATATTGTGTTTCATTAATTCGTGTTGGATGTCGTCTCTTGAAGTTTTTGTGCTGTCAAATAGCACTGGGAAATACGCATAATTACTAGCGACTTCTTTTTGAATCGTTGGTATTGTTATATCAGCCATGCCGCTTAGATTTTCTAGATAGCGTTCGTAAACGGTTTTTCTTTTGGCGATTTCTTGATGGAGTGTTCGCAGATTACAAAGCCCCATCGCTGCTTGAAATTCGTTCATTTTGGCGTTACCACCAATATAGTCTATCGTTTCAGGTCCAGTGATACCAAAGTTTTTACATGCGTTTATGACGTGTTTTAGGTTGGAATCTTTAAACGTTAGAGCCCCACCTTCAATTGTATTAAAAACTTTTGTAGCATGAAAACTGTACATCGAAGCATCTCCAAAGTTGGCCATACTCTCGCCATTTACGGTAACACCGAAAGCATGTGCCGCATCATAAATGACTTTCAGATTATATTTAATGGCGATTCGTTCAATTTCTTTTACATCACACAGATTGCCGTATACATGAACAGGCAGGATCGCTGACGTTTTTTCGGTTATGAGTCGCTCTAAATTTTCGGTTTGCATTGTATAATCATGAGGATTGATATCCGCAAAAATAGGCGTTAATCCTTTTCTTACAATGGCGTGCGTTGTTGAAGCAAATGTAAATGGTGTCGTAATAACCTCGCCTGTCAGCCCGAAAGCCTCTAAACTTGCTTCCAGTGCTAAATGCCCGTTTGTAAAGAGTGCCACATTGGGCGTCTTTAAAAACTCCGCTATTTCCAGCTCTAACTGTGCGTGCTTTGCGCCTTGATTGGTTAACCATTTACTTTCCCATAAATCTTTTATTTCGTCGATATAATCGGTAAACGCTGGCATGGACGATTGTGTTACTTGTATTGGATTATTCATAGCATCACCTTTGCTCTATAGGATAGTAACCTAGTAAAATTTCAAAATCATTATAATGAAATCAGTAACTATTACTCAACGTATAATGTTTTGTTATTTACATATTCTGATTTCAAGATTGAAAACACATAGACATTGTGAAAACGATTTTGTTTATAAACAAAATTTCGAATTAACCCGTCTTTTTTAAATCCATACTTCTCAGATAAACGATATGATGCTTTATTATTTTCATTTACATAGGCATATACCATATTCATACCTAATTCGCCAAATAAATGATCTAATAGTAAATAGCCCGCGTCTGTGCCAATCCCTTTACTATTCAGTTCATTCGTAACGATTAGCCCTCCCCATTCCGCCTTTCTGTTGATATAGTCAATGTTATTTGCGCAAACGTACCCAAGTGGTTGTTGGCTTTCACTACTACAAATAACTAAATAGAGCTGATTGTAATTATTAAATATTTTGTCCTCTATCCATTTTTTATCATGTTCTGAAGAAATATAGTATTTATTACCTGTCGTTGTTTGATAAAGCGTGTCATTATTTCTAATAGTATTTAAAAAACTAATATCACTATGCTCAAAAGCTCTTAAATATACTTTGTTTTCCATATTATTCTCCTTATCTATTAATTAAATGGATGAATTTTTACAAATAGCCTATAATCATATTTTCTTATATGCTTTTAATTGTATACTCCTTCTAGTTCTTAAAAGTTCTTTTAGCGTTACTACTAAATAAGAAAAACATTCGAGTCTGAAAAGAGCAGCTAATCCTATATATATAAATACGCCGACAAAAACTTGAGCTAATAAGGTTAACATGGCTGACATTTGAATCCAATGAATAGTATATATAACTGCTCCCATAACAATAGATAATAGAAAGGAAGGAATCACATCATTCCATTGCTCTCGAATACTATAGTTAAGTAATTGCGAGTTGGGATATGCATTAATGAACGATGCTATAACTCCACCAACTACTATACTAAGAGCTACTGCATAAACACCGAAAGGGATACTCACTATTAAAAAAAATACTCCTAATAGCTTTTTTATAATTTCCAATTTGAGAAAAATATCGCTTCTTCCTAATGCATTTATAGCCTGTAAATTAGCTGTATGAATTGGCCATAATGCATAGCCCGCACAAAAAATTTGGATAAATGGCACGGCAGGTAGCCACTTTTCTGTCAATAAAAGCTTCACTAAAGGTTCTGCAACGACGGCTAACCCAACCATCATAGGGAAAATGATAAATGAACTCGTCACAATTGCTCTCCGCAAAATCTCCTTCACTCTATTTCTATCATCTTGATGTGACGAGAGTGTAGGAAACATAACCGCTTGTATTGCTCCATTTATATTATTTACAAGGAGATTAGGAAATTGCTCTCCTCTATTATAAAAACCTAGTATTGCAGGATTAAACAACTTCCCTATTAATAAAATTCTAATATTTAGATCTATTGCATCAATTAAAGAAGAAACTAGTAACTTCCACCCAAAAGAAAATAAACGCTTAATCCTTTTAAAGGAAAAAAGAAATTTTGGTCTCCAGTTTATTGTGAACCATAATATAATCGTAACTAGAAATTGATTTGTTAATTGAAACCCTACTAAAGCCCATATACCATAATTAGTATATGCCATAGCTATACCAACTATTCCCGCTATAATAGATGCCGTCAATGTACTAGTAAATAGTTTTTTAAATTGAAATTCTCGCGAAATGATTGTATTTTGAATTGCACTTAAAGAATTAAAAAATAATGTTATAGCAAGTATTCTTAAAATAAATTTCAATTGAGGTTGTTCAAAAAATGAGGCTATATATGGTGCTGTGAAAAAGAGTAGGATATATAGAATTAATGCAATAAATAAGTTTAAATAAAAGACCGATGAAAAATCAATCTCTTCAACTTTTTTCTTTTGAATTAAGGCTAAATTAAATCCGCCTTGCGTTATAATTCCAGCCATGGATATGAAAACCATTACCAGAACGATTAATCCAAAATCATCCGGTAAAAGAAAGCGGGCAAGAACAATCATTACGATAAATTGAATCCCCTGAACTCCCAATCTTTCAGTTAATTTCCACAAAAGAGACGAAAGTACTTTGAGTTTTGTTAGATGGAAGTCCATACACTTACTCTCCTTTTAACAACCCTCAAAATCCTAGATAGAAATGGACTAAATTGATCCATAAAAATTATTAATTTTCTCTTGAAACTTAACGCTAAATAGTATTCTTTATATATACCTTTTTTTATTTCATAATAGTTTCTTTGTTCTAATAAAAAAGAGATTTGCGTTTTTATTTTTGTCCTATTAATTACATCTTTATATTGAGAATCAGTATATACATTTAAGTTATCAAGCATTTTTTCAATTTCAGAGTAATGACGCTTCTTAATCTCTATAGTGTTAAATTCTGTTGCTGTCCAAGAGCCACTATGTCCTAATCGGTATGCTGACATAAGTTCGTCAATATAACATACTTCACCTAGTAAGGAAAAATGTATTACATATGGATAATCACCCACTGGAGACTTTTCTAAAAATTCAGGTGTTTCTAATCCGTAATTTTTGCGGAATACCATAGAATTAGTTAAAAATAGTCCTCCACCACCTTCAATAACCTCATCTACTGTAAAAACTTTATCCTTTTTAGATGGTCTATTTTTTAAGAGAACCTTTTTTTCTGCAGCAGTCACTATATATCCGCCATGAACACATAGACTACAATTAGGATTTTTCTCCATCATATCCACTTGTTTTTGTAGCTTATATGGATCTATCCAGTAATCATCACCTTCACACACGGCAATATATTTTCCTTTTGCACGAATCAAATTATTAAGATTTAATGTATTAAACGACTTTCTTTTTGAATACTGATTCTCTGTTTGAAAGATAGGCTTGATTAACCCAGGATACTTTAACTCATATTCTTTGATTATTTCTGGCGTTCGATCAGTAGAAGCATCATCATGTATTAATATTTCAAATTTAAAATTAGTCTTTTGCATTAAAAAACTTTCTATAGCCTCTGCTATAAATTTTTCATGATTATACGTTAAACAATGAACGCTTACTACAACGGTTTCCATATCTTATACTCTCCCAGAAATTAATATTTTAGGACAAATCAAAAAGTCATATATTATTTAAACCCTTAAATTTATTTATTTCTTTTTAAGAATAAAGTTAAAATAACAGTACATATAGAAATCCAAGTAAATTCCCTCACCATATCCGCAAAATAGGCCCTTGTCCACCAAAGTAAATTTGGAAATAAAATCAACAAAATTGATAACTGTATATATTTCTGTTTTAAAAATAGTTCTTGGAATTTTAAAGAAATATAACTAATTAACATTCCGATAAATGCTATAAAAATCATTCCATAATAGCCAAAACTATAAAACGCTTCACCTAAATAGGAACCGCCCAGAAACGACCTTAAATGTGCAGGATAATTGTAAATGTATATTGTTTTCGGAATAGTAAAGTCCAACACACCACCTACATTTGGAAATATATTCAATAATGATAGAAGATAGTTTAATCCATATTGAAAATCATTATTGAATGAAAAAAATTCTATCGAAATACCTAATGTAATTATTGTAATACCAAACTCTGCTATGACAGAAAATGGAGAGAAATCTACAAATGTTGATTTTAAAACATCTATAAAGGTATTCACATCATTTATGGACATCATACGAGTTCGACTGATAAACGTGGTTAAAAATCCTACCATATAAATTAAAAATAAATATAAAGGAATCTTAAAGGACTTGATTTTTTTTATTTTTATAAAGTTATAATATATAAAATATAATGTTAATAAATATAAAATGGGCTCGCCTCTACTACCCGTGAACATTAAAGCACCTTTATAAATTGTTACAAGTATTAGTAATAGCAATACTTTGCTATTATTCGACTTATTACCAATCAATAACATTATTATTCCAATATCACTAAAACTAGCTATAATATACAAAAAGCTAGGAATACCCAATTGAAAAGTATCTAAATAATTTCCATTTGCATATAAAATAATTTTATTAATATCGATATATAGCATGGGCAATAAGCCTGCAAAAAGTAGTATGGTACCAATATTTCTGGTTAGAGCTAATTGATTATTTTCATTTTCTAAAAGTTTAGGAACAATTTTTATTGTTTTAGTATTTATAAAAATCACAGACATCCCCAGAATGAGAAACAAATGGCAGCACAAAGAAAAAAAAGAGGCATCTTTAAACATTTTAGTTGAAATCGTGGACATGGGATCCCAAGGTAATTCTACATTAATATTAAACCCAAAAATTATTACTAACCCAAGATGAGTTATAAATGAAAATAGTAGAAAAAGTGTAGTTAATGAGAAGAATTTCCCTTCTAATTTCCTTACTGTAACGATATTAATAATTAACTGAATTATCGATAATAGGGCAAATAGAAATACCCATTTTTGAAAAGGATAATCTTTTATATAAATGGCAACACCTATAAGTGCTAAATTAATTGATAACGCGTTTAAAACCGTCATTAAACCTTCAATATTTTTTCTTTTCGCTAAAATAGAATCATTTAATAAAATTTCCCCCATATTATATCTCCTAATAATATTTTTATTATAAATGTTAAAAAATTTAGTGTTATATATTTTAATTCTAAATAATAGTACTCCAAAGTCTTGATGTGGGAGCCTTGCTAATTGGATGAAATTTTCTTAACTATTAAAATTTATGATTTGAATAAATCATTTCATATTTTTTTACAACGCTTTCCTTATCATATTCAATCTTTTCTAAGGATTTTATAATTTCCATTTGACTTATTTCATCGGTTTTTTTACCCTCTTTTATCATATCTATCCAGTCTTCAACTGATAATGTTGAACACTGATGAAAGAGCCCAGCTTTAATGTCATTCGTTTTTGGGACCCCTTTCGATACAATACAGTTTACTCCAGATATTTGGGCTTCCAATAATGCCATCGACATCCCCTCAGAGAATGATGGCATTAATAAGGTATTGGATATTTGAAGAATTTCTCTTACTTTATCTGTATTTCCAAACATTTCCACTTTATTCTCCATTTGATTTCCTTTTATATATTCCTCTAATTGATTTGAATCTGGCCCATCCCCTGCGATAAGTAAAAATGAATTTGAATTATCTCTTAAAATCTCTTTAAATATTTTTAATGCAAACAGGGGGTTTTTTTCTCCGCCTAAATATCCAATAAAACAGTATATTTCAATATTTTTGGGGATGTTGTGTTGAAACATAAATTCATCTATTTCTTCTTTATTAACCTTTAAGTATTTTTTGTGATCAATAAAATTGGGTATAAAATCAAATTCATTCCCAAAAATATACTTACCTGATATTTCCGCGCAAGCTATTTTTTTTGTGCAATATCTTCTATTAAAATATTTTAAAATTGAATATAACCCTTTACTCATTAAAAATTGCTTAGAATTTCTACTGCCATGTGCATGTCCTATTCGTATAGAGATATTTTCTTTTTTTGCAGCTAGACAAGATAACCAAATAAAACTTGAGGTGTGTGCATGTATTGCATCATAAGGACCGTTATTTCGTATTATTTCTCTTATTTTTTTTACATATTTAAATGGGGTTGTCTCACTTATCCTTTTAACTACAAAGTATTTCCCTTTTATTTTTGCTATTCTTTGTACTACATCATTGTTAGGTTGTTTATAAAGAATATAATCAAAAATATAATTATCTGTATCTGTTGCCTCTGCAATATTAAGTACAACTGAGGCAATACCACCGCTATTTAGATTATCTACTACCACCAATATTCTTTTCATCAATTTAACTCCTTAAATAGAAGGTAATGCTATCTCCTGCAGTTCACTACCTTTCTTTAAATATAGATTTAAATATTCGATATATTGATTTTTCATGTTATATTTATTTGCTCTATTTATACAACTTGAAGAATTAATCAACTTACTAGTTCTATATGTTTTTAAACAATCTATTATTCCTCTAGTATTTTTAGGAGCTATTATTCTCCCACATGTTTCATCTATACTCTCGTAACTCCCTCCTGAATTAAATGTAAATACAGGTGTTCCACAAGCTAATGCTTCAATATTAGTTGTTGGAAAATTATCCTCTAAAGTTGGATTTACAAAAACATCTGCAGCTGAATAAATTTCCGCTAAATCTTTCGTGCTATTCGTTAAAGAAATACCAATTATTTGTTTAGGCAATTCTTTTTTCTGCTTTTCTGTCAAACCTACTAGAACTATCACTTCATCGTCTTCAAGATAATTTGAAAGTTCAATAAAGTGATTTAGACCTTTTTTTTGATTCCAAATATTTGCTACTCCTAAAATCATAAACTTATTCATTAAATTATGTTTTTTTCGAAAACTGCTGTTTGTTGTTGGTTTAAAAACATCTAAATTTATACCATTATGAATTACTTTAATAGGATACTCACTTAAGAAAGACTGGTTTACTAAACTAGCTAGCCATTTCGATGGGGTAATAATTGTTAAATCCTTAAGCCCTGTAAATAATGCTTTTTTCTTCAAAAAATTTTGCTCAGAATTATCCTTAAATAAACTTGCTGGATACTCTTTTTTTTCTGGACATTCAAAACATCCTAATTCCCACTTTTTGCAACCTACAAATTCAAAATGAGAACAGTGTCCAGTAAAAGCCCAACAGTCGTGAAGTGTCCAAATAACACGTTTATTACTTTGTTTTAAATAATTGAATAGCAATTCGATATTGATATAATATCCATGAAGATTATGGAGATGAATAATCTCAGGATTTATTTCTTCTAGATTTTTTATAAATGCTTTTGTTGCCTTTACTGATCCAAATCCATGTTTGTCGAATATTCTTGTTAATCCTACATGTAAATAATTATCATAGTTAGTACCTATTCTTATTGGGTTTTCACAATTTTTAGGTGTATTCCTTCCATAAGCAATGTAACTCTTATAGCTATTTTCAATCAAAGTATGGTGAATATCGGTAGCTATCCTGCCAGTGCTTCCTATCCCACAAACTGAGTTTATTTGTACAACTCTCATCAATTCACCAGCCCCCACACGACCCGATTCACATAATGTGTGTAAGACAAAATAATCCTCAAAACTTTATCTGAAACATTCGGCATTCCGTAGTCTTTCACTAGCGTTAACGTGTCCGTTTCCTGTGTTTCTAAAATCTCCAACCCTTGTAAAATTCTTTCCTTTTCAAGACCGACCATCATAACAGACGCTTCTTCCATCGCTTCTGGGCGTTCATGCGCTTGGCGAATATTGAGTGCTTTGAAGCCTAGAATGGATGATTCTTCACTAATTGTTCCACTATCACTCAGCACTGCTTTTGATTTTGATTGCAGCTTCACATAATCGTTAAACCCTAAAGGCTTCATGATTTTGATCAGTGGGTTAAACTCAATCCCCTTACTGTCAATCATTTTTAGCGTTCTTGGATGAGTGCTCACGATAACTGGAAGCTGGTACTTTTGAGCAATGGCATTTAAGCTTTCCACTAAATCAAGGAAATTTCTGCTTGAGTTAATATTTTCTTCGCGGTGTGCAGATACAACAAAATAACGACCTTCTTCAAGTGCTAATGTTTGTACGATATCCGACTGTTCGATGTCCGCTTTTTTCGAATGAAGCACTTCAAACATCGGACTTCCTGTCTTAATAATTCGATCTGCCGGAAAGCCCTCTCGTAACAGGTATTCCCTCGCAATATCACTATATGTTAAATTTATATCCGAAATATGATCGACGATTTTACGATTTGTTTCCTCTGGCACGCGTTGATCAAAGCAGCGATTACCTGCTTCCATATGGAAAATCGGTATCTGCCTTCTTTTCGCAGCAATTGCACATAAGCAACTGTTCGTATCTCCTAATACTAAAAATGCATCAGGCTGCACTTCCTCTAATACAGGATCAATTTTATTTAAAATGTTACCGATTGTTTCAGTTGCTGTTCCGGTAGCTGCATTTAAGAAAAAATCTGGCTTCTTCAATCCGAAATCTTTAAAGAAAACTTCATTCAGTTCATAATCATAGTTTTGTCCGGTATGAACAAGCGTATGTTCAATGACTTGAGACTCTTCTAGCTTATTGATTACGGCAGACAAGCGAATAATTTCTGGTCGCGTTCCTACTACTGTCATTACTTTTAGTTTTTTCAAGCTTTATACCTCCAAATAGTACGTATCCGGCTTAACTGGATCGAAGCATTCATTTACCCAAATGACTGTTACAAGATCGGTGTTTCCTATGTTAATTAGGGAATGGGTATAGCCTGTAGGAATATCAACAACCTGTAGCTTATCTCCATTCACCCTATATTCAATCAGTTCACTCGCGTCGATTTTTCTCAGTCGGATTAACGCTTCTCCACTCACCACTAAAAACTTTTCATTTTTCGTGTGATGCCAATGGTTGCCCTTTTCAATACCTGGCTTCGATCGGTTGATGGATACCTGGCCCCGGTCCGGTGTACGGATAAATTCGGTAAACGAGCCACGGCTGTCAACATTCATCTTTAAGTCATAGGCGAATTGATCTTCCGGCAAAAAATTTAAATACGTGCTATAGAGCTTTTTCGTAAGTGGATCTTGCATATTTTCAATTTGGCCATTCGCTCGGCTGTCTTTAAACTTTTGGATTTGACTGGCTAGCTCGCTCACGGTCATCGTGTACGTTGTCGGCACAACATAAAAATCACCTTCAGCAGTTGGCATCCCACTAAGCGCTTGGAAAAACTCTTCTAATAAGTCATCGATATAACAAAGCGTTAGCCTCGCCTCGGGATCATGGATTTGGATCTCTTGGTTCCGTGCAATATGATGGCAATACGTAGCGACAACACTGTTGTAATTCGGTTTACTCCATTTACCAAATACGTTTGGTAATCGGTAAATATACACGGGTGCTCCTATTTCTTGTTGGTATTGAAGCAACAACTCTTCCATTGCCTTTTTACTTCGCCCATATGGATTATCTAATTCTGCTTGGGTCGATGAAGTTGTTACAATAGGCGCCTGCTTTTGGCTTTTCTTTAGTAACTCTAGTAAACGAGAAGTAAATTCATAGTTACCTTCCATAAATTCATGCGCATGCTTGGGTCTGTTTACCCCAGCCAAATGAAATACAAAGTCACACGCCTCGGTATAGGTTTCAAGCAGTGCGGGATCCGTGTCTCTTGTAAACTCAAAGATTTCATTAAACCCTAGATTATTCAGTTCCGCAATGAGGTTTTTCCCGATAAATCCATTCGCACCTGTCACTAAAATTTTCATCTCTGCACGCCACCTTTTAGTTTAAAATATGGGTTACTTGAGCCCATTGCTTCAATTCCGCTTGAATGTAGTCTAACTGTAGTAGTGTTTCTTTAATTTCCTCGATCGTTAACTTTTTCGTATTATCCGAATTGTATTCTTGAACTGTTGTGAGTCTCAGGTCGCCATCTTCAAAATATTTATTGTAATTAAGGTCTCGTTGGTCAGCTGGCACTTTAAAGAAGCCTGCTAAGTCTTCTGCCACAGCAAATTCTTCTTTTGTCAGCAAGGTTTCATAGCGTTTTTCTCCGTGCCTTGTGCCGATGATTTGAATTTCGTTGTCCACATTAAATAATTCCTTCAATGCTTGTGCGAGGTCGCCAATCGTACTAGCCGGCGATTTTTGAACCATAATATCGCCTGCTTGTGCAAATTCAAACGCGAATAATACGAGCTCCACCGCTTCTTCTAAACTCATTAAAAACCTTGTCATGTTAGGGTCTGTGATTGTCAGTGGCAGCCCCTGTTTTATTTGTTCAATAAATAAAGGAATGACGGAGCCGCGCGAGGCCATGACATTGCCATACCTTGTGCCGCAAATGACGGTTTTTTCTGGGGAAACCGTTTTTGATTTTGCGACAAACACCTTTTCCATCATGGCTTTTGAAATGCCCATCGCGTTGATCGGATAGGCAGCTTTATCTGTAGATAAGCAAATGACCTTTTTCACACCGCATTCGATTGCGACATGTAATACATTTTCTGTTCCTAAAATGTTTGTTTTGACCGCCTCAAGTGGGAAAAACTCACACGAAGGAACTTGCTTTAAGGCTGCTGCATGGAATATATAATCCACACCGTGCATCGCATTTTTTAAGCTATCACGATTACGGACATCACCAAGATAAAAGGCTAATTTATCGCTGTTATACTTTTTTCGCATATCGTCCTGTTTTTTTTCATCACGGGAAAAAATACGAATTTCTTTTATATCTGTATCTAGGAATCTTTCCATTACAGCATTGCCGAACGAACCGGTGCCACCTGTGATCATTAACGTTTTATCTCGAAACATGTCAAACCTCCATTTTTATAAGCGTTTCTTCCAGCACTGCTAAAAATCGCTCTTTACTATAGTTTTTGCAGTAGTAGTCATATGAATTTGTCGCCATTTGTTCCTTTTCGCTATTTTGGCAAAATTGCACAATTAAATTGGCCAGCGCGCTCACATTTTCTGCCTCACAGCAGTATCCGCAAGCTGCGGCTTCGATTACTTCACTTGTTTCACCATTAATTGCTCCGATAATTGGTTTGCCAGCTGCCATATAAGACTGAACTTTCCCAGGTAATGTAGAGGAAAGCTCTGCATCATCTTTTAATGTAATGAGCATCGCATCGGCTAAACTGTAATAATTCGGCATTTCATTGAGCGGTTTTCGTCCGTGAAAAAGGATATTTTCAAGCCCCAAATTTTTACTCAAAGCTTTGCATTCCTCTAATTTCGAACCATCTCCTACGATGTGAAACTGGATAGATGCGTCATTTCGTAAAAGGTCTGCCGCCTTTATGAGTGTGTCGACGCTTTGCATTTCTCCGATATTACCGGCAAATACAAAATGAAACTGCTTCCCTTTATCCACTTCGACTTTTTCCGTAAATAAAGCTTCCGCATATTGTGGCAAATGCACAATGGCTGATGAATTGACACCAATCGTATCGTTCAGATAGCTTTGAAACATCGTTGAACTCACCGCAATCTGGTCCGCAGAGCGATAAATCCACGTGGATAGATGAGAAAATAGCTTATAAATACGTGAATCTTTTTGAATGCCTCCTGCTGTCAAACTAGCGGGCCATAGATCAAGGCAATATAGGAGCATCTTTTTGTTGTGCTTCTTTTTATAGACCATTGCAGGAATGCCCATCATGACAGGTGATAGTTGATTGACGAATACCGCGTCATACTTCTCCTTCATCAACAGCGTCTTATAGGAAGCAGATAAGGCAAAACTAAAATAATTTAACAGAAGGGTTGCTTTCCGATTGCCACGCCCAATTTCAAAGCTACGGATGACATTGACCCCATTAATGACTTCTTTTCGATTTTTTCCACCGCGATAAGCATCCAATACGTTTCCCTCTGGATAGTTTGGCAATCCGGTTAAAACGGTGACATCATGCCCTCTTTCTACGAGTGCTTCACAAATATCTGATATACGGAAAGGCTCAGGATAGTAATACTGGCAAATAACAAGTAGCTTCATAAGTAAATTAGCCTCCACTGATTGAATGTCATTTAACGTTCCTTCGAATTAATCGCACCCGTACCGCCTTCAACAACTCCTACTGTTGTAAAAATGTTGAGGATTGTTCCAAAGAAGCACTTCACATCCATCCAAAAACTGAAATGCCTTACGTAATCGCCATCCAGCCTTGCTTTGTCTTCAATCGTCAGTTCATCGCGCCCATTAATTTGAGCCCAGCCTGTTAACCCTGGTAAAATATCATTCGCCCCGTACTGATCACGTTCAGCAATTAAATCGTATTGATTCCATAGTGCTGGTCTTGGTCCAATCAAACTGATGTGCCCAACGAAGATGTTCCAAATTTGCGGCAACTCATCTAAACTAGTTTTCCGAAGCAATCTTCCTATTTTCGTCAGATACTGCTCAGGATTTTCTAATAAATGAGTCGGTGTATCTTTAGGCGTATCGATACGCATCGTTCGAAATTTCAAAATCGTAAAATGACGTTTATGAATGCCGACTCTTTTTTGTTTGAAAAGAATCGGCCCTTTTGAATCGAGTTTGATGGCAATCACCAATAGTAAAAATAAAGGGGATAAAAGGATGCCTGCCGTAAAAGAAAAGATAATATCCATTAGTCTTTTGATAATCTTATACAAGGGGTTCCAGCTCCTTCACTCATAATTTAGGAAACGGTGTATTTATAACGCCTTATTAAGCAAGTGAATTTCTTTAGTGGTTGCGTCCCAATTCCCATTAGCGACATCGATCAGCTTTTGTTTTAATTCCGCTACTGGACATTGCTCCAATTCGATTAAAACAGCAGCCAATTGATAGGCTTCCATGCAATTCGCTTTGCCAACGTGGATTTTCGGATAGACATGCTCCTCCTGAATTTCCGCAGCATTTAGCAATTCCTCAAACATTTTTTCGCCTGGGCGAATGCCTGAGAATTCAATCTCAATTTCTTCTTCGCTAAAGCCGGATAAGCGAATTAAATTTTTCGCGAGGTCAACGATTTTCAAAGGCTCTCCCATATCAAGCACGAATACTTCCCCGCCATGCGCAAGCGCCCCGGCCTGTAACACAAGTCGCGAAGCTTCTGGAATCGTCATAAAATAGCGGGTCATTTCTGGATGGGTAACTGTGACAGGGCCTCCCATAGCAATCTGTGCTTTAAATCTCGGGATAACACTACCGCGAGAGCCAAGCACATTACCAAAACGTACCGCTGCAAAATTCGTATCACTATAAGTCGCTAAATGTTGAATAATCATTTCAGCGATTCGCTTCGTTGCTCCCATGACATTTGGCGGATTCACTGCTTTATCCGTTGAAATCATGACAAAATTGGACACACCAAATGTATGCGCAGCTTCTGCTACATTTTTTGTTCCAAAAATATTATTTTTCACCGCTTCACGTGGGTTACATTCCATCATCGGTACATGCTTATGCGCAGCAGCATGATAAATAACGTCAGGCTGAAACTGCTGAACGACTTCAAAAATCCGTTCCCTGTCCTGTACATCTGCAATGACGGGAATAAACTCCACGCCTTTGTATTCTATTTTTTCTGATAACTCGAGGTGGATTGTGTAAATGGAATTTTCTCCGTGACCGAGTAAGATGAGTTGTTGTGGTTGGAATTGTGCTACTTGTCGGCAAATTTCTGAACCGATAGAACCGCCAGCACCTGTTACGAGGATTATTTTATTTGTTAGATTATTAGAGAGTGCCATCATATCGAGCTTTACTTCTTCACGTCCAAGAAGGTCTTCGATTTTGATTTCTTGCATATCATTGACCGAAACTTTCCCAGTCATGACATCTTCAATTTTCGGCATGATTTTTATCGTTGCTTTTGTCGCGACACACCGTGTATAAATTTCTTGAATTTCTCTTTTACTTAGAGAGGGAATCGCCAAAATAATTTCTTGAATCCCTTTTTCCTGCACAATGTGTGGAATATCTTTTGTAGTGCCACATACACTTACGTCCATTAATTTTAAATGCTGTTTATTTCGATCATCATCGACAAAGGCAACGACCTGATATTCAGCAGGATGTTTTCTAATGCTACGTAAAAGCATAGTCCCCGCTTCTCCCGCGCCAATGATGAGTACTTTTTTCAAATCGCCATTCGGTTGAGTTGTCGTCCGATCGTGCGCAATTCTAAGTAAAAAGCGTGAGCCCCCGATTAACAGAATGAGTAAGAGCCACGTCACAATCATAATGCGCACATACACATCGCCTTTTAGTACATATTGCATGACACTTGCGGTTACTACAGCTGTCGTCACCGCATAACTGATAGTCAGCAATTCTCTGACTGATGCTAAACTCCAAATCCGATTATAGAGTTGGAAGAAATACGCCATAATATGATAGCTCATTAGCAAGGTTATGGCGCTCAGGATAAGCAATGAATCCGCGGAAATCTTAAGTGTCGGATGCAATAAAAAATAACTAATATAAATCGCTGATAACACAATAAGTGAATCGAGAATGGAAAATATCGTATACCGAGCTGTGTAATTCACTATTTATCCTCCCTAAAAATAGTCGTGCATTTAGAACGCGTGATTTAGATTATATGTTGCTGTAACCGCGTTGTATTCCTTGTGGTGAAAATTTTCACACCTCTTGATGCAGATTATTTTGCTCAAATCGCCAGGCGTCTTTGCACATGGTGATGACATCGCGTTTTGCGATCCATTGTAGTTCTCTTCTTGCCTTGTCTACATCTGCATAACAGCACGCGATATCGCCTGATCGACGAGGTACCATTTTATAGCTTATCGTCACACCATTCGCCTGTTCAAAGGCTTTTACTAGCTGTAAAACGCTCGTGCCTTGACCTGTTCCAAGATTATAAATATGGGCACCTTTTTTGAGGTAGGTTAACGCAGCCACATGCCCTTCTGCTAAATCCATCACATGAATATAATCACGTACACCGGTGCCATCAATTGTTGGATAGTCATTGCCAAAGATGCTTAAATCGTCTATTTTGCCTTTCGCAACTTGTGTTAGATAGGGCATTAAATTATTCGGAATGCCAGTTGGTACTTCTCCAATCAACCCACTTTCATGGGCACCGACTGGATTAAAATAACGTAGAAGTGACACGGAAAATAAGGGATTGGCCTTTGCGATATCTGTTAAAATCCGCTCACACATGGCTTTTGTTTCACCATATGGGTTGGTTGTCGGGTATCGCTCCATTGTCTCTACAAATGGCACCTCGTTTTCACCGTATACCGTAGCCGACGAGCTAAATACAAATCGATTAATGCCATATTTTAAACAACTGTTCACCAGCACAAGCGTACTGATCAGATTATTCTCGTAATACGTTGCTGGTTTTTCTACCGATTCACCGACCGCCTTTAATCCGGCGAAATGAATGACACCGTCAATGTGATTTGTTTCAAAAATTCGCTCAACCGCTTGTCTATCGGATATATCCACCTCGTAAAAAGGAATTTCTTGATTCGTAATCCGTTTGATAGTTTCTATGGACTCTCTTTTACTATTGCTGAGATTATCCGCGACAACCACTGTATGACCTGCTTCAATAAGCGCTATACACGTATGTGTTCCAATGTATCCCGCACCACCCGTTACTAAAATATTCGTTGTCGTCCCTCCTCTGTTACTAGTTTTCGAGTAAGGGCACAATCGATCTACATCCTGCCCGTGGTCTTTCTAACAGTTAGCTTATTCATTAAATTCCAAAATTATTCAAATACGCTAAAAAAAGAGAACAGAACCTTGTATTCGACAAAGTTCTATCCTCTTTCAACTCTCGTATTCTTCTATTATTACGCGGCTTCTTTCATACGCTTTCTACTTTTTACAAAAGAACTGATTAGTGAAGCTACTAGAATGCCACAAGCTGCACCCGCGCTATCAATGAGCACATCCTTTACCTGAGCGCCTCGCCCTGAGACAAATAACTGATGGACTTCATCTGATATCGCATAGAGCATACAAATGTAAAACGCAACTCGTTCTTTTCTAAAACCTTTCATCTTACGGTTCTTTAATGCGGTAAACACGAACAAACCGAGGCAGAAAAAAATAAAGAAATGCGCGTTTTTTCGAATGATGTGATGCAATCGGTCCACTGATAACTCATCCGTCGGCGCAATAATATCGACCATTTCAATAATTCGTTCGGTTATGCCTGAGCTTAAATCACTCGATTTTTCGACCGGTTGTTGAGAAAAATAAAAGATCAGCAGCATCCATATAATTACGATAATCCAAATAATATATTTTCGCATGTTCGGTTATTTCCACCTCCACTATCCAGTCTTATCCTATTATTTGAATACTCATTCGGTTTTATCTAAAATTAGGAAACAAAAAACACCTATCGTTAGAAAACGGGTAACCCCGAACGATAGGTATTTAGATTTTTTAGTTATCCACGAAATGGATTGTCTTCGTTAATTAGCACGCGCTCTTGGCGGATTGCTTTTCCTGTATTATCATCAATCTCTACGAAGAAGGCACTTAATACGGCGCGGCCTCTTTTCGGTACCTCGTAGCGTGCAGGCATGTTTGTTAAGAATTTATAAATGACATTGTCTTTCCCCATACCTAGTACTTCATCGTAAGGGCCTGTCATACCAACATCAGTAATATACGCCGTACCTCCTGGGTAGATGCGGTTATCAGCTGTTTGTACATGTGTATGCGTACCAACAACAACCGACGCTTTACCTTCTAAATGCCAACTTAATGCAATTTTTTCACTTGTTGCTTCTGCATGGAAATCAACGAAAACAACTGGTGATGTTTTACGTGCCTCTTCAACAAGCTCTAAGCCCATAGCAAATGGATCTTCATGTGGCGGTAAAAACACACGACCATGTAAGTTAATAACTGAGATTGTCACACCATTTTTCGTTACTTGCGTCATCCCTTGACCTGGTGCGTCTTTCGAGAAGTTCGCCGGGCGTACTAAATAATCAGCATCATCGATAAAATCAAAAATGTCTTTGTTATCCCACGTGTGGTTCCCCATCGTAATGACGTCCACACCCATTTGTAATAAATCCGTATAAATAGCACGTGTAATCCCGCGGCCTGCTGCTGCGTTTTCACCGTTTGCAATGACAACATCTAAATTATACTTTTTCTTTAAACGCGGTAAATACTGCTCTACTGCATCGCGCCCAATAGAACCAACGATATCACCAATAAATAATACTTTCATAAATAAACCACACTTTCTAATCGTTCAATTATATCTTCCATTCGCACATTTCGACGTGCCAAAAGAAGTAACACATCTTATTATTTTAACACTGTTTTACTTATGTAGGCAATTCAAATAGCATTTCACTTTATTAATTGGCTGGCTACGGCAAGAAAGCAAATTCAAAGTCAGGATCGGCTGACTTTGAATTCTGTGCCGAAAGCGAAGCGACAGGCACATTAACTCGCACCATGTGAGTTTAGCCGCTTGAGGCGGTGCTTCTGCGGTGGTCAAAATGAATTCTCACCATCCTCGGCGCAAAGAAAAATTCTAAAAAGTGTTTTAGAATTTTCCTTTCATGCCGTTTGCGATGCCAGCCAATCATAAAATGTCACTCTCGTTATTAAGTTAAGAACGTGAAACCAAGCCGCTTGCGCTTTTGCGACGAAAGCGGAGCGCCAGGAGCAGGACTTTTTGGTAGTTAAAAGTTATTCCTTTTTCATTTAATCTACTTAAATCAATGCTCTGCTTTATCTTATTCAGTACAGTACAACGAGCAATATTACATTTTTAATAAACCGCTCGTTTCTGCCAATGCCATGCGTGTTCAATCATGTGCTGTAAGGTTTTTTCCGGTTGCCAGCCGAGTTCTCGTTGAATTTTTTTCGTGCTGGCCACTAGAATAGCTGCATCGCCTGCTCGCTTATGCGTCAGTTCAATGTTGGCGCTTTTTCCTGTTACTTGCTCACACTGTTCTATGATTTCTTTCACTGAAAAGCCTAGTTCATTACCAATATTGTAAATCGTAAAATCAGCCTCCCTTTGCAGCAACGCTTCGAGTGCTAGAATATGGGCATTGGCCAAGTCTTCTACGTGAACATAATCGCGAATACAGGTTCCGTCCTCAGTAGGATACGTATCGCCATATAACTTAACGGTTTCTAATTCGCCTCGCAAATGCTGTAAAACCGTCGGAATAAGATGGGTTTCTGGGACATGCCTTTCACCAATCTCACCATCCGCACTTGCACCCGCGACATTAAAATGACGTAGTACGGTACAATTAAACTGATAGGCATGTGCATAATCTTGTAATATTTGCTCTACAAAACCGTTTGAACGCCCGTACGGATTCGTAGGGGCGACCGGACTTCCCTCGTGTAATAATTCTTCACTCGGCGCATAGGTGGCAGCGGACGATGAAAAAATAATATTCTTCACCTGACAATTGCGCATCACGGTAAGTAAACTTAATGTAGCACCCACATTATTTTCGTAATAACGCTGTGGGTTTCTAATCGATTCCGCTACTCCACTAACTGTGGCGAAATGCATAACGGCTTCAATAGGAAACAGTGTAAATACTTGCGTTAAGCGTTGTTCATCTGCTAAATCACCTTCAATAAAAATCGCCTTCGGATCAACCGCTTCCTTATGACCCGTTGATAAATTATCGTACACAACGACTTGCGCGGTTTGTACTAAATGTTTGACGACATGACTGCCAATATAGCCAGCCCCACCAACTACTAATATCATGAACAATGCCCCTCTCTTCGAATAATCATAACTTCCCGCTATTTCATCGAGTGCACAACTGAATTTGTTAAGGACTCCAGTGTTTTCCGTTTATAATGCTCCACACCCGGCTGATCAAATGGATTCACACCTAGTAAACACGCACTCATGGCACATGCTTTCATAAAAAAGTAGCATAAGTACCCGACATGATAGGCATCGAGCTTGTGAACCTCAAGCTCAATCACTGGCACACCTGCGTCTAGATGCGCTCTAATGACACCCTCTTTTGTATGGCAATTGATTTCATTAAAGCTACGATTCGCTAAATCATTCAGCTGATCTATATTGTTTTGGTCGTGCGGAATGACGACATCGCCCTCCATTTGACCAAATGATAGGATTGTTTCAAATAAAATGGGGTTGCCTTGCTGAATGAACTGCCCAATTGAATGCAAATCCGTTGAATAATTTGCACTCGTTGGAAACAAGCCTTTTTGCTGTTTGCCTTCACTTTCACCAAAGAGCTGCTTCCACCATTCGTGTAGTGTCGTTAAGCATGGCTCGAATGAAGCGAGCAACTCTACGTGGTAACCCTTTTTATAATATTCATGACGTAAAATGGCATATTGATAAGCAATATTGTGGTGAATTTCCCTTTTTGAAAGCTGTTTAGCTGCAGTACTCGCACCCTTTAACACCTCGATGATGTCAATTCCTGCTACCGCTAAAGGCAATAAGCTCACAACGGTAAAAAGTGAGTACCGCCCACCAATCGTAGTCGGAATGGGAAAGCAGCGGTAATGATTCAGCTTAGCAATTTCCCGTAATGGACTACTCGTTTCATCCGTTGCCACAAGGATACGGTCGCTGTAATTTTGACCAAACTTAGTTTTCATAAATTGTGTTAACAAACGAAATGTAAGGCATGTTTCAAGTGTTGTACCAGATTTAGAAACAACGTAAACATACGGATTTTTGTGCTGCAAATGCTGTAACAGCTGCTCCATATAGGCGCCACTTAAATTATGCCCCGCATAAATGATTTCAATATCGGACTCTTTAAAATAAGGCGTTAATGCTTGTTGTACCGCCTTTGTGCCGTTATAGGAACCACCAACGCCAATGACAATTAGAGTGTCTGCCTGTGCTTGTATTTCTTCGACGAGCCAATTTAACTCGAATAAGACGGAGCTATTTTGTTCGAGCGGGTCTTGTAGCCATCCGGTTCCTGGTACATTGTGTTCATGTAATTTGTCGTGAATTGCCGTCACAAGTGGTTGGTAAACGGGCCAATTCGCGTCAGTGGCTCCTGTTACAGAACGATGATTCTTTAAGTTGATTGGGTTTATCAAATGCTCACTCTTTTCTACTAAAAATTAAGAATGGTTGCGAGTTATTCGGTGTGTGGTGGTAGAGTTTTTGTAGGTAGCTGTAAGTGGGATTGTAGTGTAAGTTGTATGTTGTGTAATTCGGCTTCGTCTAAAAAATAATAATAGATGCCATCGACTGTTTTGCCGGCACCTTGTGTGAAATAATATTGCTCTAAATCTTGAAAGCTCGTCATAAAATCTTTGCGGAGCGCTAGTAACGTGTCAAAGGATAAATTCATTTCGACGTTTTGTTCCATCACGTCAATAATTTTTGAATAATGCCGCACCGTTTGAAGCTTTGTGGCCTCATTCATCAAAGCTTTGATTACGTCCTTTTGACGGTTTTGGCGACCAAAATCACCTTGTGGATCGTCATACCGCATACGCACATAGCTTAGCGCACGATCCCCGTCTAATGAAATCGCCCCTTGCGAAAAATTTTCCCCAGCCGAATGAAAGGCAAAAGCATTCTCGACCTCAACGCCTCCAATGGCATCAATGATCTGTGTAAAACCTTCCATATTGACCTTGACCGCATAATCAATCGGGATTTCAAGTAGTTGTTCTATGGTTTCGACGGTTAATAACGTACCGCCGTAAGCATAGGAATGATTAATTTTATCAGACATTTGGCGTTCAAAAATCTCGACATGCGTGTCGCGCGGAATGCTCAGAAGCTTTGCTGATTGTTCGCTTGGGTTGATGGTGCAAATGATGATGGTATCTGCACGCCCTTTGTCTTCCCCCCGTTCATCGACACCTAAAAGGGCGATTGAAAAAGGACTTTTTTCTTGTTTTGAAAGTTTGACACTGCGCTGCGGGAGTTCTTCATTTGCTCGTAAAGGTTGATACATGTTCGTCGATAGCTGCTCCACTTGTTGTGCAGTACTCGCCGCAACAAGTGTAACCACACACAGACAACCGACGAGTAGGACAACTGGCCATTTGAATAAACGTTTCATCCATGCCTCCAAGTTTTGTGATTGCTAGGGAATGTGACGAGTGCCTCCTTTCTTACGTGCTGGAAATTAAATCTCTAATGAATAGTATAGTATTGGAAGTGGGGGAATATTCCTAGGGAGGGGAAAATTCACAAAAAAAAAAAAAAACAAAAGCATTGAAGAAATTTTCATTCCTCAATGCTTTTGGTAAAGTTACTAAATGGCTATTCATCTAGCGACTTTTTTTGGTTTTTGTTGCCTTATGTATGGTGTGTTATAAGACCACGCTAGTTTTTATTGTAATTTATTTACTTTGAGGTGGCAATGAAAGAATTTATTAGATTTGATATTCTTTTCTTAATAGAACCGTAAGCACATACACGTGTTAATTAGCCAAATTCATCCAGTATTTATTTGATAAAGCACCCGATAAAATTTGAGTATTTCTCTGAGATCAATCTGCCTTTCAATTGGCAGGGTAGCACAAAGAAACTGGCTGAATACCGTATTTTTGATCGTGCCAAGTGTACAAGTAAAATCAGCCACAATGTTCGAGCCTTCAACAGCCGTTCTTTTCAAGGGCTTTTGACGGTTTAACTGAATATTATCCTTTAAGCGGAGGACAAAATCTTGTTTCGTTGACCCATAGCGATCAGCCTTATCAATTGAAAAATATGAACGATCTGCGACGAGTATTAAACGCTTATCTTTGAGTTCTACACCAATAGGGTCATCGTGTTTCAAGCCCGTTGTTTCAACGATTTGAAGGGGCATTCCTGTAGTATTTGTCAAGCGAACGTGCAGTTTAATTCCTGAACGATAACCGTGATAAAGCACCGAGGGTAAACGGTTTAATCGACCAACAATCAACTCAAAAACTCGTTTGACGATGAGGTAATTCAGTTCGCCCAAACGTTTGCATAGCGTGGGATAATTCACGAATTTTAAGCCTTTCTCGGTTGCCACATCCGAAGCTGATCGTGAACTTTTCCATTCAAATGTAGCAGCGCCAACTAATTAGTTTTTAAGTGTTGATACCTCACATTTCCGAGCCGTATCTTCAAAACCGAATTCAGCGAGAATTCCTTTGATTTCTTCCTGTGAAATAAAGTTTTGAAGAAATTTAAAAATCGTGGTAACCTTAGCCATGAAAGATTCTCCTCGTAAAAGTTGGTGTTATAACTTTACATTTTACATGGAATCTCTCTTTTTTATTGAATTTTACTGGTAAAAATTATTTAATCAACAGGCGTGTTATATTTTATTACTTTTGTTCTATCATTATTACCTTTTGTACAATCTACAACTTAGACATAACTATTTCAATCGTATACCTTCTGATTTAGCAACACTAAAAACGGTTGACCAAATAATTTTTAAATCCAAAACCAGGCTTTGATGATCAACATAATATTTATCATATTGTACTTTCTGTTCATCAGAAATTAAATCCCGCCCCATAATCTGAGCATAACCTGTCAAACCAGGTCGAATATCATTAACTCCTACTTTGTTTCTCATTTCAATCAAATCATATTGATTATATAACGCTGGCCGTGGACCTACAATTGACATGTCCCCTTTAATTATATTAAATAGTTGTGGTAATTCATCTAGACTTGTCTTGCGAATAAAACGTCCACTTTTGGTAATAAATGTAGATGGGTCACCTAATAGCTCGGTAGATACATTTGGGGTGTCTGTTCTCATAGAGCGGAATTTGTAGATTTCGAATAAATTGCAGTCTTTTCCCGTACGTTTTTGTTTAAAAAAAACAGGACCTTTTGAATCTTTTTTTATCCATATCGCAACAATTAGCATAGGAATTGAAAATACAATAATGGCTATCCCACTCAGAATAATATCTATAATTCGTTTCATAACTCTACCTTTCTAGCAACTTATAATTGCATAGTTTTTATAATTGATTGATTTACTAAATTTACATCGTACTTCTCACGCGCTAACTTTAAGCTAAATTTCCCCATATTTAAACTTAGTTCACGATTTAAAATAGTTTTTTCCATTACTTGAACTAAACTATGTACATCTCCCACTTTTACCAAGTACCCATTTACCCCATCTTCTACTGTTTCTCTACACCCAGGAGCATCTGTAGTTATAATTGAACGTTCCATAGCCATAGCTTCCAATATAGTTTTCGGGGTACCTTCATGATATGAAGGTAAGACAAAGGTACTACTCATAACTAAATAAGGTCTAACATCTTTTTGTTCACCAAAATACTCAATAATGTTGGAATCAATATATGGCTGAAGCTCTTCAGGCTTTAACGCAGAAGGGTTAGTATCAAAGGGACCTAGTAGTAAACATCTAACTTGCGGATATTGCTGTTTTATTCGCTTACAAGCCTCTAAATATTCGATAATACCCTTATCCTTTATAAGCCTTCCTATAAACAAAAATGTAGCTAATTTAGGTTGTTCAACAGGTTGGAACCTATCTAAATTAACTCCTGAACCATTAATAATTGTTGTTTTACTTTCAGCAACTAACTTATTTTTAATAAACTCATTTTTATCATCATTATTTTGAAAAAATACCTTTTTACTAAAATGGCACGCAACACGATATTGATTTTCCATTACAATCTTTATCAATTTATTTTTTAGACCTGTTCCTCTAAAAATAGAACCTAAGCCTGCTATTAAGGGATAAAATTCCGTTATATTACTTTGTTTAGCAGCTATACTGCCATAAATAATACTTTTTGCTTGATACGCGAAAACTTTATCTGGTTTTTCTTCTTTAAAAATTTTCTTAATTACGTTCATCGTTTTAATATCTTTTAAGGGATTAATTCCATTTCGTTGCACAGGAATTTGTCTATACTTAATCCCCTGTTCCTGAAATTTAAATGCCCATTCTTTCATCGGCTCTGAGCCAATTGCAATTACTGTATGTCCTGCTTCCATGAAGCTTTTCATCATGTCCATACGAAACCAAAATAATGATTGTGTATGACTTGATAAAACAATAATTTTCATAGAGATTCCCCACTCTTTTTCACTTTATACTGCCTTATCTCCTCTAAAATTCCTTGCTCAAAAGTCATTGGTTTATATGCAAAGTCCTGTTTTGCCTTTTCATGAGAATAGCTTCTATTTTCTGCCATTCTTTGCACCTTTTCGATTAAATCTATTTTACTTAATGATAAAGTTTTAACTACTCGAGCACCAATAAGACCTAAAGAAAGAGGTACGCTAATAAAATGAATTTTTTTATTTAAATTCAAGGCTATGGACTCTAAAGCTTCTTTCAAAGTTATCGGTCTATCCCCTGTTAAATCGTAATCTGTACTTTTGTTTATCTTTGTCAATGCTGTATAATAGGCTTTCCCTAAATCTCTGGCATTAACAGGTTGAATCAAACTGTTTCCATTGTCAATTATAGGTACAAATTTAACCTTATCCACTAGTTTAATGAATTTACTCATATTATGATCACAAAGATCACCATAAATCATTGAAGGTCTTAAAATAACTACATTCATTGGATGATTAGCAATATGTAGAGTTTCTTGTATATCTGCTTCAATTTGCTTATATCCAGCAGATGCTTCTTTAAATTTAGAATAAATTCCTGTGGTATGAACTAGCACTACCTTAGAAACATTCTTTTTTAGCGCTACATCAATAATACTTCTCGAATGATGAATGTTATAAATATGTACTATTTCAGTTACCCCTTCAATGGCTTTTACTAAAAAATTTTTATCATTTAAATCCCCTTTTAAAACTTCTATATCTAATGATGTATTTTCTAATTTAGCTATATTGGTTGTTTCTCTTACCAAACACCTGATTTTTCCAATATAATCATTTGCAATTAATTCTTTTAAAAAATATTGGCCTGTATGACCCGTAATTCCCGTTACAAGTAACATATTTTCACATCTCCTTTCTATTTATGCATAATAAAAAGCTATTTAGTATTGATAAGTTTCTTTATCATATCTAAATAACTTCTCCTTTTAACTAATAATTACAACCTCCAAGCACAAATTGCTTCAGGCTTTTCTTCTAAAGGTAAAACAGATTTAATATCTACAATTAAATTACTTGATTCATTTAACAACTTAGTTAAGTTCCAACTCTGCTCCACATATTTTTTATGTGGTACTGCTAAAACTAAAGCATCTGCTAATTTTAAGTCTACCTCTTTCACTAAATGAACACCGTATTCTTCAAATGCCTCTTCAGTATCAGCCTCTGGATCCGTTATTTGTACATTAATACCATAGTCTTGGAGCTCTCTAATAATATCAATTACTTTAGAGTTACGTAAATCTGGTACATTTTCTTTAAATGTTAAACCTAACACAGTGACAGTAGAGCCTTGGATTGTTGAACCTTGTTTAATCATTTGCTTCACTAATGATTGTGCTACAAATGCACCCATGCCATCATTAATCCGACGCCCTGCTAAAATTACTTCTGGATAGTAGCCTAATGATTCAGCTTTATGTGTTAAGTAGTACGGATCTACACCAATACAGTGCCCTCCTACCAAACCTGGTGAGAAGTTCAGGAAATTCCATTTAGTCCCTGCTGCATTTAACACTTCTGATGTGTCAATATCCATACGATCAAAAATTAATGCTAACTCATTCATTAATGCAATATTAACATCACGTTGAGTATTTTCGATTACTTTCGCCGCTTCAGCTACTTTAATAGTACTTGCTTTATAAACACCAGCTTCTACAACACTGCCATAAACTTCTGCTACAACTTCTAGTACTTCTGGTGTTTGTCCTGAAACAACCTTTTTAATTTTTGTAAAGGTATGCTCTTTATCTCCTGGATTAATACGTTCTGGTGAATAGCCAACGAAGAAGTCTTCTCCGCATCTTAATCCAGAAACTCGCTCTAGAACAGGAATACATTCATCCTCTGTTACACCTGGGTACACTGTCGATTCATATACAACAATTGTCCCTTTTGTTAAGCCTTTACCCACAGTTTCAGAAGCCTTTAATAATGGTGTTAAATCTGGCGTGTGATATGCATCAATTGGTGTTGGTACTGCCACAATAATAAAATCTGTTTGCTGTAAATCTTCAAACTTATTAGTATAGTGTATTATCGCTTGTTTTAAATCTTCTGGTGTCACTTCGTTTGTATAATCAATATTTTGTTTTAAGGTAGCAATACGATATTCATTAATATCAAAACCTACTACCTCATGTTTTTTACCAAAAGCTACTGCTACAGGTAAGCCTACATAACCTAATCCAACAACTGCAATTTTTCTATCCATGTCTTTAAGACTCCCAACTAAAATTAAAGTTTAATTTTATAGTAACCTACATACCATTTAACAAATTCGCCTACGCCATCTTTAATACTCGTTTCTGGCTTGAAATCAACAGCATTATACAAAGCATCTACATTTGCATATGTTGCAGGTACATCACCAGGTTGTAGTGGCATCATATTTTTAATAGCTTTTTTACCAACATGCCCTTCAATAGCCTCAATAAAATCTAGTAACTTCACCGGGCTATTATTACCGATATTGTATATTTCATAAGGTGCAAAACTTGTAGCCGGGTCTGGATCTTTACCAGACCATTTTGGATTACGTTGTGCGGGCTTTTCAACTAAACGTGAAATAGCTTCTACAATATCCTCTACATATGTAAAATCACGTAGCATGTCACCATTGTTGTATACATCAATAGGCTTACCTTCAATAATATTTTTAGTGAATTTGAATAATGCCATATCTGGACGTCCCCATGGACCATATACTGTAAAGAAACGTAAGCCCGTTGTAGGGAGATCATATAAGTTACTATATGTATGCGCCATCAACTCATTGGATTTTTTCGTTGCGGCATATAAGCTAAGAGGATGGTCGATATTGTCATGCACTGAGAATGGATAAGATTCATTTGCACCGTAAACCGAGCTTGAAGAAGCATAAATGAAGTTTTTAATATCATTATGGCGGCTAGCTTCTAGTACATTCATAAATCCAACTATGTTTGAATCAATATAAGCCATTGGATTTTCAATTGAGTAACGTACTCCTGCTTGCGCTGCTAGATTAACTACTACTTGAGGTTTTTCTGTCTCGAAAATAGTATTGATAGCATCCCGCTCTACCATATCTACTTTATAAAAAGTCATACCTTCAATCTGCTTTAAACGATCTGCTTTTAATGAAACATCATAGTAGTCATTTAAATTATCAATACCAACTACTTCATAACCTTTTGCTAAAAATTTCTTTGCTAATGTTGAACCGATAAAACCCGCTGCACCTGTGATAAGGATTTTCATACTTAAACACTCCTTATAAATTATAAATAGAAATATATTGTTTTATCATTTTTTCAATAGAAAATTGTGTTAATACATCATCACTAAAGTTTCTATCTTCTTTTATTACAGTTTCTATAGCTTGCTTCAATGAAGTAGGGTTTTCACTTTCAAAAACTGTTCCATGCAAAGCAAATATTACTTCTTTTAGACCTGTAATGTCATTACCAATTACAGGTAATCCTGTAGCGGCTGCTTCTACTGTAACAAGACCAAAGCCTTCCCAATATGAAGATAAAACAAAAACATCCGATGATTTTAATAAATTCGGTACATCCGATCTATTTCCTAAAAAATATACATTTGAATACTTTTTAGTTTTTACATATTCTTCGTAATAAAGTTTGTTTTTGCCTTCTCCAATTAATAACAATTTATACTTTCCATCCAACATACTATGTGCATCAATTAAAGTTTTATGGTCCTTAGAATCTTTAAAGTTTGCTACCATAATTAATAAAATATCACTTTCCGTAAATTCTGAAGATATCTCGTCTTTTTTATATTTTTTAGCATTTTTGTATAAATTAAGATTAATTCCATTAAAGATCACTATTACTTTCTCTTTTAAAAAGGGATAAACTTCAACTAAGCTCTCCCTTACACCATTGCTTATAGCAATTACACTTGAATATTTTTTATAACTCCACTTATCTATTATTCTCCCAAAAAACTTTGCTCTCCTACGATTATACGTACTATGCTCGGTTGTTATATATTTTATTTTATTTTTTAAATTAGTAGTTGCAAGTACAGTAAAAAATTGGGCTCCAAACAAATGAGTATGAATGACTTCATAATTATTTTGTTTAATCACACGCCTTATTAATTGGATTTGTTTCACTGAATAAACTTTATTAATATTTCCAACAATAACTTGATCAGCGTAAATTTCTAATTCTCTATAATTGTACATATCAACATTCGATAAAACTAATACATCGCAAGTCATATTATTTTTTTTTAATTCTTTAACTGTTTCAACAAGTAGTGTCTCTGCTCCACCATTCCCCAGAGTAGGTATAATATGTAGTATCTTTGACATTGATTTAGTCATCCTTTTTATCATCTTCAACTATTTGAGCGTAAAAATAATTTCTTCTTTCATCTAGTTTATCAAAAGAGTAACTAGCAGCTTTTTCAAATGTTTCTCTAACAATAGTTTTATAATCTTCCGCATTTGCAAGAACGTTATCGATTTTGGTAGCCATTAATTTAAAATCACCATATTCAATCCGTTGTTTTTCTGGTACTAACGTTTTTAACCCACCAGCTGAACTTGAAATCACTGGGCAGCCTGTAGACATAGCCTCTAAGGTTGCTCGAGGTAATCCTTCAGTTAAACTTGGTTGAAGGTATAGATCCAGGCTGTTTAACCACATAAAAAGTTGTTCCCTATCTGACATAACACCTAGAAATTTCACTTGTAATTCTATATCTAAACTTATTGCTAATTTTTCTAACTCTGTAGTATCTCCTCTGCCAACTACTTCTAAAATTACATCAGAATTACATAAAGCAATTGCTTTAATAGCTGTATCAATGCCCTTTATTTTATTATGTGTGTAACCAATTAAACCGAGTTTATATGGTTTAATAATAGGCTTTTTTAATCTCCGTTGTAAGTTTTCGTAATTTATTGACACTCTCGCACTTGGACATACTAAAATTTGGGCAAACTTATTAGGAGGATATCGTTCAATTAAATATTGATCTACATATTGAACATAATCTGCTCTTTTAATTGCTTTTTTAAAGCACACTTTAAGAAATGGTGCTAAAAAATATTTTTTATATGAACCTATATTCCTCCAAATATCATAATAACATCCACCTACGTAAAAAATAGATTTTTTTTTGTATTTTTTCGCAAAAAATTGACCAATCAAACCATTGAAACCAAAATTTATTACCATATCACAGTCTTTAACAGCTCTTTTAATTTGCTGAACCAAATTTTCCCCTCTTCTATTTACTAAAATTAACTTATTGCTAGAAGGCAATTCTAAATTAGAACCATCAAATTCTGTTTTTTGTGCGACAACAATAATTTCCTCAAAATGGTTATTCATAGTTGTTATATGTTGAAGATTAGCAATCGAGAAAAAATTCATTCCATTATTTTCATAAAATCCATTATCGGTAATAAAAGCTAATTTCACAATACTTTCTTCCTTTTTTTAAGTTTTTTAACAATACCACTATATATATATTCAATCTCTTTCACCTTAAATATTTTTAAAATTAAAAAGTAAATAATCACAAAAAACATATTAATAATGAAATAAATTCCTAAATTAATATCCATATCCTTAGTACAAATATTTAACAATTCATACCAAACAATATGTATAGCGATGCTGGTGATCACTATTATTGTTAGGGGTCTAAATCTAAATGATTTTAATTTTGATTTTAACCGATATAACAACCAAAATGTTGTTATAATTGCCGCTAAAGATGTTGCAAAAGCCAATCCTTTATGTTCAAAATACTTAACTAATACAATACTTAAAATAATATTTATGACTACCAAAAAAAAGCTATTTATAAAAGGCGTTTTTGTATCTTGAAAAGAATAAAATACCTTGTCCAAGAAAGTTCTCAGAGAAAAAGCAAGTAAACCTATAGAATAATATTTTAACGCTTCACTGGTTATCAAAGTATCTTCTTTTATAAATGCCCCTCTTTCAAACAACAGTTCTATTATTAAATATGAATAATTAAATACAAAGAACATAATTGGTGTCATCAATATCACTATACTATTTATTGACAAGGTAGTAATTTTGTTCAGTTCTTCATAATCCTTTTTTTGCACTTTTTGTGATAATAAAGGGAATAAAACGGTAGAAATAATTACAATAAATAACGAAATTATAATTAAATTAACCCTTGAGGAATATGCAAGTGCCGAAACTACACCCTCACTAACTTTAGTAGCTAACATTTTATCTATCAAATTATTTATTTCTATAATTGATACACTAAACAAAATAGGCGGTGCTAATTTTATTATATTTATTATATATTCATCTTTAATGTTTATGTGAGGTACATACTTAAACTTTAATTTTCTGAGAGTCCATTGTTGCAACAGAACTTGAGAAACTACAGCTAATACAGATGCAACCATTAACCCCTCAATTCCGTATATACTTGAAAAAAATATCAAATAAAATATATATACTAGATTAAATGGCAAGTCTGTTATAGCAGATTCAGTAAATGATCCCTCACTTTGAAAATAACCTCGATTAATACCTGCAGCAGCTGAAAAAATAACTACCCAAATACCAATTTTTACTAGTTTGGCTACAAATTCTATTTGCACATTATTTAACCCAATACCAATCATACTCACTATTGTTTCTGCCAACAAATAAACGGCGATAATAATAAGAATAGAAAAACCTAGTGATAATCCTTTTAAATTTGAAATAAATTTCATTTTAATTTCATTGTCATTTATTTTGGCTAATATCGGTATTAAAGTCGTGCTTATAGTCGCTGTTAACATTACTTTGAAAAGTGCTAAAATACCTAGTGCTAAATAAAATGCATCTGTAAAAAATGTTGAACCAAAATAGTTAGCAATTAATACTTCTCTAAAAAAACCCAAAAATTTGGATCCCACTGAAAAAAGCATTAGTATAAGAATAGTTTTTAAAATGGTTTTAACTCTCACCACATTTACCTACTTTTTCTAAAACAATCACTTGTTTCGATTTATTCTTTCTCTTTGTTATTATTTTAAATTCCCTACTTAAAGAGTTGAAAATTAAGAGCAAAACTAAAAACAGTAAATTTTGTCCTATTAAAGGAGTTAATAAATTAGCTAAATCTGCTCTTAATGAATACATAAATATTGGAATAGCAGATAAATAATATACGAAAAAATATACATTAATTTTACTCGTTCGATAAAGTAACTTCATAATTAGGCCAATAGACACTGCTATGAATACTATACCACTATATCCATTATTCAAATAACCTTCAGCTAAAATTGAAAATCCCTGTCCAGCTCTATTTTCTTCAAAAAATGTACTGTTATACCAACTCATTATTGATGGTGCAGTAAAAATAGAGTCTAAATTTAAACCTCTAATTATACCCCATATATAGCTTTGTCCACCAAAATATGAATTGTACTCACTTAGTAAAATTATTTGTAAATTCTTAGATGCTGAGGCAAATTCAGAATTAAAAAGACTTAATAAAAAATTCCCATCACTTTTTGAAACATTTCCTGTCAAACCAAAATATTTAAATTTAGCCATTAGTGGAATAAGTAATAGAGAAGAAATGCCCATTATTATTGTTAACAAGTTTATTTTTTGTTTCGCACTAAAAATATAATATAAAAATAAAATTACAATTAACCCTCTTAAAAATAAATCTCTTTCTCCAGAGTAATAAAAAATACCAAAAGTAATGAGTATAAAAGCGAAAAGTTCCTTATTATTGAATTTTTCATTTTTAATAAATGTTATAGTTTGATTTATTGCATAAATAATCATTAATAATAAAATTACCCTAAAGCCTATTTGCACGATAGGGGAGCCTTGTTCATAGATCTGTACTTTGTGAGAATAACCTTTGAAAATCACTTCTAGCACAGACATACTTACCAAAATAAGTACCACATAAAAAAGAGTTTTATTTCTTTTTTCAAATGCTAACTTAAATACATTTTTATGAAAACTAATTCTTGTAGGTCCTACAATAACAAGAATAATACTTAAAGCAATTATTTGAACTAACATTAGGCTTTTTGTGTATATATATATATCGTAAGTAGATTCAAATAAATATGTAACTGGATATCCAATAGCGTATAAAGTATACACAATAGAATACCAGGTATATGGATGTGCTAAATCTCCCCGTACTAAGACGACTGCTATAATTGGAAGTACACAAAAATAGATAATATTCATTAAAACACTATCCGTAAAGTAAATTCCTACACTAGATAGACATATTGCCATTAATAGAGTAACATATTTCAACCCTATACTTCTTTCCATGTTGTTCTCCATTCAAAATATTATTAATAAATAATACTTTCTCTAAATTTTTTTGTGTTTTCTCGCCACTCCCCATTAGCAACCCCAACAACTCTCCCCTTCAACTCATCAAGCTTCACCTGTTCTAGCTCTACTAAAAAACCAACTAGCTGTTCTTCCTCCATACAATTCGCCTTCCCAACATGGATCTTCGGATAAATATTCTGCTCCTGAATCTCCTCAGGGTTGAGTAGCTCCTCATACATCTTCTCACCAGGGCGAATGCCGGAAAATTCAATGTTAATTTCATTTTCCGTATGGCCTGAAAGTCGAATGACGTTTTTTGCAAGATCGACAATTTTCACTGGCTCCCCCATATCGAGGACAAACACTTCGCCACCTTTTGCAAGTGAACCTGCTTGTAGTACTAAACGGCTCGCTTCTGGAATGGTCATGAAATAACGTGTCATATCAGGATGTGTGACCGTTACTGGCCCACCTGCTGCAATCTGCGCTTTAAAGCGAGGCACAACTGAACCTCGTGATCCAAGGACATTACCAAATCGAACTGCGGCAAAAGTTGTTTTACTGCGGCGTGCTAAATCTTGAATAACCATTTCTGCAATACGCTTCGTAGCACCCATGACGTTCGGCGGGTTAACTGCTTTATCTGTTGATACAAGTACAAAGTTTTTCACGCCAAACTCATGTGCAGCTTCAGCAACATTTTTTGTACCAAAAATATTGTTCTTCACCGCTTCACGTGGATTATACTCCATTAACGGTACATGCTTATGCGCCGCTGCATGGTAAATCACATCTGGTTGATGTTCGCTTACTACTTCGAAAATACGCTCACGGTCTTGTACATCCGCAATAACTGGCAGAATCGCTGTTTCACCTATGTACTTTTCTTGCAGCTCCATACTAATATTATAAATCGAGTTTTCACCGTGACCTAATAGTACAATTTTGGCAGGCTGGAATTTCATAATTTGTCGGCAAATTTCAGAGCCAATCGAGCCACCCGCACCTGTAACAAGTACAACTTTATCCGTCAACTTGCGAGAAATTGCTAGCATATCCAGCTGTACTTCATCACGACCTAGTAAGTCTTCGATTTTTACGTCCTGCATATCACTTACCGAAACCTTACCCGTCATGACATCTTCAATATTTGGCATAACCTTTACTTTGGCATTGGATACCGTACAACGCTCATAAAGAGTTTTCATATCAGCCTTCGATAATGATGGAATCGCGATAATAATATCATCGATTCCCTTATCCTTCACAATCGTTGCAATATCATTCGTTGTGCCAAGTACACGGACATCCATTAATTTTAAATAAATTTTATTGAGGTCATCATCGACATAGCCAACAATTTTATATTCGGTATATGGATTACGGCTAATGCTACGCGCAAGCATTGTTCCGGCTTGACCGGCACCAACAATCAGTACACGCTTCGTTTTGCCTTCGTATTTTAGCTCTCTTCGATCATTCAACATGCGTAATACGAAACGCGAGCCACCAATTAAAATAATATGCAATAGCCATGTAATTGTCATGACACGGAAATAGACATCCCCGTTAAGGATTCTTTGCATCAGCATCGCAATCGCTACTGAAATCGTTACCGCATAGCCGATAATGAGTAGCTCCTTAACCGAGGCAACAGCCCATACACGCGCATACAATTGATAAAAATGCGCAACAATATGATGTGCAACTAATAACGTAATTGCACTAATGAAAATCATTTTGTTTGAGTATAGCGAAACGGTTGGGTGCAATATCCAATAACTAATATAAATTGCAAACAAAACAATCACTGAATCTAAACTAAAAAAAACTAAATATCTTTTACGGTAATCCATTGTAATCCGTCCTTACCTCGAAGTTTGTTACTTCAAAACAACTGCCACCATTTTTTTGTAATTTGCTCTGGTTCTAGCATTATCATTTGCTTGTTTTCAATTATTCGCGCGTTATTTTCTAACAAAACATCTACTGCATTTAACTGTTTTTTCTTTTCTAAAACGTTGAGCCCTTCATCAAAAAGAAAAGGCCTTGTCGTCAGATTGTGTGCATCTGACCCATATGTATGGACTAAATTGGCCTTCACTAAATCCAGTGAAAGCTTTTGAATCGAGCTGCCAAAATGGCCAGCCAAACTACCAGCCGTTATTTGCGCAACGGCCCCTTCCCGTAATAGTGCCTCTAAGCGACTTGGCTTTTCGGCAATCGCTTTATTGCGCTCAGGATGGGCAATAATCGGTGTAATGCCCTGCTCTTGTAGCTGATTTATGACACGCTTTGTGTAATTGGGCACCGTGCTCGAAGGGAGCTCGAGTAATAAGTAATCGGAATTGGCTAATGTTAAAATTTCACCTTGCTCAAGTAGTGCCACGATATTTTCGACTAATCGTACCTCTTGCCCACAGTGAATTTGAAGTGGAATATTTCGTGTATTCAACTGCTCTTGCAGATGCGCTACTTGCTGAGTGACTACTGAAGATGAAACATTATACTGAGGATGAAAGCTATGCGATGTTGAAATGATTTGTGAAATCCCCTCATTTACTGCCTGTTCAAGCATGCTTATTGCTTCCTCAGCATCTTTGGGACCATCATCAACTCCATATAAAATATGACTATGAATATCAATCATCGTTTTCATCCTCCTTAAATGTTATTCTGCGTTTCCGTAATACTGGTAATAGTAATGATCTTTTTCTAATACAAAGTTATTTAGGATAACCCCTAAGATGTTAGCCTGAGAGCTTACTAACGCTTCCTTTGCCTTTAACACACCATCTTTTTCAGCCTTGCCTGAGTTGACAACTAATATTGTGCCCTCACACTTGTTCGACAAAATTTGTGCATCGGTTACCGATAAGATTGGTGGTGCATCAAAAATGACTAAATCATACATTGCTGTTAACTGTTCAATAAGCTGATCCATCATCTTTGAGCCTAGTAACTCGGCTGGGTTCGGTGGAATCGGTCCACTTGTAATCACGTGTAAGCCTTCTACCTCTGATTTATGTACGACTTCTTCAATTGAATGCTGACGTGTTAATAATGTCGATAAGCCTGAAGCATTACGAATGCCAAATGTATGGTGCGCTGTTGGCTTACGCATATCAGCATCTATGATCAACACCTTTTTACCAGATTGGGCGAAAACAACCGCGCTATTTGAAGACACCGTTGACTTTCCTTCCCCTGGTGTTGAAGACGTCACAATAATCGTTTTAATGTCCTGATCGGGCATAGAGAAATTAATATTTGTACGAATCGTTTTGAACTGTTCAGATATGACTGATTTCGGATTACGTACAGTAATCAGTTTACGTGCTAATGTTGTCTGCGTTGAATTGTTGTTCTTTTTGCGTTTAAACATTGTTTATACCTCAGCCTTTCTAACAGCTTCACGAGGGCTTCGTCGCTGCGAACTAATCGTTTCTGCAAATTCACTATCGCTAATCGGGCTTACTAATCCGATAATTGGTAAGTTTAATAATTGCTCTACGTCATCTTCTGTTTTAACCGTCGTATCTAAAAACTCTAGTAAGAACGCTAAGCCGACCCCAACCATTAAACCAAGCACTAAACCAATTGCCATATTTAACAGTTTGCTCGGTTTAATTGGGCTTGCATTTTCCATAGGTTCTGCTGGTGATAAGACGTTAACGTTATCTACATTCATTAATGAAGGTATTTTTTCTTTGAATACCTCTACCACTTCATTGGCAATGTCTACTGCAATATTGTACGTTTCGTCTTGTACACTAATATTTAACACTTGCGAGTTGTTTGAATTTGAAACGGAAATTTTACTTTTTAATTGTGCTGCACTTAAACCCATATCTAAATTTTCAGATACAACTGTTAAAATAGCAGGGCTTGTAATGATTTCGTTATATGTATTAATTAATTGCAGATTCGACTGAATGTCTGCTGTTGTTACTTGCTGCTGTGCAACTGTATCTTTTTTCTGATTCACTAACACCTGTGTCGACGCCTGATAAATCGGTGTCATTAAGAAAAAGCTGATGATTGCAGCGATTAAGGCTGCCCCAAAAGTACATAGTAAAATGAGTGGCATACGCTTTTTTAATGTTTTAAATATCTCTTGTAGGCTAATTGTTTCTTCCAAATCTGTGTCTCTCCCTTTTTAGCTATATAAATTTGCGGCTTCTCTCTTTATCGATGTTCGTTTGATTTACTTTAGCTTACTTAAAAGCTCCGATTTCAGCGAACTCTTCGTAGCAGCGTATTGATCTTTAAAGCTTTGTGCATGTGCTTTATCGAATTGATTTTTTTCTAGATCCGACTCTAAGCGTGCATATAATGTATTAAATGAGGCATCAATTGTACGTTCCATTGCTGTTGCCGCACCGTAATATTTTTGGTAGAAATAGCTATAGCTAATTGACTCGCCCGCCGCTTTTTTTGCACTATACTCGGCCTTTGCCTGATCGATTAAGCCGCCTAAACGACTTGTCGCCTGACCTTCTAATGCAACAAAGCTGCTTTCATAATTGCCTTTAATACTAGCTACTGTTACTTTAGGCGCTGGAGTTGTCCCAGTTGGCGTTGTAGGTACTGGCTTTGCAACGACTTCTTGATTTTCTGTAACAACCGTTACACCATTCTCTGTTTCTGTCACGGTTTGGCCAATTTTGATTGTTTCGTGCTCGATTGGTTCATGATTTTTATTTAAAACGGCTGTAATGACACCATCTTTTGTTTGTACGATGATCTCTTCGCCTTCGATTTCGAATTCATTTACAGAAAAATCTGTTGTTGTAGGTGCAACTTCTTCTATAATATTACCTTCTGCATCTAATACTAGTTTTGTGCCGTCTGGTAATTCTACTGTGATATTTTCGTTAATAATTTCATCGACCTGCGCATCGGCAACGTCGTATTCTTTAAATTTAAATTCATATAATACATAGCCGCCCCCTATTAAAACAAGGCAACCAATTATTAGGAGTGCATACTTTAAACCCTTTTTCAAAACCTTTACCTCCTATATTCTTCGAAAAGATTCATATAAATTCCCCAGAATTTTAGGTTCTGGGGAATTTAAGTTAATTAAATTTTATTTATAAATTACCGTATAAGTTACAGCAGATTTACCTGTACTTGATTTTGGAGTTACAGTTAAAGTAATTGGAGTGTTCTTAGTTTTGAAATCACCAATTTTAGTGATGCTTGTACCTTTTAGAGCTTCAGTAATAAATTCTTTCGCTCCGTCTTTCACATCGCCTTCTTCAACGTCATTAGTATCTTTATCAATAAATTCTGCAATTGTATAAGTTGCTGGATGGCCATTAGCATTAATCGTTATTGACTCGATTTCGTCAAATAATCTACCAGCATCACCATATTGTTTAGCATAGTCTACAACTAAAGATGTGAATTTTAGCTCTTTTTGTGTTGCTAAATCTTTTTTCACTTCAGAGATTTCATAGTCTCCGTTTGTAATAGTTAATGGAATATTTTGACCTTCAATTTTTCCAATTGTTAAATAGTTTTTATTTAACCCAGTTAATCCAGAGTTAATTTCCCCTGTTAAGAAGGTAACTAAATTTGCAACATCAAGAGTTGTTGTAGTTCCATCGCCAGCACCACCAGCGCCGCCGCCTGTAGCACCGCCACCGCCACCGCCTGCTGCAGGAGGTGTTGTAGCTGCAGGTGCATTTTCAACCTTAACGTTTGCTAATTGCTCTTTTACTTCCGCATAGTTAGCAATTACGTCTTCGATTTTCTTGCCAGCTGGAATTACTAATTTTGTAATTGTAGTATCTTTATCAATAGTGATTTTTGCATCACCAGTAATTGTTACAGTTTCAGCTGCAACGTTTGCTAATACTACATTACCAGCGATTACTAATTCTTCAGCGATTAAGTTTTGTAACGTCATACCTTTAGCTGTTTCTACTAATGGTACTTCTACGCCGTCTGCATCGAATGTTGTGCCTTCAGCAACAAATTTCGCAGATTTAACACCGATAATTTTACCAGTAACTAATGCTGCTACTGGAGTTACAGAAGCAACTTCTGCAGTTGTATATTCTACAACTAATGTTAATTCAGCATCTTTTAATGCAGCTGCGTTTTTAGCAGCGAAGAAACCAGTTAAGTTAGAAGCAACTTCTAATTCTTCACCAGCAACTAGTACTTTACCGTTTTCGATGCCTTTGATTGTCGCTTTTGTTTCTACAATATTTTTGTTAGCTGTGTATACGTCGTTCGCACGGATAACAAATGAAGCTAATTGGCCACGAGTTACTGCATCGTTTGGTGCGAAGCTAGTAGCTGTTTTACCTTTTGTTACTTCGTTTGCAAATAATGCAACGATTGAATCAGCATAAATGCTGTTCGCTGAATCTGTGAATGGGTTAACCGTTTCACCAGCTTTTAATTCAAATGCAAGTGCAATAATTTTTGCCATTTGACCACGAGTTAATGTACCGTTTGGACGGTATGTATTGTCCTCGAAACCATTAATGATGCCAGCTTCTGCTAATGCAGCGATTGGACCATAGTAAATGTTAGACTTTTGTAAGTCTTTGAAGTTCACATCTTTTACGTTTGTCGTATCAAGGCCTAAAACGTTTGCGATAATTTTCGCAGCTTGACCACGAGTTACTGATACGTTCGGACGGTATGTACCATCTTCAAAACCATTGATATGTCCTGCTTCCACCAATTTCGTGATGTCTGCATAGTGATCGTTTGTAGCTGGTACGTCTGAGAATGATTTTGCTGCTGATGCTTGTGGTGCTACTGCAACTACTGCACCTGCTGCCATTACCGAAGCAATTGCAACGTTAAAAGCTTTTTTCGTTGTTTTTTTCATAGTATTTCCTCCTAAGTTAAAAAATAAAAATCCAAACTTATTATACCACACAAATTTCATTATAGTTTTAGAAATAGGAATTTTTTGTCTCGAATTGTCGAAAAACCCCTTAATTCAATTAATTTCTAACAGAACCATCAATTTTCTTCTCTATTTTTGTCTAATATTACAGGAAACATCATATTATTACTACATAATTTGTAAAAATACTAAAAAAAACACACAAAAGCCTTAATCTGACACAGAATATAAATAATTCCGAGTAGATTAAGGCTTTTTTACTATTATTTCGCGTATTCGACTGAGCGTGTTTCACGGATAACCGTTACTTTAATGTGACCAGGGTAATCTAACTCTTCTTCGATACGCTTACGAATATCACGAGCTAGGCGATGTGATGCAAGATCATCAATCTTTTCTGGCTGTACGATAATACGTACTTCACGACCCGCTTGAATCGCAAATGATTTTTCAACACCATCATAGCTTTCTGAAATTTCTTCCAGCTTTTCAAGGCGACGAATGTAGTTTTCAAGTGTTTCACTACGTGCACCCGGGCGAGCGGCTGATAGAGCATCGGCTGCTGCAACAAGTACTGCAATGACAGAAGTTGCTTCTGTATCACCATGGTGAGACGCAATCGAGTTAATAACAACTGGATGTTCTTTATACTTCGTCGCTAATTCCACACCAATTTCAACGTGGCTACCTTCTACTTCGTGGTCAATCGCTTTACCGATATCATGCAGTAAGCCTGCACGACGCGCTAACGTGACATCTTCTCCTAATTCAGCTGCAAGTAAACCAGCTAAATGAGCAACTTCCACTGAGTGCTTCAATACGTTTTGACCATAACTTGTACGGTACTTCATGCGACCTAAAATTTTCATTAAATCAGGGTGTAGGTTATGAACGCCTACTTCAAATGTTGTTTGCTCACCTGTTTCGCGAATTTGTTCATCCACTTCACGGCGAGATTTTTCAACCATTTCTTCAATTCGTGCTGGGTGGATACGGCCATCTTGTACTAATTTTTCAAGTGCAAGACGTGCAGTTTCACGACGAATTGGATCGAAACCAGATAAAATAACGGCTTCCGGCGTATCATCGATAATTAAGTCAATTCCCGTAAGTGTTTCAAGTGTACGGATGTTACGACCTTCACGACCGATGATGCGACCTTTCATCTCATCATTTGGTAGGTTTACAACGGACACTGTTGTTTCAGCAACATGGTCTGCTGCAAAGCGTTGTAATGCAAGCGATAAAATCTCGCGTGCCTTTTTGTCTGACTCTTCTTTCGCGCGTGTTTCTGATTCCTTCGTCATGACAGCGATATCTGTAGTTAGTTCATTTTCAACTTCCTTCAGAATAATCTCTTTCGCTTCTTCACGAGTAAGAGCAGCAATACGCTCAAGCTCTGTTTTTTGACTTGCGACTAATTGTTCTACTTTGCTTTCCATCTGTTCAATCTGCTGTTGTCTGTTTGCTAGAGCCTCTTCCTTACGCTCTAGACCTGTCTCTCTCTTGTTCAGAGCATCATCTTTGCGGTCCAGATTTTCTTCTCTTTGCAATAAACGATTTTCTTGTTTCTGAAGCTCATTACGGCGTTCACGAATGTCGTTTTCCGCTTCAGTTCGAAATTTGTGAGTTTCATCTTTTGCTTCAAGTAGCGCTTCTTTTTTCAATGCATCTGCTTCACGTTTCGCTTCATCCACGATTTGCGCAGCAACATGCTTTGCACCAGTCACTTTTGATTCATTCACGTTTTTCATGTAGAAATAGATAACAGCGACACCGACAGCGAATCCTAGCAAAGCAGGGATAATCATATCCATCTTATCGTTCCCTCCTAAGCTTATAACTATATGTCTGATGTTCTTCTAGTCGGCCTAATATGTTTCGTTTCAAACATACTGCCTATTTCATTTCAAAATTTAGAAATTATACATTTTTAATTGTATAGTTCCCTTTTGGGTATGTCAAGAATAGCCATGTTCCCAAGACTTTTTATATCTTAATACCCGTGTTTTTTGGGAACGCAGATTCATTCCATACTAATCTTATTTTATGAATAGCACAAACATTCTAACATCAATATGTAAAAAAAGACATGCCTTGGCAGTTTGCATGGCATGTCCCCTTCATTTTACTTTTTATCTTTATCTACTAATAAATCTAATTCTAATTCGCCGTCTTCTTCTTCAGCTGCATCATGTGCACCGATTGTATAGCCAATGTCGCCACCGATACCAAAGTTTTGTCGGATTTTTTCAGCAATTTCTTCACGAACTGCTGGGTTTTCTTTTAAGTAAGCTTTAACATTCTCACGACCCTGACCGATTCGTTCGTTGTTATACGAATACCAAGAACCACTCTTTTGAATAATTTCTAATTCAGCACCAATATCAACGATTTCCCCTTCTTTAGAAATCCCCTGGCCATACATAATATCAACTTCTGCTGTACGGAATGGTGGTGCTACTTTATTTTTTACAACTTTAATTTTTGTTTTGTTACCAACAATTTCTGTGCCTTGCTTAATCGCTTCACCGCGACGTACTTCTAAACGAATCGATGAATAGAATTTTAACGCACGACCACCAGTCGTTGTTTCAGGATTACCGAACATAACACCGATTTTTTCACGGATTTGGTTGATGAAGATCGCAAGTGTATTTGATTTGTTAATAACACCTGATAATTTACGTAATGCTTGAGACATTAAACGCGCTTGAAGACCCATATGTGAGTCACCCATTTCGCCTTCAATCTCTGCTTTTGGTACTAACGCTGCTACTGAGTCAATAACGATAATATCAATCGCACCTGAACGTACTAATGCTTCCGCGATTTCAAGCGCTTGTTCACCCGTATCTGGCTGTGCTAATAATAGTTCGTCAATATTAACGCCTAGTTTTTGCGCGTATACTGGGTCTAATGCGTGCTCAGCATCGATAAACGCTGCTGTACCACCATTTCTTTGAATTTCTGCAATGGCATGTAATGTAACTGTTGTTTTACCAGAAGACTCTGGACCATAGACTTCTACAATACGTCCACGTGGATAACCGCCCACACCTAATGCTGCATCAAGTGCGATTGACCCTGATGATGTTGTATCGATTTTGCGGTCTGAATTTTCACCCAACTTCATGACAGAACCTTTACCGAATTGTTTTTCAATTTGTTTTAACGCCATGTCTAATGCTGCTTTACGATCGCTCAAACTATTTCCTCCTTAAGAAAAAGCTTTATTTGTTATGTCTCTATTATACTTGCTAATGAGATAACATTCAAGAAAAAAGCGAACATATTTTCGCTTTTTATTTAAAACTCTCTTTTTGACCTATTTTAAACGATGAAATTTCCAATTTGCTTATCATTTGTTATTCTACAATTTTTTATACCCTAATTTCGAAAGCTCACGCATTAAATAACTAAATGTAAACTTTACCGCGCGTAAACGATTCGTATTACGTGCCCCTGATAATTGTAAGCGGTACGTTAACGGCAGATTGTCACCAATGCTAATACCAACCCATACTGTTCCTGCAGGCTGGCCGTCATGACTTCCCGGGCCGGCAACACCCGTTAATCCTACCCCGATATCTGTCCCAAACTTTTCGCGCACCTTCGAAGCCATCTCTGCTGCACATTCACTACTAACAACACCGTATTGGTCGATTACATGCGCAGAGATTCCTAACTGCTCGGTCTTCGCCTGCTCCGTGTATGTGACAACACCACCTACTAAAACTGAAGATACACCTGAGATTTCAGCAAGCTCCGATTGAAATAGCCCAGCTGTTAAACTTTCAGCAGCCGCAATCGTCAACTTATTTTCAAGCAACATATCGACAAGCTTCGAGGCAAGCGAATCGTCGTTCACCCCGTAGTGATATTCACCAACAATCGCTAGAATTTCACGTTTTTTCTCTTCGATTAAAATGTAGGCCTCTTGCTCCGTAGCCGCTTTTGCGGTAATTCGTAGCGTTACCTCACCATCCGCTGCGAGTGGGGCTACAGTTGGATTCGTTTGCTCATCTAAAATATGCTGTACACGTACTTCTAGCTCCGCCTCACCAATTCCATAAAAACGCAGAACATGTGACACAATGACGCCACCATCATGCAAGAGCGCTGCAAGTTTTGGCTTTGCTTCAAATTGGAACATTGGTTCAAGCTCTTTTGGCGGGCCTGGCAGTAGCATATAAAAACGATTTGCTTCTTTTAACAACATCCCCGGTGCCATCCCGTGATGATTCGTTAACACGTCACAGCCATCTAATACAAGTGCCTGCTTACGGTTATTCTCCGTCATTACACGGTTTCGCTTATTAAAAAACTGTTCAATCGCATGAAGCGCTACATCCTCCATAACAAGCTCACGCCCTAAATGCTTCGCGATCGTTTCTTTTGTTAAATCATCCTTTGTCGGTCCTAAGCCACCTGAAAAAATAATCAAATCCGCGCGCTGTTCTGCAATTTTTATCGCCTCTACTAAACGCGCCTGATTATCTCCTACCACCGTATGGTAATACACATTAATGCCGAGCTCTGATAATTGTCCTGAAATAAACTTGGCATTGGTGTTCGTGATTTGTCCTAATAGTAACTCTGAACCTACTGCGATAATTTCTGCATTCATTAAATATCCTCCTTTTAATTGGTTCAACACTTTAAATAGGGAATGACAATATTTAAAATAACATGTTGAGTTATTATTAGAATCCGTTTTGCTACGCTACGGGGCATGCTTTCCTGGGGGCGTGGCTCCAACTAAATGTGAAGTGCCTCTTACGGCGGCACTTCACATTGGATTTTCCGCGCACGCTATTCCCCAAGGAGTCCGCCCACTTCGCTTCGCGTCACTCTATTTCGATATTAAGTGCTAGCAGCAAAATTTTGCACTCAAATGTAAGACACTATTCGAAATCATTTTCTACTTATATTCGTAAAACTTTATTCGAAAAAAACTCGCACTACGAATAGTACGAGTTTTAAGCTAATTATTTTGACTCTAATAACACACGACGGTTGATATAGAAATAATCCCATCCAGACCATAACGTAAAGAATAATGCCACATATAGCATAATGACATCAAACGGAATACCGATTAATGTAAAAATCGTATTGTGTAAAATTAATGCTGAAATTGCCACAATTTGTGCCCATGTTTTAATTTTACCTAATTGATTCGCTGCAACGACTTCACCTTGACCAGCTAAAATTAAACGTAAGCCGGTTACTGCAAACTCACGAGAAATAATGACAATGACAATCCATGCCGGTGCTAGACCGATTTCTACTAACAAAATAAAAGCTGCTGATACAAGTAACTTATCTGCAAGTGGGTCTAAAAACTTCCCTAAATTCGTTACTAAATTGTATTTACGTGCGTAAAAGCCGTCCACCCAATCTGTAGCAGAAGCGATAATAAAAATAAGTGCCCCAACAAAATAGTTCACTTGCATTTCGGCGCCAAATAGCGTCATATTTCCCCAACCAAAATCAAACATCATTACAATGACAAACACCGGGATCAGTAAAATTCGTGACACTGTAATCTTATTTGGAATATTCATTTCTAAACACCTTTCATTTGAAAGAAAAGAGCCATCTGTATTAGATGACTACTCTCCTTGTTGTTCTTCTTTAACTAATTTTAAAATAATGTTTTGTGTTGTACGATCTTGTGTGTATGGTACTTCTACATCATTTACATATACTTTAGCCACTTTTGAATTTCCTAAACGGATTCGTGCGTAACCATTTTCAGTAGAATCGTGCTCTACAATATCACCAGCGTTGTAAGACTTCGCTTCTACTTGCTCTTGGCGCTGTTCATTACGAATACCTACCCATGTTAAACCAGACAATTCTACACGTACATTTAGTGTTTCTGTACCTGTTACTTCATAAGTTGTATTTTCGCCTTCTGCAACACCTGGGCTAATGACTTGAACAACTTCTGGCTCTGTTGGTACAGGCTCTACTGGTTCTTCGTCTTCCTCCGCATCATCTTCTTCTGTTACGACAGGCTTCGGTTGTGTTGAATTTGGATTTTGCTCATACTCAATCGGTTTGTTATTTTCTTCTACGACATCTGGTACACTTTTTGCTTTTTGCATATAGAGTGTCGTAATCACGATTAAAATAACAATCGCAAATAATGCAACGATTAACTTTGGCATAGCCTCCATCATTTTGCTATTCGATGCAGCCGTCATTTTACGGCGACTTGGGCTCTTTGTAAATGATTGTGCTACCTCTTCTTTTTGTACCATTGGAATATCACTACGATAATCCGTTATAATTTGTTCCGCATCTAATCCTACCGCTTCTGCATACTGTTTAATAAATGCACGCACGTAAAAAGAACCTGGCATAATCGAATAGTTTCCTTCTTCAATTCCGATTAAATAGCGTTTTTGAATTTTTGTAATCTCTTGTAAATCTTCTAAGCTGTATCCCTTCGCTAATCTCGCTTCTTTTAAGCGAGCTCCTAGTTCTGTCAAAAAAAACACCTACTTTTAATATATTCATATATTTACTTTAACAAATATCGTCGTTAAAATTATCAATTTCACTAAAAATTAAATCCTCCGAAGCCACCAAAATCATTCGTATTTGAAAACATATCGTTTTTTTGAATGATCTCATATGTAATTTCTTCATCGGGATGGTTACGCAACTCAATAATATAATCAAAATCCTCTAATTTATAGGATGAATGCTGTACAAAAAGATCTGGATGTTCGATTACTTTAATCGTTGGCATCCCCATAATTTCGCGTACTAATTGCTGATGACGCTCATCATTGGAACGGCGTGTTACCGCACCATCTAAAATAAAAATATTGTTTCCACTAAATTCATCACCCATTAGCGAGCTACGAACAGTTTGTTTAATCATTGTAGATGAAATAAATAGCCAGCGTTTATTTGCACATACACTTGCCGCTACAATGGATTCGGTTTTTCCTACACGGGGCATTCCACGTATTCCTATTAATTTATGACCTTCTTTCTTAAATAATTCAGCCATAAAATCAACTAATATCCCGAGTTCGTCTCGGACAAAGCGAAATGTATTTTTCTCATCCGCATCACGTGGAATATAATGGCCATGGCGAACTGCTAAACGATCACGTAGCTTCGGCTCGCGAAATCTGGTTACGTTAATGTTTTCCATTGTCGAAACAATTGAAATAAAACGCTGAATCGTCTCTTCATTGTCGGTCGATAATAGCATACCACGATGTTCTTCATCGACACCATTGATTGAAACGATATTGACACGCAACATCCCTAGTAACGATGCAATATCTCCTAATAAGCCTGGTCGATTCACTTGAATTTCATATTCGAAATACCATTCGCCCATTTTTTATCTGTCCCCTCGTAATAGAAACGTAATTATTTCTTATAAGTTCCATCATAGCGGATTTTATACCTATTGAAAAGTTCGAATCCATTGTTTTTGTTAGATTTCTTGAAATTTTTCATGAAAAGTGAGTACTTGATAAAATATAGTACAAAACCGTATGTGGGAAATGAGGAATTTTTAATAAATAACATGTGAATTTTTACTCTTTTCCATTTTGCTACGCTACGGGGAATTCCCTTGCCTTAAAAATAATACACTTCAAATTAAATCATATGACACCACGTTCTTCATTATGCACTCAAAAAAGATGCCGCTCACAAATTATGTGAGTGACATCTCGCTTTTTCATGCGATTAATGTGTTGGTTTTTGTTGGACTAATTTCATTACACAGCTCGCAATTGCCTGCTTTTCATCCTTTTCGGCGACAGACCACAAGTCAGATAAGACGCGCTCCTGCTCGTTTTGTGGATCGACGTTTTTCGCCAAGTATTCCCCAATTTGAACCGCCGCTTGCTCAATCATCTTTTTCGGCATGCCACTATCTTTTGCATCCGATACTTGCTTGCCTAAAAAGCTTGTCCATTGCTCCCAGTTTTGCAAAATTCCCATACGTTTCCCCTCCTCTCGCACACTTAGTATGTACGAGAAACGAAAATTATATGTACCAACCACCGTTCACTCGAATAATTTGACCTGTCACATAATCCGCTTTACCACTCACATAAAAGGTAGCCATATTTGCAATATCACGCGCTTCACCGAAAGCTTGTAGCGGAATTTGGCTTGCCAGCTCCTCACGCTCTTCTGCATTTAGCTTACTGTTCATTGCCGTATCAATAATGCCTGGTGCAATCGCATTGACGCGAATGCCGTTATACGCGACTTCCTGTGCATAGGCTTTTACAAAGCTATGCTGTGCGCCTTTGACAGCCGAATACGCCACTTCACCAGCCGCGCCAACATCTCCCCAAATAGACCCAATAACAAGCACATAACTCACTGAATGCGCACGGAGCTTGCTCGCTAAGAGTGCTGTCGTGCGCATCGGGTTTTGTACATGTACAAGCCACAGCTTCGTCATATCTGCGCCTGTCGTATCTTCAAGCAGTCCATAATAAGCATGTCCATTTGCAAAGACAATCGCCTGCAGTGAGAAGATTTGTGACGCAAGCTGCTCGGCACCTGTATCTGTACTAAAGTCTGCTTGTACAGGGATAAATTCTTGCTCGGGGAAATTCCCTGCTAACTGCGTATACAACGCTTGTACCTTTTCCGCACTCGCATTGTAATGCAGATACAGGGACCAGCCATCTTGCGCAAGGCTACGGGAAATGGCTTCACCAATTGCACCGGACGCCCCACAAATTAATGCAAACTTCTTCATTATGCGTTGCGCTCACTAATCGGTAAAACTTTGAACACCGTTTGTTGTTCTTTACCTTGTACCGTTTTAAACGCTTGTGCGATATCTTCTACTGTTAACGTTTCTAATACGGGCACAACATCAAATAAGTTCATGTCGTTAAATTTATAGCGTGTAAATTGGTTCGCGATAAACTCGATTGAATTCAGTGCACGTAAGAAGAAACCGATTTTTTTTCGTTTAATACGCTCAACATCTTCTGTTGTGAATAAGTTCTCTTGCTCTGCTTGTGCTAATTTTTCTTTAATAACTTCTACTAGCTTGTCTGGCTGCTCTGTATCTGAGCCAATTAATGCAAAGCCGTAGCCTTTTTCTAATGAAAAATCATAGCCGTAAGACTCATCGATTAGGTCATTCTCATATATATCTGTGTAGAACGCTGAAGCGCGACCAAATAAACATTCTAACGCAATTTGTGCTGACAGTTCATGCTTTAACATTGCCTCGCCACTTAAATCGGTCTCTTTTGCCTTTAAGCCAACATAAACTTTTGGCTTTTGCACATCCATATGCAGCACGCGTTCTTTTTCTGCCACGGTTGATGGCTCTTCATCGAATAAGCGTTCAATCGGTGTTGCTTCTGGGAATGTTTTTTCGTTTTGGTTGTTTTCGATAAATGCCATCATTTCGGTTGGATCCACTGCACCAATGACGAATAACAGCATGTTCGATGGATGGTAAAACGTGTTGTAGCATGTGTATAAATGCTCAGCAGTAATGCCATCAATCGTTTCAATTGTACCCGCAATATCAATTTTCACTGGGTGATTGTGATACATATTTTCAATCGCACCAAAATATAAACGCCAATCGGGTTGGTCATCATACATCGTAATTTCTTGACCGATGATGCCCTTTTCTTTGTTTACTGTTTCTTCCGTGAAATAAGGCTCCTGCACGAAGTTTAATAACGTTTCAGTGCTTTTATAAAGGTGATCCGTTGCTGAGAATAAATACGCTGTACGTGTAAATGACGTAAAGGCATTTGCCTGTGCACCTACTTCACTAAACTTTTGGAACACGTCGCCATCTTCTTTTTCAAACATTTTATGCTCTAAAAAGTGTGCGATCCCGTCTGGAACGGTAATTGGCTCTTGTTCACCAATTGGTACAAACGTACGATCGATTGAACCATACTTTGTTGTGAACGTCACAAACGTTTTTGAAAATCCTTTTTTCGGCAAGATGTAGACATCTAACCCGTTGTTTAATTTTTTGTAATATAATGTTTCGTCTAGTTGTTTAAATTCAATCGTTTGCAAAGTCTAGTCCTCCTTACCGCATAAGAAATACGTTGCTTGTAGCTCAATTTTTTGCGCTACTTTTTGTACGTCTTCTTTTGTAATAGCATTCCAACGCGTAACCCACATATCTAATGTAAATTGCTCGTCTAATGTTTTATATTGGTCAAAAATTTCGATTTGGCCGCGTGATGAGTCTAACGCTTCTTTCATTTGATTAATAAGCATTGCTTTTGTTTGCGCTAGCTCTAATTCCGAAATCTCACCATTTTGCATGACTTGCAGTTGCTGTGTAATTAACTCGCGTGCTTTTTCTTCATTTGCTGGCTCAATCCCTGACACAACAAACAGTAGACCATAGTGTGAAGAATACGAACTTGACGCATAATAAGCTAAGCTTTCTTTTTCACGCACATTCATGAACAATTTCGAATGCGCATAGCCACCGAAAATCCCGTTGAAAATTTGCATGCTCGCAAAGTCTTCATCGCCAAAGCGTACCGGTGTTGAATAACCGATATGCAGCTTGCCTTGTTTCATTTCTAGTGTTTCTTTTGTATACGCTTCAACTTGTCCATCAAAGTCCGCTACTTTTGGTAGACGCACGTTTTCGCGGTCTGTAAATGGTAATGCTTTTTTAATTTGTGTTGTCATTTGCTCAATATCTACATCACCGACAACGTAAATATCGATGACGTCATTTTTTAGCATGTCTTCGTATGTTTTTGTTAAAGATGCTGGTGTAATGGCTTTTACATCGTCAATCGTACCATTCGCTGACATCGAAGCTGGTGAATTCGGGCGTAAAATTTCTGTTAAACGCTTTTGTGCATAGCGTGATTTATCGTCAAATACCGACTCAATACGTTGAACAACCATGCTTTTTTCGCGTTCTACAATCGCTTCTTTAAACTGACCATTTTCAAAGTTCGGCTTAAAAATTGCCTCATGCATCACATCGATTACTTCATTTAAAACGTTGCCGTGTGATAAGTATTGATCGTTTACCGTTTCAACGTTGAATAAAAGCGTATGCTCCGCGCCACGCTTTGTCGTATCGAAGTATAACACCGTGCCAAATAGATCATCTAAATAGCTACGGAAGCTCGCTGATGTTGGGAATTTTTCGTTACTATGTTGTAACACATTCGATAGTACCGTGCGCTCTGATGCTGTTTTTTCAGATAACGGGGCTCTCCACTTAATTGAAAAATTGACCGTTTTAAATTGAGCTGTTTGTCGTATATGAAGCGAAACACCCTTCGCTATTTCAGTCGTTAAAAACAAAAAAACTCCTCCTGACTACCTAATAAAATCATTCTTCTTCTACTATACATGTGTTGGAATACTTTGTGCAAAATTATTAGCTAAAAGTTGTCGAAATCCGCAATAAACATTTTCTTTTTAGTATGACGTCTCCGAGGAAAGATTATGCTTTTTTCATATAAAGTTTCGATTTTTATTACGTTCATCAGGATTAATGAACGGTTTTTTGATTTTTTGAGTGAAAATTCAGTTATTACGAGCGGAAACTCAGTTATTACGAGCGGAAGTTCAACGTTTATGAGCGTTTTCACGAGTTTTACGAGCGTTTTTCATGAGCTTACGAGCGAATACCCAAATTAAGGAAGAACACCTCCCCGTGCTAAGCTCTCTAAACTTCACTGGCTCCCATAAAAAAATGCCCGATGGAAGATGAATCCTCCACCGAGCAAATCGTTTTATTTTATCGTTTCCCTTTAATATAAGGTACGCCTGATGCTTTTGGTGCTACTGCTTTACCAATGAAGCCTGCTAATGCAAGGATCGTTAACACATACGGTAATACTTGTAAAATAACAGATGGAATGTTTTGGATAACAGGAAGATTGCTACCACCGATACTTAATGTTTGCGCTAAACCGAAGAATAACGCCGCACCTAATGTACCAAGTGGATGCCATTTACCGAAGATCATGGCTGCGATGGCGATGAACCCTTGTCCGGCAATTGTCGAAGCAGAGAAGTCACCTGAAACGGTCATGGCTAATGACGCACCACCAACTGCTGCTAATGCACCTGAAATCATAACACCGATATAACGCATTTTTGTTACGTTTACACCCATTGTGTCCGCTGCCATTGGGTGTTCCCCAACTGCACGAATACGTAGACCGAATGGCGTTTTGTACATAATATACCATGCACCGATTGCGACGATAAATGCAATAATTGTCGTTGCATATAGGTCATGGAATAATAATTTACCGAAGAACGGAATATCTGATAAATACGGCACTTCAAAACGACGAATTGGCGCTTGAATCATGTCCGTTTGCCCTTTATCATAAATTAATTTCACTAAGAATACCGTAATGGCAGCCGCTAACATGTTGACCGCTACCCCTGTTACGGTTTGGTCAGCGCGGAATGTAACCGCTGCTACTGCGATAATTAATGAGAAGATGGCACCTGCAACAAGCGCTGCAAGTAAGGCAACCCAAATAACATTGCGACCAAATTGATCATAAAACTCTAAGTTTACATAAATCCCTGTAAACGCACCAACAATCATTAAACCTTCAACACCAAGGCCGATTACCCCAGCACGCTCAGAAAATAACGCGCCCGTACCCGTGAAAATAAGTGGTGTTGCGTAAAGTAGAGCAGAAGGGACGATAAAGTATAACACTTCTAAAAAGCTCATGTTACTTGCCCTCCTTTTTCTTACCGAATTTCTCTAAACCGACACGTAAAATATAGCCTGATGCTACGAATAAAATAATTACGGCAATAATAATTGATACGATTTCCTCTGGGATACCAGCGGCGTTTGGCATATTCAGTGCCCCGTATTTTAATGAGCCGAATAATGATGCCCCGAAGAATACACCGATTGGGTTATTGGCACCAAGTAAGGCTACGGCGATCCCGTCAAACCCGATTCCTGAAGCAGCTGCTTTGATTGAAGCATTTTGGTATGTACCTAGCGCTTCCATCGCACCTGCAAGACCTGCGAAAACACCCGAAATCGTCATTGCTAAAATAATGTTTTTATTCACGTTCATACCAGCGTATTCAGCAGCGTTTTTGTTGAAACCTACTGATTTTAACTCGTAACCACGTGTTGTTTTTTCTAAGATGAACCACATCACCACAACCATTAAAATTGCAACGATAATCCCTAAGTGCATACTTGAGTTATCTGTGAACTCACGTAACCATTGATTACGTAATGTTGCTGATTCAACAACTGTTGGCGTTTTGAAACCACCATCTGATAATGATTTAATCGCTGCATTCGTAATATACAGCGCTGTATAGTTTAACATGATCGAAGCGATTACTTCGTGTACGTGAAGTTTCGCTTTTAAGAAACCTACGATAAATGCCCAGAAAGCACCTGCTGCTGCCGCTGCTAGTAATGCAAGTGGTAAGTGAATTACACGAGGTAAGCCTTCAATCGCATAACCTACGTATGCTGCTGCTAGCCAACCCATTAATAGCTGACCTTCTACCCCGATGTTGAATAGCCCAGTACGGAACGCGAATGCTACCGCAAGACCTGATAAAATATATGGTGTAATTTGGCGAATTGTATTACCAATTGAATAAATATCCCCAAAAATACCGTTCCATAACGCGATGTACCCGTCAATGGCATTGTAGCCACTGACAACCATCACGATGCCGCCTACTAGTAAACCTAAAATAACGGAAATGACAGGAACGAGAATATTGATTGCACGATTAGACATTAGTCGTTCCCCTCCTTCACTTTACGCTTTTCGCCGGCCATCAATAAGCCAAGCTCTTGTTCAGTTGTTTCTTTCGGATAGACTGTATCTACAATTGTTCCATCGTAAATTACAGCGATTTTATCTGATACATTCATGACTTCATCTAATTCGAATGAAATTAATAGTACCGCTTTTCCTTTGTCGCGTTGCTCAATAAGGCGTGAGTGAATAAACTCAATCGCACCCACGTCAAGGCCACGCGTAGGAAGTGCCGCAATTAAAAGATCCGGATCACGGTCAACTTCACGACCGATAATCGCTTTTTGTTGGTTACCACCTGAAAGCGCACGTGCCGGTGTCATTTCACCATGACCTGTACGAACGTCAAACTCTTCGATGACTTGGCGTGCTTTTTCATTAATCTTTTTATAATCCATTACAAAGCCTTTTGAAATCGGCTCTTTGTAATAGGTTTGTAGCACAATGTTATGTCCAATTGGGAAATCGAGTACAAGTCCGTGTTTATGACGGTCTTGTGGAATATGCCCAATGCCTGTTTCCGTAATTTCACGCGGCTTTAACCCCGTAATATCTTTACCGTTTAACATTACTTTACCGCTCTTCACTTTACGAAGACCTGTAATCGCTTCGATTAATTCTGATTGACCGTTGCCATCAATACCAGCAATACCAACGATTTCACCACGGCGAACCGATAAGTTTAAGCCTTTTACTTTTTCGATGTTACGGTAATCTGTCACAACTAAGTTTTCAACTGAAAGTACTTCCTCTGTCGGGTGTGCTTCTGTTTTTTCTGTTTTGAACTCGACTTGGCGTCCAACCATTAATTCAGCAAGCTGATTTGGGTTTGTTTCAGCTGTAACAACTGTACCAATCCCTTCCCCTTTACGAATAATCGTAACACGGTCAGATACTTCCATAATTTCTTTTAATTTGTGTGTAATAATGATGATTGATTTACCTTCTTTAATAAGAAGCTTTAAAATCGCGATTAATTCGATAATTTCTTGCGGTGTTAGTGACGCTGTTGGTTCGTCGAAAATTAAAATCTCTGCACCACGGTACAATGTTTTTAAAATTTCTACACGTTGTTGCATACCGACTGAAATGTCTTCAATTTTCGCGTAGGGATCTACATCTAAATTGTACTTCTTCGATAAATCTGCAATCTTCTTTGCTGCATCTTTAATGTTGATTGAACCAAATTTTGTTGGCTCGCTCCCTAAAATAATGTTTTCTGTCACCGTGAAGTTTTCCACTAACATAAAGTGTTGGTGAACCATCCCGATTCCTAAATCATTTGCCTTGTTTGGGTCTGTAATTTTTTCTACTTTCCCACGCACTTTTATTTCACCAGCTTCTGGTTGATAAAGACCGAAAAGCACATTCATTAAAGTCGACTTACCTGCACCGTTTTCACCAAGTAGTGCATGAATTTCGCCTTTTTTTAATTGGAGGGTGATGTTGTTATTTGCTACGAAGTTTCCGAATTCTTTTCGGATTCCTAGCATTTCAATCACATGTTCCACAGTATTCACTCCTTTAGGCTATTTAAATAAAAAATTAGTATTAGGTTAAAATAAACACATGAAAGATTTTTTTGAAAAATCTTTCATCTATCAATTTTATAGTATTCGACAAAGGTTGAAAATTCCCTTTTATTATTATATTAAAAAAATAGAACGCTTACATTTTTATCGATATCGAATAAAAATAGATTTCCAAGCTTATCGGCAATTATTATTTCAATTTTAAGAATACTTCATTAAACTATAAAATCATCATAGGCAAGAAGACGCCTATGATGATTCCCTTTAGGAATAACTAAATTATTCTTTAGGTTTTTCTTCAGAAACTTTAATTTCGCCTGAAGCAATTTTTTCTTTGTATACTTCTACATCATCTAAGATTTCTTGAGGAATTGCGCCACGAGAATCTGCTAAACCAACACCGTTTTCAGCTAAACCGTAAACGATTGTTTCGCCACCAGGGAATTCCCCAGCTTTAGCTTTATTTGCAACGTCTATTACTGCGTTGTTAACACCTTTTAACATAGAAGTTAATGTGATGTTTGTTGAACCATCCACTTGACCTTCAGCGTATTGGTCAGCATCTACACCGATTACCCATACGTTGGCATTAGGGTCTTTTGCTTTACGCTCTTTTGCTTCAGAGAATACACCGTTACCTGTACCACCAGCAGCGTGGAAAATAATATCTACGCCTGCAGAGTACATAGAGTTTGCAGCGATTTTACCTTTAGAAGCGTCATCGAATGCACCTGTGTAGTTCACTTTAATATCGATATTAGGGTTTACTGCTTTTGCACCCTCAACGAAACCAGCGTGGAAACGGTTGATAACTGGGATATCAACGCCACCTACGAAACCAATTTTACCTGATTGAGACATTTCAGCAGCAACAACACCTGCTAAGAATGCGCCCTCTTGCTCTTTGAAAAGAATGTTTACTAAGTTATCTGCTGTTACGTCAGCTGAGTCAATTAATGCTAATTGTGCATCTGGGTTTTCGTTTGCAACTTCGCCCATTGCGTCAGCCATCATGAAACCAACACCAAATACTAAATCGAAATCACGACGTAATAAGTTATTTAAGTTTGTGTTGTAGTCTGCATCTGATTGTGATTGTAAGTAATCAAAACCGCCGTCACCTTTTGATAAACCATTGTCAGCGCCAAATTTTTGAACGCCTTCCCAAGCTGATTGGTTGAATGATTTGTCATCAACGCCACCTACGTCTGTTACCATGGCAATTGCAAAGTTATCGCCTTCGCTACCTGCGTTTGTGTCCGTGTCTTTTTTTGTGTCCTCGTCGCTACCACACGCAGCTAAGATTGCACCAGTTGCTACTACAGAAGAAATTAATAAACCAAATTTACGCTTTTTCATTGAATGAGTCCCCCTCAAAGGTAATTGATTGATGATATTAGCAGGAATACATAAAAAATTGTTCTACACCCGTTTACGTACTACATGGAAACTGAATTTATCAGCTCTGAAGTAGTTTTTCGAGTAAAGTACTACACGATCATTTTCATCATAGTGTAGCTGTTTCAAAACTAGTAAAGCGGTTTCTGGACCACATTTCAAAATTGGTGAAACTTCGTCATGGAAACCTACTGGATCAATATACGTGATGGCATACGCCACTCGAATATTCCCTGTTTGCTCTAAAGCCGAAAAAATTGAAACATTTTGATTGCTTAAAAATTCTTTTGGCAAAAGACTCGCTGGTACTCTGTCTACACAGTAGACGACCGGCTCATTATCCGCCGTTCTTACACGTTCAATCGTGATAACATTGTCATCAATGTCAGTTTGGAATCGTTCCATATCATCTTCTGTTGCCTTTTCTTCCTTGGCACTAATAAAAATTGTGCCCGGATTCATACCGGCATTTTCAATCATAGAAGAAACACTTGATAATTGCTCAATACCTGATGTAAACAACGGTTTTGGATTAACAAATGTACCTACACCATGACGACGTACAATGACGTTTTCCTCTTCCAATAGTCGAAGTGCTTCACGAAGCGTTGCACGACTTACACCAAGTGTTTTCGAAAGCTCGAACTCAGACGGTAGTTTTTCATTTTCATGATAAACCCCTTTATCAATATCTGATTTCAAACGATCAATCACTTGTAAGTATAAATGACGATGATCAGCTTTAATTGACACTTTATATCACCACCATAACATAGAGATCAGACATCTGATGTACAACATTCCTACTAATTCGTAAATAATATAACACTTTGAACGTAAAAAGAAAACATATTTCTAGAAATGTGTCATGTTAAAAGAAATATTGAGCAAATTTATTAAATAATGTACAGAAATATTTATATTCCGAAAATTTTAATCATTTGAAATCGCTACTTAATTGTAACGATTCCCTAATACTTGTCTCGGCTTACTTCCTTCTGGTGGTCCTACGACGCCTCGAGCTTCCATTTGATCGACGATTCTAGCTGCCCGTGAGTAGCCAATTCGGAAGCGACGTTGCAGTAATGATACCGAAGCCGTTTGCATTTCTAGAACCATTTGTACCGCTTCTTCGTAAAGGTCATCCGTGTCATCGAGCTCATTTGCTACGGGTTCATCTGTCGGAATCATCGCCTCCTCGTACTGCGCTTTTTGTTGTTCGACGACGCTATCGATGATCTTTTCCACTTCTTGATCACTTACAAACGCACCTTGGACACGAACAGGTTTCGATGCGCCGGCTGGTAAATACAGCATATCCCCGCGCCCCAGTAAGCGTTCAGCACCACCCATATCCAAGATTGTACGCGAATCCACCGCAGACGATACCGCAAAGGCAATACGTGACGGAATATTCGCTTTAATGATACCTGTAATAACATCAACAGATGGACGCTGTGTGGCAATGATTAAATGTATCCCTGCAGCACGCGCCATTTGTGCTAAACGTGTAATGGCATCTTCCACTTCATGTGAGGCTACCATCATTAAATCTGCTAACTCATCGACAATAACAACGATAAAAGGAAGCTTCGGTTGCTCTTCGTTATTTTCCATATTGTAACGCATAATATAATCATTATACCCTTCAATATTACGTGTCCCCGACGTTGAAAAGAGGTCATAACGACGTTCCATTTCCGCGACCACCTTTTGCAGGGCTTGAGCAGCTTTTCTCGGATCCGTGACTACAGGCGCTAATAAATGGGGAATTCCGTTATAAACACTTAATTCTACCATTTTTGGGTCAATCATCATCATGCGCACTTCACTTGGCGTGGCACGCATTAAGAGTGACACAATGATGCCATTAATACATACGCTTTTACCACTCCCGGTTGAACCGGCGACTAATAAATGCGGCATTTTGTTTAATTCTGCAGAGATGGCTTGTCCTGTTACATCACGGCCTAAGCTGACAAACAACTTAGAATCGAGCTTTACCTGTTCATTCACTTCAATTACCTCACGTAAGGTTACAATCGCAATTTCACTGTTCGGTACTTCAATGCCTACTGCAGATTTCCCTGGAATCGGTGCTTCGATCCGAATATCTTTCGCCGCAAGTGCTAACGCCAAATCATCCTGCAAGCCAACGATTTTACTAACTTTCACACCGGTGTCTGGCATGACTTCATATTTTGTAACAGCAGGCCCTAAATGTGCCTGTGTCACCTTTGCTTTTACCCCAAAGCTCGCAAATGTTTGCTCTAACTTTTTCGCATTTGCTTGGATAATCGAATACTCACCGCTTTGGTCATGCTGTGGTGGTGCCTGTAATAATTGAATGGAAGGTAATGTATACGCTTGTTGTGATGTTGTTGGCTCTTGTACGAGCTGTATAACCTCCTCCATTTCTTCTTCTAACTCTGGCTCCGGTTCTGGCTCAATCTGGCGCCTTATTTGCTCTGAGAAATTTGAAATAATCGGTGGCTCTTGATGTGCTGCTGTTATGACAAGCTCTTCTGTCTCTTCATTCGCTTCTTCATGTTCGATTTCCTGCTGTTGCCGTTGGGGACGTGCTCTATTATTACGATTTGCAGGTCTAGCACGTTTTGCTCGGCGCTTCGGAAATTTTCCCTTCATAGACGGAGCTTTTTCCACTAACACCGGTACAAGTGCTTTACCCGTAATTAAAATGGCCCCAATCGCAAATAACACAAACGCTGCAATTTTGGCACCACCTGAATCAAACAATACATGTAAGATGCTAAACAATAGTCCACCAATCATTCCGCCGCCTAATGCATTACTACGATTGGTAATCCCTTCTGTACTAATTAAAATACGCCATGTTTCTTTTAACACGGAGTCAGACAATAAACCATTCGTATTATGGAGTTGTTCAAACAGCATACTATGGCTAAAAATGGTTAAACTCATCCCGATAAATAACACACCGTACACAACGCGTGATTTAAAAGCTACTCCTCGACGCTTTACCATCAGCATTCCCGAAATGACAAAGCATAATAACGGCACGATAAAATGCAAATTGCCGAAGAAAAACATCGCAAGCGAATGCATCCATTTCCCCACGAGTCCGAATTCGAAAAATTCGATGACAGCAAATGCAATGAGCACGAGTCCGATAATTTCATATGCGAGCGGATGCAGCTCTTTATTTTTGGCCTTTAAGGTTGGCCTTGATTTTTGTTTTGCTTTTGATTTCCCTTTTGCCGCTTTAGAATTACGTTCCAACGGTCCCTCACCTACTTCTTCTTGCTTTTTTGATTCTACTATTAGACGTCAAACATTCAATTTAGGCTTCAATTCATTTACTTTTAAATAAAATCCGTTCTACTGCCTACGGGGCGCTTTCCTGGGAGCGTGGCTTTAGCGCTGTCTTGCCGTAGCCCACCAATAGCTAAAGTGTACTTTAATTTAAAAAGTTCCGTTAGCACCCTTTATTTATAGTAACAAAAAGGGCTTTCTCACACTTGCTGTAAGAAAACCCTTTTCAATTACGCGCTTAGTATTCCATGATAATTGGAATAATCATTGGGCGACGTTTTGTTTTTTGGAATAAGTATTGATTTAGTGTATCACGAATTTCTTGCTTAATGTTTGTCCATTCAAACGTTTCTTTACCTACGTATTTTTCGATGACTTCACGAGCAATCTTTGAAGCCTCTTCCATTAGATGCTCTGACTCACGCACATAAACGAAGCCACGAGATAAAATTTCTGGACCTGATGCAATTTTCTTTTGAGCACGGTTTAATGTTACAACTACGATGAAAATACCATCCTGTGATAATAGTTTACGATCACGTAATACGATATTTCCAACATCGCCAATACCGATACCATCAATTAAGACGTTACCTGCTTGTACGCGACCAGTCATGCGCATTTTACCGCTTTTATGCTCAATAATATCGCCTTTATCTGCGATGAAAATTTGCGATTTTTGTAAGCCGACTTCTTGTGCTAATTTAGAGTGTGCAATTAACATGCGGTACTCCCCTTGAATTGGCACGAAATACTTTGGCTTCATTAAGTTTAACATTAATTTTAAATCTTCCGCGCTACCATGACCGGACACGTGAACTTTTTTGTTCGATGTTAACACCTGTGCCCCTGCTTTAGCTAGCTGGTTTAGCGTGTTATACATTTGCACTTCCATCGATGGTGATGGTGTAAATGTGATTAACACAGTATCTGTATTTTTAATTTTGACATCACGGTGGTGTTTGCGCACGATTTTATCAAGCGCATCAAGTGGTTCACCTTTATTACCCGTTGCCATAATAATAATTTGTTCATCATGATATTTGCTAATTTCGTTGACTGGAATAATTGTTTCTTCGTCTACCGCTAAGTAGCCTAAGTTCACACCGATATCAACGATTTTTTCTAACGACTTGCCGACAACCGCTACTTTACGGTGAGAGGCAGCTGCTTGTGTAAATACTTGTTGAATACGAATAAAGTTTGATGCATAAAGGGCTACAATGATACGACCTGGTGCTGAGTGGAATGTTTTTTGTAATTCTTCTGCTACTACTGCTTCACTCGTTGTATAGCCTGGACGATCTGCTTCAACAGATTCAGATAAAAGCATGAATACGCCTTCTTCACCTAGCATCGCCATTTTTGCTAAATCCGGCTTGAATTTACCTTTAGCAGATTGGTCGAATTTAAATTCACCTGTGTGCACAATAGCACCTTCCGACGTATGGAACACGATTCCTAGTGAATCTGGAATACTGTGTGTTGTATGGAAGAATGTCACATGCGTTGAATTGAAGTTCATACGGCTATTGCTCGTTACTTCAAAGAATTTCACCTGATACGGTGCTGGTAATTCTTTTAAATGCTCTTTTGCTAATGCGATTGTTAATTTTGAACCGTAGACTGGTGCTTTGATTTTCTTTAATACATACGCGATCGAACCAATTGCGTCTTCATGTCCGTGCGTTAAGAAAATCCCTTTGACACGCTCTTTGTTTTCTTCTAAATACGTAATATCTGGTATTACGATATCAATTCCAAGCATTTCGTCTTCTGGGAACATTAACCCACTGTCTACTACGAAAAGCTCTTCGTCGATTTCAATTACATACATTGATTTTCCGATTTCGCCAACGCCGCCTAGCGGGATGACACGGATTAATTCGTTTTTTGTCTTTGTCACTTTATTTCCTCCTAAAAATGTTCCGAACAGCAACCACTTAAATCTCATTATACGGGGAGAATGGCGTTAGTACAAATAAAAAAGTGATATTTCTCTTTTAACCAGCATTTTGGAATGAACAAAAGTGCTAAAGCGCCCGTTAAGCCCCGAGAGACATTGGAGAGCCCGACGCAAAAGTAAACGTTCCACCACTTTTGCAGGAGGGTTTGAAATATTCGAGGGGCTGACGCTTCAACCTAAACGTAGAGACAACTTTATGCAAAGTCACCCACAATGCGTTAATCTATAATTTCCTTAACAAATAAAAAACCACCAACTCCATTTCGAAGTGGTGGTTGTATTGATCAATTTCGTATTTTTGTTTTTACAAAAACCAATTAATTATTTTGCAATGTGCGGAATTTTTCGGCCTTTGCTAGGTACGTATTCCAAATTTGATCGAATGCATCCTTTTCTTCTGGTAGCATTTCCATCATTGGCATACGCACATCTAATGTATCAAAGCCGAGTTTTGTCATCGCATATTTAACTGGTGAAGGATTTGGCTGTGCAAACAATGCACGCACAAGTGGTAATAGCGCACGGTGAATTTGTGCAGCCTCTTGATGACGCCCTTCTTCAAATGCACGAATCATTTGCTGCATATCCTTACCAACAATATGTGACGCGACAGAAATAATACCGCGACCACCAATCGCAAGTAAAGGTAATGTTAAGCCGTCATCACCCGAATACACGTGGAAATCTGGCTCTACATTTTCGATAATGTCACCCATTTGATCTAAGTTGCCGCTTGCTTCTTTAATGCACGTAATATTTTCAACATCACGGCTTAACGCAATCGTCGTTTCTGCTAAAATGTTCGCGCCTGTACGACCCGGTACATTATAGAGCATGACAGGGAGTTTTGTAACTTTGGCAATCGTTTCAAAGTGGGCATACATCCCACGCTGATTTGGCTTATTGTAATACGGTGTTACGAGCATAATACCGTCTGCACCGTTTTCCTCTGCCTTATGTGTCATCGCGATTGAGTACGCGGTTTCGTTATCCCCTGTACCCGCGATTACTGGAATACGACCTGCTACTTTTTCAACCGTAAAACGTACAACTTCAATTTTTTCCTCTGTTGACATCGTCGGGTTTTCTGAAGTGGTCCCACACGCAATAATGCAATCTGTCCCATTATCGATTAAATGATTAATAATACGCTCTAATTCAGGATAATTAATGGTGCCATCTTGTTTAAATGGCGTAATCATCGCTGTGCCAATACGTCCGAAATCCATGCGTAAATCCCCCTCTTATAGTAAGTTATCCTCTAGCATTGCTTCTGCGATTTGAATAGAGTTCAGTGCTGCACCTTTTAATAAGTTGTCAGACACAATCCATAAGTGGAAGCCTTTTTTATTATCTAAATCTTGGCGAATACGGCCAACGAATGTTGCATCGTCATTTTCAGCAAAAATTGGCATTGGGTAAAGCTGCTCACGTATATCATCTTGTAACACAATGCCTGGTGCATCTTTTAATACGTCAAAAATTTCTTGAACCGTTGCCTCTTGATCAAGCTCAATATAGACCGATTCTGAGTGACCTGAAACAACCGGTACACGTACACATGTTGCCGCCACACTCATGTCAGGTGCTTCCATGATTTTTTTCGTTTCGTTAATCATTTTCATTTCTTCATATGTAAAGCCGTTGTCTGTAAATTTATCGATTTGTGGAATTACATTACGTGCGATTGGATAATGCTTTACGTCTGATTTCACTGGTAGCACGTTTGCTTCGACGTTTTTACCCGCTTCCCACTGTGCGCTTTGTGTACGTAATTCATCAATCGCTGCAATGCCAGAACCCGAAACTGCTTGATACGTTGAAACGACGATTTTATTTAGACCAAATTTTTCACGAATCGGCTGTAATGCGACCATCATTTGAATTGTCGAGCAGTTCGGGTTTGCAATGATCCCCTTAGGAATTGTTTTTAATACATGACGATTGACTTCTGGGACAACAAGCGGTACTTCTGGGTCCATACGGAAGTGACTTGTATTATCAATAACAATTGCCCCGCGCTTCGCTGCTTCTGGCGCTAAGATTTCTGATACAGATCCACCTGCTGAGAATAGTGCAATATCTACCCCTTCAAAACTTTCTGGCGTTGCTTCTTCGATTTTGTACGTTGTGCCATTGAACTCAATCGGGTTGCCTGCTGAACGTGCTGAGGCTAAAAACTTAATTGATTCAATTGGGAAGTTACGTTCAATTAATTTCTCCATCATTTTTGATCCTACTGCTCCTGTTGCTCCAACTACAGCAACATTCAATTTCTTCGACATGTTTTCATCTCTCCTAAATCTCATCAGTATGTATATAATGTTGGATATTGTAACATAATTTTTTTGAATTGTGTAAGATTTTTTGATTATTTAAAATATTGTATAAATATAGGCTGAGGCTGTTTTTTATGAGCGAGCACAAACACGACAGTTTCGAGCATTTTCGTGAAATCCGAAATACAGGACGTCGGTTTTTTTATCGGATCATCTTGACCAAATGGAATGAAGAAAATGTTTTTTGCATTCATGAGTTTCATCAAATTCATACCATTTAATCCAAGTGCATCATTCGTTGAAATACCAAGTACAACAGGTGAGCCATTACGTAAAGTCGCTTTAGCCGCCATTAATACGGGACTATCGGTTGCTGCGTTGGCAAATTTACTGAGTGAATTCCCTGTTAACGGGGCAATGACCATACAATCAAGTGGATTTTTCGGTCCAAATGGCTCTGCTTCGGAAATGGAGCTCACGACTTTTTCGCCAGCAAGCGCCTCTATTTTTTCAATCCATTCTTCCCCTGTACCAAAGCGGGTTGCAGCATGTAAAACAGATGGTGTAATGATGGGTACTACGACTGCACCCGCATTTCGTAAATCGGTAATTTTCGGTACCACATCTTCATACGTACAATGCGACGCGGTAATCCCTAAGCCGATTCGTTTTCCCTCAAGCATGAATGTGCTCCTTTCTTAAACGTAGGATGGTTTCAGCTAATACACCGGCTGCTGCTTGCGGAAAAAATTTCCCAGGCAATGCCGGGAGTAGTTCGTATTGCGAAAGCTTTAAATTATCTAAGCAACCGGGTGCCGATGCAATATCATAAATCGCACAGGTAACGAGTGGCTGATATTCTTTTGTGAGCCACTTCGTAGGAATGGTGTTAATGATAAAATCGACTTTTGGTAGCTGTGTATTTAATACGACCCCTTCATAGCCATAGGTAATGGCTTCTGCTTGCTGGGCAGGTGAACGAACAGCAATGACCACCTGTGCATGCAACCTCGATAAAAACAAGGCCAGCATTTTCCCAACGCGACCAAAGCCTGCTATGAGGATCTTCTTCTGTTGAACACTTACCTTTTCTCTATAAAGATGCGCTAAAAATCCTTCAGCCGTAAGCGCGGCATTTTTCCAGATAAACGTTTCATCTTGTAAATAAAAGTTTACATGCTTTTTACTTAGTGCCTCGGTCCAAGCATCATTTAATTTTCCTGCAAAGATTTGTGCCTGCGCGGTACCTGCAAGTTCCTCAACTTTCAGTGTAAGGGGCTGAATTGGCAAGACAACATGCGTCGGGTAAAATTCTAACGCGGTTTTATTTAATTCAGCATCCCATGTATCACTATTTTTATAATAGACCGTGCGTAGATCGCTCGAGAGTTGTTTTGCTAAAAACTTCATCCGCTCATCTGTTCCGATAATCAGCCAGCGCTCCGTCATCCGTCCATCTGCTTTAATGTTGATGTTGTTTTGTGAAACAATATGCGGTCTTCACCGATTAGTTGGATTTCCTCCCACGGAATGTACTTGACCATTCCCGACTTCTTTTTTTGAAATGGCATTTTCACCATTTGTGGGGGCATTTCAAAGCCGATAATTTTCCCAGTCTTTGCATCAAATATACATTCGGTTTCGGCTAAAAAACCGTAGCGTACCCCGTTTTCCATTTCGATTAATTCCTTTTCAGCTAGCTCTGACAACAGCATCCTTCTCCTCCTTTATGTGAGCTCCCCATACTATATGCGTCTTGGGCCACTTAAGTGAAAGTTGAATTGTTCGAATTTTCAATAGACATATTTCGCCAAACTGTATACACTGTATATATACAGTTTTAACGTAGGTGGTGAATGGATGATTATCCAATTAAGTAATAATAGTGCAAAACCGATTTACGAACAAATTACCGATCAATTAAAACAGGCGATTTTATCAGGTGTGCTCATGACAGGTGACGCGCTCCCCTCGATTCGCGCGCTTGCGAAAGAATTAAAAATTAGTGTAATGACAACAAAACGGGCTTACGCTGATTTAGAACGCGACGGCTTTATCGAAACGATCGCCGGTAAAGGCAGCTATGTCGCAGGGCGCAATCAAGATTTTTTACGCGAGGAATTAATTCGCCAAGTCGAAATACATTTAACAAAGGCCGTGTCCGTTGCGAAGTTGGCGAATGTCAAAAAAGAAGAGTTACATGAGCTACTAGACTTACTATTGGAGGAAGAGCGATGAAGGTCATTGAAGTAAACAACGTATCGAAACGAATCAAAAAATTCCAGCTTAACAATTTGTCATTTTCAGTAGAGGCTGGCACAATTGCAGGCTTTATCGGCCAAAATGGTGCCGGAAAATCCACTACATTAAAGCTCTTGTTGAATTTACTGAAACCAGATGAAGGAGACATTTTTATTCTAGGAAAAAATGTCGCAGAAAATGATTTAGAGACGAAAGCGCAAATCGGTGTGGTGTTCGATGAAATTCATATCCCCCAGCAGTTAACACCAAGGGATATTGACAAGTTATACCGTGAACTCTACCCAAAATGGAACAGCACTTACTTTTTTGACTTACTCGAGCGCTTTGATGTTCGTTCGTATGACACGATTAAAAGTATGTCAAAAGGAATGAAAGCAAAGCTCGGTATTATTACAGCGCTATCGCACGAGCCAAAAGTTTTATTAATGGATGAACCAACAAGTGGGCTGGACCCGATTGCGCGTGATGAGGTATTGGAGCTGCTACAAACGTTTATGGAGCAAGAAGACCGCACGATTTTAATATCTTCCCATATTACGAGTGACTTAGAAAAAATTGCGGATACGATTGTTTTTATTCATGAAGGTGAAATTTTGTTCCATGAAAATAAGGACGACTTACAGTACGGTTACGGCATTTGGAAAGGTACACCAGAAGAAGCACGTATGATTCCAAATCACTCAATTATCAGTAAGCGCGACTATGTATTTGGGGTGGAATATTTAGTGAAGCGTGAGTTTGTCAATCCTACTATTGAGCTTACTAAGCCGACAATTGATGAGTTGATGCTGTTCTTTGTAAGGGGGCGGAAAGGGTGACGCTGTTTTTAATGAGGTATTTTTTAAATGAATTGTCGGGATGGGTGTTGTTTTTACCGCTTTTATTTAGTCCATTTTTGTTGCTTGGCTCACTTACAGGCTCACCCTTTTACTTTATTTTAATGCTCATTATGTTTTCTTGTATCGTTGTATTTTCAAAATACAATGAATCACGTAAGCATTATGCACTAACATTAGCATTAGCACCGATTTCTGTAAAAAAGGTTGTACAGGCTGATTTTGCTTTTTTAAGTTGGATTTCCTTTTGCTACCTAAGCTATGCCTTAGTAGCGTTTACTGCGTTAACATTACTTATAGAAAAAGAATTTATATTTCTTTCAATTAATCAAATTGGTTTTATCATCGGCTGCTGTTTGTTGCTGATTTCACTCAATACCTGGATGATTGCACTACAATTCCACATGATTAATGCTTTGCCAATTATGACTTTACTGTATTTTTTGCTAATCATTATGACCGATTTTACGTTATTTGCTAGCCAATATGGCCTTATCTTTTTCATACTTACACTGAGTGTAACAATCCTCAGCTATTTTGGCACGATTGCACTGAAGGTTAGGAGGCTAGAATTTTAATGACGCAGTTACTACGTCTTCATTTTCGTTTTTCAAGTAAAGCCATTCTTATTCTACTATTCGTCATTATTGGTGTTGCCATCATTTATTCTAGTGAAACCATCCATTTAAATTTAGTCACCCTTATATTTTTACTCATTATGTATTTGCCAACCATTTGCCTTGCACATTTACTCGATGGAAAGTTTAGCGTACTGTTGCGTACCTTTCCGATATCATTCAAACAATTCGTTCAAAGCGCATTTTTATATATGATCATTTTATTTAGTATTTTCTTTGTTCCCATTAGCTTTTGGCTGCTTTATCAACTCTTACGTGAAAATGTTGATACATTTACGCTCTGCTATATTTTATGGGTTGTAGCTTTTGCAGTTGTCACAACAGGCGGTATTTTAAAGGCTTACTTTAAAGAGCCAACAAATTCAAAAGCCTTTTCAGGCGCGGATTTATTTTTTTGTATCATCCTAACAGCGATTCCGCATACGCTACTCTGCTTCTTCTTTTCACTCATTAACTTTGTATTTGTTGGTGCACTCATCACACCTGCTGTTTGCTTGTTTATTTTTTATCGTCAGTATAAGTCATCCGTTGAATTATATAAAAAGGCGGAATTTTTATAAAACGGTTGGGATTGCTACGGTTTATTAGGTTCGTCTCGTTATTTTACAATAAGGTGGTGTTAGTTAGATGGCGCAATTACTACGTTTTCATTTTCGTTTTTCTCGCAAAACCATTTCTATATTTCTCTTTTTAGCCGTTCTGATTTTCATAATCTATTCGAATGCAAAGTTTACGCAAACAATTGATGTCGGCTTATACACATTTTCTAGCTTACTGACCATTTATGTACCTATACTTTCAATTGCGCATATGTTAAGTGCCCAGTTTAGCGTCTTAATTCGAATACTTCCGATTTCACCTAGGCTCTTTGTCAAAAGCTCCTATCTTTATACACTAATGTTATTTAGCATTGTTTTTATCCCTCTTATTTCCATGACTAGTTATCAGTATTTTAAGGGCAATATCAGCGCAATTCCTCTTTGTTATATGTTAGGGATATTCGCTTTTACTCTTCTTGCAACAGGTGGTGCATTAAAGGCACATTTTAAACAGCCTACAAAAACGGAATCTTTCTCGAATTCCGATTTATTCTTTTATATTCTCTTAATTTTTATAAGTCATGTCCTTTTATGCTTGTTCTTTTTTCTTATTCATTTAACTTATATCGGAGCAATTATCACACCCATTGCTTGTTTTTATCTCTTTTATAGACAATACCTAGACGCTATTAAACTTTATGAACAAGCTGAATTTCTATAAAAAAAGGGGCTGCGCGAAAAGCATTCACTTTTCGTGCAGTACTTCGTTCATGTGTTATTTAACCGCTTTAGGGCGGTGCTTCTGCGGTGGTCAGAATAAAGAAAGAATGCTAAGACCGTCACATCCTGTGACAATGCATTCATGACCAGCATCATGCTGGCCTCCATCCTCGGCGCAAAAAGGGATTGACCAACTTTCTGGACAATCCCTTTTCATTATTCGTTTTCCGGACCAATAATCGCAATTGCTGGTTCGGTTAATAAGATTTGTGAAATCAGTTCATCAATTGTTTCCATCGAAATGGTGTCAATTTTCGCTAATACTTCATCGACAGTACGGTGATTTTGGTGAATGAGTTCATTGACTCCGTTACGTGTCATGAAATCTTCTGTACCTTCTAGCCCTAATACGAAACCGCCTTTTAGCTGCTGTTTCGCGTTTTCAAGCTCTTCTTCGGTTACGCCGCCAGTTACCACGTCAAATAACGTTTGGTCAATTTGCTGCTTCAGTGCATCAAGGTTTTGCTTTGAAGCCGATGCATAAATCGTAAATGCCCCAACATCCTCAAAGCTCGATTGATAACTAAATACCGAATAAGCTAACCCACGATCCTCACGCACGTCTTGGAATAGGCGTGAACTCATATTGCCACCGATAATATTATTAAGCGCAATAAAGCTATACATTTTCGGGTCCTTCACGCTAATCGCAGGGAACGAAATCGCGATATGTGCTTGCTCCGTATCACGTGTTTTCTCCACTTCCCCAGCTGTAAACTTAGGGAATGATGGTTTTGACACAACCGCTTGTTCACTTGCCTCGTATTGACCGAAAAGCTGCTCAATTTTTTCAAGTAAGCCGTCTTCGATATTCCCTGCAATTGAAATGACCACATTTTGCGGGCCGTAGTGCTTGGCCATATACTGACGAATCATTGCTTCATCAAAGGTTTCAAGTGTTTCTGGAGTGCCTAAAATCGGACGACCAAGCGCGTCTTCTGGATACATGACTGCCCACAATTTTTCATGCACATCATCAGCAGGATCATCTTCACTCATATAAATTTCTTCTGATACGACTTGACGCTCACGTTCGATGTCTTCTTTTGTGAATAATGAATTGAAAAACATATCTGCTAAAATATCAACTGCAATTTCGCCGTGATGGTCTAATACTTTTGCGTAGTAGCATGTGTTTTCTTTTGATGTAAAGGCATTGATTTCGCCGCCAATGCGGTCAAATTCTTCTGCGATTTGACGCGCTGTACGGTTTTTTGTGCCTTTAAATAGCATATGTTCAATAAAATGCGTAATGCCGTTTTCTTCAATTGTTTCATAGCGTGAACCGGCATTAACCCAAATGCCGACTGACAATGAGCGCACATGTGGCATCTGCTCCGCCACAATACGCACACCATTTTTAGCTGTAATAATTTGTACCATAGTTTGCTCCTTTATTTGGCGCATCACCATAAGTTGGGGATGACAAAGTTTTTATAAATATAATTGGTACTTTTAATAAAGTCCGTTCTGCTACGTTGCGGGGAGAGCGCATTGAATCGGGATGGTTATAGCCCTAAGTCCGTTGTACTACGTTCCGGGGCAGGCTTTTCTGGGGGCGTGGCTCCAAAGCTTTTGTCAAAAAGCTTTGCGACGAAAGCGCCAGCGACAGGAGCAACCTCTTTCCGCACACGCTTTATCCCCTAGGAGTCGCCCACTCCACTCTACTTTGGCATAGAGTAAGCTTCTATATCAAAATGGTGAAGCAAGTAAATTAAAAAGTTATCCCTTTAAAATCTTCTACTTTTAATCAAAAGTAATATAGCAAAAAAATACTATAATAAATTCCCTATCAAAAATAGAATCTGTTTTAATACTTAACCTATTAAGAGGAAATCCTTTTGCCACCATCTGAAAGGCCTGCTCCTGTCGCTACGCTTTCGTCGCAAAACAATAATCAAATCACAAGGCATTTGATTATTCTTTGCCTCGCGTAAGCGCAAGCGGCTTAATTTGAGGTTCTTTACTTCTTCACTTTATAACGAGAGTAAAATGATGGATTGTTGGGCATCGCAAACGGCATAAAAGACAGTCGTAAAGACACGTACAACGTGACTTGTAGGCTGTCATGCCGTAGCCCAACAATCAAAAAAGTAAGCGTTTATCAGAATAACAACCCATATCATATAGTGACCCTTTATTTAAAAAAGAGGCTGTACGTAGTGTACAACCTCTCGTTTTATATTGTAGAAAATACCGCCTACACCTGTTGCTTTACTTTCGGTGCAGAAAACTAATAACTCGCTACGCTAAATTATTTGTTTTCTTCTGCGCGTTCTTTTTCTTCTTTAATCACAATTTTGCGTGATAAGTTTACGCGACCTTGTTTGTCGATTTCGATACATTTCACTAATAGCTCATCGCCTAGTTTTAGTACGTCTTCAACTTCTTTTGTGCGCTCTTCTTGGATTTCTGAGATGTGTAATAATCCATCTTTACCAGGGAAGATTTCACAGAAAGCACCGAATTTTTCGATACGTTTAACAGTCGACATGTAGTACTCGCCCACTTTTGCTTCACGTACGATTGATTCGATCATTTCTTTCGCGCGGTTAATCATTGCTTCATCAGCAGATGCGATGTAAATTGTACCATCTTGCTCTGTATCAATCTTAACGCCTGTTTCGTCAATGATTTTGTTAATCATTTTACCACCTGGTCCGATTACATCACGGATTTTATCAGGGTTGATTTTCACTGTTACGATTTTTGGTGCATGTGTTGATAAAGACGTACGTGGTTCAGAGATTGTTGTTAACATATGCTCTAAAATTTGCATACGACCAATTTTTGCTTGTGTTAACGCTTCTTCTAAGATGTTGCGAGAAAGACCGTCGATTTTAATGTCCATTTGAAGTGCTGTAACGCCTTTAGCCGTACCAGCAACTTTAAAGTCCATATCGCCAAGGTGATCTTCCATCCCTTGAATATCCGTTAATACTGTATAGTTGTCGCCTTTTTTCACAAGACCCATTGCGATACCCGCAACTGGTGCTTTAATCGGAACACCTGCAGCCATTAGAGACATTACTGATGCACAGATTGATGCTTGAGAAGTAGAACCATTTGATTCTAATACTTCCGCTACACAACGAATTGCGTATGGGAAATCCTCTTCTGATGGTAACACAGCTGAAATCGCGCGCTCACCTAATGCACCGTGACCAATTTCACGACGACCTGGAGAACCGTAACGACCTGTTTCACCTACAGAGAATGCAGGGAAGTTGTAATGGTGCATGAAGCGTTTTGATTCTTCTAGACCAATACCATCGATAATTTGAACATCACCTAAAGCACCTAATGTTGTAATCGATAATGCTTGTGTTTGTCCACGTGTGAACATTGCTGAACCGTGTGCACGTGGTAAAAGATCTGTTTCAGATGATAACGGACGAATTTCGTCTTGTTTACGACCATCTGGACGGATTTTGTCTTCTGTAATTAAACGACGTACTTCATCTTTAACCATTTTGTCTAAGATTGAATATACTTGTTTCATTGTCGCATCATCAGCTTCTTCAGCTTGATATGCTTCAATTACGCGTGTTTTTACAGCTGTAATATTTTGTTCACGCTCTTGCTTGTCCACCGTTTGAATCGCAGTGTTCATGTCTGCTTCACAAGTTGCTTTAATAGCCGTTGTTAAGTCTGCATCTAATTCGTAAAGAACCACTTCAATTTTCTCTTTACCAACTGCTGCTACGATTTCTTCTTGGAACGCGATTAATTTTTTAATTTCTTCATGACCAAACATGATCGCTTCTAACATAATTTCTTCAGGAACTTCTAGTGCGCCTGCTTCTACCATGTTGATTGCATCTTTGTTACCAGCTACTGTTAAGTGAACTGTTGACTTCGCTGCTTGATCAACTGTTGGGTTTAATACGAATTCACCATCGATATATCCAACATGTACACCCGCGATTGGGCCATCGAATGGAATATCAGAAATTGCTAATGATAATGAAGAACCAAACATTGCTGATACGTCTGCTGGGCAATCTTGATCAATTGACATAACCATTAAAATAGATTGAACTTCGTTACGGAAGCCATCTGGGAACATCGGACGAATTGGACGGTCGATTAAACGAGATGTTAAGACAGCTGTCTCTGATGGACGACCCTCACGTTTAATGAAACCTCCTGGAATTTTACCTGCTGCATATAAACGTTCTTCAAAGTTAACTGTTAACGGGAAGAAATCTAATGCTTTTGCTTGTTTTGACATTGTTGCTGTTGCTAATACTGCTGTTTCGCCGTAACGAACCATTGCTGCACCATTTGCTTGTTTTGCTAACTGTCCTACCTCTACTACTAAAGGACGGCCAGCCCATTCATACGAAAAGACCTTTTTTTCGTTCATTAAATGAACCCCTTTCTTGTTGAAACACTCTACGTATCATTAGTATGTACAATAGTTAGTGTATCAAAAAAGCTATATCTATGCGAAATTTTTTCAATAAATTCTTTGATTAAATTTAATTTTTTTTATTTGGCGCTCTCTATTAAAAGCATGATTATAAGAAAAGTGCTAAAGCGCCCTTTTAGCTGCGACAAGCGCTTTGGAAGGACCTAGCGTGCTTTGCCACGCGTAGAGACTTGCAGACCGCGCCTCGAGCAGCTAGCGCTTTAGCCTAGACACTGTTATAACGCTAAAATTTCAAGTTACTTGAAAGCATAATAAAAAGCGGGAAAAATCCCGCTTTTTATAGTCAGATTAGCGACGTAATCCTAGTTTGTTGATTAATTCACGGTAACGAGATACTTCGTTTTCACGTAAATATTTTAATAAGTGACGACGTTTACCAACCATTTTTAAAAGACCACGTTGAGAGTGGTAATCTTTTTTGTGTGTACCTAAGTGTGCGTTTAAAGCATTGATTTCTGCAGTTAATACAGCTACTTGTACTTCTGGAGAACCAGTATCAGTATCGTGTACACGGTACTCAGCGATGATTTCGTTTTTACGTTCTTGTGTAATTGCCATTTGAAATGACCTCCTAATTTTAAATATCCCCGTTAGCACAGCAATCGCTGGAGTTGCGCAAAGCCGAGCTAAGGTTCGTACAAATTTGTACTTAGATATAGTATCATAATCCAGTTGAATGTACAACTAAAGAACATTTGAACTAGTAGAAATTCAAAAAAGGAGCTGCGCAAAGGTAATTCCACCTTTTGCGCAGCTCGCTTTTTAATGTAGGTTTATCATTGATAACTATTAAATTAAGGTTTATAGACCTATTTTCATTGAAAGAACGCAATCGCTTGTTGTTTATCCAATTCAATTTGCTGAATAAGTGCCTCAATCCCATTAAACTTCTGCTCGCTTCGGATACGCTTATACCAGGCAACAACAACTTGTTCCCCGTAAATGTTTTTATCAAACTCAAAAATATTTACTTCAATTGATAGTTGCTTTAAGCTTGGGTCGTTAAATGTTGGCTTGTAGCCGACATTGCAGACACCGTTGTGCCACTCGTCTTGTACTAAAATTTTCACGGCATAAACGCCTGTTGATGGCACGAAGCTTCCTTCGATTGGCTGCACGTTTGCTGTTGGAAAGCCCATTGTGCGGCCGCGCTTGTCGCCATGCACGACAATGCCCGGCACTTCAAACGGACGCCCCAGTAATGCATGTGCTTGCTCCATTTCGCCATCTTGTAGTGCTTGGCGAATACGTGTAGAGCTTACTTTTTCATTTTCTTGTTCAAACTTTCCTACAACGGTCACACCAAAATCGTCGCCCGCTAATTGCTGCATCATTGCCATGTTGCCTTTACCAAATGCGCCAAATGAAAAGTCGAAGCCAGCCGATACATGCTTAATATTTAAACCGCGAACGAAATATTGTACGAAGCTCTCGGGTGTTAATTTCGCAAAATCCGACGTAAAGTTTACGACAAATAATGTATCAACGCCCAGCTCCTTTAATTTTTCAATTTTTTGTTCAAGTGGTGTAATGTAAAACACTTTTTCGTTGCGTCCACCTAATACAATTGATGGATGCGGATCGAATGTCATGACCGCACTTTTACATTGCAAACGCACAGCATTGTCTATCGCTGCTTGAATGACTTTTTGATGTCCTGAATGTACCCCGTCAAAAAAGCCGACTGCTAATGAATAGGGCACATCACTTGCCACTAACTTGTGTGGGTACTTTAAATGAATTACTTCCATAATTTCCTCCTATTACACGTTCGGGAACATTTTGTCGAGCTTCATAACCCCTTGTTTTTCTGGATGCTCGATGTATACAGCGAACGCTTTCCCATCCTTCATATAGACAATTTTATCGTACTCTTTTAATAATGGATGAATCGGTAACTGTTGTCCATTGCTAATTTTTTTCTCGTTTGCTGCATCGATTTCAAGCTGCGGATAATCACTTAGCGCGTACTCAACAGGAAGTAAAAACGACAGATCGCCTGCGTCCATTTTCTCTGCTACTTGGGCAAGCGTTAAGCAATTCCCTTCATGGAACGTGCCTGACATTGTGCGCACAAGCTCATGCATATGCGCCGGTACACCTAACGCTTCACCAATTTGTACAGCAAGCGTACGAATATAAGTCCCTTTACTACATTTAATGCGGATGGCAAACTGCACTTCTTCGCCTTCGAATTGCTCGCCCTCTGATAAAAGTTCAAGCTCATAAATATGAATTTTACGCGTAGGGCGCTCCACTGTTTGACCAGCACGTGCATATTCATAAAGTTTTTTTCCGTTTACCTTCACGGCAGAAAACATTGGAGGGGTTTGCTCAATTTCACCTGTTAAGCTCTCTAATGCCTGTAAAATTTTTGCGCGGGTATATGATTTGAAGCTTGTATCTGCTTCTACCGTTTCACCCTCTGCGTCTTCTGTTGTCGTCGTGCGGCCAAGGCTTACCACTGCTTCATACGTTTTACCCGTGTCAGTTAAATATTCTGCGATGCGCGTCGCTTGACCGATACAAATGGGTAGTACACCTTCTACACCTGGATCAAGCGTACCTGTATGTCCTACTTTTTTTGTTTTTAAAATTTTGCGCAATTTAAATACGCAGTCATGACTCGTCATGCCGCGCTCTTTCCATAAAGCTAAAATGCCATCCATATATAAACTCCTTTAATAACCAATATCGAACTTATTATACCGTACTGGAATAAAAAAAGGACAAATTCGCACTGATTCACGAATTTGTCCTTTTCATTATTTATCTTCGTGTAAACCACGTAGTAATGCGTCGATTTTGTTACCATATTCGATTGCTGTATCGAATTCGAACGCTAATTCTGGCGTACGACGTAAGCGAATGCGAGAACCGATTTCTTGGCGCATAAAGCCAGAAGCTTTTTCTAAAGCTTTTAACGATTCCTTGCGCTCACGTTCGTTACCTAGAGATGTAATATAGACTGTCGCTTGTTGAAGATCTCCTGTTACTGCTACTTCTGTTACGGTAATGAAACCAACAGCAGGGTCTTTAATTTTACGTGCAATAATATCCGTAATCTCTTTTTTCATTTGCTCTGCAACACGATTTGAACGTAGAGACATAAAAGTCACCTCATTTAACTTTTTCAGCAGAAATCGCCATCTATATAGATGGTGAAATCAATGCAAATTTCATCTTCTTTCAACATGTACTTAAAAGCCTGCTGAAAGAAGTTAATCCTCCGGAGGATGTTACAGATTCGGTAAGGCCTTACTTTGCGCTAGCGCAAAGCCGAATCTGAACTCAATTACGCCAAGGCGAAATTGATTAATACTTAACTTGCCACAAAACTGTGGAATTTATAAGTATTCTCGGTAAAAATCTAATTGCTCCCACTGCGGGTTTGACTGTAAAAAGTGCACAGCATGCATCAGCTCTCGTTCAGCCGCCTCTTTTGAAGAAGCGACTGCTACAAGCGCTAGACGCGTTCGTTGCCAGACATTTTGATGGTCAATTTCTGCAACGGAAACATTAAATTTTTGTTTTGTGCGTGTCGTCATGCGCTGCAAGACAGCACGCTTTTCTTTTAATGAGTGGGCAGTCTGAATGATAAATTCAATTTCTGCGTATACAATCATTATTTACGAATAATTTCTTCCATTACGAAGGCTTCGATAATGTCGCCTTCTTTAATGTCGTTAAAGTTTTTGATTGTAATACCACACTCATACCCTTTAGCTACTTCTTTCGCGTCATCTTTGAAGCGTTTTAATGTATCTAATTCGCCTTCAAAAATAACCACGTTTTCACGGATAATACGTACGCCGGCATCGCGAACGATTTTACCTTCAATTACGTATGAACCTGCGATTGTACCTACTTTAGATACTTTAATTGTTTGACGAACTTCTGCTTGACCAACGATTTTCTCTTCGAATTCTGGGTCTAACATACCTTTCATCGCTTGCTCGATTTCTTCGATTACTTTGTAGATGATACGGTGTAAGCGAATATCTACGCCTTCTTCGTCTGCTGCACGTTTTGCGTTCACATCAGGACGAACGTTGAAGCCGATTACGATTGCGTTTGAAGCTGCTGCTAATGAAATATCAGACTCTGTAATCGCACCTGCACCCGTATGGATGATTTTTACGTTTACGCCTTCTACATCAATTTTCATTAATGATGAAGCCATCGCCTCTACAGTACCTTGTACGTCTGCTTTAACGATTAAGTTTAATTCTTTCACTTCGCCTTGGCTCATTTGTTCGAATAAGTTATCAAGCGTTATACGTTGTTTTTCAGAACGTTGTGCTTGAATCGCAGTCATTGAACGTGATTCACCAACTTGACGAGCTGTTTTCTCATCTTGGAATACTACGAAACGGTCGCCCGCTTGTGGTACTTCGTTTAAACCAGTAATTTCGATTGGTGTTGATGGGCCAGCCGATTTAATACGACGACCTAAATCATTTACCATCGCACGTACACGGCCATAAGCATGACCTACTACGATTGGATCACCAACGCGTAATGTACCATCTTGAACTAGTAATGTTGCAACTGCACCACGACCTTTGTCAAGTTGTGCTTCGATTACAGAACCAATCGCAGTACGCGTTGGGTTGGCTTTTAATTCGCCTACTTCAGCAGTTAATAGAATCATTTCTAATAACTCATCGATACCTTCACCTTTTAATGCAGAAATTGGTACGAAGATTGTATCGCCGCCCCATGCTTCTGGCACTAAACCGTGTTCTGTTAATTCTTGTTGTACACGATCAGGGTTTGCTGATGGTTTATCCATTTTGTTTACCGCAACGATAATTGGCACCTCTGCCGCTTTCGCGTGGTTAATTGCTTCTACAGTTTGAGGCATTACACCGTCATCTGCTGCTACTACGATAATCGCGATATCTGTTACAGATGCACCACGCGCACGCATTGTTGTGAAGGCTGCGTGACCAGGTGTATCTAAGAACGTGATTTTTTTATCTTCAACTGATACTTGGTAAGCACCGATATGCTGAGTGATACCGCCTGCTTCGCCAGCAGTTACTTTTGTATTACGAATTGAGTCAAGTAATGTTGTTTTACCGTGGTCAACGTGCCCCATGATTGTTACAACAGCTGGACGCTCTTCAAGTGCATTTTCATCTACTTCTACGATTGTTTCGTCGAAGTACGTATCTAAATCTGTTTTGTCGATGCGAATTTCTTCTTCTACTTCTACACCGTAGTCAGCACAGATTAATTCGATTGCATCTTTATCAAGCTCTTGGTTGATTGTTGCCATAACGCCAAGCATGAATAATTTTTTGATAATTTCAGATGGCTCGCGGTGTAATTTCTTCGCAAGTTCTGCAACTGATAAACTTTCATAGAAAGTAATTTTTTCAGGTAATTCTTTTTGTACCATTGGTTGTGGTGCTGGACGGTGTGTACGACGTTTACCGCCGTTAATACCTGGTTTACGGCGTTGTTGATAGCCACCTTTGTTGTTACCTGGTGTGTTGCCGCCTTTATTGTTGTTGCCTGGTGTGTTGCCGCCTTTGCGGTTGTTGTTGTTATTTTGAGTCATATTTCGATTTTGGTTACCTTTTTCATTTCTTAGTTTTTCGCTTGATTGCGATTTTGGTTGCCCTGAGGCTGTGTTGGTTTTGTTCGGTTGTTGATTAGTTGAAGCAGACTGTTGACGCTCCTGCTTTTTCTCATGCTGTACTTTGTTCTGCCCTTGCTTTTGTACTGGCTTTTGCGCCGGTTTTCCAGCATTGGCAGATGATGATTTTGCAGGAGAATCTTTTGCTGGTCCTGCTGCTTGCTTAAAGACAGAATCAAGTTTTGAAAGCGTCGTTTCATTTAATACCGCCATATGATTATTCACTGGCTGATTAAATTTCGCGAGCTGCTCAATAACTTCCTTACTTGTTTTGTTTACCTTTTTCGCATATTCATGAACTCTTACGTTGCTCATCTGCTCACCCCCGATTATTTTTCGTTGAGTAGACTAGACATTTTTTTAGCAAATCCGCTATCAGAGATAGCAAGCGCTACACGGTGTTCTTTCCCGGTAGCATGTCCAAGATCATAACGATCCCCAAAAACATGATACTCAACATGATAATACGTACATTTGTCTTGAATCTTTTTACTAGTATTGTCCGAAGCATCTGATGCGAGTAATACTAGTTGGGCTCTGCCGCTTTGAATTTCTTTCACGACGAGCTCTTCTCCAGAGATTACCTTGCGTGCACGTGCTGCTATACCTAATAGCTGTAACAATGCCGTGTTTGTCATAAAATAGACTCCCTACGGATCAGTGTTAATAGCTCTTCGTACACTTCATCTGGTACTTTTGCTTCTAGCTGACGATCTAAAATATTTTTCTTGCGTGCAATTTCAACGGCTTGCTCTGATTTTGATACATACGCACCGCGACCAGATTTTTTACCAGTAATATCAACGCTTACGTCGCCTTCTTTCGAGCGAACGACGCGAATCATTGCTTTTTTCGGTAACATTTCACCTGTTGCTACACATTTTCGTAAAGGGATTTTTTTACCTACAACCATATGCTCACCCTCCTAGTAAAACTTTTGGTGAAGCCTATTCTTCGTCGTCACCATATAAATCAAATTTAACTTCTTCGTTGTCTTCGCTTGGAACGAATAAGCTTGTTTCAGAAGGATAAATCCCTAATTCACGTGCATCCGTTTCCGACTTAATGTCGATTTTCCAGCCAGTTAACTTCGCCGCTAAACGAGCATTTTGACCACGTTTACCAATTGCTAAAGATAGTTGATAATCTGGTACTACTACAGTAGTTGACTTTTCTTCTTCATTCACCTGTACATCTAATACTTTAGATGGGCTAAGGGCATTCGCTACGAATACGACTGGATCTTCAGACCATTCTACGATGTCGATTTTCTCACCATTTAGTTCATTCACGATTGTTTGTACACGAGCACCTTTCGCTCCTACACATGAACCTACAGGATCTACTTCTTCATTATGTGCATACACTGAAATTTTAGAACGGTCGCCCGCTTCACGTGCAATCGATTTGATTTCAACCGTACCATCATAAATTTCCGGTACTTCCATTTCGAATAGACGGCGTAATAATCCAGGATGTGTACGAGATACAATTACTTGTGGGCCACGTGTTGTGCGTTCCACTTTCGTGATGTATACGCGAATACGTGCTGTTGGCTTGTAAACTTCACCTGGCATTTGCTCATTTAATGGTAATGCCGCTTCTACTTTACCAATTGACACGTAAATGTTACGTGCATCTTGACGCTCGATTAAACCTGATACGATATCGTCTTCACGGTCAACATACTCTTCGTAAATTAAACCGCGCTCTGCTTCACGCACACGTTGCGTTACAACTTGTTTCGCTGTTTGTGCAGCGATACGACCGAAGTTACGTGGTGTTACTTCTTCTTCTACAACGTCGCCAATTTGGAAAGCAGGGTTGATGAATTGTGCATCTTCTAATGCGATTTCTAAACGCTCATCTTCCACATCTTCTACGACATCTTTACGAGAATAGACAACCATAGTACCTGTATTTAAGTTTAAGTCTACACGCACGTTTTGTGCTTGGTTAAAGTTACGTTTGTAAGCCGTTACTAAAGCCGCTTCAATCGCCTCAATTAATACATCTCTTGAAATACCTTTCTGCTCTTCAAGGGCAGTTAGGGCATCTAGTAATTCACTACTCATTTTGTTTTCACTCCTAAATTTGCTTGTCAGAAAAATCGATAGCAAGACGTGCTTGCGCAATTTTTTCTTTTTCGATTTGTATTGTTAATTTACGTGTTTTGATGCGGATTTCAATTTCTAAAAATTCATCTGTATAGGCGCGTAAATAACCATAGAATTCTTTTAAGTCTTTCACTGGCTCATACGTTTTCACATAAATATATTGGCCAATTGCCTTTTCAAAGTCCTGTTGTTTTTTTAACGGACGTTCAGCTCCTGGTGAAGAAACTTCTAAATAGTAGTTTTCCTCAATTGGATCATTTTCATCCAGTTTCTCGCTTAAACGTTCACTTACTTGCGCACATTGTAAAATATCAATGCCGCCAGCAGGTGTGTCAACATAAATACGAAGGAACCAGTCGCGTCCTTCTTTCAAGAACTCGATATCAACTAATTCTAATTCAAGTTCTTCAACGATCGGTGTCACTAGCTCTTCAATGATCGACGTAACTTTGCTCATCGTATCCTCCTATCGCTTTCACCTTTTCAAGTAAAAGACGAGTATTTCATTGAAAAATTTGTATCAATTACGCACCGGTTGTATATGATAAATAGCCATGTAAACAACAGAAAAGAGCGGGAAAACCCACTCTTTTGCTGGCGAACTATCAACAAATTATTACAATTAGCATAGCACAAACACTTTGCTAATGCAAATTTTGCCGATGCTTATATCTTTTTCTTGCTGGACCATTTAGAACAGCGATAACTGGTTGGCATCTGGCATGCCTTCTAAGCAGCCTAGCTCATCCATATACTCAATTAACGTTTTCGATACACGGCCACGTTGCTGTAAGTCTTCCTTCGATAAAAACTCACCGTTTTTACGTGCTTCTACAATTTGCTTCGCTACATTCGTTCCAAGTCCCGGAATCGCATCGAATGGAGGAATTAACGAATTCCCTTCAATTATAAATTCACTTGCATGCGATTTATACAGGTCAATCTTTTTGAAGTTCATCCCGCGCTCACACATTTCAAGTGCAATTTCCATAACGGTTAGTAAACTTTTTTCTTTCGGTGCAGCATCTAAGCCCTTCATGTTAATTTCATCGATTCTTTTACGAATCATAACAGAGCCTTGTGTCATCGAAATTAAATCAAAGTCCGATGCACGTACCGTAAAGTATGCAGCATAATATAGAATTGGGTGATGCACTTTAAACCAGGCGATACGCACGGCCATTAATACGTAGGCTGCCGCATGGGCTTTCGGGAACATGTACTTAATCTTTTTACATGAATCGATATACCATTCTGGCACTTTTTTCGCGCGCATTTCGGCTTCCATCTCATCTGTTAGGCCCTTCCCTTTACGCACCGACTCCATAATTTTAAACGCAAATGATGGCTCAAGATCTTGATAAATTAAATAAACCATAATATCGTCACGACAACCAATTACTTCTTTTAAGACACATGTACCGTCTTTAATCAGATCTGCTGCGTTTCCTAGCCATACGTCCGTACCATGAGAAAGTCCTGAAATTTGGACAAGCTCACTAAATGTCGTTGGTTTTGTTTCCTCTAACATTTGGCGAACGAATTTTGTTCCAAACTCAGGGATTCCGAGTGTCCCTGTTTTGGCACCAATTTGTTTTTCCGTGACCCCAAGCGATTCCGTTGAACTGAAAATTTTCATTACGATTGGATCATCAGTTGGAATCGTTTTTGGATCAATGCCCGATAAATCCTGCAGCATACGAATTACGGTCGGATCATCGTGCCCAAGAATATCGAGTTTTAAAATATTATCGTGAATCGAGTGGAAGTCAAAGTGTGTCGTTTTCCACTCTGAATCCTGCGCATCAGCCGGGAATTGTACCGGCGAGAAATCGTAAATGTCCATATAATCTGGTACTACGATAATGCCCCCTGGATGCTGCCCTGTCGTACGCTTTACGCCAGTACAGCCTTGTACAAGACGATCGACTTCTGCATTTCGATACGTAAGATTATTATCATTCGCATAGCCCTTTACATAACCATACGCGGTTTTCTCTGCAACGGTACCAATCGTTCCCGCGCGGAATACATAATCTTCACCGAATAGCTCTTTTGTATAATTATGTGCTTGCGGTTGATATTCACCAGAGAAGTTGAGATCGATATCGGGTACCTTATCTCCCTTGAATCCAAGGAACGTTTCAAACGGGATATCTTGCCCGTCTTTTTTATACTGTGCCCCACATTCAGGACATACTTTATTCGGTAAGTCATACCCGGATGCAACCGAACCATCTGCGATAAATTCCGAATGCTTACATGCTGGACATACATAATGCGGTGGCAATGGATTCACTTCGGTAATCTCCATAAACGTTGCAACAAGTGAAGAACCAACCGAACCACGCGAACCTACTAAATAACCGTCCGCTAATGATTTTTTTACGAGCTTCGCGGAAATTAAATAAATTACCCCGAATCCATGCCCTAAAATCGACTTTAATTCTTTGTCGATACGGGCCTGCACAATTTCCGGTAAGTTTTCACCATAAATTTGGTGCGCCATTTCGTACGTTAAATTCGTAACCTCGTCATCCGAGCCTTCGATTTTTGGTGTATATAAATCATCTTTAATCGGTTTGACATCACCAATCATATCCGCGATGAACTGTGTATTCGTTACAACGACCTCTTTCGCTAAATCAGGTCCTAAGAAATCGAATTCTTTTAGCATTTCATCGGTTGTACGGAAATGCACTTTTGGTAGCTTATTACGGTTAAGTGGATTGGCTCCACCCATTGAGCCGATTAAAATTTGACGGAACTTCGCATCTGTTTCATGTAAATAGTGTACGTTACCTGTTGCTGCGACTGGAATGTTTAGCTTTTTCCCCATCTTGACAATACGGCGAATAATATCTTCTAGCGCCCATTCATCATGCACCGTCCCACCATCGACTAATGGCGAATAGACTGGCTTTGGCATAATTTCTAAATAATCATAGAAGCGCGCCATACGTTCCGCTTCCTCTTGTGTTTTGTTCATCATCGTTTCAAATAATTCACCGTTTGAACAACCCGAACCAACAATGAGCCCGTCGCGTAGCTTTTGTAAATCCGAGCGACGAATACGCGGTACACGATAAAACGTTTGTGTATGCGCAATGGAAACTAACTTAAATAAGTTTTTGAGTCCATCATTATTAACTGCTAAAATCGTACAGTGACTTGGACGCGCCTGTTTGTAGCCATCCTCACCACCTACATGATCATTCATTTCAAGTAAGTTGTGAATCCCTAAATCTGTCGCTTGCTTCATTAAATATAAAAACAACTCAGCCGTTGCCTCGGTATCATAAATGGCACGGTGATGTTGCGTTAATTCGATATTATATTTTTTCGTTAACGTTTTTAAGCTATGCGATTTTTGGCCAGGGTTCACAAGTCGTGATAGCTCGACCGTATCAATCCCTGGGTGACGCACGTCAATCCCTGCGTTTTTATAGGCCACATATAAGAAGCCTAAGTCAAATGCTGCATTGTGGGCGACTAATACTGCTTCACCAATAAAATCACGGAATTCTGCAATGACATCGCTTAGTTCAGGAGCTGTTACTAGCATGTCATCGGTAATATGTGTTAATTCAATAATTTTCGCTGTTAATTTACGATGCGGATTGGCAAAGCGTTCAAACGTATCAATGACTTGCCCGTTTTGAATTTTTACGGCAGCCAGCTCGATGATTGTATCGTAGACATTGGAGAAACCAGTTGTCTCTACGTCAAATACGATATACGTTTCATTTTCTAGCATGCGGTCTTGTGGATCATAGACGATTGGCTTGCCGTCATCCACTAAGTTCGCTTCTAAGCCGTAAATCACTTTAATGCCGTTTTTCTTACCAGCCGAATAGGCATCCGGGAATGCTTGTACGACCGCATGATCGGTAATCGCAATCGCGGGGTGTCCCCATTTGGCTGCTTGAGCAACGAGCTTATCAACAGGTGTCATTGCATCCATTTGACTCATCGGTGAATGTAAATGGAGCTCTACACGCTTTTCTCCTTCAGGTGCTGAATCTTTTCGTGGCTCATGCTTCACTTCATTAATATCACGGGCCATCATGACTAAATCACGCGCGAAGGTATCCATTTGAATTGCCCCACGTACGCGTACCCACATCCCTTTACTCAGTTGATTCATTTTTACAACGTCCTCATCACCATTTGAGAACATTTTAATCATTAATGAATCGGTGTAATCCGACATTTTAAATTCTAAAATTGAACGCCCACTACGAAGTTCTTTCACTTCTACAGCGAAAATAAAGCCTTCAATAATAATCGAACGTTCTTCTTCTAGGATTGTACGGATTTCCGTTGTTTCTGCATTTTTAATCAATGCGCCGATTTGGAATGGTGCCTCACTTTGGGTTGCACCTGGATTATCCGCTTTTACTTTTTCACGTGCCGCAAAATCCGCCATCGCTTGTTTCGATAGACGTTCCTCTTCTTCTCGGCGCTGTTCATAAAATGCTGCTTGCTGGGCAACGAATTCTTCGGACTCCTCCACTAACTTAAAGTCTAATGGAATATGAGGGAAGCCGAACTCTTTATAAGATAAGGCGATTTTCTCGGTATACTTCGTTTTTAAAATGGATAATTCGTGCTCAAGCATCGATGTGACAACGAGCTTATTGCCTGTCCAGTGTGGTGTTTGCTTTAATAAGTTTTCTCGTAGCAGTGGCGACATTTCACCAAGCTGCTCGATCGCTACTTGCCAATATTCTAATAGATGCTGCTCATTAACTACCGGATTCAGTGATTCAATCGTTAGTGAGACGTTTGCAATATGTGAAAATTTCTCAGCCATGCGCATACGTAATAGCTGATACACCTGGAATGGTAAAATATTTTCGATTTGAATTTTGAAGTGCCACACACGTTTCTTTTTCTGTACGGTAACACGTTCGAGTGCGCCATTTTCAAAAAAGGACATGTAGACATCATCAGTCAATTCAAGCTGTTGTAAGAGAAGTAGGAATTTCTGTCTTCCTTCCTGTTTTGACAATTGTTTCACCCTTTCTATATAGGAAAAGCGCTAAAGCGCCCGTCCAGCCACGATAGACATTGGAGAACCCGATTCAAAAGTAAATGCTCCACCACTTTTGAAAAGAGGGTTCGAAATGTCCGAGGGGCTGGCGCTTTAGCCTAGACACCGAAAAAGAAAGGAAAGTACATGAAACCTGTACTTTCCCATTCTTTCTATCTAGTGGTACTGATTAGTTTTGACGGAAGTATTCGTTTAAACGATCGACTACTTCTTCTTTTGCCCACTCTGCTGATTCGCCAGTCGCGCGGAATTTCACTTCTACTAAACCTTCAGAAGCTTTTTTACCTACTGTAATACGCACTGGTAGACCAATAAGGTCTGCATCTGCGAATTTAACGCCTGCGCGCTCCGCACGGTCATCAAATAGGACATCGTAGCGGTACGATTTTAAGACACCGTATAATTCTTCGGCTAATTGCACTTGTGCTTCGTCTTTTGTATTCACTGGTACTAAGTGTAAATCATATGGCGCTAATTGAGCTGGCCATACGAAACCATTGTCATCTTGGAAGTTCTCAGCAACTGCTGCAAGAATTCGAGAAACCCCGATACCGTAGCAACCCATGATGAATGGTTGTGCTTTGCCTTGCTCGTCTAGGAATGTTGCGTTCATTTTCGCTGAATACGTTGTACCTAATTTGAAGATGTGACCAACCTCGATACCTTCAGCAAATTTGATAACACCTTGTCCGTCTGGAGATGGGTCACCCACTTGGATGAAGCGGATATCTTCATAAGAACCAATCGCGAAGTCGCGCTCTGGATTGACATTTAATAAGTGGAAACCATCTTCGTTGGCTCCAGCTACACCGTTACGTACTGATTTAATTGCGTTATCGGCAATTACTTTTACGCTTACAGGTAATTTTACTGGACCAATTGAACCTGGTGCACAGCCTAGTAACTCTTTAATTGCTGCATCGTCTGCTAATTCAACTGAATTGGCACCTAATGCATTTTTTAATTTAATATCGTTAATTTCGTGATCGCCGCGCGCTAATACAACCACTAGCTCGTCATCGATATTGAATACTAATGTTTTAATAACATTTGAAGGTTCCACATTTAAGAACGCTGAAACTTCTTCGATTGTTTTTTGGTCTGGTGTAGACACTTTTTCAATTTCTTTCATTGGTGCATCTGGTGCAGAATATTCTACAACTACTTCTGCCATTTCGATGTTTGCTGCGTAATCTGACGTATCAGAGTAAGCAATTGTATCTTCACCGATTTCAGAAAGAACCATGAATTCATGTGTCCCTTTACCACCGATTGAACCTGCATCCGCAATTACCGCACGGAAGTTTAAGCCAAGACGTGTGAAGATGTTCGAGTATGCACGGTACATATCGTCATACGTTGCATCTAAAGATTCACGCGTTGCATGGAATGAGTAGGCATCTTTCATGATGAATTCGCGGCCACGTAATAAGCCAAAGCGTGGGCGTTTTTCATCACGGAATTTGTTTTGGATTTGGTAAAGTGTGATCGGTAACTTTTTGTATGATTTAATTTCATCACGCACTAATGTTGTAATCACTTCTTCATGTGTTGCACCTAAAGCGAAATCACGGTCATGACGGTCTTTTAAACGCATTAATTCTGGACCATAAGCTTCCCAACGACCTGATTCTTGCCATAGTTCAGCAGCTTGTAATGCTGGCATTAATAATTCTACTGAATCGATTGCATCCATTTCTTCACGAACAATTTGCTCGATTTTAGATAAAACTTTTTTTGCTAATGGTAAATATGAGTATACCCCTGCTGCATTTTGACGAATAAAACCAGCACGTAATAATGTGCGGTGTGATTTTACATCTGCATCAGATGGATTTTCCCTTAAAGTAGGAATAAACGCTTTACTTTGTTTCATAAATAGTGCCACCTTTTTTAGTTTTCACTTCATCATTATAAGACAATTTTTGTCCTCAATACATTAATTCGATTGGATAATCGAAAAATTCTACTGTTTCTATACTAAACAAATTTAGCTTTGAACGCTAGTATTATTCATACAAAACGCTCAAAGCCGTCATTTTAAGATCTTATTTGATTAGAAGAAGAAGCGCTGGATATCATTCCAGGTCACAACAACCATTAAGATCATCAACAGTACGATTCCTACAAAATGAACCATACCTTCTTTTTGACTATCTAATGGCTTCCCTCGCACTGCTTCAAATGCGAAGAATAGTAAACGTCCACCATCAAGCGCTGGTAGTGGGAGTAAGTTCATAATCCCTAAGTTGACACTTAACATCGCTGCCCAGTACAACACATTATAAAGACCGAATGTTACAACCGTTTCTGTTGCTTTGTAAATCCCTACAGGACCTGATAAGTCATCGATTGAGAATTGACCGGTTACAAGTTTCCCAACCATTTTCAGAATCAATACCGTCATGTTATACGTTTCCTCAGCGCCGTAGACAACGGCCTTTAACGGATTCGTATCCATCGAACGCATGACACCGATTTGACCAAATTCTTCTCCATTTTGCTCAACCGCTTTTGGTGTTACTTCAAGTGTTGCCGTCGAACCATCCGCACGTTCAACATCGAATGTAATCGCAGTTGCTGGATTCGTTTGAATTTGCTCTGATAGCTCATCCCACGAAGTAATCGTCTCGCCGTCCACTTTTACAACTTTATCGCCGTCTTGAAGACCTGCCACACTAGCAGGTGAATCCTCATTGACCGTCGCAATTATTGGGTCATCTACAGGAATTCCTTGAATTAACCCAATCACCATAAAGATGAAAAACGCTAAAATGAAGTTAAATAATGGCCCTGCAAAAATTGCCATTGCGCGTGCGCCAACCGATTTTGAGTTAAACTGACGATCATACGGTGCAATAATTTGCTCCGTGCCATTTTCAACAACCGTTGCCGTACGAGCGACTTGATAACGAACAAGCTTTTCTTCCTCGTCATAGCCTTCAATCCATAGTTCACGCTCTAAATCCGCGCGCTCTACTTCTAAAAACACAACATTTTGATACTGTGTTTTTTGATTTAGTACAATTTTTTCAACAATATTATCTTCGTTTGTTACTAAAGCCACGCGGTAGCCTGGTTGCAGTTCAACCGTATCGGTTTCTTCCCCGGCCATGCGCACGTAACCACCGATTGGTAAAAGACGTAGCGTGTAAATTGTTTCGCCTTTCGTCATACCAAAAATTTTCGGTCCCATTCCGATTGCAAATTCGCGTACCATGATCCCTGCGCGTTTTGCAAAAATAAAGTGACCTAGCTCATGGAAAAATACAAGTGAGCCAAAGATTAAAATAAAGGCAATAACTGTCTCCATAATTTCCCACCTTCAAATAGCGCTATGCCTCAAAACATAGCTTACTTTCATCGTTCCCTATTTTACCATGCTTGCAACAGTTTTTCTTGTTTCGCCATCTACATGTAAAATCGTTTCTAAATCTGGCATGATGATATTGTTATGACTATTCATCACACGCTCAATACATTCTTCAATTTGCAAAAATGTAATCTTTTCTTGTAAAAATAGTGCAACCGCTGCTTCATTCGCTGCATTCATTGCCGTTAAAATCGTACCGCCCATACGTCCTGCATCATATGCAAGCTTTAAAGCACGGAAACGATCAAAGTCTACTTCCTTAAAATGAAGCTGGCCAATTTGTGCTAGGTTTAAACGTTGCCCATTTTTAAGCGGCAGACGATCCGGGTAGCTCAGTGCATACTGAATCGGTACACGCATATCTGGTGTGCCCAGCTGTGCAATGACACTTGTATCTTCATATTCCACCATTGAGTGAATAATACTCTCACGATGTAATAATACATCAATATTATCGTATGCCATATCAAATAATACATGCGCTTCGATTACTTCAAGACCTTTATTCATCATCGTCGCTGAATCAATCGTGATTTTTGCTCCCATTGACCAGTTCGGGTGATTCAGCGCATCCTTTACCGTTACCCCTTCAAGCTCTTTACGTGTTTTATCACGGAATGAGCCCCCTGAAGCTGTTAAAATTATGCGCTCAATCCGTTTTTTATTTTCCCCGTTCATTGATTGGAAAATTGCTGAATGCTCACTATCAACCGGTAAAATCGGTGCATTGTATTTTTTCGCTTCTGCCATGACTAAGTGACCCGCCGTGACAAGCGTCTCTTTATTGGCAATTGCAATCGTTTTGCCCATACGAATCGCCGCAAGTGTCGATTCTAAACCCACACTGCCTAGTACCGCATTTACAAGCACCGTAGAGTCTGGATGTGTTGCCACCTCTACTAACCCTTTAGCACCATATGTAAAGGAAATATGCGGATAGTCTTTTTGCAAGACACGCGCTGCTTCCTCTGTTTGCATCGAAACAAGTTCTGGTTGTAATTTTTCAATAATTTCACGAGACTTTTCTACATTTTGTCCTGCAGAAAAGGCAACAAGCTTAAATTCCTCTGGCTGTACTAATAAAATATCAAACGTTTGCCAACCAATTGAACCTGTCGCACCTAATAAACTAATTTTTTTCACAACAAATACTTCCCCTCTTTGAGCTACATGAGCAGGCCAAAACACTTTTTTTACATCAAAGTCTGCTTAAAAGAAATGAACAAAATGTAATAATGGTACCGCAAATAATAAACTATCAAAGCGGTCTAAAATCCCACCATGTCCAGGTAAAATCGTTCCCGAATCCTTGACGCCATAATGACGCTTAATAGCAGATTCGACTAAATCACCCATTTGACCAATAATCGACGCAATAATCGTGACAACAATTAATAGTGTCCAACTTGATGCAAATGGATAAATCAGCTGCATCAAGACCGCGAAAATCACCGCAATGACAACCCCGCCAATAGAACCTTCAATCGTTTTTTTCGGTGAAATTTCTGGCCATAATTTATGTTTCCCAAGCTTACGCCCGACAAAATATGCCCCTGAATCAGTCGTCCATACCACTAATAGAATAAAGATGACAAATTCTAAACCAACAAAACGTGTTTCAATAAAGTAGTGGAAACCAAGTCCCACATAAAAAGCGCCTAAAAGAATAAAACCGACTTCATCAAAGGTCATTTTATTTTTCACTAACACGATATAAATTAATAATAAGATTACGACGCCATAAATAATCATTAAGTTCGATTCGTAATTTACGAATTGAATGATTTCCTTTGACCATTCATTTGGTACAACTAGCATTAATAAGCCGAGTAATCCAATTATTCCTGGAACAGAAAAAATCGAAATTCCTCGCATTTTTAATAATTCATAAAATCCAATAACCGCTAAAAGGCTAACCATTATAGCAAACGGCACGCCGCCATAGATGACGAACGGAATAAATAATGCTGCTGCTACGACGCCCGTTATAATGCGCTGTTTCAATTCAATTATTCTCCTTTCAGTCCGCCATAACGGCGGTTACGGTTTTGATACACAGCAATCGCCTCATTTAAACATGCTTCGTCAAAATCAGGCCAATGGACATCTGTAAAACAAAATTCCGTATAAGCTAGCTGCCATAACATAAAATTGCTGATGCGGATTTCTCCACTTGTGCGAATCAATAAATCTGGCTCAGGTAAATGCGCGGTCATCATGTGCTGTGTAATATGTTGTTCATTCACATCTTCAATTGCCAATTTTCCGGCTTCAACATCTGTCATTAGTTGTTGCATCGCCATCACAATCTCTGCACGCCCACCATAGTTCATTGCAAAATTTAAGATAAGGCCTGTATTATTTTTCGTTGCTTCCATCGCATTCTTTAGAGCGCGCTGCGTATAATCTGGCAATGACTCCATGACACCGATCATTTCGACACGAATGTTACGCTCCATCAGCTCTGGTAAAAACGATTTTAAAAATTGCTCTGGTAAACGCATTAAAAATTCTACCTCTGATTTAGGTCGCTTCCAATTTTCTGTCGAAAATGCATAGAGCGTAAGTACTTTTACCCCTAAATCACAAGCACAACGGGTAATTTTTCGTACAGTTTGCATGCCTTCATGATGCCCTGCTACTCGAGGAAGTGCACGTTTTTTTGCCCAACGACCATTTCCATCCATGATAATTGCAATATGGGTAGGGATTTCATCCTCCTTAACTAAGTCCACACGACCATCATTAATTGGCTGCTCTGTATTTGATTTTTTTCTAAAAAGTTGTTTAAACATAGTTAATTCCCCCAACTGCACAAATCGGACTAGTCTATACTTTCATCATATCAAAAAAGCAAAAGCCTGTCCTTCACAGATTCATGAATTTATTGATTTCTCTTTATGTCTTAATTATTCTTATATGTAAATTCTCTATATTTCATTAGGAATGCTTAGTAAAAAAACGTCCTCACTAGTAGGACGCTTTCAATCCATTTAAAGTTCATGTTCTTAGAAAAAGATTTCGCGCTACTTTTCAATAGCGCGAATCAACCTATTAAAAATTAAACTGTTAAGATTTCTTTTTCTTTTTCTTTCACTAACTCATCGATTTTTACGATTGAGCTATCTGTTAACTTTTGAATGTCTTCACCAAAGCCGCGTAATTCGTCTTCTGTGATTTCACCATTTTTCTCTGACTTTTTCAGGTCATCATTCGCATCACGACGCACGTTACGTACTGCAACTTTTGCTTCTTCTGCTTCTTTTTTCACGCGTTTCACAAGATCTTTACGACGCTCTTCTGTTAACGCTGGGATTGCTAAACGGATGATATTTCCATCATTTGTTGGTGTAATCCCGATATCAGAACGCATAATTGCTTTCTCGATTTCACCTAAAATTGATTTATCGTATGGTTGGATTACTAATAGACGTGCTTCTGGTACAGAAATACCCGCCATTTGGTTGATTGGTGTAGGTGAACCGTAGTAATCTACATTAATACGGTCTAATAATGAAGCGTTTGCTACGCCCGCACGAATTGACGCTAACTCACGTGAGAAAGCAGCAATCGATTTTGTCATTTTGTCTTGTGCTTGATCTAATACTTGCTTAGTCATTATGCATCTCTCCTAACTACTGTTCCAATTTTTTCGCCCATTACGGCACGTTTAATATTACCTGACTCTGATAAGTTGAACACAACAAGCTTAATGTCATTATCCATACATAATGTAGAAGCTGTTGAATCCATTACTTGTAAGCCTTGTTGAATAACGTCTAAATACGTAAGTGTGTCATACTTAACTGCTGTCGGATCTAATTTTGGATCGGCAGAATAAACACCATCCACGTTGTTTTTCGCCATTAAAATTGCATCTGCATTAATTTCTGCTGCACGTAAAGCCGCTGTTGTATCTGTTGAGAAGTACGGGTTACCTGTTCCTGCTGCGAAAATCACAACGCGTGCTTTTTCTAAATGACGTACTGCTTTACGACGAATATAAGGCTCTGCTACTTGTGTCATCACAATTGATGATTGAACGCGTGTTGGAACACCAAGGTTTTCTAAAGAATCTTGTAACGCTAATGCATTCATTACCGTCCCTAACATTCCCATATAGTCTGCATTTGCGCGCTCCATACCCATTTCGGCACCAATTTTCCCGCGCCAAATGTTACCACCACCAACAACTAGTGCTACTTCCACACCTAAATCAATGACATCTTTAATTTCTCCAGCGATTGATTTAATCACTTCTGGTGAAAAACCAAAGCCTAATTCTCCAGCTAATGCTTCTCCGCTAAGTTTAATGATTACTCGCTTGTATTGTGACACACTCATAGTAAACCTCCGTTACTCATTTATTTAAAAGGAAACACTAAACAATCGTCTTTCGTATGTATAGTATTTCACTAATTATGATCAAATTAACTATAGCCAATAACAGCTTTCTTTAAAAATAGGGAACACGCAAATGGTGCTCCCTACTCTTTGCTTAAATCATAAGTAATTTAAGTTGTATTAAAATTAGTTGTTGCCTTTAACTTGGCTCATTACTTCTTCAGCGAAGTTATCTTCTTTTTTCTCGATACCTTCACCAACAGCATAACGAGCAAAACCAGTTACTGTACCGCCAGTAGACTCTACGAAAGTACGTACTTTTTGGTCAGAGTTTTTAACGAAAGTTTGGTCAAGTAAGCAAACGTCTTCGAAGTATTTACCAAGACGACCTTCAACCATTTTCGCTACGATGTTTTCTGGCTTGCCTTCATTTAAAGCTTGCTCAGTTAATACTTTGCGCTCGCGCTCTACTTCTTCAGCAGAAACTTCGTCACGAGAAACGTAAGTTGGGTTGATTGCAGCGATGTGCATTGCGATATCTTTTGCAGCAGCAGCGTCAGTAGAACCTTCAAGAACTACTAATACACCAATACGGCCACCCATGTGTAGGTAAGAACCGAAAGCGTCTGCATCTGTTTTTGTTTTGATTTCGAAACGACGTAGAGAGATTTTTTCTCCGATTGTTGCGATTGCAGTTGAGATGTAGTCAGAAACTTTAGCACCGTTAATTTCAGTTTCTAAAGCAGCGTCAACGTCAGCTGGTTTAGTAGCTAAAAGGTGAGCAGATAATTCTTCTACTAAAGCTACGAATTTGTCGTTTTTAGATACGAAGTCAGTTTCAGCGTTGATTTCAACTAAGATTGCTTCATTACCTTGTTCTAAAATGTAAGTTGTACCTTCAGCAGCGATACGGTCAGCTTTTTTGCCTGCAGCAGCTAATCCTTTTTCGCGTAAGAAGTCAACTGCAGCTTCGAAGTCACCTTCAGTTTGTACTAATGCTTTTTTACAGTCCATCATACCTGCGCCTGTTTTTTCGCGTAATTCTTTTACCATTTGTGCAGTAATGTTTGCCATGTTGAGTTTCCTCCTAAGGTCTATTAAAAAATTTTTTAATTAACTAATCATACTTTAAGCGATACGCCATGAATTTTCAACGATTCATGCATATTCACGAAAGTTTTCTCAAAAAAAGGTGATAAGGGTTTGATCCACTTATCACCTTTTCTAACAGTGAATTACTCAGCTGTAGTAGCTTCTACTGCTGGAGCTTCTTCTTCACCTTGTTTAGCTTCTAATAAAGCGTCAGCCATTTTCGCAGTTAATAATTTAACAGCGCGGATAGCATCGTCGTTTGCAGGGATTACGTAATCAATTTCATCTGGATCACAGTTAGTGTCTACGATACCAACTAGAGGGATGTTTAATTTGATTGCTTCTGCAACTGCGATACGCTCTTTACGAGGGTCTACTACGAACATAACGTCCGGAACAGCTTTCATATCACGGATACCGCCTAAGAATTTAACTAAGCGTTCGTGTTCTTTTTTAAGTTGGATTACTTCTTTTTTAGGAAGTACAGCAAAAGTGCCATCTTCTTCCATTTTTTCGATATCTTTCATACGTTTAACACGTTTTTGAATAGTACCGAAGTTAGTTAAAGTACCACCTAACCAACGTTGGTTGATGTAGTAGTTACCTGAACGCTCTGCTTCTTCTTTGATCGCTTCTTGTGCTTGTTTTTTCGTACCAACGAATAAAACTTTACCACCGTCTTGACCAACTTGACGCATGAAGTCATAAGCTTCCTCTAATTTTTTAACCGTTTTTTGTAAATCGATAATATAGATACCGTTACGCTCAACGAAGATATATTTCTTCATTTTTGGGTTCCAACGGCGAGTTTGGTGACCGAAATGTACACCAGCTTCTAGTAATTGTTTCATTGAAATTACTGACATGTGTGTTTCCTCCTAAATGTTTGGTTTTTTTCCTCCGTATTCTTCATCTGCAACAAGCTACCCGTGTGTCACGAGCACCACTTACTACATCAAAATACGTGTGAATTGGTTTAACACCGCTTGTAAATATATCATACACCGCTTTCAAGTGCAACTACTTTACGCGTGAAACTTTACTAACAACTCAATTTCAGTTTTCCCGCGCTGCATCATCCGCGCAATTTCCTCGATTGATTTGCCTGCTCGGTAATGTGCTACGACTTGTTGTTCAACTGTTTGCTGTTGTTTTACAGGTTCTTTTGCAAACAGTTCGTCCTCTACTTGTTCAAGTTCCGATTGTTTATCGGTTTGCACTTTTTGTTTACTGTAGGCATTTGCTGCTTGTTGAACCGGAACAAATTTGCGTTTTTCAAATTCTGGCACTTCCGTTTGAGGCGGTGTCTTTTCTTTTTTTACTTCATTTTCAGCAATTTCATCAAATATTTTTTTAGCGTTCACTGTCGCAATTGGTGCAACTTCTACTTGAGGCTGAGTCTGAGTGAATGGTTGTACTGCTGGCTTTGCTGGAATCGATACAGTTGCCTCTTTCAACTCTTCAATCAGACGATTATTTTCCTCTTTCATTTCTATTAAATAGACACTAATGGCATTGTCCATTTCCTCAACAAGTTGGTTTTGACGAATTTCTAATTCTTTAAATTTCGCTAACTTGCCAGATAGCAATATAATAATGAAAATTGTAATTAACTGAATGATAAATAACGTTATGATTAGTGCTGTTACCATATGATCTCCTAGCCGCTAAAATCAAAAAAGTTTCCTTTAAATGGGTGCTGGGCTTTTTTTTCTAGCTGTTGCTTATTTTTCTTTTGTTGCTGATCTGACGATTGATCGTTTTGATCATCCCGTTCTTCTTCACCATCAACAACATCCATTTTATCCATTTCATTAACTAAAAATTGCTTGCGTTCAATTTCCCTTTTTAGTGCCTCGTTCGCATGCATTTGTTGTTGAATATTATTTTGATGATGTTGGTCTGCCATTTTCCCAGCGTCAAATGTTTTTGGAATGGCAATTTGTAATTCTACGCCCTTTAAGCTCATCGTAAATCCCTCCTACGTATTAATCATTTCCGAAGATAATAATTTACGTAACTTAAATAATGCTTTCGAATGGATTTGAGAAATTCGTGACGTCGATAATTCTAACATTTCGCCAATTTCGGTTAACGTCATTTCTTCTGTATAAAATAAACTAATAACCAGCTGCTCTTTTTCATTTAGTTTTTGGATTTTATCCGCTAAATCCCCTAACAACTCACTATGTACCATTTGCTGCTCCGGTGTTCTTGTATGATCATCACGAATGACGAATGTTTTCCCTTCGCCTTCGTCTTGATCTAACTGCTCATTAATCGACAACACATTTGAGAAAAAATGCTCGTGAACGGTTTGGTAAATGTCCTCTACCGGTAACTCCATATGCGCTGCAAGTTCCTCTGGTGTCGCATGGCGCATGAGCTTTTGTTCGAGCTTTTCAATTTGTGCATCTAGTTTTTTTGCCTTTTCACGGGCAGAGCGAGGTAACCAGTCTTCTTTCCGCAATCCGTCAATAATTGCACCACGTACACGAAATGATGCATACGTATCAAATTTTAAATCTCGATTTATATCAAATTTATTTAATGCATCGAATAGTCCCATCATGCCAAGACTTGTTAAGTCGTCCCGTGAAACGTTTTTCGGTAACCCTACAGCAATACGTTGTACATGATATGAAACGAGCGGCTTATACTTCTTAATGAGTAAGTCGCCTGCTTCTGGATCTTTATCTTTTGTCCAGCGAATCCATAGTGATTGCTCTTCTGCGCGTCCTTGTTCAGTCACTCGTATCCACCTCTCTTCTGAAATGTAAGCATAGTTATTACTCATTATACCAAAAAGCCTATAAATAAACATGTGACGGAAGAATGATACATAATATTTTCATAAGTTAGAAAAGCGCTAAAGCGCCCTTTAAGTCCCGAGGGGCTGGTACTTTAACCTAGACACTGCTATAACATGAGAACTTTATAATTTCCACCTAAAAAAGGAGACTGTTAAAAGTAAAAATACTTTTAACAGTCTCTTTCTTATAGCAATTTCGACTCATTTAAAAATCAACGTGAAAACGAAGCTTCTTCGCCATGCAACATCGTCCGCACAGCTTGAGCCATTTCTTCTGTGTTAGCCTCTTCAAACTCTGCTGTTGTACGAGTACTTTGTGGAACAAATTGCTGATTGCCATCTTCTTCAATCATTGTGGCTTCCGTTGTATTTTCCACTTCCGTATGTATAACTTCTTCTGGTGTATAAAATACATAGCCAATAAAAAGTCGAATCGCATACATGACAACAAATCCAATAATCGCTGCAATTACCGCTGTCCCAATGGTTGGCAGAGGCATGGCAAAAGGATTTCGAATTGCCCAAATAAAAGATGCAGCGAATGAAAATAAAGCTGCCCAAAAATTATAAAAAATCGAACCAAACATCAAATTTCACTCACTCCTTGGTTAACTGTTCGTACATTCAATTTAGCTGTATTTGGATTAAACTCAATTGTACGTCCACTATTACCACCTGTATCCTCTGCAACAATCGGTATATTTAGCTTTTTCAACTGTGCCTTTACCGCCTCTACATTGCGAGGCCCAATACGCATAGAATCTTTATCCGAAGTAAATTGAAACATTTGTGCACCACCAGCAATTTTAGCTTTCAATTTGAACGAATGTGCGCCTTCTCGTTTCAAGATATCCACTAAAGCCGCTATACCGGTGTCTGCAAACTTTGCTACGTTAATTGTTTCGGTACGACCTAAACTTGAGTCTGGTAACATGACATGCACCATTCCCGCAACCTTTGTTGATTCATCATAAATAACGACACCAACACATGACCCTAAACCCGACGTACGAATTGTTTTAGGGACTTTTACTACATCCATTTGTGCAATACCCACTTTTACTACTTCGTTCGAGCTGGATAAAATCATGTCGTCGGCACCCCTAAAGCTTTAAAAATAGCTTCAAAGGAATCTGGATCCGGTAATAGGAAGAAATGTCCTTTTACAGCCTCATCATCTGAAATAAATTCTTCATAAATGGATGTGTTAATTACGATTACGGTATCACTTACTTGTGATAATTCGATTAGCCCAATACTAATAATGGCCCCGAACATATCGATACTTAACCCAGGTACGGTTGGATAAATTTTTAGTCCTGTAAAATCAGATAGTGCTGATAAATAAGAACCCGATAAAATATTACCCATTTCTTGCATCGCGGATAAACCTAATTCTGAATGTGGTGGTTTGTTAAAGTCGAACGATTCATCGCGAATTAATCGACGAATAAAACGATTCGCTTGCTCCACTGGTAATATGAAAAACATACTTCCCTCTGCATCGCCTTCAATTCGAAGGAAAATGCCAACCACTACATTTTCAGAACCGCCCGCTAACTCCATCATTTCATTAAAAGAAGCCGTTTTAACGTTTGGAACACGCATATCGATTTTTTTTTGGAGCAAATCCGATAGCGCTGTTGCTGCATGGGCCGCACCGATATTACCAATCTCTTTTAATACATCTAAATGAAGCGAACTGATCTTTTCATTAAAGTCCATTTTAATCCCTACTTTAATAGATTCAAGGTAAGCATATGCTTACCTTGAAAATTAATCGTTAATCTAATGGGTTTAACACTTTATCTAAGTGAAGTAAAATTAATAAACGATTATCTAATTTCGCTACACCTGCAATAAATTCTTCTTCGAAAGAACCTACTACTTCCGGTTGTTGCTCAATTGAAGATGCATCGATATCTAGCACATCGTTTGCTGAATCTACAACAAAGCCTACTTCCATCGTTTCAAGCGTAATAATAATGATACGTGTTGTTTCTTCGTTACCTGAAATCGGTAAATCAAAGCGTTCACGTAAATCGATTACGGGCGTTACAACACCGCGTAAATTAATCACACCTTTTACGTAACGTGCTGTTTTTGGTACGCGCGTAATGTGCATTAATTTTTCAATTCCCTTTACGTGAGAAACAGGAATTGCATATTCTTTATCCGCTAATTGAAATACAATGACTTTTAAATTTTTTTGCTCGATTGCATTTGTCATCATTCACACCTCTTATCCTTTTTACTTCATAAGTGCGTTACAGTCTACGATTAACGCTACTTTACCGTTACCTAAAATTGTTGCACCTGAAATCGCAAAAATATTTGTTAAGTAGTTACCTAATGATTTTAATACAATTTCTTGCTGACCGATGAATGAATCTACTACTAACCCAGCTAGTTTATCGCCTTTACGAACGATGACTACTGAATGGAATCCATCATCTTTTGGTTCTTGACGTGGTACTTCAAAGATTTCTTCAAGGAATACTAGCGGTACGACTTTGCCACGGAAATCAATTACTTTTTGATTGTGGGCATTTAATATATCAGAATTACGGATAATTGATGTTTCGATAATCGATGATAAAGGAATTGCATAAATTTCGCTTTCAATTTCAACTAACATTACTGAAATAATCGATAATGTTAATGGCAATTGAATCGAGAATACAGATCCTACATCTTGTGTCGATTCAATCGAGATGTTACCACCTAACGATTCAATCGTCGTTTTAACAACGTCTAAGCCTACGCCACGGCCTGATACGTCTGAAATCACTTCTGCTGTTGAGAAGCCTGACGCTAAAATCAGTTCGTTAATTTGCTTATCTGACATTGATAATGACTGTTCATGCGTCACAACGCCTTTTGAAATGGCTTTTGCCAATACGCGGTCACGGTTAATCCCTGCACCATCATCTTCAATTTCGATGAAGACATAGTTACCACTATGGTATGCACGAAGCTCGACAGTACCTTCTGCTGGCTTACCTTTTGCACGACGAACCTCTGGTGATTCAATTCCGTGATCAACCGAGTTACGAATTAAGTGAACTAATGGATCACCAATCTCATCGATTACTGTACGGTCAAGCTCTGTTTCAGCACCGATAACATTAAGCTCAATTTTTTTGTTTAAATCGCGTGATAATTGACGCACCATTTTTGGGAAACGGTTAAATACCGTTTCAACTGGTACCATGCGCATTGTTAAGACGATATTTTGTAAATCGCCCATTGTACGGCTCATACGCTCAACCGTTTCATTTAACTCACCGTGATTTACATCTGCAGCGATTGATAATAATCGGCCACGGTCAATCGCAAGCTCTTCGAATAAGTTCATTAAAATATCTAAACGCTCGATATTTACACGAATCGTTTTACTTGTTGCATGACCACCAGATGCTTTATTGCTGTTTGCTTTTTGTTCAACTGGCGCTTGCACAACTTCTGTCGTTGCAGCTATTTCTGCTTCTGTAATTTCTTCTGATTGAGCTGCTGAAGAAACCGTCACTTGCGTAAATACGTCTTGACCAATTTCCTTTACATCTACAAGGTCTACCTCAGAAACTTTCATCAGCATTTTTTGTAAGTCTTCTGCTGATTCTTTTGAAATGTAAGCGACATGGAACTCATTATCAAATTGTTCTTCTTCTAACTTATCCACTGTAGGTGATGACTTAATCACATCGCCATTCTTCTCTAAAATTTCAAATACCATGAATACACGTGCCGCTTTTAATAAGCAGTCTTCGCGTAGGGCAATTGAAATTTCGTATGCATTAAATTCTTGCTCTGAAGATTGTAAAATAACCGTTTTTTCAAAGTCATCATACGTTAATTTAAAATCGACTTCTTCTACTGGCACTGGTGCTTCAACTGTTTGCTTCGTTAGGACTTTTGCAGCTACTACTGGCTCGCCTAATTCAATGTTTTTTAACTTCGCTACTGTTTCTTGCACGTTACGTTTACCATCGCCACCATCAGCAATATCGTAAACCATTTCTTCTAAGTGATCGACCGATTCGAAAACAACGTCAAAAATTTCTGGTGTTACTTTAATTTTTTCGTTACGAATCGCATCTAACACATTTTCCATTTTATGTGTTAGGTCTGCTAAATCCTCAAAGCCCATTGTAGCTGACATACCTTTTAAAGTATGAGCCGAACGAAAGATTTCACCGACAATTGCTAAGTCTTCTGGATTTTTTTCTAATTCTAATAAATGTTCGCTACATGCTTGTAAATGCTCTTTACTTTCTTCAATGAACATTTCTAAATATTGATTTACTTCCATTTAAAAGGCACCCCTTTTTAAGGCATATATTTCATAATTGTTTGTGCAATAACGTCAACATCTACCACTTCATCAACGAGCTGCGTTTCCACGGCAGCTTTGGGCATTCCGTATACTATACACGTTTCTGCTGACTCTGCAATTGCAATTACATTTCCTGTTTTCTTTAAAGCTTTCAGACCTTTTGAACCATCATACCCCATACCTGTCATAATTACAGCTATTTTATCAAAATCTGGGTATTGACTAACATCTTCAAACATAACGTCCACTGAAGGTCGATGCCCAGAACGAGGTGGCTCATTTTGGTCGAGCGCAATCGCAAAAGTTGAACCGACTTTACGCAATTTCAAGTGAAAACCACCTGGTGCAATGTAAGCTGTTCCCTTTTGTAATATATCGCCTTGTTCGGCTTCTTTTACATGTATTTGACTTAACTGATCTAAACGAGTTGCAAGAGATTTTGTAAATCCTGCTGGCATATGCTGCACAATTACTATTGGTGCATCCACATTTCCTGGGATTTTCGTAATCACTTCTTGCAAAGCTCGCGGTCCACCTGTCGATGTGCCAATTAAAATAATTTTTTTGGAATGCTTGTTCCAATCTACTTTTTTCATTGGCTTATCAAATACTGGTGTAACTTTTAACGGCGTCGAAGTAAGTTTAGCAACCTCTATTCTTGGTGCTGTTTCTATTTTTTTATTTGCGAAAGTAGAAACTGAAGAGATTGGCTTTTTTAACTTAGCAATTGGTACTCTTGAAGCTTCAACAACTTTATGTACTAACTCATCTTGGATTTTATGTAAATCCAATGAAATTGTGCCACTCGGTTTCGCTACAAAATCAACAGCTCCGTATTCCATTGCTGTTAATGTGTTTTCTGTACCACGTTGTGTTGTACTCGATAACATAACGACCGGTACTGGACACTGAATCATAATTTCCTTTAATGCATCCAAACCATTCATTTCTGGCATTTCAACATCTAGTGTTACAACATCTGGTTTCAACTGTTGAATTTTTTTAATCGCGTCTTTGCCATTGCGCGCAGACCCCACAACTTCAATTTGTAAATGGTCAGTAAAAAAATCACTAATTAATTTCCGCATAAATGCCGAATCATCAACTACTAATAGCTTGCTTTTCTTTAGATTGTCCATTTACTCACGACCTTTCGAAAAGATACTTTTTAATTTGGATAAGAACTTGTTCGATTTTTCAGCAGCATGCACTTCTTCTATTTCCACCTGATGATTTAAAAATTGCTTCACAATCTTATGCATCGTTTGCGTAATAGGTGCATCTGGATAAAGTGTTGTAAACAATGATTGTTGACGTACAGCTTGTCGAACGACAGGGTCTTCTGGCAACGAGCCAAGTACAACAACCTCTTTTTCTAAAAAGCGCTCCATAACGGTTTTTAGACGTTTTGTCGTATCTTGGCCTTCCTCCGTATTAAATGCTCGATTACACAAAATATAAAACGTTTTCGAATCATCTTTTAAATGAATAAATTTCATCATGGAATAAGCATCCATAATCGATGTAGGCTCTGCTGTTGAAATAACAATCAATTCATCGAGTGACGTTAATAAGTCAAGCGACCATTCGACAATACCTGCACCCATATCAAATAATACAAAGTCATATTCCTTTTGAAGTGTTTCTAGTCCCGTAATCAATCGACTAAACACAACCGGAGACCAATCCATAAGTGACGACATGCCTGAGCCACCTGAAATGTAGTTCACACCATCCGAAGTCGAAAACATGACATCTTCTAAGGCTAAATTACCATCTAAGTAATCCTTTAAACTATATTTAGCAGATTTACCAACCAAAATATGTACATTTCCCATACCAATATCCATATCTAATATTACTACTCTTTTACCTGATTTAGCCAACAATGTAGCAAAATTAGTCGTGAAGTTACTTTTACCAACTCCACCTTTGCCACTAATGACCGCAATTGATCGACCTATATTGGCATCATTTTCAAGCATTGACTGACGAAGTTTTTCAGCTTGATCTTTCATCTAAATTCTCCTTGAAAAAAAGCTCTAGTAGACTATCACTATTTGGTTGTTCAATATCTTCTGGTACTTCTTGACCATCCGTATAGTAAGCTAGTCCTTTATTATATTTAATCATTAAATTAAACATAGTGCCAATAGAATTTGTTTCGTCCAGCTTCGTAAAGATGAATTTCTCGATTGTTAAGTCCTTAAATTGTTCAATTATTGATTCTAAGTCTTTTTGCTTAGCTGTCAAAGCTAACACTAAATAAGATTCTGCCTGTTCACTGAAATTTATGAGTGTTTTTAAATCGTTCACATATTTTGCTTCGCGGTAGTTACGTCCTGCTGTATCAATGAAAATCAAATCCAAATGTGCAAGCTTGTTAATTGCTGTTGCATAATCCTCAGCATTATAGACAACTTCAACTGGCGCCTGTAATAATGCTGCGTACGTTTTTAATTGCTCAATCGCCGCAATTCGATACGTATCTGTTGTAATAAAGCCAACTTTCTTTTTCTTTTCCAAAACCGAACGAGCAGCCATTTTTGCGATTGTAGTTGTTTTTCCTACACCTGTTGGGCCTAACACATTAATGTACTTCTTTTCATATGACAGACCACTAATTGGTAAGGCATACAGCTCTTTGCGTAAAAAATCCTTTGCAATGTTCTGCATGTTTTCCCAGGAAATTTCGTGATTTTTATGATAATGCATAAAAAGCTCATCACTAATTGCTGTGATAAGCTCCTCGCCAAGTTCTTGCTGTTTTAAAAAATCGACAAATGGTAAGAGTTCATCTGGATATTGAGATTGTGTCGACATACGTTGCATCGATTGCATGATGGACTTTAAATCAGCAATTTCTTTCACCAAATTACTTGGTAATGATGAATCGGCCTGAGGAGCCTGCGCGAATGCGGGCTCCTCAGATTGCTTCATCGGTTGACTTGGTATATGTTGTTGTTCATTATTCAAAGACGTATAGGCTGGAATGTCTGGTAAATTTGAGATTGTCGGTTTTTTTTCAATGCGATCATAACCTGCTACAACCTCGTAGCTTTTATTTTTCACTAAACCAAAAAACTTTTTCTTTACAACGACTTTTGAATTTAAAATAATCGCATCTTCACCTAAATCAGCACGAATTTGCTTCATTGCCTCTGCAATTGAAGTAGCATTATATTTTTTCATTTTCATTCGACATTCACCACCCCTACACTTTGAATTTCTACAGCCGCATCAAGCTCGTTATACGAAAGAATCGGAACTTGTGGGAAGTAACGTTCAGTTAATTGTCTTAAATACATACGAACACCTGGCGAGCAAAGAATAATTGGCGATTGTTCCATATAGGAAACGCGCTCCACTTCTTTGGCAATCGCTTCAAGAATAAACTGTGATTCTTGAGGGTCCATCGCTAAATAATTGCCATGATCAGTTTGCTGAATACTATCAGTAATTAGTTTTTCAACCTGACCAGAAACAGTAATGACTTTTAATGCTGGTTGACCAGCCACAAATTGTGCTGTGATTTGACGAGCCAATGCTTGACGAACATACTCAGTTAAAATATCAGTATCACTTGTTAATTTTGCATAATCCGCAAGCGTTTCGAAAATAATTGGTAAGTTACGTACCGATACATTTTCACGCAGTAATTTAGCTAATACTTTTTGCACTTCACCAATTGAAAGTGGTGCTGGGATTAACTCGTCCACTAAAATCGCATGTGTTTCGCGTAAGTGGTCGATTAATTGCTTCGTTTCTTGACGACCAAGTAAGTCGTGTGCATTTGCACGGATAATTTCGGTTAAGTGTGTTGAAACAACACTTGGTGGATCAACAACCGTGTAGCCATACATTTCGGCATCTTCTTTGACCTCTTCTGTAATCCATTTAGCCGGAAGACCAAACGAAGGCTCGATTGTATCAATACCATCAATCGAATCATCATCACCAGGACTCATTGCTAGGTAATGGTCTAATAATAATTCGCCTCGTGCCATTTCATTCCCTTTAATCTTTATGCGATATTCGTTCGGCTGTAGCTGAATATTATCGCGTATTCGAACGATTGGAATAACAATCCCTAGTTCAAGTGCTAATTGACGACGAATCATAACAACGCGGTCAAGTAAATCTCCGCCTTGTGCAGCATCTACTAATGGAATCAGGCCGTAACCAAACTCAAATTCGATTGGGTCCACATTTAGTAAATTAATAACATTCTCTGGACTTTTCATCGTATCGGTTGCCACTTCTTCCTCGATTTCCAACATTTCTTCTGGCGTCTCTTCTTTTTTGTTGTCCATTAAGTACGCACTAATTGCTAAAACCGCTGCAATTGGTATCGTAATCCAATCTGGAATTGGTGTAAATAAACCTAATAAGAAGACCGTAGCCGCTGCCACATACAGTAACTTAGATTGCGCAAAAAGCTGACCCGTAATATCTGAGCCCAGATTTCCCTTTGATGCAGCACGTGTTACAACGATACCTGTCGCAGTTGAAATAAGTAGCGCTGGAATTTGTGATACAAGACCATCACCGACTGTTAACATTGAATACTTTGTAGCTGCTTCGCCAAAGCTTAATTCCATTTGCATCATCCCGATAATCATACCGAAGAGCAAGTTGATCCCTACCATGATAATCGATGCAATGGCATCCCCTTTAACGAATTTTGTTGCCCCGTCCATCGCTCCGTAGAAGTCTGCTTCGCCTGAAACTTTTTCACGGCGTTCACGTGCTTCTTGCTCAGAAATAACACCGGCATTTAAATCCGCATCAATACTCATTTGTTTACCCGGCATCGCATCTAATGTGAAACGTGCAGCTACTTCAGCAACACGCTCCGAACCTTTAGTAATAACGATGAACTGAATAATTACAAGTAATAAGAAGATTACTAACCCGACTAAAATATTACCCCCTGTTACGAAATTACCGAACGTTTCAACAACCTGACCTGCATCACCTTCTGCTAAGATGGCACGTGTCGTTGATACCGATAACGATAAACGAAACAGCGTTAATAATAAGATAATCGTTGGGAAAATGGAGAAATCTAATGCTTCTTTCATATTCATTGCTGTTAATAATACAAGTAAGGCAAGCGTAATATTAACAATAATTAAAAAGCTTAATAACCAAGGTGGAAGAGGGATGATGAGCATGGCTACAACCATAATAACTGCAGCTAAAACCCCTATGTCGCGTATTTGCATTGTTGCCCCTCCTGATTTTTACGTTAAATTTTGCGTTTAATTCGGTATACATACGCTAGAACTTCTGCCACTGCTTTGAAAAATTCCTCCGGTACGGCTTGTCCAATCTCTACTTGATCGTACATGGCACGTGCAAGCGGTCTATTTTCTACCATCGTGACATTATTTTCTTTTGCAATCATTTTAATTTTTTGTGCTACAAAGTCTGTCCCTTTGGCAACAACTCTTGGTGCATCCATTTCATTTTCATCATACTTTAACGCAATTGCATAGTGCGTCGGGTTCGTAATGACAACATCCGCTGATGGAATTTCTGACATCATACGGCGCATCGCCATCTCACGTTGCCGCTGCTTAATTTTTGATTTAATGAGTGGGTCACCTTCTGAGTTTTTATATTCATCTTTTAAATCTTGCTTCGACATTTTTAATTGCTTCTCATATTCAAAGCGCTCGTATAAATAGTCAAATAACGCAATGGCCACGAGCATAATTGATGCTGCAATACCCATGATTGCCGATAAATACGCAACCGTTGCTAAAATTTGTGCTGGACTATGTAAGGCTAAAGATAGTACATCTTCTAAATAAATAAGTATAACAACCGTCGTAACCGTACCAATTAACGTAACCTTTAATAACGATTTAATTAAATTGACAATGGCACGAACGGAAATAATTTTTTTGATCCCTTTAATTGGATCCATCTTTTTTAAATCAATTTTTAATGTTTCTGTTGTAAATAGTAAGCCAAACTGAAAAAAGTTAGCTCCAATACCTGCAATCATAGCGACAACCATAATCGGTAAAACAATAATCGCCATTTCCTTTAATGATTCCACATACATATCCATGACGGTATCTTCATTTAATGTTTCAATTAATAGATTTCGGTTTAATGCTTGTAGTAAAAAACCCTTTACACCGTCATACATAAATGGTGCGAAAAATAATAAAAAGAAAAAGGTAAGTAATAACAATACAGCTGCCGTTACATCTTGACTCTTTAGAACTTGCCCCTTTTTACGTGCATCTTGTCGTTTTTTTGGTGTTGCTTTCTCCGTTTTTTCACCTGCAAAAAACTGAAGATCTAACATTACCAATAGCTTCATATCCATGCTATTCACCACCTAAAATAACCATTAAATCACGTAAAGAAATAATCATATATTCAATTAGTTCTTTCATTACTCCAACTAATACACCCATAGTGACGATTAAGACAAGAAAGCCAACTGCGATTTTAATCGGGAATCCAATAACGAAAATACTCATTTGTGGCACGGTTTTCCCGGTAATCCCTAACGCTAACGTTACTAAAAACAGTGTTGCAACTATTGGAGCTGACATTTGAAATGCGATGGCAAATACAGCAACAAACATTTTCATAATAAAAAGTGCGGTTCCTTCTTCCCCAAAATTCGGAAAAAACTGTTGCAATGGTATAAATTGGTAACTATAATAAATACCATCTAAAATTAAGTGATGACCATTTATTGCAAGTAATAATAAAAGTGATAGAAAGTTTAAAAATTGCCCCATAAGCGGCGATTGTGTACCTGTTTGCGGATCAATAATATTGGCCATCGCAAACCCCATTTGGAAATCAATGAATCCACCAGCAATTTGAACAGCCGACATAATCATCGCTGCTGCTAGCCCGAGCATTAGCCCGACAATTGCTTCTTTTAAGATAAGTAATAGGTAGTCACCGTTAATTTCGAAAGGTTCAATATTGAATGTATAGTACATCATCCATGCGAGTGCTACTGCTAGGATAATTCTAACTTGCTGAGGAATTGTTCGATAAGAAAATAAAGGGACTGATACAAAAAATGCAGAAACCCGAACCATAATTAATAATAAAATTGAGATATTAGGAAATACTTGAAGTAGTTCTGTCATCGATTCACCCAATATATCGAACTAAATTATTTAAGATGTTATAAAAATAATCTGTCATTTTCGAAATCATAAAAGGACCAAAAAAGATTATCCCAACAAGTACAGCAACAATTTTTGGTACGAATGCTAATGTTTGCTCTTGAATCGATGTCGTTGCCTGAAATATACTGACCGCTAAACCTGAAATTAACGCGATTAATAATAACGGCCCGGATACGATTAATACCGTAAACACTGCACTTTCTGCAATTGCAATGACCATTTCCTGTGTCATTATGTATCATCCCCTAAAAACTTTGAAGTAAAGATTTCATTACTAAATACCAACCATCCACAAGTACAAATAATAAAATTTTAAATGGTAGTGAAATCATTACCGGAGGCAGCATCATCATCCCCATTGCCATGAGCGTACTCGCTACGACCATGTCAATCACTAAAAATGGAATGAAAATCATAAAGCCCATTTGAAATGCTGTTTTAATTTCACTTAAGGCGAAAGCTGGAACGAGATAAATCAACGAAATATCTTCAATCGTTTCAGGATATTCTGCCTCGTTATACGCTAAAAACAGCTCTAAATCCTTTTGCCTTGTGTGCTGTGCCATAAATTCCTTAAACGGAATGGTCGCCTTTTCATACGCTTCCTCAATCCCAATTTCTTCGTCGAATAAAGGCTGAAGTGCTTGTTCATTCACTTCTGAAAACGTTGGCGCCATAATAAAGAACGTTAAAAAAAGTGCTAAACCAATAATGACTTGGTTCGGCGGCATTTGGTTTGTCGCAAGTGCCGTACGTGTAAATGATAAAACAATTACAATACGAGCAAACGACGTCATTAATATTAAAATACTTGGTGCCAAAGAAAGAACTGTCAGCAGGAATAATAGCGTAACCGATGTAGAAACATTTCCTGGATTACTTTCTGAAAAGACGGATAGTAGATCAGTCATCGTTTGTCACGCTCCTGTTCTTTCCAACGTTCTAATTCGTCACTTCGTTGTTGTTTTAATTCATCTAATTTTTCACTAAACATGTCGTTAAATTTTGGACTATCAGAAATATCTTTTGGCTGATCTTTCTTTGAAAATTTCTTGAATAATTCCGCAATATAAGGTGTTGTTGTCACCATGCTTTGATTCTGTTCAATTTGATTTAGTAATTGATCGACTTCATCAGCAGATTCAATTTCTTTTAGCAATTGAATATCTTCACCTACACCCACTACATAAATCTTATTACCGATTTTCAGTAGCTGTACAGACTTTTGCTGACCTACAGACAAACCACCAATATTTTTGATAATGGCATTTTGTTGGTACGTTAAGTTACGCTTATTTAAAAATTTTATAATTACTAATAATAGCCCTATCACAAAAACTAGGGCTAATACGATTTTTATGTAGTCCCATACCCCTACACCAACAGATGCCGATTCATTTTTTTCTGTTTCGGCATCTGTCGTGTTATCTTCTGAAATATTTTCTTCTGAACATAATTCAGGGTTTTCATTACAATTTTCGTATACGTTACTTACCATTGCAAAAGTTCCATTTGAATTTGGTGAGAAGAGTACAGCAAAGCATACTACTCCAACAAAAAGCCAAAATCGAAATGATTTTTTTGCTAGCATAGCATCAACCTAAAGCTTTTTGAATTGCTTCGATTACACGATCAGCTTGGAATGGCTTTACAATGAAGTCTTTTGCGCCGGCTTGAATTGCATCAATAACCATTGCTTGTTGACCCATTGCTGAACACATAATAACTACCGCACTTGGATCTGTACCTTTGATTGCTTTTAATGCAGCGATACCGTCCATTTCTGGCATTGTAATGTCCATTGTTACTAAATCAGGGCGTAACTCATTGTACTTTTCAACAGCTTGGATACCATCCGCCGCTTCCCCTACAACTTCAAAACCGTTTTTCGTTAAAATGTCCTTAATCATCATGCGCATGAATGCGGCATCGTCAACAATTAAAATTTTCTTAGACATATTCTGATTCCTCCAATTAAAAAACTATCGTAAATTGTTCAAGCGATCTGCCTGGCTTAAAATATCTGTGATTCGAACACCAAAGTTCTCATCAATTACTACAACTTCACCTTTTGCAATCAAGCGATTGTTCACTAAAATATCAACTGGCTCACCCGCAAGTTTATCTAACTCAATAATTGAACCGCTAGAAAGCTCTAGAATTTCTTTTACTGAGCGCTTTGTACGGCCAAGCTCTACAGTTACCTGTAATGGAATATCAAGTAACATATTTAAATTGCGTGCCTCGTCTTGCGTGATATTTGCTGAATCGAAGCTAGCAAATTGTGCCTGTTGTACATTTGCTGGTGGCGCTGTATACGCTGGTTGTTGATACACCGGTTGTTGCTGATACATCGGTTGCTGCATTGGCTGCTGATACATCGGTTGTTGCATCGGCTGTTGCTGTTGCGGCATCGGTTGTTGTAACGGCTCTGGCTGAGGTGCAGGTTGTGCTGCAGGTGCCGGTTGTGAAGGCACTTCTGTAGCTAATTGCTCATCAACTTCTCCCATTAATGACTTTACTACTTTTTTACTAAAGTTTAAAGGTAGTAATTGCATTAAATTTGAATCAATCAGTTCACCTATGCGTAGTCGGAATGAGATTTTCACTAATAAATCATCCGCTGGGATATTATCTGTCCCCTCATTTTGCGAAATATTCATTAAATCGATAGAAGGTGGTGAAATATCCACCTTTTGATTAAATATTGTCGACATAGATGTTGCTGCTGAACCCATCATTTGGTTCATCGCTTCTTGCACAGCGCTTAATTGAATTTCACTTAGCTCCGGCTTTGGATTTAAACCGTCGCCACCTAACATTAAGTCCGCAATAATTGCCGCATCTGATTGCTTAATTACCAGCAAGTTCATACCTGATAAACCGACTGTGTATTCTACTTGAACCGCAACATATGGATGCGGGAACTCTTCCTCTAAACGATTTCGATTAATCATCGAAATGTTTGGTGTTGTAATATCAACCTTTTGTCCTAATAAAGACGATAATGCAGTAGCCGAGCTACCAAATGAGATATTTCCCACCTCACCTAACGCATCAATTTCAATTGGACTTAAATGATCATCTACATTAATTTCTTCTACAACATCTTCGTTACTCGCGGTAGGAGTATCGTCTAATGTCTCGCCTCTTAGTAGCGCTTCAATTTCTTCTTGCGAGAGCATTTCATCACTCATCTTCGTCTCCTCCTTTCAAAGGGTCGATAATTTGAACAGCCATTTTTTTGTTTAATTTCCCTGGCTGCACGGTAAACTTCGGTAGGTTCCCGATTTTTAAGGTTAATGGATTTTCGATCTTTTGATCTAATTCAATTACGTCACCCATTGACATCATTAAGAAATCTTCAATCGTAATATCGGTTGTTCCTAATTCTGCAATGACTGGTAATGTTGCTTGTTTAACACGTGTTTCAAGCATTTTTGTTTGTTCTGGCGAAATTTCTTTCGTGTTCGTTTGCATCCAGTAACGCACAGATAAGTTTGGCACGATTGGCTCTAGCACAACATGCGGAATACAAATATTAATCATCCCTGTTGTTTCTCCAATAATCGTGTTGAGTGAAATAACGACGACCGTTTCATTCGGTGAAATCATTTGTAAGAACTGCGGATTGACTTCTAATTCAACGAGCATCGGATCAATTTCCGAAATATTTTCCCATGCCTCGCGTAAATTATCAAATGAACGTTCGAATAAGTTCGTCATAATTTTTGTTTCGATTTCAGTTAAATTGTCCACATTACTATGACTCGCACCAGTCCCACCCATTAAACGATCTAACATAGAGTAGGCGATGTTTGGGTTGATTTCCATTAAAATATTGCCATCAAGTGGTGGCACTTCGAACACGTTAATTAGCGTCATATTCGGAATGGAACGAACAAATTCTTCGAAAGGAATTTGGTCAACCGATGCTACTGTAATTTGCACATAGCTTCTTAGCTGCGCTGAGAAGAATGTCGTTAACAGTCGAGCAAAGTTTTCGTGTATACGGGTCAAACTTCGGATTTGGTCTTTAGAAAAACGAAGCGCACGTTTAAAGTCATATACTTTTACTTTGCGTGTTTCGTCTTCTTTTTTCATGTCCGCTGCTGACATTTCGCCAGTAGAGATGGCCGATAAGAGCGCATCAATTTCGGACTGAGACATTATATCTCCTGCCATTTGCCCACCTCCATTTCAAGATTAAAATTGTGTACGAATTTACTGTAGTACATAAGATGTAATGTACACTTGCGTAACTTCTCCATTTTGCATTAATTCATTTATTTGTGATTTAATTGCATTTTGGAATGTCACTTTCCCTTGTTTTCCTTCTAACGCCTCTGCTTCCATCTCAGAAAGTTCTTGGATTACAATATTTTTCACTTGGAAATCACGTTTTAGTAACTCTTCACCAGCTTTTTTATCTGATCCTTGAATTTTTAATGAAAGTCGTACAAAGCTTCCATCTGCTAAATTTGTCGTAATTTCTGGGACATCTACTGAAGATTCAACAATTTCATCTATTGTTGGTCCACTTGTAGAGCCTTTGTCGAGTTGTGTTAATAACACTACCACGATAACACCGATTAACGTAATCGTCACTAACATAATGAGCATAATCGTTAATAATTTATTGTTCTTCATCTTCTTCACCTCTTAGATGCGGGTTTGATAGTGCTTGTATATGTTGATAAAAGGTTTTCACCTTTTGTCGCACCTGTTCTTCAGTTTCTAAAACAATGAATTTACGCCCAGTCGTCAGCGTAATCGTTGTGTCTGGAAAAGCTTCGACTGTTTCTATGTATAGAGCGTTTAAAGTGAATGGCTTCCCATTAAGCTTTGATAGTTCTATCATTGAAATAGGGCCGGACCTTCTAAGAGAGCCGGCCCGACCCCCCTTTGCAATGAAATTATTTTTATCCTACATTACGAGATTATCGTTTTAAGTTTACAAGCTCTTGTAGGATTTCATCTGATGTTGTAATAATACGAGAGTTTGCTTGGAAACCACGCTGTGCCACGATCATTTCTGTGAATTCTTCAGATAGGTCAACGTTAGACATTTCTAAGAAGCTTGATTCCACTGAACCAATACCAGCTTGAGTACCAACCTGTACTAATGGATCTCCTGAGTTCGCAGTTACTTGGAAATAGTTAGAACCCGTTTTTTCAAGACCTGAAGCATTCGGGAATTTCGCTAAAATTGCTTGTCCGGCAAATTGTAATTTACCATTCACATCAACATAGTAAATCGAACCGTCTTTGCTGATTGACATTGATTGCGCGTTTGTTGGGATTTTGATTGCACGTGTATCAACAGTAATTGCACCATCTTCGTACAAGTTATCTTGACCAAGTTCTTCCGCAGCTGTTTCTTTATCAGCATCTGCCAAACTTTCACCGTCTGGATCAACTTCACCATAAATTTCTGGATTCGCATAACCAACAAGATATTTACCATCACCATTGACAACGAAACCATTACGGTCCATATAAAAGTTACCAGCACGTGTATACTGAGTATTTGTTAATTCCTCATCAATTAAAGCATTTTCAGTAATTGAAGCCATATCTTCAACTGCTGGTAATTCTTCAGCAGCTGAATCCGCTACCATGAAGAAACCGTCTCCTGAAATCGCTAAGTCTAATGTACGGCCTGTTGATTGCATTGAACCTGGCGTATGCATTGTATCAATCGCTGCTAATTGTGAACCTAAACCGACTTGAATCGCATTAACACCACCACGAGTTGCTGACGGGCTAGAAGCACCTGCTTGCGTTTGTGAAATTAAATCTTTAAATACAGTACGCTCCTTCTTAAAACCGTACGTATTTACGTTAGCAATATTATTACCAATTACATCTAACTTCGTTTGGAAGTTTTTTAAGCCTGAAATACCTGAATACATTGAACGTAACATAGTATGCCGTTCTCCCTTCATTTTTCAAAATGTGCATATAATTTAGTTGTCTCTATCAGTCAACAACCTAAGGCTTCCTTACTTCTGAAGGTCCAGCCTATATAACAATGGTGCCATCAATATTAGTGAATAGCTGCTGCTTTGCTTCTGCTCGGTCGAGTGCTGTAATAACCGTTGCATTTTTTGCGCTAACAACTAATGCGGCTTGGTCAAGTAGCACAAGTGGTTGATTTACACCTTTATCTTTTGCTTCAAAAACTTTTTCAGTAATTTGCTGCCATTCGCCTTCTGAAATCGAAATATTACGCTCTGTCAGACGTTCTGACGCATGCTTACTGATTTTTAAGTGCTGTTCTGACGCTTGCTTTAAGTGATCAATAAATGATTGCTTAGAAGCTTGCCCTACAGATTTAACAGTTGGTTGAATAGGTGGATGATACGGTATGTGTTGAATAGTCACTCGATTCATCAAAATCACCTCTTACTCCGTAACGGTTTCTGACTCAGCTGCTTGCTCTTCATCGTCCTTCGTTTCAGTTGGATTTTCTACAAGCGTGAACTGATCTTTTGTTAAACGAGTGTTAGTAGCATCGTTTAAAACGTACTCGATTGTACCATCTTTTTTATTCACAATTGATTCAATCATTGCTTGGACTAATTGGCTTGTTTCTGCAGATGTATAGCTAACCATCTTGCCAAGCATTTCACTTGCCTGTACCAATGGATTAGACGGGATAGCAGGTGTCGTTGATGCCGTCGGATTACCACCCAAGATAGATGAAATATTACCTGGTGCGATTTCCTTACCGCTATCTAATACGAATACTGCTTCACCTTCTACAAACTTCAGCTCCGCTATTGCGCCTGTACCTTCGTTATAAAGTGGCTTGCCATCTTTATCAAGTTTATCTGTTAGCTCATGCCACTTAACTTCCTTACCAACAAATGTCGAGTAATTCATTAACTGAGATTGCTCTTGTGAGGCTAATAAATTTTCCATCGCTTTTGTCATATTTTGCATTTGTTCTAAAGAAGAGAATTGCGCCATCTGTGCGATAAATTCTTTATCATCCATGGGGCTTGTTGGATCTTGGTTTTGTAATTGCGTAATGAGAATTTGTAAAAATGCATCTTTACCAAGTGCGCCGTTGTCTTGTTTATCCGTAACTTTGAAGTTTGGATTTGCCGTTTGTAAATAATAATCATTTGAAATCCCAGCCATTTACTCTACCTCCTCACTCTCCATTAATAAATCTTTAAAGGAAATGGATTCGTCGTCGTTTTCCTCTTCTTTTTCTACCTCATCTTCTTGCTGACGCCCGAAGAAGTTATTGAAGAAGCTTTGGTCACGTGCGTTACGGTCTGTATCTTGTAAAGATTGCGATACATCAATACGATCCATTTGAATGTTTTGAGCAACAAATCCAGCTTTTAATTGGTTTAAGTTGTTTTCTAATAACTCTTTACCAACCGCTGTCGTCGCTAGTAATCTCGCCGTTAATACACCATCTTTTTGTACTAATTCAATACGAATTTGCCCTAAATTTTCAGGGAATAATTTCAGAAATAACTTCATATTTCCTTGTTGACCTGATAATTGTCCACGAGCTATTAAATTTTGAATTTCTTTTACAAGCGCTTCAGATTGTGCTGGTTTTTCTGCTGGTAGCGTAATCGTTACTGTTTTTGTTTGCGTTCCTTGTTGCTGCTGTAAGCCTACAGTTGGCTGTGTTTCTGTATCTGTTTTTACCGTCGTTTGCGTTACTTGTTGTACAATTTGCTCAAACGTTAACTTTGATGCTTGTTGGTTATTTTGTGTTTGAACGGCTTGCTGTGCTTGATTGGCTAATAGCTGTAGTGCATCTTTTAATTGCGATAATTGGACTTCTTGTTGATACACTGTGTCAACCTTATTTCCAACAAGCTGTGCTAATTTTAGTATTTGAACAAGTTGCTGTAGCTCTTTTGGTTGCACATTTGACTGCTGTGTACCTTGAATCGCAGCCATTACTTCACTCAAAATCGCAGGTGCTTGCTCAATCATTGACCAGACATCCGTCATTTCAAACTGAGTTTCTTCGCCAAGAAGTTGCTGCACAATTTGTGTCAATTGCTCTTCCGTCATTCCTAACAATTGCGTTAGGTTTTCTAGTGTTAGCATTTCATCGACGGCAACAGGCATTTGCTCTTCACCGACAAACACGAATAATCCCGCTTCATCCATTTCAACGCCCAGCTCTTCTAACAGAGCTTCTAGTGAATCGGTAGCTAATGTTGTACTTACCTCTTCAGCTAATGTCGCTGCTTCCGTTTTAGTCGTTTCACTTGTCGACTGGCTCGAATTAGACATAATCGATTGAAACACGCTACCAAATGCATTAGTATCTGGTGAATTTGTTTCAACTGTGTTTTTTTGTTGCGGCATTTTAGTAGCGCTCATTGCTTGTAACATTGCGATATTCATTCTTTCCACCCCCTTTCAAATTTACTGTTGAGATAGAAGCTCCGTATATCTGGCTGCATCTACCGGTGACATTTTCGTAAAAATTGCTGAAAGTGTATCTGGCTTCATATTAGACATAATACGTAAAGACTCTGTATCACTCATTTGTACTAATATTGGTGCTGCTGTTTTTGCAGACATTTTTTCAAATGTCGATAAAATTTCATTGAATTCTTTTTGCGTTTCTTCTTGATTGCGCTTTAATTTTTCAATTTCGAATAATAAGCGCTCTTGTTCTGTTAGAAGCTCCTCTTTTTCAATAGCTGAGGAATCAATTTTTGATTGAAGTTCTGTAATCTGTAATTCTTTTTCTTGAACTTCAGCTTGTAATTCAACCACTTTTTTTTCGTTTAACGAGCTATTTTCAACGACTATCTTCTCATCATCTGAAGATCCGACAAATGGAATTTTTTCAATCGCATTATTGGCCATTTTAAATACGTTATACTCTGTCACCGTTGCTAAAATGAGTGCAATAGCGACAATGAACATTAACGGAATTAAAAACAAGTAAAAAAACTTTTTGAAAAACCCGGGTGATTTTTCTTCCACTACCGTTCCCTCGTTTTGAAGCTCAATATTTTCTTTTATTTTTTTTGCCACGAAATCACCTGATTTCCTTCTTGTAATACGCAATGGTTGAAAGCTCATCTAAAAGAATTGCCTCTACGCGTAACTGCTCTTCTTTAAATTGTTCGAAGTCATTTTCGCGCATTTTTTCATATTTACGTACTTCCAAGTTTTTTTCTAATAATTTTTGTTCGTGCCAATTCATTTTAGCACGGGCTTGTACTACCTTTTGTTGCACATCTTCAATTGTCTTTTCCATACTGTCGATAAACTTCGAGTAATGGTTAATTTCATCAATGGAAGAGCCAACTTTTAATCGCTCTTGCTGATAGGCGATTAAGTCTTCTTTTTTCCTTAATAAGTCATAAAGCTTTGTCGCAATTTCCTCGAACACCTGAACAGACTCTTTAAACGCAAGCTCTGATTCTGTTTTTTCTTGGTCTTTCACGACTAGAATTTTTTCAAAGCGATACGTGTATTTCGACATTACCTCGCACCACCATTCGATAGTGTAAGAATCTCTTGAACCGTTTGCTCAATGGATACCTTATCTTTGAATCCTTGCTTTAAAAATTGGGTAATTAATGGCTCATATTGAATCGCTTCATCGATTTCCTTTGAAGTTCCACGTTTATACGCACCGATATTAATTAAATCCTCTGACTTTGAGTATGTATAATACAGCTCACGTAAGCGACTTGCTGCTTTTACATGCTCTGGTTCAGCAATATGGTTCATTAAACGGCTGACACTCTTTAACACGTTAATGGCCGGGTACTGCCCTTTATTGGCTAAATTTCGATCAAGTACAATATGACCATCCAAAATCCCTCGAACGGCATCGGCGATTGGTTCATTCATATCATCCCCGTCAACGAGCACGGTGTAGAATGCTGTAATCGTCCCATGAATATTCGTCCCTGAACGTTCTAGTAATGATGGTAAAATTGCGAATACAGAAGGCGTATAACCTCGCGTTGCTGGTGGTTCACCAACTGCTAGCCCTACTTCACGCTGTGCCATTGCAACACGTGTTACTGAGTCCATCATCAGCATGACATTCTTACCTTGATCGCGGAAATATTCAGCAATTGCTGTAGCAGTAAATGCCGCTTTAATACGCATTAAAGCTGGTTGGTCACTTGTTGCGGCAACGACAACCGAGCGACTTAACCCCTCTGGACCTAAGTCACGTTCAATAAACTCACGTACCTCACGTCCACGCTCTCCTACAAGTGCGATGACGTTAATATCCGCTTTCGTGTTACGCGCAATCATGCCAAGCAATGTACTCTTACCTACACCCGAACCAGCGAAAATACCTACACGCTGTCCACTACCTACTGTTAACATCCCGTCAATCGCTTTTACACCTACTTCTAATTGTTCATCTATAGGTGGGCGATGTAATGGGTTTGGTGGTTCTTTTTCCGTTTGAACAGATATTAAACCTTTTGGTAAAGATTGCCCATCAAATGGGTTCCCCATCGCGTCTAATACTTGACCGATTAATTCTGGTCCTACCTTCACTTCAAGTGGTGTGCCTGTCCCTTCTACAAGACAGCCAATTGAAATTTCTTTTAGCGACGAGTAAGGCATAAGAATGACGATTTCATCCTTAAACCCTACTACTTCAGCTAACATAACTTGAGGACCATTTTTGGATGTTTGTATATGAATCTTACAAACATCCCCGATTGAACTTTCCGGACCTTGAGACTCAATCATCAAACCGACAACCCTCGTCACTCTTCCATACTTTTTAAATGTATTAAGATTAGGAATTTGTTCAACTAATTGAGCCGTTTTCATCCGTATCATTCCTTACTTTCAATTAATTCATATAATTGTCGACGTAGTTCTTTCAATTGCTCATCTACTGATACGACAATTCGACCATGATTGGTTTCGATATAGCTTTCGGTGTCTTGTAAGTCTTCATTGACGAAGATTAAGAACTGAATATTTGGTGGGAACATTTCAGCTAATTCTGCTCGGCGTTCCGTTACGACTTTATGATACTTTGGCGAAACATACACTTTAATTTCTTTCATTTCGCGTGCTTCTTTTAGTGCGCGTTCAATTATTGAAACAAAAGCCTCATCGTCGCGTGCTAACTTTGTATTTAAAATGCGTTCTGCTGAAGTAAGCGCAAGCTCTAATAAAACCGGTTCTTGAGATTCAATATATGCAGCAGCGTTTACCTTTGCATCATTCATTGTGTCATTTGCAACCGTCAAAGCACCTTGCATATCTGCATTTATTTTTTGCACGCCATCTTCATAGCCTTGCGCAAAACCTGCATCATAGGCCTCTTGCTGCAATTGGATTTTTTCTTCTTCCCATGTTTGCTTTAATGCTTCAATCGCAGCTAATTGCTCATCACGAAACTGTTCAAACTGTTTCTTTTGTGCTTCAATTTCTAGCTTTGCTTGCTCAAGCAACATTTGGCGCTCTTGTTGAATGTCTTCTAACGTTAATGTTGGCGTATCGTCTATGTTTTCTTGTTCCGGCTCAGCAAAATGAATCGGCTCGAAGAAACTTTGAAGTTTAATTTCAACAACTGGCGCTTCTTCAGCTGGTTGTGCATTCATTGAACGGATGATTCTAGACAATGACGTCATCTCCTCCACCACGTGCAATGATAATTTCACCTGCGTCCTCTAATCGGCGAATAACCGCTACGATGCGAGATTGTGCTTCCTCAACATCACGTAAACGAACTGGCCCCATAATTTCCATTTCTTCACGGAATGTTTCAGCCATACGCTGTGACATATTGCGGAAAATAATATCTTTTACTTCGTCTGAAGAAACCTTCATTGATAGTAATAAGTCTTCGTTTTCGCAATCGCGAATAACGCGTTGAATCGAACGGTTGTCCAATGTAACGATATCTTCGAATACGAACATACGCTTTTTGATTTCCTCTGCAAGCTCTGGATCTTGGATTTCGAGTGCATCGAGAATTGTTTTTTCTGTTTGGCGGTCTACACCATTTAATACTTCTACCACTGCATCTACGCCACCTGTTTCAGTGTAATCTTGCGTAACTGTAGAAGAAAGTTTACGTTCTAATACAGATTCGATTTCACTAATAACCTCTGGTGATGTTGATTCCATAATTGCAATACGTTTTGCAATGTCTGCTTGTACTTCCTGTGGTAATGAAGATAAAATCACCCCTGCTTGACCTGGATCTAAATACGATAGAATCAGGGCAATTGTTTGCGGGTGCTCATTTTGAATAAAGTTAAAAATTTGAGATGGATCTGCTTTACGCGCAAAATCAAATGGACGCACCTGTAAAGAAGATGTTAAACGGTTTAAGATAGCTTGTGCTTGTTCAGCACCTAATGCTTTTTCAAGTACTGTTTTCGCATAGCCAATCCCGCCCTGCGTAATATAATCTTGCGCTAATGCGATTTGGTGAAACTCTTCGATAATTTCATCTTTCACCACCGAGTCAACCTTTTTAACACTTGAAATCTCAAGTGTTAAACGTTCAATTTCTTCTTCACTTAAATGCTTATAAACAGAAGCCGAAACTTCTGGCCCTAGAGAAATCAGCAGTAAAGCGGCCTTTTGCTTTCCTGATAAATCTTTATCTTTCTTGGACAAGAGCTGAACCTCCTATTAGTCTTCAGCAATCCAACTACGCAATAGTTTCGCAAAATCTTCTGGCTTTTCTTTTGCCATTTTTTCCAATTGCTTACGGCGTACAGTCGCTTCAGTTTCTTTTTCTTCTGAAATATCATCAACATCAATTAATTGCTGTTGTTGTTCAATAATTTCTAGTTCTTCCTCTTCTTGCTTACGTTTACGAGCTCGTAGGACATAAAGAACTAATAATACGATAGCTACAAGTAAGATACCGCCAATCACCCATACCCACCAAGGGATAATTGATTCTGGTGCACCATCTTCAGTGTCGTTGCCGTGGAATTGTTGAATTGAAACAACGATTCTGTTTGCAATTTCCTCATCCGTTAACATACCTGCAGTTTCTTGATCGATTGAAGTACGTACAATCGTCGATAAGATTTGCTCGATATCCGTACGAATACTTGCATCTAACTCCTCGTCTGCATTCGGAGGCTCTACCATTACTTGAATACCTAAATTTTGGATTTTGTACGGACTCTCTTGAATTTCACGACGGATACGGTTGACATCGTTGTTAATTGTTTCTTCTACACGTTCATAATCACCGTTACCTGTTGTTGTACCTTCTACGTAATCAACAAAGTTATCTGTTACGTTTTCAGCTTCTGGAGAACCATCTGCTGGCGTACCACCTGAATAGCTTTCTGTAATACGCTGTGCACTAATTTCAATTCCTGTCATATTTTCTTCGTCAACAGGCTTTACTAGATTTTCTTCACGATTTTCTTTCTTGAAATCAATATCAGCCGATACGTTTACAACGACTTTATCTTGACCAATTAATGTACCTAACATTTGTTGTACTTGACGTTGTAAGTCTCGTTCGATTGTTTTCTTAACGCCCATTTGACCTTCTACGGTATTCGTACTATTACTACCATTCTGAGCAGAATCTAAGTCGTAATAATCCCCAAGTTGGTTCGAAATTTGGATGTTATCTTTTGTTAAATTTGGAATACTCATTGAAACTAAATTAAATAACCCTTTAATTTGTTCGTCTGAGAACTTGTGACCAGGCGCTGTCGTTAAAACGATTGCTGCGGTTGATTCACCCTGTGCATCCTTTAAGAAAACACCTTCATTTGGCAATGTAATAATGGCCTTAGCATCTTTTACACCGTCAAATTTCCGTAAAAGGTTCGCTAAGTCTGTTTCGATTGCTGCTTTTTTAATAACATTAAATTCATTATCTGTCATACCAAAACCAGCGTTTGTTGCGAAAAATGACGTACCTATTTCACCTGAATCTGGATAACCCTGAGACGCAAGTGACACTTGTAAATCTTGTACTTGATTTTCAGGAACTAAAATCGTTGTTCCTGCATTTGTTATTTCATACTTAACCCCTTGTGCGGTAAGTACTTCCGTTATACTCCCTACCTCTGCTTGAGACATTTCTGGGAATAGTTGAACCATTGTTGTACGCGTTGAAAAATATGTAAGAGCTGCAGCAAGTGCAATCACCGCTACAACAGCGCCAATCATTGCGCCTTTTTGATTTTTCGTTCGACTCTGCCAAAAGTTAGTGGAGTCGCTTTTAATTTTAGTAAGTCGTTCATTCATTATGAATCCTCCGGTTATAGTGAATGCCCAACAATTAATTATTCGTCAAACAAAATAATTATACACTCATGCGCATAATTTCTTGATAAGCTTCCACAGCTTTGTTGCGAATTTCAATTGTTGTGTTTAAAGTAACGCTTGCTTTTTGAGCAGCTACCATTACTTCAAATAAGTCAACATCTCCACCACTTATTAATTTTTGTGTCATCATATCTGATGTTTTTTGGTGCTCGTTAACACCAGCGATCGCTTCTTTCAAAGCATCGGCAAACTGTTGTTGCGCATCTGCAGATGTTACTTGAGTAGCGTTTTTCACTTCATTCACTGATTGTGCAGGAGACATAAATGAAATTGCATTAATGGCCATTTAGTAATCACCCTTTCCCAATTTCAAGCGCTTTTGTTAACATGCTTTTATTTGCATTAAACGCTGTAATATTTGCTTCATACGAACGTGTCGAAGAAATTAAATCAACCATTTCTTTTAGTAAATCAACATTCGACATTTGTACATAACCGTCTGCATTGGCATCTGGATGTGTCGGATCGTACGCTAATTTGAATGGTGTTTCTGTATCTTCTTTAATAGAAGTCACCTTTACACCATTACCAACGCCCGCCTTCACGGTTTTTCCCATTGCCATATTTAAGAAGTTTGAAAACTGGCCTTCATTTTCCTTTAATGTAATCGACTTCTTTCGATAAGGCTCCCATTCGCCATTTACTTGTTTTGCACGAGTCGTGTCTACATTGGCAATATTAGAAGAAATAACGTCCATTCGAAGGCGCTGCGCCGTTAACGCTGAAGCAGTTGTATTCATACTATGAAAAATCGACATAATTATCTACCTCCCTTAACTACCGTATTTAATGTAGAGAATTTACTATTTAAACGTTCAATCAACGCGTTATAGTAAATTGTATTTTCAGCTAATTTTGCTTGCTCTGCATCCATATTTACGGCATTGCCGTTCGGTCTCGAGCGGAAATTTTCGTTCGAATATACAGCACTATGACCAATTTCAATTGAAAAATCGTAATGTTTGGCATCCGTGCGATATGCTGAAATAGAAGATTTTTTTGCGTCATTAAAAACATCTTGGAAACTTACATCTTTTGTTTTGTAATTCGGTGTATCAACATTCGCTATATTTTGTGTTATCGTCTTATTTTTTAGCGTAGCATATGAAAGTCCATTTTCTAGCTTACTAATCGTACCACCAAATAAATTCAATTTTTTCACCTCATTCACTTTTGCCATTTCTTTCCCACGACAACTTAATAATACAATTGTAAATATATTATTTCCTAGTGTCTATTGTCTTTTGGCTCTTTTTACTAGTCTTTAGGAACTATTTTTACGACGTTTCGACATTTTTTGCAAATCAAATTAGTATGTAAATGAATTCCCCTTTGCTTTCTAATTAAAACGGCATTGATTAAAGTACTTTGATGATAAATATTTACCATTATGCATTAGTTAAAAATACCTATTTACCCTTTTTTTGTACTCCTCACTAATTTTTCCCTTAGGAAATATAATAGCTTAATTCTTGATAGAACGGTGCTTTTTTAAAAACTGTTCATAATATCGTAACAATGTTACAAACTCAGTTACTTGGGTTTTATTTATCAATATATCAATTTTCTGTCATTATCAATTTGCCCTATAGAATTTACAAAAAAAGTTAGAATGATGATTTGAAATAAATATTCCCTTTTTATTTTTATTATTGTTAATTATTAACTTTTAAAGAATCCATTCAAACATTTCTCACAAAATTACACTAAAAAACGCGATAAAGTGTTAAACTTTATCGCGTACAAATAGTTTTAATTATTTCATTTTGATTTCAGCTAATGCTGTTAAGAACTTGCTATTTAGTACTTTGATGTAAGTACCTTTCATACCTAATGAACGAGACTCGATTACACCAGCAGATTCTAATTTGCGTAATGCGTTAACGATTACAGAACGTGTAATTCCCACGCGGTCAGCAATTTTAGAGGCTACTAATAAACCTTCGTTGCCATCAAGCTCTTCGAAAATGTGCTCAATCGCTTCTAATTCTGAGTATGATAAAGAGTTGATTGCCATTTGTACAACCGCTTTAGAACGCGCTTCCTCTTCGATTTCCTCTGATTTTTCACGTAAAATTTCCATACCTACTACTGTTGCACCGTATTCAGCTAAGATTAAATCGTCATCTTCGAATTGATCTGAGATACGAGCTAAAATTAGTGTACCTAAACGATCACCACCACCGATAATTGGCACGATTGTTGTTAAACCTTTTTCGAATAAGTCTTTGTTTTCAACTGGGAACGCTGTGTGCTCGTTGTTAACGTCTAAGTTTGGTGAAGTTTCACTAATGTTGAATAGGTTTTGCGTATATGCTTCCGGGAATTGGCGCTCTTCGAACATTTTTTTAATGCGCTCATTCTCGATTTGTTGGTGAATTGAAATACCTAATAACTTCCCTTTACGGCTCACGATAAATACATTACTTTCAATAACGTCTCCTAATGTTTGAGCCATTTCTTTAAAGTTAACCGGCTTCCCTGCCGATGCTTGTAACATTGCGTTGATCTTACGTGTTTTTGCTAATAAATTCATTTTTATATTTCCTCCTACAGGACTGATTAATTCACTTAATATTCTAAAGGTTTTTACAATTTAAAGATACTAATTCAACTTATATTATAGGATAAATTGAGATAAATCTTTGTTTTTTACGATATTCGCCAATTTTTGATCGACATAATTCGGTGTGATTTCGATGTGTGCCGGTGCGATTTCAGATGCTTCATAAGAAAGCTCTTCTAACAGGCGCTCTAATATTGTGTGCAAGCGACGTGCACCGATATTATCTGTTTCTTGATTTACTTCTGTCGCAATTTCTGCAAGACGCTCAATCGCATCCGCTGTAAAGTCAATTGTCACACCTTCTGTTGCTAATAACGCTTTATATTGTAAAATTAACGACTGATCTGGCTCTTGTAAAATGCGCACAAAATCTTGTTTCGTTAATTTTTCGAGTTCAACACGAATCGGGAAACGGCCTTGTAATTCTGGAATTAAATCACTTGGTTTCGACATATGGAACGCTCCAGCTGCGATGAATAACATATAATCTGTTTTCACCGGACCATATTTTGTCGTTACCGTTGACCCTTCTACAATCGGTAAAATGTCACGTTGTACACCTTCACGCGAAACTTCCGCTGAAGACGAACCTTTACTTGCAATTTTATCGATTTCATCAATGAAAATAATCCCTACTTGCTCAGCACGGTGAATGGCTTCACTTGATAATGCATCTGTATCAATTAGCTTATTTGCCTCTTCTTGCGTTAAAATGCGACGTGCGTCTTTCACTTGCACTTTGCGTTTTTTCGTTTTCTTTGGCATGAAGTTTGATAACATATCTTGCATCCCGTTAGCACCTTCCATATTCATGCCTGGCATGGCATCAAATAGTGATGGTGCATTTTCTGTCACCTCAATCGACACCCATTGATCTTCTAATTTCCCATTTTTTAAATCTTGTGCAATTTGCGCTCGGCGTGAACGAATTTCTGGCTCGTCTTGTTGTGTAGGTTCTTCTTGCTGCTGTTTTTGACCAAACAGCATTTCAAAAGGATTTTGCGTTAGCTTTTCCTTTACTTTAGAAGGCACTAACAACTTTACAAGCACTTCAGTTGCATTGCGCTCCGCTTGCTCTCGTACTGCTTCTGTCATTTCATCCTTCACAAGTCGACGCGCTGCTTCGACTAAATCACGTACCATCGATTCAACGTCTCGACCTACATAACCTACTTCCGTAAACTTTGTTGCTTCCACTTTAATAAATGGTGCGTTCGTTAGTTTGGCAATGCGACGTGCAATTTCAGTTTTCCCAACACCCGTTGGTCCAATCATTAAAATGTTTTTCGGGATGACTTCGTTTTTTAAGTCATCACTTAGTAACGAACGGCGATATCGATTACGCAGTGCAATCGCAACGGCACGCTTTGCAGTATCTTGACCTACTATATGGCGGTTTAAATGCTCCGTAATTTGTCTTGGTGTTAAATTCGTCGTCATTATAAAACCTCCAAAATAATATTATGGTTTGTAAACACACAAATATCCGCTGCTGTCGTAAGTGCAGCATGCGCAATTTCCTTTGCCGTTAAATGATCGCCCGCATGCATTTTAAGCGCACGGCCTGCTGATAACGCATAGTTACCACCTGAGCCTATCGCTAAAATACCATCATCCGGTTCAATCACTTCACCTGTCCCAGATACTAGTAATAACGTTGTTCCATCCATCACGAGTAGCATTGCCTCTAGCTGACGTAGCATTTTATCACCGCGCCATTGCTTTGCGACTTCCACAGACGCACGTTGTAGGTTCCCGTTATATTCGTTCAATTTTGCTTCGAACATTTCAAATAATGTAAAGGCATCTGCCACAGAACCCGCAAACCCCGCAAGTACTTTGCCATTAAACAGACGTCTGACCTTTTTTGCCGTATGCTTCATTACAACCTGATTGCCTAACGTTACTTGGCCATCACCTGCCATCGCACATTCACCATTGTGATGAATCGCAAAAATCGTTGTTGCATGAATTTGACCCATACTATTTCCCCCTTAACTTATGCTCTCGGATGACTATTCATATAGGTTTTCCGAAGAGCTTCTTTCGTTACATGAGTATAAATTTGAGTAGAAGATAAGTTCGCATGTCCGAGTAGTTCTTGGACCGTACGCATATCTGCTCCATTATTTAATAAATGAGTAGCAAACGTATGTCGTAACATATGCGGATAAATTTTAGTATGCATACTTGCATGCTCAATCATCTCACTTAATATATAACGTACGCCACGTGCAGTAAGTTCGCCACCTCGTAAATTGACAAATACTTTTTGATGGTGCGTCTGTTTCATAAGTTTTGTTCGAACTTCTTCTAGGTAACGTGTTAAAGCGTCATGGGCGAACTGACCGAATGGAATAATTCGTTCTTTACGTCCCTTACCCATTACCCGAATAATGCTATAGTGAAAATCAATATCTGATAATTCTAAGCTTACACATTCACTCACACGCATCCCTGTTGCATATAAAAGCTCCAGTAGCGCAAGATTTCGAATTTGCTTTGGCTCATCGCCTTGATTTTTTTCAAATAGCTGCGCCAGTTCTTCCTCATAAAAAAAGCTCGGTAATCGTTCTTCCTTTTTCGGATGATAAAGTGAACGAAACGGAGCATCATCAATATGCTGTTCTCGATTTAAAAAACGAAAAAAAGAACGGATCGATGAGATTTTCCTCGAAATCGAAGTTCTCGCTTTTTGTTCATCATAAAGTTTCGTAACGTATAAACGCGCATGGATATAATCAACTTTTGTCAGTTCGGTAATGCCTTCCGTTTGTAAAAATGTAAAGAAGTTTTCTAAATCTGCTTGGTATTCACGTACAGTATGTAAAGAAAAGTTTTTTTCTACTTGTACGTACCGCATAAACTGTTCGAGCGCTTCTTTCATTTGCCCATTCATCGTGCAAAACCTCCTAATACGAAAGAGAATTGAATGATGTGATATTGATTCAACCACATTAAAAAAACATACATATTGACACTATACCTATTAAGAGAAGATTTCAAGTGAAATTCGCTTAATTTATTCAGATTTCTTGTAAATTTTCAACAATAGCCGTACTTTCACATGAAAAATGGTTCATTTAGTAATATTTTTAAAATAAAAATCTAAAAGCCCTTAAAGTATAACAGTCTTTAAGGGCTTTTCGCAATTAAATTACCTGAGTATTAATAAAATTCTGAATTGATTCTAATGCACGTGTAGCATGCTTTTCTGCACGTTCTGGCTTCGATTTAACGCGCTCCCCAAGATCTGGGAAAATACCGAAGTTTACGTTCATCGGTTGGAAGTTTTTCGCATCCGTATGCGTAATGTAACGCGCCATTGAACCTAGTGCTGTTTCATGCGGGAAGTATAATAGCTCTTGGCCTAATGCCATTCGCGCTGCATTTACTCCTGCAACTAAACCACTACCAGCTGATTCTACATAGCCTTCAACACCTGTCATTTGACCTGCGAAGAAGAGATTCGGACGTGCTTTTAATTGATACGTTTGTGCTAACACTTTCGGTGAGTTAATGAATGTGTTACGGTGCATAACGCCATAGCGCACGATTTCTACGTTTTCTAAACCAGGAATCATCGAGAATACGCGCTTTTGTTCTGGCCATTTTAAATGTGTTTGGAAGCCTACTAAATTGTAAAGCGTTCCCGCTGCATCATCTTGACGTAATTGAACAACTGCATATGGGCGTTTGTCTGTCTTCGGATCTTCTAAACCAACTGGCTTCATCGGTCCGAATGTCATTGTTTTTTCTCCGCGGGCTGCCATGACCTCAATTGGCATACAGCCTTCGAAATACTTCTCTTTTTCGAATTCTTTAAGTGGTGCACATTCTGCCTCAATTAACGCTTGGCGGAAGGCATCGAATTCTTCTTTATTCATTGGGCAGTTTAAGTAAGCTGCCTCACCCTTGTCATAGCGAGACTTTAAATACACTTTATCCATATCAATTGAATCTTTTTCGATAATTGGCGCGGCTGCATCGTAGAAGTATAAATACTCCTCGCCTGTTAAGCCTTGGATTTGTTTCGCTAACGCTTCAGACGTTAACGGGCCTGTTGCAATAACAGTAATCCCTTCTGGAATTTCCGTTACCTCTTCGTTAATGACTTCGATTAACGGGTGGTTTTTTACTTTTTCTGTTACGTAGCCGGCAAATTCATGACGGTCTACTGCTAACGCGCCGCCAGCTGGTACAGCACAATTATCTGCTGCCGCCAAAATAACCGAGTCTAATTTACGCATTTCTTCTTTAATTACGCCAACTGCATTTGTTAAACCGTTTGCGCGTAATGAGTTCGAGCATACAAGCTCGGCAAATTTATCCGTGTGGTGGGCCGGTGTTTGCTTTACTGGACGCATTTCATAAAGACGAACATTTACGCCGCGCTTCGCGATTTGCCAAGCTGCTTCAGATCCAGCAAGACCAGCACCAATTACATTTACTATTGGTTGTGTCATTGTTGTTACCTCAAATCTTTATTGTGATGGTGTTTCTTCATAGTCACATTCACTGTTTGTACACTGAATTTGAACACCTTTTTTCAATTTCTTCTCTACTAATAATGCACTACATTTTGGACATGGTCTACTAATTGGCTTATCCCATGAAACAAATTCACATTCAGGGTAGCTGTTGCAACCGTAGAAAATACGCTTCGTTTTCGATTTACGCTCTACGATTTCGCCTTCCTTACATGTTGGACATGCAACATCAATCGGTTTTACGATGGCTTTTGTATTGCGACAATCAGGGAAGCCCGAACAAGCCATAAACTTACCATAACGTCCAAGCTTAAATACCATTGGTTGGCCACATTTTTCGCAATCTTCTCCAGCTGGTTCATCTTTAATTTCGATTTTTTCCATCGCTTCATCCGCATATTTTACGCGTGGTTCAAAATCTTTGTAGAATGCGTCGATGACATTCACCCACTGTGTAATACCTTCTTCGACTTCATCCAGATTATGTTCCATTTGCGCTGTAAATTCGATGTTAATGATTTCTGGGAAGAACTCCAATGTCGCTTGGTGCACGATTTCTCCTAGCTCCGTTGGTACAAAACGCTTCGTATCCAGCTGTACATAGCCACGCTTTTGAATTGTATCAAGCGTTGGGGCGTAGGTTGACGGGCGGCCTATACCTAGCTCTTCAAGCGTTTTTACTAAGCGTGCCTCCGAATAGCGTGGTGGTGGCTGTGTGAAATGCTGTTTCGGTTCGATTTCAAGCGATGACACTTTATCGCCGATTTCCATTTCTGGTAACAGCTTATTTGTTTCTTCTGCTTGATCGTCTGTTCCTTCAATATAAAGCTTCATGAATCCTGCAAATTTCACTTGTGAACCATTCGCACGGAACAGTACATCATTATTTTGTAGGTCAACGGTTACGGTATCTAACACCGCTGATGCCATTTGGCTGGCAATAAAGCGTTCCCAAATGAGACGATATAAACGAAGTTGGTCACGACTTAAAATCGCTTTTAATTCCTCAGGCGTACGCATTGCACTTGTTGGACGAATGGCTTCGTGGGCATCTTGTGCATTGGCCTTTGCCTTAACTTGCTTTTGCTCTTGTGCAACAAATTCTTTACCGTATTTACCTTCAATATAAGCAACTGCTTCTGTTTTTGCAGTTTCTGAAATACGTGTCGAGTCCGTACGCATATACGTAATTAACCCAACTGCGCCCTCTTTTTTGCTTAGCTCAATACCTTCATATAATTGCTGTGCTAGCATCATCGTCTTCTTTGCACGGAAATTTAACTTACGAGCCGCTTCTTGTTGTAATGATGAGGTTGTAAAGGCTGGTGCTGCATTACGCTTACGTTCCTTTTTAACAACATTCATTACTTCAAATTCAGAACCTTTGACGTTCTTTAGAATCTTTGTTACTTGCTCTTCGTTCGTTAATTTTACTTTCTCTTTGCCATTACCGTAATACAAAGCTTCAAACTGCTTTTTCCCTTTTTCAAATGCTGCTTCGATTGACCAGTATTCTTCGGGTTCAAAGCTTTTGATTTCATGCTCACGGTCAATAATTAGACGTAATGAAACCGATTGCACACGACCAGCTGATAGACCCTTCTTCACCTTTTTCCAAAGGATTGGGCTAATATTGTAGCCTACTAAACGATCTAAAATACGACGTGCTTGTTGCGCATCTACTAAATCCATATTAATTGGGCGTGGATGTTTGAAACTTTCTAGAATGGCTTCTTTTGTAATCTCGTTGAATACGACGCGGCAATCCGAATGGATATCTATGTTTAACGCCGTTGCTAAATGCCAAGCAATTGCTTCCCCTTCACGGTCTGGATCGGCCGCGAGATAGATTTTTTTCGCTTTTTTGGCCGCTGTCTTTAACTCTTGTAAAACAGGACCTTTGCCACGAATCGTAATATATTTTGGTTCATAGTTGTTTTCCGTATTAATCCCCATTTGACTGCGTGGTAAATCACGGACATGTCCCACCGATGCTTTTACTTTATATTTTTTTCCTAAATAGCGTTCAATTGTTTTCGCCTTCGCAGGTGATTCTACAATTACTAAATAATCTGCCATCTGTTTTCCTCCTTAGAGAGGGTTGTTATTTTCTTCAATTCATTCTACATGAATTTGTCAATGTTTTTCAAAGCGTTTCCTGTTGCAAAATGTATAACAGATTGGCGGATAATGCAACTTTTTTTCAACGAAAACTTGAAAACATTTGCAGTTCAGCTAACATTTGATGCCCGTCCCATACAGGAATTGCACCTTCTTTTATTAATTTATTCGTCCCTCTTGACTGTTCGCTAAAAATATTTCCAGGCACCACAAATACATCCTTCCCTTGCTCAAGTGCAAGCTCTGTTGTAATTAACGTCCCACTTCTTAGCTTTGCCTCTGTCACGAGTAGCGCTTCACTTAACCCACTAATAATACGATTACGTGCTGGGAAATGCCATTTTTTCACACCCATGTACGGCGGGTATTCCGTTACCACAAGCTGATGTTCGGCCATATAGCGATACAGCTCATCATTTTCTTTTGGATAACTATGAAACAGGCCATTCCCTAATACGCCAATGGTTTTTCCGCCATAACGAATCGTCGCCTCATGAGCCAATCGATCTGCGCCTTTTGCTAAGCCACTAACAATCACAAATTGTTGCTTCACTAGCGGGGGGAGTAATAATTTTAGCGCATTTTCGCTATAACTTGTCGCTACACGTGAACCAATGACCGCTATCGTCCGCTCAGCATGCAAGATTGATATATCTCCTTTAGCATACAGTACTGCCGGGGGATCAAACAATTGTTTTAACCGCTCCGGATAATGCGCACTCGTATAAGGAATTGCGTATATTTGGTGTTTTTCATAATAGTCTTGTAGCGATGTTGCTTTTAATTTTGCATACAGCGTAATAATCGACGCAGCAGTTTGTTGTTTAATATTTAAATGCATCGCTAAAATATCAGGTGAAACAGCGTGTAATTCGTCTAGATCATTAATAATTGTCAATAGATGTTGGATTTTATGCCATGGTAGAGGGTGAATATAATGAAGCCTTAAAAGTTTTTCATCCATAGAATTTGTCATGTTAAACACTCCTTGTTTTAAATAGAAGAAATTTAAATGACCGCTTTGCTTTTTAGATGGGGTAGTTTTTATAAACAAATTTTATCAATAGTGATTTTAAGTAGAAAAAAGATGTAGCGAGGCGTCCGCTACATCTTCTATTTTAGTGTGTCTTACAAGCTTCGTATAGACCTTTTTCTTTAATTACTTTAATTAATGTTTCACCGATTACCGAAGGCGTTGGTGCTACTTCAATTCCCGCCGCGTTCATGGCTTTGATTTTTTCAGCTGCTGTTCCTTTACCACCTGAAATAATCGCACCTGCGTGGCCCATACGTTTACCTGGAGGTGCTGTTTGACCACCAATGAAGCCAACGACCGGTTTTGTCATGTTGGCTTGAATCCATTCAGCTGCTTCTTCTTCAGCTGTACCGCCGATTTCACCAATCATTACAACTGCATAGGTTTCCGGATCTTCATTGAATGCTTTTAAGCAATCGATGAAGTTCGTCCCATTCACCGGGTCACCACCGATACCTACTGCTGTCGTTTGACCGATACCTTCTTGAGAAAGTTGGTGTACCGCCTCGTATGTTAATGTACCAGAGCGCGAAACAACGCCTACATGACCTTTTGTATGAATGTAGCCTGGCATAATCCCAATTTTACACTCATCCGCCGTAATAACACCCGGGCAGTTTGGTCCAACTAAACGTGTTTTTTTGCCCTCCATATAACGCTTTACTTTGACCATATCCAGTACTGGAATATGTTCTGTAATACAGATGGTCATATCTAACTCTGCATCTACCGCTTCGATAATTGCATCCGCAGCAAATGGTGCTGGTACATAAATAACCGATACGTTGGCACCTGTTGCTTGTACTGCATCTGCTACTGTGTTGAATACTGGAACACCCTCGATTTCAAGACCACCTTTACCTGGTGTTACCCCTGCAACGATTTTTGTACCGTATTCAAGCATTTGTTTTGTATGAAAAAGGGCTGTTTCCCCTGTAATCCCTTGTACAATTACTTTTGTATCTTTGTTAATGAACACGCTCATGCCATAACCCCGCCTTCAGCTTCAACTAATTTCACGATTTTTTGCGCACCGTCAGCCATTGAATCGGCTGCTACGATGTTTAAGCCCGATTCATTTAATAATTTTTTACCTAAGTCTACGTTTGTTCCTTCTAAACGTACTACTAATGGCACAGCTAAGCCGACCTCTTTTGCAGCAATGATTACACCTTCTGCAATGATGTCACACTTCATAATGCCGCCAAAAATGTTAACGAAAATTCCTTTCACATTTTTGTCTGATAAAATAATTTTAAATGCTTCCGTTACTTTCTCAGCCGTTGCACCGCCCCCAACGTCAAGGAAGTTAGCGGGTGAACCGCCGTAATAACTAATCGTATCCATCGTTGCCATCGCAAGACCCGCACCATTTACCATACAGCCGATGTTGCCATCTAAAGAAATATAGCTTAAGTCATATTTTGATGCTTCCACTTCTTTTGCGTCTTCTTCATCGAAGTCACGTAATTCAACGATATCTTTGTGACGATATAATGCGTTTGCATCGAAGTTAAATTTCGCATCTAATGCTACTACTTGGTCATCCCCCGTTACAACTAGTGGGTTAATTTCTACTGTCGATGCATCTTTATCGATAAATGCTTTATAAATACCAAGCATTAATGCCACAGATTTATTCACTAATTTTGAAGGAATGTTCATGTTGAATGCCATACGACGTGCTTGGAATGCATTTAAGCCAGTAACTGGGTCAATCACTTCTTTGAAGATTTTTTCCGGATTTGACTCCGCTACCTCTTCAATATCCATACCGCCTTCTTCCGAACCCATCATGACTACGCAAGAAGTGGCACGATCAAGTACCAAACTTAAGTAATACTCTTTTTTGATGTCTGATCCTTCCTCTATATAAAGACGCTTTACTTCTTTACCGTCTGGACCTGTTTGGTGAGTAACTAAGATTTTACCAAGTAATTCTTTTGCGTACGAACGTACTTCATCTAAATTTTTTGCGATTTTTACACCGCCAGCTTTTCCGCGTCCACCTGCATGGATTTGTGCTTTTACAACTGTTACGTTTGCACCTAGTTCTTTTGCAACTTTAACAGCCTCTTCTGGTGAAAATGCTACGCTCCCCTTTGGAACTGCAACACCGTATTTTCTTAATATTTCTTTTCCTTGATACTCATGGATATTCATGATACATCCTCCCATCGGACATTTGGAAATTATTCTACTAACATATTCTATTCTAAACAATAATTCTGATAATGTCTATATTTGTCACAGTTGCATTTTTTACTTTATTTTATGTCAAAATATGCTCTTTAGATGATTTTTACAATTTTAAAAAAAGATAGATAAGCTATAAAATTGATAATTATCATTGTTTATTCACATTTATTTGTGAATTATTATTCATAAAATAACCTATTCGAGAAATACAATGCACTTATTACTTATTTATTGTTATTGTAAAAATAAAAAACAGCAAGCTATTTTGGTAGCCTACTGTTCATAGTTAATTTATGTTTTTCATCTAAATGATAGATAAAGGCAAATACTTCTGCCACCGCTTGATACAACTCTTCGGGGATGGATGTATTTAAATCAAGCTGTCCTAACAGTTGGACAAGGTTCGGGTCTTCGTAGACAGGTACATCATGAAGTGATGCCTGCTCTAAAATGTTTTCAGCAATTTTCCCTCTTCCCTTAGCCACAACGGTAGGGCCGTTACTTTTTTGGGGATCATACGTTAAAGCAATAGCTTCTTTTCGTACAAATTTTTTCTCACTCATACCCGAATGTCCACCCCACCTTGCTGTTCATCTGACTGAGTTGCATTTTTTGTGACATTTTTAGCATGTTGCTCCCCAAACGGCTTAATGAACACGCCAGATAACGTATACTCTTTATCCAATAAGCCTGCCTTTAACGTACCTTTTAACGACATTGCGAGCGTATCTAACTGCGGAATATCGTTATATACATTGATCGTCACAACTCGGTTTTGTACTTGCATGTCAATGACCGTTTGCGCTAAATTTTCCATATTCAAATAAAACATGACCCGCGCAAAATTAGCATCGATTTTACCATCTTCTTTCATGCGACCATTCCATTGAAGCGTTGCATCCATTTTCTTTCCGAAAAACTCTAACGGCACTTGCATGACAAGCTGGTGTTGATGACCATTCTCCCCCGAAGATAATTGCATCCCGTTTAATCGTGCCATCACGGTTTCTGCCGCATCACGTAGGGCTGGTGGGGTTTGCATATCTTGAATAAGCGCCAGTAGCTGTGGTTTCATTTGCTGTGCGACCGCCTGAACATCGCCCGCTTTGTTAGCCAAAGCCGCCTCATAGCTTACACCAAGCCCCTTTAACACGGTTTTAATGGCTTGTTCCATCGCTTTACTATCTGCTGCAGATTGCACCTGTGCTTCTGCCTGTGTCAACGCACTTTGCATTTGCGGCAGTGGGCTATCTTGAGTCACCTTCACTAAATTTCGTAGTAACATGTCATTTTGAGGCACGTTCGTACCAGGCTTTAACAAACTTAACAGTTGATCCTTTGCCGATACACCTTGTTCGTTTTGCGTAAACAAACGTGTTGTTGCGTTTTCACTAAATGCTTTTGTTAGTTGCTCTTGCATTTGTTTTGCAAACACTTCAATCGCTTGCTTGGATGGTGGAATTTGTTCGAAACGTGAAATCAACTGCTGGATTTGCTGCTTTTGATTTTGCGATAACAGCGATTCATTATTGACCCACGCTTTCACCTGATCAAGCACTGGCTTTAACTGCTCGGGTGAAGTGTTTGTAAGTTGCTGAATCATAGGACCTGCCTGTGTTGGTAGTGCACTTCCTTGTGTCGTCTGCTGTGTTGCTGTTTGACTCGCACTTTGCCAATTTTGGAGCGTCGCATTATTCGGTACAACGCCCGCTTCTTTTAAAGCAGTTAACGCTTGGAGCTTCGTTGCTACCGATGATGACTGATCCATTAACGTTTGCGTCGCACGCGCCAATAATACGCCGCCGGTTTCATTATTAAGTGGTTTCGCAATTTGATTGATTTGCTGAAGTAAATTCGATTTTAACGTTTCATTACCGCCTGTTTGATTGGCCAGTAGTTGTGCTAAATTCGCTAAATTCGCCGACATGCCGTCTGTTTTCGCGCCCTGCGTTAACGCCTGAAACACCGTATTGGTAAACGGCATTTTAAGCTCAACCATACGCTGTAAGGCTTGTAGCGCATTATTCTTCTCTACTCCTGCCGGTAAGTTTTTCATCCACGCTTCGGCAGATAGTAATTGCTCCTTTGAAATCGGTAGCTGTGCTTTCATAAAATGCGACAGCACCTGCTGCATTTCTGAGGATTTCGGTAAGTTCATTGTATCGAGCAGCTGATTCATTTGCTGTGTTTGGGTCATCGCTTGTGACATGGGCCCTGTCACGACTTTTAATTCCGTTTGCGGATTCGTTGCCGTTACTTGGAAAAAGTGCGCGTCGCCAACCTTTAAAGGTACTTCAAGTTTCGCCATCATCTTTTGATTACCTACTTGTACCTCTGCCATTTGATCTGGATACAGTTGCTTAATCGCTCCATGAAAGACTTGATCCTGGCGTAGTGCTAACGGCTGGTTTGTAGTCACTTGTTGTTGGTTGTTGACTTGTATCGAATTAAAGGATGCAAAATTCATAAAGGTCACTCCCTTTGTGTAATCATAGATTTAATCGGTTCAAATGTTTTTCGGTGATGAATCGTCGGTCCGTACTTGGCCAACGCCTCTAAATGCTGTTTCGTACCGTAGCCTGCATGTTGCGCAAAGCCATACTGCGGAAACGCTTCGTCCAGTGCTTCCATATAATCATCACGGGCAGTTTTTGCTAAAATCGACGCTGCAGCAATCGCTAAGCTTTTTGCATCGCCTTTAATGATCGATGCTTGCGGAATATCTGTATGCAGCGTCATTGCATCGGCTAAAATAAAATCGGGCTGCACTTCTAACGCTTCCATACTTTTTAGCATCGATTGGCGCGTTGCCTCATAAATATTTAATCGGTCAATTTCCTCTGCGCTTTGGAAATGCACTGCGTAATAGAGTGCATGTTCTTTAATACGCTTTGCAAAGTCATTGCGTTTTTCTTTTGATAATTGTTTCGAATCATTAACACCTAATAGTTCCACACAATAGTTCGGTAAAATAACGGCCGCAGTTACAACTGGCCCTGCAAGTGGTCCGCGCCCTGCTTCATCCGTACCAGCAACAAAGGCTGCTTGATGCGGTAAATAACTTGCATCAAAATCCAGTTTTGCTTGATGCGCTTGTTTTAACGCTTCTTGCTTTTCTAAACGTTTATGAAACTGTACCAAGGCTTTCACAACCCCCGCACGCTCATCTTGCGCGATTTCTGTCATCCACTCTTCTACTTGCGTTGCTTCTTTTAGTGCTTGTGTAATTTCTTTAATCGTTTTCATCTAGGTCCCTCTACTCTTTCATTACGTGTTATATCGACAGTTCTTTTCATTATAAAAGAAAAAACCTTCCTCATAAAAATGAAAAAGGTTTTCACGTAATTATTCTTTATTTTCTAAGCGTTGCTGACGACGAAGTTCTGCTGTTTTTTTACGGCGTTCTTCATTTTCAATTTCAATCGCTGCTGCTAATTTTTCTTTTTCAAGCTGTTCTTTTACAAAATCCAACGTAATTGGCCCTAAATGTTGGTCACGAATATCACGTACGATTAATACTGCTACTTGATCGTAGTCAATTTCGCCACCTTGTCCAAATACACGGCGTAATTTCCCGATATGATCAAATGTTTCAACAAGCTCTTCACTAACCGACGTCAATTTATAGCGTTCTTCCATACGTGCTGGATAGTTTGTCGCTAAAAAATTTAAGCCAAAAATCGCTAAATCTTCCATATTAATAATCGTATCTTTAATGGCACCTGTTAACGCTAATTTATAACCAACTTGTTGGTCTTCAAATCTCGGCCATAAAATACCTGGTGTGTCTAACAACTCGATGTCTTTTGCTACTTTAATCCATTGTTGCGACTTTGTAACACCTGGCATATTACCTGTTTTCGCTAAGTTTTTCTTTGCTAAACGGTTAATTAATGTTGATTTCCCTACGTTTGGAATCCCAACGATCATGGCACGAATCGCACGTGGCTTCATGCCTTTTGCTTTCATACGATCCCACTTCTCCGCTAAGATCTCTTGAGCGCCCTTTATGACCGCTTGTAAGCCTTTCCCTTCAAATGAGTTAATTGCTACAGCCTTAAAGCCTTTATCGGCGAAATATTGAATCCAGCGACGTGTTTCGGTTTCATCCGCCATATCTTGCTTATTTAAAATGAGTAAGCGTGGTTTTTGATGAATTACTTCATCAATCATGGGGTTACGTGATGATAACGGTAAACGTGCGTCTACAAGCTCAAAAACGATATCCACTAACTTTAAGTTTTCTGATACTTGGCGACGCGCCTTCGCCATATGTCCCGGGAACCATTGAATTGTCATAATAATTACCTCCTGATTGTTTCATTTAGAAAAACACATTTCGCGCCAAACAGCGTGAAATGATGTCTTTTCTTATGTGGATTTCCTTAAAAAGTTATACTTTCCTATCCACTAAAAAAATGAGGAGAAAAACTACCCCCTCATTTTTATGTGTTGCTGTTTTATTTGCAAAGTTATTTTACAATTTCAATTTCACTTAGTGGCCAGAAAATAATACTTGTGTTACCAATAATTTCTTTCTGGTCAACAATACCGATATGACGGCTATCTTTACTGAAGCGACGATTGTCACCCATCACAAAGACATAGCCTTCTGGAATCACATCAAGTGATGGATCGATATCTTTAAGTGAGAAATCGCCTGTTAAATTGCCTTCGCTAACTTGTGCTTTATAAGCGTCTAAATAGGGCTCATCGATTGCTTCACCATTAATGTATAGCTGGTCATCTTTATATTCAACATAGTCACCCGGTAAACCAATTACACGTTTAATGTAATCTTTTTGTTCAGGTGCATGGAACACGACGATATCAAAGCGCTCAGGCTCTCCGATTTTGTAGCTAAACTTGTTCACAATCATTCGATCTCCATTTTCAAGGGTTGGCATCATTGAATCCCCATCAACTACTATCGGTGTAAATAAAAAATAACGAATAAATGCTGCGATAGCAAACGCAATTAATAGAGCTTTCGTCCATTCCCAAAGCTCATTTTTCTCTTTTTCAGTTTTTTCCACGTAGCGATCCCCCTTGCTTATAACACTTATTGTATACGAAATATGTATTACAAGCAAAAATATAATCTATATTGCTTACCGTTAAAAACCACCTGCCACACGATTCGATGCGTTAGAATGCTTTTCTTTTACGGATTTTCAAAATCCTAGTCGGTCATAGTCATAAAGAAAGGGACTTGTATACACAAGCCCCCTTCTAAAAAGTTCTTATCGAATTTCTTTAATACGAGCAGCTTTACCACGTAGGTTACGTAGGTAGTAAAGTTTAGCACGACGTACTTTACCTTTACGAACTACTTCTAATTTAGCGATTTTTGGAGTGTGTACTGGGAAAGTACGTTCAACACCAACGCCGTAAGAAATTTTACGTACTGTGAAAGTTTCGCTAATTCCGCCACCACGACGTTTAATAACTACACCTTCGAATAATTGGATACGCTCACGAGTACCTTCAACTACTTTAACGTGTACCTTAACAGTGTCACCAGGACGGAATGAAGGTAAATCAGAACGTAGTTGTGCTTTTGTGATTTCTGTAATAATGTTTGACATTATATTCTCTCCTTAGACAGATGCTCTTGCACGCGCATATTTACGCCACAGCGGAACACCGTGATTCAGTGCTTTTGCACAAATTGTATCTTATCATAAACAATAGGGCATTTCAAGTAAATTTGCTTTACATTTGCGCCTTAATTTTATCGAGTACTTTTTGCTGTTTTTCTGTCAGCTCGAGTACATCTAAAAGATCTGGTCGACGTTGTAATGTACGCAAGAATGATTGTTCCTCACGCCACTCGTCAATTTTCGCATGGTTACCTGATAACAGCACGTCAGGCACCTTCATCCCACGGAAATCCGATGGGCGGGTGTAATGCGGGTGCTCAAGTAACCCTGTAGAAAATGAATCTTGAATATGAGAATCTGCTTGTCCTAAAACGCCCGGTAAAAGACGTACAACCGCATCAATGACCGTCATGGCTGGCAGCTCCCCACCTGTTAGTACGAAGTCACCAATCGAAATCTCGTCGGTTACAAGATGCTGACGAATCCGTTCATCATAGCCTTCATAGTGACCACAAAGGAAAACTAAATCTTCCTCTTGTGCAAGCTCCTCTGCCTTCTTCTGCGTAAAGCGCTCGCCTTGTGGACACATCAGGATCACACGTGGCTTACGGCCCTCTGTAATCGCTTCTACGGCGTTAAACATCGGCTCTGGCTTTAACACCATGCCCGCGCCGCCACCGTATGGATAATCATCCACTTGCTTATGCTTATTTTCAGTGTACTCACGAATGTCAGTAACTGCTAATTCCACAGCACCCTTTTCTTGGGCCTTTTTTAAAATCGATGCACCGAATACACCAGAAAACATATCTGGAAATAAACTTAATACATGAATGTTCATTACAATAAGCCTTCCATCACGTGGATAATGATTTTCTTTTCATCGACATCAATTTCTTTCACGACATCCTCAATATACGGAATGTAATACTTCTTACCACTTTCTGCTTTTACTTCCCATACATCGTTGGCACCTGTTTCTAAAATGTCTGTTACGACACCGATCAGTTCACCTTCTTCTGAATACACTTCACAATCTTTAATTTCGAAGTGGTAGTATTCGTTTTCATCTAGTTCATCGTCCGCTAATTGATCCATCGTAATCTTTAGTAACCCTTCTTTAAAAGGCTCAACTAAATTGATGTTTTCCATTCCTTCAAACGTAACTAAAATAAAGTTTTTATGACGACGTGATGTGCCAATCGTTACCCATGTTGGGTGTTTATCGTCTTTTTTAAATGCGGCTAATTTTGCGCCAACTGCAAAGCGTTCGTCTTCAAAATCAGTTGTTGAGATAACACGTAATTCTCCGCGAATCCCATGTGTATTCACAATACGTCCTACATTAAACCATTCCATGTTTCGTTCACCTCTAATATCTATTTTACCCACATCATAACAAATATTTGAGAAAAGCGCTAAAGCGCCCTTTAAGCCTCGACAGACATTGGAGGGCCCGACGCAAAAATAAACGCTCCACCACTTTTGCAGGAGGGTTCGAAATGTCCGAGGGGCTGGCGCTTTAGCCTAGACACTCTATGACGTGAAAATTTTATACTTCCTTATTAATTAAAAAAAGAAGGGTTAGCAAAATGCCACCCTCCTTTTACTAATCCAATATATCGACGTATGTCTTTTTCTTCTGGTGACCGCCCGCGGCTGAGTACACAATCGTACGAATTGCTTTCGCAACACGTCCTTGCTTGCCTATCACTTTCCCTCGATCCTCAGGATGAACAAAAAGCTTATAAACAACTCGATTTGAAGTTTCGTCCGTCTCAATACGTACGTCTTCAGGATAATCGACTAATGGTTTCACAATTGCTTCAATCAGCTGCTGCATAGAGCCACCTCCGAATTAATCATTGAATTATTTGCTGTATTTAGCGTTATGGAATTTCTCCATGATACCTTGTTCTGAGAACAGGTTACGTACAGTATCAGATGGTTTTGCACCATCAGTTAACCATTTAAGAGCTAGCTCTTCATTGATTTCTACTGTTGCTGGTTGAGTAAGTGGGTTGTAAGTACCTACTGTTTCAATTTGACGACCGTCACGTGGTGAGCGAGCGTCTGCAACTACGATACGATAGAAAGGAGACTTCTTAGCTCCCATACGTTTTAAGCGAATTTTAACTGCCATTTTAATAGCACCTCCGAATAAGTTTCACACAAGATATTATATTAGCAATGTCTTGAGGGTTTGTAAAGTGTTTTTTCTTAACACCTTAATTTTTTATTTAAATAATTGATCAAAACCTGGCATTTTCATCTTTTTCTTGCCTTTACCTTGCGTCATGCCAGTCATTTGCTTCATCATTTTTTTCATATCTTCAAACTGTTTTAGCAAACGGTTTACTTCCTGAATTGACGTACCTGAACCTGTTGCAATACGTTTTTTACGGCTTGCAGAGATAATTTCTGGGTTTGTTTTTTCAGTAGACGTCATTGAATAAATGATTGCTTCAATGCGACCCATTTGTTTTTCATCGACTTTTGCATTTTCTAAGCCCTTCATTTTGCTGGCACCTGGAATCATTTTTAATAATTCATCTAATGGGCCCATTTTTTTCACAGCTTGTAATTGCTCGATGAAATCGTCAAAGGTAAAGCTTTGCGTCATGAATTTTTCTTCAAGCTCTTTTGCTTTATCCATATCGACGTTTGCTTGTGCTTTTTCGATTAACGATAACACGTCACCCATACCTAAAATACGTGACGCCATACGCTCAGGATGGAATGGCTCAAGCGCATCCATTTTTTCACCCATACCCACGAATTTAATCGGTTTTTCGGTAACAGCACGAATTGAAAGTGCCGCACCACCACGCGTATCACCGTCTAATTTTGTTAAGACGACGCCTGTAATACCCACTGCTTCATTAAAGTTTTGCGCTACATTGACCGCATCTTGACCAGTCATGGCATCGACAACTAAGAACACTTCATCAGGTTCTTTTAATGCACGAATATCTTTTAATTCTTGCATTAACGTTTCATCGATATGTAAACGGCCGGCTGTATCGATTAATACAACATCGTGATGCTCTTCTTTCGCATGTTCAATCGCTTGGCGCGCGATTTCTACTGGAGAAATATCTGTGCCAAGTGCAAATACCGGTAAGCTCAGTTGCTTCCCTAATGTTTGTAACTGTTGAACTGCGGCAGGACGATACACGTCAGCAGCAACTAATAATGGTTTTTTATTGTATTTTTTACGTAAAACGCTCGCTAATTTACCAGTCGTTGTCGTTTTACCAGCACCTTGTAAACCAACCATCATAATGACTGTCGGTGGACGTGTGCTAAATTTAATCGGGCTTTGTTCGCCGCCCATTAATGTAGTTAATTCTTCTTGTACGATTTTAATTACTTGCTGACCAGGTGTTAATGACTTCATGACATCAACGCCAACAGCACGCTCACTTACTTTTTTTACGAATTCCTTAACTACCTTTAAGTTTACGTCCGCTTCGATTAAGGCAAATCGGACTTCACGCATCATTTCTTTAACGTCTTGTTCCGAAACTTTCCCTTTACCTTTAATCTTTTGGATCGTACCTTGGAGTCGCTCTGCTAAACCTTCAAAAGCCAACTCGTTCGCCTCCTAATCCGATTCCTTCAATTGTTCAACTAATGCTAAACGTGACGCTACTGAAGTCGTATCGTCCTGTATGGCACCAGTCAGTTGTTTTAATACTTCTTGGCGTTGTTGAAATTTACCAAAAAGTTGTAGTTTATCTTCATATTCTTCAAGCATCGCCTCAGTACGACGAATGTTATCATAAACAGCTTGACGCGAAATACTGTAGCTCTCGGCAATTTCACCAAGCGAATGATCATCTAAATAATAAAGCTCCATGTAACTGCGTTGCTTGTCTGTTAAGAGTGCTTGATAAAAGTCGAAGAGAAAATTCATGCGTGTTGTTTTTTCAAGTAGCATTTTATCTCTCCAATCGTAATTTGTCTCTTTTATCATAATCGCGACTACGCTTACTGTCAAGGCAATTCCCTTGTCTTTCTTTTAGTTGTGACAAAATTTGTGAAAATAAAAGGGATTGTCCAGAATGCTTTCTGGACAATCCCTTCTCATTACTCTTCGAATTCTTTTAACTCTTGCTCTAAGCCATCTGCGAATAAGCCGTATACGTAACGTTCTGCGTCAAATGGTTGTAAGTCATCCATTTTTTCGCCAAGACCCACAAACTTTACTGGAATGTGTAATTTGTTACGAATAGCTAATACGATACCGCCTTTTGCTGTACCGTCTAGCTTCGTTAACACGATTCCGGTTACATTTGTTACCTCTTTAAACGTTTGTGCCTGTACAAGCGCATTTTGACCCGTTGTCGCATCTAGCGCTAATAAGACTTCATGTGGTGCGTTTGGAATTTCACGTGAAATCACGCGGTGTACCTTTTCAAGCTCGTTCATTAAGTTAACTTTGTTTTGTAGACGCCCTGCCGTATCACAAATCAGTACGTCAACACCACGGTTTTTCGCCGCGCGAATCGCATCGTACATCACGGCAGCTGGGTCAGAGCCCTCTGACTGCGCAATCACTTCAACGCCAACACGCTCGCCCCAAACCTGTAATTGCTCAATCGCACCCGCACGGAATGTATCACCCGCAGCAAGCATGACGGATTTACCTTCAGATTTTAGACGATGTGCTAATTTACCGATTGTTGTCGTTTTACCAACACCATTTACCCCAACGAATAAAATAACCGTTAAGTCGCCATCTTGTTGAATATTTAAGTTTGTTAAGTTATCCTCACCCGACTCATAAATTTCAACTAGCTTTTCTGAGATAATCGCTTGGATACCGTTTGTGTCCTTAATGTTTTGACGCTGTACTTCAAAACGTAGCTTATCCATTAATTCCATAACTGTTTCAAAGCCTACGTCCGCTTGTAGTAATAATTCTTCTAATTCCTCGAAGAAATCTTCATCTACTTTACGATAACGTGCCACTAAATCATTCACTTTTGATGTAAATGAATTACGTGTTTTTTCTAAGCCTGCTTTGAATTTTTGTGTAATTGACCAAGCAGAAGGTTTTATCTCTTCTACCTTTTCTTCAACTACTTCTGGTGACTCAAGTACTTCGTTACCAAATAAAATAGCTTCCACTTGCTCAGCTTCGGCTTTTTCAGGTGTAGCTGCTACTTGCTTTACTTCTGGTTCAACAACTTCTTCTGCTTGCTCTACCGGCTCCTGAACAGTTGTCTCTTCGATTAAAGCAACTTGTGGTTGATCGGCTGTTTCCTGTTCACTAAGCGCAAGTTGGTCAACTTTTTGTTCTTGCTCTTCGTTGCCACCAATTAATTTTTCTTTCAGTCGTTTAAAAAAGCTCATGATTAGACACTCCCTTGCATTACTAAATCCGTTTCTTCTTCTAGTTTTACCGATACAAGCTTTGATACACCCGATTCTTGCATCGTAATCCCATACAGAACGTCTGCGCCTTCCATCGTGCCTTTACGGTGTGTAATGACGATGAACTGCGTTTGGCTACTAAATTTACGTAAATAATCACTATAACGCGCAACATTCGATTCATCGAGTGCTGCTTCTACTTCATCGAGTACACAAAATGGTACTGGACGCGTATTTAAAATGGCAAATAATAAAGCAATCGCGGTTAATGCACGTTCACCACCTGATAACAAGCTTAAGCTTTGTAGCTTTTTACCCGGTGGCTGCGCAATAATTTCGATACCTGTTTCAAGTAAATTGTCTGGATCCAGTAGCACTAAATCAGCTGTACCACCACCAAATAATTCACGGAATGACACAGTAAACTGCTTACGGATTTGCTTAAATGTTTCGTTAAAGCGCTCGGTCATTTCTTCATCCATTTCACCAATTGCTTTATGAAGCGTATCTTTTGCCGCGACTAAATCTTCACGTTGCTCACTTAAGAAAGCATAGCGCTCCTGTACACGGTCAAATTCTTCAATAGCTGCTAAGTTGACTGGACCTAATTCTTCAATCGACTGTTTTAATAGTTTTACTTTACGACGCACTTGATCTTCGTCTTCAATATCGATTGCCAAGTCTTGTGCTGTTATAATATCAAGCTCATATTGCTCGAGTAATTGTTGCTGCAAGTTTGTTTTTTCAAATTCAATACGACTACGTTTTAATTCTAATGCGCGGATTGCGTCGACATAGCTTTTATGTACACGTTGTACTTCTTGTAATTGAATTTCGGTTTCTGTAATTTGCTCATGCAGTGAATCACGTGACGTACGATTTTTTTGAATCGTTTCTGTGAGTACATCCTTCTTCGTTGCCCAGTTGACAATCGTTTGCGCTAACTCTTCAGCAGAAGGCCCATTTAAACCATCTTCTGATTCAATCCAATCAATTTCCTGAGTAATCTTTTCGGCTTGGTCTTTTGCTTTCGTTAAGTTGAGCTCAATCCCCGCGATGGCAGCCTGCACTTGTGTTAACTGCTCACCAGCAACCGCTAACTCAGAGCGTTGCTGCGCCAATTGCTCACGTAATACATCTTTTCGTGTTTCACTTTGCGCTTTCGCTTTTGTTAACTCATCAACCGTTTCTTGCACTTGCTGTAATTCATCGCTTAGTTCTGCTAAACGCGTTGTCGCTTGCTCGTGCTGCTCAGCGAGTGAGTCTTTGCGTGTTGAAAGCGTAGATTGCTCTGACTGTGTTAGCGAAACCGTTGTTTGTAAGCTTTTCACGGTCATATCAAGTTCTACTAATTTTGAACGATGGATTTGCTCTTGCTCGCGCAGTACCTCACCTTGCAGCTTCATATCTTCAAGCGTATGGCGTAATTCTGCGATTTGCGACTTCTTCAACGCTACGGTTTGTTCTGCTGATTGAATCGTTTTTTCCATATCCGTTAACGTTGTCACTAATTTGTCTAACTCAGCTTTTCGTGAGAAGAGTGAGCTTTGCTGTTTTACTGCACCACCTGTTAACGAACCACCTGCATTGATGATATCGCCTTCTAGTGTAACAACACGGTATTTAAAGCCTAATGTACGCGCAATTTGACTGGCCCCTTCTAAGTTGGCTGCCACAAGGACATTTCCTAAAAGGTTTTCCACAATATTCGTATTTTCAGGCGCATAGCTTACTAATTCATACGCTAATGCAACATATGCCGGATGCGACTGAATGTCATACAATTGCTGCTGTGCAATTTTACGCGAACGCATAACGGTTTTCGGTAAAAATGTTGCTCGTCCCGCGCGTTTTTGCTTTAACCAACTGATTGCTTTTTGCGCGTGCTGTTCGTTTACTGTCACAATATGCTGTGAAGCCGCACCTAATGCTGTTTCTAATGCTTGCGAATATTTCGCTTCGACTTGAATTAGCTCAGCTACCGCGCCTTCAATACCTTGTAACTCACCACGATCACGTGCAAGTAATATTTCTTTAACACCGTGGAAGAAGCCTGAGAAATCAGCTTCCAACTCGGCTAACGTTTCTTTACGTGCCTTTAACTGCTGATGATGTTGATACGCTTTATATAACAGCGCTTGCTTTTCATCTAAATCCGCGGTTGCTGTTTTTAACTTCGCTTGTAATACATCGGATTGACTCAGTTGCTCTTTTAACGCCTGTTCTGCTTGTTCAAGGATATGCGAGGTCGTTTGCTGTGAAACAATAGCCTGCGCCAGTTCCTTTTGCATTTCAGAAGAGCGTCCCGTCATACGATCTGATGAGGCCTTCTCTTGTGATAGCTGCTGATCAATATGCTTTAATTCATTTTTTACAGTCGCTTCTTCATTTAATAAGTTAATGAACATATTTTTTGCTTGTTCAATTTCTTGTTCAATTTCAGAAGCACTACGTGTTAAGGCTTGCTCTACTTGCTTGATTGCCGAGCGCACTTGTTGTACCGCTTTTTGCTTTTCAGTAAATTGCTGGCGATTTTCTAGCTCTTGCTGTACTAATTCCGTAACCTTCTGATTCGCTTCTTTTAACGACTGCTTTAACTGTTGGATTTGCTTTTCGGCATTCGAGCGTTTTTCGTTAAATAACGCTTTACGCCCTTCCCAACGTTCTACTTCGGCACTCGCTTCTACAAGCTGCTCTTGCGAATTATCTAATACTTCATCGATAGTCTTTAATTCGGTACGCATGTTGCGCAAATTCGTTTCAGATTGGGCCATTTTCGCCGCATGCTCTTTTTCGGTTGTTGCTAACGTACGATGCTCCTCATCAAAGCCTTTTAATGTTTTTTCATGACCTAATACATCATGCACCATCAACGCAATATCAAAGTCTTTCAACTCCGCGGTCATACGTACATAATCTTTTGCGCTAGATGCTTGAATTTTCAATGGCTCTAAGCGATTTTCAATTTCATGCAAAATATCGAGCACACGGTTTAAGTTTTCATCCGTTTCAACTAACTTGTGCTCGGCTTTTTTCTTACGTAATTTATATTTTAAAACGCCTGCTGCCTCTTCAAAAATGCTACGACGATCGTCTGGACGACTGTTTAATATTTCATCAACGCGTCCTTGTGAAATAATCGAAAATGCTTCTTTTCCAAGGCCTGAATCCATAAACAAGTCCGTAATATCCTTCAGGCGACATTGCTGATTATTCAGCAAATATTCGCTATCACCTGAACGATACACACGTCTCGTTACACTAATTTCTGTGTATGGAATCGCAACGCGTTCATCTGTATTATCTAAAACGAGTGTCACTTCCGCAAAATTTAATGCTTTTCGTGATTCACTCCCAGCAAAAATGATATCTTCCATCTTTGCCCCACGTAAACTCTTTGCTGATTGTTCACCTAATACCCAGCGAATCGCATCGGTAACATTACTCTTACCGCTACCATTTGGACCTACTACCGCCGTTACTCCGGGAACAAAATCAATCCCAATACGTTCAGCAAATGATTTGAACCCTACTACTTCAAGTCGTTTAAGGAACATATTATTCCCCCTCTAGCTTTGACTGCTTAAGCATAACCATCGCACTTTGCGCTGCTTGCTGCTCAGCTTCTTTCTTCGATTTCCCTTTACCTAAGCCAAGCTCTTGGCTATTTAACAACACACGTGATACAAACGTTCTGTTGTGCGCTGGTCCTTTTTCATCGACAATTTCGTAATGTAAAAGACCATTATTTGTTTGTTGAATAATTTCTTGTAATTGACTTTTAAAATCCATCACATGCGAAAAAGCACCGACTTCTACTTTAGGGAATACGACACGTTCTAAAAATGCGACAACGACATCTAAACCTTGGTCTAAATAAAGCGCGCCTACAAATGATTCAAATACGTCTGCAAGTAATGCTGGACGCTCACGACCACCTGTTAGCTCTTCCCCTTTACCTAATAACACAAATTGACCAAAATCCAATTCGTTAGCAAACACAACTAATGAAGGCTCACATACAATTGATGCACGCAGCTTCGTTAATTCGCCCTCGCTCATATTTGGGAATTTTTCGAACAAATACTTCGATACAGATAACTCTAACACTGCATCCCCTAAAAATTCTAATCGTTCGTTGTCCGTAAATTGTTTGCGTCGATGCTCATTCACATAAGATGAATGTGTGAAGGCTTGATAAATCAGAGCCTTGTTTGTGAAATGAATATTTAATTCATTTTCTAATACTTGAAATTGTGCTTTTACTTTTTCAGGGAGTACCCCAATTTTTTGGTTACTTCCTTTTTTTCTTTGCGTCATGGACTTTCTGCCTTCCTTCTGGTTTCTATCGTTTAGTTTACATTGTTCTATAACTTTGTGCAAAGGGTTGTCATAAAAAAACGCGTAAAATCAAGGAATTTTACAATTACCACTCACGATAGCCTACCATTTTCTAAATTTTGAAGTCTTTTGTCATTTGAAAGCATGAAAAAGGGCCCTCTATTGTATGTTATATACAATAGAGCACCCTGTACATTCATTAGCTCACTTTGCTTTCGATGTATGAAAGAGCATCACCAACTGTAGCGATTTTTTCTGCATCTTCATCAGAAATTTCCATATCGAACTCATCTTCAAGCTCCATAACTAATTCAACAACGTCTAATGAATCGGCACCCAAATCATCACGGAATGATGCTTCTAATTTTACTTCGCTTTCGTCAACGCCTAGGCGATCAACGATTACTTTTGATACGCGTTCAAATACTGTAGACATATTGTCACCTCCCCTCAAGAATGTGTTGCTTACGCCATCACCATACCACCATCAACTTGTAATGTTTGACCGGTAATGTACTTCGCACTATCCGATGCGAAAAAGGCAACCGCTTTTGCAATATCTTCTGGTTGACCGAGCTTCGCTAATGGAATTTGTTTAAGCATCGTTTGCTTTAACTCTTCCGGTAAGCTATCGGTCATCTCTGTCGTAATAAAGCCTGGTGCAATCGCATTGACTAATATGTTGCGCGACGCTAGTTCTTGCGCCGTCGTTTTCGTTAGACCGATTACGCCTGCCTTAGCTGCAACGTAATTTGCCTGCCCCGGGTTCCCGACAACACCGACGATCGACGAAATATTAATAATTCGTCCTGCACGCTGCTTCATCATTTGACGAGCAACCGTCTTTGTACAAAGAAATACACCTTTTAAATTCGTATTTAACACATCATCCCACTCGTCGTCTTTCATACGAATAAGTAAATTATCGCGTGTAATCCCTGCATTATTAACTAAAATATCAATCGAGCCATATGTCGAAAGCGCGGTTTGCATTAATTGCTGTACAGATTCCCCGTTCGCAACATCTGCTTGTACAGCAATTGCTTCGCCGCCATTTGTTTTAATTTCGTCTACAACTTGTTGTGCCTTATCCGCACTACCGCTGTAATTGACAACAACACGCGCGCCAAGACTCGCTAATTCTAATGCAATCGCACGGCCTATCCCGCGAGAGGCGCCCGTTACAACCGCACATTTCCCCGTTAAACCCATTGTGTCCACTCCTTTGATGCTTCAACAACTTGCGCAAAGCTTGCCTCATCAGAAACGCAGTATGTTTGTACATTGCGATCAATTTTCTTCACTAACCCAGATAATACTTTTCCTGGTCCGCATTCAATAAATACGGTAACACCTTCTGCAATCAGCTTTTGTACATTTTGTTCCCATTGTACAGAGCTCGTTACTTGTGCCACCATTTCTTGTCGGATCACTTCTGGTGTTGTTAAAATTTCTGACGTTACATTACTAACTACCGGAATTTTCGGTGCTTTCACGTCTAACGTTTTTATTGATACTGCTAAGTTGTCTGCTACTTGTTGCATTAACACACTGTGGAATGGTCCACTTACGACGAGTGGAAGCGCACGTTTTGCCCCCGCTTCCTTCGCACGTTTACATGCCTCGTCGACACCTTGTTTCGTCCCCGAAATCACAATTTGGCCTGGGCAGTTGAAGTTCGCAACTTGTACGACTTCACCAGTACTGGATACTTGTTCGCAAATGGCATTTAGCTGATCCCCATCTAGCGCTAAAATTGCTGCCATTGCCCCAAGACCTGCTGGCACTGCCTCGTCCATATACACCCCACGCTTATGAACCGTTTGCACTGCATCTTCAAACGTTAGCACGTCTGAGATAACAAATGCGCTGTATTCTCCTAATGAATGACCCGCTGTATAATGCGGTGTAATTCCTGCAGCGATTAACTTATTGGCGATCATGACGCCTGTTGTTAAAAGTGCTGGCTGTGCATGATATGTCAGTGTTAACGTTTCCTGTGGACCGTTTAACATATAGTCCGACAGCGGTAACTGTAACACTTCGTCTGCACAATCATAAAATTGTTTACTATTTTCGTCGCTTGCTACAAGCTCCGCACCCATCCCCACGGATTGCGAACCTTGCCCCGGAAAAATAAACGCGATTTTCGTCATATCAATATTCCCCTTTGTGAAAAAAGCTTTATTCTGGTTTTGGCATTTGTTCAATCTTCGTTGCAATAGTTTCGCATACTTTATGCTCCACCATAATAGAAGCTTGTCGAATTGCACTGTAAATAGCACGTGGATTAGACGAGCCGTGTGCTTTAATCACTGGTGCTTTTAAACCGAATAATGCCGCGCCACCATACTCTGTATAATCCATTTTATCTTTTAAGCCTTTTAAATCTTTTTTGATAAGTGCTGCTGCAAGTTTTGTTTTCGTCGTTGCGAATAATGTCTCTTTTAACATCTTAAAAATCATCCCAGCAGTTCCTTCAATTGTTTTTAACACCATGTTCCCTGTAAATCCGTCTGTCACAACGACATCCGCTACCCCATTTAACAGCTCACGTGATTCAACATTGCCTTCAAAATTGAAATCTGCCTCTTTTAGTAATGTAAACGCTGATTTCGTTAATTCATTACCCTTTTTATCTTCTGTCCCGATATTTAATAATCCAACACGAGGCGACGTCATACCGCGCACTTGCTTCACGTAAATATCACCCATGATGGCATATTGTAGTAAGTTTTCGGGCTTTGCATCGGCATTGGCACCTAGGTCTAGCATTAAGAAGCCATCACCATTCATCGTTGGTAAAGTTGTCGCTAACGCAGGACGTGAAACCCCTTCGATACGTCCTACTTTAAATAAGCCACCTGCCATTAATGCGCCTGTGTTCCCAGCAGACAAACAAGCATCCGCCCTACCTTCAGCCACCGCTTCTAACATGCGTGTCATCGAAGAATCCTTTTTACGGCGAACCGCGCGTGCCGGATCATCCTCGGCTTCAACAACTTCTGTACAATGTACAACCGTTAAGCGACTATGCTGCTTTAAAAACGGAGCCATCTTACTTTCGTCACCGTATAAATTAATTTCTAAATTTGGAAAGTCTTCAAGAGCTAATAAGACACCTTCGACAATTGCTTGTGGGGCGTTATCTCCACCCATGCCATCTACTGCTAACTTCATTTTGCTTCTTCACCTTTCGTGCGGTACATTTCAAATTCGCCTCTGAAAACGATTTCGTTATCTACGGTTGACGTCACTTCAATTAATGTACGATTTTTTTCAGGATGTTTGCCCTTTACAATAGCTTTCGTTACAACACGATCCCCTGCTTTTACAGGTTTTACGAAAGCCACGTTGGATTTGACGGTTAGTGCAAGCTCATCATCAATTACCGCAACCGCTAAAGAGTTGGCTTGTGCAAATAAGTGATGTCCGCGTGCAATGCCATTACGTTGGAATACATGTTCTTCACTCACATCAAAAATCGAAATGGCGCGGTTATCTAACTCGATATCAATAATTTCACCAATGACTTCGTCTAATGGGAGTGATTTTACTTCATCATATTTTTTCGCAGCAACATCTTTTATACGCTCACGCAATTCCGGAATAGCTAACTCCATACGATCCAGACGAATCGTTTGAACGCTGACATTAAATTCCGTTGCTAATTGTTCATCTGTCACGAAAGGATTGTCGGATATTTTTTCAGTCAGTAACGACTGTCGCTCTTTTTTGGAACGCTTCATACGTATTTGTTACCTGCCTTTAATTTTATATAAGATTAGTATTAGCACTTGGTACTAATATCAATATACAGTGTACAAAAAAAGAACGCAACATTTTTTTGTCGCGTTCTCCTAAATTTAACGTATTTAATCGATACGCTCGCCTTCAAGCACACCTGAAGCAGCTAGTTTGTCACGTAGCGGCTCGTACTCATCTTCTTGCCAAAACGCTTCATCGTACAGCATTTTTGCCGCATCCTGTCGTGCGGTTTCAAGCGCACGGTAATCATGTACTAAATCCGCCATTTTAAATTCCGGCATCCCACTTTGACGCTTGCCGAAGAAATCACCCGAACCACGTAGCTCTAAATCTTTTTCAGCTAAACGGAAACCATCATTTGTTTCGGTCATACTGGTCATACGCTCTTTGCCCTCATCGGTTTTCGGATCAGCAATTAATACACAGTACGACTGATGTTCCCCACGTCCGACACGTCCGCGCAACTGATGAAGCTGCGCTAAACCAAAGCGTTCGGCATCATAAATCGTCATAAACGTCGCATTCGGTACATTTACCCCGACCTCTACAACCGTAGTTGACACAAGTACATGGATGTCGCCATCACTAAACGCACGCATAACAGCATCTTTTTCATCTGGGTGCAATTTCCCGTGCATTAATCCGACTTTAAAGCGGTTGCCAAAGTACATCGATAAATGCTCAAACGCTTCAACCGCATTTTGCACATCTAGCTTATCGGATTCCTCGATTAATGGTGTAATTACGTATGCTTGACGACCAGCTTCTAACTCCTTCGTCATACGCATTAGCACACTATTCAACTGCTCTTTTTTCAGCCAATGTGTTTCGATTTCTTTACGTCCAGCTGGTAACTCATCAATAATCGATACATCCATTTCACCAAACGCCGTAATTGCAAGCGTTCGTGGAATCGGTGTCGCCGTCATAAACAGGACATCTGGGTTTTCACCTTTATCTCGAAGTACACGGCGCTGCTCTACCCCAAATCGATGCTGCTCATCCGTAATAACAAAGCCTAGGTTTTTAAACTCAACACCCGGTTGAATCAGCGCATGCGTACCAATTAAAATATCAATCTCTCCCGCTGCCAGTTGAGCTAAGAGTTCACGACGCGCCTTGGCTTTTGTTGAGCCTGATAAGATTGCGACGGTAATACCAATTGCATCAAACCAAGCATGTAAGTTTTCTGCATGTTGCTCTGCTAAAATTTCAGTTGGCGCCATTAAGGCTCCCTGATAACCAGCTGTTACTGCCGCATAAAGTCCAATTGCCGCAACAACGGTTTTACCCGAACCAACGTCCCCTTGCAGTAAACGATTCATACGCTGCGGCAAAAGTAAGTCTTTACAAATTTCATTGACCACACGCTTTTGTGCTCCGGTTAATTCGTAGGGTAATGTCGCAATAAACACCTTTAATTTATCTAAATCATAGCGAATTGAAATCCCTTTTTCGTTTTCCTTATTCGCTTTTCTAAGCGCTTGAATACGCAACTGAAATTCAAGTAGTTCCTCATAAACAAAACGGCGACGTGCCTGTTTTGCATGTTCAGCATCTTGCGGAAAATGTACACCTTCTAGCGCATCTTGCAGCACAAGTAATTGATAGCTGTCACGTAATGTGTGCGGTAATGTTTCTGGCAGCTCTTCTTTTACCGTATCAAGTGCTTGACGCATATATTTGCGGAAGCGCTTTTGCTGCAAGCCCCCTTTTAAGCTATACACCGGTTCGAAATCCACTTGCTCCGTTTTCGGTCCAAACGTTACAGAACTCCCGACCAGCACTTGACGACCACGATCCCACTTACCTGTTACCGTAATCGTCATGCCTGTTGAAATTTTTTGGCGTAAATAGTTTTGATTAAAGAACACCACTTTAATTAAATGACGTCCTGCTAATGCCGTAAATTGTAGGCGTGATTTATTTTTCCCTAAAAATAAGGCAGTCGGCTCACTTTCAACACGCGCTTCAATCGTGACGCGCTCATTGTGCGGTGTTTCTGCTAAATCCTTTAAACGAAAATCTTCGTGACGATACGGAAATGTCCAAATTAAATCATGTACCGTGTGGATGCCGATTTTTGCTAAACTTTCAGCCGTTTCCTTACCGATACCTTTTAAATTCGAAACAGGTTCATGAATCATTCACTGACACTTCCTTTACTTAAACTGTTTTACTAGTAATATAGCACAAAATGGGTGCATACGTTCTGTCAAAAGCAAAAAATGAATGCATCCCTAATCGGACACACTCATCATGTTATTAATTATTTGTGCGCGAATTTAAAATTTCTTTTAAATTGCCACCTTCGAAAATGGCATGAGTAATCGCTTTTCCTGTCGGTGTTGCGGCTAAACCACCGCGCGCAGTTTCTTTTAAGTTCGGACTCATCGCTTGCCCGATTCGATACATCGCACCTATGACTTCATCACACGGAATACGGCTCGTAACACCCGCTAATGCCATATCTGCTGCAACAAGTGAGTTCGAGGCGCCCATTGCGTTTCGTTTGACGCAAGGTACTTCCACAAGCCCTGCCACAGGATCACATACTAGCCCTAGCATGTTTTTCAGTGTAATCGCAAATGCTTCTGAACTTTGTTGTGGAGAACCGCCCGCCATTTCTACGATGGCTGCTGCCGCCATGGCCGATGCACTCCCAACTTCCGCCTGACAGCCACCCTCAGCACCTGAAATTGACGCATTATTGGCTACGATAAAGCCAAATGCACCCGATGTAAATAAATAACGAATCATTTGCTCACGGGTTGGATTGAGTTTATTTTGCACCGCAAATAACGTTCCCGGAACGACACCTGCCGAACCAGCTGTTGGTGTCGCACAAATCGTTCCCATTGCAGCGTTTACCTCATTCGTTGCCACAGCTTTACTTACTGCATCTAATAATAAATCGCCTGCAAGTGATTTTCCTTGTGCGATATAATTTTGAAGTAGTACTGCATCGCCACCTGTTAAGCCCGTTACCGATTGCACACCGCGTAGCCCGCGCTCAACCGCTTCTTCCATAACCGTTAAGTTGCGATCCATTTGTGCGAAAATCTCTTCACGCGTACGGCCACTAATTAACATTTCTTGCTCAATCATTAATTCGGAAATTAACTTGCCTTCTGTTTCTGCTCGTTCCACTAACTCTCGAACACTACGAAATAATACATCCATACGTTTCACCCCTTAGTTATTAATTTTCGAAACTTTTGTAATATGTGGGATGTAAGAAATTTGCTCTAAAATACGTTCGTCAATATTTTGATCCACTTCAATGACCATAAGCGCCGTTAGCCCGCGCTCAATACGAGACACTTCCATATGCCCAATATTCACTTCATGCATCGCTAAACAGTTCGCCACATTCGCAATACAACCGGCACGGTCATCATGGACAACTAGAATCGCTGGCATACCACCCGTCAGGCGCAGTTTAAAGCCATTTACTTCACTAATTTCAATTTTACCACCGCCAATTGAAATGCCTTCAACGCTCATTTCACCTTCATCATCGCCCATTAGTAGACGTGCTGTATTTGGATGTTCTTTGTTTGCTGTTTCTGGAATAAACTCAAATTGTAAGCCTGCTTTTTTTGCTTCTTCAAAGGCTGTTTTAATCCGTTCGTCATCTGTATCATAATCCAGTAGCCCTCCGACAATCGCAACATCGGTACCATGACCTCGGTACGTTTCTGCAAACGAACCGTATAAATAAATTTTCACCCATTTCGGCTGACGACCAAACAAATCACGTCCGACACGTCCAATACGAGCAGCACCTGCTGTATGGGATGAAGAAGGGCCGATCATCACAGGACCGATAATATCAAAAACTGATGTAAATTTCATAAGAGGTCCCTCCTGTTTCTTTTATTCTCATATTTACTAATAGTGTAACCATTTTGGCTACAATTAACAAATTTCTTGTCAAAAAATGAAAAGACGACTCTCATTAATTCACGAGAGTCGAAAGTTTTAAGAATAGTACAAATAATATCCTTGAAAACGATGAAAGCAGTGCGTATAAAATACACACTGCTAAAAATTATTCTACAGATAAAATGAACGGATAAAGTGATTGCTTACCTTCCACAATTTCCACTTCAGCATCTGGGTAATTTGCTTCGATAAAGCTTTGTAGTTCTTCAGCTTGCTTGGCCGTTGCGTCTTCACCGTAAATAACCGTTACGATTTCTGCATCTTCATCCATTAAGTTTTCTAACACTTGTTTGGCAGCGTCCATCATTTCTTTTGTTGATAAAATGATTTTTCCTTCTGCTAACGCCATGTAGTCATCTTTACGAATTTCAACACCATCAATCGACGTATCACGAACAGCGAATGTTACTTGACCTGTTTTTACGTGCGCAAAACCAGATGTCATGTTGTTTTTGTTGTTGACTACTGACTCTTCTGGATTGAACGCTAAAATAGCAGCCATCCCTTGAGGAATCGTTTTTGTCGGTACAACCGCAGCTTCGATATCTAACAGTTCTGCTGCTTGCTCTGCTGCCATAATGATATTTTTGTTGTTTGGTAAAATTAATACGCGCTCTGCACCAATTTCTTGGACAGCTTTTACGATATCTTCTGTTGAAGGGTTCATTGTTTGACCGCCTTCAATTACATAAGAGGCACCGATTGAACGTAATAAGTTCGCCACACCTTCGCCCATTGCAATTGTTACAACGGCATAAGGTACTTTTGCTTGCGCTTTTTTAGCAGGCGCTTTTGGTGCATCATTCACAATCGCAGAATGTTGCTCACGCATGTTATCTACTTTGATTTTAATTAAGCTACCATATTTTTGCCCTGCTGCTAGTACAGCACCTGGAGTTTCCGAGTGAATATGTACTTTCGCAACTTCATCATCCGAGATCACTAATAATGAGTCACCCATCGGATTTAACTCTTGGCGGAATTGTTCTTCATCAAATGGTACTTTGTCTTCTTCAAGACGTACCATAATTTCTGTACAATAACCGAACTCGATATCCGAAGTATCCATGAAGTCTTGGACACGGTGGTGTTCTGCATTAATTAAATCATCTAAAGACGATTCGTTTTTCTCTGGTAATGGCTCGCCCTTCATTGAAGCAAGGAAACCTTCGTATACGAATAGTAACCCTTGACCACCACTGTCCACAACGCCTACTTCTTTTAACACTGGTAAAAGATCCGGTGTGCGGTCAAGTGACGCTTTCGCTTCTGTGATGAATGCTTCCATTACAGCAATCATATCTGCTTCAGTTTGTGCAACTTCTACAATTTTTGCAGCTGCTTCACGTGCTACCGTTAAGATTGTGCCTTCTACAGGCTTCATCACGGCTTTGTAAGCAGTATCAACACCTGCTTGGAATGCATTTGCTAAACCAAGTGCATCGATTGTCGCTTCTTTTTCAATAGCTTTACCGAAACCACGGAATAACTGCGATAAGATTACGCCAGAGTTTCCGCGTGCGCCCATAAGTAAGCCCTTAGATAAGCTTTGTGCTACTTTCCCAATATGCTCTGCTGCATTTGCTTGTGTTTCGTTTGCACCAGATGTCATAGATAAATTCATGTTTGTCCCTGTATCCCCGTCTGGTACAGGGAATACATTTAGTGAATCTACATATGCTGCGTTTTGGTAAAGGTTGTGTGCACCCATTTGTACCATTTCAGCAAACTTAATTCCGTCTAAAGACTTCATCCGATTCATTTCCTCCTCTTACACGTTCGCTACACGAACGCCTTGAACATAGATGTTAACTGACTTAACACTCATGCCTAATGTTTTATTTACTGTGTATTTTACTTTCGATTGAACTTGATATGCGATTTCTGAAATTTTTGTACCATAGCTTACAATAATGTACATATCAATATGTAAGTCTTCATCTTCTTGACGAATCAGTACACCTTTTGCAAAATTTTCTTTTCGTAAAATATCTGTTAAACCATCACGTACTTGATGTTTTGAAGCCATGCCCACGATTCCGTAGCATTCGATTGCCGCTCCACCAGCAATTTGTGCAATTACATCATTGGAAATATCAATATGGCCGAATTCATTATTTAATTCAACTGACATAGTGTATGCCCCCTTGGCTCTATTTGACTAATCTATATTGTACTACACAAAAGTTGATTATAAAAGAAAACGTTCACATTCGTCCAGTTCAAACTTGCTTTTCTGACAAATTTCGACCCACACAAGAAAAGCGCATTCGCGCCCTTTAAGCCCCGACAGGCATTGGAGAGCCCTCCTGCAAAAGTAAACGCCCCACCACTTTTGCAGGAGGGCTCGAAACGTCCGAGGGGCTGGCGCGAATGCCTAGACACTGTTATAACGGTAAAATTGTATACTTTTTATTTTTGAAAGAAGACAAAGCTAGTGGCCTAGCCTTGTACAAAAAATTCAAGATGATTATGCAAAATCGAAATCGTGGCGGGTACTTCTCCGATTAAATCGCCGTCAACATTTAGAGTCAGCGGTTTATTTGCTTTGACAATCATTTCACTTGCATCGAATTTAATAATATTATCATCGTCTTCGTAATTCCCTGTTAATAAATTTTTGGCAATCCCTACAGCTTGTAACACATTGCTATTTTTTATAATAAAGCCATGCAATAAACCATCCGAAGCATCTGCCTCTTCATTTATCGCTTTGAAACTCCCGACCGAATCCGTTAGTACACATAAAAACAACATCGTTTCCTCTAGGTAGTCCGTATCGTTTGCTTCTACTTGAATTTCAAACGCTTCATTTTGAACCGCAGCCTTTACCCCTTCTACTAAATAGGCAAGTGATCCGAGTGACGTTTTTTGCGCTACTGAAACATCTCCGACCGCATCGGCAATCGAACCAATTGCTACGACATTCGTAAAGTAATGATTATTCACTTTTCCAATATCTGCTTTTCTAGTAGCACCACCAAGTAAAGTGATCGCTTCTGCTGGTTCTAATGGAATTTTAAGGGCTCTGGCAAAGTCATTTACCGTGCCGAGCGGGACAATGCCTACAATAGGGCGATGAGGTTGCTCAGCAATGCCGTTAATCCCTTCGTTTAATGTACCGTCACCTCCAACCAATACAACAGCATCATACTGCTCATCACAAGCTAAGCGCGCAAACTGTGTCGCATCGCCTTCTTTTTTCGTCTCTTTCACAACCACGTCAAAGTTATGTAGCTGCTTTAACATTTGATCCTTATATTCAAGCGCCTGTTCTTTTCCTGATGATGGATTTAAAATAATCATGCATTTTTTCATACAAAAACCTCCTATTGTTTTCACCACTCCTTCTATTTCCATTTCACAAAAAATGTAACCATTTAATTTGAAAGTAGGTGTAAAGGTTTTTTTCTTGAAAGCTTGTGCAAAATGTCTTGCACTCATTCGGGAGGTATGTTAAATTATTATGGTATGTGAAATATCGAACTGAAATATAGATTTCAGATTCAGCTGTAAGGAGGAATTTTACAATGCCAAAACAATGCGTAATTACTGGCCGTAAAGCTCGTACTGGTAACAACCGTTCACACGCTATGAACGCTTCTAAACGTACTTGGGGTGCTAACCTACAAAAAGTTCGTATTTTAGTTGACGGTAAGCCAAAACGTGTATGGGTTTCTGCTCGTGCTTTAAAATCAGGTAAAATCGAACGCGTTTAATCGCGTAAAGAGCATCAGCAAAAGCTGATGCTCTTTTTTATTTCTTCTAGAAAGATAGACAAAAAAGCCACCGCCCACATTTGTGAACGATAGCTAGCTATCATTTTTCTTTTTTGTCTCTTCGAAATAACTTCACACAGCCCCTTGCCATCCCACTCACCCATTTTGGTAATTGAAAGGTATACACTTTCAGGAAAACTCCTCCTTAGTCTCTACTCTTTATCATTAAACATATGCCGCCTTCAAAAGAAATAGACCCATCTCCAAGGATTTCATTACTTGTAAAGCGTGTTGTACCTTGTTCGATTACTTCATCTGTCGTTTCATATTTTACACCACGTAACGTCACATTCGTTAACGTTTGACCATATGCAAAAAATGATACATAAGCATACACACCTTTATCTAATACATGCTTTCCTTCTTGTAAAAACTGGATTTCATTGTACGGATTAATCACTTTTAACGTAACTTCCGGATGTTGCTGCTGTAACGTATACACAGAGCGCAGTACAGCCTCATAATGATCTAAACGCCCACCCGTAACGCCTGTTAACCAAATTTCTGTTGGCGCGTAATCTAGGGCTTTTATGAGCGCTAAATCGGTATCGGTTTCATCTTTTTCCGCCTGAAATTGTTCGATATGTGCCACTGCTTTAGAAATTCGCGCAAATTCCTCCGCAGTAACCGAATCAAAATCACCGACAATGGCATCGGGGTTGATCGCTTCGTCAATTAAATAGAGCGCTCCTCGGTCGACACCAATCCATTTATCCGGCGTTAAAGAAAAGGCGACCTCACGAATGGGGCCGCCTGCGCAAATAGCTACAATCACTGGATTGCCGAAAGTCCTGCTTGTTTAATTTCTTGCAGAGCTTGTGCGCGATCTTCTTTACCGTAAATAGCTGAGCCTGCTACGAAAATCGTTGCGCCCGCTTTTGCGCATGGTACGATTGTTTTCGCATTAATACCGCCATCAATTTCGATTTCGATATTAAGGCTGCGCTCTTTAATAATTGTTGATAATGCCGCTACTTTTGGCACAACCGATTCGATGAACTTTTGTCCACCGAAGCCTGGGTTTACCGTCATAAATAACACCATATCCACGTCTTCTAATACGTGTTGAATCGATTCGATCGGTGTATGTGGATTTAACACAACACCCGGCTTTACACCGAATGAGCGAATTAATTGAATTGTACGGTGCAGGTGACGGCACGCTTCCACGTGAACCGTAATATAGTCAGCACCTGCTTTTGCAAACTGCTCAATATATTGGTCTGGATTTTCAATCATTAAATGAACGTCCATTGGTAATGTAGAAAGTGGACGAATCGCTTCTAGTGCAATCGCGCCAAATGAAATATTAGGCACGAAATGGCCATCCATCACGTCGATATGAATCAGTTCAGCGCCTGCTGCTTCAACTTCTTTTACTTCTTGACCTAACTTTGCAAAGTCTGCTGCTAAAATCGATGGTGCAATTTTAATCATGTTTAGTACCTCGGCTTCCGATCAATAATTTCTTGTAAAAATTGTTCATAGTGGGCGTAGCGGTATTTACGGATTTCTCCTGTTTCAACTGCCTGCTTCACGGCACATTTTGGCTCCTTCGTATGAAGGCAGCCGCGGAATTTACAGTCTTCACTAATACGCTGGAATTCAGGTAGGCACCCCGTTAACTCTTCTTTTTCAATCGTATCAAAATCAAATGAACTAAAGCCTGGTGTGTCAGCAAGTAACCCACCTGCCACTTCAATCAGCTCTACATGACGGGTTGTATGCTTACCACGCCCTAAACTTTTTGAAATAATGCCTGTTTTTAAATCTAATGCTGGTAAAAGCGTATTGAGTAATGTTGATTTCCCAACACCTGACTGACCCGCTAGTACCGATGTTTTCCCTTTTAAAATCGGCTCAATTTTATCCATTAATGTCTCGTCATCTTTAAACGTTTCAATAAAATCATAGCCAATCTCTTTGTAATCGTTAATATACGTTTGTAGCTTTTCACGTTCTTCAGCACTGATCAAATCTAATTTCGTTAAAATGATAATCGGCTTTACGTGGAATGATTCTAGCACTACTAAAAAGCGGTCGAGTAGTATCGTGTTAAAATCCGGTTCCTTTGCCGAAAATACAAGCAGTGCTTGATCGACATTGGCAATTGGCGGACGAACTAATGCATTATGACGCGGCTTGATTTCTTCAATCGAGCCATCTGAATGGCCGTCATAGGAATACTCTACAAGATCCCCCACAAGTGGTGATTCTCCTCGGTTCCGGAAAATCCCACGTGCGCGACATTGAATGAGTTCACCGTCTTTTTCAACATAATAATAACCACTTAATGCTTTGCGGATTTGGGCTTGCGCCATCTAATTCCTCCTTACGGGATTAAACTTTCATATGTGATTGTTTCGTTTTGAATGACATTATTATCCCGAACAACCTGATAAGCAGCTTTATCGCCTTCAACAATTGTTAGTAAAATTTCATACTTCGTTGTTTCGGTAATTGTAAATGTATCATCAGGCTCAATCATCGTACGTGTTTTATCTTGAATATAAATCGAAACCGTTTGCTCCATACCTTCCTCTAAAGGCTCATATGGAATTTCGATTTCCTTGCGGTACACACTTTCTTGTTTCGCTTCTGGACCTTTTGAAAGAACAACATTGATTGTCGCTCCTACGTCAAGCGTAGTACCTGATTTTGGCGTCTGCTCCATGACATGACCATCTTCCACCGTGTCCGAGTGCTTGCTACCTGTTACATGAATTTTAAAACCAGACGTACGTTCATATTCTTTACGCTGCGCCTCACTAAAATTCGCTAAGCTACTAACCGTCCTTTTTTCCTTACCTTTACTTAAAACTAATACAACTTCTGTTTCTTCGGCGATTATTTCGCTACCGGCTTTTGGCGTTTGCTTGATAATTTCACCTTCTAGCGCATAATCATCATAAACTTCATCATCAATATAATAATCTTTATAGCCCTTTAACACTGGCTCAACTTGGGTAATTTGCTTTCCAACAAAATCAGGCATTTCTGAAGCTGATTTCCCGAGACTAACGATTAAATCAATTTCAGTGCCCTTTACCTTTTCAAGGCCAGCACGTGGTGTCGTATCGATAATCAGTCCCACTTCTACATCTTCAGCATTTCGCTCTTCTTGCTTCCCGACAACAAAGCCTGCCTTTTCAATTTCTGCAATCGCTTCATCGAGTGGCATGCCTACTACACCCGGCACTGGATATTTATTCGGTGTTAGCATAAATGCTGCGGCAATCCCAGCAATCAGAAAGAGTGCTAAAACCCCGACAATTATCGGCCATTTTTTCTTCGGCTTCTTTTTCACCTCTGGCTGTTGCGGCGCTGTTGGTGTAGGATTGGTTTTCTCCATTAACACCGTTTGCTCTGTTACACCAGTAGAAGGTTTTTGCACATGTGGCTGCGCTGGCTTTGGTTCTTTAATAATCGGAATTAGCTTTGTTACATCATCATCTAACGGTGGTGCGAACTTTGGTTCATTCATGCGATTTAGTGATAAACATGTTTCTAAATCTTCTTGCATTGCTTCGGCACTTTCGTAGCGATGATTCGCATCTTTTGACGTTGCTTTTAATACGATATTTTCCACACTTTGCGGAATGGTCGCATCGAATTCACGAACTGATGGTGTTTCGGCTTGTAAATGCTTGAGTGCAATCGATACGGCTGACTCACCTGAGAACGGTAATTCGCCTGTTAATAATTCGTACAACACAATCCCTAACGCATAAATGTCAGACTTCATTGTCGCAAGTCCGCCACGCGCTTGCTCTGGTGATAGGTAATGTACGGTACCGATGACCGAGTTTGTTTGTGTATAGCTTGTTGCGCCTAATGACGTCGCGATTCCAAAATCGGTAATTTTCACATTACCTTCTTCGTCCATTAAAATGTTTTGCGGCTTAATATCACGGTGGATAATCCCATTCTCATGTGCATGATCTAGTGCTGAAGTTAATTGCTTCATAATGTGCACACTGCGCGCAGATGATAAAGGTGAAAACTCTTGTATGTATTGTTTCAATGTTTTCCCTTTAATGTATTCCATGACGATATAATGCATATCCCCATCTTCCCCAACATCATAAATGCTGACGATATTTGGGTGCATTAAACTTGTTGCAGACAATGCTTCACGTTGGAAACGACGATGCAATTCTTCTTCATTGGATAAATCATAGCGCAAAATTTTAACGGCAACATCACGGTTTAAAATGATGTCATGCGCTAAATACACATTCGACATACCGCCGCCGCCGATTACTTGTAAAATTTTGTAACGGCCACTAATATGTTTTCCTACTAGCATTGACTACACCTCCTGCTTGGTCGTCATTAAAATAAGGGAAATATTATCTTCTCCGCCGCGTTCATTTGCTGCTTGAATAAAATGTTTTCCTTTTTCTTGAATCGAAATCGGTCGCGCGATGACCTGCGCCATTTCCGCTGGCGTTAGCTTATTACTTAAGCCGTCGGAACAAATGAGTATATGCGCCTCATCATCTAAGGTGATTTCATAGAAGTCTGGTTCAATTGAAATTTCCGTTCCTAATGCTTTTAAAATGAAGTTACGCTTCGGATGATTTTTTGCCTCTTCCTCACTAATTTCCCCATTTTCTAATAAAATATTTACGTATGAATGGTCTCTCGTTACTAACTCTACGGAATCGTTTGTAAAATGGTATACACGACTATCACCGACATGACTAATAATACATTCCTTTTGATCAAGTAACACTGCAATCATTGTCGTCCCCATCCCCTGGCAATTTTCATGCGCTAAGGAATAGTGGTAAATTTTCTGATTAATATGTGAAACCGCATCACGCAACCATTCGAATTGCGTCTGTTTTGTCGCGAATTGTGCACTGTCGACTTGCTCGAAAAGCTGCTGCATTTCGTTAATCGCCATTTCACTCGCCACGTCGCCTGCATTATGTCCACCCATGCCGTCTGCTAAAATCGCAAGCTTAAAACGATCGGGGCGTTCAAAAAACGCCGCCCGATCTTCATTGATTGTTCGCTTCAACCCAATATCACTTTCCACTGTAAAGTTCACTATCGTCCACCTACTTTGTTTCTTGTGATCGTTCCTGTGCACGTAACTGGCCACAAGCTGCTGCGATATCCGCACCTTGCTCACGACGAATCGTTACGTTAATACCTTGTTCCTTTAACGTTTTTTCAAAGGCAAAGATTTTACTACGTGACGTACGAATATAATCACGTTCTGGTACGTAGTTGATTGGAATTAAGTTAACGTGACATTTAATGTTTTTAATTAATTTCGCTAATTCTAATGCTACTTCTTCCGTATCATTTTGACCTGACATTAAGCCATATTCAAACGTTACACGGCGACCTGTTTTCGTCGTATAGTATTTTACCGCGTCCATTAGCTCTTCTAATTTATATGCTTTAGCAATCGGCATTAATTTCTGACGTGCTTCTTGGTTTGGTGCGTGTAAGGATACAGCAAAGTTAATTTGCATACCTTCGTCGGCAAATTCGTAAATTTTCGGTACAATCCCAGAAGTGGAAACCGTAATATGACGCGCGCCGATGTTTAAGCCTTTGTCATCATTCATAATTTTTAAGAAGCTCATCATCGCATCATAGTTATCGAATGGCTCACCAATCCCCATAATCACGATTGATGATACGCGTTCTTCTGTTTCATCAAGTTGTTGTTGTACTTTCACTACTTGCTCAACGATTTCTCCGGCCATTAAGTGACGTTTAAGTCCGCCTAATGTTGAGGCACAGAACGTACAGCCAATGCGGCAACCTACTTGTGTTGTTACACAAATCGAGTTTCCGTATTCGTGACGCATTAATACTGTTTCGATTGAATAGCCATCTTGTAATTGGAATAAAAACTTAATTGTGCCGTCTTTTGATTCCTGTTTAATAATTGTTGAAAGTGTCGTTAACGCAAATTCTGCTTCAAGCTTGTCACGTAAGCCTTTTGATAGGTTCGACATCTCTTCAAACGTTTTTACACGCTTTTCATATAACCACTCGTAAATTTGGCCTGCGCGGAATGCTTTTTCACCATTCGCTGTTAACCATTCCTTCATTTCATCTAGACGTAATGAGTAGATAGAAGGTTTTAATTGTGGTTTTTCTTTTTTCTCACGGCGAACTGGCTTGTCTGCCACTTCTTCCATTAAATCCTGAATACGGTCATCAAATTGTTTTAATTGTTCCTGCTCCATTATATTAATTGGACGCTCCTTTTTTTACGAATGCAGCTACGAAAAATCCGTCACTGCCAATATCTTGAGGGAATACTTGTAGCATCCCGTCTTGTTGTTTCGCATCTAGTTGTGTTGGTAAATTTTCTAACATCACCGGTTGCATTTCCGGATGTGCTTGTAAGAAGGCTTGTACCGTACCTTCGTTTTCACGACGATCGACTGTACATGTTGAGTACACTAAACGACCCTCCGTTTTTAATAATTGTACCGCATTCTCTAAAATAGCTAATTGGATTGTTTGTAGACTTTCTAAATCCTCTTCGCGCTTTGTATACTTAATATCTGGCTTACGACGCATTACACCTAGGCCTGAGCACGGTGCATCGACTAAAATCGCATCATAGCCTTCTTTTTGTAAAAGCTCCGCTGCTTTACGTCCATCAAGTGGTGCGGTTTCCACAATCGTTAGCCCTAAGCGCTCGACATTTTCTTCGATTAAATTTAATTTTTTCGGATGTAAGTCCGTTGCCAAAATAGAACCTTCATTGTTCATGACTTCAGCTAAATGCGTCGTTTTCCCGCCTGGTGCAGCACACATATCCAGTACTTTCATACCTGGCTGTGGGTTTAACACGGTAGCAGGTAGCATTGAACTTTCATCTTGAATCGTAATTAAGCCATTACGGAATGCGCCTGTCCGTGCGGCTTGTCCACTTTCTAAATGTAAACACTGTGGCATAAATTCACTACGACGTGCTTTCACACCTTCACGCTCTAACGTTGTAATCACTTGTTCAACCGTTGCTTTTGTCGTATTAACACGCACCGTTTGTAGTGGGGCGATGTTGTTTTCAAGAAGCATTTCGCGTGTGTGGTCATAGCCATAGCTTTCTACCCAGCGGTTAACTAGCCACTGCGGATGACTTGTTTCGATCGCTAAACGCTCATTGGCATCTGTGATTAAATCAAGCGAACGTACACCTTCACGTAAAATCGAACGTAAAATCCCGTTCACCATCGATGCAATTCCTTTATGGCCACGACGTTTTGCGATTTCTACTGCTTCATTTACCGCAGCGTGCGCTGGAATACGTGTTAAATAATGCATTTGATACAGCGACATACGTAGTAACCAACGCACCCAAATATCCACTTTCCCGCGAATAAATGGATCTAAATAGTAGTCTAGCGTGTATTTATATTGCAGTGTACCATACGTTAATTCCGTTAATAAACCACGGTCTTTGGCGTCAATTTTATATTTTTCAATCGTTTGGTGTAATAGTAAGTTACTGTAGGCTTGGCTTTTATCGACTGTAAGTAAAATCGTTAATGCCGCGTCACGTACATTACCATCCCAAATGATTTCTTTTTTCTTGCTCATTGAAAACGGTCCCCAATCTGTAATTTCGAGCCCGTACCACGTAGGTATTCCTCAGCTGTCATACGTTTTTTGCCTGCTGGCTGTACATCGTATAATGCGAGTGTTGAACCATCACCTGTTGCGACTTCAAAATAATCTTTTTCGATGTTTACGACTTCACCTGGTGCGGCGTTCGTAGCGGTTTCACCTGGTTTTGCCCACCATATTTTGAAGTTGGCATCTTCAAATGTTGTATAGGCAACTGGCCATGGATGTAAGCCGCGCACTTGATTATATAATGTGCGTGCGTCTTTATTCCAATCAATTAACTCCTGGTCACGGCTAATATTGCCCGCGTATGTGACAAGTGACTCGTCTTGTACAGTGCGCTCGTTTGTACCATCAATAATTGATGGTAATGTATCTTTTAATAACTCACGACCTACATCGCTTAATTTGTCGAATAGGCCACCTGTGTGGTCTGTATCTTCAATCATAATTTCGCGCTGTGCAATAATATCTCCTGCATCAAGCTTCTGTGCCATATACATAATCGTCACGCCTGTTTTCGCTTGACCATCAATAATCGCTTGGTGAATTGGCGCTCCGCCGCGGTATACTGGTAATAATGAAGCATGGACGTTAATACAGCCCAAACGCGGTGCATCTAGTAATTCTTTAGGTAAAATTTGACCGAATGCAGCTGTAACTACTAAATCAGCGTTTAACGCGATAATTTGTTGTAATTCTTCAGAGCCACGTAATTTTTCAGGCTGAATGACCGGAATACCTAATGCTAACGCTTCCGCTTTTACTGGAGGTGGTGTTAACACTTTTTTACGACCCACAGGACGATCTGGCTGTGTGACAACAGCTACGACATCATAGCCTTCTTGTTGTAGCATACGCAAAATCGGCGCTGAGAATGCCGGTGTACCCATGAAAACGATTTTTGTCATCGATTATTCCTCCTCAGCGTCCGCGTATAACTCTTCTAGCTCCGCTTCTGTTAACACACGTGTCATTTTCGAATCAAATAACACACCATCTAAATGGTCGATTTCGTGTAAAATGCAACGCGCTTCGAAATCTTCTGCTTCTAACTCGTAGATTTGGCCTTCACGGTCAGCCGCTTCAATTTTCACGTACGTTGGGCGTTTTACCATACCAAAAAGATCTGGGAAACTTAAGCAGCCTTCTACATCTTCTTCTTCGCCACGTGTTTCGATCACTACAGGGTTAATCATTTCTAAAATATCTTCCCCAAGCTCAACAATCGCAACGCGTAGGCCTACATTAATTTGTGGCGCCGCAATCCCTACACCGTCGTGCTCAACCATTGTGTCGTATAAATCATCTAGTAATGCGATGATCGATTCATCGATTACTTCGACTTCTTTTGTTTGTTGGTTTAACACGTTTGCCGGGTTTTTAATAACTTCTTTAATTGCCATAACCTTTAACCTCTTTCTATATCCATTAGATCATCTGTGGATCTAAATCAACTGTTAACACAATGCCTTTTTTAATCCATTCGGAACGATACAATTTAATCAATTGCAACAGCACAGGAATTAATTTTGGCTCTATTTTATATTTTATCAAACATTGGTAGCGATATCTATTTTGGAGACGAGCAATACTTGCCGTTGTTGGTCCAATAACCGAAACATCAAACGATAAATTCGAACGTAAATACTCCGCAACACGTCCTGCATATTCTGCCGCCATGACGACGTCTTCATGTGTTACTTGCACAAGCGCTAAATAATAATACGGTGGGTAGCCTGCTGTGTGACGTGCATGCATTTCACGTTCATAAAACGGCGTGTAGTGCTGCTCTTTCGATAATTCAATCGCATAATGCTCTGGGGTATACGTTTGAATAAATACTTCCCCTGGTTTGTCGTGACGCCCAGCACGACCACTTACTTGTGTCATGAGCTGGAACGTCTTCTCTGCCGCACGATAATCTGGTAAATGTAAGCTCGTATCAGCACTCAGTACACCAACTAGCGTAATGTTCGGAAAATCTAAGCCTTTTGCGATCATTTGCGTGCCGAGTAAAATATCTGCTTCCCCACGTCCAAACGCATCAAGCATTTTTTCATGTGAACCTTTTTGCCTTGTTGTATCTACATCCATTCGCAGGACACGCGCTTGCGGGAACAGCTTGAAAATCTCTTCCTCTACTTTTTGCGTACCTGTACCGAAATAGCGGATGTTTTCACTTTGGCACTCGGGGCACGTCTCTGGAATATACTCCTCATGTCCACAATAGTGGCATTTCAACTTTTCTTGATAGCGGTGGTACGTTAGTGAAATATCACAGTTCGGACATTGTACGCTCGTTCCACAATCCCGGCATAGCACAAACGATGAATACCCACGGCGATTTAAAAACAGCACCGCTTGCTCGCCGCGCTCTAGTCGTTCTAGAAGTGCTGTCATAAGTTGCTGTGAAAACATCGAACGATTCCCCGCCTGGAGCTCTTCACGCATATCGACAATGTGAACGGTTGGCAACGCTTGGCTTTTCGCACGGTTATTGAGCGTTAATAGCGTATACACACCTTTTTTTGCACGAGCATATGTTTCAAGTGCTGGTGTCGCACTCCCTAAAATGACCGGACAGTTGTAATACTTGCCGCGCCAAATCGCTACATCCCTCGCATGGTAACGCGGCGAATCCTCTTGCTTGTATGTGGATTCATGCTCCTCATCTAAAATGATAATTCCTAAATTTTTAAAGGGCGCAAAAATCGCTGAACGCGCTCCAACAACAACTTTTACTTTGCCTTGCTGAATTTTGCGCCATTCATCGTATTTTTCACCAACAGATAGTCCACTATGCATCACGGCAACCTCATCACCAAAACGTGATTTAAAGCGCTCCGTCATTTGTGGGGTTAGCGAAATCTCAGGAACCAGTACAATCGCTTCTTTGTTTTCCGCAATCGCACGCTGAATCGCTTGCAAATAAATTTCCGTTTTCCCACTCCCGGTAATACCGTGTAGTAAAAACGTTTCTTGGCGCTGTTCTTCCATCGCCTGCTTTATTTTAGTCAATGCGTTGTGCTGCTCATCGGTTAACGTTAAATTGTCGGTATGCACAATTTCCTTTGTATACGGGTCACGATATACTTCCTCGTGAATATATTCTGCCGCACCTTTGTCAATGACGCCTTTTAATACGGCGCTCGTCACATTGACCGCTTCACAAATCGCATCCGGCATTAAAATGGCTCCGGCATAAGGCTTCATCCATTCAATAAGTGCGATTTGCTTTGGGGCGCGCTTAATTTGCTGTTGCACAACTTCAAGCTGTTCGAGTGAGGCAATTTGCACTTTCCGTACTTGCTTTACTTGCCCCTTTTGCTTCACTTCATTTTCAATCAGCACAAGCCCAGCGTTTACCGCTTGCTTTAACGATTTCAATGCATTTGCTTTTTCAAATTGCGCAACATTCACCTTTGTGGCCTTTTCAAAATACGGCTGAAGTTCAGATGCTAGCTGTGTCGCATCGCCGATTAACATGGCATACTTTTCATACTTTGCGCGCAGAGCACCTGGTAGCATCACTTGTAGGGCATCAATTTCATAGCAAATCGTTTGATGCTTCAACCATTTGGCAAGCTCGAGCATTTCAACAGTTAAAATCGATTCAAGATCAAGCACTTGCGCCACGGCCTTAATTTTTTCTACGGGTACATCGGACTCTTCGGAAATCCCGACAACAAAGCCGAGCACATTCCGCGGGCCAAATGGAACTTTCACACGGCAACCAGTATCAATTAGTTCTTCCCATTCTTTAGGAATTAAATAATCAAACGGTCGATCTACCGGGTAAGCCGATACATCTACGATTACTTGTGCAAACTTCATTGCGCCTCACTTCGCTCATTAAAATGCTTCACAACAAGCGCGGTAATTTTTTCAGGCTCTTCTAAACGTCCCTTGCCCACATAACCACATGCTAAAAAACCTTCTGATGGCTCGATAAAACGAAGCCCATCTTCATGGAGTTGCTGAATGTTGCGCTTCACTGCCGGATGCTCATACATATGTACATTCATCGCCGGTGCGACCCAAACTGGTGCCGTTGTCGCAAGTAATGTCGTTGTCACCATATCATCGGCCATGCCGTGTGCCATTTTGGCAATCATATTGGCTGTCGCTGGTGCAACAATGACTAAATCCGCCCAATCCGCTAAATCAATATGTGCAATAACGTTGGAATCCTTTTCATCAAATGTATCGTAAAACACATCGTTTTTTGACATCACCTGAAAGCTAAGTGGTGCCACGAACTTTCTTGCTGACTCGGTCATCATGACTTTTACGTTCATGCCCGCTTGCGATAATTTACTTACAAGTGCGACCGCCTTATAAACGGCAATGCCCCCTGAAACACACAATAATACATTGTTCTTTTCCATCATCATAACCGTCCTTTCAAAGGATAAGCCCCCAAAGAAAGATTCTAAGGGAGCTTCAACTCAACATATTTGAATGTTTTATCTAGATTAAATTTCGTCTTCGTAAATCGCTGAAGCATCTTGCTTCACTTTACGTAACTTACCTGCAGCAACTTCTTCTAACGCTTTTCCTACTGGTTTGTATGAAACGTATTTGTCTAGCATTTCGCCGCCCTCTTCTTGCAATTGGCGTGCACGTTTTGATGCTAAGCTCACTAATGAGTATTTAGAATCGATTTGTTTTTTTAACTTATCTACTGATGGGTATAACATAGTTTTATTCTCCTCTCAACATTGACAAGTAGCGTTTTTCTACACGTACACGACGGCAGTGCTCCGCTACAATGATTGCATTAATTTTATCACATGCATTTTGAACTTGGTCATTTTCTACAACATAATCGTAAAGAGACATCATTTCAACTTCTTCACGAGCCGTTGCAATGCGTCGCGCGATCACGTCTTCTGTTTCTGTACCGCGACCAACTAAACGCTGCTCAAGCTCGGTAATGCTAGGTGGGGCTAAAAAGATAAACAACGCATCTGGCGCCTTTTCACGAATTTGAGCTGCACCTTGCACCTCGATTTCTAAAAATACGTCACGACCCGCTTCTAGCGTTTCTTGAACATAGGCAAGCGGTGTCCCGTAATAGTTGCTTACGAATTCCGCGTGCTCGAGTAAGCCTCCTTGTTCAATTAACGTTTCGAATTCCTCACGTGTTCTAAAGAAATAGTCTACACCATCTATTTCTCCTTCGCGAGGATTACGTGTTGTCATCGAAATCGAATATTCGTAATTTGTATCAGGCTGTGAGAAGAGCTCTTTACGAACTGTCCCTTTACCAACGCCTGATGGACCAGATAAAACAATTAATAATCCACGTTGTTTATGCATATGTATCTCCTTTTGTTATTCAATATTTTGAACTTGTTCTCGCATTTTTTCTAAAATCGTTTTGGCTTGGACAACAGCTGACGAACAAGCCGTTGACTGATTTTTTGAACCAATTGTATTAATTTCACGATTCATTTCTTGCATAATAAAGTCAAGCTTACGGCCAATTGCTATTGGTTCATTTAATGTTTCGACTAATTGGCTAAAATGACTCGTAAGACGATCTAGCTCTTCTGTAATATCAATACGTTCAGCAAAAATGGCTACTTCTGTAAAGATTCGTTCTTCTATTAATTGCCCACTTGCAATGTCTTGTAAACGACTTGTTAAACGTTCGCGATACTTGTCCACTGCTAATGGCGCATAATTTCGGATTTGCGCAATCTCTTTTTCTAGCTCAGCCTTATATTGTAACATTACTTGCTGTAATTGCTCGCCTTCACGCTCACGCATCGCAATTAAATTTTGAATGGCTTCTGCTAACGCACTTTGTACTGCTTTGATAATTTGTGCTTGTTCAAGCTCCATCTTTTCGATTTGCAGTACTTGCTCAAGGCTGACAATTTCTTGCATCGTCCACTTTTCTTCCATCGAAACAGACTGTGCAAGCTCTTCCTTCGCTTGTAAAAACGCATTTAGTAGCGGCCAATTTATTTGAATTGTTTGCTCGGTATCCTTTAATTCTTTTAGAAAAATGATAACATCTATTTTCCCACGAGAAATCGTATCCGACAACATTTTTTTTGCAAGCACTTCCGCTTCCATCCATTCTTTTGGAAACTTCGTATTCATTTCTAAAAAACGATGATTCACAGCACGAATTTCAACAGTTAGTTGAAAGTTTTTCGTTGTTGTGACCCCCCTGCCGAAACCGGTCATACTACGTACCAAGGTTCGTCACGCCCTTCTTTGCATATTGCATTAATTATAACATAGGTTTATTTAAATTTGCGTAATCGATTACGATAGTAAATACAATTCGTACGAAAGCGAGTGAAAAACTGTGAACAAGGGGAATATCCTTCACCTTGAATAATCCACGGCGTTTATGTATCTGCCTACTGCCAACCCGTCAAAAAGTGGTATGATAGATGGACAAAGAATTTAATGAAACGAAAGAGGCAAACACAATGGCATTTGACGGATTATTTACGCGTTCAATGAGTAAAGAGCTACAAAGCTTAACATCTGGACGCATTACAAAAATTTATCAGCCCAACGCGCTAGAAGTCGTATTACAAATCCGCGCAGCTGGTGTAAACACAAAGCTTTTATTTTCGATCCATCCATCCTATTCACGCGTACATCGTACAGAGCAATCGATTGAAAACCCGGCAGATCCTCCAATGTTCTGTATGCTCCTGCGCAAACATTTAGACGGTGGCTATATTTCAAACATTACGCAACAAGGCTTTGAACGCGTTCTTACATTTGATATTGATAGTACAAACGAAATTGGTGACCCTGTAAAACGTCAGCTAATCATTGAAGTGATGGGCCGTCACAGTAACCTTCTACTAATTGATGTAGAGACGGGGAAAATTATCGATAGCTTAAAACACTTACCACCATCAGTGAATAGCTACCGTACCGTGTTACCTGGGCAAGCGTACATTGAGCCACCAAAACAAGATAAAGCTTCTCTAACAAGCTTATCCGACGAAGAGCTAAAACAACTATTCACACAAGATTTAACAGCAAAAGACCTTATTGAAAAGTTCGCTGGTTTTTCACCACTGCACGCGACAGAGCTCCTACACCGTTTAACAACACAAGATGCGGTAACAGCGACGCGTCAGTTTATGAATGAAATTGCAACCATTGCAAAACCAACATACGTAGAATTAGAAGGTAAAAGCTATTTCTCTCCTACAAACCTAACCCATTTACAAGGTGTTGTTACTACATATGACACACTGGGTGAACTGCTGGATCGTGTATTTTTCGCACGCGCTGAGCGTGATCGTGTCAAGCAGCAGGCAGGTGATTTAGAGCGTTGGTTACAAAACGAACTGAACAAATTAAAGCTAAAGCAAAAGAAACTACAAAAAGATTTAGAGCGCGCACAAAACTTAGAACAGTTTCAGCTTTACGGCGAATTATTAATGGCCAATTTATATAACTTTGCGAAAGGTGCAGACTATGTAGACGTTGAAAACTACTACAGTGAACCGGCTGAAAAAGTGCGTATTCCCATTAGCCCGCGTAAATCGCCGATTGAAAATGCACAAAGCTATTACACAAAATACAACAAAGCTAAAACAGCACTGATTATGATTGAAGAACAGCAGCAAAAAACGCTTGATGACATTCATTATTTAGAGATGCTCTCGCAGCAAGTACAGCAAGCTTCACCTTCTGATATTGAGGAAATTCGTGAAGAACTCGCAGAGCAAGGCTTACTCCGATTACGTCAGTCAAAACGCAAAAAGAAACCGACAAAACCAACACCTGAAAACTTCATGTCTTCAACAGGTATTGCCATTTCGGTCGGTAAAAATAATAAGCAAAATGATTATTTAACATTTAAAATTGGCAAGCGCAATGAAATTTGGCTACATACAAAGGACATTCCAGGCTCACACGTTGTCATTCATGCTGAAAATCCAGATGAAACAACGTTAAAAGAAGCAGCGATGTTAAGTGCTTACTTCAGTAAAGCCCGTGAATCGGCATCTGTCCCTGTAGATTACACAGAAATTCGTCATGTTAAAAAACCAAATGGCGCAAAACCAGGTTTCGTGATTTACTTCGAGCAAAAGACACTCTACGTTACACCAGATGAAGCCGTTATTATGCAGTTGAAAAAATAATGATAAAGAGGGCTGTCCGAAAAGTTGTACTTTTGCGGACAGTGTTTCGCTCATGTACTAATTATCCGCGATGGCGCGGTGTTTCTGCGGTGGTCGGAATAAATTCCCACCATCCTCGGCGCAAAAAGGGATTGACCAGAAAGCTTTTTGGTCAATCCCTTTTCTCTATTAAAACTTCATCGTTTTATTTTTTTGGAAGTTCACATGCCATGAAAGCGCTTTTTCTAAATCATGTGGTGTATGTGCGTTGCCTGTTTTTTCAACTGCACTGTTGTAGTAATCCCATAGCGCCTCTTTATAGTCAGGATGCACACAGTTTTCGATAATCGCTTTTGCACGCTCTTTTGGCGCCATGCCGCGTAGGTCTGCGATTCCTTGCTCGGTTGCAATAACATCCACGTCATGCTCTGTATGGTCGTGGTGCGCTACCATTGGCACGATTGACGAAATATCGCCACCTTTTGCATACGACTTCGTTACGAAAATACCTAATCGTGCATTACGCGTGAAGTCTCCTGAACCACCTAAACCGTTCATCATATGTGTACCGTTGACATGCGTTGAGTTCACGTTGCCGTAAATGTCTACTTCAAGCGCTGTGTTAATGCCAATAATTCCGATACGACGAATGACTTCTGGGTGATTTGAAATCTCTTGTGGGCGTAATACTAAACGATCTTTATAGTGATCAATATTGCCGTACACTTTATTAGCGCATTCTTCACTTAACGTAATAGATGTACCTGACGCAATTTTGATTTTGTTCGCATCTAGTAAATTGAATACAGCATCTTGTAATACTTCTGAATAAATTTCTAGCTCTTCAAATTCAGAATTTAAGAAGCCGTTTAATACGGCGTTTGCAACAGAACCAACACCTGACTGCAGTGGTAATAAATTTTCTGGTAGGCGTCCTGCTTTGATTTCATCGCGCAGGAAGTTTAATAAGTGCTGTGCGATTTGTTCTGTTTCTTCATCCGGCTGTACGATTAACGACGGTGCATCTTTAATTGTAGAATGTACAATCCCTTTAATTTTGTTGATATCTACCGGAATCCCAATTGTCCCAATGCGGTCGCTTGCAGTTAATAACGGAATTGGCTCACGGTCTCCCTGTGGTCCTGGTAAATAAATATCATGAATCCCTTCTAAATTTGGCTGTTCTGGATTTAATTCAATAATAATTTCCTTTGCCATCTGCACAATAATTGGCGAGTTTCCGATTGATGTCGTTGGAATAATCATGCCATCTTCCGTAATCGCAGTTGCTTCGATAATCGCAAAATCAATCGGTCCGATAATCCCTTGTCGAATTAGCTCTGCATTATGTGATAAATGCATATCTGAATATAATACTTCCCCTGTATTAATTAACTTACGAATGGCTGGATCCCCTTGATAAGGCGCACGCTTGCGAATAATCCCCGCCTCCGCCATTAGTTGATCTACCTCTGGCCCTAATGAAGCGCCTGTATATACATCAATTTTGAATGGCTCAGTTTTTGCTTTTTCAACCAGTGCTAGCGGTACCGTTTTGGCATCCCCCGCACGTGTAAAGCCACTCATCCCCACTACCATACCATCTTGAATCCATGATGCTGCTGTTTCAGCTGATACAATTTTCCCCTCAAGTTCATTATGACGAATTCTTGCATGTAAAGTTGTGTCCAATTCTTTTCCTCCTCTTTTTCCCTTTGTGATGTGCATTCTACAAGTCGGCAAAACACTTAAAAAGAAATAAATCCTATGTACTCCTCGTTTTCGCCGATATAGAATTATTCTACATAAAATAGAATATCCCCTCTATAATATAGCAAATTAACAACCGTTTTGTATATTCGAAATAATATAATATTTTTCCTCAATAAATAATTTGCACACATGTCATTGTTTGATTAAACTGATATATAAATCGATAGTCTTAAAGTTTCGTATTCTAAAGGGGGCATTTTTATGTCTGTAAGTAAAAAATTAAATTTATCCTTTGCAATGTTATTAATTATTGTCTTCCTCTGCTTATCATTATTGTTACAACAGTTTTATCGCATTAATAACCAAGTAGAAGAAATGATGGATGAACGTGTCTCACAAATTCAAATCGGGAAAGAAATACAACGTGCGATCGCTACTCAAGGTATGTTTATTCGTGCTTATATTTTAGATCCTTCAGATTTTAATATCGATCGTTTAAATGCTTACAACACATTATTAACAGATGAAGTACAAAAATTAAAAACGTTTAATCAGGATGCACAGTCAGCTGAGTTACTTAATGAATTAGAACTGGCATCCACTGCAATCATCGATGCTGCAAACCGTACGATCACAGCGTTTGATACTGGCAATGAAACGCAAGCACTCAGCATTGTAAATAACGAGTTTTCAAGTGCTAATTCTGAAATTTTTAATTTAACAGTATCCTTACAAGAGCTACAACAACAACAATTAGATGCAATTGACCAAAGAACCGATCAGACAATTACCATCTCAACCACGCTTGCGGTGCTCGCAATTTTACTAAATAGCGCCATCATTATTGCTTTAGCAATTTTCGTTACAACAAAAATTGCCCGCCCACTCCGCCGTGTCACAACAGAGGCAGATTACATTGCAAATGGTGACCTAACGCGCGAAGATTTTACATACAAATCGAAAGATGAAATTGGTCAATTAGCAGGCGCTTTTAATCAAATGAAAAATAACCTACGCGACGTTTTAGGTAGTATCCAAGCAAACACCGAGCATTTAAGTTCTTCGGCCGAGGAATTAGCCGCGAGTACCGAAGAAATTCGGGCGACAAGTGAAGATGTTGCACAGCGCGTCGTCAATACAACTGAAATTGCACAAATGACCGCAACTACTGCTGGCGAAAGCTCTTCTGCAATGGAAGAAACCGCATCTGGGATTCAAAAAATCGCAGAATCAGCGCAAGTCTTACTTGAAAGTTCAAGTCATATGGAGCAACAAGCACGAATCGGTAACGAAACCTTAACCGAAGCAAAACATCAAATGACAACAATTCATGAATCGACGTCTAATATTTCGTCTGTAACCGAAGTTTTAAGTGTGCAATCGGAAGAAATCAGCTTAATTACAAAGGTCATTACCGATTTATCCGATCAAACAAACTTACTCGCATTAAATGCTTCCATCGAGGCAGCTCGTGCTGGTGAGCATGGAAAAGGCTTTGCCGTTGTAGCCGATGAAGTAAAAAAATTAGCAGAACAATCCAAACTTTCAGCAGAAAAAATTGTCGCATTAACGTTAGAAATTCAACGAGGCACGAAAAACGTGGAACAAGCCGTACATGAAGGCTTATCTTCTGTCGCAAAAGGTGTTGATATCATTAACAATACACAAAGCACCTTCACGTCAATCAACGGTGCAATCGGACAGGTCGTCGAGCAAGTGCAAGAAATATCAGCAGCGTCTGAAGAGATTTCAGCAAGTGCTGAACAAGTAACCGCTTCTGTTTCACAAATGGCAAATGGCTCTGAACAATCCGTTAGTGATTTTGAAATGATAGCCGCAGCAACAGAAGAACAATCCGCTACGATGGAACAAATTAACGATGTATCCATTGAACTTAGTCATAATGCACAAGACTTAAATGAACTTGTTAATAAATTTAAACTCTAAGTAAACTGGGGATGTTCAAAAAGTAATCACTTTTGAATATCCCCTTTCCTCTATCATAAAAAATCCTTGAAAAACCCGCTTAGGAAAAATCCTAAGCGGGTTGTAGTTCTTGAAAATTATTTAACTGGATCTTCAGAAACAACTTCTACTTCGTGCCATTCTGTATTGTTAGAATAGCTTACGTTGTAGTTTTTCACACGTTTGTTAACCGGGATGATTTCTGTACGGAAATATGTTGGAATTGTTGTAGCATTATCAAACATATACTCTTCCCACTTACGGAATGCATCTGCACGGTAGCTTGCATCGATCGCTTCTTTAGAGTCGATAGCAGCTAATAAAGTTTGTAATTCTGGTGTTACGAAACGGCTGTAGTTGAATGCAGCTGTTTCACCATATAAACCAAGTGGAGATGGGTTTGTACCAGTACCCCAAGCAGCCATGAACATATCGATTTCAGCATCATCCGCTTTTACTTTATCGTAGAAGCTGTTGAACTCGATTAAACGGCCAGTTGTTAACTGTACATCTAAACCTACATCTTTCCAGTTTTGACGGTAGTATTCTACGATTGCTTCGTCAGTGTCTGAACCAGACATACCTGCCATACGGATTGAGAATTTTTCACCGTTTGCATCTTCACGAATACCATCGCCATCTACGTCTTTGTAGCCAGCTTCATCAAGTAAAGCTTTTGCTTTTTCTGGATCATAGTTGAAACCAGTTAACGTATTGTCATGGAATGTAGAGAACGCTGGTGGAATTAATGAAGTTGCACGAGAACGTAAGCCTTGGTAGAAGCGCTCTGTTACTTGCTCAACATCAATTGCATAAGCGATTGCTTGACGTAATTGTTTGTTGTTCATTTTAGCATTTTCGTCCGTAATGTTGACACCTGCAGCATTATCCCATTTACCTAATTTGAATCCTAAGTAAGAGTAAGCTAACTCAGGGCGAGCTAATACTGTTAAGTTTGTTAAATCTTTTACGCCATCATATTGAGTCGTTGGGTAAGAAGATGCTAAGTCGTATTGACCTGTACGTAATGCTTCACCGATTGAAGTTGAAGGTACAACTTGTAATACGATTGAGTCTAATTTTGGTTTACCTTTCCAGTAATGCTCGTTCGCTACGTACTGTACAGATTCACCATCTACTAATTTATCTAATTTAAATGGACCTAAAGTAACCGGGCTTTTACGCACTGGTTCAGATGAGATTAAATCCTTCACAGGAATATCTTTTAATTGGTGTTTAGGTGCTGCATAGCTCCATAAACCGTCACCACCAGAGTAAATCGCTGGAGAAACTTTCGTCATAGAAATTTCTACAGTTTTATCATCGATTTTTTTGATACCAGAAATTGTTTCTGCAGTACCGGCTTTGTATTCAGCAGCACCAATGATGTTTTGGAAGTCGCCGTCATAACGAATACCTGTGTAATCTGGGTGACCAATGATTTCGTAAGAATAAATAATGTCGTCAGCAGTTAATGGCGTGCCATCAGACCATTTCACGTCATGTTGGATTGTTACAGTTACTTTGTTGTTATCTGCATCTACGTCTAATTTCGCGATACCTTCGTCAGTGATTAAGAAGTCACCATCAGTGTCGAAAATTAAGTTCGACATGAAATCCATAACGTCTGCATCATACGCATTTTCATATAATTCCCAAGACAAAATACCTGAGAATGGAGAATCCGTTACTAAAGCGAACTTTAATGTACCGCCAGCAATTGCATCGCCGTCGTTTGCAACTTCATCTGGAAGTGTTGGCGCATCAGCTGTTGAAGCACCATCATCCGTTTTAGTATCTTCTGTCTTCGTGTCCGTGTTGTTATCTGCTGGTTTTTCAGTTGTTGTCTCGTTGTCATCTCCACCACAAGCAGCAAGTGCTAGTGCAGATGCAAATACAGTTGTAAGCATTAAGCCATTCTTTTTCTTCATAAGTTTTCTTCCTCCCTTTATCCTAAACGTTGTTTTGCGTCAGCTGCACGTCGTAACGCTTGACCGACATAATTTATACCAAGCATCATCACTAAAATTAAGATCGATGCGGGTAACCATATCCACCATTTACTCGATAAAATTATCGGGTTCATGGCATAAGCTACTAAAGTTCCTAAACTTGGTGTTGACGGTGGTAAACCGAAACCTAAGAATGAAAGACCTGTTTCAATCCCTACGTTACCAGCGAAGCTAAGTGTCACTTCAACGATTAATAGAGAACTTAAGTTTGGTAATAATCCTTTAAACATAATCGCGAAATCACTTGTCCCCATTGTTTTCGAGGCGCTTATGTAATCGCGACGTGCTTCCGATAGCGCTTTTGAACGCACGAGTCGGGCCGTCCCCATCCACTGGAATGCTGCGATAATTAAAATTAAATCCAAAATTCCGTAAGAAGGAATGATTGTTACAACAACGATGATAATCATTGTCGTTGGTAATGTGATGAAGAAATCGATAATACGCATAAAGAAGTTATCGATAAATCCACCGTAGTACCCCATAATAATCCCTAGGGCAATCCCCACAAAGTTTGCCAAAATCGTAACGGCAATCGCAATTAAAATCGAGTTTTTCGCCCCAATGATTAACTGACCGAACATATCTCGTCCAGCTTCATCGGCCCCAAGGATATAACCTCGAACACCAGGCTCCGTATAACGTTCTAATAATTGAATTTTCATTACTTCTGCTTGGTCAATGACAATGGATAAAACCATTACTGTTACCATTAATAAAATGATAAAAATCAATGAGCCTAGTGCTAATTTATCTTTTTTAAACTCTCGTAAAACCACTTGAATACCAGTTGGTGGAGAGCTTTGAGATTCTAATTTTTCTACAGCTTGTTCTTTTTTAGTTTCCATGATTAAAATCACCTCTCCTTAGTCATTATTAATTGAATTAGTCTATGCGAATACGCGGATCCACAATACTTAAAATAATATCGGATAATAGACTACCTAATAATGCTAAGAAGCCATATAGCATAACCAGTGCTGTAATCACACTATAGTCACGACCTTGAATTGATTCGATAAATAATTTACCCATACCATTATATGCGAATACGTTTTCGATGAAGATTGATCCACCAAGTAAACCTGTAATTGTAAAACCTAAAAACGCTGCGATTGGTAATAACGAGTTACGGAAGATATGACGTGAATACACTTTCTTCATCGGAATCCCTTTACTACGCGCTGTTTTTACATAATCCATTGTTTTTGAATCAATGATTTCCGTACGTAAGTATTGAATAATACCCGTCGTACCAAGAATCGCGAACGTCGCTGCTGGTAAAATTAAGTGATAGAACTTATCCCAATAATATGCCCAGGTTCCTTGATCGAGTGAGATGTCTACCGTACCACTCGTTGGGAACCACATGAGGCGATAACCAAAGATGTACAGGAAGATTAATGATAATACGAACGTTGGAATCGCGTAGGAGATAAAACTGTAAAAAACAATGGTTTTATCTAAGAACGATTCTTGGTAACGTCCTGCTAGCACCCCTAGTGGAATGGCTAAAGCATATAAGAAAATAACACTTAGTAATGATAGTAAGAATGTATTCATGGCACGGTCCCCAAGAATATCTGCGACCGGCTTTTTAAATGTATATGATTGACCGAAGTCACCTTGCGCTGCGTTGGCAATCCAGTTATAGTACTGTACGTACCATGGATCATAAAATCCTGCTTTAATACGTAATTCTTCAATTACGTTCGGGTCAGTTTCCGGTGTAATTAAACCTGTAAATGGATCCCCAGGCATTTGTTTCGCTAAAATGAAAATTAGGAGACTTAAAATAAATAGCTGCGGAATCATAATTAACACACGGCGGACGATTGTTTTCCACATACTACACACGCTCCTTTTCGTCTTCAGACATGGCTACTTGATGCGTATCTGAAAGGGCTTTTAAAGGATACACTTTTCCATCCTTGTCATAATACTTATGCTGTTCTTCACGATATGTTGCTTCCACTTTTTGACGTACTACTTTACGTTCAATACGTGTTTCTGGCGCAATATCAGGAATCGCAGATAACAGACGGTTCGTATAAATATGCTGTGGGTTCGTGTAAATATCTTCACGCTTCCCTGTTTCTACAAAACGCCCTTTATACATGATCGAGATATGGTCACACATGTGACGCACAACCCCTAAATCGTGTGAGATGAATAAGTAACTAATTCCATATTGTTCTTGAATATCCTTCATAAAGTTTAAAACTTGTGCTTGAACGGATAAATCAAGTGCTGAAACGGGCTCATCGGCAATAATCATTTTTGGGTTACAGGCTACCGCACGTGCAATCCCTAAACGCTGCTTTTGACCACCAGAGAATTCGTGTGGATATTTTAATAAGACGTCCTCAGACATCCCAACGATTGCAAGTAATTCATTAATGCGTTTACGCTCTTCTTGTGGAGACAATTTCATAAAGTTACGAATTGGCTCTGCTAAAATATCTAAAACGCGTTTACGTGGATTCATACTTGAATGTGAATCTTGGAAAATCATTTGGATGTCACGGTTATAAGCTGAATCACGATTACGACGCGTATTCGTTACTTCTTTGCCTTCATAAATAATGCTACCTGATGTAATTTTTTCTAAGCCGATAATGGCTTTACCAGTCGTTGATTTACCTGAACCAGATTCGCCTACTAAACCGTAAGTTTTCCCTTTGTCAAATTCCATTGTCACACCGTCAACAGCATAAACATGGTCAACTACCGTATTAAAGAAACCACCGCGGATTGGATAGTGAACTTTTAAATCTTTAATTTGCATGAAACTCATGGATTTACGCTCCCTTCCTCATCCTCGAAATGGAATTCTTTCCAGCATGTACAGCGAACAAGATGGCCTGGTGAAACTTCATGAAGCTGTGGACTTGCTTCGTGTGCTGATGCTGGGATCCATGGAATACGTGGAGAAAAGCGACAACCTTCACGTGGTAGCTTCATCAGTGAAGGTACCATCCCTTGAATCACTTCTAATTCCTCGTTCTCACTGTTTGTTTGTGGAATCGATTTAAGTAATGATCTTGTATAAGGGTGCTTTGGATTTCTAAATAATTCGACTACCGGTGCTTCCTCGATTACTTGACCCGCATACATCACGGCAACACGGTCAGCAACTTCAGCAACGACCCCTAAGTCATGGGTAATTAAAATGATGCCTGACTCAATCTCATCTTGAAGCGATTTTAATAAATCTAAAATTTGTGCTTGAATTGTCACATCAAGTGCGGTTGTTGGCTCATCAGCAATGATAATGGCCGGCTTTCCAGATAAGGCAATTGCGATCATCACACGCTGACGCATACCACCTGATAATTGGTGTGGGAATTGACGTGCAACACGTTCTACATTCGGAATCCCTACTTGGTCTATTAATTCAAGCACACGTTTCTGACGTTCTTGCTTTGTTAATTTTGTATGGTAAATTAATCCCTCTTCAATTTGATCACCAATACGCATTAATGGGTTTAATGCAGATAACGGATCTTGGAAAATGAAGCCGATGTCATTTCCTCTTAGTTTGTTAAATTGTTCGTCTGTTAAATTAACTAAGTTTTGATTGTTGTAAATGATTTCTCCTTCAACCTTTGTTGTAATTGAATTATGTAATCCAACAATCGAAGTTGCTAATGTACTTTTTCCGCAACCAGATTCTCCTACGATAGCTAAAATCTCATTTTTGCGAAGCGTTAATGAAACATTGTCTACAGCTCGATAATACGTATCTTTAATTCGGAAACTCGTGCTTAAATTTTTAATTTCTAATAATTCATTCGTCGTAGACACAAGTAATCGCTCCTTTCTATATTTAAAAAACTTTCTCAGCTATTCTCTATCTATCAAATAAACTCGTCTAAAACTAGTTTTATGAATAATATGTAAATATTTTGTATCTAATTATAAATTATCCATAAAAAATTTTTAATGTCAATTATTAAACTTTCTAACTATTCTAATTTAACATTTATCTTTTATCAATAGCAAACTATTCTTTAAAATTTTAATTTTCCGATAATTTGAGTTAAAAATTAGGCTTATATCATTAATTTTACGATTAAAATTTAATGACATAAGGTTAGTGTTTCCCTTTTAAGTTTAAAATTTTGACAAGATATTAAACTTCAGTTTTAAAAAAACTGAACAATTCGATAAAGGAATTATATAACTATAATAAAAACGTGTAAAGTATATTTTTTATACATTCACACGTTTTTGAATATTTCTAATATTTATTTATTTTAATTTACCTTCTTTTAACTCTTTATGCCAGTTTTTTAAGAAAGGAATCTGATTTTCTTGAATTGCGCCAGATTCATTTGCTGCTTCAATTAGGTAGTCAAAATTTGTTAAAGAAATGTATTTCACGCCAGCTGCTTCAAACGCATCTTCTGCTTTTGGTAGATTATACGTATACACACACACAACCCCTAACACTTCACAGCCCGCTGCACGTAATGCTTCGACTGCGGTAATCGAAGAACCACCTGTAGATACGATGTCTTCTACGACAACGACTTTTTGACCTGCAGCATATTTTCCTTCAATCTGGTTGCCACGGCCGTGTTCTTTTGCTTTTGAACGTACGTATACCATTGGAAGTTCTAAAATATCAGAAACCCAAGCAGCATGCGGAATACCAGCTGTTGCTGTGCCTGCCACGACATCACAAGTTGCAAAGTTTTCTTGAATTAGTAATGCTAAACCTTTTGCTAATTGCTTACGGATGATTGGATCTGAAATTGTTAAACGTGTATCACAGTAGATTGGCGATTGAATGCCTGAAGCCCATGTGAAAAGGTCTGTTGGATTTAATTCTACCGCACCTACTTGTAACATTGCGTGTGCGATTTCTTTTTGTAATGACATATTATTTTGCCTCCCATAATTGACAAACTTGCTTGTACGCTTCTACTGGATTTTCCGCGCCTGTAATGGCACGTCCTACTACAATAAGTGATGAGCCGTCTTGTTTTGCACCATCTGGAGTAGCGATGCGCTTTTGGTCATGCGCTTCCCCACCAAGCATACGGATACCTGGTGTCACGCGTAAAAAGTCCTCACCACAAGCCTCGCGAATGGCATTTGCCTCATGTACTGAGCACACAACACCATTAAGCCCTGCTTGTTTCGTTAACTGTGCATAATGTAAAACCGATTCGTTCAGTGCTAATTCGATTTTTTGCTCCTGCTGCATTTGTTGTTCTGTTGTTGATGTTAATTGCGTTACTGCGATTAACGCCGCACGTGTTTGGCCCGCTGCTGTACCTGCTTCTAAGCCTTCTAGTGCACCTTCCATCATCGTGCGTCCTCCCGCTGCATGCACATTGACTAAATTGACACCTAAACGTGCTAAGCCTTTCATTGCAGACTTCACTGTATTTGGAATGTCATGTAATTTTAAATCAAGAAAAATATCATGGCCTTGTTCTTTTACTTTCGAAACGATGGACGGACCTTCCTGCATATATAATTCCATGCCAATTTTAACGAATAATTTCTCGTCAAACTGCGCTAAAAATTTTAGGACATCCTGTTCACCAGGAAAGTCTAAAGCAATGATCGGTTTTGTATTCAACATTAGCGATGGCTCCTTCCGATAATTTCTGAAATATGCGTAACCCCTAATGTATCTAATAGCGCTGGTAATTCTTCAATAATCGTCGGACAAACAAAGTGATCGACAAAGTTTGCTGTCCCTACTGCTACTGCTGATGCACCCGCAGACATGAAATCAATCACGTCTTGTGCACAGGTTACCCCGCCCATACCGATAATCGGAATGTTAACTGCTTTATATACTTCATACACCATGCGAATCGCAACCGGTTTAATAGCTGGGCCTGATAGACCACCCGTCCCATTAGCGATAACGGGTTTGCCTGTACGCTCGTCAAGACGCATCCCCACAAGGGTATTAATCATTGTAATTCCGTCCGCACCACCTGCTTCAACCGCTTTAGCGATATCGACAATATTCGTGACATTTGGTGATAATTTCACATAAACCGGCACATTTGATGCGGCCTTTACTGCTGCAGTTAGTTGTTGCGCTGTTGCTGGGTCTGTCCCAAATTGAATCCCACCGCATTTTACGTTCGGGCATGAAATATTTAATTCAAGCGCTTTTACGTTCGGTGCCTTTGAAATACGCTCTGCTACTTCTACGTAGTCTGCTACTTCTGTTCCAGCAACGTTTGCGATAATCGGCACATCATAGCCTTCTAAAAACTTCAGCTCTTCACCCATTACTTTATCGATCCCTGGGTTTTGTAAGCCGATTGCATTTAGCATACCTGCTGACGTTTCCGCAACACGTGGCGTTGGATTGCCTTTACGTGTTTCCACAGTTGTCGCTTTAATCATAATCGCGCCAAGCTTAGATAAATCATACAACTGTGCATACTCTCGACCAAAGCCGAAGCAGCCTGATGCTGGCATAATTGGATTTTTTAATTCTAATCCTGGTAGTTGTAAGTTTAAACGGCTCATAGTGCCACAACTCCTTTCGGGAATACTGGCCCGTCTGAGCACACTTTTACATAGTCTTTTTCAATTTTATCTGTCGTGTCGCATACACAGGCAAAGCACGCACCGATCCCACAGCCCATGCGTTCTTCAAACGACATGTACCCTTCTTTTTCTGGATAATAATTCTCTAAGGCACGTAGCATTGGTAGTGGACCACAAGAATAGAACACGTCAAATTCTGGCTGTACTTCATCAAATACCGTTGTGACAAAACCTTTCGTTCCTTTAGTGCCGTCGACAGTTGCATAGTAAGTGTCACCTAGTGCTGTAAATTGTTCCTCATAGAAACATACGTCCTCTGATTGGAAGCCTAGTACGTGGATTGTTTTTACTCCGCGTGCGTTTAATTGCTTTGATAACTCATGTAATGGTGGTACACCGATCCCCCCACCAACTAAAAGTGCTGTTTGGCCTGGATTTACCGCATCAACTGGGAAGCCGTTCCCTAGTGGACCTAACACATCGACAAGCTCGCCTTCACGATTTTTCGCTAAAAACTTCGTGCCGCGCCCTTCCGCACGATAAATCATCGTAAATTCACTTTTTTCTTTATCTACATTGGCAATACTAATTGGACGACGTAATAATGGCTCGAATGTATCAGACACTTTTACATGAACAAACTGGCCAGGAGTCATGTCCTGTACCAGTTGTCCTTGTAGTGTCAATTCGAAAATGTTTGTCGCAATTTGTGCTTGCGCAACTACAGTCATTTTCTCTTGACGCATCATATTAGTGTACAACCTCCGCTTTTGGCATTTCTTCAGCTGTAAATGTCATCGATTCAATTACACGTAACATTGCTTCTGCTGTGTCTAATGAAGTTAAGCAAGGTACGCCATTTTCTACTGACTCACGGCGAATTCGGAAGCCGTCACGCGCTGGCTGTTTACCTTTTGTTAATGTATTCACTACAAGTTGTGCTTCGCCGTTTTGAATCATATCAAGTAACGTTTTACCTTTACCGCCGATTTTTTCAACGATATCTGTTTTCACACCGTTTGCTGCGAATAAGTTTGCTGTACCTTCTGTAGCGACGATACGGTAGCCAACTGTAGAGAAGCGTTTCGCTAAAGCAACTGCTTCTTCTTTATCTTTATCTGATACTGTGAACAGGATTGTGCCATGTGTTTTAACTTCCATACCGGCAGCAACGAAGCCTTTATATAATGCTTTTTCGAACGTTGCATCTTTCCCCATTACTTCACCTGTTGATTTCATTTCAGGTCCTAATGTAATGTCTACGCGGCGTAATTTCGCGAATGAGAATACTGGTACTTTTACAAAGACGCCTGATTGCTCTGGTGCTAAGCCTGTCGGGTAACCTTGTTCGACGATTGATTGACCAAGGATCGCTTTGGTTGCGATGTTTGCCATCGGGATGTTCGTAATTTTACTTAAGAACGGTACCGTACGACTTGAACGTGGGTTTACTTCGATTACGTAAATTTCCCCTTCGCTCAGTACATATTGAATGTTCATTAAGCCGATAATGCCAAGACCTTTTGCAAGACGTGTTGTGTAGTCTACTAATGTGTCTTTTTGTGCATCTGTTAATTTTTGTGGTGGGTATACCGAAATTGAGTCACCTGAGTGAACACCTGCGCGTTCAATATGCTCCATGATTCCTGGGATTAGCACGTTTTCTCCGTCACAAATCGCATCGACTTCGATTTCTTGACCTGTTAAATAACGGTCTACTAATACAGGGTGATCTGGAGATGCTTCTACGGCATTTTCCATGTAATGTGCCAGTTCGTCTAAGTTATAAACGATTTCCATTGCGCGTCCACCAAGTACATAAGAAGGACGAACTAGTACAGGGAAGCCTAATTTTTCACCGATTACTAATGCTTCTTCTTTTGAAATCGCTGTTTGCCCTTGTGGTTGCGGGATTTTTAGCTCTTGTAGTGCTGCTTCAAACTTGTTACGGTTTTCTGCACGGTCGATATCTTCTAGAGATGTACCTAAAATTTTCACGCCGTATGCTTCTAATTTATCTGCTAAGTTGATTGCTGTTTGCCCACCGAACTGAACAACAACACCTTTTGGTTGCTCTAGGTCAATGATGTGCATCACGTCTTCGATTGTTAATGGCTCGAAGTATAATTTATCTGAAATCGAGAAGTCTGTTGATACTGTTTCTGGGTTTGAGTTGATGATAATCGCCTCATAGCCAGCTTCTTGAATTGCCCATACTGAGTGTACTGTTGCATAGTCGAACTCAACGCCTTGTCCGATACGGATTGGGCCTGAACCAAGAACGATTACCGACTCTTTTTCAGAGCGAATTGACTCGTTTTCATCTTCATATGTCCCGTAGAAGTATGGTGTATTTGATTCGAATTCCGCTGCACATGTATCGACCATTTTATAAACCGGTACGATGCCTGCTTCTTTACGGAATGCGTAGATTTCTCGTTCTGTTGTTTCCCAAAGCTGTGCTACTTTTTTATCTGCAAACCCTAGACGTTTCGCTGTACGTAATACCGCTTTGTCGTTTTTGTTTTCAGCAAGCGTTGTTTCCATTTTCACGATTTTTTCTAATTTGTGCAAGAACCATAAGTCGATTGCTGACCACTCATGAATCGTTTCAATTGTCACACCGCGGCGTAGTGCTTCGCCGATGAAGAATAAACGCTCATCGCCTGCTTTTTTAATACGCTTTTCAATCCACTGATCTGTTAGCTCTTCAGGGTGCTTCATTTCGATATGCACATGGCCTGTTTCTAATGAACGAACTGCTTTTAATAACGCTTCTTCAAAGGTACGACCAAGTGCCATTACTTCACCTGTTGCCTTCATTTGTGTACCTAGATTACGCTTTGCAGATTCGAATTTATCGAACGGCCAGCGTGGAATTTTCGCTACGATGTAGTCAAGTGCTGGCTCGAAGCATGCATATGTTGAACCTGTTACTGGGTTTTTAATTTCATCCAGTGTTAGGCCTACCGCGATTTTCGCCGCAAGTTTCGCAATTGGGTAACCTGTTGCTTTTGATGCAAGTGCTGATGAACGAGATACACGTGGGTTTACCTCGATTACATAGTACTGGAAGCTATTAGGATCAAGTGCTAACTGTACGTTACAGCCACCCTCGATTTTTAATGCACGGATAATATCTAGTGAGATATTACGTAGCATTTGGTTTTCACGATCTGATAATGTTTGTGTTGGTGCTACTACGATTGAATCCCCTGTATGAATCCCAACTGGGTCGAAGTTTTCCATATTACAAACAACGATGGCGTTATCTGCTGCGTCACGCATTACTTCATATTCAATTTCCTTCATACCGGCAATTGATTTTTCAAGTAAGCATTGTGTTACAGGAGAATATTTCAGCCCTGAAGTAACGATTTCCTCTAGCTCTTGGTCATTGTGACAAATACCGCCACCTGTACCACCAAGTGTGAAGGCTGGACGTACGATTACTGGATAACCGATACGCGCTACTAATGCATGCGCCTCTTCCATGTTGTGAATAATATCTGATTCTGGTACTGGTGCGTTTAGCTCGTACATTAAGTTACGGAATAAATCGCGGTCTTCTGCTTTATGAATTGCGTCTAATTTCGTTCCTAAAATTTCAATGCCTAACTCGTCAAGAATACCTGATTCATCTAATTCAATGGCCATATTCAGACCTGTTTGACCACCTAATGTTGGTAGGATCGCATCTGGACGTTCTTTACGTAAAATACGTGATACGAATTCTAATGTAATTGGCTCGATGTAAACTTTATCTGCCATTTCTGTATCCGTCATAATTGTTGCTGGGTTTGAGTTGATTAAAATAACACGGTAGCCCTCTTCTTTTAATGAAAGACATGCTTGTGTTCCTGCATAGTCAAACTCTGCTGCTTGACCGATTACGATTGGACCTGATCCGATTACTAAAATTGTTTCTATATCTGTACGTTTAGGCATGTTGGTTCTCCTTCGCTGCTTCATTTTCCATCATTTCGATAAATTCATCGAATAAGTGATTTGAATCTTCTGGACCTGGTGATGCTTCTGGGTGATATTGTACTGTGAAGATTGGGTAATTTTTATGGCGTACCCCTTCACATGTCCCGTCGTTTAGTGCTACGTGCGTTAATTCTAAATCTGTATCTTTTAATGACTCGATATCAATCGCATAGCCATGGTTTTGAGACGTTATATCAGTGCGACCTGTGCGTAAATCTTTTACTGGATGGTTCCCACCGCGGTGACCGAATGGTAATTTAAACGATTTTGCGCCACATGCTAATGAGAAGATTTGGTGACCTAAGCAAATACCGAACATTGGCACTTTTCCGATTAGGTTTTTCACCGTTTTGATTCCTTCTTGCACATCTTCTGGGTTACCTGGTCCGTTTGATAGCATAATGCCATCTGGATGCCACGCTAAAATGCGTTCTGCTGGAGTGTTGTAAGGGACAACGAGTACATCACAATCACGTTTATTTAATTCACGTAAAATGCCGTGCTTCATCCCGAAGTCGATTAACACAACACGTTTACCGCGCCCTGGTGATGGATACGCAGCTTTTGGTGACACTTCTTTTACATGGTGTGTAATTAATGGTGTGCTTTGTAATGTTGCCACCACTTCTTCTACATTCACTTCCGCATCAGCCTCTGTTAAAATCGCGCGAACCGCACCTTTTGCACGAATGATACGTGTTAATTTACGTGTATCAATACCTTCAATTCCTGGGATATTTTGTGAAGCTAAGTACGCATCCACCGTTGTATCACAGCGCCAGTTTGATGGTTGCTCTGATAATTCACGGACAACAAAGCCGCGGATTGCTGGTGTGATCGACTCAAAGTCATCACGGTTAATGCCGTAGTTCCCGATTAATGGGTATGTTAATGTAACGATTTGTCCGTAGAAAGAAGGATCAGATAATGTTTCTTGGTAACCTGTCATTCCTGTTGTGAATACTACCTCACCTTGTGAAGCCCCGTCACTACCAAATGCCGTGCCTGTAAATACCGTGCCGTCTTCTAAAATTAATAAGCGTGTTTTCATTATTCTGCCTCCTGATATACGATATTGCCTTCAAAAATTGTAACTACTGGCCAACCTTTTGCTGTCCAACCGTTGAATGGCGTGTTGCGACCTTTTGAAACAAAGCCTTCTGCATCTACTGTTTGCTCTTTTTCAAGATCGATTAATACAATATCCGCCGAAGCACCTTTTGCTAATGTGCCGTATGGTAAGTCGAAAATATCTGCTGCTTTTACGCTCATCCAATCAACTAATTGCTTTAAAGTCCATTTCTTTGTTTCCACAAAGTTTGTGTACAGTAATGGGAACGCTGTTTCAAAGCCTACAATACCGAATGGTGCGCCAACCATACCACAGCATTTCTCTTCTACTGTATGTGGTGCATGGTCTGTTGCGATGCAGTCGATTGTGCCATCAAGTAGTGCAGCGTGTAATGAATCTTTGTCTTCAAGCGCACGTAATGGTGGGTTCATTTTCCAGTTTGCATCATCTGATGGAATATCCATTTCTTCTAATAATAAGTGGTGTGGACAAACTTCAGCTGTTACCTTAATACCTGCTGCTTTTGCGTCGCGTACAGCACGTACAGATTCTTTTGTTGATACGTGACATACGTGATAGCGGGCACCTGCTGCTTCAGCAAGTAGTACGTCGCGTGCAATTTGTACTGATTCACAAATTGATGGAATTCCTGGTAAGCCTAACTCTTTGTTACGTGTACCTTCGTGCATAACCCCATCGTAAATTAGTGAGTTGTCTTCACAGTGTGCTACGACTACTGCATCAAGTTTTGCTGCTTGTTGCATTTGCTCGTACATTGTCGAAGCAAGCTGAATTCCTACGCCGTCATCTGAGAAAGCAACCGCGCCATGTTCTTTTAGCTCTGCCATATCTGTACGTACTTCACCAGAAATGTCTTTTGTTAATGAGCCGTATGGTAATACGCGAATAACCGCGCTGTCTTTAATCAATCCGTTAATTAACTGCATGTTTTCTACTGAATCGGGTACTGGCTTTGTATTTGGCATGGCACAAATCGTTGTGAAACCACCTTTTGCCGCTGAAGCGGTACCTGTTGCGATCGTTTCTTTGTGCTCGAAGCCTGGTTCGCGTAAATGTGTATGTACATCGACAAAACCAGGTGAAGCGAAGTGGCCTTTTCCGTCAATAATTTGAGCGTCCGTTGGCATGTCGCCACCGATTGAAGCAATTTTCCCGTCCTCAATTACTATAGAAGAAACTACTAATTCACCTTGTTCATTTAATAGTTTTACGTTTTGAAGTACTGTTGTCATTTATTCTCTTCCTTTCAAAATGGTTTCTACGATTGCCATTCGTGTGAAGACACCGTTACGTACCTGTTCAAAAATGCGGGAGCGTTCACATTCAACAAGCTCATCTGCGATTTCAACATCGCGGTTTACAGGAGCGGGATGCATAATAATTGCCCCGTCCTTCATTTGTTTTTCTCGTAATGGAGTTAAACCAAATTCCTCATGATAGCTTTCTTTTGAAAAGTTTTTACTCACAGAGTGACGCTCATGCTGAATACGTAGTAGCATGATCACGTCGCTATCAGTTAACACGTCATCCCAACTATGTGCTGCTTCAAAATCGCCTGCCCATGCTGGTGGACATAAAAATCGTACATTTGCACCTAAGCGTTTTAGTGCTGTCGCATTCGATTTTGCAACGCGGCTATGTGAAATATCACCGACAATCGTAATATTCAAGCCTTCGAATTTACCAAACTCTTTGCGAATCGTATAAAGATCTAGTAGGCTTTGTGATGGATGCTGTCCTGCTCCGTCTCCTGCGTTAATAACCGCGCAGTTGATGCCTTCTAGTAGTTCGTTGTAATACTCATCTTCCTTATCACGAATAACAACAGCGTCAATACCAATCATCTCGAGCGTTTTCACTGTGTCATACATCGTTTCGCCCTTTGTTTTACTTGAAAACCCAGCGTCAAACGGGATAACCGTACAGCCAACACGACGTTCAGCCATTTCAAAGCTTGTTTTTGTACGTGTACTTGGTTCAAAGAAAAGATTCGCTACGTTATATGAGCGTTTCAGTTGGGACTGCTTTCCGTTTTCGAAGTCTCGTGCTCGATCTAAAATCGCTATGATTTCCTCATTCGATAAATGTTCCATCGATAATAAATTTTTCATGCTCGCGCCCCCGATTTTGAAAATACTTAATCATTTGAATTCCGTGTATTTTGTTTACTTCCATTATATTGCGAATATTTAATTTATGGTTGTTTACTCTTAACAGAATCATGTCAACTTCATGACGATTTTTCTATAAAAAAACCACGCTAACTAATTAGCGAGGTTCAAAAGGGTGTGACAAGCTATGCATGCTAGAAAATCCTAGATGCCTTTTTTGTCCTACCCTTTCTTGCCTCTCTGGACAATGTTTAAAAGGTACTACTTATTTAGTTTTCGTAATTATCTTTGTCTACTTTTTCTCGGCCAGGTAACACCAGGTTTAAAATAACCCCGATAATTGCTGCTAGTGCCATACCTTCGATGGCAAAGCTTTCTGTAAAGCGCATTGCTGCGCCACCGATACCGATAACTAAAATTACTGATGAAATGACCATGTTACGATTGTTTCCGAAATCAACATTGCTCTCTACTAACATGCGTAACCCGCTTGATGCAATGATACCGAATAAGAGAATCGAAATTCCGCCAAGTACGGCTGTTGGAATTGTTTCGATGATTGCCATTAATTGTCCTGAGAATGAGACAATAATCGCAACAACCGCTGCGCCCAAAATAACATAGACTGAGTACACACGTGTAATCGCTAGAACCCCGATGTTTTCACCGTATGTTGTTTTTGGTGGACCACCGATTAATGCTGATGCAAATGTCCCTAAGCCATCACCTAATAATGAACGGTGTAAGCCTGGGTCTTTAATGTAGTTACGATTCACGACTTTCCCTAATACTAATTGGTGACCGATATGCTCTGAAATCGTTACAATGACGATTGGCACCATTCCGACTAGGATGGCTCCTGTAATATTAAAGTCATAATGTACACCTGGTACTAAAAATTCAGGTAGTTGGAAGAACTTCGCATCCTTTACTGCTGTGAAATCAACAATTCCGATAATAACTGAGTAAATATAGCCAATAATGATCCCAAGTAAAATTGGCATGGCACTTAAGATATTTTTGAAATATACGTTAAAGATGATCGCTGCAACGAGTGTCACAAGCGCTGCTGAGAAATGCTTCCCGCTGTATTCTCCGTTAAAGTTCATTGCCATGTTTACCGCTGTACCCGATAAACCTAAACCAATTACGATAATAACTGGCGCTACTACGATTGGCGGTAAGATGTTCATTAACCACTGGTAGCCTGTTTTCCAAATCACTAATGCGACAATCGCATAAACAACTCCGACCATCATCGCACCAATCATCGCGTTTCCAGGATTGATAGCAACACCCGCTTCAGACATACCTGCTACTAAAATAATTGGCGAAATAAATGCAAATGAAGATCCTAAGTAAGCCGGTACTTTAAACTGCGTAATTAATAAGAAAATGATTGTGGCAATCCCACTTGTAAGTAAGGCAATCGCTGGGCTTAACCCGACTAATTTTGGTACTAAAATTGTTGAACCAAACATAGCAAACATATGCTGGAAACTAAATGTAATTAATTGGCCAACACTTGGCTTGTCGTTTATATCTAACACGGCTTTTTGAGACATTCCATTTCCTCTTTTCTCGATTTGTTGTTAATTTTCTTTAACAATCTTTACAACGTCTTGTCCATCTACTTCATCTAAGTTGACAACGATTCGTTCATGACCAGATGTCGGTATATTTTTACCCACATAATCTGCTCGGATTGGCAGCTCACGGTGACCACGGTCAACTAAAACCGCTAATTGAATTTGAGAAGGTCTTCCTAAATCCATGACCGCATCAAGTGCAGCGCGTACCGTTCGTCCTGTATAAAGCACATCATCTACTAATACGATTTTTTGGTCGTTTACTTGATATTCAATGTCTACTTGCTGTACTTGCGCTTGATCATTGACTTGCTTCGTCGATAAGTCATCGCGGTATAATGTGATGTCTAATTCTCCTGTACGAATCGCCTTGCCTTCAATCTTTTCAATTCGTTCGGCTAAGCGTCTCGCTAAGTAAGCACCGCGTGTTTTAATGCCGACTAAAATGACTTCATCAATTCCTTTGTTGCGTTCAATAATTTCGTGTGCAATGCGTGTAACCGCACGATTCAAGGATGGTCCATCTAGTAACACCGAAGTTTGTTGCATGTTTTTTTCTCCTTTCGTCAAATGTTTTTTGTTCACGGAAAATGTTTTTAGGCCAAATAAAAACCCTCTAGAGTATTTCCTAGAGGGTTGAAAAAGTCCATGTTTAAACTGCATTTAGGCTTGGATTTGCGCACAAATCTTCCCTAAAGCTTCACATAATTCCTTTTCAGCCTCTCTGGACTGTCATTAAAGGTGAACACTATTTAAATGATTGCGTGATTACTCGCCTGCTCTCGTCAGGACCTTTCATTCACTGTTGTCAGTATATGCTTGTTTTTTTGTCACGTCAACAGACAATTAAGAGGTCAGACAACAAAACAGAAATGTTGTAATTGTCTGATATTTATTCATTCCGTTACGCTACGGTAGGAACGCGTTGAAGCGAGGTGGTTTTAAGCTCATGTCCGTTGTACTGCGCTACAGGGCAGGCTTTCCGGGCGGCGTGGCTCCAACTAACTTTTGATGCCTCTGACGGCGGCATCAAAAGTGGATTTTCCGCGCACGCTTAATCGCCAAGGAGTCCGCCCCTTCGCTCCGTACAACTCTGTTCGTTGAAGCAGATGTATCGGTAGCTCACCCTTCACTTTATACCGAGAGCATAACTTTATTAGAAAAGAAAACACCGAAACTTTACGTCATCGTAAAATTTCGGTGTTTGTTTTAGTTACGTAACTCTGCTAATAGCTCTTGGAAATCTGCTGGTAGCGGAGAACTGAATTCTAGGTATTCTTTTGTTACAGGGTGTACAAATCCTAGTACGCCTGCATGTAATACTTGTCCGCCGAAATCGATTGTTTTCTTTGGTCCGTATTTTGGATCGCCCGCTAATGGGAAGCCAATGTAGTTCATGTGCACACGGATTTGGTGCGTACGGCCTGTTTCTAAACGGCATTCTACTAATGTAAATTCACCGAAGTGCTCCATTACTTGGAAGTGTGTTACAGCATGCTTGCCTTTGTCCACAACCGCTTGCTTTTGACGGTCTTTTTGATCACGGCCGATTGGCGCATCAACTGTACCTTTTTCATGTGCAATATGACCATGAACAAGCGCTGTATATTTTCGCGTAACTGATTTCTCAACTAATTGGTTCACTAAGCTTTCGTGCGCGATATCATTTTTAGCAACCATTAGTAAGCCTGATGTATCTTTATCAATACGGTGTACGATACCAGGACGTGCTACACCGTTAATACCTGATAAGTCTTTACAATGATGCATTAAACCATTTACTAATGTGCCTGATGCATGACCAGGTGCAGGGTGTACAACCATACCACGAGGTTTGTTTACGACTAATACATCGGCATCTTCATAAACGATTTCTAAATTTAAATCTTCTGGAATGATTTCTAACTCTTCCATCACGTCAGGAACATCAATTTCAATGACGTCGCCTGCTTTTACTTTATATTTCGCTTTTACGTTCACGCCGTTTACTGTAATGCGTTCCTGTTCAAGCCAATTGCCGATTTGTGAGCGTGACCATGTGCTTTCCATTAATGAAAGCGCCTTGTCGATACGTTCACCAGCAAATTCTTCTACTGTTAATGTGACTACTGTCATTTTTTCACCTTTTTCTTTTGAGCTTTTTCATCAATAATTATCGTAATAAAGAGCATGATTACAGCAATAGTTAACGCTGCATCTGCGATATTAAAGATTGGGAAGTGATAGTTAATCCCCGGAATTAGTACATCGACAAAGTCCACAACCTCGCCGCGCGTTAAACGATCAATAAAGTTTCCGACTGCGCCACCTAACAGGAGCATTAAACTCACATGGTACATCGGTTTCCCTTTTGCTTCTGTATGGTTAAAATAAATAATTGCAATAATGACTGCAACTGTGACAATTGTAAAGAGCCACATTTGTCCTTCTAACATGCCCCACGCCGCACCACGATTACGATGCGATAAAATGCCAAACCACGGGTCCCATACACTAATACGTTCCCCAAGTTCCATATTTTTAACGATTAGCCACTTTGTCCATTGATCCAAAATGACTGCAATAACTGCTAATCCGTAATATTTATACACAGCAAATCCTCCGTTTACGATATATCTTTCCTATTTTATCATAATTAGACGATGAAACGATAATTATAGCATGAGAAATCTGTGACAACTACAATCGATTGTTTTTCAAGGCATCCACTAAATTTTTCACTTGAATAATATAAGCAATCATATCAGTTGCATGATACGACTTCGTTTCAGAAAATCCGTAAAGGTCTTCTATTTGCTGCATCGAGCCTTTTGACGAATAAACCATCTGCTCAAGTAAATTTTGTAGCGTCATAATCTGATTTAAGGTTTGCTCTGTTGCCTGCTGAATCGTTTGCATATTGTCCGCTAATTGCTGTTCAGATTCTTCAATTCGAATAAAATATTGTTGTGTTTGCGCCGACATTTGTTGCGTCTCATCCACCGTTTTTTGTTCTAGTACAACATTCGTAGCGACACGCTCCATATGCTGAACAATATCGGATACTTTACCGTTAATTTGCTCAAGTGCTTGTTTGCTTTGCTCTGCTAGTTTTCGAACTTCCGCAGCGACAACAGCAAACCCCTTACCATGCTCACCTGCACGGGCCGCCTCAATTGAAGCATTCAATGCGAGTAAATTTGTTTGATCCGCAATGGCGCCAATTAACTTCGCAAAATCTTGAATTTCCTTCGTGTCTTTTTGCAAATCACCAATCGATACACCGACATTTGTAAAGATACGACGCACATTTTCCATTTGACCACTTAGCGCATCCATTTGATGACGCCCCTCTTCAATCAATTGGCGGTTTTGATCCACTTGTGATTCCACGGAAGCTGTAATTTGCTGAATTTCTTCAGTTTCTTGCACGATTGATTGTGCATTTTCATAAGTAGAACTTAGCAGCGTTTGGTCTTGCTGAAGCGACTCCGAAATGACAGAAATCCGTTCGATAAATAAGTGATCGCCTTCCGTAGTTTTCGTATTAGTTTTTTTCAACAACTCCAGCAATTCCTCTACACCTTCAATAATTTGAGCGCGCTCATCTGGTGTTAGTGTTTCGATTTCCTGTTTAACGTCTTCTACTACTTGCCCTTTGTTCAACCATCGTTTTAACATGTCATTCACTCCGCTCTTAATTTACCAAAGCCAATTAGCACCATCGTTTGGTTTAACTGTGATTTATTTAGCTGCTCACCGTAACTCGAAAACCCGCATAAATTCGGAAGTTGTTTTAAACGCTCATTCATTTGTCCAAAGAGACGCTCTTGTTGGAACTGCAGCTTTCGGAGAATACAATTACACGCAAAGACGCCATTTAATTCAGTGAAATGATTCGTGAAATTATCAATTGTTTTTTCCATTTCCTTAATCGCATCACGCGGCTGTAAAATTTCTAACGTAGCCCCTTCGTACACTTGGCAATAAAATTCAAGTGCACCCGATTCTCTCACCATAAACGGCGATGCATTATGAAACTCATTATTGAATTTTCTCCCTAACGGATAAAGTGACCAATGCTGCGCAAGCGTACTGACCGGCACACCTAATGCTTTTGCATACACTTCTGCTGCTGGGCGCCCATCCATTTCATAAACAAGGCGCTTTTCTGGGTCGGCTTTTGTAATTTTGACCTTTTTGCCCGTGCTTTCAAAATTATTTTCCTTAATAATATAAAAATCAACAGTTGGCTTCATAAAAATGACTGCCCCACCTGTTGATGTAATTTCACCATTTACACTAACATATGTCGCCTCAAATTTTGCATCATCTCCGGCAGTACCACCGAAAATCGGGAATCCGTCATGTTCAAAAATCGAATTGACAACCGACAGCATTTTTTCCTCTCCTGCATGTAAGCCAACAGGAAATACAAATGCAAGGCCTTCTTTTTCGATATTTTTTGACTGTAATGGAATGCCTAATTGCTTGGCAGAGCTTACAAGCTTTTGGCGCTCAAAGATTGGGTATTGTGCGATATCGGTCATTAATGTCGGTTGAACTTTACCAAACTGTGCTGCATAACTTTGTACACTTAGGCTATGTTCATCAAATCCTAGTGGACCCATTTCTCCAGTCGTCGTTACTCCAACAACCTGGCTTTTTGGGTATTTTATCGCAAAGCATGCGACAAGCTCTTCAAATGAGTAAGACGTACTTGCAAAAAATAGCACCAATGCAGGGTCCTTATGTATCGTAAACGAAAGTTCATCTATTGCTTTTTGAACTTGCTTTGTTTTTGTTATCGCCGAACGGATTAAATCCATATTATTACTCCTCTTCATTCTCTATATAAAATCTAATTCTTCCAATTACTACCGAAATATTATAACATAAACAAAAAATGTATCAAATTTAACTCTCTACCATACAATAAGACTCACTTAACGAAAATATTAAGTGAGTCTTAAGTTTCAATATCCAATTATGTAGCGTAAAGCAGCCATTGTTATTACACCTGCAATTACCGTTTTCGACAAGCTCTTTGTCAGTAACGCAACGAATAATGTCGGAATAAACGCCGCGACATTCAGCCAATTGACTGTTACAAACGATTGTTCATACTTAAAAAAACCTTCAATGACAAGTGCAGACAAAATACAAACAGGTATGTAGGCAAGCCAGCGCAGTACAATATCTGGCATGTTCATATTTTTCACTAAGACAAATGGTAAAATACGCGGAATCCATGTTACCATTGCACAACCCAAAATCAACAAAATCATCGCAAATGTTGTCGTCATTTTTCAGTCACCACCCCTATCGTTGCTACAACTACCGTTGATAGAAGTACTGCTAAATGTCCTGGCATGAAATACAGCATACCGTACATACTAACGGCCATGACCACAATTAATTTTAAGTAATGCATAATTTTTTCACGCGCAATACTTTGCAAGGTTAATACAAGTAATGCCACAAACATTGCCACAAGCGCATAATCCAGTCCCCATTGTTCGGGATCTGGTAGCCATTGCCCGATGACCCCACCCACCGTACAAGCCGCTATCCAAGTCGTATACGCTGTAATATTTAAGCCATCCATCCACTTCCCGCCAAGACGCCCTTCTTTACTAGCCGTCACAACGGACACACCAAATGTTTCATCTGTTAACAGCGTACCAAAGCCAATGTTACGGAGCATCGAATGTTTCGTAAAATACGGCGCAACCGTTAACGACATTAGTAAGTGTCTCAAATTGACAATAAAAATTGTAACAATGACCGCTGTTACAGGGGCTCCCGCTACATACAGTCCACAAAAAATAAACTGTGCAGAACCCGCATAAACAAGCACCGATAGTAAAAAGACCTCTAACACCGAAATCCCTGAAGCAATGCCAACTACCCCAAATGCTACACCGATACTAATATAACCGAGTAATGTTGGAATGCAGTCTTTTACACCTTGCCTAAACGTATCCGGTGTATACGTGTTTTTTTCAATTTGCCCCATGTCTCTCGCCCCTAAATAGTCATTCTCTTCAGAAAATAAAAAAATGTATAAAGAACGCCATTACCAATATGGCAACAGCGTTCTTTTTAAAAATTATACGTAATAGTTTTCTACTACATCCGCACAACGTTTACATAATGTCGCGTGCTTGTCTTCCGTACCAACTGTTTCCGCAATTGTCCAGCAGCGTTCACATTTCTCGCCGTCTGCCTTTTCAACAACTAAAGCGGTTTTTTCTAATTGTAGGCTTTCTGCAGGAGCTGATTCTTTGCTGCCCGCTACTACAAATTGAGAGACGATTGAAAGTTGCGCAAAGTCAATACTTGCATCATTTAATAATTCAACTGTTTCTGCATCTGCATAAACAGAGATTTTTGCTTCTAATGATTTACCGATTGTTTTCGCGTTACGCGCTTCTTCTAACGCTTTTAACACTTCATTACGCACAGCAATTAATTTTGCCCATTTCGGACGTAATTGTTCGAAGTTCGCTTTTTCGTCTACTTCTGGGAAGTCTGTTAATTGAACTGAAAGCTCTTTTCCTTCGAATGTCATGTAGCCCCATAGCTCTTCTGTTGTATGAGGGATCATTGGTGTTAATAATTTCACTAACGCCATTAAAGTATCATACATAACTGTTTGCATTGCACGACGGTTTTTGTTATCTGTACCTTCGATGTACACAATGTCTTTTGCGATATCTAAGTAGAATGAAGATAATTCGATTGCGACAAAGTTGTTTACTGTTGTGTACACCGTTGAGAAGTCATAACGGTCATATGCTGCACGGATTGCCTTTACTGTATCTTGTAAGCGCATGTACATATATTGATCCATTTCATTTAACTCTTCGTAAGCTACGCGGTCTTGACTTGGATTGAAGTCTGTCACGTTCCCGTGTAAGAAACGTAATGTGTTACGCACTTTACGGTATGTTTCAGAAACTTGTTTTAGCATATCCATTGAGATACGTACATCACTTGTGTAATCGACTGAAGCTACCCACATACGTAAGATGTCTGCACCATATTGGTTCATTACTTTTAATGGATCAATTGTGTTACCAAGTGATTTCGACATTTTACGGCCTTCGCCATCTAATACGAAACCATGTGTTAATAAGCCTTTGTATGGTGCAACGCCATTAATCGCAACAGATGTAATTAATGATGAGTTGAACCAGCCACGGTGTTGGTCTGAACCTTCTAAGTAAAGGTCAGCAGGGTATTTCATACCGCGCTCAGCAAGTACACCTTGGTGAGATGAGCCTGAATCGAACCATACGTCCATGATGTCGTTTTCTTTTGTGAATTTACCGTTCGGGCTACCTTCGTGTGTGAAGCCTTCAGGAAGTAACTCAACTGCTTCACGTTGGAACCAGATGTTTGAGCCATTTTCACGGAATAATTTTGAAATATGTGCGATTGTTTCTGGTGTGATGATTGGTGTTTCATCTTCTGCATAGAAAATTGGAATCGGTACACCCCATGCACGTTGACGAGAGATTACCCAGTCACCGCGGTCACGAATCATATTGTACAGACGCGTTTCGCCCCATGCTGGTGTGAATTCTGTTGATTTTACTGCATCTAATAACTCACCACGGAACATTTCTACTGAAGCAAACCATTGTGGTGTTGCACGGTAGATGACTGGTTTTTTTGTACGCCAGTCGTGTGGGTATGAGTGTGAGAATTTAGAAACGTTTAATAATGCGCCTTCTTCTTTTAACTTTTCAATCACGATTGGGTTTGCTTTTTCATAGAATAAACCTTCAAAGCCAGGTGCTTCATTTGTATAGCAACCACCGTTATCTACTGGTGATAAAATTTCTAAGCCGTATTGTTTCCCGATTTGGTAATCGTCTTCACCATGTCCTGGCGCTGTGTGTACACATCCTGTACCCGCTTCAGCAGTTACGTGCTCACCAACCATTACTAATGAATCGCGCTTGTAAATTGGGTGTTCTGCTACGATTAAATCAAGCTCTTGCCCTTTTACTTCTTGAACGATTTCGTACGTTTCCCAACCGAAAGTTGTTGCAAGCTTTTCAACTAAGTCTTTCATCACGATGTATTTTGCACCGTTTGCTTGTGCTACTACATATGTGTACTCAGGATTTACTGAAATCCCTAAGTTTGCCGGAATTGTCCATGGTGTCGTTGTCCAGATGATGAATTTCGCGTCTGCTGGTACAACACCTTTTGCATCTTTAATGTTGAACGCTACATAGATTGAGTACGATTCCACATCTTTATATTCGATTTCTGCTTCTGCTAATGCCGATTCAGAAGATGGTGACCAATAAACTGGTTTTAAGCCTTTATAGATATAGCCTTTTTCAGCCATTTTACCGAATACTTCGATTTGACGCGCTTCGAATTCAGGCTTTAATGTGATGTATGGGTTTGCCCAGTCGCCACGAACACCTAAACGTTGGAATTGTGTGCTTTGGTTTGCTACTTGCTCATACGCATACTTTTCACATAGCTCACGGAAATCCGCTACTGACATTTCTTTACGCTTAACGCCTTTGTTTGTTAATGCTTGCTCGATTGGTAAACCATGTGTATCCCAACCTGGAATATAGTTCACGTTGAAACCAGTCATTGATTTATGACGGTTAATCATATCTTTAATGACTTTGTTTAATGCATGACCTGCATGAATGTCGCCGTTTGCATAAGGAGGGCCATCATGTAATAAGAAGTGTGGGCGGTCTTTTGTGCGCTCTAACACTAATTTGTTGATGTCCATTTCATCCCATTGTGCTTGGATTTGGGGTTCTTTTGTCGGTAAGCCACCGCGCATTGGGAAATCTGTTTTCGGCATTAATAACGTCTCTTTGTACTCTACCATGTAAAATCCTCCTAAATAAAAATAAATGTAATGCTCTACTACGGGCGAATTGGACTTCTGCTGAATCAGTTGAATAAAAAAAGCCCCTCCATCCCTGTTAAAAGGGACGAGGAGCATTAGTCTCGTGGTACCACCCTAATTTCGCTATAAATAGCCTCATTAGACACTGTAACGTCGTGTGACACGAAATAGCTTACTTAATCAATTACGCCTTCGCATAATTGCGTCCAGATTTTTTTGAGTAAACTCAAAAAACTTCCTTTAAAATCTGTGACGTCCGTCGTTCGGCTATTTAGCTCAGGAGTGATTTTCAATTTAGCTTGTTTTGTTCGAGCTTTCACCATCCTCGAATCGCTAAGCGGCAATGCTAAATGTACTGTCTCCATCAAAGCTTTATGCGTTGTGCATAGAATCATTATTTTTCAGTATAAAAATCGTAATGAGAAAAGTCAAGTACGTTCCCTTAATACGCTGAATTACTATCTGTTGAAGCAGCCTCGTCTTCATCTTGTTGACGTTGCTGATGTGGCGTTTGAATATCAGTTAGGTCGACATCATATTCTAATAGATGATCCCAGTCCCCTGTGTTTAACAGGTCTAACTGTGCTTCTACTAACATTTTAAAGCGGTTACGGAACACTTTAGATTGTTTCTTTAATTCGTCAATTTCAATCGTTACTTTGCGCGCTTTTGATAACGCATCATTAATAATACGATCGGCATTTTTTTCTGCTTCTTTGACAATTAATTTTGACTCTTTTTGAGAGTTACGGCGTACTTCATCGGCAGCCTCTTGCGCTACAACGATGGATTTTTGCAATGTTTCTTCTAATGAATTGTAATGATTCATTCTTTCAGACATTGATTTCACTTGGTCTTCTAGCTCTTTTTTCTCGCGCAAAATAATTTCATAGTCTTTAATCACTTGATCTAAAAACTCATTTACCTCGTCTTCAGCATAGCCACGGAAACCGCGTGTAAACTCTTTGTTATGTATATCAAGAGGTGATAATGGCATATCGTTCTACTCTCCTTTGCACGTACATTGTTACAAAATATTATAAACGTTTCTCAAATGAATAACATCTATTTTCATAAAAAATACTTGAAAGTTAGGCTTTTTGCTCTAAACGTCCTACTTGTAAGCGGATTTTATCTTTTTTTGTTCGTCCTTCTGTCATAATGACTTTCAAACGGCCAAATCCGCGTGCTGAGACAATATCGCCTTCTTGTAGTTCAAATGCGACCGCCTCACGCACCGTCCAGTTCACTTTTACTTTCCCGCCATTAATTAAGCTTTGTGATTTTTGGCGTGAAATATTGGCAACAGTAGCAAGTACAACATCTAAACGCATTGAAGACACCGTATACGAGCTTTCCACCCAATGTTCCTCGTTTTGGATAAGTGGCGTTGAACTACCTAGTTCCTCCACATGCACTTTCACTTTTCCCATACCAGTTAAATTTGCACGGACATAATCTGCTATTTCTTGTGCTAAAGCAAATTGCACGGTATTTTCACCCAAGCGAATATCACCAAACTTACTACGATCTAATCCAATTGATAATAACGCCCCTAATACATCCGGATGGCGCAACTGCACAAACTTTGCTGGGTAATGAATCGTATAAACGCCAATTTGAAAGTCTTCTTCTGTCGGCTCAAGATAAGAAGGCGCAATTAAAATACGTTGTCGCTCTGCCTCTTTAAACGTCCCTTCAGTAAATATACGCAAGTCTTCATTTTGGCCAATGACAGATTCCACAATAAAGCGCTGTCTTGGGTCTAAAAAATCCGTCAGCTTCGGCGCATAACGATCTTCTACCTCACGCTGCCAACCGATAACCTGCTCAATAAATGGCTGTTCATCTTTACGGAAATGTTGAATTAAATGCTCCATCTTAATCCTACCTTCTTAAAGTATATACTATACCTATTCCTTTTTATTTCCAAATTTAAACACTCCAAAAGAAAACCCCTACAACATGTTGTGAAGGGGTTTTTCTTGGCTTATAGTAAGAAACCTAGAACGCTATAAACACCACGTTCAATGAAGTAAAGTACGAATAAACCAACGATTGGTGAAATGTCAATCATGCCAATTGGTGGGATAAACTTACGGAAGAAACCTAAGTATGGTTCACATACTTTTTCTAGGAAACGCCCGACTGCTGACTCTTGGAGTGCTGGAATCCAAGACATTAATATGTAACCAATCAGCATGTAACGGTAAATAAGAAATGCTGTAGATATAACGCCAAAAATGATCATCTGATTACCTCACTATTACTAAATTACTCGAATGTTAAATTCGAAATTTCTCCTGATACCTCTACGTTTTCTGGTGTACATAAGAAAATATCGTTGCCGATACGTTGAATATCGCCACCTAACGCATACACTGTTCCGCTTAAAAAGTCGATAATGCGCTTGCCTTGATCGCGGTCAATGCGCTGTAAATTAACAACCGTCGCACGTCGTTGTTTTAAATGCTCAGCAATATCTTGTGCCTCCGCATAAACACGTGGTTCGATTAATACTAATTTTGAATTTTTAGAAGAAGCCGCCGCTTGTAAACTCACAACATTGTTATTATTTTGGTTATGGTTTTGCACAACAACCTCATTGCGTTGCTGCGAATTCTGCGGAACTTTACGCTCTTTTTTCATCCGATTTTGAATGACCTGCGTTTGCTGCTTTTGAACTGCCTCTTGATAGTGCACTTCCTTTGGAGCGGCTTTTGACGCTTGCTTTGTTGGTGCTGCTTGTGCAGGAGCTTGTTCTTCCTCGACATCTTCTAAATAAAAGAATTTATCAAAAATATTTTTAATGCTCATCGTAAATCCTCCTTAACCAACAAGAGCCGTTCCAATTCTGACAAACGTTGCGCCTTCTTCGACCGCAAGCTCATAGTCATTCGACATTCCCATTGAAAGCTCTGTACAAGGTACATTGGAAATGCTTAATTCGGACACTTGTTGCTGCAATTGTTTTAGTTGTTTAAACACTTCACGAATTTTAGTTTCATCTTCAGTAAACGGAGCCATCGTCATTAAGCCAACTACTTCGATTTTCGAAAATTGCTCTAGCTGTTTTACAAATGCTAGTGTCTGTTCTTTCGTTAAACCGTGTTTAGATTCTTCCCCTGAAACATTCACCTGTACAAAACACTTCACCGTTTTTGTTGCTCGTTTTTCAATTTCTTCGGCTAAGCTTAAACGGTCTAATGAATGTAAATAATCAATTTGGTCGATTACTTGCTTTACTTTACGTGTTTGTAACGAACCAATATAGTGCCATGAAACAGTTGCATCAATTGCTTGTCGTTTATTTTCGAGGCCTTCTGGACGGTTTTCGCCTAAATGAATTAAGCCCGCTTCAATCGCCTCTTGTGTGCGTGCTACATCTACTTCTTTCGTTACAGCAATAATGTTCACCTGCTGCGATGCGTTTACACGTAACTTTGCTTGTTTTATTTGAGTTTGAATAATTTCTAAATTATTTTCGATTTTCGCCACTTTTTTCCCAACTTTACAACAATAGTTTCCTTCATTGTAACAAGGCAAGGAGCTTTTTTCAATGAATAGCCCGACCTATTCCTCTGGAGTCTTCACTAATATGACATCTTTTCCTACTGTGAGGATATGACTGAAAGCAATTTTCTTAACTGTCTCTTCCCCTTGAAATAAGTGGTAAAACTTTTTTGGTGTAGAAATAATGAGCGCCACAATTTCTCCACGTGCTTCATCAATCTCCGCATCGACAATATAACCAATGAATTTCCCACTAACTGAATCAATAATTTCCTTCTCCTGTACGGAGGAAAAGCGCATCTTTCCATCCTTTCAAGTAAAATAATGAGCGAAAAGGGACAGCCCTTTTAACGGACGGTCCCTTGGATTGACGGATTACCGAAAATCGCGCTTTAATAATTCCACTGCGCTTTTTTCTAACCTAGAAATTTGTGCTTGAGAGATCCCTAAACTTTGCGCAATTTCCGTTTGCGTTTCACCTAAGAAAAACCGTTTTTCGATAATCATCTTTTGGCGGCTATTTAAACGTTTCATGCTTTCTTGTAACGAGATGGTCCCTACCCATTGTTCTTCAGTTACTTTATCCTTAATTTGATCCATCATATAAATCGCGTCACCACCGTCTGAATAAATCGGTTCGTTTAGTGACATTGGATCTTGAATGGCATCTAGTGCGAATAACACATCTTCTTTTTTCATTTCAATCGCCTGTGCTAGCTGCTCGATTGTTGGTTCACGTAAATGCTCGGTAATATAGCGCTCTTTTGCCTGCATCGCTTTATACGCAATATCACGTAAAGAACGTGACACTCTCAGCGCATGATGATCGCGCAAATGCCGACGAATTTCACCCATAATCATCGGTACAGCATACGTGGAAAAACGCACATTATGCTTTAAATCAAAATTATCAATCGCCTTCAGTAAACCAATGCAACCTACTTGAAACAGGTCATCTGCTTGCTCTCCGCGATATGCATAGCGTCCAACAATACTTAACACTAATCGCAAATTACAAAACACGAGTTCATCACGTACATACAGCTCTCCTTGTTGCAAACGGATAAATAAATTTTTCATTTCATCTGGCTTTAATACTGGCAATGTAGATGTATCGACGCCGCATAATTCTACTTTCGTACGCATAATTCACCTTCCGAACTTCATGATTAACATCAGTTTGTCCGAAACAACTCGCACTATGCGCGCCAAAATTAGCCATTATTACGCAATCGGTTCATTTAAATATTCACGTAAATCAAGAATGATTTTTTTCTCAAGGCGTGAAATATAGGACTGTGAAATGCCCAAATGGTCAGCCACTTCCTTTTGTGTCATTTCCTCTTTGCCATTTAACCCAAAGCGACATTCCATAATATACTTTTCGCGTGGTGTTAATTGATTAATCGCCATAAACATGTGCTGGCGTTCAATTTTTCGTTCAACATCCATCGAAATAATATGCTCTTCTGTCCCTAAAATATCGGACAGTAATAATTCATTGCCGTCTGCATCAGCATTGAGCGGTTCGTCAAACGACACTTCCCCCTTCATACGGCTCGTCTTACGTAAGTGCATCAAAATTTCGTTTTCGATGCAGCGCGAGGCATAGGTTGCTAATTTAATGTTTTTATCTAAATTAAACGTTTCAATCGCCTTAATAAGCCCAATCGAACCGATACTGATTAAATCCTCGATCGGTGTTGCTGTATTATCAAAGCGCCTTGCAATATAAACGACCAAACGTAAATTACGTTCAATCAGCATATCTCTCGCGTGTAAGTCTCCATTCATAAAAGCTTCAACGACAACAACTTCTTCTTCTCGTGTTAATGGAATAGGCAATGAATCATGTCCCCCTATATAGTATGTCCCTTTTTTTGTAAAGTAGCTAAATAGTTTAAAAATCCATGATTTGATTTTTTGTAGCAATATCGAGCCTCCCTTATGAATTAGTCAGAACAGAAACATGTGCAATCATATGTGCATTTTGAGGAAACGTCGTCGCATTTTTTGTAAAAACGACATAATGATCAACATACAGATGATCATGAATGTGCAATTTGACACGAAATGCGGGCACGATCGTCGTTGTTTTTTGTACAGTAGAAATCGCAACCATTCGTATACATTTTTGGAGTGGCGCAGCAAACATTGTGATTTCGTGCGGGCTTTTTTCATCCCATGTCAGTAACCCTCTTTTTAATGGATCTGACATCAAAGCTTGCACGGCGTCATACGCGATAAAATGCACAGGTGCCCGACTAATCGGTTCCACGCATTCATTCCCCGTATCAATATAGGCAATGAGTTCCCACGGTTCCTCATTAAAAAAAACGGTACATGGGGTTACAAAGCGTAGCTGCACAACTTGCTGTAACTTTTTCACCCAGCCGAACTTTAAGGCTAGTAAGCTACTACATACTATGCCAACGCACAGTAAAATATATACAAAATAGGCACGAGAAAATAATAGTGGTTGTAGCGCAGTTAACAAGCCACCTACCAAAAGCGTTGCTACAACAAGCCACCGTCCGTATTTGAATAAGGCAGGAATACGAAAGGAATACGCAATCCCTATCAGTACGACAAAGCACACAAAAACACTCAAAATACGGTCATACATCAGAAGTGCAATCATGGCACTACAAAAAGCACTCGTAAGCAAACGCCACAATCTAATTTTCGAATGTGTCATCGCCTCAATAAATTTTAATAAGGCAATATTGACGAAAAAGTTAAACAACAACACCCATTCTGCATACATGCTTTGTCCTCCTAAGCAAAGATTACCAAATACAAGGAGGCGCTTTTTGTCAAACGAGCATAGCTTTTCAAGAAAATCGATTGACATACAACTTTATATTTTTGAATATTTCGACAAGTTAAACCCATTTAATCATTTTGATGTATATCTTGAGAATTAATGAGTATATTAATAAAAAATAACTTAAATCAATCAACTATCAGACAAAAAAAACTAGCGCTTCGCTTTTAAGCGAAACGCTAGTTCGAGAGATTTTCTTATCGATTACGACGATTACGTAAGAATGTCGGAATGTCTAAAGCATCATCTTGTTGATAATTTGTTTGTTGCTGTTGACGAGGCGCCTCTTGTTGAATAGGCTCTTGTGAACGAGTTGGTTGTTGCTGTTGTGGTGCCTGCGTTGCTGCTTGCTGACGCGCACCTAATGTTGGACGAACAGGCTGTGGTTTAGGTGCAATGAAATCATCTGAGAATCCAGTTGCAATCACAGTAACAATAATTTCGTCATTTAAGTTATCATTAATAACTGAACCGAAAATCATGTTTACTTCTTCATCCGAAGCTAATTGAACGATATCGGCCGCTTCTTGCACCTCATAAAGGCTTAAGTTTGTACCACCTGTAATATTCATAATCACACCTTTAGCGCCATCAATTGATGTTTCTAAAAGTGGTGAAGAAATGGCTTTTTTCGCCGCTTCTACAGCGCGGTTTTCACCAGCAGCAATACCGATTCCCATTAATGCAGAACCCTTGTCCGACATAATTGTTTTCACATCGGCAAAGTCAAGGTTGATTAAACCAGGCGTTGCGATTAAATCTGAAATACCTTGTACACCTTGACGTAGTACGTTATCCGCTTCACGGAACGCCTCTAACATCGGTGTTGATTTATCAACGATTTGTAATAACTTATCATTTGGAATGACGATTAACGTATCAACCGCTTCTTTCATTGACGTAATACCGCCAATCGCTTGAGTTTGACGCTTACGGCCTTCAAATGTAAACGGGCGTGTTACTACCCCAACTGTCAATGCGCCTAAATCACGCGCTATTGAAGCGATTACAGGGGCTGCTCCTGTACCAGTACCGCCACCCATACCTGCAGTGACGAATACCATGTCTGCACCACGTAATACTTCTTCTAATTGTTCACGACTTTCTTCTGCTGCTTTCTTCCCCACTTCAGGGTTTGCTCCAGCACCAAGTCCACGTGTTAATTTCCCACCAATTTGTAATTTATATTCAGCTTTTGATAAGTTCAAAGCCTGTGCATCTGTGTTTACAGCGATAAAATCTACGCCTTGTACACCATGTTCGATCATACGGTTTACAGCGTTATTACCGCCACCACCAACGCCGATTACTTTAATTACGGCTAATTGGTCCATACCCGTTTCAAATTCTAACATACAATTCTCCTCCTAATTGTTCACGTCATCTTTTTCGATTTAATCGAAAAATTTATTCAATATATTTTTTGCGCGATCAATAACACTTACTTTATTAGCATTAGCGCTATCTACTCTCTCCGATACATTAGCAGCTTGCTTTTTAGAAGGAGCTGGTTGAGTAGGATATGGTGCAGCATTTACTGGCTCGCTGTGTCCATAAAACTCGTCATCCGCATAGGCATGGCGTATAAGGCCGACCGACGTTGTAAATGCAGGTTCACGAACACCGATATAGTCTGGCGTATAAATGCGAACGCGCGTTAACATTATTTGACGAGCAAGTTGAGCAATACCTTCTAGCTGTGCTACCCCACCTGAAATAACAATACCACCAGGTAAATCTTGAATACCCATTCGAGCAAGTTCATCTAAAACAAGTTCAAATAATTCTTCTAAACGAACCCCAATAATTTCAGAAATATAACGTTGACTATATTGGTCTGTCGAATCCGTTCCTACAACAGGAACTTCAAATAGTTGTTCGTCTGAAGCATCATCATAAAAAGCATGGCCATATTGCTTTTTAATTTTTTCAGCCTGCTCTGTCGGCGTTTTTAATACGATTGATAAATCCTTCGTAATATGATCTCCACCAACTGGGATGACTGCTGTATTCGAAAGTAGTCCATCTTGGAATACCGCAATCGTTGTAGAACCCCCACCTAGGTCGATGTAGGCAGTCCCTTGATTCTTTTCGTCCTCCGTTAATGCAAAAGCTCCTGCTGCTAACGGTTGTAAATAGATTTCACGAATTTGTAGGCCTGCACGTTCCACACATCGTAGCACATTATGTACGAGCGTTTTCGATGTAGTAATCATCGTTGCATCCATTTCCAAACGAATACCGATCATGCCTCTTGGATCTTTGATTTCATCTAAATTGTCTACGATAAATTGTTTAGGTATTAAGTTTACTAGCTCCCGCTCAGGTGGAATGGACATCACTTGTGCAGAGTCTATTACACGTGCCAAATCATCATCTGTGATTTCTCGGTTTTCACTATTAACTGCCACCACACCTTTTACAGATTGTAAAAACGTTTGGTTAGCAGGAACGCCGAGAATTACCTCGTCTATTTTAATACCAGTCATTCGCTCTGCCTGGTCCACTGCCTTTTTAATCGATTGTACCGTTGCATCAATATCAACAATTGCACCTTTACGAATGCCTGTTGATTTGACATGCCCTACACCAATTACGTGCAATTGATCATCGCTCATTTCCCCGATCAATACTTTAATGGAAGACGAACCGATATCGAGCGAAACATAAATTTCTTGATGATTCAACTTTCTGCACCTCCTTCGAAATACTCCTTATAATTCATTCTATTGTAAATTCATGTGATTGTCTAAGTAAAACAATAAATTGTAATGATATTTTAACGTGATTGTTACGAGTTTTCACCTTTTTTTAATCGTCTATTATCTAATTTTGTTAATAAGATACGTCGGATTACAGCAATATTTTGGAAAAGTCGTACTCCAAATGCGAAAATTGCTGCTAAATAGAGGTCAACCCCTATATGAACCCCTAAAAAGGCAAGTCCTGCTGCTAAAAGTATATTGAAGAAAAAACCTGAAATAAATACTTTATCATCATAGACTTGTTGTAACTGTGCACGAATTCCGCCTACCATTGTGTCAAGTGCTGCAAGTACAGCAATCGACAAATAGTTTTCATAAACAGATGGAATTTGAATATCTGTTAAAATCCCTAATACCACGCCAAAAACCAACCCTAAAAGCGGTAACCACATATTCGTATCCCCTCTTATTTCTCTGATAAATACTTGCTTTTTTGTACTACAACCGTGGAATTAATACGGATACGCTCAGATGGCTCATGAACCGTTAATACAAGATTATCAATATAGAATTCATCTGGAAACGATGAAGCGAGTAAATGGTTTTTTAATTTTTGTGCTTGATCAAATGATTGCGTAATAATATTTATTTCAACATTTGTATCATCAATTGCTTCACTGTTCACCATTGTTTTTCCATTGATATCACGGATGGCACTATTGTACGTTAACCGTTTTCCGCCAATTTCAATCGCTTGCGCATTATATCGATATAAATCATTAACCAATCGAATAAGTAATTCGGGAGAAATGGGTTTAATTTCATAGCCGAATTGTAACAACTCTTCTGCTGGTTCGATCGTTAACGTCATGCCTGGACCCGTTGTCGGCAGTATACCTGCTTGTTCCTTCAAGTTATCCACTGTCTGCTGTAAAAGTAATTCGGGATTATCAAATTCGACATCTTCATACTGATTGACAGTTGCTGTCACATCGTTAATCTGTGTAAGTAATTCGGAATGTCGCTCTTTTTCTTGTGATAATTGCTGGCGAATTTCCCATATATCTACCGTATTTCGCTCGGTTGGGTTTTGTACGGTGTTATACTGTACCGCCAACATAAATCCAATGATGAGCGAGACGAGTGTAATATTACGGTACATTTTTTTCGTCATCATGATTCCTCCGAATGCTTGTTGCTTGTTATTCTTCGCTAACTGTTGCCATTTCAATTAAATTGCTGCGTTCAATTGTTACGACAACTTGTTCATTTAAAAGCTGATCAAATATTCCACCTGTTAACTCTAGCGATTCAATAAGAGTATCTTGATTGCCTATTGCTTCAATGACAAACGGCGCTGGATATTGTTGACCATCAATCGTAATAACAGGGCCATTACAACTTATATAAGAATTTGCTTTTAACTGTTGACCATTAATAGCAAGAGCCTCTGCGCCTGCAATTTTTAATTCATTTAACACTTTGAATATGTGACTTTCATGGACGATATATTCATTTGGGTTCGTTAATTGGGCGTTATAATCGCCGTCTTGTAACGTAATTTTAATCCCTTCACCTACACCCGCTGATAAGCCTAATAATAAGCGTAGCTGTTCGGCATCTTGAATGTTTTGTTCATATTGTGCCTCATTTGACGAATACTGCTTCTCATACGACCGAATTTTTTCTTCAAGTTCGGCAAGTTCGCCTACAAGCTCTTTGTTGCGTTCTTTTTGACGAATCAAATCTTCTAAATATTGATTTTCCTGGTCAAATTGTGAAGAGGCTGAGCTGAGCGTTCTTTTATCCTTGGAGAGATTATACGAAAAGCCAATAATAAATCCCGTAATAATACATACGATAAATAAAACCAAATATTTACGTGAAAATAGCGATTTAGTCTTCTCCTGTCTGTTGCTCTTGTTGTTCATCATTTGTTTGCTCTGCTTGCCCCCCTTCCTCAGATTCCGCTTCACTCATATCAATGAGCGAGTATTCATCCGAAAACGGACGATAATACGAACCAACTTCAATATCGATAATTCCCTTCTCAAACGCTTCTTGATGTTCGATTTGGGCAATAATCGACGGATAATAATTGAGCTTTTCCGCTAATGTATTCGCATCCGCTCGTACTTCATAGCCATCATTCATAAATAATGTAATGGCATATGGATCCGCTTCCGACGGGTTTGAATTGATTTGGGAAATGAGTGACAATACTTCTGGCTTCAATCCTGCCAGTTGTTTTAATAACTTTTTACGTAGTGATTCGTCATCAAATTTCAAGAAAATTGGCGCATCAATGGGCACTACTTCATCCGTTTCACTGAAAACAACTCCATTTTCTAGCATCGGATAAAAATCGCCATCCTTTGAAATGTATGCGACCTTTTTCCATTCATCGATTGTAATTTCAACATCGTTTAAAAATTTCCGTTTCACATCCACCGATTTAATCCATTCATTTTTGGCAAGTAGTTGTTCCACATCCGATGTTTTAAAGTCCCATAAGGAACTCTCCACTCGCAAGCCCGATTGCTCTAAATAATAAGCTTCATCTCGAAGTTCGGCACCTTCGATATCAATCTTTTTTATATTGCTATAAGGTAATTGAAAATAAAGAAGCACTAAAATGATGAGAAGAAAAATGGTGATTAAAGCGATAAATTTAAAATTGGTTCTTCGTTTTCTTCGTTTTTTCATAGCGGGTACACGTTCTGTAATATCAATCACCTTTTCCATCATCTCTACTCCTTTCTTTCCCCTGTTGAAAAGTTTAAAATCAGTGCCACGGTTAACCACACCACAACAAGCGATGTCCCACCATAGCTGATGAACGGTAACGTCACTCCTGTAACAGGTAGTAAATTAATGACTACCCCCACATTTAGACAAGCTTGTACCGCAATCATCGTCGTTAACGCACAAATTGCGTAAAAATGAAATGCCTCATGACAGCGAAGCGCTAATTTGAAACCCGATATTAAAAAGCACGCAAAAATAAGCAGCAATCCTAGTCCACCAACAAGTCCGATTTCTTCTAAAATAATCGCGAAAATAAAGTCGTTTTGTGGCTCAGGCAAATATAAATACTTTTGTCTACTTTTTAATAAACCATGTCCAAATAATCCTGCTGGCCCGATTGCAAAAAGAGATTGTACGGATTGGAACCCACTTCCTAAAGGATCTTCCCACGGATTGATAAATGCTTCAATCCGCTTTAGGCGATACGGTGCAGCAGCGATTAACAATGCTAAACCAACGATTCCCGCTACTACAAAGGCGACATACAAACGAATTGGATACTTTGCAATAAACAGTAGGATAAATGCGACAACAACTAATATGAAGACTGCTCCAAAATCAGGCTGTAGCATAATGAGTAATGCTGGTAGAAAAATCACAACAAAATGTCGCACCTGCACAACCCGTTCATACGATTTACGCTTTGATAGTATCGCACTCAAGTAAATCAATGTTGTCAACTTCGCAAGTTCAGCAGGTTGAACCGTTAATGCGCCAACACCTATCCAGCTTTGCGAGCCATTTCTTACAATGCCTATACCCGGTATTAAAACTGCAACCAATAACACGAGCGATAACACATAAAAAATAGCCCAAAGCTTTTCCTGTTGGAAGGCTGGTATATTCATGACCACAACACAACAAACAACGGCTACGCCAAAGTAGAGTGCCTGTTTGAAATAGAACGGGGTTTGTCCAAAGTAATGGACTTCCCCCCAATACGTTCCGGCTGAATAGATAAAAACAATCCCAATAATCGATAACAAAAATGCTGAACCGAAAAAATAAATTTTTGTTCGTTGGGGCAAACTTGCAATCCTTTCTTTAAGAAAGTTTCATGACACGTTCAATAAATAGGTCGCCTCGAATTTCAAAGCTTTCGTGCTGATCCCAACTTGCACATGCTGGTGATAGTAAAATAATATCTCCTGCTTCTGACATTTTTGCTGCATAGCCCACAGCATCTTCTACATCAATTGCACGTACAATGTTTTCAACACCACAAGATTTTGCAAATTCAATAAAGCGTAGTGCCGTTTCACCAAAAGCAACGACACCCTTAACGCCCTTCATATCCTCGCGTAGCTCTTCAAATGAGTGTCCACGGTCCAATCCGCCCGCTAACAATACAATCGGCGCTGTAAAGGCGGATAAAGCACTCTTCGTTGCTAACACATTTGTTGCTTTTGAGTCGTTATAAATTTTGCGGCTTTGCCATTCACGTACAAACTGTGTACGGTGACGTACCCCTCCAAATGACGCTAAAACTTGCGCAATCGCTTCATTTGGACAGTTTGATAGTTTGGCTGCGGCAACGGCACATAAAATATTCTCTAAGTTATGATTACCCGGTAACACGATATCCGCGCGATTTAAAATCGCTTCGCCTTGCCAGTAAATCGCCTGCTCATCTGCACTAACACCTTGCTCGGTACGGCCTTTTGTTGTAAATGGCACAAGTTGTGCTTGTGATTTTTTCGCATAATCTGCCACAACTTGCTGATCGGCATTATAGATGAAATAATCTTCTGCTGTTTGATTACGCGTTACACCAAATTTCGCTTCCGCGTATTCTTCAAACGTTCCATGATAATCTAAATGCGCTTCGTAAAGATTTGTTAAAATCGCGATGCGTGGACGGAAGGCGCGTGTACCCATTAATTGGAATGATGATAATTCGGTTACGATTATATTGTCCTTTGTTGCTTCAGCCGCAACACCACACGCTACCGTACCAATATTGCCCGCGATTAACGGCTTTAAATTGCCCTTTGCAAGCATTTCAAAAATAATTGTTGTCGTTGTCGTTTTACCATTCGAACCCGTAATCCCAATAAACGGCGCTTCACTTACTAAATACGCAAGCTCCATTTCTGTAAGTACTGGTAAACCGCGTCCTACCGCATCCGCTACGATCGGGTTTGTATATGGAATCCCCGGGTTTTTCACAACTAATTCAAAGCCTTCATCGAGTAAATCCTCTGGGTGACGGCCACAAATGACCGTAATCCCTTTTGAAAGTAGTTCCTGTGCTTCCGGGTTTGCATCAAATGGTTTGGCATCATTTACTGTGACAAACGCGCCTAGCTTATGTAATAGCTCCGCTGCTGCGACACCACTTTTGGCTAACCCTAATACCAAAACTTTTTTAGACTGTAATCCTTCATACTGAATCATAATAACGCCTCCGCTAATACTGCAATAAGTGCTACGATACAACCTGTTGACCAAAATACAATGACTACTTTCCATTCAGACCAGCCTGATAATTCAAAGTGGTGATGAATGGGACTCATTTTGAAAATACGTTTTTTTCGTAGTTTAAAGCTACCTACTTGCAAAATAACCGATAGTGTTTCAATAACAAACACTAAACCAACTAACAATAGTAATAATTCCTGCTTCACAAGAACCGATACCATGGCTAAAGCTCCACCAAGCGCTAATGAGCCGGTATCACCCATAAATACTTTCGCTGGGTTAGCATTGAATATTAAGAACCCAAGTAGCGCACCTGTTACGGCAAAAGCAAATAATGCAATATCTGCTTGCTCATTAAATAGGGCGATCACACCAAATGCAGCAAAGGCAATGGATGCTGTCCCTGAAACAAGTCCGTCTAATCCGTCTGTTAAGTTCACAGCATTTGAGAACCCAACGAGCCAGAAAATTAAAAATGCAACATAAAATACACCTAAGTCAATTGAAATGTCCGTATAAGGAATGCCAACCGATGTATCAAACGAACCTAAACGTAATAATAAGAATGCAGCAATGGCAATAACGATTTGTCCGATTAACTTTTGTAATGACGTTAACCCTAAATTTCGTTTAAAAATAACTTTTAATCCATCATCTAAAAAGCCAATAACCCCAAATCCAATTAAAACAAGTAAGAGCACGACGGTTTGTGTCGTAAATAAATCAAAAATCATCGCCACAACAACTGTCGAGACAATGATTGCTAGTAAGAAAATTAAGCCACCCATTGTCGGTGTGCCCGCTTTTTTCATATGCGATTGAGGACCTTCCTCACGAATACTTTGCCCAAACTTCAAACGGCGCAACACCGGAATTCCGATTGGTGCTAAAATGACCGTTAATAAAAATGATGAAACAAGTATGGTCAATGTTGTTGATAATGTCATAATAAATCTCCTTTAAAACTTCTGTTTAAAATGCGGTGGCGTTCTTGCTTCGATAAATCGTTTTTCTACAATATCTTTACAAAAAACGTCATTCACTATAATAGTTCTTTTAGTTGGATTTTTAAAGGCTGAAATACAATTTAATCTCCTAAATATAAATGAACCGTATCATTTTGCAAAATCCGACTATTTTCAACCGGAATTTGTTGAATGACCTTGCTGCCCTCACCGTGCCAGACAATTTTATATGGATAGTATTTTTCAACGATTTCTTCTTTAGTTAATCCGACTAAATTGGGGATGCGTTCTGTTAATTCATCGCCCCATACATAACGGCGCTCCAATTGTTGCTGTTGTTTTTCAATCGAAAGAAGTGGCGCGGCATCCTCAATAATTTGGCCGACGATTGGTGCCGCGATAACACTACCAAACTGCAATGCGCTTTTCGGATGATCCACGGCTACATACACTAAGATTTCAGGGTCATTTGCGGGTGCAAAACCGATAAAGGATACGATGTAATCGCCTTCCTTATAACGATTGTTCTCCACCTTTTGCGCTGTTCCTGTTTTCCCAGCGATTCGTAAGCCGTCGCGATACGCTTGACGTCCTGAACCATTTGCTACTACGAGCTCTAATGCATGACGCACTTGCTCGGATGTTTGTTCACTTACAACTTGTGACTTCACGACCGGCTGTTGCTCAAGTAAAACGTCCTTCGTCTTGGCATCTACTATTTTCGACACGACATAAGGCTGATACAATGTCCCCCCATTAATCGCTGCGGCAACGGCTTGCATTTGCTGAATCGGTGTCACAGAAATACCTTGCCCAAAAGAGGTTGTTGCATGCTCTACTGGCCCAAACGCTTCTTTCTTAAACAAAATACCTGAAGACTCTCCTGCAATATTCGAGCCTGTTTTTTGCCCAAAGCCGAAGCGATGAATATAATCAAGTAATTTTTCTGAACCAACACGTTGACCAAGCTCTACAAAGCCTGGATTGCAGGAGTTTTGCACAACTTCCCAAAATGTTTGATGCTTATGACCTGCGCGATTCCAACAGCGTAGACGCGCGCCTTCAACGAGCGTATAACCTGCATCGTAAAACTCATCGTTCTCCATATCCACAACCCCTTCTTCAATCGCTGCACTCAGCGTAATGATTTTAAAGGTTGAGCCTGGTTCATACGACATAAATACCGGTAAGTTGCGATTGTAAATACCGGAGTCTACTTCTGAAAAGTTTGTCGGGTCATACGACGGAAAGGATGCGAGTGCTAATATTTCTCCGCTATTCGGATTCATAGCAATGGCGAGCGCTTGATCTGCATCGTATTGAAGCATTGCCTGCGATAGCTCACGTTCGACTATTTTTTGGACGTCAACATCGATTGTCAGCTGCAAGGTTGCCCCATCTTTGCCATCTTTCCATTCGTCATCTACATGTTCAAGTGGCGTTCCTTTAGCATCGGTAAATAGACGTACTGCCTCGCTCGAGCTCGTTAAAATTTTATTGTATTCGTATTCAATTCCTGCTAAACCTTGATTATCTACCCCTGTAAAACCTAGAAAACGTGCTAACAAATTGCCATGTGGATACGCTCGTACATAATCAATGCCACTATAAAGCCCTGGAATTTGCATCTGTTGGAGCGCGATGGCCTGGTCATAGGAAATATTTTTTGCCTCAGGTGCAATTTTGACCAGATTCAGTCGTTGTTGAAGCTTCTCTAAAAGTTTCGTTTTATCTTTGTTTAATACTTGACTAAGCGCATCGGCAACCTGCTCTTTATTTTCATTTTGTGCAGGCATGAAATACATCGTTGGCGCAAGTTCATTCGTGACAATCACTTCACCATTTCGATCAACAATTTCCCCTCGCTGAGCAGCAAAAGGAATTTCTCGGTCCCAGTTTTCCTTTGCTAATGTCGACAATTCGTCGTATTGCACGACTTGCACATAAAGCAATTTAACAAAAATCGCCACGCCGTATAGAACAAATGCGATGGCGATCCATGTTAATCGTTGTTTAGCACTTTTTTGTACCCATTTCATTAAGACACCTCACTAATATCAACGTATGTCTTAATGAAAGGTTGTATTCAAAGCGTTTTAATCTTGTACGGTTTGTTCTTCTTCACCCTCTTCAAGCTCCATATCCTTAGCAGGAGGCGTTAGATGCTTTTCTTCTGGTGTTTTTAATTTCACGACAATTGGAGAACCATCTGCAATGATTGTTCCTTGGGATACACTTTGACTTTCGACAAAGCCTTCACCAAAAATTTCGATTGGTAAATTCGACAGTGATTTATACACAAGTAAATTACGTAATGACCAATTTTCAAATGATGGTACGGTAATCGTTCCTTCTGTTTTTAAGAACACGATGCCACCCTTTGTTAAGATTTTCCCTGCTACCGGGAATTGTTCCGTAATTTCGCCACCCTCGCCAATTAGGACTGGATGCAATCCATCTGCTTCAAGCTCTGTTACAATTGAATCTGAATGCGCACCAACATAGTTCGCAACTTCTTTCTTTTGTACTTCAGCTACGTCTGTCGGATTAATGTTTAAGTATTTTAAACTATTTTGTGCAACTGAATTAAATACTTGTGATACAGGATCTGAGCCGGCCTCTGCCCCAAGTTTTGGTTTTGCAACCGCAATATAGACAACTAATTGTGGGTCATCTGCGGGTACCATACCTAAAAACGAGTAAAGGAATTCATTTTTACCCCAGTCATAACCACGACCGTTTGCTTTTGGCATTTGGGCAGTCCCTGTTTTACCAGCCACCTCATAGCCGTCAAGTTGGAAGCGTTTCGCGTTCCCCGCCTCACCATAAATCGTTGAAGCAAGTAATTCGCGCATTTTTTTGGCTGTTTCCGCTGAAATCGGTCGTCCTTTTTCAGTCGGCTCTGAATCTAATACAATTTCACCAGTATTCGGATTAACAATTTTATCAATCACATATGGTTGCATCATTTCCCCATCATTGGCAATTGCCGTTAAGCCCTGAATAAGCTGAATTGGTGTAACCGTCGTCCCTTGTCCGAATGTCGTTGTATATTTATCAATTGGGTAACGTGCATTAAGGATACCACTCGCCTCATTCGGTAAATCAATCCCTGTTTTTTGACCAAAACCAAAATCATTTAAATACCCTTCAAACGTGTCCCAGCCCATGACATCTAGTAAGTTCGTCATCGCCGTGTTGGATGAACGCTGGAAACCTTCTAAATAAGAAATTGTTCCCCAACCAACCTCATTATGGTCTCGAACAGTGTCTCCATAAACCTTATATTGTCCTGATTTATACTTGGCATTGGGATACCAGTTACCGGAATCCACCGCAGCTGCTACCGTGAATGTTTTTAAAGTGGAACCTGGCTCAATCGTATTTTCAACAACATCGTTTAACCAGTTCCCGTCTAATCCTTCACGTGTATCTGGGTTAAATGTCGGGCGCTGACTCATAGCTAAAATTTCACCCGTCTTTGGATTGGCCACGACACCAATCATCGACTGTGGGCTATATTTTGTATTCACACGACTCATTGCATCTTCTAAAAAGTTTTGAATCGTTTTATCAAGCGTTAGGTAAATATCATTCCCGTGCTGTGCCTCTTCTACAATATTATTACTATTCGGTAATAAATAGTTTCGCGCATCTCGTTGATAGGATAATCGACCATCTATCCCCGTTAATTGTTTATCATAGATTGATTCTAGCCCCATTTTTCCTACGACTGCCGTTTTGCCCTCATCATCTGTTTCACGTAATGCAAAACCAATTAAGTATGAGGCAAATGCGCCATTTGGATAATAGCGTTTTTTATCGCTAAAGAAAATGACTCCTGGTAAATTGAGTGCTTCAATTTGCTTTTTCACATCATGGCTAATACCACGTCCGGCAAGACCGAATTCAACTTGATACTTATCTTTTGAAATAGTAAGTCGTTCATATATTTTCTCTTCATCCATTGGAATATAGTTTGCTAATTGCTCTGCGGTTTCTGCTGGATTTACTACATGTCTTGGGTTACTCTCTTTTTCCGTGGCCTTTTCTGAAATGACCACGACTAAACGATAACTTAGCGTATCTTCTGCAATAATATGTTCATTGCGATCTAAAATTTTGCCACGATCCGCTGACAACGCATAGCCCGATTCATACTTTGACAGAGCTTCTGTTGCTAGCTCGTGTCCTTTAACAACACCAGTTGCCTGGATCGATACAAAACGCCAATATAACAGTAAAAAGAGCCCTCCAAATAATAAAAACATTAGAAAGGCTCCAAACTGGTAACGAAATTTTCTCTTTTTCATTCCCCCGGCACTACCTTCACATTTTTCTCATTTAGTGTTAAACCGAGTTCTTTCGCTTTTTCCCAAATACGCTCGTGAGTCGATAGCTCACTTACGCGTACCTTTAAGTCAACGTTGTTATTATTAACTTCTGTAATTTCTCGTTCAATCGATTGGATTTCCATACTTACCGTTTGGATTTCTCCTTGCGTGTGTAATATGGAAATTGCGAAAGATGCTACAACTACCGCCAAAATTATGAATAAAAACTTTTCCCCCGGCGTAAAAAACTTAGCCGCTTTTTTAGGCTGGGGTTTATGTTCTTGGATTTGCTCATGCTGCTGTTCAGGTAGTTCTGGCTGGTGTTGGATGTATGTTTGTCTTACTCTTACTGCCATTTCTTACCCACGCCCTTTGTCGTTAATTTTTTCAGCAACACGTAACTTTGCTGAACGTGAACGATTATTCGCAGCTAACTCCTCGTCTGATGGTAAAATAGGCTTTCTTGTCACTAGCTTTAACACCGGTTTCATATGTTCTGGGATGACTGGTAACCCTGGTGGTAAATCAGGAAGTGATGCAGCTTCTTTGAATATCGTTTTCGTTAAGCGGTCTTCTAAAGAGTGGAACGTAATCACACTAATGCGACCACCAATCTTTAATAAATCAATCGCATCAACTAACGAATCCTCTGCTGAACCTAGCTCATCATTTACAGCAATACGGATTGCTTGGAAAATGCGCTTCGCAGGGTGTCCACCTTTACGACGTGCAGGAGCTGGAATACCATCTTTAATCAGCTCTACTAATTGACCTGTTGTTTCAACAGGTGCGATTTCGCGAGCTTGTTCAATTTTACGTGCAACTTGCTTAGAAAATTTTTCTTCGCCGTAGCGGAAGAATATACGAACTAAATTCTCATAAGTCCATTCATTGACAACATGATAAGCTGATAATTCAGCTGTTTGATCCATTCGCATATCAAGCGGTGCATCATGATGATAGCTAAAACCACGCTCTGGTGTATCTAGCTGCGGCGATGAAACACCTAAATCATATAAAATTCCATCGACCTGATGAATATCTAAATTGTGTAATTCTTCTTTTAAATAACGGAAATTAGAATGCACGAACGTAACGCGGTCTAAATAATCCGCTAATCGTACTTTTGCATTGTCAATTGCAATGGTATCTTGGTCGAAACAAATGAGACGACCTTTTTCTGACAATTGTTTCACTAGGTATTCACTGTGTCCTGCACCACCTAAAGTACAGTCTACATAAATACCATCTGGGTTGATGTTCAATCCATCAACAGTTTCTTTCAATAATACGGTTGTATGATCAAACATAGTTAAAGCACCTCTTAAAAATCAATTCCAATTAAATTTTCTGCAATCTCATTAAATGATTCCGACGATTCTTCAAAATACGAACTCCAAGCATCTTTAGCCCAAATTTCAATCTTACTCGATACACCTAATACAATGCACTCCTTTTCAAGATTAGCATGGTTGATTAGGGTAGATGGAATGTTGATTCGGCCTTGCTTGTCCAGTTCTACCTCGGTTGCCCCTGAAAAGAAAAAGCGGGCAAATGCACGAGCATCTTTATTCGTCATCGGTAAACCTTTTAATTTTTGTTCGAGTTTTCGCCATTCATCCATAGGGTATCCAAAAATACAATGATCTAGCCCGCGTGTCAGTACAAACGTTTCGCCAAGTATTTCCCGAAATTTTGCTGGTACAATCATACGGCCTTTTGCATCGATTGAATGTTGATATTCACCCATGAACATGCTACTCACCCCACTTTAATAAATAATGTACCACATCCCCCCACTTTCCACCACTGATTTCACGAATTCAACTACCAATAAAAAGAAATCACGAAAATGCGCACAAAACAGTACATTAGTTTGGTGTCAAAAGACACAAAAAAGAGTTACCTCTATATGAGATAACTCTTAATTAATTAAAGATAGACGACTTTGTGTTGGTTAGAAATACCCATTGGTAATGCTAACAATTCGTCAATCAATGTCTTACCGTGTTCATTTAGGTAGACGTAAGGACTATAAACACGTTCTTGATATCCTTTATTTGGATTTAGATGTGCCGTTACTGTATTGTACTGACGAATCGCCACAGCATGTTGTTCGATATTTTGCTGTTCGATTTTTGCTTGTAAATAATCAAATTGACGTTTGTGATAATCCATATTCTTTTCAAGTAGACCATTCAATTGGTAACGGCCTTTTAATTGCATTTCGAATTGCTCATATTGCGTCTGTAGTTGGTGTTGCATCGTTTCAATAAATTGCTCGGACTCATCATCACGAATTTGTTCGATATAGTCTGCTAATTTCTGTTCAACTTTATTCGCAAGCGCTTCAGCTACCGTTAGTTCTGTTTCTTTTAATAACGCCTGCACTTGTCGTGTCACAAGTGTAATATTTAAGCGTGGTGCAAAAATAGGCATTTGCAGCTGTAACGCGTGAAATGCAGGTTTTAATGTTGCCCAGTACGCTAACTCACCAGGTCCACCAACAAAGGCAAGCACCGGAATCGTCATCTCCTGCATTAACGGACGTGTCACCACATTATTACTTAGTGCTTGTGGATTGTCATTTGCTAATTTTAGTAGCTCGTCCTTTGTAAAGTTCACATGCGCCGACACATTTTTAAAATGCTGCTCTTTACGCTCTAATAAAAAGCGTTCGCCTTCTTTTACGTAAAATAAATTCGCATTATTTTGTGTTGCTTCAATCGGTTTTGCGTAACCCGCATCAGCTAACTTTTGTTCTTGCGCGACTACTTGATGCGCAATCTCTTCGTTGCATTCTATAAGTGCGGTAAAATAGGCCTTTTCATAGTCACGAAACGGTGCGAATGTAGCATCAAGCATCAATAAGCCATGATTTTCAAATAAATCATTCATTAAGCGGCTAAAGAAATCTGTAAATGTTGTACTTTCACTTGCATGGACTAACACACTTTCTAGCAAACTTTCTGTATATTCCGTTTCACCGAAATCTTTAAAAGTCGTTTTAATCACCTGTGTTAGTGCTTCTTGATTGAACGCTGTAGTAGAAGCCATCGTTTTAAATTTTGAACGCTCACTATAGCCTCGTTTTTTCACTTGTGCATCGACAATCGTATACGTATGGTTAATTTCTTCGATATCGTGATCTTCCCCAGCAATCCAGAACATTGGTACCACGTCTGTACTTAGCTGTGTGCGCTTTTCATTTGCCAATAAAATGACCGAAATCGCTTTATGCACAGAATATAATGGTCCTGTTAATAGCCCAGCCTGTTGCCCACCAACGACAACAAGCGCCCCTCGCTCCAACTGTTGTAAATGATTTTCGGTTTGCGTTGAAATCCCGAAAGGCTGCATATAATCACGAATAATATGCGCTAATTCCTTTGTTCGATAGTGGCGATTTTTTAAATACGCTGCACGTGCAACAAATGCTTCGTTATTGTATGCATAATCAAAGAACGTATGAATCGCCGTATCCTTCGACCAATAATCTGCTAATAATTGATTGTTGACTGGGGCTTGAATTTGTTCCAGTTCCATTAAAATTCTCCTCTGCTTCACTCTACTCAGTTGTAATGTATTTTACTTTTTAACTCTTTCTCATTATTGTATCGATAAATTAGCCACAACAAAAAGAATATGCTCTTAATCGATCATCATAAAAATCATGACTGAATGCGTCATCCCTATAATCCATACCGTGAAATATGCAATGCTTAGTAGTAAAAAATAAACGCGCCAAATCTTTTTTAATAGCGGCTGCACTTCAATTTCCTTTTTCGTTCGCCAATCTAGGTATGTAAAGATAATCGCGAGGATTAACAGGACCACGAGCATTAAAATCCAAATAGACTGTCCCCATAAACTACGAATTGCTACAGGAACCGAGAATAGTAAAATGACCGTCGTCACATCTGATGCTAATCCGATAGCTTTATGTTTTTTCAACTTGAACTTCCGACAAATAATAAGCGTCAAAATAAAAGCGATTATCGGAAAGATGATTATGGTTGCTAATATGAACTGAAGAAATAATATCACATTTTTTCACCGCTCTCCTCCAAAGCTTTAACAAGCAAATAGAATGTTTGCAACACGGGCATTGACTGATTTTGCTGTGTTGCTTTTCTTAAAATAGGCGCTACGATTGTATCAATTTCCGTTACCCTTCCTGCTAAACGGTCCGCAAGCATAGAAGAGGTGTTCGTTGCTGTTTTTTCACAAAGTGCGACAACTTGTTCGAATTGAAATACTTGCCCATATTGTGGAAAGACAGTTGTTATTTCATTATATAAATTTTTCAACAATTGAAAAGCATTGTTTTCAGTAATTAATTGACCATTCTTCACCTGTAAAATAGCCGTTAATGGGTTGATAAAGCAATTCAACAGCGTTTTTTCTAGTAGCATCGCCTCTGCATCTACCTCAAACACAACGGGCAGCTGATGTTGCGCGTAATTTAGCAGCGGTAGAAATAACACTTCATCCCCGCGACCTACAGCTAGCTTCATCACACCAATCCCCTTATGCGCTACATGGAACATTTCTAGCCTTTGTGCACCAAATTGGACTGAGCTAAACGCCAGATGGAGCTGCGGTAATTGCAACGCCTCCTCATAATGCGCTAATCCATTCTGTACAAACAGCACCGGTATTGTCACATCACTAGTTCTTAGCTGTGCATACACATTTTGCAAGTCGCCATATTTAACCGCTACAATAATTAGATCCGCTTTGCCCGAAAGTTCTGTCGCTACCGAGACTCGTAAATTGTCCGTCACGGTGCCATCGCTATTTGTTCGCGTGATTTTTTGTTCTTTAGGCAGCTGACGTCGTAGCACGAATGTGACATCCGCTTGTTGCTCAATAAAAAAGCTCGCCATTAATAACCCTACCGCACCTGCTCCGATAATTTCAATTCGCATGTATTATACCTCAAATTTATTTCGAATTAAAAAGGTCTGCCTTCAAGACAGACCTTTAGCTAACATTATTATACTGGATAGACTGGATGTTTTCGATACGACAATGTAATTTGCTTTGAATTATAGTACCCAAAGCGTTGAATTAATACATCGCGTAGCTCTTTTGGTGCCACAATATCATCAATTACCATTTCCGACGCTAATTTGTATAAATCAATCTCTTGTTTATACTCTTCGATTTTTTGTTTCACAAATTGCATGCGTTCTTTCGGATCTTCAATGGCTTCGATTTTATTTGAATACACTGCATTTACAGCTGCTTCAGGGCCCATTACAGCAATTTGCGCTGTTGGTAAGGCAATGACTGCATCTGGTTCAAATGCTGGGCCACACATCGCATATAACCCCGCGCCGTACGCTTTACGCACAATAACCGAAATTTTTGGTACAGTCGCTGAACTCATTGCTGAAATAAATTTTGCACCGTGACGAATAATCCCTTGCTTTTCGACTTTTGTACCAATCATAAAACCTGGCACGTCCGCTAAAAATAATAATGGGATTGAAAAGGCATCACAGAGCGTAATAAACTTCGCTGCTTTATCTGCGGAATCAACGAATAGCACGCCACCTTTTACTTTCGGCTGATTCGCAATAATCCCTACGACCGCTCCGTCAATATGTGCTAACCCTGTAATCAACTCTGGTGCAAATAGCTTTTTGATTTCAAAGAAGCTTCCTTCATCAATCAATTGGTCAACTGCTTCATACATATCAAACGGTGAATTTTGATTTTCCGGAATAATTTCTTCTAATGTTCGCCCTTTAATTGGGGCTTTTATTTCACTCATTGGCGGAAACTCAGCAAAATTCGCCGGGAAGTAGCTCATGTATCGACGCGCCTCAGCAATGGCTTGTTGTTCTGTTTCGGCAAGCACATCCCCACAGCCGCTAACCGTACAGTGCATACGCGCACCCCCCATCTCCTCAAGCGATACCTTTTCACCGATTACCTTTTCCGCCATACGTGGTGAGCCTAAATACATCGACGCATTGCCATCAACCATAATGACAATATCGCAAAACGCTGGAATATAAGCACCACCCGCAGCAGACGGGCCAAATAAAATACAAATTTGCGGAATCATCCCACTCATTCGCACTTGGTTATGAAAAATACGCCCAGCCCCACGACGCCCTGGGAACATATCTAATTGATCGGTAATACGCGCACCTGCCGAGTCGACTAAATACAGCATTGGTACTTGTAGTTTTTCTGCCGTTTCTTGGATACGAATAATTTTTTCAACCGTACGCGAGCCCCAAGAGCCTGCCTTAATTGTTGAATCATTCGCCATGACGCACACCGTTTGCCCATCGATTTGCCCGATTGCAGTAATAACACCATCTGCTGGTAAGTCCCCTGCTTCACAGTTTGCAAAGCGAGCGTCTTCTTCATATACACCTTCATCAAATAATAAAGTTAAGCGATCACGCACAAATAATTTATTTGTTTCTTTTAGCTTTTCATGATATTTCGGAGCGCCACCTGCATAAATTGTGTCAATTTTTTGCTGTAAGTACTCATTGTAAGTTGGTTGCATTGTCGTTTCCCCCGTCACTTAAGCTAGTTCAACTAACACATCATTTTCTTCTACAAAATCCCCTTCAGCAACAACCACTTTCTCTACTGTGCCATCCGTTTCTGAGTCATGCGCGATTTCCATTTTCATTGATTCTAAAATAATTAATGTTTGCCCCTTCGTTACGCTATCTCCCTCTTTTACACTCACTTCGAAAACTGTTCCTGCCATTTGTGCTTTTACCTGTGTCATAAAATTTCCCCCTTAGAAAGATATTTGCGCAAAGTCGCGCACTGTTTCTAGTTCTATTGTAAGCTAGCTTCAAATTTAATTACAAATATTTTCTCGTATAATATAATATTTTCTATCTTTAACCCTTTTCTTTTATCAAAGTGCTTCCTTGTTGCAACCATTTTTGCATTTTATCGTACTCCGATTGTAATTCAGAGTATTTCATCTCTAAATCATTGTACGCTTCTGTCAACTCCTCAAAGCTGGTTAATGCTAATTTCAAATGACTGCGCATTAATTGCTTTGGACGTTTGCGCACACTATTTAGCACCTGTCCGTATTGCGTACGTAGTGTTTTATTCCAGCGAAAACCACAGGCCTGCTTCGTCCTATTTAACGCCCCAGCTGCTTGTTCGAATGCCTCTAACTGCGTGCGTCCATTTTGTACATTATGAATGACAATTTCCGCAAGTTTTTCATCATCTTCAATCGTCCATTGATCTTTTCTTCTTTTCGACTCCACCTCATGCACCACCTCATATTTTTTACTACTATATGCCGCGCGCATTAAAATAGACTTTGAAATGAAAAAAGTTACGACAAAAATAGTTTTCGTCGTAACTGGATGATGTTATTTTTTTTTATTTAAAAAGTTTTGAACCGCCTCATGATGCGCTTCTGATTCCCAAAGCTTTGCACATAAGCGTACTTCCTCCATGACCCGCTCATACATATTGCGTTCACGCCATTTACGTAGTTCAATTTCTTTATACGCTTGATGAACCGATGGGTGAATTTTCGCCATATGTTCAATAAAATCCGCCAATGCTTGCTCTTTTGTACCTTCAATGTAGACACGCATCGCCCAACCAATATCATAAAGTGTTTTTGCGTCATACGGTTTTGCATCCACAAGCATTTTTAACGCACGGTCATGACGTAGTCCGCGCTCAAATAGGTACGTTCCGCCACCCCAGCCAGATGTAATCGCAAGCGTCCCTTGAATAAAGCCTGCTTTTGCGTGAGAAGCCATTATACGGAAATCACAGGCAGTCGCAATTTCACAGCCCCCACCTACCGCCGTTCCATTAATGAGCGCGATTGTTGGTACGGGTAATGTCGCCACTTCATATAAAATTTCCGCCATTTTGCTCAGCATCCCGAACGCCTCATCTTCTGTTTCTAAATTATGAAACTCCGATAAGTCCCCACCCGAACAAAATGACTTGTCACCAGCACCAGTAATAACTAAAAAGCGCACGTCATCATGTTGTTTTATGTATGTAATCACTTCTTTTAAACCATCCATTACGGCATAGTTTATAGCATTTCGTTTTTCTTCTCGATTAATCGTAAACGTTAAAATCCCATCTTCTTGTTGAATTAAGTAATCCATTCCATCATCCCCCAAAATTATGATCAACATTCATTAGGCTATTCATTGTTCGACTAAATAATGAAATTTTCTAATAATATTAATAGTACGCGAGAAGAAATGATTTTACAATAACTTATAAGAAAAGCGCATTCGCGCCCTTTAAGCCCCGACAGGCATTGGAGGACCCGACGCAAAAGTAAACACTCCTCCACTTTTGCAGGTGGGTTCGAAATGTCCGAGGGGCTGGCGCGAATACCTAGACACTGCTATAACGGTAAAATTTTATATATTCTTACCCAACAGAAAAAAGACTAGTGAAGAGCCATGGTCTCTTCACTAGTCTTATCTGAGCAAAATACTGAATTATTTTGCTACTACTTCTTTACCTTTGTATTGTCCGCAAGCTTTGCAAACGTGGTGTGATAATTTAGCTTCTCCACAGTTTGGGCAAGCTACCATACCTGGTAAAGCTAATTTGAAATGCGTACGACGCTTTCTTTTTGCAGTTTTAGAAGTTCTTCTAGCTGGTACAGCCATTATTGGCACCTCCTTACAGATAGTTATTCATCTGTTTGATCAAAATACTTAGCTAAAGCAGCCAGTCTTGGATCCAGTTTTGGTTCGTCAACTTCCTTAGCTTTTTCTACATCTTCATCCGTTGAATAGGACCAGTCTTTACCACCTAGCACTTGTCCTTCGGTATTCTCTTTGAATACTTGCATCGGCACTTCGAGAAGAATTAATTCTTCAAGAACTGGTTTCATGTCAATCACGTCTCCATCAATAAAATGGATATCGCCTTCAACATCCCCACGGTTTTCTGCATCAACCCAGCTGAAAATTTCAACTGTTTCGATTTCCACAGGATATTCAACATCTTCCCACGTGCGAGCACATGGAAGCGTCAATGTAGCGCTAATCGTTAATTGACAAGTCATTTGCGATGCACCAAAAGTACATAGCCCTTTTACATGAACGGGTGAAACGTTGCGAATATCTCCGTTACGAGTCATTACTTCCTGCAACTCGACATAAGTATCAAGTGGCATTCCGTCTTTTCGATACTTCGATAATTGATGAATTGACCATTTCATTCGTTTATCACCTCGAGACAACACTGTTGATTATATAGCTTACAAAAATAGATGTCAAGATAATTTCTTGTCACTCTTTAAAAAGGTGCTTATAATCAAGTTACATTCTATCATATTGACGCACAACATTCACTAAAATATCATGAATTCAATAAGAAACTATTCTAACGTAAGGAGGAATTTTATGCAAGCTGTAGGTATCGTTGTTGAATACAATCCTTTTCATAATGGCCATTTACACCATGTAACGGAGGCAAAAAAAACAACCCATTCAGAGGTTGCGATTGCCGTCATGAGCGGGCAATTTTTACAGCGAGGCGAACCCGCACTCGTTGACAAGTGGCATCGCACAAAAATGGCGCTAGCTAGCGGTGTAGACATCGTAATTGAGCTTCCTTACATTTTCAGTACCGCGCAAGCAAGCCTGTTTGCATCCGGCGCCGTCCAGCTTTTAGAAGCGATGAAATGCACGCATCTTGCCTTTGGTAGTGAACAAGGAACAATTACACCTTTTTTAAATACGTATGAAGTGATTGAAAAAAATCGCGACGATTACAATGCCATTATTAAAGAACATGTTCAGCAAGGCAAAAGCTATCCGCAAGCATTATTTATTGCTTACGAACAGCTTACACAACTTTATAAAAACACATACATCGATTTAGCGCAGCCGAATAACATTTTAGGATTTCATTATGTGGAGGCAATAAAAGCACACAAGTGCAAGATGCAGCCCGCTACGATTCAGCGCATTGCGGCTGGTTATCATGATGCGATCGATGCAGCTAGTTCGATTGCAAGTGCGACCGGTATTCGACAAGCATTATTTGGCGGACAAAACTTGCAACAAGTCACACAATTTTTACCGAAATCCAGTGTAGAACAGCTTGCGATTTGGCAACAAACGCACGGGCAATTCGCGAGTTGGGAAAATTTTTGGCCACTGTTAAAATATGCGATTTTACGCCATATACCACAGCAACTAAAAGCATATGCTGATGTTACCGAAGGACTTGAAAATTCACTTATTAAACATGCAGCTGCCAGTAATTCTTACGCTGAGTTTATGAATGCATTAAAATCAAAACGCTATACGTGGACAAGGCTTCAACGCATGATCACACATATTTTTACCGGTATAACAAAAGAGCAGCTTCACCAAACGACAACACCGAGCTACATCCGTATTTTAGGGATGACCAAAGAAGGGCAGGCATATATTTCAAGCATTAAAAAGTCACTTACCTTACCGCTGATTAGTCGTGTCGGTGCTGTTAGCGACCCGGTACTCTCGCTTGATTTACATGCTACGCAAATGTACCAACAAGGGATGGCGCAATTTTCACGCATAAAAATAGACGAGGATTATAAATCTCCGCCTATTCGCGTTTAATTTTTCGGTTGTAACGTTTCTAAATAGTCGAGTGCATCGTCAATGGTTTTGACCGGCACGACTTTCATATCCGTCTTGATTTTTTCAGCGGTTTTTTTCGCTGTTTGGTAATTAGATTCGATGTTTGGGTTATACTCAAGCATCGCTTCTGTTATTTCATCATCTGGCGCGAAGAAAATAGCAATCCCCTCTTTATCGGCAGAGACGATTTTTTTCTCAATCCCACCAATGCGTCCTACTGTACCATCTTCTAGCATTTCTCCGGTACCCGCAATTTCGTAACCTTTTGTAATATCCTGATCAATTAACTGGTTCAACAGCTCTAACGTAAACATTAGGCCCGCTGAAGGCCCACCGATGTCTTCAGTTTTCACTGTTACCTTTGGATCGGTTTTAATCGATTTACTTTCCGAATACGTAATGCCAATCCCGTAACGGCCATCTCCACCTGGAATTTCTTTAATCGCTAACGTTTCGTCGATTAATTTGTCATTACGCTTCACGACAAGGCGTATTTGGTCCCCTTTTGTTTTCGGGGTAATGATGTCGTGGAAGGTTTCCAAACTCATAATGCGCTGTCCGTCTGCCTCGACAATCTCATCGCCTGGCTTTAATACACCATCTGCGGCCCCTTTTGCGAGTACATTTAATACATAAAGCCCTTTATACGTAATTTGATAATCCAATCCAGCACGGTTAAACGCAACATATGTGGCATTAAACTGTGAATCAGTCATGTACTTTAATTGACGTATATTGTATTCTTCGTCGTCTTCTTCTTCTTGACGCACATCAGCAATTTTCACCACATCGTAAAAGTCCGTAAAATTAGCCATCGCGTACGTAATCGGTGTTGCCTGACCCATCGCAACCGTTGTCATATAAAAGGCACCCTCATCGTCCTCGTCACCTTGCTGAACGGCTAAAAAATCGCTGACGTCATATGTACCACCCGGTTTGGTAATATAATAATCCAATCGATAAAATGATAATGCCATTAACACAATAAAAAAGATTCCTAATGATATTTTCGCTTTATTATTCATTCTATATAAACGCCTCCAAAATCAGTGAAAGACTAAATAAACATCTAATTGCATACAATTAGTGTAGCATCTGAACGAAAGAATGACAAAATTTTGTAAAGGATGAATAATTATTTGGACAATCCTTTTATGCTTACTACTCATTAGCTTACTTTTGCTATTTCCAGAAGTCACACATGCAGGTGCAGATTTGGGCTATACACTTTTCATGGAAGCCCTATTCCCTTATTTGCTACCGTATTTAATTTTGACGAGCTGGCTCATTCGTATAAGCGCAACTTCTTCTACTGTTTCCTATTTCACGTTTTTACAAACGTACTTTATTAGCGCGATTGGTGGCTTTCCTACGGGTGCTGCAACAATTGTACAACTGACGAAACAACAGGCAATCACAAAGCATCAGGCAGCTTATTTGCTCGGCATTTGCCATAGTCCTAGCCCTTTGTTTTTATTTGGATTTGTCGGACAAGATTTACTGCAGTCCACTACATTTAGTTGGTACTACTTACTGTTAATACATAGTTTTTCCCTTTGCTTATTAACTATCGTTTACCCTGTCATCCGTAGCGATTCTTCTCAGCTCATTCCGTTAAAAAAAGAAGCGACACCTTTCACAAATAGTATTCGCGATAGCGCCCCTACTATCCTAACTGTTGCCATTACACTTATTTTTTTTACAACGATTTATCATGTCGTCATTTACAGCCTTGAACAATTCACGAATGTCCCTCTCGCATTCAAATTATTCACAGCGAGCTTACTTGAAATGACGAATGGACTTGCAACAGTTCAGCAGCATCTGTCTGGAGATTTATTGCTTTTTTGTTGTGTTGTCCTTTTAACGACACAGGGCCTCAGCATTCACTTGCAGGTAATTGTCATTGCACGAACAGCCGGGCTCTCGATTCGTCCTTATATTGCATTACGCGCCCTTTATAGCCTCTGCATTCCACTGTTATATCTACTCTTTTTTATGTAAAAAAGCTTTTGCGCAAAAAGGAAACAACCCCTTCTTACGCAAAAGCTTACTTGTTACTAAATTTTTGTTTTAACGCTTGCTCGACGATTGCCGGTACAAGCTCGCTTACATCGCCGCCGTACTTTGCGACTTCCTTCACAATACTCGAGCTTAAAAACGAGTATTGATTTTTTGTCATGATGAAAAATGTTTCGATATTTTCATCAAGTACACGGTTCATTGATGTAATTTGCATTTCGTATTCGAAGTCAGAAACCGCACGTAACCCGCGCACAATGGCCTTCGCATTTTTTTTGCGTGCATAGTCAATCAATAAGCCTGAAGACGTTTCGATGCGAAGATTTGGTAAGTCCTTTGTTACTTCCCGAATAAGCGCTGTACGCTCTTCTACCGAAAATAGTGGCTGTTTTGCTGAATTATTTAACACAGCTACATAAACTACATCAAACACATCTGCAGCACGACGAATAATATCTAAATGCCCTTTTGTAATCGGGTCAAAACTGCCCGGTACTACAGCTATTTTTTCAGTCACTCGACTTCTCCCTCTTCCTCTTCGTAACGATAAATCGAGATGATCGTACTTCCATACGTTTCTTGTCGAACTAAGCGGTACACCCCGTAATTCTCTGGCAAGCTTACTTCTCGCGAATGCTCACACATAATAATCGCCTGCTGTGATAATTTCCCGCCTTCTACAAGTGCCTCGACTAAATCATAATATTCTTTTTTATGATACGGTGGATCAACGAATAAATAGTCCACTTCAATATCACGCTTTAACAACGCCTTCACCGCGCGTGTTGCGTCTACGCGGAACCGTTCTGACACATCCTCGTAGCGACACTTTTTAATGTTTTCTTGCAACACCTGGAAAGCGCGACTATCCTTTTCTATAAATAACGCATGCGCTGCCCCACGACTTAATGCCTCAATGCCAAGTCCACCACTACCAGCAAATAAATCAACTGCTGTACCGCCATCAAAAAACGGTCCAATCATATTAAAAATCGATTCCTTTACCTTATCTGTCGTTGGACGAGTCGTATCGCCTGTAATGGCCTTTAAAGGCATTCCTTTTCGATCTCCTGCTACTACGCGCATGTTTTCACCAATCTTTCTTCGTCTATTGTTGCTCTTGAGGTGCTGTAATCGTAATGCGTTTACCCGATTTCGTTAGCTCGACTAAAAATAGACGTTGTAGCCACGCCTCTTCGATAAAGTACTGACCCGCAACCGTTTTAATCGGCATCGATACCGTATTATAACGACGTTGGTTAAATACATAGAAGCCTGGCTCATGCGGGAATCGGAACGCACGTGTTTCACTTGTTACATAATACCCGTTTTCGCCCGTCTTCACATCATATCCTAACGCATTTAATAAAGAATCCGCAGAATATAATACTTCACCGTCTTTTAAGACCACTTGAATCGTTTCTTGTTTATGCAAGTTTACAAAAATATCACGTGGGTCATTGAATAAGAACGGATACGAACCTTCAGTCGTTGCATTCATTGACACATACATTGTCGATGCACCAAGAATGTCTGATAGCTGTTCATCTAGTACTTTCGGGTTCATCGCTTCCCCTTCTAATTCCTGAAGTCGTACTACCCAATCTGCTAATTGGGCATCCGTTAATTGATTTGTAATCCCCGCTGCCACTTCTTTTGTTTTATCGCTACCAAACACCGTGCCCGTTAAATACGAGGCCACTAATTCTTTTACCCAATGCGGGCTATCTCCGAAATTATACATCGAGTCAAGCTGTGAAATAATAACCGTTTGTTGTAATTTCGATACTGTAATGTTTGGTAAGAATAGCATGCGATAACCATCTAATCCATCAATATTCGTCCCATTAATGATTGCGAAATAATCATCACTTAAAAAATTTACATTTTTAAGTTTTTCATAAAACGCTGGCTTTAATGCTGTTTTTGAATAAATCGACAACACATCTGTCTGTTGTTGTAAATCTAAGAGACCATCTTGCCAGAACAAATCTTTTACCGCACCGCGACCGCTAAACATTGTGTAATTTACCAATGTTAACTTTTGTTCGCCAATTAACGGTAAGCCTGTTACCCACTCACCCAAAACATCCGGCTGCGCGGAAATATGTACCGTTGAAAATTGGACATCGCCATTTTTTAATGTCGCAAACACATCTTTCATCAGCTTACCGGATTGTAAGCCTTTTTCTAACGGAATGACATACGAAATCGATTGCGCACGTGTTTCGCCTTCTTTAAACTTCAAAGAGTCTTCACTTAAGCGCGCACAGCTATGCTCATTTTCAATAAAACAATTCGGATTCACTGAATTTTTTGGCCACTGAATGCTAATTTCCTCTGTCGGTAAATTTTTAAAGTGCTGACGAATATCTAAACTATCGCCATGATACACAATTTCGATTTCCTGTGAGTAATTGTAGCCTTTTTCAATCGAGCCCACTTCATCCGAATATACTTGGAACTGCATAAAAAGCATGGTTCCAATTAAAATTGCTAAAAACGAAAAAATACTTACTGCAATTTTCATGTGCTCTTCCCTCCTGCATCATGATACTATTGTAAAGAAAGGATGTGTCATAATGATTCAACAATTTATCGAACTTGGTCAAGGCTATGGTGACATTTATGAGCTTTGTGAGCTTGTTAAATCAAACGAAAACCGTTTCCATAACGCGTTCATCTTCACTGCTAATCATAACGGCCAACTAGTTGCTTCTCTTGCTGTAGCATTTAAACCAGCTGGTGAAAGTAAATTCATGCCTATTTATATTTGCCGTGAAGGTATCCCATATAGTGCCGAAAAACCTTCGAAGCGCATCGACATTTTCAAGCAAACCGTTAAAGACGCTGGACAACTTGAAAATATTTTCGAAGTGAAGCACTCATCTATTTTTTCGGAAACAAATCAATATTATCAATACTTAATTGGTATTTTACGATTAAATCATTATATTCCACCTATGCACTAATACCCAAAAAGCTATAGGCCTACTTTATAATCGTATTCCTTTGCCTTATCCGGCTTTGCATTTTCGAACTCCGTTTTAACAAATGGTCGGTATGACTCTACAACGTCTTTCACAAATGGAAGGCGTTGTATTTTTGTTTTCAGCGCTTCCAAGTCCTCTTGATTACAATAGATCACGACATATTTCAATTTACGCGAAATAAAATTCACATGCCCGTACTTTCTTAATGATTTCGCATGCTTCAATTGATGGACGTAAACAATTAAGCCTTGTCTTTCATTCATATAAAATCCCTCTTTTCTTATGGACATTTCCACATTTATAAAAAAAACGACCCGGTTTCCCTGTGCATTTAAGCAAAATTTTTACTTCATTATCCATTAAAAGAATACCAAATGTGCAAATTGATAGCAACAGAGTTTAGACAGTATGCCCCGTTATCCGTTATAATAAGAGCTAGTAGAGTGCCGATTCATACTCCATGCGTTCATGCACGTTTACCACTCTATTTTTAAAACTTTAAATAATAGGAATGTACGGTTAGAGGAGGACGAATTTAATGGGTAAGAAAACAAAAGTTGCTTTAGCAATCGCTGCAGCGAGTGCTGCGGCATGGGCAGGGTCCAAAGCTATTTCGAAGCCACAAAAACGCGAATCTAAAGAAGCATTGCAATTTGAACGTCCAATTATTATCGCACAGCACGGGGGCGCTGCATTAGCTCCTGCACACTCACGACTTGCATTTGAACAAGCAAGCAAGCACAACGTCGACGGATTTGCAGTTAGTGTACGCCTAACAAAGGACGAAGAAATTATCGCCTTCCACGACGCAACGGTTGACCACATCACAAACGGTGCTGGCGCAGTTAAAGATTTAACATTAGAAGAACTACAACAATTAAATATTGGTTATTATTTCGAAACAATCGACGGAACACGCCCTTATGAAGAGGAAACGGTATCGGTTGTCACATTACGAGAACTGTTTGAGGCTTATCCAGACAAGCTATTTATCGTCTCGATTCAAGATAGCCCTGACACGTATGAAGGGAGTTTAATGCCTTCAAAACTATGGCGCTTAATCGAAGAATTAGATATTCAATATCAAATTCTCGTAACAAGTCCATATAGCGAACAAATTGATCGCTTTAATTTATATGCACAAAACCGCATCGCTTTAGGCGCTGGTGAAGGCGATATCAAAAAGGCGATGACGGCGTTCACAAGTCAATTTGGACATCTGTATCACCCTAAGGTAGATTTATTTGTCTTACCGTTAAAATCAGGTGTATTCAACTACGATTCACCGCGCTTTGTGAAGTTTTTAGAAGACTTAAACATTCCAACAATTTATAGCAATATTGACGATCTTATGGCAATGAATCGTCTATTACGACAAGGGGCAATGGGCATCATCACAAACCGCCCTGATATTGCCGCGCTAATCGAAGAAACAAACTAAGAAATAAGCTAAAGGCTGCACAATTCATTTGGAGCAGCCTTTTCTTGTTGAACAAACAAAAAAGTGCCCTAAATAATTTTTAGGGACACTTTTTGTAATGAAACAGGAACAAATTATGCCGAACAAGAACAGCCGCCACCTGTACCACAGCTCGTACCGCAAGACGAAGTACTCGCGAAAAATGGGTTGCTTGCTGGAATTTTTACGGCCTCTGAAACAGAGCGGCCAATAATGAAGCTAATCTCATCAAGTAAATCTTGATATTCATTTTCCGCTATCTTCAGCATAGCCACCTGTTCATTTAGGTCAAGTGCACGTTTTTCTGTTCGAATTTGTTTCATAATTGTATGGTAATCAGGATGATATTTTCCAAAACGTTGGACATCCTCATAGTGATCTTTTAATCGTTGAAAGGCCTTAATTTGAGCACTCAATGCTTCATCCTCATACACTGCCTTATGCGCACTACGATAGGTTTGTGCTTGTGTAGAAGAAAGAATCATGGCGCTTAATTCATCGACCTCATCTAAAATCATTATCCAATCTGAAGTCATGAGCATTGTTAATTCCTCCAATCTTCTTTAATCATAACAGAAACACTTCGAAAATCAATTATCGTTTATCTACTCGTGTTGTTTACTTTTAAAAATTCAAGTACGCATTCCTTATCTGAAAAGTTGCTTTGTACATCACCAATTTGTTGTGTCTTTTCATGCCCCTTCCCTAAAATAACTACACTATCGCCTTCATCCGCTTCATTTAATGCTGTAAAAATAGCTTGCTTCCTGTCCAGTACTTCCTTAAAAATTTGCGTAGACGAAAAGCCCTGCTGAATTTGTGCATTTATAGCTTGCGGACTTTCATTTCGCGCATTGTCAGTTGTTAACACAATGCTATTGGCATAAATTGATGCAATCATCCCCATTTTCGGGCGCTTCTCCCGGTCCCTGTTACCACCACAACTAAAAACAACAATTACCTTTTGCCGCGTTTGTTTTTTGACTGCCTGCAGTATTTGTTTCATTGCATCGGGTGTATGGGCATAATCAATAATAATATCAATGCCTCTCGCGTTCTCAATTCGCTCAAATCGTCCTTCAGGCAGGTTAAGTGTTTCGCTATAACGACATAATTGTTCAAGTGAAAAACCTAATTGTGCTAATGTACTGATTGCTGCTAATACATTGGCACATTGATAATCCCCGACAAACGGAATGTGTACAACATACTTTTCATCCTTATGTTGTACAAGACATGTCGTGTTCGCATTCCCTTCGTAGATTGCTTGGTAAAAATAATCGACATGCTGCCCTTTCCCAAAAAAGTTTCTCTTGCCTTTTTTCGTAAAGCCAATTGACCGACAAATCGCATCGTCCCCGTTGACGATTACTTGTTTGGCCAATGTCACTAAGATTTGTTTGGCTAATTTATAATTTTCAAAGCTACCATGTTCATCTAAATGATCTTCCGTTACATTTAAAAATACACCCACGTCAATATCGCAATAATCTAAGCGGTGCTTTTGTAAGCCAATCGATGAAGCTTCTAGTACGACGTAGCCAATTTCTTTGCTCACCGCTTCTTGAAATAACGCTTGCATTTGTTTTGGCTGTAGCGTTGTTAACGATACCTTATGCTCTTCACAGCGTTCTCCGTTAATATAAACGCCATTCGTACCAATCACCATCACTTGTTGCTTTTGCCTTTGCAATAATTGCCCGATAAAATGTGTAACTGTCGTTTTCCCATTCGTTCCAGTCACCGCAATAACCGTTAACGCTTCTGCAGGGAAACGATTTATTTTTGCACAGCTATAGGCTAAAAAACTTAATACATTCGGCACCCAAATAAGTGGCACGGCTAACTTGGTCATATTAAAATAATGCTCGTCATCAACGACAATGGCGACTGCACCATTGGAAATCGCTTGCGCAATATAATGAAGTCCATTCGAAACCTGGCCCTTCCTTGCAACAAAAAGCGTACCAGCCGTTACATGACTAGCGTAATCTTCTATGCTGTTCACTTCACACCGCACAGAGCCCTTTACCGTACAAGGCCAATCATTTAATAGCTCTGCTAATTGCACCGCTCACACTCCTTACCTTACTGTATGAACCAAATAAAAAAACGCTACTAAGACGTAACGTTTTTTTACTAGTTAGTGCATATAAAATTGCGTATGGTAATTCACATAGGTACCGGACCCGATTTGTGTATAATCTTCGCTTAATAAAAGCGCTCGGTGTTCTTTAGAATTTATCCAGCCATGTAAAACTTCAATGGAATCCTTATAATTGGCCGCTACATTTTCACCTAAATGCTCATAGCTTATAGTTCGTTCCTGTAGCCGAGCACTCAAATCAAAATCTGATTCGATTGTTTGTGATTCCATTGACGCTAAAACCATTTGCTCACTGTGTTCACGCGCTAGCTCTGCTAATAGAGTGGATTCATCTAGTTTTGGTAATTGCTGCTTTACACGAAAAGCATTTGTTAATTCCGTTAATTGGCGACCAACTGCTGCATTAATAGCAACTTGTGCATAGCTTGATGGTGTACTTGCTTCAACAAGCTCCCCAACAAACTGCATTTCATAGGTTTTATGTAATACTAACGTTGCACCATCAATAAAGCGTATCGCATATAACGTATTGTGATCACGATCGATATAAAGCTGTATGTATAGATCCTCATATTTTACTAACAAACGATTTTTCATATCCTGCTCACTCATTGCAACGATATAGAGATTATCCCCAATTTCAACGGTTACTTCTTGCTCCAAAATGGTATGCCGGTAAATATCATCAATCGACTCGCCAATCAGATAAGGCGCTGTATTAACATTCACGTCATTTGTATAAATTTGTACAACTTCCCCGTTCATAACTCCAACCATTAATAGTGCTGCATTCTTTTCATACACCCACCATTCATAGCCAAACTCAGATGGATCCACACGCAAAGGCTTACCGTAATTATCCAAAATCTCTTTCTCTTTATCACCAATAAAAATGGAAATACCTGTATCAGGCCTAGGCAAGCCACCGATATCATTTTGTACGGATGCTGTTTCTAATACTGGTTTGGTAATCGCTGTTGGCCCTTCTAATAATTCTGTTTTCGAAGGCTCCACATTTGTATAATATACAACAATCCCAATACATGTAGCGATAATCAAGATTTGAAATAAGGCCTTCATAAAACCCTCCATTGTCGTATTTTGTTAAGTTTAATTATACCAATTTTGGTCACGATGACACAATGTTGTCATTGAAACATTTACCATTTTGTTCTATTATTAAATTTGACCGTATAGTTATGTACGATAGGAAAAAGGAGGATAATGAAATGTATATTGAAAATACACAACTGGAAAATGTTAAAGTGGATCAAGAAATTTTAACAACAGTAATGGGTAAATTTGGTTTAGAATGTCATGGTGCATGGGATTATGACCGTATGACATTTGACCGTAAATACGACGTGAAAGAAGGCCGTTTCTACTTACGTGTTTTCTGTGACGCTGTATCAGGTGATGTTGGTGGACACAATGCAACTTTAAACATTCAAAAACCAGCACTTGGTAAATACTACTATCCACATGGTGTTGAATACACAGACGAAGTATTCCCTTCGCATTTACTAAAAGAATGTGAAAAAGTATTAATTAACGTTCGCAAAGAATTATCTGCATACGGGATTTAATACACGCTAAAAAGCTGGTCTCTACTATCCAGCTTTTTTATTTTTGGCCTATCCCCACAATTCAGGATGACAAAGTTTAAAATAAAATGGGTTATATTTAATCGAAAAAAAGAAAAGCCTCTCACACAATGTATGAGAAGCTCTTTATTAGAAGCCTAAAATTGCTTTAAATACCGACGTTGTTTCTCCGCCTTCATAAAATACATAAAGTAATAAGTAAACTAAAACCCCTGTAATCGCTACGAAGAACCAAATAATACTTGTAATCGCACCGATACGACGGTGTAATTTCATGTTATTTTTATAACCCGAGAATAAACTTGTTAAACCAAATACTGCACCAACTGTCGCTAATGTTATATGGAAAACTAAGAAGAACGTATAATAGCCCTTTAAATCATCTGGACCACCAAAAGCCGTGTTTCCGATAAACACTGTACGTGACGCATAAATAATAAAGAAGATTAGCGCTGATACACCAGCTGCGAACATCACTTTTTTATGTGCTTCAACTTTTCTTTGCGCAATTAGCACCCAGCCAATTGCTACTAAAACAGCACTAATGACAATAAATGCCGTGCTGATTGTAGGTAAAATAGGTACGCCCATTTTTCAAATCCCCAATCTAAAATTATGTCTCATTTTTTACAAACATGATACCTCATGCTGTATTCTATCTTATCATTTTATTGATAGCGAGTTCTATTTTGAAACTCTTTTAACGCATTTTCTGTAATTTCTTCCGGATTTGCTCGCTCGGTATTCCACCATTTACGGAAAATACGGAATAAAATGATCCCAAAAATAATTTCTTGAATAATTTTCATTAGTACGCCACCAACTTGCTGATCACTCACTAAATCCATATTCGAAAACAGCTCTGGTCCTGATAAGCTAAGACTTGATAATGTATCAGAAGGCACACAAAGCGCCATCGCTTTCATCCACATGTCACCATCACTATATGTACCATACATCGGGCCAGATGCGAAAATGATTAACGCACAAGCCGGTGTAATTAAAACCGCATTGCCCGCAATATATGCCAGCTTACTCATGTTATTCATTTCAGTCTGATTTTCTACCTGGTTCAATAGTGGCCAGTACATGAATACTGCAGAAAGGAATAAAATCATCGTATACAGCATATGTAACGCTTCATTTAGTTTAATCGTATCGAATACAAGCGGTAAATGGTAAACAGAAAATAATCCTGTAAATAAAATAATCGCTACTAAAGGCTTCGTAAAAATTTTAAAAATTGTACGTGCGACCGGCGCTTCCACAACAATCTTCCAAATCCAAGCTGGAATCCCTTTAATAAAGAAAATCGGTACTAACAATAATAAAAAGGCCATCTGTGTCATATGCAGCGTGAACATAATATGACCTAATAAATCAATTGGCGAGCCTTTTATAATATAGTACGAAATGATAAAAAGGATAAAATTAATTGCTTCACTTTTCTTTAATGGTTCACTTGTTGCGAATTTGTGTTGCCATTTTACTGTTACTAAAAAATAGATCACCGTCACGAGTAAAAGCGTCCCTACTAAGTATGGACTCCATAACGCTTGAAAACCAAAAATACTTATTGGCATATAACCATGCTCCTTTAAACATCAGTAAGTTCATTATAAAATGGGAAATTTATAACTTCAATGGAATATCTATGACAATTGATTGAATTCAAACATGTATTTTTGATATTTGTTAAAAAATTGATTGCTTCCACAAACAAAACGCCCTTAGCAAGATGCTAAGGACGTGTTTGTTTTGCTTATTAACCCCACCAAATAATTGTTGTGAACGCGATAAAGAACGTAAACGCGATGAAGGCAGCACTCCAAATGAAGAATTCGATTACACCAACCATGTGTGTAGAACGGTCTTCTAAGTGCATGAAAGCATAAAGTTGTAATACTACTTGGATTCCAGCTAATAATAAAATGACTGGAATGATAAAGGTAGGTGCAAATTCAGCTAACACTGCAGCAAACGCGATAAAAGTTAAGAAAATCATAATCGCAAAGTTTACTACTTGTTTACGCATATGCGCTTTAGACTGAGCTTTATCATATTCATATTGAGCTGGAGTACGTACTTCTACATGAGTTCCGTGTGCCATTATCCCAACACTCCCATCAGATATACTACTGTGAAGATGAATACCCATACAACGTCGATAAAGTGCCAGTATAATGAAGCGGCATAGAACTTCGGCGCGTTGTAAAGATTCAGTCCGCGACCACCGTTACGGACGATTAAGCCTGTAATCCAAACCAAACCAATGATTACGTGTAAACCGTGCATCCCTACAAGCGTAAAGAATGCAGATGAGAATGCCGATTGTGTGTAACCAAAGCCAATGTGTACATAGTGATTAAATTCGTAGATTTCTAAACCTAAGAATGCTAACCCTAATAATACAGTAATACCCATCCATGTACGAACGCCATTCCAGTTGTAGTTCTTCATATGGTACATTGCGTATACAGATGTTAATGAAGATGTTAATAATAACATCGTCATAATAAATGCTAATGGTAATTCATAAAGATCCTTTGCAGCAAATTCCATACCTGCTGGACCATGGTCTTTTAAAGCGATGTATGTAGCAAACACACTCGCGAATAAAACTGTATCTGACGCTAGGAAAATCCAAAGACCAACTAACTTGTTTTTCCCTTCTTGTGTAGCCTGTTCAGGGTGTTTTGGCCAAGTTTGTGGAGTAAATTTTTGATTAATATCCATTACTTGTTACCCCCTTTGTTTCCTTTTGCACGGTAGTTTGCTAAATCTGTCTCAATTGCTTCAACTTCAGCAACTGTTACATGGAATCCTAAATCGTCTTTTACTGAACGAGCGATCATAGAACCAACCGTTAAGCCTAAACCTCCGATAAGTAACGCTAATGATACTGCTGGTGATGCACCTGTAGCTGTACCTGCTTGAACTTGATCACCCCATGGGCTATATAACGCACCAAATGCAGCGATGAATACACCAATTGACATAACTAAAGGTAAGATTGAGTTATTTGGCATGTGAATTTCGCCTAGTGGCTCAGCATATACCATACCTTCTTTGTTACCTTCTTCTTTTTCAATCCAATATGGATCGAATCCACGCACTAGTGGCGTTTGTTTAAAGTTATAGAATGGTAGTGGCGTTTCGATTGCCCACTCAAGTGAACGACCATCGCCCCAGTAATCGCGCTTGTTAACTGGTTCAGATTTAATCGATAATAATACATCGACTACTAATAATACTACCCCGACACCCATCATCATGGCACCGACTGTTGAGATTAAGTTGAATAGATCCCAGCCTTGGCCGCCCATGTATGTGAATACACGACGTGGCATACCCATTAAACCTAAGAAATGTTGTACGAAGAACGTTAAGTGGAAACCAATGAAGAATACCCAGAAAGTAAGTACTCCAAGTTTCGGATTTAACGCACGGTTAAACATAATCGGCCAGTAGAAGTGAGCTGAACCGAATAACGCAGTTACGATACCACCTACGATTACGTAGTGGAAGTGAGCTACGATGAAATAAGAATCGTGTAATTGGTAGTCAAGTGGTGCAGTTGCCTGCATAACCCCTGTAACACCACCCGCAACGAATGACGGGATGAAACCAAGTGCATAAAGCATTGGTACTGTAACTTTAATTGAACCGCCCCAGATTGTCAGAATCCAGTTGAATACTTTCATACCTGTTGGAACGGCGATTGCCATTGTTGCAACAGCGAAGATTGCGTTGGCAGTAGCACCCATACCAACTGTGAACATGTGGTGGGCCCATACCATGAATCCTAAGAAACCGATTAAGATTGTTGCGAATACCATTGAAGAGTATCCGAATAAACGTTTACGAGCGAATACTGGAATAATCTCTGAGAATAATCCAAACGCAGGTAATACTAAGATATACACTTCCGGGTGACCAAAGATCCAGAATAAGTGCTCCCAAATAATTGTGTTACCACCCATTGTATGATCGAAGAAGTTTGCTCCGAACATACGGTCAACTAACATTAAGAATAAACCACCAGTAAGTGGAGGGAACGCGAATAAAATTAATGAACTTGATACTAAAGTAGTCCAAGTAAATAGTGGCATACGCATGAACGTCATACCAGGTGCACGCATTGTAATAATCGTTACGATAAAGTTGATACCAGAAATTAATGTACCCGCACCAGAAATTTGTAAACCTAGGATATAGAAGTCGATACCATGTCCTGGTGAATATAAAGATAATGATGCATATGAAGTCCAACCTGCATCAGGCGCTCCACCTAAGAAGAATGAAAGGTGAAGGAATACCGCACCAAGGAAGAATAACCAGAACCCTAGTGAGTTTAAAAATGGGAATGCTACGTCACGTGCACCAATTTGTAGTGGCACGATGGCATTCATAAAGGCAAAGATAATCGGTGTCGCTGCTAAGAATAGCATCGTTGTACCGTGCATTGTTAATAATTCGTTAAATAGGCCAGCAGAAATGAACGTACTTTCTGGGAACATTAATTGAATACGCATAAGTAACGCTTCAAATCCTGCAATTGCGAAGAACAGTGTACCGGCAGCTAAATACATAATGGCGATCTTTTTATGATCGACCGTTGTTAAATAGTCCCATACATGTGCCCCGAAGCCCTTTTTCTGTGTAACAGAGCTCACAACTTTAACCTCCTTCAAAGTTTCTCTCTCGTTTTAAATTACTTTTCAACTGTTAATGTCATTAAGTACTCTGAAATTGCTTTTGCTTCTTCCGGAGTAACATTATATTTACCAGTCATTGTATTACCTGGTTTGTACGTTTCAGGATCAAGAATCCATTCAGTCGTGTTTTCAACATTATGCTCCATGAAACCAGCTAAGCGGTTACGGTCACCGAATGTTGTTAAGTTTGGACCCATACCATTACCAGCTACTGCTGATACAGCGTGACATCCTAGGCAAGAGTTTGCGAATGCTGCTTCACCAACATCTGTTGAATCTGCACTTGCAGTATTGCCTTCTGTTGCTTTCATTGCCGCAACCCAAGCATCAAATGCTGCTGGTTCAAGCGTTTTTACTTTGAAGTCCATTAATGCGTGAGAAGGACCACATAACTCAGCACATTTACCATAGAACACGCCTTCTCCTTCATTTAATCCAGCTGACTCTTTGTCGAACTGTAAGTAGAATTTGTTAATACCATCAACGTTTGTATCCATCTTACCGCCCACTGCTGGGATCCAGAATGAGTGCTTAACGTCTGCAGCGATTAGGTTGAAGTATACTTTTTCACCAGTTGGTACGACTAAATCTTGTGCCGTAATAATCCCTAAGTCTGGATACTCAAACTCCCACCAGTATAATTTTGCTGTTACATTCACTGTAAGAGCTGTTTTGTTGCCTTCTTCATCTACTTCATCCATTGCAGCAACATCTGCAAATTTATAAGTAGAGTTTAGCGTTGGTACAGCTAAGATTAATAGTAAGATAATCGGAATAACTGTCCAAATAACTTCTAATGTGTGGCTTCCTTCCACTTGCTTCGGCATATGGTTTTCGCCTACTTTAGCACGGCGGAATTTAAAGAACGCAACTAAATAAATTGTAGATACTACGACTACGACTAATGCCATAATCACAATAGATAAAATTAAAATATTTAATTGCTCTTGACCTACCGGACCTGCTGGGCGAAGCGTCGAAAGATAATCTTCACCACATGCTGAAAGGAAAACTGTCATTACTGTTAATAGCGAGAATAAACGCCACTTTTTAAGCCCTTTCATCATAGCTTAATAAACCCCTCTTTCTTTGTTGTATTTTCATGTGTTACCAGGACTGCGGTTCTGTCTATGTGAATTCTTAGTTAAGAAAGAATTCCAATGTGTAAACCAAAATGATTAGCTCATGTTTATGTACGCTACAACACTTGAGTCATGCTGTTATCAATTTTAGAGAATCGTGAACGTACAGAAAGATAATCAGTGCTAGAAATTAATGTCACTATTCTCCATAATTTTGGCATGCTCTACGCTATACGCTAACCCTACTGCCAGTCCCCACATGTTTGGCCGCGAACGATGCCATTGTTTACAAATTTTCGCCCACTAATGAGGAAGGATGCTGTTATTTTTGCGCCTCTTCACCTTCGACTCTCTTCTTGGCAAATGCATTTCAACACGAATGTAAAACGCAATTCATGAAAAAGATTGTCTAACTTTCGCTTCGCTTGTTTGTTTTCATCCTGTTTGAATTACCAATTCCATTCAATAAGTGCAAGAAAACCGACAAGAAAACGCTCGTTATGTAAGGAACATTGCTCGTTCTTACAAAGGCTACGCGCTAATAATTACTTTTCCTTTCAAATTTGTAAGCATATTCCGCTACCATAACTATATCTAAATTTGCATCGGATTTCTAGACGTTTCGTTAAATTTCAAATATCTGTAATTCAAAATTCAAAAAGCGCTTAGAAATCTAGAACAACATATATATAGTAATGCATTTTCTGCCAATATTTGTGAAGGATAGGAGACGAATTTATGAACAATTTGTGAAAAACTGGTTGCTATTCCAAGTCGAACCTTGTTATAAGTTGTATTTCTACCATTTTTTCGCTATTATCTTAAACTAGAGACGCTTTTATAAGCGACGTTTAATATTAAAGTAGGTGGGCTTAACTTCATGCAACAAAAATACAATAAATTTTTAAAATGGTTTGGTGTTTTATCGACGCTTGGCATGTTGTTAATTCTTCAAGGTGGTGCGCTCGTTACAAAAACAGATAGTGGTTTAGGTTGTGGTCGAAATTGGCCTGATTGTAACGGCTCCTTAATCCCGAAAGAAATTACAACAGAAGTTTTAATTGAATTTTCTCATCGAGTAGTGACAGGTTCGGTTTCCATTTTCATTCTTATTTTAGTCGTTTGGACGTGGCGCTCACTTGGACATATTCGTGAAGTTAAATTTTTAGGCTTTTTAGCCATGTTTTTCTTAGTTCTTCAAGCACTAATTGGTGCTGCACAAGTACTTTGGGGACAAGGCGACTACATTTTAGCATTGCACTTTGGGATTTCATTAATTTCCTTTGCATCTGTACTGCTGCTGACGCTCATTGTTTTTGAGGCCGATAAAAAATTCGATACCAATCGTATTTCGATGAGTAAAAAGTTAAAAATACATACAATTGCAGTAACACTTTATTCATACGTTGTGGTATATTCAGGGGCACTTGTTCGTCATACAGATGCAAGTTTAGTCTGTCCGGATTGGCCGTTCTGTCGTAACGAAGAACCGTTCGCTATTCCTTATAACCTGTATGAATGGGTACAGATGGGGCACCGATTCGCGGTGTTAATCTTCTTTATTTGGATGGTTTATATTACAATTTATGTTGTTCGTAACTATAAAGGGCAACGTGTTATTTATTGGGGTTGGGTCATTGCAATGTCACTTGTCGTTGGGCAAGTGTTAGCAGGTATGCTTGTTGTCTTATTTAAGTTACAATTACTTGTTTCATTACTACATTCTTTACTCATTACATTACTGTTCGGGTTATTATGCTATTTAATTTTGTTAGTATCTCGTTCTAAATAAAAAATCCGATTTCTCTTAGACTAAGAGAAATCGGATTTTTTGTTTACCAAATTAAAGAGGATCGCATTGTAGATAACTTTACATAAAGTTTTGTCTACGTCTAGGCTAAAGCGCCAGCCCTTCGGACATTTCGGTCCCGCTAATGTCTGTCGAGGCTGAACGGGCGCTTTAGCACGTTTGTTTTTACTTATTGTAGTTCGATTAACAAATCACCTGTTGAAATCGCATCGCCTGCTGAAGCGTACACTTCTTTAACGATTCCATCTTTTGGTGCTTGTACAGTCGTTTCCATTTTCATTGATTCTGTAATGAGTAAATGATCGCCGCGCTTCACTGAGCTGCCTTTGTTGACAACAACCTTTAATACCGTACCTGGCATTGTTGCACCAATTTGGTTTGGATCTGACGGGTCAGCCTTTAATGCGATACTGCCATCTACCTCAACTGTTAAATCTTGAATAACAAGCTCACGCGATTGACCATTCATCTCAAAGTAAAGGACACGCGTACCATCGTGCTGCGGCTCACCAATTGATACAAGCTTAATAATTAGCGTCTTCCCTTTTTCGATTTCCACTTCAATTTCTTCACCGAGCTTTAAGCCGTAAAGGAATGTCGGTGTATCGAGTACGGAAATATCACCAAACTGATCCATTGCTTGCATATATTGTTCAAATACTTTTGGATAGAGCGCATAGGCTAACAAATCTTTCTTCGTTGGTATGCGACCCGTTTTCTCTTCTAGATCTTTTGCAAGCTCATCAAAGTTTACAGGCTCTAATAACTCACCAGGACGCACTGTAATCGCTTCACGCTCTTTTAGTACAACTGCCTGAAGTTCTTGCGGGAATCCACCATGTGGCTGTCCCAGATAGCCCTGGAAGAACTCAATCACAGACTCTGGGAAGTCAATGCCTCGTCCGCGATCAAGTACATTGTCTTCTGTTAAATTATTTTGCACCATAAAGAGCGCCATATCGCCAACAACTTTTGAAGAAGGCGTTACTTTAACGATATCACCAAACATCATATTGACTGTTGAATACATCGTTTTCACTTCGTCCCAGCGGTCACCTAGTCCGACTGCTTTTGCCTGTTGCTGTAGGTTACTATACTGACCACCCGGCATTTCGTGAACATAAATTTCAGAATGTGGCGCGTTCATCCCGCTTTCAAAGTCTACATAATATTTACGCACATCGCCCCAATAGTACGAGAGCTTTTCTAAACTTTCGACATCGGCACGAACATTGCGCTCTGAGCCTTTCATTGCGTAATGCAATGAATTGGCGCTTGGTTGTGAAGTTAAGCCCGCCATTGAGCCAAGTGCCGTATCGATAATATCAACACCGGCTTCAATGGCTTTTGCGTATAAGTAAATCCCGTTGCCACTCGTATCATGCGTATGCAAATGAATTGGTAAGTCTGTCGCATCTTTTAGCTCTGAAATTAAGCGATAGGCCGCTTGTGGTTTTAGTAACCCGGCCATATCTTTAATCGCTAAAATATGCGCACCTGTTGCTTCTAATTCACGTGCCATGTCTTTATAGTATTGCACTGTGTATTTTCCGCGGCTATCATCTAAAATATCGCCGGTATAGCAAATCGCGGCTTCTGCGATTTTTCCTGTGTTACGTGCTTCATCAATTGCAACTTCCATTCCCTTAATCCAGTTTAATGAATCGAAAATGCGGAAGACATCGACACCTGATGCGGCCGATTGTTGAATAAATTCACGAATTAAATTATCTGGATAGTTCGTATAACCCACCGCATTGGCACCACGCAGTAGCATTTGGAATAACACATTTGGTACTTGCTCACGTAGTTTTTCTAAACGTGCCCATGGATCTTCCTTTAAGAAACGGTAGGCCACATCAAACGTTGCCCCGCCCCACATTTCTAATGAGAAGTAATTATGCATCAGGCGCGCTGTTTCATCTGCAATTTGGAACATATCTTGCGAGCGCATACGCGTTGCTAACAGTGATTGATGCGCATCACGGAATGTTGTATCTGTCAGTAGCACATCTTGCTGCTCTTTCACCCATTTTACTAAGCCATCTGCACCGCGCTCATCTAAGATTTGCTTCGTACCGCTTTGTGGTGGTGCTACTAGGTCCACTTTTGGCTGTTCTGGCTGCACAAATATTGGTTTCGCACGCTTTTCTACTCCTGGGAAGCCGTTTAATGTCACATTACCGATATAGTTAAGTAGCTTTGTCCCACGGTCTTTACGCTCTGGGAACTCAAATAGTTCAGGTGTGGTATCGATAAAGCTCGTATCAAATGCACCTGTTAAAAATTTTTCATGTATTACAACATTACCTAAAAACGGAATATTCGTTTTTACACCACGAATACGGAACTCACGTAAGTTACGGTCCATTTTTGCCGCCGCTTCAGCGAATGTCATACCCCATGTTGAAATTTTCACAAGTAATGAATCATAGAACGGTGTTACAACAGCACCTTGGAAACCATTTCCAGCATCTAGACGCACACCGAAGCCGCCGCTTGAGCGGTATACCATTAATTTCCCTGTATCTGGCATAAAGTCATTCGCAGGATCTTCTGTTGTCACACGTGACTGAATTGCAAAGCCGAATAGAGGAATCGCGTCCTGCGCTGGGATCCCTACTTCTTCAGAGTGAAGATTAAGTCCTTCTGCCACTTTTATTTGTGCATGCACAATATCAATGCCGGTAATCATTTCTGTAATCGTATGTTCTACTTGGATACGTGGATTTACTTCGATGAAATAAAATTCATCGTCCGCTACTAAAAATTCCACGGTTCCGGCGTTTATGTAGCCGACATTTTTCATTAGTTTTACTGCGGCATCACAAATACGGTCACGCAAGTCCTTTGAAATCGAATTAGATGGTGCAATTTCAACAACCTTTTGATGACGGCGCTGAATCGAACAATCTCGTTCATATAAATGCACAATATTGCCGTGCGTATCCCCTAAGATTTGTACTTCGATATGTTTTGGTTTGATTATGGCCTTTTCTACATACACTTCATCTGAGCCAAATGCCGCTTTTGCTTCCGATTTAGCGCGGTCATAGGAATCCTGTAAATCTTCCACTCTATGAACAAGACGCATCCCACGCCCACCGCCACCTAGTGCGGCTTTGATCATAACCGGAAAGCCGTGCGTTTCACTAAATGCTTGTACTTCTTGCAAACTAGTAACCGGACCATCTGTACCTGGAATGACTGGAATATTTGCAACAATAGCCTGCTCACGTGCTTTTACCTTGTCACCGAACATATCTAAATGACGTGAAGTCGGACCAATAAATTGAATGCCTTCTTCTTCACAGCGCCGTGCAAACTGTACATTTTCTGCTAAAAAACCATAGCCCGGATGAATCGCATCCACATTTGCATCTTTTGCGATTACAATGATACCTTCAATGTCTAAATACGCATCAATCGGCTTTTTACCTACCCCAATCAGGTAGGCCTCGTCTGCTTTATAACGGTGATACGAACCACTATCCTCACGTGAATAAATCGCTACTGTTTTAATATGCAATTCGTTACATGCACGTAAAATACGTATCGCAATTTCCCCTCGGTTTGCTACTAAAATCTTTTTGATCGCTGTCATTTCTCCTCAACCCCTCATTCATTACTTTCTTTTTTCTAGTTTGTAATGCGTCGAAACATTGATTAAAATCCCCATTGCCAAAGATAGCAATAATATAGAAGTACCGCCATAACTAATAAAAGGAAGCGTTACTCCGGTTAACGGGATAAGTCCCGATAAACCCCCTAAGTTAATAAACGTTTGTGTTCCAATCCAAGTCGAGATGCCCGCCGCAAGCATACGCGAAAGCGGGTCTTTTGTTTTCATTGCAATATATAAACCACGCATCACAATATAGCCCAGTCCAAAAATAACAACGGAAACACCAACTACCCCTAGTTCTTCGGCGATAATCGCCATAATAAAGTCGGTTTGTGGCTCAGGAACATAGCCCAGCTTTTGAATCGATTGCCCAAGTCCGCGTCCTTCTAAGCCTCCTGCACCAATTGCATAATAGCCGTTGACTACATGATACCCTGTGTCGAGTGGATCACTAAATGGATCTAAATACGAGGTAATACGGCCTCGACGACTCGCATTGAATATCGTATCCCATTTAAAGATTAATATACCAATGGCCCCAACAACACCAAGTGCTGAAAGTAACCCGAAAATTTTAACAAGTGTTTTACCCCTAAAACCACTCGAAATAACAACAGCTAATGCAATGGCAATAATGACAGCTAATGCCCCTAAATCCGTTTCGAATCCGACAACAAGCACGATAAATAGCCACATACCAAGCGGTGGTGTTACATCCTCAAACGATAACTTTTGCATAGAACCTTTATGTATACTTTTACGATAAAATGTCCCTGCAAAATAAATAATAATAAAGAGCTTCGCAAATTCAGAAGGCTGGAAATTCATAACGCCCAGGTCAATCCAACTTTTCGCACCATTTACTTCTGTTCCAACTGCAATTAATACCATTTCTAAAACAAACATGATACCAAATAAAAAGCCTAATATTTTTTTGTTTGCAAACTGCTTGTATGGAAAAATAACCGCTACTAAAAATAGGCAAAACGCCAGACAAATGTTGATTAACTGTCTTGTGTAATAATGATCTGGGTCTGCTTCATATCGTACGATCGATACCCAAATACTTGCACTATAAATCATCACAAGTCCAAAGAGCATGAGTAAAATATAGACAAATAGCAGTCCGTAATCAAAATTACGGAAATAATTTTTAAAGTAATGCTTCATGTTTTCAAAACCTCATTCTTTGAAAAAAAAACTCAAACCGCGAACGCGTTTGAGTTTTCTTTTATTTGTCTGTATACGCATCATGTAATAAAGAAAGCTTTTTTTCTAGAGAATCTAGAATTTGCTTTCCTTGTTCACGCTCAATTAAACCAAGTTTTGTAGCGAACTCGATTTCACGCGACAAACCAAACATTTGTGTATCTAATACTTCTTCATATAATGGACAAGATGGCATTGTCAAATTATCCATTTGTACGTGAATTAATTGAGCAATTTTTGCTGCATCCACAGTTAATTGCGCTAATGCTTTTTCCTGAAAGGAAGCTTGTGCTTTCGTATCCATGAGGACGCCCCCATCTATGATATTTCTTCGATTCTATCTTAATAAAGTGTATCTTTTTACTACAGAAATTGCAAGCGTCTTTGTATGTTTTAACCCCAATTCAATTATATTTCTTTCTATGTGAAATAACGTTATAATAATGGAGGAAAATAGTTAAGGGGGACTTACAAATGGTCGAAACAATCATTCCGATTAAAGGTGCAGTCAAATTTCAACTGACACTTGACCCAACAGTATGGATTTTCGATGATCGTAAGCTGGATCTGACTACATATTTCGTAACAGAAAAAGCGACAGAAGATAACGAAAAATACTTACGTGAAATGGGTGCACACTGGTCACGTGAAATTATGGAAGGTGCGGTATTCCCACCAACATTAAAAACGGAGCGTAAATTTGACCGTAAAGGTATGCTGACAGGTACATTCGGCATGGAACTTAAACCTTTCTTAAACAACGCCGAAATGCATGCAGATGCAAAAGAGGTTGTGTTCGAATGTGCAAACGATGAAGAACACACTTTTTCAATTGAAGAAGCACAAAACTTCATTTTCAAATTTAGCCAAGACGGCAAACCATTACTAGAAGATGGCCCTGTATATGTATTATTTGCAGACGGTTCAAATGTAGACAATCCAATTAAATTTGTTCGCTCGATTCGTATTCAATAGGAGGTACAACAATGCGTGTAAAATGTGTCATTTGCGATACAATACATGAATTACCTAATGATTTACCTTTAGCAAAAAAGTTACGTAATCGTCCAATTCATACATTTATGTGTGAATCGTGTGGCGATCGCATTGCGGGCAATACAAAAAAACGGATCGAAACAGGAAATTTCCGTTTCTTTAGAACATCATCCAAATTTGATGAAGAATTTTAAAAGGCGATGAGCCCTCAACTTGAGAGCTCACCGCCTTTTTATTTAGAAATCAAATGTTTGTTTATGGAATTGGAAGTCAATGAAGCTATCCGCATTGATTTGGCTTAGTTGGAAGAATTGACCTACTTCCGTTTTTACACCTTCAAATACACGCTCTTCATCTACTACATACGCTTCAATTGATACTGGAATCTCACCAAACTGTGCTTTTAATGCATCTGCTACTTGCTTAGCTGTTTCATCTGACAAATTTTCTTCCAATAAAATATGCACGGCTGCTTTTTCCACATTCACTTCATCTAGTGTAGACTCTTGCTGTAAGCCTTCTTGGAATACATTTGACATCACAAAGCTTCTTTCGCCAACGATTGGTTGAATCAGCTCATTTACTTTCACATTGACATTTTCTGCGTAATATTCACCTGAATACGCGCCGTCTTTCACATCAAAATCATAAACGATTTTTGTCTTTTCTGATTGGACTGTTACTTCAAATTCTTTTTTAAACGCACCCGCTGTTGATTTTGTAACAACAAACTGGTCGTTGTAAATTTCACTTAATGCTGCTGCTGCATTGTCTTCATTTTTTGCTGATAAAACCGCTGGCACGAAAATAATACATGAAATAATAACTAGCGCTATAAAGACACTAATAATCACTTGTTTTTTTGTAAAAGTCATTGTTCTCTACTCCATTTATAGTTTATTATCCCCAATTACAAATTATACTGCTATCAACTAAACCTACGCAATTAAAGACCCTTAGAAGAAAAGGAAGTACCTCGAGCAGCTGGCGCTTTAGCCTAGACACTGTTTTAACGCTAAAATTTTATACTTTATCTTACAAAAAAGAGGCAGGAAAACAGTATTGTTCTCCCACCCCTAACTATTAAGCTTGTTTTGCTTGTTGTCGTTTATCACGCCACATACGCGATTTATAAACGATTAAAATTAGCGCTGCAACAATTAAACCTTCAATCATTGGTAAAAATAACGCTAAAAACGTTAGTACAATACACCCTAAAAATAAGAACGTATAAATAATAATATTTTTACCTAAAGGTAATTTATGTGCAAAGCCCAATTTAAACACAAGTGCCGATAAAAGGAATACGAGAACGAATGTTGCATACCCGGCTACATCGTAGTTTGGTAAATTTTCGTATAAATATCTTGTAATCCCTGACATACGATTCATTACATAATCAGTTTCATTTGTAGATACAGTTGCTAGTAATACTAAATTAAAATAGCTAGTCAAAGCCATCATATTCAACATCATTCAACCTTTCCCTATTCACACGAATATATTATTCGTTTTCAGCAGTTTTTTTCTTTTTAGCCATACGCTCACGTTCGTTTTTGTCTAAAATTTGTTTACGTAAACGAATAGATTCTGGAGTTACCTCTAGGTACTCATCGTCACCTAAATATTCTAACGCTTCTTCAAGAGTTAAGATACGAGGTTTTTTGATAACATTCGTTTGGTCTTTGTTAGCTGAACGGATGTTTGTTTTTTGTTTCATTTTAACAACGTTTACTGTGATATCGCCGTCACGGTTGTTTTCCCCAACGATCATACCTTCATAAACTTCTGTACCTGGCTCGATGAATAATGTACCACGGTCCTCAATACCCATCATACCGTAAGTTGTTGACTTACCGTTTTCCATAGATACTAATACACCTTGGTGACGTCCACCGACTTTACCAGCAACTTCTGGTTGGTAAGAATCGAATGTATGGTTGATGATACCGAAACCTTTTGTTAAAGACATGAATTCAGTTGAATAACCGATTAAACCACGTGCTGGTACGTTAAAGATTAAACGTACTTGTCCAGAACCGTTGTTTACCATATCTAACATTTCACCTTTACGAGTACCAATCGATTCAATAATAGAACCTACAGCATCTTCAGGAACGTCGATTTGAACGCGTTCAATTGGCTCACAACGTACGCCATCAATTAAACGAACGATTACTTCTGGTTTAGAAACTTGTAATTCATATCCTTCACGACGCATGTTTTCGATTAAGATCGATAAGTGAAGCTCACCACGACCAGAAACAGTCCAAGCATCAGGAGAGTTTGTATCTTCTACACGTAGAGATACGTCTGTTTGTAATTGTGCACGTAAACGCTCTTCGATTTTACGAGAAGTAATCCATTTCCCTTCGCGACCTGCGAATGGTGAGTTGTTTACTAAGAAACGCATTTGTAAAGTTGGCTCATCAATACGTAATGGTGTTAACGCTTCTTGATGGTCAGTTGGACAAACTGTTTCACCAACGTTGATGTCTTCCATACCTGAAACGGCAATTAAATCACCAGCTTTAGCTGATTCAATTTCTACACGTTTAAGACCTAAGAAACCAAATAATTTAGTAACACGGTAGTTTTTCACTGTACCGTCTAATTTCATAAGAGAAACTTGTTGTCCTACAGAAATCGTACCGCGGAATACGCGACCGATACCAATACGACCAACGAAGTCATTATAGTCAAGTAATGCTACTTGGAATTGTAAAGGGTCCTCTGAGTTATCTACTGGTGCTGGAATTGAAGAAAGGATTGTTTCAAATAAGCTTTCCATGTTTTCTTCTTGTTTAGCTGGGTCTGAATCTAATGAAGATGTACCATTTACACCTGAAGCGTAAACTACTGGGAAGTCTAATTGGTCTTCATCTGCACCTAATTCGATAAATAATTCTAATACTTCATCTACTACTTCTAGTGGACGAGCTGAATCTTTATCTACTTTGTTAACAACAACGATTGGTGTTAAGCGTTGTTCTAAAGCTTTCTTTAATACGAAACGAGTTTGTGGCATACAACCTTCATATGCATCTACTACTAAACAAACACCGTCTACCATTTTAAGAATACGCTCTACTTCACCACCGAAATCGGCATGTCCAGGCGTATCTAAGATGTTGATACGAGTATCTTTATAGTTAACAGCAGTCGTTTTGGCAAGGATTGTAATCCCGCGCTCACGCTCGATGTCGTTTGAATCCATTGCACGTTCTTCAACGCGTTCGTTTGAACGGAAAGTACCTGATTGTTTTAATAATTCGTCAACTAGTGTCGTTTTACCGTGGTCAACGTGGGCGATAATTGCGATATTGCGTAAATCTTGACGTAAATTTGTCATTATTCCACTCCATATTCTTTTTTCAAATGTTTAACTGTGATATTATAGCACATGAAAGATTAAATGTCTTTTCAGAAAAATACAAGATCATTTTTTTCACATATTTAAAGGTACTGGGAGGTAAATTTTATGAATAAAGCAAAATTCGTTATGTTTATTTATGCGCTTGCCGCAATTCTGTCTATGTTAGGCATAGGATTCGCATTTTCACTTGTTTTTATGATAGGTGATAAGTATCAAACAATCGGCTGGATTGGCGTTATTGTTGGTCTTATTGCAATGTGCGCAATTTTCGGAATGGCGTTCAAACAAAAACGTAAATTCCGTGACCAAGGATTATTATAAGCTGTTTTTTTTTCACAAAACATGCATAAAACTTCGATGCTTACATAGCACCGAAGTTTTTTTTATTTTTTTTCTTCTATATACTTTTCTAGTATTAATTGGTGAATTGAAGGATTGGCAATTAAAAACGTGTCCGTCGTTAAAAAATCAAACCCTTCCCCATTAAAGTTCGTTGCAACCGCGCCTACTTCCGTTGCTATGATCACACCGCCTCCAATATCCCATGGTGCCAACCGCATTGAAATATAAGCATCCAGCTTACCACTGACAACAAACGCAATTTCCATCGCAGCAGAACCATAGGAGCGCGTTCCACGTACAGTGCGTACAAGGTCAATAATTTTTTCATGGTGAATACGGTTATTTGGCGTTACCCAATTTGCATTAATACCAATGACGGCTTCTTCAATTTTTACTGGCTGTAATTTGCGCATCGGTGAATCGTTATACCATGCCCCTACTCCAGCAATTGCATAAAATAAATCTTCACGCATGACATCAAATATGTACCCAATCTTTCCAATACCATCAACATAGATTCCCATTGTAATCATAAAATGACGGTGCTGCTTCACAAAATTCATCGTGCCATCGATCGGATCAATAATCCACACAACGCCTTCTAAACTTTCAACCCTTTCGCCCATCCCTTCCTCACCTAAAATACGGTGTGTCGGATCAAACGTCTTTATTTTTTCAATAAAGAACGCCTCCGTTTCACGGTCAATATTCGTTACTAAATCATTGGCATTTGATTTTGTTTCGATTTCAATATCATAGGAAAAGGCATCACGAATTCTTCGCCCTGCTTCAAAAATAATCTCTTTTGCAAATACATCTAGTTGATTTATATCCATCTTTGCATCCACCCTCCGACTACGAAGCTCATCATTTGTTTTAAACAAACAATTCTTTAAATATTTCCATTATAACAAAAAATCACCTGCAATCTTTCTTCTGCAAGTGACTTTTTTATTTCGGATGCCTTTTTTTGTTACGCATATGCATGTAGACCATTTAATTCCTCTTGAATTTCAACCAAACGTTTTTTCGCTTTCTCAATTTCGGGTTGATCATTATCATTCATTGCTGCGAATAATGTAGCTAATTCATAATCCATTTCAAGCATTAAAATCTCTTCGTATTGCTTTTCAATGTCCACTTTGCGTATAATTTTAATCATCTGTTTCATAATAATCACTTCCTCATTTTTAGTGTAAAACTTTACCAGTCCGATGGATTCAGTACTTTTCGACAGACAATATTAGTCAATCGCGACTAAAATACCCTTCAAAAGTCTAACCTTATGGTAAATAGTTTCTATTAACAGATTTTTTCCCAAAAAAATAATAAAATAAACATTTCTTCGAAAGGAATTTATAAATATGAGTATTGTTAATTGGTCAAACGAAGATTTCCATGTCTTTCAAATTGAAGGCTTAGATGCACGAATGGAGGCACTCACAACCTTGATTCGTCCGAAGTTTCATGAACTAGGTGAAACATTTGCTAGTTATTTCAGCGCTCAAACGGGCGATGAATTTTTCGCGCATGTTGCAAAGCATGCACGTCGTACGGTAAACCCACCTAAAGACTCATGGGTTGCCTTCGCACCTTATAAACGCGGTTATAAATCATTACCTCACTTCCAAATTGGTCTTTGGGGCACGCATTTATTTATCGTTGTTGCCGTAATTTACGAAGCACCGCACAAACAGCAGATGGCAGAACGCTTACTTCAAAACATAGAGGCTGTCAAAAGCTTAAGCGATGATTATGTCATTTCAGGTGATCATATGCAGCCAGGCGCTATTGCACTAGCTGAAGCACGTGAGGAACAATTAGAAAAAATGGTGATTCGTTTACGAGATGTGAAAAAAGGTGAATTTTTAGTAGGTCGTCATATTCAAGCTACGGATGCTGTGAAATTATCTGCGGATGAATTTTTACAATTAGTTGAGCAAACCTTCGATGAGTTACTGCCGATTTATAACATCATCATTGGTAAAAACTAATCCATTTATTATTACTATGCACAAATGACTGTAAAACATTCCATGAATTTTAGTAAATATACAAAAAAGAGCCTCGAACAAGTTGTTCAAAGCTCTTTTTGTTATTTCATTCGTACGATTTGACCGTCTGCTAACTCTTTGGCTAGCTTCACAACACGGTATGGTACGTATTTACTTGCCTCTTCAAACTCTCGGCATATTGTTTTTTCTTCTGCCTGTGAGGGAACGATTTCTTTAAAGCGTTTATAGCGCGTCATCACAACTTCACGCTTTACGCCTTTTTCGTATGCCAGCTCGATCACTTCAAAAAATTGTACAACCGCAACCATTTCTTGCGTTGTCCAATCTGTATTTAGTGGATATGAATATTCCATGTATGATTTCCCTACCTTTAATTACTTACTGTCCCCATTTTAAACGGAAACTTTCGGCTTGTACAACCATACGTTGAATTAATTGTTCTACAGTTGGCACGTCTTGAATCATTCCGGTTACCTGACCGGCCCAGCCGAAGCCTTGCGTGGCATCCCCCTCGTAAATAAACTTCTTGTTTGCCTCCCCGCTAATATGAAATTTTAATGCTTCATAGGAAGGGCTTTTTTCTTCGATTGCTAAAATTTGATCCGTAAAGTCATTCCGAATTACGCGCGCTGGGGCTCCGATTGAACGTTTGATGATTGTTGTGGCAGTTTCTTCACTCGCAATTAGCGCATCTTTATAGGCTTGTGATGCATGTACACATTCTTTAGTCGCGATAAAACGTGTTCCCATTTCAATTCCCTCTGCACCTAATGCATGCGCTGCCATCCAGCCACGACCGTCACCAATCCCCCCTGAGGCGATGACGGGAATAGAGACACTATCTACAACCTGTGGCACTAATACCATCGTTCCAACATCGTCACGTCCTAAATGACCGCCACCCTCTTGTCCAACGACCATCACAGCATCCGCACCAAGTTGCTCGGCCTTTTGTGCTTGGCGTTTCGCTGCCACAAGGACAAGCTTTTTACAGCGTGCATCCTTTAAAATATCAAAAATAGCAGCGGGATTACCCCCAGTTATCGTGACAACTGGTACGTCCATATCAGCAGCAACCTCCACCATTTTTTCATAACCCGTTCCATGCATGCCGATTGCAAAGTTCACCCCGAATGGTTTATCTGTTAATGCCCGAACTTTTTCAATTTCTTCTTTTAACGCTTGGGGGCTCGGTAAGCTCATCGCAGTAATCTGACCCAAAGCACCAGCATTTGACACTGCGGCCGCCAGTTCAGAATACGCTAAATATGCAAGTCCCCCCTGAATAATCGGATAATTAATTTGCAATAATTCAGTAACACGCGTTTCCCATTTCATGTAAATTCCCCCTGAATAGTTGTAGTTATTGTAATAATTCGAAATTTTTATATAGTCAGCAAGTTTAATCGGTGCTATAATTCATTTGTTTTTAAAAATTACATTAATGTGAGGTGGTACCTGCGTTGTCACAGTTAGAGACTCCATTGTTTGATGCGCTACTCGCGCATCGCAACAGACATCCTATTCAGTTCCACATTCCAGGCCATAAGAAAGGCCAGGGCATGGATCCAGCTTACCGAGAATTTGTAGGCGACAACGTTTTATCAATAGATTTAATTAATATCGCTCCACTAGATGATTTACATGCTCCAAAAGGTGTAATCGCGCAAGCACAAGAGCTTGCTGCTGAAGCCTTTGGTGCTGACCATACATTCTTTTCCGTGCAGGGTACTAGTGGCGCCATTATGACGATGATTCTGACCGTCGTCGGTCCAGGCGATAAAATCATAGTACCGCGGAATGTACATAAATCGATTATGTCAGCTATTGTTTTCTCAGGGGCTATTCCGATTTTCATTCACCCTGAAGTCGATACAGAACTTGGTATTTCACACGGTATCTCACCAGAGTCCGTGGAACGAGCTTTAACGACTTACCCTGATGCAAAAGCAGTACTCGTCATTAATCCGACATATTTTGGCTTTGTAGCCGATTTAAAACGGATTGTCGATATCGTACACGCTCGTAACATTCCTGTTATCGTAGATGAGGCACATGGTGTTCATATTAAATTCCATGATGACTTACCTCTTTCAGCAATGCAAGCTGGTGCAGATATGGCTGCAACGAGCATTCACAAACTGGGCGGCTCTATGACAGGTAGCTCCGTATTAAATGTGAAAGAAGGACTCGTCTCAGTCAAGCGTGCACAGTCCGTATTTTCAATGCTGACAACAACGTCTACATCTTATCCATTACTTGCTTCACTGGACACAGCACGTCGTCAGCTTGCCGTACATGGCAATGATTTACTAGACAATGCGATTCGTTTAGCAAAAGATGCACGAAAACGTATTAATCATATCGCGCATTTACATTGTGTAGGACGTGAAAAATTAGGCACGTCTGCTACATACGATATGGATCCGTTAAAACTATTAATTAGTGTTAAAGATTTAGGCATCACCGGGCATATTGCAGAAGAATGGCTTCGTAAAAACGCCAACTTAGAAGTCGAGTTATCGGATTTATACAATATTTTATGCTTGGTGACCATTGGTGATTCAAAAAAAGAAATCAATTTACTCATTAATGCCCTAACACGTATGTCACTAGCTTTTGATTCAGAGGCTACCATTACAGAAACAAATGTTAAAATCCCTGAGATTCCCGCTTTAGCTATGACACCACGTGATGCTTTTTATGCACAAACAGAAAGTATGCCATTAGCAGAATCAGAAGGTTATATTTGTGCTGAATTTATCATGGTATACCCGCCAGGAATTCCACTATTTATTCCCGGGGAAATAATTACACAATCTAATATCGATTTCATTCAAATGAATGTCGAAGCCGGTCTTCCGGTTCAAGGACCTGAAGATAGCACACTAAAAAATATTCGTGTCATTAAAGAACGTAAAGCGATTTACTAAGAATTAGACAGCCAGCAACTTGCTGTGCTGTCTTTTTTTAAAATAGAAACATCGCGATAAATGGAATAACAAATGCCCCGACAACCGCGCTCAATCCCATCGATAAAGAGCCAATCGATAAATCTTCTTCGCTATATTCTTTTAGCTTTGTTAACCCAACACCATGAGAAGCACTCCCCATCGCTACACCTCGACTAATCGCTGTATCAATTTTACAAACTTTAAAAACAACTGGTCCTACGATTGCGCCCGTAAATCCTGCTACCATTACTAAGACAACAGTCAGTGGTGCAATGCCTCCAATACCCTCACTCACTTGCATGGCAACAGGTGTTGTCAGTGATTTTGGTAGGGATGTTAATAAAAACGTCTTACTTGCGCCAAATAACAGCAGTAATGCAACAACACTAACTAACCCCGCAATCATCGACACGAAAATACTCGTTACAATCGAGTATTTATAGTTAAAAATGGTTTGTCGTTGGTTATAAAGTGGAAATGCGAGTGCAACAACAGCTGGTCCAAGCATTTTAGAAATCCACGCACCACCTTCCATATACGTTTCATAGGGGATATTAAATACTAAAAGTACGATTACAGTAAGACAAGTAACCGTTAAAATCGGTAGTAAAAATGGATTCCCTATTTTTAAATACAATTTGTTCAACAGTATAAATAACAGCACCGTGCTACTTATGATAAAGAGAATTAGTAGAAATTGTTGCACCGTCCTTCTCCTCCTTTTTTTGCTGCTCCTTCTTTTCAATAAACTGACTCACTTTACCTGTTACTGCGAGCGAAATCAGCGTACTGACAATAACCGCCACGATTAAAAGTCCCCCTGATACAGTTAACAGCTCTGGATAATTAATGACGGCTACCGTTGACGGAATAAAAAATAATGTTAAAAAAGCCAGTAAAAAACTAGCACCTTTCTGTATGTATTTTACATTCAACACCTTAAAAAATAACGCTAGCCACAATAACACTAAACCGATGATACTACCTGGAATAATCATACCCGTAAAGTCTACAATTGCTTGTCCAACTAAGTAAAACAAGATGATAATACCAATCTGAGCAATTGTTCTTACAAAATTCATGTTAAAAACCCCCTTATATACAGTTTTATTGTACGCTCATTCAAATTATCTGTCTATTTCATTTCAAAAACATCTCAACAAAATTTATGAACTTACGACTTAAATTTGCATTTAAAGACAAAAAACGAACCAATCTGTCATTACACCTGACAAATCGGCTTTTCGACTACTTATAAATCGTTGAGAGAAATATTTGAGGCAGGTCTTCAGATGCCTCCCAGTCTAGTAGGGCGCGATCGCAAATAACCGTAGATGCAGAAGTTAAAATCGTTTTTCGTCTTGTTGATTTATTTTCATTTGAATAGTTCATCTGTACATCCCCTTTTATTTGTATTACGTCTAAATATCTGAATCACAAAAATCAAATTATTATCATTCAGTTATATATAACCAAAACCGATAAATTAAAAACATCCTAAAATTAAATTTAAAATTTATAAAAATAATCATTTTTCTGTTATACAAGTGAATCAGATTCTCTTCGTTAGGCACTATTATCTTCTAAATATCACTCAAGTTTCCTTGGTATGTAAAATTTTTGCACAAAAAAAGCTACTTAGCACAAAATTGCGCTAAGTAGCTTTAGTAATTAAAAATTATTTTGCTACGATGTGGATTGGGTTGCCTAGTAATACTTCGGCAGCTTCCATCGTAATTTCACCTAAAGTTGGGTGAGCATGGATTGTTAATGCGATATCTTCTGCAGTCATACCCGCTTCAATAGCAGTTGCCATTTCAGCGATCATGTCAGAAGCACCAACACCAACGATTTGAGCACCGATAAGTAGGCCGTCTTCTTTACGCGCTACTAATTTAACGAAACCGTCAGTAGCATTTAATGCTAGTGCACGACCGTTAGCAGCGAATGGGAATTTTGCAGCTTTTACTTCGATACCTTCTTGTTTTGCTTGCTCTTCAGAGTAACCTACAGTTGCCATTTCAGGATCTGTGAAGCATACTGCTGGAATTGCTAAGTAATCAACGATTGAAGGTTCACCAGCGATTGCTTCTGCAGCAACTTTACCTTCGTAAGAAGCTTTGTGTGCAAGTTGTGGACCAGCAACGATGTCACCGATTGCATAGATGTTTGGTACAGAAGTACGACCTTGGTTGTCAACTTCTAATAAACCGCGCTCTGCAAATTTAATACCGATTTCTTCTAAGCCGATTTCGTTCGTGTTTGGACGACGACCTACAGTTACTAATACGTAATCCGCTTCAACTGTTTTCTCTTCGCCACCAGCCTCATAAGTAACGATAACGCCATTTTCGTTTTCTTCAACGCCTTTAGCAGATGCGCCTACTACTACTTCAACGCCCTTTTTCTTAAGACCTTTTTTAACGATTTGTGTCATTTGTTTTTCGAAACCAGCTAAGATGTCTTTGCCGCCTTCGATAATTGTTACTTGAGAACCTAAGTTAGCATAAGCAGAACCTAGCTCAGTACCGATGTAACCGCCACCGATTACAACTAATTTACCTGGTACTTCAGGGAATGATAACGCACCTGTAGAAGATACTACACGGTTTGTGAATTTGAACGTTGGGATTTCGATTGGACGAGATCCTGTTGCTAAGATTGCATTTTTGAATGTGTAAGTTTGTGCTTTATCGCCATCAATTACACGTACAGTGTTGCCATCTACGAAATAAGCTTCACCTTTTAAGATGTCTACTTTATTTCCTTTTAATAAGCCTTCAACGCCGCCTACTAATTTTTTAACAACGCCGTCTTTGAATGCTTGTGCTTTAGACCAGTCTAATTTAACGTCTGATGCTACAACACCCATATCGTCAGAGTGTTGTGCATGTTCAAAACGGTGACCTACAGAAATTAAAGCTTTTGATGGGATACAGCCAACGTTTAAACAAACGCCACCTAATGCTCCACGCTCTACGATTGTAACTTTTTGACCTGTTTGTGCTGCGCGAATTGCAGCAACATAACCACCAGGGCCTGAACCTACTACAAGAGTATCTAGTTCGATTGGGAAATCTCCTACTACCATTTTTTTACGCCTCCATTAATAAAAGTTGCGGCTCACTTAATAAACGTTTTAAATGATTTAAAGCGTTTTGTGCAGTCGCTCCATCGATCATACGATGATCAAAGCTCAATGATAATGCTAACACATGTGCTGCTACAATTTCACCATTTTTTATTACGGGTTTCTCTGAAATACGCCCAATTCCTAAAATGGCTACTTCCGGGTGGTTAATCACTGGTGTAAACCATTGCCCACCTGCCGAACCGATGTTTGTAATCGACATAGACGCACCTTTCATTTCGTGCGGTGCTAGCTTACCATCACGTGCCTTTACAGCAAGCTCATTAATTTCTGCAGATAAGCCAAATACTGATTTGCGATCAGCATGCTTTAGTACAGGGACTAATAAACCTTTCTCAGTATCGGCAGCGATACCAATATTATAGTAATGTTTTTGAATAATTTCTTGTGTCGCGTCATCTAACGAACGGTTAAATTCAGGGAATTTACGTAAAGTCGAGATTAAAGCTTTCACAACGTACGGTAAATACGTTAATTTAACACCTTGCTCTGCCGCGATATCCTTAAATTGTTTACGATGTGCAACAAGTTCTGTTACATCCACTTCATCCATTAATGTAACGTGTGGTGCTGTATGCTTCGAGTGGACCATTGCTTTTGCGATTGCTTTGCGGATCCCACTCATTTTTTCGCGTGTTTCTGGGAATTCACCTTCAAGAACAACTGGTGCTGTTGTTGTTTCAACCGCTCCCGTCACTTCTTGTGTTGTTACTTCCTCAGCTTCAACTGCTTGTGCGCCACCATTTAAGAAGCTTTCGATATCTTCTTTTACGATACGTCCATTTTTACCTGAGCCCGTTACCTGCTGAATATCGACACTTTTTTCACGTGCATACTTACGCACAGATGGCATAGCAATGATGCGCTTGTTTGAAGTTGGTTGCGCTACTTCAGCAGGAGCTTCAGCTTTTGGTGCGTCAATTTTAGCAACTTCTTGCTTTTTCACATCTTGACCCGCTTCTGCAGTCGCTTGTACTTGGGCTTCTGTTTTCGCTGCTTCGTTTGCGTCGTGGTGATCGTCACCTTTTAGTTTTAAATCTTCATAGCCTGGTGCGTCAAAGCGAATAAGGGCGTCACCTACAATTGCGACAGTACCTTCTTCGACAAAAATTTCTTCTACAGTACCATCTACTGGTGAAGGAATTTCTACGACCGCTTTATCATTTTGTACTTCAGCTAAAATATCATCTTCTTTTACTTGATCGCCTGGTTTCACAAACCACTTCACGATTTCGCCTTCATGAATACCTTCTCCAATATCTGGTAAACGGAACGTAAATGCCATTTCTCTCACCCTCAATTCTTAGAATGTTAAAACTTTTTTTGCAGTTTCGATTACATCTTTGTACGTTGGTAACCATACACCCTCAGCTTGTGGGAATGGATAAATTGTATCTGGTGCCGCTACACGTAATACCGGTGCTTCTAATGAAAGAATCGCACGTTCTGTAATTTCAGCTACAACGTTTGCCGCAATACCCGCTTGTTTTTGCGCTTCTTGAACAACGATGGCACGGCCTGTTTTTTCAACAGAGGCAATAATTGTTTCAATATCAAGCGGTTGAATTGTACGTAAGTCAATTACTTCTACAGAATGACCTTCTTTTTCAAGCTCTTCTGCTGCTTTTAAAGACTCATGCACCATTAAACCATACGTAATGATTGATAAATCTGTTCCTTCACGCTTCACATCTGCTTTACCAATTTCGATTGTATACGCTTCTTCAGGAACCTCTTCACGGAATGAACGGTACAATTTTAAGTGCTCTAAGAAAATAACTGGATCGTTATCACGAATCGATGCGATTAATAAGCCTTTTGCATCGTAAGGTGTTGATGGCACAACTACTTTTAAACCTGGTGATTGTGTCATTAAACCTTCTAATGAATCTGAGTGCATTTCTGGTGTATGCACGCCGCCACCAAATGGAGAGCGGATTGTTACTGGTGCATTGTAAGTACCACCAGAACGGTATTTTAAACGTGCTAATTGCCCGCTAATTGAATCCATTACTTCGAAAACGAAGCCGAAAAATTGAATTTCAGGCACTGGACGGTAGCCAGTTAACGCCAAACCGATTGCTAAACCACCGATACCCGACTCAGCAAGTGGTGTATCAAAAACGCGATTGTCACCAAATTCTTTTTGAAGACCTTCAGTAGCACGGAATACCCCTCCGTTTACCCCAACATCCTCACCGAATACTAATACGTTTTCGTCGTTTTTTAGTTCGCAACGTAATGCATCTGTAATTGCTTGAATCATCGTCATTTGTGCCATGGCTTATTTCGACTCCTTCTCTTTGAAAATTGCATATTGCTCTTTTAAGTTCGCAGGCATATCTTCTGCGTACATATTGTCCATTAACTCTGTTACTTTTTGTTTTGGCGCTTGGTCTGCTAATTTGATGGCTTCTTTAATCTCTTCTTTTGCACGCTCGATTACTTCTTCTTCCTTCTTCTCATCCCATAAGCCTTTTGCCTCTAGGAATTTACGGAAGCGAATAAGCGGATCTTTTGCTGCCCATTCGTTGTCAGTATCTGATGTACGGTAACGTGTTGGGTCATCGCCTGCCATTGTATGTGGACCATAACGGTAACACATTGTTTCAATTAAAGTTGGGCCTTCACCAGCGACTGCACGGTCACGCGCATCTTTTGTTGCTGCATAAACCGCTAATGGATCCATACCATCTACAAGGACACTTGGAATACCTGCTGCAATTCCTTTTTGTGCGATTGTTTTGGCTGCCGTTTGTAATTCGCGTGGTGTTGAAATCGCAAATTGGTTATTTTGTACAATAAAGATGGCTGGTGATTTAAATGCACCGGCAAAGTTAATGCCTTCATAGAAATCCCCTTGTGAAGAACCACCGTCACCTGTATAGGTAATCGCTACCGTTTTTGAACCGCGCTTTTGTAAGCCTAACGCAACACCTGCAGCTTGAATATATTGTGCACCAATAATGATTTGTGGCGCTAAAACGTTAACCCCTTCAGGTACTTGGTTTCCGATAAAGTGACCGCGGCTGAATAAGAAAGCTTTCCATAATGGTAAACCATGCATCACAATTTGTGGTACGTCACGGTAACCTGGTAAAATCCAGTCTTCCTTTTCAAGTGCGTAGTGTGACGCTAATTGAGAAGCCTCTTGACCTGCTGTAGGTGCGTAGAAACCTAAACGGCCTTGACGGTTTAACGAAATCGAGCGTTGGTCTAAAATACGTACATAAACCATACGTGACATTAATTCCACTAACTGCTCATCCGATAATTCCGGCATTGCTGCTTCGTTTACTACTTCGCCGTTTTCATTTAAGATTTGGAACATTTCAAACTTACTTTCCACTTCATGCAATGTGCCAGCTGGGTCCAATTGATTCATCATTTTTTCTGCCATTGTATACATCCCCTTTGAACTGTATTAAAAAATTTATAAATTTGTATAGTACAATATTGTTCTAACCCGAGTATAATGAATAAAATTCTATCGGTCAATCATTGTTTATCATCTAAATCAAAGAAATTTCTTTCGATTGTTCAAATTATAACAGCGCAAGTTTCTGTACTATACGCAAATCTATTCTGTACTATAATAGAATGCTGATTACGGTTTTATCATTATTTGCTAAATAACCTCAGTTCTCATGACATTCATTCCCATATCTTCACCTAAACAATCCATTCTACTAATTATTTCGCCATTCAAAAGTTTTTTCTACATCCCAATTCATGAGTTGTGTATAATGAAAAATAATTAAGTTAGAACTGAAAGGAAGTTTCACATGATTTTAATGGAACATATTATTCGTGAAGGTCACCCAACATTACGTACACGCGCAGAAGAGGTTACTTTCCCATTAACCCAAGAAGATCGTCAATTAGCTGATGATATGCTGCAATATTTAATTAATAGTCAAGACCCTGAAATTGCTGAAAAATACAATTTACGTGGTGGAATTGGCTTAGCTGCAAACCAAGTAAATAGCCTAAAGCGTATGTTCGCGCTTCATTTAGATGATGATCAAGGCGAACTATTAAGCTTTGTTGCTATAAATCCTAAAATCGTTAGTCATTCGGTAGAACAAACATACATTACAAGTGGTGAAGGCTGTTTATCAGTTGACCGTGCTGTGCCAGGCTACGTACCGCGTTACGCTCGTATTACGGTGAAATTTATGACGGTAGACGGCGAAGAAAAGAAATTACGCTTAACAGGGTTACCTGCCATTGCGTTCCAGCATGAGTTAGATCACTTAAACGGCGTCATGTTCTATGATCGCATTAACGAACAAGATCCATTCCACGAGATTGAAAATAGCATCCCATTTGGTAGAGAATAAACAGTAAAAAGCGTTGCGAAATTGAATTCGCAACGCTTTTTTATTCTGCTAAATAAAGTTTTGATTGCCATTGCCTTAAATACGCTACGACGTCCTCATACATACCATCATTTGTAACCTGTTGATGGTATATGAAGTATTCTAGGGCATCATGAATAAATTGCTTAATAAACTCGACATAGGAAAAAACAAACAGTGAATCTTTTATGTGAAAAGATAACGTCTCATCATCAATCCGTTTCACTTCTAAATAGGACGGAACCTCCGCTTGAACATAACCTTTTTCAAAAAATTGTTCAAACAATTCAATATACCGTAACCATTGCGCCGCAACAATTTGTAATTGATACTGTCCAAATTGTTCCTCACCATCAATTAATACTTTAATATAGCCATAGTAAATCCCTTGTGCCACTATTTCGTTCGCTTTTGTAGCATGCTTTTTATCTGTAACGTTGAAAAACGCATCATTATTTGATTGGGTACTTTCCATCCCCACAGAAATTCCCCCAACCATTGTTTCGAATTTTATCATTTAAAATCACCTTCAATTCGTAAACTAATAACACATTTTGCATTCTCAATTCCTCTTCCTTACATTATATAACAAAAAATAATACGATTCACTATTATTCTACTATTTTTTAAATAATTTTTAACTGTTTCATTACTCTAAATAACCCATCCTCATCTACATGACCCGCTACGATTGAAGCAGACTCCTTTGCTTCTTCGTGCCCATTCCCCATCGCTACACCAAAACCAACTTCCCGTAGCATTTCGACGTCATTTAATCCATCACCAAATGCAATAACTTCGCTCATATCTATTCCGATATGATCAACTAATTTTTGAATCCCTACTGCTTTTGAACCTCCTTTTGGCAACATGTCACAAGAATATGGATGCCAACGGACAAATTCAACACCTGGAAACTGGTGCTCATAGGTTGCTTGCTCGTTTGCATTTGCAAAAAGAAGCGTTTGATAAACGGGCGTTTGTAAATAATAATCTGCATTAATCTCCGGATACGGGTAATGAAGCGTCGCTAAACTTTCTTCAATTTCACAAGAGCCTTCTTTTGATGCAATCATTTCACGCTCATTTAAAAACACAAATGGATGGTTGCGCTCAGCGCCGAATTGTAAAATATCAGCTAACAAGTCATTTGCAATCTGGTTTGTATAAATCACTTTGCCTTTATAGACAACATATTGACCGTTAAACGTGACATAGCTATCAATTTGTAATTCTTCTAATAAATCCGCAATCATAAACGGTGCGCGTCCTGTAGCAATTGCAATCTCATAGCCATTTTCTCGTGCTTTAAATAGCGCTTCCTTCGCAGTGCTTGGAAGCTGTTTGTTAGAATTATATAAGGTGCCGTCTACATCAAAAAATAAAATTTTTTTCATTTAATTTCTTCCTTTATATATAGTAACCCTTTACAAAAGACTGAATATTCAGTATAATAGAAATGAGGAGTGATGACCTATGTTAAGGCGTCTCAAAAAGAAGTGGCTCAAACAATTAAATGGCATCCTCGGGAAAAAATTAATTGCCTAACAGATTTCATTTTAAAATGGCACGCCTTTTTAGGACGTGTCATTTTTTTATTGATTTAATATGTTTATCCATCATTTTTAAAGGGCTTTTCTTTATTTTAAAGGAGTCCCATGATAATATAAAGGAAATGCGTTTTTCTTTATGAAAGAGGATGCAATAATAATGTTCGTTATTAAAGGAGAGACACTATGATTTACAAAGTTTATTATCAAGAAAGAGTTACTGACATTCCAGTTCGCGAAAACACAAAAGTAGTTTATTTAGAGGCGGCATCTGAGCGTGAAGTACGTCACTATTTAAAAGACCGTAACTACAACATCGAGCTAGTTCAACTTTTAGAAGGCAACTATCTAGAGTATGAACAAAACAGCCCTAACTTCATTCTGGAGAACGCTTAATTCTTATGAAATTCGTTAAGAATGATCAAGCAGCTGTTTTCGCACTCGGCGGACTGGGCGAAATCGGCAAAAACACATACGCAGTACAATTCCAAGATGAAATTATTTTAATTGACGCAGGTATTAAATTCCCTGAGGACGAGCTACTTGGTATTGACTACGTGATTCCGGACTATACGTATTTAGTTCGAAACGTAGACAAAATTAAAGGTTTATTTATTACACACGGTCACGAAGACCATATCGGCGGGATACCTTACTTATTACGTCAGGTAAACGTGCCTGTTTATGGTGGTAAATTAGCATTAGGCTTACTACGTAACAAATTAGATGAGCACGGCTTATTACGTACAACGAAATTAATCGAATTTAAAGAAGACGATATTATTAAGTTCCGTAAAACGTCTGTGAGTTTCTTCCGTACGACGCATAGTATTCCAGATGCATACGGAGTTGTTGTAAAAACACCACCAGGCAACATCGTTCATACTGGTGACTTCAAATTCGACTTCACTCCTGTAGGCGAACCGGCAAACTTAACAAAAATGGCTGAAATCGGCCGTGATGGTGTCCTTTGCCTACTTTCTGACAGTACAAATGCTGAAAAAACAGAATTTACAATGTCTGAGCGTACAGTTGGTAAAAGTATCGATGAGATTTTCCGTAAAGTGGATGGCCGTATTATTTTTGCGACATTCGCATCGAATATCCACCGATTACAACAAGCAACAGATGCTGCAATTAAATATGGTCGTAAAATCGCTGTATTCGGTCGTTCAATGGATAATGCCATTACGATTGGTCGCGAATTAGGCTATATTACAGCACCAAAAGAAACATTTGTTGATGTACAAAGCTTAAACCGCTTACCTGCAAACGAAGTGATGATTTTATGTACAGGTTCTCAAGGTGAACCGATGGCTGCATTATCACGTATTGCAAACGGTACTCACCGTCAAATTCAAATTCAACCTGGTGACACAGTAGTATTCTCATCTTCTCCAGTTCCTGGTAACACGATGAGCGTCAACAAAATCATCAACTTATTATTCCGTGCCGGTGCAGAAGTTATTCACGGCACATTAAAAAATATCCATACTTCAGGTCATGGTTCTCAGCAAGAGCAAAAACTTATGCTGCGCCTAATGAAACCGAAGTTCTTCATGCCAATTCACGGTGAATATCGTATGTTAAAAATTCACACAGAACTTGCAGAAGCTTGTGATATACCACTTGATAACTCGTTCGTTATGGAAAACGGTGACGTTCTTGCATTAAGTGCGAATGAAGCACATGTTGCAGGCCGCATCCCTTCTGGCGATGTGTATATCGATGGTAATGGGATTGGTGATATCGGCAACATCGTGCTACGTGACCGCCGTATTCTTTCTGAAGAAGGCTTAGTTATTGTCGTAGTAAGTGTTGATATGGCCAATAACAAACTCGTATCAGGTCCAGACATTATCTCTCGCGGATTTGTGTACATGCGTGAATCAGGTACAATGATTAACGAAGCACAAAAAATGTTAAATCAACATTTAAACAGCACAATCCAAGAAAAAGATACACAATGGAGCGATCTGAAAAATGAAATTACAGACGCTTTAGGACCGTATTTATACGAAAAAACAAAACGTCGCCCAATGATCTTACCGATTATTATGGAAGTATAAAATAAAGGTGCCCCGAATTAATTTCGGAGCACCTTTTTCCTATTGTATTTCCTTTTTCACAAAACGGTTAATATCCACATCGGCACCAATAATAAGTAAGATATCACCTTGTTGGATACGCTCCGTTGCCGGTGGAGAAATCATAATTTCGTCACCACGGGTAATGCCGACAATGTTTACCCCGTATTTTGCACGGATATCGAGCTCAATTAACGAATTCCCTGCAATTTGTTCACTTGCCCGAATTTCCATTAAAGAATGCTCTGCTGATAACTCTAAATAATCGAGCACACTGTTTGATAACATATTGTTGGCAATACGAATGCCCATGTCTCGTTCCGGATGCACAACAAAATCTGCACCAATTTTACGTAACACTTTTTCATGATAGTCATTTTGGGCCTTTACGGTAATTTGCTGCACACCGAGCTCCTTTAAAATCAGCGTCGTTAAAATACTCGATTGAATATTTTCGCCAATTGCCACAATGACATGTTCAAAATTCCACAGACCGAGAGACTTTACCGTTTCCTCTTCTGTCGTATCTGCGACAACTGCTTGTGTAGCGATACGGGCAAATTCATCGACACGTTCACTATCGGTATCAATTGCCATTACGTTCGCTCCTTGCTTCACTAACTCACGTACGATACTTCCTCCAAAACGACCTAACCCAATTACTACGAATTCTTTTTTCATCTCGTTTCCTCCGACTTTGCATTGCCAACATTTTATCGTACTTCGGAAACAGTTACCATCATATTATGCGCTCAATTTTTTGCTGCAGTGATTTCGTTGATACAAAGCCGTACTTTAAAAAGCGTAACTGTTGTTTTTCATCAAATAAATAATAAGCAGGAACAATTAGATTTTGGAATGCATCGCTAATTTTTAGTTCATGATCTGCATAAACAGGGAATGGTAGTTGTAAGCGCTGAATTGTGTCTTTTAGTTGTTCCATTGAATAATCCTGGTCGTTTCTTGGCATGTGAATCGCGTTAACCTTTAATCGATTTTCAAAGCGCGCTTGAATATCCTTTAACTTTTCAATGGACTGCTTACATTGTACGCAGCTCATTGACCAAAAATAGATCAGCATTGGCCCTGTATCCCCCTTGTGCAAACGTCGGTCATTAAATATTTTAGAAGCACCTTGTAATGCTGGCATCGGTGTATATAATTTCATCGATTCCCTCCTCAAAAATAGCATATGTTCATACGATTCAATACGTACGGGATTTCGCGGCAACGGCACAAAAGAAGTATTCCTACATTTTAACTAAAATTATTTCAAAACAAAGCATAAATATACTTGAAAATCCGTCTAAATTCGGTATAATTATTATTGTTTTGGTAAACTAAAAGTTTTGTAAAAGTAAACTTCCGTACTCAAGGTTTAACAACAGTAAACTCTTACGGAGGATTTTTTATTGCCCAAAAAGGAGCGTGACCACATGCAAATTGGTGCGAAGATCAAGGCATTGCGTTTAAAAAAGGGTCTTACCCAAGAAGAGCTTGGGGAGCGCACGGATTTAACGAAAGGTTATATTTCTCAATTGGAGAGAGATTTAAACTCCCCTTCGATTGAAACACTCTTCAACTTACTCGAAGTACTCGGCTCTAAGCCACGGGACTTCTTTGATGATGAACTAGGCCAGGAACAAATTGTCTTTACAAAGGACGACCAAACAAGCTTTATTGACCACGACAAGAAATACGAAATTGAGTGGTTAATTCCGACATCAAATGAAAAGGAAATGGAACCTGTTTTCATTACACTGCAAAAGGATGCAGAATTTAAATCATTCGAACCATCATTAGCAGAGACATTCATTTACGTATTAAATGGACGAATTCGTGTTGTGCTTGGCAGCGACGAATATATTGCGAGCGAAGGACATGCCGTCTACTATGAGGCTTCCTCCAATCACCAAATCTTTAATGCGCATAACGGCATAACAAAATTACTGTTAGTCGCGACGCAATCATACTTATAATTTAGGAGGCTACTCACATGGATAACACGATTATTCGCTTTGAAAATGTCACAAAATCATACAACGACGGTACTGTTGTATTAAAAAATATTAACTTAGAGTTAGAGCGTGGTAAGTTTTACACGTTATTAGGACCATCTGGGTGTGGTAAAACAACGATTTTACGCATTATTGCCGGTTTTACAGATGCCACTACAGGCGATGTCTTCTTTAACGGCAAACGTATTAATGACGTACCTGCCAACGAACGCCACGTCAATACGGTATTCCAAGATTACGCCCTATTCCCACACTTAAACGTGTTTGAAAACGTAGCATTCGGTTTACGTATTAAAAAAGTTAAAGAAGCTGAAGTAAAAGAACGTGTACAAGAAGCGTTAAAATTCGTTAACTTAGCAGGCTATGGTAATCGTGAAATTTCTGAAATGTCAGGTGGTCAACGCCAGCGCGTGGCAATCGCACGTGCCATTGTCAATGATCCAGACGTGATTTTACTTGATGAGCCATTATCGGCTTTAGACTTAAAATTACGTACAGAAATGCAATACGAGTTACGCGAGTTACAACAGCGTCTTGGTAAAACATTCATCTTCGTAACACATGACCAAGAAGAAGCACTAGCAATGAGTGATGAAATCTTCGTCTTGTCACATGGTGAAATTAAACAATCTGGTACACCGGTAGATATTTACGATGAGCCAATTAACCGCTTCGTAGCAGACTTTATCGGGGAATCAAATATCGTAGACGGTATTATGATTGAGGACTACAAAGTGAAATTTGCAGGAAAAGAATTCGAGTGTGTCGATGGTGGTATGAAACCAAACGAAAAAATTGACATTGTGATTCGTCCAGAAGATTTAGAAATGACGACACCTGAAAAAGGTAAATTAATTGTAACGGTCGATACGCAGCTATTCCGCGGGGTTCACTATGAGCTTTCAACATACGATAAAGACGGCAATGAATGGTTAGTACACTCACTGAAAAAAGCAGAAGTTGGCAAAGAAATTGGCTTGGACTTTGATCCAGAAGCAATTCACGTAATGCGCTTAAACGAGACAGAAGAAGATTTCGACAAACGTTTAGAAGCTTATGGGGATGAAGACCATGAATAACAAAACTGCAAAAGGACCGTTAATTCCTTATTTATTTTGGATCGTTTTATTCGTTATCGCGCCGATTGCATTAATCGTTTACTATTCAGTACTTGATTTAAATGGTAATTTCACATTAGCCAACTATGCGAAGTTCTTCACACCAGTTTATTTAAAAATGACACTAAGTAGTTTCTGGTATGCGTTTTTAATTACGTTATTTACGTTATTATTTGCCTACCCTACTGCTTATTTACTTACAAAAACAAAGCACAAGCAGTTATGGTTAATGTTAATCATTATTCCGTCTTGGATTAACTTACTATTAAAAACATATGCATTCATTGGGATTTTCGGTTTATATGGTCCAATCAATGCCCTTGTTGAAGTATTCGGCTTTAATCCACAGCAAATTTTATTTACCGATTTTAGTTTTATTTTCGTAGCGGTTTACATCTTTATTCCGTTTATGATTATTCCAATCTTCAACTCATTAGATAAAATGAACCCATCACTTGTGTACGCTGCACGCGACCTTGGGGCTAGCGCTTGGACGACATTCCGCCGCGTGATTTTCCCACTGACAATTGACGGCGTAAAATCAGGGATTCAAGTAACATTCATCCCTGCTCTATCACTATTCATGATTACACGTTTAATTGCGGGTAACAAGGTGATTACGTTAGGTACAGCAATTGAGCAGCAATTCTTAGTTTCTCAAAACTGGGGCATGGGTTCGACAATTGCCGTATTCTTAATTTTATTCATGTTCATTACGATGTTATTAACGCGAGACAAATCTAAAGGAGGCCGCGCATAATGAAAAAATTATCAGCTGCTTCTAAAGCGTATTTAGTATTCGTATTTGTGATTCTCTATGCGCCAATTCTTTACTTAATCTTTTATTCTTTCAATAGTGGCGGTACCATGAATAGCTTCGAATCGTTCACATGGGAACACTATGCGGCTGTCTTCGAGGATTCACGCCTAATTGTTATTTTATTAAACACAGTCATCGTTGCCCTGCTTTCAGGTTTAATCGCAACGATTATCGGAACGCTTGGCGCGATCGGGATTGTCTCACTAAAAGACAAAAAAATGCGTAATACCTTATTATCATTAAATAATATTTTAATTGTTTCACCGGACGTTGTGATCGGTGCAAGTTTCTTAATTTTATTTACAATGATTGGTGTAAAACTTGGCTTTGCTTCGGTGTTAGTCTCACACGTAGCATTCAGTGTACCGATTGTTGTGTTAATGGTTTTACCAAAATTATTAGAAATGAATACCTCTCTCATTGATGCTGCACGCGATTTAGGTGCAACAAAACGTGATGTCTTATTACGTGTTATTTTACCGTACATCTCACCTGGTATTTTTGCTGGTTTCTTCATGGCATTAACGTACTCATTAGATGATTTCGCTGTAACGTTTTTCGTAACGGGTAATGGTTTCTCAACATTATCAGTAGAAATTTACTCAATGGCGCGTGCTGGGATTTCATTAACAGTAAACGCGATTTCAGGTTTAGTATTTGCGGTAACCCTATTAATCGTTATCGGTTACTACTTCATTAACAAACGTTCAAAATCAGCAACAACGGAGGGACAACGATGAGAGATTTACTACAAGCAACAATTGCCATTATCATTGTCTGTGCCCTACTGTTTGTTGCAGTCAATCAAATGGAATCATCAGGCAGCTCAGGCAGTAAGGATTCACTTACAATCTATAACTGGGGCGAGTACATCGATCCCGAGTTAATCGGCAAGTTTGAAGAAGAAACAGGTATTAAAGTGACCTATGAAACATTCGACTCAAACGAAGCGATGATGACAAAAATCGAGCAAGGTGGTTCAGCGTATGACGTTGCCGTGCCATCTGAATATACGATTGAATCAATGAAAGAAAAGGATTTACTGATTCCAATTGATCATGCATTAGTACCGAACTTACAATATATTCATGAAGACTTTTTAGACTTAGCATTCGATAAAGGCAATGAATATTCGATTCCTTACTTCTGGGGGACGGTTGGTATTGTATACAATCCGAACTTAATTGCTGACCATTTAACATTCGAATCATGGGAAGATTTATGGGATCCTTCATTAAAAGAAAAAGTATTTTTAGTCGACAGCTCTCGTGAAGTCATTGGCATGGGCTTAAACTCAATCCGCCAATCATTAAACGTCAAAGATGATGTGCTTTTACGTGAAGCGACAGATAAACTGATTTCATTAACACCAAACATCAAAGCAGTTATCGGGGATGAAATTACACCACTGATGGTCAACAACGAGGCCGCGGTTGCACTTACTTGGTCTGGTCAAGCAGCCGATATGCTGTGGGAAAATGAAGAATTAGATTTCGCGACACCGTATGAAGGGTCAAACATTTTCTTTGATAATATGATTATTCCAAAAACATCGAAAAACGTAGAAGGTGCACATAAGTTCATTAACTTTATGTTAGACCCTGAAAATGCTGCACAAAATGCAGATTATGTTGGGTACTCTTCTCCTAACTTTGCCGCTTGGGAACTAATGGACGAGGAAGTTATTGGCGACGAGCGCTTCTATCCATCAAACGAACAACGCGACACATTAGAAGTATACGAAAACCTTGGCCTTGAATGGTTAGGTAAGTATAACGAGTATTTCTTAGAATTTAAAATGAGTTTGAAATAATTAAAAGCGCTAAAGCGCCATTTAAGCCCCGACTAGAAAGTAAACGTTTCATCACTTTCGACGGCGGGACCGAAAAGCTCTAGGGGCTGGCGCTTTAACCTAGATATAAATGTAACGACAGGCCATAACTCGCGCCTGTCGTTTTTTATAACTTATGTATGATGCGCTTGTCTAAACAATCGTTTTCCTCATCCCAAATCATATGAATTTCAAATGTCCCAGGCTCAAAAAAGTAATCAAAACGTATACGGATATCTTCTTGCATTGGGTAATTTTTCGCTTCACGAATCGGGACCCATTCCAGTTCTCCTTCATCGCAGTTTTCTAGTAACTCGCCTGAGAAATCGTTTGTTAAATAGTTATAAATAATAAATTGCTCTTTCTTTACTGCATTCGTATAATGGGAAACCCCTTTAAACGTTAAGCTATGTACATCAAGTCCTGTCTCTTCCTTTACCTCACGGATTGCCCCTTCCGCAAAGCCCTCAGGAAAATCAACTTTGCCTCCGGGTGGAATATAGCCTTTAAAATGATCATGCTGGCGATTTAATAGCAGTACGTTCTCGTCTTGTTGTATCATGACAACCGTCCAAAACTTATAATTCATCTTTACAACCTTCTTCTCTTTGTTGTTTTCTTTCTCATTTAAACAAAATTATTCTGAAAATTCAACCGACAATTTCAGTCTTCTGCACGATGATTTTTATCGTGTAAGGCAGTACAATATGGTATGCTATTGGCAATTAATCATTTCAAAAATCGAAATATTTAGTGAAGGGCTGAAGTGAATGGAGCAACAATCAAATAAATTAGCACTTTATTTATTAATGTTTAATATGTTCATTACGATGGGTGGGATTGGGATTATCGTTCCAGTAATGCCTGCTTATCTACAAGTATTTGGCGTTGGTGGACAAGTACTCGGCTTTTTAATCGCTGGCTTTGCGCTCGCGCAGTTTTTACTCTCTCCTGTAGCGGGAGATTTATCGGATCGTCATGGACGTAAAATGTTTATCGTTGCGGGGCTTATCGTTTACGGCTGTGCACAAATTTTATTCGGCATGGCGACAGAAGTGTGGGTGCTATTTTTAGCGCGCTTTTTAAGTGGTGCTGGGGCGGCGTTCATCATGCCTCCAATTATGGCATTCGTAGCCGATATTACGACGTACGAAGAACGTGGTAAAGGCATGGGAATGATTGGGGCAGCGATGTCTTTAGGCTTTATGATTGGGCCTGGGATTGGAGGCTTTTTAGCAAATGTCAATTTAACATTCCCGTTTTATTTAGCAGGTGCTGTCGCATTAATTGCTTCGGCATTATCAGCGATTTATTTACCAAATGTAAAATCTGTGAAAATCGTTACCGCACCGCGCGAAAACTTATTTAAGCAGCTAGCGCGTTCTGTGAAAACGTCGTACTTCATTTTTTTAATCGTCGTCTTCACCTTTAGCTTTGGGATTGCTAACTTCCAAGCAACGCTCTCGCTCTATTTAGACAATAAATTTAACTATAGTCCAACAGATATTGCTATCATTTTAACAGTCGGTGGCTTCGCGGGCGTTGTTCTGCAAATGTTTGTCGTCAATAAGTTATTTAAACGCTTCGGTGAGATGAAAGTGATTTTAGTGAACTTGCTGATCGCAGCTGTGACGATGCTACTTGTGGTTTATATTAGTGGCTTCTTCGTAATTTTAGTTGTCGCGACATTATTCTCGATTGCAACAACGTTTATTCGTCCGGCCGTGAATACGCTTATTTCAAAACTGGCTGGGGATGAACAGGGCTTTGCAGCGGGGATGAACAACGCTTATATGAGTCTAGGCAATATGTTTGGACCTGCGTTAGCTGGGATTTTATTCGATTGGAACCCGGATTCACCATATTTTTTAGGGACTGTCGTGTTAGTTGGTTGCTTTATCCTTGCCTATGCATGGACAGCAAAACGTGCCCCTCATTTACTAAAGGCATCGTAAAAGCTTATTAATAATAGGTAAACATTATAAAAATACCCATTTAACGAGTGACGTTAAATGGGTATTTTTTATAAAGAACGAATAAACTGTTCCACAAATTGTTGATTAAACGGAATGAGCGCTTCATCTGGTGCTAATTTTGCATGATGTAAACCATATTCACAGTTGGCACCTGCCCAAAACATTGCACCTGGAATCTCCTTAATGAAATAGCCAAAATCCTCACCGGTCATTGCAGCGGGACACTCATAGCTCACCGCACCGTCAAATTCACGCGCAAATTCTAAGAGCGCGTTTGCGCAACGCTCATCATTATTCACTTCATAATACATTGAGCCATAATCAATGCTGACACTACATTCAAATGCGGCTTCAATGCCCGCACAAATTGCTTCAATTCGACGTTTCACCTCTGTCATCGCTTCTGCACTTAACGTACGGATCGTGCCTTCTAAACGTGCATTTTCAGCAATGACATTTTGTACCGTACCCGAAGTCATTTTGCCAATCGTAATAACCGCGCTATCCATTGGGTTGACGTTTCGGCTAATGATTGTTTGCAGCTGGACGATTAAATTCGCCGCCGCTACGGTCATGTCGCGCGTTTTATGCGGGAATGCCGCATGCCCACCAACACCTTTTAAATCAATAAATAGCTCCGATGTATTCGCAAAGAGTAGCCCAGGTTTTGTCGCCACCGTGCCAACAGGATATTCAGGAGCAATATGTAGTGCATAAATTTCATCTGCCACAAGCTGTGGCTGCTCACTGCGTAGCCATTCAAGCATTGGTTCCGCACCACCTGGACCTTCTTCAGCCGGCTGGAAATACACGACCACATCTTGCGCTGGACGACTCTTGGCAAATGCTGTGACTAAACCAAGGGCGATTGCCATATGACAATCATGACCACACGCATGCATAAAGCCCTCGTGCTCGGAACGAAAATCCAGAGCGGTTTCTTCAAAAACCGGCAGCGCGTCAATATCCGTGCGCCAACCGATACATTTCGTTGGGTTAGAGCCTTGAATTTTTACAACAATACCCGTTTTCCACGTCACTACCTGCAAATAAGCCTGTGGTAATTGTGTAAGGTATGTTAATAAATAGCGCTGCGTTTTAACTTCCTCGAAGCCAATTTCAGGAATTTTGTGTAAATCCCGTCGCACTTCAATGAGATTTTTCATACATACACCTTCTTATAAGTTACGTAATGAATCAATAATTTCTGTTTTTGACTTCGTTTTCTCGTCTAACTTTTTAATTTCGCGTGCAGGTACACCGGCTACCACGGTATAAGGTTCTACGTCTTTAATCACAATCGCACCGGCTGCAACAACTGCCCCTTGCCCGATACGTACCCCTTCTAAGACAACCGCATTCGCACCAATGACCACATCATCTTCTACAACTACAGGTAATGCACTTGGTGGTTCTACAACCCCTGCAAGCACAGTTCCTGCACCAATATGACAGTTTGCTCCTACTGTTGCACGCCCACCTAGTACCGCACCCATATCAATCATTGTTTTCGTGCCAATTTCTGCACCAATATTAATAATCGCACCCATCATAATAACGGCTTGCTCGCCAATTGTTACTTGGTCACGAATAATCGCCCCTGGTTCGATACGCGCATTAATATGTTTTGTATCTAACAGTGGAACGCCCGAGTTACGGCGATCGCTCTCTACGACATAATCCTCAATTTGTGTTCCGTGTTCCTTTAATGCTGCTTCAATTTGAGACCACTCACCGAAAACCACGGCGTTATTGCCATCTCCAAATACTTTTGCATCTGTTCCATATGATAAATAAGCAACACCAGGTCCTTTTACATAGACTTTAACCGGTGTAACTTTTTTTGCCTGTGAAATAAAATCAATAATTTGCTGTGCATTTAATTTTTCCATTGGACACCTCTTCGTATGTAAGTTTTCTTAACATGAGATATTGTACTAAATTTTCAGATAAATTTCAATAAATGCTTTTTTCCACAACAAAACGTAGGCTAAGCACAACCGACTTAACCTACGTTCCTATATGTTATTTAAATTGTCCATTGGAATAATCGTATAGGCAACTCGCGCGGTCCTGTACAACCTTTACAAAGGCTTCCACTTGGCGCAGTTCAAATGTTGATTCATAACCAATTAACCACGTATCACGCGTTAATCCGTAGTCACTTTCGGAATTCGTTAGTGGAATTTTATTGACGTTTTCTTCCCCATTCAATGTGATGGACGGTAAAATCGCATAGCCAATCCCGTTCAATGCCATTTGTTTACACGTCTCGATTTGATCCACGATAATTTGGTGCTTTGGATTATAGTTAAAATGACGCTGCCACCATTGCTGGATTTCTTGATAGTAATTCGAGTCACTCTTAAATTGAATGAAGGGGCGATCTGATGTAATGATATCTTCCATATCTTGAATTTCCTTATCAACCAAATACATCATGTCACGGAATAGGTGAATTTTCTTCCCTTTCCAGTCTGCCTGCCCACGTACAATACCAATATGCGCCTCTCCATCATACAAAGCCTTCACAATTTCAGAGCTCCAACCCGTCATGAGTGAAATTTTCGTATCCGGATACTTAGTCACAAAATCCTTTAACACTTTTGGAAGCCAATTTTGACCAACGATGGACGCACAAGCAATTTTCAATGTACCGTGTACCTTTGATTGCAATGCTTGAATCGATTCAAAAATCTCTTCACGTTTGGCGATTGTTTCATTCGCATATTGAATGACTAATTCTCCTGCTGGCGTAGCAGTTAACCCTTTTTGCGAACGAATAAATAACTGCGAGCCCCATTCTTTTTCGATTGATTGTAGACGCTGTGATAATGCTGGCTGTGTTAAAAATAAACGCTCGGCTGCCTTACGCATGTTTTTTTCCTCTGCCAGCACCTTGATGATTTCTGCTTCTGTTGCCGTCATTTATTTCTTCCTTTCCTACTGATTGACGTTAAAAGTCGACAAAGCCCCAGAGGACCTTGTCGACAAATCATGATTTACGCATTTTGTTGGTAAACGTATTTCTTTAATTGTTTTAAAATAACTCTTCGTGTCATAATTCCGACAAACGTACCTTCCTCGTCAATGACGCACAAGAAAGCATGATTGATAACTAAATCTAGCGCACGTTGGAATGTGTCTGTTATTTTTAAGTAAGCGACATCATGCGCCATGACTTCATCTACACGGATATTTTGTAATTTATCATATTCAATTCGTTCTAACCCTAAGATGGATTCGGTGATCATTTTTGTGCTAAGTAGTCCCTTTAAACGATATTTTACGTCTAATACGGGGATTGAAGAATAACCTGTTTTCGTTAAGACAAGCAGTGCATGCTCTGCATTATTACCACTTTGAACATGTGCTACCTTTTCAGAAGAAATAATAAAATCCTTGATTGGCATGTCTAATAACGCTCTGTTGTTAGTTGAAATCATTCTGTTCTACTCCTTTGACTCCGTTAATACGGGCAAATCAATACAAACTGCTTCTACATTAAAACCCTATCACTTTTTCACACCTTGCATTTTCTCTCTCTATCATAACATAACTACTAATTTATTGACTAAGAAACATGCCTACTTACACAAAGAAAAAGCATAACAAGACGAGCAAATTCGTCCTATTATGCATAAAAAATTAGTAACCACGTGCCCAATAATAAAAAATAATGACGCCTGTAAATGCTAAGAATACCACGTATGATAATATAATCGGATTCAGAAAAAATGGATGCTCTACAATTTTTTCTGATACCTCGCTATCGCGTTCTTCTCCGCTATCTTCAATTTTATGTCCGACTCTTACCGTTAAATAATAGCCCATCAAGCAAAGTATCGTACATACGATAATTGTCGGATAAAGCCACATTCCCACCACTAGCGCCCCCTTTTAGCGCTAGTATGTACCGTTTAATGAACGTTTATTCTCACTTAAAACGGAAACGGATTTAACCATTGACCGCCATCAAGCGTAATGCATTCACCATTTAAATATCCTGCCTTATCTGACAGCATAAATGTTGCTAAATCCGCAATTTCTTCGGGAGTACCTAGGCGTTTTAATGGGACAGAATTTATTGTACGCTTCGCCTGTTCCTCTGATTCCCACAGTTTATCCGCGCCACCTGTACGCTCAATTGGCCCTGGTGCGATGGCATTCACACGAATACCGTATTGTGTGCCCCATTCAACCGCTAATGTACGTGTAAGCGATAATACACCCGCTTTTGCCGCAGCTGAGTGTACAACTCCAGCACCCGCGCCCCATGCATAGGTTGCCACCATATTTAAAATCGAGCCCTTAATGCCATTTTCAATCCAGTACTTCCCTACGGCAGATGAACAGTAAAATGTGCCGTTTAAGACAATATCAATAACAGCCTTCCAGCCATTTGGTGACAGCTTTTCTGCCTGCACTAAAAAGTTACCTGCTGCATTATTCACTAAGCGATCAATGCGTCCAAATTTTCCAACCGTAAAATCAACCATTGCTTGCACATGCTCTGGCTCACGCACATCCATTTGAAATGTTTCAATTGTCGAACCCAATGCTAAAATATCTGCTTTAGCATTTGCTAAACGCTCTGCATCACGTCCTGTAATAACAACATTTGCACCCTCTTGCACAAACTGCTTCGCCATCCCAAGGCCCATTCCACTAGAACCGCCTGTAATAATAATTGTTTTACCTGTCAACATATTCCCATCCCCCTTGAAATAAAATGAATAATCATTCATGTATTCATTTTACTACAAAATACCAATAATTTATAGAAAAATCAGTATTTTCATTTTCAAGCCTCTGGGGATTGTACATTTTTTTACTAGACGTTAGAAAATATAAAAACCAAACTGCGTGATTCTGTTAATCTGCTCGAATTTCTAAAATTCTTTTTTTAATAGTTTCGTTCGGTGCAAGGTTCGCTAAATGCTGATAATAATGAATTACTGTAAATTCCCCGTTGATTGCTTTCATCAAATCAGGGAAACTCGACCTAGCCGGCGATGCATAGTTAGTAGGTTGCAAAATGGCACTCCTTTTTAATTACTGGATGCATAAAAAAAATGGGCGTGCGTAGTATACTGCATTAAAAATGCCATTTTCTCTGAGACAAGAAAATGGCATTTATCATTTATTCTTCGACAATTGTACCAAGGGATTCGTTTAAGAACACTTCTTGGCTGTTGATAAGCACATCACTATTGTGATTCTCTTTGTAGTGGTATTTTCCATTTGAATCCTGAATACGTGCCTTTTGGTTATCCTCAAGTTGCGTCATCATAATGCGCTGGATACGCTTTTTAATATCTGGCGCATAAATTGGGAATAAAATTTCTACTCGCTTAATCATATTGCGTGTCATCATATCTGCTGATGATAAATACAAGCTATTGTTCCCGTTATGGTGGAACCAGAAAATGCGTGAGTGCTCTAAGAAGCGTCCGACAATACTTGTAACCGTAATGTTTTCTGAAATGCCTGGGATCCCTGGACGAATACAGCAAATCCCTCGAATGATTAACTCAATTTTCACACCTGCAATGGACGCTTCATATAATTTCATCATTAAATCTTTGTCTGTTAATGAATTCATTTTCGCACGGATAAAGCCATTGCCATACTCTTTATGTAGTGCAATTTCTTTATCGATTAATTTCAGAAACTCATCTCGGATGTCATATGGCGATACACAAATATGATTGAATTTTGGTTTTTCTGTATAACCACTTAAATAGTTAAAGAAGTTGGTTGCATCAATGCCGAATTCCTTATTGGATGTAATAATCGCCATATCTGTATATATTTTTGCCGTTGCATCGTTGTAATTCCCTGTACCAAGGTGCACAAAGCGTTCAATTTTCCCTTGGCGACGACGGATAACGAGCGTAATTTTTGAGTGCGTTTTTAAATTATTCATTCCATAAATTACTAGGCAGCCCGCTTGCTCAAGTTGCTTTGCCCAGTGCACATTATTTTCTTCATCAAAACGTGCCTTTAACTCCACAAGTACGGTTACTTGCTTGCCGTTTTCAGCTGCTTGCTTTAACGCTTGAATAATTGGGGAGTTGCCGCTTACACGATACAGAGTTTGCTTAATCGCAAGAACACTTGGATCCTTTGCTGCTTCTGCGATAAAATCAACAATTGGGACAAATGACTCATATGGATGATGGAAGAAAATGTCTTGCGTTAATACTTTTTCAAAAATATTTTCATCTGACTGCAAATCTTGTGGTGGCTGCGGGATAAAGCTTTCATATTCTAAATGCTCTCGGCCCTTTGAAATCGCTTTCACAAAACTAAACATCGTCGTTAAATCGAGTGGACCATCGATTTTAAAAACGTCTGATTCTTCAATTTCAAATTCATCTAGTAAGTACTCAAGTACATCATCGTTCATTTCACCATCTCGTACTTCTAAACGGGAGCCAACGCCCCATTTACGTTTCTTTAACTCTTTTTCGATTTCTACTAGTAAATCCTGTGCGCCCTCTTCATGAATTGTTAAATCGGCATTACGCGTTAAACGGAATGCTTGCGTAGATTTTACTTTATAGCCAAAGAATAAACGGTCAATACTATTTGAAATGACATCTTCTAATAAAACAAATACCGTTTCGTCATTTTGTGTTGGTACTTTGATAAAACGCTCTAAAACAGATGGTACTTGTACAATCGCAACCTTATCTGACATTTCTGAATCCGAATTATTGTTTTCTAACATCACAAGCAAGTTTAATGTACGGCCAAGTAACGTTGGGAACGGACGATATGCATCAACTGCTACAGGTGTTAATACTGGAAAAATCGTTTCTTCAAATAATTCATGGACGAAATTCTTTTGCTCAGCAGTTAATAGCTTCATATCACGTACATAGACATTTTCTTTTGGTAATAAATCATCTACTAAATGACGATACACCTCTGTTTGACGACGTACTAAAGCTTGTGTACGCTCCGCAATTTTCGCTAGCTGTTCCTTTGGTGTTAAGCCCGATTTATTTTCAGGCTTATGGAAACCTGCACGAATTTGATCTTGAAGGCCTGCTACACGCACCATGAAAAACTCATCTAAATTCGAACTAAAAATCGCTAAAAACTTTAAGCGTTCTAATAATGGATTATTCGTATCTTCGGCTTCTTCTAATACACGTTCATTAAATGCTAACCAGCTAAGCTCACGGTTATTGTAATATTGAGGTTTTGCAATTTCCTCTAACACCTGAAAATCTGGTTTGATCATCTCTTCTGATTCAGACATCGGATTCATCTCCATATTTGTTGTCATTTTCAATTCCATCCTTCCTCGTTGAACACAATTTGAATGTTCTTTTTGAACACACGCTCGATATGCTTTTTCTGTTTCTCTACTTGTGCCATTTCGGCAATAGCACGTTCTGACGTGACGACCTCGATTAGTAAATCATCGCCTTTATTTTCAATCGCAAGATGCTTCACTACATTACGTTTTGTCATATTCAGTGCGTAGACAAATTTTAAAATCGCGCCAAAATCACGTATTTTTTTAAGCTCCTCTTTTGAAATCCATGTTTCAAAGGGCTGTGAAAAACGCTCAAAATAATCACGATTTTTATAGGAAGCCAGTAGTGCTAGTTTTACTCGATCTACATGTGAAAGACCTGGCAATGATTGATTGGCAATCAAATAAAATGTATGCTGACTAGACGAATCCAGCTCAATATATTCGCCAATTGCATAAACCTTCGCTCCCTTAATCAGCAGTTTTAAATCAGCTTCATTAAAGTTAAATAATTGTAAATGGCAGCACTCACGGTAAAACTGCTCTGTCAGCTTTGCAAGTGTCTGAACTTCATCTTCCGTGCGCCCATAAGCCAAGGCTAATTGACGGGCACTTTCTTCAAAAACATTATATTTATTGTATGCGGTTGCGTTTCCCTGTAATACGCGCTTAATAATTAGCCCTTCACGTAAACCTTTTTTACTCACTTGAAATGTGTCAGAACCTACAACTGTTAACAACGCCCGGAACACTTCTAACGCTAGTACAATCGTGTCTGCGCGATCTGAAGATAAACCGTCTAGTTGCTTTAATTCCTCAAACGAAAATTGCACTAAATAATCACTTAATGCTTCTAAATCACCTTGCTTCATTTCATACTCATGAACACCTGACAACGGGTAGTTTGTTTTTTGCTGATGCACCTGTGCAATATTACGCGCACTCCCCCCTATGCCAACCACTGGAAATGCTACGTCTTTAATCCATGGTAACGAGCTGAACTTTTCTATTACATCGGCATTTAACTTTGCGAGTTCATCACGGGTAATTATTGAGCCCTTCACGAATTTTTGCTTTAGTGACACCGTACCAAATGGAAAACTGAACGTTTTTTGAAGCTTTTTATTAATAAACAACGTAATTTCCGTTGAGCCACCACCAATATCAATCGTCACAGCAGAAGGTGTATCCATCGAATGTGCAACTGCCGCAAATCCGTAATAAGCCTCTTCTTCTTCTGTTAAAATATCAATTTTTATACCGGTTTCTTCTTGCATGCGACGAATGATTTCTTCGTTGTTAACCGCTTGCCGAACAGCCGCTGTCGCTGCCGCTTTAATATCTGTCACTTGATAGTCTGCTAAAATTAAACGGAACGAATTTAATGTGTCTGCTAAAAGTTGAATCCCCTCTTCAGACATCTCCCCATTCGGTAAGAGATACGTACGAAGCTTTGCTACTGTTTTAATATTGCCAAACTCGCGTAGCCCTTCGTTTTTTTTATACGAATATAATACGAGTCGAATCGTGTTCGAACCGATATCAATAATGGCTGTTTTTAAATTTCCCATAGATGCCTGTCACTTCTTTCTAAAAGTCATTTGAGTTTTCGTGAACATACAGACAATAACGTTATAAAAATAGCCGGAATTACTTTTACAAGTATCCGGCTTATTACTATTTTATATCATCTTCGTGTGTTGCTTCAACCAATTGGTAAATATTTTACAGCATTAATTTATCCATACGTAAAATAAGTTCCGCAATTTCTGGTTTTGAAATTTGGTCCTCTGCCCCTACTTGATCACCTTTATGACGTAAGTCGTCAGTAATTAAGCTTGAGAAGATAATTACTGGTAATTTTTGAAGGTCTGGATGTGTTTTAATTTTTTTTGTTAAATGATGGCCATCCATTTGTGGCATTTCTATATCTGTTACAACCATTTGAACATGCTTTTCAATTTCTTTGTCGGCTTTTGCTAATGCTTCTAAATACTCGTAAGCATCTCGACCATTTTCAAAGAACTCTGTATTAGCATAGCCCGCTTCGTTCATTGTATCGAATAAAAGCTTACGTAATAACGGTGAGTCTTCGGCAATAACAATTTTCTTTTCAGAACGTTCGCGCTTACCTAGTTTTTTCACTGATTCTACACTAATACTTGATTCAGGGTTAATATCAACCATAATTCTTTCGAAGTCTAGTAGTAAAATCATTTCTTCATTACGCTTAATTACACCAATTACTTGTGACGTACCTCCTTGGTACATGTCAGACGGCTTCTCAATTTGATCCCACGAAATACGGTGGATTTGTGTTACGTTATCGACATGGAAGACTACGCGTTGTTTATTAAATTCAGCAACAATATACTTTTGTTGTGGATTACGGTTTTCTGTTGGAATCCCTAATACTTTTAACATATCTACAACCGGCAATACTTCCCCGCGTAATTGAATAATACCTTCTACATGAGGATGTACATGCGGAATAAATGTCACTGGAATTGGTTGAATAATTTCTTTGACCTTAATTACATTAATGCCAAATTTATTGTTTGCTACTTCAAATTCAACGATTTCAAGTTCATTTGTTCCACTCTCTAATAAAATCCCTTTTTGTTTTTCCAATGTATGTATCTCCTTCCAAATTCCCAGGCTAATTATGACTCTATTGTATCATAGGGTGTCTATTTCTCCTATAAACGAATAAACAAGAATAGTGTACTTTCCAGTAATATTGGTATTATTGATAATATTTGATTAATGCTTGTGTACCGTTATCACCGTAGCCTTCCTCAAGTAGTTGATCATACATTGATTTAGCTAATGACAGCCCTGGTAATTGAAGTTCCATGCGTTCTGCTTCATCTAGTGCTATTTTCATATCTTTAATAATATGCTTAATATAGAAGCCTGGATCTAGGTCTTCTTTCAGCATGCGCGGAGCTAAATTTGTCAGCGACCAAGAGCCTGCTGCTCCTGCTGTAATAGAACGCAGCACATCTTCCATCGTTAAACCGGCATTTAGACCGTATGCTATCGCTTCACAAACACCAATCATCCCTGATGCAATGGCGATTTGATTACACATTTTCGTATGCTGACCAGAACCCGCTACACCTTGATAGACGATATTTTGACCGAACACTTCGAAAATCGGCTGCATTTGTTCAAAAACCGCCTTGTCTCCACCAATCATTAACGACAATGTCCCATTTTGTGCACCAATATCTCCGCCTGATACAGGGGCATCCAAACTATGTATACCTCTTTCACTCGCTTGATTAAATAACTTTTTCGCTAATGTTGGTTCACTTGTCGTCATATCCACAACGATTGTCCCAGGCTGTGCAGCTGAAAAAATGCCATTTGCTCCGCTATACACTTCTTCTACATCTTTTGGATAACCAACCATTGTAAATACTACCTGCTGGCCCATTGTAGCCGCAGCGGGTGTGTCCGCCCATTTCGCACCTTTTTCGACTAGCACTTCAGCCTTGCTTTTTGTACGCGTATAAACTGTTACCTCATGACCTGCAGTTAATAAATGCTTGACGATACTCGCTCCCATAACGCCCGTTCCGATAAAGCCAATTTTTTTCGATTCCATACCAAAAATCCCCTTTTTACATTTTCTTTCATTTTAACAAAAATCGATTAAACTGCAATGGACGTGAAGGACGAATTTACAAAGACAAAAAAAGAGAGCAGTAGCGTCAATCGCTTCTACTCTAAAGGGGGAAATGAGAATGTTGCTGTGTTCAATAATAATATTCCCCAAAATATTCGTGCTAAACATCATTTTCTAAATTTATTTCAAATGACGATTTTGTATAGCTATTGTCAAATCACTCTGATAACATTGATTAAATTTGTTCATTAAATAATCCACTTGCTTACTTAAGCGAAGTGTTTTACGACTGTGTAACCCATTCTCGATACCGGATTGAATCATTAATTGTCTTGTTGATTCAATTTTTTGTAACAATCCATTATCAAGCCTTACTTCATCCAAATTTAACCCTCCTTCACGAACAATTGTTACCATTATTATACTTTCTTTACAGAACATATACACAAAAATCGTGAAACAAATTTCGACACTTTTTATGATCTTGGCGTTTGTAGAAATGTAAAAACCACGTCTCCGCCCTGTTTTGCATCGCCACGGAACTGTTTAAATTTAGCATCCTTCACAAGAAGTTCACGAAATTGTAAGAATTCATCCTTCTTTATTAAAATAGATTTTACTTCTCCACTGCGTAATTGATCTAGCATTGCTTTATAATCTGTCATGTATATTAACTCCTGTTCATTTCATTTTTTTCAATATAACAGAACTCTAATCTGAAAGAAAAGGGTAACAAATTCTATAAAAATAATATAAATATTCAAATAACATAAATTTTGTAGTATAATTGCTTGCAAACTGTTAATTATTAGTCGATGAAGGGGCTGACTGCGTATGAAAATTGCTGAAGTTGGAAATATTATCGAGTTTAAAGATGGATTAAGAGGTATTGTTGAAAAAGTTAATGAAAATTCGGTCATCGTCGATATTACGATTATGCAAAATTTTCACGAGTTAGAAATGGAAGAAAAAACGGTTATTAATCATAAACGCTATAAAATTTTAACAAATCATGAATAATTGAATGTAAAATACCCTTTTTAGCATTGATCGAGATGACAAAAAGGGTATTTTTGATAAGACATTTAGATGGAGGTATTCCCCGTTATGAATATTAGAAAACAGACTATTATACTCCTTCTTTCATTAGTTTTTATTTATAGTATGATGTTTTACACGTTTTATGAACGCACGATTTTTTGGTATTTATATGCCTTTACATTACTCATCGGTATTTCAATTGCATTGCTAGTTGGAAAGTTTGAGGACCGTATTCCAACCTGGCAATATTTAATTTATGGGATTGGCTACGGGACCATAACGTACGGCTTTATCAAATTGGGTTACATGGTTTTGTCTGCTATCAATGCGAACGCGACATCAGACATTACAGGATTTTTAACAGATTACGGGCCACAAAATATTTTTCATTATGTGCTCCTGATTTTCGTAATAGCAGTTGGAGAAGAGATATTTTGGCGCGGCTATGTACAACAACAATTAAAAAACTATACATCACCTAGTTGGGCAGTTGTCATCACCTCTCTGCTATTCTCGTTATCCTTAGCAATTAGTGGGTTTATTCCAGGCGCTTTGGCAGCAATTGTTGCGGGACTTTTATGGGGCGCACTTTACGAATGGAAAAAAAGCTTACCGCTCATTATCGTCGCGCATATCGTCTTTGTTTTATTATTATTTTTAGTTTTACCTTTATTTTGATACAATAAAATCAGAAACTTATCTCATCAGTTTCCGTCTATACAAGAAAGAGGGGGATCATCATGAAAAAAACCATAACGACAATGAGTGCCTTACTATTACTATCAGCAACATTAGCAGCTTGTAATACAGATACAACAGAACCGGCTACAACAACAGCGGCAGATGAAAAGCCTCAAACTGAGCAAACTGAAGCCAATACCGAATTAAATACAGAGCAAACCACAGAGCCAACAACAGAGCAAGCTAACAAAACAAACGAACCGGCCCAAACAACTGAAGAACCAACTGAGCAAGCCGCAACACTAACGTATAGCTCTCTCGGTAAAACGGTTTCTGATACGGTGACGACTTCTACGAGCAAAGAAATGAACTATACTATTGCCCACTTCGACAACTTTACATTACAAGCTGAAGAGCCTGGCGTCGATCAATTAATTTTTAACAACGATGACCAACTTTCAATGCAAATCAACGTTATTACAAAAGAAGATGTCACGTTTGATGATGTAAAAGCTTCTGCAGCAGAAACAATGGCCGTTATCTCAGCTGACATAACTGAGCTTGATTTTGCAAGCGTCTTAGAACAGCGCACAGATATCATCAATCTTGCAGGCTATGAAACAGTGCTCGAAGAAACAGATAAAGTAGTGAAAATTGTTTTCGAACGTGATAACATGTTCGTTACTTTAACAATTTATGACACAGCAGCAGACCTACAAGACGCCTTCTTACAAATGGGCTTAACGATTCAATAGGAAAAGCGCTAAAGCGCCCCTTAAAGCTCCGATCGGTCAAAACGCCACATCCATGTGGCATGCCCGAAATGACCGAGGAGCTGGCACTTTAGCCTAGACTCTGTTAGAACGCTAAAATTTTATACTTTCGTATCTCTAAAAAAAGCCACGACTATTCATAACGAATAGGCGTGGCATTTTTATTAATACGATAAATCCTTAATCGATAACCCTAATTTTTTCAGTAAATCAATGGCTGTTTGCTTTTCTTCTGGTGTTAAGGCACCTAGTAATTCATGCAACTTTTGTTCATGTTCTGGAAACAACTTGTCCATAAATGCGGCACCATCAGCAGTAATTTCTGCATACGTAACACGGCGATCCGTTGGACAAGAAATACGTGCTAAAAATTGACGTTTTTCAAGCTTGTCCACTACATACGTAATTGAACCACTTGCTAGTAAAATTTTATTGCCGATTTGTTGTAACGGCTGACGACCTTTATGATATAAAAGCTCTAACACGGCAAATTCAGTCGGATTTAGTCCATTTTTTTGGATAAATTGATTAGTTGCTTCATTAATCGCTTTCGTTGCTCTTGATAAGACGATAAATAATTTTAACGATTGTTTTACTTCATCTGAAGCCATAAAAACCATCCTCTATTTTTGAGTAATATGATTATTATAGCGATGCATTGAAAGTTTTGTCAAAAATCGCTTCAAACCAACAATTTAATAATCAATAGCTTATATATAATTTTGCTGTTTTTCCGATAAATACATTGTATTCGATGTCATCATTTCGTTAAAATCATACATATTTATAGGGAAATCAATGATAAATCTCGTTCCGACACCTTCTGTACTCTCCAACTTAATTTCGCCGTTATGTTCCTCAACTACAGCCTGTACTAATAATAGCCCTAAACCTGTTCCAGTCGATTTTGTTGTATAAAAGCTATGAAACGCTTTTTCCATTTGTTCAGATGACATTCCTCTTCCTCGGTCTTCTACAATTAATCGTAATGTTGTTGGATCCTGGTAGACTAATTGAATTATAATATGTCCGTTTGAATCGACTGCCTCAATCGCATTTTTCAATAGATTAATCAGCATTTGTTTTAATCGATTGTTATTGCCTTTGATTTTATACGAGGCTTGTTCATCATATTCAAAAATAATACTCGTATTCAGTTCCAATGCTTTCAATTGAAATAATGTAATCGCTTGTTCTACGACATCCTTAATATCTAGCATTTGCGCTTCATAGCTACTAGGCTTTGATAGTGTCAAAATTTCCACTAGCAGTTCATCAATGCGCTGTAGCTCAGATTCTACAATTTCAAAGTACGGACTTGCCTGTTCCTCTAAGTTTTCTTTAATCATTTGAATAAATCCTTGAATCGATGTCATAGGATTACGAATTTCATGCACAATAGAAGCCGCATTTTTCCCAATAACAGATAATGCCTTCTGATGATTAATCGTCTCGAGTAATCGCATCTGTTCTGTTTGATCAGTAATCGTCGTTACGAGTATTCCCAGTGCTTCATCAATCTTACTTGCAATACTTAAATAATTGACATGTCCATCGCTACAAACACGCTTTACTACAATTGTTGCTAGGTCATTAAGCGCAATCATGCGGTAATAATGCACAATCATTTCCGGCTCATAATAGCAATGTTCAAATAAAAGTTCATAGCTTCTTCTTTCAAGTTGTCCTACTTCAAAACCTAATAACTGCAATGATTGTGAATTGGTAGAAATAATTTTTCCATTTAACGTCGCCAGGATTACACCATGTGGCAAACTATTCATTAACTGGATTTCACGGTCAGTAGTACTTAGTTTTTGAGGGATTACTGTAAATTGAGCACGCGAAAAAATTAATTGCTTTTCTTTCAAATAATAGCCAGACAATTCCATTATAACTTTTTCGTTAGATGCATCTGTTAAATAAAAAATAGCACGGGCGGAAATATCCTGAGTCATAGTTTGAATGAATGAATGCCATTTTTCATTATTTTGTTCAGTTAACTCCGAAAAGCTAGATTGAAGGTTTAGCTGTTGAAGTGTGTCGACCATTTTATCATTCATAAATTGTATTTTTCCAGCACAATTAAAAATAACGGTTTGTTCACTTGCATGTTGAAAAAGCTCTTCTACCATGAGACTCAATTGACTTTCCACCGATAGCCGGACCTCCCGAATTTATAATTTTCAGAATTCAAACATATTTTATATTATCACATACTATCTCCTGGAATAAAATGGGTACTTACTCCTATATTGTTTGCATCGCCACACACTGCTACAATAGAATATATGAAGAGGAGAATTAAACTATGAACATCGTTTTAAGTACGTTAAATGCAAAATATATCCATACGAATTTAGCCATTCGTTATTTAAAGGCTGCTGCACGCCCAGAGTTTGACTGTGAGCTAGCAGAATATACAATTAAAGATCCGGCGTTTAATATCGTCTCGGATTTATTTCAAAAGAAACCTGATGTAGTCGGCTTTAGCTGCTATATTTGGAATATCAACGAAACGATTGCCGTTATTCGCATGTTAAAAACCGTTCTGCCAAAGGTCAAAATTGTTTTAGGTGGTCCTGAAGTTTCTTATGATGTGCACGATTGGCTTCGTAAGCATGAAGAAATCGACTTTATTATTATGGGTGAAGGCGAAGTTTCTTTCAAAGAAATGTTACGTCATTTCAATGGTGAAATTGAGCTTGAACAAGTGCCTGGGATTTGTTACTTAGAGGAAGGCAAAATCAAAATTCACGCACAGCCACCAAAAATAGATTTACGTGAAATCGCGTCACCCTTCCGCTTTGAAGAGGACCTACCACACATCGGTAAACGTATTCAATATATTGAAACAAGCCGTGGCTGTCCATTTAGCTGCCAATTCTGCCTATCTTCTATTGAAGTCGGTGTGCGCTACTTTAACCGCGAAAAAATTAAAGAAGATATTCGCTACCTAATGGACAATGGTGCCAAAACAATAAAATTCGTTGACCGTACCTTTAATATTAGCCGTAGTTACGCCATGGAAATGTTCCAATTTTTAATTGATGAACGCAAACCAGGCGTTGTATTCCAATTTGAAATTACAGCAGATATTATGCGTCCAGAAGTTATTCAATTTTTAAATGACAACGCTCCAAAAGGCTTATTCCGCTTTGAAATCGGTGTACAATCAACAAATGACTTAACGAACGACTTAGTAAAACGTCGTCAAAACTTCGAAAAATTAACACGTACCGTAACCATGGTAAAAGAAGGCGGCAAAATTGATCAGCATTTAGACTTAATCGCCGGCTTACCAGAGGAAGACTATGCTTCATTCCGTAAAACATTCAACGACGTATTTGCGATGCGCCCTGAAGAATTACAGCTTGGCTTCTTAAAGCTATTACGCGGGACAGGCTTACGCTTAGAGGCCGAAAAATACGGCTACACATATGTAGACATCTCACCATACGAAATTTTCTCAAACAACGTACTAACGTTTGATGACATCGTACGAATTAAGCACGCTGAGGACGTACTTGAAAAATATTGGAATGCACACCGTATGGATCGTACAATCGAATATTTAGTTACAGAAGTGTTTGAAACACCATTCGATTTCTTCCAAAATTTTGGTACGTACTGGGAAACAAAGGGCTGGTCACGTATTGGGCATCAGTTAGAAGACTTATTCCGTCGCTTGTTAGAATTTTTACAAACGGTCGACAACGCAGATATCGACGTCATTACAAGCCTAATGAAATACGACTTCTTAAGTATTCAGCAGTTCCAACCACGTAAATTATGGTGGGATGATCGTCTGTCTGAAGATGAAATGCGTGATGTTTACGGACGCATTAAGGAGAATCCAGCGCTAGTTGGTGAAGGATTTGCCACGATGAATATTAACGAACGCGAGCTATTTAAGCATTCATTAATTATCCCGTTCCATATGGATTTACAAAGCTACGAAGACAATGGCGTGGTAACAAAACAACAAGGCTATCTATTCACATACTTCCGCAACGGACAAACACCTTATTTCCATACGTTCAACTAAAAAATGCGACGATTGCTCTCCATGAGTAATCGTCGCATTTTTTCAACCAATAATAATTCGCTCTTTTGGATAGTGATATTTCTTCTTTTTCGCTGTCCCACCAATTGAGTAAAGGAAGGAAATTAAGCCAACGCGCCCGATAAACATCAGAGCCATAATGACAAATTTTCCGACGGTCGATAAATCTTGTGTGATGCCTAAAGACATTCCGCACGTCCCGAACGCAGAGGTGATTTCAAATAAAATTTGCGTCATCGTTGCATGTTGCTCAGTAATGAGTAAAATCATCATCGCAACGAGCACCATGAAAATAGCAAAAATGAGTACGGCAAACGAACGGAAGACATCGATTGAATGAATTTCTCGTTTGAAAACTTGAATATCAGAATGGCCGCGTGAATAGGCAATCATAAACAATATGATAATCGCGAACGTCGTTGTACGAATACCTCCACCAACCGAACTGGGCGAGGCCCCAATAAACATCAGCCCACTCATAAACAGGTCCGTCGCTTCACTAAACGTCGTCACATCATATGTAGTTAAGCCTGCTGACCTTGTTGATACAGAGTGAAACATGGCCGAAAACAAGGCTTCGTGCCATTGCATTCCTTTAAACGAATAAAAGCTTTCTAATATTAAAATCACTAGCGTTCCGAAAGCAAAAAGCCCTGCGTAGGTTGCCGTTGTAATCTTCGTAAAGAGGCTGAAGCGAAACGTCGGATCTTTTTTTAACAAATAGGTCTTCACTTCAATTAATACAGGAAATCCAATCGCACCGAGAAAAATTAACATCATACACACAAATTGCACGAAATAATCATGATGGAACGGCTGCAAGCTCATACCCGTTATATCAAACCCACCATTTGTCGTTGCTGAAATTGCAGCAAATACTCCATTAATGGCAGCCTCTTCCCACGAATCAAAATAACGCTTGAAATGGACCGTTAGAATAATCGCACCAATCAATTCAATTAAAAATACAAGCTTTGCAATTTGTTTAATGAGCGCAACCACACCTGATAAATTGTACTGATTGTGGTCAATCATAATAAGCTGGCGTTCGCGCATCCCTATTTTTTTCCCGAACAACAGCCATAAAAACGTACCGATAGACATAATGCCAATTGCACCAAATTGCAAGATGATTAAAATCATTACTAATCCAAAGTCACTGTACGTTTCAGCAACAGTTACTGTCGTTAAACCTGTCACACTTACCGCACTTACCGCGGTAAATAAACTATCTAAATGCGATACCCGCACACCCTCTAAATGGACACCTGGAATTCGTAACAATAAATACGAAATTAATATTGCAAAAAAATAATACGTCAGTAATAGCTGAAACGGTGTAATCGTTTTTTTCCCAAACTTCTTTAAAGGCAATATAGTCGCCTCCATCATTTCATTTTTACCAGTATAATGAATTACGCTGAAAATGAAAAGAAGATACTTCGTTGATAGAAGTATCTTCTTACATTAATTAGCACTATTACGCGTTTTGCTTTTTGTTTTTGTACACACTTACTAAATAGCCACCAATCGCTAAGCCAAGTAACACTACCCAGAAAATAACTTTCCAAGTTGTTGAGTGTGGGAAGTGTGGATCAATAATAGCTAGGTTTTCGTGACCTAAAGCTAATACCGCTAACTTCACCCCTACCCAGCCTACAATTAAGAATGCTGTTGTTTCGAGTGTTGGGTAATCGTTTAATAACTTCACGAACATTTGCGCCGCGAAACGCATAATAACAAGACCAATAAAGCCACCTAAGAACATGACAGCGAATGGCCCAGCATTAATACCGCCGACCGTGTAATCCCCAAGATGCGGTAATGTCATAGCAATTGCAACTGCTGCAAGCATTGAGTCAATTGCAAAGGCAATATCTGCAAGCTCTACTTTAAATACAGTCATCCAGAAGCCAGAACCTTTTTTCTCAATAGCCTCGCCGTGTTCGTCTGTTTCTTCTTTTTTGAAGTGATTGTCATATAAGTGCTTAATGGAAATGAATAATAGGTATGCTGCCCCGATCGCTTGAATTTCCCAATATTTCGCTAGGAATGTAATTAAGAATAGCGCGACGAAACGGAATACAAACGCTCCAAATAATCCATAAAATAATGCTTTTTTCTGTTGCTCTTTTGGTAAATGTTTTACCATTACAGCCATTACAACGGCATTGTCCGCTGCAAGTAAGCCTTCAAGGAATACTAGTACAAGTAATACCCATGCGTATTCTAATAAAATTGCTTCCAAGAATGTTCTCCTCCTTCATAAAAATAAAGTACCCCAAATACTTAGGTTTTGTGCATATAAGTTGAAATATTAGCCAATTTAACAAAAAGAAAAGACCTTTGCCCATATTTAAAATACAGGCAAAGGTCTTGCTAAGCAAATTCATGCTATCACACCCGATGGTTTCCTACCATGTAATGACGAATGTGAAATAAGTTCATTCATTGTAAGACATGCTTTGTATTCGACATGCGCTTACGAAATCCCCCATAGCTACTCCCCTTTGACAAATGTCAACGGATATTCAACTTTATAATGTTATTTTAACGATAAAGTACAAAAAAATCAAATAAATTCTTTTCGTTTTATCAAATTTTTACATGATAACTTTTTAAATGCTTATTATCCTCATAAAACTGTACTAAATTTGGCAATACGTCGAAGAGATCAACCGATTGAACGTTCGCCCCTTGTAATAATCGCTCGCAATCGGTCGTATCAAATCGAGCTGCGTAATCTAAGTAATCGATCATTTGAGGTGGAACATGCCAAGCTTTGCGGACACTTTGTTGCTCCAACATGACTTTAGCAATTCCAAGTGGCAATATAATAAATGTTTTCCGCTTGGCCATTAACTGAGCTAGCCTATGATAAACCTCTAGCACTTTATATGGCCTTGGATCTGTTAGATGCACCGTCTCGCCCTCAGCCTGCTCATTTAAGTAAAGCGCAATGCTCGCCTTTACGACATAATCTACCGCCACAACTTGTAGCTCTGTACTTTTACTCCCGATTTGCGGAAATATCCTCTTTCCCTTTAAATGGTCTATCATATTCATTAAAAAATAGAGCCCGTCAAAACGCTGTGTTTCACCTGTTCGTGAATGCCCATAAATCAATGCTGGGCGCACAATTGTTACCGGCAGCTCTAACTTTAAATCATCCACTAATAGTTCTGCCTCAAATTTCGATTCCTCTAAAAAATTATGGAATTCTGGCGGGCGAATGAGTTCCATCTCTAGAATATCACCTTTACGCTTCCCCGAGATAAAGGCCGTACTAAAATACATATAGCGCTGTAAATTCGGCAAATTGCACGCAATTTCATTGACATTGGCTGTCCCGTGCACATTGACCTTCCAAGCTTTTTCGCGTTTAATCATAATATTTTGCTCAGCAGCTAAATGCCAAACTGCTGTAATCTTCGGTGCAATTAACTGAAGATCTGCATCTGCCAAATCTAAGTTCGGTAAGGTAATATCTCCTTCAAACAAAATAATTTGGCACTGGTTAAATTGTCTTTCTATTCCTCCTGCAACTACCTTTGCCTTTGCAAACTCCTCAAATTGCACGACTGCTATAATTTCTGTCGTAACTTGCTGTTTAAAAAGTTCTTTTATTAGATGTGTTGCAACAAATCCCGGAAACCCTACTACAAAATGACTCCCCATTGATTTCCCCCCTTTGCCTGCAACATTGCTAGTCTTTTTCGATTAAGCGATAAATGATTGGTACGATAAATAGCGTTAATAACGTCGAACTAATGAGTCCACCAATGACAACGATTGCCATTGGTTGATTAATTTCTGTCCCTTCGCCAATTCCCAATGCAAGTGGTACGAGCCCTAGAATCGTCGTTAAGGCGGTCATTAATATCGGTCGCATACGATCTTGTGCCCCGATGACAATCGCATCTTGCACATTGAAGCCTTGCTGACGCTTTTGATTAATGTAATCAATCAACACAATCCCATTGTTGACAACGATTCCGACTAAAATTAATATCCCGATAATCACTGTTACACCAAGTAACGTATTTGTTAGCCATAGGGATAACGCAACACCAATGACCATTAACGGTACACTGAAAATCATGACAAACGGTAATTTAAAGGACTCAAACTGTGCTGCCATTACTAAGTAAATGAGCACGACTGATAAAATGATAGCTAAAATCATATCTTGCTTTGCGCTATCAAATAGCTCGCGGTCTCCGCCAAAAATAATTTTTGTTGTGTCTGGAATTGATGCCTGTTCAATCGCAGCATCAACTTTCTTTGAAATCCCACTCAGTGATTCGGTTGTTTTGTATTTAACAAAAATCGCAATAGCTGCAGCTTGGTCTGAACGACGAATTGCTGTTTGCGTTTGTTTAATTTCAATATTGGCAAGCTCTTGTAATTCGACAAATACGCCGGCATTCGTACGGATTTTCATCATTTTTAATGCATCGACATTTTCACGGTAAGCCTTACCAAAACCGGTATAGACACCTAGTACTTCTCCGTCTTCCGCAATGATCTGTGTAGTAAATGCACCGCGCGTCATCGTATTAATCGTTTGCGCGATTTGTGCAGGTAATACACCGTACTTGAGCGCCGTATCATTGTTGATTTCAATTTGAATTTCTTCTTTTGTCGCATCTAAATCGGTAGTTACTTCAGTTATCGAGTCAATCATTTTTAGCTTTTCTTGAATCAACGCTACCGTTTCTGTTAAGCGTGCTTCATCACTATCCGTTGCTCGGAACGACAATGTATTAGGCGTTGAACCGGATGAAGAAGACAGCGAAAACGATACTTCTGCTTGTTCTCCAATTTCTGCTTTCACCTGCTTTTCAAATCGCTCAACAAAGTCAAACACCGATTGTGAACGCTCTGACAATTCAACAAGCTTCACAGAAATTTCCGCTTCATTTGCATTACTTGTACCGCGCGATAACGACTGCTGGTTACCACCAATTAAACTAACGACCACATCGACTTCCTTATAATCTTTAGCCATCGTTTCTAACTGCGAAACAATTTCCTCCGTTTTTTTAACAGAGGCCGTGCTCGGTAATTCAACAGACAGTGTGACGAAGCCTTCATCTGTTGGTGGTAAAAATTCCGTTCCGGTTTTATAAAGAGAAAATCCCGAAACTGCGAGTAACAGGACAGTTAATGATAAAACAAGTGCTCGTTTTTTTAATGCCCAGTTTAGTGCATTTTTATAGTTTTGATAAAACCAAGAAGCCTGTCGTTTATCCATAACTACTAAAGATTTTGTCGTTAAAAACTTACTTGCAAGCATCGGGACAACCGTTAATGCCACCGCAAGTGACGCAATTAAACTAAATGAAATAGTTAACGCAAACTCAGTAAAAATCTTTCCAATCAGTCCACTAATAAACAGTACCGGCACAAAGACCGCAATCGTTGTAACAGTGGATGCGGTAATGGCGAGTGCTACTTCCTTTGCACCATTAATCGCTGCTTCTGTTGGCGATTCTCCAAGCTCTAGATGGCGCTCAATATTTTCAATGACCACAATTGCATTATCAACAAGCATCCCAATGCCCAATGCGAGTGCACCGAGTGTCATAATGTTCAGCGAAAAATCGGCAAAGTACATTAATACAAACGTGACAATGACCGAGTACGGAATGGCAATGCCGATAATAAGTGGGCTTTTAATCCCGCGTAAAAAGACAAATAGAACAAGCATCGCAAATAAGCCCCCGAAAATTAACGACGAGCTAATATTACCGATTGCTAAACGCACATAGTCCCCTTGGTCGAATAGTATGGTCGCCTTTACCCCCGCATACTGTGGTTCTTGTAGGAGACGGTCGAGCTCCGCTTGGAAGGTTTCTGATACATCGGCCGTATTAGCACCCGATTCTTGAAGAACCGAAATAAGTACAGCCGGCTGATCATTGGCACGTGTAATCGTTGTGGATTCCTGTTCCTGACGCTTTACCGTTGCTACGTCACTTACAGTTAATGCCTCACCCGTTAACGGATTTACAGACAATGCCAAATCTGCAATTTGCTCGGCTGAAGTAAATAGACTGATAACACGTGTCGTTAACAATTGCCCTTCATCGGTATTCAGCTCTGCACCCGGTAATGAAATATTACTCGCTTGCACCATTTGCACAACGTCTGCTTGCGTTAAATTTTGCTGCTCTAGCTTTGCTGGGTCGAGTTCAATTTGAATTTCTTCTACGATTTTCCCTGAAACCGTAACACTCGCAACCCCATCGGTACGTTTTAATTCTTGCTCTAAGGATTCTGCTATTTGACGCACATCAACCGTGTCATTTTGTGCGGCTAACGCGAGCTGAATGACTGGAAATTGCGACGGATCAAATTTTAAAAAGCTCGGTTTCCCAGCATCATCTGGCAATGGTACTAAATCAATTCGCTGCAAGATATCAGTTTGCACCTTATCCATATCTGTTGACCAATTAAATTCTAAAATGATTAAGTTCGAGCTCTCCATCGAGGTTGATTGAACTTTTTTTATACCAGGCAATGTCGCAAGTGATTGCTCTAGCGGTTTTGTTATCTTTTCATTCACTTCAGTTGGACTTGCGCCCGGATAACTTGTGACAACCACCCCGATTGGTGGATTTAAGTCAGGGATTAATGTAATCGGAATTTTAAATAATGAAACTGCGCCTAGTATTAACACAATGAACATCGTCACAAGTGTAAATACAGGTCGTTTAATGGAAAATTTACTTATATTCATGGATGTAAGATCCTTTCATTTATGCGTATCTTATTTAACATTCGAGCGCTCTCTAAAATTTCCCTTTACCCTAAAACAAAAACTTTTAATACTGTGGTAAAATGTTACAAATTACAAAACTATTTAGGAGGCCAGCATTATGTGCTTAATTGCATTTGCTTATCAGTCACATCCGACCTTTCCACTTATCATCATTGCCAATCGCGATGAATTTTATGAGCGTCCAACAGCTGCTGCTGCATTTTGGGAAGATGCACCGATGATTTTAGCTGGGCGCGATTTAAAAATGAATGGTAGTTGGTTGGGGGTATCCACGTCAGGTCGCTTTGCTGCCATTACCAATTACCGTGATCCTAGCCGCCCAGAATCTGGTGAATTGTCACGCGGAGAAATTGTGCAGACGTTTTTAAGTGCTAACCAAAGCACTTCCTCATTTATTGACGAATTACGTGGAAAACGGGCTTTATACGGTGGATTCAATGTTTTGCTGTATGACGGCGTAGCGCTCCATCATTACAACAATGTAGTTGATGAACATCACATTGTCCCACCCGGTGTACATAGCGTCAGTAATGCAACGCTCAATACTGCTTGGCCAAAAGCGCGTTTTGCAAAAGAGGTGTTACAAACAGCGATTACGGCTGAAACAGTTGACACGACAGACTTGATTTCACTCCTAGCGAATGAACAAATCGCACCTGACGAAACATTACCTAATACAGGCGTTGGCATTCACTTAGAACGTGCTTTATCCGCAGCTTTCGTGAATTTGCCAAACTACGGCACCCGCTGCTCAACGGCGATTACATTTCAACAAAATGGTACCATCCAGCTATTAGAACGCACATATGAACAAGGTCAATTAGCGTTTGATACCGCGTATGAGATTAAATCTTGATAACAGAAAAAAGCTCACGATATTCGTTGTATCGTGAGCTTTGTTTCTTATAGTAAGCTATATAATTTAATGTTTTCGTTTTTCTCTGTAAACCAACGCATCGCAAATTCGTTTTCGAATAAGAATACTTTGCTGTCAAAGCGATCTTTTACAAGTAGTGAACGCTGTGAATGCATTGACTCACGAACATCCTCTTCATTTTCAATCCAACGCGCAATTTTTTGACCAACTGGCTGCATCGTTACTTCTACATTATATTCACCTAACATACGGTGTTGGAATACTTCAAATTGCAGTTGACCTACCGCACCAAGAATGATTTCTTCCGTGTGTAATGTTTTAAAGTATTGGATTGCGCCCTCTTGCACTAATTGTAGCACACCCTTTTGGAATTGCTTCCCTTTCATTACGTTCTTCGCAGAAACTTTCATGAAAATTTCAGGTGTGAACTGTGGTAATTTTTCAAAGTTAAATGATTTCTTACTACCTGTAACGGTATCGCCAATTTGATATGTGCCTGAGTCATATAGACCGATAATATCACCAGCAACCGCTGTATTTACCGTTTCACGATCATCAGCAAGGAACTGCGTTGATTGTGATACTTTAAACGATTTACCTGTACGCGCAAGTGTCATATTCATACCACGCTCAAATTGACCTGATACGATACGCACAAAGGCAATACGGTCACGGTGCGCTGGGTTCATGTTTGCTTGAATTTTAAAGATGAAACCAGAGAAATCGTTATGCTCTACTGGATCGATAAATTGGTCGTCCTCTGTAATACGAGGCTGAGGCGTTGGTGCAAATTGTAAATACGTATCAAGGAATGTTTGAACACCGAAGTTCGTTAACGCCGAACCAAAGAATACAGGTGTTAATTCACCACGATTAATTTTGTCGCGTGAATATTCGTTACCTGCTTCATTTAATAATTCGATATCATCCATTGCTTGTGTATAATACGATGTTTTCTTCATGTCATTATCAACAGCTAAATGGCCTGCTTCATCTAAAGGTAAGAAACGTTCTTCTTCCTCTACACGGAACTGCTCAATACGTTTGTTGTAACGATCGTAAATCCCTAAAAATTCTTTCCCCATACCGATTGGCCAGTTCATTGGGTACGCGTTAATGCCAAGGCTTTCTTCTAATTCTTCAATTAGTTCAAGAGGCTCCTTACCTTGACGGTCTAATTTGTTAATGAACGTGAAAATCGGAATACCACGCATTTTACATACTTTGAATAGCTTTAATGTCTGTGCCTCGATCCCTTTTGCTGCATCGACTACCATGACCGCTGAGTCTACCGCCATTAATGTACGATACGTATCTTCCGAGAAATCTTGGTGACCAGGTGTGTCTAGGATGTTGACACGGCAACCTGAGTAATCAAATTGCATTACAGAAGAAGTAACCGAGATCCCACGTTGTTTTTCGATTTCCATCCAGTCAGATGTTGCGAATTTCCCTGTTTTCTTCCCTTTTACCGTACCAGCGTCACGAATCGCGCCACCGAATAATAATAGTTTTTCTGTAATCGTCGTTTTACCAGCATCCGGATGGGAAATGATGGCGAATGTACGACGAGATAATATATCTTGTTCTAAAGTCATTGTTTTCGTCTCCTTTTTTGCATACTTAATTATCATAAAAGAAAAGCGTACCTCGGTACAACCATTTTTACTTAATATTTTCGAAATACATGAATAAGAAAAACAGCAGGAGTAATTTTACCCCCGCCGTTTTTGTTAAAACATTGTTTTCATAAATGCTTCTAGCTTCGTTGAAACATCATCTAGTTGTTCGATAACACCTGTCACATCTTGTGCTAACTTCGCTTCTTCATTTGAAGCTTGCGAAATTTGGTTCATATTTTCCAACAGTGATTTTAAATTAGATTGAACACCCGTTAACGCGGATTCAATTTTTGAAGTTGAATCGTCTGTTTGCTGTGATAGTTTTCGAACCTCCTGCGCAACAATGTTAAAGCCTGCACCAAATTGTCCTGCACGCGCTGCTTCAATCGAGGCATTTAAACCTAACAGATTCGTTTGACGCGAAATGTCTTTAATGAGCTTTGTAATATCATTGGTTTTTGCTGAGTCTTGCAATGCACGCTCTGATTGTTCACGAATTTCCGTGCTTGTTGCAGCCAATTCCTCCGAATGGGAAGCCATTGTATGCGTTTTACTTTGTAATGTGCCAACAATATCACGTACAACTCCGATGTATTCTTCTAATTGTCTTTCTTTATCGATTAGTTTCCCAAAGCCTAAAGCACCAACTACACGACCATTTTCACGAATTGGAAATGCATATGCATTAATAGCCATCCCGTAAACACTAGCATCTAAATAAATATCTGAATCACGACCATTTAATGCAGCCATCAAATTGGAATCGCTCGCATTAATTTTGTCCCCTTCACGATAATCTAATTTTAAATTTTCACCCGGTATGTATTTCACGATTCGATGATCCTTGTCCGCAATAACAATAACGGCCTCTTTTTTTAACGCCATATGAATGTAATCTGCCATAATCCCCATTGATTGTATAAATTCCATATCTATAACACTCCCATTCTACTTAAATAATTACTATTATCGTAACATAATTTGGTACTATTATAATAATTATAAGTGTTTTAATATTATTCTATTTTTACCATTTCTCTACATTTATAAAAAAAACGCAAGAGCTGCTTTTGCTCTCACGTTTCATTGTTACGAATTAAATGAATTTTACTTTTCCTGCATCAATTGCAATTTGTGCATCACTATGTGGGTATTTTGTATTTTCAATAATTTGATAATCTTCATGCCCTTTACCAGCAAAAATAATAATATCACCTGGATCCGCTACGGTAATCGCGTGACGAACTGCTTCTGCACGGTCACCGATACAAACAAAGTTGTCATGTTGCATGCCTTTTGCTAAATCACCTGTAATACTATCAAATGCCTCGTAGCGCGGGTCATCTGTTGTTAACACGACATAATCTGCAACGGATGCTTTTTCGGCCATTGTTGGACGCTTCGTTTTATCACGACCACCACCTGTTCCGACCAAGAAGATTAATTTATTTTCCGGTTTTTTATAAGGTAATGCCGCATTGATTGCTTTTTCAATCGCGTCTGGCGTATGCGCGTAATCGATGAATAGTTGAACCGGTAATTCAGAATCTACTTTTTCCATACGTCCCTTTACCGGTGGAAGCATTTCAATTTGTTCAATGATCGCATCGATTGGGAATTGACGCGCATAAAAGACCGCCGTTGCTGCAAGTACATTATAGATATTAAATTCACCTAGTAAATGCATCGCTACTGGGAACGTTCCTTCAGGAGTAATCATGTCAAAATACGTCATGCCATCTTCATAGCGACAACTTTCTGCTTTGAAAATCGCATCGTTCTTTAAGCCATATGTCCAAATAGGGAATGGTGTCATCGCAGCATAGCGCTCTGACCATGCATCATCCGCATTTAATACGACGTGTTTATTTTTCTCTAAATCTTGCCCAAGTTGTGAAAACAGTAAGCTTTTTGCATTGCCATAGTTCTCCATCGTACCATGGAAATCTAAGTGGTCATGGGTCAAGTTTGTAAATACCGCCACATCATAATCTACACCCGATAAACGACCCAGCTGTAACCCGTGAGATGAAACCTCCATCACCATTGCACGGCAGCCTTCCATTTTCGCACGGAAAATCATTTGCTGTGTATTCAGTGCGTCACTTGTTGTGTTCGCTGACTCATACAGTACACCATTTAAGTCGAAGCCAATCGTACCAGACAAAGCTGATTTCTCACCAAGTCCAACTAAAATATTGTGAATGATCCCTGTTACACTCGTTTTACCATTTGTTCCTGTGACACCGATCATCGTTAAATCCTTTGACGGATAGTCAAAAAATTTCGCCGCTAAAATACCTAGCGTACGATCCGTGCTATTAACAATCACTTGTGCGATGTCGCCCTCTAATTGTAAAAGTCGCTCTGTAACAATTACCGTTGCTCCAGCATTAACGGCTTGTTGTGCGTAATCATGACCATCTACCGTATAGCCCTTAATACAAATAAATAAGCTATTTGGCTGCACGCTACGCGAATCAATCGCGATGTCTTGAATCACTTTTGGCAATTGCCCTACGATTTTCTTTTGCATCAGTGTACTGAAAAGTTCTTCTGCATACATAATTAGTTCCCCCACATTTGCAATCTATTTGCGAATGAATAATTTCATTTACGATTTTTTATTGTTTGTACTAATCATCATACTGCTAATACCTCGAAAATTCCATGCTTTTACGCTTGAATCGCGTAAAAATAATGGAGTCAATTTCGGTTTCAGCCTATAATTTACGTCTTTTATCCTATATCTCCATCATATCAAAATTCGCCATTTATCGACATGGCGAATTCATGTATCATTAAAAGTATTATTTAACCGTTGAGGTGTCTCATGCAACAACATGACGTTTTACAAAAGCGTAACCTTTTTACGCTCATTACTTATCTATGTTCAAATTTAGTCGTAGTTATTGCTATTATTTTTCAGCAATTTAGTCATCACTTTTCATTCTTAATTTTTTGTGGTTTTAGTGTATTCATTCTTTTAGCGCTTTATTTTATAAAAACACCACCGAAAATCCTGCAAATTATTTTAATTTTTACTTGGCATATACTCATTTTCCTTTATAATTTCCAAAGTGAAAATCCGATCACACTTTACGGTTTTATTTACTTAATTAGCGTTTTAACAATCTATCGCTCTTTTTTAGTTAATATCATAAATAGTGTTTTTGTGTTACTAGAAATCGTTTTACTCTTTGAATTTTCAGTAATCTCTCTCGCATTTTTTAAAGTACAGGAAAACTATTTATTTTTCTTTTTCTTATTAATCGTTTGTGTCGTAAGTATTGCCCAAAGCTTTTATATTAAACAAATTTGGATGAAGATGGAGAAGCGCGCATTAGCTCGCGAATACGATTTAAATTCAAAACAAGCATATTTAGGGCTCTTTTTTGAACAAGCAGAAGATGCGATTGCTGTTTTTGATTTAGAGGATCGCGTAATTACTGTCAATCCTTCTTTTGAAAAACTGTATGGCTGGACGAAAGAGGAATCGATCGGTCGTTCATTACCACTTGTCCCACCTGAAAACATCGAGGATGCCAAAAAGCGCTCACAACTGCTAAAGCAAGGCCAAAGCTATCAATTATTTGAAACAACGGATATGCGAAAAGATGGGACTATTTTCAACGCACAAATTTCACTTTCTCCAATTTTCAATCCGGATGGTGCCGTCATTGCCGCTTCTGTTATTTCACGTGACATTTCGTACATTAAAGAAAACGAAAAATTAGTGCGCCAATCTGAAAAATTGAAACTAGTTGGTGAATTAGCTGCAGGAGTCGCCCATGAAATTCGTAATCCGATGACAGTTATTTCTGGTTTTGTACAAATGATGAATGACGATCAGGACTCACCTTATTACGAGTACACAAAGCTGATTCAGAAAGAAACGGAGCGTGTTGAATTAATTTTATCGGAATTTTTAGTGCTCTCACGCCCGCAAGCAACGCAGTTTGTCCCAATACATTTAGCAAATACACTTGATGAAATCGCACAATTTTTCCAATACGAATTTCAGCATCAATCCATTGAATTTAAATTAAATAATCGTTATCAAGATATCGTTATTTTAGGAAACGAAAATCAAATTAAACAGGTGTTTATTAACCTCTTTAGAAATGCAATGGAAGCCATGCCAAACGATGGCACGCTTACATTAGATGTTTGCCCAAGTGACGATAACAAAGAAATCTTTATCGGCATCAAAGATACAGGCTGTGGCATTCCACCCTATGTATTAGAACGGATTTTTGAACCTTTCTATACAACAAAAACAAAAGGAACGGGTCTCGGCATGATGATTATTAATAAGATCATTCAAGACCATAACGGCTCGATTAAAATTCGGAGTCAAGAAAATATTGGGACGGAAATTTTATTATCATTCCCCGTGAATTATCGTTAGTTTATGGACAAAAGAGCATTCGCGCTCTTTAAGCCCCAGCAGACATTAGAGAGCCCGACTTCCTTAACATATCAAAAGCCATTTCCCAATTGAAACAGGAAATGGCTTTTTTTTATTTCATAATCGTTCGTACTAATTTCACCTTTTGGTTATAAGGTGGGTAGAGTAAGCTATTCGCTAATTTATTTGAACGGTGCATAATTGATTTTGGGTGTGTGAAGTTTTCAAAACTTGCTTTCCCGTGATACGCCTTCACCCCTGATGGACCTACCCCGCCAAACGGTAAATGACTATTACCAACATGCGTAATAACGTCGTTTACACAGCCCCCACCAAACGGAAGCTCCTGCAAGAAGTAGTCAATCGCTTTCTCGTTTTCTGAGAACAAGTATGCACTCAGCGGCTTTGGTAATTGACGGATTTCATGAATTACTTTTGGGAATTGCTCGTATGTCAGTATTGGTAAAATCGGTCCGAATAACTCATCTTCCATTGATGGGCTTTGCCAGTCGACATTTTCTAAAACAGTCGGCTCCATGTATAAATCTTCACGGTCCGTACGACCACCTAACGTAACGGTAGCCCGTTCCAGGTCAAGCAGCTTCTGCAAGCGATCAAATTGGCGCGTGTTAATAATTCGGCCATAATCTGGGCTTTGCTGTGGGTCTTCCCCGTAAAATGCACGAATCGTCTTTTTCAAGATTTTCGCGAACTTTTTTGCTACTGTTTCATGAACCAGTACATAATCCGGAGCCACACATGTTTGACCCGTGTTATTAAATTTCCCCCACGCAATACGCTCTGCGGCTACTTCTAAATTGGCAGTTTGGTCAACGATAACCGGGCTTTTCCCACCTAGCTCTAGCGCAATTGGAGTTAAACGCTCTGCTGCGGCTTTAGCAATCACTTTTCCTACTGCCACACTACCGGTAAAGAAAATATAGTCAAACGGCGCATGAATTAAAGCCGTTACTTCTTCTTTTTCCCCTTCTACAACGCGCACATAATTTTCAGGGAAGGTTTCTTTAATAATGGTTTTCACAATAATGGCTGTATGGACAGCCGCTTCTGATGGCTTCACAATCGCCGTATTCCCTCCAACAAGCGCACCGATTAACGGCTCCATAATCAGCTGGAATGGGTAGTTAAATGGCCCAATAATGCATGTTACACCATACGGTTCACGCACAATATAACTTTTTGCCGGTTGAAAATGTAGCGGCGTTTTCACAGGCTCTGGCTCCATCCAAGCCGATACGTTTTTCACAAAATAGGAGATGCTATCATAGACAATACCAATTTCTGTAGCGTACGCTTCAAATTCACTTTTATGTAAATCTAATGCGAGCGCCTCGATCACTTGCGCCTCATATTTTTTAATCGTTTTCTTTAAATTCATTAATTGCTGCTTACGGAATTGGACATCTTTTGTCTTGCCTGTAAAATAAAAATCACGTTGATTTTCAATCATTTGTTCTACATCTTGAGCGGTAAAATTCATTTTTTTCATCCTTTCAGCAAAATCTATGCATAAATTATAACGCTTCTCACATATTAACTATAGTATTAACTACTACAGTCTCGGGAAAAAATCCTGCAAAATGAGGGAGGAAACTTTCATGTGAACGGAAAAATAGAAAAAAAATGTTTGCAGTCTATTGGAATTGGGAATTTCATTACTATCTACTACAGAACATAATATGCATTGCATAACAATCGTACAAAGGGGGATATAACAATGATGATAACTGAAACTTGGTGGGGCGAAATTTTTTCAGGCCCTTTATCAATCGGCTTAAACGAACAAAAGATCCAACAATTAGAGGACGAATCATTTTTATACTTCAACGAATATGCGGCAACACTTCCAACCGGCGAAGAATCAAATACTTAACATTTTAGGGACTGTCACAATTGACGGTCCTTTTTATTATTGATTTATGGCATAATAATATGTGCGAAAGTACAAAAATAGAATGTACCTATTCTAAAATTAAAAAGGAGGCACCCGTATTTGAAAAAACTTTTAAAAATCATGTTTGTTGCATTAATCCTTTTTGTTGGTGTTGTCTCTGTACAATTTATGATAAAAAGTAACGAAACGACAGACCCACAAAAAATCGAACAATCAAAAGCCGTCCCACCAGAGCAATTAAAGATTGAAACCATGAACGCAATCGCTCAAATCGTCTTACAACAATTTATTGAAAACATCATGCTCAACATGGAAATTGATGTTGTTGACGATGTGCAAAATATTGAAATTTCACTGCAAGCTTCTGAATTTATTGATGAGGATACATTATTAAAAGATAGCTATAATTTGTTGAAAGAAATTAAGAAAGTTGAGCGTGTGAACGACGTGACATTAAAATGGTTTATGAATGTCCGTAGTAAAAACACAGAAGCCCTCACTTTAACATTTGATGCCAAAACTGTTCAATCCATCGACGAGCACTCGTATCAGAATTTACCAACTGCTGCAGCTAGCTATTGGAAGCATGGCAATGTACGATAAACACAAATAAGGATCTGCCCAAGATGTAATTCTAGGACAGATCCTTTTTTATTGTCATGCAATTGCTTACTGCTAGTTCATGACGCAAAGCAATACGCTTTAGGCAAAAAAATCATTATGCTGGGTTTACTTCTATTTCGATGGCAATTTTTACATCTTTACCAACTAGGACCCCACCCGTTTCAAGTGCTGTGTTCCATATCAGGCCGAATTCTTCACGGTCGATTTTCGTTTCCCCTTCGAAGCCGTATACTTCAACACCCCAAGGATTTGTCCCTTTGCCGTTATATTCGACATCAAACGTCACGGGCTTTGTCATGTCTTTAATCGTTAAGTCACCGGTAATTTTATAATGATCGCCTGATTTTGTAATGCTTGTCGATTGGAATTTAATTGATGGGTATTTTTCCACATCAAAGAAATCTGCTGATTTTAAATGATTGTCTCGGTCTTCGTTTTTGGTGTTTATGGTTGCGACATCAATATCAATCGAAATTGTAGCTGTTGTTAAATCTTCTATGCTTTCTGAATCGACCGTAATTGAAAATTGATCGTATGTCCCTTTTACCTTTGAGACCATCATATGCTTTACTTGGAAACTAATACTAGAATGCGATGTATCCACTGACCACTTTGACATCTTTTCTACCACCTTTTTTGTAATTTAGAATTCCTTATGGCACTCTATCACTATATGATTCCCAAATCGCCACCATTCCAAACAATAATTTGTTAGTTTACGAAATTGGTTTTACTTACATGAAGGATTCCTCTAATATAATTAGGATATCATTTCACCTAAAAATGTATATTTAATGATTAGGAGGTAACATCATGAAGAAAGTAATTTATACCCTTATTTTTGCCCTAAGCTTTTCGTTAATTCCTCTTCAAACAGCTAGTGCTTCGGATTGGAAGCATGTTAAAGCCGGGATGGATTATCAAAAGGCAGGAAAATGCGAATTAGCAATTCCACAATATCAAAAAGCGATTACAATTGCTAAAAAAGCAAGTACATATCGTAGCTTAGCGAATTGCTACGAAATGCTAGGTCAACAACAAAACGCTGCAACAACACTTTACGCAGAGGCAGCCCTTCACCAACGCCTAGGTGATACACAAACGTATCTAGCAACAAAACAAAAGGCCGACAACTTAAACAGTGAAGTAGAAGTTCATTTCGAGGTGGACAAAGTAAACGCTGGTAATCTAGCAAAATACGAGCCTGCTAGTGGTGCTTACTTCGGTGCTTACATTGCACAAGATACACGTTATGAAGGTGCAAGTAATAAATACCCAAACAAATATACGGACTTCAATAACTTAGTCGGAAAACAGCACAGCACGTATTTTGTTTACCATAAATACGGCACTGAATTTCCAAAAGCAGTCGCAGAACAAGTAAAAGCGGCTGGTGGTGCATTACAGCTTGCATTCGAACCACATGAAGGCTTAAACTCCGTGCAAAATGATGCTTATTTAAAACAATTTGCTCAAGATGCAAAGGCAAGCGGTATTCCCGTTTTCTTACGCTATGCATCAGAAATGAATGGTACATGGGTTCCATGGAACGGTAATCCTACATTATACAAACAAAAATTCCAATTAGTTGCGAAAGTCATGCACGACAACGCACCAAATGTCGCGATGGTATGGTCACCAAACAGCATGCCTGCCGAAAAAGTTCATGATTACTACCCAGGAAATGCTTCAGTTGACTGGCTTGGAATGAGCATTTATTCAAACCCTTTTAACAACGGGAATGTTTCATTAAACACAGAGAATGTAAATCCACTTACATTCCTTGATACGGTTTACAACAAATATCCTACAAAGCCCATGATGATTTCTGAATTTGGCGCAAGCCACTTCTCGGAAGCCACTAACGGCACACGCAAAGACCAAACACAATTTGGCCAAGCGAAAATGCGCCTTTTCTACGAAGGCTTACGTTTAAAGTACCCACGTGTTAAATCAGTACACTGGTTTAGCGTAGATACACTAACATCTCGTTACGTATCAGAAGGTCGCCGTTTAAACAATTTCAGCCTAACAGCAAACAGTAAGATTCTTGAGACCTATAAAGAAATCGTTAAGCAAGATTACTTCTTATCAACTGTTGTTAACGGGGAATTTGTCTCTTCGTCAAAATCAGGTAAAGGGACAATCAATTTAAACAACGCAACTGTACGTACAGCAGGTAATTTAAATCTTGCGACCTACGTAAAAACATATGACCCATATGTCTCAAAAGTCGTTTATGAATTAAATGGTAAAACAGTTGGCCAATCAACTGCGTTCCCCTATGATTTATCAATAGCTACCTCTTCTTTACAAGCAAGCAATAAATTAAAAGTAACGGTTTATGATTCAAAAAATAAAGTTGCAACAACAAAAACAGTCAACTTCAAAAAAGCTGGTGCAGTCGGCAATTTACAACCGGGGCAATTACAGTTATTTATGAACGACAAAGCGGCGTTCACAGCTGATGGTATTTCTGAGCTTTCAGTAGCACCTTATTCAACAGGCGGCCGCACACTAGTTCCGATTCGTTTCATCAGTGAGAACTTAAACAGTAAGGTTGATTACAATGCTTCTACAAAGCGCATTACAATCAAAAAAGGGACGTCTTCAATCATGTTAACAATTGGGTCGAAATCGGGCTCAATTAACGGCAAAAACGTATCACTAGAAGCAGCACCAATCGTGAAAAATGGGACAACCTTCGTACCATTACGTGTTGTCGCAGATGGTTTAAATGCCAAAGTAAATTACGACACTAAAACACAAGGTATTAGCATTTCACAGTAAACCTAAAAAGGCTCGCATGGAACGATTAATTCCAATGCGAGCCTTTTTTATAATATTTTTTCGCTGCGCTAGCGGCAGGGTTTGGGATTGGTAGGACCATATCCGAAGGTCAATGGTTTTATTTCAACGTATCATTCATTTGCTGTAACGCATCTTTTACATCCGTAACTGCTTTTGTTAATTCTTCTTTTTGCTTATTTGTAAAGAAACTATAGTTGACGTAATCTTCTTTTCCAACCTCATAATAAGCGACAGCCTCGTCTAATATTGCTGCTTTTTCTGTTGCTGTTTTTGCCGTTTCTGGCTCTACTCGTGACGTAAAGATACCAATAATTTTTTGTACGGCTTCATTTTGTGCCTTTACTGCGTACACTTCATTATTTGCTGGGCTTGTTTTAGCTAGGCGCTGTGTCGTTTGTTCAAGCATCAAAACAGCAGATGCTAACACATTGTTTTGTGATACGTCTAAGCTGTTTAGTTCTTGCTCTAACGTTTTAACATCTGTCACTAATTGATCGACAACGACATCAAAGCCTGATGAATTTTTCAATGTGAATAGCCCCTGCGCTAAACGGTTAAAGCCTGTTGCTTCCTCTTCCTTACCTTCTTCAACGGCTCCGTTAATCGCCTGGTCTAATTCACCAAAGTTCGCTGTTAATGGCTGCATGCGCTCGTAGTACATCGTTACAAGTGGGAATAATTTTTGTGCACCTTCTACATTCCCCTCGTTTACGTATTTAGCAAGTAGCTCCGTATCCGCTACAAAATCAGCCATTTGTTCTTTCGTAAACTGCTTAAAGCTTTCCGCTTCTGCACTTACATTAATTGTTTGTTGCTCTTCTTGTTGCTCCACTGGCTGTTCTTCTACTGCTTCTTCTTTCGTCCCGCATGCTGTTAACACTGACGTTGCAAGTAATGCGACGATTAATTTATTGTATTTCATATCTTTCACCTCTTAGTGTTCTTGTTCAACAACTTTTGCATGAACAACAAAGCGTTCCTTGTCGTTTGTTGAAGTCGTACAAGTTGAAAACGTTACGATTTTGTCTTGTACCGTCACGTCTATCGGCATCGAAATAACCGAGCGTGATTGAATATTTTGTATAAATTGTGTAAACGTTTCGTCTGTAAATTGTGTTTCAATGTAATAGTGGTCGGTCGTTGTTTCATAGGCTGCAAATACTTGAAGTGCATAGTGCTTTCCAGCAAATTCAAAATAAAACACTAGATGATCTTCCGCATAGCTTTGTTCAGCAAAATTCGCTAACTCTCCAAACATCGTACCATTGCGCAATACATGTCCATAAAAAATCGTATGCTTGTCCTGTAATGCTTGATTGCGGTAATCTACAAAAATGCTACCCCCGCGACTCTTTTCGTCCAAGTAATTATGCGATAAATAATAGTCATTATTATCGGCTTGTAGTACTGGATTATCGAGACGCGTCCCTTCAAGTGACAGCCAGCCAATAATTTGATCGTTTTGCTGCTGCAATTGTTCAAGTTCGGTTTGCTGTGCTTGCTGTAAATCGTTTTCGACCTTTTTGTAGCTTATCACATATTGTACAAGGATAAACGCACAAGCCATCATGACAATAACACTTAATGCTCGAATAATGTTACGCATCTTAAATGCTTACTGGCAGCATATACAAGCCTAATTCTTCGTCCTCATGGAACACAGAATTCACCCCGTATACGTCCTTAATGACTTCTTTTGTAATGACCTCACGCGGTGCACCTTCTGCCACGACATTGCCTGATTTCATTAAAATAATATGGTCGCTATAACGAATGGCCTGGTTTATATCATGTAGCACCATGACAATCGTTAAACCGTGCTCTTCATTTAACTGCTTTACAAGCTCTAACAGCTCTAGCTGATAATATATATCTAAATACGTTGTTGGTTCATCTAGACACAGCATTTCTGATTTTTGTGCTAATGCCATCGCAATCCATACCCGTTGGCGTTCGCCACCTGACAACGCCGATAAATCCTTCTCGCGTTTTCCAACTAGATTTGTACATTGAAGGGCCCATGTTACCGCTTCTTCGTCTTCTGCTGATTTCTTTTGAAACAACGAAGAATACGGCATGCGGCCATACATGACCAGCTTTTCAACCGTTAAATCTTGCGGAATATCATTTTGCTGATAAACAATCGCAAATTTTTTCGCGAATTCCTTTGGCTTATATTCCACTAAATCGCGATTTTCTAACATCGCTTGTCCATCGAGCGGTTTATTATTACGTGACATGACGCCAAGTAACGTTGATTTACCGCAGCCGTTTGGTCCAATAATTGTTGTTACTTTGCCTTTTGGAAACTGCGTCGACACGCCATTTAAATGTTTCGTCGTGCCATCATATGAAACAACTACTTGTTTAATTTCCATGTTTTTTGTCACTCTTTTCTAAGTAGGAATATTAAGAATGGTCCACCGATAATGGCCATAATGGTAGATGCTGGGATTTCCATCGGATGAAACAGCGTACGTCCTAGCGTATCTGCTAATAATATAATAAATGCGCCTAAAAGTGCTGTAAAAGGAATCAACACCTTATGATCATAGCCGACTAAACGACGCGCAATATGTGGGACTAAAATACCAACGAACGAAATAACCCCCGCTACTACAACAGAAGATGCCGCTAGTAATACCGCAACCGCTGCAATAATCACACGAGAAATCGTCACGTTAAAACCAACACTTTTTGCTGTTTTGTCTGATAGTACTAACACGTTACACCATACATATAAGATAAATGCTAAAATCAACCCAATGGAGCCGTACGTGACGATTAGTGACACATCATCCCACGTTTTTAATGATAAGTTTGACGTAATCGCACCTGTTGAAGATGCACCAAAGCTAATCATTGCTTCTGTAAGTCCTGAGAACATGGCGTTAATAGCGATCCCGACTAAAATTAATTTTAGCGGATTTAAGCCGGATTTCCATGAGAGTAAGAAGACGAAGAAACAAGCTAGTGCCCCCCCGATAAAGGCTGCAATAGGCGTGAAGAAAAATAACGTAGGCACAAAGCTCACAATAAATAATTTCGTAAACGCTGCACCTGCAGAAATTCCGATAAACCCCGCATCTGCTAACGGGTTACGCATAATCGCTTGTAGTAACACACCTGCAACAGACAGCGCTGCCCCCGCAAAAATTGCTACGATGATCCGTGGGAAACGTAAATCTTTGATTGCAGCCATATTGGCATTGTCGGCATTAAAAAAATTCGTAATAAATTCAACAAACGACATTTTAATACTTCCGGTCGTCGCTGCATATATAATCGTAACAAGTAGTAAAAGTACAACCGTTACATAGCTAACTATCTTTTTTGTCACAGCAAACACCCTTTATCCCTTTATTAAAAAAACACCTCTCACCCCATTAGGAGCGAGAGGCGATTAGTTACTTATAAAAAATTCCGACTAGTTCATTTAATGCATCTGGTACGTTAAGTGCTGCCGTTGTGCCAAATAGCTCTTCTTCTAAGTCGTATACATTACCATTCTTTACCGCATTAAAATGTTTCCATACGTCGTTTGTTACGAATTCTTCGTCAAACATTTTAATAACCTCGTCCGGCATCCCGTGTGCCAAACGTAAAATAATGTCTGGGTTCGATTCATATAAGTACTCCGTATTTGACGGTAAATATTCTGCATCCTGCCCCGCCATCACGTTTTCGCCTCCAGCTAAACGGACTAAGTCACCTGCATAAGAATTTTCGGTTGCTACTAAATAACTACCTGGTACACCAAGTAAAATCAGTACGCGCGGCTTTTCTTTACCTGTTGATGCAATTTCAACGGCATCCATTTCTGCTTGAAGCTCCGCGTTTAACGCTTTTGCTTCCTCTACACGGTTGTAGCGCTCACCCAGTTCGGTAATTTCAGCCATCATTGCTTCAATTCCTGATAAATCAACGAAATCGACCGGAATTTTTAATTGCTCAAACTTTGTTTTTAAATCGTATTCCAACGTTGAAACCGACAAGACTTCTGTTGGGTTCAGCGATTTAATAATTTCAGCATCTGGATCCATAGCATTACCGATATTTGGTAGCCCGTCAAAACGTGCTGGTAATTCTTTTACGGTATCGGGTACCGCCACGGCGTCTAAATTTAATTTATCTAAAATTTGTGCTAACACAACGGTACCTGCAATAATACGGTACTCTTCCTCAACAGCTGTTTGTGCGCCTGCTGTTTCGTTTGTTTTTGGCTCTTCGACCTGCGTTGTTTCATCGTCGCCACAAGCTGCTAATAGGCCGATGCTAAGCGCTAAGCCTAATACCCACTTTTTCACGTTATTTCCCCCTCGTTGATTAAACTGAAGTAAAATTTCATAAATGTTAGATGGAATTTTACCTCAATTTAATGTCTTATTCATTGTACCCGTTATCTTGAAAAAAGGCAGTGACTCCCGTACCCACGGGAGTCCTGCACTTCTAAACATATTATTTTAATTCTAATAACACGTTTAATGTGTTATTTACGATTTTAGCCATTTGAGAGCGTGTTAATACAGCATTTGGTGTTACTTGACCGTTATAACCAGTCATGATACCTAAGTTGTTTAATTCGTTAATTGCTTTTACAGCTTCGGCATCTTTTGGTAAGTCTGTGAAGTTTGATGTAACGCCTGTAGCTTTATAGCCGTTTTTCTCTAATACACGGTAAATCATTAGTGCCGCATGTTGACGTTTGATGCCATCGCCAGCGCCAAATGTAGTTGCAGAAGTACCGTTAATAATACCGTATGCATTTAATGCTTTAACTGCATCTTGTGTTTCTTGATCTAACTTCGCGATATCTGTGAAGTTTGTTGTTGCTGGTACGTCTAAATCTAATGCACGGTTAAGCATTAACGCAAATTGGTAACGTTTTAATGTATCTTTTGGATTGAATTTATCTGCTTCTTTGAAGATACCTTCTTCATATAAAGTTTCAATAAATTCTTTATGATTATCGTTAGTAATATCAGAGAATGGTGCTACTAATTTAGATAATTTCATTTGGAAGTCATGTGCTGTTTCATATAGTACTTGACCGCCAACAATTACTTTTAAATCTGCAGTAGCTGTATACATTTTTTCTAAGTCATCTACTGAAACTGTGTAGATTTTAACTGTATTTTTGCCAACTTCTTTTTCTGATTTAAGTGCTACTGTCGCACCTTCAACCGTGAAGTCTAATAAATGTTGACCTTCTGGGAATGTCAATTCTAAATCATAGCCACCCTCAGTAGCTGTAACTGTTACTTCGTCATCTAAATATTTATTGTGCATAATTGATAATTCTTGCGTACCATCTTTATATGATGTTACAGACTTTCTAACTGGGGCTGTAGGTAATTCTAAATCAGCTGTTTCAAGTGCGAAATTGAATTCATACCATTTATCCATGTTTGCAGAAGCTACGACTACATGTACTGCCGCTTCTTGTAAATCACTAATTGATGCGATTTCAACTGTGTAAACGCCATCTTTTTCAGTTGCTTCTTTACCACCAATTTTTAGTGCTGCAACCATATCTTTAGAACCTTCTGTAACTGTTAATTGCACAAAGTATTTACCGTTTCTAACTAGTAACTTTGCATCTGGAGCGAAATGATTTGTAATCGCTTTGTAGTTGCCCACTTTTTCTTTGTAAGCGTCCCATTTCACAGCGTACTTACCATTTGCTACAAACTCATACGTGTTACCTTCTGCGAAGATTTTTTCTTCTACTGCTGGCTTTTCTTCAGCAGGTTTTGTTTCAGCTGTAACTTCTTTAATTGTTTCTTTATATGGAGTTAATGTTGCTTTGTAGTCTACAGGATCTTTTCCTACAAATGGAATTGTCATATTTAAAGAAACTTCTACAGGTGCATAGTTAGTCGCTATAGGGATATAAATCACTTTATTTCCACCATATTCGTGCAATGCTGGTTGACCACCAACAGTAATACTATTTACCATACCAAGCACCGATTCAGATAATTCTAATTGAATAAACTGTTGACCATTACGCTCAACTAATTCACCTGATGTTGGGATAAAGCGTTGTAAAGATTCTGAACCTTGCGCTGCTTCTACCTTAAAATCAATTGTCTTAACTACGGCTGCCGAAGTTGTTACTGCTTCAGTTGTGCGAGTTGTTTCGCCACCTACTTCTGCGTTAACTGCGATTGCTGGTACGATTGCTGATGTTGCTAATAATGAAGCTAACACCGCTTTTGTTGCTTGAGATTTCTTAGCCATTGTCATTTTCCTCCTGTATTAACTATTTGTTTTTGTCTGTTTTGTGCGAACGAATACGATCGCCGCTACGATGAATAAAAGTGCCGCAAGTAACGGTAACTCATCGCTCGTCTCTGGATTTTCTACAACCTCAGCCTGCTCATCTTGCACTGTGTCCGCTACAACTTCTTCCGACGTCGTTGCTTCTTCTTTTGCCACTTCGCCTTTAGCTTTTTCTGCACTATCTACAGGCTTTGATGATTCAGTTGTTGATTCTTTCGGTTCTGTTGTTGCTGGTGTATGTGAAGAAGTATTACTTCCTGACGATGTTTTTGGCGCTTCTGTAGGTGCAGCCGGTTTAACTGGCTGTTGCGTTTCTTGTTTTGGTTCCTCGACTTTTGCTTCTGGCAAGCCTGAGCTATCAAACACAAAATCTACACTATATGCATGGTGGTAATCGATATCATCAATATCAATTTTCATCGCAATTGTAATGAGATTTGCATTTGCTACCGAAAATTGAACGACACGTTGATCCGCACCTTCATTTGCTGAAATTACTTTCGCGCCACCTGGTGGATTAAACTGTGTTACCCATGCGCTATTTTTTATTGTTAGCTGCATCGTCATTTTACCATTATTTACAATCAATTTCGCCGGCTTTGAAAAATAATCATTAGCCATTGAAGCCGAGTTGCTCCCCGGTTTATTTACTTGATAGTTAATCGAGTATGTACCATCTGCAATTGCTGCATTCGATTGTACTGGTGCCATAAACGCTAGCATGAAAACCATTGTTATTACTGTTAAGAAATATTTTCTCAAGTCAATTTCTCCTCCCTTATTATCAGATTGCCAATTGTCCAATAGAGAACATTTCTCATTGCCCTAATTAGCATGCCATAAATCGCGCCGTTTCTCAAATGACAACGTTCTCACTTTCCATAAAAATTTCACATCTATTGTGGAAGGTTCATGAATTTGTTGGATTTCACGCTTGATTTAAATCAGAAAAGCGTACTACAGCATCGTAGCACGCCCTCGCTTACTTATTAACTTCTTCCGGATGGAAACCATCGCGTTGTAAATAGTTTTCATGTGCCCAAATATTTAGCTTTTGATTTTTTGCTTGCTGTTCGATATCACGTAAATCATCTGCAAGTGTATCGTTCGGTTTATTTACATAACGCACAGCAGCTAAGCCTTCACTTACTAAAATTTCATGTAAGCTCACACCATCAACAAATGCATAAGTTAATAAACGATCATAGTTATCTGTTTCAGGTCCTTTGTCGAATACTAACTGTACTGACGTTGCATTTTTTAACAGCTCTGTCGTACGTTCCATTGCTGCTTCCGCATATGGCATCGGTTCACCTTTATTGTAGTTCATTTCAGGTGTATCAATCATTAATAAACGAACACGCTCTTTTTTACCATTCATTTCAATGTTGAACGTGTCGCCATCATTAGCATTTAAAAACTTCACATCGATTAATGACTTACCTGTTTGATCCATAGCATATTGAGGTGTGATTACGTATTCCGTCGTTTCCCCAGTTTGCTGTTCTTGCGTAATCGGTATCGATTGCTCAACGGTGTCTTTGCCATCGTCCATTGTATTACTGAAAATTAAATACAAGCCAACAGCTAAAATAATCGTACCACTCGTAATGAGCGTTTTAATATCGCTTAATTTCATGTTAAATCCCTTTCTACATCTCTTTGTTCGATTTTGGTTTCGGTCCTAGTGCTTCTGGTGGGATTGCGGCAAATGTCTCGCCATCTTCTTCTAAGTCACGCATACGATGTGCTAAACGTGAAGCTGCACACGCCGCGATGCTACCAACTAGATCATCTAAAAACGTATTAACTGATTCGCCTGCTTTTGTATCCAGCTTTTCGATAATCCCAATCTTTTGCTTATCTAAATGACCGAACGTCGTTACCGCAATACTTCCGTAAGTAAATACAGAACCTAGCGCTAATGTTTCATCTACCCCAAATAAGCCCTCATCAGACTCAATAATTTTTTGTAATGTTGGTGATAGCATTTTCTTTTCTGCTAGTTCATCTAATTCAATACCGACTAATACGGCATGTTGCACTTCACGCTTATTTAAGACGCGTTCTACCGAATAAATACAGTGCTCAATCGTTAACCCTTCGTTATAAGGTGATTGCATTGTATAGACGATTTCTGCAATATCTTGAATTTCTACATGGCGGCGTAATAACGCATCATGCGTTGCTTTCGTCACTTCATCAGAGTGCACTCGAATTCTTTTGTTATGCATAGTAACTTCCTCACTTCAAAATAAATTTAGCGTACTTCTATCCAGCTCTCTCTATATTACAACTTTATTTTTCTTTATGATACAATTTTGATGACAAAAGGATGACAGGAGTGACTGTTTTGGAAAAAGGCACAGTAAAAGACGTTGCTTTTTTTAGTAATGCATTAAACGAGGAATTAGAATTGTTAATCTATATTCCAGCCAACTATTCCCCACTATATGCATATAACATTTTAATTGCATCGGACGGTAAGGATTACTTTCAGCTTGGCGGAATCCCGCGCTTAGCTGACCAGTTAATTGATGATTATATTATTGAAAATATGATCATCGTTGGCGTCCCTTACAAAGACTATGCGGATCGTAAACGTAAGTATATCCCAACAGGCGATCAATTCGAAGCCTACATGCGCTTTTTAGCTCATGAATTAGTTCCTTATTTAGATGAAGAATTTTCAACCGCGCAAATGGGTGGCGGTCGCGCGCTCATCGGAGACTCAATGGCTGCAACAATTTCTCTTATGACCGCTATTCATTACCCGAATATTTTTGGTAAAGCCATTTTACAATCACCTTTTATTGACGAACATGTTCTTAACACGGTTCGCGAAGCAAAAAATTTAGATATGCTATCGCTTTACCATATTATTGGCCTACGTGAAAAAGAAGTAATCTTAAAGGACAAATCCGTGAAAGACTTTTTGACACCGAATCGTGCGTTGCATCAACTGTTTTTGGAATTAGGGATTGATACGTTTTACGAAGAATTCGATGGTAACCATACATGGACGTATTGGAAGCCTGATTTGAAGCGGGCGCTCGTTGAAATTTTCGGATAATTAACGGAGCGGGAAATTTTTATTCACATAATTTTCTGTTATAATAAAATGACATTTGGTAAATATTTTAGGGGGTAATGAATTTGAAATATGGTATTGTTGCTTTTCCATCGAAAAAAATACAAGATTTAGCAAACACTTATCGAAAACGCTATGACCCGCATTACGCATTAATTACACCGCACATTACGTTAAAAGATGCCTTTGATGCGGATGAATCACAAATTAGCGAGATTTCTAAAGCATTAGAAGACATTTCGACTCGCTTTGCACCGTTACAAATTCATGCTTCTCGAATTAGTTCATTTTATCCAACAACCAACACCATCTTTTTCCGTGTAGAGCCTACACCTCAATTAGAAAGTGTGCATAAGTCCCTTCAAGAAAACATTAAATATGGTGCACCTAAGTTTGTGTTCTCACCGCATATTACCATCGCACAAAAGATTAATGACTCAGAGCACGATGATATCTTCAGTCAACTGCGTATGTTTGGCGTAGATGAAAAGGACATCATCGATCGCATTCATTTACTATATCAACTTGAAGACGGCTCATGGACAACCTATGATACCTACAAATTGACTGGAGCTGAGTAACACGTGTTTGACGTAAAATTAGTGACAACTGACGAAGACCGCGAGCGTGCATTTGCGCTACGTAAAGAAGTTTTCGTTAAAGAACAAGGCGTACCGCTTAGTTTAGAGCTAGACGAACATGATGCCACTGCGATTCATTTTATCGTCAATGACGGTGAAGATACAATCGCAACAGCACGTCTACGTGAAATTGAGCCGAAAATCGGCAAAGTGGAGCGTGTTTGCGTACTTAGTTCCTACCGTGGAAAACGTCTTGGCGTATTAATCATGAAAACAGTGGAGCAATACGCAAAAAGCATCGACTTCAAAACATTAAAACTAAACGCGCAAAGCTATGCTGTGCCGTTTTATGAAAAGCTAGACTATGTCGTAACGTCTCCAGAATTCATGGACGCCGACATCCCACACCGCGCCATGGAAAAAGAACTTTAACACACAAACCCCTGCTAAGCATGTACTCAGCAGGGGTTTTTTTACTTCATCATTTTCTCTATCTTCGTAAAGTCTAGTGATTGGCCGTCTTGTACAATAGAATTTACAATGTTATCTTCCAGCTCTTTTGTAATCGGCTTATTCGCAAGTCGACTTACCTTTTTCACAATTTTACGCACCTGCTTTTCATCTGCAAAATTTGCATGTGTTAACGCATTCGCAAGCGCCATAATTTCATCAAAATTCACACCTGTTTTTTTCTCAATTCGTTTTGAAAAAGACCCTTCCATTATTGTTTGCCCCCTCTTTAAATAAACACACTACCCACAATGATTAATAAAATAAAGAGCACGACAATTAATACAAAGGTACCACTATTATTGCCGCCATACCCAGGAGATTCATAGTTATAGTCTTGCTGCCAGCCGCCGTATCCCGACATTCAAAATACCCCCCTTCTATTTTTTAGTGTATGCACACTAGAATAAGAAAGAGGGGTAATCGTCTAGACTTTTCCTTTTGGCTTAAAAATAAGGGCTGCGATAAAGCCAAATAAAATGGCTGAGCTAATTCCGGAGCTTGTCACCTCAAACATCCCCGTCAGAACACCAATCCAACCGTGTTTTTCGGCTTCTGCTAACGCACCATGTGTCAGTGAATTACCAAACGACGTAATCGGAATCGTCGCACCTGCTCCAGCAAAATCAATTAACGGCTCATACAAATTAAAACCATCTAAAATAGCGCCAACTACAACTAAAATCGACAAAGTATGTCCCGGCGTTAGCTTTCCAATATCCATTAATAATTGACCCATGACACAAATCAGTCCACCAACAACAAATGCAATTAAAAATGTAAACCCGATACCCATCACCCCATCCCGATTTCAACTGCGTGTGCCGTACATGGAATCGTTTGTCCTTGCTGAAACGATAATGGAGACAACAACGCACCTGTTGCAACAAGCAATACTTTTTTGTAGCGGCCTGTTTTAAATTGCTCCAGCATATAGCTGCTATAAACAGATGCCGAGCACCCCGCACCGCTAGCCCCTGCTAAAAAGGATGCATCCTCACCAAAAAACTCCGCACCGGCATCACGGAATCTCGCTAAATCTTCTTTTTTCACACCACTTTGCGCAAACATCGCAAGTAAAATTTTCAAGCCAATCTTCCCTAAATCCCCAGTCATTATTACATCATAGGTTTGCAAGGTCTGCCCGCGCTTTTCTAAATGTGCCTGTATCGTATCAAACGCTGCAGGTGCCATCGCGCCACCCATATGAAATGGATCTGTCGCCCCAAAATCGATGACCTTCCCTACCGTTGCCGCTTCAATGACTGGCATTTTTTCCTGGTGCTTGCCGATCAATACAAAGCCAGCACCCGTTACAGTCCACTGTGCAGTTGCAGGCTTTTGGGCACCATAATCAACCGGATATCGAAATTGTCGTTCAACTGAATTATGCTGACTCGAAGCACCCGCAATTGCAAAATCACTTGCGCCCAGCTCCGTTAACAATGCCGCAACAATAATAGAAGAAACTGACGTTGCACAAGCAGAAAATAGACCAATAAATGAGACCGCTAGTTCCTTTGCAGCAAAATTTGTTGGCGTCATTTGATTAATTAAATCGCCACCTAACAAATAATCAATATCCAAGTTATTTAAATTCGTTTTTTTAAGTATGAGCTGGCATGCCTCTGAAATGAGCACCGCATTCCCTTTTTCATTCGTTTGTTTGTGAAAACGCTCATCGTCCATTATTTTATCGAAGTACGTTTGATAAACACTACGCTTTTCTAGCGGACCAACAACAGCAGCTGAAGCAAGTATGGACGGCTTTGACGGGAAAACAATTACCACGAGACCACCCCAATCGATACTAAAATCAGCTTAACTAGGGCGACAAAAAATGCTGATACAACACCAAATAAAATAACAGAGCCCGCAAGCTTAAACATGTTGCTACCAACGCCTAATACGAGCCCTTCCGATTTATACTCAATTGCCGCTGAAATAACCGCGTTGCCAAACCCTGTCACTGGCACGGCACTCCCCGCTCCCGCAAATTGACCAAGCTTTTGATACAAGCCAAAACCGGTCGCAAGCATCGCTAAGAAAATCATCGTGGCAACGGTTGGATTACCGACTGTTTTTTCGGTGAAATCAAAAAACATCATATAAAAATACGAAATCGCCTGTCCGACCACGCAAATAATCCCTCCAACAAAAAACGCTTTCAATACATTAAGGAGTACCGGTGTTTGTGGGGTTAACTGCTCTTTCAACGTATTATACTGTTGCTCTTTCACGTCATGTTTCCTCCTTTGCTAGCTTCTTTAAATCCTCCAATTTTTGCTGGACCTTTTGCTGACTTTTTTCTTCAAGCAGTTTTGATGATTCCCAATACAACTTAAAATCAGTTGACACGAGTACAGCTTTTTCTTTAAATTGCTTTTCAATTTTTTTCTGCCATTTCTCTTCGATTTTTTGCTTTTTCCATTTCGTAAATGGTTTGAGCTGAAGTGCAACAAAAATTTCATTTTCAACGAGTAAAATATTCGCTTGCTCAATTTGATCATCATCTTTAAAGAGCTGTGCGACTTCGCTTTGTAGCTTATCGTCATTGGTATTCTTATACGTCTCTACCTGGCCTTTTTCACTACAGCCCGCTACTAGCAGTAATAAAAACAGAACTAGCCATTTATTTTTCATAACAGCCCACCTTGCATCGAAAGTTGCTTAAAGTATAGCCGCGGCATCATTCATTTATTCAATTGGCTATTGGAACTTTTACGACAGTGAGCATTCGCCCGTTTCATGTAGATTTCAATTCATATTTTAGTAAGAGCTCAGCGTAAAGGAGGTGAAATTATGGGGTGTGGTAGAGCTGATAATAATGTAGGTGGCCAATCAACAAATGGCTGCGTTTGTGAAGTGGTACGTGCGATTTTAGAAATTCAAAATGCAGCGGTGCAGGATGAATGTTCGACATGTACAACAAACTGTTTCTTAGAGCCTCTTGGTGGAATCGTCAACCCAGCGCGCTCTTCAGCTGATACACGTGTGTTCACATTACTTAACAAAGATGGTTCGCCGTTCTTTGCAACGTTTAGTTCAACGAGCGATGAGCCACCTTGCGTATCCATCTACTTCCGCGTTGAAGATATTTTCGATGGTTGCTGCGCGACGTTACGTGTACTCGTTCCCGAGGATGACAACGGTCGTACAGTCGACTTATTAAATAATGACGGGACAGCAATTTCCTTCCGCGATGTTTGTCGTGTGACACGATTTGTCGCATCAGATAGCTGTGTAACAGTTAACTTGGATTGCTTCTGCGCCGTGCAGTGTATTGACGACGTAGACCTTGGCATTTGTAATTAAAATAAAGATAAAAAAAGGAGCCAGTAACTTTGGCTCCTCTTTACATTGTATGCTGAATCATGACAATATCCGACGCTTTAATCCAACGCTTATTATGAAAACAATTGAGTAGTACTTCATTTGCCTGCAAGCGGTCAATTGATGCATAAATACGCTCACCATCATTCATTAAAAATAAGAGCATGCGCGGCTCTTTCAACGGTTTCGAAAAATAACTTAATTGTTTTTTTACTAACGCATTTGTTGTTTTTTCAACAGCGGTAGGTACAAAAATCGATGTACTCTCCTCTTGTTCAATCACTTGCTTTATAAACTTTGGACTCGCAATATAAAGTAGCGGCTGCCCATCCATGCTGCACATCCTTTTTCATACAATATGCAACCAAAAAGCAATTCGCTACATAATTTGGTTAATAAACGTCGAGGCTAAGCCTAAGTAAATAACGATACTTGTTACGTCATTTAATGTCGTAATAAACGGACCGGATGCAACGGCTGGGTCAACACCGAGCTTGTGCATAATAATCGGAATAAACGAGCCCGCTAATGTCGCGACAATAATGGAGCAACAAATGGCCGCGCCAACGAGTAGCCCAATGATAAACGTACCTTTCCAAATGAAAATAATGCCCACAACAAGTGCTCCGCTAACAAGCCCCATAATGAGACCCGTACTTAATTCACGCAACACCAATCGAAATTTACTCTTCCCACCGATATCACCTGTCGCAATACCACGAATGGCTACGGCAAGTGCCTGTGTCCCACTATTCCCCGAAGTCCCCGAAATCAGTGGAATAAATGTCGCAAGTAACGCGACCTTATCTAACGTCGCTTCAAAAATCCCCATTAACCCAGATGTAATCATCCCTAAAAACAGTAAAATGATTAACCAAGGCAGACGTTTACCAGCCGCCTTTATCGGACCAGAATCAATATCATCCATATCAGAAATCCCGGCTAATTTTGAGTAGTCGTCTTCCGCTTCTTCATCGATAACGTCAATAATATCATCGACGGTAATAATCCCTTGTAGCTCACGTTCATCTGTAATAACAGGGATTGCTATAAAGTTATAGTCTCTCATTAACGTCGCAACTTTTTCCTGATCGTCTGTCACTTTCACAGACACAATTCTATCACTCATAATATCGCGAACATATAGATCGCCTTCCGCTACAATGAGCTCACGAAGCGATAATACCCCGCACAATTGATGTTGATCGTTGACAACAAAAATATAGTAAATCGTTTCTGCTGTTTGCGCTTCTTGACGTAGCACGCGCATTGCTTCGCGTACGGTTGCCGTTTCTTGTACCGAAACGTACTCCTTTGTCATAATCGCTCCGGCTGTATATTCTTCATAGCCTAACAGCTCATTAATCTCTTCGACAGTTTCGTCATCCATCATGTCTAAATAGTTTTCACGTTGCTCTGTATCTAATTCGTTTAAAATGTCTACTGCATCATCGGCGTACATAAAACCAAGCATCGCCGCACCGTATGACGTATCCATTTCATTTAAATAGTTTTCATATTCATCATCATCGAGTTCAATTGCCTCAAAAATTTGGGCCATTTCTTGAGGAGACAAAAACTGATAGATCGTCTGTCGTATATCAGGGCCCACCTCTTCATAAAACTGCGCTTGATCATATGGGTGAAGTTCTAAAAAATGCTCACGGAATGTTTCAATGTTTTCTTCATCAAGTAACATGCGTAAAAAGGATTCATCAAAATGAACGCCATTGTTTTTTTCTTCTATCATGCTGTCCCCTCCTCTCGTGTGTTCATGACGCATTATTTTAGTACGAAATTTCAAGTAGCGTCAAGCACTTATTTATTTCACTATTATTTTAATCTATTCACTACGCTTTTGCTTGGATTATTTCTAACATCATGAGGCTATTCACTAATTTCAGCTCATCACCATAATACGGGGTTGCTTTTTCGAATTTAGTCTTACTTTTTGGATTGCTGGGCTACGGCATGAGCGCATTACGGCCATGTGGTACGTGTCCATAATACCGTATTTCCCCAACTTTTAGTTATGGGCCCTAATTTTACTAAATAAAAAAGATGCCACGCAATGTTGGCATCTTTCCGTTATTTTAATACTTCTATAATATCCTGTGGCAGCTCGCATTCAAATTGCACGGGTTGCTTTGTTAGTGGATGAATAAACGCCACATAACGGCAATGTAACGCTTGGCGACCTAGCTGTGCGCGATCGCCTCCGTACAATTCATCACCAACTAATGGGTGACCAATAAAACTCATATGCACACGAATTTGATGCGTACGGCCTGTATGTAGCTTTAAGCGTACGTGCGTTGTTTCCGCTTTACGCGCCAGTACCGTTACATCCGTATGCGCAAACTGACCATCTTCGCGTACTTCCCGTTCAATAATGCTCGTATCCTTTCGACCAATTGGCGCGATGATCGACTTTGTGTCCGTAGTTACAATCCCTTCTACGACCGCCTCATATTCTCGATGTACAAGTCCCGCCTGTTGCTGCTCGCTCATTAAGTGATGAATATGTCGGTGCTTCGCAATCACCATTAAACCTGATGTATCACGGTCTAAACGCGTGACGATATGCACGGTCGATGCGAGCTGTTTTGTTTCAAAATAGCCACAAATAAAATTAGCTAAACTACCATCTGGATGCTCCCGAGATGGAATCGAGCTCATAAAGGCGGGCTTATTAATAACAAGTAGCGCCTCGTCCTCATAGACAATATCAAGTTGCCCTTGCTGTGGAATCAGGCCGTCACTTACTTGCTCTAGGGGGAAAAGAATCGTTACCTCATCCCCTACAGCAAGTGGATGACGGACGTTTTTTTCTTCGCCATTGACATAAAGTGCGCCACCATCGAATTTAATCGCCGTGAGCGCACGCTTTGAAATGCCCCATGTAGCAATCGCTTCTCGCAGCAATTGTCCTGGGACTTCATTTATAAATTGTAATTGAAATCGTTTATCCATAATGCCTCATTCTATTCGTTTGAAATAAATGAATCGTGCACACGCTCCCAAAATGGGAATGGGCGGAAACGAGCAAAACGAACCTTTTCGTTTGCCACGTTAAATGTAATCGATTTTACATCCGTTTCGACCATGCTAATGTGATCCACTGTCATATTAAATTGCTGCTCGTTGACTGGCTTTAATACACAGTTATGATGCGCAGGTAACACGAGCGATGCCCCAACGGTACGGAAAACGCGGTTATTAATCGACGCCATTTCAGTAATTTGGAATGCTTGCAGTGTTGGGTGAATAATCGCGCCACCTAATGCCTTATTATAAGCCGTACTTCCTGATGGCGTTGAAATACATAACCCGTCCCCACGGAAGCGCTCGAAATGCTCTCCGTTTAGTTCGACATCCATCACAAGCGTGACGTCTGGTGATTTAATCGTTGCTTCATTCAGTGCTAAATACATGCTCGATTCCGAGTGATGACGATGCACCTGTACTTCTAACAGCGGATATTCGACCACATTAAATTCCTTTTTCGCGATGGACAGCACAAGCTTTTCAAGTTCGGATGGCTTCCAGTCTGCATAAAAACCTAAGTGACCTGTATGAATGCCAACAAATGCGGTTTTGTCTAAGCGATTGGCGTATCGGTGAAAGGCATGTAGCAGCGTTCCATCTCCACCTATAGAAAGGACAATTTCAGGTTCTTCATCATCAAATTGTAAACCGAAATCAACTAAATACGATTTTGCGAGCTCCATCAATTCGTTTGATTGGTCATCTCGGCGTGATTGAATGGCAAATTTCATGAACGTTCACGCTCCTCTTTGTCATTTGACTTATGGATTGCTGGATTCGTTGCTTCTTTTATTTCACTAAAGTAGGCCTGTGCCTCTTGAATTTCGCTGCGAATGGACGACATCTCTTCGTCTAAACGGAACGCTGCTTCTGCTGCACTTTGTAGACGATTTTTAATTTCTTCAGGGAAAATCCCTTTATATTTATAGTTCAGTGAATGCTCAATCGATGCCCAGAAATTCATTGCTAATGTACGAATTTGGATTTCTGCTACAACCACGATACGCCCTTGAATTGTTTCTACAGGATATTCCACAATCATATGATGCGAACGATATCCGCTCGGCTTACTATGTGTAATATAATCTTTTTCTTCAATGATTGTCATATCATTGCGTTGGCGAATCAGCTCGGCCACTGTTGCAATATCATCTACAAACTGACACATAATACGTGCGCCTGCAATATCTTGTAACTCGTTACCTAAATGCGCCGTTGGTTCAAATGGGATGCCTTTTGCAAGCGATTTATCATATATACTAGCAAGTGGTTTTACGCGTCCTGTTACAAATTCAATCGGTGAATTCCCACTCATAATCCCGAACTGTGAACGCATCCCTTTTAATTTAATTTTCAATTCGTCCACTGCTTGTTTATATGGACTTAAAAATATTTCCCATTGTCCCATTTACAAAAACCTCCCAACTAAAATAGTAGCTCTCGTTCCCTACTATTTCACAACACGTTGCTTTACTCATTATACTTTATTTAGCCAAAAGAAAAACACATTTCACGCCAAATCGCATGAAATGATGGCTTTTCTTCTGACAGTTTCCTTTATGCAATCACAGTTTCTTATTTACCGAAAAAATCAGCAAACGTATTCTCAATGGCTTGCACAAAAACTTCTCCGTAGTTGCTATTACCTTCAATATTATAGAGCAGCGCCTTAAGCTCTTCTGTAAAATCGGTAAGCTCCAGTAGACCATCTTCTACTTTTAAAAAGGCCTTTTGATCCGATACAATCATATGTGCCAATTGCGACCAAATTGACTGACCAAAGCTTACATAATTATATGTATCATTTTCGTCGATTAGATAAAGAATGGCTTCATGATCTGAATCTGCCAATACCTGCCCAGTTGGCTGAAGTTGGCTAAGTTGTTTTGTTTCATTTAAAATAAAGTGAATTTCATTATGTACTACGTTAAATTGATCAATCAAATAGACGTTTCGCAATGGAATAGAGCTCCTTTATTAAAAACTTGTTTTGTTCATATTTTACCATAAAGAAAAACATTAATTAAACTGCATTTCCAGTTCACAACGATTCATTTTATAAATTTATTAGCAAAAGGGGTACGACCATGTCTCAACACATCGAAATTGAATTTAAAAACATGTTAACAAAAGCGCAGTATGAGCAAATGCTTCTAGATTTTGCGGTAACACCCGATCAAATTATTCGTCAGGTTAATCATTACTTCGATACGCCCGAGCTTCATTTAAAAACGATCAAAAGTGCACTGCGTATTCGTGAATTTGAACAGACGATTGAATGCACGCTTAAAGAAAAATCGTCGGAGCATCAGCATTTAGAAACAACTGACCTGCTAACACGCGACCAAGCCGATCAAATGCTTGCGGGGAATGGCATTGAAGCGCCACATGTGAAGGAACGTCTAGCACTTTTTGACATTCCGTTGAACAACTTACAGCGCTACGGAACCTTGACAACAGACCGCGTCGAGCTTCCCTATGAGGGCGGCTTACTCGTATTCGATCATTCTTTTTATTTGCACTGTGACGATTATGAGGTAGAATATGAAACAAATGATGAAACATTTGGAAAATCTGTGTTTCTTCAGTTTTTACAAAACTATAATATTGAGCCGAAAACTGCACCGAAAAAAATCGTGCGCTTTATGACGGCTTTAAATAGTCAGAAAGGATAGGTGCTTTCATGGATATTTCATCAATGAAAACATTATTAGAGCTACAGGCACTGCAGAACTTAAACACGTCCGATAGTTCAAGTTCAACGATGTCATCATCAAACTCTACATTATTTTCTGAATTACTTGGTGATTTATTAAATGGTCAAGGTCTTGGTACATCAAGCTCATTGAATGAACTTGGTGATGTCAGCTCATTACAACAACTTATGAATTCATTACAAGGCGATGCATCTGCTACTTCAGCGAATGCGACTACCTATATTTCTTCATTTTTATTTAATAACAGTGGCCAAGTCGCGCCAAATGCAATCAGTAGCATGACAGGACAAACAACGAACAAAACGCTTGATGACTATACAAAAGATTACACAGGCAAAACTTCTTACGAAAACATTCTTGCCGGTGCTGAAAAATACAGTTCAGAAATTAAAAAAGCTGCACAAACATATGATGTGCCTGAAAAGCTCATTGCGGCCGTGATGAAACAAGAATCGAATTTCAATTCTTCTGTCGTCAGCTCAGCTGGTGCATCTGGTTTAATGCAATTAATGCCTACAACCGCTAGCTATTTAGGTGTAGAGGACCGCTTCGACCCCCAGCAAAATATTATGGGTGGCGCGAAATATTTACGCCAAATGTTGGACAAGTTCGATAATAATATCGAAACCGCACTTGCTGCTTATAACGCAGGGCCTGGTAACGTAAATAAATACGGTGGCATCCCGCCATTTACAGAAACACAGAACTATGTAAAAAACGTGTTAAATTACTTTAATGCTTAAGGAAAGCGCCCTTCAAAATATTTTGTAGGGCACTTTATTTGTTAAAACTGCTTTACGTTGCTAGAATAATTGTATCGCCCAAATGAAACATTCATTACATAAATGGGTTATCATTGATAATATGGACGAAGTAAGACACAAAGGAGTACAACAAATGAATCGAAAATATACGGTTCCTTATGAGGAAATCGGCGCTGAAAAGCTTTCTGAATTAATGAATGCGTTCTACTCTCGAGTGGCGAAGCACCCTTTACTAATTCCCATTTTCCCTAAAGATTTTTCTGAAACAATTCGTAAACAGATTCAATTTCAAACGCAGTATCTTGGCGGACCAGACCTCTATACCGAAGAGCATGGTCATCCCATGATGCGTGCGAGACATATGCATTTTAAAATTACACCCGATCGTGCTCAAGCATGGCTAGAATGTATGGCAGAAGCAATGGACGAGGTTGGATTAGACGGGAAATTCCGTGAAGTCTATTACAAACGCCTTGTCATGACTGCTCACCATATGGTAAATGCGCCGAATGATGAGGAGGGATTTGAGTGAATAATGTCCAAGTTTTACAGCAACCTGTAGCACCTTCTACATGTAATAAACCGATTGAACTTTACATTTTCATTGACCCACTTGATGAACGCGCACACGCAATGCAATTAACATTGCGTAGGCTTCAAGTAGAGTATGGTCACTATTTTACATGTCGTTATGTCCTAAGTACGGAATTATCATCACTTAACTGTATGACAAACCGTATGAAGGGCTGTGTTTCCGGAGCCGAATTGGATATTACCCATCCCGCACTCCCGTCTATTGCGATTAAAGCAGCAGAGCTTCAAGGGAAACGTGCTGGATTCCGCTATTTAAACAAAGTACAAGAAGTGGCAAAGCTAAAAGTACGCAACATTAACTCCCATGCAACTTTAATCGAAATTGCACAGCATGCTGATTTAGATATGAATGAATTTATGATCGACTTTGGCTCAAAAGAAGCAGCCCGCTCGTTCCAAAGTGATTTATATTTAACACGCGAAATGGAAGTCGAAGAAGTACCAAGTATCGTCTTTTTCAATGAGTGCATTGAGGATGAGGGCTTAAAAGTAAGTGGTTCGTATCAATATGAGGTATATGAACATATTTTAGCGGAGCTGTTAGGTGAAGAATTAATTCGTGAACCTGCTCCGTCACTAGATGATTTATTTACTCGATTTACAACATTAACGACAACTGAAGTAGCTGAGATCTATTCAATCAATGAGCAAGCTGCTGAACGCGAGCTCAAAAAGCGTATGCTCCAGCAAAAAGTCGAGCGCCTCATGACTGACGACGTCACACTTTGGCGCGCAAAATAGCACAGCGTTACAAAATTCTCGCACTTATCCTAATATTTCTAACCAGCCTGCATTTGTAGGTTGGTTTTTTTATTCTTGAAATCCCAAAAACCTCTCAAGCCCCTTTCAATTTTATTTGGTGCTCAAAATTTCCTTGTAAGCATTGTCCAATAGAAACTAAAAAAGATGGCTTCTGCATAATACAGAAACCATCATATAAATCCATACTGCATCACTCTTAAAAATTCACTACAGAATATGTTTTAAACGAAAATTGTGGTAGAGGCATCGAATATCCTGCATCTGAATCGACCTCTTGTACTGCTTCAAAATAGATTTTATAACTTCCTAAATCGTAAGTAATAAATATTTTACCTGGAATCGTATCATAACCTCGTTCAAAATTAGAACCAAAAACTGCTTTTATTTGCTCAAATGAGTATGCCTTTGATAATTGTGCGGTAAGATTGTAGATTGTTGTCTTACTATCGTAAGTTGAGTACGTCCCTTCCCCATCTTCAAGGCCCATATAATATGCTGTGAAATCCTTATATTCTAAAGTGTAATATTCTCTCATACCATCACCAGATGTTTTACCATAAGTATTTACTACTTTTTGAACCGTATCCCCAACCTTGATGTTCGTTGACTGAGGTGTTGTTCCCTTTAATGCATGACTTTTAATTGTTTGTAGTTCCGATTGCTTTTGCTGACTAGCTGCCTGCACTAACACCTTAATTTTTTGCCCTTGATAATTAATTAGCGCATAGCTATTTTCTTTGTTCCATTCCACTTTCGCACCTAAAGTTTCACTAATAAAGCGAACTGGCACCATTGTTGAACTATTAATTAATTTTGCAGGAACATCTATTGTTTTTTTCGTACCATTTACTTTTACTGTTTTTGAGTTTATTGTTAATTCAATTTTCGTATTCCCTTTTTCCGCAGTAACAGTACTTGTTTTTGCGTTCCACTTTACTTCTGCACCAAGGCTTTCAAAAAGGCTTCTTAGTGGTAATAAAGTTCTTCCTTCGATAATTTGCCCGCCAGTAAGCGTTTTAGTACTTTCTGCTGCAAATGAAGTGCTAGGAACAATTAGCACGAATGCTAATAGAGCACCCAATAAAATAGTCATCTTTTTTCTCATAAAATCCTCCAAGTATAAAATAGTATTTATTGGAAATTATAACATCGTACTGTTAACTACATCAACTTGGTATTTTAAAAAAACAAAAGAGGCGCCCCTATCCTCGACAGATAGTGCGCCTCTTTTTCACAAAGGGGATGGGAGAAATGTTCACGTTCAAACAAAGGGGTGTATGTTTGTTATGTGATTTATTTCACGTTTATTACTCTATCACGGAATAATAATTGATGCAACGAAACAAGCCTTTTTTCACAAATTCGTCATATAGTAAGCGTTTCCATAGAAATGAAAATGTTTTACTAAGATTTTAACAGTCAATAGGTAGCTAAACTCTACAAAGCATTGATATGAGGGACTCCGTAAAAAACCTAATTACAATCCTCTTTTTTCAAAACCTAAACAACAAGAGCTAAAACAATAAAATATCCACTTAAATAAGCAAAAAACGCACCTAAAAGAGATGCGTTTTCAAAAGCAATTAATTATTCAATAATAACTTTTCAAGCTCAGCTAATTTTTCTTCGAATACTTGGCAAGCAAGTGCGATTGGTTCTGGAGATTCCATATCTACGCCTGCTGCTCTTAATACTTCAATTGGGAAGTCCGAGCATCCTGCTTTCAAGAAATTGTTAATGTAACGATCGACAGCTGGTTGACCCTCTTCTAAAATTTGCTTCGATAAAGCCGTTGCCGCTGATTGACCTGTTGCATATTGGTAAACGTAATAGTTGTAGTAGAAATGCGGTATACGTGCCCATTCTAACCCGATTTCTTCATCTACCTTCATAGCGTCACCGAAGTATTTTTTATTTAAATCATAGTAAACAGTCGTTAATTTATCCGCTGTGATTGCTTCGCCTTTTGCATCCATTTCGTGAATCATATGCTCGAACTCAGCAAACATTGTTTGACGGAATACTGTACCGCGGAAGCCATCTAACCATTGATTTAATAAATAGATTTTTTGTTTTTCATCATCTAATGTGTTCATTAAATGATCGAATAATAATTCTTCGTTACATGTAGACGCTACCTCTGCTACGAAGATTGAGTAATCCGCATATTGGTACGGCTGGTTAGCACGTGAATAATAGCTGTGCATCGAGTGTCCAAATTCATGCGCTAATGTATATAGGTTGTTGACGTTATTTTGCCAGTTCATTAATACGTATGGGTTTGTCCCAAATGTACCTGAAGAGTAAGCACCGCTACGTTTCCCTTTGTTTTCTAATACGTCTACCCAGCGGCTGTCTAAGCCTTTTTGAACAGTGTCTTGATATTCCTTACCAAGTGGCGCGAAGCTTTCTACCATTGTTTTCTTTGCTTCATCATACGTTACTTCCATTTTCACTTCTTTAACAAGTGGCGTGAATAGATCGTACATGTGCAATTCATCAACACCTAACACTTTTTTACGTAATTCCACGTAACGGTGTAGCGCTGGTAAGTAGTCGTGAATCGTTGAAATTAATTGATCGTACACTTTTTCTGGAATGAAGTTATTGCTCAGTGCCGCATGACGCGCTGAATCGTAGTTACGGATTTTCGCGTTGGCATTTTGTGCCTTTACATTACCCGAAAGCGTCGCTGCGAAGGTGTTTTTAAATTGGCCGTAAGTTGCGTACACCGCTTTGAATGCCGCTTCGCGTACTTCACGGTTATCACTTTCAAGCATCAAAATATAGTTACCATGCGTAAGTTGCACTTCTTCGCCGTCTTCACCCTTAATTTTAGGGAATTCTAAATCGGCATTATTTAATGCACTAAATGTTGTACTTGCTGAAGACGATACTTCCGACATTTGTGCTAGTAGCTCTTCTTTATCCGCAGATAATACATGCGGACGACCTAAGTTAATTTCTTTTAAGCTTTGTTTGAATTGCTCAAGTGGCTCATAGCTTTCTACATAGCTTGTTAACGTTGCTTCATCTAAACCTAACACTTCCGGAATAATGAACGACCATGTTGCACCTACTTTAGAAGCAACTGAACGTACACGCCCGTCTAAATCCTGATACATACTATTCGTCGTATCTTGGTCGTGTTTTAAATGTGAATACACATATAATTTACGAAGGCGCTCAAATAATTGATTGCTAAATTGAATTGTTTTATATAAGCTTTCCGCGCTTTCTGCAACTTTGCCTTTAAAGTTAGCTGCTTGTTCTGATAGCTTTTCTACGTCTTTTAATTCCGCTTCCCAAGCTGCATCGGACTCAAAAATTGATGTTAAGTCCCATGTTAAATGCTCTGGTACTTCTGAACGCGTGATTTGTTTTGTCATTAGTAATTTCCCCCTACCCTTACTATTCCGAAATTCGAAATTATAAGTCTATTTAAACAATTTAACTATCCAATTGCAACCAATTCGTCATAGAGGACATCAATTAATTGCTTTTTTTCGATTTTTTCGTGGACATGCTGAATATTTAATTGCTTTAACAACTTTAAATAATACGCCACTTCCTCATTCCGCTCAACGGTCGCTTTTAGTTTCGCCCACTGCAAAAAATAATCAATCGCATTTGTATTCATCGACTGTGGCGTTAATGCATGACACTTCAAAAAATAAAATAGCTGTACTTGCCATTCTATGCAATAGTCATCAAAAGCATTCGTATTTTTTACGGGAATACCAAGAAAAATCGGCAAATTGGTAGTCGTTAGCTTAAGTTCATAAATAGCCCGTAAAAAGGGATCCTTCACACCTCGCTTACTAAGGAGTAGACGCGGGGGCAAATAGCTTTCACGGAAATATAGGAGTTTTGTGAATAGGAATTCAAATTTAGTACGAGAAATTTTTGTTGGAATTAACAATGGAAAGCGTTGGTTCGCTAGTGGGATGCAATTAATAGATGCCAAATATTGCGTTTTGTGTACATGCAGTAAGTTGCTGTAATAATAGAAAGTTTTACTCGCCACATCATACGTGATTAAATAACGCTGGCCATTATTTTGCATCATGTACTGCGCGAGTGTATGATTCAAGGTGATTTTTTGAATGCCGAGTCCATTCTTTTTCCGTTGCGGCGTATGGAGTATCCAAATAGGTGTAATCTTGGCACGGATATAGCCAAGAGTTCGCTCCAGGAAAATTTCTGGCTGTAAATTACTGCACTGAAATTCAATTGCGAATTGGCGATTGACGTATTCAATTAGTAGATCTGGACGTTGTTTGATTTGCGGGAGGTAAGGTTCTAATTGCGGGGACAGTGCTAAACGTTCGAAAAACTCATACAAATGCTGTTTGCCTAAAAGATGTGTTTGTGATTCTCGCTCCGAAAACAGCGCCTCGCAGTCACTTTGCTGAAAATGCGAAAAATGCGGAATCCGAATTTGTCCGATTTTTAATTGCAGGGGCTCCTGACATTGTGGACAGAAAAATTGTTGCTGTTGCCGAAGTCGCTGTAATTCTTCTCGTGAAAATTGTCGATGCAATTGCACGAGCTCTTTTTGTTCATTATGCGCAACTAACATGGATTTCACCTCTTTTAACTAATCGTAGCGAGTGTCCCGCGCACAATCAACTTACAACAAGTAACTCTTGGAAAACTGTCGATTTCAAAGCACGAAAAAAGACTACCTAAAATTCAGGTAGCCTTGTATGTTAGAAATAACTTATAATCGTTTCGAAACAGTCTTCTGGAATGATTTTTTCCGCGTATTCCTCTAAACGGTGAACGGTCATTTTTGAAGCTGCTAAATATTCACTACATAAGGCAATGACATTACGTGCCTCAGCTTGCTCTAAATGCTGTAAATCGACAAATAAATAATAGTAGTCATCCCATTTATAAAGCGCTGATGGTACATCAATCTGAGCTGCGCGCTCGGCCAGTGGTAATAATTCATCGATATCTTTAAAGCGGAAGCGTGCATTTTCAAGCACTTCTTCTTCTTTGCTTGCCTTACCACCAATTGCGTTGAAAATCGATTCTTCCATTTCATTTAACTGATCTGCTATATGAAGGTCATCCTCAAACGAACCAATCATCGATGAAGTTTCAGAGTCATTGTTGACCGCTGCACGTGTGACAACCACTTCCAAACCACTTTCTGATGCATTAATATGAATCCAAATTGGACCATCTAAATCGAAGTAATCATCTGTATTAACTTCGCCAATGACATCCCAAAAAAGTTCTTCCCCTTTTGCGCGATTGTACCAAATCTCTTCACGCGTATATCCGCGATCCTCGATATCACTATACGTAATAAATAATTTTAACGTATTATCATTAATGCGTTCGATGTCCATTAGACCTCAACTCCCTTCACAGTCATTGTATAGAACGTCATGATTCCTTACAATATTATACAACACGGAAATCTATTGCATCATAACTTTATTACTTTTTCATACATGAAAGTAACTATAAATCTATTGTATGATGGAATGCTTTAAAATGAAAAGAAAAAACATTATCCACAATAAATATTTCGAATAATTGCAATTGTATTGTACTTATTGCTTTAATTCAAGTAACAAACTTGCTTAACTTTAGTATACGTAAAAATGATTAAAGTATTTGGACATTTGACAATAATAAACGCGCTAAAGTGCCCTTTTAGTCTGGACAATAAAAAAAGATGTTACAATCGCTTATTCGCAGCCGTAACATCAGAAATCGCGCTTATTTAGTTAACCATGCGTTGTGCTTCCTGTAACTGATACGCTCTTACTTTACGAGGTAAGAATCGACGAATTTCATCTTCGTTATAACCAACTTGAAGTCGTTTTTCATCTAAAATGATTGGACGACGTAACAGACCTGGATATTCTTGAATTAATTCGTATAAACGTTGTAATGGTAATGTTTCAACATCAACGTTTAATTTTTGGAAGATTTTCGAACGCGTTGAGATGATCTCGTCTGTGCCATCTTCTGTCATTCGTAAAATTTCTTTAATTTCGCTAATTGTTAAAGGTTCTGAGAAAATATTGCGCTCAGTATATGGAATGTCATGCTCCTCTAACCATGCTTTCGCTTTGCGACATGAAGTACAACTTGGTGAAGTAAATAATGTTACTAACATTGATCTCACTTCCTCTCTAATTGATTCAATTCAATTGCTATAAGTGTCTTCTTTAATAAGAAGCAGAATGTATAAATAAATACTTAGTTTAGAATTAATTTAATTTAAGATTCTCTTCTTATTATACATGAATTACGCATGTTTGAATACACTTTGTCAATAAATAAATGGGGTTTAGCCGCAATAAATATGACATTTTTATCTCGAAAATACAAGTATTCCTTTTCAATCGATCATAACTAATAATTACCCAGAAAATTCTAGACCGAAACGTCTACTAAAAAGATAATCATTCTCATTTAAAAATATTAATTGAGAAAATAGTTGGACAATTTCACATAAAATGCATGCATTTAGACGGATTCCTACTACTCTTCCCATTTTGTCCTCTTTTTATTCGAAAATTTTATGTAAAATGATTGCGTTTATTTCGTCAGTTGCGATATAATCACTTTCAAGATTAAGAAAAACGTTGACGAAGAGTAGTACATTTAAATCCGATGTTAAGAGAGTCTGTGGTTGGTGCAAACAGATCATCGGTTAAATGGAATGGACTTCCGAGTTAGCCTTACGAACGGACATTTACAAGTGGTTCCAGTAGTTTTGCTCGTCGCCTTCACGTTACGAAGAAGAGTGGCCAAATTGGCAAGCTGGGTGGTACCGCGGATTCTAACATCATTCGTCCCTTCTATTATTTAATAATAGAGGACGCATGATGTTTTTTTGTTCTTTAGTTTCACTAAATAACAAAATATCTATAAGGGGGACTTACCTATGACAACTATTTTTTCTGGCGTACAGCCAACAGGTACCATTACATTAGGGAACTATATCGGCGCGATTAAGCAATTCCCAGAACTACAAGAACAAGGCGATGCGATTTACTGTATCGTTGACCAGCACGCGATTACGGTGCCACAAGACCGTTTAGAGCTACGCAAAAACATCCGCTCATTAGCTGCCATGTATATCGCATGTGGTATTGATCCGAAAAAATCAACATTATTCATCCAATCGGAAGTACCAGCTCACGCGCAGGCAGGATGGATGTTACAATGTGTTGCGTCAATCGGAGAATTAGAGCGCATGACACAATTCAAAGATAAATCAGACGGCAAAGAGTCTGTTTCAGCAGCACTATTAACGTACCCACCATTAATGGCGGCGGATATTATTTTATACAACACCGATATCGTGCCAGTTGGCGATGACCAAAAGCAACATATCGAATTAACACGCGATTTAGCAGAGCGTTTCAACAAGCGCTACAATGATGTGTTAACGATTCCAGACATTCACACACCAAAAGAAGGCGCGCGTATTAAATCATTACAAGAACCTACAAAAAAAATGTCAAAATCAGATACAAACACAAAAGCGACAATCCGCTTACTCGATACACCGAAAGAAATCGAAAAGAAAATCAAATCAGCTGTAACCGATTCTGAAGGCATCGTGAAATTTGACGTAGAAAACAAACCAGGCGTTTCGAACTTATTAACAATCGAATCTGCTTTATCAGGCGCTTCTATTGCAGCATTAGAAGCGAAGTATGAAGGGAAAGGCTATGGCGACTTTAAAGCAGGCGTTGCACAAGCCGTTGTCGAGCACTTAACACCCATTCAAGAGCGCTACTACGCATTAATCGATTCTCCAGAATTAGACGATATTTTAGATGAAGGTGCCGAAAAAGCAAACGCCATCGCGTCGAAAACACTTAAGAAAATGGAGAACGCGATGGGCTTAGGCCGTAAACGACGCTAAACATCCCAATGAGTGCCCCGAGCGCTAAATAGAGCTCGGCCCCATGTACAATGTATAGCAGCACAGCATTCCAGGAATAGCCAAGCGTGCGGTAATTTAAATACAAAATCATATTGCTTACAGACATGACACATAGCCCGTAGCAAAATAAAAAAAGTACAAAGCGGGTCAAAAACACCATCCTTTGTACACGATACGAAAAACGAACGCAGCTTAGACTTGGCCGCGTTCGTTTTTTTGATTATCCGTTATATTTTTTAAATAATAAACAAGCGTTATGTCCACCAAAGCCAAGCGAATTACTTAGTGCATAGTCGATATCGGCTTTACGCGCTACATTCGGTACATAATCTAAATCGCATTCTGGATCTTGCTCTTGTATATTCGTTGTTGGTGGTAGAATTCCTTCTTTTAATGCTAACACTGAAAAGATCGCTTCAATCCCACCCGCTGCACCAAGTAAATGCCCGGTCATGCTTTTCGTTGAGCTCATCGCTAATTTATAAGCATGATCACCAAATACCGTTTTCACAGCCTGCGTTTCAAATAAATCATTATACGGTGTACTTGTACCGTGTGCGTTAATATAACCTACTTTTTCAGGTAGCACGCCTGCATCGTTTAACGCCATTTGCATCGCACGTGCCGCTCCTTCGCCGTTTGGTGCTGGCGCTGTAATATGATGTGCATCGGCTGTTGCCCCGTAGCCAACGATTTCTGCATAAATTTTCGCCCCGCGACGCTTTGCATGCTCGTATTCTTCTAAAATTAAAATCCCTGAGCCTTCCCCAATTACAAAACCATCTCGATTTTTATCGAATGGACGTGACGCACTATTCACATCTGGATTTAATGAAAGTGCTGTATTCGCACAAAAGCCTGCTACTGCCATCGTCACAATCGGTGCCTCTGCCCCACCCGTAATCATGACATCCGCATCACCACGCTCAATCACTTTAAACGCATCACCAATCGAGTTTGTTCCTGACGCACAAGCCGTTACCGAGCATGAGTTCACGCCTTTTGCACCTAAATAAATCGACACCTGACCTGATGCCATATCCGGAATCATCATCGGTACAAAGAACGGACTCACACGACGTACCCCGCGCTCTTGGAACGTTAAAAATTGCTGTTCATGCGTTTCCATCCCGCCAATACCCGAACCAATCCACACCCCAACACGCGGTGCCATTTCTTCGGTAATTGTTAAATCCGCATCCTTTGCCGCCATCATCGAAGCTGCAAGCGCATAATGCGTAAAGCGATCCATTTTACGCGCTTCTTTTTTCTCGATATATTCTTCTATTTGAAAGTCCTTCACTTCTGCCGCAACCGATACGGGGAATTTACTCGTATCGACACGTGTCATTGGACCAATACCTGATTTACCCGCAATCACATTTTCCCATGAAGCTTCCGCGCTATTTCCTACAGGAGTAACAGCCCCAATTCCTGTTACGACGACTCTACGTTTTTCCATGTTGAACACCCTTTTCTTCTCTGATTTGATTTATTTCCCCCATTTGATTGCGAGTGCACCCCAAGTTAACCCGCCACCAAATCCAACTAGTACGACGATATCATCATCTTTAATTTTCCCCTCTTGTAAATCATCCACAATCGAAATTCCAATCGATGCGGCAGAGGTATTTCCATATTTATGAATGGTTTTCGACATTTTCTCTTCCGGTAAACCGAGTCGTTCACGCGCCGCTTCCATAATGCGAATATTGGCCTGATGCGGCACTAAATAATCGCAATCATCCTTTGTTAAGCCCGCTTTTTCTAATACATTCACAGCAGACTCACCCATTTGACGCACCGCAAATTTAAACACTTCACGGCCATTCATGAAAATATGATTTTGGCTGTTTAGATAGAGATGCTTACCACCCGTTCCGTCCGCGCCGAGCTCAAACGATAAAATGCCACGCCCCTCTGAAACCTTCCCAATAACCGCCGCACTTGCTCCGTCTCCGAACAACACCGCCGTATTGCGATCAGTCCAATCAACAATTTTCGATAACTTTTCAACACCTACTACTAATATATAATCATAGCTATTACTCTCAATAAACTGTTTGGCAATCGTCGTTGCATAAATAAAACCCGAGCACGCCGCTGAAATATCCATCGCTGCACAGCCTGTTATGCCTAAACGCTCTTGAATTTGGCATGCTACACTCGGAAAGTTCTGATCCTGTGTTACGGTAGCAACGAGAATCATGCCAATCTGTTGTGGCGTAATTCCAGCATTTTCAATAGCCTGTTTAGCTGCATTATAGGCTAAGTCAGATGTTTCTTCCGTCTCTGCAATATGGCGATTTTCAATGCCTGTTCGTGTACGAATCCATTCATCCGATGTTTCAAAAACCTTTTCATAATCTGCATTACTCACACGTTTTGGTGGAATGTACTTACTTATCCCGATAATTCCTGCGTTCAAATAAACGCCCCCTTTGTGAAAAATCCCCTTTTAATCATTACTAATTATTAGTAGTTGGTACTAATTATAGAGGATAAAAAAGAGAAACTCAACTGTAGATTTTTTTATTATTGTAAAAATTCTATTTTTCTATTTCTAAATATGTATTTAGTCACCTAAATTCCTAATCCACTTTCGCCCGTTTTTCAATGATTTTCCTTGTTTTCTAAATGCGTTCTAAAATATTTTGACAACTTCATTAAATATTGCATTCCCTCTTTTATTTTCCTAAGGGCTTATGGTATGATATTGAAGATGTAATTTCATAAAATCGTTATAAATAAGTTCAATGAGGTGAATTTAATGCAATATATTATTACGTTCTTTTGGTCATTCCTATTAGTAACAATGTTAAACTACGTAGTAAGCTCAGTTTTAGGCGTAAACTTCGACTTTATGAATGGCTTAATCGTTTCTTTAGTATTCAGCGTATTAGTAATTATTATCGCTGCAGTAATTCCAAACGAATCTACTCCAGAAGTAGAAGCAGAACACCACTAATTGTAATAAGGGGCTGTCCAGTATATACTACCGGGCAGCCCCTTGTTAATTGTCAAAACGCAAATAAAATCAAAATCCCACAAGTATCCCATTTTCATTCCATGCTTCATAAAAAAAACACAGCCCCTACACGCATTTTTCCGCATACAAGCTGTGCCTTTCCAATTATCCTTTTCGAATCACTAATCCATCATTGTCTAACGAAATCTCAAGCGTACCACCTGCAACAATTTCGCCTTTTAATAGTTCTCGCGCAACAATCGTTTCTAAATGACGCTGTACGAAGCGTTTTAATGGACGTGCCCCAAATTGTGGATCAATTCCGTGCTTCACAACCCAGTCTACTACTGCGTCATCCACATGTAACGTAATCTCTTGCTCAGCCACACGAGCTTGTAGCTGATGAACATATTTCCAAGCAATCGCATGGAAGTGTTCATTTGATAATGCGTGGAACATGATAATATCATCCATACGGTTAAGTAGTTCTGGCTTGAAGTGCTGACGTAATGCCATTTGTACAAGCTCTTCAGACTCTGGTGTTTGCTCTAATAAATACTGTGAACCAATATTCGACGTTAAAATAACTACCGTATTCGTAAAGTTGACCATACGTCCTTGACTATCGGTAATGCGGCCATCATCCAACACTTGCAGTAAAATATTCGCGACATCTGGATGCGCTTTTTCAATTTCATCTAACAGCACAACCGAATACGGATTACGACGAACTGCTTCTGTTAGCTGACCGCCCTCTTCATAGCCGATATACCCCGGAGGTGCTCCAACTAAGCGCGATACCGAATGCTTCTCCATGTATTCACTCATATCAATACGAATGAAATGCTCTTCTGAATCAAATAGCTGCGCGGCTAATGCTTTTGCTAACTCAGTTTTACCAACACCTGTTGGCCCTAAGAACAAGAAGCTGCCGATTGGTTTGTTCGGATCTTTAATGCCTGAACGCGCGCGCCATACTGCTTCTGTTACATACGTTACCGCGTCATCTTGCCCAACAACACGCTCATGCAATGTATCTTTTAAGCGCAGTAATTTTTCACGCTCGCCCTCGACTAATTTTGTTACTGGAATACCTGTCCAGCGCGAAATGATTTTGGCAATTTCCTCTTCCGTAACTTCTTCTCGTAGCATACGATTGCCTTCTGTTTCTTTTAGCTGTGCCTCCAGTTTGGCTACTTCTTCTTCAAGCTTTGGAATTTTACTATATTGCAGCTCCGAAGCGCGTGCAAAGTTGCTACCTGATAAATACAGATCATCGCGCTCGGCTTCTAATTTTTTCAGTTCATCTTTTTTGTCACGCACAATTTGTAAGCCGTTTTTCTCGAGCTCCCATTGTTCTTTCATTGCTTTCATCGTTGCTTCTACCGTTTCGATTTCGCCCGATAAAATTTCAAGACGTTTTTTACTTGCCGCGTCCTTTTCTTTTTTCAGTGCCTGCTGCTCAATTTTTAACTGGGTTAAACGACGTGTCGATTGGTCAAGCTCTTGTGGCATCGAATCAATTTCTATGCGAATCATCGCACATGCCTCGTCGATTAAATCAATCGCTTTGTCTGGTAAGAAACGATCTGTTATATAACGGTCGGCTAGCTGTGCTGCTGCAATGATCGCGCGGTCGTGAATACGTACACCGCGGTGATGCTCCTCGAAGCGATCTTTAATGCCACGTAAAATCGATACCGTATCTTCAATCGACGGTTCGCGCACTAATACTTGTTGGAAACGACGCTCTAACGCTGGATCCTTTTCGATATACATGCGGTACTCGTCTAATGTTGTGGCACCGATACAATGCAGCTCACCACGCGCAAGCATTGGCTTGAGCATATTTCCTGCATCCATTGCGCCGTCTGATTTCCCAGCACCAACAATCGTATGAATTTCATCGATGAATAAAATAATGCGCCCTTCTGCTTCTTTCACTTGCTTTAATACCGACTTTAAACGCTCCTCGAATTGACCACGATACGAAGCCCCTGCGATTAATGCGCTCATATCTAATTCATAAAGCTCAGCATCCTTTAAACCTTCTGGTACATCACGGCGCACAATACGCTGTGCAAGGCCTTCAACGATTGCGGTTTTACCTACACCTGGCTCACCGATTAACACCGGATTATTTTTCGTTTTACGCGATAAAATACGAATCACATTGCGAATTTCTTCGTCACGGCCAATAACTGGATCCATTTTGCCGTTCTTTACTTGTTCAATTAAATTTCGCCCAAATTGTTCTAATGGCGGACGATTATCCTGTGTTTGATTAAATTGCATATACTACACCCCTTTAAAAGTTTGACCTTTATTGACTAATTTGATTATAGGTCAAAATTAGTCAAACTTCAAATAAATACACTCAATGTTCAACGAATTTTTTCCATAAATTATGGTATGATAAATTCAATTATAATGGGAATTATTTGTAAATTAATTTCTTTCGAAAGGTGTGAGCACAATCGAAACCGTGATCATTTTCCCTCCAGTCCTTACAACACTTTTCCAAACAAAAGGCACATTAGTCAACGTAAATAAGAGCGCGCAGTTGTTTCAAGAAGGCGGTTTAGCAGACCAACTCTATCTGGTGAAAAATGGAACAATCCAAATTAGTAAAGAAACCGAAAGCGGTAAGGAACTAGCGATTCGAATTTGTGGCGAGCAGACATTAATCGGCGAAACGACCGTTTTTTGCTGTAGCACCTTTCATACAACGACTGCCAAAGCATTGACGCCAGCGAAACTTTACGCCTTATCACGCGAAGCCTTTGAATGCTATTTACAAAACGAACCCAAGACAATGACCGACTATTTAAAGTGGTTACAAATCGAGCATTTAAAAAATCAAAGCAGACTACGTGATTTAGTGCTGCACGGTAAAAAAGGAGCACTTTACTCCACACTGATTCGTTTAGCGAACACTTACGGCAAATTCCAATCACCAAATGAAGTGCTCATTAAACTCGCATTTACAAATACCGAAATCGCCAACCTTTGTGCTACAAGTCGCGAAGTCGTGAACCGGATGCTGAGCGATCTACGTAAACAACACATCCTTTCGATAGAAAAAGGCTACATAATGATTCATGACATATCGTTTTTAAAGCGTGAAATCGAATGCGATCATTGTCCCCTTAGTGTTTGCCGAATTGATTAAAAAAAGACCCCGATTTTTCCTATGTATAATAGAAAAAATCGAGGCCTTATTAATTAACGGACACCTAATGCCATTTTAGCATAACGAGACATATTGTCTTTAGACCATGCTGGTTGCCATACGATATCAACCTTTACTTCCTTCACTTCTGGAAGTTCAGTTAATGCTGTGTTCACTTGGTCTACAATTACCGGACCTAATGGACAGCCCATTGAAGTTAGTGTCATTGTAACAATGCCTAACCCCTCATCTGTTAAATCAACATCATATACTAAACCTAAGTTTACGATATCAATACCTAACTCAGGATCAATTACAGTTTCTAACGCAGCTAACATGCTGTCTTTCATATCTTGATCGATTGCCATTTTTGTATTTCCCCTTTCGAAATAGTGTTAACGTTTATCTTATCAGAACTTGCGATTTATGCCAAATGTTGTGCAACAAATTGTGTCACTTGCAACACGCCATTGCGTGAAACGGCATGACCGGCCTTTTCTTCTGATAAATAAGTAATCGCTTCAAGGTGCGTATCGTCCAGTGAATCATAAAAATCTCGGCTCATTTGATACGGAACAACCGTGTCGCGCATCCCGTGCCAGAAAATTATCGGCTTACCTTGCCAATTCTGTTCATGATCTTCCAGATTAAATTTACTTAGCATCGTTATGAAGCCTGCCTGTTCTTCAGCTGACATCGGTAAATCGATTTCGCGTTGCTTCATTTCCTCTACTTGGTGCATTACTAACTTTGTATAGCTTGTCGTTCCCATACAAATACCTGCTGCTTGTACCCACGGATAAACAGCTAAACAGCCCGATGTCACGATACCACCCATTGATGTACCAGCTAAGCCTACTTTTTCACTCGCCAAGTAATTTTTTGCCTTGAGCTGCGCATAAATAGTATGTACCTCTTTTACTGATGTTAAAACAATTTCCCAAAAGTGCAGGTTCATCTTATCCTCAGAAGCTTCATTTGAACGCTCCCCGTGTAAATAAGTATCTGGTAATATCACACGGACACCACGTTGAACGAGCTGATAGGCATAATGTAGGTTATGCTCCTTCGCGCTTAAAAATCCGTGTAAAAAAATTACAACGGGTGACTGTTCATTCATTTGTTCATTATATACATGTAATAATGGAATATCGTTCCAAACTTCACGTTGTACAATCATTTTTTTCACCTCAAACCTTACCTTATCAAAATGTTGCATTTGTTTCAAAACTTTGACGAAAACTATTTTTAAGCGTTACAATGAATCCACGTAAAAGGAGGCTTTATCACCTATGAAAGAACATTTAATCGTTTTAGACCTAGACGGCACACTATTAACCGACGAAAAAGTCATTTCTCAGTTAACGAAAGATACTCTTTTAAAAGCAAAACAAGCGGGCCATCAGGTGATGATCGCAACAGGGCGTCCATACCGTGCAAGCCAGCTCTATTATAACGAACTTGGTTTAACAACACCGATTGTCAATTTTAACGGTGCACTCGTTCACAATCCCAAAAATCCGCTGTGGCAGACGATACATACGACAGTCGATTTACATGTCGTACATGACGTTGTCGAATCGGTACACAAATATGAATACGATAATTTAATCGCCGAAGTAATGGATGACGTATACATCCATCGTGAAGATGACGGCGCGCTGCAAATGTTCCATATGGGTAGCCCGAACATTTTAATGGGTGATTTAACACATACGCTGCATCAAAACCCAACAAGCTTACTAATCCACGCAGATGACGCCAACACACCAATCATTCGTCAGCACCTGCAAGATGTCCATGCCGAACTGATCGAACATCGTCGCTGGGGCGCACCATTCCCGATTATCGAAATCGTTCGTAAAGGCTTAAGTAAAGCTGTGGGGATTGACCATATCGCCAAAGAAATGGGCATTCCACGTGACCGCATTATTGCCTTTGGTGACGAGGATAATGATTTAGAAATGATTGAATATGCCGGAGTCGGAGTTGCGATGAATAACGGCATTGCCGAGCTAAAAAATATTGCCAACGAAATTACGTTATCTAACAACGAAGACGGCATTGCACGCGTATTGCAAGAACGTTTGAAACTATAAAAATCGGGAGCGGCCGCATTGGCTACTCCCGATTTTTTTGTTTATTTAGCTTGCTCCGCGCGACGTTTTTTTCCGCGCTTCATCACTGCCACCATGAAAATCGTATAAATGACAACGACTAGACCAAGGGCCACGATGTATGACATATTAATGCCACGCTCATCAATCACTTGATACACTTCTACCATTTCACGATCTAAAATGATTGTATAGTTACCGTCTTTATTGGCACGAATAATTTCGCTCTCAAACATACCGCGAATTTCTTTATCCTCACCGATTTCTGCGATTGGTAAGTTCACACGTTTTGTTTTACTACTATTATTAATAATGACAACCCAATGCTCTGTATCTGATTTACGCTCAAATGCCATGTAGCCATTGTCGTTTTCAATCCACTTAAATTCCCCAGCACGTAATGTGTCCGAGTCATTTAATAACGATTGTAAGTTTCCGATATAATCGGCTAATTCCGAATCGGTTTTAAAGTTGTAATATTGATGTGCTTCAGGACCCGCTGTACCGTTCATCGCAATTTCCGAACCATACGTCACAACCGGCACACCTGGTAATAATAAAGTACTCGCAATCGACATTTTACTACGTGTCGGCTGGTACATACCCTCTGCTGTTGAAGATCGTGTGAAACGGTCCGACCAAATTGTATCCGTCATCGAAAGCACTGGTGTACCTGAAGTGGCTTCGGCGATATGCGCTTCTAACACACCCGTATCTAAATCAACATTTTTAAAGGCATTCGTTAACAGTGCTGCTGTGTCTGCATAAAATTTCGCATCAAAGTTAGCATCACTTTCACTATTTGTAATCACATAGAGCTCGCTATCAGTCGCTTTTAACGCATCAATTAGACGGTTTAAAAACGCCGTATCCGCACTTTCGATATTTGTTAAACGTACACCGTCAACATCGTATTTTGATACGAAGGCTGCCGCGCTTTCAATTAACTGATCTTGCACGGCTGAATTTGATAAATCCCACTGAATTTGTTCATTTGTGCTTGCCACAAAGCCCGCCTGCGATGCCCATTCATGGTTCGGGCTGACATTAGATACCGGGAAATCGACCATGATTTTCATGTCTCGATTTTGATATGTATTCACTACATTTTGAAGCTGTTCTTCCGTACCAAAGTGCGGTTCAATTGCCTCGTAGCTCGTAATCATTGAGCCATCATATTTTTCCGTTGCAAATACCGAGCCAATCGAAATAATCGTATAGCCCATGTTCGCGATATAATCTACTTTTTTTATTAACCCATCAAAATCCCCACCTGCAAACATCTCGGGGTCTTTTGCATTGACCTGTTCATCATCATTTTTACCTGTCCCATTAAAGAAACGGTCTACTAATAAATCGTATATACTTTCATCTGCCATTGTGCTCGTTTGTCCCTCTGCATTTGCCACACCGGCAAACACCAAAGTTGTTGAAAGAAGCACACCCGCAGTTAAGGCACTTAACCACTTTTTCAGTCTCAACTTTTTCCTCTCCTTCACATACAGTCCCTCGTCATTTTACCAAAAAAGTTATCTTACAGGCTATGGAAAGGATAGGTATTAATACTAAATGAGGCAAATAAGTGACAAAAGTGTGTATACATGCTTTATTCCTACATGTTTAAGATTATGAGCCCTTATAATTGAATCCGTTCTGCTGCGTTACGAGGCACGCTTTTCTGAGGGCGTGGCTTCAACTAAATGTACTGTACCTCTACGGCGGCACAGTACATTGGATTTTCCGCGCACGCTTATCCTCTAGAAGTCGGCCCCTTCACTACGCGACTCTCTACTTTGGCATAAAGTGAATCTCTTTAACAAAATAGGTTGCTTTATCAACAAACTTATTAAAAATAGCTACCTTAGAATTCAAAGTATGCTCAATCAAGTAAGCAAAACTTTTACATCATTCGCCGCCTCGCGTTAGCGCAAGCGGCTTGATTTTTTGTTCTTCACTTTATAACAATAGGGAAATTTTATGATTGCTTTTTTAGAAAGGAATTCTATTTTAGTTATTATGCTGAACTACTTTGTTAAAGAAGCTCACTTTTTCCCATAGAGAGTGGCGCGGAGTGAAGGCGGCAGACTCCTGCGGGAACAGCACGCGCGGAAAATCCATTTTTTGGGCCGCCGTCAGAGGTACAAAAAATTAGTTGGAGCCGTGCCCGCGGAAAGCGTCCGCCGTAACGTAGCAGAACGGATTTCATTACAAAACACTTAGTTATTTTTAATATCTTGTGACTCATAGAAAAAACCACTCTAGCAACTAAGCTAAAGTGGTTTGATTGATTGAATTAGAAGTTCACACCGATACCCATGCTTAAGCCTAGGTATAACGTTACTAATAACACAACAGCAAATAGAATCCAGAATAGGTTTACTGGCTTGCCTTTGCCTTTACGTACTAACACCATTTCCATGAAGCCGATTACTAAAATACCGAATAATACCTTCATGTCATAATTCATGCCGCTTTCAGTAATTTTATCGCGCCATTCTAAGAATAGTGCGCCACCTGTAATGATCACTAAAATGTACATTAAACGTAAGCCCATATGTACACCTGTAAGCTTTTTACTAGATAATGCTGCGATAAAGAATAAAACTAATGCGATTACCCAAGTTGTAATGTGTAAGTGCGTTGTACTAGTTAAAAAATCCATTATTTCCACCTCTTCTATTTTTTTCTACATGAGTTATCCTACCATGAGAGGTTGTGAGGATTCAATGAATTCGATTGCTTGTAAACGCTTTGTAATAAATTTTTTACATTTTTATGCGAAGCGATTCGCTAATGTCCCAATACCTTCGATTGAAATTTTCACTTCATCGCCTGCTTTTAAAAATTGTGGTGGATTCATGCCTTTACCTACTCCAGCTGGTGTCCCTGTTAAAATAACATCACCTGGCTCAAGCGTTACATATTTCGAAACGATAGCAATAATATCCTCTACGGTAAACATCATATCTTTTGTCGAGCCGTTTTGACGGATTTCACCGTTTACTTTTGTTACCACTGTAAGTGCTTGTGGATCAGGAAGTTCATCTTTCGTTACTAAGTATGGCCCCATTGGACAGCTTCCTTCTAAACTCTTGCCTAAGAAGAACTGCTTATGCTTTTGCTGAAGATCACGCGCCGTTAAGTCATTAGCGATGGTATAACCAAACACATAATCGAACGCCATGCCCTTCGGAATATTTTTACCGCGCTTGCCAATAACGATCGCTAATTCACCCTCGTAATCGAGTGAATCCGTTAACTCCGCATGGACCGGTAAAGTCGCTTCATCCGCAGCAATCGCTGTTGGTGATTTTGTGAAAATCATAATATCTTCAGGCGCTTTCTCTGCACCCATTTCCACCGCATGATCGTTATAGTTTTTTCCGACACATAAAATATTTTTCGGTGTACGCGGAATTGGTGATAACCATTCAATATGTGAATACGCTAATTTAAATTGCGCACCATCTTCATGTTTTTGTGCAGCATCTACTAATTTACGAACCTGCTCAACAAAGTCATAGCCTAACGTAATGCCGTCGATAATTGTTTCCGGGAAATCTTTTAAGACGTTTAGTTGCTTTTGAATTTCAACAACATCCCAAACCGCCTCTTCTTTTTTCACTTTTGGACCAAACTTTACTTGTTCATTTACTTTAAATGATAACAATTTCATAACGTAAAACGCTCCTTACTGTTTTTTTACATCATACATCAATACGTTTGGAATTACCTTACTTTTCTGAAATCTATTTACCATACGTTAAGCGCTTCATCGCTGCTTCGAGTGGCCCTTGCTTAAATTTCGAGAAATACAGCTCGGCCATTACTAATTGGCACACATAAATCGCCAGGGCAATAAAGACACCCATCTGTACATCCACTTTGCCAAATAATCCGAAGCCCCAATTGTAAAAGAGCACCGTGCAGACAATCGACTGCATAATGTACAGCGTCATCGACATACGGCCAGCCTTTGCCACCGGTGATAAAACTTTTACAATAAACGGTAGCTGCGTAAGTAACGTCACGACGGCAATATAGCCTAACGCTAACATCGGACCACCAATGTACACTTGTAAATATTCATTGCCAAATGTTTGCGCACCTGCAATTGGTAAGCTTTTCATGTAAATCCCGATACCAATGCCAAGTACCGCTAATACTAGCCATGTCACTAGCTTGTCCTTCGCACCTTCAATGAGACGCCACTTTCCAAGTGCTGCTCCAATTAGCATATACGGTAAAATCGTAAATAGCGACGAAATCCACATAAACGGGCTCAGTTGAATCGACAAATCGACTAAGCGCTGCGAAAATGCATCCATCCACGATCCAACCCCATATGCCTCAATCGAGCTTTGAATCGCTACAATATCTACCGACAAACTATCCGTTGTCGTATCAAACATACCGCCCGCTTTATATAGACTTAAAATAATCGCATGATACAACCCGTTGACCACAACTGCAATGATTAAAAGCCATTTTGCACGTAAGCGCATAAGGGCAATTAAGAAAATGCCGCAAAATGCGTATGTTGCTAGAATATCGCCCCACCAAATGAGGACGGCATGCAACATCCCTACTATAAATAAGATGATCATGCGCTTTGGGGCAAATCGATAAAAACTAGCCCCCGTTTCTTTGGCCTTTAAAAACTGCATTGCTAAACCATACCCGAACAGCATCGAAAATAACGGATAAAAACTACTTTGCACATAAATATCGAGCAATTGTTGCCAAATAATGTCTTGTGCTTCACTAAACCAATTACTTAAATCCGCAATATGTGGCATCGGTAAATAAAAGCCAAACATATTGACAAGTAAAATACCGAGTAAACTAAAACCACGTAATATATCAAGCGTTGCCACACGCTCTTTGGAACCTACTGGGCGAAACTCCACAAGAATCCTCCTAATCCATTTTCAATTGTTGACCAATGCTATACAAATATAAATATTTCTCGCTTACTTCAATGCGTTTAATGACTTGTACAGCATGTTGATAATAGTTTAATTGAACTTGGTAGGATTTTGTCATTTTTTGTTTAATTTTCTCAAAATCGTCTAAAATGGATGGCGCAATAAAGTCGGTTTTATAATCGAGTAAGATCCACTGACCATTCGCATCTTCAAACAGACAGTCAATTACCCCTTGAATAATTTGTGCATCGCCGTCTTTGTCTTTTAGACTGAGCGTAAACGGAATTTCACGTAGCACTTCCTTTGCCTGTGTAAAGCGTTGCCCAATTTCCGTTTTGAAAAAGGCGAGTACCTGCTCGGCTTGCACGGCCTCTGCTTCAATTTGATGTAATAACTGACGCTCCACTAACACTTGTTTAAACCGCTCTACTTCTTCAATTGTCTCAAAACCTTGCTGCGGTGCGTGCTGCATGACTGCGTGTACCGCGGTTCCTATTTCGGTTGCTGATAGCTCGCGCTTCTTTTTACCTTTTAACATAAAGCTTGGCACCGTCGCTTTTACGTAGCGTTTGGCATCGGTGTTGTACAGCTGTTCTTCCTCCATTTGCTGCAAGCTTTCTAATCGCTTCAGCTCGGATACAGAGGTTTTCGATTTTTTTGTTACCGCCTGTTCATATGGATAACTAGCTGAAAAGCGGTTCGTTAAAAGCGTCACGAGCTCTTCATTCACTGCTTGCTTGTCCTTTTCATCTACCGTATCTGCCTGCTCGTTGGCCGCTAAATAATCACTATTTGGCACAACGGTAATTTTCCATTTTTCCGTTTTCGTCGCTTTTTCTGAACGATACTCGGCAAATAAGAAATCGTTGTGACGTGCAACCGCAGGACCTACCCAGCTTAAATAGCTATTTGCTTTAGAACGCACATATTTTGGCAGCACTTTTTCCTGTAAATCCTGATAAAACTGCCATTCTTCCTTTTGCTTTTGCCACTCTTTTATAGAACCGACTAAAATTAGTCGTTCCTTCGCACGCGTCATCGCCACATATAAAATACGCATTTCCTCAGCCTTCATTTTTGCGAGCTTTTTCTCTTTCACATATAAATGAGGTAGTGATGTTGAAATAATATTCAAATCCGGATTGACCGATTTAATCGCTAACCCAAAATCTTGATCAAAAATATAACGACTGCTTAAATCTTTTGTATTGAAAGCTCGGCTCATGCCCGCAACAAATACGACTGGATATTCTAAGCCCTTTGATTTGTGAATCGTCAGTAGGGTTACGACATCATCGGCTTCACTAATGGATTTCGCAATTCCTAGATCATCCCCGCGCGAGTGCATACGGTCAATGAAACGTAGGAAGCGGAATAATCCACGAAACGATGATTTTTCATAGCTTAATGCGCGGTCATGCAGCGCACGTAAATTGGCCTGACGCTGCTTACCATTCGCCATCGCGCCAACCATTTCAAAATAATTCGTATCTAAATACACTTGCCATACTAAATCAGCGAGTGCCCCGTGACGCGAGAAGTTACGCCATTTTTCATGTAGGCTAAAGAACTTGTCGAGCTTTTGCTCCGTAGCACCCGACATTTCACCATTCGCCTGCTCACGGAATTGCTTGAGCGCATCATAAAACGGCACTTTTTCGTTTACCAAACGAATGGCTGCCAGTTCATTTTCCGTTAAGCCAATAAACGGGGCACGCAGAACAGATGCTAGTGGAATGTCCTGATACGGGTTGTCGATCACTTTTAATGTGTTAAGCATAATCATCACTTCAAGCGACTCGAAATAGCCACCATCTGTTTCCGCATACAGCGGTAGGCCTGCACGTTTAAATTCCTCAGCGAATGTCGTATACCATGTGCGTGAACGCATTAGAACAACGATGTCCTTGTATTGCACGGGGCGCATTGATTTTGTTTTCGGGTTATATACTTGTCCACCGTTTTCTACAAAGCCTCGAATACGCTGAATAATATAACGTGCCTCTTGCTGGGCCGCGCTAATGCTTTCTTCCTCTGTATCCTCTTCGGCACCAGGTACGATTTGTGTTTTTGAATCGCCCTCAAGTAGCACTAGTTCAATCGGGACTTGCTGCTCATCGTAACTTGCACCAAATCTTAGTTTTGCCTGCTCATCGTATTCAATTTCGCCGACTTCCTCATCCATAATTTGCTCAAACACATAGTTCGTGCCTTCTAATACCTCTGAACGGCTACGGAAGTTGGCATTTAAATCGATTTTCATCCCGTTCGCCGTTGGATCCGTGTCAAAACGCTTGTATTTATCAAGGAACAGGCGGGGTTCTGCCAGTCGGAACGCGTAAATCGACTGTTTGACATCACCAACCATGAACATATTGCCACTCGCCTCATCGCCACTTTTCACAAGCTGCAGAATCGTTTCTTGTAAAAAGTTAACGTCCTGATACTCATCAACAAGCACTTCTTTAAAACGTTTCTTAAAACCTAGTGCCACATCAGACGGTGTCGGTGGTGCCGTATCCGTATCTCGAGCGGTTAAAATCTCAAGTGCATAATGCTCTAAATCCGAGAAATCCAGTAAACCGCGCTCCTGCTTCGCCTTTTTAAAGGCCTCGCTGTATTCAATCGTCAGCTTCACTAACGTTTCTAAAATTGGCTTAGTTGCAGCCATTTCCTGTACGTACAGCTTTGGATGACGGGCGAAAAATGTTTCCTTTAAACCTGCAATCATTGCTTTTGCTTGGTCGCGGTGGTCTTTCGCAATCGCGTATTGTGCACGGTCTTCCTCGGTATCTTTTTTCGTCACAGCTTTTATCCGACCAAATTCAATTGCTGGCATCAGCTCATAGGCCTCTTGCCACGTGCCTTGCTCCATTGCGTCGGCTACTGCTTTTACCGCCGCGTATTCCCCTTCAAATAACTCCGTGTTTTTTTGAAGCGCTGGCTCCACCGATACAATTTGCCAGCCTTTATATATACGACTTGCTGCTTCTTGTAAACTCGCGACAACAAACGGGCGAATTTCCTTAGCTATCGCTAAATCATCAATCGGTGTACTCGGATCAATATCATATTTAGACGGCAACGCGCGTAACCATTCATACGGTTTTGGCTGTACACGTGACACTTTATACATTTCCTGTAGTAAAAACTCAATCGCCTGGTCACTGCGGTCCGTCGCAAAGCTATCAACTAATGCATATAACTCATCTTTTGAAAATAGTGCATCCATATCCCCACGGTACGCCTTTTCTAACACGTCCATTAGTACATCATCTTGTAGCAGTGATGCCTCCTCGGTGCTCGCTAAACGAAAACCTGGATCTAAATCAATTGTGTATGCAAACTCACGGCAAATCGATAAGCAAAACGAATGCAGCGTTGAAATTTGTGCCTTATTTAGTAGACTCAGCTGACGGCGTAAAAAGGCATTGCTTGGGTCCTCGGACAGCGCCTTTTCGAGTGCCTCTGCCATACGATTGCGCATCTCCGCAGCCGATGCGTTTGTAAACGTTACAACGAGTAATTCATCGACATCAATTCGAACATCCTCAGGTGCTAAAATCTTTTGAATTAACCGCTCGATTAATACCGCTGTTTTCCCTGAACCCGCAGCAGCCGATACTAATACATCATGTCCAGCTGCATAAATCGCCTTCCACTGTACATCGGTCCACTGCACATCACTCGGCTTCATTGGAATCGTCATGTACACACACCGCCTTTTTCATATTGTCGAATAGTTCTTCCTCTTTTTGCTTCTTCAGTTCATTGAAGCTGTTGCCCGTTTCGGTCTCATCAAATTGACAAACCGATTTAAAATTACAATACGTACATGCTTTTTGATTGCCTAAGCTGTACGGCTTAATTTCGGTGTTACCTTTATAAATTTCATTACCCGCCTGGCGGAATTTATGGTGAACAAATTGCTGTAAATTCTCCATTTGCGCTGGTTCGATCACTTTCGATGAGCGGCCATCAAATTCTAGCTCCTCACCACTTTTAAATTTCGCTGGCACAATAATAGACGTCTTGCTCGGCTCAAGCGACGTATCCATTAAGTTCGCTACCTCGACATCCTTCAACATATAGCCACTTAGCTTGAACTTTTCCTGACGTAAGCTTTCTACCTTGTCGAGCTGCTCATAATCCTCAGTTGGAATCAGTGGGTTATGCACATGTAAATAGAACATGCCGGCTGCTTGCACAATGATGTTTTCAAGCTCCGATAAATCCTTAATAAACTTGCCTTCCTGTGCAATAATCGGGAAGTTTTGCATCGCCACATCTAAATACGTTAACAGCTGAAGCGAAATACCGTTATACACCTCGTTGAAATCTAATTTACGGCCGCTCGATTTATAATCAATGACACGCAAATATAAGTTTTGCGCATCCTTATACGCATCAATGCGGTCAATTTGGCCGCGCACAAACATTTTACGGTTATCATCCAAATCAATCTTTAATGCATCGAGTGGGTTGCGGTCATCTTGTTCGGTATTTTTATCATCCCGCTTACCAAACGGCTTTTCATGCGCAATCGCTTTGAATTTTGACAGCTCGCTTTGGTTGACTAACGCATAAATCGTACGCGCGACAATTTTAACAAGCTTCGTTTTAATGTACTCAAAACGATGACTGCTTTTTAAAATATTGTACGAGAAGTAATCAACGAGTTTTGAAATCGTGTAATCCGCTTTTTTATAACATGCCACATACGTATCAAGCACAATCGTCGGCTCTTTTTCCGATAAAATTGTTCGAATTGCCTCATGGAATAAATCGCCCATCGCAAATGATTCCAGTTTAAATTCCGTACGCTCCTGTAATTTCAAGCCGTACGATGCAAAGTGTGAATACGGACAGCTATAAAATTTCTCAATACGCGATACACTCGCTAAAAAGTTTTCACCGTATAGCTTTGTAGCCGTTTCTTCCGTAAGTGGCTCTGCCTCATTTGTTTCATATAACGGCTTTGTGACAAGCTCAAGCACATGCTGCCAGTTCCCTTCACGCTCATAAAACGCTTGGAGTGCCTGCCATGCTTCTGCGACTTCGCGGCGTTCAAATTGTGCCTGCTTTAACTGCGTCATTAAAAAGCCAATCGCAGGAGATGGATGCTGTAAATAATCGAGTACGTTTGCTGAATGCACTTCATCAAGCGGATCGGCGACTACTTGACGTTGCGGTAAGGTGCGCACCGGCTCATCTTTTCCGTCCTGCTTCACCTCAAACATTTTATGCAGACGGTTCACGTAAATCGATGGCAGCTTGCCTTTACTTTCTTCATCCGCACTCGCATAGGTAATAAATAAATAATCCGTCGGTGATGTAATCGCACGGTAAAATAAAAAGCTTTCTTGTAACAATCGGCTTTTAATTCCTGGCGCCAGCTCGAAATCAGCCTGTTCAAACACGTCACGCTCATCATCTGATAATAATCCGCCCGAATCCATTCGCATTGGATACGCGCCGTCATTGACCCCGATAATGAAAATCGCCTTTTTATTATCAAAACGTGCGAATTCTAACGTAGAAACCGTTACTTCATCGAGTGTCGGTGGTACGCTTGAAAACTGCAGCGATTCAAAGCCCTCATCTAAAATTTGTGCTGCCTCTTCTAAAGCGATTTCTTTATCGCCAAACATGAGGTCGAACTGCTCTAAAATATGCACCCAGCCATTCCACGCTTGTTCATGCTCTGTCGCCTTTTGCATGGCTGCCGTTTTTTCTTCCTGCTCCTGCATTTTCACGAGCTTTTTATACACCTCAAGCTCGTCCATAAATTCATACAATGCCACAACAATGTCACGGCCTGTTACATGTCCTTTTAGCTTATGCTGTAGCTTTGCAACCGGTTCTCGAATTAAATCACGCGCCGATTTCAGTAGTGCTTCATGCTCCTCTTCGTCCTTTGTTTGCACGGTATTCATCTTTTCAAGTGACTTAAAACGACGGTAATGCCACACCTCGTCATTAAACCAACGATCATGCACAATCCCCTTTGCAATGACAAAGTTCTCTAAAATATCCGCACGGTCACGCATCGCGGCTAAATTTGCATTGTACGGGAAATAAAGGTCAGTTTTTACACTGCGGAATACCGGTTCATACTTCCAATTTGACGTGAGAATTTCTAAAACTGAACGACTAAATTCGATTAAAGGATGGTACAGCATCGCACGTTTTTCATTCGAGAAGTATGGAATTTCATATTGCGTAAACGTCGTCGTAATAATCGGATCATAGACATCTGCTTGGCGATACATAATCCCGATGTCTTGATAGCGCAAGCCTTTTTCGACAACGAGCTTTTTAATTTCCTGGGCAATACCTTGTACTTCTGCACGCGGATTAACCCCCTCTAAAATTTTCACGTTTCCTAATGCCTCAATCGGCTTCACAAATGGCTCATTAAAGCTACGCTCAATTTGCTGTAAATCACGATTCTTACTACGGAAATTTACCTCTAAATGCATACGCGGCTCTTCCTCAATATCAAGGCCATGCTCTAATCGTAATTTTGCTATTTCATGCTTAACTTTGTCGTAGGTCATCGCCGCACGGTAAAACGTGGAACCATCCAGCATATCTGAAGACGGATGATCCATCGGCAACACTAATGTCACACGCTTCGCATAAATTAACAGCTCTTTTAAAATCGCAAACTCCTGACCATTAAACGACACAAAACCATCTAAATATACATGCGTATTGCGTAAGCTTTCCATTTTAGGCATACGCTCTAACAGTAACGGGAAGTAACCATCCCCATCGATATACTCTGCTCCAATGCGCTCCTCTAGTTGCTGTAATATAATTTCAATATCATGCATTTTATGTAGCAGCACTTCACTTGCACCATTCACACGTAATGCGTCCATTAATGGTTTAAGCGATGGAAGATCAATATTGTATTGACTAAATTCCTTTAAAATTTGCTCGACTTCCTTTGTAAATCCGCGCTTCCCAGCTGCTTGCTTGAACAGTAAAAACTCCTCTTGATGCTCTTCTAAAATGCGACGTAGCAGCATGCGATACCCAGTGTTATCAATCCGTTCACGTGCAATCCCACCCTCGTTTTGCAGTACAAACCACGCTAAACGTTTAAACGTCATGACCTGTGCGCGCATCATGCCTTCAATGTCATAATTATTAGTCAGCTCATACTCGGTTGAAAACGTCATTTGGTCCGGAACTAAAATAAAAATCGGATGGCCGAGTAAATTTGTTTTTAAATCCTCTACAATTTCTTCATGAATAAAAGTCGATTTCCCTGTCCCTGCTCGTCCTGAAATCACACGTAACGTCATCGCCGACACCTCACTTTTTTTAAGTATCTTTATTATATAATAAGAATACATGTTCGCGCACTTTATCCTATAGGAAAAGCGCTAAATCGCCCTTTAAGCCCCGATTGGTCAAAACGCATGTGACATGACCGACATGACTCACATCGTGTGAGCCTCAGACATTGCAGGGCCTGACGCAAAAGTAAATGCTACACCACTTTTGCAGGAGGCACCGAAATGTCCTAGGGGCTGGCGCTTTAGCCTAGACATAGCAAAGAAAAAACGTCACTATTTAATATAGCGACGCCTAAATTTACTGCTTATTTGCTCGTGCATTGCGTAAATCTCGTTCTACACGTTTATTCATCAGGTGTTCAATCCATTTCCCTAACAGCCAAATCCCGACAATAATCAGACACGATACGATAATTTTCATCGGCGAACTTACAACCGCGCGTAAGTCACTACCTAAATAACTAATGAAAAAAATCATCACCGGCTTAGAAATGAGTAATGTCAAAAAATAATAGTTCTTTTTTAAATTCGATAAGCCTGCCACACTGTTGACCACAACCACTGGCGTAAATGGTAAACAGAGTAGAACAAACAGCGGTGTAAAGCCGCGCATATCAACCCATTGAATCAGCTTTTGCACTTGGTGTTGCGCTTTTATTTTTTTAAATAGTCGATGGTTGCCGAATTTGCGGATGATTAAAAAGAATAAATACGAGCCCGCTACGGTCGCTAGCCACGATAACATAAAGCCCCAAAACAACCCATAAGCTCCCGCATTCGCAACAACCACGACAAACAATGGAATAAACGGTAAAAACGCCTCAATCGATGTTAGTAAAACACTAAACCAAGGCCCCAATAATTTATATTTTTCAATCAATAATTCAACATTCGCAATACTAACCCAATCTAACATAACTCCCACTCCTGTTAAGAACGACAAGCTTTCTACATGCATTCATAAAATTCAAATAACGAATAATACGTTTATAGTATCATACTTTACGAAGTCGAACAGTGATAAACATAATGCACAAAAAAAGAACCCCACAATGTGCGAGGTTCCACTTACTTAACGGACAATTAATAGCCCAATTTTATGATTATCTTCACTGTGTACAACATGCTGGGTCAAACGAATTTCACCGCTATGATCGAGCACCTCTAAACGACAATGTGCCGCATTAATTTGTAAGGCGCTGTACAGTTCGTCTTCGGTTAAAACAAGCTGACCGTTAACTTTCTTAATAACTTCCCCAGCAATTAAGCCCATCTTCTCTGCTGGCGAATCCGGTAACACACTGGCAATCATGATTCCTTTTTCACTGCGAATCACCGCATAACTGTTCCGGTCCTCTGAGCGACTATAGTAAACGCCAATAACCGTACGAGAAATTGCACCCAGCGCTAATGCCGCTGCACCGAGTACCGGTACAAAATAAGCAAGTAAACCAACAATCAATACCAATTCACCGATTAAGACAATGCTACCCCCCATTTGCGGATAAACATACATCGGTAGCTTTTGTCGTACCATTTGTTGAAAACCAATGACAAACGGGAAAATAATTAGCGAAAATTGCTCTGCGCCAATCGTAAACTGTGGCCAATACGGCGCAAAGTTTTGAATGCCATCTCCCGGAATAATCGTGACAAGTGGTAATAACCAAAGCTGTTTACTATAGTAAGCAACGCCATTCATTCCACGCTTGGTCTTTTCTACAATGGGCGAGGCAAATTTCGCTCCGTTACGACGAATCAAAATCCCTTCAGCCATTAATAGTAGCCCAGCTAAAACGGGCACGGTAATTACTAACCCCTCTACGACATTACGTCCAGCTAAGTCAATACCCCAAATCGAATACGACCAATCTTGCCAATCTATCCAGACAATCGCACAAAATGCGAGTGTCATCACAATAATTGGCGATAATACATGATACAAGTATAAAACGAGCCCGATCAGGCTAACTAAAAATATCGCGACTAATAGCTCAAGTGATACCGTTAAGCCAATAACCACACTAAATAACGAAATGATTAACGATAGGACAAAGCCCATCAACAGCATGTTTTTCAACTCTGACCAGCCGTCTAAAATTCTTGTATGAAAAAAGCGGCGCTCTCGTTTTACACGACGATAACCTAAAAATATTGCTGATAAAATTGCGATATAAAATAGCGGATTGATAAAAAAGCGACCAATCCCTTTTAAAATTTCGAATAAAATTGTTATATCCATCATCTCACCTACCGTACGACTAATTGTATCAAATCCTGGTCATAATTCGTAGTCCTATTTCTATTATCTATGCCGCATCAGAACTTAATAGACCAATTACTCAAATTGGTGCATCACAAAGCTCACCGCCATTTGCAATTGCATATCGTTTACTGGGTCTTCTTTAAAATTCTTTAATTGCAGCGTCAGCTCACGGAAAAACACTTCATCTAACTGTCTGCCATCCTCTAACTCATAACGCTTGCGGAATTTTTCAACTTCATTTGCCGTGTCTAAATCATAAAAGCCATCTGTCCGCCCAATATTATAGCCAAGCTCGCTTAACACACGCTGACTATAGGCAATTTCTTCGCTATATTCGCCCACATCAAAACGGCCTTTTAACACTTTCATTTCGACTTTATACAGCGGGTGCTGCTCTACTTCTAAATCCGGCTCAATCCCAACTTGATGAATCCAGCGCTTCGATGGTGTTAACCATTTATTTGTCGACAGCTTCACCTCACCACCATTTTGCAGTTCCCATGTTTGTTGGACCGTTCCTTTACCAAAACTTGTGACACCAATGACCACACCGCGCTTCCAGTCTTGAAGCGCCCCGGCAAAGACTTCACTCGCTGAAGCACTTCCTTCATTTTGCAACACCGTAATCGGCATATTGCTTAACTGCTTCGCGTAAGGCGCAAAGGCTTCACTTGTTTTTGTTTTCAGTGACTCTGTCGCCCCCTCATGATTTTGCATATAGGCGAACGTTTTTTCATTTTGCTCAAACATGCTCATCATTTGTGCAACACTATGTAAATAGCCACCAGGGTTGTCACGTACATCAATGATTAAGCCTTGTACTTCCTTTGCCAAAAGCACATCAAGCGCCTTTTTCCATTCCTCCGCCGTGTTTTCGGCAAAGAGCGAGATGATTACATAGCCAATTTTCACTTCTTCCACTTCTAATAATTGCGTTTCCACCGTTGTATTTTTAAGCTTCTCCCGTTTCACTTCAAGTTTTACATGTCTCTCTAGCTCTGGTCGATACAGTACCAGCGCAACCGTTTCGCCCGCTTCCCCTTGCATTAGCTTCATCACGTCACCCAGTGTCTTTCCTTCGAGTCGTGTTTCATCGACTTGAACCAGCTCATCCAGTGGTCGAATCCCTGCTTTTTCTGCGGGCGATGCTTTCACTGGCGCTACAACAATAAACTTCCCATTCACTTCCGATAATTCAAGCCCAATGCCAACACGCTCACTCGCTAACGCTTGCTTGTGAAAAACCGCTTCTTGCTGTGAATAATAGGTACTATACGGATCATTAATGGCATTTGCCATCCCGCGCAGTGCCCCCTCTACTAACTTTTCCGAAGTAATATCATAAACCGATTCAGCCGTAATCAGTTCATGTAACTCATTGACTGCCGCAAAATCCGCCTGTTCTTTTGTTTCTTCCTGTTGCATTTTACTATAACCATAGACAAGTCCGACAACGATTACTAGCGCCAGTAGCAATAAAAAAATTCGACTTTTTCGCACAAACTTCCCCCCACTCCATAAAATTTATGAAGTGGAAATTCATTTCATACTACTCAAGTCGAATCAATTTTCGCTAATTTAATTGTGTAACATTTTCTCGTAATGTGTCTAAATCGAGCGGTCCTTCGATTTTCTTTTGTACACGGCCTTCAGTATCGATCATAAACGTCGTAGGAATGGTAAGAATACGGTACTGATTCGCAACTGATTCATCTGGCTCTAACACAATCGGAAATGTAATGTCATAGCTCTTTAAAAACGTTTCAACACGCTCAACTTTTTCTCTTGCGTATGTTAAATTGACGCCAACAATTTCGACATTGTCCTCGTTTTTATACTGCTCATAGTATTTTTGCATATGCGGCATTTCCGCTTCGCAAGGCGGACACCACGTTGCCCAGAAATTTAACACAACCCGTTTACCCTTTAAGTCTGAAAGTGTCAATGGTTCGCCTTGTAGATTAGAAAGCGTAAAATCCGGTGCTAGATTACCTTTTTCTAGGCCTACCGTTTCATCTAATGCGACTTCTTTTCCCATTGCTTGTTCACTAATTTTTTGATCCGCATCTAATTCTTTTTTTATGTATGTGCCAACCATCGTGATGACAAGTGCTAAAACGATGATCAACCCGATGTTTTTTTTCATGTTTTACACCTCGCGATTTGTTTCTAATAGTACCATATCATATCTATTTGAAAATTATTCAAAAGAAAAAGGCAAAACTTTTAAATTTTCAAAGTTTTGCCTTTTTGAAATGTATTTGGGTATTTAACTAAATCTTTTTTATAAAATCCGTTCTGCTACGCTACGGGGAATACACGTTAATGCGAGATGATTTTAAGCTCACGTCCATTGTACTGCGTTCCGGGGCAGGCTTTTCTGGGGGCGTGGCTCCAACTAACTAATTACTTGCCAACATGTCGGCAAGTAATTAGTGGATTTTCCGCGCACGCTTAATCCCCTAGAAGTCCACCCCTCCACTCCGTACAACTCTATTCTTTGAAGCAATTTTATTTAAAATCTCCCTTTACTCAGCGCCACTTTACTTTAGTAAAATGATGAAGCAAGTAATTTGAAAAGTTATTTCTTTCAAATCATGCTATTTTTAATCAAAATTAATATAGAAAAGAACCCTCTAATAAAGAGCGTTCTTTTCTATAGCAGAGCCAAAATTCCAGCATATTCAATTAAAGTAGCGTGCCTTTTTTACTCTCCGCCGCCTCGCGTAAGCGCAAGCGGCTTGATTTTGCGCTCTTAACTTTATGACGAGGGAAAAATGATGAATTGGCGGGCATCGCAAACGGCATTAAAGACAGTAGTATGGACACGTACCACGTGACCATATTGCTGTCATGCCATTGCCCACCAATCAATCAAGTAAAATTTTATTAGAAAAGTTACTCTTACGTGATGAATTTTATAACGAAATATAGCGTAATGGGTTTACTGCGTTTGAACGTTTACCGTTCCATTCACCTACGTGAATTTCAAAGTGTAAGTGTGGGCCAGTTGAGTTCCCGGTATTCCCCATTCTCGCAATTTGGTCACCTTTTGATACAACATCACCAACGCTTGATGTAAAACCACTTAAGTGTGCATACACTGTTGTAAACTGGGCGCCATCTAATGAGTGTGTGACCATTACCAATTTACCGTAACCGTTCATCGTTCCAACATACGACACAACGCCGTCTGCTGCTGCAATGACTGGTGTACCAATTGAATTGGCAATATCAACACCTAAGTGATTTTTACTACCGATTGGGCCGATATCACGACGACCGAAGCCTGAAGTAAAGCGTCCAGCAGCCGGTCTTGTCCATGTACCTGCTGATACAGTTGGTAAGTTCCCTGAACCAGCTGACACACTACTTTGTTGTTGTTGCTTTTTCTTCGCAGCCGCTTTTTCTAATGCCTTTTTACGTGCAATTTCAAGTAAACGATCTTGCTCTTTCTTCATTTGTGCTTCGGTTTCTTTACTTAACTCAATTGTTTCATGAATATGTGTTTCAAGTTGTTCTTTTTGATCGTGTAAACGGGCTTCCTCTTTTTCAAGGTCGTCCACTAACTTATTTTTTTCTTTCTTTTTTTGCACAAGGTGGGCTTTTAATTTTTCTAGCTCTGCTTTGTTCGCTTCTAAATTTTCTTTTTTCGCAATCAATTCAGCCTTTTGAATTTCTAGCTTTTCTTGGTCTTCCTTTTGCTCACGCATAATTTGACGATCCGCATCCATTAACGTACTGACTGCCGAAAATCGGTCAATAAAATCAACGAAGCTGTTTGCGCCAAGCAATACATCGATATAGCTTACCGTACCGCCTGTTTGGATGGCACGTGCACGTTCACGTAGCAGTGCATCACGTTGTTTGATTTTTTCTTGTAACGCTTCGATATCTTTTTCTAAATCGTCAATTTCTTGATTGGCAATTTCAATATCTAACTCTACTACTGCAATATTATGGTTTGTCGTATTAATTTCCGCTCCGATTTTCTCTAATTGTGAAATGAGCTCTTCTTGATGATTTTGATTGGTTTTTAATTCATTTGTTTTTTGTTGGAGCGATTTATTTAAGGCTTTTTTCTGAGCCTCAAGCTCGCTACGCTCTTTTTTCAAGTCATCTAAACTTGCTGCATAGGCTGCTGGCATTTGAATGAATAATACGCATGCGAGTAGTACAGCAAGTAGTTTAAATGAACGTGTATTTAGCTTCTTCAAAACCTAATTTCCCCCTAAACGCATATTGGTTTTCTCTTCAGTTTGTCTTAGATGCGTTTTTTGAGCTTTTGCAACATCGATCTATACTTTTAAGAATTTACGTACAGACATGAAACTGCCCCAGACGCCGATGAAGACGCCGATGAGTAAAATCATGCCGTTCACTTGGTATAACAGTGGTGTTACGTCTAACAGTTGGAATAGCTCGCCCTTTAAGCGCGGCGATAATAATTCATGTATTTTATAGTAAGCAACCGATACAACGGCAATTGGAATAATTGAGCCAATAATACCTAGCCACATGCCTTCTAATACAAATGGAATACGCACAAATGAATTGGTTGCCCCTACTAATTTCATAATTTCGATTTCATCTTTACGTGCAATAATCGTAATACGAATCGTATTTGAAATTAAGAACATCGCTGTAAATAATAAACCTAAAATTAACACAAGTCCGACATTACGCGCAATTTCTAAAAAGTTGAACAGCTTTTCGACTTTGCCTTCTCCATATTTAACCTCTTGTGTATTATCGAAGCTATCAATTTGCTTCGCGACTTCCGCCGTTTTCAGCGGATCTACCGCCTTTACATATAACACGTTATATAACGGATTGTTTTGCTCAAATAGACTTAGTTCATCGCCAAAATCTTTAATTAGCTTATTTAATTCTTCTTCCTTTGAAGAATATGTAACTTCATCAACATCTAGCAAGCTGTGAATTTCATTAATCAAATGGTCTTCTGCTAATTTAGCTTCTGCTGCATCTGGAATAATATCAATCATGACGCGAATTTCCACGTCGTTTTCTAAATCTGTTGCAACTTTATTTAAGTTCATCATGATGACTGCAAACACACCGACTAATAATAACGTAACTGTTACGGCACTAACTGATGCAATCGTCATCCAGCTGTTACGCCCTAATGACTTAAAACTTTCTCTAAAATGGCGTACGAGCGTTCTACCCTTCATAGCCGTAGTCCCCCCCGTACTCATCGCGCACAATCATGCCGCCTTCAATTGCAATAACTCGTTTACGAATCGTATTAACGATTTCACGGTTATGTGTCGCCATGACAATCGTTGTCCCTTGACGATTAATTTCCTCAAAAATATTCATAATTTCCCAAGACGTTTCTGGATCAAGGTTCCCTGTAGGCTCGTCCGCTATCATTACTTTCGGACGGTTCACAATCGAGCGGGCAATCGACACACGCTGCTGTTCTCCACCTGAAAGTTCGCTTGGAAACATACGTACTTTATGTTTTAATCCAACAAGCTCTAACACTTCCATCACACGCTTGCGGATAACTTTTGGCTGTTCTTCAATTACTTCCATTGCAAACGCTACGTTTTCATAAACCGTTAAACGTGGTAGCAATTTAAAATCTTGGAATACTACGCCTAATTGACGTCGTAAAAAAGGTACACGTCCATTTTTTAACGTGCGTAAGTTAATATTGTTAATCAACACATCGCCCGAAGTTGGCTTTTCTTCACGGTACATCAATTTAATAAATGTCGACTTCCCCGCACCACTTGGACCTACAACATAAACGAATTCACCTTTTTTTATTTCAATCGTAATCCCGTTCGCAGCGACAACGCCATTAGGATACTTTTTGACTACATTATTCATTTGAATCATTAACGAAACCACCTAAGTTCTTGTGTCTTAAAAATTAAATTTATCCTTTTTATTATAGCACTTTCAAGCTATAAAATTATTACAATTTCTTTTCATTGTAAGCGTGTGCACATTTTTAATGCACTACAGACGATTCACGCGCCATTTACAGATTGATTTCTTGCTAAATTTCACGCACCATTTGAAATATCTGATGTACTTTGTCATATTTTTGTTACATAAAATTTTATTAATATAATAAACATTCGGACTTATGTATTGTTCGACATATTTATTGAAAATCCTTCTCAATCATAGAAAAAAGCCCACCTGCAAGTACTAACCTTGCAAGTGGGCTTCACGTCCTATTATTGCAGTGTATAACGCACAAGCACCGTACCTGTACGTGATTCACCCGTAATTTTTAAGAGCTTCGCGCCTTCTAATTCTTTCGTGAAGCGTACTGATTTTAAAAGGAATTGTTCTTCTTCCTCATATAACTTTGCGTCGCTTAAGCCGACATCTGCTTTCCCGAAGTTCGAGTAGATTTGTCCTTCTAATGCGACTGTTTTTGGCACATAAATCTCTACTGAACCCGCTAATGCACGCGCTTTTAGCTTATGGGCTTCCTTGCTCGTTGTCGTAATCGCGACTGTGCCGTTCATCGATTCTGCTTCGACTTCTTTAAGTTCACCGTCCACATAAATGCGGCCGTTTGCTGTTTCGATTTCTAAATCATCACCTTTAATCTTACGCGCTTCAACTGCCCCGTTGCTCGTTTGCAGTTCCGCATGATCAAACGTCGACTCCTCTAAACGAATCGTTCCGTTATACGTACGCGCTTTAATGAGCTTCGCATCTAGGTTCTCTACAGAAATCGAACCTGTAAGTAAACGTGCGATAAATACGTCATAATGCTTTTCTGGGATAGCGATTTTCACTTTAATTTGCGTGAACTTATTTTCAGATTTCATGTGGATTTTATCTTCTGTCTTCGTTACAAGCTCTTCGGTAATTTGCGCGATTGTTTCTTCTTCTGTTCCTTTTAATTGCGCTTTACCCGTCACTTGCACGGTCACTAATTCATCCATTGCTTTAACAACATCGATTTTTCCGTTCGCGATATCTAGTTCGATGCTACGAACTTCCGTTGCTGGGTAAGCGTATGTTTTCGCGAAATCCACTTTTTCACCAAATGGCGTTTCGATATCAAGGTCCTTTAGCTTCGTTAAGGCCGCGCCAACAATGCCCGTCATACGCGTGCTAAACTGTGATAAATCCTTTTTAATATCGCCCATAAAATCTTCTACTTTTTGATTAAATTCTTTATCGTTAAATGATTTGCCGAAAATATCTTCAAATCCTGTTTTTTTACTTTCATCTTTTTTAGCTTCTTCAAATGGCTCTGCCTTAAAGGGCTCGTCCTCTTTTTCTGTCGATGGTACGACAGGCTGTACTGTTGGCGGAGTGGATTCGTTTTTCGCTGATAACTTTTCTAGTAATACAATGGCCTCGTCAGCTGTAATAGTACCATTTTCAACTAATTGTAAAATGCGTTTACGTTGTTCTTGCATAAAAAAATTCCTCCCTCTCTTCGTATCTATTTATTATACGAGGAGGGAGGACAAAAAGTTTCATTTGCGCTCTGGAGAATTTAAATTATTTACCTTTTGCATGTTCAATTTTGTCATCCATCCGTGCACGCTCACGTTCTAAGATCGGCTTTAAGTAGTGTCCCGTATAGCTTCCCTTCACCTCAGCAATTTGCTCTGGTGTACCCGTTGCTAAAATCGTGCCACCACCATCGCCACCTTCAGGACCTAAATCAATAATATGGTCGACGGTTTTAATGACATCTAAATTATGCTCAATGACTAGCACCGTCTCCCCATTGTCGACTAAACGCTGTAACACCTTTAATAACCGTGCGATATCATCCACATGTAGACCTGTTGTTGGCTCGTCTAAAATGTAGAATGATTTCCCGTTGGAGCGGCGATGTAATTCGGATGCGAGTTTGACACGCTGCGCCTCCCCACCTGAAAGGGTTGTCGCCGGCTGACCAAGCTTCACATAGCCCAGCCCCACGTCAACAATCGTTTGCAGTTTACGCTGAATTTTTGGTAAGTTGCCGAAAAACTCCAGTGCATCCTCCACCGTCATTTCTAAAATGTCTGCAATATTTTTTTCTTTATATTTCACTTCTAATGTTTCGCGGTTATAGCGCTTACCGTGACAAATTTCACATGGCACATACACATCTGGTAAGAAGTGCATCTCGATTTTGATAATCCCGTCTCCGCGACAAGCTTCACAGCGTCCACCTTTTACATTAAATGAGAAGCGTCCTTTTTTATAGCCGCGTATCTTCGCTTCATTCGTCATCGCAAACACATCGCGGATATCATCAAACACCCCGATATAGGTCGCTGGGTTTGAACGTGGTGTACGGCCAATTGGTGATTGGTCGACTTCGATTACTTTTTCAAGCTGCTCTAGGCCTTCAATTGATTTATGTGCACCCGGCTTCATCTTCGCGCGGTTTAATTTTGAAGCTAACGATTTATATAAAATCTCATTTACTAATGTCGATTTCCCTGAACCAGAAACCCCTGTGACAGCGATAAATTGACCAAGTGGAATATCGACATTCACCTTTTTCAAGTTGTTTTCCGCTGCGCCTTTAATCGTAATTTTACGACCATCTGACTTGCGGCGCTCCTGTGGCAATGGAATAAACTTCTTCCCACTTAAATATTGCCCGGTAATCGAGTCTTTGTTTTTCATGACCTGCTTCGGTGTCCCCTGTGCAATAATTTGCCCACCATGCACCCCAGCACCCGGCCCAATATCAATTAAATGGTCCGCAGCCATCATTGTATCTTCATCATGCTCCACAATAATAAGCGTATTGCCTAAATCACGCATATTTTCAAGCGTCGCAATGAGGCGATCATTGTCACGTTGATGTAGCCCAATCGACGGCTCGTCTAAAATATACAGTACGCCTGATAAACGCGACCCAATTTGCGTCGCTAAACGAATGCGCTGTGCCTCACCACCGGATAATGAGCCGGCATTTCGCGCTAACGTTAAATAATTCAAGCCCACATCAAGTAAAAATCTCAACCGCTCGATGACTTCACGAATAATTAATTTCGCAATTTGCTTTTCTTTTTCCGTTAGCTCCACTGAACTAAAGAAATCATACATTTCTTGAATCGAATGGCGCGTGGCTTCTGAAATATTTTGATCTTGAATTTTAACCGCAAGTGTCTCCGGCTTTAAACGATGCCCCTTACACGACACGCATGGCTGTTCGGTCATAAATTTTTGCATCGCTTCCCGTGTATAATCCGATGACGAATCTTTATAGCGGCGTTCGATATTGGGAATGACCCCTTCAAACACAACATCCTTTTTATGCATACTACCGTAATCATTTGTATAGTCAAATCGAATTTTTTCTTTCCCTGAGCCGTACAAGATCTTATCCATTTGCGCCTTTGGAATATCCTTCACCGGTACATCCATTGGAATGTCATAATGGAGACAAACCGATGCTAATAGCTGTGGATAATAGTTCGACGACACCGATTGCCACGGTGCAATTGCATTTTCTAACAACGATAAGTCCCAATCCGGAATAACTAAATCAAGGTCGGCTTTGTCGGTGCTGCCTAAGCCATCACAAGACGGACATGCCCCGAACGGACTGTTGAACGAGAACATACGTGGCTCTAACTCTCCAATTGAAAACCCACATTGCGGGCAGGCATGATGCTCACTAAAAAGCAGCTCCTCATGCTCCATCACATCAACTAACACACGGCCCTCTGCAATTTTTAATGCAGCCTCTAGCGAATCACTTAAACGCGATTCAATGCCTTCTTTCATGACAACACGGTCCACGACAACTTCAATCGTATGCTTTTTGTTTTTATCAAGCTCGATATGATCGTCTAAATCACGTAGCTCTCCGTTTAGACGAATCCGTACAAAACCTTGCTTTTTCAAGTCTTCTATCAGCTTCACATGTGTGCCTTTTTTGCCTTCAATTACAGGTGCAAGCAGCTGAATTTTCGTACGTTCTGGATATTCCATTAAACGATCTACCATTTGCTCGATTGTTTGCGATGAAATTTCAACACCATGTGTCGGGCAATACGCCTTGCCAATACGCGCGAATAGCAGACGCAAGTAATCATAAATTTCGGTAACGGTCCCAACTGTTGAGCGCGGATTACGGCTCGTTGTTTTTTGGTCGATTGAAATCGCTGGTGACAGCCCCTCAATCGTATCCACATCCGGCTTGTCCATTTGCCCTAAAAACTGGCGTGCGTAAGCAGATAGCGACTCGACGTAACGACGCTGCCCTTCTGCGTAAATCGTATCAAATGCTAACGAAGATTTCCCTGAGCCCGAAAGACCTGTCACCACAACGATTTTGTCGCGCGGAATTGTGACATCTATATTTTTCAAGTTATGTGCACGTGCACCTTGTACAACGATTTCTGTATTTTTCACGTAACGTCACCCCTCTGCCTTCAATTCAAAAATCATATCGCGTAATTCCGCTGCACGTTCAAAGTCTAACGCTTTTGCAGCTTCCTTCATTTCCACTTCCAATGTTTCAACCAGCTTGACTAACTCTTTTTTTGTTAGCTTTTTGCCGCCCGTTACTTTTGTAAGATACGTTTCTTCTTGTTCAGCCGCCTGTGTTGCACGAATAATCTCTGGTATTTTTTTGATAATCGTTTGCGGTGTAATCCCATGCTGCTCATTGTAAGCCTCTTGAATTTCACGACGACGCTGCGTTTCACTAATTGCCTTTTTCATAGAATCGGTCATATTATTGGCATACATGATGACATGGCCATTCGAATTACGTGCAGCACGTCCAATCGTTTGAATCAGTGAACGCTCCGAACGCAGGAAGCCTTCTTTGTCGGCATCTAAAATTGCAACGAGTGACACTTCAGGAATATCGAGCCCTTCTCGCAGTAAGTTAATTCCTACGAGTACATCATGCGTCCCTTTACGTAGCTCGCGAATGATTTCTATACGTTGTAGTGTTTTAATTTCCGAGTGTAAATATTCAACCTTTAAGCCCATTTCCTTCAAGTAATTCGTTAAATCCTCGGACATTTTCTTCGTCAACGTTGTAATTAACACACGTTCATTTCGACGAATACGCTCCTGGATTTCATCGATTAAATCATCAATTTGCCCCTCAATCGGGCGCACTTCAATGTTCGGATCAAGTAAGCCAGTCGGACGAATAATTTGCTGCACCATATCAGGTGTATGCTCTAATTCATAAGGACCTGGCGTAGCCGAAACATAAATTGCCTGACTCACCTTCGATTGGAATTCATCGAACATAAGCGGTCGGTTATCAAGCGCTGATGGTAAACGGAAACCATGGTCGACTAACACATTCTTTCGCGCTTGGTCCCCGTTATACATCCCGCGTACTTGCGGCAAGGTTACGTGACTTTCATCAACTACAAGTAAGAAATCCTTTGGAAAATAATCGAGCAACGTATACGGCGTCGCTCCGGATTCACGCAACGTTAAATGGCGCGAATAGTTTTCGATGCCCGAGCAAAAGCCCATTTCCTTCATCATTTCTAAGTCATAATTCGTACGCTGCTCTAAGCGCTGCGCTTCTAATAAACGGTCCTCTGATCTTAGTGTTTTAAGACGTTCTTCCAGCTCACGCTCAATATTTTCAATTGCAACTTTCATCTTCTCTTCACGCGTAACGAAGTGGGATGCTGGGAAAATTGCCACGTGCTGACGGTCCCCTATTATTTCCCCCGTTAAGGCATCCACTTCACGAATGCGGTCGACCTCATCACCGAAAAATTCAATACGGATGCAGTGTTCATCTTTAGATGCCGGGAAAATCTCAACGACATCCCCTCGTACACGAAACGTTCCGCGCGTAAAATTAATATCATTGCGCTCATACTGAATGTCCACTAATTTGCGTAGCAACTGATTTCGCTCTAATTCCATACCCGTTCGAATGGAAACTAACATCTCCCGGTATTCTTCTGGATTCCCTAACCCGTAAATACATGAAACGGACGCGATAATAATTACATCTTTTCGTTCAAATAGGGATGCGGTTGCGGAGTGACGTAGTTTATCGATTTCTTCATTGATGCTCGAATCCTTTTCGATATACGTATCCGTTTGTGGTACATACGCTTCCGGTTGGAAATAGTCATAATAACTTACAAAGTATTCCACTGCATTGTCTGGGAAAAACTCTTTAAATTCGCTATATAATTGGCCCGCTAGCGTTTTGTTATGTGCCATGACGAGCGTTGGTTTATTGATTTCTTTAATCACATTTGAAATGGTAAACGTCTTACCCGTACCTGTAGCGCCGAGCAATGTCTGATGACGCTTGCCCTCGCGAATGCCTTTTACAAGCTCTTTAATCGCTTCTGGCTGATCTCCCGCCGGCTTGTAGGCGGACTGAATTGTAAACGTTTCTGTCATAGTAGCTGTCCTTTCCGTCGATGTATTCATAATTTTATTTTAACATACCCATTTTTAATTGACGATTATTTTGCGAACATATATTCGAAAATCGATTTTCACCATACAAAAAAGCCACCTCGTTTAAAGGTGACTTTTTTGGTTAAGAAATCGGTGCTTCCAGTAACTCTTTTAATTCGGAAGCATACGTTTTAAAATCCCGTTCGTTTTTTTGATCTAATGAATTATCGATTAACAGAGTTAATTGTTCGATACGGTGCATGCGCTGTAATCGACTTATAAATAAATCTAAATAAATTTCATTTAACAACTTTTCTGATTGTTTTCCCGTTGGCTGTTGACCGACTGCTTTCAAAAAGTCTGTATACGAATAATATTTATCCATCGATATCACCTCGATCTCTTTTATCCATTATAAATTAAATCGCTTTTAATTTGCAATATTTTCTGAATAATTATCTTTTGGCTGAATTTTCTGAGAATAATGTTGATTTTTGACATTTCATAGCTTATTTTAAGAGTATAGTGAAAATTCAAGGAGAGAGGAGTAGTTATATGTTCGAACCAAACCCGACATCTAAATATATTATTACGAATTCAACGTATTGCTTAATTTCAAAAGCTTTCCGTAACCATGTTCATACGTTGATTTTAGACAAGCACGGTCAGATAATCGTTTCTTTCCAACCGTTGCGTGTCATTCGCCATACCTGTTCGTTGCACGGTACAACATATGAAGCGGCAAAGCATCATGCGAAAAAATTTTTCGGTCATACGCGTCACAAAATGCCGATTATGGTTGCCTATAATTTCGGTGATCCTTGTGTGATGTTTCCGTTATTTTCGCCACATTCTAAACAAAATATTTGGATCGCTGTAAATGCGATTATTAACATTGAAGAACGTAATGAATCCACACTCGTTACATTCCTTGATGGCTCTGAGCACGTTTTCCCAGTTCACTTAAAGTCATTCAACCAACAATACGTAAGAGCTGTTATTTATACGAAAAATATTATCATCCAACGGAATAGCTCGATTTAACATTCACCCCATGAAATATTCAGCAAGTAGTAACTCACTGTGGTTACGGAGGCGAATATTCGAATATCTCCGACACTCCATGACTCCTTCAAAATAAAAATGATACTCGGTAAACAAATCATCTGTTTTTCCTCTCACCAAGCGCATCTGATGAAGTTTAAAATACTCCTTCGTTTCCTTTAAATCTTGCTCAATTTTTGAACGTGTCGTGTTCACGAACTGTAAATACGGACGCGTAAACTTAAATGGGCTTTGCTCGATAATTTGCTGATCTTTTTCAAGAATGACTAACAGTAGTGGTAAGTAAATACCTGATTCATAATACGGTATCGTTCCAGAAGGGATTTGTAACATGTAAATGCCTCCTTAAATGAGAACGTTTGTTCGTATTTATTATTGCACATTTTTTCACTTTTCACAAGTATTGAATTTATCCAATTTGAATTTTCACTATAAAAAAAGGGCTCGCCTAGAAAATAATTTTCCGGACAAGCCCTTACCTATTAATATGAGATTTTCGAACGTAAATATGCTGTAATAAATTGGTCTAAATCGCCATCCATTACCGCGCCAACATTACCTGTTTCTGCGCTTGTACGGTGATCTTTTACCATTGAATATGGGTGGAATACATAAGAACGGATTTGAGAACCCCAACCGATTTCTTTTTGCTCACCACGAATTTCGTCTAATTGTGCTTGCTGCTTTTCAATTTCTAATTGATACAGCTTCGATTTCAACATTTTCATCGAGGCTTCACGGTTTTTGATTTGCGAACGTTCAGCCTGACATTGTACAACTGTACCTGTTGGAATATGCGTAATACGAACAGCTGAGTCCGTCGTATTAATATGCTGACCACCGGCACCTGTTGCACGGTACGTATCGATTTTTAAATCCTCTGTACGTACTTCAATTTCGATTTCATCATTAAATTCTGGCATAATATCACATGATACAAATGATGTATGACGACGGCCTGATGAGTCGAACGGCGAAATACGCACGAGACGATGTACACCTTTTTCAGCTTTTAAATAGCCGTATGCATTATGGCCAGAAATTTTTAATGTCACGGATTTAATCCCCGCTTCATCACCCGGTAAGTAGTCTAATGTTTCGACTTTAAAACCGCGCTTGTCTGCCCAACGTTGGTACATACGCAGTAGCATCGAGCCCCAGTCTTGAGACTCCGTACCACCCGCACCTGGGTGAAGCTCTAAAATCGCATTGTTCTTATCGTATGGCTCCGATAACAGCATTTGTAATTCAAAGGCTGCTACCTTTTGTTGATACTCGTCTAGTTCCGTACCAAGCTCTTCTTGTAACTCATCGTCTGCCTCTTCACGTAACAGCTCTAATGTCATTTCAAGGTTTTCTTGTAACGATAATAGCTCGCTATATTCGTTTACGACCGCTTTAATACCGTTTAATTCATTAATCACGGTTTGCGCGCCATTCTGGTCATTCCAGAAGTTTGGCTCTAGCATGATTTCGTCTAATTCTTGAATACGTGCCTCTTTGTTTTCTAAGTCAAAGAGACCCCCTAAAGTCCGCTAGTTTCGTAGCTGTAGTTTCGAGTGCATTACGCACTTCTGCTAATTCGATCATATGTTTTCCTCCGTGGTTAACCGTTATTGGGTTTGTTTTTCAACTAATATTACTTACTTAACTTATTGGTGGGCTACGGCATGACCGCATTATGGCCACGTGGTACGTGTCCATACTACTGTCTTTAATGCCGTTTGCGATGCCCACCAATCATTTATTTTGCTCTCGTAAATAAATTTAAGAGCGTGAAATCAAGCCGCTTGCGCTAACGCGAGGCGGCGGTTACTTTAAAATTTTTTCTTTTAATATTTTAATGAATAAGGTTTATTAAAAAAGTATATCTTTTGATTAAAATCAACTATTTTGGAAAAGGAGATACCTATTCAATTCCTTATTAATAGCAAGAAACTTTTACCAAAATAGAGTGTCGCGAAGTGAAGGCGGCAGACTCCTGCGGGAACAGCACGCGCGGAAAATCCATTTTTTGTGCCACCGTCAGAGGCACAAAAAATTAGTTGGAGCCGTGCCCGCGGAAAGCGTCCGCCGTAACGTAGCAAAACGGACCTTATTATAGGGCACATCCCTTCTAACACGATTCCACCATAGAAAACAAACCAGGTCATTGAATCACTCAATGACCTTGTTTTGTTTCTTTAGTTTATTGGCCTACACCGTGGCATGACTTGTACTTCTTGCCGCTGCCGCATGGACATGGGTCGTTACGTCCGATGTTTTCGGCTTTACGTGCGGGCATTTTTTTCGGCTTCGGGGCACCCTCTTCTTTCGGGTTAACCGCTTGACCTTTTGCTACCTCTTCACGTTGTAAGTTGCTACGAATTTCTGCTTTTAATGCATACTTCGCCACATCTTCACGTACCGATGCAACCATGTCCTCGAACATCGCGAAACCTTCTTGCTGGTATTCGCGCAGTGGATCATTTTGACCGTACGCACGTAAATGAATCCCTTGACGCAGCTGATCCATCGCATCGATATGGTCAATCCACTTCGTATCAATTGAACGAAGTAAAATAACTTTTTCGAACTCACGCATACGCTCTGGCGTCATCGCTTCTTCTTTTTCGTTGTAGCGCGCTGTTACTTTTTCAGAAATAAACGCTATCATCTCTTCAGGTGATTTTGCTTCTAACTCTGCTTTTGTAATGTCGCCTTCTTCTAAAAGATTCGCTGCAATGTAGTCTTCTAACGCATCCAGTGTCCAAGCCTCTTGTTCACCTTGCGTATGAAGCGCTACGGCATTTTCGATCGCTTGAGCAATCATAGATTCCACTAAAGCACGCATGTTTTCAGAATCCAGTACTTCTTCACGCTCTTTATAGATGATCTCACGTTGTTGACGCAGTACATCATCATATTGTAATAAACGTTTACGCGCATCGAAGTTGTTACCTTCTACACGTTTTTGTGCTGATTCTACGGCTTTTGAAACCATACCTGACTGAATTGGCTGTGAATCATCCATACCAAGACGTGTCATCATCGCTTTCATTTTATCCGATCCGAAACGACGCATTAAATCATCTTCTAAAGAAAGGTAGAATTGCGTTACCCCTGGGTTCCCTTGACGACCAGAACGACCGCGTAGCTGATTATCGATACGGCGTGATTCGTGACGCTCCGTACCAATGACCGCTAAACCGCCAATTTCCATTACGCCTTCACCCGGTTTAATATCCGTACCACGACCGGCCATGTTCGTTGCGATTGTTACCGCACCTTTTTGACCTGCATTTAAAATAATTTCTGCTTCTTTTTCGTGGTTTTTGGCATTTAAAATACTATGTGGCACTTTAAATTTTGTTAAATATTTCGAAATAATTTCAGATGTTTCAATCGCAACCGTACCAACTAGTACCGGCTGTCCTGCACGGTGACGCTCTGCGATATCTTCTGCAACCGCTTTGAATTTACCATCCATCGATGCATAAATTAAATCAGGTCGGTCATCACGCGCAATCGGCATGTTCGTTGGAATCGCCACAACATTCATATTGTAAATGTTACGGAATTCCTCTTCTTCCGTTTTCGCTGTACCTGTCATACCAGACAGTTTTTCGTACATACGGAAGTAGTTTTGGAACGTTACTGTTGCCATTGTCATTGATTCATTTTGAATATCTAAGCCTTCTTTAGCCTCAATCGCTTGGTGTAAGCCGTCTGAATAACGACGACCTTTCATTAAACGACCTGTAAAGCCATCTACGATCACGATTTCGCCGTCTTGCACCACATAATCCACATCTAAATGCATTGATGCATGGGCTTTTAAGCTTTGGTTAATCGCATGGTTTAAACGCACATGTGCTAAATCGAATAGGTTATCGATGCCAAACGCACGCTCCGCCTTTTCGATCCCTGTTTCTGTTAACGTTACACCTTTTGTTGATTCTTCGTAGTTATAGTCCTCTTCTTGCTTTAACATACGCACAAAGGCATTAGACTGCACGTAAAGCTGTGCTTGTTTGCCGGCTTGCCCTGAAATGATTAACGGCGTACGCGCTTCATCGATTAAAATCGAGTCAACCTCATCGATTACGGCATAGTGCAATTTACGTTGTACACGGTCCTCTTTATACAGCACCATGTTGTCACGTAAATAATCGAACCCTAGCTCGTTGTTTGTTGAATACGTAATATCCGCCGCATACGCTTCACGTTTTTCTTCTTTAGATAAGCTGTTTAAGTTTAAGCCTACAGTTAGGCCTAACCAGTTGTACAACTCACCCATTTCACGTGCGTCACGACTTGCCAGGTATTCGTTGACTGTAACAACATGTACACCTTTACCTGTAATGGCATTTAAGTATACAGACATTGTCGCGGTTAACGTTTTACCTTCACCGGTTTTCATTTCTGCGATGTTACCTTCGTTTAATGCAGCCGAACCCATAATTTGCACGCGGAACGGATACATCCCAAGTACACGGCGTGAGGCTTCACGAATTGTCGCGAATGCTTCCGGTAATAATTCGTCTACCGTTTCGCCCTTTTGGTAACGTTCTTTGTACTCTTCTGTTTTTGCTTTTAATGCATCATCCGATAAGCTTTCGAACTGGTCAGCCAGTGCTTCTACTTTATCTGCGATTTTTTCTAATCGCTTTACTTCTTTTTTATTAAAATCAAATAATTTATTTAAAAAATTTGCCATCGAATTGGTCACATCCCAATAAATAGTCTCAACCGTCATTTTACCATTATATATGCATCAGGCGCAAATGAACTCTTATGCCAATAAGCATGGGGTATAATTTGACCCTCTGCATTTCAATATACACTTTTTACAAATAGTAGGTACACGCACTAAAAAACGAACTACCCGTTACAGGTAGTTCGTTCGTGTGTTAGTTTGTTTCAATTAAGCCGTATTTTCCATCTCTACGTTTGTACACGATATTTGTGGCATCTGATTCTGCGTCTGTGAAGATGTAGAAGTCATGGCCTAGCATGTTCATTTGTAAAACCGCTTCTTCTTGATCCATCGGTTTTAAGTCAAATTGTTTTGTACGTACAATTGTGTACTCTTCATCCGTCGATTCTGTTGCTGGTTCTGCTTGTGTGGCAGTTGCAAAATAAACACCAACGCCTTCACGATCACGGAACTTACGATTTACTTTTGTTTTATGCTTACGAATTTGGCGCTCTAATTTATCAACGATTAAGTCAACTGCTGCGTACATATCATTATGACGTTCCTCAGCACGTAGCGTTAAATTCTTCATCGGAATTGTTACTTCTACTTTTGTTTGTCTGTCGTTATAAACCTTTAAATTAACGTTAGCGTTCGCATTTAAATCCTCATTGAAGTAACGCTCTACCTTTTCAATTTTTGATTCAACATACTCACGAATCGCTGGAGTCACCTCAATGTTCTCACCACGAATGTTAAAGTTTAGCATTTGAACTCCTCCTTCATTACGGCTATAAGTACTATTTCTACATAAATTCAAAAACTCCTGCCACATCTTAAAAGTTTTTTCATATTTCGACATTTTTTTCACATCTTCATGTGAGAAAAATACGTTACCTGCGACTGACTTCTTTTTTACGGCGCAGCTTTAATTCATTTACAATTAAAGTTTCAACTTGTGGCTGTCCATCAAAAATCAAACCAAATTGCATTTTTCCCCCGTAAGGCTTTTTCCAAACAATATCGCCGACAGCCTTAATTAACACTTCATCTAAAATGAACTGCACTTCAAGTTGTACCAGCTTATTAGTATGTTCACCAATATCGTGATATGAAAACATTTTCATGCCACGCGGGCTAACATCTAATATTTCACAGTCGTACTTCGTCATTTCTAAATCCTGTGGCTTGCCGTCAATTAGTACGATATACTTCGCGTAAATCGGCTCGCCAAAAGCGAATCGGAAGCCCTCTGTACGTTTAAATGTCATGATTGTTCCTCCCAAGCAATTAAATTAATTCTTCTTTATACCCGTATTACAGCGTTAATGTTCCATTAAATGTATATTAACGACTTGGAAGTTTAAATGCAAATGCCTATCTAACTATAAACCCAAGAATAACCACCTTTTTAATGAAAGGCCTCAACTTCTTCTAGTAACTTCTTTACTGCCTGCTTCAATTGTTCAATTGCTTGTTCACTTTGCGCTTCACTTTCCTTTTTAACCCCGATATACACTTTACATTTCGGTTCTGTTCCTGAAGGGCGCACGCAAATCCACGATTCATCAGCCAATAAAAACTTCACGACATCAGCCTTTGGTAAGCCATTTACAGACTGCGTTAAGTAATCTTCTGTTTTCACAACCGGAATCCCCGCAAACTCGATCGGTGTTTTTTTACGGAACTTCGTCATAATGTCCGCAATTTTTTGCTGCCCTTCCATTCCATCAAACGTTAACGAAATAAGTGCCTCTTTGTAATAGCCCAGCTCTTCATATAAGCTTTTTAATACATCCGTTAGCGTTTGACCGCGCAAATCATAGTATGCTGCCATTTCCGCCGTTAGTAATGCAATTTGAACCGCATCCTTGTCGCGTACGAAATCCGCCGCTAAATAACCGTAGCTTTCTTCATAGCCAAATAGAAACGTATACGCTTTTGTTTGTTCCCACTCCGCGATTTTTTCTGCGATGTATTTAAACCCAGTTAATGTGTTGATGGTCGTCACACCAAACTTTTCGGCAACCGCCGTTCCAAACTCCGACGTCACAATCGTTTTAATCATCGCCGCATTGTGAGGTACTTGTTTTACCGACAACATATAATGTAACAGCAACGCCCCTAATTGATTGCCAGTTAGCAGTTTGTAAGCACCGTTATCAAGCACTGCCACCCCTAGACGGTCCGCATCTGGATCGGTCGCTAACAGTAGCTGCGCGCCCACTTTTTTACCGAGTGTCATCGCCAAATGAAAGGCATCGGCCTCTTCTGGATTTGGGTACGTCACCGTTGGGAATTCGCCGTCTGGTGTCGCTTGCTCTTTTACTAAGTGTACGTTAGAAAAACCATAACTTTGTAAGCCGCGCATTGTCGGCACAAGCCCTGATCCATGTAGCGGTGTATAAACAATCGCAAGCTCATGATTCACATCATCCTTTAATTTCAAACGCATTAATGCCTGCAAATATGCATCATCTAGCTTTTCTAATAATTCTACACACAATTCTGATGTTTGTAGTTGAGACCTTGACAAATTCGGAATTTCAAATACTGAATTCACCTTGTTCATATGCGCTACAATTTCATCCGCAAATTGTGGCGTTAACTGTGCGCCGTCCTCCCCGTACACCTTAAAGCCGTTATATTGTTTCGGGTTATGACTCGCTGTGATTACTACGCCGGCATAGGCCGCCAAGTAGCGCACCGCAAAGCTCAGTTCCGGTGTTGGACAACTCTCCTTAAAAACATAGCTTTGAATGCCATGTGCCGCCAATACGCCCGCTGTTTCATAAGCAAAGTGCTGCGAATAGTGGCGTGTGTCATACGCAATGACGACCCCGCGCATTTTCGCAATCTCCCCCTGCGTTTCAATTTGACGCGCTAGCCCTTCTGCGACAAGACGGATCGTGTGGGTGTTGATGCGGTTTGTGCCTGCGCCGAGTAACCCGCGCATGCCGCCCGTGCCGAATGGTAAATTTGAAACGAAACGCTCTTTAAGTTTTGATTCGTCATCTAGTGTTTCTAGTTCTTTTTGATATTCTGGATGCTGCATCCACTCTTTAATTAATTGTTTCATTTAAAAACCACCCCTCTCTTATATATATGTTCGTTTACAGACAAAAAGAAAAGGATCCAATTTTACTTGGATCCTTCCCCTACTAAACTTGTTCGCTACCTACATTGCCATATTGCTGCTGACGTGTAATTTTAATAACTTCTTTCCATGTGTCACGGAATTCCGTTACAAGACCTTCTACCTCATCTAGAATCTTCACATCATTATTAATGTTCGCCTCTGTTAAACGGCGGTTCATGTATTCATATAGTGGTAACATTTGTTTAGAAATTTCCATGTCCATGTTTAACGTGGACATTAACTCACCAATGATAGCTTGCGTGCGTTGAATATAATGATTTCTTTCTTCGATGTTTTTATTATCAATCGCCACTTTTGCTCGATTGATAAATTTTAAACAACCATTGTATAGCATTAACGTTAATTCGCCTGGTGAGGCTGTTGTTACGCTATTTTGTTTGTAAGCGTTAAAAGCATTTGAATTTACCGCCACTAAAAACACTCCTTTTGAAGCTCATTTACTATAAGTTTAACGTAGCTATGACTAAATTCCTAGTAACAATTTAAGTTACTTTTTCTTATCGTAATACATACCATCCATGACTTGTACATGTCCATAAGGGTTTGTATATTGTTGTTCATTCTTTTTAGCGTTTTGAAGGTTTTTCATATCTTCTTTAATCGTTATCATTACACGCTCGAGTCGACTTCGAATTCCCTTATCTAATTCAAATAATGTTCGGTGCGTTTTATCATCTGCATTATAAGAAAAACCGGCATCTACAATTTGTTTGGTTAATTCGCCACGCTGATCGATTAGTCCTTGAATGTCTTCAATAAATTCATCACGAACCGATTCTTCGGGATCATTTGTTAGCTTTTCATAAAGTTTTGCCGAAATTTGTAATAGCTGTTGTAATTGTTGTTCCATTAATTTTTAGCCCCTATTATTGAGCTTGCCCTGAGAATAATGAAGCTGATTGCTGGTTTGCTTTGTTGATAGCCGTTTCCATTGCACCAAATTGCTTCCAATAACGCTCTTCAAGATTTGCTAATTTTTTCTTCCATGCATCAATACGCGTATCAAGATCATTTAGCGCGCGTCCTAAATTAAACGTATTGTTTACAGACTCCGCTTTACCAGCTTTCTTTTCAATATTAATAGTCATTGCCGAGATGTTTTTACGCAGCTTCTGAACTAAACCTGGTTTCTCATCACTTACATTACTAAATGTTGAAAACACGGCATCTGGATCAGATTCAATCGCTTTTCTTAGTTTTTCTTCATCAATCACCAATTTACCATTGTCTGATGTTTTGTTTGAAGTCGTAATACCCATCTTGTATAAGCTATTAAATAACTCATTAGAGCTACCGCCCACTTCATACATCGTACTACGCATCGATGCTAAACCAGAACGAACTAATGAATCACTACGTAAAACACCCGATTTCGCTTTTTCTTCCCAAGACTTAATTTCGTCTTCAGACATGTCTTTTTTCTGCTCGTCTGTTAAAGGTGGGAAATCACGATACTTTGTTTCTTTTGTTGAAGCAGTAAATGACTCTACTAAACCATTATAGTTTTCGACAAATTTTTTGATTTTGTCTACCATATGTTCAACGTCTGTATGAGTTGTTAGTGTAATTGGTTTTGTACCTGTATATTCTTCGTTTAAAGTAATACTCACGCCATTAACGTCTATTGTATTTGATTGACGCTCAATAGCTACACCATTCACTGTTAATTTCGCATTTTCACCAGTTGCTAGAAAATTCCCTCCAGTAAAACCTAAGCTACTAAAGAAATCCTTGCCTTGTTCTCCAACGTAAATAGAAGCCGTGTGTGATACTTCCGCATCAACAACTCCAGGAAAGCCGTTCTCATCAACTGTATCTTGTAATTCCATACCTTTAATCATTTCACCTGCACCTGTCACCTGCGTTGAAATTGAGAACTGGCCAGATTGCTCATCATAAAAGGCATTTAACCCTGTTGTGCTACCATTTAATGTTTTTACAACATCTGCAATCGTATCTGTTTTCTTGAAAGTTAGTGATACATCCTCTAGCTTTCCAGAGGCCTTCAATACTTTCATGTCAACCTTTGCTTCACCATTTGCATCGAATTCAAAATCTAAATTCAACGACTCTAGCGTTACTGTTGATGCCGTACCTGCACCGATTCCACTTGAAACTGCACTTCCACTCTTAGCAAGCTTTGATACTTCACTAATATTTACACTACCTTGCGCACCTGCTGTTGCTGTTGCAGTAACAGCGCTATTACTAGAGCTGACCGTTGTTTTATACACATCTTTTTTCATTGTCATATTATCAAACAAGAACGTGTCGAATGCATTTAACTTTTTGTTAACGTCACGATACGCATCACGTTGCCATTCCTGCGTTTGCTTCTTTTGATAAAGCTTGTCTAATGGCGCTTTTTCAGCCTGCATTAATTTTTCTACCATGCTGTCAATATCCATACCTGATGCTAATCCACCTATACGTGTTACCATAACTAACTCCTCCTAAAATTACTGCTTATTTTTATGTGAATTCATACTTACAAACTTATTCAATTTAATTACCTAAAATATACCAATAAAAACCACTTTAAAACGATTACTCCTTTTTATATCGGAATTGATTTTTAAATTTGAACATTTCATAAAACAAATTGTAAATCTCTCTAATATTTTCTTTTCCCAATTAGTGCAAACGTTACAAATTGAAGGAACTGTGCCGATAAAAACCATGAACTAATTGAAGGAGGCTTATTATTCAATATGAAAAATCCAAAAAATAAAATTTTAAATTCATCCATTGCAGTATCATTAGTCGCAAGTACTTTTTCTGCTATTCCTGCAGCAACTGTTGCAGGAAATGGATTTAACGATTTACATTCTAATAATACACATTATGACAATATTATAAATTTACTGGAGCGAGGGATTATTAACGGCTTTCCTGATGGTACATTCAAACCAGAGCAAGCTGTCACTCGTGGACAAGCTGCTAAAATCCTTTCTTCTGTATTAAATTTAGATACACAAAATGTTTCAAATCCGAATTTTATCGATTTACCACAAACGCATCAATTTTACGGACATATCGCTGCACTAGTTGAAGCAGGAGTTATTAATGGTTTCCCAGATGGTAGTTTCAAACAAAATGACACAGTTACTCGTGGACAATTATCAAAAATGCTAGTTAAAGCATTTAGTTTAACAAGTGTTGACCATACACATCCTTTTAGTGACGTTTCGTTATCACATGAATATTCACCTTATATTGCCTCACTTTATGGATTAGGTGTTACAACAGGAAAAACTGCTACTACATATGATATGAAGAGCGCCGTTACTCGCGGACAATTTGCTTCATTTGTAGTACGTGCAGAAAATAGTAAATTTATAGATAAAAAAACAGTTTCAGGAACTATTGAAAAAATCACTAAAAACTACTTAACAATCGATGGGACAAAATATAAATTCGATTCTGATTTCAAATTTTTATCTTTAGCTAGTAATGCGCCAGCACTTAAGGATGCTGCCATTTCCATTACTATTAAGAACAATCAATTACAGACAATTGATAACTTACACATTTCGGCAAATGCTGAGAAACTTAATCTTCAAGGCAGTATAATTAACACACTTACCCTACCAGCTTCGCTTGAACTTTTAAAAGATGTTCAAGCTAGTAAAATTAGTTATTCAGCTACTCCTACTACGTTAAAATTTGATCAAGTAACTGCTCTAACTGTAGATATTCAACAAGAACGTGCAAAAACTGCTTCTTTATTACCTATGGCAAATGCAAATCAACAAACAGTAGCTACATTTGCTAACTCGTCTATTAACGATTTACATATTGAAACTACACAATCAACTATTACCAATGAAAATTCATTAATTAGTAATCTGCATGCACTTACTACAGCGACATTAACATTAAACGGAGCATTCCTAAATGTTTACGTTACTAATTTATTACAGCTTTTAGGAACGGCTTCAATATCACATTTACACAGTTCAGCAAATAATTTTTCAACATTTAATATAAGTTCTGCAATTAATGTTCTACAAGCTGTTGTTAATAACGATACCTATAGCTGGTCAGAATTTATTACTAAATTTATGTCTAATCAGCCATCTAATCCTGTTGTTGTTATACCTTCAAATCCAGGGTCAAACAACAACAATGTAGTTTCGCCTCCTCTACAGAGTATAGTTGATAACTCTAAGCTTAAAGTAGCATTGGATGAAGCTTCGGGTATTGATCAAGAGCTCTACACAGTAGATTCTGTTACGACGTTAACTTCAGCGATTCAAGCAGCTCAGGCCATCCTTGCTGATACGAACGCTTCTCAAGCACAAGTCAATGCGGCTTTAACTGCCTTAACCTTAGCGATTACAGGACTCGTTGTAGCGCCTGTTACACCACCTGTTGTGACAGTCGATACGTCTAAGCTTCAAGCTCAGCTATCAAAAGCTTCAGCGCTTGATCAAAAGCTTTACACAGTTGATTCTGTTGCCACGTTAACAGCGGCTATCACTAACGTGCAAGCTGTTTTAGCGGATACTAACGCTTCTCAAGCGCAAGTTAATGACGCTTTAGCTGTATTAACTTCAGCGATTACAGGACTCGTTGTAGCGCCTGTTGTGTCGGTGGATACATCTAAGCTTCAAGCGGGGCTTTCTAAGGCTTCGGCTCTCGACCAATCACCTTATACGGCTGATTCTTTTGCCACATTAGCAGTAGCCATTACTACAGCTCAAGCTGTTTTAGCAGATACTAACGCTTCTCAGGCACAGGTTGATAACGCTTTAGCTGCTTTATCTTCGGCGATTACTGGTCTTGTTTTAGCGCCTGTTACACCGCCTATCGTAGTGGTAGATACTGCTAATCTTCAAGCGGAGCTAACGAAAGCTTCGGCTCTTGACCAATCACCTTACACGGCTGATTCTGTTGCCACATTAGCAGTAGCCATTACTACAGCTCAAGCTGTTTTAGCAGATACTAACGCTTCTCAAACGCAAGTTGATGACGCTTTAGCTGCTTTATCTTCGGCGATTACTGGTCTTGTTTTAGCGCCTGTTACACCGCCTATCGTAGTGGTAGATACTGCTAATCTTCAAGCGGAGCTAACGAAAGCTTCGGCTCTTGACCAATCACCTTACACGGCTGATTCTGTTGCCACATTAGCAGTAGCCATTACTACAGCTCAAGCTGTTTTAGCAGATACTAACGCTTCTCAAACGCAAGTTGATGACGCTTTAGCTGCTTTATCTTCGGCGATTACTGGTCTTGTTTTAGCGCCTGTTACACCGCCTATCGTAGTGGTAGATACTGCTAATCTTCAAGCGGAGCTAACGAAAGCTTCGGCTCTTGACCAATCACCTTACACGGCTGATTCTGTTGCCACATTAGCAGTAGCCATTACTACAGCTCAAGCTGTTTTAGCAGATACTAACGCTTCTCAAACGCAAGTTGATGACGCTTTAGCTGCTTTATCTTCGGCGATTACTGGTCTTGTTTTAGCGCCTGTTACACCGCCTATCGTAGTGGTAGATACTGCTAATCTTCAAGCGGAGCTAACGAAAGCTTCGGCTCTTGACCAATCACCTTACACGGCTGATTCTGTTGCCACATTAGCAGTAGCCATTACTACAGCTCAAGCTGTTTTAGCAGATACTAACGCTTCTCAAACGCAAGTTGATGACGCTTTAGCTGCTTTATCTTCGGCGATTACTGGTCTTGTTTTAGCGCCTGTTACACCGCCTATCGTAGTGGTAGATACTGCTAATCTTCAAGCGGAGCTAACGAAAGCTTCGGCTCTTGACCAATCACCTTACACGGCTGATTCTGTTGCCACATTAGCAGCAGCCATCACTACAGCTCAAGGTATTTTAGCGGATACTAACGCTTCTCAAGCACAGGTTGATAATGCTTTAGCTGCTTTATCTTCGGCGATTACTGGTCTTGTTTTAGCGCCTGTTACACCGCCTGTTGTGTCGGTGGATACGTCTAAGCTTCAAGCAGAGCTTTCTAAGGCTTCGGCTCTTGACCAATCACCTTACACGGCTGATTCTGCTGCCACATTAGCAGCAGCCATCATTACAGCTCAAGGTATTTTAGCGGATACTAACGCTTCTCAAATGCAAGTTGATGACGCTTTAGCTGCTTTAACTTCGGCGATTACCGGCCTTGTTTCAGCACCGCCTGTTGTGACAGTGGATACGTCTAAGCTTCAAGCTCAGCTATCAAAAGCTTCAGCGCTTGACCAAAAGTTTTACACGGCTGATTCTGTTGCCTCATTAACGATGGCAATCACTAACGCTCAAGCCGTTTTAGCGGATACTAACACTACTCAAACGCAAGTTGATGACGCTTTATCTGCTTTAACTTCAGCAATTACTGGACTCGTTTCAGCACCGCCTGTTGTGACCGTCAATACGTCTAAGCTTCAAGCTCAGCTATCAAAAGCTTCAGCGCTTGACCAAAAGTTTTACACGGCTGATTCTGTTGCCTCATTAACGGTGGCAATCACTAACGCTCAAGGTGTTTTAGCGGATACTAACGCTTCTCAAGCTCAAGTTGATAACGCTTTAGCTGCGTTAACTTCAGCGATTACCGGCCTTGTTTCAGCACCGCCTGTTGTGACAGTGGATACGTCTAAGCTTCAAGCTCAGCTATCAAAAGCTTCAGCGCTTGACCAAAAGCTTTACATGGCTGATTCTGTTGCCTCATTAACAGCGGCTATTACTACTGCTCAAGCTATTTTAGCTGACACAAAAGCTTCTCAAGCACAAATTGATGATGCTTTAGCTGCTTTAACTTCAGCTGTTGCTAGACTTGTTACAGTGCCTGTTGCACCAACTGAGGTTCAAACCGGGTCTCCAACTGTTACAGCAGACAACATGCTAGTTGTAAATGACCAACAATATGCAATTACAGCGGCACACCAAAGTATTTTTAACGGAGCATTCGGGAATGTAGAAAACGTAGTCGTAGAAGTTGAAAATAACGAAGTCAAAAAAATTAAAGCTCTTACTCTATCAGTTGCAGGTAACACCCTTTCTTTAGAAAACGCACCTGAAATTGGCGATTTAACCGTTACAGGCGACGTTCAAACAATTGAAGATGTAGCGGCAGATACTTTAACAATCCAAACAACGAATAGCGCACTTCAAGTTCAAAATGTTTCATCTAATGAGGTAATTATTTCCCCAGCTGATTCAGGACTCATTGCTAAACGTTCATTATTAAATAATCGTATTGCAGCAACAGAAGGTATTCAATTTGCACAGGCTAGTACAACATCTAAGCTAGAAATCACTTTTGCTGGCAACTACAGTGGCAAAACCTTAACAATTCAACGTTCTAACGTAACTGTTGATACAAACGCTAATGCACAGCCTTTCTCTACAATCGACATCCAAAGCAATGATGTCACAATTAACGCCAATCAATTGGCGAACGTTTCAATTAAAAAGAATGTATTAGCTACAACACTTAACGCAGATGTAGCAAGCTTAACGTTAGAGCTACAAGGCGCTATCGAGCTTTCTAGTGATTCAACTAAAACAATTGGAGAATTACTAATAACAGCACCTACAAATGATGCGAATACAAATACAGATGGCTGGATTTCACTAATTAATATTGCCTTACCTACAGCTACTGGAAATATTAAGCTAAAGCATACAGCTGACGCTACAACCTATACAGACATTACTGCAGCTCATGATATTTTCTCAAAGCCTGCTGCTAGCACACCTGCAACATTTAATGCTACAGCAGTACGTGATGGCAACCTATTAGGAAAAATCAAATTTAATGTTGATAGCATGATTTCAACACCAATTTATTACAAATTCTTTACGGCTAGCGAGAACCTTACAGGCATCACCGCTACACCTACTGACGCTACTCTTTATACAGCTAACAGCAGCTTAACTATGTATAACGATGTGACGGATATCATTTTATACACAGGTGTCGGCGCAGATTTCAAAATTGCAAAGCTAACACCACCATCTGTAGGTTTAATTGCGATTGATAAATCATTTGGATCGAGTACAGCCACATTTAAAATTAATACAACTTATAGAAGTACCGTTTCTGTACAGGAGGCTTTAAAATACTTTGTTATTTTAAAAGAAGATCAATTAGTGTACAGCGACACAAAGCTTACTGGTCTAACTTGGAAAGTAAATAGCAATGGCTTAAATTACGTTGAAATTACCGTACCAAAAACAATCAATGGCGTTACCTTAAATAACGCGAAAGAACTCTATGCATCAGAAAACGCACTTAGTCTAGGGGGGAGTGGCAGTAATAGTCCATCTAGTCACTATGTGCCAATGCTCAAACAATTAGCGAAGCTTGCACAATCAACTGGAAATCCAAATATGATTCGCATTTTATTAGCGACAATTTCTTCTACGAGCGCCGCTACTTTTGATAGCCTTTTCTTAAAGCACTATGTGGATGAGCTTGTTGCTAACGAAGAAAAATACACAACGACAGAGCACATTAAACAGTTACTTACGGATTTAACTCCTGAGTACAATACGTCTGAATTAATGTCAGAAAAAGACCTACTCTTAGCATCTGCACCATTAGAACAATTTGAGTACTCAACAGCAGGTGTCATTTCAAATACAGTGGCAAACGGTAAACTTGTCTTTACTGCATTAAAAGAAGGCTCAACGACGGTACGTGTAGTAGATGCGGCAGGAAATGCAACATTAGTTTCAGTCACAGTCGATGCCAATAAGAATATTACTAAACAAGAAGTATTAGCTACAACAGCACCAAACGGAGTATTAATCGAAGGTAATGATGATTTCCGCTATGTAGAAGTCAATGGCGAAGTAAAAATTGTTGCTACAAAATTACAAAACGCATTAGCGATTATTCAAACAAATAAGACAGACACTGATTTACTAGGCAATTTAACAGGAGTCTATGTATCTAATGCAAATGGCGCTTATACAATCACGGACGCATTAGCAATTACACCACAAATTGTATCTTATACTGATTTAGGCCTACCTAATGGGGTTACGTCATTAACTGCTTCTAAAGTAGGCGGCTTAACACTTACAGACAGTGTTGCCTTATATCCTCGTATTGCTGGTGGAGAAAACATTAAAGTATCAGATGGTACAAATTCAACAGCCTTAACCGTAAATACGTCATTTACGGATATAACAGCTACCGTTAACGTGCCTGAAATTGCAAAATCAACAGCCGTTTCAATTGCAAATACTTTAAAGCTAGAAGCTATTAAGTCAATCGATATTTATCCAAATACAACAAACGTCCATGTCTATGAGAGTGGCTCAGCGCTACAATTATTTGCGAACGCTGCAGCGAGCGGCTCAATTATTGTAAAGGATATTCAGGATAAATCAGCAATCTTAAATTTCCAAGCAACGAACACAAGCGGAAAGATTGCCGTACCAACATTCAAGGTTGTCGATTTAGATTTAACAAATGTTATTACTTCAACTAATACAACGGACGATAATACAGGTGCTACAATACAGGATTTACAGGGTTCAAGCTTACGTAAATCTGGCCTTACATTATATGCCGTATCAGCAGGTACAACATATGTAACGCTTTCTAACGGCAAGCAATATTCAATTGAAGTAAAGCTTGAAAACAACCAATATTTAATTGAAAAGCCTGTAGCGATTACAAACAAGCTGATTACAGCAGCTGAGTTACACATGAGCGATTTTGATAGCGCAACAACTGCCAATCAAACGACACAGCTTTATAAAATTTCAAGTAACTCTCAATTGCTTGTAAGCATGTCTGAAGTAGGTACATCAACAATTATTTTAAAATCAAGTGCTGCCGTACCACAGCAAACGATTATTCACGTAACTAAAAATGCAAGCAATGAATATTCAGTCGAAATCGACCGCGCTGAAATTACAGCGACAGATTTAGGCTTAAATGCTCTTACTTCTGTCTCAAACGAGTTAACAACTACTGCGCGTGCGATTACAATTGCCGATAAACTTTATATTTACGGATTCCAGGACGGCGAACGTACATTTAAAGTAACAGACGGCTCAAATACTACGGTTGTCAATACGACCGTATCCAATACTGCTGGCAACTACGAAATTACGACAGCACCAGTAAAACATGATTTATCAGCAAAACTAAACGACTTCGAACTTTCAAATGCAACATTTAGCTCGACCGCTGCTCATGTAAAAGATGGCATTTTATATGCAACTGGTAACGGCCTAACAAATAATAGCGCAACAATCGAAGTGCCTATTCAGCACAAAACAGATACGAATTTATCAGGCTTCTATACGATTAAGGTTTCATACAACGAAGCGACTAAAGAATACGCTTTCGAAGACACAGGTGTCATTACGTTTAAAAAATCCATTTCTATGGATGAATTAGGCTTAACCTCATTAAATGAGGTCATCGTTCCAACTGGTAGCACAACAACGGCAACCATCAATGGCGATAAACTCGATATTTCTTCATCAAGCTCTGAGGAAACACGCATTCAAGTCATTGGTAACGAAAGCACAGCTACCTCTTACATGTACATTAAGCGGGATGATACAGGCTTAGTAGCAGAGGTTGAAAAATCTGATTCAATTGATGTTTCAGCATATGGCCTAAATGGCGTTACCACTTCTAGCTACTTAACAGATATGCTACGTGCGAATGTTTCAAGTAAAACAGTTGAACTCTATGCATTAAAGGCTGGTAAAACAACTTATACAGCAACGGATTCAAACAACCAAACTTTGCTTATAAACGTAACAACTGCATTAGATGATGCGGCGAATCCAAAGAGCAAGCGTACAATTACAGGTAATGTAGTATCTTATAACTTAGCAGATTTAGGCGCTGATATTACAGGTACAATAATCGAGGGCGACGCCGTTCGCATTTATAACGATATAGTTTATGCAGTGAAAAATAATTCGACCGCTAAGGTGCTCTTATCAGACGGCCGAATCGTACAATTTACGATTTCAGCCAATAGTGATACGCACTATGAAATGGATCATACTGTGATGACAAACAGCCTTACAGTGACTGGTACAGAGCTTGACTTAACTGGCAACCTTACTGCAACAGGTCATAACGCAGCTATCCTAACGAAAACGGAGTACGGCAATAATATTAGCGTATACGGTGTCGCAGAGGGAAAAACATCCCTTACGATTAGCGGTGCTAATTCAAAATCTACCATCGTGAACTTTACTGTTACGAAAGAAGCAGATAATTCATTCAAAGTAGAAAAAGAAGTTGTTGCTAAAACATTAGCAGCAGTCCCAATTTTAATCGACCCTTCAGATGCTGCATTAGTACGTATTGAAGGAACAAAAGTATATGGTCTTGCAGCAGGAAAAGTCGAGCTATTAGTTGGCAACGAAATCAAGCAAATTACGATTTCAGTAGTAGATGGTCATTACACAATGTCAGAACCTGTATCATTAGGTTTAGCAATTTACACAGCTAGTGATTTAGGCTTCTCGTCTACATCCGGCTTAACAATTGAATCAAACAGCAATAGCAGCTCAACGTATGCAGCCATTGTGGAAGTAGAGGAAAATGGAACAATCGTTGAAAAGCTAGTTGCCTATAGCAAATTAACAGGCAATACAACGGGCACAGGTGAAATTATTGTCAAATCTACAGCTGACGCAAACCTACGAACACTTGTACAAGTAGCTCGTAAATTGGATGCAGCTAGCGCGATTCAGCTAACATCTACAATCGCTGAACAGGACTATACGGCATTTGCACAAGCACCAGCATTCCAAAATCCAGCGCTTGTTCGCTTTGATGCTGTAAATAATAAATTATATCCATTTGCAGAGGGTCATACGTATGCAACAGTTGGTACAGACCTACAAGCCATTCACGTAACAAAGAGTGCAACGACAGGTGAATATCAAGTCGCTGTTACACCACTTACACTCGATGAAAGCGGCAAAACTATCGCAGCTTTACCAGGTAATGCAACGGATCCAAATGTTGTTCGCCTAGACACAGCAACAGGTATCATTTATGCAACAGGTATTGGTTCAACGAAAGTGCAAATTGATGGAAACGTCTATGAGGTACATGTAGTAGAAGCTGCGAACAAGCAAGTGTCTATGACAAAAACAGCGATTACAAGCTCTGTCGTATCTGCTCAGCAGCTTGGCTTAACGGCATTAACTTCTGCGACAGTCCTAAAAGGCAATGCAAATGCTATCCAATTTGTCCGTGGTACAGATAACGTAGTCCTATATAGCAACGGGGCATCAACAGCTCAAACCGTTTCGTTATTAGTAGAAGGAACAATTGGTTCGGATACAACAAAATATCATGCAGTGATTAATATTAAAATCGCAGAGGATGGCTCAATTTCAGAGGCAAAAGAGGCGGCTACTGCACTTGATGTAAGTTCATTAGGCTTCCCTACTGGAATTAATGAAGTTCTTGAAAACGACCAAGCACGTGCTGTTTGGAAGGATAATAGCCTGACAATTTACGCACTAGAAGCTGGAAATACAGCGTTCAAATTTGCGAATGCGTTCGTCAACACAACAGTCAACGCTTCACAAACAAATCTGTTACAGGCTACAGCACCAACGTTTGTAAGCACGGAAATGACTACTGCTGTCGATACCATTACAAACGGGGTAATCTTAACGGAAATTGGCATGACGCTTTATGCAAAAGAAACTGGCACAGCATTAGTCAATATCGGCGCTGACGTTTATTCAATTGCAGTCACACAGCAAAATGGGCACTATAGCCTGACAAAATCAGCAGCAATGAAATTTGTTACATTTGACCTTGCAAATATTGCTGGCACAATCGCTACTGTAGGCACGGTATTAAACGGTGTCGAAACAGCAATTAGCGAAACATCAAACGAATTAGTCATCTATGCTACTGAAAACACAGGCGTTTCAGACATTATGATTACAAGTGGTGGCGTTAACATGCTTTACCATACAACGGTCACAAATGGTGTACCATCAGCACTGAAGGCAGCGGAATTAGATTTAGATACAAACATGGTCGGCGCGGAACTATATAAAGGCACAAACGTACGAGTTGACTCTACAACTAACAAGCTATACCTACTTACTGAAGGTAACGCTGTATTAAAACTAGCTGATAATCGTTTAATTAACGTAACGGTTACACGTACAAATGGTGAGCTAACTGCAACTGCTGAATTTGTGAAATATGAGCTTAAAGAGGCGGCATCATTTACGTCTCCAAACTTAAAGCTAGATGGTACAACACTTTATGCCATTGCTGACGTAGCAGCCGAAGAAAAGGTGTTTACAACGAATTACCGCATCATAGCTAGCACAACATTTGAAGATGGCCTTTACAAGCTGAATGTTGATGAACGCCAAATGAAAGCATTTAAATTAGCTGATTATGGCTTAACAGCGACAACAGTCACTGCCGAAAACACACCAGCTGATGTTGCGTTCGCTGAAATCGATGGAGATAATCTTATTATTTATGCAGGTACCGTATTTGAGAAGGCAACATTAAAGGTACAAGATACGGTTAATGGAAAAACAACGACTTTAACATTTAATGTAACGAACAACAAAGACGGTGCATTCCTTGTAACCGAGCAAGCAAGTGTAAATGCCCTAAAATTTGTAGATATGGGCTTATCCAATGCAGCTAATAACATTACAGCAGAGGCTTATAATAGCAACTTAATCGCTGTTACTACTACTACGGATGGATTAAATATTACATCTAAGGGTGCAGGCACAACGTCAATCGTCCTAAAACAAGGTGGCAATGTTGTTGGGCTTGTCAATGTCATTGTAGAAAGCACGGATGGCAACCTTAAAGCAACAGCAATACCAGTAAGCATTGAGCTGGAAAATGCAACAGAACTGACAGCTACAGCTGGATTGACATTCCGTCAAGATTCGAGCACTTACTACCCTACTGCTGCTGGCAATGCATTATTCAAAACGAGCGCGGATGGCAAAAAAGCTACGACTGTGACAGTTAGCAAAAACGCGCAATCCGAACTCTATAGTATTCAAGAAAGTGAGCATAACCTAGCAACAATTTTAGCTACGGATTTAGGTCTTGCAACATTCCAAGGCGTTGACATTACAGGCTCTACTGTAACAAAACAGCTAAGTGCAGATGCACAGAAACTGTATCTAATCGGTCAAAGCAATGGTACAGCTGAAATCAGAGTTTCAGATGGTACAAATGTCGCCGTAATTGTTACTCATAACGGCACAGAGCTGTTACCAACAATTGCAGCGAAGGATTTAACAGTTACTCCAAATCCAATCTTAACAGTTGATGAGCAAGCTATTACAGATTGGACGTCAAATGAATTCGCGCAAGTGCGTGACAACAAAATCTACGCACTTAAATCAGGGAAAACGGTGCTAGAGGGTACATTAAATACCGTAAAAGTATTAATGAACGTATCAATCGATCGTCAATCTGATTTGAAATTCGATATTAAACCTAATGTCGTTAAAGCCACATTTGCAAACGCACCAACATTAGTTGATAGCACTTCGGATGTTATTAAGATTGTAGGAAATACTGTCTATGCACAAAAAGAAGGTATTGTTCAAATTCAAGACGGCACAGAAATTAAAACAATTTCTGTAACGCTTGTAGATAGTCAATACAAGCTAGAGGTTAGCCAGCCAGCTGTTCAGCTTACATTCACTGCTGCGGATTTAGGAATATCTGAAATTACTGCACACAATATTTCGCCTATCATTGGCTCTGGCGTAATCTCAGCGAAAACAATCGGTACAGGGGCTACGAAAACATTAGTGATTCTTGCTAAAAATACAGGTGAGGCAAAACTAACGATTAATAATGGCGAAACAACTGTTTACTTTGCCGTAACAGAACAAGACTCAAAATTAGTCATTGCAAGTCCAATTTTCGCTCGCCATGAAATTTCAGGTGCAACATCTATTACAGCAAAAACTACAAATAATAACATTGTTCGCTTTGTAGGAGATACGATTTATGCATTAACAGAAGGCAGCCTCATCGCAACAGTAGACGGAAAGCTTTATAATGTCGTTGCTCAAAAAGTGAACGGGAAACTAGCGGTTAACGCTGCACCAATTACTGTTCAATTAGTAGGCGCTCCAATTGAGGATGTATCAGCGTTTATGTCAGTAGATGCAAACTTCCTTGCAAGTGCCGTTGACTTTACCCTTGATACAAATGGTGAACAGTCATTTAGAGATGTTACAATCGGAAATGATATTTACCGCATTGTCATTACAAAAGGCGGTGTCATGAGCGCTCAAAAAATCACACAAAAGCAAGCGGATATTCACGATATTTTACCGAACGCTACTACGATCGTTTCAACAAATACAATCGTAACAGCAACAGTTGACACGATTAATGGCAAAAAGATTGTCGAATTAACACCAAACGCTACAGGTCACGAATATGTAACCGTAACAGACGCAGACGGCACACAATCTATTCAACTTTCCGTTACTGTAACGGGTGATGCCAATAACCTTGTCGTTGCATCAACACCGGTAAGTGGCTCTTACAACTTCTCGCACTTTAACTTCTATGCGACGGGCGTAACCCATGCAAATGGGACAGCCTTAGAATCGAAGCAAGGTGTCATTCAAGTAAGCAATGGAATTGTAACCGTGTACCCAGGTGAACCTGGTACAGCACATGTCATCGTGAAAGGGAACGAAGGCAAGCAGGCACTGTATGTATTAACTGTAACAGCTGGTGGTAGCTTCACATTTGAACCATTTACATCATTTGTGGCCTACAATGAATTTGGCTTTGCACCAATTGCTATTACGCAATCAGGTACAGCAACAGCCGTTTCAGAGGGCACAGGGCTACGTATCACATATATCGATGAAACACCGACAGTATTTGTTATCAAAAACGAAACAAATAAATTTAAAACAGTCTACTCACAGGCTGTAGTAGATACGACTACAAATGAATTTAAGGTGGACTTCACGGCATCTCAAATTCAAGAAGCACTTGTCTATAGCACAGCTGTAACTGATGTAAAAGGTAATTTACGTGTAGTGACACATACAGTAGATGGTGTGGACTATACGGTCATTTATCCAACGCCACTAACTGCTACGAATACAAGCACAAGTGGTTCGTTTACAACAGATAGAAAAATCTACAATGTATCGATTGATACAAACTATAAATTAACAGCGACGGAATTAGCGGAAGATGCACAGACAGCTTACACAACTGTCGAGCATAAGGCACAAAAAGATGTCGTATCCTATGCAAATGGTAAATGGCACGCAATAGCTGTAGGTACTGGGATTTACATGGTGGACGGCAGCTACGTTCAAATTGAAGTCGAGTACAATAGCTCAGACGATAAATACGAAATCAAGCCCGAGGTTGCTGTACCTACTGTCACATTAGCAGATGCGACAAGCCTTGAGGTATTAAAAGGTGACCAAGTATTTGTTGATGGCAATACTGTATTCGGATTTACAAATACAGATACAAACGAAACAGCAATCGTACGTGCTACGAAAGACGGCAAAACGGTTCTGTATGCTGGCACATTAACAGCGGTTAACGCAGCATTTAACATTGTTCAACAGGATTTATTTGCTAATTTAGCAATCAATTCTTACGCCTCGTTTGCTTATAGCACAGACACTTCTTCAATCATTCGAATTGAGGGTGCTAATGTATATGCATTAGCAATCGGCACTGAAATTGTGACACTTACTACGAAAAATGGCTTACGTCAGCAAGTTCAAATTCAAGTGAAGGATGATTATACAATCGCCATTACACCATTGAATGATTTAGAAATGGACTACCAAATTGATACTTCATTCAATATGGAGGGAAGTGTCCTTGTTTCAGGCTTAACAATCACCTTTACAGAGGCGGTCAATCAACCGGCACCTCTTTTAGTGAAGTCTGGCACTACTGCTACTGACAACAATGTAAGTGTAAGCGATCAAGAGCTGTCTATCGCTACAGGCGTTGTACTGCATTACACAGCTACCTTCGAATTAAATTTAGAGGAATTAAAGGCTGGTAAAACAACGATTACATTAAATTCTACACGCAGCACTAGCAATGATGAATGGCTCGCTTCATTTACAACAGCAAGTCCGACCATTGTATTTAAAAAGCAAACAAATTAGTCATAGTCAAAACACCCACACCTCGTTCTTACACGAGGCCGTGGGTGTTTTCTTATGTAAAAAAGCATAAATAAAAGGCCTCTCGAACTGAGAGACCTTTTACTAAAATTAATTAAATTTTCTCATCCACAATCATACCAATCATCTTTTGCATTTCATAAAATGCATCTAATAATTTTTTAGGTGGAATTTCTTTTACCACTTCATCTGTATTTTTGTCAACAACCGTTACATAATAACGGTCTAACCCTTCGTGATATTGAAATCTTGAAGTATTATCATTAGTTTCAAGTATCTCATTCATCATAGAAACAGCCTCTTGAAGCTTTGCTTTAGTTTCTTCATTATTGTCTAATGAACTAACAGTCGGTCCATTTGATACTTTTACTGCTGATTTAGGTGTTTCGCTTCCCTGCTGAACAGCCTTTACAGTAGATTGTGTTGATATTGGCGGTGTCACAGCTTTACTTACTGATGCCATATCTAAATTTTGATTTCCTGTTATACGCATGTTTTTTCATCCTCCTTGAATTAATCCAAGCGTTACTTGTACTGTGTTTAATATCGGATTTGTAAATTTTTTTTTTATAGTTCTTTCCTTTCATTTTCAAACAATAGCTACTTATTGTTTGAGCTCTCTATTGAAAAAACGCCTTTGAAAACGTTAATTTAACCGCTCAAAGGCGCTTTTCGTATTTTAGTTAATCGCTATGCTTACTATACATGATTTGTTTAGTCGTCTGCTTTCTCGTCACGCTTCTTCGTATAAAAAACATTGCCCTGCTCTTTAATAATTTCAAAGCCTGGTTTCCCATGACTGACGGCCTCATATAAAAATTTTTTGCGTACGTCTAATAGTGTTTTCAAAACGCAGCTCACTAATAATCGTTTATAGACCGAATGCACACTCATATTCAGCAAGACTTTAATACCGTGGTGTAGTTCCAGCATCGTTGTATCCTTGGTAATGCTTCGAATACGTCCGATTTGATGCAGTGCCACATAAATCATCACTGAGCGATTATGCACCTCTAACGGTACCCACACCAAATCTGAAAAGAAGTAAGGCGCCGCATGTGCCGAGCCTAAAATATCATGTGCTAAACGTTTTGCTACCGCTAAGTTCGTCGCATAGTACGTTTCGTTATGCGTGATTAGCTGCCTTAGTCTACCTTCTGTAAAGTAATAGTGCCCCTTTTCAATGATTGCGATCCCTTGCTGGCCATCTACTACCGTTTCGAAGATTACTTGTGAGTCATACGTAAGTGTGTGTCGTGCGTTTTTTATCATTGTTATTCCTCCTTTTTAGTTTCAAAACATTTCCAAACTGTAAAAAAAGGAGTATACTAAATTTATTCAGGATACTCCTGATGCTGAAGCCTTTGTATACGATTAGTCTGTCCAGGACGCGTATACAGAGGTTTTTTCTATGTTAATAAGAGTTTTCCAATACCACATCACCCCCTTGAAGACATAGCCAATCAATAATACTGTTCAATGTTTTTTTGCTGTTTTGTAAAAAATAGAGCTGTCCCCCAGCCCGGTAATTCCCATTGAACTGCTGCCAAAGCGGCTGACAGGACTCCCAACTAATATGATTAAGCGCTTTCATGCGATTGCGGATAAACGTTTCCTTATTATTCGTTGTCACAAACTCCTCGCCGCGTAGCGCATAATAGGCCAATGCCCGCACAACTAAAAAGCTCGCCAAGATCGAAATCTGGTAATCCCCAATCTTTTCAGGTCCCTCCAAGATAAAGAGCTCATCCAACCAGGCATTGATCAGGGGTAATCGTTTTTCGATTAACTCATTATCTACATGCTGCGTGTGTAAGCCCGACTCTGTTTCCTTTCCAACAACAAACAGTGCCACGATTGCCCTCAGTTGACTTAGCGATAAAAAGTTCTTATTCGCTGGTCGATTGATGCTTACCTTCTCCTGCTCAATCCCTGCAAAGCGTAGAGCTTCATGCTGCTGCAACAATTCATTGGTTACCGTATTAATCGTATTACGTGAATCAAAGGCGATTCGCTTCGAGAGCGCTACTTTTTTGCCTTTAGTATTGGCGTCTAAATACAATTGCTCCTGCTGCTTTTTCGTGAAATTTTTAAACACTTGAAAAGCTAGTGGCACATCGCCAATACTCGCGCTTAGCTGAATGGCCTTTGTTTGCTCCTCTAAATCGTCACTTAGCATTAAACGATTCACAAGCGGTAAAATGTCAAGAATGCCCTGCAACCGTGTGCTGCCATCGATAATGTAGAGATTTCCGTCGTTTTCAGAAGCAACAATCGGCGGAATGTAGACATCCCCTGTCATAAATTGTTCCATCACATATTGCCGGATTTTTCGTGTATGGCGCGCCTCGGTTTTTCGTAAAACCATGGTTTGCTGCTGCACCTTTTCTGCAATTTCTTGTACCGTAAAAAGCGTTACATATTGTGTCATGATTTCACCGCCATTTCCTGCTGAATCATTTTTATAAAGCTTTCTTTTATACGGCGAATCGCATAAGTATTGGAATGACCGACAATGCTATTTTTTTCTTTGACGTATAAAAATTGAAAAATCGGATCTGTATGCGTCCAACTAAAATCTTTTAAAATCGTTAGTTGCTCGATGGCTTCTTGATAGGATAATTTTTGTGTTTTCGTGAGGTGATGAACGGTAAGGGCGAGTGCGACTTGGATTCCAGTTAAACCTGTTACATACTGCGAGCGTTTATGTGCTTGCTTCGGGAAGATTTGTAACCATTTCAAAAAGAATGCTTCTGCAATTTGTTCGACTTCTTGCTGAGGATAAGAAAATGTGATTTTGTTGACCTTTGCCGTATAGAGGCCATCGAATAATGCCGAAATACAGCGCTTCATGACAACCAGTGTCGTGATGGCAGAGGAGCTGCTCAACACACGCGCTGCGTTAAGCTCGATTTCCATGTGATGTTGAAGGCGCTTGGCCAATTGGCGTGTCAGGATGCTATAGGCGTCTCGGTGATCATATTGTAAAAGCTGACCGGAGTGAACATCTTTTCGCTCCGTATTCAGATCACTAAACAACTGGCGCTCCTGCTTGACAGTTAAATTCAAGAAGATTTGCATCGTAATCGGAAAATCCTCTAGGTATTTAATTTGTTCTTTTAGCTTGATTACTTTTTCTGTATTTTTTACGTATTCTGCCGCATCCAGAGAACTCTTGAGCATCATCAATGCCGACTCCATACTTTTCGAACGATGTTGCCCATCGTTTATGTATAATTTACTCCCGGACGTTAAGTAATAGCCCTGCGCATCTTGCTGGATTTCCCCGCGTGCACTAAATACAAATGAAGTAAAATGAAACGGCCGTTCGTGCTCTAGGTTGTCCAAAATAAACGAACGAATATCAAACCTTCTTTGAGGATCTAATTCCCTTTGTACATTGCTATCTACTTCAAATAAGGCAAGCAAGGTTTTCAAATTTAGTTGTGTAAAAAAAATATCATGCCCAAACTGATTATAGGCAATTCCATCTAAATAAATTTTAGCCATCGGAAACTACACCACACTTCCAAATATTTGTATTAAATACTAATATAGGTTGTTTAGAACTATATTGCAATCTTTTTTCTTGTTTTTTCTACAATTATTCTGTTTTTTGTCTTTTATTCAGTTTTCTTGTACGTTTTACCGTATTTTCCAAACACTTTTGAAACACTTGACAAATAGTAGCGCACATTCAATAATTTATACCTACGAATAATTTAGTTAATTTGACTTACTTATTGGAAAATTAAACTATTTTTTATAAACTAAATATACAAAATTACAGTAGGGACTGACTTCCATGCGTATCCAACAAAATCAAGGCTTATTCGTTCAAAATCGCTATAACTAGACAAATACCGAGCTAAATAAAACGTTAAATAAGCTCTCATCAGGCTACCAAATTAACAAAGCCGGCGATGACGCAGCTGGATTAGCCATCAGCGAAAAAATGCGCGCGCAAATCCGCGGCTTAGAGCAAGCCTCCGAAAACATTCAAGACGGCATTTCCGTCATCAACGTCATGGACGCTGCACTCGGCACGATGCAAAGCCCGATGCTCAATCGGTTACGTGAGCTCATTATTCAAGGGGCAAACGATACGAATACCGACCCAGACCGCGAACTGATTCAAAAAGAGATCAACGAAATTATCGAGGGCATCGACGATATCGTGCATAATACGGAATTCAATACCATCAAACCGTTCATTCCACCAAGTGAAATTATACCTGGCATTACAGGTGGCTCTGGGAAGGCGGATATTGTGTTTGTGATTGATAATACGGGGAGTATGAGACAGCTGATTCAAAATGTAAAAAATAACATTGGTAACTTCGTTTCCGCACTAAAAGCGCATGGCATCGATGTTAATCTAGGCCTTGTTACATATGGCGATGAATCTAAAATGACACCTCCTGTTAACCTAGGCGGTGATTCAGTACTTTCTGAAATTGTAGGATTCCCACTAGATGTAGACCAATTTAAAAATAGTGTCAATGGTATTCAACTAACTAATGGGGCTGACTGGGATGAATCCGGATTAGAAGGAATTTTAAAAGCACATTCTATTGATAAATTCCGTCCTGACGCTACGAAAAACTATATCCTTGTGACAGATGCAACCGTTCATGAGAGATTACCATACGAAGACTCAAATAGTAATGGAAATTTTGATGATAATGAAATACTAGCCAGCCAAATCTATTCGAAATATACAATTGATGATGTAATTGCAGAACTAGATGGCTCAGCTAAATTAACCGTTATTACAAATAGCGAATCGAATACGCAGCTCTCCCCTCTTCATACGGAGACAGATGGTTTATACCTAGACATCAACGGCATGTTTGGTGAGCAGCTACTGACATTAGCCGAAAAAATCACCAATGAATCAGGTGGATCATTTACAGAAGAATCGATGAAGCCTTTAGTGATCCACTCAGGTGCCAACTCAGGACAAAATATTGAAATTCCCTTATACGACCACCGCGATTTCCGCCTGTTTTTAAAGGACATGGCACTCACACCATACGAATCCGCAATGGAAGCGTTAGCTCGTGTGGATGCCGTCATTGCCAAAATTAGTGACCGCCGTGCAGAATACGGGGCTATTTCAAATCGCTTAGGGCACGCGTATAACAACGTGCTAAGCGCTAACGAAAACTTAACAAAGGCTGAATCCCAACTACGCGATACGGATATCGCAAAGGAAACAATCAAGCTCCAAAAAGATCAAGTCTTACTACAAGCCTCCCAATCGATGATGGCGCAGATCAATCAGATGGGCCAAGGGATTTTGCAGTTATTAGGATAAAAAATACCCATGTCTATTTTGCTCAATAGACATGGGTACCTCAATATATTCATTTAAAATCAATTAACTAATAACTTCTTCAAACTGCCATTGTTTAGCATTTAAAAACAACGGATTAAATTCCGCTTCAAATAGATTAATAACGGCTTCTAAATTATTTGTTTCAATTGCTTCATTGATTTTTTGAAATAATGGCGTGATTTGTGAAATTGGGCTATCAATTTTATAAGAGTGCCCTTCTAAATGGCGTTCTACTTCGAGTAACCAAACTAAGCCATCACTCAAATCTCTAATGCCATGCATCGCTTTTTCTACCTCATCTGCTTTTAACAATTCAACAATTGAATTGCATCCGCCTTCAATTTTTGCAACATATTCATAATATGATTCCATTGCTTCTTGAATTAACTGGTTTGTGTTTTGTGTCATTAAATTAACCTACTCCCTAAAAACTTTCAATCATGAATTGTAGTTTCTAATTTTTCAATAATGAAGTTCATATTTTCTTGTGTTATCCCTGGATGTAACGGCAATGTCAACGCTTTTTCATACCATGCCTCTGCTACAGGACATAATCCGCGCTCGTAGCCTAAATCACGATAATACGGATGCCAATAAACCGGAATGTAATGCACATGTACTCCAATATTAGCTGCACGCATTGCATTAAATACTTCTTTTCGATTCGCATGTTCAAGCTGAATCATATATAAATGCCAACCAGACTTAGTATTAGCTAATTGCTGTGGAATTTTAATTCCTTCAACATTCACTAGAGCTTGGTTATAGTGTTCAGCAAGTTCCTGACGCTTTGCAATAAATGTATCTAATTTCTTCAATTGTGAAACACCTAAAGCAGCTTGTAGATCAGTCATTCGATAATTGTAGCCAAGGTCGGTCATTTCATAATACCAGCCACCCTTTTCAGGTGAGTATGGTACCTGCTCAATGCCATGACTGCGGAACTGTAGCATCTTTTTATAATATTCCTCATTATCTGTTACAATAATGCCACCTTCTGCTGTTGTCACAGGCTTTACTGGATGAAAGCTAAACATTGTCATATCAGCCGTTGTCCCAACTTTACGGCCTTTGTATGTAGCACCTAAAGAGTGTGCACCGTCTTCAATAACAACTAAATTATGCTCTTTTGCAATCGTCATAATTTCATCTATATCAACAGGCTGGCCTGTGAAATCTACAGGAATGATTGCTTTTGTTTTTGCTGTAATGTTTTTACGAATTTCTGTCGGATCAATATTATACGTAGTTGCATCAATATCAGCAAATACTACTGTACCGCCTACATATCGCACACAGTTTGCACTTGCTGCGAATGTAATTGGTGAAGTAATGACCTCGTCTCCTTCACCAATCCCAGCAGCAGAGCAAGCACCATGTAAGGCAGCAGTTCCATTACAAAATGAAACGGCGTATTTTACCCCTACATAATCTGCTACAGCTTGTTCAAACTCGGCAACTTTTGGTCCTTGTGTTAAATAAGGCGAACGTAATGTGTCCACTACTGCTTGGATGTCTTCGCCGTCTATTGATTGACGACCATATGAAATAAACTCTACCATGTAATTCACCTTACTTTACTATTTTTCGCCCTAAAATAAACGCCTCTGCAGCTTCAAAGCCAACATTAGCTCCACGCCATTTCGCTAAATAATCTAATGCTTTAATTGAACGCGCATGAGGCCATTCTCTCATTTCGTATTCATATGCTTCCAATGCCTTTAATTTTAATTCTAATGTATTTTCAATATTCACATAATAATTCGGCACAAATGGGGCAGCACTTCCTGGCGTCATCCATTCCGTACTAGAAGCAGTTTCAAAAAAGAGAACTTCCTCAACAAAATGATTTCCTGGTATAGGTCTAGTAGCTGTAACCACAGCACGATGAATCATTTGATGATCTATATTTACATCTCCAATATGATGTGTATAAATTATATCAGGCTTAATTTCCTCAATTAATATTTCTACTTGTTTTACAATATCTAGCAACGTAATAGAATCCATACGATTATCAGGGAAGCCTAACAATCTTAATTCTTTTACACCAACAATCTGATTGGCTTTTTCAGCAGCTTTATATAAAAGCTTAAAGTCTTCTTCGTGTATAGTTTTATCTCTTTCTAAATCCCTGCTAGTTATTCCTTCAGCTAAAATAGCTGAATAAACAGAATCTCCTGCCTTAGCATGCTTCGCCATTACTCCGCCGCAACCTAAAATTTCATCATCTGGATGGGCTGCAATTACTAAAATTTTTTTCATATTATTAAGTCCTTTTCATATTTTCCGCACATGGAAACACCTAAAAATTAAGTTTTCTTATTTTATTAAAAACATCAATTAATGAATCTGATAAAAAGAAAGATTCCCCAGTTGCTTTTCCCGCCATTACTAAATTCCTAACTGAATCTCTTATATTTTCATTATTAAGCTTAATTCCATAATGGTATTCAGGTGTAATTATTGGAAACGCATCATTTATTTCTATTTTGTCTACATCAATGACTTCAGTATCGTCACTAATAATCCCCATAATTACAAGTTCGTTGAATATTTCATTTTCTATATCTGAATAATCTCCTTTATTCATCAATACTTCTACTGTACAATTAATTGGTGTGTTCTCGGAATGGCCCGATTTTAAATTAGGATATAATGTGACTCGGAATGTTTTGAAATCAGAATCATAGCAATTTATGTAATGATTCTCTACTAAAAAATGTTTGTCAAATACAAAATTAAATAAGACCATTGTTCTCATTTTTGGTTTTTGCATGTTATTTGTTAAACCTATTAAATTTGATAACAAATATGTATTTGCTGTCCAAACTAAGATATTAGTCTTAATTATTTCACCTGTATTTAATTTCAAACTTTCTATCCTCTTATCCTTTATATCAATTGAAGTAATAAATGTTTCTGTTAAAATTTTAACTCCTAGAGTTTCAGCCTTTAGCAATATATCCATTACCCATTGTTGAACTCCATATCCATTAATAGGATAGAATTTTTTTTGATTCGAAACGCCCTCATGATAATTTACAAAAGCCAGCTTTTCGTCATATAAAGGAATTTTTTTCAGATTATTAGTTAAAAATTCATTCCCTGGAATTAACCTTGTTAAGCTAAAAACTGAGGCTGCAGATGAATGTAAGTACTCCATGTCTGTACCTAAAAACTTCTTTAATATTGGTCTAAAAATATCTTCAGTAAAAATACTACCATATAATTTATTGTAATATTCCAATAAATTATCACTTTCAACTAAATCTCTTCTACTGAACTTAGAATTTAGTAGTTGAAATAATCCATTTTCATACGAACTCGATTTTAAAGAGGGTAGATATATGAATTGACTTTTATCGTATAAATTTTTATTGAAATAATTCCCTGCTTTGATTGTTGAAAAAGAATTCCATTTATCATTATTCATCTCTGAAAATAAAATTGAATCTAATTCATCATTGGAGGTTTCACTTGGAATGTGTGTCCCATAATCAAAGTAAATTCCAGAATTATTTTGTACTGACTTTAAGAGCCCTCCACATTCTGAATCTTTTTCTATAAGTGTGACTTTTACCCCTTTTAGTCTAAGCTGAATTGCTGCAAGGATTCCTACAATCCCTCCACCTACTATAACTGCGTCTCTCAACTTAACCAACTCCCGCAACCTTTATTTTTTAGCTACAAAATTCCACATTGCTATTTTTTCAGTAGTAGGTATATTCATTTCATTGATTTTATGTTCTAATACTTCTATTTTAAAATATTCTAATAAATCCATTAAATGATTTTTATCCGTAAAATGAATAATTCCTAAACCTGACAAATGTCCTGTTGATATATTAAACTTTGTATATATATCATCTTTTTGAAATTCACCTTCCGCATATGACGAGTGTAAAGTAGAAAACCAGTCTATCCCTATCAGTACTCCATCTTGTTTTAATGCACGATATATATTTTTTAAAGTTGCATTAATTGCTTCCGAGTCATTACACGTCAATGAGGCTCTATCTAGAATCAAATCATAATAATTTTCTCCAAGATTTAATTTTGTGAAGTCCCCTACCTGAATATTTTGAGTATATTTAGGAAATTGTTTATGTAACCTTTCTACAATTGAAGGACTTCCTTCAATCGCATGATACTCTACACCTAAACTCTCAAAGAACGGTATATTCGCTCCTGCTCCACAACCTAATTCCAATACTTTAAAGTTACTACCTTTGGCATTTGTATATCGTTTTACATAACTTACTACGTCAGACCAAGGCCAGACACTTAAATGTGATTGACTTTTATAAATTTCTTCCCATTCTTTTGAAAATGTCATACTAAAATCTCTCCTAATAGACTATTCTCTACTTTAGTTGCAACTATGTTCCACGACGCAAACTGATGCTGTTTAGGTAATTCAAAATTACTTACTTTATGCTCCAATACTTTTATTTCAAAAGCTGAAAATAGTTTCATTAAGTGATCTTTATCAGAGAAATGTACATTTCCTAAACCAGAAAACTGTCCTTCTGTAAATCCTGTTTTTGTATATAAATCATTTTCTAATAGCGAACCTTTATTGAAATCCGAATGTGCTGACGAAAACCAATCTATTCCTATATAAGTACCCTTATTTTTCAAAGCCTTATATACGTTCGCTAAACATTCATTAATCGCGCGGGTAGTATTATGTGTAATTGAAGCTCTATCTAATATTAAATCATACTTATTTTTTCCAAAATCAAGTTTCGTAAAATCTCCTATTTGAATATTATTTTTATACTCTGGAAATTGTGTATGTAACTTTTCTACTATTGAAGGACTTCCATCAATCGCATGATATTCAACATTTAAGCTCTTAAAAAAAGGTATATTTGCACCTGCTCCACAACCTAATTCCAATACTTTAAAATCACTTCCAGATGCGTTAGTATGTCGCTTTACATAACTTACTACATCCGACCAAGGCCAAATACTTAAATGATTTTGATTTTGATATACTTCTTCCCACTCTTTTGAAAATGCCATTTTCAATCACTCCTTTTTTTCAATAACTCATTTTTACTAATATTGCCTTTTAGAATTATATTTAATGCATCTGGTCCCTCATTAAATAATAAATCTAAAACACTCATATAGGGTAAAAAATTCTGATTTTGTTGCGTATAAATTGGATGATTATATTTTTGAAAATATGGATATATACCGGATTGATAGAACAATTCTCTATCTGCGTAATTTTCACCTAAACTTCCAAAAATAAAAATATCGCTATTTAACTGTTTTGTAATATTAATCAATAGTTCATTTTTTTGTCCTATAAAAGATTGTTCACTAGCTCTAATAATTGGAACATTGATACGCAAAACATTTAAATACCATTTCATCATTTCATAATTTAAGTCAGCTAAGCTATCCCATTCCCTTGAATAGACTTCCTCTATAAATGGACTGTACTTATCAAAGTATCGACTTGATTTATAATTATAATAAATCGATAGCCAATGTTTCTTTTTCCATTTTAAATTATTATTAATCTGAATATCACTAATTGACGTCTCAAAATGTCCCTTATGATGAACTGGGACTGTCAACCAAATAGCTTCTTGATCGCTAACCAATTTATTACGATTTATAAAGCTATTTTTTTCAAATTGAACTGTGTCTAAATACACGTAGTAATCACTTATTGCAATTTTATGAAATAGCCCTAACCAAGGTAAATAAGCAGGTTGATGTGCTGTGACTATCATGCCAATCACTTCTTTCAATTAAATCTCATTTTATATTCTTGAATACTATTTGTAGTAACCTTCTTTAACAACCATTGGATTCCCTATTATTAAAGAATATGGAGGAATCTCCACACCTTCAACTATTGTCCCAGCCGCGATTACTGAATGATGTCCGATGTTAGCTCCACCTTTAATTACAGAATGGGAACCTACAAACACATTATTTTCCAAAATTATATTCTTTCTATCTATTTCATCTGAAACTTCAATGCATTTTTTATGTGAATCTGCACAATTTATAGCAACAAATGAGGCAATATCACAATTATCACCAATAATCACCTTTGCACCTTTTGCATTAATTTCAGAAAAAAAACCTATAAATACATTATCCCCGATTTCAGGCTCTCCATTAATCCATACTAGCGGATGAAAATCATTTTCTTTAAAATTAATTGATTTGCTTAGCATTTTTCTGAATTCATTACTTTCCAACATAAAAATCCCCCAGTCTAATCATTTCACCTTTACTTATATTTTTCAATGCCTTAGAACCCTGTATCTCTTCATAAAACTTGGGTACTAACCCTGGTTCTCCAGTTCTTCTCAAAACTAAATTACTAGAATTCAATTCTTCTCCTTCATTAATATCATTTAAGGCTACTATATGTCTCCTTGCAATTATTTTCATTTGTTCTTCTGCTTTTGTAGGTCTAATAATTGAATCTCCTAACATTTTATAAGACATCCTAATCGCATTAACCCACTCTTCTAAACTAGCCGGATTTTCAGAAAACCAATGATCCGGGCCTGGTAAATCATTATCTAATGTGAAATGTTTTTCAAAAAATCTAGCTCCGTATGTTATCGCTAAAGATGAAGCTAAAAAACCTTGTGTATGGTCAGAAAAGCCTAATGTAATATTAGGAAAACTAGATGCTAAAGTTTTTAATTTGTTTAAATTTACATCCTCTACTGGGGTTGGATATTGAGACGTACACAATAGTAAAATTACAGACTCCCCATTAAACGCATCTAATGTATTAAGCGTCTCATATACTTCTGCCATATCGGCCATTCCGCATGAAATAATTAATGGTAAACCTATTTTTGCGTAACTCTTCAACAAAGGTAAATTCGTAAAATCATCCGAACCAACTTTTATTGCATCTATCCCGATTTGCATCAATAGTTCTAAATCTGATTCATTTTGTGGAGTTGATAAAAATGTGATGCCTAATTCATCACACTTACTTTTTATCGATTGCCACTCTTCTTTTGTAAATTCATATCGTTTAAACATATCTAACATAGGTTCAGTAATTTCTTGACCTTGTGATTTATATGAAAACATTTGTGTACTATCGTTAACAAATTCTTCAGCTTTGAATGTTTGAAATTTAACTGCATCAACACCTGATTTTTTAGCAACTTTAATCATCTCAAATGCTTTATTTAAGTCTCCGTTATGATTAATACCTACCTCTGCCACAATGTAAGGTTCATTATTAATATCAATTTCCCTATTCCCTATTTTAACCATGTAATAATCTCCCCTATACTAACGTTTTTTCTACAATCCGCTCTACTCCTAAGCAATCAATCACTTCTAGAGCTTTTTTATGTATCTTAATACGCTGAATCTCATTTTTTATAAATTTTTCAGTCTCCTCTTCCCAACTTTTCGTAGTTTGAGATTCTGCTAAACCTAAATATTTTATAATCCCCTTTTGGTTTGCATTTTCGGAAAGTTCTAATTGGTTTTCTGCTGTAGCTACAACTATACTTGGTAAACCTAGGGAGCATCTTTCCCATGTAGATACACCACCAGCTCCAATTCCTATATCACATTGATTTATCAAACTAGCCATATTATTTATTTGATAGTAATAATGGTAATTGTCATTTTTTTCACAACATTCTTTTATAATATTGGCATACTGATTACTACTTCCAACTACAACATGGACAGTTAAACCTTTAAATCTAATTAATGCCTTAAGTACTTTTAAGGTTTCATTTGTTGGATCGCTTCCTCCAAATGAAACTAAGATATTTTTAACAGGGCCTTTTTTTTCTTTAATGCGACCTTTTTCAACAATAAATTCTTGTCTTAACATAGCATAAGTAGGCCCTAATAACGGCAAGCAAAAATCAGGAATTAATTTATTATATCGTTCATTTAAGTTTAAATAATCATTATGATCTACTAAATAATCACAATAATGCGGTCTATCTGCCAAATCATCAATTACCAATATTTCATCTACAAACGAAGCTAATTTTTTTTGCCATTTTTCATCGAGAGAGTAATGATCTACTATTAACAAATCAGCTTTTTGACTAGGTATCATTTCTATAGTTTGGAGAGCATCCAACTCCCAATTTTCAGTTGTATAACTCCAAATATCTTCTTCAATTAAAGGCAAACTGAGCACCTTAAACTTATGACTTTTAATTAATTCTCTACAATCCCCAACAAGTTCTCTGCAAATGAACATAACCTCGTTACCCAGTTCTTGATATTTTTTGGCTAACGTTAAACATCTTGAGACATGGCCAATACCAATTTCAGTTGAAGCATCTACTCTTATAATAACTTTCATTTATTCGCCTAAAACCTTTTTTTGTTCGATGTGAGCATTAATACCATACCAAGAAGGATTTTTTTCCATTAAAGTTATAATGTCCATTAATCTAAATTTAGGGTTTCCTACAAATAACGTACTTAAAATTTTTTCTATCAATGTGAAATCCTCCTCCGTATCTACAGTCAATCTGTAATTATGTAAATCTCTATCGTTTTTCACATTACCTTTGGTAAACTCGTTTTCTTTATTATAATAATATAAAGTTACATGTTCTCTTTCATCTGCAGTTTTTGCTTCAATGTATACTTTCTCTAAACTTGTAAATGAAAAAACCTCTGTATCTAGTCCTCGAGGGAATGTTCTTTCTAAAACATTCGAGACATAATCAAAATTATTATCCTTATAATATTTTATTACTTTGTCTACGATTTCTGGATCAATTAGTGGGCAATCTGATGTTATTCTTACAACAACATCTGCTTTATATTGTTTAGCTGCTAAAAAATATCTAGACAAAACATCTTGTTCTGAACCTCTAAAACAAATTATATTGTTTTCTTTACAAAAATCAGCTACTAAATTATCTTTTGATAACTCGGTGGTAGCTATTATAACTTCATCTAACTCTTCACAGTCTCTTAATCTTTCAATTTGATATTGTAACAACGGTTTGCCATTAACTTTTTTTAAAATTTTCCCTGGTAATCTTGTTGATCCCATTCTCGCCTGAATAATTGCAATAATCTTCATTATTACTACCTCCACATGATAAAAAGAAATGTAGCTTAGCTACATTTCTTTTACTAATTCTCTTAATTCTTCAACACTTAACCAATGTGTATTTTCATTACTAACATAACGGAAATTTTCAGGTAATTCTTTAGAATTTAATTTATTATCTTTTGTCCACCAGTTTGTTTCAGGCTGAATTACATAATAGCTATCATATTCGATAGTATGACGCGCATCATCTTCCATAATCATCGCCTCATGCAGCTTTTCGCCTGGGCGAATACCAATAACCTCAATTTCACATTCAGGAGCAATCGCCTTAGCTAAATCCATAATGTTCATACTTGGAATTTTCGGCACAAAAATTTCGCCGCCTTGCATGCGCTCAAGGTTATCTAATACAAATTGTACACCATGCTCTAATGTAATCCAGAAGCGCGTCATACGCTCATCAGTAATCGGAACGACTCCTGTTTCTCGGATTTTCTTGAAGAACGGTACAACACTGCCACGACTACCTACAACATTACCGTAGCGTACAACAGAGAATTTTGTTTTCTTTTCACCAACATAGGCATTTGCTGCAACAAACAATTTATCTGAAGCTAACTTTGTTGCACCGTATAAGTTTACTGGTGAACATGCCTTATCTGTTGAAAGTGCGATAACCTTTTCAACGCCACAATCAATGGCCGCTTCAATAATATTTTGAGCACCATGAATATTCGTTTTAATTGCTTCGAATGGATTATATTCACACGCATCCACATGCTTCATCGCTGCTGCGTGAATGACAATATCTACTCCATCAAACGCACGATATAAACGATCCTTATCTCTTACATCTCCGATAAAGAAACGAATACGCTCATCTTGAAATTCTTGTTTCATTTCGTATTGTTTTAGCTCATCACGGCTAAATACAATGATTTTTTTTACATCAAGCGTCAGAGCCTTACGTATAAACTTTTTACCAAAAGATCCAGTACCACCTGTTACTAATATCGTTTTATTATTTAACATTCTTTTCAATCCTTTAAAAAATCATTTTTTAAATTATTATTTATAATTTCTTCAATTCTAGTTAAAGTAACAATTACTGCACCTAAATATCGAATATTAATATCTCTGTATCTTTTCAGATTTTCTAAATTCCATATTTCATCTATATCATTATAATTCCACAAATATTTTATTAATTGTGACTGAAGATTATGAGATAGTAATTTGTGAGTAGAAATTTCCTCATTTAAATATTTTATTTTATTCAATTCATAAACAACTTCTAATTGCTTACCCCTAATATTTTCACTATCAATGTTAATATTAGAGACATTATTGAAGTAAATTAAGCATTTTCTTCTAAACGCTTCTATATAATCTAACATTGTGCTCAAATTTCTCTTAGCAATTGATAAATCAATATTATATATTGGCGTGTCATTAATTACTGAATATACATTTTCAATATTAGAGGTACCGTATTTATTAATCGCTTCCTTTAGCGTCATTTGTCTAGTATTAGCGATTTTAGAACCGCCTTCTGTAGCATTAATTACATCTATCTCATATTCAGCAATTTTCGATTCATACCAAACTCTAAACATATTCCAAATAGCCGTAGATTTTACTGTACCACCATTATATCCAGGTACTTCAAAAGTTTCTTCTATTTTATTATTCTCTAGATTATCATAAGTTGTACCACTAGCATGTGTTTCTCTCTCAGATTCACCATATGCTAAGTCTTGACCAATTAAAATTATAGGACTACAACCTAAATGATGAGCAAATCCAAATGCCATGTGAGCACATGATATCCCCACTAAAGTACTTGCATCTTCTTCCACATTTAAAATTTCTTTTAACCATCTATACTCATTTACTTCCGTTCTAAATGGTAATACTAAATTCCCCTTAAACTCCTTAAAAATTTCACCATGCAGCAAAGGAGGTGCTACTAAAGTAATTTCTTTCGGCATATCTTTATCCTTATAAAAATAATCGTACACCGTAACTACTCGTTCTACAGTACAAATAAAGTCAGGAATAATTCCTTCCTTTACTAAACGACTAACTATTGTATCAACTGCAACGATTATTAATTTCTCTTTATTGGCTTTTAAAATTTCTATGTTTTTATTTAACGAAGGACCTGCAGCAATGACTACAGCAGGTTTATTACGAAAACGATTCTTCAAAAAGGCCGGATTTTTAGACTTAACAATATACTCTAAATTACTTAAATTTTGATTTAATCCTTGCAAACTATCATCAACATCATTTCCTGTAGTTCGCAATATGCTTGTTAAAACTTGATTAATTTTAGAAATGTATTGTTTAGTAATTGAAAAATCTGTTTTTCGATAGTAATCTGTAAAATAAAATCGAATATTCCTAGCCATTCCTAAAGCTTCAAAACTGTAGATGATGGATTGAATAAATTCATTTAAATTATCTGTAATATGATCGGCAAATAATAGTATCCCACTTTTCCGAAAAATTTTAAAGGACTTATTATGTAATGTATGGGTTAGTAAATTCAACTGTGGTTCTATTACTATAATAACCGAATCTTTATGAACACTTTTTTTAAGTTCAGATAACTCTTCAACACCTAAAATACCAAATGCGAATATAATTTCTCTTTTGTATTTACTGTATACAAAAGTTTCATCCAAATTAGATTCAACGGCAATAATTTTATTTTCTTTAACTTCGAAATACTCTTTATTCTCATCTTTATATAAAAACTTAGGATACTCATTATCAATATGTTCTGCTATCCAATGGGGTTTTCCATCAGATAAAATTTCTATATTCTTTTCAATTAACATATTTCATCTGTCCCTTACTTCAAATTTCATTAACTAACATCTATATCGACAATTTATTTCAAAACTAAAGAAAAGCGTTTGGGAAAATAAATTCCCAAACGCTTTTTTTAAAAGCTTCTTACAAATTAACCTAATAATTGTAATACGCCTTGTGGTTGTTGGTTAGCTTGCGCTAACATTGATTGTGCAGCTTGCATTAAGATGTTGTTCTTCGTGAATGACATCATTTCAGCAGCCATATCTGTATCACGGATACGTGATTCAGCAGCTGTTAAGTTTTCAGAAGTTGCACCTAAGTTGTTAATTGTGTGTTCTAAACGGTTTTGAACTGCACCTAAGTTAGAACGTGTATCAGATACTTTTTTGATTGCTGCATCGATATCAACGATTGCTGAGTCAGCACCTTTTTGAGTTAATAGGCTAATTCCTTCAACATCAACTTTAGCACCGTTTTCAAATGCTTCATCAGCAGCAAACGCTGAAGTACCATCAGCTTTGTAATAACCCGCAGCTTGTGTAGTTTTACCATCTGCATCTTTAACTGCTTCTTTGAAAGTTGCTACAGCACCATCAACAGTCATTTCTGATAGTACGCCTTCTTTATCGACATCGCCAGCTGTTGAGTAAAGACCCGCAACTGTACCTGCAGCAATACGTGTAGTAACAGTAGTAATAGTCATTGTACCAGGTGTTGCACCAACAGTTAAAGGTTTAGCAGATGCTAATACCGCTACTGTAGCGTTAGCAACATAATAACCAGCTACTTTTGTACCTGCAGATGCTTGCCATTTAGCTTCTAATTCAACAACTGCCGCTCCAACTGACTCTGCTTTTACACTTACTTTAAGAGTATCATAAACATCAGTATTTTTAACTGTACCTTCTTTATCCCCTTGAATATCAAGAGCTTTAGCAGATACGTTGCTGATTGATAACTCGATGTTTTGTTTCTCGTTTGCACCGATGTGGAATACGCGATCTTGGAAATCACCGTTTAATAATTTTTGAGTATTGAACTCAGTGTCTGTAGAGATACGAGTTAATTCTTCTTTTAATTGTGTGATTTCTTTGTTTAACGCGTTACGGTCTTCTGCAACGTTTGTGTCGTTTGCAGATTGTACTGCTAACTCACGCATACGTTGTAAGATTGAGTGAGACTCGTTTAATGCACCCTCAGCTGTTTGGATAAGAGAGATTGAGTCGTTAGCGTTTTTCGTAGCCATGTCTAAACCACGGATTTGTCCACGCATTTTTTCAGAGATTGCTAAACCTGCAGCGTCATCGCCAGCACGGTTGATTTTGTAACCTGAAGATAATTTTTCTAGGTTTTTAGACGCTTGCGCGTTGTTGAAACCAAGGTTACGGTGTGTGTTTAAAGCCGAAATGTTATGTTGAATTCTCATGTGGAATTCCTCCTTGAATTGTTTTTGTGACCCACATCCTTGTGGGAAAGCTCAGCTTTGGTTTCCCTCTGCCTTACACTCTATATATCGTTACAGGTTTTAAATGTTTAATAGTTTTTAAAAATATTTTTAAATATTTTTTAGCCTAGTAGCTGTAATACACCTTGTGGCTGCTGATTTGCCTGTGCAAGCATTGATTGCGCTGCTTGCATTAAGATGTTTTGCTTTGTGAAGTTCATCATTTCAGCGGCCATATCTGTATCGCGAATGCGTGATTCTGCGGCTGTTAGGTTTTCTGATGTTGCGCCTAGGTTGTTAATTGTGTGCTCGAGGCGGTTTTGTACTGCACCCAGGCGTGAGCGATCGTCTGAAATCAGGGCGATTGCTTTATCGAATTTTTCGATTGCCTTATCCGCCGTTTCTTGAGTAGCAATGCTGATGCCTGTTAAGCCTAGATTTTTAGTTGAAATTTTAGGTAACTCTACTTGAATATTTTGGCCACTGTTTGCACCAATATGGAAGGTAATATTGTCAGGCATCGGTGCTTCCGTTGTGTCAACATTTATAGCCTTTTCTGTTGTAACCTTCTCGGTCGTAGCCTTCCGCATTATAACCTTTTTCGTTGTAGCCATCGTGCGTTTTCCCGTCTCGGTTGTAGCCGTTTTTATCGAAGTCTTCTTTATTAAAGCCTTCTCGGTCCCAGCCCTTTTTATCGAAACCGTCTTGGTCATAGCCTTCTTGGTCAAGGCCACTAAAATTGAAGCCGTCTACATCATAGCCTGCTTTGTTATAACCGTCCTTGTAGTAGCCCTCTCGGTTCCAGCCGTCACGATTATAGCCGATTGCATCATAGCCGAAGCAATCGTAGCCGCCGATATACTTTTTCCCGGTCAAATGGATGCCCTTTGCGTCAAAGCCATTTGCATCATAAAAGTTACGATTGCGCATTTTGCCATTTTCACCAAATCCGCGGACATCATAACCGTAATCATCATATTTGGTGCCGTTTTTATGATTCCCCGTATAGATTGAAGCCGCGCTCGTCGTATTGCTGCTCAGGGGGAATGGGTTTCGAAGAAAATAATTTTTTTAAAAAACCGACCATTTGCATCATACCTTTATGTTCAATTTATTTTTAAGCTTTCTTACCTTATCGGCATTTTTCTTAAAAGTTATTTTTAACCATAAAATTTCCCGTTAATATATGTATTTAAAACTACCATTAACCAAACAAAAGCACCAGTCCATTTTCACTTTGACTAGTGCTTTTTCTGCTATTTTTTTAACTTTAAATTTTTCACAAAATCTGGGACAGCATCTAATGCCTCTTTATTTTGTTGCATAATGGATTCAAATACTTCATGACGGTGAACCTTGACCGATTTTGGTGCCACGATACCGAGCTTGACTTGATCGCCTTCTACGGCAATCACCTTCAACTCGATGTGGTCGCCAATCATAATCGACTCGCCTTTTTTTCGAGACAGTACGAGCATTTATTTCACACTTCCTTCAGCAATCCCTACTGGGTAGCGTAGTGAATATTGTCCGCTATCATGTAAGACAATCTGTTTGCCTAGCTGTTCTTTTGTATTAATGATGATGGGTGCTAATAAGTTCATCGTTGAATCCGGGAAATTTTCTTTTAATGTGAGTATCGTATACACCGCGACATCTTTTTCATCGCTTAGCTTTAACTCGGTTTTGTCTTCTTCACTTAAGTCAAATGCATAATCTTTTTTAAACGCAAATGGGTAGGCAACCACAAAGCCTAGCTGCGCTTCTTCTGTCGATTGTAATAACGCAATCGGTAAATCGGCATCTAAGCCTAAAAGGATAAACGATTTATTTTCTGGGAAACCAGGTAATCCGTTTTCAAAGGTAATAATGTTCTCTTCTTGAATTTCTACTTCACCTAAAAATTTTGTTTCAATGTTCATGTAATTCGCTCCTTTTAGCCTCTTACATCAATCTGTACATCTGGCCTTACCACCATTTTGCCACTTACCTTACCGTAAGTGAAGTCCATTTGCGGCTTGTTCACTTGAACGTCAATTTTTGGCGCATTTCGTGTAATGTTCACATCTGTTGTCCCTGGTGTAATGTTTACATCCACCGAGCCAATTGATGGGATGAACTTAATATTATAGGGACCCGCGCGCTTTGGTCCATGGTTTTGCTTGGCGATATTTTGGATTGTTGAACGCCCCATGTCTTTTCCGGCGTTGCGCATCATTTGATTACCTTCACTAACGCGACGCGAAATACCACTTAGTGATTCTTGTCGGCCCATTTGTGCATATTCTTTAATCATTTCACCAGTTGGCTTAAGCCCTAAATCACGCCACATTTGATCCATATTAATGTCGAGCCTAGCATTCGTTGTATTGATTTCAAGTGTTGCAGCCGGCTGTGAAATATTCAATGTTGCTTTCGGTTGCTGAATGCGTTGAAACGGCTTTGTAATGTTGTAATCCATTTTGATGTCAGTTGTTGAAATTTGAATTTGTGGGATGTTCATACTTATAGGCCCCCCTTTTTAAGAAAAGCGTTTGGAAAAGCTCCAAACGCTCAGTTGTTGAAATTTATGTTGTTAACGGATGGTATTAAACCGTCTATGACTGTCTCTTCGCTTTTGTCACAAGACATTAGTAGCCTTCATCTAACGGATGAAGTCTTCATTTTATTTAAACCGTTTGTGACTGTCGCTTCGCTTTCGTCACAGAACTTTAGTTGTCTTCATCTAACGGATGAAGTCTTCATTTTATTTAGACCGTTTGTGACTGTCGCTTCGCTTTCGTCACAGAACTTTAGTTGCCTTCATCTAACGGATGAAGTCTTCATTTTATTTAAACCGTTTGTGACTGTCGCTTCGCTTTCGTCACAGAACTTTAGTTGCCTTCATCTAACAGATGAAGTCTTCATTTTATTTAAACCGTTTGTGACTGTCGCTTCGCTTTCGTCACAGAACTTTAGTTGCCTTCATCTAACGGATGAAGTCTTCGTTTTATTTAAACCGTTTGTGACTGTCGCTTCGCTTTCGTCACAGAACTTTAGTTGCCTTCATCTAACGGATGAAGTCAACTAAAGTTTGCTGAATAATCTTTGCCCCTACAGACAAGGATGCTTGGTGGATAGATTCGGCTGTTACCATTTCGGTAATGGTTTTGGCATAGTCTGTATCTTCGTTAAGTGACATTTGTTTTGTCACGCTAACTTCTTGGATTTCTAAGCGGTTCGTCATTAATTCAAGACGATTTTGACGCGCTCCCACTGTAGCTCGGACTTCGAGTACTTTTTCAGTGATTTTATCTAGTCTAGGATTAGTGGTTGTTGCACCTGTGCCTGAAAGACCTAATAAGTCACCGATTTCCTCGCCTGTAGCAGGTGTTTGAGTAGGATCTTTGTGACGACCAAATAAGCCTTCTACCTCTGCTAAGTAATCATCAACAGCGCCAAATAATTCCATCCCCGCTGTATTGACTTGCATTTTGATGCCGTCGAATACATCAATCTCTACAGTTTTATTTCCTGGAGCATTACTATCTGTTTTTGTTCCTAAAGCTGCTTCATTTAATACCGTTACATTTAGAGTTGGTTCATTAACAAATAATGGTGTCCCTGTTTTCGTACCTGAGAAAACATAATTTTCTCCAATTTTTGTATTACCTAAATCCTGAATATGCGCACGAATTTGTTTGATTTCTTCGCTGATTTTATTGCGCTCTTCCTTTGTATTCGTATCGTTCGCTGCTTGTACAATTAGCTCTTTCACACGAATTAAAGAAGTCCCGACTTGATCTAAAGACTCGTCCGTCGAATCCAACCACGTATGAGCTTCACGCATATTACGTTGATATTGTACGTTTCTGTCTAAATCCACGCGGTAGCTCATCCCTTTTACGGCTACTACCGGGTCATCAGATGGACGGTTAATAATCTTTCCAGAGTTCAACTGGTCTTGATATTTAGACATTTTATTATAACTATTATTTAAATTTCGTAGCATATTGCTTGATAACATCGATTGTGTAACACGCATTGCCATTCCCCTTTTCAAAAAAGAATTTGAAATGGTCGAAACACGGTAATTTCTAAGCTGACTGAATAAAATGGTAAGTTGTGTTTTGCCACTTCATGTAATGTAGAAATTGAATCTTTATTGCGAAATTTAGATTGTTATTAACGGATGAAGTCATTTATTTTTTAAAACCGTTTGCAACTGTCGCTTTGCTTTCGCAGAACTTTAGTTGTCTTCATCTAACGGATAAAGTCAACTAAAGTTTGCTGAATAATCTTTGCACCTACAGATAAAGACGCTTGGTGAATTGACTCGGCTGTTGTCATGTCTGTAATGGCTTTTGCGTAGTCTGTGTCTTCATTTTCAGATAGCTGCTTCGTCACGTTCAGTTCTTGAATTTCTAAACGGTTTTGCATTAATTCTAGGCGGTTTTGTTTTGCGCCGATTTCTGCACGCATTGTCAAGACCGTGCTATGCAAGCCGTCTAATGCTGGAATTTTGGCTGTGCCTCCAGCATTTTCAAATTCTGCGCCTAATGCCGCACCGATTTCTTCACTTGTAATGTCTTTATTGTTCAAAATCCCTTCAAGCTGCCCCATAAATTCATCGACTTTTTGGAAGTAATCTACGCCTGTCGTATTTACTTTCATTGAAATGCCATCAAAGACGTTCATGTCAATAGATTTTGTTAAGCCGTCTTGACCAGCGATTTCGGGATTAATCGCCCCATCACTAAATAATGGGCGATTTGTATAAGTTCCTGAGAATATATAATTATCACCAATTTTCGAATTGGCTAAATCGCGGAATTGCTCACGAATTTGGCTAATTTCTTCACCAATTTTTTTACGTTCATCAGGTGTATTTGTATCATTCGCTGCTTGTACAATTAACTCTTTCACACGAATTAACGAAGTACCAACTTGGTCTAATGCTTCATCTGTAGAATCCACCCAAGTATGCGCCTCATTAATATTACGTTGGTATTGCGCGTTTTTATCTAAGTCTACGCGGTAGCCCATTCCTTTTACGGCGATTACCGGGTCATCGGAAGGACGGTTAATTAGTGATCCTGAATTCATTTGATCTTGAAGTTTGCTCATCTTGTTGTAGCTTGTATTCAGATTACGAAGCATATTGTTAGATAGCATGGATTGTGTAACGCGCATTACGGTTTTGCCTTCTTTCTAGTTGCTTAGTCTAAGTTGTAGTTGTGTATTATAATCCGACACGGCCCATGCCGTTGATGATTTTGTCTAATGTTTCGTCGATTACAGTAATCATACGTGCGTTGGCGTTGTATGCTTGCTGGAATGTAATCATGTTTGTCATTTCTTCGTCTAGTGATACCGAGTTAAATGACGCACGATTTTTTTCAATTTGTAAATTTAATGTACCTGAGTTGTACTCTTCCATTACCGCTTGTTTACCTTTTACACCTAAGTCACCGATTAATGATTTATAGAATGATTGGAATGTACCACCTTGTAGAGTTGCCGTATTTCCTGCATCTTTAACAACTTCTGTTTGTAACGCTGCAATGGCTAAGATATTTTTATTGTTACCTTCTTCATTAGGAGCGTCAGAAGCAGCAATTTCTTCAGGCTTTGTAATTTGCACTTTAATATCGGCGGCTGTAGTACCCGCTTCATCAAAGAACGGTTTGCCTGCAGTTCCCTTCAAATCAAAACCTTGTTGATGAGCTGCGTTGAATACTCGAACAATTTCACTTGCCAAAAGATCTAACTGTGAAAGCATTTCCGGATATAGCCCTTTACCACCGCTATGTCCAAATGCATCAATTAAAGCGACCAATTTCCCTTTTGAAGACTCCAAATCACTATATGCTACAGGTGTACCTGGTGCTGCTGGTGGATTTTTTTCATGGTCACTCGATAATCCAGAGATATTAATTTTAGAGAACTCTAAAAATTTACCGGTTGTCCCGTCGACATCACCTGTAATCGGGCCTCCACTCGTATTATCCGTAGATAGTGCAGCATAATCTTTCCCTTGCACTAAAGTAATTTCATCTGTTGAGCCTGCTTTTTTAAACGTAACTGTCATACTACCTTCAGCAATTGCTAAAGAATTCCCGCCTGATTTTTCATATGAAACGGAAACCGGCATAATCTCGTTTAATTTATCTAATAACACGTCACGCGTATCATAAAGATCGTTTGGCATATAGCCATTTGGTTCAACAGCTTGGATTTGTTTGTTTAAATTCGCAATTTGTTTTAAAAGGCTGTTTGCTTCGCCTGTTATGACATTAATCTCGTTTCCGATATTTCCTTGAATTAACTTTAACTGCGTATCCATATAGTTAAATGATTCGGCTAATGATTGGCCTTTTGAAATCATTACTTGGCGCGCTGCTGTGTCTTTTGGATTCGTTACGACATCTTCCATTGACTTCCAGAATTCCGTGAACGCTTGGTTAATCCCGAACTCTGATGGCTCTGACATCACATCTTCCATCTGTGAAATCGATTTTGTCGTGGATTGCCAGTAACCAAGTTTATTCGTTTCTTGGCGGAATTGGCGGTCTACGAACTCGTCGCGCATACGTTGTACAGAATGCGCCTGTACCCCTGTTCCGATATGGCCTGCTGTTGTTGGCGAGTTTAAGCCTGTACCCGGGAATCCTGGCGTTGTTTCCATATTAACGCGTTGGCGTGTGTAGCCTTCTGTGTTGGCGTTTGAAATGTTATGGCCTGTTGTATAAAGGGCTGATTGCTGTGTAAAAAGCCCGCGTTTACTTGCTTCAAGTCCCATGAATGTTGAGCGCATGGTTGTGCCTCCTCTTGTCTTTCGTTTCTCATTAGTCTTTATTTCGACATGTTATGTAATGCTTTGAACAAAATTTTGTGAATTAATTTGAATTGGCGCAAAAATAGGACAAAATCCTACCTCGTTTAGGGTGCGCGACCACTGTGAAGGTGAGAATATGCTGGGTTCAGTTTCCATTATTAGGTAATCCGCTCGTAAAAGTGCTGAATTCGCTCATAAGTTTCGTTAGATCGCTCATAAAAGAGCTAAATTCGCTCATTCCCCCGAAAAAAACGCTCATAAGCAAACGAATTTCGCTCATAAACCCAAAATTCCCACTATAAAATCACAGAAATACTAAAACAATCTATAAAATCAAGACTGCCTGTAATCCCACCAGCAAATGCAATAAAAGCAAAAAAATCGCATGTCCATCGCTGCATGCGCAGACAAAGAACATGCGATTAAGCTTTGAATTCGTTAAATGAGCGACGCGCTATTTCCGTTTGGCCGCGTACTTCTGCACCGGAATAGTTAAACTGCTCCGTACGTTTCTGTGGACGCATCGCATCGAGTGTAATATTGACAAACTGCAAAGAGTTGAACACCATTTTTTGATTTAAATCATTTTGCGCTTTTAATTTCCCTAAAAGCTCGACCATGCGCTCGCGTACTGCGACTAACGCTTCGGTCGGTTCTGATTGCTGAGCAGCCTCAATAACATCGGCAACAGAGGGTGTATCAGAAAGAGCAAATCCTTTTGCTCGAAGGTAATCCGTTACCATTTTCTGACGCTGTTGTTCGAACGTATCAATCGCCGCTACATGTGCCTGTTCATTTTTAATGAGCTGATCAAGCTTTTCCATATCACCTTGCTTAATGTATTCCGTTTTGGTAACTGCTAGCTCAAGTAGACTTTTATGCATTTTTTCTAGCTTCTCTAACGTTGCAACAATGTTGGCAATCGACATGTAATTTATGCTCCCTTACGTAAAAAATTTAAATTAGCGACGATAGTATTTCAGCATATCCTGTGCAACTTGCTTGGCATCGACTTTATATGTGCCCGAATCGATATCTGCCTTTAGCTGTTTAATGCGGTCCGCGCGTTCAGCCGCATAGGTGTTTGTTGCCTGCATTTCCTTTGCTTTTGACGAAATTTCGATATGATCTGCAAATGATTTTTGGACATTTGTAGCTTTATCTGTGCGTGCTTGTTTTTTGTATGAATTAATCGCCTGTAAACCAATTGGATTGATTTTCATTGGTATGGCCTCCCCTCATTTAAATCATCTTTATACTATATATTTCGACTACGTCAGAAAATTGTTTATGCTTTCTAAAAAAATTCCAACTTTTATGTGCCAAAAGTTTTGAATGTATTGTATTTTTAGTTGTTCTATGTACATTTTACTAAAATAAAAAACGAAGTCCTATTAATAAGACTCCGTTTCTCTAGTTTTTAGCGTTTATCCGTATGGTATGTAACGCGATCACGACGCGCGATATCATTTCGGAATTCCTTTGCCGCATCAAATGTGCGTAAATCCGACTTCAAGTTGTTTTGGCACTTCTCACATAGCTTCCCTTTATTTGTTAAATGCCCGCAGTTATCGCAAGGATAGCCTAGGCTCGGGAATACCGCTGGATGCAAGCGTCCTTTACGCACCCATTTGTATAATAAATCACGATTAACACCTGTTGCTTCTTCGATTCGATCAACATTCGCTGCACGATTTTCGCGCTTACGTAAAAATCGGTAAACCACTTGATACATATCTTCTTCCTTTTGCGCACAGTTATGACATACTTCACGTAAACCTGTATAGTTGAAAAATTCTTGGCACATCGGACAATTTCTTAACTCTGCCATTTCCTACACCTCCTAGTCAGTATGAGACGAACTTCATTAATTATAATTATACATAACGTTACTTATTTTTCATTGACAACTTTCCAAATTTATTAGATATGAGTATTTTCACCTAAACCTCAACTGTGTATTAATATAAATCCATCTACTGTATTTGCCCCAGCTTCGAGTAATGCTTTTTTTGCGTGCCGAAATGTTGTACCCGTCGTGTAAATATCATCAACTAACACTATGTTTTTGTGCTTAATTGCGGCGGGATTAGTCACTTCAAATAGCTGTGCAGTGGCAAGTCGTTCCTGTCGCGTTTTTTTTGATTGCTGTTCACTCGATAGCTTAGCGAGGTGCTGCACAAATGGAATGTTGGCCGCCTTTAAATATTCATCCACATGGGAAAACGTGCGCTGCTTTAAGCTTTCTGGATGCATAGGAATCGGAATAATCAGGCGGGGATCGTGCTTTAAATGGGCGGCTATTTCTCGATTAAATACATGCGCTAGCACAACGTCATGCATGAATTTATAGCGGTGCAAGAAATCCTTCATCGCATCATTATAATGAAATAATGTGACAACATCTGCATCTAGCTGTTGCGTCACTTTTTCAAAGCGTTGTTCGCAGCGTTGACAAATGGTTTTCGGTAAAACGGCTGTAAGTAGTTCTTTCCACCCCATACCGCCCTGCAATTCGCGTTCACATAACAGACAATTCATGATTGGTTTATTCATGGCGGTTCATCTCCTGAATTTTTTTGCGGGCCTTGTCCATTTCTATCGTAATACCGTGATGAAAAAAGACGATTTCGCCATCTGGAAATTGCGGATTGCGCCCAACACGGCCACTAATTTGAATGAGCGCACTCGCGGTGAAAATTGGACTTTCGCTACCAATGACGGCCACCTGTACATTTTTTATCGTAATACCACGCTCTAGAATGGTCGTTGTCAGTAAGCCTTTGCGCTGTTCATTCCGAAGCTCGAGTACCTTTTCCTTTCGCAATGGATCTTCTGAATGCACGCGTTCAATTGTCGGTTCCATTTGTTGAAATAGGGGTACCGCGCGTTCCATCAGGTCAATGGTTGGGAAAAAAATGAGGAAGGGTTCGTTATTTTCAAGTCGCTTTTCTAGCCACGCGCGCAATTTTTGCGGGATGCGGTTTTTATTGAATGCTTTGTCGTAGCGCCACAGCGATTGAAATTTCGGGACAGGTAACAAAAAGCCATGAAAGCGCCGCGCAATAAAGGAATAGCCCCAATGTTCGGCGGTTTTTTGTGCTAGTAATTTCGGGGAAGGCGTCGCAGTCACAAAGGCAATTGGCGCCGTGGGTTTTTTCGCTTTTAACACCGCTTGTTGCAAGGCTTCGTCGTAGGTATACGGAAACGCATCCGCTTCATCGACAATCATCACATCAAACGCCTGATCAAAACGATAGAGCTGTTGCGTTGTTGAAAGAACCAGCTGCGCAAATTGTGCATTCGGCTCTGCCCCTCCGTACAGCGCATGAATCGTGATGTTTTGAAACACTTGTAAAAAACGCGGATACAGCTCGAGCACCACATCTGTCCTCGGGGTTGCTACACAAACGCGCTTATTTTGTTTCAGTGCCTCGTAAATAGCGGCAAATAAAATCTCTGTTTTTCCCGCTCCGCAAACCGCACTCACCAGATGATTGCGATTTTTCTGCAGGCTAATCGTGAGCTCATCTGCGGCTTTTTGCTGATGCAGCGTTAATGTGCCGGTCCATGTGAAGTATGGTTTTATCTTTTTTATGGCGTAATTCGGCCCACACCATTTTATGAGCTCCTCACAGCTACACATGCGCCCCATCGTTATGCAGTGGCGACAATAATGACAAAGTTGCTGGCATTTTGCGCAGTGGAAGGTGATGAATTTGTGCGGGATTTTGTTTAGGCAGCGATTGCATGTTAGTTTCGGCTTAGTTGAAACTGCTGGGAGGGTTGTGAAGTAATGATGCTTGATGTAGGTGTTGATTTTTTGCTGGGGAAACGGCGTATTGTACCGCGACCATATGCGACCTGTGAAAAAGTTTTCGATTGTCGGTTCAACGAGGATGCCTTTGTAGGAAGTGTTTTGCCTGTGTGTAGAGACTTTGAAGGTTTTTGTGTGGATGGATGTTTGGATCATTGAGGGTTGCTCCTTTAGTTAGTTTTTAGGGGGAAACTAAGGTTTTCTAATTACTGCACGATTTTAGCGGATAACCGGTCAAGCTACTATAAGTAAACAAAAACAGCCACTACAAATACCTTCTGTAGTGACTGCTGTGTGAGTGTTATACTTTTTTAATCCAACCGAGGGCAATCGAGCCTTCACCTAAGTGTGTGCCGATTACTGGGCCAAAGTAGCTTAGTGTGAAATCAACGGTCGGATGCTTTTCAGCTAAGCTGTTCATCCATTCCGTTGCTTCTGCCTCGCAGTTCCCATGAATCACCGTCGCGCGTAAGGCACCGTGCTTTTCGACTGCAACGTCTAGCTGATCTTCTACACGACGTAATGCTTTTTTACGCGTACGAATTTTTTCGAACGGGACAATGACTTTGTTTTGGAACGTTAATACCGGTTTCACTTGAAGTAAGCCGCCGATTAACGCCGCTGCTGCCGATAGACGACCGCCACGCTGTAAATGCTGTAGGTCATCTACAATAATGTATTCCTCGCGTGTTGGACGCAACGTTTCTAAGTGCGCCATAACTTCTGCACCGGACGCGCCCTCTGCTGCCTTTATTGCCGCTTCCTTTACATATAAGCCTTGTAAATAAGCCGCTACCTCTGAGTCAAAGGCATAGAGATTTACACCGTCTACCATATCCCCTGCTTGCACCGCGCCTTGGAATGTGCCGCTAATGCCGCTTGATAAATGGATTGTTACAATATCATCATAATCTTTTGCTAACGTTTCAAAAAGCTCTACGAATTTACCAATTGGTGGCTGCGTTGTTTTCGGAAATTCCTTGGCACCGCGCACACGATCGTAAAATTCAGAGGCAGTAATATCAATCTCTTCATCATAAATTGTTCCTTCAATATTCACGCTTAAAGGAATCATATGAACGTTTAGACGCTGACGTTCTTCAAGCGTCAAATAGGCTGTACTATCTGTAACAACTACTGTTTTCATGAAATACCCCACTCTCCTATGCATCTTAGTTTACATGAACTCTATGTAATTGTGAACGAAAAAAATACCTCTTGTAGCACATAGCCTCCACAGATGCGAAATATTGTTATTCAAAAAAGCATCCCGTCCACAAAAAGGGACAAGATGCTCTCGTTTATTATTCATTACCGATATAGTAGATACTTGAAACTTTCCAAAGATCCTCTTTTACAAATACTGTTACTTGACGACCTGTCCCTGACATTTCAGCCCCGGTTTCAAGCTCTTTTGTATTGGTTGTTAGATTTGAAAATACTTGCGCCTCATCTGCTTTATAGTTCACAATCGTAATATCTTCAGCGCTACGGTTAATGTCATATTGCTTAAATACTTCTGTGGCCGCCTTCACATCTTCCTCGTAATCAAAGCCTTTTGCATTTTGTGAAATAATAGTTTTATAACGTTGTAAATCTTTATCATTAAAGGCTGCAATGTATTCGTTAAACGCATCAATAATTTGTTGTTTTTCATCTTCTGGAACGCCTGTTGCTTCTTGAATCTTTCCACCCAACATTTCAAAGCCAGCTGTTCCTTCATCGATTGTTTTTTGTAATTGTTCAGGCGATGCGTCTTTCTCATCCCCACAAGCTGTCAGCAAAAACATTGCCATGACCGCTACTAACCAGTTTTTCATATATTTCCAAACCTCCCGCAAAATATTCTAGCATAGTCGTATCAAAAATTCGATGTCTCGAATGGTCAAAATCATAGTTACCAACTAATAAGACGCCATCTGTTCACAGATGTTTCATAGATGCACAAAACAAAAACAGAAGTGCCATCACGCTGCACTCCTGCTTTAATAGTTTGCTAATTAACGAACTTCTACCCAGCCGTTTTTGATGGCTGTTACAACCGCTTGTGTACGGTCGTTTACGTTCATTTTTTGTAAAATACTTGAAACATGGTTTTTAACCGTTTTTTCTGAGATGAATAATGTTTCACCGATTGTACGGTTTGATTGGCCATCTGTCAGTAATTGTAGCACTTCACATTCACGCTTTGTTAGTAAGTGGAATGGACGGCGAATTTCAGTTTGGTGGAAATTGCCTTTGTTTTCATGCTCTGAAAGGCGACGGAATTCTGCTACTAAGTTTTTCGTAACTTTTGGATGTAAGTATGAGCCACCGTTTGATACTACTTTAATCGCTTCCACGATTTCGTCTGCATCCATTTCTTTTAACATATAACCAAGTGCACCCGATTTTAGTGCGTGTGTTACGTATGATTCGTCATCGTGAATCGATAACACCATTACTTTTGCATCTGGGTATTTTTCGATTAATTCAGCCGTAGCTTCGACACCATTTTTTTCTGGCATGTTAATGTCCATTAATACAACATCTGGTTCATTTCTTTCATATAAACCTAATACATCGATTCCGTCATCGCCTTCTGCTACAACTTCAAACGAATCTTCAAAATCTAAAATGCGTTTAACCCCTTCACGGAATAGTTGGTGGTCATCGATAATAATAATTTTTGTCATGGTAGTACCCCCTAGTATCTGTTAGATTATTTCCTCGTCTTCTATCGGTAAAGGAATTTTCATGAGAACAGTCGTGCCTTTACCTACAGCGCTGCTAATATTTATTGTACCCTTTAATAAATCGATTCTTTCCTTCATGCCAATAATGCCAAATGAACCTTCTCGCACATTATCAGTGTCGAAACCTTTACCATTATCTTTCACGACAACATTTATTTCGTCACGAAGCCACTCAATTTTCACATGGATCAGTGAAGATTTACCGTGTTTTAATGCATTATTGACACTTTCTTGTACTAAACGGAATATGGCAACCTCATAATCTGATGAAATCCGACGTTCATTATTATAGGATATAAATTGTATATCGGCGCCTGGATTATATTCCATAACCGTTGATAAATATTTTTTTAATGTTGGCGTGATTCCTAAATCATCGAGTGCCATTGGGCGTAAATCATAAATAATCCGACGCACTTCCGATAAGGCGTTGCGCACATTCACCTTTAAATCTTGAATTTCTTGTAGCGCTTTTTCAGCACCTTTTTCACGATAAATGCGATCGATTAAATTGGAGCGCATGAGCACATTGGCCATCATTTGGGCTGGTCCATCGTGAATTTCACGCGACAATCGCTTGCGTTCTTCCTCTTGCGCTTTAATAATGCGGATACCAAATTCCTGTTTTATTTTCGCTTGCTCGAGAGCCACGCTGACATCTTTTAAATCGGTCGTAAAATAGCTAATCACGACATTTACCTGATTAACGATGTGATCTGCTCTTTCAATCGTATCATAAAGTGCACGCAATCGTCTTTCTAAATCATCTCGTTTGTCACGTAATTGTTTTTCACGTTCCTTGCATAAGGACACCTTTAATTGTAAATTATTTGTATTTTCATAGGCTGCACGAATTTGTTCCTCTGAGTGATCATTGAAACTTTTACTCACAATGACTAAACGATGCTTCGATAACTGCAACAGTTTTTCTAAATTATCGGTTTCGTCAATCGTAATTTTCATTTCGTGGCGGACAATTTCGAGCTCTTGTTGCATTTGCTCAAAGCTTCTTCGGCTCTGTTCGCTTATAATAAATATATCGTCTTTAGAATTTGTAATTGTTTCCAGCATTCGATTAAAAATCACATCAAGCGAGGCTACATCTATACGGTCGTTTTGAAGCATACTATCCCCACCTTACTAAGCCAAAGTGTTATCTCGTTGTATCTTTTTTTTCGGTTTATTACTATTATAGTACATACCTATTATAGCATTATTAAAACATTTTTTAAGATATATTGTAACTACAAAAAAAGACATTAATTGTTAATTTAAGGAGAAATAATAATGAGAAATAACTATTTTACTGTGAAGGGCTACGGCGAATCCGAAATTATCATTTCAAAATCTCGATTTCTAACGTATGTTGAGCGTGTCGAAACCGAACAAGAAGCACTACTATTTATCGATAAAATTAAAAAAATGCACGCAAGCGCTACGCATAATTGCTCATGCTATATGATTGGCGAGCATGACCATATCCAAAAAGCGAATGACGACGGGGAACCAAGTGGCACAGCCGGCGTCCCAATGTTAGAGGTTTTAAAGAAACAAGGGTTAAAAGACACAGTAGTCGTTGTTACCCGTTACTTCGGTGGTATTAAACTCGGCGGTGGCGGACTGATCCGTGCTTACGGCAATGCAACAACAGAAGGCATCGCGGCTGCTGGCGTTGTCGAACGAAAATTACACTACGTAATGAAAGTCGCGGTTGATTATGTGTGGCTCGGTAAATTAGAAAACGAAATTCGTAATTCTGACTACACATTACGCGATATTGGCTATGCAGAAAGTGTTGAAATTTTTGTGTCCGTGTTAAAAGAGGACGAAGCCGCCTTCACTGAATGGATGACTGAATTAACGAACGGCCAAGCAATTGTATCGAATGAGGATGCGCTTTTTATTGAATTTTTAAAGGAATAAATGAAAAGCCCCTTGCATCGATATCTTTACGGCGTAAATGGATAGTAGTATAATAAATAAGATTGGAAACTATTCCTTATAGTGTCCTAGATTTCATTGCAAAAAAAACACTTTTCTATACAGTAATCTATTCCTAACCTAGAGGAGAATTTTTATGACAAATAAACCAACGCAAAAGAAGGGCGCTTCAAAATTCAAGCTTTTTTTAAAGGTTACGATGCTTGTGACACTGTCATTAGCAATTTGCGCAACTGCATATGGCGTTTATTTAACAAAGCAAGCCAAACACGCAGTCGATCAGGCCTATGAAGAACTTGATGAACGCAACATCCCTAACAACCGCGAAGCAAAAGTTGAGCCTGCAGATGACAATGTATCTATTTTAATTTTAGGTGTTGATGACAGTGAAAAACGTGGTCAAGGTGCCGAACATTCACGTACAGATGCCTTATTACTTGCAACATTAAACAACAAAACAAAAACAGTGAAATTATTAAGTATCCCTCGTGATTCTTATGTATATATCCCGCATGTTGGCTATCGTGACAAAATCAATCACGCCCATGCATTCGGTGGCACACTCGCTTCCATCGAAACCGTAGAAGAATTATTTGATATTCCGATTGATTACTATGTACGCATGAACTTCCATGCATTTATCGATATTGTTGACGCTTTAGGTGGGATCGAAGCAGAAGTACCATACGACCTACTTGAACTGGATGAAAACGATAAAAGAACGGTTGATTTAAAAGCTGGTTTACAAACACTTGACGGACGCGAAGCCTTAGCATTAGCCCGTACACGTAAGCAAGATAGCGATATCGAGCGTGGTAAACGCCAGCAAGACATTATTAAAGCAGTCGCTATGAAAGCAGCATCATTTACGTCTCTTACGAAATACGACGACATTCTTTCTGCTGTCGGCTCAAACATGAAAACTGATATGTCCTTTAAAGAAATGCGTTCATTCTTTAGCTATTTAACAAATGGTATGCCGCGCATCGACGCCTTAACATTAACAGGCTATGATGATACGTCAAAAGGTACTTACTATTACAAATTAGATCAAGAAAACGTAGACGAAATCAGCCATATTTTACAAAGTCATTTAGGTTTAACTCCTGAATCGACAAACTACTCTAGTACTGGTACAGAATCAGACTCTGCTTACAAAGAAGCAGATGACGATTCCATGACCCAATAAAATCCGTCCCCGAATCTCCGTTCATGCGAGATTCGGGGGTTTTTTGTATTCCCGTTTCAAGCACATCCACCCTGCCATGAAATCGACAGTTTCACGTAAAGCATTTCATTTTTCGGCGTTATCAAGTACGTTTAGCAGATGGAGGTGAATTTAATGCAAAAATCGCAGCATTATTTGTTCATAGAGGCGCTTGTCCGTAGAATTCACACTACTGATCTTGAGGCGACACTATTTCAAGAGGAATTTTACCGGATGCAGGCGGGGCTTTCTGGGGAATTAAAACTTAAAAACAGGCTCGCAGATTATCATTTCAAAAGTGATTATTTCATTTTGTATAATTTTGAATGTATGAATACGCGCGGTTTTTCACATCAAATCATTTCGGGCCAGCTTTTCTATAAGCCAGCTGTGCATGAATTTTCGCGGCGAATGGAAAACAACATAGAAGAAAATTTACCAAATCCGTTCGACCAAGCATACCGGCATCAGTTATTTATCGAACAGGTTTTGCACCAGCATCATATTCATATCCCCGTCGTACATTTAGTCGTCATCGCGAACTACCGCGCCAAGCTCGATGTTTCACTGGAAACAATGCCTATTCTACATTTAAGCGGCCTCCCTACATTTCTTGAAAACTTATCTACCCAATTTCCACCCACAGCTTACCAGGTCTCAGAAATACAATCGATTTTTCTGAAAATGAAACAAATCCTGCCAGCTCGCCGTCAAATCGAACCGAGCCGATTAAAATCCGGCGTGTTTTGTACGAGCTGTGATACCAAGGCGCCGATGCTTTTTTACTCAGGCTACTGGCATTGTTTTAGCTGTAAGGCAAAATCGAAAAATGTGTTTCTGGATGCGCTTCATGATTATCGCACGTTAATTAGCAACCGTATTTCAAATAAGGCGTTTCGGCAATTCACCGGTATTGAATGTCGATTCGCAGCGAAACGTATACTCGCACAGCTTAATTTACACACTACTGGTTACAAAAGAACGCTGATGTACGTCATTCCAGATGAGATTTTGTGGATAAATTTGGAATTTCGCTCGTAAAAAGTGGAATTTCGCTCGTATGTTAGTCGCTTTCGCTCATAAAAACCTCTAAACCGCTCATAACTCGTGGAATTCCGCTCATAAGCACCCCAATATCGCTCATATCCAAGTTCCACCACACTTCCGCTCATCCCAAAAACCTAAAAAACCCAATAAAAAAACAAGCAACCAGCCAATGCCAGTTACTTGTTTCGATCTTTTCATTTATTGAACATTTTCACAAAATTGATGAGCGGTTTGTAGTTTTTACCGGCGAGGCCGATAATTTCTACTAATAACTCGATTGCTACTAAAATGACCGCGATTAATAAAATCGCACCCCAAACTTTTGCCATCGAGAAGATGACCGCCGCTAAGCCGAACATCGCAGCCATCGCGTAAATGATTAACACCGTTTGACGATGTGAGAAACCTAAATCAAGTAAGCGGTGATGTAAGTGGGATTTATCTGGATCCGACCATTTTTTCCCGCTACGTCTACGGCGCACAATAGCAAAGAATGTATCCGAAATCGGTACACCTAGCATAATGACCGGAATAACGAATGAGATCACTGTTACATTTTTAAATCCGAGAAGTGCAAGTACCGAAATCATAAATCCTAAAAATAATGCACCCGTATCCCCCATGAATATTTTCGCAGGGTGGAAGTTAAAGAATAAGAAACCAATTGTCGCAGCAGCTAAAATGGCACCCATGGCAATAACAATCCCGTTGCCCATAATCATCGCCATCACAGCTAATGTGATTAAAGCGATAGTTGAAACACCGGCAGCTAAGCCATCTAGACCATCGATTAAGTTAATGGCATTTGTAATGCCGACAATCCATACAATCGTAAATGGAATTCCTAACCAACCAAATTCAAGCTCACCACCGAATGGTAAGTTAATATTTTCAATTTGAATACCGCCAACAAACACAACGATACACGCAGCAGCAATTTGCCCGACCAATTTCGCTTTCGCTGAAATTTCGCGCATGTCATCGATTACACCTGTAATCACGATAATTGTAGCAGCGATTAAAATCGCATATAAGTAATCACTTTGGAAGTTTGTGACAAATTTTAAAAGTAAAATCCCTATCATAAAAGCAAGGTAAATCGCTAATCCACCAAGACGTGGCATAATGCGCGCATGTACTTTTCGATAGTTTGGGGCATCTACAGCGCCAATGCGAAACGCAAATCGCTTCACAAGCGGAGTAAGTAAAATGGCAGCAACAAAGGCCACGATTAAAGACACGTAAGTCATGTCTCTCCTCCTTAATATTTGTAGTCTCAACTGGTACAACGTTTATTGACGAGTTGAAGTTTCATTTAAAAACAAATTTCGCACCAAATTGTGAGAATGTCTGTCTTTTCTCCTGTGGATTTCCAAAAAGCATTATATTTTCGTATCCACTAAAAAAATATACATTATTATTCAGTGTCATTATAGCATGAACCCTTTATAAAACATAGTGCTATTTGCTTTATTCAAATGTCTCAAGTCTACTTTTTCTTTCTATTTATTTCTCAATTTTTCATTTTTTCAACACCTACTAGACGCTAATCAGTCAAAAAATCACTATGTTTCGGCTCTAAAAAATCCATTTTATTTCTATAATTCCTATGATTTCCCTATTGTCCAGTAGTCATTACACGTAAAATTTGATAAAATAATTGAGTGTCTACATTTCAAGTAGTCCATTTTAAAGGAGAGTAAAAATATGTTCTCAATTTTTAAACGCAACAAGGAGCAAACAAGCGTTAAAGAGTTAAAACGCTACTACAAAACAGTAGAGCAAATTAACAAACTTGAAGCAACGTACAGTCCGATGACGGACGACGAGCTCCGTAATATGACATTTACATTCAAAGAACGTTTAGAGAACGGCGAAGAGCTAGTTAACATCATCCCTGATGCCTTTGCTGTTGTGCGTGAAGCATCTAAACGTGTTTTAAACATGCGCCATTTCGATGTACAGCTAATTGGCGGTCTTGTATTAACAGAGGGTAATATCGCCGAAATGCCTACAGGTGAAGGTAAAACATTAGTTGCCTCACTTCCTTCTTACGTACGTGCATTAGAGGGCAAAGGGGTTCACGTGATCACAGTAAACGATTACTTAGCAAAGCGTGACTTCGAATTAATCGGTCAAATCCACCGATTCTTAGGGTTAACAGTTGGTCTGAACGTACCAATGATGGAACCTGCTGATAAAAAAATCGCCTACAATGCAGATATTACATATGGCGTTGGTACAGAATTTGGTTTCGACTACTTACGTGATAATATGGCGCATACAATTGGCGACAAAGTACAGCGCCCTTACCACTTCGCAATTATCGATGAGGTGGACTCGGTATTAATCGACGAAGCGAAAACACCGTTAATTATTGCAGGTAAAATGGGAGCAAACGAAGAGTTACATCGCATCGCTGCGATGTTAGCAAAACGTTTCGTAATGGATGAGGACTATGATTTCGACGACGAAACAAAGGCCACTTCATTAACAGATCAAGGGATTGAAAAGGTTGAAGCGGCATTTGGCGTAGACAACTTATATGACCTTGAGCACCAAACACTGTATCACTATGTTATCCAAGCCGTTCGTGCACACGTCATGTTCGAGCGTGATGTGGATTACATCGTACGTGACGATAAAATCGAGCTTGTAGATATGTTTACTGGCCGTATCATGGAAGGTCGTTCCCTTTCAGATGGATTACACCAAGCGATTGAAGCGAAAGAAGGCGTGACAATCACTGAAGAAAACAAAGCACAAGCACAAGTAACAATTCAGAACTACTTCCGTATGTACCCGAAATTATCAGGGATGACTGGTACTGCGAAAACGCAAGAAAAGGAGATCCTCGAAGTTTACGGCATGCGCGTGCTTCAAATTCCAACGAATCGCAAGCGCCAGCGTATGGACCAAACGGACATCGTATTCGAAAAAATCGAACAAAAATACGAATATGTAGCGCAAGAAGCACTACGCCGTCATGAAACAGGTCAGCCGGTATTAATCGGGACAACTTCGATTTTGCAATCTGAAAAAGTAGCAAGCTATTTAAAGAAATACGGCTTAGACTTCCAATTATTAAACGCTAAAACCGTTGAGCAAGAGGTTGAATTAATTTCAAGTGCTGGTCAAAAGAACCGTATTACCGTCGCAACAAACATGGCGGGTCGTGGTACGGATATCGTATTAGGTGAAGGCGTTGAAGCGCTTGGCGGCCTTTTTGTAATGGGTACAGAAAAGCACGAATCTCGTCGCGTTGATAACCAATTACGCGGTCGTTCAGGTCGTCAAGGTGACCCAGGTGAAAGCCAATTCATCCTGTCAATCGAAGACGATATGTTCAAGCGTTTTGCGAAAGACGATGTAGAGAAATTCCGCAAAAAGTTAACAGCAAACGAAATTGGTCGCATTCAAAACAAAGAAGTAAATGAGCTCATCGACCGTACACAACGTATCGTGGAAGGCGCACACTTCTCAATGCGTGAATATAACTTAAAGCTAGATGACGTCATTAACGATCAGCGTCGCGTTATTTATGACCTACGCGATAAAGTGTTACGTAACGAAAACATTCTAGAACATTTAGTAAAAATGATGGACGAAACCATCGACTTTGCGGTACGTGAAAACGCTCCAGAGGACAAAGATGTGCTAGAGTGGGACTTCGATAAAATGGAGCGCACGGTCAACTCACTATTCTTAACACCAGTTACTGTAAACCGTGACGAAACAAAAGTGAAGCGACTACTTAACGCGATGGACCCTTCTGTAAAAGAGCTGAAGGAAGTTATCGAAAGCTTCGAAACGAACGAGCAAATTATGGCCATCATTCCAAAAGTGATGCTAAGCTTTATCGACCAAATGTGGATTCGTCACCTTGAGCAAATGGCGCATTTAAAAGAGGGTATCGGCTTACGTCACTACCAACAAGAAGATCCAATGCGTATTTACCAACGTGAAGGTTTAGAATTATTCGGTAAAAACTATCAAGAGCTTCGTCGCAAAATTGTAGAAGAGCTTGTAACATTCATGAAAAACATTACGATGAACGTGGAGGAATAACACAATGGGTTTATTCGATTTATTTAAAAAAGGCGATAAAGTCGGCAAAGATAGCGCAATTGATTCATCATCAGTAGTAAAATCAGGTGCAAAAACTTCTAAAAAGGATGCAAACCGCGATGTGGTAACGAAATTATCGTTCCACCCTGAATGGGATGTGCCACAAGAGCAAAAATATGTGTTCAACTTCCTAGCAAACGATTTAGCACCATTAAAGCCAAACCAATTATCACTTTCTGCAATCAACATTGAACCAGCATTAGCAAACGGTTCTTGGAATGTTAAAGCATTCTTCCGTTCTTCGTTAGCAGAAGCAATTGAGCTTGGTGAAATTGAGCTACTTATTTTAGATAAGGAAGACAACCGTTTAGCGTCTCACTACTTTGACTTCAAGGAGTTAGGTGTGATTCCTGCTGAAAGCGCGCGTCCATGGATTTTCAACTTCCCTAAGTCAGCAATTACAGCGGAAGACGTACCTGCAGAAGGCTGGAAAATTTCATTCAACCTATTATCATTACGTGGTCACCAATTAGACCTTGATGATACGTGGAAAAAACAATTACCAAAAGAGCAGCAAGAAAAGCTAGCGGAAATCGTGAAAACATTACCGAAGCTTGGTAAAACAGAGGTTAACTTCACGGGCTTACAAACAAAGTTAAACGACGACAACAGCTTACACGCGTCAATCTTCATCCGCAATGGACACGACAAAGCGATTAACTTAGAGCAACTACCACTTGAAATCGTTGATGCGCGCGGTGAAATTGTTGCCAAAGGGTCATTCAAATTAGATCCGGTATTAACAGTTCAACCTAATACAACAAAGCCTTGGACGTTCATCTTCCCGGCACAACTTGTAACAGCAGAAGGCGCAGATCTATCTCGCTGGACAGCCCGCGTACCTCAATAGTTTTCATTTTAGTAGCACTCCATTCATTTGGGGTGCTTTTTTATTTGGCTGGCGTAGCGCTCCAGTTAAGATTCGCCAAACACGAAAAAATCCCCCATCCCCTTTTTATAAAGGGATGAGGGATTTGAAATTTTAGGTTTGAGTAAGTATAAGCTATGTATTATTCAGCGTCTACTTCTGGTGTGTTGTCTACGTCTGTTTCGTCTTCTAAAGCTGCAATTTTACTAGCTGTTTGGAAGCTCGCTACGCGTTTAGCGCCAACAAATTTGTTACCCCAGTAGTACTTGTCGTTAATGCTTGTTTTAATAACACCTTTGCTTGTTGAAGCGTGGATGAATTTACCTGAACCAATGTAAATTCCTACATGTGATACGCGTTTACCTGAAGTGTTGAAGAATACTAAGTCACCTGCTTGCAAATCGCTTTTCTTAACCGCTGTCCCTTGGCCATACATGCCTGCAGATGTGCGGTCTAATGAAGTAATACCTAATTCTTTAAATACGTGGCGTACATAACCAGAGCAGTCAAACCCTTTTGCAGTTGTTCCACCATAAGAATAACGAACACCAATGTATTTTGTAGAGATTTTATTTAGATCTTCTATAGAGTAGGGTGTTGATGCAGAAGCTTCGTTTTCATTCACTGGTGCAAAGAAAATGACGAATGCCGCTGCCATTGTTAGTACTGTGATACGTAATAGTTTAATGTAATTCATCCTGTTCCTCCAACCAAAATAATTTTCTGAAAACTTAACTGTTATTAGGTTAACACGGGAATCAGGTTTATAACATTACATTTACGTAACAATATAGTTACAATACCCCTTTACTGTAATTTTTAAACATATTCCGAAAACGCTTTTATATCAACGTTTCTAAGCTCTATTATTTTAAAATTAATGTAATATTTTTGAATAAAACCCGACTTTAACGTATTTATTGTAATATTTGTAACATAAGCAATAAGTCGTACCAATCAAAAAACGATTATGCCTTTTTACTTAATAGACATAATCGTTTTGTTTAAAGGTTATTTTATTATTTCACAACTGCAAAACGTTTATAGGCTACGAAGCGCTCTGCCCAATATTTTTCGTTCACATTACTAATGGTAATGCCTTTTGAACCGGCATGGATGAATTGATCCTCACCTATATAGATGCCCATATGTGAAATCGTTGGGATGAATGTGTTTTTAAAGAATACGATATCCCCTGGCACTGGCTTTTCTACCTTTAATGTATCCTGCTCGAAATATTGTAGGCTGGATTTACGGTCTAGCTTAATACCAGCATTGTTGTAAACGTAGCTTACAAAACCACTGCAATCAAAGCCTTCTAATGTATTTCCACCGTATTTATATGGAATCCCCATTGTTTGTTCGGCAATGTTGATCGCTAACGCATAAATATCCTTACTTGATTTTGATACAGTTGTTGGGGCTGCTTTTTCATTGTTTAACTGCTTTTCAATGACTGCGTCGGCTGTATCTTTAAAATTAATCACCGCTTCTACCGCTGTTGCTGTCGGGGCTTCAGTGATTACTTCTGCTCCATGAATCGCAAGCTGTTGGTCGATTTTAATGCTATCGGATTTCAAATTATTCCATTGCATTAAATTAGCAACCGTTGTCTTATACTTTTTCGCGATTTTAGTTAGCGTATCCCCCTTTACCACCGTATGACTTACAGGGTTTTGCTCTTTTTCTTCTACAACTGAAATAGCAATCACCTTGTTTTTACTTACTTTTGACGCGACGACAAGGGATTGAGCTATGTAAATTTGATCTCCCGCTAATTGATTCCATTGTTTCAGCTGCTGAATTGTCGTGTTGTGAGCTTTCGCGATTTTAGAGAGCGTGTCCCCTTTTTGAACTTTATAAGATGCTGCATCTGCTGTTGGCGCTGCAAATAAGACACCGCTCATTACCGCACCTGCTAACGCAACCTTTATAGCTTTCTTCATATCGAAAACTCCTCCTTTTCTGTGAAACTTATACTCTATTCCCATTTTACTCAATTTTATATCCTCAAAACAACATGCCAATAGATAGATTCTTCATACCATTCTCTCTAGTAAAGAGAAATTTTTCTCCTACCTTTTTTCTATTTTATATCCACTGAATTCTAGCGAAATTACGTAAATTCTGATGATTGCGTCGTTTTTGCTAATTTAAGGTTTTGCATTTTATTAGTTTTATGCTAAACTTACGTACTGTTGTTAGTTTTAAATTATTAGAAAGTTTTGTATATTCAAATTAAAAGGAGTCAGTCAACATGAATAGCAAGTCAGGTTTTTTCCGTGAGAATATCGCGGTCGGTTTCATGTTATTTGCACTTTTCTTAGGCGCAGGTAACATCATATTTCCACCACAGTTAGGTCAGATGGCCGGGGAAAATATTTTAGTTTCAATGATTGGATTTTTAATTACTGGGGTGGGCTTACCTCTTTTAGGTATTATCGCAGTCGCAAAAAATGGCGGAGATTTAGAAGTGTTAGCAGGTCGAATTAATCCATACTTCGGAATTATTTTTACTTCTATTATTTATTTATCAATTGGACCTTTCTTTGCCATCCCTCGTACAGGGGCAGTATCTTATTCAATCGGGATTGCGCCGTTTTTATCTGAAACGATGCAAGAAAGCTGGATTCCATTATTTATTACAACGTTATTATTCTTTAGCTTTACACTGTACTTAGCGTATAACCCAACGAAAATCGTTGACCGTGTTGGAAAGATTTTAACACCGGCATTACTAATCGTTATTTGCTTACTTGCGATTAAAGCGGTTATTACGCCACTAGGTGATATTGGACAAGCACAAGGCACTTACATCGACAACGCATTTGGTGAGTCGTTCATTCAAGGGTACTTAACAATGGACGTACTAGCATCACTTGTTTTCGGGATTGTTATTGTACAAGCATTAAAAGCACGAGGAATAACGGAAAAAGCAGCACAAATTAAAATTACAATTTTCGCCGGCATTGTTGCGGCATTAGGTTTAGCATTTGTTTATGTATCACTTGGCTATATCGGTGTAACAAGTACTTCCGCAATCGGCTTCCACGAAGATGGTGGGACGATTATTTCACTTGCTGCACAAGCGCTATACGGTCAAGCGGGCAGCATTATTTTATCAGCCGTTATTATTTTAGCTTGTTTAACAACTTCAGTTGGCTTACTATCTGCTAACGCAACGTTCTTCCATAAGATTTTCCCGAAAATTTCGTATCAAGTATACTTAGTCATTTTTGCGGTATTCTCTTTTGGTATTTCAAACTTTGGTTTAGCAGATTTAATTAAACTTTCATTACCAGTATTAGTAGCCATTTATCCGATCGCGATTGTATTAATGATATTCGCGTTATTCGGTAACCTTTTCAACCATGCACCTAGCGTGTACGGCGTAGCGTTAATTTTCACTGGTGTTGTAGCACTTTATGATGGGATTAAGCAAGCTGGTTTCGAAATTGAAGCCTATGATAACTTCTTATCTATCTTCCCACTCTATGAGCAAGGCATTGCATGGGTCGTTCCTGCACTTGTAGGTGGCGTAATTGGTTATATTATTCATCTAGTAAAACGTAAATAAGTTTGGCTGATAAGAGCGTATAGTGAATTGTTCACTATACGCTTTTTTCATTTTAATACTCATATCTTATTACTAAAATTGGACTTTATTGGGTATTGTTTATAAGATGAATGTAAAAATCCTATATAATAGAAGTTGGAATTAAATCATTTCACTAAAATAATAAGATAAGGTGGGCAAAATCATGCTAAAAAAACAACTGGCAGCACTACTCCTCTTCGTACTATGCTTCACGCTGCCATTAACAGCCCTAGGTGCATCACTCGATGAGGTGCGCGATGTAGTGAAGGATAATTACGTTGGCGACATCAACGGCAATCTCGACCGAGCAAAAAGCATTCCCGAACTGATGAATATGCTAGACCCATATTCAACGTATTTCACAGCAGATGAATTCGAACGCTTTAACAACGGGGTTGAGTTAACATCTGTTGGAATTGGCGTGGCAATTGAAAAAGTAGATTCTGGTATTAAAATTACACAGCTCTTTGATGGAGGCAGTGCCAAAAATGCTGGCTTAAAGGTTGGCGACATTATTACTGCGGTGGAAAGTACCTCGACAACTGTACTTTCCATTGACCAAGCCTCTTCACTCATTCAAGGAAAAGCAGGCACATCCGTTACGTTAACAATCTTACGTGAAGACGGCACAATCCTGAAGAAAATACTTGTGCGAAAAGCCTTTTCATTACCAAATGTGACAACAGACTTACTTTACGGCAATGTTGGTTATATTTCTCTTAGTTCGTTTTCAAATGATACAGCAAGCCTTGTATCGAAAGCGATTCGTGATTTAAAAAACAAGGGCGCAAAAGCATTTGTGTTCGATCTTCAAAACAACGGTGGCGGCTATGTAACAGCGGCCGAGCAGCTAATCGGAATGTTCCCGAATGCCGCCTATGCTTACAAATTAAAAGAAACCAAAACGACATCCAATGTACGTGCACTAAAGCAAGCGACACAATTTCCTGAAAACACAAAGGTATTAATCAATGAATCTAGTGCCAGTGCCTCTGAAATGACAGCAGCAGCCCTATTAGATCAAAATGCAGCGACGTTATATGGTAAAAAATCATATGGAAAAGGGGCTATGCAAGGATTCTTCGAGCTTGAAGACGGCAGCTTCTTAAAACTAACGATTGCTGAATTTTCGGGCCCTAATGGAACAGCCATTAATCATGTCGGTGTAAACCCACATGTGATAACGTCTAGTAATGCAATTTACAAAGCTCATTTCGATACAATTGCTAGCAATCTTATCAACTATCAAGAAATTGCTTCATTAAAAAAAGTGTCGGTAAACAAAACATTTACAGTGACATTTTCTAAAGCTATCGTTTCTAAGCTAGACCCTACTGCGGTACAACTGGTAGAACTAGGCGGAAACGAAGTAGCCTCGACATTCAACGTCTCTGGCGATAAACTACTTGTAACACCTAACCAGCCGTTAACAGCAGGCAAAGAATATATGGTCGTGATTCATCCAAAAGTAAAAACACCAAGTGGCCAAAGCTTAAAAAAGGGTGTTTATTTACATGTAACTGTAGCAAAATAACAAAAAGACGTTAGCCCACTATTCTGGCTAACGTCTTTTTACGTTTACTTAATTATTGATAAACTAATGGTTGTTCAGTTGAGAAATAAATCGTACTAATTTCTTGTGCAAGCTTTTCCGGATTCGATTTATTCGTTAATAGATTCGTTAACGTTAAACGCTCCATCGATCCAACTAAGCTTTCTGCAAGCACATTCGAATTCACACGTTTTACAACGGGACACTCTTTCAAGTTTTCATTGATGACATTTTCAATTTTCGAAACAAGTAGCTGCTTCAAACCAGACGATTGCTCTGCCTCGTAAAAACCGATTTTTGTTAAGTTTGGATTTTCAATAAAGTAATCAAAAATACATTTTAAGTTTTGTTCGATTAACTCGTTGGCATTTTTAGTAGCACTCACTGTTTCTTCCTTGTTTGTGAAAATTTCGATTAAATCGCTTTGGAATTTTTCATTCAAGTCATTAAATAATGTTTCTTTACTTTGGAAATACAAATAAAATGTCGGCTGTGTAAGACTTGCTGCCTTAACAATGTCACTAATTTTTGTTTGGTGATAGCCATGTGTAGAGAAAAGCTCAATGGCTTTCTCCAGCAATAATTTTTTACTTTTTTCTCCACTTGAATTGACGCGTCGTCCTCTAGCCATACTTCTCCACCCTTATCTCTTTTTAGATGTTTAGTACTTAATAATTACCAATTATTTCACATTCATTATATATTAAATATCTTTCAAAATAAAGGTTTCTGTCATAAAAATAACATTTTATCTCATTTTTAGTAGTTCATTTATATTAATAGAGAGTAATATATTTTTTGTTTATTGATGTTCGTTCTTTAAAATTTAGCTAACTATCTTGTCATTCCGTAACTATACAGAAATAACTTTGCTAACAGAAACCTTTTATATTTTTACTTTCTGTTACACTTCTAACATTACAAATCTGTTACAAACAATTTAATAATGGTAGTTTTTCTATTATTCTCCTCTATAAATTGATAAACTGATTTAATGAAAGGAGTGTGAATCGATGTTTAAAAAAATTATCGGTCTTGCAATGGCTTTACTCGTTGCATTTACCTTTACTACACAAACAACATCTCATGCTAACGATATACAGGGTCACTTAATGGTCCATGAATTAACGTATTGGTCGAGCTTAGACGTCATTCGTGCGGATGCAAAGGGCAATTACAATCCAAACCGCGCAGTAACGCGAGGTGAATTTGCGTCTTATATTACACGAGCACTTGATCTACCAGAGTCATCTTCTTATACGTTTAAAGACTTAACACCTGGTCAAACATTAACAAACGAAATTCAAGCGGCGGCGGGGGCAAATATTTTAAGTGGCTACCCTGATGGTACTTTCCGTCCAAACGAAAAAATTACACGCGAGCAAATGGCGGCGCTTTTACTACGCACGCTAACGTATAAAAAAGTCCCTGTAAATGGTGCCCCACTTACATTTAAGGACAACGAAAAAATTCGTGATGAATTTAAGGCCGCCGTTGCAGCCAATGTGTATTACAACATTATTCGTGGCTCACAAACAGCAAAAGGGATTTACTTTGAACCAAAGGGCTCTGCAACGATCGCACAAGCAGCGGCATTTTTATACCGTATGAATACAACGATTGATCAATATACGGATAATGGCGAAGACGACACGCCTGATGTGATACAACCTGCGGATCCATCAAGCTATTACATCGGTAAAATTAGCAATGGGGTCGTTACAAAAAATCCAACGATCTATTTTTCATATGAGCAAGCAGTAGCGGCTCAAAAAGCAGCGAAGCTAAATCTATTATTTAAGGGCGACAAAATTATTAGTATGCCTGCTGGAATTGCTTCTGCAGCTGATACAAAAGCCAACACGGTCATTGTTTATGCAGATTCAAATTTCAAAAAAGACCTTACGTATGCGGTTGAAGGCAGCGAATTTAAATATTATTCAAGCACCGATAAATACGCAATCGTCCGTTTAGCTGATACAAAGGGTTACGTAAAAATGGATGAGGTAACATTAACGCCTTCTAGCCTACTAAAAGAGCAATCGTTTTACTTTGTACTAGATGGCTATTTACATCACAACACATATAACCATATTACGAATAAATACTATGGTGCTTATGTTATTGGTCCTGCGCCAAGCTTCATGAAAACGGGCGCGCGCTATTACAGCCAAGACGGGGTCAATTTCTATAGCGACTTTTTACTAACTTCAAAAGTCGGTACCTACTATTCATATTTCCAATTTGCTTCAATCCGTCAGCACTCAAACTATACGGCAGAAGAGCTTGATAACATTATTCTGACTCTATTAACAGAACGTCAAAGTCAAAAAGGCTATGAGAATGTATTAACAGATTCACGCCTTTTAGGGATGGGACAATTATTAAAAGAAGTTGAAGCTGAGCACAATGTGAATGCATTATTCATTTTAGCTTCGGCGATTCATGAAAGTGACTACGGTATAAGTGAAAACTCACTTAAAAAGAACAATATTTTTGGGATCACCGTATATGATTCTAATACAGCACTTGGGACAACGTTTGCAACACGAGATGATAGTGTACGCGCATTTATCAATCAATACGCGAATTTAAACTATGTGCCACAATCAGGAAAATTTGCAAACGGAGCAGTTCCAGGAAACAAAACAACCGGTATGAATGTTCGCTACGCTTCAGATCCATTCTGGGGTAGTAAAATTGCTGGCCATATGTTCCGTATCGACAACCGTTTTGGTAAAAAAGATACATTATCTTCACAGCTAGCATTTGTAATTTATAACGGCGATCAAATCAGTGCGCGCGCTGAAGCCACACAGTTTTCAGAACGATTATATTGGTATAAAGCGAAAAACATCGGAGAAACGAAAACATTCGGCTACCCTGCTGTTATCGTTGAGGAAACAACAGGCTCAGATGGCTACGTCTGGTACAAGCTATTATCAGATGATAACCCACCAAGCCGCTATGTATGGGTACGCTCAGACCTAGTTACAAAGTTCCAAGCAAACTAATACAAATATAAACCCGCCCCGTCGTTTAATACGAATTGGGCGGGTTTTTTTATGTAACGTGTGGTTGTGCGCACAGGTATGGAGACTGCTGACACAATGTGATCATCTATAATTTCCTTAACAATAAAAAAAGACATACTGGCTATTTCAGCCAGCATGTCTTAAAAATCATTATTTATTTTGAGCGCGATCAATAAATGTCGCTAAATCTTTTAATTTTACGTAATGATTAATACCATATGTACCATCACCTAAACCGATTGTCACACCATTTGACGCTAAAATTTTGATATCATTATGTGCCCAGTGAGACGAGGCTACATCTGCAAAACTTAGTGGTTGCTCTTCTAATTCTAATTTATAGGCAGCTACCAGTACTTTTGCCATTTGTGCACGTGTAAATGGTGAACCTGGGTTAAACTTGCCGTTTTCATCACCTGTAAAGATACCTAAATCATATAATGCTTTTGCAGCACCTGCATATTTAGAAGATGATTTAATATCTGGGAATACTGATGTTGTATCTGTTGTTTCAAGACCTAATGATTCCGCTAATTGTAGTGCTACTTCACCACGAGATGCAAAAATCGTGAAATCGATTGCTGCGTTTTTAACTTCTGCCTTTTCTACAGACGCTACAACCGTTTTTTCTTCAAAGCTAGCTACACGCTTTGCTCCAACATAGCGCTTAGCCCAGTAAGAGCTGTTAAGGCTTGCTACGGCTACACCCGTACTTACACCAGCATGGATAAACTTACTACCACCTAATGAAATCCCTACGTGCGAAACGCCGCCTGAAGTATTAAAGAACACTAAGTCCCCTGATTGTAAATTAGCTTTTGAAACAGCTGTCCCTTGCTTGTATTGCATAGCCGCTGTACGGTTTAATGAATAGCCTAATTTTTTGAAGACTAATTGAGTATAACCTGAACAATCAAGTCCACGAGTTGTTGTTCCTCCATATACATATGGGACACCGATATATTTAGAAGCTGTTGCTGTTAATTCTGAAATTGATGCTGCCTCAGCAGTATTGTTAGTTGTAGTAGCCGTTCCAGCGAAAATCATAAATGCTGCAAAAATCGGCAAAAGAATTTTTTTCTTCACGTTAAATGTAACTCCCTTTCAAAAACTAATAAGGTTTATTTAACCTACATATAGGGTAACATATAACTTTGTGTAACTACTTTTCACTTCTGTAACAGTTCACACGAAATGCCCTAAAAACAAAAAACACAAATTTCCTATCATAGAATAGAAAATTAGCGTTTAAGCTACAAAATATTCATTTCCCAACTATTTCTCGTAATGGTTTTGTAATATAACAAGCTAGTAATTACCATATTATTTTGAAGAAAAATGCTGAACTACATAAAAATTCCCAGTTTTTGTTTTTTCAATTCCAATCCCCATATACTCATAATGACTTTTCAAAATATTGGCACGGTGATTTGGTGAAGCCATCCATGCATCCACCGTTGCTTCTGCCGTTGAAAAATTGCGGGCAATGTTTTCTCCAAAACTTACATAGTCATAATCAAATAACGTCGCTAAATCCCACGGGTTTCCATAGAACGGCGAATAGTGTTCAAAGTAATTACGCTTGACCATATCTTTTGCTTTAATAATCGCAACCTGCGTTAAATCCGGATCTAATGCAAGCTTAGCCAAATTATTTTTCACACGAATCTCATTAACTAGCTTCAACGTCTTCGTTTCCCACGCTTTATATTGATTTACTGTTGAAATATAATCCTTTTGTAAAAAATCATATACCACTTCTTTTTTTGCAAGTTGTCCTTTAAATGCCATACCGCGCTTCGCTAACAAGGCGATTTGCGCGCGCGTTACATATTGATTAGGCTCAAATGTTGTTGCGGTAAATCCTTGAACAATCGCAGCATCTGCCAAAGACTCAATGTAATCCTTAGCCCAAAAATTTGTCGATAAGTCGTTAAATGATGCTTTATTTTGATTATCTACCTCTACGCCATAAGCAAGAGCAATCATTTTCGAAATTTCTGAACGCTTTAACTGCGCATTGGGATAAAAGAAATTTCCATTTTGTAAGACACCTAATTCTGTTAGCTTACTAACTTGTTTATAGTACGGATATGTTTCTGGAACATCCTGAAAACTTGGCTGAAAATCTGTTTTCACATCAATGCCCATTGTACGTGCAATAATGACTGCCGCTTCTCCACGAGTCGTCGTTTGGTTTGGCTTAAATGTACCGTCTTGATAGCCCTGCATATATCCTTTAGCAACTAAATCGTAAATTGTACTAGCTGCCCAATGCTTTTGCGACACATCACTAAATGTCGTTGCTGCAAGACTAGTTGTTTGTGTACTTAAAAATAATAAGGCTGCTAGTGAACTTGCTAAGAATCGTTTTTTCACCCAATCATCCCTCTTCTATAAACTATGTATTTTCTTTTATATCTTATCGATTTCTATTTTAACATGCAAAAGAGCGTATCTTCCCTTGATGGAAGAACGCTCTTTCAATAATATCAAATTTTTACATAAAGTAAACTATTGCTTCGTTAATACTATAGCTCCATCTCAAAAACAGCAGCTTGTAGTATCTGATAATTGCTCACAAGTGGCTTTTGCTCCAATGTTAGCTTATCGTAAGCTTTTTTTGCCGATTTCACCTTTGATGTAGCATTTCTTGCTGTCATATCGATGGCCGCAATTTGTTTTTCCACTTTAGCAACTACCTTTAAATCCTTCTCTGCTTGCTTTAAGACATCATAGTTTGTCACTTGCTTACGTATATTTGATGGGAGTTCTTTATAAGCCGCTGCGGCAGTCGCTACGTCAGCGGCATAGGTGCTGGCGGTACTTGTTAATGAACCAATTAAACTAATCACCACTTTTGCTTCATCCACATTTAATTGTGCTTCTTGCAGCTTGTAATAATTGGTTACTTTTTGCTTCTCTTCTTGTGATAAACGGTCATAGGAAGTTTTCGCAGCCTCTAAGTTCCCTTGATAATAACGATCGTTTGGCTTTAACTTTTCGATTAAATCATAGGTATGAATAACATTTGCTAAATTCGAATATTTGTCTATATTCGTGATATAGGTATATTGTGTATCATCTAGTCTTTGTAAGGATTTATTGACCTTTTCAAATTGTCTCGCTAAATTATTTCGTGGATTTAATAATCCCTCGATTTCATCGATTATCTTTTGTACTGGCTTAATATATTTTTCTTGTGTTTTTAATTCGTCGATTAATGAGACAGCCTTTTTATTCGATGAATTCAGGCTAGTATATGCTTTACGCACTTCCTTAACCGCTTCAATGAATTGCAGTGGTTCTACAGCTTTTAGATTACGAATCATAGCATCTACACTTGCACCACCTGCTACATTTAGTTCGTGATCTATTAATACTTTAAGATTTGAAACCTTTTGTTGTAACTCTGGCTTTAAACTATTGTAGAGATGACGTGCATTTTCTGTATCCTTCACATACGTCTTGCTTGAACTTTTAATCGTACTAATTGCGTCGATTACATCAAAGAGTTGCTTTAAATCGCCAAGTAGCAGTACATCATTTTCCAATAAGTTTCGGTCAACTAGCGACAGCTTTTCATAGGCCTTTTGAGCAGATTTATATTTTGAAATAAATGTTTTTGCATTCGATGGGTCTAAATTTAGGATATCTTGATCTAACTTAATAATTGGCCTCATTGCACGTTCACGCGAAGTTAACTCTTTATAATTTAAAATAAGTGATTGCCTTGTACGGTCTAATTTATCATAGGCTTCACGCGCTTCACGTAATTTCACTAAATAATCTTCCGCTGTTGGTATCGCTGCATTAATAAGCGCAATGACTGTTTCAGCTTGGTTCATATTTTCTTCTGCTTCTACAAGCTTTCCAATGTTGTGCACAATTGTCTTTTCATTTGTCGTAAGCTCTTCAAACTCTTTACGCAAATCTTGAACGTCTGTTTCATACGTTTTACTTGTTGTTTTTAGTTTGTTGATACGCTCAATGATTGCTGCCGGCTTTAACAGGCTACTCAACTTATCGTAGTTATAGACATTGCCTTTTTGCACTGTTGTTAACTTTTGAAAAGCTTTTTCTGCTGTATTTACTTTTTTAGAAAACTGTAAATCTGTATTTTCAGGTAGTTGTTCAATTACATTAAATACTTTTAATGACGCATTATAGTCTTTTTCAAATGTCGTTAAGTCTTGAGCATTTAAAATATTGCTCTTTGTAGCGCTGTCTAATCGTTTATATTCTTCCGAAAGCCTTTTCAGCTCTTCCATAAAACTTTGACCTGTTTTAGAGGATAGACCTTCAATTCGTGCTGTAATGCTGTCAATCGTTGCAATCGTTGCTTTAAATGTATCAAGCTTTGGGCCATATTCCGTTACTAAACGCTGTTTGCCAACAATCACTTTATCTGTTGGAGCTGGTGAACTTTCAGGATTTCCAGTTACCCCTGCAGTTAACGCATTATACGTACCTTGCGCTGCTTCATAATCTTTTCTAAATTCAGCACTATTCACACGGATGGCATCAATTTCTTTCATTATTAATGCTATCGGTAAATAGTTTTCTACTGTCATGTAGTTGGTAACCGTACTTTTCAGTGCTTCCGTCGCCAGTTTATCGTATGCGGCTTTTGCTGCTGTTGTTTTACTGACAAAGTCTTTCGCACTCGGATCAATCGCCTCAATTTGCTTTACAACAGCTAATGCCGATTTATAAGTGGCCTCTAACGCTGTTAACTGGCTTATATTTGAAACGAATTTTTTTCCTTCCGAAGATAGCGAATTAAATTTTTCACGGGCGCTTGCTAATGTTACTAGATCTACCTTATCCTTTAAGGCATTAATGATATTTTCTACGTCAACAATGATTGCTTGCTCGTCTTCTATATAGGCAACGTATTCAGCTAAAAATATTTTTAGCCCCGGTAGATTTTTTTTGTCGATTTCAGATAAATTTGCGCTATGTTCCGTCATTTTGCCATCAAAGGTCTCTAAAGTTGCCTTCGCTGCATTGACTGTTTCTGTTACGCGCGACAAGTCTGTATTAAGCTCTAAAACCGGTGTGGAAATTGCTGTGAAATCTTTTAGCGCTACTAATCGGCCTTTATTCGTAACAAGCGCTTGCGGATCAACCTCTGCTGAAACCGATGCTAGCGTAATTTTTTCTAGCTTTGTAAGAGCCGCATTGACTTTCGTATTAAACTGTTTAACTGCAGTAGCCTTGCTCGATTCTGTTGCAGAACCCCATGTTGCAAAGCTTGTCGTCGTAATGGCATCGATTTCTTTAATAAGCTGTGTGGATGCTGTAAGCGCTTGTCTCCATGAAGTAATCGTCGCTTGTGAGGCATCTGTTAAATATTTTCTTTGTGTAGCCGTCAGTTCGTTATAAGCTGCTACGATTTCTGCAACCTTTGTCAGCGTATTGGCTGGTGTCATTTCTATCATATCTTGCTCAAGTATTATTACTTCCGCAACAGAATCTGATAATTTAGTCAGCGTTGAATAGTTAAAAACGTAGCGTTGATACGCTTCTAAGTTATCAAATTCTGTCATTGTATCATTGATTGCACTGTCTAACTTTATAGCTTCATCCGTTTTTTTAGAAAGTTCATCAATGCGTTTCGCAATGGTATATGTCGCTTGGATCTGTGCATAATTTTTTGCCACTTCTTCTGATATTGCCTTTTTTTCTTCAGCCGTCAGCTTGCCATAAGCGGTCTTCACCTTAGTCACTGCTGTATTTAGTGTTGAAAGTGTTTTTGATGGGGTTGAATCTGAAAATGTAGCCATGGCTTGCGTAAATTTCTCTACGTTTGCGCTTACGGGTGTAATTTCTTCTGCTTGTGTTGGAGATACCTGTGCAACAAATGCCGGCGTAACTAGCAAACCTGCCATTAAGCAGATTTTTATATTTTTTTTCACGATAGTTCCTCCTCTTTTTTGATAAACATAGGGTATATGACATACTTCTTTAATTTTTATCGGTAAAATAGCTCCAAATTTAAGTTACAGGATTGTAAATGTTACTATTTAGAAATTATTCTTAATAAAATCTAGTACAAAATAAAAATACAAATTTTCTATGAGTAGAAAATTTGTATTTTTGAGACGTGTTAAAAACTAGTTTCTTGCATAATAATCGACAATACCTTGATAAATCGAATCTGCGAAAATTTCTACGTATTTATCGCTCACTAATTTTGCTCGGTCAGCGTCATTACTAATAAAACCAAGTTCCAATAACACTGCGGGAATCTTTAAGCCTACAATTACTTTATAATCGTTACGTTTCACACCACGATTTGTCATGTCTGCATTTTTCACGATTAAATTATTAATATTTGTTGCGAGTACAACGTCTTCTTTTTCATTTTCGTTGGACTTTACACTATAATACGTTTCTGTTCCGTTTGGCTTTGCTGTTGTAAATGAGTTTGTATGAATACTCACAAACAATTCTCCGTAATTGGCTTTCGTAAATTGAATACGTTCGTCAAGTGTAGGGAATGTATCCCCCGTACGTGTCATTTTCACAATCGCTCCATCTGCTTCTAACTTTTCTTTCACTAAGTTTGTTACTTTTAAAACAATGGATTTTTCTGTATAAGCGCCACTAATTGCTCCAGGGTCTTTCCCACCGTGCCCTGGGTCAAGAACAATAATTCTATTTTTAACTGGGCCATCTACAGTATTTTTCAAACGAACAAATCTTTTTTCAACAAAGCCGGTCATGCCGTTATACAATACTTCAACCCAATTTCCGTCAATCGCTAAAAGATCGACCTGTGTACCGCGACTCATTTTATTAAGTACTTTCGAGCTTGTATTACTTTCCTCAAAAATAGCTAACTCATTTATTGTCGCAATGCCGATTGTAGCTAAAGGCTCTGCCACTGGCTGCTCTGTTACAATCTCTGTCTCACTTGTATTTTCATCGATTGCTGGTTCACTTTGTTCATCTGTTACTACAGGATTTTCTGTTTCTGGCCCTTGTTGCTCTTGAGGCTCTTCTTGCTCTTCATCCAATTGTAGCTGTTCGGTCGACTTCGTATATTCCTTTGCAACGAATGCTGTTTTACCGTTATATGCTACCTTTAGCCAATAGCCCTGGTCCTCATAAACAGCAAGTTCTTTTCCTGTATTTTCTTTTCCTACAATGTTTGTACTCTGGGTACTTGCTGCAGATGAACGAATATTTAACCCGTCCACTGTAACATAAACCTTGCCAATAATTTTTAGTGGCTCTGTTGGATTGCTAGTAGATACACCTTGTACCGGTAGTTTTAAGCGGTATGTATCTGATGATGCACGTGCCACAAATGAAGAAAATTGCGCTCTTGTTACCGGATCCTTTGCACTGTACTTAGTAGAATTATGCGTTCCACTCGTAATGCCGTTGTAATAGATTGCCGTAATGTACGGATAATATGGATCGGACTTTGCAACGTCTGTAAACGGAATTGTTAAATTAGCAGTTTGCTCAACATTTAAATGAAATGCCTTTGAAAGCACTTTACTCATCTCGTTACGAGAAAGTGCAATTTTCGGTTCAAATTTCCCTGGCGAATATTCACTAAAATACCCTAGTTGAACTGCGCGCTCAACATATCCAGATAATGCCGCATTCTTTTTTAGGTCAATATCTGTAAATGAAGATTTTGTAACAACTAATGGTTCTTGTCCGGTTGCAACAACAACCATCTTGGCTGCTTGTCCACGCGTTACTTGGTCATTTGGCTTAAATACCCGCTTGCCCTTTTCAAATGACCCCTCTAATACACCTAAATCCACTAAATACATAATCTCTCCATAGGCTGGAGTTGCTGATGAAACATCCGTAAAATTAATCGTGGCTGCTTGTGCTTTAGAACTTTGAACTGCAAATAATGAAATCACGAAAACAACTAACATCAAGCTGATTTTTTTTAAGTACACTGCTGCCGGCCTCCCTCAGCTAATAATTAATTACCATTTTAACAAAAAATAGTATAAAATTCACTAATTTTAGATAGTTTATACTTTTATACTATATATTATATTTTTATTGCAATAGATTTTTAATAAAGAGGGCCCGCGAACGCTAATCCCCTTGGGGTCGCCCCCTTCACTCCGTGCCACTCTACTTTAGTAAAATCCCCTTTTCAAATAAAAAAACTATGCAACCGTTAGTAAATAATCGATTGCATAGCTAGATTTATTCTACACTAATAACCGTTAAGTCATCAGATACTGCATTCATAGAACGTTGTAAAAATGTTGCGAGCTGGCCACGTGTTAACGTTCCATATGGGCTAAATGTTGTTGCTGTCGTACCTGACGTAATCCCATAATCAATTAACGTTTGAATATAGCGTTTCATGTTTGTATCCGTAATCACGTTCACATCTGCAAATTTCGTTTGCGAAACGCTCGACATGTCTAACTCGAACGCGAGGGTTAGCATTTTGGCAATTTCCGAACGCTTTAACGTACCATCTGGACGGAATGTACCGTCCGTATAGCCACCGATTACCTTTAATTCGTACAGTGCAGCAGCCGCGCTGTAATAAGGGCTTGATGTTGGTAAATCTTTAAAGTTCGGATTGGATACCGATGTTGTATTTAAATTTAATGCATTTGCAATAAATAAAGCGGCCTCTCCGCGTGTTGCTGCTTTTGTAGAGTGAAATACCGTTTTCGTAACACCTGAAACAATACCTTGCTCTGTTAGATTAACGATTGCCTCATAATGACCATCCTTCGTTGTGACATCACTATAAGGATTTGCTGCAGCAGTGGCTGGAGCATCTATTACAAATGCTGCTGTTACCGGTAAAACGAGAAACGCAGCTGTAAATAAACTTACTTTTTTATTGAATTGCATGTAATCTTCCTTTCAGCAAAATTATGCTTATGACCTATTATCGCTAGATCATATCTTATTACTTTTCTTTAATTTATTTTTGCAAAATTTTTGATAGGAACGTCGCAAATTCAGCACGCGTTATACTGTTATTCGGTTTAAAAGTATTATCTGGGTAGCCACCTGTTAATTGATTTGAATATACGGTCGCAATCGCGTCATATGCCCAATGTTTGGCTGGTACATCTTTAAATGGTAATGATGCCTTACCTGATAAATTGTACGCACGTTTTAAAATCGTTGCCATTTCAGCACGCGTCAATTTACCATCTGGACTAAACTTACTCGCCTCACGCCCTGTTAAAATTCCTTGTTCTGAAACAGCTGCAATGGCTCCATACGCAAAGTGATTTGTTTTTACATCGTCAAACATGACATTATTTGTCGATGAGATTCCTAATGCACGTGCAATAATTGTTGCGGCCTCTGCACGAGTGATTGTGCTTTCCGGCTTAAATGTACCATTTGGATAACCTTTTACGAGCTCATTTGTATTTAAATATTCAATCGTTGAACTTGCCCAGTGCGTTAATTTTAAATCGGTATAAAGTGGCTCTTTATAATCTTCTTTGTACACCGCCTGCAACTGATCGAAGTACAGTACCCCTTGATTTTGGTTTTCAGCAGTTGGCTCTGTAATATAAATACGGTCAAACTTAATTGGTAGAGCCATATCTTGCGGTACGTTTGCTGTTACGTATTTCCAGCCTGTCCAATCCAATTTTCCTTGCTGTGTAAAATCAATCGTATGCTTTTCTCCGTTACCATCAATAATAACTCCGCGTAACCAATGCTTCGCAGCGTCGCCGTATACCCAAACTCCGACTTGCTTCGGTAAACCTTCTAATAGAATCGGTGACTGTGCTACTGCATATGCTGCTTTCGTACCTGACTCACCTGTTGTGAAATTATAGTTTAAACGCATTGAAGATGCACCTTCGCGGAATGGCTCAGCCTTTGTCGCGTTTACAATTGTTGCGGTTGCTTTCGCTGTAGTGACTGCCCAATTTGACGTGACATCAAATGGATCAATGATTTCAACTGCTTCTGGTGCCTTTGTTACCTTCAACGCAACCTCTGAACGCACACCATTGTAGGTTGCCACGAGTTTACCTGAACCAATCTTTGTTGCGCTAAATGTTGCCCCGTTTAGTTCACCAATGTCACCTTCCACTGACCATTTCACCTGGTCTTTTTGGATTGCTACTGGATTTAAAAATTCATCATACGCGAGCGAAACATCCGCTGTAGCGCTTGTCTCGACGGTCATGGAACCTGGAAGACCTGTAATTGAGAATGCCTTCAATGTTCCAGCTGGCGCACTATTAATGACCTGCAATGTTGCAGAAACACGGCGTTCGCTGCCATCAGATGGGCGATTCACAAGACTTGGTGCTTCTTGTCCTGGCGTACGCACGACCATTGTTGTAGAGCCCCCACCATCTAAGTTAATGGCATATTTGGCGCCCTTTGAAATTAAGTATGAGGCAAAATCAGTTAACGATGTCCCGTTACTATAGCCACTTTGACGACCGTCTACCGTTACTAAAAACACCTTTTTCCCTGTAGCGTCTACTGCTATTGCGGTACGGTCACTACGCATTTTGACAAATGACGAACTTGTAGGCATTGAAATATTCACTTGCCCATCTTTCACCAATAGTGGGCCAGCTGCTAATATATACTGCGCATCTTTCCATTTGTCATCAATGTTTAAATCTACTTGAATTGGCGCACCAATTTCTAATGCGGCTTTTACTTTTTCTGCGATCGCCTTATCTTGAATTGATACTACGAAGCCATCTGCTGGCACTGCTGAATTCCCTGGTTGACCATATTCTGTAATACTAGCAATTGTTCCCGAAATAGAATCCCCAAAACTTAACGTTTTCGTATTTTGCGTAGCACCAGTTACAACAATTTCAAGGCCCCAGTTATTTGTATTTGTTGTTGCCTTCTCTGCTGTATAAAGCACCGTTGTCCCAGCAGCACGGTCATTATTAATACGATCAATCGTAAACTTTTGGCCCGCTACAGTAAACGATAAATCCGTTGTGTAATAATCGGCAATAGCTTCCCCTGATTTTGTCATACCAAAGGCTACAGGCTGTTGCGTTGGACTGTCTGTATTTTCACCTAATATTCCATAGTTTACTATGACATTATTATTTACTAATAGATTCGCTGGATAGCCATTTCCCAAGAAATACGATGCATTTGTCGCCCCCACAACGCGGTGGCCTTCACGATTATGTATTTTCGAAATTGCTGAAGTGGTTTTTAGTGAGTTAATAGGATCCGGCATCCCTATTTCTAACGACGTATGGTGGTTGTTTAAATCAATATTTAGAAAGTTTACAACTTCCTTCGTGTCTGCTGATTCATAGCGCTCTTGTATGTACTGTACACCTGGTGAAACGGTTGTTTGCTTATTAGTTACTTTTTCATCGAATGTTGCTTCACTTTCTGCTACATAAAAAGCGGCCTGCGCAGCAACGAATGCCATAGAGGCTGTTATGATTTTCTTATTCACTTTTTCTCTCTCCATTCTAAACAATGTATCTAAAAAAAGAATAACATACTCTTTTACAAAAATGGGGTGATTCATTGAAATGAAACATAGGTCATAGAAAAATAATATGCTCATAGAAAAAGGAGCTAAGAATTAAATCTTCTTAGCTCCCTTAAAATTATCTCGTTTCTACGTAAATTGCGACCGGTAAATTACTACCACCTGCATGAATAATTTCTACCTGAATCACATCTTTTCTGTTTTTCGAACGAACTACTGGTAATTGAACGTATTCTTGACCAACCTTTAATGTTGGAATTAAATACGTCTTTCCATTTAATTTCACGGCACCACTATATGTACCGCCGCGCCCTGTAATTTTCACCACTACATACTTTAACTTACCTGTGTTATTCGTAATTGGAATATCTACCTTATAAGACATCCCAAAATGGCCCGGGTTCCCTACTGTACCATTCATTGTGTCCAATGAATTTTCTGCAGTTAATAAGTGATCGGTTTTACCATTTGAAATATTGTAACCGATTTGCGCACTATCGACTGCATAAGTTGGCAACGTTACTTTTACCGCTGAGCTTGGCCATACACCGCGTGGATGTGCCGCGTATTCATTAATGCCGACTGCTTGAGAATGGATTTTCTCTAGCTGTGGTTCAGCCTCTAAGCTAATTACAGTACGAATTGTATAATCTGCCGCTGTACCTGTTGCCGAACGAATATCAAAATCATGTGTAAAACCTAATAAATAGTTTTTACCAATATCATAGGCTTGGATGACTTTCGTTTCACCAGGGGCAACCGTAATTTGGCTATCCTTCGCATTACGTAACGTATTCGTTAATACCGCATCTGATAAAGGTAAACCAACATCAAATGTGCTCCAGCTGTTGCTTGTTGTTTGCGACATCCCTTTAGAGTCAGTAATTTGTAGGGCTGTATTCGATGTATTTTGAACGGTAATCCCGATTTTCGCATTCTCACCTAGCTTATTAATATGCCAGCCGTATACACGGTGCTGCTTTGACGTAACACCTTTCACGTGATTCTCGGCCAGTGTTTCATTGGCCTTCATAATAATCGTCGGAATGAGTTCTTCCGGGTTATCACTAACAAATAATTGACGTTCCCCATCTAGCTCCGCATTTTCAACTAATTGTGGAACCCCTAATGCCCCATAGGATTTGTCTAAAAAGCTGCTTGTCATCATGTAATCATAAATTGTCACATAAATTGTTTTAGAATCCTGTACATAACGTAAAGATCCACCGTTTTTAAAGGAATCAATAATAAATTTTACAGGCACATACATCTCGCCCGATTGAATAAATGGCTTCTCCGTACCTTTGTATTGCTCACCATTGACATAAATTTCATTACTGTTATTTGTAAACTTGAATGTAAGCCCTGAAATTGTTAATTCTAGGCTATTTTCATTCACCCACTGTGTATAACTATCTTGTAAATAGTCACTGAAATAGTATGAAGAAATATACATACGGCCGTCTTTGGTAACCGGGGCTTTATCCATTTCAATACGCGCGCTATTCATATATAAAATATGTTTTACATCTGGAATAATCGGAACGTTCACTTCTGGAGTTTCTTCTCCTGCACCAGGGCTTTGTCCATCATGAATTTGTTCATTTAATATAACTTCTACTACTTTATTTGCTTGATTCCAGTACACTTCACCATCCGAATTTTCACTTACAAAACGCATCGGAATATATGTACGGTCCTTATAAATCATAGGTGCTACGAGCATTTGTGCCTTAGTACCGTTTACTACTGCTGTTTTCGAGTTAATCGTTAGTTCAACTACCTGACCATTACGTTCACTCGTTGCAACTTTCGCTGTTGGATTCCAATTAACTTGTGCACCAATGGCTTCATAAAAATCACGCATTGGTAAAAGAATGGTACCCGCATTATTGATAATCGGATCTTTAAAGCTAATATATTTTCCATTAATAATCACTGTCACTTGCTGTTCCACTATGTTTTTATTAGTCGCTGCAGAACTTGGACTTGCACATAGCGTACTCATTGCCAGTATTGCTGTTAACAATACTGCAAGCATTTTTTTCATCGAGACACCCCTCACTCTATTCAAGTACTTCATTATAATAGCATATTGTTTTAGTTAGATGGCAATAAAAGCAAATATTATGTTTCGAAATAGATTGGTTATTTTTGGTTACCCTCTAGAGTTGTCAATGATACTACTTAATTTTTATTGGCTAAATACAATAAAACCCTAGAATTTTACCGTAGTAAAATTCTAGGGTTTACTATTTTAGATAGATTTTATTCTATCAATTATTTAATCGAACAATTAATTAAAATTAGTTGTTGATTGAAGCGTCTTTAACTTTGTTGCCTGCAGCATCAGCAATGTTAGTTGATTCGAATTCAACTGTTACTTTGTCTGTAGCTTTTAAAGCAGCTGATAAAGTGATTACTAAGTCGCCGTTAGAAACTGCAACTGTTGTTGGAGTTACTTTAGCGCCGTTCACTTTAACTGTTACACCTGAAACAGTTGCTAATGAAGCTAATGCTTCGTTGAAATCAACTGTAGCAGTTACGTCGTTGTTGATTGTAACTGTTTTTGCTACTGGAGCAACATTTTCGTTTAATGTTACAGTTTGTTTAGTTTGAGTTTTAACGTCTTGAGTGTTACCTGAAATAGCAACTACGTTAGCAACTTCAACATTACGTGCACCAGTTACAGTAATGTAACCTTCTGGTAATGTTACTAAAACGTTTTTCTTATCGTTTACGAATGCTAATTTTGTACCTTCTGGTAATTTAGCGCCACCTAAAGTGTAGTTAGCAACTTCTAAAGCACTTGCATCCATTGTTTCGTTATATACTACAACGAATTCGTTTGTTTCAACACCAGTAGTGTTAACTGAGAATAATACTGATTTAGTTGCGGCAGTTGCAGATGTTTCAACTGTGAATGTTGAAGCAGCTACTTGGTTACCTACAGCGTCAGTTAATAAATCTTTAGCAACAGTTACAGTGTATTTACCAGTTACTAATTTACCAGCAGCAGTGATGAAGTCTTTAGTGCTAGCTTCTGCTAATGTAATAGAAACGTATTTTTCTTCGTCTGTGTTAGTATCGATTGAACCGTTACCGTTTAAATCATAACCAGCTGCTGTTACAGCAGTGAAATCAGCTGCTGCTAATGAGTGTTGAACACCATCTTTGTCAGCATACTTGATTGTTAAGCCAGCGTTTGTAATTGCTGCAGCTGTTGTAGATTTAATAGCTTCGTCATATTTTAATACTAAAGTATTATCTTCGATGAATGAAGATACGAATTTTGGAGCTGTAGTATCTTTAACTAAGTTTGTAGTTAAAGTTGCAACTTTACCAGCGTTACCAGCTAAGTCAACGATTGAAGTAACTTTTACTTCTGCATTGTTTAAGAAAGTAAGAGAACCTGTTAATACTTCGCTAGCATCTACAGTGTAAACTGTTTTATCTTTAGAATCTTGAACTTTAGGAGCTGTAATAGTTGTACCATTTACAGTTACTACGAATGCGTTAGTAACTTCTTCTGAGAAGTCTAAAGTAATTGTAGTTTCTTTAGCAGATAAAGCAACTGTTGGAGCTACTGCATCTTCTTCAGTTACTACTGTTGTAGATAATGGGTTAGCTAAGTTACCAGCTACGTCTGTTGCACCTACAACATCAACTTTGTAAGTTTTACCAGCTTTTAAGCCAGTGATTACTAATTTTTTACCGTTAGCAGTGAATGTTAAATTCGATGAAGCTACTGCAACACCGTCAACACTTACAGTACCAACTGAAGATAATTGCTCAGTGAAGTTTACAGTTACATCTACAGTATTTGATGCAGCTTGAACTACTTCTGTAGTAGTGATAGCTGCAGCTGTTTTGTCTTCAACTGTAATAGTTGTTTCAAATGCAGCGATAGCAGAACCGTCAACTGATTTGATTGAATCAGCAATTACTTTAACATCATAACGTTTAGTTAAGAATTGACCACCAGCAGTTTCGATAGTGTAAGTTTTACCATCTTCACTTAAAGTACCTACTAAAGTACCAGCATTTAAAGTTTGAGAATCTAATGGAGAGATTGTGAAATCTCCAACAGAAAGTGTGTTTTTATCAACAGCTTTTGTGAATTTAACAACTAATTTAGTTGCAGATTCAGCAACTACTGATTCTACAGCTAATTCTTTAGCAGCTTCTTCAGCTTTTGCGATTGCAGCTTCAGTAGTTTCTACAGCTTTTTTAGCTGCTTCTACTTTAGTTGCTACTTCTTTTGCTTCTTCTTCTGTTAATTCAGCAGCTTTTGCAGCTTCTTCAACAGCAGTGATTGCTTCGTTAGCAGTAGCTACAGTAGCTTTTGCTTCAGCAATTTTTTCAATTGCTACTTCAGTTGTTAATGCAGCAGTTGCTGTTTCTAAAGCTTTTACAGCTTCAGCTAATACAGCAGCAGTGTCTACAGTTTCAACGTTGATAGCACGGTTTAACATTACAGCAAACTCTTGACGAGAGATTGAATCAGTTGCAGCTAATTTGTCGCCTTTACCAGCGATAATACCGTTTTCAACTGCAGTTGCAAGGTAACCTTCAGACCATTTACCAGCTACAGATTTAGCGTCTGCGAATGCTGAAAGATCAGCTTCACCTTCTAAACCGTAAGCTTCTACGATCATTTTTGCAGCTTGTTCACGAGTTAATTTACCGTTTGGAGCAAATTCAGTAGTTGTCATACCGTTAACGATACCAGCGTTTACTACTGCTACTACGTATTCTTGGAACCATTGGCCATCTTTAACATCTGCGAAAGTTTCAGTGCCTTTAGTATCTAAACCTAAAGCTACTGTGAACATTTTTGCAGCTTCGGCACGAGTTACTGTACCTGCTGGGTTAAATGAACCATCTGGGTTACCTGAGATTACTTCGTTTGCAGCTAAAGCTTCTACCGCTTCTGTTGCCCAAGATGCGATTTTGTCTGCATCTGTGAATTCAGCAGCTGAAGCTACTGGTACGATTGCTGATGCTACTAATGCAGCAGTTGCAGCTGTCGCAAAGAATTTACGACCTGTATTTTGTTTTGACATTGTATTTCCTCCTAAGACGTCTACTTTGCCTCAATTTTTGAGACAAAACTCCAAATTAAAGCCTACATTATCCTTCTCTACATTATGTATTAAAAAGAAATTGGCTCTTGCTTATACTAATGAATTAAATTTAACAAATTTCTCCGTTAAACAATTCTATATAATTATAACATACATTTAATAAAGTACTAACTTAAATTATTACATTTTTATTAATAATCTATTACAAAAACAATAAAAACATTAACATTAGTGGTAATTTAATACATCTAAAGTATACTAAAGGTAATTTAAACTAATAAATGTAAAACATTTTAATATTTACTTTATATTAAAAAAATGACATTTATTATTTAATAATAATTTTATATTTTAGAAAATATACTAAAAAAACATGTGAAACGTCTTTAAACGTTTCACATGTTTTCAATTGTCATTTAGTTGTAAAAAAGTTTTAAGTTTAAACTTTTTTAAAATATTTCTTTCGATAGACGTAAAATGCAGCTGCAAATACTGTTGTTACTAATGCGCCGACTCCAATCCACCCTAACCAACTAAATGTTGGCGATTCATCGTTAGTAGGCTCTTGCGCATTCGCTACTGTTAAATTTGTACTTTCTACGATTTCTTCTAACTCCGTATCTGCTACAGCATTCGTTTTTTGCTCTACCGATAACTTTTGAAGAACGTCCAATGAATTTTCATACACGCTAAACTGATTTGTATTTAAATAGGTAAGGGCATCTACAGTATCTATGTAGACAAATCGGACACCCTCTTTAAATGGTAGCCTTTTTAATAGCACATACCCTTTTTCTAACGTCTCCCCTGCGATAATTAGACTTTCATTCGCCTCAGAAATGGTTAAATTTTCTGGCATTTCATAGTCCTGATAGTGTATCGCCACATAGCCGCTATCAATGGTTTCAACTGCAAGCATTTGACGATATAGATTAGCATTTTTTTTAGTTTCTTCCATTATATATGCCGTATATTCTTCATTTGTCATTAAATAGCCCAAATCGTTCCCTAAGCGATTAAATTCGTCTGGCTTCATTTGCACACCATAAAAGTTATAAATCAGTTGGTCAATGGCTGCCCGGTCATAAGTAACGTCTTGTGCATTTTTTGTAGTATTCAACTGTATCGAATCAGTTCCTGGCATACCACTTTCAAGACCGCGCTGTACGGCTTGAAAATACGACAGCATATTACGCGCTACATTACCGCTATAAGGCAATTCTAAATGAACCGATTGTGCGAGCATTTGTTGAAGCGCATCGAGTTCCTGTGCTTCAAGATTCAACTGCTTTTCCGGCATGATTTTTGCCGCCATCTCTATTAATTCTTTTTTGCTACGTTCATTGTCGTATGTAAAACGTTCGTTTAAAGAAGCCGCCTTATAGTGGTCATCATAAATGACCTTCACTACTTTTGATTTATCAAATATTGCTAATTTAGCAGTATACTCCTGCTGTGTCAGTATTGTTGTTTTACCTTCTTTTGATACAGCGTATTTTTCTAAATAAATGGATTCCTCATAGTCATTTTTCTTTTCTGCACCATAATAATCCATTGAGGCAATTTGCTCGTATGAAAATGTTTGCTCCTTCACATGGCCATCGCCAGCACTCAATATATAATAAGATTTTAAATAACTATTAGTTGTAATTTCGTGGTCAGTCTTCCCTTCACTAACCTCAAAATAATCTGTTTTCGCTTGGTTATTTAACTGATTCAGCTTGAATTTTTTTTCTTTATTTATTTGGGCATGGTGATATAAATAATAATTCTCCCCACTTTTTAAAATTGTTAACGCATTTGTATTATTTTTTTGATAAATAAGCTGGTCGCCACTATATATGTATTCTTCATATTGCCCTTTTATTGGATCCGTATCACGTACGACATATAATTCCTCGATACCATCCTGTGTGAAATCGGCTATTAATGCATAAATCACATGGTCCATCTTTGCTAACTGCTTATAATAGCTCGCATATACCGGCAATAATTCTTTCGTAAAAGGCGCTATTGTATCACTCGGTAGCCATCCTAATCGCCCTTTATAGTCCACTTTTACCCAATTATCCTGCTGTCGTACAAAGCTTACGCGCGTTCCCTTTGTTAATTTTGAAACAACCATACCTTTTTCATCTGCACTAGCTGTCATTGAAATACCAGCATCGGCGACAACGATATATTGTTGCCCTTCTTCCTGCGCAATTCCAATTGAACTCGGTAATAGCGCAGTGAAAAGTAAAACCCCTAAAACTATTTTATAAAATTTCATCTTGTTCCTTCTCTCGCATCCCTATAAATGATGCGTTACAATAGTTATTTTACCAACAAGCCTACCGCAATATCGCGGCCAGGTGTTGTCATATATTTGCCGTTTGCATATAAGCCACTGGAAGCACCACCATCTGAATTCATGGCATCAACCGCGCCTAATTGCTTCATTACCGATGCAAGTTGCTGCACTGTAGCACCTGCAGTTGTTACAAAAATAAGCTGGCGATTCGGCAAAATCCCAATCGCACTTCTCGCACCAGGTGAACTCAAAATTTTATGACTCGAAAAACCTTCTGCAATCGGATCGACCGTGACCGCACCCTTCGTTACTAATCGTGGCCCTACTTGAATGGCTTCCTGTACATTCCCGTCTGCAAATAGTCTCATAAATTGATCCCCCGGTAAAATGCCGACATTGCCATCCTTTAACACATAGAACACCGAAAATTTTAAATCAAATACTTTTACGCGCTCACCATCCATTACTAAGCCGTTGTAAACTAAACGTTCTTTTGCATTGGTATAAGCATCAAAATAATTCCCGTTAATTGCTACAAGTGCATTATGCGCCTTCGCAATACCTGCTAGCGAGCCAACCGCACCCAACTTATTGTTCGCAAGCTCCACATGTAACGATGTATTCGGTGCGAGTAAATTGATGGATACAACATTAACCCCTAACTTTTTTCCACCTACATTGACGGTTTTCTTTGCTACCGCTACTTTTGGTTTGTTTAGTACCTTTTCAGGATATACCGCAACCTGATAGGCGTTCGCTCCTACCTGATAAGAAACTTCCTTTTTTACTTGATCCCAATTCATCGGTACATCAAATAAAAATGCTACCTCACGGACTGGCACATACACAGCATTTTGTAGCATCTTTGGCTGTGTATCCATTTGGCGAATGACTTGTCCGTCTCTTTTAATTGCTTTACTGCCCATTGCTAGCTTGTATTGACCGTCAATCGTGACAACTTTGCTCGTATTATCCCAATCTACCTTCACTGAAAAGGTTTCCGCAATTGTGCGCAATGGTACGAGTGTACGCTTTGAACTGTCTTCAACTACACCATAGGAATTGGCATGTGAGTTAACTGCTGAGAAACTAAGGCTCATTAATAGCGCGAATAAAAGTGCTGATATTATTTTTTTCATTAAATTGAATACTCCTCTTTCAAATTTATGGTATTTAAATTATAGCAGATTTCTAAACCATTAAATATCTCAAGAAATTTAAATTGAATCCCCCGCTTTAACGGGTACTAAGACACATTATAAAACCAAAAAATTTCATTTTAATGGTTTTTAGTTACTTTTTTCACTTTTCTGTATTGCAAAATAATATTACTATTATTGTATGAATATTTATACGATTCTAACGTAAGAATTTATTACTAAATTTGGAGGTTTTCACATGAAGAAAAAACAAAAAACAGCCTTACTAACACTTGCTTTAATTCCTGCTGCAATTGTTTCATTACCTGAAGCAGAAGTTAATGCTGCAGATGCAGTAAACAGTAAAGAAATAATTAGCGATTCTTGGGTAAATCCCTATCACCTATATGATGCCAAGCCTCAAATGCAGCGAATTGCTTCAGTTGGAAGCGTTGCTGCAAACGAAGTACCTTCCTATAAAGCAACATCTGTAGCAGAACTAAAAGAAGTAATTTACGAAAACTTACGTACATACAATACGGAATTCAAAATTACATATACAGGGAACACAAGTCAGCTTAGTAATGAATGGACAAAAATATTCAATGATTTACAAACGGATCAAGCGATGGTTTATGAAGCTGGGACACTTTCTAGATATAGCTATAGTGGATCAATGACCTCAACAGAGGCAACTATTACAGCTACAATAAGCTACCACACAACAGCCGCGCAGGAGCAATTCGTTAATAGTGAGGTAAAGCGTATTGCTAGTGAAATTTTCACTACTACTATGAGTGATTTCGATAAAATCAAAGCAGTGAATGATTATGTTGTTTTAAATACTACTTATTCTAAAAATACTACTGCAAGTCCACATGCAGCCTATGCCATTTTAAAAGAAGGCCAAGGTGTGTGTCAGGCATACGCGCTACTAGCCTATCGTTTACTTAAAGAAGCAAAAATCGAAGCATACTATGTGACAGGTGAGGTAGGCGTAGAGGGTCATGCATGGAATTTAGTAAAGCTAGATAATGAATGGTACCATCTTGACACAACTTGGAACGATCCCGTGTTCAATGCTTCGGCTGGTGATATGAGTGATTTTCTGCGCTATAAATATTTCTTAATTTCAGACACAACGATTAAAAATGACCATAAAATTGATAACAAAAATTATCCTGTTGCTAGCTCTGAAAAATACGCACCCTTATCAAATGTAGAAAATCCAGTTATTGTTGATTCACAATGGTACTTCCCAAATAAAAACGATGATATTCTTCTATATACAGTTGATTTAAATAACCTTGCTGCAGGTATTACAAAAGTTACGGATACTCGCGTAAAATATTTAGTACATCACGATGGCTGGTTATACTTCTCAAACTATAGTAATGGTGCCTTTTTAACAAAAATAAAGCTAGATGGATCCAGTTTAGAGGTGTTAGACAGAGTTGAAATTACCAGCTTAAAAATAGTAAATAACGACCTAGTTTACACTGATGGCAATTCAAATAAATATACAAAGCCACTAAAAGATATAGCTGTTATCAATCAGGAAGCAGCGAAACAAGTAATTCAATTGATTAGTAAAATCGATAACAACTCATCTACATATTTAGAAGACGCCGCAAATGCACGAAAGGCTTATGATGCGTTAACAGCCGATCAAAAAACGTTAGTTACAAACCTTCAAGCATTAATTGATTTTGAGACAAGCATTAAAGAAACAAATGAAATAATTGCCACAGTCATTTCAGCAATCGCTTCATTAGATCAATATGATGAGAACTTCGCACAGCAGGTACAAGCTGCCCAAGATGCTTTTGATGCATTAACTAAAACACAACAAGAAAAGGTTACAAACAACTCAGCATTAGTTGAAGCTCAAAATCAAGTAATTGAAAATAACAAGATTGCCACAGCGCTTGTAAACGCGATTAACACGATTGATGTAAATGATGCCTCTTACTATCAGCAAACTATTGACGCTCGTGCACAATATGACAAATTGACACTGGCTCAAAAAATACTCATTAGCCAAAATGATTTCAAGAAATTAACGAATGCTGAAACACAAAAAGCAGCCGATGAGAAAGCTGTGTTTAATATCAATCATTCATTAGCACTATTAAATGAAGAAGCAGCTACATTTAAAGATGTAATTGCACCGCTAGTAGTTAGCTACGATGCATTAACAGCTACCCAAAAAACATTAGTTGCAAATATAGCTCTTTTAGAAACAGCACGAAAAACACATCAATCTTATAATGCAACTGCAACACAATTTGAAGCAGATATCGCCGCATTAAAGGAATCTTCTAATGATTTCGCCTTAAAAGTTCAAGATGCCAATACAACATTTGATAAATTTAATTTTGCTCAGCAAGCTTATATTTCTGAGAACACGAAGAAAATCTTAACCGACTATGTCGCACAAATTGCAACAGACTTACAACTCGCAGAAGATGTTATTGCACTTATCAATACATTAGATGTAGCTAGTACTAGCTTTTCAACAGATGTTGCAACAGCGCGCACTGCCTATGCAAATTTAGCACCAGCTCAAAAGGCGTTCGTTGGAAATCTTGACGTATTAGTACAGCATGAGCAACGCGTAACGAATATTCAAGCAACCATTTCAGCTATCGAAGCTATTCCAACGACATTTACAGCTGACTTTAAATCTAAATTCAATACAGCTTCAGCGGCTTATGAGGCTCTAACTGACACTGAAAAAAATCATGTAACAAATGCCAACAAATATATTATTGTTAAATCAGATCTATCCGCAGCTGAAGCGGTAGTCCAAAAAATCACTGCGTTGTCCGAGCCATTCGATGCTACAGCGATCATGGAAGCGCGCACTGCCTATAAAACGTTATCTGATTTAGCTAAATATTTCATTACAAATTATGGGGATTTACAAAATGCGGAGCAAGCGATTTCTAGTGAGCAAAATACGATTATTGCACAGTCTGTTATCGAACAGATCAAAGCCTTACAAACTGTAACTCCATCGTTTGTTGCTAATTATGATGCCGCACTTGCAGCTTATGAAAATTTAACACCTGCGCAACAAGCAAAGGTAACGAACTATACTGATTTAGCAGACTTAACAACTACTGTAACAACTATTAAATTGGCCATTGAGGCAATTTCTAAACTTGAGACAACTACGTATCCAACGATTGAAGCATTCGAAGTGGCTGTAAATGACGCGATAACTTCATTCAATAGTATTCAAGATCTATATAAAACTGCGGTAACAAACCAAACATCACTCACGGTAGCGACTACTACCATTATGAATGTAAAAGACTTAGTAGCAGCAATTGCCGCGCTAACAATTACTTCAAATACTAATGACTTTGCAGCTATAAAAGCAAGCTACGAGGCATTAACAGAACAACAAAAGGCGTTTGTTACGAACTATGCGCAAATAGAAGCATTCGAAAATAAAATTGCTGTAAATAAAGTAGATACGCTAATTAATGCACTAAACGAAGAAGCACCTACATTTATTGCAGATGTAGCACAAGCTGAGGCAGCCTATAATAAATTAAATCCCGCTCAGCAGGCACTTGTTAACGAAAATGCAAAATTAGTAGCCGCAATCGTACGTGCTGCAGAAATTGCTAAAAGTATCGAGGCCGCAGCTTCTGTTATTCGATTAATCGCTTCAATTGATGAAACGTCAGCAAGCTTTAGCACAAATTTACAAACGGCAAAAGATGCGTTAGGTACGTTAGGTGCCGAGGACCAAGCATATGTTACAAATGTAAATACGTTAACGGAACATGAAAACACATTGACTATTTATCAGCAAGAGGCAGCCGCATTCGAGACTCAAATCGCTGCACTTGATTCAGCACAGCCTACATTTACAACTGATGTTGAAGTAGCAAATACGAAATTTAATCAGCTTAATGCAGCTCAGCAATCATTAGTAGCTGAAAGTGCTATTGCTACGTTAAAACAATTTGTTCATGACCTTCAAGAAATTCGTACGTTAGATGCTCAAATTTTAGCGTTAAATTCATTAAAGCCGACTTATCATAATGATGTAGCTGCTGCACAAGAGCTATTCGATCAGCTCTCTACAAACTACAAAGCTATTATTTCTGCCGAGGCTACTGAAAAGTTAACAGAGGCACAGGCAATTGTAACTGCTGATAAAGAAGCAGCTAACGACGTTGTAACAAAGATTACAAGTTTAACAAATAGTTCTGATGTAAGTGCTGCACGCGCGGCATATAATGCGCTAACAGCAAACCAAAAGCAGCTCGTAACAAATCTACAAGCTTTAGTGACACTTGAAAACGCACAGTCGAATACAGGTGGTTCAGGAGGAGCTAGCGGTTCTGGTGGCGGCTCAAATAGTTCTGGTGGTTCTGGTGGTTCTGGTGGTTCTGGTGGTTCTGGTGGTTCCGCTGGTTCTGGTGGTTCCGCTGGTTCCGCTGGTTCTGCTGGTGGTGGATCTTCTATTCCAACCAATCCGAGCGAAGAATCATTACCTAATGATGTAAAGCCAACTACTCCCACAGCCCCAGCGGTTGTACAAGATGGCGATACGGTAAAAGTAAATGTACCAATCGCTGAATACAAAGATTCAACGGAGCCAATTGTTATTACAGCTTCTGAAAATATTAATATTTCAATCCCAGCGAATGCTGTTCCTCAAGGTCAGGATGGAGCGACCTTAGCGTTAGCAATTGAAAACAACGATGGTAAAATACAAATTCAAGCAACATTAAATGATGTACCAGCAACATTCGCGACGTATATCGAAGTAGAAATTAGTAATTTACCAGAAAACGCAGTCCTTTTACGAATCGATGAAAACGGTAATAAAGTAGCGACTCCATTTATCATTAAAGATGGTAAATACATCATTAAAACGATGACTTCTGGTGAATTTATCGTAAGCACAGAAGAAAAAACATTTACCGATGTTGCAAATGACGGACACAAAGACTATATCGAAGCTCTAGCAAAACGTCATATTGTATTCGGCGCAACGGAGGAAAACTTTGACCCAACTGCCGGTATCTCGCGCGCACAATTCGCGACAATGGTAGCACGCGCAATGGGATTACAGCCAGAAGGTTCAACTACATTTAAGGATGTTGAAGGTAAATGGTATGCCGACTCTGTACAAGCATTATTTGAAGCAGGCATCGTTAATGGTAAAACTGAAAGTGCCTTTGATCCAGATCAAACATTAACACGTCAGCAAGTAACATTAATGACTGTACGCTTATTACAATTCTCTGGTGTTGAATTACCACCAGCTGACCTATCGACAATTCCCTTCACAGATTTAGATCAAATTCCGGTCGCATACCGAGAGGCAGTAGCACAAGTGTATGCATTAGGTATTTTCAGTGGGAAATCTGACGGTTCATTCGATCCATCAGGCGAGCTTACGCGTTCACAAATGGCAAAAGTGCTTTATAAAACGTTAGAATTAGCAAAAATGCTTTAATGAACTATTATTAGAAATGTGGGAAGCCCTACACCAGATTATATGGTGTAGGGCTTCTTGCTTTATTAATACCTCCAAACCAAATAAAGGGGCGTACCGAAATCATTCTCCGGACGCCCCCTTTTCAATATGGATAATCAACATACCTATTTAAAAGTAGACACTACAAAAGCTCTATATTAAGACCTAAACTTTTGAAGCAAACTAGCGAGAAATCTCTCTTTAGTCATTTCATTATTGTTGAAAAAATTATTGCTTATTCCATTCAACTAAAGGCACATCTTTAAACTCAATTGGCGCTGTACCATCAGCTGTTTTAATACCTTCAATTGAAATTGTTGATAGTGCTGAAGGCTTTAATTCCTTGATTGTGATAATTACTTGATTTTCATGTCCATTAGCCGCTTCGACTGTATAATCCTCATCTTTTTGTAAGCCCGCTAAATCAAATGTCATGCTTTCCGCGCTGATTGACTCAGAAAATGTAACTTGAATCGTACGACTGGTATTTGATGTGTCTTTATTCACATAAATCGTTGTTAGTTGCTCAGGTCTCGTCGTATTTTCATAGTATTTCTTTTTCGCCGCCTCAATGTAACTACTTAAATTAGATGTACTAATAGCATGTACCATACTTACTTGTACCTCTAAATCAAGTAGTTTTTCAATTGTCATTCCGTCAACTAATTTATTATTCACTATTAAATTACTCACTGTATTTATAAGCTGAACAGTTGATTCGTTTTCTTTATTTACTAAAGTTAACGTTTCTTTCACTTCAGCTACAGTTGTATAGTTCTTTTTAGCTAATTCTACAATGTACGCCTCTGTCAGCTCATTTTTAGCTAAACTACCATAAAAACCATTACCTAAAGGACCATACGAAATGTTTTGTAAAATATTTTGAAGCTCATAATAACGTTGAGTTGTTGTTTCGGTAGCTACATACGCCTTCGCTTGCTCTTGCAGTTTTGCTACTTGCTCCTGCACTTCAAATACACGCGATGCCTCATGCAATCTTCCTACAAGACCTTGCTTAAAACGCTCATCTACTTGTAAAGCATTTACTAAAGTCTTTGCGTCTGTATAATGCTGTTTTGTGATACCTGCGTTTAAGCGCTCATCAATATTATATTTTGAAGAATTATAGTCTTCTTTTAATAGTGCATCTACTGCTGTTTTTACTTTCGTATAAGTAGCAATTGTTTCAGTATTTGCTGTTTCCTGATTTACTGCCTTCACTGTTTCTTTAATTGATGCCGGTGTTACAGTTTGTAGTTGAGCAATTGCATCGATGTATTTTGTGAATAAAATTTCAACAAACTCATCTTTTGCAAAAGTTTGAATGTCATTTTTTAGCGTATAGAACGCATTTACTTGTTCAGATGGTTGTAAAGCTAGATAAGCTTTTGCTGCTTCGTTAATTTTTGCAACTTCTTGTAATTTGGTTACAATTTGTTTTACCTCTGCAAACATGGATGCCACATTACCAACATTACCACTTAGCTTCAGCTCTGCTACTAGCTTTTCGGCTGCTTGATACTTCTCTTGAGTAAAGTCATCAGCTAAACGATCATATTGCTCATATGAATAACGATTTTCTCTTAACAATGCCGTTACCGCATTTCGAGTCACTTCATATTTCGTAGTAATTTCTTTGTTTTCTGGTAGTGCATTTACTTGCTCAATTGCTGATTTTAATGTTGTTGGCGTTAGCTCAGCTAATGTTTTCAACTTTGCTACATATTGATCTAAGAATGCTTCAATTACTGTTTCATTTGCATAACGATTTAATATATTTGTAAATTCTTCATTATAGTTAGTCGAATCATAGTTTGGCAACATTAATGCAAAAGCCTTTAATCGTTCTAGCGCTTCCAAAATGCCAAAAGCAGATTCTACTGAATAGCCAAGCTGTTTTGTTACATTATTTTGAAGCTTTGCCTGCAGCTCCTGTACTAATTTTTGAGCTGCTTCGATATCTGCTTTTGTTACACCATCTTTTAATTGCTCATAGTGCTCATAGTCATATTTATCTTCTTTATAAAGAGCATTTACCGCTGCATCTGCTTTAACAAATAAATCAATTAACGCTTTGTTTGCTGTATTTACATCATCTACTAGCTTTTCAAGTTCAGTAGCTGTTGTAATCGTGCGAATTTTTAGCTCTGCAATATACTTATCGAAAATAGAAGGTAATGCCTTGCCTTCTTGAGAAATATATTCAATATTCCCTGCTTCATCTTTTACCTCTACTTTTGAATAAGCATAGCTGTCTAAAATACTTTCGATCCAATATAAACGTTCTGATGACATATCATCACTTAACTTTACTAATTCTTTAAGTGCTACTAAATCGTTCGCAAAGCGTTGCTCACTGTTTCCAGAGCCCATATATTGCCAAGAGATATATCCGCCTCTGCGGTTACCCTTTTCATCAATTTCATTTAAATAGAATGCAAGTTTCGACATTTTTTGTGCATCATATGCAATGTTTGTTGGCAAATCGATTTCAAATGTTGGAATACCCGACACATCAGCTGCTGATTTAAGCTGCTGTTTTTGATCGATGAGATAGAATTGTCCGTTATTAACAAAGTAAGCCTCGTGAAGCTGCAGAAGTGGTGCGTGAACTGCTTGTAAAATAATTTTATTGTTTTCTACTTTTGCTTCAGAAATAGCACGCATCGATGTACCGAAGCTTTGAATTTTATATGTGTCGATGATTTCATTTTTATCATTTACCGCAAATACTTGTAAATCTTTTGAGAACCAGCTAATAAATTCATCGCCTGGGTTATACGTTTTTGCATCTGCTGGTGCCAGTGACCCAATTGCCGGTAATTTAATATTATTGTTATATCCGTCAATAAAACGGTATTTAATCGTACGGTTTCCGATATTTAGTACGGATAAAGTTACATAACCAAATTTCCCCTCTACCGGAATTACTTTCGCTGCGATATAGCCAATAAATTCGTCTTGTTTGATTTCAACATTCACATTTCCGCTAACTTCAGCAATATTTGAGATCACATCTTCTGGCTTTTTCGTTTCACCCTGACTATTCGTCGTTGTTCCAACTTTCACCTGATCACCAAGTGTTACGTTTTTGTTATCCGTTACAAGTGCCGCAACCGTACCTGTCGTTGCTAATTCTACCGATTTTTCTGTTTTGACTTCTACGCTTTGGAAGTTACCTGAACCTGAAATTTTAACATCGTCATTTGTATTAATTTCAACTTTTGCAATCGATGCATTTAACTCGATTTGTGTAACACCTTTTACGATACTTAGGTTTGGTAAAATAACATCTTTAGCCGCTTCAATTGAAACACCATTTGATTGAACATTTAATAGTGATATTTGAGTTGCTGCACCTAAACTTAGTACCGTATCTACTTTTGATATCTCAACAGTTACTACTACTGAGTTGGCAAATGTAATTGTTAGCGTTGTTTTAGGCTTTTCATTTGCTATAAATGGAACTAAGGAAGCGATTCGTTGACGTGTATTGGCCACATTGTCATTCACTGACATTAACTTTCCTTTAATGTTTACTTCATCGAAATCAATTGCTTCTTTAACAAGGTTCGTTAAAATTACATCCCCTGCAACTGTTAAACCTGTAATTTTAACGTTGTCCGCATTAATTGTTAAGGTCCCGTCAATCGTTACATTTTTTGCATTTAAATCGCCGCTCTGTTGAACGGTTAATTCCGTAATTTTTACTATTTTTTTATTTTGTACATCTGCTTTAATCGTTGCATCCACTAAAGTACCGTTACTAAATAGTGGCGTTAACTTTTCATCAACTTGGTATGTAACACCATCGATGACAACACCCTCATTTAAAAGCTCTGTAATTTCTCCTGAAACTGATGTCACAGTTGAATCTTCTTTAGGTGGTGTTTCGTTATTATTATCCGTTGTTGGTGGCGTAACTACTGGTGTTTCGTTATTTTTATCCGTTGCTGGTGGCGTAACTACTGGTATTTCGTTATTATTATCCGTTGTTGGCGGTGTACCATTATTATTTCCATCTGTTGCTGGTGCTGGTGTTTCTCCTGCTGATGAATTATTACCTGGTGTTGGCGCTTTTTCAGGTGCCTTGTCGTTAACTTTAGAAATATTCGCTAGCACTTGCTGATAGTTTTTAATAACTTCTTCAGCTTTTGCTGTATCGGTTACTAATTGCTCTACTTTTGTAACGGCACTTAACTCGATCGCTGCTTTTAACGCCGTAACCTTTAATTGGCCAATTACTTTTGTTAAGTCAAGCACAACAGGCTGTTCACTATTTACTTCTAATACAGCAATTTGTGCATCCCCTGAAATATTGATCTTTGCATCTTTTGCGACTACTAATTTTTCAATCGCGCTAAATAATTGAGCATCTGTTACTGCTGCTGTTAGCTGTACATCTGCTAATAAAATATTTTTTAATGTAATGAATGGCGTATCAATTACTAATTTACCATTCCAAGAAATTGCATCTAATTGGTTCGCTACATCTGCTACTGGCTGTTGAACGCCTTGTAGTGTAATTGGCTGTTCTTTTGTCCCTACCGCTTTAATGACTAATTCCTCGATAGTTGCCACACTTTCCCCATCAATCGTAGCTTTTATTACTGCACCTGCTAATGCTTGCTTGTTCGTTTCGTTTACTAATGACTTTAATTGTGGTGCAATCGTAAATTCTTTACCATCAATTGAAATAGATGTGGCAGAAATTTCAGTAATTTCACCTTGTACTGTTGCTGCTTGTTCTGTGCTGTCATTATTTTCAGCACGGTAAACAAAAGTCGCTAGCTCTCCGCGTTTAACGTAATCGCCACCGCCATATGTATTGGCAGATTTCCCTGTTGTGATCTCGTTATCATATAAAGCCTGTACATAGTCTTTGTAAAAGTCAGCAACATCTGTAAATGGCAACGCTGCATTTTTGCTTTGTAAGTCAAATGCTAACGAGATTACCTTTGCCATTTGATAACGCGTCATCGGCTCATTTGGATCAAAATTCTTTGTGCCTTCAACTCCATTAATGATTCCTGCTTTTGCAAGCGCAGCAATCGCACCGTAATAAATGCTATTCTCAGGAACATCCACAAAATTCGGATTTTCCACATTTTCTGTATCAAGACCAGCAACACCCGCAATAATTTTTGCTGCTTGCGCACGGGTTACATTGTCATTTGGGCGGAATGTATTGTCCTCTTTATAGCCATTAATAATGCCACGCTCTGCAAGATCATTAACTGCCTTTGTGTAAAATGCATCAGATTGAACATCCTTGAAGCTCGTATCAGCAAATGCTACGGCTGGAATTGCTAATGTCGCAATGGTTGTACTCGCAATTAAGCGTTTGTAATTTTTATTCATTTGGTTTCTCTCCTCTATCTATGTAACTTCAAACCTACATATTATATTTTATTACAAAAAATAGTTATTTGGTAGGTATTAAGAGGAATAATTTATTTTGATTTATAGTTTAATAGACTTTTATGCATAAAATTTCTTATGACATTTTTCATCTAGCTTCTCCAAAACCTCATTGTTATATATGGTTAAAGTACATAATTAAGGAGATTTAATATTATCTACCAATAAACTATCAAATTGACTATAATGGTAAAATATACACTAATTAAAACATGGGATTGCACGTATTATTTACGCTCTATTTAGTACATATGCATTACTTATTTTTATCTTGTGAATAAAAGAGATTACTAGGAGGAACATATGAAAAGTCAATTATGTAAGGTTTTATCTTGTTTAGTCATTTTGATTTTTGCATTTAATTTAGCAACGATCACTAGTGACGCAGCCAGCAATTCAGCAACGTTTAAAGACGTAAAAAAAGAAAATCCTCATTACAATGATATTTTATGGGCAAAAGAAAAGGGCATTGTCAATGGGCAGGCAAATAACCTATTCAATCCAGGTGGCAATATAACTGAAGCAGAATTAGTGAAGATTTTTGCTGAATATTTCCAATTAAAATCGACTTCTTACAAATTGCCTAATGAAAAAACACATTGGTCTGATACGTACTATAACATCATGGCTGATTATAAAGTCCCGTTATTTGGATATTCCGATATTTCATTGCGTAATAAACCAATTGACCGCGAACATTTCGCTATGGTTTTAACTTTCCTAATCGATCGTGAACACTATAATTTAGAAGGTGCTGTTCAATTTTTATTAAAGTACAACATCACTAACAACCAATATTCAACAGGAACTACTATTGAAAAATTTGGTTATTACAATCCATTAAAGCGCCAACAAGTTGCTTCCTTTATGAAACGAATTGACACATCTTTAAAAAATTATCGTAGTGAAGATTCTGCTATTACAAACCATTATCCAAGTGATTCGGACGCATCTCTAGCATTTCAAGCTGAATATTACCAAATTGAACCGACAAATCTTTCAAAAAATACGCACGCACTTATAAGTAAACAAGAGTTATTAAAGATGACTAAATTACTAGGAACTACATGGTTCTTAGAAGAGTCTAGAGGTATGACTGTTTCGGATTATTTACTTGATGCCAGCGCATATGGACTGCTAACTGTTGGAGGCCAACAACAAATTGGCGACGATTATTACTTTGTCTACTCAGAGAAACATGCAAAAGCTATACTAAAGCAATATTTCAATATTGATCTACAACCAAGCCAACTAAAGACAGGATTGTCTAAAGACCACGGCGTTGAAATGAATATTTTCTATAAAAATGGCTACTATTATGTACCCGGTTATGAATTCCCCGGCTCAATTTATGTTCCTTATCGAAACATAACGTATGTGAACCATATTCAAAATGGCTATTATGAAGTAAAGTACACAAACTATAATTTAGATTATTATAGAAATGAGGGGTCTGATCTTTACTTTGGTAATATTAGTGATCATTTATGGACTGATTTTACTGAAAAAGAAAAGAACGCATTTATTTATGGCGATCATTATTACGGCAATGCTATTTTAAAACGTCAAGATAATGGTACTTATGTTATCCTAGAAATTTCAGATATTGATTATTTTTCTAGAGAAGAGATATTTTCGTTGATTAAATAGTGAGCTGGATCTGTTGTAACTAGTCTTCACACAATACTAATAGCCCTACACAATGGTAATTTTGTGTAGGGCTGTTTTTTTGATTTGATTTTTAGGCTCTAAGTCAAATGTTGGGGTGAAATAATTTCCAAACCGATTTCCCCCTACATGCCCACCTATATTTTTATACTTTAAATTTAATAATATCTTTGCCTTAAAGTGATCGAAACGTCTGAAGCCATATGCATTCCGTTTCATCACTTTTGTTTTATTGTTAATGCCTTCTAAAAATCCATTCGAATAGCCAAATGAAAAGCTGTTCAAAATCTCTGTTTGCCAGTTCTTGAACGTTTAAATCGCTTTCTTAAACGCTGGAATGCCAGACGCTTCTACTTGCTTATAAAACTGAAGTAATCTCTCTTTAATCACCGAAATTTCTGATTCATTTTTTGCTTGGTCAAACCACTCACAATACGCCTGTTTCAATTCATATGCTTCTTTTAAGACAGGCGACATTTCTGTATAACGTGTTAAATAATTGTTTGTGCACCCGGTGCACGATATTCCACCTGTATAATTTTTCCTCAGCACTAAATATTACAATGGCATTTCGTGTACGACTGTTTTTTCTATGATGCTGCAATAGGTAATATAATTTTCTAATGTGCGCTCTGATTCAAGTGGAAAATATTGTACGAGTGCAAAGGGATTTAAATAGACGGGAGCTTTTTTAGGCGCCACATAATATTGAAAGCTTGAGTATGGGTAATGCTCGAGTTCGTTTACTAGTGGGGTTTTTGTACGGATTGGATTTTGGTGGATGTAACGGCTCACTTCAAGAATCCCCTGCGCACTTAACACCATATCGGAATAATAGCGATTTTCGTATAGATGACCTGAATAGCGGTATTTCTTTTTGTAGTAATCACTATAGCGGCGATTAAGAAGCATCATTGTTTTACTGAGTGGAGTTTTGCTGAGGATTAAAAGATGATAGTGATTATTCATAAGGCAATAGGCAAGGAGTTCGAATGGATATTTGTCGTAAGTGTAGTGAAGCGCACGGAAAAATTCAGCAAAGTCCTGCTGTTCAGCAAAAATCACTTGTCGGTTATTACCTCGCATCACAACATGATCAAAGTACTGTGGGTGCCACAGCCGTTTTTTTCTACCCATGGACGCTCCCCTCCACTAACGCATCTTGCTTCCATGAAACGGCCTCCTCTAAATGCGCTTCTTGTAATTCCTCTTGCTGTTGTAAGTCCGCAATGGTGCGCGCGATGCGTAAAATTTTTAGCTGTGTCCGGTTGCTCCACTTATTTGCATAGCACACTTCATGAACATATTGCTTTTGAACTGATGTGAGCGCACAGGCTTCTACTAGTAAATGAGACGGGGCATTGCCGTTCAAAAAATGGGGGCCATAGCGATTTTGCTGCATTTCACGAGCCTGCGCTGTACGTTGCCGAATCACGACAGAGCTTTCACCTGAAATGCCTGATCTCATGCCGACACTTTTAAGCTGTAAGAAAAAATTAATGCGATCAAGTAACGGACCAGACACTTTTTGCTGATATGCCTTTACTTGCTGCGGCGAGCAGGTGCAATAGCGTTCGTTTGAGCCAAAGTAGCCACATGGACACGGATTCGTTGCCGCAATGAGTGTGAACGCAGCAGGATAAGTTACCGTTTGACGAACACGACTAATCGTCACCTCACCCCTTTCAAGCGGCTGGCGCAGCATATCAAGCGCCTTTCTTGGAAATTCACCCAGCTCGTCTAAAAATAGTACACCGCGGTGTGCTAGTGAGATTTCACCTGGCTTTGGATATGTCCCTCCTCCAATTAGTGATGTAGCCGAGGACGAATGATGCGGCGCGCGGTAGCTCGGTCGCTGCGAAAAACTCGCATCTTCCTTCGCTAAATGATAAATACTGTATACTTCCAACATTTGCTCATGTATAATATCAGGAAAAATCGTATGAAAGGCATCGGCCAGCATACTTTTGCCACAGCCTGGCGGACCACTAAGCAGCACATGATGCCCACCTGCTGCCGCAATTTCTAACGCCCGCTTTGCGGTTTCGTGACCAATGATACTATTAAAATCTGTCGTCATGTCAAAGTTCGACTCTGGAATTAGTTCTTTTACAACTGTCAACCTAGTCATTGCAAGGGAGAGCTGGCCGTTCAAATAATCGAACATTTGCTCGACATTTTTCAGCGCAACGATTTCGATATCATCATTTAATTGAAGAAAGCTCGTGTCAATTGGGGGAATGAAAATTCGCTTAAAGCCAAGCTGGAGCGCTTGTTGAAGTGACGGCATCAGTCCGTGAAAAGCAACGATTTCTCCCTGAAGCGATAAAGAACCAAGCACACAGGTTTGTTCGTTGATGGGTAGTGGGTTTTCAAGCATTTTATTAAGCACCGCAAGCAGCATCGCACAATCATAGCCGACGCCGATTTTTCGTTTATCCGAAGGCGATAAGTGAATCGTAATCTTTTTTAAGGTTAAATCAAGATCAAGCAAGTGCAAATTACTCAAAATCCGCTCCTTTGACTCCTTCATCGAAGCATCCGGCAGCCCTACAATGACACACTGTTCCTTATCTAGGCGCACATCCGCCTCAACATTCACGATATAACCACGCATCCCTTCTAACCCAACACTACAAATCATAGCATTCGCCCCTTTCATTTTCTTTGAGCATAAAATATATGGGAAATAAATGCAAATAGAGTGAAATTGTTAACAACTCTAAATCGACAGTTTGACTTAAGTTTTTGGAGGAAATTGAAATTTTGTAGGGAAATTCGCAGTGAACTAAATTTTTTCGGGGGCATCTACATAACAAAAAAGAAGCCTTATACAAGATTTCTCTCATATAGGGCTTCTTCGATTTCACTCAATGCATATTCATAAATTGTAGTGTATTTTCTGAATTGTTTTTGCACCCGGTGCACGAAATTTCGGGCTTACGTAGAACTTCTAATTGTAGTGACACAAAATTGTTTATGCATCATTATTTGTATAACCGGCAAAAAGCCCTACACAGCCGAAGCCATGTAGAGCCTTTCATCAATTCCGGAAATGCAGTTAGTTATGCATTCGGTACTTGATATTACAGTGCTGCCGGAGTTGATACAATAACTTTAGTAACTGCACTTAAATTATTAGTAGCATCCTTTACAACCACATAAACATCATAAGTTGTTGCATCTGCAGCAAATGTCAATGTTTTAGTTTTAGCTGTCCCAGCAACTACAGCTTCACTAACACCACCAGCAACTACGGTACTTGCAGTTGGTGCTGCAGCACCACTAGCAACTACTAAGTAGTAAGCCGTACCAGCTTCATCAGATGTTATTGAAATGTCTGCCTGTTTAGAACCTACTGCACCAGCTGTATAAGATGGTGAAGAGATAACTGGTGCTAGAAGATCTCCATTTAACTCAACAGTTCTAGCTTCAATATCAGCGATTGTATTAGCATCTGTTGCACGGTCAGTAACGAAGCGAACATCTTTAGCTGAAATTGTAGCAGCAATAACCGCTCCACTTAAAGTAAGGACCAGTTCATCATTATCAGTACCACTTACAGCTACGCCTGTTATTGAAAGAGGATTTCCTAAATTGTCTTCTACAACGAAGTCAGATTTCACTTCACTTAATGTTCCAATATTAATTGCTTCATTGAAAGTAATTTTAATTTTAGTTCCAGATAAATCAGCCGCTGCAATCGCTTTTACAGTTGCGCTAATTTCATCGGTAATATCTTTAGCACCAATTGTACCAATTTTTTCACCTAAAATATCAACAGAAGAAGGTGTACCTGTAACAATAAGTTTTAATTCATCACCAGAAGAATTTTTAACATCTTCAGGTAATTTCGTTTTTAATGTGAAAGTAGCCTTTTTACCATTAGCAGATAATTCTGAGTAAGCAATTTCATGACCTTCTACTGAGAAGTCACCTTGATTTAATGATTGTAAAGCTTTAGTAAATGTTACTTCTACTTTATCTGTTGCAACTGCAGTAACTTTATCAACTGTTGTAGCAGTATTAGTAATAACAGTTCCTGGAGCAACTAGATTAGCTATATAATTTCCAGCAACGTCTTTTACTAATTGAACTTTAAATGAAACATTACCAGCTGTTGGTAAATTATCATTGAAAGTAAGGATAACCCCTTTTGCATCGCCAGTTACATTGTAAGATGCTGGTGTAAGAGTTTTGTTTGGAGATACACTAGTATCAGTAATAGTGTATTTTGAAGAATCTACTACTGATCCATCACCACTTGTTGCCATAGCTTCGCTAAATTCAACATAAAGTTGTTTATCATTTAAACGTGTAACAGTACTTAATGTTGGTGGCGTTACATCACTCACACTTAAAGTTGTTGTATAAGGTAAAATTACGTTTTTCAACGTAGTGTTATCACTCACACCGTTCACTGTTAATGTATATTCAGTGTTATCTTTTAATGAATTTAATAAAGTAATTGTTACTTCTTTATCATTTGAAGTATCTACTGAACTAGAGATTAATTGAACTTTACCATCTTTATCTTTAATTACATAGTTAGCAACTTTTTTAGCAGAATCTAAATCTAATGATTTAGTGAATTTAATTACAACTTTTTTGTTGCTTGAATTTTTAACAAAACCAGCACTAATTACTTCTGGTCGTGTTTGATCAATTACAGGTGTAACTTGAACTTTAGTATCTTTATCAATTACGTTACCTGAGTAATCTTTTACATTTGTTACGAACAAGTCCGTAGTATAAACAAGTTTGTTATCACCTACAAATGTGAATTCAAATGTGTCATCAGCTAATTGTTTCACACTTGAAGCTTGTTTCTTAGCTGCACCTTGCAACCAGTAAACATTAGAAGCAAATACTTGCTCAACTGGTTCAGAGAATTTAAGAACTACTTTTTCGAAAGAAGCACTTACTACTGAAGTTACAGTTGGTGCTGTTTTATCTTCAACAACGTTGAATTTTGTATCAGCTTTAACTACTTTAAAATTATTAAAGTCTTGAGTACCTTCTGCAGTGATAGTGTGTTCACCATCTGTAAGTGCTGAAGAAAGTTTAATAATTACGGCATTACCAGTAGTTTGGATAGAACCTACCACTACTTTACCATCGATTAAAAATTGAGAAGTTTGTGCAGGTTTAATTGGCTCACTGAATAATACACGAATTGTTTTGTTACCTAATGCTTGAACAGCAGCAACAGTAGGAACTGTGTTATCAAGTGGTTTGAAAACTAAATCTTTTTCGTTTAGTACTTTATCTCCAGCTTTAATATTGTATACAGATAATTTGTATTCATTTTGGTTTACGAATACATCTTTAAGAGTTAAAGTTACTGATTTACCATCTTCTGATACTGAAGCAGCAGCGATTTCAGGTGAATTAGCACCAGTAATTGCATAGTTTACCACTTCACTTGCAGTTGATTTGTCAACAGCACGGTTGAAAGTTACAACTACTTGTTTCAAGTTAGTCGCACTTACAGATTCAACTTTAGCAACTGTTAATGATTCTTCATAACCAGCTACAGCTTTCTCTGCTTTTTCTAATGCAGCTTTTGCAGCAGTGATTGCTTCTTCAGTAGCTTTAACTTCTTCTTCAGTTACAACTTTTGCTTCTTGAGCAGCTTTTAAAGCTTCTTCTACAGCAGTGATTGCTTCTTTAGCGTCAGCAACTGCAGTTTTTGCAGCAGCTACGTTTTCAGCAGTTACTTTTTCAGCTAATTTTTCTGAAGTAGTCTTAAGAGTTTCTAATGCTTCTTTTAAGTCAGCAGCTGGGTCTACTACAGCAGCTTCAGCACGTGCAAACATTACAGCAAAGTCTTGCTTAGTGATGTTAGCATTTGGATTTAAGTTGCCTTTATCGTCGCCTTTTAAAACGCCATTAGCAACTGCGATTTGGATTGCTTCTTTAGCCCAAGCTTTTACAGCAGAAGCATCTTTGAATGATGATAAATCATCAGAACCTTCTAAGCCAAATGCATTCACATAAATGATTGCAGCTTCTGAGCGAGTAAGGTTACCTGATGGGTTGAAGTTACTAGCGCTTTGACCTTGGAAAATTCCGTTGTTTACTGCAGCAGCGATTGCATCATAGTACCAAGCACCAGATTTAACATCTGAGAAGTTGATTGAACCAGTAGATTCTAGATCTAAAGCTTTTGCAAAGATTGTTGCAGCTTCAGCACGTGTTACTGAATTTCTAGGATTGAAGTTACCTTTTGCATCACCTTCGATAACACCGCGATCCACTAAATCTTGTACCGCATCTTTAGCGTATGATGCAACCGAGTTGATGTCGTTTACTTCTGCAGCCGAAGCCACAGGAACGATAGCAGATGCTACTAATGCAGCAGTTGCAGTTGTCGCGAATAATTTACGACCTTTGTTTGTCTTTGCCATTAAATTTTTCCTCCTAAATTTTCCGTTTATCCAGTTTCGAAGAGCCGATACAGGTTTATGTACCAATTCACCATAGCTACTTAAAACAATTGGATAAAGGATTTTTTTAGTAAATGTGAATAAATTGGGATAACAGTATCAATTTAACACATTTAATTACTTCAATAATATACCATCTATTTTTCTAGAAGACAAGGATAGATTAGAACTCTTTCACATTTCCACATTACGAAAAAAACGAAACATATCAATTTATCCTTTAAATCCTAATAATGGCATATGTCTTACTCATTATATAGTATGTGCGCTATTTGTGCATTATGATTTTACATATTACTAGGTTTTAAGTTACTTTTTTCAACCATTTAGCTGTATAAAAGCCATTTAAAGTCAAAAAAATATCATTTTTCGATAAATGAAATTTCATTATTCAGAGCATTCTTTACATCCAAATAATAACTTTATTAGGTAATAACCCAAATTATTTTACTTCACCGCCTTAAATTACTGTTATTTTAAGTAATATAAGTTTTAAATTTGTAATGCAATTGTAATGTTTATTTTGTTTGCAAATAGCTATTTTTCAGTAATTTTCCATATTAATTCACCTTATCGAACTATTCCTCTTCCCCAACGTCAAATGTTTAACCCTCTTTTCAATTCCACAGGGAAATATTTTTTCCATGTAGTATTTGTGGTATGATAAAGGGCAGTAAAATGCATTTAAATATGAAAGGTTGTCAAAATTATGAAACATGTAAACGTTATGGATGTTCCTTTTTTACATATAGATCAGCAGCACTTTATTGAGTTATTGACTACGCGCGCTGAGCAAAAGGAAAAGACATTTGTAATAACAGCGAATCCTGAAATCGTTATGCGTTCTACGGAGGATGCCACACTTAAACAGTATATTAAGGAAGCAACGTATATATGCGCAGATGGTATTGGGGTTGTAAAAGCTGCTTCCATTTTAGGTAAAGATTTACCAGGCCGCGTAACAGGCTATGACACAATGATCGGGTTATTAGAAAACGGCCAGCAAAAACGCTTTAAAATCTATTTACTAGGCGCTGCGAAAGAAACCATCGAAAAAACCGTAGCAAACATTCACCGTGATTATCCAAATGTTGAGATCGTTGGCTATCATGATGGGTTCTTTGATTGGAACAATAATACGATTGCCGAAGAGGCAGCCGCGCTTGAGCCGGACTTCATCTTCGTTGCGCTTGGTGTACCACGCCAGGAAAAATGGATTTTCGAAAACAAGGACAAGTTTTCACATGGTGTCTTTATGGGCATTGGGGGTTCGTTTGACGTGATTGCTGGTACCGTACAGCGCGCACCGGAAATTTGGCAAAAGCTAAATGTGGAATGGCTTTACCGTTTAGCAAAGCAGCCTAGCCGCTGGAAACGCATGCTGGTGCTACCGCAATTCGCCTTAAAAGTATTCGGTATGAAATTAAAAGGCCAAGGTAACAAAAAATGAGTCAGTCCACATTAGTGAAAAGCACGCTCATTTTAACGATTGCCACCCTGCTTTCTAAAATCTTAGGTAGTATTTTCCGTGTGCCGCTTCAAAATATTGCGGGCGATGAAGTACTTGGGATTTTCAGTCTCGTCTACCCTGTTTATATGGTAGCGCTCTATTTATCGGTTGCTGGTATTCCACTAGCGATATCCAAGCTAATTGCTGAAGCAAATACCCGCAACGAATCGGGTCAGGTAAAGAAGATTTACCTAACTGCCAGTATCCTTGCAATTTGCTTTGGGATTTTTAGCTTTACGATTATCTTTAGCTTCTCGCACGTACTCGCAGACATGCTCGGTGGACCGTCGACACGCTTTGCCCTCATTATCGTAGCACTAACATTACTTGTTGCTCCGTATATGGCGGTATATCGCGGGTTCTTCCAGGGCTACGATGACATGCGCCCTACTGCTGTGTCGCAAGTACTCGAGCAACTAATCCGCGCTGTCTTGATTATTGTGGCAGCCTATGTACTTGTAAAAATGGAGTTATCAACAGAAATCGTAGCCGGTGGGGTCATGATTGGCTCGGTTTTAGGGGCACTTGCTTCATTAATATACTTACGTTTAAAATATCAGCGCTCTTCGTTGAAGGTACAATCAGGCGAAAACTATACGTCTCGTGACTTCTCAACATGGAGTGGCACGATTTTAAAAATATCCATTCCGATTGCGATTGGTTCGGTTACGATGGCATTATTCAACTTTGTTGATTCGTTCACTGTAACGTATTCATTAAAGCAACTCGGAGTGACAGCGCAACAAGAAATTAACTACTTATACGGCTTGTATGGTCGCGGGGTAACGCTCGTGCAAATTACTACGGTATTTGCCTCATCGATTATCTTGCCACTTGTCCCATTAATTACGAAAAAGCTCGCACAAAAGGACGTCGATGGGACACGCTCTGTTATTGAGCAAACATACCGTATGACACATTTAATTACGTGGCCAGCTGCAATGGGGCTACTTGCATTAACACTGCCATTAAACCTAGCGCTGTACACAAACGTTGAAGGAAGCTCCATGCTTGCGATTATTAATGCAAGTGCGGTGTTTACATCGTTAACACTTGTCAGCACAGGAATTTTGCAGGGCATGAATTTTGCCAAATTTGCGGCCTATCTCATCATTGCAGGTGTTGGCTTAAAAATTGTGTTAAACATTATCCTGATCCAGCAGTTCGGTCTGGACGGTGCTGCCTGGTCGACATTAATTGTTTATGCCGTTGTCTTTATCCTAAACACAATATTTATTTTACGTAAAATCCGCTTCTCTGCATGGAATGCAACCACATTAAAAATAGTAGTTTCTTCTATTGTAATGGCGGTTGTTGTCGGATTGCCTACATTGTGGTTAGATGTGGAAAATTGGGGGCGTTTACTTGCGCTAGGCTATGTATTCCTTGGTATCGCAGTTGGTGCAGTCGTGTACTTTGCCTTACTATGGGTTTTACGCGCCATTCACCCGGATGATTTAAAACGGATTCCTGTCATCGGGAAAAAAATAAAGGTTACACAACAACCGAAACAAAGCGAAAGGAGCAACAACACTTCTATGAAAAATAAACGTACATGGCTTTGGGCCGTCATCACAATACTACTACTGGCTGGCTCCATTGGCTTAATTAACCGTTGGAACGTTGAACAAACGAATCACAACTACGAAGTCATTATTCCGTATGAGGAAGTTTTAACCTTATCGATTGAAAGCGAATACTCGGTCGATGAAATTTTAACTCAGCTAAAGGATGCCGGCTTAACGACTGTTAGCTTAAGCCCTTTAAGCCTACGCGATTTAAAATCACAAAACATTATCTCTTATTTTGAGGAAAGCGAGTTAGCCTCAACGTTACGCTTCACGCCTTATCGTGAAGACGTCGATGTAACAAAACGTGGCTACTACATTTCTATTCCAGAAAACGAAGCCTATCAACAACTAATTACAGAAACAATCGATGTTGAAGAAGTCGTGGTTGGCGAAGAGCCATTTTACTTCTTACCAAAATCAGATGAGTTTTATGAGCTAACAACACCGATTGGCTACGACACAGTAGCTCTTGAAACAATCGAAAAACATGATTTCATGCATGTCTTCCGCGTAACAAATGCCGAAACAGAAGAAGTAAACGGCAAAATCGTCACACAATTAGTGGATATGAAAACTGAGAATACTGCTGGTTTACTAGGTATGGGTATGGAATCGCTTGGTTTTGGCCAAACTGCTCAGCCAAAATTCATCAACAAGTTAGAAGAAGCCGGCTATTTCTTCTATTTCATTGAAGGTAGCGGGTTAAAAGGTGAGCAAACCATTGCCCGTCAAACAAATTACAATATCGTGCGTCTTCATAGTATGGACATTAACCGTGAATTTACACTAACGAAGCAAAAAATGGTGGAACGTACAGTTCGTGCGGTGAAAGAGCGTAACATTAAAGCGATTTTCTACCATGTAAAAACTACAGGTGATGTTGAAGAAAATCTAGAATTAGCAACAACCTATTTAAATGAAATTCAAACAGCTGTTCCTTCATCATTTGACTTAGGTCAGTCTAAAACATTTGAGAAAATCAGTGTACCTTCTTGGTCAACGGCACTTATTTTCCTTGCAGGTATTTTATTTACTTACATGATGTTTAGCTGGTTACGCTGTCATTGGCTACGTATTGTTGCGACAGGTGGTATGGCCTTACTAGCTGCGGCCTATTTCTTATTAGACCGTCTTGTATTTATTCAAACGTTTGCGTTACTAATCGCTGTCTTAACACCGATTTATGCGGTCATGTCGACAGCAACAGGTTCACGTAATCTCGGAAAAATCTTTGTTCAATATGCAAAAGCAGTCGGCATTAGTGTGCTTGGTATTGCCATTGTTGTTGGTTTACTAAACGGAAACCACTTCATTACAGGTATCGAAGTGTTCCGCGGTGTTAAACTTGTATATATTGTGCCAATTGCCGGTGTCATTTTACTTGTCATCATGCAAATTTATAAAATTTTCGAAAATGGCTATAAGCATTCGCTAACTCGTAGCGTGAAGCTTGTAAATACAGAAGTGCGCTACTGGCATTTAATCGTTGTTGTTGTGATCGCTGCTGTCGGTGTGTTCTACATTACGCGTACTGGTAATGGCGGTACAGCGAGCGCCTTAGAGCTATCGATTCGTCAGTGGCTTGAGGATGTATTATATGCGCGTCCACGTACGAAGGAAGTTTTAATTGGTTTCCCGATGTTCGTATTAGCCCTTTATGTCATGGGTATTAACAAAAAAATCGGTAGCATTTTACTCATTCCAGCGGTTATTGGATTCCTATCGATTATGAATACCTTTACACACTTACACATTACATTAGACGTATCGTTACTTCGTACATTCTATAGTATCGTTTTCGGCTTCGTTGTTGGTGTCGTATTTATTGGGATTTATAACGTGCTAGCGAAATTAGTGAAAAAAGCAATCGCGAGGTGGTCGTAATGCATATCGTTCTTTCAGGTTATTTTGGCTTTGACAACGTAGGCGATGAAGCGATTTTACTTTCAATGATTACGTCATTACGCAAGCTACAGCCCGAAGTTGAACTAACCGTGCTTTCGAATAATCCAGCACATACGTCTTCAACTTACGGTGTAAAGGCCATAAATCGTTGGAAGCTAAAAGAAATTTCTAGCATACTGAAACGCGCAGATGGCTTAATTAGTGGTGGGGGTAGTTTACTACAAGACCAAACTGGTATGAAAACGATCCCGTACTATTGTGCAATTATGTATCTGGCAAAGTACCATAAAAAGCCGGTGTTCGTTTATGCACAAGGTATGGGACCAATCAATCATTCAATTAGCCAAATGATTACACGAAAAACGTTAAATAAAGTGGACCAAATTACGCTACGTGATGAGGCATCTCGACAGTTACTTGTCGATATCGGCGTGAAAAAGCCGATGTCGATTGTACCTGATCCAGTAATCGGCTTAAATCCAACTGATTTTCGTAGTAGTTGGCTGGACTATCAAGCATTTGAAGCAGGCTTCGTCGCAGTAAGTGTGCGCGACTGGCCTTCTGAAGTTGATTTCAAGCAAAAAATTGCGGATAGCTTATCGCGACTGGCACAAGCTGGTCATCAAATTGTGTTCATCCCCATGCATGATGAGCACGATGAAAAAGCTTCGTTCCAAATGGCACAAATGGTACCAGAAAAAACATTAGTGGCTCCTGGTAATTTAACGATTGAAGAAAAAATTGCGATTATTGGTCAGGCTGACTTACTAATTGGTATGCGCCTGCATTCATTAATTTTTGCAGCGATTCAAACGACACCGTTCATCGCCATTTCGTACGATCCAAAAATCGATGCCTTTGCAGCAATTGCCAATCAGCCAAACATCGGTCATGTTGAACGCGATGATTGGGATGGGAAACAACTGTTTGAACAAGCACAAACGATGTTACAAGCGCGTGAATCGATTGAAGCCGCGCTCCGTGACCAAATTACAGTGCTTCACGAACAGGCTCAGCATACTGCGCAATTAGCATTGGATCTATTTAACGGTAAATAATTTTATGTTCATAACAGAGGTACTTCGATTACGAGGTGCCTCTGTTTTTTTGAAAAAAATACCACTGGCGCAGTGTTGCGTCAGTGGTAGCTAATTCTTTTTTTTGATAATCATGAGGCCGCATAGCCCCCGGTGAACTTTGCCTTCTCTGCCATTAAATCATGGAATAATGCTTCATTACGAGCCTCGAGTGCATCGTCAATGAGACGATCTAAGTTTTCTGCTTCTAATACGCGCACGATACCTTCTACCTCAGCATCAAATTCATAGACCGCTTCTGCTTGTGGTAGCTTCACATGTGTAGATACGTTTTCAATAATCGGCATTAAGTACTCATGCACATTGGAGACTAATAGTAATTGGTACAGTGGTAGTCGCACGAAGCGGTTACCACGCTGGAAGACGAATACTTCCGATAAATTTTCGACCTGCATCGTATTCAGGTCTACAATCATTTCCTTGCCTTCAATCGGGATGAAATGGAAAATTTCGTCGTCCTTTGTGATTGAAAAATATTGATAAGCAAATACTAAGCGTAGTTTTTCGCCAGATAATTTTGTATAAAAGGGTTTCATAAATTGAACTTGAATCATATCGAATTCCTCCTTAGAAATCATTCTACTTTTTAACATTTATTCACAGACATAATACCTATTTGAGGTTACCTGTTCATTAAATTTAATGTTTTATTCCTTATAAACCGTGATAATTTAATAAATTTTCTATTTATCTATATGTTCCCCATACTTTCAACATTTCAAACTTCCAATAATTACGTGAAATGAAATATGTAGCGCGTTTCTTCTTATTACCCGTTTTGTCTGAATTCATATTATAATGGAGGGAACGACTTTTTTAGAGAGGAGGGCGTCCATTTTGAGTTCTAGTTTTTCAGAAGTGGCTCATTCACATCAAGATTTTATAGGAAAAACATTACAACGCTTTGAGCAGCAGCTCCACCCTTCCGTTAATGAAGATGCCGAGCTTGTGACACGTGCGATGTTTTCCGTGCGTAATCAAGCGATTAAGCTGCGCACTTACTCAGCGTTTAACCAAATATTAGTGTGCCAAATCCAAGACGTCCGCACGACCGAAGTGACGATTTCCTTCACCCAACAGCAAATTAGCTGTACGTGCCCACAAAAAAAGATATGCCGTCATCAGCTGGCAGTTATTTTTAAGCTATCCCAGTATTTTATTTCGCTGCAGGATTGGCTAACGAAGTGGCGTGCGAAAAAAACGGTACAGCTGCATACCCTCGCCTCTGAGCGTAGCCCGGAGAGCTGGCAGCGTATGGCTGATGAGGTGTTGAACTATACGTTTAAAGACCCGCGCCCGATCGATAGCTTTTTAATTTCGTCACTCCTTGAAAATGCGCGTATGAAATTACAGCGTCAGCGTCCTTTTGAGCAGGAGTGGCAGCAGTTATTTGATTTATATATGGAAATTACCATTATGCAGCGCTTATTACAGCATGCCTCAAAAACAGGTATGGCGATGGATAATAACTATTTCAACTATTATTTAGAAAATGCCCTTAGCCGAATCGAACGTTCTATCGATGCCATTAGTAAAACAACGCGCCTTTTTGCGACTGAACCGTTTTTCGATGCGCTACAAACGATGACACACGACATTTTACTCATAGAAAAAGGGGCCGCGCATTTCCGTCTGGCGTTGTACCTACAGTTTTGGACAAAGTTATTTACTGAGCAAAAGCGCCAAACAAAGGAGCTCACAGCACTTGAACATGCAAACGCAACAACCGATATCGATTTACACGTCGTAAAAGCACTATTCTATATTTTATTACACGCGATGACACCGCTAGAACGAACAATTCACGAGATGTCGCCTAAAAATGTAGAAAGCTTTATCGATATCGCCCAGCATAGTCTCGCTAAAGGCTATACAACCGAGGCGACGCTTATTTTGAAAAAGGCGATTCCGTTTTTACAAAGCTATATTCAAGACACATTAGTACCGATTCGCCGGCAAAAATACACGCGCAAGCTCGATGTCCTATACGAGCAAATTACCTTGACGGAATCCGAAGAGCTAGCGCTTTACGCGGCCTTTGGTAAATACGGCATCGAGGCGTTTTCGGATTATTTACTGCGTGAGCAACGCTATAGCGAATGGATTGCACTTCATCAGCTGTACCCGACGTCGATTGCTTATCTTGAGCAAAGCGGCTTAAAGGAAGTCGTTGCCCATGAACCTGAAGTTGCCCTACCGCTGTATCATTTTTATGCGATGGATGAAATTAACCAAAAATCACGTCAAAACTATAAGCAGGCTGTACGTATTTGGCGTGCGATGAAATCGGCGGCCAAAAAAGCCGGCAAGCTCGATTATTTCGATAACTACATGGACGCCGTGCAGCAGCAATTTAAACGTCTGCGCGCCCTACAAGAGGAAATTAGTAAAAGCAATCTCATTGCTTCATAATATGTATTCAACTACCAGGAGGTGAATGTGCGTTACGCGCAATGACAATGCAAACTTTATTAAATACAAAGCTGCCATTTCTACAAACCATGCGCATTAAGATAAGTACGGTGCGTCCTGGATTATTTCGAATGACGGCCTACAACAAAGACGATTTAATTTTACCGCCGACAAGCTGGGTGTCTACGCTATTTTTTAATTTCGAGCATAATTTATATGGGTTGAACACGTCATTAGAAGAGCGTGATCTACTCATTAGCGCAGCGGACTTACTCGATGTCCTGTCCCCTCGCTATCGTCACCCATTTGTAGATTTTGCAGCGCTGAATTCGGAAACGACACAGCTTTTTACAGCATTACAAGGGACGCTGCCGTTATGGAACGATTCTACACTGTGGCAGCACGCAAAGATCACAGAGGATGGCTTTCATTTTGATAATGAGCTCGTGCAGCACGCGATGGAGCAAAAGCTTGCGAATGCAGGGCTTTCTAAACAAGACTCACTCGCTCTCATTCCGTACTTTACAAACGGAGGCTGGCCGCTTCAAACAACCCATGCTTTTGATGGGGTTAAAATGGCGCTACGCTTAAGCGAACCAGAAGAAAACGAGGAAAACTGGCTACTGGAAACCATTCTAATAAGTTCCTCCTCTATCAAGCACTGGACACCCGCAGCAACCAAGCGCAAATTGACGATTGCTGAAGCGATTCCGAAAAAGTGGGCACATATTGCAGCGCGCGTTGAACAAACGCAAAAGCAGGTGATTGACTTACTGCAACTCCCACATGAAACTGCACCGTTCATCCGCATGACCATGAGCGATGTAGAGGTACGTGAATTTCTTAAGCATGACTTAGCTAAGCTTCAGGCAATTGGCTTTGAGGTCATCTTACCGGCATGGCTAAAGGAATTAAAGCAGTCGAAGTTTAAAGTACGTGTGAGTGCTGCGAACCAATCTACAAAGAGCGTAGCCGGACTTGATGATATTTTAACGTTTAAATGGCAGTTCTCAATGAACGGTGAAGAAGTATCTGCTGAGCAGTTTAAACGTTTAGTTGAGGAAAAACGAGAATTTGTTCGCGTTGGGAATGAATGGTTCCGCATTGATGAGCAGTGGCTTACAGAAATGAAGGAATTAATGGAACAAGCCGAAGAGGAAGATTGGACGGTTAAAGATTTACTATTCCGTGAGCTACCAGAAACGTTAACCGCGCCACTTGATGAGGAAGATGACGCTGAGCGCGATGATCCGATCTTTGCCTTTGAAATGCAGCAATCGCTCGCTTCTTATATTGAGCAGCTTCAGCATAAAAAAGGCCTTCCACCTATTGCAGTGCCAACGAAATTACATGCGGAGCTTCGAGCCTATCAGCACGAGGGCTTTGAGTGGCTGACCTTCATGCGCGAGCAAAAATTCGGTGCTTGTTTAGCCGACGATATGGGCCTAGGGAAAACGATTCAGCTTATTACGTATATTTTGCATACGGTTCAAGCACTGCAAATAAAAGAGCCGACACTCATTGTGTGCCCGACTTCAGTTGTCGGGAACTGGCAAAAAGAATTAACACGCTTTGCACCTGACTTAGAGGTGTATACGCATTACGGACCGCGCCGATTAAAAGGCGATGATTTAACAAGCTTTATCGCAACACAGCGCCCTCACGTTATTTTATCAACGTATGGTACCGTGACACAGGATGCCGAAGATTTAAAGCTGATTCAGTGGTCGACGATTGCGCTTGATGAAGCACAAAATATTAAAAACATGCAAACGATGCAATCACGCGCAATTCGGAAACTAACTGGGGCACATCATATTGCCTTAACCGGAACGCCTGTTGAAAACCGCCTTTCTGAGCTTTGGGCGATTTTTGATTTTATTCATAAAGGTTATTTAGGAAGCTTTGGCAAATTCTCTGAGCAATACATTGTGCCAATTGAGCGCGACGAATCGGAAACACATAAACGCGTATTACGGACGAAAATCAGCCCATTTTTACTGCGTCGTACCAAACGAGATCCAGAGCTACAATTAAATTTACCAGACAAACAGGAATCGCATGAATTTTGTGCATTAACGACTGAGCAGGCTGCGCTATACGAAGGCTATATCCAAGATACACTTGCTAGTCTCGAACAACTAGCTGGCTTTGAGAAAAAGGGCCGTATTTTAAAAATGCTTGGAAAATTGAAGCAATTATGTAATCACCCTGCACTCTATTTAAAAGAGCCATTTGATGATGCCAAGACGATGATGAAGCGCTCGGTCAAGTTAAAGCGTATTATCGAAATGACAAAGGAAATTATTGATAGTGGCGAGCAATGCTTAATTTTCACCCAGTATATTGGGATGGGGAATTTGATTCAACATTGTTTACAGGAGCTTTACGGTGTCGATGCGCCGTTTTTAACAGGAAGTACAACGAAAGTTCAACGTGATCATTTAGTAGAGGCCTTCCAAGCAGGAGAGTTTCCAATATTTTTACTATCACTAAAAGCTGGTGGTACGGGGCTAAATTTAACCGCTGCAACCCATGTGCTTCACGCCGATCGATGGTGGAATCCAGCAGTCGAAAATCAAGCGACAGACCGTGCCTATCGAATCGGACAAACACAATTTGTACAGGTGCATAAGTTTGTAACAATTGGGACAATCGAGGAAAAAATCGATAAAATGATCACGATGAAATCTGCTCTATCCGAAGAATTAATTCAATCAAGTAAATGGCTAACCGAGCTTGGTGACCAAGAGTTAATGGATTTACTTGTTCTTGATACATCAACAATTAAATAAGTTGGAGGGAGTCTACTTTTACGCCTAGAAGTAGACTCTTTTTTTCGCTTACTTCACAACTACCTGATTACAGATTGGAATTGCTACTACTGCGCGGTCATACAGTAAGCAGCTAACTTTTTCAATAGGTTATAACGGTCTGACAAGTTCACTTTCTTGCTCTGGTAATACGAAATCTTCCGGAATTGGCGGTGATGCTTCTGTAGCACCTGCTAAAGGCTTTAATGCAAAAAAGCGAACCTCTTCTGCTACAACATCCGTTGTATATACCTTTTGATTATCCCGATTTATATAAGAACCTGTTAGTAAGCGTCCTTTTACACCAATTAGCGAGCCCTTTCCGCAATACTTAACAATTAGCTCCGCCGTCTTGCCCCATGCAATACAGTGAATAAAGTCAGCCTCTGTCATACCTTCACTATTTTTATAGTGACGATTTATAGCCAACGTAAATGTCGTCTGTACGCGCCCTTCTGATAATTGGCGCAAGCTTAACTCTTTCGTGGTACGCCCGACAATTCCAACATGATTCATTTAGAAACCCCCTTTCATATTATTAGCACTATCATATAAGAGACTATGCCTGTTTTTCAAAACACGAAATCTGATATTTCGCCTATTCTACATGTGCAAAGTGTCGATTTCGCTACGCTTGTTTTTTCTAATTCTTGAAAGAACGATGACATCTAGCCGATTCATTCTTAATTTACCGTAGCTCATTTTGACAGTTTGGCAATTTTGATGTGCTATACTTTTAATTAAAGTACGTCGAAGGGAATGGTCGTTTGAAAACTTTTAAAATGCTTTCATTTGAATTATTACTTGATGGTGAACTCAAAAAATTTCCACTTACGGATGGCATTATCATTAACCAAGAAAACAGTCATCAGCTTTGGGTGCTCGAGGCGTTTATGCCTGCAGAGTACAAAGAATTGTTTGATACGCTCATTTCATCTGGGGATATGCTCGATGCGCGTGTCATTATTTCGCTTCCAGACAACGAGCCTGCGCCATTTTCAATTATTGCGCATGCCGTAACGCCGATTGACGACAAAATCTCGGTGCTCTTTAAAGGTCGTTTAAAAGCCCAGCGGAAAAAATATGCTGAGCTACTGTTATCAAAATTACTTGAACAAGGCTTGCGTGACGATGAACTGCTCGTTGCCTTTGAACAAGGGATGCGCGATCGTCCTTCCTTACAAGAACGAAACGAGCGTTTAGAAAATACTCAATTACGGAAATGACAAAGGGAAATCCACATACTGCGTGGATTTCCCTTTTCTTTAATTATTATCTACTTTATCTTGATCTTTACGATCTCGATCGTCTTCGATAATATCCTCCTGGTTAACTGACGGTGCCCCTGGTGATGTGACGCCGTTTTCGCCATTTGGATTACTTGAGCCGTTTGGATACGCCCCGTTATTGTCAATCGTACTTTCATTTACATTCCCATTGCCGTTGTTTCCGTTAGTGCCGTTCCCCGATTGGTTCGGATCCACCGTATCGATTGTGTCATCGATGGCATCCCGCGTATCATTCATCGTGTCATTTACCCCACGATTTACGTCTTCTGCGGGCGTGTCGTTATTTTCGTCGGCCGTATTCCAGTTACAACCTGCGAGCAACAAAGCGCTACAACCTATTGCAAGTACAAATTTATGCATAAAAAAATCCCTCCTTTCACGTTGATCAATTCACAATCACCTCAGTGATCATCAATAGATTGCCCGGGAAAAGACGGATCTATCCTACAGATGGGATTATTTTAATTTATGCTTTAAAAGTTGCTCCACGTAAGCAGCTTCTGCCTTACAATCAAATGTATAATCCGTACCTAACTGTTTTTGTAGCTTCGCAATTTCTTTTTTTTGCTTTTCAGTTGGCTCTTCATTTAAAATTTTGGCGATCACTTCATCCATTTTTTTTGCGATTTCTTCATGGAATTCAGGGCTTAATAGCACGTCAGTTGGTATTTTGTCGATCCAAGCCGCATTATCCTTGAAGTAGGTTTGCCAACTTACCATGTAATCTTCCATCGAAAATTTTTCTTCATCCCAACCAATACTCGCTAAATAAGCTTCAAACGACGTCGAGATTGATCGTGTAATACTAATTTTTACGCCTGAAGACAATTGTTTATACATCTAGTTAAAACCTCCTACGTTTAAAGCTAAACTTCGCTTGTTGTTTATCATCTATTCAAAATTCGACAAATGTATTCGGCTATTATTTAAGCGCCATTATTTTTATATTTGTCAAAAACTAAAAACTATTTTACTTCAACCTATATATTCTATAATCTTTGTGGAATAATTGCAAATCGCCTCATACTGGTTGCTCTGGACCAATTGCGAATAAAATTTCACATTCACATACAAGCTCGCCATCTACTGTAGCCTTTGCTTTCCCCTTACCCATTTGTCCACGCAGTTTTAAAAACTCCATCTCAAGCTTTAACTGGTCCCCTGGTACTACTTGACGTTTGAAGCGGCAATTGTCGATACCCGTTAAAAATACAAGACGTCCTTTATAGGCTTCCATACTTAGTAACGCTACCCCACCAACTTGTGCTAACGCTTCTACAATCAACACACCTGGCATAACAGGATAGCCTGGGAAGTGTCCATTAAAGAACGGTTCATTAATGGTTACATTTTTCAAACCTACCGCCCGTTTTCCTTCTTCTATTTCTACCATACGATCAACTAATAAAAATGGATAACGGTGTGGTAAAATATTTTGAATTTGCTCTACATTCAACAAAAACATCCCCTTTGTTTGTTTGCTCACTGCCTAATAAGTATGTATAACAATCATGAAAAACGTGAGTAAATAGGCTGTAGAAAATAGTTCCTACAGCCAATCTACCACAAAATATCTTTAAAAAAGGAATGCGCAAAGGGATTGCACAAACTAATATCCATGGCAATCCCTTTACTGTTTCCCACTCATAATATCAAGTAGATGCTGCCAAGTGCTCCACTTTAGGGCGTCCGCAGAATCCCCGCCGCCAAGCACACTATAACCAACTGTAATGCCGATTGATCCAGCCGCTATAAAGAGTGCTACTACTAGAATCACACGTAGCCAAATGGGAATGAGACGAAGCTGTACCCAGCGGACAGGCGGATCGTTCGTTGGCTCAGGCGTTGGCGGTTGCTGCTCTTGCTTTCGTCTGAAGCCACGTCTCGTCTTTTTAATTGTCGGCTGTACTGCTTGTCGTTCAAACTCATTTGTCATCGCTTTTTCTCCCTTAATACCAAGGCGTAATTGATAAATGCCTAGCGAATCCCGTTAATTAGTCCGAGCATTTGATCTGCAATCGAAACCGCGCGCGTATTGAACTGATATGAACGCTGCGCTTGAATTAAGTTGGTCATCTCTTGTGATAAATCAACGTTCGACATTTCAAGTGCTCCTTTTTGGATGCCTACTTGACGATTCGCCCCTTGTAAATTTGTTAAAATTTCAGCCTCTGTATAGTCAAGCTCATCTAAGTTTTCTGGTAAGCCAATATACGTACCACCTTGTAGGCTTTCCATTACTTGTGGCTTTTGCAGTGACGTCACAGCTAATTGGAAACGCTGCGGCTGACCATTTGCATAGTTCACGACTAATGTACCGTCTGCGTCCATCGTAAACTGTGTCGCATTATCCGGGAATGTAATGGCTTGTCCATTTGCATCGGCTACGTGATAGCCATCACTATTAACAAGCGTAACAATTCCTGGCTCGGTTGGCGTTACATAAAAGCTACCATTACGTGTATAAGCTGTACGTGTTTCACCCGCATCATTTTGCATTAGGACGTTGAAGTATTGATTTTTTGTTGTTAATGCAAAGTCTAGATCACGCTCTGTCACTTGAATCGAGCCTTGGTTTTGGTTCGATTGGATTTGACCGATTTGTGCTCCCACACCATAACGAATGCCTACTGGTGTATTACGTACAGTTTTATCGTATTCATCATTATTAAACTGTTGATAAAGCATCTCTGTAAAGTTAGCTTGCTGTGCTTTATAACCGTGAGTATTACTGTTCGCGATATTTGTACTAATATTGTCTAATTGACTTTGAACTTGTGACAGCGTATTTGTTGCTGTAATCATTGTACGTAGCATAAACTAGTTACCTCCCTATTATACGTAAACTCGCCGCTGAATGAAAATAATTGCTCATAGTCCATTTTTACTCGGCGATATTGCGTGTGGATTTGGCTAAACGAAATTAGACACGTCCGATTTCATTTACAGCTTTATCCATACTCTTATCGTACGCTTGTAATACTTTTTGGTTGGCTTCGAATGCACGGTAAGCTGTCATAAGTTCTGTCATTGCTCTTGCGGCATCTACATTAGAACCTTCTAAATATTGGTGCTGCATCGAGAATTCCACGCCCGCTTGTCCGTAAGCTGTAGGTAAGTCTACACCATCTAGCGTATTGTAAAGGCCGTTATCTCGCTTTACTAATACGTCTGGGTTATTTGAAAATGCTACGCCTAATGTCCCAACCTGTGCATTATTTTCATCAAAAATAGCACCTGTTGAATCAATGCGGATATTATCGTTTGCAAATTGCATACGATTGCCGTTTGCATCTAGCACGAATAAGCCCATTGGATTTACTAAGTTACCTTGGCCGTCCATTGTGAAGTTCCCGTTACGCGTGTAACTTTCTGTGCCATTTTCGTTTTCTAAACGGAAGAATACTTGACCTGCATTACCCGATGTTTCGTCTGTTGGCAGATTGCCATTAATCAGCGCCACGTCTGTCGTTAAACCTGTTGAAAAAATTTGTCCCTGTGCTTGGTCTGGCATTGTTTCTTGTAAGTATACACCTGCGTTTAATGCGCCGATTGTATCTAATTTTTTTAGTGCAAAGCCTTTTTCAGTTGGGATATTCGTCGAGCCAACTGCTGACATAAGCATATCTGGAAACGAGCGAATTGTCGTTTGATCTGATTTGAAACCAGGTGTACTGGCATTCGCCATATTATTCGTTAAAATTTCTGTCTTACGTTGTTGTGCAACCATTCCTGTTGCTACTGTATAAAACCCTTTAAACATGCACTTCACCTCTAGTTACGTCATATTTCATATATATCGGTAAAATTCATTTGAATGTTAGGTTATCAGCTAGTTCAGTTATTTATTACTAACTGCTCGGTCAATATTATCTAACATCACACCTGTTCCGATTGCGACACAGTCCATCGGGTTTTCAGCAATAAATACCGGGACTTTTAATTCTTCAATTAACAATTGGTCGATACCGTGTAGTAACGCCCCACCGCCTGTTAAAATAACACCACGGTCAATAATATCTGCCGATAATTCTGGTGGTGTTTTTTCAAGCACGTTTTTCGCCGCTTGTACGATCATGCTTACTGATTCACGCAGGGCATGCTCGATTTCTTCTGAATGGATTTCGATTGTGCGTGGTAAACCAGTTACCATGTCACGGCCACGAATGTCCATTGATTCTTTGCGACTACCTGGGAAAACCGTACCGATTGTTGTTTTAATATCCTCTGCCGTACGTTCACCGATTAGTAGCTTGTATTCTTTCTTTATGTATTGCAAGATGTCATTGTCGAATACGTCGCCTGCGATTTTGATTGATTCACTTGTTACGATATCACCCATTGAAAGGACCGCTACGTCTGTCGTACCACCGCCGATATCAACAACCATATTGCCGCTTGGTTGGAAAATATCCATACCTGCGCCAATTGCTGCTACTTTTGGTTCTTCCTCTAGATACACCTTTTTACCGCCTGATTTTTCAGCTGCTTCGCGGATTGCTTTTTGCTCGACTGACGTAATATTTGTCGGACAGCAAATTAAAATACGTGGCTTCGATAAAAAGCCCTTTAAATCTAGTTTATTAATAAAATGCTTTAACATTGCTTCTGTTACATCGAAATCTGCAATCACGCCGTCTTTTAACGGACGAATTGCCACGATATTGCCCGGTGTACGCCCTACCATTTGACGTGCCTCTTCACCTACAGCTAGCACTTTTCCACTCTTTTTATCAATTGCCACTACAGAAGGCTCATTTAATACAATGCCCTTCCCCTTCACGTGAATTAACACGTTTGCAGTACCTAAATCTATCCCAATATCTTTAGAAAACATGTTTGTTAGTCTCCTTCCAGCGATTTCAACATGTATACGATTCATATGCCTCTTTATCTAGCTTATTTTATCATATACCCTACTGAATTACATCTATAATTATGGTAGACAATTTCCTTTACTTTGGAATTTATAGGGATTTTAAGTTGTTGCGGATTTGCTAAAAAAATCAAAAATGTCTAGTGAGCTTACTTACTCGCTAGACATTACTGTTGCTTGTATTGGTTTTTCTAGCCATTTTTTGCGTGTTGCTTCACCACCTCGCAAATGTCGAATCGACTTGTTATAGGCGAGTAGTTCCTGCACTTGTTTGGCGAGTGGTTCATTTACTTGTACGAGTCTTTCTGTTAAATCCTTATGCACCGTGCTTTTTGAAAATCCCGTCTTACTCGCTAGTGCACGTACCGTTCCACCTTTCTCCACAAATAGCTCCCCCAATCGAACGCAACGTTGCCGAATATGCTCGTGCACGTTCTCTTCCTCTCTTTAAAATGTATGAAGAGTGTTTAGTTCTTATTGGTTCACCATATGTGTCGAGTCTTGCGTTTATTCGGGATTACATTAGAACGCTAAAAACTTCCTTGGATTCACAAGAACTCCATTTTCTAGAACTTCAAAGTGCAAATGGATGCCTGCCGCTTCATTCCATTCATTTTCCTGTGATTTGGCGATTGGCTCTCCTTGCGTTACTTTGTCGCCTTCTTTTACTAAAATATCTGCAACGGAGTTATAACGCGTTTCCATGCCATTTGGATGTGTGATTGTAATTTGATTACCTGTAAAGACGTCCATCTTCACTTTTGTCACCTCGCCACTCATCGCAGCGACCACTTCGAACGGCTCACTATTAATCGCAATCGTTACACCTGTTGATGTTGTAAACACTTGGTTGAATACTAAAAGTGCATTTTCTCGTGTTGCTTCGTCGGCTGTGACATCATAAAATTCATGTAAGATGGCCACTTCATTTAACAATTCCTCTTTAAACGGATATTTCAATGTTTCTAGCTTTGTTGCGGTTGGCAAAATGGTTTCTTGATTGGTTGCTGGTTGCTCTTCTAATGCGACCTGATCCTGTTGACTATTGTACAAAGCGTTGTAGCTCAAAATTACGCCGACAATCATCAATGCAATACTGCTATAAACAACCGGCCAAAACCACGGTCGCTCCATCAGTTTTTGAGAAGGCTTTCGTTTAACTTCTCTCATGTTCATCACCTCAAGAAAAAGTGTGGACAGGAAGTACCGAAGTTAAACATCATTTTTCACAATAATCAAAAGTTTGTAGGTTTGTATTCGGATAATAGTGCGCCAAAATATCTTCAGCGGTTGCGCCTCTTTGTGCCATCGCATTTGCACCCTCTTGACTCATCCCTACCCCGTGCCCATAACCAAGCGTAGTAATTTGGATACCCGCTGCTGCCTGCTCCCACATGAAATGTGTTGACCGTAAATTTAAGTATTCCCGGATTTCTCGCCCAGACCATGTTTTACCTGCGATTGTAACGGACTCTATACGCTCAGAACTGTTCTTTAGGATTTTGGCTTGTTGATACTCTTTGGCTGTAAAATTTTGTTGTAGCTGCGTATTTAGCTCGTTATAGGAGAAGATAAGTTGTTGTGGTTCAAGTAGCTCTGATGTCGGTACCGATTGCAAATAAGGAAGAACATTGTCGCTATAATTTTGTGCGGATTCTGTTTGTTTGTAGGAGGATGCATGAAACATGGCGGTGATGAGTTGATCTTGATAGGTCAGTACTTGCTGCTTGGTTTCGTTTACGGCTTGCTCGAGCTTTTGTTCATTTTGCGCGAAAGCGGCTTGCCACTTTTCTTCGCGCATTTGCTGATCATTAAATACTTGATGCGCTGTTGTTGCGCTGATGGCAGTTTGTCCATTGTTAGTTTGCTTCAATACATATGTCCTCGCCGCGATTGCCTGAGCTTTTAGCGCTTCTTCATGAAAACTAGCCGGCATTTCTCCCGCAAGCACACCGATTAAATAGTCTTCTATCGGAATCGATGTGTCATTGATCGAAATGAATAGCTGGCACATGTTTTCGAATGGTTCCTCCATCTGTTTTGATGAATTCGGTAGTTTTTTTAGCATAAAAAGCGGAATAACGAATAAGCTAAGTAACAAAATAGAAAGTAGAATTTTTTTCATGAGACAGTGTATGTTTTTCTCATCTGAATATACATTGTACGTGATTTAGATTTTAGGGAATTCACCATAGTCCTATTTTCTACATAAAAAGCACCCACTACCTCAAATTCTGTGAGGGAATGGATGCTCCTGAAATTCTAGTATTATACCGTTACAATTGTTTCTTCTACAACTTCTTCAGAATCAACGCGTTCGATATTCGCACCTAGGGCAGCTAATTTTTTGTGGAAGTCCACGTAGCCACGGTCTAAGTGATGTAATTTTGTTACTCGTGTTACGCCTTCAGATACAAGACCAGTTAAAATAAGCGATGCTGCTGCACGTAAGTCTGTTGCTGATACTTCCGCACCTTGTAAGTTTTTACCGCCTTCAATAAATACTGAGCGACCTTCAATTTTCGCATCGGCATTCATGCGACGGAACTCTTCCACATGCATAAAGCGGTTTTCAAATACCGTTTCTGTGATAATACTTGTGCCTGTTGCCGTTAACATTAACGCCATCATTTGTGATTGCATATCTGTCGGGAAGCCTGGGTGTGGCATTGTTTTAATGTCCACAGCTTTAAGTGGATCCGTAGCACGTACACGTAACCCTTCGCCTTCTTCGATGACTTCAACACCCATTTCACGCATTTTAGCAATCAATGCTGTCATATGCTCAGGTACTGCGTTTTCGATGAATACGTCACCACGCGTAATTGCTGCTGCCACCATAAACGTTCCGGCTTCAATACGGTCTGGAATAATATAATGCTCGCAACCTTTTAATTGTTTTACACCTTCAATACGAATTGTGTCGGTACCTGCACCGATAACACGACCACCCATCGCATTAATGAAGTTCGCTAAATCTACAATTTCAGGCTCTTTTGCAGCATTTTCAATAACTGTAGTGCCCTTCGCTAAAGCTGCTGCTGTCATAATGTTTTCAGTCGCCCCAACACTTGGGAAGTCTAAATAAATTTCAGCACCTTTCAGTACGTCTTTTACTTTTGCTTCTACATAGCCATGGCCAAATGAAATTTCAGCACCCATTGCTTCAAAGCCTTTTAAGTGTAGTTCGATTGGACGTGAGCCGATTGCACAACCGCCTGGTAATGCTACACGAGCATAACCGTTACGCGCTAGTAATGAACCCATTACTAAAATCGATGCACGCATTTTACTAACAAACTCGAATTGCGCCTCGCTTGAAAGCTCCATTGACGTATCGATGATCATTTCGTTTTGTTCTACATTATATTCAACAAGTGCATTTAAGCTTTTTAATACTTCATTAATTGTACTTACATCTGCTAAGTTTGGTACATCTTTAATAATATTTTTATCTTTTGAAGCTAATAGAGACGCAGCTAAAATTGGTAATACAGCATTCTTCGCACCTTCGACGCGCACATTGCCTTTTAGCGTTTGACCCCCAGTAACAATAATTCTCTCCACAATTCGTCCCTCCGAATTCGATTCTCATATAATGAATAAATGAATAAGTTCAATTAATTTTTATCATGTTAAAACTTCATTTGACTGTTATTTCTCACACAAAAACATACTACATAAAAAGGTGCGCTTATTCAAGCACCCAAATCACTATTTTAAGCTAATTTTATAGAAATAGCTATTATTTTATAATACGCAGCGCAGGTAGTTAATGTGAATAGACAGAATTTCACAGAAAAGTATCATCTTTAATTAACTACCCCGACTTTGTAAGATGGCAAACGTATACTATTTCCTAGGAAATTTTATTTCTTGTAGTGAAAAACAAGTGATTATTCCCCACTACAAGAAATAAATAGCACCGTTTATTTCCTGTATTAATTGAAGATATAGGGAATTGTTCGTGACCAGCTTAAAAAGTTAAGAAAAAAATCTGCTGCTGCCGATCCAATGACAAGACTCATTAAAATATAAAACAATTGAATTTGAAAGGTTTTTCCCTTTTTAAATAACTGCTCAAGATGTAGTCCCTGCAATGCATATAGGGCCATGCCAATAAAAACAATATAGGCAATAACGTTCATTAATGCCTGCTGCCCTGCTTCTGCTACTAAATCCAAGTCCATCCTCTCCATTCACAAATCGTGTCAAACATATTAATATAACCACAAAAGACGTCCAATGTCAAAAAATGCATATGTGAAGGGGTGGCGCGAATACCTAAACACTGCTAAAACACCAAAATCCTATATTTTCTGACATACTAAAAAAGTGGGCAGATTGCTCTGCCCACTTTAAATTTAAATTAGATATTACCCTCTTGAACGTTGATACGATTCAACGCACGTTTTAACGCTAGTTCAGCACGTTGGAAATCGACGTCATCTTGTTTCTTTTGAAGGCGACCTTCAGCACGAGTTAATGCTTCTTTAGCACGTGCAACATCGATTGTTGAAGCAACTTCAGCAGAAGGAGCTAAAATCGAAATTTTATCAGGACGTACTTCAATGAAACCGCCGCTAATTGCTGCAAGATCAAAAGTACCATCCGCTTTTTTCAGCTTCACCGCACCAATTGTCAGTGGAGCAACCATAGGAATATGGCCAGCAAGGACACCAATTTCACCTGAAGTTGTTTTAGCGATAACCATCGTTACCTCTGAATCGTATACTGGGCCGTCGGGAGTGACAATATTGACTGTAACTGTCTTCATATTTTTACCTCCTCGTCAGCTAATTAAACTTGTACGCCCATTTCTTTAGCTTTCGCTACTACTTCATCAATAGAACCAACTAAACGGAAAGCATCTTCTGGTAAGTGATCCCATTTGCCTTCAAGGATTTCCTTGAATGAACGAACAGTTTCTTTAACAGGTACATAAGAACCTTTTTGACCAGTGAATTGCTCCGCTACGTGGAAGTTTTGAGATAAGAAGAACTGGATACGACGAGCGCGTTCTACAGTTTGTTTATCTTCATCAGATAACTCATCCATACCTAAGATGGCGATGATATCTTGTAACTCACGGTAACGTTGGATTGTACGTTGAACTTTAGTTGCGATCGCGTAGTGTTCTGGACCTACGATTTCTGGTGATAATGCACGAGAAGTCGAAGCTAATGGGTCAACCGCAGGGTAGATACCCATTTCAGATAATTTACGCTCAAGGTTAGTTGTTGCATCTAAGTGGGCGAAAGTTGTAGCCGGAGCCGGGTCAGTATAGTCATCGGCTGGTACGTAGATCGCTTGGATAGAAGTTACAGAACCTTTAGTCGTAGATGTGATACGCTCTTGTAATTTACCCATTTCTGTAGCAAGTGTTGGTTGGTAACCTACCGCTGAAGGCATACGACCTAATAGGGCAGAAACCTCAGAACCTGCTTGAGTGAAACGGAAGATGTTGTCGATGAATAAAAGTACGTCTGCACCTTGCTCATCACGGAAGTATTCTGCCATTGTTAAACCAGATAAAGCTACACGCATACGTGCGCCAGGTGGTTCGTTCATTTGACCGAATACCATCGCAGTTTGTTTGATTACGCCTGAATCAGTCATTTCGAAGAATAAGTCGTTACCCTCACGAGTACGCTCACCTACACCAGCGAATACTGAGATACCAGCGTGCTCTTGTGCGATGTTGTTGATTAATTCTTGGATTAATACTGTTTTACCTACACCGGCACCACCGAATAGACCGATTTTACCACCTTTGATGTAAGGTGCTAATAAGTCTACTACTTTGATACCTGTTTCAAGGATTTCTACAGTAGTTGATAATTGATCGAATGTTGGCGCTTCGCGGTGAATTGAATCACGTCGAACGTCAGCAGGAATCTCTTCGCCTAAGTCGATAACTTCACCAAGTACGTTGAATACGCGACCTAATGTAGCATCACCAACTGGTACTGAGATTGGTGCTCCTGTGTTTGTTACTTCTGCTCCACGTTGTAAACCGTCAGTAGATGACATGGCAATCGTACGAACAGAATCGTCACCTAAGTGTAGCGCTACTTCTAATGCAAGAGTAGTTGGCTCTTCGTTAGGACGTTCGATTGTAACTGTTAATGCGTTATAAATTGCTGGTAATTCACCATTAGCAAACTTTACGTCTACTACTGGACCCATTACCTGAAGAACGTGTCCTTTGTTCATTACTGTGTACCCTCCTATCGTATTCTTATACGACGTTGGTGAGTGCCGCCTATTCTAAGGCTGCAGCTCCACCAACGATTTCTGTAATTTCTTGTGTAATCGCCGCTTGACGTGCACGGTTGTATTGTAGAGAAAGATCTGCAATAAGGTCGTTTGCATTGTCTGTAGCGTTTTTCATTGCTGTCATACGCGCTGAATGTTCACTCGCTTTTCCGTCTAATAACGCGCCGTAAATTAAGCTTTCTGCATATTGAGGTAATAATACTTCAAGAATTGCTTCGCCTGATGGCTCGAATTCATATGCAGCTTTGCTTGTTGTAGGTGCAATATCAGTTAAAGGAAGAACTTTTTTCACAGTCACTTCGTTAGCGATTGCTGATACGAAGTGATTGTAGTACATATAAAGTTCATCATACGTACCTTCAGTGAACATACCAACAGCTTTACGAGCGATTTCTTTAATATCAGCAAATGATGGTTGGTCTGGTAGAGCAACTACATCTGCGATAACGTTGTGTCCACGCTTTACAAAGTAATCACGAACCATACGTCCTACCGCTAATACTACGTACTCGTCTTTAGACTTGTGACGTTCATTAATTGTGTTCTGAACTTCACGTAAAATGCTTGAGTTGTAAGCACCTGCTAAACCACGGTCAGAACCGATAACTAAGTAAGCTGTTTTCTTTACAGGACGAACAGTTAACATTGGATGTCCGCTGTCTTTTGTACCTGATGCGATTGCGCCTACTACGTCTTGGATTTTTTCCATGTAAGGTACGAAAGCCTTAGCGTTTTGCTCTGCACGACGTAATTTCGAAGATGAAACCATCTGCATCGCTTTAGTAATTTGTTTCGTTGACTTTGTAGAGTTAATACGACCTTTAATTTCGCGTAAGTTTACCACTGGTATTTCACCACCTTTTGATTTTTATCAAGTTCTTAAAAAGAGATGCTCAGCTTTTCACGCATGCACGAAGCACACGTGAAAAAACTGTTCAATTCTTACTCTGATTTAGCGAAAGTTTTTTTGAATGCGTTAATAGCTTCGATGTACTCAGCATCTGGAGCAAGTTCTTTAGTAGTACGAACGTGATCTAAAACGTTTGTGTGGTTTGAATCTAACCAGCTTAAGAATTCACCTTCGAAACGAACGATGTCTTGTACTGGAATATCATCTAAGTGACCTTTAGTTAATGCATATAGGATCGCTACTTGTTTTTCAACTTTTAGAGGTTTGTTTAAGTCTTGTTTTAACACTTCAACTGTACGTTTACCACGCTCTAATTTTGCAAGTGTAATTGCGTCTAAGTCAGAACCGAATTGAGCGAATGACTCTAACTCACGGAATGCTGCTAAGTCAAGACGTAATGTACCAGCTACTTTTTTCATCGCTTTAATTTGAGCAGAACCACCTACACGTGATACTGATAAACCGGCGTTGATTGCTGGACGTACACCAGAGTTGAATAAGTCAGATTGTAAGAAGATCTGACCATCTGTAATAGAAATTACGTTTGTTGGGATATATGCAGAGATATCGCCCGCTTGCGTTTCAACGAATGGAAGCGCCGTAATAGAACCGTTTTTGTAAGTTTCATTTAACTTCGCTGCACGCTCAAGTAAACGTGAGTGTAAGTAGAATACGTCACCAGGGTAAGCTTCGCGACCTGGAGGACGACGTAATAATAATGAAAGTTCACGGTAAGCTGATGCTTGTTTAGTTAAGTCATCATACACGACTAAAACGTGTTTACCCTCTAACATGAACTCTTCGGCCATAGATATACCAGCAAATGGTGCTAAGTATAATAATGGCGCTGGTTGTGAAGCTGATGCAGTTACAACGATTGTGTAATCTAAAGCACCGTGCTTACGTAAAGTTTCAACTACACCACGTACAGTTGATTCTTTTTGACCAATTGCAACGTAGATACAAATCATATCTTCGCCTTGTTGGTTTAGGATTGTATCGATTGCTACCGATGTTTTACCTACTTGACGGTCACCGATGATTAACTCACGTTGACCACGACCAATTGGAACTAAAGCGTCAATCGCTTTAATACCTGTTTGTAATGGCTCATGTACTGATTTACGTGCCATTACACCGAAAGCTGGGCTCTCGATTGGACGACTAGTAGTTGTGTTGATTGGACCTAATCCATCAACTGGTTGTCCAAGAGGGTTTACTACGCGACCGATAAGTGCGTTTCCTGTTGGAACTTCCATAATACGACCTGTACGACGAACTTCATCGCCTTCTTTGATGCCAAGGTAGTCTCCTAAAATTACGATACCAACGTTACCTTCTTCTAGGTTTTGTGCCATACCCATAACACCGTTAGAGAACTCTAAAAGCTCTCCAGCCATGGCGTTGTCGAGGCCATGAGCACGAGCGATACCGTCACCAACAGTGATAACTGTACCTACTTCGCTTACTTTTAATTCCGATTGATAACCTTCAATCTGCTGTTTAATCAGACTGCTGATTTCTTCAGCTTTGATGCCCATGTATGTTCACCTCTCACATTTCTTAAGATTTAACCAACTAATACTTTCTTTAAGTCCTCTAGCTTAGAAGCTACAGTGCTGTCGAAGATATAGTTGCCGATTTGAACGCGTACGCCACCAATTAATGACGCATCGATAATGTTTGTAATATTAAGTGTTTCTTTACCTACTAATTTACCGAAAGCAGCAGAAATTTCTGCACGCTCATCAGCTGATAATTCGCGAGTAGAGAAAACTTTTGCATCTGCAGCACCTTGAGCAGCGGCTGCTAATGCTTGGAACTGTTCAGCAACAGCTGATAATTCGTTTAAACGTTTCTTTTCGATTAAGAATTGAATCATGTTTACAACGATTGGCTGTGCACCAGTTAAGATTTGAGCAATAAGCTCTTTTTTGCGATCAGCAGAGATTTTAGGAGCTGTAAGTAATGCCATAAACTCATCGTTAGTAGCTAATACTTCTTTGATCTCTTTAAAATCCGAACCTACTTCAGTAAGTAAGTTTTGCTGAGCAGCTAATTTAAAAATTGCTTGAGCATAGCGATTTGCTACAGTCGATTGACTCATTTCGCTTCGCCTGCCTTCGCAATCGTTTCTTTAATTAATGCGCTGTTGTCTGCTTCTGAAATTTCTTTTCCAAGAACTTTAGATGCAGCAAGAACTGATAATGAAACCACTTCTTCGCGTACCGCAGCGATTGCTTTTTCTTTCTCTGCTTCGATATCACGAACAGCAGATTCTTTTAGACGGTTAGCTTCAGCGCGTGCAGCTGACACGATTTCCTCGCGAGATGCTTCGCCTTGCTTTTTAGCGCCTTCTAAAATAGATTGCGCTTCTGTACGAGCTTCTTTAAGAAGGCTCTTTTGTTCTTCTAATAGTGCTTGCGTTTCTTTCTTAGCTTTTTCAGCAGCATCAATACCGCTAGCAACTAACTCTTCACGCTCGCGCATGATACCCATTAAAGGACCCCAAGCGAACTTTTTAAGAAGTGCCATTAAACCTAAGAAAATAACTAATGTAGCGATAGCATCACCTAAGTTGATGCCAGTAGCGCCTGCACCTAATACAAGATGGTCTAAAAACACGATTGTTTCACTCCCTTCAAGAGCTAAATAAAAATCTATATTTGTAAAACTTTTACTTTCATGTTAAAAAACGAAAAAATAAGGATGTTCCTTATTTATACAAAAGCAATGGCGAAGGGCTCTTTGAAAAGTCTTCTTCGCCACTGTAAATAGCCTGTTAAAGACTATTGATTCATTACGATGAATGCTACTACTACTGCGATGATCGGTAATGCTTCTACTAACGCAACCCCGATGAACATTGTAGTTTGTAATGCGCCACGTGCTTCTGGTTGACGAGCGATACCTTCTACTGTTTTTGAAACGATAAGACCGTTACCAATACCTGCACCTAGTGCTGCTAAACCGATTGCGATTGCTGCTGCTAATAAACCTAATGAACCTGTCATGATAAAATATCCTCCTTGGATGTGTTGTTTTTTTTGTTCAAACTACTACACTACATTGAATGCGGTAATTTATAATTAATGGTCTGTACTCACTTTGTGAGCCATGTAAACCATCGTTAACATAACGAAAATGAAAGCTTGGATAAACCCGATGAAAATCGAGAATCCCATCCATGCCATTGTCGGTACGATTGCACCTACGAAGCCTAAAATACTTGCGCCTGCTAAACCACCTAGTAAACCTAGTAAGATTTCACCGGCATAAATGTTACCGTAAAGACGTAGACCAAGAGTTAACGTATTTGCGAACTCTTCGATAATCTTTAATGGGAACATGAATGACATTGGTTGGAAGAATGTTTTAGCATAACCACCTGTACCTTGCATTTTCACGCCGTAGTACTGTGTTAATACTAAAATCATTGTCGCTAATGTCATCGTTACGACTGGGTCAGCTGTTGGTGATTTCCACCATAAATCTGTTCCGTACAAGATCCCACCCATTGGTAAACCAAGTAAGTTAGATACGGCAATGAACATAATTAATGTAATCCCTAGAATGTGGAAGCGACCGCCAGTTTTCCAGTCCATGTTACTTTTAATAATTCCCTTCACGAAATCCATAATCCATTCCATGAAGTTTTGCATACCAGTCGGTTTTAAAGCGAGTCTTCTTGTTGAAATAACCGCGATTAAAAATACGATGATTGCTGCTACTAAAAGAGTTAACACTGTAGATAAGTTGAAAGTAAGCGTCATAAAGCTTAAATCCAAGTGTAGCTCTGGAGCTGTATGATCCATTTCTGCATTCACCTCTCTTTCAAATGCACATTAGTGGCGTCTCGATAGATGTACGATTCTTTCTATTACTACAAAGATGTACGGAATCATGAGCCCAATGACCGTGCTTATTAAGTGAAAATATTGTGGCAACGATATTGCGATTGCGACTGCGGCAACACCAGAAAAAAAGCGATATGCCATTCCGATAGATGGTGCTCTTGTCCCTTCACTCATGGAACGGTCAAATTTTTCCATACGTCGAACTAATATCCAAAAGTTATACGTACCAAAGAACGCACCCAGGGCAATACCAGCAAATATCGAATCATACGGCGAAAATCCCCAGCCTAAAGCACAAATAGCAAGCAAAAAAAAGAACGCCTTTTTCTGCATAGCGAAAGTGTGATGCAAATCTAGCATTGGCAATTAATCTCCTGAAACATTTTTTCGAGTAAAGAAAGTGTTCATCGACCATTAAGTGAATTTAAGTTGTAGTAAATGCACTACAAAATTAGAGGCCGTTACAAGTACTAAACAATGATCACTTCGTCAATTTTCATCACGAACTTCTCATTCATTTCATACCTCTAAATGACTCATAATCTTGCGGACTTAATCCAGACGCATAAAAAACGTTGCAAATTGACGAGCCGAATTTCAACTGTCAATCTAGTAGAAACTTGATATAACAAGTGTTTCAACGTCTTTTAACTAGACGAAACCCTCATCATTCTTACCCTTTGTAAGCATACAATAGGGGGTTTTTGATGTCAATTGCTAATGGTGAAAAACTTCACACAGTTAGAGTCCTCGTCAAATTGTTGACAAATTTGTGTATACTTATACATAATTTTTATCCACTATTTTTCACTAACGTTAAAATCCGCTATTTTACGCATTTTTTCTGTTTTCCAATTATTTGGTTGTGATTGAAATTTTTTTTTCGTAGCAAAATAGCAGATTCAACTATTGACAACAAATTTTATTTAATTTAGTATCTAGTATTTTCCTAAAAAACATTTTTTCAATAAATCGTATTATTTTTGAGCGAATTTTAATAATGCTTCTACAATTCGCTCTGAGGCAAATCCATCACCGTACGGATTCGATGCGTGTGCCATTTTTTCATACTCTTCTTTATCCGTTAATAATTCTTTTGCCATTGTATAAATGACTTCTTCGTCCGTGCCTGCAAGTTTTAATGTCCCTGCTGCAATACCTTCTGGGCGTTCAGTTGTATCACGTAGTACAAGTACTGGCTTACCTAGTGACGGCGCTTCCTCTTGTACCCCACCTGAATCCGTTAAAATCATAAACGAACGTGCTGCGAAGTTATGGAAATCAAACACCTCTAACGGCTCAATTAAATGAACGCGTGGGTTGTCCCCTAAAATTTCGTTTGCCACTTCACGCACTGCTGGGTTCATGTGTACTGGGTAGACAACTTGAACATCTTTATGCTCTGCGAGTAAGCGCATAATCGCACGGAACATGTTGCGCATTGGTTCCCCTAGATTTTCACGACGGTGTGCTGTTAGTAAAATCATGCGATCCGTACCCATCTTTTCAAGTACTGGGTGACTATAGTGTTCACTAACTGTCGTTTTTAATGCATCGATTGCCGTATTTCCTGTAACAAAAATCGCTTCGTCAAGTTTATTTTCTTTTAATAGGTTTTCACGTGACTGTTCTGTAGGAGCAAAATGTAGGTCAGCCATTACCCCTGTTAGTTGACGGTTCATTTCTTCTGGGTACGGTGAATATTTTTGACCAGTACGTAAGCCCGCTTCCACGTGCCCAATCGCAATTTGGTTGTAAAATGCCGCTAAGCTTCCGACAAATGTTGTTGCTGTATCGCCATGTACTAACACGATATCCGGCTTTGCTTCTTTCATGACACGGTCTAAACCGATTAGTGCGTTTGTCGCAACGTCAACTAATGTTTGACGATCCTTCATAATGTTTAAATCATAGTCTGGTGTAATCTTGAATGTTTCAAGCACTTGGTCAAGCATTTGACGGTGCTGTGCTGTTACGGTAACGATAGATTCAATTTTGTCTGTGTGCTTCCCTAGCTCTAACACAAGCGGCGCCATTTTGATTGCTTCTGGGCGTGTACCAAAAATGGTCATTACTTTATATTTGTTTGTCATGATGAGTCTCCTTTTAAATAAAATTAGCATCGTATATAATTAAGCTTTGAATTGATGGGCTACGGCATGACCGCATTATGGCCACGTGGTACATGTCCATACTACTGTTCTTTAATGCCGTTTGCGAGGCCCACCAATACAAAATGTTGCTATCGTCATAAGGTTAAGAGCGCAAAACCAAGCCGTTGCGCTAACGCGAGGCGGCGGATATTGACTAATCATAAATATTATTTATAGTACTGCCATATAATGCAGCGCTTTACATGTAATAGTTCTATAAGAAAAAGTGTTTGTTATTTAAATTTTTTTATAGAGGTATACTTTATATTCAAGTAGAGTTGTGCGGAGCGAAGGCGGCGACTCCCAGGGAATTAAGCGTGCGCGGAAAATTAGGTTGCTCCTGTCGCTATCGCTTTCGTCGCAAAGCTTTTTGTCAAAAACTTTGGAGCCACGCCCCCAGGAAAGCGTCCGCCGCAGCGTAGCACAATGGATTATATTAAAACTTACTCTATAAAAAAACGCCCGCACATTTACGGGCGTTCTTTTTATTATTAAAAAATTATAAAATATCGCATATAGACTAACTTTGCATGAAGTATTGTCTACGTCTAGGTTAAAGCGCCAGCTACTCGAGGCACTTCAGAAGTCTCTACGCGTGACAAGCACGCTAGGAGCCTTCTTCCAGTGCTTTTCGCAGCTAAAAGGGCGCTTTAGCGCTTTTGTTCTTATTTTGTACCGAATAAACGGTCACCAGCGTCACCTAAGCCAGGTACGATATAACCGTGATCATTTAATTTTTCATCTAGAGATGCGATGTAAATATCTACATCAGGGTGAATTTTTTGAATTTCTGCTACACCCTCTGGAGCTGCGATTAAGCACATGAATTTAATGCTTTTTGCGCCACGTTTTTTCAGTGAGTTGATTGCCTCTACTGCTGAACCACCAGTTGCTAACATTGGGTCAACAATGATGAAATCACGCTCTTCCACATCTGCTGGAAGTTTCGCATAATATTCTACTGGTTTTAATGTTTCTGGGTCACGGTAAAGACCGATGTGACCTACTTTTGCAGCAGGAATTAATTTTAATACGCCATCTACCATCCCGATACCAGCGCGTAAAATTGGCACGATGGCAATTTTCTTACCTGATAGGACTTTTGCTTTCGCTTTTGTAACCGGAGTTTCCACTTCGATTTCCTCTAATGGTAAATCACGTGTAATTTCGAAAGCCATTAATGTTGCGACTTCGTCAACTAATTCGCGGAATTCTTTTGTTCCTGTTTCTTTATCTCGAATATAAGTTAACTTGTGTTGAATTAATGGGTGGTCAAATACGTATACTTTGCTCACGTTGACATCTCCTAACTGTTTTTTATCTAAACCAGTATAACAGAAAAGAATATTATCGAAAACTATTCTACGGATGTTTTTTCTTTCTTCACAAAGATGGCAACATTCACTTACTTTTTTCACGTTCCACGTCAATTAACTTAGATGCTTGATCGATTGGGAGTGGTTTTGAATAATAATAACCTTGAATGCCATCGCAGCGAATTGCTTTTAAAATTTCCAGTTGTTCTTTTGTTTCGACCCCTTCTGCAATCACATCCATCTCCAGTGTATGGGCAATGTCAATAATCGCTTTGACAATTTTCTGCGTTGCAAGCTCATCAATTTTCATAATAAAGCTTCGGTCAATTTTCAGCTCATTAAACGAAAACTTTTGCAAATAGCTTAGCGAAGAATAACCAACACCAAAGTCGTCGATACTTGTCACAATACCAAGAGTCTGTAACTTATTAATAATTTCATTCGCTCTTTCGAAGTCGAAAAGCCCCATATTTTCAGTTACTTCAATAATTACATACTTCGGATCTGCGTAATATTTTGTAAGTAGGTGTTTTAAATTTTGTATAAAGTGCGGATGATAAAAATGATCCGGCGAAACATTCACCGCCACAGGGACAATACGCTTACCGTCATATTGGCGCTGTTGCTGCCACGTGAACACCGTTTCAAGAATATGCAGTTCTAAATCTTTAATCAATCCTGTATTTTCAGCAAGTGCAATAAATTCCACCGGTGAGACAAAGCCAAACTCTGGCGAAATCCAGCGTGCTAACGCCTCGACACTGGCGATTTTTTCGTTATAAACTGCATATTTCGGTTGAAAATACGCGGTAATTTCCTTGTTCTGAATGGCACTTTTCAAATGATTTAATAGCATCATTTCTCGCCCTAATATATCATCATAGCGTGACGTATAAAATTCCGTATGGGCCCCGTGAATTTGGCGTGCCTTAGCTAAGGCATACTCGGCAAAGCGAACAACATCATGCACAGTTGTATTTGCATCAAATGGTGCAATGCCTACTTTCAACGTTATATGTACTTGCTGATCAAAAATAAAAAAGGAATCCTTCACATCATCACTTAGCCTCGTTTGCTGATGAAGTAATGTTTGAAAATCGATTGGGGTAAACATGATCAGCGCAGAACTCGTAAAACGGGCAATTAAACTATCTTCAGACGCCTTCGATAAACGCTGCCAAAGCTGCCTTAATAACTCTTCTCCTGCTGGTCTCCCGTAAAGCCCTACTACATTTGAAAATTCTCCTGCCTTAATAATTTTGACAACGCCAATTTTACCCTGTTGCTTAAATCGTTTTAATTGCTGAACAAATTCATCGTAGCTTGGCAGATTCACGACATGATCTTTCGTTTTTAAGGCTTCGATTTGCTGTTCATACATCGAGATTTTATCTAGAAGTTGTACAATCTGCGTTAGTTTTTCTTGAAAGCGTCCGTCCAACATTTCAATCGTTCGCTCTGCATTCATGTAAATTAGAAAATAACCGATTGCTTCTTGCTCTTTCGTATAAATAGGCAAGAAATAACTCTCATCATAGCCATTCTGTTGTGCAAAGTATTTTGTCAGTTGATGTAACGCTAAATCCTTTAAACCTTCTCCTTGCATTTGAAGATGCTGATTACGTTCCTCTTCCGTAATCATGGACGTTTCAAAATCTTGAAAGCTGCGAGAAGTAATAAGTGGCACAGACTCTTTTTTTGTATACGTGAACGTCATCATGACATCGTGCAAGCATTCCATTTCTGTGCAGATCTTTTGAATTTTATTTTCAAAACTCGTTTCTAAAATAATGATATCATTCGTCGTAGCTGTAAATAGACCCGACGTATTAGAATCCAGTGGCGTCAAGATAATTAGATAATATTGCTTTTCTAATAGGATGGGGACACTCTGAATTTGAACACAGATTGGTGACTGATCTTGACGTTTATATCGGACTTTCATTGAATCGTCTGTTTTATTAATGATCATCTGAAGAAATCGTTGTTGCTCTGCAGGTTGGAGAATAAAATGTTCTAATATATGTAACGATTGCTGCAATGTTTGGTGCGAATCTAAATGCTCTTCATCTACAATGTGAAATGTTTCATCAATCATGATGAAGGTTATTTGTAATGGTGGATTGCCGATATTTTTTATTCTTTCAATATAGTTTACAATCGTTTTTCCCATAGTTCCTCCATCTTTTATTTATTATTACGCGTATTACTTAAAAATTCTATCAAATTTATCATAATGGACATCATATGTATATTTCAACATAAATAAGTAATATAATCCAAAAATACAAGTATTTTAGAACTAAATATTGTCACATTACAATAAAAAAAAACCTCCTTATGCCCTATTCAGGTTATAAAGAGGTTTTCGTAATATTACTAGATTATGCGTATAAAGGATATTTTGCTGTTAACGCTTCTACACGCTCACGAGCTTGCGCTTTTACGGCTGCATCTTCTGGGTTTTTTAGCACTAATGCCATGATTTTACCCACTTCGATTGCATCCTCTTCTTTGAAGCCGCGAGAAGTAATCGCTGCTGTACCAACGCGAACACCCGATGTTACGAATGGTTTTTCTGTATCGTAAGGGATTGTGTTTTTGTTTGTAGTAATCGCCACTTCATCAAGTACGTGCTCTGCTACTTTACCAGTTAAGCCTAAAGATTTTACATTTAATAGTAATAAGTGGTTGTCTGTACCACCTGATACGATTTCAACGCCTTCTTCTTGTAAGCTTGCCGCTAATGCTACTGCGTTTAACTTAATTTGTTTGGCATACTCTTTGAATTCAGGTTGTAATGCTTCGCCAAATGCTACTGCTTTTGCAGCGATTACGTGCATTAATGGGCCACCTTGAATTCCTGGGAATACTGATTTATTTAATTCTTTTTCCCATTTTTCGTCTTTTGATAAAATCATACCGCCACGAGGACCGCGTAATGTTTTGTGCGTTGTTGTTGTAACAAAGTCAGCGTATGGTACTGGGCTCATATGCTCACCAGTCGCGACTAAACCTGCAATGTGTGCCATATCTACCATGAAGTACGCACCTACTTCATCCGCAATTTCACGGAATTTCGCGAAGTCGATTGCACGCGGATAAGCTGATGCACCTGCAACGATTAGTTTTGGTTTTGATTCTAATGCTTTTTGACGAACATCTTCATAGTCGATTACGTTTGTATCTGCTGTTACACCGTACTCAACGAAGTTATATAAAATACCAGAGAAGTTTACTGGAGAACCGTGTGTTAAGTGACCACCGTGTGAAAGGTTCATCCCAAGTACTGTGTCGCCTGGTTGTAAAATTGTGTGGTATACAGCCATGTTAGCTTGTGCACCTGAGTGTGGTTGTACGTTTACATAAGCTGCACCGAATAATTCTTTTGCACGATCACGCGCGATATCTTCTACTACATCTACATGCTCGCAGCCACCGTAGTAACGTTTACCTGGGTAACCTTCTGCATATTTATTTGTAAGGTAAGAGCCTTGCGCTTCCATCACTGCTTCTGATACGAAGTTTTCTGATGCGATTAACTCGATGTTTGTGTTTTGACGCTTTTTCTCTAATAAAATTGCGTCTAAGATTGCCTTGTCTTGTCCTGCTAATTTTTCAAATGCCATTTGTCTAAATCCTCCTAAATTTTGTTTCGAACGAATTTCGAAGTTTCCAATTCAAAATGATATGTAGTAACGTAACGTTACTTATATTGCGCACGTTCGCCACCGATAAGCTTTGGACGTGTTGTAGCTAATGTAATGACTGCCTCTCCGACATACTTTACTGATGTACGAATTGGTACGGCAACATGTTTTAAATGCATGCCGATTAGTGTTTGGCCAAGATCAATACCCGCATGAGCATTCAGGGCTTCTACGACAACCGGTTCGTTCATTTGTGTATAGGCGTAAGCAGACATCGAGCCACCTGCTGTTCGTACAGGTACGACGGAAACAGGCTCTAAATGGTACTGTTTAGCGGCTGCTGCTTCTAATGTAAGCGCACGGTTAATGTGCTCACAGCCTTGGAAAACTAAATACATCTTATGTTTGTGTGCAAATTTTAACAACACTTCATAGAGTGTTTGCGCCACATCGAGTGCACCAGCTGTTCCGATTTTTTCGCCGATGATTTCGGACGTTGAACAGCCGACAACAAATAACTGATTTTCGGTAAACTTCACTTGCTGCTCGAATTCATGTAGGGCACTAGCCAACTGATGCTGAACATCGTGTAAGTTTGTCATTTGGTCACCTACTGTTGTTGTTCTTCGATTTCAGAGATTTTTTCAACGCGACGTACGTGACGACCGCCTTCGAATTCTGCATGTAACCAAGTTGTTACGATTTCACGTGCAAGACCTGCGCCAATTACGCGCTCACCCATTGCTAAAATGTTTGAGTCATTATGGTTACGTGTTGCTTTTGCTGAGAATGTATCGTGTACTAATGCACAACGAATGCCTTTAAATTTGTTGGCAGCGATTGAAATACCAATCCCTGTTCCGCAAATTAAAATCCCTTTGTCAAATTCACCTGATGCTACTCGTTCTGCAACTGGGCGTGCATAGTCTGGATAGTCAACTGAATCGTTTGATTGTGGACCGAAGTCTTCATAACTGATCGCTAATTCATCTAATAGCGCCATAATTTCTTTACGTAAATTATTGCCGCCATGATCTGAAGAAATGGCAATTTTCATAGAGGGTTTCCTCCCTAATGTTTATTCTTTTATATTCACCAACAGTGTACCATTTATTACATCAGAATGACACGTGTTTTGTGCAATGATTTTGAATTTTTAGTATAAAACACGAATATTTGAGCGCACTTCGCTATAATCGTTAGTTTTTTACGTATATTTGATTCTATCTTGTGCTTTAATATACGTGAAAAAGCATTGCATCCTCCAAAAAGATGCAATGCTCAAGTTTCTATTTATTTAGCTACGATCGAACTGCTGAATCATTTTATATAGCTCAGCTGATTGCTTTTGTAAATCTGTCGCTAATGCTTCTACTTGTTTGATGGCATACGACTGTTCATTTGATGCAGCATTCACTTCCTGTGCGCTTGCCGAAGTTTGCTCGGCGATAGCCGCTACTTCTTGTGATTGGCGCGATGTACGTTCAATATTTTGCATTTGCTGACCAACTAATTGCGAAATTTGAACAACGTCATCAGCCATTTGATGTACAGCTTTTGACATACCTTCTACTGCCGTCGTTGTTTCAGATACGCGTGAAGACTCGCTAACAGCAAATGTAACTTGTTCGTGCATTTGTGAAACGACAACGTTTACATTTTGCTGCATCGTTTTGACTAGTTCGGTAATGCCTTTTACTGCATTTGCACTCTCGTCTGCTAAGCCGCGGACTTCTTCAGCAACGACCGCAAAGCCTTTGCCATGTTCCCCTGCACGTGCTGCTTCAATGGAGGCATTCAGTGCAAGTAAGTTGGTTTGTCCTGCAATATCCCCTACTAGGCCGATAATACGCTCAATTTGCCCGGCATTTTTTTCAAGCTCACGAATATTACCTAACGCATGTTCATTGTCAGACGCAATTTTTTGGATGCTCAGTACAACTCCATTAATGGCTTGCGTTGTAGATGATAAATTCGTTAAAATTTCGTTTGAACGATTCGCTGATTCTAAGGCTTTATTGTTTACTTCTGTCGCTAATTCACGTACTTCTTCAAGCGCTTCGGCTGTTTCTTGAATCGCCATTGCCGAAGAATCCGCACCTGATGAAATGTGTGAAATATTCATTGAAATCGCAACCGCATTTTTAGATACGGAGCTACTTTGCTCGGATAACGCTTCAATTGTCGCATCTGTTGATTTATAGTTTTCTTCAATTCCGTTTACCATTTTGCGTAAGTTCACAACCATCGCTTGGAATGCTTCCCCAACTGTACGAATTTCGTCGTTTGTTTTTGGCATATCGACATCCTTACCAATCTTACCCTCTGCTACTTGATTCGCACTGTTTTCTAAACGTTGTAATGGACGAACAATGATTAAACTAAAAATTGCAGCGAGTATGCATGACCAGAGAACCCCTAACGCATATGTAAAAATTTGATAAAGAATCGGGCTTGTTTCAGGGAAAAACATTGGTTGAATATATTCTATAAAGATAAAACTTGCTGTATACGTAATTGCCGCCAAAATCCCCACGAACAATACGAGCTTACGTCGTAGCGTAAAGATTTTTTTCTTTGTCTCCATGTTATATTTATTCCTCCGTTCGTATTTTTTTCGCTAATTTTTCAATTGCTGCATTTAATTGTTCAAACGTCTGTTCATAGACAAAGACATTGCCACCATAGGGGTCTTGAATATCCTGTACATCCATTCCCACATATTCATTTAATGTAAATGTTTTATGACCTACATCATCGACTAAACGTAAAACCATTTCCTTATGCGCTGTGGTCATCGTTAAAATAAGGTCTGCCCACTGTGCATCTTGTTCATTAAAGAGCGATGATTGATGATGATGTTCTATATTATTTTGATTTAACACAACCTGTGCATTTTGTGACATTGCGCTTCCCTGCTGTGCATAAATACCAGCAGAACGCACCTCTAGATTTTCGATGTTTTTATTCTTTAAAATCATTGCTGCCATTGGACTTCTGCAAGTATTGCCCGTACAAATAAAGTAAATATTCATCTCGTACCATTCCTTATTCCAGTAGTAAAATACTCATAATGATTAATAATAATCCTGCCATTCTTTTTAACAAGTCATTTTTGAAAATTGTATTTTTTTGCGCAATGACGAGGGCAATATATGACAATACCAACGTAGAAAATCCTGCACTTATAATAAAAAGATATTTTTCTAACTTTAGCATACCAAAAGATAGGCTAACTGAAAAGGTATCAAAACTCGCAAATATTGCGATAATAGGCAAAGTTTTTGCTGGAAAATCTTCATTTTTTCTCGACAATAGCAATTGTAAGCCTATGAAAAATAATAATAACACAGAAATACCATTAGACCATTGTACTAACACTTCGCCGAGCCATTCTCCAAAGTAAAAGCCAATTAACGGAAAAACCATATGTAAACAGGCTGTCCAACATGCGAGCAGCCATTTATATTTTACATTGTTCGCTACTAAAAACAGTGCTACTACATCAAATGACATCACTATGCCTGCCACAATTTCCTGCATATTGCCCTTCTTTCTTTGGTTATTTTACTTTTGTCCTCCTATACGTTATGCGTTTACCTTAACAAAAAATCCATACTCTACACAGTATTTGTGTAAAATATGGATTCTCATCACTTAATATTGATACCAGTTCCCGCCTGCTGCTTTTTCAAGACGATTCATAATAGCCGTACCGACACCTTTTCGCTCGGTAGTCGTTGCTAAAATAATCGTTGCATCGGTTTTGTCACATGCACGCAGCGCATCATATAAGTTAGCACTCATTTGCTCTAGCTCATATTCATGACCAAATGAAAAATAATAATCAGCATTTACTGCTGCAAAATTCTCAGGCGCAAGTACCGCTACTTTATGTTGTTGCTGCTGCAGCGTTTGTACAGCTTGCTGCATTATTTGCAAATCTTGTTCTATTAAATACACCGGTGCGTTTGGTGCGTAGTGTGTATATTTCATGCCTGGTGCTTTTGGTGTTGCTTCGATTTTTTGTTGCTCAAAGTTCGGTTCCAGTACAGGGCCAATCACTTCTTCAAGCATTTCTTTCGTAACACCACCTGGACGTAAAATAACCGGCTGCGCTAACGTTACATCAAGTACCGTTGATTCCACACCAATACCTGTCATGCCACCATCTAAAATACATGGAATAATCCCTTGTAAATCTTCAAATACATGACTAGCCTTTGTTGGACTCGGCTTGCCACTACGATTCGCGCTCGGTGCAGCGAGTGGTTTTTTTAATGTTTGTAATAACTTTAACGCAACGGGGTGATCTGGCATACGCAGTCCTACCGTTTGCATACCTGGTGTTACACTTTCTGCGAGTACATTTGGTTTTACATGCATCACGAGTGTTAGTGGCCCCGGCCAAAAGGCAGCCATACATTTTTTGGCGATTTCAGGGATATCCACAACATACCGGTTCACTTCTTCTATTGTGCCAATGTGGACAATCAGTGGATTATCAGAAGGACGACCTTTCGCTGCAAAGATTTTTTTAACGGCTTGTTCATCTGTCGCTACTGCCCCTAAACCATAAACAGTCTCCGTTGGAAAAGCGACCACTTGTCCATCATTTAATAAATGCACAGCTTGTGTATAATTTTCTGAATTATCCACAAAATCATCCACAGTTAGTAATACTGTCTCCATCTTTTAATCTCCTTTCTACTAGCTTTCCACATTCACTATCCACAATTTACAACTCATTCACAATTTTCTGTGGGTAATTTTCTGAAATTTGTGGATTATTTTTCGTTTTCTTTTTATGCCACCATTCTGAAAGATACGATGGTGGACGTTTTATTTCTGTTTGCTCTTTAGGTAAGCAAAGCGTTGGAAACACTGCACAAAACCAGTTTTCCCCGCGCCCTTGTCCAATAACAATCGTTAAAGAATGGTAATAGTTTTGTGGATAAAATGTATTAAATTGCCATTTAGGCGGGATTAAGTTATCCCCAAATTCATAGCGTAATGTTAATTGTGGGTAAGTTTTCTGAATTTCGTGAAAAATGCCCTCTACACTGTGGATATCTGGTGTAACGGTATCCAAACTTGCCATCTGTTCTAGCATGTTTTCCACAACTTGCTGTTTGATCAGCTGATCTTGTTGTGACGAGCTATTTGCTATAACGCGTACTTTAAAGTCGTCACTTAACTGCCCGCGATCCGCCTGTACACCCTCTACAAATGTCGGCACAATAAGAAACGCACTATATAAAACAAATGTGATAGCAAGTAACTTTAGACTCGCAATCCACCAGATTGGCTTTGTTGAAATCTCGTAATCATGTAACATCTTCATTCCTCCTTGCAACTCATTGTTTGCAAGGTTAGAAGATTTTATTCACTGATTTCACAAAATACCATACGATCTTTGCCATTAATATCTTTCACGACTGAAACTTCAGCTTGTGGGAAGTGCTTTTGGAAATACCTCGCGACTGCTTGACCTTGTGTATAACCGATTTCAAGACCAATAAGACCAGGCTTATTCATCAAGGCAGGTAATTGTTCTGCTAACTTACGATATAAAATAAGTCCCTCTTCTTCCGCAAAGAGTGCACTATGCGGCTCATGCGCTACGACGATATCTGACATTGTCGGCAAATCGGCAAGTGCGATATAGGGTGGGTTTGATAGCACGACATCCCACTTTTTTTGTGCGATAGGTGCTGTTAAGTCGCCTTCTAAAAATGTGATATCTGCCTGCAGATTTGCTGCATTTTTCTGCGCTGTTTTTAAGGCGACAGCTGACAGGTCTGTTGCAGTTACAGTAAGTTGCGGGCATTCCTTTTTCATCGTAATCGCAATTGCCCCACTACCTGTTCCGATATCCACAAGTGTTAAATCATTTTTGTGAAATAACGTATTCATTCGTTCCATTGTACCGACGATTAATTCCTCTGTTTCAGGACGTGGAATTAATACCGATTCATCGACCTCAAATGTACGCCCATAAAACTCTTCCACACCCGTAATGTATTGCACAGGACGCCCTTTACTATGCGCATCTAAAAACCGCTCCAATTGCTCGTGCTGTTGCTCCGTGATTGGATCGTGCATTTTCATCATGAGTCCAGAATAATTTGTTTGCAAAATATGCTGAAGTAGCAGTCGTGCTGCATTTCCTTCGCGACCATTGTCCTCTAAAAAAGAAGAAGCCCAATTAAGGGCCTCAAAAATGGTTTTATTCATTAGTCGTTCAGACCAGCAAGACGTGTTGCTTGCTCATCTAAAATAAGTGCATCGATAATTTCATCCATTTTACCTTCAACGATTTGGTCTAATTTTTGAATCGTTAAACCAATACGGTGATCTGTTACACGGTTTTGTGGATAGTTATACGTACGAATACGTTCAGAACGGTCGCCTGTTCCGACAGCAGACTTACGTGTCGAATCGATTTCTGCTTGTGCTTCTGCACGGTTTTTTTCCGCTACACGCGCGACTAAGATTTTCATCGCTTTTTCACGGTTTTTAATTTGTGAACGCTCATCTTGCATCGATACAACAACACCTGTTGGTAAATGGACCATACGAACAGCTGACATCGTTGTATTTACCGATTGACCACCCGCACCTGAAGAGGCGAATGTATCGACACGGATATCTTTTTCATGAATTTCTACATCTTCTACATGCATCTCTGGAAGACATGCTACTGTTGCTGTTGATGTATGAATTCGACCTTGTGATTCAGTTGCTGGAATACGTTGTACGCGGTGTGCGCCACTTTCGTATTTGAATTTTGAGTAAGCCCCTTGCCCATTAATCATAAAGATAATTTCCTTATAACCACCTGATGGGTTTGGCGTAGCTTCCATAATTTCAATTTTCCAGCCTTGTGTTTCCGCATAGCGAGAGTACATACGGTATAAGTCGCCCGCAAAGATGTTCGCTTCGTCACCACCGGCAGCACCACGAACCTCCATAATTACGTTTTTCGAATCATTCGGGTCTTTTGGAATTAATAAAATACGTAGACGCTCTTCGTATACAGGAATTTGTTTGTTTAAATCATTAAACTCTTCCTTCATCATTTCTAGCATCTCTGGATCTTTTTCCGCTTCCATTAATTCACGTGTATCTGCGAACTGCTCTTTTACTGATTTGTATTCGCGGTAAACTTCTACCATTTCTTGGATATCCGATTGCTCTTTTGAATATTCACGTAACTTGTTTGAATCACTAACGATATCTGGATCACTTAGTAATTCATTTAATCTTTCGTAACGGTCTTCAACCGCCTGTAAACGATCAAACATGTATTTCACCTCTAGAGATAATTTTTATATTTATATTAAACCGATTCTATCGCTTGAATCTTCATAAAATGCACCTATACTAGTATAAAGAAATTCTGCGCTTGTTGCTACCTATATGCTGAAACTTTCTTAAGTTCTGTGCTTGAAAATTAGAGCGGTGGGTTTGTGTGGCATTTACGGCATACTGGGTAATAATTATCATTACCCCCAATTTGAATTTGATCACCTGCTCGCACGGGTTTTTTATGTTCATCCACGCGTATATTCATTGTCGCTTTTTTGTGACAGAACCAGCAAATCGTCTTCATCTCTTCGATTTTATCCGCATAAATCAACATGTAGCGACTGCCTTCGAACAATTCGTTTTGGAAATCATTTTTTAAACCAAAGCCCATGACCGGAATGTTCAGTTCATCCACAATTTGAGTAAGTTGAAGAACGTGCTCCTTTGTTAAAAACTGCACTTCATCTACTAGTACACAATACAGATGTTCATTGTGGTTTTTCACAATTTCATAAAGGTTTGTATCTTCAAATATTGCGGTTGCAGGTCGACGTAATCCAATACGACTCGAAACAACCCCTACTTCATCTCGTGTATCAATGCCCGATGTAAAAATTAAGACCGGTTTATTTTGTTCTTCGTAGTTATGCGCTACTTTTAAAATCTCAATCGATTTCCCACTATTCATCGCACCATGCTTGTAAAATAATTGTGCCATTATTATCTAAACCCCATTTCGTACGTTTTTCGGAAGATTATTGGTTCACCGTCATAAGTTAGGGAATCGGTTCTGCTGCGCTACGGTTGTAAACGCGTTGGAGCAAAGTGGTTTTATCCCCAAGTCCGTTGAAGCGAATTTGTTTGTGGCTCACCCTTCGCGGCACGCTATTTTGGTATAAAGTGAAATTTTGTAAAAATAGCGTTTCTTTATAACAGACCGCTACCAAGAAGCTCAGCCGATCATTTCCGCTCTCCGCCGCCTCGCGCTAGCGCAAGCGGCTTAATTTGGTGTTCTTCACTTTACTTTATAACGAGGGCAAAAGTTTATGATTGGCGGTCCTCGCAAACGGCAACAAAGACAGTGATAAAGACACGTATCACGTGGCTTTGTCGCGGTCTTGCCGTAGCACGCCAATCAAACAAGGAAAACCTTATACGAGAACAGCCCCTAAAACTGGTGACACACCAAATTCTTTCCGAGAAAAAACCTTGAGTACAACACTCAAGGTTCATTTTCACTTCTTCTATCTTAGCTATTTTTAAGCGTTTCGTCTATTCGCAATCGTACCGTTTTCAAAAATAAAAAACCCATCTCCACAAATGTGGAAATGGGTCACGATATTACTTGATACCGTATTTTTTGTTGAATTTATCAACACGACCGTCAGCAGAAGCAAACTTTTGACGACCTGTGTAGAATGGGTGACATTCGTTACAGAACTCGATCACGATTTTTTCTTTTACTGAACCCGTTTCAAAAGTGTTACCGCAAGAGCAAGAAACTGTTGCAGTTTTGTAATCTGGGTGGATACCTTGTTTCATATTCGTTTTCTCCTCTCGCCCTGAACCATCCGGAACAGAGTATTTTCGAACTGCACCTTACATAGCCCGAATATATCATTGCCTAGACAATGTTTAAAGGTCAGCTATATATGTACACGTTACATACCTAAAGAATTATAGCAAGATTGTTTTGTAGTTGCAACTATTTTATTTTAAATTTTTGTATCTACGTTAAAGCGCCAACTTCTCGGTCATTTCTGCAAAAGTGGGAACGCATTTACTTTTGCGTCAAGCCCCTCAATGCTTAACATAGTTGAAGGGCACTTCTATTATAGTAACCCTTTACCGTTCGTTGCTTTTTTCATATCTGCATCAAGTTTCGCGAAGAACTCTTCGTTTGATTTCGTTGGACGTAATTTACGTAAGAACTTCTCGGCAAAGTCTGAAGAATCGCTGAATGTTTTACGGATTGCCCATAATTTTTCTAGCTGCTCTTTTGGAATAAGTAATTCTTCTTTACGCGTACCTGAGCGACGAATATCCATCGCTGGGAAAATACGACGTTCTGCTAAATTACGGTCTAGGTGTAGCTCTAAGTTACCTGTCCCTTTAAATTCCTCGTAAATGACTTCATCCATACGACTACCTGTATCCACAAGTGCTGTTGCTAAAATCGTTAAACTACCGCCGTCTTCGATGTTACGTGCAGAACCGAAGAAACGTTTTGGGCGGTGGAATGCAGCTGGGTCAATACCACCTGAAAGTGTACGGCCACTTGGTGGAATGACTAAGTTATAGGCACGTGCAAGACGCGTAATTGAATCCATTAAAATAATTACATCACGTTTATGCTCGACTAAACGACGCGCACGCTCTAATACTATTTCTGCCACTTTTACATGGTTTTCTGGCACTTGGTCAAATGTTGATGATACAACATCTGCCTTTACTGAACGCTCAATGTCCGTTACCTCTTCAGGACGCTCATCGATTAATAGCACGATTAATTCTGCTTCTGGATAGTTCGTTGTAATTGAATTGGCGATTTCTTTTAATAGCGATGTTTTACCTGCTTTTGGCGGGGCAACAATTAAACCACGCTGTCCAAAACCAACTGGTGCTACTAAATCCATAATACGTGTCGAAATAGCTGATGACGTTGTTTCTAATTTCATATGGCGATCTGGGTAAAGTGGCGTTAATGCAGGGAAATGCACACGCTCTTTTGCCACTTCAGGGTCTTCACCATTTACAGCATCCACTTGTAACAAGCCGTAATAACGCTCATTTTCTTTTGGTGGACGCACTTTCCCTGAAACTTTATCCCCGTTACGTAAATCAAAACGACGGATTTGTGATGCTGAGATATAAATATCTTCCTTTGATGGCGAATAGTTAATCGGACGTAAGAAGCCGAAACCATCTGTCGGAATGATTTCAAGAACGCCTTCCATGAAGAAGAAGCCTTCTTGTTCAGAACGTGATTTTAAAATCGCAAAAATCAGTTCCTTTTTATTTAACTTGCTAGCATTAGTTAATTTATATTGCTTCGCTAAAGCATATAATTCCTTTAACGTCATGCTTTCTAATTGAGCAATTGTTAATGCTGTCATATATTTTCTCCAGTCTTATTTAAAATTTTCTATTCTCGGGTAGTAACTCATGAATTGTAGAACGTAAGGGTTTATAAGAAGAAGGTATACTTACTTTATTTGAAGATGCCCGGCAAAAATTTACCGGGCACTAATTATATAATAACGTAAATGATATGAAAATAGTTATTTTCTTTATCAATTACACAGAGGTTTTAACTTCAAAAAGTTAGGAGTTATTTTTGACCGTATCTTGGTTTTTTCGCAATACTGTGACGGCCTTCGATGAAACGAACTGTACCTGATTTCGCGCGCATAACAACTGAATGTGTTAACGCGTAAGAACCTTTGTACTGAACACCACGTAAAAGCTCTGAATCGGTTACAGCTGTTGCTGCAAAAATCGCGTCATCACCTTTAACCAAGTCATCCATCATAAGTACTTTGTCTACGTCGATACCCATTTTTTTGCATCGTTCTAACTGTTCTTCATCTTCTGGTACTAATTTCGCTTGGAAATCGCCACCTAAGCATTTTAAAGCAACAGCTGAAATAACGCCTTCTGGAGCGCCACCCATACCGAACATAATATCAATACCAGTTTCGTCAAATGCTGTGTTAATCGCTGCACCAACATCACCGTCTTGAATAAATTTAATACGTGCACCTGCTTCGCGAATTTCATCAACGATCGCTTGGTGACGTGGACGGTCAAGTAATGTTGCTACTACGTCAGAAATGTCTTTGTTTTTCGCTTTTGCTACTTGTAATAAGTTATATGTTACAGAGGCATTAATATCAACTTTACCTGCTGCTTCTGGGCCTACAGCAATTTTCTCCATGTACATATCCGGTGCGTTTAATAGGTTACCACGGTCTGCGATTGCAAGAACTGTCATGGCGCCGTTTGTACCTTTTGCAACGATATTTGTACCTTCTAATGGATCGACTGCAATATCAACTTCCGGTCCGCCGTTACGAAGTCCTAATTCTTCACCGATGTATAGCATTGGTGCTTCATCCATTTCACCTTCACCAATTACAACTGTTGCATGCATTGGGATTGTATCAAACATAACGCGCATCGCTGTTGTTGCTGCGTCGTCTGCTTCGTTTTTAAGTCCGCGCCCCATCCATTTTGCTGATGCAATTGCTGCTGCTTCTGTTACACGAACTACTTCCATTGATAAACTACGTTCCATTTTCTATTGCCTCCTGATTATTCGGTTAAGCCGAAACTTACAGACTATTCGCTGTATGAATTAATATGAAAACTTACATCCGTTATTTTACGCCTTATTATTCGTATTTGCCACGATTGATTCTTTTCGAATGTCGGCGCCCAGTGCACATAACTTTTCAATTAGCTCACTATAGCCGCGCTCAATGTGATAAATATCGTGAATTTCTGTTTCACCTTTTGCAATTAACCCCGCAAGTACAAGCGCGGCGCCTGCACGCAAATCGGTTGCCGTTACTTTTGAACCTTCTAATGCTACTGGACCTTGAATAATTGCGGTATTGCCTTCAACACGAGCCTTCGCACTCATACGACGAAGCTCATCAATATGCTTAAAGCGAGCAGAATAAATGGTATCTGTCACCATCGATGTACCTTCCGCTTGTGTCATTAATACCGACAGTGGCTGCTGTACGTCTGTTGGAATACCAGGATACACGAGCGTTTTTACATCTACGGCACGGAAATTTTCTTGCTTTGGAATGTAAATGCTCTCTTCGTTCTCCTCAATTTTCACGCCCATTTCACGTAGCTTCGATGTAACCGATTCTAAATGTAATGGAATGACATTATCGATTTCTACCCCATCACCGATTGCTGCAGCCATCACCATAAAGGTTGCCGCCTCGATGCGATCTGGAATAATCGTATGCTTTGTACCTGTTAACTCATCAACGCCTTCAATACGAATGACGCTTGTTCCGGCACCTTTAATTTTTGCGCCCATATTCGTTAACAATGTTGCAACATCGATAATTTCTGGCTCTTTTGCTGCGTTTTCGATTACTGTTTTTCCTTTTGCACGTACGGCTGCAAGCATAATGTTGATTGTTGCACCAACACTTGCCACATCTAAATAAATTTTCGCGCCGATTAATTCATCCGCACGTAAATAAATCGCACCGTGCTCATTTGTTACCTTAGCACCTAAAGCTTCAAAGCCTTTAATATGCTGATCGATTGGACGTGGGCCTAAAAAACAGCCGCCTGGTAAACCGATAACAGCCTTTTTGAAACGACCTAGCATCGCACCCATCATGTAATAAGAGGCACGCAGCTTTTTTACGTTGCCATTTGGCAGAGGCATCGCGACCATTTTTGATGGATCAATCGTCATTTTGCCGTTTTCAAATGTTACTTCGCCGCCGATTTCTTCTAATAATGCTTTTAACGTCCATGCATCTGAAATTTCAGGAATTCCGCCAATCGTAACGGAAGAACCTGCCAAAATCGATGCAGGAATTAAAGCGACGGCACTATTTTTTGCCCCACTAACTGTTACTTTACCTTGTAGGCGATTACCGCCTCGAATTTTATAAACATCCATTTTGAGTTCTCCCTTACTTTACAATTGGACAAATTATATAGCATTGTTTTCCGTTGAAGTGGACGCAGAAGCAATACCTTTGCGCTTCTGTCGCTTCACCACTTCCACTTCAAACAATAAATAATTCAAAATGCTATATATAGGTTAATATTATTATTTCCCTTCACGCTTTGCCCAATCCGCTAAAAATCCTTCGATTCCCTTGTCTGTTAATGGATGTTTGAACAATTGTTGTAATACTTTATAAGGTGTTGTTGAAATATGTGCACCTGCTAAAGCTGCTGCTTGAATATGTTGCGGATGACGGATTGAAGCAGCGATAATTTCTGTTTCAATGCCGTGAATGGCAAACATTTCAGCAATTGTAGAAATTAATTCTGATCCGTCTTGACCGATATCGTCTAAACGACCGATGAATGGTGATACGTATGTAGCACCTGCACGCGCGGCCATTAACGCTTGGTTTGCCGAGAAAATTAATGTGACATTTGTTTTGATGCCTTTGTTTGCAAAGTGACGGCAAGCTGTTAGACCAGCTGGAGTCATTGGTAATTTTACCGTGATGTTTGGATGAATGGCTGCTAGCTCTTCCCCTTCACGAATCATCCCTTCTGCATCTAAAGAAATAACCTCACCAGAAACCGAACCGTTTACTAATTCTGCAATTTCGCGTAGGCGATCGTGGAAGTTCACGCCTTCTTCTTTTGCTACTAATGATGGGTTTGTTGTAACGCCTGATAAAATACCCCAGTTATATGCTTCTTTGATTTCGTCAAAGTTTGCTGTATCAATAAAAAATTTCATGTTAGACCCTCCGAAAAAAATGATTTCTATTTTCTGCTTTCATTTACGAAAACGCATCCCGCCCACATGTGAACGAGATGCTTTTTTGAAAACAACTGTTCACGAAGAAAAGTGCTCCAGAGTAGGGCACTTTTGCATCATGTATCCAAATAAATTACGCCTTTTGTGAGCTACCGAATTCGCGCATTTTGCCAATTACTGTTGTTTTAATCGCTTCACGAGCTGGACCTAAGAATTTACGTGGATCGTACGTTTTCTTGTCATTATCTAAAAACTCACGGATTACTTTTGAAGCCGCGATTTGATTTTCTGTGTTTACGTTAATTTTTGCCGTACCTAAAGAAACTGAACGTTGGATATCTTTTGTTGGAATTCCCGTACCGCCGTGTAATACTAAAGGTAAGTCTGTTAATGTTGAGATTTCTTCCATTTCAGTGAAACCTAAATTCGGTTCACCTTTGTATGGACCGTGTACAGAGCCAAGTGCAGGCGCTAAGCAATCAATATTTGTTGCTTCTACTAACGCTTTACATTCTTGAGGATTTGCGTACATAATACCACCGATTACGCCGTCTTCTTCCCCACCAACTGTGCCTAATTCTGCTTCAACTGATACACCCTTAGCGTGCGCATATGCTACAACTTCTTTTGTAATAGCTACGTTTTCTTCGAATGAGTGGTGAGAAGCGTCGATCATTACTGAAGTGAATCCAGCATCGATTGCTGCTTTACATTTATCAAAGCTTGAACCGTGGTCTAAGTGAATTGCAACAGGAACTGTGATGTTCATGTCTTGCATTAAACCTTCAACAATTTTTACAACTGTGTAGAAACCGCCCATGTATTTTCCTGCGCCTTCAGAAACACCTAAAATAACTGGTGAATTTTCTTCTTGTGCTGCCGCTAAAATCGCTTGTGTCCATTCTAAGTTGTTAATGTTGAATTGACCAACTGCATAACCTTCTGCCTTTGCTTTAATTAACATTTCTTTCATTGAAACTAATGCCATTATTAAAATCCTCCTCGAAGATAGTTAGATGATTTGCTACTAGAAAAACATAAATTGCATCATATGCTTTATGAAGTACCGTATTTTCTGCCATATCTCACGTTAAATTGGTGATGTTTTGACAAAAAACATTCAGATTAATCATAACAAAAACAGACAGTATGCGCTACTGCCTGCCGACGTGTTTTTCACTATATTTTTTCTGGAATCGCTAATATTTTTTTCACTTCATCCCGCATCTCAAAAATATTAAAAGGCTTTGTAAAATATTTTGCGACTCCCAATTCTGTAGCACTGTCAATCATATGCTGCTCAACATAAGCAGTCATCATGACAACGGGGATAGTTGGCTGGATTGCTTTTAAGCGTTCCAAAATCTCCAATCCGTCCATTCCCGGAATTTTCATATCTAATAATGCACAATCAAGTGTCGTTGTTTCTGCAATTTTCAACGCATCAAAGCCGTTTGCAGCTAAATGTGTGTGAAACCCTTCTTTTTTAAATACCTCATTTAATAGCAATCGAATACCGGGCTGATCATCCACAATTAATATTTCCTTCAAATTCATTCCCCTTATTAAGTTGATGTGTAAGTAATATATTTCTATTATTAATTATAAATTCCTTCTTTAGCAAGCTAAATTTTGCGTGTTTTGCTTTTTTCTACCTTGGATTTTATAATAGTTTTGAGGTGGAACTATGTCAAAAATTTTAACAACACAACTAACGGGCCTTTTTCAACGTATCGGGCAATCCGAAGAAGAGGCTATTGAAGAAACAGCGCGCTTACTTGCACAAGCAGCAATTGGTCAAGGAACCGTGTATTTTGCAACATTTGGTGAACTGGAAGCAATTGCGATTCAAGCAGAGCAAGGCGTACAGCCTTTTGCAAAATTTGCACGCTACGATGAGGCAATTGAATTAATGCCCGCCGACCGCGTCATAATTTTTACGCGTCAGGCATCTGACGAACAGGCACTTCTGTTAGCACGAAAGCTCCATAAAGAGTTCATTCCATTTTCAGCTGTTGCAAGCGAAGTCGCATCAGATGACAATGAATTAAGCGATTTAGCCTACACATATATTTCATTAAAAATGCGTGGTGGTATTTTACCACATCCAACTAAGCTTGGTGAGCGCATCGTTTTCCCACATATTATGGCGGCGTTATACATTTACGAAGCGATAAAAATGGAATTTGATGAAATGGTTGCTGGTGATGAGGATGACGAAGAGGAAACCGCTTCACCATTTGCTTAAAAATAGGGGCATTACCATAATTAGAGGATGACAAAATAACTTTTTCACAATCTGCCGCCTCGCGATATCGCAAGCGGCTTAGTTTTGTGTTTTTCACTTCACTTTATTACGAAGACAAAAGTTTATGATTGGTGGGCCTCGCAAACGGCAATAAAGGCAGTGATAAAGACACGTATCACGTGGCTTAATCGCTGTCTTGCCGTAGCCCACCAATCACTACAGTAAAATTTTATTAGAAACCGCAACAGTAAAAAGCGGATTTAGAAAACCTATCGTTTTCTAAATCCGTTTTTCGTTTTTCTATTATTTACGGTTATTGAAAGCCGCGCCTACGAATTCACGGAATAGTGGTTGTGGGCGTTGTGGGCGTGAGATTAATTCTGGGTGGAATTGGCCTGCCACGAAGAATTTTTTCTCTGGTAATTCAATGATTTCAACTAGCTTATTGTCAGGAGAAGTACCTGAGAATACCATACCTGCTGCTTCCATTGCTTCACGGAATTCGTTATTGAACTCATAACGGTGACGGTGACGCTCGTATACTAACGCTTCGCCGTTATATGCAGCGCGTGCAACTGAACCTTCTTTTAATTTACATGGATATAAACCAAGACGTAATGTACCGCCTAAATCTGTATCTTCTGATTGATCTGGTAAGAAGTCGATGATTGGGTACTTCGTATCTTTATTTAATTCTGTAGAGTGTGCGCCCTCTAAGTTTAATACGTTACGCGCAAATTCTACTGTTGCCATTTGCATACCTAAGCAAATACCGAAGAATGGTACGTCGTTTTCACGTGCATAGCGCGTTGCTTCGATTTTTCCTTCAACACCACGGTCACCGAAGCCACCAGGTACTAAAATACCGTCTACATGGCTTAATAGCTCGTCCACATTTTCTGCTGTTACGTGCTCTGCATTAATCCATTCGATTTCGATATCTGAATTGTACACATAACCTGCGTGTTTTAATGCTTCTACTACTGAGATATAAGCATCTTGTAGCTCTACATATTTACCAACTAATGCAATACGTGTTTTGTGTTCTAAATGTTTTACCAACTCTACAAGCTCTTTCCAATCTTCCATATCTGCTTTTGGTGCTTTGATGCCGAAATGGTCAAGTACGATTTGGTCGAAGCCTTGTGCATGTAAGTTAAGTGGTACTTCATATAAGTGCTCTGCATCACGAGATTCAATAATATCTGAAGCACGTACGTCACAGAATAACGCGATTTTTTCTTTCATGTCTTGAGGTACAGGTTGTTCTGTACGTAACACGATGATATTTGGCTGAATACCTAACGAACGCAACTCTTTTACTGAGTGTTGTGTTGGTTTTGTTTTCATTTCGCCTGCTGCTTTAATGTAAGGCATTAACGTACAGTGGATGTACATTACGTTGTCATGACCTAAGTCACGGCGCATTTGACGAATCGCTTCTAAGAATGAAAGTGATTCAAAGTCCCCTACCGTACCACCGATTTCCGTGATAACTACGTCAGCAGAAGTTTCGCGACCTGCACGTTGTACGCGGTCTTTAATTTCATTTGTTACGTGTGGAATTACTTGAACTGTACCACCGTTGTAATCGCCACGACGCTCTTTGTTTAGTACTGCTTGGTACACCTTACCAGAAGTTACCGTTGAGTGTTTCCCAAGGTTAATGTCGATGAAACGCTCATAGTGACCTAAGTCTAAATCTGCTTCTGCGCCATCATCTGTTACGAACACTTCACCATGTTGGTACGGGCTCATTGTACCTGGATCGATGTTTAAATATGGGTCAAATTTTTGGATTGTTACTTCTAATCCACGGTTTTTTAATAAACGGCCTAATGATGCTGCGACGATCCCTTTACCAAGTGATGAAACGACGCCACCCGTTACGAAAATATACTTTGTCATTCTACATACTCCTCCTCGTTACTAAACAAATTAGAAAAACATTCGTTGCCTATGCAAATGAATGTTTTTCCAAATAGATGTGCTATAAAATAAAAAAACGCTCCTCCTGCAATTGCAGGGGGAGCGTATAAGATATACGGTCAATCTCCTTTTTAAAGGAGCCCAATTTAAAGATTATACGGAAGTGAAATAGAAGTCAAGTACTTTGAATGAAAAATTCAAGGGGTACTTATTTTAAATCTTCGTCTTCGATTTCTTCTTCTTCGTCTTCTTCAATAATGAAGCCGTCTTCTTCTTCGATTAATTCTTCGTCGATGTCTGCATCGATGTCTTCGATTTCTTCTTCAACGAAATCGATATCTTCTTCAGCGTCATCTGCATCATCTTCTTCTACGAATTCATCGTAGTCTTCTTCGAATAATACATCTTCTTCATCCAGTTCAACTAACTCTTCGTCTTCGTCAGCAACTTTTGCTTTCTTTTTACGAGATTTAATTGTTGGTGCAGTTTCTTCTTCGATTGTTTCAACTTTGTACCATTCACGTAAGCCCCAACCATTCTCATGGTTTAATAAGAAACGGCCTTCTACGTTTAAGTCTGTATAGAATTGTACTAAACGAGACTTTAGGTCCTCATCTGAAATACCGTTTAATTTTTGGATCTCTTTTAATAGATCGTTTAAAGGCATTGCTTGTTTTGTATCTTCTAAAAGTGCATATGCTAAGTCGATTAACGACTCTTCTGCTAATTGCTCATCTGTTAAGCCACGAAAGTTCAAATCGTGCACGTCCTTTCCTTTATCACATGTTTGTTTATCAATTACGCCCCGGCGTAATTGCGTTCGGATTCGACTTTTCGCTCGAAAAGAACTTCTCTTCGAATCCGTAACATCTGCCGAAGACCTTAACTTTATTCAGTTGGTGATTACTCACCGACTGAAATAAAGTTAAGCATAATACCCATTATATACAAACATGCTACTACTATGCTAGTTTCATTTCTTGTTTTTTAAATTTGTTGCTTTTTTGTACGCAACGTAAAACAAAATTAATGATAACAGAAGTAGCGGTATCGCGGCTAGTTGTTTGTTATATAAAAAGAAGGTCCCCACAAGGCAAACTAGAATTAAAATATAATGTAAGTATTGTCGCACTATGCCGTACCTTCTTTCTGTAAATTTTTTCGTATTACTTAGTATAACGAAAATTTTAACAAACGTGGACTTTCAAACCGCGATTTTTATATTTTTTGCAAAATTTTAATGCTAAAAGAATTTATGACGACTAAAGTAGCATTTTTTGTTTACATGTTTCGGCGATATTGTCCGCCAACTTCATATAATGCGTTTGTAATTTGACCTAGGCTCGCAACCTTTACTGTTTCCATGAGCTGTTCGAAAATATTACCGTTTGTTTTTGCCACTTGCTTTAACGCCTCAATTGCGGCTTCATTCGATGAAATGTGACGCTGTTTAAAGCTCTCTAGATTCGCAATTTGTAAATCCTTTTCGTCTGTTGATGCACGTGCAATTTCCATATTGTTAATCGCTTCATCTGACGCTGGATTTGGATTTAAATACGTGTTCACGCCGATGATTGGTAGTTCACCTGAATGCTTCAAGTGCTCATAGTACATCGATTCTTCTTGAATTTTACCGCGCTGATACTGCGTTTCCATGGCACCTAGTACCCCACCACGATCATTAATACGGTCGAATTCTTCTAACACTGCTTGCTCTACGAGTTGCGTTAATTCTTCAATAATGAACGCCCCTTGTAATGGGTTTTCGTTTTTCGATAGGCCGTGCTCTTTTGTAATAATCATTTGAATCGCCATCGCGCGTCTCACGGATTCTTCCGTTGGTGTTGTAATTGCTTCGTCATAGGCATTTGTGTGCAGTGAGTTACAGTTATCTTGAAGTGCCATTAACGCCTGCAATGTTGTACGAATATCATTGAAATCAATTTCCTGTGCGTGTAAAGAACGGCCGGATGTTTGAATATGGTATTTCAACTTTTGTGAACGTTCATTCGCACCATACTTATCGCGCATAACAACGGCCCAAATACGGCGTGCCACACGACCAATCACTGTGTACTCTGGGTCTAAGCCATTTGAGAAGAAGAAGCTTAAGTTCGGCGCAAAGTCATCGATATTCATTCCGCGGCTTAAGTAATATTCCACGTACGTAAAGCCATTTGCCAGTGTAAAGGCTAATTGTGAAATCGGGTTCGCCCCAGCTTCTGCGATGTGGTAGCCCGAAATCGACACAGAATAGTAGTTACGTACTTTATGATCGATGAAATACTGTTGAATATCACCCATCATACGTAATGCAAATTCGGTAGAGAAAATACATGTATTTTGTCCTTGATCTTCTTTTAAAATATCGGCCTGCACCGTACCGCGCACAACTTGTAACGTCTGTTCACGTGTTTCAGTAAATTCTTCTACCGTTAACGTACGACCAAGTTCTGCTTCACGCTTTTGTACTTGTTGGTCAATGGCCGTATTCATAAACATTGCGAGAATGATTGGTGCTGGTCCGTTAATCGTCATTGACACAGACGTAGACGGTGCACATAAATCAAAGCCTGCATACAGCTTTTTCATATCGTCTAGCGTACAAATACTTACACCAGACTCCCCTACTTTCCCGTAAATATCGGGACGTGTATGTGGGTCTTCACCGTATAATGTTACGGAGTCAAATGCCGTTGAAAGGCGTTTTGCATCATCGTCTTTTGATAAGTAGTGGAAGCGTTTGTTTGTACGCTCTGGTGTACCTTCGCCCGCAAATTGACGCTTCGGATCTTCACCTTCACGCTTGAACGGGAAAACGCCTGCTGTATACGGGAACTCGCCTGGTACATTTTCTTTGTATACCCAACGTAAAATATCGCCGTAATCTTTAAAGCTTGGCAGTGCAACTCTTGGAATTTTTAAGCCAGACAGTGATTCTGTGCGTAAAGTCGTTTTAATTTCTTTATCGCGTACTTTTGTAATGAACTCATCACCGGCGTACGCCTCTTTCAGTGTTTGCCAATTTGTTAGAATACGTTTTGATTCGTTTGTTAGTTCGTTTTGTACGCCTTCAATTAATGCATCTAGTGAGGCGATTAATGCGTTTTCTGTCTCTGCTAATTGCAGCTTTGTTCCTTCAAGCTGATACCATTTCGTTGCAAGGATCGCTTGCTGCTCAGCTTGCTTATGATAATTACGTACCGTTTCTGACAGTTCACGTAAATAATAACGACGGTCATTCGGAATGACGATATTTTGCTTTTGCGTTTTTACAAATTGCTCATAAGATGTTTGCCAATCCAAGCCGAACTTTTCATTAATTTTCGCTACAAGTGCTGCGAATAATGAATTCGTACCTAAATCATTAAATTGTGAGGCAATCGTACCGAACACTGGCATTGTATCGATTGCGTCATCCCATAGTTCACGTGAGCGTTGGAATTGCTTTTGTACTTGGCGCAGTGCATCTTCTGATCCTTTACGTTCAAATTTGTTGATGGCAATTAAATCGGCGTAATCAATCATATCGATTTTTTCTAGCTGTGTTGGCGCACCAAATTCACTTGTCATCACATACATCGACAGGTCTGTATAATTGGTGATTTCTGCGTCACCTTGACCAATCCCACTTGTTTCAACGACGATTAAGTCAAAACCTGCTGCGCGTACGACATCCAATACATCGCCAATTGAGCTTGATAATTCTGTACGAGAGCCGCGTGTAGCCAGACTTCGCATATACACACGATTATTGAAAATGGCGTTCATACGAATACGGTCACCAAGCAGTGCGCCGCCTGTTTTTTGCTTTGTTGGGTCAACTGATAAAATCGCGATTTTTTTATCTGGGAACTCTTGTAGGAAACGGCGAATCAATTCATCGGTTAAGGATGATTTACCCGCTCCCCCTGTACCTGTAATCCCTAAAATCGGTGTATTTTTTGATTTTGTGCGCGCCAGTTCTAACATAGCGTCGATTTCTTCCGTGCCGCCTTTTTCAGCCGCTGTAATTAAATTTGCCAAAATCTCAGGCGTGTTTGTTGTTAATTTTTCAACAAGCTCGTTGTAATTTCCCTGTAATGTTGAATAATCCGCGCCCTCTAGCTTTCTATTAATCATGCCTTGTAAGCCCATTTGTCGGCCATCCTCCGGCGAGAAAATCCCTGCAATACCGTATTGATGAAGCTCTTTAATTTCACGCGGTAGGATTACCCCACCACCACCGCCGTAAATTTTAATATGCGGTGCGCCTTTTTCACGCAGAAGGTCATACATATATTTAAAGTACTCCATATGACCGCCTTGATAAGAAGATACCGCCACCCCTTGCGCATCCTCTTGAATCGCGGCGTTTACTACTTCTTCCACCGAACGATTATGCCCTAAGTGAATAACTTCCGCGCCGCTTGACTGTAAAATACGGCGCATAATATTAACAGATGCGTCGTGCCCATCAAACAAGCTTGATGCCGTTACGAAACGGACGTAGTTTTTTGGTTTGTATGCTTCGATTTTCCCCATGTTGTATTAACCCCTTTGTTATCTCAGAATAATGAAAAACTGCCACATAAAGCTCCGTTTTTCTCGCGCTCTACATGGCAGTTTTCTTAATGTTCTTCAAACTGCATAATGCCTTGTAAAAACATCGTTGTTTGCAATTTTATATAATCTTCAATTGTGTAACGTTTTTTTAGTGCCCATTTACGAAATGCCCAACTTTGCCCTTGAACAACAATTTGATTGGCCGCTAAATAGATCGCGTCATCTGATAACGTTAAATTACCTGCTTCTACACAGCCCTTTAGCATGCGTTCGAAAATTGCCACCATCTCTAGTTCTTTATCCAAAATGTAGTGCATCGCCTCTTTTGGAAGCGACTTCGTTTCTTGGTACATAATCGTAAATTCTTCAGGCATTGTATCAATCAATAAATAATATTGCTGGATTGCTTCCTCAAGTGCTGTAATCGTGCCATTATCAGCCGGAAATTGCGATAAGCATTTTGTTACTTCATTAAAAATATCGTCGCACACTAAAAACAGCACATCTTCCTTCGTTCGAATGTATTCATATAAGGTGCCGATGCTAAATCCTGCTGCTTTTGCGAGCTCACGTGTTGTGGCACGGTGAAAGCCTTTTTCTTTAAAGAGCTTCACCCCGGCATTCACAATTTGCTGACGACGCTCGAGTATTTTATTTTCATCTTTTATTGACGAGATCACATGCAACTTATCGTTAGTTGCCATACATTATTTTGTAATCATACGCGAAATAACTAGGCGTTGGATCTCTTGTGTGCCTTCGTAAATTTGCGTAATTTTTGCATCACGCATGTAGCGCTCTACTGGATAGTCTTTCGTGTAGCCGTAGCCACCGAATACTTGAACAGCTTCTGTCGTTACCTTCATCGCTGTATCCCCAGCAAGTAGCTTTGCCATAGCTGATGCTTTTCCGTATGGTAAATCATTTGATTCTAACCATGCTGCTTGGTACGTCAATAAACGAGATGCTTCGATTTCTGTCGCCATATCCGCTAATTTGAAGGATACACCTTGATTTGCAGTAATTGGCTTACCGAATTGTACACGCTCTTTTGCATAATCAACCGCTGCATCTAATGCGCCTTGTGCGATCCCTACTGCTTGTGCAGCAATTCCGTTACGGCCACCATCTAATGTTTTCATTGCAATCACAAAGCCTTGGCCTTCTTCACCAAGTACATTTTCTTTTGAAATGCGGCAGTTGTCGAAAATGATTTCTGTTGTTGGTGATGAACGAATGCCTAGTTTTCTTTCTTTCTTCCCAACAGAGAAACCTGGTGTCGATGCTTCCACGATAAATGCCGTTGTGCTGTTTCTTGCATTCGGATCTGTGACAGCAAATACAACATAAATATCAGCAATCCCGCCGTTTGTAATGAAGATTTTAGAACCATTTAAGATGTAGTCATCCCCGTCTTTAACCGCGTATGTTTTCATACCGCCCGCATCAGACCCTGAAGCTGGCTCTGTTAAACCGTAGGCGCCGATTTTTTTACCTTCTGCCATTGGGCGTAAGTATTTTTGCTTTTGCTCTTCGTTGCCGTATTTATAAATCGGCCAGCCCGCAAGTGATGTATGTGCCGATAATGTTACCCCTGTTGATGCACATACGCGTGATAATTCTTCTACTGCGATACAGTATGCTAAGTAGTCAAAACCTGCTCCGCCGTACTCTTCTGGCCATGGAATACCTGTTAAGCCAAGCTCCGCCATTTTGTCGAAAATCCCACGGTCAAATTCCTCGTGCTCATCGCGGTGTTCCGCTGTTGGTGCTACTTCGTTAATCGCAAAGTCGCGAATCATTTCACGTAATTGTTGGTGTTCTTCTGATAATTGAAAGTTCATTTTCCCATAACCCCTTTGTTTGTTTATATTTTTACGTCACCCAAGCACATGCTTACTAATGACAATGCGCTGGATTTCGCTCGTTCCCTCGTAAATTTGTGTCACCTTGGCGTCGCGGAAATAGCGCTCTACTGGGTAGTCCTCGGTATAGCCGTAACCACCGAATATTTGAACCGCTTCGATTGCTGTATCCATTGCCGTTTGTGACGCGAAAAGCTTCGCCATCGATGCTTCCTTGCCACATGGGTACCCTTCACTACGTAAATGTGCCGCACTGTACACGAGTAACTTTGATGCTTCAACGGCTGTTGCCATGTCTGCTAATTTAAAACCGACTGCTTGTTGCTGTGCGATTGGTTTGCCAAATTGCTCGCGCTCTTTTGCATAATCTGTCGCGGCTTCAAGCGCCGCCTCTGCAATTCCTAAGCTTTGTGCAGCAATCCCGATACGCCCGACATCTAAGTTGGCCATCGCAATTTTAAAGCCTTGCCCTTCTTCACCAAGCAAGTTTTCGGCCGGAATACGCATATTTTCAAATGTCAGCTGCACCGTACGTGAGCCGTGAAGCCCCATCTTTTTTTCGTCTTTTCCAACGATAAAACCCGGTGTATCCTTTTCTACGATAAATGCGGAAATACCACGTGTTCCGGTTTCTGGATTCGTTGAAGCAAACACGATGTACACATCTGCTTCTCCACCATTGGTGATGAACACCTTCGACCCGTCTAACACATAATCCGCACCGTCACGTACAGCACGCGTTTTCAGTGAACCGGCATCACTACCTGCACCTGTTTCTGTTAAACAGAACGCGCCTATGTATTCACCGGCAGCTAGCTTTGGTACATACTTCTCTTTTTGTGCATCACTACCGAAATACAAAATGGGATTGGTCCCTACCGATGTATGCACTGATAAAATAACCCCCATCACCGCGCTTACCTTAGATAGCTCATGAATCGCTAAGATATATGATGTAAAATCCATTTCAGCGCCGCCGTATTCAGCAGGTGCGGTAATCCCCATTAAGCCAAGCTCGCCCATTTTTTTTAGCAAGTGGCGTGGGAACTCTCCTTGTTCCATTTGCTCGATAAACGGCGCGATTTCTGTTTGTGCAAAATCCCGAACCATATTCCGCATCATCAGCTGTTCATCGGTAAATTGTAAGTTCACGGAAGCTCACCTCATTCGTAGACATAGAAGCCACGTCCAGATTTTTTCCCTAACCAGCCAGCCGCCACGTATTTACGTAGTAGTGGACATGGGCGGTACTTACTATCACCAAGACCTTCATGTAAAATTTCCATAATCGATAAGCATGTATCAAGGCCAATAAAATCAGCAAGCGTTAACGGCCCCATCGGATGGTTCATGCCCATCTTCATGACATCATCAATGGCCTCTTTTGTTGCCACACCTTCATACAGCGCATAAATTGCTTCGTTGATCATTGGCAGTAAAATACGGTTTGAAATAAAGCCTGGGAAATCATTTACTTCAACGCCTGTTTTGCCGATTTGCTTTGTCATCGCGGCAACCGCTTCGTATACTTCATCCGCTGTTGCTAACCCGCGAATTATTTCAACAAGTTGCATGACTGGTACTGGATTCATGAAGTGCATACCGATTACTTGTTCTGGACGGTTTGTTACAGCCGCAATTTCAGTAATGGGTAAGCTTGATGTATTTGTTGCTAAAATCGTATGGGCTGGTGCAATCGCGTCAAGCTGCTTGAAAATCGATTGTTTAATTTCCATATTTTCAACAGCTGCTTCAATGACGATATCTACATGTTTGGCATCATCAATTGACGTTGATTTTGTAATACGCGCCAACACTTGTGCCTTTTCTTCCTCTGTTTTACGCCCTTTTTCAACATCTCGCGTTAAATTTTTCGTAATCGTCGCTAGACCTCGTTCGAAAAACTCGTCTTTCATATCGTTCAAAATAACCGTAAATCCTGCTTGTGCACACACTTGAGCAATGCCTGACCCCATTTGCCCTGCACCAATGACCATCACTTTTTCAATGTTCATTCCTTCATCCCCTTAGTTTGATACTTCGATTATTACCGCATCCCCTTGACCGCCACCTGAGCAGATGGCTGCAATACCTAAGCCGCCGCCGCGACGTTTTAATTCGTAAGCAAGTGTTAAAATAATACGCGCCCCACTTGCACCAATCGGGTGACCAAGTGCTACGGCGCCACCGTTAACATTGACTTTCTGTGGATCCAGTCCGGCAATTTGATTGCTGACAAGTGCTACTGCTGCAAACGCTTCGTTAATTTCGATTACATCGATTTCTTCAAGTGATTTTCCCGTTTTCTTTAATAATTCATTAATGACAAGCCCTGGTGTTTGTGGGAAATCTTCTGGTGCAACCCCCACTTCGGCATGACCTAAAATCGTTGCCAGTACTGGACGATTTTCTTCACGTGCCTTGTCTTCGTTCATCAATACAAGTGCACAGGCCCCGTCATTTATCCCCGGTGCGTTTCCTGCTGTAATGGTACCGTCCGCACTAAACGCGGACTTCAGTTTTGCAAGCGTTTCCAATGTTGTGCCCGCTCGTGGTGCTTCGTCTTCGTTTACAACGATTGGCTCCCCTTTACGCTGTGGAATTTCCACCGCGACAATTTCCTCTGCGAACTTTCCTGCTTCAATGGCTGCAATTGCTTTTTCGTGACTGCGTACTGCCCAGGCATCCTGTTCATCACGCGTTACGCTAAACTTTTCTGCTGTGCCATTGCCGTAAGTGCCCATATGTACTTGCTTCGGATGAAACGCGCAAGATAATCCGTCATAAATCATGCCGTCTACTAAACTGGCATCACCCATCCGTAAACCAAAGCGCCCTTTTGGCATATAGTACGGTGCGTTTGACATCGATTCCATGCCCCCTGCAACAATGACCTGTTCGTCCCCTAAACGAATTAGTTGATCGGCAAGTGTGACACTGCGCATGCCTGATGCACATACCTTATTAATTGTTTCGGTTTTTACTGACCACGGAATGCCTGCTTTTGTTGCAGCTTGGCGTGACGGAATTTGGCCTTGCCCTGCCTGTAATACCGTGCCAATAATCACTTCGCCAACAGCTTGCGCTTCGACATTTGCTTTTGTTAATGCTTCTTTAATGGCAATGCCACCTAAATCACTAGCAGTCAGTGAACTTAACGCGCCACCAAATTTTCCGAATGGCGTTCGTGCTCCGTCTAAAATAACTGTTCTCGACAATCCATACACCCCTTTGTTTGAAATATCGATCTTTTTTTGTAAAAACCCTTCTCATAATCCCATTGTTTAACATTCGACTGAACGCTCGCTCAATTTCATGTTTTAAAAAAATGAGAGCATATAATACTCTCATTTTTTAACTAATTTCATTGTATTAAATCCTTTTTTATTTCGCAACAAAATTATTTGAATATACTGAACTTAAAACTTTATGCTCATTAAATTCACTTTTCTTCGCTTTGTGATTCTTTTTCTGTTTCAACAACAATTTGTTTCGTTGTTTTTACTGCTGGCTCCTTTACTGTTGCTACTTCCTCTGCTACAGCTTCTGGTTGCACTTCTTTCTCTGCTTCTACTGTTACTTCAGCAGGTGCAGCGACTTCTTCAATTACCTCTTCTAGCACTTCTTGCGATGCTGGTTGTGGTGTACCGAATACCGCGCGCTCTAATAGCTCTGCGATATCGTACGTGCCAATCGTTTCTTCTACTTCCTTCGCCTTCGTACCATCTGATAGCATTGTTAAGCAGTAAGGACAGCCTGAAGAAATAACTGAAGCTTGCGTCGCGATTGCTTGCTCTGTACGCGCTACGTTAATACGATTTCCGACATGCTCTTCCATCCACATTAAACCACCACCGGCACCACAGCACATACCTTCTTCGCGGTTACGCGCCATCTCGACAAGCTTCACGCCTGGGATGCCTTTTAAAATCTCACGTGGTGGATCGTAGACATCATTGTAACGACCTAAGTAACATGAATCGTGGAAAACGATTGTTTCATCTACGCGGTGATCCATCGTTAAGCGACCTTGCTCTACTAAATCGTATAGTAATTCGGTATGGTGCAGTACTTCCCCGCTCCAGCCAAAATCTTGGTACTCATTTTTGAAAATGTTGTACGCGTGCGGATCGATTGTCACAATTTTTGTGACATTATTTTTCTCGAACTCTGAAATATTTTCCCCAGCGATTTCCTGGAATAAGAATTCATTCCCTAAACGACGTGGTGTATCCCCTGAGTTCTTTTCCTTGTTGCCTAAAATCGCAAACTTCACGCCAGCTTTGTTCATTAAGCGTGCGAATGCTAACGCGATTTTTTGTGAACGGTTATCAAATGCACCCATTGAGCCAACCCAGAATAAGTATTCCATTTCTTCGCCTGATTTTTTTAGCTCTTTTACGGTTGGTACATACACCGTCTCATCTAGCTCGCGCCAGTTTTCTTTTTCTTTACGGTTTAAGCCCCATGGATTTCCTTGACGCTCGATATTTGTCATCGCGCGCTGTGCATCCGCATTTACCTTACCTTCCGTCATTGTTAAGTAACGACGTAAATCGATAATTTTGTCGACATGCTCATTCATTACTGGACATTGGTCTTCACAGTTACGGCAAGTTGTACAAGCCCAAATTTCTTCTTCTGTAATGATATCCCCAATTAATGACGGGCTGTAGATATTATCGATTACTGCACCTTCAGCACCAGCAGCCATCGCCAGTTGGTTCCCTTGTGTTTTGTTAAAGAATTGGAACGGTACCCACGGCTTTTGCTTTGTTTCGACCGCGCCTGTGAATGTTAAGTGGTCACGTAATTTCACGATTAAGTCCATCGGTGACAGCATCTTCCCTGTTCCTGTTGCTGGACACATATTCGTACAACGACCACATTCTACACAAGAATATAGGTCGAGCATTTGTTTTTGCGTGAAATCTTGAATTTTCCCTACGCCCATTGGTGGCATACTTTCTTCGTCTTCTGCCTCTTCTAACGCCGCGAAATCAATCGGACGTAATGTGCCGATACGATCTTGACGGTTGAAGTATACATTTAAAATCGACGTAATTAAGTGGAAGTGCTTGCCTTGTGGAAGATACACAAGGAATGCTAGTAGCGCTAACAGATGCGCCCACCACATAATAAAGAATCCGATTGCTGCTACAGTCGGGCTCATCCACTGGAATGCCCAAGCAATTGCTGAAGCGACTGGCTCTGAACCAGTTAAGCCGTGATCTTGCCAAATTAAATAAAAACCATTTCCGAACAATGTCGCAAACATTAATACAGATAGGAATAAATAAACTAATCCATTTTTAAAGCCTTGCTTTAAACGCGCTAACTTCTCTAAATAACGACGGTAAAACGCGACCGCGACCGCAATTAAAATCGTTAACACAACAATTTCCTGTGTAAACGTAAACATCGGATACAGCCCGCCTAGCGGAAGATGTGACCCCGGTGCAATCCCTTTCCAAATTAAATCAATTGCACCTAGCTGTACCATTAAGAATCCATAGAAAAATAGTACGTGTACAAGACCCATCTTTTTATCTTTCAATAATTTCGATTGGCCAAATACTTTTTCTACGATGTCGTTAATGCGGTCTGACATTTTAATATTGAATTCTTCCTTGCGACCTAATTGCACGTAGTTGTAACGAGTTTTTAATAAGTACGTAAATAATCCAAGCGCATAAGCAACAACCGCAGCAGTCGCAATCCAGTTAATGATTAATAGTGTATTCATACCTTTCCCCCCTAGAAAACGATGATTCTAAAACCATTTGTCATGTATTCCCATATGACAAACTATATTTCCATATTAATCTATAAGTTCATTGTAATTATGAATGAGCATTCAGTCAACAAAATTTGTCATTAATTCTGAAAATTAAATAATAAAATAAAAAAATGCTAGCTCGACAATTTTCATTGTACTAGCTAGCATTTTTATGTTATTTAAAAACTTGCGCGCTACGGATATACTCAATATCCTTAATTGCTAAGCGATGATTCACAACACGTGCTACAGCAAATAAGTAGTCCGATAAGCGGTTTAAATATTTTTGAACAACTGGTGAAACGTCTTCAATTTCCTTCATTAACGAAACCGTTTGACGCTCTGCACGGCGCGCTACTGTACGCGCGATGTGTAATGTAGCAGCAGCCGGAGCGCCACCTGGTAAAATGAAGCGCTCTAACGGTGGTGCTTCTTCTGATAAGGCATCAATTCGCTGTTCTAAAATAGCAATTGGGTCTTCTGTTAGCTTGTAATGACGCTCTTTCATCACATTTGCTAAGTCGCCACCGCCATCAAATAACTCATGCTGAATGGCTGTTAAATCTTTAATAACATCTTGGAATTTTTCTACGTCTAACTCACAAATGGCTTTTCCGATAAATGAATTTAATTCGTCAATCGTTCCATATGCCTCAACACGTAAATGGTCTTTATCGACACGCCCTCCTATAATGCTTGTTTTCCCCGTGTCGCCTTGCTTTGTATATAATTTCATCGTCTTCACCCTTTCAGTTTTCATTACTTCTAACAACTTACATTTCTTTATACTTTTTTATAGCCGCAATGGTCGTTTCAAAAACACCGCGCCCAATTAATTTCCCGATATCCGTAATCGGTCCGGCATATTGCATCTGTGGTCCGTGCTGGGTCGCTGCAATAAGCAAGCTGTCTGTTGCCGTGCTTGTCGCAATCGTGCCGGTAAAGGCATCCGTCACCTGTTGATCAGCTAATGCCTTTGTTTTGGCTTCTGTAGCAGTAATCATTGCTTGGATAAATGCTTCATCTGTCAGCTTTCCATTAATGAAAACCCAGGTATTAATTGTGCCGACATGTGGTTGTTCATCACGTAAATACGTTTTCGTCACGTCAACACCGTTTCCAACCCCTGCTGTGACCATAATCACAATTTCAAGTTCAGCATGTGTAAAGGTTTGAATGGCAGCACATTTCGTGGCAACCGCGGTCATCATGACAACGGTACTCGTTGGTGCAAAGTTGTTGTTCACTAAAAAATCGTACGTTTCCTCTTTCACGCTATAAATATCATAATCTGGCGCAATCGAACGATTTAAAAACGTGTCGTACCAGCCAATACCTGCATTATGCACCGCAGACGAAATAGCTTTCAATGGTGCTTCGGCCTTGTACTGTACATAATCTGTTGTCATCGTAAAATTGGCTATGTCGATCTGTGTTTCGTTACGCTCTAATTCATTTGTCGGTAACATCGTAATTTGCGGCTTTGGTAATTCAGGGTGCGGATACGTCGCAATACGCGCCTTGTACACATTGGCAATTTGCTCCTGCATAATGACCTCATGCGGGTAACCATATGCACGTACCTCACCATCTTCCAGTAACAGCAGCTCATCACAGTACAGGGAGGCTAAGTTAATATCATGGAAAATCGACACAACCGTTAACCCATTCTGCTCCACTTGTAAGCGTATCATATCTAAAATTTGTTTTTGATGCGCGATGTCTAGGTGATTGGTCGGTTCGTCTAACAGCAGTAGCTCAGAATTTTGCGCGAGTGCTTGTGCGATAAATACACGCTGCTGTTCCCCGCCTGATAAAAATTCTAAATAATGCTCTTTATACTGCGAAACCCCCGTGCTGTCCATCGCCTGCTGCACCATCTGTTCATCATGCTCTGACCAGCTTGAGAAAAAGCCCGTTTGATGTGGATAACGACCGAGTGAAACCGCATCATATACACGATTTGAAAATGTACTGGCATTTAACTGCGGCAGTACGGCCATCTTTTTCGCGAGTTGCTTCATATCATAACTTTTGATCGGTTGTTGTTCAATCAATACTTCTCCAGCAGTCGGATGAAGTATTCCGCTAATCATTTTTAATAATGTCGATTTACCGCTACCGTTTGGACCTAGTATTCCCAAAATTCGACCTTTTTTCACGTGGAACGTCACGTTTTTCACAATGCTTTTGCCGTTATAGCCACCACTTAAGCCGTTTACTTGTAACATTATGCGACACCCTTTCTACGTTGCTTAAAGAAAATATACGCAAATACTGGTGCGCCAATAAAGGACGTGATGACACCAATCGGCAATTCGATAGGTGCAATAATCGTACGCGACACTAAATCACAAATAACGAGTAAGCTCGCGCCATTTAAAAACGACAAACTCAGTAAATGACGATGATCAGCACCGATTAAAATGCGAATCATATGTGGAATGACTAAGCCGACAAAGCCAATTGTTCCGGATGCCGCCACTGCAGCGCCGGTTAAAATGGAGCCACCTGCTAAAATCATATATTTACTGCGCTTCACGTTTACCCCTAAATACTGTGCACGTTCTTCCCCGTAAATCATGGCGTTTAACTCACGGCGATTTAACCAAATAATCACAGCACCGATGATCATAAACGGTAACACCATGCGCACATATGGCCATCCGCGCATTGATACACTGCCAAGCAGCCAGCCGATAATTTCGCGTAGCTGCTCGCCCGTTAATGCGACCATTAATGAAATACACGCACCTAAAAACGAGCTGAAAATAATCCCCGTTAAAATAAGTGTTTCCATTTTCATTGTACGGTCGACGAGTCTTGCAAATGCTAATACAACAACCATTGTAATTGCTGCACCGAGCATACTAAAAACGGGTAACGTAAAAGCACCGAGTACTGGTAAGGAAATACCTAAAAAGATCGTCATGACCGCCCCTACCGAAGCTCCTGAAGAGACGCCGAGTGTATACGGGTCGGCTAATGGGTTTTTCAGTAGCCCTTGGAACGCAGCCCCCGCAATGGCGAGAGATGCGCCAATCAGTGCTGCGAGAACGACGCGCGGCATCCGAATTTTCCATAAAATACTATAGGCGACGGGGTCTGTTGTTTGATCCCATAATGTAGACAGTGGAATATGAACCGAGCCAAACGAAATGCCAATCCATATGCTACTTAAAAGCAATCCAATCGACGCTATATACGCGATTGAATATTTTTTACTCATTAAATGCCTCTGGATAAATGGCTTCCGCTAATGATTCAATACCTTCCACAATACGTGGGCCTTGACGACTTGTCGTATCTCCGTCAACTAGCTTCACTTGGTCATTTTTCACCGCATCCATTTCGGAATACGCGTCATTTGTTTGAATCGCTTCGATGTCGCTTTCATAGGTCACTAAAATTGCATCCGGGTTACTTGCTACGAATTGCTCTGTGCTGTACATTGGCCATCCTAGTTCTGGTACCGCATTTTCTACGTCTAACACTTCAAGCATTTCATTAATAAATGTTTCCTGACCTGCTGCATAAAGATCTGGTGCTGTCCCCACGACAATAAATACTGATTTTTCTTCCAGGTCCGCCACTTTGACCTCAATTTCATCGATGCCCGTTTTAATCGAAGTGATCATATCGGCTGCTTGTTGTACTTTATTTGTCATCTGGCCAATTTTTTCAATCGTTGTATACGTTTCTTCAAATGTTTTGGCATCTTTTACGACAAATACCGTAATACCAATCGCTTCAAGCTGAGCAATCGCTTCTTCGTTAAAACTATATAAGTTAGATTCATGCGCTAATACTAAGTCTGGCTGTAGGGCGATGATTTGCTCTAGGTTAAACTCCATGCCACCGACTTTTTCTTTCGCAAGTGCTGCTTCTGGATAATTGTCGTTATCATTTACCGCAATAATTTGCTCATCTATGCCTAAGCCAAATAAAATTTCTGTATTTGATGGAATGAGTGAAATAATACGCTCTGGTGCTTTTTCGATTGTAATCTCTTTGCCTAGTGCGTCTGTTTGTGTAAGTGGAAATTGCGCTGTTTCTGTCGTTTCTGCGCTATTTGTTGCTGTCGATTTGTCTGCTGCTTCTTCCTCCGCACCGCATGCTGCTAATGTTAACGTTAATAATGCTGCTGAAGAAAGTACCTGCCATTTTTTCATGTTGAAATTGCCTCCTTAGATTATAAAAACCTGATGCTTCTTGTTTCATAGGCTCTTTTTAGTTATTATTTCACAAAAGAAAAAGCCTCCCACTCATAGAGAGAAGGAAGCTTTGTGCATGCAAATAACATTCAATGTAAAAAGAATTTATCCGCCACATCCTATCCTCGTAGGTTACTCGTTGGGCATTATAAAGGCAGGTCTCCTGGCTTATGCTGAAACGTTTTGTAGCGCCTTCCCGTGTGAACAGTGGCTTTATGCTAAAAACTCGCATTTACAGTGGCGGGACCGCATCGGATTTGAACCGATTTCCCTTTTACTTCTTACTTGTGAAATAAGAACCTTTACAATCCATATGAAATTGATATCTTTTATTATAGCGGAAAAAAGCATTTTTGTATGCAGGTACGATTAAATTTTCAGATAATTCTACCAAATCGATCAAATATGGTACGTATAATCGTCTGGTATTACGCGGCGTAAAAACTGCTTCGTGCGTTCTTCTTTTGGCTGTACAAAAATTTCATGTGGCGAACCTTCTTCGATGACATTTCCACCATCCATGAAGATGACGCGATTTGCTACGTCTTTTGCAAAGGACATTTCATGTGTGACAACGAGCATTGTCGTGCCTTCCTTCGCAATATCCTTCATCACTCCAAGCACTTCTCCAACGAGCTCTGGATCTAGCGCGGATGTCGGTTCATCAAATAAGATGATGTCTGGATTTAATGCGACTGCGCGCGCAATGCCTACTCGCTGTTGCTGGCCACCCGATAATTGACTTGGGTACGAATCATATTTTTCCGTTAGGCCTACTTTATCCAGCGCTTGTTTAGAAATGGTATAGGCTGCTTCTTTTTTCATACCACGCCCAATGATGAGTCCTTCCGCGACATTTTCAAGTGCGGTTTTATTATTAAATAAGTTGTAATTTTGAAAAACGAATGCTGTTTTTTTGCGGATTGCTAAAATGTCCTTTTTCGACGCCTTGTGTAAATCGACTTCAATGTCGTCAAAATTCGCCGTTCCTTCATCCGCGCGCTCTAAAAAGTTAATGCAGCGTAGAAGCGTCGTTTTCCCTGACCCACTTGGACCCAGGACTACCACAACATCGCCTTTTGCAATCGTTAAATTAACGCCCTTTAATATTTCGTTTTTACCAAATGTTTTATGCACATTTTGAATATCTAACATGGTTTATCCTCCTTATACCGTAGCCAATTTGTAACGACTTAAGCGTTTTTCAGACCATTTAAATAAATACTCTACGGTCATACATACAATTAAATAGACAAGAAAAATATCAATATACGCCTCTAAATAGTTATAACCGAAGTTTGCTTCTACCTTTGCTTTTAACGTGATTTCCTGTAACGAAATCGCATACCCAAGTGACGTTGCTTTGATTAAATTAATGGTCGCGGTACAAAGATTTGGCATGGCTGATACAAGGGCTTGCGGAATAATGATGCGGCGATACGCTTGCGCTGTCGTTAAACCAACCGATTGTGCTGCTTCAATTTGCCCTTTTGGAACTGTTTGCAGTGCCGAACGAAATACTTCGATTAAAACTGCCGCTGTGTTAAATGAGAAAATAATAAACGCATACCAGAGCGGATTCACATCATAGATCGGATAATCGATGTTATATTTTTCAAACAGGCCATTTAATAGTAATGGAATCGTTGCATATAAAATAAAAATTTGAATAATCACTGGTGTGCCGCGGACAAATGAAATGTAAATTTTGGCAAAGAAATTAATGACTGGTATCTCATAGACACGTGCCAGTGCTAATAAAAAGCCTAGTGGAACCGCAATGAAAAGTGAAACAACCGTTACGAGCAACGCAATCGGCACGCCACTTAATGCCACAAAAAATGTATTAAATAAAAACTGCCAGTTAATCATGTCCATCGTGCGCACCTCCTACGTCGTTTTAATTGGTTGCTTTCCTTTAGTAAATGCTTTTTCTAGTAGACTAAAACTCTTTTCAATTGAAATCGAGATGACCCAATAAATCACGGCTAATGCGAGATAAATTTCGAGTGTATGTGTGCCGTAATTGTTCGCAATGATTAAATTCGCCTTACCAACCACATCAATAAAGCCAATTGTGTATGCAAGTGCCCCTTCTTGAAGCACCGAAATTAAGCCATTGCCAAAGTTCGGCAGTGCTACCACAAGTGCCTGCGGGAAAATAATACGGCGATACGCTTGAAACGGGGTCAACCCAACACTTACCGCCGCTTCAAATTGTCCACGATCGATTGCTAAATACGAGGAACGAATCACTTCTGACATCATCGCAGCAAATTGTAAGCTGAAGGTAACAACAACGAATACACCCGTTGAAACGTTTTGTAGGTAAATGCCGAATAGTCCTTCTGAAAAGGCTGGAATTCCGTAATACACTAAAAACAGTAAGACAATCGATGGCGTACAACGGATAATCGTCGTATAGCCATTTGCTAAAGCACGTAACAATTGATTATTGCTTAACTTTGCTGCTGCGAGTACGAAACCTAATAACGAGCCACCTATGACCGAAAAAGCGGCGATATATAATGTAACCCATAAATACGGCAATAAATCCGGCAATGCCGACCAAATGTACGACACATCAAAATACTTTTCCATCCGTTCCCCACCCTTTTATATAAGAAAAGCGCTAAAGTGCCCTTTTAGCCCCGACACTGTTGCAATACTGAAAATTTTATAGTTTCTTATCTTTTAAAAAAGCTACTTAAGAAAAGTACTTAAGCAGCTCCGGCCGTTTAGCGATTTACTGAATCTAATACTTCAAATAAGTCTTTACCGTAAAATTCTTTACTTAACTCGCGTAAAGCATCTGTGTTCTTAATTTCTTCGATTGCTTTATCGTAAGCATCTGCAAATTCTTGCTGTTTTTTATTAAATAGCGGCCATGTTTTAATCACCGCAAATTCGTTATAAACGACTTCATCCTTTAAGTTATGGTAAGGGCCGCCTTCTGTTAACACTTGCCCTGTAAATGCACCTTCTATTTGAACCCCACCATCTACGCGCCCTTCATTTACCCATTGCACCACATCTACGGTGAAATCTTCACCTGCTTTTAATTTCACTTGATTATCTGGATTGGCTTCGTTGTATTCTGCAATCACTGTATACTGCGCATTGTTTGCCGCAATTGGTGCTAATGTATAGCCTGCCGATGCAAAATCACTTAAGTTTTTAATGTGTTCATTTTCTTTTTTCAGTACTAAACCAGCACTACTTAACCCTAAAAATTCTTGTGGGAAAATGTACTTTTGTGTACGTTCTTCTGTCCAGAATGCATTTTTTACACCTGCATGATATTTGCCCTGCTCCACACCGATTAATAAGTCATCACTTGTCGTGCCTACATAGTCAAACTCATATTCAGGTAATGCTTCGTCTACTAACTTCATCACTTCTACGTCATAGCCTGTTGCGTTCCCATTTTCATCTAAATACGTCATCGGTTTACTTGCTTGGTCATACGCGACCTTCACAACCGTTACCCCGTCTTTACTTGTTGGTGCGGCTGCGCCTGATTGTGGCTCATCCCCACATGCTGCCAATAACGCTGAAGCCGTGATTCCAATTGTCGCTAACTTTAAAATTTGTTTGAATTTCATACGATTACCTCTTTCTTTTGTAATTGATTTTGAATCGCTGTTTCTGCTAAGCGCTTAATGGTAATGTCGTCCATCGGCGGGTTATGTAGCCCTGCACGCACATCGCGATAATAGCGCTGTAATGGATTGGAACGTTGTAAACTTTTTGCGCCAACTAAGCGCATCGCTTTATCCACGACTTCAATGGCCATATTTGTTACAACATGTTTGGCAATATTGACTTCATTAATAATGGTTGATTTTTTCTTTGGATCTTTATAAAGCTCCGCTACACCATAAATCGTAAAGCGGGCATTTGTCAGAGCCAAATCCATTTCGCCGATTAACGTTTGTACGTTTGGTAAATCTGCAATGGTTCCTTGAATACTATTTGGTGAATGCTCTGTCGCAAATTTGACGGCATAATCACGTGCGGCTTGCGCAATTCCTAGATACGTCGCTGGAATGAGTAAGAGCCAGCCATTCAATTTGAAACCTGTAGAATAACTCGGAATTTCAACTAAAGAAGATGCCGCTACACGAACATTTTGCAATACTAAATCATCACTACCTGTTCCGCGCATGGATGCAACATCCCACGTATTTTCAACCGATACACCGGTTGCTGTTTTCGGTACTAAGAAAAAGCCGAGGTGATCATCATCCTCTATCCAGGCTGCTACTAAAAAGTAATCTAAATCAGGAGCACCACTCGTATAATTTTTACGGCCGTTAATCAGATAGCTGTCACCTTCACGCTTTGCGGAAGTTGCCGGTCTTCCTCCACGAACGGGGCTGCCCATCGCAAACTCACTTACTGCGCGGTTTACTGTTGCCCCATTTTTCACTTCTTCACCAAACCAAGCTAATGTTTCTTCATCCCAGTACTGGTTTTCAAAAATCTCTCCCACATTTTGAATTGTCCATGAGGCAGCTAGCCCTGTACTTCCACAATAACTTGCTACTGTTTCATGTAAGAGAATCGTGTCATAAAGCGAAAAACCTTCGCCGCCAAATTCCTTTGGCAATGTAATTTTTGTATAACCAATTTCTCGTAGCTTTTTAAAATTTTCAAATGGAAACACAGACGCTTCGTCGATTTGCTGTGCCTGCTCTTTAAAGTTTTGCTCTAGCGTTTCTATCTTCTTTAACCAGTCACGCTGTTTTTCTGTTTGAATAAATAATTGCTTACTCATAAAGCACCGCCTAATCCCTAGTTAACAACTAAGTTTTATTGTTAATCACAATAATACTTTCAGAATATTCGTAAGTCAATGGTTTATTTCCTAGTTTTTTTGTCGGATTGACTTTTTAAAATTATTGAAAGGGTTTCCAATTGTGTGATAGCAACGAATTAAACGCATAAAAAAATCCCCGTATTATTTGTCTAAAACAAATAATACGGGGATTAATTTTAACAATTACATTTTTTCAGGTGCAGATACACCGATTAATTTTAATGCATTGGCTAGTGTTGTTTTTACCGCTGTGATTAATGCAAGACGAGCTTCTGTTAGCTCTTTGTTGTCTAGGTTTAATACTTTTTCAGCGTTATAGAAGCTGTGGAATGCAGCTGCTACGTCTTGAATGTAGTTCGCGATACGGTGCGGTGTGCGGTATTTCGCTGCGTCCGCCACGATTTGTGGGAATGCGCCTACTTTTTTCAGTACATCTTCTTCTTTTTCTGCAGTTAACAGGCTTAAGTTTTCAAGTGAAGCCTCAAAACCTTGCTCTGCTGCTGAACGTAAAATTGAAGCAATACGTGCATGTGCGTATTGTGCGTAATACACTGGGTTTTCGTTCGATTGTGAAACAGCTAAATCTAAGTCGAAGTCCATGTGAGAATCGCCGGCAGTTTTTACGAAGAAGTAACGTACGGCATCTAAGCCTACTTCTTCTACTAATTCACGCATTGTGACAGCATTACCTGTACGTTTTGACATTTTGAATTTCTCACCGTTTTTGTACAGCTGTACCATTTGGATAATGTCTACTTCTAACGTACCGCGGTCATAGCCAAGTGCTTCGATTGCCGCTTTCATACGTGGAATATAACCGTGATGGTCAGCACCCCAAATGTTGATTAGCTTATCAAAACCACGGTGTAATTTATCTTCGTGGTATGCGATATCAGGTGTTAAGTATGTGAATGAACCGTCGTTTTTAATTAGTACGCGGTCTTTGTCGTCGCCGTAAGTTGTTGAGCGGAACCAAGTCGCGCCCTCTTCTTCAAATACGTGACCGTTTGCTTTTAGCTTATCTAATGCTACTTCGATTTTGCCGTTTTCATATAAAGAAGTTTCTGAATACCAAACGTCAAATTCAACGCGGAAGTTTTTAAGGTCATTTTGTAATTTTGCTAATTCTAATTTAAGACCGTGCGCACGGAAGAACTTAAAACGCTCTTCTTCTGTTTTATCTAAAATTGATGCGCCGAATTCTTCTGCTAATTTACCAGCGATGCCGATAATGTCTGGGCCGTGGTAGCCGCCTTCTGGCATTTCCGCGTCCATGCCTAATGCTTGCTTATAACGTGCTTCTAATGAGTATGATAAGTTGTTGATTTGGTTACCCGCATCGTTAATATAGTATTCACGAGATACGTCGTAACCAGCGAAATCCATAACGTTACATAATGAATCTCCTACAGATGCACCGCGCGCGTGTCCTAAATGTAAGTCACCAGTTGGGTTTGCTGATACGAACTCTACTTGTACTTTTTCACCAGCACCTGCAGTAGTACGACCGTAGTTTTCACCTTGCTCAACTGCTCCTTTAACAATGCTCGCTAAGAAGTCTTTACGTACTGTAATATTCATGAAACCAGGGCCTGCGATGTCGATTTTCTCGATATCCGTGCCTTCTGTTTCTAAGTTTTCTAAGATAGCTTCAGCGATTGCACGAGGTGGCTTTTTCGCTAATTTTGTTAATTGCATCGCGACGTTTGTTGCGAAGTCCCCGTTTGTTTTGTCTTTCGGTGTTTCTAAGTGAATATTTACTTGTGTACCAGCTTCTACTAAGCCCGCTTTTTCGATAGCTGCTGCTAATGCTGCTTTAATCGATTGCTGTAATTGTTCTACTGCGTTCATCACTATACCTCCATAAATTGAATATCTAACGTGTAACGGCCAACCGAATTGCCGCCTATAATAAGATCATATTGCGTAGTAAAACGCCCTGATACTTTTTCGTTGTTTTGTACTTCGATCGCTAACTGTTGCGTATCGGTAATGATTGGTAACGAGCCGAATGGACTTTCATAATGGCCATTGCCGCGCATACCAGGCGTTAACGGCAGTCGCATATTGACGCCACCCTTGCGGTGAATAAACCCTTGTTCTGGATGTAATTTTACAGTCGTTTGGATGTGTAAATCTTCCTGAACTTCCTCGTAGCGTAAATAATGACTTTCGCCCTTTTCAATACAGCTACCTTCAAGCCACATTTCGTATTGTTCAAGCTCGCCCTCGGTTGGAATGATTGAGGAAACTAGCTTAATTTTGACTGTTTTCCCATTCTCGTTCGCCACAGCAGTCAGCTCCCATATATTTATTTCTATAACCTTTTTATTATAGGCGAAAACGCTTGTTTTAAGCAAGATAGAAACCAAATCTTTGCGCTTACTCTTACAATTAATCTGATTTCAACTAAATCCCCCTTAATTGTGCGAAACAAATAGTCAGCCCTTCCTAAAATTTGAGATGATGTTTGATAAAGGAGTCTACCATGTTTATACAATTACTATCATTTTTTTCAATTTTATTTACCTTTACATTGTTGATTTACTGGCCCTTTTTACATCATTTTAAGCAAGGGGCTTTTATTGAACGAACAAAGCCTTATATCGTTGGATTGAAATTTGGGTTTTCTGGACTTATTTTTACAATTGTAGGGCTGGAACTGATGAGTGGTTTTATGGTGAATAGCCGCATTATTTTAGTGTTATTTAGTGGGCTGCTTGGTGGACCCATTTCCTTATTAATTAGTGGGCTTATTATGGGTATTGGGCGTTTGTTTTTAGACAATTTAACAACCGTTACATATTTACTCAATCTCAATTTCACCGCTCTGACCATTGTGCTTTTTTTATTTACTATTAAATATGAACTCACAAGGCAATCGATTTTCATTTATTTTTGGGCGGCATTAGTCGATGGAATCATTGTGCTGTTTATCGGTTTAACAATCCATAAAATCGGATTTTTCTATTTAATGGTATACACGATTTTCACTGTTTTTACGTTTTATTTTATTTATTTCGTCATTCATCAAGTCAAGCGCTCCAACGATACCGTTCAGGAAACGCATTATTTACAATACATCGACTATCAAACAAAATTGTCTAATAACTTTGCCATTCAACCTCACATTGAAAATTTAATTACTAAAAAGATCGATTTTACAATGTTGCTCATTGATATCAAAGATTTTCGCTTAGTAAATTCTTTATATGGCTTTCCAGTAGGAGATGCGATCATCAAGCAATTGGGACTATTATTTTGCGATTACGCTCAAAAAAATGATGTCATTATTGGACGCATCGGCGGCGAGGAATTTTTGGTTGTTCTAAAAAATGTCGCACCGGCTGTCGCAATTGTCGAAGCAAATCAGTTCATTCAAGCCATTGCGCAGCATAGTTTTGTCGGCCCAAAAAATACCGAAATCCGTATTTCCGTGTCAGTTGGCCTTTGTTCCTATCCAACGAACGGTGAGGATATGCATACGTTAACGAAAAAGTTAATTTTGGCCCAGCAACATGCCAAGGCCAATTCAATTTCTTCCTATTTCCATGCGAGTAACTTAAAATAATGGCTATCACTTTATACGAAGAGGAAATCATATGTTTTTAGAATTTATTAGTAATTTTGCTATTTTGTTTAGTTTTACACTATTAATTTACTGGGCATTTATCCAATATGAACATAAACCATTCATAAAAAAATATAAGATCGTGCTTGTTGGTATTACATTTGGCGTAGCAGCTCTTATTTTAACGGTCATTACGACACCGTTTGCAAATGGCGTATTAATCCATAACCGTAATATTTTCATTGTTTTTAGTGGCTTACTGGGTGGACCATGGGCGCTTTTTATTACGGGTATGATTATTGTTAGTGGTCGTTATTTACTCATGTACACGTCTACACTGGCATTTATTATGATGCTCAACGTATTTATTAATACAATTGCGCTTACATTTGTCAGTCGCAAACATCCGATCACGTACCGCAATATACCAATCTATTTTTTTATCATAACATTTGAGCATATTTCGTTGTTACTTATTTATTACCGTTGTTCAATGGAAAGTATCTATTTTTTAATCCTTTATTTTATCTGTTCATCTGTGATTTTTTATTTACTGCGCCAAATTTTATTACAGCTTGATCACCGCGATAAACAAATTAAGCAAATTTATCGCTTAAAGCAAATGGATTTACTCACGCAACTACCAAACCACATTGCAACAGAGCTCAAGTTAACGTGGCTCATTCAAGCTAAAATTTCATTTGAGTTACTGCATTTAGATTTACGGAAATTTAGCGCGATTAATCATCAATATGGCTACGAGGCGGGCGATGAATTCTTTTCTAAAATTGCCGAAACAATTCAACTGCAATTACCTAAAGATACCTATATCAGCAGAATTGATAGTGATGAATTTTATATTGTGCTTGTCGATACAGCACCTGCTGAAGCCATTTTAATAGCGAATCAAATAAATTATGCTATTAAAAATTTAGTATTTAAGCAAGACCCTACCTTACAAATTACGTCGGCAATTGGGATTTGTTCTTCTGACCACTATGCTGCCTTGTCGCCCTTATTAAACGCGGCATACCGTGCACTAGCAAATGCCAAAAGACAGTCCTCTACGTTTATTTGTCATGATAATCAATTGAAAAAATAAGCATAATAAAACGCATGACGAGTAAATCGTCATGCGTTATTTTTATTTCACCCAACCAAGAATCATTTCACGAATTAACTTCGCTGCTGTGTTCACGGTAATATCTGAGTGATCATATACTGGGGCTACTTCTACTAAGTCAAAGCCCACAACATCCACTTGTGAACGTGCAATTTCATGGATTGACGCTAACAGCTCTTTTGGTGTAATCCCGCCTGCATCCACTGTACCTGTACCTGGTGCGTGTGCTGGGTCTAATACGTCAATATCAATTGTTACGTATACTGGACGACCTTTTAATGTAGGTAAAATTTCTTTTAATGGCTCGAACACTTCAAATAATGAGATGTGCATGCCGTTTTCTTTTGCCCATTGTAATTCTTCTTTTAAGCCTGAACGAATACCGAATGAGTAAACGTTTTGTGGTCCGATTGTATCGGCAATTTTACGAATTGGTGTTGCGTGTGAGTACTGTTCCCCTTCGTAATCTGTACGTAAATCGGTATGGGCATCAAAGTGGATCACGGCTAAATCTGGATACTTTTCATACACTGCTTCCATTACCGGTAAAGACACTAAGTGCTCCCCGCCTAAACCAATTGGTACTTTGCCATCTGCTAGCACCTTACGGACAAATGTTTTAATTTCCGCTAATGATTTTTCCGCGTTACCGAATGGTAGTGGAATATCACCCGCATCAAAAAAAGGAACATCGCCTAATTCACGATCTAAATAGAAGCTATATTCTTCTAAGCCGATTGATACTTCACGAACACGTGCTGGGCCAAAACGTTGACCCGGACGGTAGCTTACTGTCCAGTCCATTGGCATTCCGTAAAGCACTGCCTTACTTTCCTCGTAATTTTGATTGCTTTTAATAAACATATTCCCTGCATACGTCTCGTCAAATCTCATTTATACCCACCAAGCTTTCTATGTATTGGAGTTGTCATTTGCCTTTTATGTCGTTCATCTTTCATTAAGTTTGCATAGGTTGCACTGAATTTGCTCATACTAAATTCATCAAATGAAACTTTCGTTCGCTATTTTCGTATAATTAAGTGCAACTGACATGATTCGACACTTTAAAAAGTGCTACGACAAAGTATAGTTGTTTTCACTAAAAGTGCAAGAGAATTTCTGTGATTTTTATCCATTAATGATGAAATTTTTATTGCACGCCAAATACTTTATAAATGAGGTGGAATGAGTTGAACAGACAGCAATATCAAAAAAAGCAGAATCGTAAAAAATTTGGCAAAAAAATTGGTCTTACTGCCATCGCCTTTTTATGTTTTGTCGCTGTCACCCTCCTTTCATTGCGTATATATGCACAAGTTGCTGGAGCACCGCCACTTACCGTGCCCAAAGCATCGATTTTTTTAGATAGCGACAACCACCAAATCGGGGATTATTTCACCGAAGAGCGTCGTTACTGGACTGAATATAAGGATATTTCACCTTATTTAATCGATGCGACAATTGCGGTAGAAGATAAGGACTTCTTTAGCCACGGTGGCTTCGACTATTCACGTATTGCAGGTGCTGTGTTAGCAGACATTAAAGCTGGTAGTAAAGTACAGGGTGCTAGCACATTGACCCAGCAATACGCACGTAATCTCTATTTAACACATGAAAAAACATGGACTCGAAAAATTAATGAAATGCTTTATGCATATCGTTTAGAGTTATTTTACTCAAAAGAGGAAATTTTAGAAGGTTACTTAAATACCGTGTATTACGGGCATGGCATGTACGGGGTGGAAGCAGCAAGCCGTTACTTTTTCGGCAAGTCTTCGAAGGATTTAACGTTATCAGAAGCATCGATGCTTGCTGGTGTGCCTAAGGGGCCGACGTATTATTCGCCGCTTAATAACCTAGAAAAAGCGACAAACCGTCAGCACGTGATTCTGCGTTTAATGGGTGAGCAAGGTAAAATTACCGCTGAGGAAAAAACGCGTGCCGAGGGAGAACAAGTGATTTTAAAAAGTGACGAATGGATTGCGACAAAATCGATTGCCCCTTACTTTTTAGATGTTGTTTGGGATGAAGCGAGTGCGATTTTAGCCGCGAAAAATTTAAACATTAGTGAGGGTGGCTGGACGATTCAAACGACATTAAGCCAAGCTCACCAACGTTTAGCTGAACAGGCCATCGAAAAAAACATGCCTAATAGCGAATTACAGGTTGGTTTTGTTAGTATGGATGCTGATACAGGTTACGTGACAGCACTTGTCGGTGGACGCGATTATAGCACGAGCTCATTTAACCGTGTGGCGCTCGGCAATCGTCAACCTGGTTCTGCAATTAAGCCGATTTTATACGCAGCAGCGCTTGAAAAAGGCTATAATCCGATGACGTTTCTAGACGTAGGTCAAACGACATTTACGTATGATAGCGGTCGTGCCACGTATACACCGCAAAACATTAATAAAAAATACGCCGATCACGAATTATCAATGGCACAGGCGCTCGCCATTTCAGATAATGTCTACGCGGTAAAAACACTAGAGGATATTGGCTACCGGGCATTCCGCGATGTACAAAAACGCTTTGGCCTTACTTATTCCGAGAAGGACAATCCAGCTGTAGCGCTCGGTACACAGGAAAATTCGCTTTATGATTTAACAAATGCCTACAACATACTTGCTGCTGGTGGCGAAAAACGCCAGGCGACAACCGTTCTCTCGATTACCGATGCAAAAGGCAAGGTTGTTTACGAATATAAAGCACCTGAAAAAGAACAGGTCATTACAAAAGAAGATGCGGCTGTATTAACGCATATGATGACCGGACTATTTGACCCGATTTTTAGCGATTACTCCCCTGCAACCGGACTGTCTCTGCGTTCACGTATGACGCATACGTACGCGGCAAAATCAGGGACAACGAATTCAGACCAATGGATGCTTGGCTTTACACCGAGCCTAACAGCTGGCGTTTGGAATGGCTATGATCAGGGCAAAACGTTATCGGTCCAAGCAGATATGGCGGCTTCGAAGCAAGTATGGATTGATTTTATGGAAGCTGCACTTGATGGCAAGGCAAACGAAGCATTTACGCTTCCAAATGGCGTTGAGCCCGTAGCAATCGATATTAAAAGTGGCAAACTAGCCAATAAAGCTTGTGGCAGTGAGCGTGTTGTTTATTTAAAAGCGATGGATGTGCCGACTGAATCTTGTTCATCGTTTGAATTTTTCAACACCGATACGTGGGGCAACTTCTGGGAAGGCAACCCGTTTGAAGCCCTCAAAAGTTTTTGGGAATAAAAAACATCATATTATTTATTATCCAAATAAGAAGAAATAAAAAAGCTCTTTCGTTTCCGGTTCAAGTCCGTAAAACGAAAGAGCTTTTCTATTGTGGTCAACGAAAGGATGAGAATCATGGGGCATCCGGCTTGGGAAATTGCAAATGCCGCATAATCCTCATCACTATTCATTTTCCACGTGTCCTAGCCTACTATTTTGCAAGCTTTAAGTTCAGTTTACTTTCTTTTGGAAGCAGTTTCAACCACGGATTTTCTTTGTGCCAGAACTGTCACATATTGTTCAAGGATTTAATTCATTTTCCTAAAAAAGTAATTGACTGCACATTAAATGTAACGCCTCAATAAAACACCCTTTTTTTAACAAATAAACACTATGCTAAATCGTTACGTAACTGTTCGTCGCTGTTTAACCACATTGTCTCATCATGACCTTTTAAAAAGTCGGCTAATGTTTTTTTCGAAGCAGCGTCCATATGATCAACGATAATTTTACGCTTCATTGATTTATCCATTCGATTGACATGATCTGCTAAAATTTTATAGCCACGACGTTTTTCACGGTTTACGACCATTTCACAAGCTGTTACGCCCGCAAAATAGGCACCAGATTCTTTATGATCAATCGTTACCCATACAAGCCAGTAGTCTTTACCACCTTCAGAATCTTCACGGTTCACGGTAAATTTAATACCGCGCTCGACTTCACTTTTCGCATGCATTGCGCCGATATCTACGACCGCTGTTTTTTCTGCGACATCCAAAATGACTGGTGACACATTCTCTAAAGAAAGTGAGCCAATGCCAAAGCCTTTATGTCCATCAGTTGGATCGTTTTTTATGATTGTAAATCCCATTTTTGGTTTTGAATTTTCATTATTCGCCATTGTAAATACCTCCAAATAAGCTATTATAATTACTATACACTATATTTTACTTAGGAGGCGACTTTATGCCAATCGTTACAATCAAAATGATCGAAGGCCGCACGGATGAACAAAAGCGCGCGCTTGTAGAAGAAGTTACACAAGCTGTTTCAAAAACAGTGAACGCACCAATCGAAAACGTATCTATTATTATTGAAGAGATGTCAAAAGGCCATTACGCAACAGCTGGCGTGCGTTATAGCGACAAGTAATACAATTTAAACATTTTGGGTAAAAGAGAATCAGACATGGTTCTCTTTTTATTTTGTAGACGGAAGTCAATTTATGAAAAATAAACTTATTAATGTTGCCATTATTCTATGTGCTTATTTACGGCTCTGTATTTTAAATAATAAAAATCCTGTAATGAGAATAATTATACCGACTAACAACATCCCTAAGTTAAAACCAAGAGTTATTGGTTTTAAGGAGTCTGCTATATCTTGTGTATTTGCAGCTACCTGACTTTCAACCGGAACAACAATCATTTGTAAAACAAGCAGTGCTGGTAATAGTGCCATTTTCATTTTTGTCATAAACATCTCTCCTAAAACGCTGTATAGCGCAATTTAATTGAGGTAGGACAAGTTACGTTACTTCTAATTAAGTTTTACCCTGATTGCATGTTATTTATCCAACTTCCAAAATAGCGTGTAAAAGACGAGCTAGTAATTGTAGAATGGTTCTTATCTCTCAACTGTGAACTCGTCTAGTCGATAAATCTCCCAATAATCAAAATTTGAATGCGAAAAGGACTTATCACTCCTCATTGGTGATAAGTCCTTTTTCTCATTATATATGTTTTAGTAATTGTCGAATTTCATCACGTAAGATTTGTGGAACGCTCTTATCCTCAAATAATTCCTCTGGATAATACACTTTATGATCGACTTTAATACGCCCTGCAATGGCTTCTACGATTTGACTATGCTCCGATAATTCGGATTGTTCCCCGTCTTGCATCAATAAAAAGATGGGCTTCTTCGTCCCTTCGATACCTGGTCGATAAAAATCATAAGGTAAATCAGACGTCGAATCATGCACAAAATAATAATCCGGGTCGTATCCTGCTTCTGTAAATAAACGGCGTAATTCCGAATTGACATCGGGCTGATCAAACGGATTTAAATTTTGATATTGGAAAAGGCGACGGTTCACAAAACGGCGGCTTAAATCACGTAAAATTGCATCGTCTTCATTCATCCAAAATTGGAAATACGCCAGCATAATGCTTTCATCAAGTGCAATATAATCTTCTAACGTCACGTTATTTTCAAAAAACGACTCAAACGGCTTTGGCTGTACTTTAAATTGATAGCCCGCTGCCCATAGCACCTTTACTCGTTTTAAAATATTATTGAGGATGACTTCCGCGCTACGAGATACAGGGTGGAGGTAGATTTGTAGGTACATTTGGTAGCGGCTCATAATATAGTGCTCTACCGCGTGCATCCCACTTTCTTTAATGACAACGCCATTTTTACGTGGACGCATCACACGCATAATGCGCTCCATATCAAAATGGCCGTAGCTAACGCCCGTATAATAGGCATCACGCTGTAAGTAATCCATACGATCCGCATCAATTTGACTGGAAATCAGGCTCACGACCAACTCGTTTGGATAGGTCTTTTCAATGACCTGTGCTACTTTTTCCGGGAAATCGGGTGCCACACGACTCAACACCGCATTAACCTCCGTATCTTCTAATAAAATACGACGGGTAAATTCTTCGTGGTCGGTTTCAAATACATTTTCAAATGCATGCGAAAACGGTCCGTGTCCTAAATCGTGCAACAGTGCCGCACATAAAACGAGTAAGCGCTCTGATTCATCCCATTCCGGGCGTCCTTTAAACACATCATCAATAATACGACGCACAATTTCGTATACACCGAGTGAATGGCTAAAGCGGCTATGCTCTGCTCCGTGGAATACTAAGTAAGTTGTACCGAGCTGTTTAATGCGGCGCAAACGTTGAAATTCACGCGTCTTCACTAAATCCCAAATCACTTGGTCACGCACATGTACATAGCGGTGGACGGGATCTTTAAACACTTTTTCTTCCTGCATTTTCATTTGCCCATATGTAGTCATAAAACCGACCTCCTTTTGCTTCATTATAATGAAGTTAGCTCTAAAAAAGAATTGTAAAGGCAAAAATCGCGTGTCTACATACGTGACGCGCGATTTTACGTAATTACTTTTTTAGTTTGTCTAACACCTTTACCATTAACTCCTCTTCAGTTAACGCGGCTACGGGACGGTTGTTTACGAATGTAAATGTTTTTTTGCGGCCGGGACCACAATATGAATGACAGCCAATTTCAATCGTTGCTTCTGGATCAATTTCTCGTAATTTGGGAATTAACGTCTTTAAATTAACGGCCTGACATTCATCGCAAACGTGGAATAAGTTTGCCATAGTGTCAACACCTCTTTCTTATCTAGTATCAATTACGCCTCAGCTAACTCTTGTCCAGATTTTTCAAGTTCATTTGAAAACTCCTCTAAAAAATCTGTGACATCCGCCGGGGCTTAAATTGATTCAATCAAGCTGAATCAATTTAACCTACCTGCTATTGTAGCTTATGATGTGCACTTCCTTCAAGTCATATCCTAGTATTTCCGTCAAAGGTCTGATAGTTGTATGACATGCGCAGATTCTAGCAACAATTTACGATACAGTGAATAAATATTTCACGCTTTGGACATGATAGATTTACAACAACTTAAGGGGGATTTTTATGACAAAAGCTAGACAAGATGCTTGGGTAGAAGAAAATGATGCACTGCTCGCTGAGGCGGTCATTCGCCATGTCAAAGAAGGCAGTACACAGCTAAATGCTTTTGAGGAGGCGGGCGATTTACTAAACCGTACCGCAGCGGCTTGCGGATTTCGCTGGAATGCCGTGGTGCGCCGCATTTATGAGGAAGATTTAGCACAAGCAAAAAAAGAACGAAAAGAACGTATGCGCTTAATGAATCAGGCGACCAAACGCCGGACAACACCACTTTATTTACTACCATCTAATGAAGAACAACCGATGTCGATTCCATTATCGGCCCTGTCACTCGATATTGTCATTGCCTACTTAGTACGCCTACAACACAATAACTCTAGTGAACAGGACGTGTTAAAATGGCGCAAGCTGACAACATTATTAACAGAACAAAAGCATCAGCTTGAGCAACAATTACATGCTTTACAAAAAGAAAACAAAGCCATTAAAGAAGATTACGAGCAGTTCGTGTCGATTATGAACCGCGCACGACGCCTTGTCGCATTTGAAGACGAGGAACTTGAGACACCAACTTTTAAAATGGAGAAAAACGGGAATTTAATCTCGCAAACTGCGATTCATGATACAGGCGACGTGCATCCATAATGCACGTCGTTTTTTTACTTTGTAAGCATCGATTCATTACGCTTTAACACGCGCTCTAAGTAAAACGTATATAAATCTGTTTCATGTTGTTGCAGTGGGTTCTCTCGTAACATACCGTTCCATTCCGCTAATTGCTGACGAATACGCTCGTTCACTTCTTGTACACTGACTATTTCTCCTGTTAATTCTTGTAGTGAAGCCATGACATGCGGCGTAATGACTGGGTATTGGAATTTCGTTTCCTCCCCTTGTAAGCCTGCCGCATAAAAATCACGAATAAGCTCGGCACGTTCACTGCCGCTACCTTCTACGCATACATAAATTTGCACCGCGATACCGTTTTTCATGCGACGCTGTGAAATACCGGCAAACTTCTTACCGTCAATGCTTAAATCATACGAGCCCGGGCAATACGAGCCAACAACTTCATAGGCTTCAATTTTATGTGCCACTTTCGGGAATAACGCGCGAATAAAATCAACCATGACATCAAATGCTGCATTTATGCTAAGGGGGATTTGTTCGCCTACGACAATCGAGATATTTAATACACCGTGATCTAACACAACCGCTAAGCCACCTGAATTGCGGACAATTGGTTCGTACCCATTTGCGCGTAACGTAGCCATGCCTTCCTCTATATAAGGTAAACGGTGATCTTGAATGCCAAGAACAACGGCATCATGATGCACCCATGTACGGATTGTGGCATCGCTCATTTCTTGCCCAACTAAATGGCATAATGTATCGTCCATCGCGAAGGATTCAAGCGGTGAACGTTTATTAGCACTAATCGATTGGTCGACGAAGCGCCATGTTGTTTTTTGTAAAATTTCGTTCATATCGTTACTCCTACTGTTCATTTTTCTCACTTTAGCATACCGCAATTTGAAGTCATGTCAAATTGGTGAAATCACTTTTTTTAAAGTGTTGAAATGATTATTTCCACCTCTTTTGTGCTAAACTAATTGTGAATCATTTTCAAATATAAGGAGTGTTTACATATGAATGAAGCAGCAATCACATTAGATGGTTGGTACGCGTTACATGAATTCCGCTCAATCGATTGGGCAAGCTGGAAATTAGTTTCTGCTGAAGAACGCGAAGCCGCAACGAAAGAATTTATCGCATTTTTAGAGGATTTAAATAAAGATACAGGCTCAAACGCTTTTTACTCAATTATTGGTCAAAAGGCTGACTTCATGGTGATGACGTTACGTGAAACACCAGAAGAATTAAGCGAGATTGAAACACGCTTTGCAAAGCTTGCGATTGCAGACTTTACAATTCCAACGTATTCTTACGTATCTGTAGTTGAATTATCAAACTACTTAGCAGGAAAATCAGACGAAGATCCATACCAAAACCCGCATATCCGTGCGCGCCTGTATCCTGAATTACCAAAATCAAAATACGTTTGCTTCTATCCAATGGACAAAAAACGTGACGGCAACGACAACTGGTACATGCTGTCAATGGATGAGCGCCGTAAGCTGATGCATGCCCATGGACTAATTGGCCGCAGCTACGCAGGCAAAATCAAGCAAATCATCACAGGTTCAGTTGGTTTAGACGACCACGAGTGGGGCGTAACATTATTCGCTGATGATATGCTGCAATTCAAAAAAATCGTGTACGAAATGCGCTTTGACGAAGTATCTGCTCGCTACGGTGAGTTCGGTGAGTTCCTAGTCGGGAACTTATTAGATACAGAAAAACTTGAAAAATTATTAGCCATTTAGAAACAAAAGCGCTCCATGCGATAATCTATAATTTCCTTAACAAATACAAAACGAGCGTGATGTCAGTCATCACGCTCGTTTTTTTAGCTCTGTATCCGTTGCTTTTTGCTCGTCATCCGTCTTTATAATTAAAATAACTGTATGCACGAAAAAGCCGATCACCACTAATACAATATAGAAAAACCACGGTGTAAACGGGTTCAATAATTTTCCAATGACCATTGCGACAGCAGCACAAAGAACAATAACGAGTGCAAGACTCCATTGAACTTTACGTCGTTCCACACAACTTCCCTTCCTTCATTTTTAATGATTTCCATTATAAATTATTGAAAAGTAATATCTATTAAAGTTATGTTTTCGAGCAAAAGTCGAAAAAAGATGAGTTAACCTAACTCATCCCTTTACGTGTGATCATCCTGTAGTTTTAAAATCATGATAATGGTATTAATGTAAAGACCCACGACTACTAATAGCACAAGCAAATACCAATGCCTTGGTTCCCCATAAAATGTGGCGATGGCAAACGCCAAGAATGCAGCGAGTATCATGCTAAACCAGATACCAACTTTCATCACATTCACTCCCCGAGTTTTCATTTCCACGAGGCAACATCTCAATTATTATGCACTGTATCTTTACCCATTTTTTATAAGATAGTACATAATTTTTATTATTATCCGTTAGTATATTCTAATAAATTAAAATCATTCATCCTATTTTTAATCGTTTGATCGTTCATTTACAGTCATCCGTTTTCGTGTATCTTTCTTTCGGGCGATTGCATATACTAAATCGAAAACGAGGAGGACCTCAAGAACCTGCCTCGACATGATTTTACATGAAAGGACGGAATTGATTTTGACTTATTATTGGACTCAACCGATGCCCCAAATGACATCTGGTATCCCAACGACTTCAGGTATACCCGGTGCTTCATTTCCACGTGAAGAATCGTATATTGAAAATATTTTACGACTCAATCGCGGCAAACCAGGTACCTTTTATTTTTCGTTTGATAATGCGGTAGCAGGTAGTAATACGCGTGCTGTAAGAGGTGTTGTAGAAGCAGCTGGACGTGATCACGTGATTTTAAGCGAATTAAAAACAAACCACCGCTTTTTGTTCCCGATGGTTTATTTTGATTATGCTGAATTTGACGAAGAACTTGCGTACTTTACCCAAACGCCTTAAGAAAAGCGTATTCGCGCCCTTTTAGCCTCAATTGGTGAAACTTTAAACTTTATTATCTATTAAAAAGTGAAAGAAGCTAGTTAGCCAAAAATACGCTAACTAGCTTCTTTCTTATTTCACTTTAAACTGATGGATTTCATGCTGTAAATCTTGTGCACGTTCACTTAATGTGACCGCCACATCACTAATTTGTTGCATCGTTGCGGTTTGCTCTTCTACCGCCGCAGAAATCATGGTTAAATTACCACTCGCCTCACCTGCACCATTTGCGATTTCGTTCACCGAGGCAGATACCTGTTCTGCACTTGCCGAAATTTGCTCAGACGTTGCGGAAATCTCTTCAATTTGCGTCGACATAATGTTGACTGCTTTTGCAATGGATGTAAAGGATTCGCCCGCTTCGGTAATAATTTCTACGCCGTCTTGAACCGAAACTAACGAATCGCTTACCGCACGCTCAACGTTTTCTGTGTCCGCTTTAATTTCAAGTGTTAAACTCACAATCGATGTAGCTGATGTTTTTGATTGCTCGGCTAATTTACGTACCTCGTCTGCTACCACTGCGAAGCCTTTTCCGTGCTCACCTGCTCGAGCTGCTTCAATGGCTGCGTTTAACGCGAGTAAATTCGTTTGATCGGTAATATCCGTAATAACTTTTGTAATATTATTAATTTCCTCCGTTTGCTGCGCTAGCTTTTTTACTAAGCTATTTACAGAGTTTGTCGAAGTGCTAATAATCGTCATTTGGGATTGTGCCTTTTCGATAATGTCGCCACCGTTATTTGCCGTTACCGAGGCGTCAACTGAGCTCCCATGTAAAAGCTGTGTTGCCTCCGCAATACGCTGCACGCCAGCTGCAGTTTCTTCCATCGCACGTGCACTTTCACTTGAAGCATGGGCCGAGACTTGTGACGTTTCTGCTGTCTTATTGACGCGTACCGTTACATCTTCTGTTGATGCTGTAATTTCCTCCGTACTTGCAGATAGCTCTTGTGCAGAAGCACTTAATTGCTCGGCATTTCCTTGCACATTTTTTATTAATCCCGATAGATTCGCTTTCATTAAGTTAAAGGCATTGCCTAACTGACCGATTTCATCTTTAGACTTGATGACAATATCTTGCTGAGACAAATCACCTGCTGCAATAATGTTCGCCTGTTTTACGACATTTTTCAGAGGCATTGTAATCGCTCTACGAATATTGAAAATGAAGAAGAAGACAATGGCAACACTCACAACTAATGCGATGATGGCAATGGATTTTGTTAAAGCAATGGCGCCATCTGTTTGTTTACTAATTTCCGCCAATTGCTGCTCTTGGTAGTCAATAATTTGGTTGGCAATATCTAAAATTCCGTCATTTGCTGCACGTAGTTTTGTGTTAATAAAGCCGTTTGCTAAAATTTTATCGTCACGTTTTAAAGCGTCTAGCATATCTAAAGAGCCGTTATTAAAATCGTTATTATATTTTTGAAGCTGCACAATATGCTCTTTCATTAGCTCGCTAGTTGTTAAACTTTCTAAATGAAGGATTTCGTTAATCAGAAATTCTTTATAATACTCAAAATTCTCTACAGATTCTTCTTTTCCATCTAATACAACTGCACGCGCATATAAACCTTGCATCGATAAACCAAAACGAATTTGATCAACGGAACGAATTTGCTCCACACGCTGATCTAATGCTTCTTCTGTTTTTGCCTCAATATTATTTAAACTTAAAAATGTAATCCCAATTGTAATGGCAAATATCGCAAGCATCGAATAAAAGGCGACATTTAATTTGGCCCCAACATTCATTCTCCAATCCTCCTTCTTTTTCCCTATATTTACTTAAAATTACATAATCTATAATACTACATCTTCTTTATTTTCGCTCGTCAAATAGCTCCATGCGGCTGCACCTAAAACTTGTGCCGCTATTAACATCGCTCTTTCATCAAAGTCAAATTTTGCGTGATGATGCGGATAAACCGTTTCCCACGCTGGATTTTTAGCACCTGTGAAAAAAAATGTACCAGGTACATGCTGCATATAGTAGCCAAAATCCTCCCCAATCATAAATGGCGGACAAACTTTCACTTCTTCAACTGTCGGAACTTGTTTCGCAATTTCCTTTAGATAGTTCGTTTCCGCTACATGGTTAATAACCGGTGGATAGCCATCAAAATATGCAAAATCATAACTCGCGTGCATACCTAGACACGTCGCTTTGACTAGCAGCTCTAGCTCTTCTTTAATTTTTTGTCGTACGGTTTCATCAAACGCGCGTACCGTTCCTTGAATTTTCACGGTATCAGCAATGACATTAAACGGGTTAATGGCTTCAAATTTACCGACCGTTACAACTGCTGATTCAAGTGGTGCCACGCGGCGGGAAACAAGTGTTTGTAACTGTGTGACAAAATGCGCGCCAACAACAATCGCATCGACTGAATGTTGCGGTTCCGCACCGTGCCCCCCCTTGCCTTGAATGACAATTTCAAAGCGATCAGCTGCTGCCATAATAGCACCGTCTCTTACAAGCACTTGCCCAAGTGGCGTTGGTGCCCATAAATGGGTACCGAAGATAACATCTACACCATCTAAACAGCCATCTTCAATCATTGCTTTTGCCCCACCTGGCGCGATTTCCTCCGCATGTTGGTGTATAAAGACAATCGTACCTGCCATTCGATCACGCATGTCCGCTAGTACCTTTGCTAGCACAAGTAATGCTGCCGTATGCCCATCATGACCACATGCATGCATCACACCATCATTTTTTGATTTATATGGCACATTATTTAATTCCTGAATCGCTAACCCATCAAAATCTGCTCGTAGCGCCACTGTTTTCCCTGGACGCCCACCACGTAGTGTCGCGACAACACCACGCTCTCCAACCTGTTCCCGAACCTCTAAACCAAGCTCTCGATAAAATGTTGCGATGTATGAAGGAGTATGTACTTCCTCATGAGAAAGCTCCGGATATTCATGTAAATAACGTCGAATGATGACCATTTCTTCAAAATGCTCTTGTAACTTTGTTAATAATTGCTTCATTACCATCGCTCCTTCACTAGACTACTTTATAACTATACAATAAATTCAGTCAATTTTGAAAAAACTTTTAATTTTATGATAGAACTAGTAAAAAAAGCACATACTTCTAAATTTAGAAGTACGTGCTTTTGTTTTCTATGCTTTTTTTACTGCGGTTAAAATAATCATAACCCAACCAATTAAGAAGAATACACCGCCAATTGGTGTAATCGCGCCTAATACTTTAATACCTGTAAGTGCTAATACCATTAAGCTTCCCGAGAAGAAAAAGATACCGGCGTTAAAGCAAAACATCGCTACTTTTAATTGCTTTACGTCACCAAATAATGGACGTGCCATTAAAATGCCGACTAAAATGAGTGCAGCTGCATGGAACATTTGGTACTGTACCGCTGTATCCCAAATGCCTGTGCCGTAATCGTCTAATACATCTTCTAATCCATGCGCCGCAAATGCGCCCAGTGCTACTGATAAAAAACCATGAATTGCACCTGAAATAATTGAACCCTTCATTCTTCTTACCTCTTTCTATTTCATCTGTTTTTCTTCAATTAAAAATCAAAAAGTGAATCCCCGTTTGCATCCTCTTCTTGTAACTTTTGAGACGGGATTGCTACTGGTTGTGTGAAGACAGGAGCAGGCTTTGCGATCGGCGCTACGTAAGTTTGCTGTGGTGTTACCGCAGTTGATTCTGCTAACACGACCTCGCAAAGTGCTTTAATCGCAGCGAATTTTTCTCGTGCTTGTTGCTCCGGTAGTTGTCGCGCTTCAGCCGTTAGCTTATCAATTTGTGTTAAAATCGTTTGCTGTGTAATCATCGCTCCGTACCTCCCTGTCTTACTTTTGCCACGAATTTCAAACACTCCATGCCACTTGACTGCCGAACAACTAATGATGGCAGCTGCTTTGTTTTAAAGCCATATGCCGCGCAGCCACGTGGGTTGGCTTGATCCCATGTTACACGGAAATGCTGACATTTAAAGCAATCTATTTTCATTGGTTGTTCCCTCTCTTTCTCTTAGTTCACTTTACCATCTTTCAGTCAAAAAGTTTAGCCTGTTTGCTGTTGATACACCAATCAATCGGACGCTCGCCACGTGTCAAAAGCACTTCATTTGTTTTCGAATACGGCTTACTACCAAAAAAGCCGCGATATGCGCTTAATGGACTTGGATGCGGTGCTTCTAAAATCACGTGGTCATTTGAAACTCGCTCAATAATCGCACGCTTACTTTGCGCTGGTTTGCCCCATAATAAAAATACAATCGGCTTTTTACGCATTGCTAGCTTTTCAATGATGACATCGGTCAATTGTTCCCAGCCTTGCCCTTTATGCGAATTGGCCTCCCCTTGACGCACAGTTAATACCGTATTTAATAGAAGAACGCCTTGCTTGGCCCAGTCAACTAACTCCCCGTGATCTGGTAGTGGGCAGCCGACATCTTCCTGTAGTTCCTTCATCATGTTTTTTAATGACGGTGGTAATTTTTGTCCTTGTTCAACGGAAAAGCTTAAGCCGTGTGCTTGATTCGGTCCGTGATATGGGTCTTGTCCTAAAAGAACAACCTTTACCTCATTATAATCGGTATAGTGTAGCGCACTAAAAATATGCTCTTTTTTCGGATACACGACCGCTGTTTCATACTGTTCGTTTACAAATTGCATTAATTTTTGATAATACGTTTCTTCTTGTTGTGGGGCTAAAATTTCCTGCCATCCATTTGTTAATTGTTCGATCAATTTCTTCACCTCACTCCAAACAGTAGTAAAAATAACGAGAAAATTCAAGTCCTCCATCTGACCTTATAGTTTTCATTGATTCTGGCTATTTCTATAAAGTCAGATGCACGCTATACTAAAAGCAATTATTATTCGAATATTCTTTTTAAGGAGTTTTTATTATGCTGAAAAAAACATTAACAATTGCAGGGTCAGACACATCTGGTGGCGCAGGAATGCAAGCCGACTTGAAGGCATTTCAGGAGCATGGCACATACGGAATGGTCGCTTTAACAGTAGTCGTGACGATGGATCCGAAAAACTGGAGTCATAGCGTGACACCATTACCAACTGCACTTTTACAAAGTCAAATCGATACGGCCCTGTCAACAGGTGTGGATGCGATTAAAACAGGGATGCTTTCAACCGAAGAAATTATTCAAATTGCCTCAAAAGCGATCCAAAAATCCGGTACAGATAAAGTTGTCATTGACCCAGTCATGGTATGTAAAGGTGACGATGAAGTATTAAATCCAGGGAACACAACTGCGATGGTGAACTACTTATTACCATACGCGACTGTAGTTACACCTAATTTATTCGAAGCGGGTCAGTTAGCTGGTGTGCCGACACCAAAAACAATCACAGACATGCAAGTGGCGGCTGCGAAAATTCATGCACTTGGCGCGAAAAATGTCGTCATTAAAGGCGGAAAAGCATTAGCACACGATAAAGCCGTGGATTTATTCTTTAATGGTACGGAATTTAAATTACTTGAAACGGAAAAAGTCGCTTCAACTTATAACCACGGCGCAGGCTGTACATTTGCAGCAAGCGTTTGTGCGAACTTAGCAAACGGCCTTTCGGTTGAAGAAGCAGTTATTGAAGCAAAAGAGTTTGTTTCAGCTGCCATTAAACACGGCTGGGCGTTAAATGAACATGTTGGACCTGTGATGCACGGCGCAAAATCTCGCTTCGGTGCACCTGAAGTAACAGTGACAACAATTCCGCATTACGTGCAAGCATAAATTTAAGTCACACGAGAATTCGCTTCTCGTGTGCCTTTTTCTTTTCATAGTGCACCAATTTTGACTATACTATTAATAGATAGATTCGAAAGGAGAATTGAGATGAAGGAAGTAAATCAAACAGAGCTCCAAGAATTACTTAATTCTTTTGCGAACAAAGACGTTTATATTCATCTAGAAACGACAAATGGGTCTTATGCTACTCATTACAATGAAAACTTTTTTAATGCGGGGGCATTTATCCGCAACGTCAAATTAAATTATGAATTAGGTAAGGTCGTTGGTGATTCACCACACCGTGTTGGCTTAAAAATGGCGCATGGTTGGGTGTACGCACAAGGCATTACGCACTTTGAATTAGACGAGCAAGGCCGCTTACTGATGGCGGGCTTAGACAATGAAGGAAAGCTAGCGATCGCACTAGAAATTAGCGAATCGCCATTTGCTTATTAAGGAGGATCTACTGATGACTTTACTACAAGAACGTCACGTATTAGTCGTGTACCCTCACCCAGATGATGAGGCTTTTTCTGTTGCAGGCGTCATTCGTATGTACCGTAATATGGGCGTGCCCGTTACATACGCGTGCTTAACATTAGGTGAAATGGGCCGTAATTTAGGCAATCCCCCATTTGCAACGCGTGAATCACTTCCTGAAATTCGCCGTAAAGAGCTGATTGCAGCCTGTGAAGCGATGGGCATTGAAGATTTACGTATGATGGGCCTACGCGATAAAACAATCGAATTTGAAGACGATGAAAAAATGGTGCAGCTTGTGACGGATTTAATTAACGAGTTAAACCCTTCATTAATTTATACTTTCCTACCAGGCTTTGCAGTGCATCCAGACCACGAAGCAACAGCAAAGGCCGTTGTGGAAGCGGTTCGTCGTATTGAAAAAGAAAAGCGACCACGTATTTTAGCTTGTGCATTTGCTAATGACACAGTTGAAAAAAATGGGGAACCCCATGTATCTGTAGATATTCAGTCTGTGAAAAACGATAAAGTAAAAGCACTGCAAGCACATGCTTCGCAAACAGCTTGGATGATGCAAGAAACGGCAAAACGTGTGGATGACGGTGAAGTGATGTCAGATAGCTGGCTAAACTTCGAGCATTTTTACAACATTACGTTTAACGATTAATAAAGCAAGATGCTCTCGTCATTTGACAGAGCATCTTTTTATTTCCAAATTCAAAATAATGTATTTTTATTCAACTATTCTTTTTCTGAAATCCTCTACAAACACACATTTTATTCGTATAATAGGTACCCTTTCTTTTTACATATGCAATTTCTTACTCATCAATAATTTTCAGAAATATTACTCTTTATGCAAAACAGTAGACAAACCATATTTCGACCTTTTATAGTGTATAAATATACAACAATACATTTTAATGAGGTTATTATAGATGAAAACAAAATTTTCGTTTTACACGTGGTTTTTATTTTTAGCCATGTCTGCACTTGGTGTGTTTATTTTCATTACACCGATTAGTACAGATGCTGGTGTAAAGGTACCAATTGCGTTACTTGCGAATTGGTTGGCTGGTTATACGGACGGCTTTATCCATTGGTTCGCGTTCATTGTCTTTATTATTGCAGCGCTCGGTTCGATTGTGATGCACTTTATTCCACAGCGTGGGCCGCGCAAAATTTGGGATTCGTTATTTCGCGTACACTGGTTCTGGACGATCATGCGTGTTCTTGCCGTTGTGTTCGCAGGTGCGTTTTTATTCCAAGTCGGTCCTGACGCTTTAACAAGTGATGTGACAACTGGAATTTTAATTGATCCTTTAAGTGGTCTAGTAACATTTATGTTCGTGCTTTTCTTATTTGCGGGGCTGTTACTTCCATTATTAACAGACTTCGGTTTACTTGAATTTTTCGGTTCGATGATGGTGAAAATCATGCGTCCGATTTTCAAAGTACCTGGACGTTCTGCGATTGACTGTTTAGCGTCATGGGTTGGTGATGGAACAATTGGTGTGTTACTAACGAGCAAGCAGTACGAAGAAAAAAACTATACAGGTCGTGAAGCCGCAACGATTGCGACAACATTCTCTGTTGTATCGATTACCTTCTGTTTAGTCGTTGTTGAAACGATTGGCATTGAAGCGTACTTCCTTGAGTTTTATGCATCGGTTATTTTCTGTGGATTAGTACTAGCGGTGATTATGCCCCGTATTTATCCGTTAAAGCACAAGGCGGATACGTTAATTGATGGTTCCGAAGCAGCTGCGAATCGTGAAGAAGTGCAAGATGGCTACAACGTCGTAACGTACGGCTTACACAATGCGTTATCAAAAGCCGATTCAAATCGTAACTTAGGTAAAATGGTGAAAAACGGGTTTGTAAATGTGCTAGAAATGTGGTTTGCAGTTACGCCAATCATCATGGCATTTGGTACAATTGCGTTAGTTTTAGCTGAATTTACAAGCTTCTTCCGTATTTTAGGGATGCCGTTTGAGCCAATTTTAATGCTTCTACAAATTCCTGAAGCAAGTGAAGCCGCGCAAACAATGATCGTCGGCTTTGCGGATATGCTATTGCCTTCAATTTTAGGAGCAGGCATTGAATCAGAGATGACACGTTTCTTCATTGCCACGGTTTCCGTTACACAATTAATTTACATGTCTGAAGTCGGCGGCCTAATTTTAGGTACGAAGCTTCCATTAAAATTATGGGATCTGTTCGTGATTTTCTTAATCCGTACAATTATCTCGATTCCAATTATCGCAGCGATTGCGCATTTATTATTCTAACAACATCCCGTGTTTTGCATCTTTGCAAAATGCGGGATTTTTTTATCCTCTCCCTTAAACCGCTTTCATTATGACGATTTTATAAACTTTCTTAATTTACTGAATTTTTACAACATTTATTAGTATTTTTATGATAAAATAGTTTAATCTTTTAGACAGACGACGGAGGTTACATGGAGATGGAAGTTGCTCAACCAAAGACCATTGCGGTGGAAAACGTATTAATCGCACACCATTTTTTAAAGGATGTGGTCGTACATACGCCACTACAATTAAATGATTACTTATCAGAAAAGTACGGTGCAAAAATTTATTTCAAACGCGAGGATTTGCAGCATGTGCGTTCATTTAAATTGCGCGGTGCCTATTATAAAATTAAAAAAATCGAAGACGATGCCCGCGCTTCAGGCGTTGTGTGCGCAAGTGCCGGCAACCATGCGCAAGGTGTGGCGTATGCCTGTGCGAAATTAGAAATCCAGGCGACGATTTTCATGCCAAAAACGACACCAAAACAAAAGATTGATCAGGTGCGTATGTTTGGGCGCAATTTTGTTGAAATCGTGCTAGCTGGTGATACTTTCGATGATTCGGCGAAAAGTGCGATTGCTTACTGCGAAGAAGAGAATCGCATTTTCATTCATCCATTCGATGATTACGACGTGATGGCAGGTCAAGGGACGGTTGCGGTGGAAATTATGAATGATATCGAAGAGCCCATTGACTATATTTTTGGGAGCATTGGCGGCGGTGGCTTGATGTCAGGTGTTTCGGCTTATGTGAAGAATTTATCTCCAACGAGTAAGGTCATTGGCGTAGAACCAGCTGGTGCGTCGAGTATGAAGTCTGCTTTCGATCATGAAGGCCCGGTTGCCCTCGATTGGATTGATAAATTCGTCGATGGCGCAGCTGTTAAATGCGTAGGCAATGATACGTACCAAGTATGCCGCACGTATTTAGACGACATCGTAGCTGTTCCTGAAGGCAAAGTATGTACAACGATTTTAGATTTATATAATAAACATGCGATTATCGCAGAACCTGCTGGGGCATTATCGGTGGCGGCACTTGATTTTTATGCCGAACAAATCCGTGGAAAATCAGTCGTTGTCATTATTTCTGGTGGTAATAACGATATCGGACGCATGCAAGAAATTAAGGAACGCTCACTTATTTATGAAGGCTTACTACATTACTTTATCGTCAGCTTCCCGCAGCGTTCTGGTGCACTGCGTCAGTTCCTAACAGAAGTACTTGGACCAAATGATGATATTACAACGTTTGAGTATACGAAGAAAAATAACAAAGAAAGCGGTCCTGCACTTGTCGGTATTGAAATTGGTCACCCTAATGACCGCGCCGGCTTAATGGAACGCATGCTTGCGAATGGGTTTGAATATAAAGAAGTGAATAAAGACAGCACGTTGTTTGCGCTGCTTGTTTAATCGCTAACCGCTACTTTTTACAGTAGCGGTTTTTTGTGTAAATGCGCATACAAAAAAAGCTAACCTGTCGTTCAAGACGACGGGTTAGCGTTTTCGGTTATCCTAATAATGCACGATCTGAGTTCATTTTTTCACCGCGGATATGTTCGAATTCCAGCATTAGATCAGGAATCGTTAAATGTGGCTTGCGGTCTGCTTCTACCTCTAAAATGATCTGCCCTTTATCCATCATAATCAAACGGTTCCCTAGATCCAGGGCTTGCTGCATATTATGTGTGACCATCAGTGTTGTTAACTTACTTTCTTCAACAAGTTCTTTTGTTAAATTCGTAATTAGCTCGGCACGTGACGGATCCAGTGCAGCAGTATGCTCATCCAGTAGTAGAATCGACGGCTTCGTAAACGTTGCCATTAGTAAGCTCAGTGCCTGTCGTTCCCCACCTGATAGTAAACCAACTTTCGCGGATAAACGGTTTTCTAAATTTAAATGCAGTTTTTCCAGTGACGTTTTGAAAAATTCACGACGCTTTTTATCGACGCCAAAACGTAAACTACGCTTGGCATTCCGTGAATAGGCGATTGCTAAATTTTCTTCAATTGTCATCGTCGGTGCGGTACCAGCCATTGGATCTTGGAACACACGGCCAATATGCACCGCGCGCTTATGTTCTGGTAAGCGTGTTAAGTCATTGCTATCAATGATGACCGAACCGAAATCTGGTGTTAATGCACCTGAAACCATGTTCATCATCGTTGATTTCCCCGCACCATTACTCCCGATAATCGTAACGAAATCACCCGCTGCTAAATGCAGATTAATATTATCTAATGCGATTTTTTCATCTGGTGTACCTTCGTTAAATACTTTGTTAATGCCATCTAATTTAAGCAAGGTTCTTCCCTCCCTGCTCGATTTCAAGTTTTGCATGTTGCGCGGCCATACGTTCTTCTAAACGACGCGCTCTACGTTTTTTCTCTTTATATTTACTCACAATTTGCGGGATGACTAACGCTAAAATTACAATTACAGCTGTAATCAGCTTCATGTCCCCAGAATCTAACCAGTCCACGCGTAGTGCTAGTGCATAAATCATACGATAAATAATGGCCCCCGCGATGACCGCAAATGTGACACGGACAATTGATTTTGTACCAAAAATCGCTTCACCAATAATGACCGAAGCTAACCCAACGACAATCATCCCGATCCCTAAGCCAACATCTGCGAATTTTGTATACTGTGCGATTAACGCACCTGATAACGCAACCATCGCATTTGAAATCCCTAAGCCTAAAATGATTAATGAATCGGTATTAGCCGAGAAGCTCCGAATCATGCGCTTGTTATCCCCTGTTGCACGGATCGCTAAGCCCACTTCTGTTTTTAAGAACCAATCAACGACTAATTTAATGATGACCGTTACTAAGATCATTAAGATTAAAACGCCCCATGTTGATGGAATCGCTTGAACGCCCAATGATTTCAGCAAATTTGATAACACGCCGTCTATGCCTAAGCCTGACCAAAAATTATTAAACGATGTAAAAATCGTATCTGAATTTAATAGTGGAATGTTTGGACGTGTGACACCCGAATCCGAGCTTAAGCCCATGATGCGCAAGTTAATGGAATACAGCGCAATCATCATTAAAATTCCCGATAACAATGGGTTGATATTGCCTTTTGTGTGTAAAATCCCTGTCATACATCCAGCAATAAATCCAGCAATTGTTGCGACGAAGGTTGCGAGTATCGGATTGTAGCCAAGCACGATCATCATCGCGGCTGTCCCTGCACCCGTTACAAAGCTTCCATCAACCGTTAAATCCGGAAAATCTAGCACGCGGAATGTTAAGTACACGCCAAGTGCCATAATTGCATAGATGATTCCTTGCTCCACTGAACCAAATAAAGCTGCAAACATGTTGAATCATCTCCTAACTTTTCTCTTTAAATAAACATTCGCGCTTGGTTCACACAAAGAGGTGACCCAAGCGCGAATCCTACATTATTGTATTTCAGCGCCCCACTCTGGTTTCACTTCTAAACCTAAGCTGTCTGCCACTGCTTTATTGATCACTAATTTTAAGTTAGCTGGGTAAGCTGCTGGCATTTCAGCAGGTGATTTACCTTCTAATAAAATTTGTGCGGCCATTTGACCTGCTTCGTAACCAATATCGTAGTAGTCGAAACCATAAGCTGCTAAACCACCGCGCGCTACAGAATCTAATTCCCCAACGATTAATGGTAATGTGTTGGTATTGGCTACATCAACTACTGATTCTAATGCTGAAACAACTGTGTTATCTGTTACAACATAGAAAGCATCGACTTTACCGATTAATGATTCAGCCGCTTGACGTACTTCTGAAGAAGCTGATACTGCTGTATCAAGGATTGTTACGCCTTCTTTTGCTGCGATTTCTTTAACTGCTGCGATTTGTGTTACTGAGTTTTGTTCACCCGCGTTGTAAATCATCCCGACATTCTTTGCGCCTAACTCTTTTAAGAATGCCACTGATTTTGGCATTGTGTCTGGGTGTAAATCGATTGTACCTGTTACGTTCGCACCTGGTGCTGCCATGGTGTCAATCAGCTCGGCACCGACTGCATCTGTTACAGATGTAAAGATAATTGGAATATCCGCTGTTGCACTTTTTGCAGCCTGTGCAGATGGTGTTGAATTCGCGAAAATTAAATCGACGTTTTCGCTTACTAATTGTTGTGCGATTGTCATGTTGTTACTGTTATCATTATTTGCTGATTTATCGACATACTCTGCGTCGATTCCCGCGTCTTTAATTGCTTGTTTAAAGCCGTCCTTTGCTGCATCTAAAGATGGGTGTTCGACGATTTGTGTTGTCCCGATTTTAAAAGTTTTATCTTCTGTTTGTGCTGTTTCTCCAGCGCCACTATTTGCTGTGTCGTTTGTTGAAGAGTCTTTCTCTTCCGTACCACATGCAGCTAATACGAACAGAAGCCCGAATAATACGAATGATAGCTTCAGTAAATTACGTTTCATGTTTTATCCCCCTATTTTCTCTGTCGAGTTAAAGCGTTACACTTCAACTCGTTGAAGTATGTTTAAAAATATCTTACTCCTTCACTTTCAGATAGTCAATAACATTTAGAATGTTCTGAATTCAATTTTTGCAATTTAGCAGTCTACTTTGTCGATTTCATGAACAAAAGCGCTAAAACGCCCGTCAAGCCCCGATCGTTCAAAACGCCACATCCATGTGGCATGACCGACATGACTCACGTCGTGTGAGCCTCAGACATTGGAGGGCCCGACGCAAAAGTAAATGCTTCACCACTTTTGCAGGAGGGTTTGAAATGTCCGAGGGGCTGGCGTTTTAGCCTGGACGTAGAGAAAACTTTATACAAAGTTATCCACAATGCGATAATCTATAATTTCCTTAACACAAAAAACGAATGAATGTTTTTTGCATTCATTCGTCGTTCGTTCTCTTATTGCAATGCCTTATGCATAAATGTTTTCATTTCTTTACTTAAGCCACTTAACTCTTCAATAATTTCGCTGAAGTCTTGAATGAGCTTCGCTTGTTCGCCTGTTGCTGAATTAACTTGCCCCATGTTTTGCTTTAATTGCGTTAGGTTGGTGTTGATATTATGGAGTGATTTTTCGATATTTTCTGTTGCTGTTGATGTTTCAAATGATAATTTACGAACCTCTTGTGCAACGATATTAAAGCCAGCGCCATGCTGACCCGCGCGTGCTGCTTCGATTGAGGCATTCAAGCCAAGTAAGTTTGTTTGACGTGAAATACTTTTTATTAATGATGTTACACCATTTGATTTTTCTGCATCATCCAGTGCTACTTGTGTTTGCTTGTCGATCTCTTCACTTGTTGCGGCAAGCTGCTCAGAATGCGATGCCAGTGTATGTACATTATCTTGTAGATTATTAATGATGCGCTCCATATCTTCCATATAATGCTCTAATTCCACTTCGTTATCGATTGGTAAACCGAACGCTAATGCACCAACGACACGATTGCCTTCTCGAATTGGAAATGAAAAAGCATTAATCGGCACGCCGTATACATCTTTTGGAATGACGACATCTGCATTTCTACCGCTAAATGCAATATATACGTTCGAATCATTCGGATTTATCTTTTGACCATCCTTATAACCTGAATCGACACGCTTGCCTGCTAAATATTTCATCACAATTTCTGTTTCTTTATCGACAACAGCTACAATGGCTTCACCTTTCATTGCCATATGGATGTACGGAACGGATGTTGCTAACGCTTCAATAATACTCATGTGATTCCTCTCCAATACTTAATAGATTTTAAATTAAATACAAATAATTACATTAACTTCCTTATTTTACTATACCCTCGTTATTGATGATAGGTAAAATGTTATTCCCCCTTAATTATTATTGAATGTTTCGACTATTCAAGAACGCACTTACACATCTTTACTTTCTCCTACAATCTTGCTATGATTGCACTTTCTTTATCGTGGTTCGCAACCATCCCACGTAAAAAAACTAGGAGGAATTGAATATGAAAGTCAAATTTATGGCAACGACTGGTATTATTGCAGCATTATATATTGCTGTCACAATGCTCGTTGCACCGTTCGGATTTACGGAGGTCCAATTCCGTGTTTCTGAAATGTTTAATCATTTAGTGGCATTTAATCCACGCTTTGCAGGTGGTATTATTTTAGGGGTATTCATTGCGAATCTATTCTCGCCGCTTGGCTGGTATGACTTAGTGTTTGGGGTAACTCACTCTATTGTCACAATCGGTCTGTTTCTTTTAATCTGCAAATTTGTGAAAAACATTATCGCGCGTCTTGTCATTAATACACTGCTGTTTACTTTTACGATGTTCATCATCGCCTTTGAGTTAAATTTAGCATTAGAGTTGCCGTTCTTCTGGACATGGCTAACCGTTGCTGCGGGCGAATTCGTCGTATTAGCTGTCGGCGCACCGATTATGTACACATTAAATAAACGTCTTGATTTTAAAAAATTACTATAGATCGTTTCACCAGTTAGCCATTTTGCTAGCTGGTTTTTATTTTCCTACCAAAACTTTTTAGAATTGTTTGACTTTTTTAATTTCGGTGTTAGAATAAGTTTATTCTATTTTTCACGGTAGCAGGTTGTGATAGCATAACCACCGTCTTGAGTTGAGCAAAGTAAATTGTCGAGTAAGAAAAGTAACATGATTTTCGTTTCTTTAGAGAGCGCATGGCTGGTGGAAATGCGCGAAGCGATACATGTGAATGGGCCTTACGAAAGCTGCTAGCATTAGTTGGCGGACGGTTCCCTGCCGTTATCAGGTTTAAGTGGAAGTATTTATTACTTCAATCGAGGTGGCAACGCGGTCTATTATCGTCCTCAGCAAAGGTATTCCTTTGCTGAGGGCGTTTTTTTTATTTCATTTAATTTTAGAGGAGTGTAACGAGATGTCCATTAAACAGCGTTTTCGTACGTCCATGAAAAAGGTCAACGGAGATTTATTAACACCAATTTCAATTTTCCAACGCTTACACGGTGAGCGAAAATTTTTATTAGAAAGCTCAATGAAATATGAAGGGCACGGACGCTATTCGTTTATTGGCACTAGTCCTCGAAAAACGTATCGTGGCGAACAAGAACAACTAATCGATACGTCGCATTTAACAAACAAACACTATACCTATGAAGGCGAGCTCATTTCCTTATTAAAACAAGTGATGCCGCGCATTACTTCCCATACAGAATATCCGTTTACAGGTGGTGGCATTGGCTACATCAATGCGCTGACAAACGATTTACCCGAGCTTGAGTTCCATGTGTATGACACGCTCATCATTTTTGATCATTTAACCGATGAAATCGCAGTGTTCCATACAAATATTGAAGCAGAAGAAGTCACGCCTAATATCGATGCATTTATCGAAGAATTGTTTGCGAATCAGACACCACAAGAAACAACGTATGCGCTCCACACACCCGAGCTTCAGCAAGACGGTGTGTACGGGGCAACATTCTCAGGTGATGCGTTTGCACTGTATCGTAAACTGCGCATCGAACACGCAGCACCATATATGTACTACATCGATTTTGATGATTGCACCGTTGTTGGTACATCGGAAAACAACTATTTACAAGTTCGAGATGGTACCCTATCAGCAACTGACCAGGCTCCTTCAATTGAACGTTTTTGCCAAGGTACTAGCCAAACTGTAAATACCATTCAACACGGTAATTTAAATCCAACGCTCCATGCGATTGATGTCGTAAAAGCGCTGAAGCCAGCACAAGGATTAATCGGCTATATCGGCTTTAATGGCCAGGTCGATTTCACAACACCCGAAAATATAATCACGATTACAGGTAACCGTGCACATATTCGTACAAATCAAGCAGGCGTGCCCTTTGAGGCGCTGATGAAAGGATGAATTCAATGTCTTTACTTCCATATATCGAGCAACTTGCGCGCCGTGAGCATTTAATTTTCGACGAAATGCAGCAAGCCGCAGAAATCATATTTAACGAACAAACACCAAAAGAACACATTGCTTCCTTTTTAATAGCGATGAACGATAAAGGTGTCACGGCCCATGAAGTGGCCGGCTTAGCGCATGTCATGAAGTCGCACGCAGTCGCAGTCGATGCACCAGAAGGGATTTACATCGACAACTGCGGTACAGGTGGTGACGGTTTACAAAGCTTCAATATTAGTACAACGTCGGCTTTCGTACTAGCAGGTGGCGGGATTTTAGTGGCAAAACACGGCAATCGTAAAATTTCGAGTGCTTCAGGGAGCTCAGATGTGTTAGAAGCACTTGGCATTACGCTGTTACCGAACACTGCGCAAACGACCGAGCTTTTACAAACACACGGCATTGCCTTTTTACATGCGCCGAATATGCACCCAAAACTCAAGCGCATCGGCGAAGTTCGACAAGCACTCGGTGTGCCAACGATTTTCAATTTAGTCGGACCGCTGACAAATCCGGTGCCACTTAAAACACAATTCGTCGGCATTAACCGACCAAATTTCACAACGGATTACGCTGAGGTGCTCCATATGCTAGGTCGCGAGCGCGCGATTGTCGTATCGGGTTCTCAAGGAATGGACGAAGCGTCACTAGCCGGTGAAAATACATTCGTGTTACTCGACCGTGGCGACATTATTCCGTTTAAATTACGCGCTGAGGATGTTGGCTTAACACAGCAGCCCCTCTCCGCGATTCGTGGCGGGACCCCTCAAGAAAACGCGATAATTATGCGCGATCTATTAAAAGGGAAACAAAGCGTGTATTTCGATACGGTTGTGTTAAATGCAGGCATTGGCTTTTTTGCATACGGCCTAGCCGACACGATGAAAGAAGGCATCGAGCTTGCAAAAGACAGCATTCTTTCAGGTCGTGCACTTGAAAAGCTAGAAAATGTGGTGGCTTATAGTCAACAAGTCGCTGAGGAGGAATCGTTAACATGACCATTTTAAATAAAATTATCGAACAAAAAAAATCAGAACTTCCAGGGCTACTTGCCAATGCACCAAGCTTTCCAAGTATTACAAAAGTGCGCCCTTCCCTATACGAAACATTACGCAGTACGAACACGTTACAAGTCATTTCTGAAATGAAACGTGCCTCCCCTTCTCAAGGGGATATTGCGACACATATCGATCCTGTTGAGCAAGCGACGCAATACGAGTTAGCCGGAGCTGCCTGCATTTCGGTGTTGACAGAACAAGCCTTTTTCAAGGGAAGCTTCGATGATTTAAATGCTGTTGCACAAGCGGTCAATATCCCTGTTTTGTGTAAGGACTTCATCATTCATGAAGTCCAGCTGGATTATGCGAAAGCGGCTGGGGCCTCTGTTGTGTTACTTATTGTAGCGGCGTTAACCGATGAAGCGTTACAAGCGCTTCATACGTATGCCACAAACCTTGGCTTAGAAGTACTTGTTGAGGTACATGACGTGGAAGAATTACAGCGTGCCGTAGCGATTGATGCAAAGATTATTGGCGTAAACAATCGAAATTTAAAAACATTTGAGGTGTCACTTGAAACGACACGTGACATTGCGACACACGTTCCCTCGTCAACAATCGCGTTTATTAGCGAAAGCGGGATTTGGAATGAAGACGATGCGCGTTATGTTGCCGAAGCAGGTGCAAAAGGTGTATTAGTTGGCGAATCACTCATGCGTAGTGGCGATGTACAAGCGGCATTAAAAGCACTAAAAATCGAACTTTCAGCAAAGGTTGGCGAACAATGATGACAAAAGTAAAAATTTGCGGATTAAAAGAAGTCGAGCATGTTGAGTCAGCAGTCGCGGCAGGAGCGGACTTTATTGGACTCATGTTTGCACCGAGTAAGCGCCGGATTACGGTAGAACAGGCCGTTGAACTCGTAGCACATATCCCAGCAAACGTGAAAAAAGTTGGCGTGTTTGTCAACGAAGATGCCGAAACGATTAAACAAATCGCCTCACAAGTAGGATTAGATTATATTCAATACCACGGTGATGAATCTGCTGAGGAAATTAAAGCAATTGGTCTTCCTGCGATTAAAGCCTTTTCGATTCGCACACAAGCAGATGTAGAGCGTGCGGCGACTTATGACGTCGATTACTATTTATTTGATGCACCTGGAAGTGATTTCCGCGGTGGTAGTGGCCACTCTTTCGATTGGACTCTATTAGATGACGTCAGTATTTTATTAGATAAAGTCATTTTAGCTGGTGGCTTAACCGAAGAAAACGTTGGCATTGCGATTATGTTAGTAGAGCCGTTTGCCGTCGATGTTTCGAGCGGTGTTGAGGTAGATGGACGTAAAAGTTCGGACAAAATTAAAAGTTTCGTGGAACGCGCGAAAGGAGAACTGATTTTATGACAGTATTAAAAGGACGCTTCGGACAGTTCGGTGGACAATTTGTCCCGGAAACATTAATGACCCCATTAGCCGAATTAGAAGCAGCATATGAAGAAGCAAAAAATGATCCCAGCTTTCAAGAAGAGCTGAATTATTACTTAAAGCAATACGTTGGCCGGGAAACACCACTTTATTACGCAGAACGTTTAAGCGCGAAAATGGGCGGTGCGAAAATTTACTTAAAGCGTGAAGACTTAAACCATACCGGTGCACATAAAATTAATAACGCAATCGGTCAGGCCCTACTTGCGAAGCGCATGGGGAAAAAGAAAATCGTTGCCGAAACAGGTGCAGGACAGCACGGGGTTGCTACAGCAACGGCTTGTGCATTACTTGATATGGAATGCATTGTCTATATGGGCGCAGAAGATGTACGCCGTCAGCAGCTCAACGTATTTCGTATGGAGCTCCTTGGTACAAAGGTAGTTGCCGTGGAAAAAGGCTCTGCTACGTTAAAAGATGCCGTAAACGAAGCACTACGCCACTGGGTAACACATGTGGACGATACGCATTATATTTTAGGCTCGGCACTTGGCCCTCACCCATTCCCAACGATTGTGCGTGATTTCCAGCGTGTCATTGGTGATGAGACACGTGCTCAAATTTTACAACAAGAAGGTCGCCTGCCGGATACAATCATCGCCTGCATCGGCGGTGGTAGTAACGCAATCGGCATGTTCTATCCGTTCGTAGCAGATACAGACGTCGCACTTTACGGCATTGAAGCAGCGGGTGCAGGTGTTGATACCGACAAGCATGCCGCAGCTATTCATGTCGGAAAAACGGGTGTACTTCACGGGGCGCTTATGTATTTATTACAAGATGACAACGGCTTCGTACAGGAAGCACATTCGATTTCAGCGGGGCTTGATTACCCAGGTGTTGGCCCAGAGCACTGTCATTTACATGAATCAGGCCGTGCGCAGTACCCTTCTGTTACTGACAGCCAAGCACTAGAAGGTGTGAAATTACTATGTGAAACGGAAGGCATTTTACCGGCATTAGAAAGTGCACATGCCATTTACTATGCAGCGGAATTTGCAAAAACACGTCCGCAAGATGAAATCATTGTCGTGTGCTTATCAGGCCGCGGGGATAAGGACGTACACACATTAATGGACAAGCTCGGAGGTGACCACGTATGACATTACAACAACAATTAGAAAACGTCTTGCAAGCTGGCAACAAAGCATTCGTCCCGTACATTATGGCGGGTGACGGTGGACTGGCAACATTAAAGCCAACGATTTTAAAATTACAGCAATTAGGCGTTTCCGCAATTGAAGTCGGCATTCCGTTTACAGATCCGGTTGCAGATGGCCCAGTTATTGAACAAGCTGGTGAACGTGCATTAAAAAGTGGCGTTACGTTAAAAAAAGTCATCGCGCAGTTAACAAGCTTCGCCGATGAAATTACGATACCGCTTGTCGTGATGACCTACTTAAATCCGATTTTAGCGTATGGCATTGATGCGTTTGCACGTGATGCGCGCCTTGCTGGGGTTAAAGGCTTAATCGTACCGGATATGCCATATGAGGAACGTGACGTCATTCACCCTGCTCTAAAACAGCAAGATATCGCACTTGTGCAGCTCGTGTCATTAACGAGCCCTCCAGAGCGTGTAAAAAAATTAGCTGAAGCAAGTGAAGGCTTTATTTATGCGGTGACGGTAAACGGTATTACTGGGGAACGTGCAAGCTTTGCCTCACAGCTTGCCGAGCACTTTGCAAGTTTAAAACAAGTAAGCACCATTCCGGTATTAGCAGGCTTTGGAATTTCAACACCAGAGCATGTGAAAAGCTTTGGCGACATTGCCGACGGAGTGATTGTTGGCAGTAAAATCGTAACGGCACTTCTTGAAGATGATTGGGCAACAATTGAAGCGCTCGTACAAGCAACAAAGCAAGTTGGGTCGATTTAAGCTATTTTACAAATAATTGATGTGGTATCATTCACTTATCGAATGGAGGTCACACGATGAGTATTAAAGATTTCTTTGCAGGTATATTTTTTATTGGGATTGCAGGTTATTTTACGTTTGAACTCGTGAGTGATATGTCACTGTTATTTACGGATTCCACAACGCTGTGGCAATATTTCATCGCGTTCTTCCGCATCGCACTCATTATTTTTCTCTTCAATTTAGGCTTGACGTTTATTAAGAAATTCTTTGTAGGGAACACCGTTCAAAAACGTTAAAGCAAAAAACGGGAATGCTCGCTAAGTCGAGTCATTCCCGTTTTTATTTTGGTTGGTTTGGTACAATTACCCCGTGTTCATAACCTAAAAATACTTGTTGAAACCGCCCACGTACGACAACAGGTGCTTTAATCGGCTCCCCGGAAATGAATAAAAAGCGCATCGATTCATTTGCTGTAATGTGAACTATCTTTGCATCAGTTGTTTCTTCAAAATGCGTCAAATCAAATGTGTCGACTGCTTCCTCGCTTACTACCCCAGACCCTACTAATACATAAAAGTAACTGTTATAGCCTTTTGCAATCGGCAGCTCAAATTCACCCGTTATTGTACCTTCGTAAATATTAACAGGCATTGGATTTTCGAGATGCGTGACCGTTCCTAAATTCCCTGCTAACATTGACCTTTGCCCCGTCCATCACAACTTGTGGTGTTGTACCACTTAAAATATCGACGTAGCTTGCTTGCGTGGTGCTTTTTGTTTTCAGGACTTAAGCTAATCCATAGCTGTAACACGCGTGCGGTCGTACCCTACATCTGGATCTTCATTATGAATAATGCCGTTACCTAACGTGATAATTTAAAAATCATTTTTTTCTAAACGCCCACAACCCGAAAAATTATCATAATACGTAAGCGCACCATCTACTACATACGTGGCCGTTTGAATCCCTTTATGTGGATGATTGGCAAAATACCCATACGGATAAAGGGAAAAACCAAATGATTTTAAATTAATCTCTCTATTTCTTATTTGCAGATAAGTTTTAAAAAACAAAAAAAGTATGTAGCACTATGCTACATACTTAGATATGACCCGTACGGGATTCGAACCCGTGTTACCGCCGTGAAAGGGCGGTGTCTTAACCACTTGACCAACGGGCCTTAAAAATAAAAATGGCGGTCCCGACCGGGATCGAACCGGCGATCTCCTGCGTGACAGGCAGGCATGTTAACCGCTACACCACGGGACCATTTGGTTGCGGGGACAGGACTTGAACCTGTGACCTTCGGGTTATGAGCCCGACGAGCTACCACTGCTCCACCCCGCGACAATAATATTAAACTTGTTATTTACTTCTCTTGAGATATTTTTCAAAAATAATGGTGCGCTCGACAGGACTTGAACCTACAACCTTCTGATTCGTAGTCAGATGCTCTATCCAATTGAGCTACGAACGCAATTATTTATTTGAAAGATGGTGCCGAGGGCCGGAATCGAACCGGCACGGTGATCACTCACCGCAGGATTTTAAGTCCTGTGCGTCTGCCAGTTCCGCCACCCCGGCATTTTTGGAGCGGAAGACGAGGTTCGAACTCGCGACCCCCACCTTGGCAAGGTGGTGTTCTACCACTGAACTACTTCCGCAAAAATGCATAGATATTTTTATTCTGACAAGTTATGAAATTAAAAAACTGGTGAGCCATGAAGGACTCGAACCTTCGACCCTCTGATTAAAAGTCAGATGCTCTACCAACTGAGCTAATGGCTCTCTCTAAAATGGTGCCGGCGAAAGGAGTCGAACCCTCGACCTACTGATTACAAGTCAGTTGCTCTACCAACTGAGCTACACCGGCGTTTTAGAAAGGATGGAGGATGACGGGCTCGAACCGCCGACCCCCTGCTTGTAAGGCAGGTGCTCTCCCAGCTGAGCTAATCCTCCGTAAAAAATAAAAAATAAGTGAAGCGACGTCCTACTCTCACAGGGGGAAACCCCCAACTACCATCGGCGCTAAAGAGCTTAACTTCTGTGTTCGGTATGGGAACAGGTGTGACCTCTTTGCCATCGTCACTTCACTTATTAAGTTGAAAGAATTTATTCTTTCAAAACTGGATAAACGTTTCATTGATGTTCATAAATTGTGGTTAAGTCCTCGACCGATTAGTATTCGTCAGCTCCACACATCACTGCGCTTCCACCTCGAACCTATCTACCTGATCGTCTTTCAGGGGTCTTACTTACTTGCGTAATGGGAAATCTCATCTTGAGGGGGGCTTCATGCTTAGATGCTTTCAGCACTTATCCCGTCCACACATAGCTACCCAGCGATGCTCTTGGCAGAACAACTGGTACACCAGCGGTGTGTCCATCCCGGTCCTCTCGTACTAAGGACAGCTCCTCTCAAATTTCCTACGCCCACGACGGATAGGGACCGAACTGTCTCACGACGTTCTGAACCCAGCTCGCGTACCGCTTTAATGGGCGAACAGCCCAACCCTTGGGACCGACTACAGCCCCAGGATGCGATGAGCCGACATCGAGGTGCCAAACCTCCCCGTCGATGTGGACTCTTGGGGGAGATAAGCCTGTTATCCCCGGGGTAGCTTTTATCCGTTGAGCGATGGCCCTTCCATGCGGAACCACCGGATCACTAAGCCCGTCTTTCGACCCTGCTCGACTTGTAGGTCTCGCAGTCAAGCTCCCTTATGCCTTTACACTCTACGAATGATTTCCAACCATTCTGAGGGAACCTTTGGGCGCCTCCGTTACTCTTTAGGAGGCGACCGCCCCAGTCAAACTGTCCGCCTGACACTGTCTCCTACCCCGCTAAGGGGCATGGGTTAGAAGTTCAATACAACCAGGGTAGTATCCCACTGACGCCTCCTCCGAAGCTGGCGCTCCGGGATCTCTGGCTCCTACCTATCCTGTACAAGTTGTACCAAAATTCAATATCAGGCTACAGTAAAGCTCCACGGGGTCTTTCCGTCCTGTCGCGGGTAACCTGCATCTTCACAGGTACTATAATTTCACCGAGTCTCTCGTTGAGACAGTGCCCAGATCGTTACGCCTTTCGTGCGGGTCGGAACTTACCCGACAAGGAATTTCGCTACCTTAGGACCGTTATAGTTACGGCCGCCGTTTACTGGGGCTTCAATTCGCAGCTTCGCTTGCGCTAACCACTCCTCTTAACCTTCCAGCACCGGGCAGGCGTCAGCCCCTATACGTCACCTTACGGTTTTGCAGAGACCTGTGTTTTTGCTAAACAGTCGCCTGGGCCTATTCACTGCGGCTCTCTCACGCTTGCACGCTAACAGAGCACCCCTTCTCCCGAAGTTACGGGGTCATTTTGCCGAGTTCCTTAACGAGAGTTCTCTCGCACACCTTAGGATTCTCTCCTCGACTACCTGTGTCGGTTTGCGGTACGGGCACCTCTCACCTCGATAGAGGCTTTTCTTGGCAGTGTGAAATCAGGAACTTCGTCCATACGGACTCGTCATCACAGCTCAATGTTAAAGTATGCGGATTTGCCTACATACACACCTTACTGCTTGAACACGCGCAACCAACGGCGTGCTTACCCTATCCTACTGCGTCCCCCCATTTCTCAAACGGTGAGGAGGTGGTACAGGAATATCAACCTGTTGTCCATCGCCTACGCCTATCGGCCTCGGCTTAGGTCCCGACTAACCCTGAGCGGACGAGCCTTCCTCAGGAAACCTTAGTCATACGGTGGACGGGATTCTCACCCGTCTTTCGCTACTCATACCGGCATTCTCACTTCTAAGCGCTCCACCAGTCCTTCCGGTCTGACTTCAACGCCCTTAGAACGCTCTCCTACCACGCATCCATACGGATGCATCCACAGCTTCGGTGAATCGTTTAGCCCCGATACATTTTCGGCGCAGCGTCACTCGACCAGTGAGCTATTACGCACTCTTTAAATGATGGCTGCTTCTAAGCCAACATCCTGGTTGTCTAAGCAACGCCACATCCTTTTCCACTTAACGATTACTTTGGGACCTTAGCTGGTGGTCTGGGCTGTTTCCCTCTTGACTACGGATCTTATCACTCGCAGTCTGACTCCCGTGTATAAATATCTGGCATTCGGAGTTTGTCTGAATTCGGTAAAGCGAGATGCCCCCCTAGTCCAAACAGTGCTCTACCTCCAGTATTCTCAATCACGAGGCTAGCCCTAAAGCTATTTCGGAGAGAACCAGCTATCTCCAGGTTCGATTGGAATTTCTCCGCTACCCACACCTCATCCCCGCACTTTTCAACGTGCGTGGGTTCGGGCCTCCAGTAAGTGTTACCTCACCTTCACCCTGGACATGGGTAGATCACCTGGTTTCGGGTCTACGACCACGTACTAATTCGCCCTATTCAGACTCGCTTTCGCTGCGGCTCCGTCTTCTCAACTTAACCTCGCACGTAATCGTAACTCGCCGGTTCATTCTACAAAAGGCACGCTATCACCCATTAACGGGCTCTAACTACTTGTAGGCACACGGTTTCAGGATCTATTTCACTCCCCTTCCGGGGTGCTTTTCACCTTTCCCTCACGGTACTGGTTCACTATCGGTCACTAGGTAGTATTTAGCCTTGGGAGATGGTCCTCCCGGATTCCGACGGAATTTCACGTGTTCCGCCGTACTCAGGATCCACTCAGGAGGGAATAACTTTTGGGCTACAGGGCTTTTACCTTATTTTGCGGACCTTTCCAAGTCGCTTCGCCTAAATCATTCTTTTGTAACTCCGTATTGAGTGTCCTACAACCCCAAAGAGCAAGCTCTTTGGTTTGGGCTCTTCCCGTTTCGCTCGCCGCTACTCAGGGAATCGAATTTTCTTTCTGTTCCTGCAGGTACTTAGATGTTTCAGTTCCCTGCGTCTGTCTCAAACACGCTATGAATTCACGTGAGTGTACTATCCGATTAAAGATAGTGGGTTCCCCCATTCGGAAATCCCCGGATCAAAGCTTACTTACAGCTCCCCGAGGCATATCGGTGTTAGTGCCGTCCTTCATCGACTCCTAGTGCCAAGGCATCCACCGTGCGCCCTTATTAACTTAACCAAAAGTTAAACTTAAATCAGAAGATTTAAGATTTTAAGGATATTGCACGACCAATTTCTTGATCTATTGTTTGTTTATTACTTATCAATGTCGTTTTATCCAGTTTTCAAAGAACAAGACAACTACACTGAACCACTTCGTGATTCGCTTCGTTGACTTTGCTTCATGCAGTCTTGCGACGATAGCGCAGCGACAGGAGCAAAGGTTTTATTTTTGAAGTATCTCATTCAATTAAGAATGAACCTTCAAAACTGAACAGCAAACGTTAATGAGTATCTTCTCCAAGAGAAGATTTCCGAAATAATCCTTAGAAAGGAGGTGATCCAGCCGCACCTTCCGATACGGCTACCTTGTTACGACTTCACCCCAATCATCTATCCCACCTTCGGCGGCTGGCTCCATAAAGGTTACCTCACCGACTTCGGGTGTTACAAACTCTCGTGGTGTGACGGGCGGTGTGTACAAGGCCCGGGAACGTATTCACCGTGGCATGCTGATCCACGATTACTAGCGATTCCGGCTTCATGTAGGCGAGTTGCAGCCTACAATCCGAACTGAGAACGATTTTATCGGATTAGCTCCCCCTCGCGGGTTGGCAACCGTTTGTATCGTCCATTGTAGCACGTGTGTAGCCCAGGTCATAAGGGGCATGATGATTTGACGTCATCCCCACCTTCCTCCGGTTTATCACCGGCAGTCTCCTTAGAGTGCCCAACTAAATGATGGCAACTAAGAACAAGGGTTGCGCTCGTTGCGGGACTTAACCCAACATCTCACGACACGAGCTGACGACAACCATGCACCACCTGTCACCGTTGTCCCCGAAGGGAAAACTGTATCTCTACAGTGGTCAATGGGATGTCAAGACCTGGTAAGGTTCTTCGCGTTGCTTCGAATTAAACCACATGCTCCACCGCTTGTGCGGGCCCCCGTCAATTCCTTTGAGTTTCAGTCTTGCGACCGTACTCCCCAGGCGGAGTGCTTAATGCGTTAGCTGCAGCACTGAGGGGCGGAAACCCCCCAACACTTAGCACTCATCGTTTACGGCGTGGACTACCAGGGTATCTAATCCTGTTTGCTCCCCACGCTTTCGCGCCTCAGTGTCAGTTACAGACCAGATAGTCGCCTTCGCCACTGGTGTTCCTCCAAATCTCTACGCATTTCACCGCTACACTTGGAATTCCACTATCCTCTTCTGCACTCAAGTTCCCCAGTTTCCAATGACCCTCCCCGGTTGAGCCGGGGGCTTTCACATCAGACTTAAGGAACCACCTGCGCGCGCTTTACGCCCAATAATTCCGGACAACGCTTGCCACCTACGTATTACCGCGGCTGCTGGCACGTAGTTAGCCGTGGCTTTCTAACAAGGTACCGTCAAGGTAGCGCCAGTTACTACGCTACTTGTTCTTCCCTTGCAACAGAGTTTTACGAACCGAAATCCTTCTTCACTCACGCGGCGTTGCTCCATCAGACTTTCGTCCATTGTGGAAGATTCCCTACTGCTGCCTCCCGTAGGAGTCTGGGCCGTGTCTCAGTCCCAGTGTGGCCGATCACCCTCTCAGGTCGGCTACGCATCGTTGCCTTGGTGAGCCGTTACCTCACCAACTAGCTAATGCGCCGCGGGTCCATCCTATAGTGATAGCCGAAACCATCTTTCAACTTCAAAACATGTGTTTCGAAGTATTATCCGGTATTAGCTCCGGTTTCCCGAAGTTATCCCAGTCTATAGGGTAGGTTACCCACGTGTTACTCACCCGTCCGCCGCTAAATCAGAGAGAAGCAAGCTTCTCTAATCATTCGCTCGACTTGCATGTATTAGGCACGCCGCCAGCGTTCGTCCTGAGCCAGGATCAAACTCTCCATAATAGTTAGTTTGAAAGCTCATTTGCTTTGCTAGCGATTCTAACAATTAAGTTAGAAATCTATTGTTTGTTTCATTTAAGAAACTTGTTTTTCATTAACGTTGCTTGTTCAGTTTTCAAGGTTCATTTTATTTCGTTTGTCGCAATCTCTCTCGGCGACTTCTATAATATTACACGCATAATAACCTTTCGTCAACACTTTTTATCAAAAAAATATTATTTAAAATTACTTCCTATATAATATCTAAAATTATTACGCTTAGTATTCTTCTATTCCCGACTATTTTCTTACGTTAATTTTAAATTCATAACGTTTCTATCGCTAAATGCTGGATCGACTGCATTTAAATTATCGCATAACATTTTCGTGGTGTTTTTAGAGCATCCGATTAAAATGCGCAAATTAAAACACCTTCTTATTTTAGAATTCAACTTGGTCATTATTTTTACATAGTGACCAATCAATATTCAACAAGAAGGTGTTCGTTCATTTTATTAAATTGTGAGCTGAGGGTAAATTTCGTTAACGCTTTCTCGTAATTTGGCCTTTAAAAACTTACCGACCGATGTTTTTGGGATTTCGGCTAAGAACACAATATCATCTGGCATCCACCATTTCGCGAATTGCCCTGATAAAAATTCGATTAGTTCTTCTTTCGTTGCGTCGGCGCCTTCCTTTAGCACAACGCAAGCAAGTGGACGCTCTTGCCATTTCGCGTGTGGAATAGCGATTACGGCTGCTTCGAATACGGCATCATGCGACATGAGTGCATTTTCTAAATCTACCGATGAAATCCATTCACCGCCGGATTTGATTAAATCCTTTGTACGGTCAGTAATTTTAATGAAGCCTTCTTTTGAACGGACCGCGATATCGCCTGTGTAAAGCCAGCCGTCCATAAAGGCATCTGCTGTGCGCTCGTCCTTGTAATATTCTGCAGCAATCCACGGGCCACGCAAGCGTAATTCTCCCATCGTTTCCCCGTCCCACGGTACCTCACCGTTTTCATTGACGATGCTTGATTCAATGCCAGGTACAGTTAAACCTTGCATTGCGCGTGTTTCAATTTTTTCATCGAGTGACCAGTCGTCCATATGCGACAGATCGCGTGACATCGATACGATTGGCGACGTTTCGGTCATACCGTACGCGACAATATAATGAATGCCAAGCTCCTCGTACTTTTTAATGAGGCCTTTTGGTGACGCGGAACCACCACAGAAAATTGCTTGCAGTGACGATAAATCACGCGCCTGCTTTTCCTGCTCCTGTAAGGCACCTAACCAAATCGTTGGCACACCCGCTGTTTTTGTGACGCCGTATTTTTCGATGAAGTCTAAAATTAACTTCGGTGTGAATTGTGGTCCGATTAATACTTGTGTTGCCCCGACATTTACCGCAGCAAACGGCATGCCCCAAGCATTTACGTGGAACATTGGCACGATTGGTAAAATCGTATCACGCTCTGAAATGCCCATCGTGTCAGTCATTGAAATGGTCATGCTGTGTAGTACAAGCGAGCGATGTGTGTAAACAACGCCTTTCGGATTACCTGTCGTTGCGCTTGTATAGCACATGCTTGCTGGTAAATTTTCATCTAAATCTTCTGGGAACGCGAATGTTTCATCGGCTTCCGCAAGCAGTGCCTCGTAAGACAGCGCATTTGGCAATGTCGTTTTTGGTAGCTCACCGTCCGCCATAATGATGTAGTGCTGCACTGTTTTTAGCTCGGCTTGCACTTCTTCAATAAGCGGTACTAAATCTTCATCTATTATAAGTATTTTGTCTTCTGCGTGATTAATAATGTACGCGATATGCTCTGGTGACAGCCGAATATTCACCATGTGAAGCACTGCGCCCGCGCATGGTACGGCAAAATACGCCTCTAAATGGCGGTGCTGATTCCAGGCAAATGACGCGATTTTGTCACCGCGCTCCATCCCTAGCTTTGTCAGTGCGTGCGCTAATTTACGCGTACGCTTCACCCACTCCCCGTAAGTTAAGCGGTGTACCATCTCGTCACTTGTACGTGAAATAATCTCTTTATGTGCATAGTACGTCTCTGCGCGTTTTAACAAATCCGTTAAAACGAGCGGTGTTTGCATCATCATATTTAGTTCCCCCTTGTGTTTAACCGCGCTTACCGGCAATCCCCATTTCCGATAAAGGCGTTTTTATTTTCTCCCACAATATCATTTTAATATAATATACTGAAAAATGTAAATATTTAGTTTAATATAGAGTTTTTTTGCTCGTTCCCGTTATTTTGATAAGAGCAGAGTTCTTTCATTATTTTGTATCATCTCGATGTAACCGAGCATTCAACCGCAATTTCTTATTAGAATTCGAATACTATTTGCGGATGTTATTTTTTAATTCATAATAATAACGTTTCATGATTTACATAATAAAAAGCACACAGGATTATCTCCCATGTGCTCACTTATATTATTAAACTGCTCTTTGTTCTAAACGTACTTTTAGCTTTTCTAGCATATCAATTGTCATTTTGTCTAAATCATAACTTGCCTTGAAGCCCCATTCCTCGATTGCAGCCGATGAATCGATGGCGTTTGGCCAGCTATCGGCAATTGCCTGACGAATCGGGTCTACGTCATAGTCCATTGTGAAGCTTGGCATATGCTTTTGAATCGATGCTGCAATTTGTGATGGCTCGAAGCTCATTGCTGAAATATTAAAGGCATTACGGTGTACGAGCTTGTTTGGATCGGCTTCCATTAAATCAATAATGGCCTGCAGTGCATCCGGCATATACATCATATCCATATACGTACCCTGTGCGATATACGACGTGTAGCGACCTTCCGCAAGTGCTTTATAGTAAATGTCGACCGCGTAATCCGTCGTGCCACCCCCTGGAGGCGTCGCGTACGAAATAAGACCTGGGAAACGAACACCGCGCGTATCTAAGCCGTAACGCGTGTAGTAATAGTCGCATAATAATTCACCGGCTACTTTGTTTACCCCGTACATCGTCGTTGGGCGTTGCAGCGTATCTTGTGGGGTATTATCCTTTGGTGTTGACGGGCCGAATGCGCCGATTGAGCTTGGCGTGAAAAATTGCATATCTAGTTCACGTGCTACCTCAAGAGAGTTCATTAAGCCACCCATATTTAAATTCCAGGCGAATACTGGATTTTTTTCTGCTGTTGCGGATAAAAGTGCCGCCATGTGAATCATTGTGTCCGCACCGAAATCGTGTGCAAGTGCATGCATACGCTTGCCATCTGTTACGTCTAGTACCTCAAACGGCCCGACATGCTGATCTATTTTTCGAATATCCGTTGCTAATACATTATCCACGCCATATTGTACACGCAGTTTGTCGACTAATTCTGAACCAATTTGACCTAAAGCACCGGTCACCATAATTTTTTTCACACGTGATACCTCCCTATCCCCTAAAAAAATATTTCAATTGAATATTGTTAGACAGTACAATTGTCCTCTGTAAAAACACATTCATATTCAAACAAAACCTAATTTGAAAAGCTTTTTCTCGGATTTATTATAGGGTGTTCTTTTATAAAATACAATATTTTGTGAAAATTCTTTTTCAGCAAGACAATTGTCCACCTCAAATATGCGAATCGTGTTATTTTTCTAAAAACTGCACAAAGATGACGTGTAACCTCTTACCTCACCCTTCAATGATGATATCGCAAATGCTTTCAACGGCGATTTTTTTCCCGTTGTCCAATTGAAGGTAACGCTCGTGTTCATTCATTTTTTTAATGAATCCTGTATACACAGTCATTTGCTTGTGTTCCCAGACACGCACTTTTACTTGTTGCTGCTGTTCATAAGCGGTGTATACTTGTTGATTGATTTGCTCAAGTTGCGCCTCGTCTAATTGTGGCTTTTCAACCCATGTGTCCTCCGTTTGCCATTCGCGTAATAATTTCACATGCTCCGGTAGCATCATGGCCGTCCATTTGATTGTGCCTCGGTCTCTATTCATCCTATTCACCTCTTATTGTTTATGTCCGCCAAGTAATGTGGCACGGCTAAATGCCGTACCTGCTTCGGTGTAAGAAACCGCCCGTAGTAACGCGGTCGTCCCGTATTTTGTGCGCAAGTGATCCATCGTTTCACCGAGCTGACGATTGCGCCACCTTGCTTCATCAAACAGGCTGAGCTGCATCGAATACTCACTTTCAATATTGCTTAATGTCACCGTCAATTTACGTGCTGGCCTTTCTGCATAAAATTCATCCAACAGCGCTTTACATACTTGAAATAGGGCGAGTGTATCATTGGTTGGCTCGTCGATTGTCCGCGCACGATGAAAACCACCACCAAACGCATCTTTGCTATAGCTCAGGCCTAACGAAATCGTGCGTCCTACTTTTTTCGCCTCACGCGCACGTCTTGCTACGTCCTCACACATTTCAAGTAGCACAACCAAAATTTCGTCGCGGCTACGGTAATCGCGCATGAGCATTTGTCCCTTGCCAAAGCTAATTTGGCCTTCCATAATCGGGGCGCCGACTACGGAATGATCGATGCCCCATGCGTGGTAATACAGCTGATTGCCCATGACCCCAAAACGTGCTTCAAGCGTGGCTAAATCGGTATGTGCCAAATCATGCACTGAATAAATGCCCATATGATTAAGCGTTTTTTCCGTACGGCGTCCAATGCCCCACACATTCGACAGCGGCATAATCGGCCAAAGCTTCGTCGGTACATCGTCATACGTCCACTTCGCAAAACCTGTCTTTTTTGCTTCAATATCAAGTGCGAGTTTTGCCATTAGCATATTCGGTCCCATTCCAACCGTGCACGGCAAATCAAACTGACTTAAAACCGTATCTTGGATATAGCGCGCCGTTTGTTCAGGTGGACCCCAAATTTTTTCGGTCCCCGTTAAATCAAGAAAGCTTTCGTCCACGCTATACACATGAATCGCCTCCTTTGGCACAAACAAATTAAAATGGCGCACGAGTTCCATCGACATGCGAATAAAAAACGCCATCTTTGGTTCAAACAGACGAATATCCGGATGTGGTGGAATTTCATAAAGCCTTGAACCGGTACGAATATTGAAACGCTTTTTCATTGGCGGAGAAGCGGCTAACACGACACTTCCTTTTTGCTGAAAGTTCCCGACAATCGCAATCGGCACTTCCATAACATCTAAATTTTCTAATGAGGCGATACAGCTCGCATAAAAGCTACGCATATCAATACAAACAATCGAACGCTGCGGCGCATTTTCATACATGGCGCTCATCTCCCTTTTAAATCGAACGTTTGTTCTATATTAAAATGAGACGTGTGAGACCGCAAGTGGTAAATACTATTAATTTAGGCAAACAAAAAGCGCACCCTTTTTTGAGGTACGCACTTTTTACTATTTCACAACTTTTCCATATAACTGTGGGCGTCGATCTTCGTATACGGGAATACGTTCGCGCACTTCATCAACACTTGAAAAATCAACGTCAATAATGGCTAACTCCTCATCCTCTGCACCTGTCCATAGCACCTCGCCCCATGGACCGATAACCATGGACTGCCCATTGAAATTCTCGACTTTGCGTGCAATCCGGTTTACCGCAATCACGAAGCACTGGTTTTCAATGGCACGTGCTTGCAGTAGGATTTTCCAGTGATCAATACGTGGTGTTGGCCACTGCGCTGGAATGAATAACACCTTTGCGCCGTCTAATGCCTGGGCGCGTAACCATTCTGGGAAACGAATGTCGTAGCAAATCGCACCGCCTGCTTCTAGCCCGTCTAAATTAAAACGATTCATGGCATTGCCTGCCTGCAAATACAAATGCTCATCCATCAAACGGAACAAATGCACTTTGCTGTACTCACCGACTAATTCACCGTCTTTGTTATATGTATACATCGTATTGAAAAATTCGCCCTCGCGCTTTACCGCAACGGAACCACCGACGATGTGTACAGCTAATTCTTTTGCAAGCTTACTTAAAAAGCCTTTCGAGCGCTCGCCGTTTTCATCTGCCAGCTCTGCTAATTTTTCAAGCGCATAGCCTGTATTCCACATTTCCGGTAGCACGATGATTTTCGCGCCTCCCGCTGCTGCTTCGCGAATCAATTTTTCTGCACGCTTATAGTTTTCGTCGACTTTGCCAAAGCCTACGTTTAATTGAATACAACCGATTTTCATAGAAAAGCACCGTCCTTTATGACATTTACTCTACCATAAATTATCGTAATTTTCACTTTACTTAAACCTAGAAAAGTACTAAGATTAATTAACTTGCTTCAATTAAAGCAAGTTAATGCCCCGGCGGATGTCACAGATTTTTAGAGGAATTTTAAAAAGGAAGTCAGCCTACAAGCGTCACGTCCTGTGACAACGGCTGACTGACCCACATCATGTGGCCCTAAAAAATCTGGACGCAATTATGCCAAGGCGAAATTGATTCTACTTATTAAAGGTGATGAACAAACAATGGAATTTTCAAAAAAACTACAGCAACTCCCTCCACAATTTTTCGCGGCACTTGTGAATAAAGTAAACGCCGCACTTCAAGAAGGCCGCGATGTCATTAATTTAGGTCAGGGAAACCCTGATCAACCCACACCCGACCATATTACCCGAGCACTCCAAATTGCCGCGACCAATCCACAAACGCATAAATATTCCCCGTTTCGCGGAATTGCAGAACTTCGTCAAGCGGCTGCGGACTTTTATAAACGTGAATACAACGTCGATATTAATCCCAATACGGAGGTCGCGATTCTAGGCGGCACAAAAGTTGGGCTTGTCGAGTTACCACTTGCTGTATTAAATCCCGGTGATTCTATGCTACTACCAGACCCGGGCTATCCGGATTATTTATCAGGCGTGGCACTTGCTGATGTGAAGTTTGATACGTTGCCACTAACGGCGCAAAACGACTTTTTACCAGACTATGCCGCGCTTTCAGATGACGTAAAACAGCGCGCCAAATTAATGTATTTAAACTATCCGAACAACCCAACTGGTGGTGTGGCAACGAGCGCATTTTTCAATGAAACGGTTCAATTCGCGAAAGAAAACAACATCGCCGTTGCCCATGATTTTGCCTACGGGGCGATTGGCTTTGACGGGAATCGTCCACCAAGCTTCTTACAAGCACCCGGCGCGAAAGACATTGGCATTGAGTTGTACACCTTATCGAAATCCTTCAACATGGCAGGCTGGCGCATTGGCTTTGCGGTTGGGAATGCCAAGATGATTGAAGCCATTAATATCATTCAAGATCACCTGTTTTGCAGTCAGTTCCCCGCGGTTCAACATGCAGCGGCGACCGCTTTAAACGAGGAGCAAGTATGCGTGGAAAACTTGCGTGCCCTTTACGAAAACCGTCGCAATGTCCTTGTAGAAGAAGCACGTAAAATTGGCTGGAATATTACTGCTCCAAAGGGTTCGTTTTTCGCTTGGCTACCTGTTCCAACAGGCTTTACGAGTGAGCAATTTGCTGATTTTTTACTTGAAAAAGCAGACATTGCTGTGGCTAGTGGGAACGGCTTTGGGGAATACGGTGAAGGTTATATCCGTGTAGGGTTACTTGTGGATGAAGCACGTCTACAAGAAGCGATGCAGCGTGTGGCAAAACTGAATTTATTTACGGTTAACGCACAATAAAAAATAAGGCTCCGCGCTACAAGTTGTAGTTCGGAGCCTCTTCGTTTTGTGAATACCTTTTCTATTTAATTACTCCAAGTTCACGGCCTACTTTTGCGTAAATCGCTAATGCGTCGTCTAGCATTTCTTTTGTATGTGCGGCTGTTGGCATATTACGTACACGGCCTGTTCCTTTTGGTACCGTTGGGAACACGATGGCTTTTGCGTACACGCCCTCTTCGCTTAAACGTTTTGAGAACTGCTGTGTTAGCAATTCATCGCCAATAATACATGGTGTGATTGGCGTTTCAGAAGCACCGATATTAAAGCCGAGCTCGTTTAAGCCGTTCTTTAAATAATCGCCGTTGTCCCATAACTTGTCGTGCAGCTCAGTTGATTCCATGATCATTTCTACTGCGCGTGTGATTGCTGCAACGTCACCTGGTGGTAAGGCTGTCGAGAATAGGAACGGACGAGAACGCACCTTTAACCAGTCGATTAAGTTTTTCTTGCCGGCTACATAACCACCAACAACACCGATTGCTTTTGATAATGTACCGATTTGGAAGTCGATTTCGTTTTGTAAACCGAAGTGCTTCACTGTCCCCGCACCTTTACCAGTTACGCCTGAACCGTGCGCATCGTCTACATATGTGATTAAATCAAATTCTTTTGCGATTTCTACGATTTCCGGAAGCTTTGCGATATCGCCGTCCATCGAGAATACGCCGTCTGTAATGACCATGACTTTATTGTATTGGCCTGATGTTGTTGCTTCTTTTGCCTTCGCGCGTAAATCTTCCATATCAGAGTGATTGAATGGAATGATTTTTGCCTTTGATAAACGGCAGCCGTCGATAATTGAAGCGTGGTTTAATGCATCTGAAAGAATGGCATCGTTTTTATCCATGACCGCAGAAATTGCCGCCATATTACAGTTGAAGCCTGATTGATAGCTAATCGCGGCTTCTGTACCTTTGAATTTTGCGAGTGTCTCTTCTAGTTTTACGTGTACATCTAATGTGCCGTTAATGGTACGAACCGCACCAGCACCAACACCGTATGTTTCGATTGTCTCTTGGGCGATTTTTTTTAGCTCCGCGTTTGTTGCTAAGCCTAAATAGTTGTTTGATGATAGGTTGATTAGTTGTTTGCCTGCTACTTGAATGATTGGACCATTTGCCCCTTCAACAGGATCAATTTCATTGTATAAGCCTTGTGTACGTAAGGCGTCTAAATTTTCATCTAAAAAGGTTGTTAATACGTTTGACATACTTGCTCATCCTTTCGATATCCATCTCAGTAATAGTGTAGCATAAGTGCCCAATTTTTTACGTTAGCGGCTCGCCAATAATTTTTTCGAGCTTCCCCTTAAAGAAAAAGAGCGCGGGCTGAATAATATAGCCGGTGCCAAGTGCTAATATCACGGTACCAACTCCCACTGGACCACCAAGTAACCAGCCGAATAACGCGGCGAATACTTCCATGACCATACGCCCCGTTTTCACCGAATAGCCCTTACTCGCTATAATCATCATAATTGTATCGCGCGGTCCTGCACCGAGACTTGCGGCGATATAAAGCGCACAGCCGGTACTCATAATGACGAAGCCTGCCGCAAAATATGTAATTTCCCATAAAAAACGCTGTGCATCTGGTAACAGCCAGTTAAAGATATCAATAAAGGTGCCAATTAATAGCATATTGAGCCACGTTGCTAATTGTGGCCAACGCTTTAAATAAAGTGAGGTTGCTACAATAATCAGTAGTCCTGTTAAAATCGACCACGTACCAATGGTGAAGCCAAACTGTTTGAACATGCCAATATGGAAGACATCCCATGGGCTTGTGCCAATGACGTTGCCTTTAATCGTCATTGTAATACCTAGCGACATCACAATCAGCCCGACAAAGAAGCTCGACCACTGCCACCAAAATTTTTTCGACATTCCCAACCTTCTTTCTATTCAGCTACAATTGATGCAAATTTTGCACCCGAAGCTTTTGCTAAATCTTGTGGTGCGAGTTTCATCTGCATGCCGATTTTTCCAGCACTGACGATCAGATAATCCAGCGTTTCTACAGCCTGTTCGATATAGGTTGGGAATAATTTTTTCATCCCCACCGGCGAACAGCCTCCTCGTACATAACCCGTTAAACCAAGGAGTTCTTTTACCGCAATTAGTTCCACTTTTTTCTCGCCGACCACTTTTGCCGCCGCCTTTAAATTGAGTTCCGCTGCCACCGGGATCACAAACACAAAATAGTTGCCCTTCCCTGCAGTTGCAATCAAGGTTTTATACACATACGCAACCGGCTGACCTATTTTTTCTGCAACGGTGACACCATCTACCGCCGCGCCGTCTTCTGTCGTGTATTCAAAGATTTCATGCGCAATTTTTTGTTGCTCGATTAAACGAATGGCGTTTGTTTTCACATGCTTTTTCGCCAAAGTGACCACTCCAATTCTCGAAATATTGAAACTAGTATAACACCTCTATCTCAATTATGCCTCGGCATAATTGCGTCCAGATTTTTTTCGAGTCTACTCGAAAAACTCCTTTAAAAATCGGTGACACCCGCCAAGGGCTTAACGGGGACTTCTGCTGTATTAAGTTAAAGTAAATGTTAACACAAATAAACCCCCATGATTAGTTACGTAAACTAATGACGAGGGTTATAAAGACTTAAGCAACTTGTGAGAAAATTGGCTCCGCCACAGAACGGTATCCGTTTTTCACCATGGCAATATGGGCGTTATACGTTTGTGATGCATTGTTAAATGTGCGCTGCGTCAATAGCTTTTCTAAATCCTGGCCAAATACCGTTTGCTGTTCGGGGTTACGCGCAAAATCCTTTTGGAATTTTTCAGGCACCTCAAACGTTAAATCCTCGTCCGCAAACGGTGCGACTTCCTCTTGCTCTTCTAGTGGCTCGCCGAATTTATCTGCGCGCACTTGTTGAATTTGCGCTGAGGCACTTGCCGCGACACGTAAATCTTGCGGAGATGGCTCTGCCGGTGCTAATGCTGCTTGGCGTACTTTTTCAAGTAAGGCAATCGTTTCCTCCGGCTCTCCAGTCGTTGCCGGCATTTGAATCGCTACTTCACCACCGTTGATGTAGCGCTGATCGTCGGGCCCTGTTGTGTGCGTATACGTTACCGCACCGGTGACACCTGCCCCTGATGATTTATGGGCATTCTCATGCTGAATGACTTCTTGCTCAGTTTGCTTGAGCTGAGAAATTTCTTTTTTCACTTCTGGACGCTCTAAGTTCGCTTCCTTTGCCTCTACTGGATGCGTATCCTTACGAGCCGCTGCATCGGCCTCGTGTAATTCCTTCTCTGTTTTACCAGAAAGTAAATTTTCAAGCGCTTGGAGGATTGGATTCTTGTTGGCATCTGCGTATTTGGCATGCTTTTTATAAACATCGCCGACCTCTTTGCGCTGGGCGGCGCGCTTTCTTTCCTCTAAGTCAGGATTGTAGCCGTGTAATAAAGTAGAAATTTTCATGACGTTTCACCTCTTTTTCGCTCGATTTGTTACGTACATTATATAAAATAATATCGGATGGGAAAATAAAACATTCACCAATTGTACATATTCGATTCTTTGTGCCTATTAATCGGGGGATATTCATTGCAATCTGTTTAAAACTGTATAGTTAAATTTAATTACCCTTTATTTGTAAATGGAAACCGTTTTTCTAGCGTAAAAAAACGCCTAAAAGAATGAATTCTTTTAGGCGCTTATTGTTAGTCTTCTAATTTAAAGCCTTTTAATAAATCTGCAAACGCATTGTTCACTGGCTCTTCTTCTTTATTTTGCTGCTTCATATAATTTTGGACAGCGCGCTTATCGACTTTTCCGCCACCTTCTTTTTTACGACGCGCTTCAAAGGCTGATAATTTTTCACGATGACCGCATTTACATACGAAAATTTGACCGTCCCCTTGTCCGTGTAATTCAAGTTTTTTCTTACACTGTGGACAGCGCGCATTTGTCACGCGTGATACGTTTTTACGGTGACCACATTCGCGGTCTTGGCACACAAGCATTTTGCCCTTTTTGCCGTTTACTTCAAGCATTGGCTTACCACAATCCGGACAAGTCTTTGTTGAGATATTATCGTGCTTGAATTTCTTCTCACTATTTTTAATATCTTGAACGACTGATTTTGTATGCTGCTTCATTTCATTAATGAAGGCATCCTTTTTCAGCTTACCTTTTGCGATCAGCTCCAGCTTTTGTTCCCACTGCCCTGTTGTTTCAGGCGATTTCAATTCGTCTGGAACTAAGTCGAGTAGCTGACGGCCTTTTGACGTGATATGAATGTCCTTGCCGCGCTTTTCGATTAGGAATGAGTTAAATAGCTTTTCCATAATATCTGCACGCGTCGCAACGGTACCTAACCCACCTGTTGATTTTAACGTCTCAGCAAGTTGCTTATTTTGCGAACTCATATACTTTGTTGGGTTTTCCATTGCCGAAAGTAATGTTGCCTCGGTAAAACGTGCAGGGGCTTTTGTTTGGCCTGACGTTTGTGCGAGTAAATTAACTGGTAACACTTGGCCTTTTTCAAGACGTGGTAACAGTTGCTCTTTTACATCTTCGTTTGACTCCTCATCATCAAAGCGATTTGAGTAAACTTCCTTCCAGCCCATCGTTACGACCGTTTTCCCACGGGCGATGAATTTTTCTGAGCCAATTGTAGCTTGCACCGTTAATTGCTCATATTCATGCGCTGGGAATAATACCGCTAAGAAACGCTTCACAACTAAGTCATAAATTTTGCGTTCCTTATCTGAGAACGCGGAGAAGTTGACGTATTCTTCAGTTGGAATAATCGCGTGGTGATCTGAAACACGCGCATCATCGACAAATGATTTATTTGCTTTAATCGGCTTTGTTAAAATTTTGTTGGCAAGCGGACGGAATTCACCAACTCCACATGCTTTTAAGCGCTCTGGTAATGTTGGCACGATATCATTTGAAATATAGCGTGAGTCTGTACGTGGGTACGTTAATACTTTGTGTGACTCATATAATTTTTGCATAATATTTAACGTTTCTTTTGCTGAGTAGCCGAAAATTTTATTGGCATCGCGCTGTAATTCCGTTAAATCGTATAACCCTGGTGAAAATGTCTTTTTCGGTTTGCGGTCAATCGCGACAACCGTTGCATCTTTTTTATCTAAAGAATTGACGATGGCATCGATTTTTTCTTTCGCAAAGCTGCGTGCATTGCCGTTTGCATCTTGCCACGTTAATTTTAAATCCTTTGTTTGTGCTTCAATACCATAGTACGTTTGTGCTTTGAAGCTTTTAATTTCATCTTCACGCGCACCGACCATCGCGACAACTGGCGTCTGTACACGGCCTGTATTTAACTGCGCGTTATATTTTGTCGATAAAGCACGCGTTGCATTTAACCCTAAATACCAGTCTGCTTCACTACGCGCAACCGCAGCATGGTATAAATCCTCATAAGCTTTGCCCGGCTTTAAGTTCGCGAAGCCTTCTTTAATGGCTTTGTCTGTTACAGATGAAATCCATAGACGCTTGATTGGTTTGTTGACCTTTGCACGTTCAATGATCCAGCGTGCCACAAGTTCCCCTTCACGACCCGCATCGGTAGCGATAATAATTTCATTCACATCACCACGCGTTAACTGCGACTTGACCGCATTGTACTGCTTCGTTGTTTGCTTAATTGTTGTCAATTTCAGTCGATCTGGCAGCATCGGTAGATCTTCTAAATTCCACTTTTTATATTTTTCGTCGTAAGATTCTGGATCGGCAAGTGTTACTAAATGTCCTAACGCCCAAGTGACGATATATTTGTCGCCCTCTAAATAACCATTTCCTTTTTTCGTACACTTCAGCACATTCGCAATATCGCGTGCTACTGAAGGTTTTTCTGCTAATACTAAACTTTTAGCCATACAAACACCCTTTCAATCACTCATTGAATTTACTATAACATATCGTGCAAAAAGCACCTATCACTAGCGCCATTGTCCCTTTTCATGAAAAAGCGAGCAGTCGAAGTTTCAATTAGGTGACTTTTGTAAAACCAATAATTAGGTAGTACGAAACCTCTCTCACTATTCCAATCCCTCAACATTTCCAACATAATAAGTCATACTATTCTCTCTTTCTCGCATTTTTCTACTCGTTTTTGTTTATTTTTCACTAAATAAACCGTTATAATAGAAAGTAATATAAAAAAGTCTTTCTATTCAGAAATTTTATAGACACGGAGGTGCTCAGTGGATTTTTTAATATTGCTTTTTGCACATTTACTGGCGGATTATCCACTTCAAGGAGCGTTCCTCGCTGAAATGAAAGGGAAAAATGGGATCATTCTCGCTACTCATGCGGGAATATGGACAGGAACCGTGCTGATTGCCGCACATCTTATTGGCTATTCTGTCGATTTGTCTGATGTTTTCATTTTATTTGTTGTACATGCTGGGGCGGACTATTTAAAGGCGAGACCGCTGTGGTTTTACAAAAAGCTCAATCCTTTAGGCTGGGGACTCGCTATTGATCAGCTGATCCATGTCGTACAAATCATCGTGTTTCTTTTGTTCATGTCAGAAAAAATTTCGTAGGAGCCCAACATGAAAATTCGATTAGCCGCTCTCTTTACTGTACTAACGCTTATTTTTGTTTTTTTACTTTACCAACAATCATTTCAAACAATCGACGTAAAGCTGCAGGATATTTGGCTACAAGATGAACGCGAAACTGATTACCGTGTCGCGATTTTAGCGATTGATGATGAAAGTTTACACGACGTTGGGCAATGGCCTTGGCCTCGCGATGTTCATGCCCAGCTTGTCAATGAGCTAGCTGATTTTGCAGCCGTTATTGGGTTCGATATTACGTTCCCGCTCGCATCCGACAATCCTGAGGACGATGAAGCATTCATTGAGGCAGTTCAAAACGCAGGCAATGTTGTGCTTGCCCGTTATGGGATGTTCGATAAATTTTCGCAGCGCGGGATGATTGAAAGTACCGAGTTATCGGAACCGTTTCCGCCGTTAAAAGAAGCTGCAGTCGGGCTTGGTCATTTAAATACCTTCCCTGACGAGGACGGTGTTGTCCGCCGCGCACTTTACCGTTTTACATTTGAAGGTGAAGAAATTAACAGCTTTTCTTCTGTCATTGCCCAACACTATGCGCAAAAAATGGGTGAGCCATTGCGTTTTGATGAAAGCGCGCTTAATGAACTTCAGCAATTTCACATCGATTACGCGGGAGCGCCAAATCAATTTGAAGTGATTCCGTATTCGATGGTGCTCAACGGGGATGTACCGGCTGACTATTTTGAGGATCGTATTGTGTTAATTGGTCCTTATACAGTTGGCATTAAGGATGATTTTTTAACCCCGCTTGATAAAAAGCAAAGCATGTATGGTGTCGAAATCCATGCCAATATTATTCAAAATTTATTAGAAGGCAATTTTAAAAAAGAGGTAGACTGGCAATGGAATGCGCTTATTTTAGTTATGTTAAGTAGTATTGCTTACTTTATTTGCCGTATGAAATCGCCGTTTGTTTCATTAATTTTACTCGCTGTGTTTGCTGGGCTTTTTGGCTACTTGGGGAAATTGCTTTATGAAAATGGCTTAATAATCGCGTTCGTTTATGGTCTTTTGTTGTTAGCCACTAGCTATGTTTGTGCGGTTGCTTTCCATTATTTCAACGAGCTATCTGAACGAAAGCGCGTGACATCCATTTTCGGTCGTTACGTCGCACCGCAAGTCGTCAATGAAATTTTAGAAAACGGTGAGGAAGGCTTAAAGCTTGGGGGTATTCGAAAAGAGGTTACGGTATTGTTTGTTGATATTCGTGGCTTTACGACATTGTCAGAAAGCGTCGAACCCGAAGAGATTGTCGAAATTTTAAATGAGTATTTGGATTTAACGGCCAACTGTATTTTTGACTATGGTGGCACACTCGACAAATTTATTGGCGATGCGACAATGGCCATTTATAATGCCCCACTGCCGCTAGAAGACCATGCGATGCAGGCCGTTCGTTCAGCTTGGGCAATGAAACAAAAAGCCGTTGCTTTAGAAGAACAATTACAAGAGCGCTTCGGCAAAGCAGTCAAATTCGGTATCGGCATTCACTCCGGTCCAGCAGTTGTCGGAAATATCGGTTCTAAAACGCGCATGGATTATACCGTGATCGGGGATACAGTGAATACAGCGGCTCGTTTAGAAAGTAATTCGAAGCCTGGGCAAATCATTATTAGTGACACCATTTACGAACAAGTAAAAGACCGCGTCATCGTCAATGCACTTGGCGAAATCCAGGTGAAAGGAAAGTTACAAGGCATTTCAATATACGAAGTGGAGGGCATGACATGAAAAACAGGTACCTACTCCTCTTGCTGCTTGTGATAACCTGTTTAATCTTTCCCAATGCGACCTATGCGAAAGATATGAAAAAAGCCGGAAAGATTGTGGAGATTTCTGGTCAAGTAGAAGTTCAAAAAAGTAAGGGCAAAAAGACATTTAAAGCCTTTAAAAATATGGCCTTCACCCAAGGCGATACGATTATAACAGGCGCCAAAAGTAGTGCCAAGTTGCAGATTGATAACAATAAGCAAGTTGAAGTGAGCGCAAATACAAAGCTTGTTATAAAAGAACTTCTTTCAAGTGTCAAAGCGAAATCTGGAAAAACCGACTTAACCCTTTCCGGGGGCAAAGTAAAAGTGAAGATTTCAAAAAAACTAGAAGGCGAATCGAAGTTCGACGTACAAACGCCCAATGCCATTATGGGTGTAATGGGCACGGAATTTTACGTTTACTATGACCAAAATGGTGAGACCTGGGTTGGTGTACTAGAAGGCGTTGTAACCGTCCAACTAGAAAATCAGGCCACACCAGTTCAAATTACCGCGAATCAAGCGATTTACATTCGCACTGATGGCACGATGGAAATTCTAGATGTCGAACCGGACCAGGTGCTACGCTTTAAAGATGAGGGAGCAACTGTTACTAACACCCCTCCCCCAGTTGTACAGCCAGTCATTACTGACGGAGCCGCTCAAGAAACCATTGATTGGGCACTTCTTGAGCAGGAAAGACTTGAGCAAGAACGCTTGGAACAAGAACGTCTTGAACAGGAACGACTTGAGCAAGAGCGGTTGGAACGTTGTTTACAAGGCGAAATCGAATATTGCGAGGAAACACCTCCTGCTTGTGAGCCGAACGCTGACACTTGCGAGGACACGCCGCCTACTTGCGATCCTAACGTAGAGACTTGTGAAGAGCTTCCGCCTGCTTGTGATCCTGAAGTAGAGACTTGCGAAGAACTTCCTCCTACTTGTGAGCCGAACGCTGATACTTGTCCGGATGTACCACTGGCTTGTGATCCGAACATCGACACTTGCGAGGACACGCCGCCTACTTGTGATTCTGAAGTAGAGGTTTGTGAAGAACTTCCTCCTACTTGTGAGCCGAACGCCGACACTTGCCCGGATGTACCACTGGCTTGTGATCCGAACATCGACACTTGCGAGGACACGCCGCCTACTTGTGATCCTGAAGTAGAGGTTTGTGAAGAACTTGCTCCTACTTGTGAGCCGAACGCCGACACTTGCCCGGATGTACCACTGGCTTGTGAAGAAGGGATGTCAGCTGAAGACTGTGAAATCTTATTAAATAATGCGGAAGGCACTAGAGAAGAAGATGAAACTAATGACTCCACGACACCGTAATGCGTCCAATCATCCTTAGTCACTCTATTTCTATGCTTTATGAATAAACAATTTTTATGAGCTTGCTTCAGGCAAGCTCTCCCTTTTTTTCTTACGCACCTAGAGATAGATTACATAGCCACACAATAAAAACTTTATAACAAATCAAACTTAATCTATCGATGTGGAGGGGCTCTTATGACATACCAACATGCAAACGATCCATTAATTACATCTGACATTCAAACAAAATTAGTACAAGCCCAGCTAACCGTCGAAACCCACCATTTTGAAGCGGAACAGCTCATCTTAACAAAAGGGGAAATTTCTGAACGCATTCATATTATTCTTAACGGGCAAGTACGAGTCTTCATCGAACAAGAACGAAAAATTCAGCTCGCCCTGTTAGGGGAAAATCAATTTTTCGGGGAAATGTCTTGCTTAACAGGCGACCCGATTAGTGCCCATGTTGAGGCCGTTGATTCGGTGACAACGATTAGCGTTTGTCGCAATGGCATGATGCTATTAATGGACCAAAATACAGCCTTTCGTATGCAAATTATCGAAAATATGGTGAAGCGCATTCAAAATTCCAACGAACGAGTTGTCGAAGAACATCAGAAAAATATTTTACTTGTAAAGCATCAAGAAACTTCTGACCAAGAGCGTTATGGGGAGTTAATCGGCACGAGCCCTGAAATGCAGCGCTTGCTTCAGGAGATTTCTGAAATCGCGAGAAAATCCGACGCCCTCGCCATTATCGGCGAACCAGGAACCGAAAAAATTAGTGTTGCCCGAAAAATTCACGAGCACTCTTCACAAGCTTCGTATCCATTTTTAATATTAGATGCCGAAAACATTGATCTGAACAGCTGGTATAGCAAAATTAAAGTGGCACACGGTGGCACAATCATCGTGGAACATGCCGATTTAGCACCAAGTCATGTACTTACCGCGCTTGTAAATCAATACTTAGAAACACGCTTTATTTTTACGACGATTAAGCCATTAGCATTCCATCTTCCAAGCATCGTTATCCCGCCATTACGCGAGCGCACGGAAGATATTCCATTAATCGCGCAGCATTACGCACTAAAGGCGGGCGCAGTAGATGCAGAAAATGCGATTTCACAAGATGCATTGCGTCTGTTAACACTGTTTCCATTCTTAACAAAAAATGTAGAAGAATTACGTGATTTAATTAAAGGGGCTTATATTTTAAGTGAGGGCCGTACGATTTACGCCAAGCATTTACGCTTCGGCAAAAATCGCAAGCCTGGAGAGCGCCCACAAATCGGACTCGCCCTTGGAAGTGGCTCTGCCCGCGGATTAGCGCATTTGGGTGTCATTCAAGTGTTAGAAGATGAAGGGATTCCGATCGATATGATTGCGGGGACAAGTGCAGGTTCCTTAGTCGGTGGTGGCTATGCCGCTGGGTTAACCCCGAAAGAATGTGCGGAGATTTTATCGAAGATTCGATGGCGTGATTTTTTACGTCCTGCTTTTACAAAGTCGGCCATTGTTCACAATTTGCAGATCATTCACTATATCGAAAAGCAAGTTGGTGCCGTTAATATTGAAGATTTGAAAATCCCATTCGCTGCGGTTGCTTCTGATTTACTAACAGGTGATGCTCATATTATGAAAACTGGCTCCTTAGCACGGGCGATTACCGCGAGTACGGCTATCCCCTCGTTGATTCGCCCAGTTGAATATCAGGGCAAAACGTTAGTAGATGGCGCTATTGTACACCCTGTTCCTGCCGCACTTGCAAAAAGTATGGGCGCGGACATTGTCATTGCGGTCAATGTTTGCTCGGAGAAATTTACAAAGGGCGCTACGAAAAATTTTATTGATTCCGTGTTAAATACAATCGATATTATGAGCACGAAATTAGTGAAAGAAGAATTACAGCTCGCAGATGTCATCTTACGTCCAGATTTAGGCTTAAATCAAATTCATTTTAAAGATGCCGATTTTTGCATGACGTCCGGTGCTACTATCACCCGCGATTCTATGGAACGAATCCGAAAAATTGTTAGTTCTTATTAAGAAAAGCGCCATTCGCATACAAATTGCGAATGGCGCTGTTTTTTATAGTTTAAAGTGATTAACATCCTGCTGCAGACTTTCTGCTAACTCTGATAACGCCTGTGCATTATGCGAAATTTCCTCTGTTGAAGCAAGTTGCTGTTCTGTTGCGGCACTTGTATCACTCGCCGTATCGGCCGTTTGTTTAGCAAGCTGCTGAACATGCTTGACACTATCTGTTACAGAGCCTGTCATTGCTTGAATTTCTTCAACTGCTGCTGAAACAGATTCAACACGGTACACTACTTCACCAATACCTGATTCAATATTGCGGAATACATGTAGGGATTCAGATGTTTTGTCCATTCCCTCATTTACCTTTGTACCACCAGTTACGATTGTTTTTGTTGCTTCATTGGATGTTTGCTGGATTTGCTGTACCATACTTTCGATTTCTGTTGCTGAATTTTTCGATTGCTCCGCTAGTTTACGAACTTCCTCAGCTACAACCGCGAAGCCTTTACCATGCTCACCTGCTCGTGCAGCCTCAATTGCCGCATTTAATGCTAATAGGTTCGTTTGGTCAGCAATATCTGTAATAAGTCCCGTAATATTTTGAATGCGGTTTGAGTGTTGCTCCATTTCGTGCATCATAGTTGTTGTATCCACAAATGTTTCGTGAATCGTTTCCATTTGATCTACAACATTTTGAATGGATGTTGCACCTTGATTGATTAATGTTTTCACATCATTTGTAGCATTAAGCATTTGCTCATTATCACCTGAAATTTGGTCGACACTTGTACGTAATTCTTCCATTGACGTAATCGATACATCCATAAAGTTCGATTGCTCTGAGCTTATTGCTAATTGATCTTCTGCTGATTTTGCAACCATTTGTGAAGAGGCTAAGCTTTGCTGTGAGCTTGCTGAAAGCTCCTCGGCATTGGCTGCTACTTGCATCGAAGAATCACTTACATTTGAAACAATACCGCGTAAGTCTTCTAACATTTTGTTGAAACTATTACCCATTAAGCCGATTTCATCTTTGTTTTTAATATGTAATGGTTGAATAGCTAAATTCCCTTGTGCAATTTCTTCAAGCGCAGTTGTTACTTCGCCTACTGGTCGTGAAATGTGACGGCTCATGTAAGTTGAAATAAATAGCGCTAAAATAACCGCCAGTACCGTTAACATTAACATCGTAATAAAGGCAGTACTCTGGAATGCGTTAATTTCCGCACGCGTATCAGTAATATTTTGCTGTTGCACCTCGATAATATTCGCAATAATCGTTAACACTTCACTGTTTAAGTCCATCGATGTTAACTGTGCCGATGACATGTCCTGCCCTTTTGTTTTTAAATCCATAATTAAATTGTTTGATTCGAATAGTAACACGGTTTTTACTTTTAAGTCCTCTAATAATATGAGCGACGCTTCATCTGAACTTAATTCGATTAAGGCCTTCGCTGCTGTAGAACCCTTGTCAATTTCTTTCTCAATTTCGTCTCTTGCCGTTGACTTATTAAGTGCTACAAATTCAAGCACGCGTGTTGCTAAATCCTTTTGTGCAATTTCTAAATTTTTGGCGTGTACTATCCGCTCTACATCACGATCGAGAATAACCTCGTATTTTGAATTGACACTGGTTAATGCAAACGATCCAATCACATTAATTAAGATAATTAACACAATTGAAATCGAAAATGATAACCATAATTTTTTAGATATCGAAAATTTCAATTTAATTCCTCTCCTTCTTATAAGTCCCTCTAAAATTATACAATATTTAGTTAATTAGTCACTAAGATTTTTCAAATAATTTCAAAACCATTATACCTACTATTGATTAACTAGAAACAAAATTAATTAGAATTGTATGAATTTTAAAGTATTTTCGGGATTATATTGCAAAAAAACGCCTTAACTTGTTGGCTATTTTTTATTTAAACCGCAAAAAAATTTAATGAAACAATAATAATAATACCCAGTTTTTACAGCCCACAATTGCCGCATTCGTACGATAGGTCGAAAATTCTCTCGCTATCACCCGAATTTTTTGTAGACAGTTGGATAAAGTTGTTATACAATAAGGGTAATTAAATTGCTAAGTAACGATTAATTCACGCATTAAAAAAGTGAACGTTTACGCTCCCTTTTTTACATGTGTGAATTTTTTTTATACATTCAGCAATTTAACAATTTATTTTTTGGAGGTTTTCTCTCATGCAACAAGGTACAGTAAAATGGTTTAACTCAGAAAAAGGTTTCGGTTTCATCGAAGTTGAAGGCGGCAATGACGTATTCGTACACTTCTCAGCTATCCAAGGCGACGGTTTCAAAACTTTAGACGAAGGTCAAAAAGTTGAATTCGAAGTTGAAGACGGCAACCGTGGACCACAAGCTACTAACGTAGTAAAACTTTAATTTTAACGAATTAAGTCATATAGTTAGTTGCAAGAAGCACATTCTTCCGAGAATGTGCTTCTTTTTTTTGAACGAAAAAAACAGCCTAAGAATGATTTCTTAGACTGCCCTTCTTTTACGCCTTTACAAGAGAAAAGATTTTCCCTAAGCGCTTAATGCCTTCTTCAATTACTTCTGGTGTCGCATTTGTATAGTTTAAACGCATCGTGTTGACCTTCGTTTTCGATGTATAGAATGGATTGCCTGGTACGAAGGCTACTTTTTGCTCCATCGCCTCGTTGAATTTTTCAAGTGCGTCCGCACCCTCTTCCATCGTCACCCAAATGAACATCCCGCCCTCTGGTTTTGTATACGAAATATGTGGTGGGAAGTATTTATCCATCGCCGCTAACATTGTGTCTGCTTGCGCTTTATATAGTGCAATAATTTTTTCTACGTGCTCTTCATATTTATTATTTGTTAAATAATCATGTAAAATGTACTGCGCAAAAATATTTGTATGAAGATCTGACGCTTGTTTGGCCGTTTCGATATGATTTAACAGCTCATGGTTTTTCGTTAAAATGTAGCCTAAACGCATACCAGGTGTAACCGTTTTAGAAAATGAGCCTAGCACGACGCTGTTCGTCATTTTCCCTGCTGCGATATACGGTAAATGCTCCCCTGTAAAACGTAGCTCGCCGTATGGATCGTCCTCGATGAAAATCACATCTTCGTTCTTCACCACTTCGTAAACCTCTTCACGACGCTCTTTTGTATACGTAAGTCCCGTTGGATTTTGGAAGTTTGGTACCGTGTACACCATTTTTACATTTGGTTGTTTTAATGCTTGTTTTAACTCGTCCACGTTAATGCCGTCCTGCTCTAATGTCACGCCGTGGAACGTTGGCTCGCGTAATGTAAATGCTTGAATTGCCCCTAAATAGCCCGGCTCCTCAATCACTACGCCGTCGCCTTTATTTAAAAGTACCTTTGAAATTAACTCTAACGCTTGCTGTGAACCCGTTGTAATTAACACGTCTTCTGCTGTGTACTCTAGACCATGTGTGCGACTATATTTTTCTGCAATATACTGACGTAGCGGCAAGTAGCCTTGTGTCGTTGAATATTGGAAAAGCTTAGCACCACTTTCATCAATTGCGTGATTCACCGACGTTTTCAGCGCATCGATTGGAAACGAAATCGGATTCGGTAAGCCACCCGCAAATGAAATCACATCCGCTGAATCGGTTACTTTTAAAATGTTGCGGATGAATGAAGATGGTGTGTTTAAAATACTATCAGAATATTGCATGTTGAATTCTCTTCCTTTTATTTAAATTTTCAAAATTTTATCACTTTTTAAGTGTTGTGACAATACCGTTGTATCATTTAAGAAAATACTGGCCGATTGCTAGTAGAATTATGACATGAATGCGTCAGGGTTTACAGTGGTTTTTGTGAAAAAATTTACTTTAGTATAAGGTTTTAAAGCGTATTTCGTACAAAGTTTTACTTAATTATTGGCGGGCTACTGCATGACAGCATTATGCGAGGCCCGCCAATTCAAAAATTCCACTCTCGTTACAGAGTTAAGAGCGTCAAATCAAGCCGCTTGCGCTTACGCGAGGCGGCGGTGGTAATATGGGTTAATTTTCTCCATTTAAGCAAAATAGTATGTTTTTTTATTATCTACTTTGGTAGACAAAATATTCGCTGGGCATCCTTTGATTCAAAATTAAATTTTAAAGACCCGCCCGATGTCAAAGTAGAGCTGTGGTAATTCGAGTAAACAACTTATTGCCTCAAAAGAGCTGGGCGGAGCGGAGGGGGCGACTCCCAGGGGATTAGCGGGCGCGGAAAATCCAATGTGATGTGCCGTCGTCAGAGGCACATCACATTTATTTGAAGCCACTCCCCACAGCGGACTTCATAGATAAACAAAAAACACGCTCTAGTTTGAATACTAGAACGTGCCCCACTTTGGTTTAGAAGAAAATTAACAGCAGCACACCTACTAAGAAACAGTAGTATGTAAAGTAGTGTAATTTTCCGTTTTTCATAATCCCCATAAACCAACGCATCGCGAAGTATGTCATGAATAATGTCGCAATGAACGTCACGCTATATGGCAATGCTAGATCCATTTTGTTAGGCTCGTCTAGGAAATCACTAATCCCCAGCACCACCCCACCTAAACTTACCGGAATGTATAGCATGAACGAAAAGCGAAGCGCTGTTTCTTGTTTCATACCGACAGCGATTGCTGAGATGATTGTGGCACCCGAACGGCTGATTCCTGGTGTTAAGGCAACTGCTTGCCCAAGACCTACTAAAAAGGCATCTTTTTTCGTTAAATCGCCGTCGCGTTTTGTGCCGCGCATATTACGAATTAACCACAGCGCAATCCCTGTTACAAATAGCATCAGCGCAATCGTTGTCATGCTCACGCTATCCGAAATGTAGTCACTTAAGAGCACACCCAGCACACCCGCTGGAATTGAACCGATAATGACATACAGTGCGAAGTTAAAATCGGTACGGTAGCGACGGTCACGCGTTTTAATAAATAGTAAAAAGCCCGTAATTAAACGAATAATGTCCTCGCGATAAATGAACATAATCGCCAATAGCGACGCCGTGTTCGTTAAAATCGCAAACGTAAAGCCTTGCTCACCCATCCCTAAAATTTCACTCGCAATCATGACGTGACCGCTTGATGAAACCGGAATTGGCTCAGTAAATCCTTGCACTAAGCCGATGATAAAGTGCTTTAAAAGTAAAATTAAATCAAAGTTTTCCATCTGTTTCTCCTAAAAAATAAGTAGTTATCTCCTGTTAGACGTTTTTTCCGCCTAAATGTTCACTTCTTTACGATAATACTGTTCGCCGATGTGTGCAAGCGATTTTGGTAATGTTCCGTTCGTTAGTAAAAATAATTTTCGCGTGGCGCGTGAAGCGATTGTATACAGTAAATACGCATCCATCTCTTCCTGATACACCTGTGCATTGGCGTCAGCGAGCACGACCGTTGTAAATTCAAAGCCTTTCGCCATATAGCCCGGCATGATTAGGATGCCCTTCATATACGCTTTTTGCTTTTCCGTAATGAGCTGTAGTTGTGGAATAGACGGTTTTAACTCCGTATAGAGCTGCTGGCAGGCGGCTTTATTTTTGCATAAAATGACGAAGCTATCGTTCGCTTCAAACGCCGTGTCCACAAGTCCCTTCACCGTCCCGCGTAAATCATCGGTTTGAATAATCTGTGGTTTGTCACCCGATACACCTAAAGACAGCGTCGTTTTATTATTTAAAATCGCACTCATAAAATCAGTAATTTCATTGGTAGAACGGTATGATTTATTCAGTTCAACAACTTTAAAATGCTTCGACAGTGGCCCTGCGAGTGAATCCTTCATTTGCGGATGCACGAGCTGGTTTTTATCGCCAAGTAACGTGTAATGCGCTTTTGGGTGCATCGCTTTCATCGCGAGTAGCTGTAAATAGGAATAATCCTGAATTTCATCAATGACGATATGCTTGATCGTATTATTGGCGTATAAGCCTTTCACAACGGCTTGCAAATACATCATCGGCGCTAAGTCCTCGTAATACAATATGCGCTCTTTTAAGGATTCAGTCGTCGCTTGTTGGATCGCTTGTGTGAACGCTTGCTCGTTTTGATGCGTTAACGATTTGCTATACATTTTATTGATATTCACAAAGCCGAGCTGGTCAATTGTTGCTTCAAGCTTGCCATATTTTTTTTGTAGTCGTTCATTTACTTCCTGCTCGATTTCCTTGTCCGTACCCATATACGTTGTCACCGATTGCAATTCCTTAAAAAAGGCTTTGCGGTCTTTTGCTTTTTTCTGCGCCACTTTTTCAAGTAACACGGTGCGGATTTTTTTCAAACGAAAATCGATATCAAGCCCACCAAAGCGTTCATAAAATAACTCGGATAGCTTTTTCGCAGAAATAAAGAGCTCATTGCCCATTTTTAAATTATAAAACGGCATGCCCGCGCGTTTTACACTTTCAATATAATGTAATAGCTGTTTTACGTACAGATGCGACCCTTTAAACGCATAGCTTTCACGCTGCTCAGAACTCGCCGTATACAGTCGTTCAATGTTTTCGTAGTTCGTTTCGATTTTATAGCTCGTTAGCTTTACGTCCTTCGTTAAATGATAATACGTCGTATGCTGTACATTTTCCTCGCCAAGCTCTGGTAAGACATTTGAAATATAGTCATTAAAAAGGTCAGATGGTGACACTAGTAAAATGCTGCGTGCGTTCATCGTTTCGCGGTATTCATATAGAAGAAACGCAATTCGCTGCATTGCCACCGACGTTTTCCCGCTACCCGGAGGACCAAGGACGATTAAATTCGCTTTATTCGATGACCGAATGACGATGTTTTGATCACTTTGAATCGTCGCGACAATTGATTTCATTTTTTCCTTTGCCGTATCGGTTAATAGTCCTTGTAATACCTCATCGCCTACATAAATATCTGCATCAAATAGCTGTAACAGCTCATCATATTTCACCTTATATTGGCGGCGTCCTTCAACTAATACCTCGACATACTCGCCATTAGGAATTTGATAGCGCGATGGGCCGACTTTATTTTCATAAAAAAGGCTTGAAATCGGAGCACGCCAGTCAAAAATTAAGACATCATCTGTCTTCTGCTCGCGAAATGTCGATAAGCCGATATATAAATGTTCGGTTTCGCCTAGCTCATTTTCAATAGAAATACGCCCAAAATACGGGCTCTTATATAACATTTGTGCCTTTGCGAGTTGATCGCTTTGCTGTAGGTACTCGCGCTCACGCAGTTGCATCGTTTGGAGCATTTGTGAAAATTGAATCGCGTTTTCACCGGACACATCATTAAATTCTGCCGATGCTTGTGTACGCTCTTCAACGATGTCACTTTTTTGTTTTTGTAATTGCGTTTCTAATACTGCAATCTGTTGTTTTAACAACGCACTCGTTTCTTTTAAATGCGCTGTCTCCTGCTGCCAAATCGTTTGTTCCATGTTTTCGTTCGCCTCCAAATGCTGGGGCCGTCCAAAAAGTAACTTCTTTTTTGGGCAGTCTCTTCGCACTTTTACATAAAAATACATGCTACAACAAAATCATCATTCATTCAATCGTTGTCCATTAACATTTCTTATTCCCATTTTTTTATGTTTCATTAACTCGTTTTATTCAATCCTAAAATTCATTATTCTCTCGACACAATCTGTCCATATTTTTAGGATTATTGCCCAGCACAGATTTTTAATTTTTCCTACTTAAATTTTCCTATTTATTCCCAATTCAATTCTACTAAATATTATTGTATTTTACTTGTTTTTTCTTTGATATTTATAAACTTATTGTTTTTCAAGTGAAAATCTTGAAATCGACGGAATTTTTATATAGTTCAAAAATTACTACAAATATACAAATTTATACATTTTATTTTATTAATCTCTAGTTCTTAACTATGCTTTTAACGAGCTATTTTTGGTTGTAAATAGCATTTCGTAACAATTTCGATATATTTCTAGTTTATTTATATTTACTTTTCAAGTTATGATGAGACATGTAATACATAATTCGAAAGGAGTAGTTATATATGAAAAAAGTCATATTTTTTGAAGTACAAGGTGGAAGCGATAAAGGGCCGGATGGACATCGCAGAGATACGATGCCAATGGTGGATGCTTTAAAACAACGCGAGCAAGAGGCGGAAGTTATTTTCTTTGAGTTAGAAAAGCGAGATGAGATTTTTAACTATGTGAAAGACAACGCAGTCGCTTATGTTTCACGTATTAACCCTGGTAATTTAGCGCACGAAGCGGAGTATTTTGAAATGCTACGCGAATTATGCGCAGCAGGTGTTGTGGGCATGCCACACCCTGATGCAATGATCGGCTACGGTGCAAAGGATGCACTTGTAAAATTACGTCATACATCCCTTGTTCCTGAAGACACGTATGCGTACTACACAATTGAAGAATTCAAAGAAACATTCCCAAAATCACTGGTCAATGGTGAACGTGTATTAAAGCAAAATCGTGGGTCAACGGGTGAAGGGATTTGGCGCGTACAATTAGTCGACGCTTTAGAAGAAGGCGCAACGGAAGTACAACTTAACGCGAAAATTAAATGTACAGAAGCAAAGGATAACCACGTGGAATACCATGAGCTAGCTGCGTTCATGACATTCTGCGAGCAATACATCGTTGGTGCAAACGGCATGCTTGTCGATATGCCTTTCTTACCGCGCATTAAAGAAGGTGAAATTCGTCTATTCATGCTACGCGACAAGCCCATTAACGTCGTACACAAAAAACCAGCAGAAGATGCAGACGCATTCAGTGCAACATTATTCTCAGGTGCCCAGTATCGCTACGATAGCCCAGAAGAGTGGGCAACACTTGTACACGACTTCTTAGGTCAATTACCTGAAATTATGTCGTTACTAGGCGGCTACGACTTACCACTGATTTGGACAGCGGACTTTATCTTAGATACAGATGAAAACGGCCAAGATACGTATATCTTAGGCGAAATGAACTGCTCATGCGTAGGCTTCACATCAGAGCTTGAACTGGCGCATACTGTCGCGGAGGATATTATTGATTGCATTAAGGATAACGTAATAGTTTAATCAGGATTACAGCAACACGGATTTTATACCGTGTTGTTTTTTTAGCTCCACGATGTGACGTCTTTATTAAGATAGAAAAATAAAAGCAAGAATACCAGTAGAATACTTTATAGTAAAAAAGTATAATATACATACTAAGTAAATAGGCACAATTAAAGTAATTGTACGAACGTAACGTGATGAATTTATTCGTTACGTGGGAACAATCGATTTTTATAAAGTAGGGGAAATTTATGGAGTTGTACGCTTTTTTATTAGGTTTAGCCGTGAGCTTACTACTATACACGGTGTATGCAAGATTTAAAAAAAGAATGTTTCAAAAAGAAAGTATCTCACTCAGTTTAGTAGAACAATCGAAAGATATCATTTACTACTATGAGGTAAAACCTGTCTATAAACATAAATATACAAGCCCTTCTGTAGACCTCTTTTTAGGTGCAGGGACGCTAGACGCGCTCTATCGGGATTCCAACATGCCATTTGAAATGATCCACCCCGATGACCGCGGGATTATGGAACAAAAAATTTCTGGAAAAATCAATTATAATGAAGGGATTATCCAGCGTTTAAAAGGAACGGACGGCGTGTATAGGTGGTTTGAAGAATACACAACGCCAATTTATGAAAAGGGGGAAATTGTTGCGGTTCAAGGGATTATGCGCAATATTGATGACAAAATCAAGCTCGAGCAAGATTTACACTATCGCGTTTCGCATGATGCATTAACCACTGTTTATAATCGCGATTATTTCGAACAAATGATGACCTATTACAATCAAGAGGAGAATGTGGCTCTTGGCCTTGTTTTATGTGACCTCGACCGACTCAAACATGCGAATGATACGTATGGGCATAAAATAGGCGATCAGCTTATCCAAGCGGCTGCCGGGCTGTTAAAGAGCGTCTTTTTGGAAAACGCCATTGTGTCACGCGTAGGAGGAGACGAGTTTGTCATTCTCATCCCCCAGACAACGCTACTTGAAATTGAACGCCTTTGCGATCAGCTCCGCGAAAAAATCAGTCAGTCCCCTTCATTTATAGATGACCTTCACCTTCACATGTCGATTGGTATAGCATTTAGTGAGCAGTCGTTAGGAAAAACAGACAGTCTCTATATGGAAGCAGATGCTCAAATGTATGAAGATAAAAGACAAAAAACAAAACTGTACACTCTATTTTACTAAAACATTTCATTACTGAGAAAGTGCAGTGTAAATGTAGCGAGAATTGAGCCTGTCCACATGGAAAAAAGGATTATCCGCCAAAGATAATCCTTTTTTTCGTAAATGCGGGTTATGTGGATAAACTGCTGAAAGTACCCCAACTCTCCTGTATATATAATTGAGGATAACTGGACATAAAGTTTACGTTGATTAATGCATAATCTAAATATGGATAGGAATCAAATTTAAACCGATCGCCGTATCGAATCGCAGTTAATGCAAGTGGTAATTCACGCCTGAAAACTTCATTACGCCTTATTGCTGTAGATAAGTCGTGCTCCCCATTATCTAGATAAACATATACGTTGTAACATAACCGTTCCCCGTCCATTTCCCAAAAGCCTAGTACTTCATCTCGCAGATCCGTATTAACTTTATCCCACGCAAATTGTGTTCCAATCGTTAAGAATAATTCGCCAGTAATATCAGAGTGAGTTAGTGTGTGACGTCTTGAAATAACTGGTTCAGTAGTCGATACACCGTCCCTATATTCAACAGCGAGCCTTTCTGGACTGAACTTACTCATGCCATTAACTCCAATCGTTTTTTTATCAATATGCGCGAAGTTTTTTTAAGGATGGTTAGATGTCATAGGTGTTATGATTTTTGGTAGAGGGGTATTGATGTTTATTTTAGAAACAAGGCGCATAGTATATTGAAAAAAACCTATAAGAAAGGTGATTTTCGTTGTATCCTCCACAATTTAAGTTTCAATCATTTCCTGTAACAAGTGAAATGACTGTGACAGGGAATGGAGAAATTGTTGCGCCGCCCGATTATGCGCAAATTTTAATAGAGGTGCGTACAGAAGGAAAGGATGTCACGGTCGCACAGCAAGAAAATGCCCTCATTATGAGCCGTGTCATTGAATCGCTCATGGCGTTAAATATTCCAAGAGAAGCGATCCAAACAAGTAGCTATTCGATTTCTCCAGTTTACGATTATATGGATGGAAGACAAGTATTTAGGGGCTATGAAGTGCAGAATGCGATTACCGTTAAAATAACGGATCTTAGTCAAGCAGGTACCGTCATTGATACGGCAATTCAAAATGGGGCAAATCATGTTTCAGCAATCCAGTTTAAAATAGAAAGTTCAGATGCCTATTATCAACAGGCCCTAAATTTAGCACTTGTTAATGCACTGGCGAAAGCCAAATCGATGGCCGAAACGATGCAAGTACCTATACAGCTCATACCCATCGAGATTATTGAAGAGAGTCAACATGTAACGCCAGTTCCTTATAAGTCGGCACAATTTGCGACTCAGGAATTTACAACACCAATTGAACAGGGAACAATTCCTATTCAAGCTTCCGTGCGAGTGAAATTTCGATTTTAAGATTGCATAAACATACCTCTTGCAATAGGAAGTCCCTATTCAAGAGGTATATTTGTTGCATTTATAACCTGGACCTAAACGAGCCTTCGCGTTTTACAATAAACCTCAACAAAGTGCGCAGGATTTAATTTTTCACCCGTTATCATGCTAATTTTTTCATTCCAGTTATAGCGAGCAGCTGGTTTGAAGAATTGATTGATGAGCATCTCCCCTGTTTCTTTTGTGAAAAATTCAGGAGAAATCTCTGTTTCAATATGACGAAGAAGCTGTGCGGCCATTAATTCACCAAGGAGATAATTTTGATAGTAAACAGGTGCAAGTGTAAAATGAATCTTTGCTGCCCAATCAGGATTCTCAGTTGAATCTGGAGGCGTGACTAGCTGAATTTCATTTACAGTTTTCCACCATAAAGCATTTAAATCTTGATTGGGATTTTCGTACAGTTCTTTTTCAAAAAAGACAAAGGTAACAATCCATCTAACTGCTATAAGCATTTGTAATTGTTGGTACTTTTCTAATTCGGGAACCAGTGCAGTTACGGTTGCTTCATCCACCTGCAAGAAGCGTTTTAACCAACGTGGATCTTTGCCCATTTTTCCGAATAACATCGCGATTGATTCTGTCGTTAAAATATGGCTTGGCGTGCGTAATCCGAATGGCAAGCTAGCGTCTACATATTTGAAATAAGCAGCATGGCCAAATTCATGCAGGTTCGTTTCCATCCAATATGCATCTTCCTCTATGTTACAAAGGACTCGAACGTCACCTTCGCGGTCCATATCCGCGCAAAAGGCAGTTGGATTTTTCTTTTCTCCAGGAAACAAATCGCTCTTTGCATAGAGGTCGTCAACTTCGATACCCATTGAGTTAAACGTATCGGTAGTAAGCTCTAGAATATCCTTCCCTTCATAAAAAGGGTCTAGATTGGTTGAATCAGATGGTGGCACCTCTTGGAAAAAGGGATCAACATAATGCCAAGGACGTATCTCCTCTGGATTAATCCCGAATTTAGTTGCTAAACGTTCATCTAGTTCCTTCTTCATCGAGCGGTAAGCTTCATCTGATTGAGCAATGAGTTCATTGAAAATAGCGAATACCTCATCACGGTCAAGTTCTTGAAGTGCAAATCCCATTTGATGATGGTTATCAAACCCGAGTAGTTGTGCAGCCTCATTGCGCTTCTTAACAAGCTCAAGCAAATCTTTTTCTACGACTTTCCCTACTTCCTTACTAGCAAACCATACCTTTTTGCGTAATTCTAGGTCATCACTATACATTAATACCTCTCGAATTTCATTGGCAGAATAGTTCTTCCCATCGACTTTAGGTGAGTAAGTGTTAAATAATAAATTTAGTTCAGCAGCGCGGTTTGCTAAATCTGCAATCATTTCTTCAGGGAGTTGGTTCCCTTCCATTTCGCTGAGTAACAGTTGAAGCTGACGTTTTTCAATTTCCGTTACGTCTTCCGTTGCTAGAAAGTTTTTTGTTTTCTCGTATAGATCTTTTGAAGAGAATAACAGATTGTATCTAGTTTCAGCTTCACCTAATTTAGTTGCCCATTCAGGGTCTCCCGTTGTTTGGACCATCCAGTTTGCTTCAGCCGCAGCCTTGTATAATGCTCGCATTTGGTCGTCGAAATCTTTTAGAAATGTTTGTAGTGTTTCCATGCATATCGCTACCTCTCTCTAGTAAAGTATCACCATAGATACATTATTAAAAATTCGTTAAAGATATTCTTAAACCTTTTAAATTTTAAAAGTATGGGGTGCTGAAATCAGGATCAATTTGTGACAAGTAGCTTATCACCCGTTGCCTCCATCTCTTGAATGTCCTTAACCAAAAACTCCTTATGCCATGAAGTAGCATAAGGAGTTTTTTAATTCCGTTTGTATCAAATTTTGCTCTTACTTAATGGTAATGCTACCGTTTTTCGCATTCCATTGCACAGATTTACCAAGCTCTTCACTTACAAAACGTAGTGGTACAAACGTTGTACCGTTAATGATTTCAGGCTTTACTTGAAGACGTTTGCTGTAGCCATTTACTTCTACATAATGGCTCGTTGTTGTTAAAACGATTTTTGTTCCATCAAGTAACACTGTAATACGACCGTTTTGGCTATCCCATTGAACTTTTGCACCCAGCTCTTCACTTACAAAGCGTAGTGGTACAAGCGTTGTTTCTTGTTTTGTGAATGGTGCAACCGCTAATGTTTTTGATTTCCCATTTATTAACGCTTTTTTGCTATTTAAATATAGAGTAATCGGTTCAATTTTCTTATCTACATTTGGATAACTTGCTGTTAATGTGTAATTTCCTTTTGAATATTGATTAGCCCAGTTATTTGAATGAACTAAAATATAATACTTCCCTGCAGCCAATTGTCTAGAAAAAGACGTAAGTGAATAATCTAAACGGCTTTTATTGCTATCGTATATTGCAAAATAGGTAGGTGCTGTTGTATTCGTTAAACCTACGTTAATATTACCGGCCTTCGTTAAGTTAATTTCATAATAATCATAATCACTTTTATTTTCTAACGTAGATGCTAATGAAACGCCGGATTTTAACGGAAATGCGTTTTCTCTTGTATCATTTGGTTCAAATGTTGTTGTATCTTGTTTCACTGTAGGTGTTGAATAAGTAGCCTTAATATCATATGTTCCAAGAGTATAGACATTTGACCAGCTAGTAGAGTGAACCTGAATATAATAAGTGCCGGCTTTTAATTTTGCAAAATATGATGTTAATGAATAATCTAGTCGTTTTTTATTGCTATCATAAATTGAAAAATAGGCAGGCGCTGTTGTATTTGATAGGTAAACGTAGACATCACCGTTATCAATATTTGTCGTAAATTTGTAGAAATCATAATCTAGAGCATTAGAGATTAATGATGATTCCTTTTTACCTGAAGTCAGGTTAAAGGCCATTTCTCTTGTATCATTTGGTTCATGGGTTGTTGTATCATGATTTACTTTCCCATTCCAGTACGTTGTTACAATTTCATAAGTCCCTTTTGAATAACTATTTCCCCAACCTGAAGGATAAACCTTAATGTAGTATGTATCCGCCTTTAAAGAGCTAAGATAAGACGTTAAAGAATAATCTATACGCTTCATATCGCTGTTGTAAATTTCAAAATACATCGGTGCTGTTGTATTCGAAAGATAAACTCTAATATCACTATTGTCTTCGGTGGTATTAAATGTATACCAATGAACATCCTTAGATGATGTCAATGTATCTGAATAATTACTACCTGGCTCTAAGTAAACGTAATCTGCCGCTTCTACGTTTACCGATAGTCCAATCAATATAATGATTGCACTTAAAAAACTAAAAAAATGCTTTTTCAAAAAATTCACTCCTTAAATTAAACTATAGGTAGTTTAAAAAAATAATACTTTTATTTCTACATAGGTGTGGATAAAAAAGATAATAATGTTTAAATGGGAAGAATAACATTACTTTTCAACTACTAAAAAACAACCCTGGAATGAAAATCATCATTTCAGGGTTGTTTAATATTACTGAATATCGACTGCTTCCTTCGACAATGTCTTTGTCATTTCACAGTATTGTACGAACACGCGCGCTAATTCGCGTAGACGGTTGTGTACGTCTTCATCTGTAATTTTGTTGTCTTTATCGAAATGATCCGCATGCGTGTACACGTAGTTTGGTGTCACAAGGCAACGGAAGTAATCTAAGATTGGGCGTAATTGGTTTTCTAATACTAAATGGTGCTGATACGTACCACCGTTGCCGATAATGGCTGCTGGCTTGTAGCGCATTGCTTTTGGTGGAATCATATCAAACGCATTTTTTAATACGCCTGGAATCGATGCTTGGAAAATGGGTGAAGCGAAAATGTACGCATCCGCTTCTTCAAATTTTTGAATCATCTTTTTCATATCATCATTTAGCGGGCTACCGTCTAAAATTTGGTGCTGTAATTTTGAAAAATATAAAATTTCAAGCTCTAAATCCGGATTGAAAGCGGTGATATATTGTTGAACCTGTTCTAAAAGAACACCGGTTTTACGTCCAAAAATTGTCCCATCGACAAGTAAAATTTTCATTGTTGTTCCTCCATGTAACTCATTGTGCCTTTATTGTATCAGAATAACGGATTTTGATAACACCTAGTTGCTTGTAACAAGAAAAATTCAGTCTTTCGTCGGAAGTTGTTATTGTGCAATACAATTAGTCCCGTGGCTCAACTTCTTTGATTTTACTGCGATCAAAGACAACCTCATCATCCACTGGTGGGAATTCCTCTTCTTTTAACTTGTCCCAGTTAAACAGCACCTCTTGATTGGCCAGTTGTTCTTCGTTTTTTTCGACAATCGGCATTTTCAGCGTGAGGAGTTCATCCGATTTATAAATCGTCACCTTTTGCTTTTTACCATGTAGTGCAATGACCTTCATCGCCAGCGCAATTTGCTGTGCTGGAATCGAGCGCACCTTTTTCAATGGGCCGACAAGTAACGGATTCACGACCTTCAGCGCCTTTGCACCGAACGCTTCACCGAAACGAAACTCGCCGCGCTCCCCTGTAATGAGCGATGGGCGTACAATAGACAACTGCGGGAAATCCATATTTGTGAGCGCTTTTTCTAATTTGCCCTTCACTCTACTATAATATGCGAGCGCCTTTTCATTCGCCCCCATTGCAGAAATGACAATGAAATGCCCAATCCCTCGATTTTTTGCCAGTGCCGCAATCGTCATTGGATATTCAAAATCGACCTTTTCGAATTGTTCCTTGGAGCCTGCTTTTTTCATCGTTGTGCCTAAGCAACAAAATACTTCATGCGCAAATTCAATATCACTATCAGCAATTTGATCAAATTCACGCAACGTCACGATTAACTTCGGATGAAAATAATCAATTGGCCTTCTTGAAATGACATTGACCGCTACGTACTCATCGCTATCGCACAATAGTTTTACTAATTTAGAGCCGACTAATCCTGTCGCGCCTACTACTAAAGCTGAACGCATCGCCTTCATTTAATATCCCTCATTTTTTCACAGTATATGTATGGAAAATAACACCCTTATTCATAATTTCGGTTTTTCCACCATATTTTATAGGGATAGTGGAAAGGATGGGATTAAATTGCACAAAAAAAGAATCATTTGGATTGTCGAGCACTGTGACACAAAAGGCTCGTATCCAATCGAACGCGCCGTGACCTTAGCAAATTTGCTGCAGGAGGAAAGTGTCTTTTTGTTTGTCAAAACCGACAATCAAGCATTAATTGATAAGTTAGCCACGACGAAATTAACGATCGTGTTATTTGATCGTTTTATAGAGTTAAAAAAGAAAATTCGCGAGCTGGAACCGGATTTAATTGTCCATGACGGTAAAGATACGCAGCTTGATCAAATTGAAATGATTCGCCCCTACTGCCAAACGATTGTTCATTTCGACGATTTCGGCATGGGTGTACAGCTGGTCGATTGCCATATTATCGCGCTCTTTGGTGAGCCCCACGAGGAATCATTACCGCAAGAACTTGCAGGCAGCTACGCATTTGCCGTACCACCAAACTTAGAGCAAACGGCACAGGCCATTTACGATTCGTCCGATTGTTCTATTAAACAAGAGCTTCCACACATCGTCGTCGCTTTTGAGGACGGGGATGCCAATAATCTAACGTACCGCACATTACGCCACCTTACGCAGCTCCATATCCCACTCAAAATTTCGATAGCGATTGATGACGATTACAAGCACGATTTGGACAGCCTTAAGCTCATGGCACTCAGCCGCCGCAATACAGAAATCGTCAAGCGCGCCGATGCCCTACTCCATCTCATGCCAGATGCTGACCTCATCATTTGCAACGCCAATTACACACCTTACAAAGTTGCAACAGCCGGAATCCCTTGTATTACAACTGCCCAACAAGAACAAGAATTAAACTATACCTTTGCCCGTGAAATGAACGGATTTATTCATATCGGTCTTGGTCGAAAAATGAAGCAGTCAATTTTACAAAATGCGGTGATGGAACTTTTACTGCACGAATCCCGCCGCGAACGCGCTGTCCGTAAACAGCGTGCCTTAGAAATCTTGACGAACAATGATATTTTGAAAAATTTACTGCTCGATTTAGCATATTCTCGTCATAATCTTGCGCACATGTAGTGAAAAAACTAAACGCATTATGTTACAATACAAAAAGATGAATTTTGTTAGTTAAAGGAGCAAACATCGATGTTAACAAAGAGCCAATTACAGCAAGAAATTGCCGAGCTGAAGATGGATTACATCAATCTTCAAGGCGATACAGAAAAATTAGAGTCAGTAGGCCATGCAGATTCAGTGAAGCAGGCGGTAACACGTCTAGAGAATATGGAAGCAAGGCTCGCAGAACTAAATAAACAGCTCGCAGCACTATAATGCCTGCGAGTTTTTTTTGAGGAAATATATAGCGAAAGCAAAAACACAGGCTGGCTTTTCTAATAGAAGTTGCTTTATTTATTGGTGGGCTACGGCATTACAGCCTACAAGCCACGTTGTACGTGTCTTTACGACTGTCTTTTATGCCGTTTGCGATGCCCACCAATCCATCATTTCTTCCTCGTCATAAAGTAAAGAGCGTGAAATCAAGCCGCTTGCGCTATCGCGAGGCAAGGAACAATCAAATGCCTTGTGATTTGATTGTTCCTTTGCGACGAAAGCGTAGCGACAGGAGCAGGCCTCTCGGATGGTAGAAGTTATTCCTTCTTAATTGAGTATGCTTTGAATCAATGCTCTCTATTAGTAGAGAATTATTTATTAGTAATACTTTTTCTAAAAGCTCACTTTATACTAAAGTTGAGTGGCGCGAAGCAAAGGATGGATTATTAGATAGATCTGCTTCAATGAAAAGAGTTGTACGGAGTGGAGGCGGCGACTTCTAGAGGATTAGCGTGCGCGGAAAATCCAATGTATTGTGCCGTCGTAAGAGGCACAATACATTTAGTTGCAGCCACGCCCTCAGAAAAGCGTCCGCCGCAACGCAGTACAACGGACTTGGGGCTAAAATCAATCCCAATCAACGCGCTCTCCCCGCAGCGCAGCAGAACGGATTGTATTAAAATAACACTTTCTAAAAGAATAAATTATATAAAAACACTCGGAGGATTAGTATATGGCAATTTTAACAGTTGAAAATTTAGGTCATTCATTTGGTGACCGCACGTTATTTAAAGATGTTTCATTCCGCTTAGTCGAAGGCGATCACATCGGCTTAGTCGGCGCAAACGGTGTTGGGAAATCAACATTAATGGGCATTCTGACAGGACAACAAATTCACGACGAAGGTAAAGTCGAGTGGTTACCAGGCACGCATTATGGTTACCTAGATCAGCACACAGTATTAACTACAGGCCGCTCAATGCGCGATGCGTTAAGTGATGCGTTTTTACCACTGTACCAAAAAGAAGCACGCTTAAACGAAATTTCGGCTGAGCTTGCAGAGCCCGATGCAGATTACGACAAATTATTAGAAGAAATGTCAGAAATTCAAGATGCACTTGATGCAGGTGATTTCTATAACTTAGATATGAAAATCGATGATATCGCACGCGGCTTAGGCTTAGATGCAATTGGTTTAGACCGTGACGTAGCAGCCCTTTCTGGTGGTCAACGCACAAAAGTGTTACTGGCGAAGCTTTTACTTGAAAAGCCAAAAGTATTATTACTAGATGAGCCTACCAACTATCTAGACGAAGAGCATGTAACGTGGTTAAAGAACTACTTAAAAAACTACCCATACGCGTTCCTATTAATTTCGCATGATACGGAATTCATGAATGATGTTGTAGATGTAATCCTACACTTAGAATTCGCAAAAATGACGCGCTACACAGCGACATACGAAAAATTCATCGAACTTGCGGAAATCAACAAGCGTCAACATATCGATGCGTACGAAAAGCAGCAAGAATTCATTAAACAGCAAGAAGATTTCATTAACCGTAACAAGGCACGTTATTCAACAAGTGGCCGTGCGAAATCACGTGCGAAGCAATTAGACCGCATGGAGCGTATTGACCGCCCTGAAACAGCTGTAAAACCTGAGTTCAGCTTTAAAGAAGCGCGTACACCAGGCCGTTATGTCGTGGAAGCTGAAAACTTAGTGATCGGTTATGACAAAGAAAAACCGTTATTACCACCATTAACATTCCAAATCGAGCGCGGTGAAAAAATTGCCCTTGTTGGGATGAACGGTGTCGGTAAATCGACGCTACTAAAAACAATGCTTGGTAAAGTACAGCCGTTAGATGGAAAATTCTATTTAGGTGAATACTTAGAGCCGTCTTACTTCGAGCAAGAAGTAAAAGCAGACAAAATTACACCAATCGACGATGTATGGAACGCGTTCCCTTCTATGGAACAAGCGCAAGTTCGTGCGGCTTTAGCACGCGCTGGTCTAAAAACAGACCATATCACACGTCCACTGAACTCACTTTCTGGTGGTGAGCAAGCGAAAGTTCGTTTATGTAAATTAATGATGGACCAAACAAACTGGTTAATCTTTGACGAACCTACAAATCACTTAGACGTTACTGCAAAAGAGGAATTAAAACGTGCAATGAAGGAATTCAAAGGCACAATCGTTCTTGTATCGCATGAACCTGAATTCTATGAAGGTTTAGTGACAAAGATCTGGAACGTACAAGATTGGTTCACAACGCGTGAAACAAAAGAGTTAAACGAATTTAAATAAGCTTTGATAAAACGCTATTTCCTAGTCATAGGGAGTAGCGTTTTTTTACCTAATTCTCAAATAAAAAAAGTCATATGCAGGAGGTCGAGTCCCCTACATATGACTATGTTTGTTAGCCTTCGTGTACTTTATAGCCAGAAACATCCTCGTCTAACAGGAAGTTGGTTCCGCGCTTTTTAAAGGCTGTGGCAAAGAACATAGCTACGATAATAAGTGTCGCCACCGTTCCGAGAATGTACGACTCTGTTAGCCCCATCCCAAAGCCCATTGTCGGCTCATAAATAATATAAACAAATACCATCGACGTCATGAATGTAGCCGGTACGGTTGCGATCCAGTGATTGCTCTTTTTCAAGAACAAGTACATCGCCCCGACCCACAGTGCAATGACAGCGGTTACACCGTTTGCCCAAGAGAAATAACGCCATAAAATATTAAAATCAATTCTTGTTAAGGCAAATGATAGGACGAATAATGGAATTGCAATCCATAAACGACTTAAAATTTTTGCTTGTGAGAACTTGAAGTAATCTGCAATAATCATACGTGCTGCACGGAATGCTGTATCCCCTGACGTAATTGGTAACACAACAACACCTAAAATCGCTAATGTACCTCCAACAGCACCTAATGTCGCAATTGAAATTTCACTTACAACTCCTGCAGGACCACCTGCTGCAAGTATTTCGTTTAGACCTACTGGCCCGTTGAAAATACTCATTGCCGCAGCTGCCCAAATCATCGCAATAATCCCCTCTGCGATCATCATGCCATAGAAAATTTTACGCCCTTGCCCTTCTTTTTGCGTTGTACGCGAAATAATCGGCGTTTGCGTTGCATGGAAGCCTGAAAGCGCCCCACATGTAATCGTAAAGAACAGCATTGGGAAAATTGGTAATAAGCCCGGATGCATGTTTTCAAATGATAGCTCTGGAATCGGTGCACCTGTAAACACAAGCACTACCCCAATACCTAACGCAGAGAAAATTAACAACGCACCGAAATATGGGTAAAGACGCCCGATAATTTTATCAATCGGTAGTAACGTTGCAAAAATATAATAAGCAAAGATAACACCAACAATAACAGCAAGTGCCACTTTTCCATCAAATAAATTACTAATGAGCATCGCTGGTGATGTCACGAATACCGTCCCTACTAAAAGTAATAATAATAGCGCAAAAATATTAACGACATGCTTCATCGCCACCCCTAAATACTTTGAAGCAAGTGCTGGTAAATGCGCGCCTTTATTACGGATTGAAATCATCCCCGTTAAATAGTCATGCACGGCACCAGCAAATATACAGCCGACCACAATCCAAATAAATGCAGCTGGCCCGTATAATGCACCGGCAATTGGACCAAATACTGGCCCAGTTCCTGCAATATTCAGCAGCTGAATTAATGAATTCTTCGGTGTCGACATTGGTACATAGTCAACCCCATCCTGGTTTACATAAGCAGGCGTTGGACGCTTTTCATTATGTCCAAACACCTTCTCGACGTACTTTCCGTATGTGAAGTACCCTACGATAAGTAACACAATCGATACTAAAAATGTAATCATTCCCTCATCCCCCTTGTTTTGAGATTAATACATTTTAAAATTACCATTAGATTAGAAGAATATCAATAATTTATCTGAAAATTCTAACTAAAGAACGAGTTTTCTACATTACATCACTAAATGGGTATTAATAGAATTAACCCGATAACCTTTCAGCTCAGTTCATACTATATAAAGACTATGCTTTATCCCCCACGCGAATGACATGCTCCTGTTACTTTAATTACGTCGCAAATAAAATAGGCAACAATTTATACGAATATATCATGCTGTCATCGTATCTTTACAAAACTGTAATATAAAATCCGAAACTTTTCACTAGCACAGACGTATATTTTATTAGAAGAGTGGGTAAACAAATAATGGAAAAGTAAACCAGTGAAAAACATATTGCAATACAAGTAGCTTACTGGTAAGATATTCATATAAACAAATGTCTTACAACTAAGCTATCACCTAAATATTTTAATTATGGGAAGCGAGGAAATATATTATGACAGTTACAATTTATACACAATCAAGCTGTTCTTCATCACGTAAAGCACTAAAATGGTTAAACGAAAACGACATCGTTTACACAGAAAAACGTACAACTTCTCAGGCATTAACATTAGCTGAGTTCAAACATATTTTAAGCATGACTGAAGACGGGACAGACGAAATTATCGCAACAAACTCAAATGACTTCAAAAATTTAGATCTTGATATCGATCAATTATCCATTCAAGAGCTTTATAATTTAATTCAGCAGCATCCACGTATGTTGCGTAGCCCTATTTTACTTGACGAAAAACGCATTCAAATCGGCTATAACGAAATGGACATCCGTCGCTTCATTCCACGTAAGGTGCGTGCATTTGAACTGAATGCCCTTCAAAAGCTAGCTGTCGAATAGCGAAAACTTCTTGGAGTTGACCACTTATGAATGAGCAAAAACGGGAGCAATTATCTGCTCTATTTGAAACTATGTCTTCACTCGAGCGCAAGATTGCGAACCAATGGAACAGCCAGGATTTACTGGGGTTTTCAAAATCACATATCTTCATTTTAGCTTTTTTGCATACAGAGGGTCCAAAACGCCCTTCTGCGATTGCAGAAAAGTTAAAAGTGACGACAGGCGGGGTTACGGTTTTAACGACGAAGCTTTTAAAAGCCGGCCTCATCGAGAAGACACAACACGAAACCGATCGTCGTGCCTCACAAATTCATATTACCCAAGCAGGTATCGACGTATTGGAAAGCTCCAAACAACAAGTTGATACACTATTTGAAAATATTTTCGGTATGTTAAATGAGGATGAGCTCAAAACCTTAACACAGCTTTTTGAAAAATGTGCGAAACTATAAAATCGATGGAGAGATCAAATCTCCATCGATTTTTTTTGCCAAAAAAAAGAAACGACTGCAACTTTCTACAATCGTTTTCGTTCTTATAATTAAGCTGGTAAAATCGCTTCAGCCGCGCTGTTGTCAGCTAATAAAATTTCTTTTAAACGCGCCTTTGCACGGAATAAACGAGATTTTACTGTACCGATCGAAACTTTCATCAGCTCTGAAATTTCTGCTAGTGAAAATTGATCCACATAGAAATACCATAATGTTTTTTGATAAATGTTGTCGAGCTGACCCATTTTTTCTTGGACGATTTTCGTGATTTCCGTTTTTTCCACAAGTTCTTCCGTAGAAACGTCATTGTTGGGAACCAAATCTAAAACCGGTACGTCTAATTGTTCAGGTTGACTCATCATATATTTACTACGGCGCACATTTTTGCGATAGCGGTCGCGGAATGTGTTCATTGTAATCGTTGTTAACCAAGCTTTCACATGATCTACCTGTGCGACCGAATCCTCATAGCGCACAACTTTCACCCAAACTTCTTGCATTAAATCCTCTGCTTCGTTTTGATTACGTGTTAATTTTAAGCATAGGTGGTAAATGTAGCGGTTGTATTCGTCATAAATAGTGGCTAATAATTCGTTCATTTGTAAAACCTCCGATAGATTTTATTTATATAAAGTCAAGTCAATTTATGTTTAAGTTCAAATCGTTACTTACTTACTTTCTAACTTTATTTTGCCAAAATAAATACTTACACTCTATCGGATTGGCTTTCAATTACCTTACAATGATGTAAGCTACGGCGTAATTATTTGTACTGTGCCATGTTTCCTGACCTCATGCTACCTCTACCTCTTACTTCCTTACAAGGTTTTCACTATCGTAGAAAATAGTTCCACTAACTTTTTAAAGTCTCGCTCAAACGTTGGCTGAATCGTGCTAATTTGTGCGGATTGACGCGCTTTTAAATAGCTACTGTCGCTATGCAGGTAAAAGCCGTTTAGTTCACAGGTCTCAATGATTTTTGGTATGTCCTCATGCTGCAGCGTGGCGATAATCGGACTACTTGCGACAATCGGTAAGTCCGCATTCCTTACAAGTTCCGCGCGCTTTTGTAAGACTTGAAAACGCTCTGGATATGCTTGCAATGCTACATTTACCGCTTTTACAAAGAAATGCGGCAGCGTAAACGGAATATTTTTCTCTACATAATAAGGTAAGTTCAGATATAGCGGTACCTCACTCTGCTTCGGTGCTTCCTTACAAAACACGAAAGCTAAGCCAGCAATCGTTCCAAGTGCCTTGCCACTACTCGCGGTTGCATAATGTACATGCTCCATTGAAAAGTCCACCGCGCCAAATGAGCTGACACAATCCGCACATAACACTGCACCGTAGCGCGTCGCTAATTCGGCTAGCTGTTCGAGCGGGTTCATTACACTGTTTGACGTTTCGCTATGCACAAAGACAAGATAGTGATAGCTACTCGTTTGAAGCTGCTGCTCGATTTTTTCAAGTAAAAACGGCTGCCCCCAACCAAAGTCAATCGCATCAAACGTCAAATTCCATTGCTCTGCCTGCTTGATTAAGCGACTGCCAAATTCCCCATTTGATAAAAATAGCCCGCGAGACTCTGGAAAATCACTTTTTAATTGGCCAAGCATTGCATCATTTGCGAGTGTGCCGCTACCAAGCATCGGAATGACACATTGTGCTTTTGTTACCTGGCATAGCCCCTGTTTCATCTGTGTCAGCTCCTGCTCAAACTGCACGGAGCGATGCGATAACACCGATTGCCCCATCTCGTTTTCGAGTGCTACTGGACCTGGGTAAAATACCACATTTTTTTCACGCAAACGCTCGCGAAACACGGCGCTATCTTTTCTTGTTAACACCATCGGCAAATAGCGTGCCTCTTTTGCACCAACCGCCGGGGCAAACTGTTTATAACCCATGTCGGTATACAGCTTTTCCTGGCGCACCGTCCCTGAAATGACACATGCCGTATAGCCCTTATCGTAGAAATAACGGTAAATCGCCGTTGCTAGCTTTGTAAACACGCGGCCATTTCGGTACGCTTTTTTCACAGCCAACAAGCGAATTTCGCATAAATACTTACATAACGCTTCATCTAAATGCCCTTCGACCGCACCAATTTTTTGGTCAATCGAAAACGGACGTTGATCACGGAACGCGACCATGCCAATGATTTCGGTATGCTTATAAACAACGACATACGTATTTTCAGCGTGAAATTTATCGACTAAGCGCTTGTCTGCATTCTGTTCGTGCTGCGGGATTTCCTCCACAAATGTTTCATAGTTTAATGCCGCGATTGCATCAAATTCCTGTTCAGTTGTTGCAACTTTACTCCAGTACATGTGGCCTCACTCTTTCCATTATGCTTTTGCGTTGCTTCCATAGTACAAAAATTAACGCGATACTCAAAATTATTCCAGCCGGCATGACGATTGAAATCACCACACCGTATAGTACAAAGCTAATCACCATGCTAAGCGTGGCACTTTTCGTAGCGAGCATGCTTACGAGAAAGCTTGCTAACAATACGAGGATATATAGTGGTGAAAAGGCCAGCATTGCTCCGACAATGGTAGCCACCCCTTTCCCACCGCGCCCTTTATTCCAAAACGGATATAAATGTCCTAACGTAACAGCGATTACAGCGAACGCAATTGTTGGCTCTGAAAACTCCAGGGCTCTTCCGATTATGACAACGAGGAAGCCCTTTAGCGCATCCCCTACTGCCACGATAGCAAATGCCCATTTCCCAAGTGTTCTTCCTGCGTTTCGCGCGCCTAGATTACCGCTGTTTTCGTTTTGTAAATTGACTTTTTTTAGTTTGCCAACGATCCCGGCGAACAGAATTGTGCCTAATAAATAACTTATTATGATATAGAGCACCGTTATGCCCTCCTACAATTGTTTTTTATGTTGTTTCAATTCGACATTGCGTACAAACAGTCCTTTCTTGTGTGCTGAAAACGAAAAGCGCCCTTCCTAAAGCTAAGATTATCAACACTTACACCGTTATGCTATACTTATTTCCATAATCGAAATAAAAGGAGGGGCCCATTCATATGAGTCACTTAGAAAAATTAGACGCTTACTTCACAGAACACCGTGCGCGTCACTTAGAAGAATTAAACGAATTTTTACGCATTCCAAGCATTTCGGCTTTATCAGAGCATAAAGACGATATGACGACGGCTGCTAACTGGTTAGCAGATCATTTAAAAGCGTTAAACATCGAAAATGTAGCAGTCGAACAAACAGCAGGTCACCCGGTTGTATACGGTGAGTGGTTACACGCTGAAGGCAAACCAACGATCCTATTCTACGGTCACTATGACGTGCAGCCAGTAGACCCATTACACTTATGGGAAACACCACCGTTTGAGCCAGCTATCCGCGACAACAAGCTATTCGCGCGTGGGTCTTCTGACGACAAAGGCCAAGTATTCATGCACTTAAAAATGATCGAAGCCTTATTTGCAACAGAAGGTACATTACCGGTAAACGTGAAATTCATTTACGAGGGCGAAGAAGAAATCGGTAGCCCGTCATTACCAGCATATACAGAAGACAACAAAGAACGCTTAGCAGCAGACTTAATCGTGATTTCCGATACAGGTCTTTACGCAAAAGGCAAACCAGCAGTATGCTACGGCTTACGTGGTTTAACAGGCGTACAAATCGATATCCGCGGTGCAAAAGGCGATTTACACTCAGGCCTATACGGTGGCGGCGTGCAAAACGCAATTCACGCATTAACGGAAATTTTAGCGTCATTCCGTGATGAGCATGGGACAATTCAAGTAGAAGGCTTCTACGACAACGTCTTACCATTATCAGAAGAAGAGCGCCAAGCATACCGCGATCTTAACTTTGATGAAGCGGCATTAAAAGAAGAAGTGGGCGTGAAGGAATTATTCGGCGAAGCGGGCTACTCTTACTTAGAGCAAACGTGGGCACGTCCAACATTAGAAGTAAATGGTGTATTCGGTGGGTTCTCAGGCGAAGGCATTAAAACGGTTTTACCGGCTGAAGCAGGCGCAAAAATTACATGCCGCTTAGTACCAAACCAAGACCCAGAAGAAATCGTAGCATTACTGAAAGCACATATCGAAAAACACAAGCCAGTTGGTGTTGAAGTGGTTGTTTCTGAGTTTGACAAAGGAAAACCATACATCACGCCATTCGATCATCCAGTTATTCAAGCAGCAGGCCGTTCTTACGAAAAAGTATATAACGTACCAACAGCTTACACACGCGGTGGCGGCTCGATTCCAATCGTAGCAGCGTTTGACGAAATTTTAGATTTACCAGTTGTGCTAATGGGCTTCGGACTTTCGAGCGAAAACTTCCACGCACCAAACGAGCACTTCCATTTAGAAAACTTCGACCAAGGCTTACGCGTACTTGGCGATTACATGCATGAAATTGCGGATTTAAAACTTTAATTAATAATAAAAAACTCCAATGCCCACATGAGCGTTGGAGTTTTTTTCACGTACGTTGACCATATAAAAATAGGGGGTTTTATATGTTGTCGAAGTCGTATACGAAATATGAGTAAAATAAGCATTTTAGAGTATGAGACTTATTATCAAGCGTTTTACTTGATGCATTTATCATAGCATCTCCTATTTTCTAACAAAAGAGGCCTGCCTACATTGTCATATTATGCTCACAACTTTTGTTCACAATTTCTCAACTTTTCTAGCCATTTTTACAAAATTGCCGCCCACCTACTAGTTTCGAGTAATTTTAAGCACTCAGTTGATTCATTCGTAATATTTTTAGTATAATAAAGGCAGCTTACAAAAAATCTACAATAATTACCATATAAGGTCGTTACATATAGTACTTATTATTATCCTATACACCCTAACTAAGAAAGGAATTGGGTAACGTGTCATCACTACGTATTAAAAATGCTGCACTCATCCTCTTTGCACAAAGAGGCTATGAAGGCGCTTCACTCGCTGACATTATTGAAGATGTTGGCATAAAAAAATCTTCTATCTACAATCACTACAAAAGTAAGGACGATTTGTTTTTATCGGTTTACGAATCTTGTGTTCACGAAGAAATTCAAGTAACGAGAGATTTTTTTAAGAAGCATTTAACAAACGAAACATTACTTCCTACATTAAAAGCCTATATTGAATTTCATTCGCACCGCATAAAAAATATTCCAAGCGCGCATTTTTTATTTCGATTTATTATTTTTCCACCACATCATTTACATGAGGTCTTACTTGAAAAGTCTGAAAGCTACTATGAGAAGCTGAACGTTCAATTTATTGAATTTTTAAACACTACCGAAACATTCAAGGCCTATACTGAAGAGCAAGCAACGCATTTTGTACACTTGTATTTAGTTATTTTACAAGGCATTCGTCTGGATCATTTAACAGGTGGCGGTTACCTTTCCCAAACACGTCTGGATATTGCGTGGACGTTTTTCTTAAAACAAGTAGAGGATCAATTTACAACAAAATAAAAACAAGGCATAAATGCGCGATGCATTTATGCCTTTTCTTTATAGCAGTGTATAGGCGAGCGCGAATGCACTTTTCTTATAGCGCGTTTAAAATCATCCCTACTGTTGCATAGATGAATACCGTGCCGAACACAGCCATCATATGGAATAACGAGTAGGCGAACATTTTATTGGCCCATTTTTTCTGTTCTTTTTTCTTAGAAGCGGTAATACTCATTGCGAGCCAAATGATACCTAAAATGATTGAGACAATCGTCAGGCCTGAGCTAAGTGGTAAAAATAAAAAGCTCGATAAAATGAGTAACACTAAGTAAATATTTGATTGAATATACGTACGGCGCTCCCCTTTTACTACGGGTAGCATCGGAATATTAGCTGCGGCATAGTCTTCTTTTTTACGAATGGCAATGGCGTAAAAGTGTGGCATTTGCCAAATCACCATAATTAAAAACAGTGCCCATGCGGCTGGATGCCAAATGTCCGGTGCCACTGCTGCCCATCCGATAAGTGGTGGCATTGCGCCTGAAATACTGCCGACTTCCGTGTTCCAAATCGTACGACGTTTTGTCCACATTGTGTAAGGTACAACATAGAAAAATACCCCTAAAAAGCCAAGGAACGCGGCAAGTGGCGTTGCGAAGTAAAGTAATACTAAACCAGCAATGAGTAATAAGGTAGCCGTTACTAATACCTGTTTTGCTGATAACTGACCCGTTACCGTTGGGCGTAATTTTGTACGCGGCATAATTTTGTCAATATCTCGGTCGTACACATTATTATACGCACCTGCAGCAGCAATGACGGCAGCCGTGCCTAGAAAAGCAAAAATAATAGTGGGAATATGTTCAATAAAGTCTAATTCATATGTGTATAAGGCGAGCATAAGCGCTGCGATCATCGGAATTAAATTGGATTTAATAATTCCGGTTTTTACAGCTTGCGCCCACAACTGTCGATTTGATTGCGTTTGCATGTTTCATAATCCTACTTCCTCAATTAATCACTTTCTCTAGTATAACCCAAACCGCTCGCAAAGGGTTAGTTTCCGCACTTTTTTTCAAATATTTTCATGTTGCTGTTCGTGAAAACTCCGTCACAATTCAGGATTTTTTTGACGGTAAACCCATTTAATTAATGGCAGAATAAGTAGGAAAATAAACAGTAAGCGGAATAGCTGAAACACCGTCACAACCGAAATATCAGCTTGTACCGCAGCCGCAAGTAAGCCCATTTGATCCAGACCTCCTGGTGCAGTGCTTAAAAAGCTCGTTGCAAAACTTAAATCTAAATAGTTCGCAATGAGTAGGCTTGTTCCGTACGTGAGCGCAATCATCAGCACCGTACTCGCAACACCACCGACTAACACTTTGGCCGGTAAGCGCAGCGTTTCTGGCTTTAGTAGTAAACCAATGTAGGCTCCGATTAAAACCTGTGCGATATGTAGCACATCGCTCGGCATCATCGCGGCTTCCACTGAAAACAGCTTCAATAAAATGACGACTACGATTGGCGTTAAAAATTGTGCAACTGGCAATTTGATTTTCCTACCGAGTGGCACAAGCGCGGCCGCGAATAAAATCAGGACGACCACTTGCCACACGTCTAGTGAAATCGGAATCGTCCCCCCACTTACCACATGTCCCGACACTAAAAACGGGATCAGTAACACTACCCCAAGCACGCGGACAATATGGAAATACGTTACCGCCGTTAAATTGACGTCGCCCTCTTCTTCGGCAAATAGCACAAGCTGTGACAAGCCCCCAGGAACATTGGCCGCAACTGCGGTTTTAAACGACAGACTCGTTGTTTTCGAGATGATCCAGGCAATCCCTAAGCAAAAACCAAAGAGTAGGATATTAATAATGACCATAAAAAACAGCAACGATTTAAAATCGCTAAATAACGACAGGTCAAATTGCTGCCCAATCGCCACCCCGACGATAATTAACCCGGTATTCCGTAAAACTGCCGGCCAGCGTAGACGTTCCTTAATGAAAAACTGGGCAATTAATACGGAAAAAATCGGTCCTAACAGCCACGGAATGGGCAGTGCTAATGCAGAAAAAACAAGCGCTCCGATTAACGCGATGATAAATACAAGAATGATAGCGCATCCCCTCCATTCATTTCACAACAGTACATATACAATTATTTCAATTACCTAAACTATAGCATCTTTTTTTATGCTTTTTCATTCAATATTTTTTTGCTGGATTGAACGTTTTCACCAAGAATTTTTATTTTTAAAATTGCATAAAAATTCAACTGCTTTTTTTGTTATATAATACGCATTTCCAAGTGAACAGTAGAATTCTAACAATCAACATTTCTATATCGCTCTTTTAATAATCTGTGTACCAATACAAAGAAAGCCCCTATTTCCGTTTACAATATACAATTGTATTACAAAATAATACTATTCAGAAAAAATAAAACAGACGTTTTCAGTTGCTTATTTGAAATTACAATTGCATAATCAAGGCATAAAGTTATCACACTTTAAATCTTCTAATCAGAGGCGATATAAATGATTTATGCAAATCCTAATACAGAAGGCTCTTTAGTACAATTTAAAGAACGTTACGAAAACTTCATCGGCGGCGAATGGATTGCCCCGGTTAAAGGTCAATATTTAGAAGTAAAATCTCCATTAACAGGTAAAGTATTCACATCAGTTGCACGTTCAACTGAAGAAGATATCGAGTTAGCTTTAGATGCTGCACACGCGGCAAAAGACGCTTGGGCTCATACTTCTGTTGCTTACCGTGCAAATATTTTAAATAAAATTGCTGATCGTATCGAAGCAAACTTAGAAATGATCGCCGTTGCTGAAACTTGGGACAACGGTAAAGCAGTACGTGAAACATTAAATGCAGATATTCCATTAGTAGTGGATCACTTCCGTTACTTTGCTGGTGCGATTCGTGCACAACAAGGCGGTATTTCTGAAATCGACAACGATACAGTAGCTTACCACTTCCACGAACCAATCGGGGTTGTTGGTCAAATTATTCCTTGGAACTTCCCATTATTAATGGCTGCTTGGAAAATTGCGCCTGCTTTAGCTGCTGGTAACGTAATCGTTATGAAGCCTGCTGAGCAAACGCCAGCTTCTATGATGCTATTAATTGAAACAATCCAAGACTTATTACCAAAAGGCGTATTCAACGTTGTTAATGGTTTAGGTGTTGAAACAGGTAAACCACTTGCAACAAACCCACGTATTAACAAAGTTGCCTTCACAGGTTCAACTGGCGTTGGTCGTTTAATTATGCAATACGCAACTGAAAACATTATTCCGGTAACATTAGAGCTTGGTGGTAAATCACCAAACATCTTCTTCCCAGACGTAATGGATAAAGACGATGAGTACTTAGACAAAGCAATCGAAGGTTTAGTATTATTCGCACTGAACTCAGGTGAAATTTGTACTTGTCCTTCACGTGCATTAGTACACGAAGACATTTACGAAGAATTCATGAAACGTGCATTAGAACGCATTAAAGCAATCAAAATCGGTAACCCATTAGATACTGAAACAATGATGGGTGCACAAGCTTCACAACAACAATTAGAAAAAATCATGTCGTACATGACAATCGGCCAAGAAGAAGGCGCTGAGCTATTAATCGGCGGGAACCAAAACGTTCTTGACGGCGAATTAGAAGGCGGTTACTATGTAGCTCCTACTGTATTCAAAGGTACAAACGACATGCGTATCTTCCAAGAAGAAATCTTTGGTCCAGTTCTTTCTGTTACGACTTTCAAAACATTTGAAGAAGCAATGGAAATTGCCAACGACTCAGACTTCGGTCTAGGTGCTGGTGTTTGGTCTCGTAACATGGATACAGCTTACCGTGCTGTTCGTGGTATTCAAGCTGGTCGTGTTTGGACAAACACATACCACCAATACCCTGCTCACGCTGCATTCGGCGGTTACAAACAATCAGGTATCGGTCGTGAAAACCACTTAATGATGTTAGAGCACTACCAACAAACGAAATGTATGTTAGTAAGCTATAACCAAGCACCAATGGGCTTCTTCTAAGTCGATTATGCTCTACTGGGATGTGCTATTTTAGCGCATCCCTTTTTGTTTAGTTAGGGCTTGCTGTGATGTGGGTTTATTTACAATTTTTGGGCGTTCGCTCGTAATTGGTGGGAAAGTGCTCATAAGTATCGGGAAAACGCTCGTTACCTCTCAGATTTCACTCATAAAACGAGGAATACCGCTCTAAAATCCTCAAAATCCGCTCATAAAAAAAGCCCTATGGAGGAAATCATAAGGAGGCTCTTAACCTATGGAAAAACTAATTGCTACTGAAAAAGCGGTTGAAGTGATTGAACTGTTAAAAGCGAAGCATGGCAATCTATTGTTTCAGCAATCTTCTGGCTGCTGTGATGGCACGGTGCCGATGTGCTTTTTAGCAGATGGTCATTATATAAGCAGCCAAAATGTGCTGGTCGGTGAAATTGCTGGGGTGCCTTACTATATCGATAAAACACAGGATGCGTATTTAAAGCATATGCAAATTATTGTCGATGCGACGGAAGGTATGGGGGCTTCGTTTTCACTGGAGAGTGCAGAGGGCTTTGCGTTCATGATGACATCAAAAGTAATAAAATAAGCGGATCAGTCCCATGAAAAAAGTCGATTCATACTAGAATTCAAATTCTTAGTATGAATCGACTTTTATTCTGTGTAAAACCTAGAGAATCAAAATTAATTACTATGAACTTCCGAGTTTCTTCTTTTGACTAAAAAGCATCGCTACAATAATTAGTGCACATAAACTACTTACAAACGCTAAAAAGGTCCCTGCTTGTACATAATCTGCTTTATCTAAAATAAGTCCAAAAAGCGGCGGGATAATAAAGACACCTACCGACGCAAATGTTACGCTATAACCGCTCGCTGATCCACTTAATGTTTTTGGGACACTTTCAACCGCTAAACTCATCCAAACACCATTAAATCCTGAAAGCGAAAAACCAATTGTTGCAATGACGAAGAACAATAGCAGACGGTCTTGTACTATATGTAACCCATATAAAGCAAATGGTAACCAAAGTGCAATCATTAACAGCGCCAACCAGCGATTACTCCGTAGAAATTTGTCACTAATTACACCCCATAAAACACGGCCAATTGCGCCAAAAATCTCAGAACAAGCAAGTGCCAAAGCAGCTAAATAAACGGCCCATACTTTTACCTCTATTAAATATAATAGAATGTACGTATTAAATGTAATTTGTATCCCCATCAAAATGAGTGCAATTAACGTAGTAAAAAAGAGCGGTGTTGAGCTCATTAATTTTTTTAAGTGTGCAACTAATGAAGTCTCCGTGGCACGATGTGAACGAAACGTTTCCTCGTGTGATTTCAGTAACAAGTAAATGATCACTGCCATTCCCAATAATAGAAGTGATGCCATTGTAATCGTTGGCTGCCAACCGATTTGCTCTGCAATAGCAATCAATACAATACTCGACAAAGCTGAACCAAGCGTAATTGACATTTGCTTAACACCTATTGGCAATGCAATTTTTTCAATCGGGTAAAGCTGTACAAGCATTTTATTCGTTACAGGATGCATGCCGCCATAACCAAGCCCTGCTAACATAATAAAAAGAAGCGCTAAAAAATAACTTCCGTCAATTGTAGCAAGTAACAAAAATCCTCCCCCTACAATTGACATCAATAACAGCATAAGCCGATGAGTCGCTACATAATCGGTAATAAACCCCATCGGCAATGTCGCCAAAAATTGTCCAACGAACAATGCTGTCGGTAAAAATCCAATTTGAAAATTCGTTAGTGCAAAACTTTCTCCAATATAGGCCGCAAATGGATTTAGGCTCCGTCCAACAAATGCGGTTAATAGCTGCGAAATAACGATAAGCAAAACGAGCCACCTTAGTTGATTCATCCTAGAATCCTAGCATCCTTGGAACGAACAATACGAAATCTGGTAGATACGTAATAATAAATAATACGATAACCGACACAACGATGAATGGGAAAACCGCCTTCACTAGTCGCTCAAATTTTATATCCGCCATCGAAGATACAATAAATAAGCCTGTACCTACTGGCGGGGTTAACAAACCTAATGTTAAGTTGATACAAATGATTACCCCAAAGTGAACCGGATCAATTTGAAGTGCGTGTACAAGTGGCATTAATACTGGCACTAAAATAACAAGCGCTGCAATACCGTCGATTAACATGCCGACAACCAGTAATAAAATATTAACTAAAAGTAAAAACACCCATGGGCTTTCTGTAAAACTTAAAATGAGGTCGGCCATTAATTGCGGAATTCGCTCAAATGCAATCATCCAACCAAAAATATTCGCCATAATAATTAAATAGGTCACTGTGGCCGTATTTGTTACCGTGTTAACAAGCATTTTTGGAAACTTTTTAATATCTAATTCACGGTAAACAAATAACCCTATAATAATTGCTAAAAAGCACGCAACAGCTGCTGATTCTGTTGCCGTAAAAACACCCCGTAAAATCCCGACTACTACTATTAACGGAATTAATAATGCCGGTAATGTCTTTACTGTCCCTTGCAAAATTTCTTTGAAAGAATGGCGTTTACTTTTAGGGAAATTATTTTTGTAGCCCATATATGCAATCATCCCCATAAAGGCTAATCCATATAAAATTCCCGGTAAAATCCCGGCCATGAACATTGCACCAATCGATGTACTCGACAACGTTCCATAAATAATAAAAATCATACTCGGTGGAATTATCGGTGCAATAATCGACGAAGCAAGCGTAATTGCTCCTGCAAACTCACGCTTATAGCCCTCTTTTTCCATTTGCGGTACCATAACTTTACTCATCATTGCAGCCTGTGCATTAGCAGAGCCCAAAATAGAGGCTAAAAACATGTTCGCTACGACGGTTACATACGCTAGACCACCACGAAAATGACCTAAAATTAACTTTGCGAAATTCACGAGGCGTGTCGTAATGCCACCCTCATTCATAATTTCTCCCATTAACATGAATAGCGGGATTGCTAACAAACCAAAATTTTCAAGCCCCGAAAACATGCGTAACGGTGTCGACTCAAGTAGTAAAGCTTGCCCATTAATTAAAAAGTAAACAACCGTCGTAATTCCCAATACTAAAGAAATTGGAATACCTAAAATTAATAAAATGACAAATACAGCTATCGTAATATATGTCATATTAATTCATCTCCAATCTCTTTTTCTTGTAAGTTCTCTTCATTTTTTAATAGGCGGATTAGACGTGCAACAATGTGGATCCCCGCAAATAAAATGCCCGTCGGTACAGCACTATACGGAATCCACATCGGCATGCCAACTGAGGTTGATTTTTGGAGTACCGTGGAAGGTAGCATAAGCCACTTCACAGAGTAAATTAAAATAATGATTAAAAAAGCTAACATAATCACATCTTGAACAATCTTTAAAATTCGTTGCTTATTCTCAGATAAAGCATCAAGTAAAAAAGTAACTGCGGCTTGCGTACCATACTTCAAGCCCCAGCTACCACCTATGAATGAAAACCAAATGAATAAGTAAATCGAAATTTCTGTTGCCCAAGGGAGTGGATCAGATAATACATAGCGAAAAAATACAGCTGTTACCATGATAATCGTTAAAATTGCCATTAAAACGCCCATAATAACTTCCTCTACTTTTGTAATAATATTGCTGAGCTTTGTCATCCTTCACCCTCCAAATCACTATTCGAATACTACATTTGATTAACGATTCGCTTCAATGAATTGCTTGATTAAATCCGACTGACCACCGTACTCACTATCGAATGCTTCAATTTGTTTCGCAAACAAGCTTGCATCTAAGTCATATACTTCCATACCTTGACTTTCAAGCTCTTTACGGAACTCCTCCTCTTGACCAGCACGTGTTGTAACTGCATAATCACTCGCTACTTGCCAAGCTTGCGTTACAGCATCTTGAGCATCTTGTGAAAGGGCATTGAATTTTTTCTCATTTGTTAAAATTGTAGAAGGCCATACCATATGGTTTGTTACTGCTACATATTTTGCGATTTCAGCATATTTATTTGTAATTGTTGCGTCTAAGTCCATGTCCATTCCATCAATAACGCCTGTTTGTAACGCTGAATATACTTCTGTTAATGATAAAGATTCTGGTGCTGCACCTGCATTACGGTAAAATGACTGTAGCGCTGGACTTGGTGTTACGCGTAATTTTAAGCCATTTAAATCATCTGTAGAGTTGATTTTTACGCCCTTAGTTACCATCGTACGTTGACCTGCGAATAAGTACGTTAAGCCTTTAAGTCCCGTACCCTCTACTTTCTTTAACACTTCTTGCCCTAAATCTGATTGCGCTGCTGTATTTGCTTCTTCTAATGTTTCAAATAAATATGGCGCAAACCATGCAGCCATTTCTGGAGTACGAGATGTTAAATATGCCGCTGTAATCATCGCCATATCAACTGAACCTGCTTCTACTTGCTGTACCATGTCTGCCTCAGAGCCTAATTGACTCGCTGGGTAAATTTCAACGGTCATTTTGCCATCTGTAATCGATTCAAGCTCTTCTTTAAATTTTTCAGAAGCTTGATGCCACATGTGATCTGTTGGTGTAATATGTGCTAATTTAAACGTTACTTCCGGATAATCCCCTGAACCTGCTGAAACATTTTCACCTGCTAATTCTTCATCATCATTGCATGCCGCTAACACTAGAAGTAACATAAGTATTGCTGCAAAACTTAAAAACTTTTTCATGAAATTTGACTCCCCTTTATCCTTTGTTTTTTCGATACTCGGTCATCGTCTCACCCGCGATACCCCAATGATCTAATGGGATTTCTTGAATTATGATGCGAATGCTTTCTTTCGGAGCGTCAGCAACTCGTGCAAGCGTCTCCGTCATTTCATAAATAATGTGTCGTTTTTGTTCCGCACTGCGACCTTCTAATAATTGGATTTGTACAATTGGCATATGGTGATCACCGTTACTTCACATGAATCGTTAAGCTGCCTAATGCACCATAATCGGCTGTCACTGTATCGCCCGATTTCACAGCTACTGCGTCAGTCATCGCGCCCGCTAATACAAGTTCACCTGGCTGAATGCCGCGCCCTTCTTTGCTCAACATATTTAGTAGCTCAATAACCGAATTAATCGGATGATCTAAAATTGCTGCACCGACACCCTCATACTTGTGCTCATTATTGTGATACACATCCACTTTGATCTGTGCCCAATCTGTCGTGGTCGGTGCATATGGTTGGCTACCCATTAAGAATTTTGTAGAAGAAGCATTGTCTGCAATAACATCCATTAAAGAAAACGCAAAATTTTCGTAGCGGCTATCAATTACTTCTAGCGCTAAGTAAACATATTCAACTGCTGACCATACTTCATACGGCATTAAATTTTCACCAGCAATCGGCTTTTTGAATGTAAAAGCAACTTCTGGTTCGATGCGTGGATGAATGTAATCTACTGCCGTAATTTCATTGTGATTCATGAGCATATTGTTCGTTAAACGACCGTAAATTGTTGAATCAACACCAACTTGAAGCTGCTTCGCTTTGCTCGTTAACCCCATCTTCCAGCCGATAAATGCATTGCTTGCCGAAATCGATTTTTCAATGCTAAGACGTTGAATTTCGTATGCTTCCTCAAGCGTTAACCCCGGGTTACTATTGGTAATTTTTTCTATTGCCGTTTTTTCTAATTGTGCAGTTGCAACGCGTTCTACATATTCATAAATTGTACTCACGATACACTCACCTTTTTTTCCGCCATTTGTTGTGCTACTTCAATAATCATGTCTTCTTGTCCACCGACTACTTTACGTTTACCAAGCTCGACTAAAATATCACGTGCATCCACACCGAATCTTTCTGCCGCAAGGACTGCGTGACGTAAAAAACTTGAATACACGCCCGCATAACCCATGATAAAGCTACTGCTCGTAATATCTTGTGGCGCTGGTAACAGATTCGCGCGTACATCATCTGCTAAGTCAAGCATGTTGTAAAGATCAATACCCGTTTCATAACCTAAACGATCTAATACACCCACTAATACTTCTGTTTGTGCATTTCCTGCACCTGCACCTAAACAACACACGCTCCCATCAATACGGTTGGCGCCCGCCTCAATAGCTGCGAGGGTATTGGCTATCGCTAACGATAAGTTATTGTGCGCATGGAAGCCGATATCCACCGACAAATGGGTCTTTAACAAACTAATACGTGCAATTACATCACTCGGAAGCATTGCACCTGCAGAGTCCGTCACGTAAACAACGTCTGCTCCGTAAGATTCCATTAGCTTTGCCTGCTCCAAAACAACTTCTGGTGAAGCACTGTGTGCCATCATTAAAAAGCCAACTACCTCCATGCCCATCGCTTTTGCTGTTTCAATATGCTGCTTTGAAACATCCGCCTCTGTTACATGTGTTGCTACGCGTACCATGCGAGCACCTGCATCATATGCCTTTTTTAAGTCTTCAATCGTACCGATACCCGGTAACAGCAAGACAGCAATTGTTGAGTTACCCGCTTCTTCCACCGCTACTTTTATAAGCTCGATATCATATTCCTTTGAAAAGCCATACTGTAAAGATGAGCCACCTAAACCGTCGCCGTGTGTCACTTCGATATAAGGAACACCCGCAGCGCTTAGTTGCTTTGTTACATTGCGTACTTGTTCTTTTGTGAACTGATGCCCAACAACATGACTTCCATCACGTAACGCTACTTCTGTTATTAATAACTTTTTCATGACATGTGCACCCCTTTTTGCTGGAGTTGCTGCACAATCATTTCAGCGACCTTCAACCCTGAAGCCGTCATAATATCTAAGTTGCCGGCATACACTGGCAAATAATCTCCAAGCCCTTCTACTTCTAAAAATACCTTTACTTCGCGTCCGTCGATTAATGGCTCGATTTTTAAGCGGTAGCCTGGTACATATGCGTTAACTGCCTGCACCATTTCCTCAATCGATTCCTTAATTTTCACAGGGTCTTTCGCTTCTTCCTCTAATAAGCAAGAAACGGTGTCACGCATAAGCATTGGCGGCTCTGCTGGATTTAAAATAATAATGGCTTTTCCTTGTTTTGCACCGCCTACTTGCTCAATAGCGCGTGCTGTTGTTTCCGTAAACTCATCAATGTTAGCCCGCGTTCCTGGGCCAGCACTTTTTGAAGCGATCGTTGCAACGATTTCTGCATATGCCACACTTTGTATACGCGAGATGGCATGCACAATCGGAATCGTTGCTTGCCCACCGCAAGTAATCATATTTACAACAGGTAACTCAATATGCTTTTGCAAATTAACGGCCGGTACAACAAAGGGTCCGATTGCTGCAGGTGTCAAATCAATGATGCGCTTTCCCAGTGGTACCAATGCCTCAACATGCGCTTGATGCACCTTTGCTGATGTAGCATCAAATATAATATCCGCTAGCTCAGGCTGCTCTAAAAATCCTTTGATACCGTTTGAAATCGTGTGTATACCAGCATCCTGCGCACGCTTTAATCCATCAGATGCTGGATCAATACCAATTAACACGGACATTTCCAAATAGTCAGAGCGCATGACCTTTTTCATAAGATCGGTACCGATGTTTCCCGAACCGATAATTCCTACCTTCACCTTTTTCATAGAACCTCCTATTAGCGACAGCTTAGTTGAACTTTTCCGAGTATTTCACCGAAGTCCGCTACAAATTCGTCCCCTGGGCTTGCATCAAGTGCGGCAGATAGAGCGCCCGATAAAATCACTTCACCCTTTTTCAACCCAATATTAAAATCAGCTAAACGGTTTACAAGCCACACAACACAAGCTGCCGGATTGCCTAATACATCTGTCCCTTTACCGCTATTGATCAGTTCACCATTTTTATAGAAATTCATTTCCACTGCTGGTAAATCAATCTCATCGACCCGCTTCTTTTCCTCACCTAACACATATTTGGCTGATGATGCATTGTCCGCAATCGTATCAAGCAGTTTGATTTTCCAATCTTTAATGCGGCTATCGACGACTTCGAGACTTGCAACGACATAATCAGTTGCAGCAAGTACTTGCTCTAACGTGACATTCGGGCCGATTAAGTCCTCTTTCATAATGAACGCAATTTCTGCCTCTACACGTGGCTTTATGCACTCACTACAGTCGAGCACATTGTTTGGAATAGCCATCGATTCCAGCAAATGCCCATAGTCTGGTTCATCTACTTTTAGCAGTTGTTGCATTGCGAGCGATGTTAAGCCAATTTTTTTACCCGTAATGCGGTCACCTTCATTTACTTTACGATGTACTTGTTCAAGCTGAATCGAATAGGCATCCTTCAAACTTAAGCTGTCGATTTGCTCCGTCAACGGCGCGATGCCTTGACGCGTTTTTTCTGCTTGCGAAATTTTACTAGACCATTCAATTAAATTTACACTCATTGTGCGTCACCTACTTTTATAATTTGATCGTTACGTTCGACTGTTCACAATAAAACTCAAAGCTATGTGCGCCGCCTTCACGCCCGATTCCGCTTTGCTTCATGCCGCCGAATGGTGTACGTAAATCGCGTAAATACCATGTATTCACCCATACGATGCCCGATTCGATTTGCCCGGCCACACGATGCGCACGCCGTAAATCATTCGTCCAAATCGTCGCCCCTAATCCGTACGTCGTATCATTCGCATAGCCAATTACCTCTTCCTCTGAATCAAATGGCCACACCGTAACGACTGGACCAAAAATTTCTTCCTTCACACAGCGTGAATTTTCATCTAAACCAACAACGATTGTCGGTTCGATAAAGTAGCCTTTTTCCATATGCGCTGGACGCTTGCCGCCTGTTAATATCGTACCGCCCTCTTCTCTAGCAATCTCGATATAGCGCATTACTTTTTCATAATGTTCCTTCCCTATAACTGCGCCGATATTCGTATTGGCATCGAATGGATCACCGACGACAAGTTCCTCCGTGCGTGCTACGAACTTCTGTAAAAATTCATCCATAATAGAGCGCTCAACGTAAATACGTGACGCACATAAGCACACCTGTCCTTGATTGCGAAAACTTGAATGCAGTGTTGTTTCCACTACTTCATCAATATCTGAATCCGCAAAAATAATGGCTGGGTTTTTCCCACCTAGCTCAAATGACACTTTCTTTAATGTTGGTGCTGCTGCTTTCATGATTGTCGTCCCTGTACGTGTTTCGCCAGTAAATGTAATTGCATCAACAAGTGGGTGCTCTGATAAATACGCCCCTGCTGAATCTTTACCAAAACCGTGTACAACATTAACAACACCATTTGGTACGCCTGCTTGCTTACATATTTCCGCTAGCATCGTTGCCGTCATCGGTGTTAATTCCGCTGGTTTCATAACGGCTGTACTGCCCGCAGCTAAACATGGTGCAAGCTTCCATGTTAATAATAAAAGCGGTAAATTCCATGGATTAATCATGGCCACAACACCTACTGGACGCGTCACTGTATAGTGCAGTGCGATATTGTCCTGGTTGTATGCCTCATTTCCTAACGACGTAACATAATCCGCAAAAAAGTGGAAGTTATGTGCCGCGCGTTTAATATCCATCTCCATTGCTAATGCGTAAGGCTTCCCTGTGTCGAGCGCCTCAAGCATCGCAAATTGCTCGAGATTTTCTAAAATTAGATCGCCGATTTTGCGAATAATTTGCGAGCGTTGCTTCACTGTATATGTTGACCACTCACCTTTTACCGCTGCCTTCGCTGCTTTCACCGCAAAATCAACCTCATCTTGTGTTGCCTCTGCTACCCAGCCGATTACTTCTTCTGTTGCTGGGTTAATATTTAAAAACTTTCGATCTTCAGCCGCCTCTACATATTGGCCATTAATGAAATTGCGGCAATCGATTCCTTTTAACTGTACTTGTCGCATGTTTTCCTACACCTTCGTGCAGGATTCACCTCGCTTTACGTCTGGATAAAATAAGGCAGCCTCAAAGAAGATGAAACTATTACTTCCTTTAAGCTGCCATACGTGCTGTTATTCTTCTATCTCAACAATCATTTCGATTTCGATTGCTGTATTATTTGGTAACTGCGCCATCCCTACTGCCGAACGTGCATGCTTTCCTTTTTCGCCAAACACTTCGACAAGTAAATCCGATGCACCATTCATCACCTTTGGCTGCTGCGTAAAGTCAGGAGTAGAATTGACCATTCCTAAAATTTTCACAATGCGCTTCACCTTCGATAAATCACCTAACTCATGCTTCAACACTGTAAGTAAGTTAATCATTGATTGACGTGATGCCGCATACCCATCCTCAACTGTTAAATCCGCACCAAGCTTACCGTAATATTGGTCAACACCCTGTCCCGATGTGAAAATTAAATTTCCTGCGCGTACACAGCTTACATAATTTCCAACTGCTGAACGTGGCGTGCCGAGCGTAATGCCTAGCTTCTCCAATTGCAATTCTGGCGTTTGTGTTTCATTCACCATTATTTACTCACACCACTCTTTGCTAAATTTAAAAACTGTCGGGCATTTTCACCAAGCACAGCCCTCTTCACTTCGTCTGAAAGCTGTAGCGATTCCTCTACGACCTTACCTGGATTGATTTCACGTAGTAAGAACGGATAATCCGAGCCCATAATAATTTTGTCATGGCCAAAGCGCTCTAATAAAAAGGCAAAATTGTCTTTGTCATATACGAGTGAATCGAAGTAAAACTTTTTCGCATAATAGCTTGGTGGATGTTCTGTCAGACGTAAATGTGGCCATACTTCCCACCCTTGATCTAAGCGAGGTAAAATATAGGCAAATGACCCGCCACCATGTGCAAAACAGACTTTGAGGTTCGGACATTTTTCCATCACGCCACTCCATATTAAACTCGCAGCTGCAAGAGCTGTTTCGCTCGGCATACCTACTGTGTACATAAAGTTATGGCGTGGTGTGCGATCTTTCGCCATCGTTTCCCACGGGTGGATAAAGAGCGACATTTCTAGCTCCTCCGCCGCTTGGAAAAACGGTAGCAAATAGTCTGCATCTAAATTTTCACCATTAACATTTGTACCGATTTCAATACCAGTTAAGCCAAGCTCCTTGCAACGACGCATTTCTTCAATCGCTGTCTCTGCATCTTGCAATGGCACTGTACCTAAACCAATAAAATGCGCCGGATATTCCTTCACTGTCTCCGCGATGAAGTCATTTTGGAATTGTGCCATTTCAAGCGCTTGCTCTACCGGTGCCCAGTACGAAAAGGTTACGGGTACAGGAGAGATTACTTGCATATCGACGCCTTCCTTTTCCATATCCCCAATGCGCTTTTTCGGATCCCACACTTGGTCTGTTACTTCGCGAAACAGATTACCACTTACCATAATATCCGCGCCACAAGAGCATTTTTGCTCCATTACTGGCCATTTATCATTGCCAAACTTCTGTGCGAAATTTGGTAAATTCAACGGATAAATGTGCGTGTGGAAGTCGATTCTCATACTTGCCATTCCTCAACTTTCTCAGACATTACATGGCTGCATTCATTGCACGTACGTAATTCTTCTGATCCGTTAAAAATTGCAATACCATCTGCAATTTGTTGCCCGATATTTGTTACTTGTAACGTGACACGATGTACTTCGTGATCGCATTTTTCACATAACCATACCAAGTCTTCTAATTCGCCTTCTTTACGTTTATATTCAATTACGATGCCGTATGTTTCAGCTACCCGGTGCGGAGAATGCGGTACGTTGCCTGGTAATACAAACATTTCGCCTTCTTTTACTTCGATTACTTCACGTTTATTTTCGTCGTTAATAATTTCAACATAGCAAGAGCCTTTTACTTGGTAGAAAATTTCATCTGAAGGGCTCACATGGAATTCACGACGTGCGTTTGGACCACCAACTAACATCACTAAAAACTGAGAATCATTCCATAGCACTGTATTGTTTACTGGTGGCTTTAATAAATCCTTATTTTCCTCGATGATTTTCCAAATATCTTGAGCACGTGCTTGCATTTTGCTTACTTCAGTTGAATTGTTCATTGTAAAACCTCCTATTTTTTATGTGCTATGCGCTTTGGCTTACTTAGCTTCCTAGATGGATTGCGTAAGCTAATCGCATAAGCAGTTTAAAACGTTATATAGCCAATCTCGCGCGATATAATCTGCGCAGAGCGGATAACCTCATTTAAAATAAGCTGAAAATTATGTTCCTGAATGTAATCGACAGCACATACGAAGTTGAATGCCGCAATAACTTGCCCACTATAGCTTTTAATTGGTGCAGCGATTCCGAATGTACCCGTCTCATTTTCACCGTTGCTCACAGCAAAGCCCTGTTTATGGATGACTTGTAGTTCCTTCTTTAAAACGCCAATATCCGAAATCGTATTTTTTGTAAACTTTTGCATCCCATGCTGCTCAACCGCCTTCACAAAAGAGGGGTTATAGGCAAGCAACACTTTGCCGATGCTTGTCGCATGAGCTGGAAAGCGCGTTACGCCGATATATGTCGGCAATACACCCGTATGAGGCGAAACACTTTTAAAGATGAAACGCACTTGGCCGTTATCAAACATCCCTACGTGAACGCTACCTTTAAAACGATTCACTAGATTTGCAGCAATCGGCGCAACCTTTTCATTCATCTCTTGCTGGTACATTACTTTGTTACTCCACTCTAAAATGCGCCAGCCAAGGCGATATTTACGATTTTTATCTTGCATTAAAATATTTTCCTCGCACATCGTCTTTAAAAAATGATGTACAGAGCTAACAGGGAGATCTAGCATTTCTGCAATTCGTTTGTTGGACAAAGCTGACTCACTTTCAAAAAACAAATCAATAATTTGTGCCATTTTACTAACAGAAGCGATCATTCCCATTACCTCCTGATTAGTTTGTTTGTGGCTGTTTTACCGTATCTTCCTTCGATAAAATCGCATTGGCTAAATCAGGTGAATGATCCTTTTTATACTTATTGTAAAAAATTGCGCGTTTACGAACTGGATCACCTGTGTAGTAGCGCTCATACTGTAATGCACGCATACCAAACGCCTCGCCACATAAATCCCAGGCCAACTTGAAGATTTTCATGCGTGCCTCTGCATCGATACCTGCACGTCCACCGTAATGACGATCGATTGTTGGGCGTAGCTCTTCACTTAAAAAGTCCGCTTCTGTTGGCATCATAAGCAATCCGCCTGCCCCAATTGCCTGCATTACTTCAATTGTGCGTGGATACATGTCCGGCATCATGCCGCGAATTGTTTCTAGTACGACTGGATTCAAACGTGCCTCGCCATGCTCTGTAATCGTATATTCATGCTCTGCTGTGCGCAGTAGCGAACGAATAACCTCTGTATTTTGAATTAATTCACCTAAATCGCGTTGCACGTGTAAATATTGGTCTGCTCCAATCGAATCTGCCACTTTACATGCAACCTCTACCGCAAACTTCAGCTTAATATAGCCGCGTACACCTGATTGATGTGCTGGTTGCTCGGCAATACCCGTCATAGGATACAGCAGGTTCGCTGCTTCTACATTGTTGTAAAGGAATACTTTATCCCAAGGAACAAGTACATCCTCAAAAACGAGGAGCGCGTCCATTTCTTCATAGCGCGATGCAAGTGGGTGATCAAATGTCGAACGTGTACCGTCTTGCACTGGCTCACGACAAATAATTTTCAAACCTTTGACATCAACCGGTACAGCAAATGCTAGTGCATAACGCTCATCGCCAGGCGCAAAACCTGGGAATGAATAAATAATTACTTCATCCGTTAATGCTGCTAACGTTGCTAACATTTTTGCCCCGCGTACAATAATCCCTTCAGCCCGCTCCTCAACAACCCCAAGATGCGTAAACTGATCTGCCTGCTCATGCGAATTTTTACTACGGTCATTTTGTGGGTTTACAATCGCATGCGTTAAAAAAATATCATTATCACGTAAATGCTTATAGTAGTTTTCAATATTCGTTGCCCAATCTTCGTTGTATTTACGTAAAAACCAAGAATTTTGCGCTAATGATGTCACAACTGTATTTAAGAAATCTGGCGTACGGCCCATTAGTCCAAACGTTTGGCGTGCTACAATTTCAAACGCCTTACTACGCTTCATAATATCCTCGTAATTGCGTGGCATTAAAAACGATGTCGCGATACGCTCACCCGTTTCTTCGCACAACACTGATAAATCCTCTTGATATGCTGGATCATGCTGCATATCATACAGCTTCGCAATCTCTAATGCTGGTTGTTTAAAATATGGCTCATCCAAAATGTTTTCTACGATTTTCCCATTCAACCAAACTTCTGGTTTACGCGACTTTAACGCTTCGATATATTGTGCTCCAGTACGAATCCCCACCACATACACTCCCTTTAAATTTATTGCACTTCTTGGCTTTTATATGTCTCTGTTGACCCCATCTTGCCTTCAAAGAATGTTAATGAATTACCGCTTTGATGATCGAACGCTGTAATCTCTCCAACAAACAGCACATGATCCCCTGCATCATATTGCTGCCACTGCTTGCATTTAAAATAGCCTGACGCACCATCAATGCTTGGCGAATCGCCCTCTTCGTTCCAAAGAATATCCAATCCTTCTTGAGGACGCCCCGCAAACTGCCATGCAATCGCCTCTTGATCATCCGCTAATACATTAATCGTGAAAGGTTTATTTTGTAGCTGTTCATATGAATTTGCTTTTTTATCAATCGACACAAGCGCAAGTGGTGGCTCTAGTGACACCGATGTAAATGAATTTACCGTAATTCCATTAATCCCATCTCCATCAAACCAAGTCACAACTGTTACACCTGTCGGGAACTTTCCAAAAGCCTTTCTTAATAAATTACCGTCCATTGTAAAAACCCCTTTCAAATTATTAATATGATAATATCAAAAGAAGATATAACTCTTACGCAACAAAATTTCACAATATGAAATTTGCATATTTTTTTATATTTATAATTTTTCCCTTTGATAATTCAATATATTTGTTATTAAAAAGGTTCTAACAATACTATCCCACTATGCATTTTTGTTTTACTGAAATAATATTTTACAAATAATTACATATATTCAAGTGATTTCGTGATATTATGAAGTATTATAAGGGATTAACACATTGGGGGATTTGTATTGACGGCAATCATTTCTATTGATTCATTAACTAAACAGTATGGCGATAAAACGGTACTTAATGGTATTTCTTTTACCGTTGAACATGGAGAAGTATTTGCTTTAATCGGAACGAATGGCGCTGGAAAAACGACCGCACTTGAATGTATTGAGGGGCTCAGGAAGTATAGTGGGACTATCGAAATTCACGGGAAAATTGGGGTTCAGCTACAATCTACGTCATTACCTGAAAATATCAAAACAAAAGAAGCACTTAAGCTGTTTGCAAAATGGAATGGTACAACGATTGATACGGAACTTATTCAAAGATTAAATCTCGAGCCTATGATGAATAAAAAATATAGAGAGCTATCCACTGGTCAAAAAAGGCGGTTACATTTGGTTATTGCAATGGTAGGAAATCCCGATATCGTTTTTCTTGATGAGCCAACAGCAGGACTTGATGTGGAAGGACGCGTTGCATTACATGAAGAAATACGAGCGTTGAAAAAAAGAGGGAAAACCATTGTTTTGACAAGTCATGATATGGTGGAAGTAGAGGAACTTTGTGATCGACTAGCCATCCTAAAGAACGGACAAATTGGTTTTATCGGGACTGTTTATGAATTTACTAAGAAAAAGAATGATACGTATATCATGCATCTCAAATTAGCTAATTTGGTTAATACGAATTCCTTGTTAGCATGTACTTATGTAGGCGAACAGCAAGGGTACCATTTATTTGAAACAAAAAAGTTAGAAGAGGGACTTTTCGAATTAACTTCAATGGTAAGAGCAGAAAAAAATACGCTTTATGATTTAAAAATTGAGCAAACAAGCTTAGAGAAGCGGTTTATGGATTTAGCGAAGGAGGTAGTGTTATGAGCGCATTTCTTTATGGGATTGGCCTACAATGGCGATTAGATTTTCGAGATAAAGGGATTCTTCTCACGTACTATATCATTCCATTATTATTCTTTATCTTTATGAGTGGCATCTTTACTTCCATCAATCCGACTGCTTATCAAACACTTATCCAATCCATGACCGTTTTTGGTGTGTCAATGGGTGCCCTTCTAGGTACGCCTGCACCTCTTGTTGAACTCTATAATAGTGAGATGAAAAAAGCTTATAAAGTCGGCGGGATACCTCTTTGGACGGGATTCGTTAATAATTTTGTTTCAGGGATAATTCATCTTTCTCTTATGAGCATCCTGCTATTTATACTGGCACTCTTTATTTTTGATGCCAGTATGCCTTCTAACCTTTTCATGTATTTTGTTACACTTGAACTCTTCATTATTGCTTCTCTTTCTATTGGAACAATACTAGGATTGACTGTAAAAAGTACAACAAAATTAACAATGGTGTCACAGCTAATCTTTTTACCATCTATTATGCTGTCGGGGATTATGTTCCCAGTGGATATGCTACCAAGGGTTTTACAATCGATTGGAGGGATTTTCCCTGCAACATGGGGCTTTATCAATTTAAGCAGCACCGAATGGGAATTCTGGTCCATTGCACCGTTAATCATTACAATCACCCTTGCTTTTTTACTCTGTGGCTGGAGACTGAGACGTTTACACACAGCAGAATAAATACATTTTGAATTTCCTAAAGGCTAGGCTTTATATAGCCGATGAAGTTCATAAGTACAGCGGTTTAAGCTATAAAAATAGCGGGCTTCTCAAGATGAGAAAGCCCGCTTTATTTGTCCCCATCACGCGCTGCTGCATACGCAGGATTTGATGCACTGACACCAGATGGGTAATATGCACGCCTGGGATCACGTAGATTTAAAGTCAAATCAATCACCTCCTCCCCCGCAAGGAAAAGTTGCAGCTGAGGAATTATTTGCATTAGCACAGCAATTAAAACGTACACCGACCTAATTAGATATCAGGGCGGTACTTATTATTGATTTAATGAAATTAATTGATCTTGAATAGCTGAAATATCATAGTAGTAACTTAAAGCTTTTAATACTTCTACTTTAAGTTCCTCTTTGTCCATCATTGGTGCCATGACAATCGGATAATTTTTGTTTAACTCGTAAATTACTTGGCGACCATAACGTGGATCTTTACCCAAATCTGGACGATCCGGGATATACGCTTTCATAATTTTTGAAATATCTAATTCGTCAATAATGGTTAAAATTTTCACCGTAAATTCGGCGTTGCGGAAAATCGGATACTTAATAATATAATTAAATACATCTAGGTTTTCTAAAACTAAATGATAGAGGTAATTTTTTTGCTCTACTGTTTCACCTATATCTTCAATATATTCTGCTGCTAGTACACATTTATAAATATAGTTTTCCCAGTCGAATTTCTTGATTACAATATTTTTAAAATCACTATTGCTTTCTTTTACACTCGGATAATTCTTTAAAATATAGTCGCGTTTTTTTAGTACAAGAAGCGAATGCCAAAATACTTCATCAAAATGCAAATCGCGATCCAAAACAATATAATATTTCGCAATAATTTGGAGAGCTGTTAAGAAATCTTCATTACGCTCTTTTGCTGATCCCCTACCCATATAAACTGGAAAGTCCGGAATTTGTGAAACGGTCACATAATTATCCGAAAAATAATCTTCATTCCCTATAATTTTATCCTCTAAAAAATCCAAATAAAATTGTTCATTATTTTTATAACCACTCTTTAATAATCTAATCTCCATTTTGATCAAGCTCCCTTACTGCTGCTGAATATTTCTCAATCAATTTTTCAGAAATTAGCGTAATGACCTCGTCAATATTTTCTGTTGAAACCTCAGTAATCATTTTCTTTGTCATTAAATTATATAGTTTATAATCTAGTCCACTTTCAGGTACATCCACTTGTGTTAAATCTACAGCACCCTCATCTCGACCATACTCACTAACGAAATTTTGAAGCGCTTTTTGCATTCCAAGATACAAGTATGGCGTATTAAAGTCTCGGCTATTGCGCATGCCATTGAATTGGAAATCCGCCTTTTTATAATGAATAATAATCGTTTCTGTACCGAGTTCAATTTTAATATCAGATGTTAAATTTTCATCTAATTTCTTTTCAAATAACACAAGCGGTTGCTGTATGCTTCCTTCAAAAACAACGACATTTGAATAACCTAATAACTTATTTTGACATAGTTTAATATCCACTTTAAATGGATCATAAAAGGCTGTTAAATCCTCATTCAAGGCAAATGAAATATCTTCTGCCGTCTGAATTTGTAATTGAATCGATGTGCGTTTGTTCAGCGAAATACGGGATTTTTCTATATCTACATAACGTTGGTTTGGTGCTAGTTTTACAAAACGTGTATCTTTCGACTGAATAATAAAAACAACCGTCGCTTTATACTGATGAATTAGCTCTTTAATAAATGGTGAACTAATTTCATAATCCAGTACAAAACGGTAAGCATTAGTATTTTCTTCCAAATTCACGTCTAGTGAAAAATATGGATTCATATAGGTTGATGTCGTATTTGTCAAAATAGGATATGGGAAATTGGCATCTTTTTTGTAAATCATGTTACACCTCTACGTAGTAAATGAATTTTAATGCATCGTTATAATTTTGATGCACATTCAATTTTAATTTTATTAGTCCTTTTTGAACGGAAACACCTGTTATTTTATTGTCTGTAACCTTACAAGACGCTCCTTTAAGCACATCCACTATTTGAAGATAGTTTTCCGTTAAACTAAAGCTTTCCTCAAATTCTTCTCCCGTGCCATCTATTATGCGCATCATAATATTACAGTCTTTCACTTTCTTCATCTCTTCGTTCGCTGTAAATAAAAATTGAAGGTATTCCGTATTTTGAATGATGACGCGTTCCACTGTATTTGGATTTACGCGGTACGTTTCTTTCGCCTCATCTGTTTCATCGAGATCGGATTGGTTACCCACTTGAGTCTTTTTCGGAACACGTTTCACTTCCGTTTTTTCAGTTTTCACAGTTCCCTGTTGGTCACCCTTATCCTTTTTCTCTTTTTGGCTATTAGTTGTTGCTTTTAAAATGGATTTACCATTTTTAATTTTGACCGAACCCATTGCTTTTTCGAGATCTGATTTAAATTGCGATTCCATCAAATAAATTAAATCTCCTGTATCCATCTCTTCATCAGTCGGATTATTCTTACGCATTTCATCATCAATTATTTTAGCAATCTCTTTTGATAAATTATTAATAAAACGCGTTGCTCGCGCTTTTAGTTTGGCATCTTTTATATGCTCAGAAGAAATCTCCGTGTGCGACTCGTTTTCTAGTGACTTCAAGTATTTATCTTCTTTTAGCCCACCAATTAACACCGCATTGAAAGGTTTTGTGGCATTGGCCTTCACTTTAAAATCTTCAATTTTCATCCCAATTGTACGAACAATCCCTACACGACCTTTAGGAATCGCTTCGTTGTATGTAAAATATAGCTGAAATTCAAAATCCATTTCCCCGTTATTGACGGTAATCGATTTTGGCTCTTGCTCTAAATACGTTTTAAAATAAAGCGGCGTAAACACTTTTTTCATATCCTGCAGCGTTTGCTCATAATAGCGTGGATTTCCTAAAAACGTATGAATCGTATCTTTTGTTAGCTGATGATCATTCACATGAACTTCTAAATTGCCCTGCAAAATTGATACGAAAAAGTTATCGCAAATCGTTTTGATGATTTCATTTTCATCGTCAAACTCTTTACGTAAAAACGGAATAATAATTTTCAAACCACGCTCATTTTTCTGAAATACTTCACGGAATTCATTTTCATACGGATAAAATTTTGACTGTCCCTCATGCTGCTCTACTTTTGCAAAATAACCCGAAGAGCGGTAGCATTGCCCTTCAAATTCATGTTCAATCAATTGCACTGTACCACCTAAATGTTTCTCCTGTTTTTCATCACAGTTTGCAAAATACATCAGGTGCAAATCTGAAGCCGCATTAGAAGCAATTTTACCAATACCATGTGAACCACCACGCGTTGTCTCAAACGATTCGTCCTTTTCCTCAAAGTGAACGCCTTTGTTATACGCATAAATGCCCCACGTATCCTCTTTCGAATTACTTTGGCCATTTCTTGCGCCAGTCAGTCCTCTCGTATTCAAATCCTCGAACGATACATAGCGTACTTGCTCTTTATCCATATGCTTTACCATATGGTCGATCGTTTCTACCGTATAGCTATTACGCCCCTTTAAGCTTTTAATATGTGCCTTTACATCTGCAATCCCAGGTATATACGACTGATCAATCGTTCCAAGTTTAATCGTTACAACGACGGGAAGTGCACAATCCTTTAAACGCCCATCTAATGAGTTTTGAATATTTTCCTTTGTCAGTCCTTTAATCCCTAATCCATAAAATCGTTCCAACACTTTGTTAAAATTGGATTCTTCAATGTTTGGAATAGGAGAGAAATTCCAAAATACCGCTTGCTCCGGTTGTTCAATCATCTATTTCACCTCTACCATTTAATTTTATTCAAAAAAAGGCTACTCAATTCACGATTATTGAGCAGCTTGTAAATACATCTTCAACAGATTACGGCTAACTCCAAATCTTTAAAAATGCGGTATAAAGGTTATCTACACGGCTATCAATCGCTTGCTTATTCCAAATTAGAAGCTCTGCAATTTGATGATTATGCTTAATTGCACTCGTTTTATAAATTTCCTTTTTCACATCAAAGGCTTGGTTACCACCACTGCTATTTTTCGTGCCTAATAAAACGGTCATATTTCCGATACTGTGCGTGTACTTTTCTCTTTCCTCTTCAACCGCAAAGATCGCATGCCACTCACTTGATTTGTTTGGTGTTTGCGGAAGAATATGTTCAAGATTTACATGCTGGGCATCTTCAAAAACCTTAACCTCATCTTTATTTTCGTAATTATAAATTTCACGTAGAATATATCTCAATGCCTTTTTATCGTTTGGCGTGATTATCTGGCGATTTTTAAAGTTATTCTTTAATAGTTCGCCCTTCGTCATTTTCTGTTCAATTTCCAAGATGACTTCTTCTTCAGTAAAATCATTTAAATAAATTTTTTGAGCCAGTGCCGGATAAAATTGCTCTAACGTATTAGCTACTGCTTGTGAAATAAAAATATTTCTTATGTGTAAATTTAAGAGTTTTTGAATGACATTATTTACTGTCTCTAACCTATATCCCTTCAATTCCATTGCAACAACAACCGTCTTATATTGGTGCGCTGAAAACATACCCAATGTTTCAACTAAAGCTTGGTAACGTTTCGAATTCGCCTCATCAATGTCATAGCGCATACGTGGTGCATCTAGGTATAAATACGTTTTTGAAGCTTTTTTTAATTCCGCTAAAGTTATATTCGCCTGTTTTTGATCTGCAATTTTATTATTTTTTTCAATTGCTTTATAGGCACCCGCTTCAGAAGTTTTGCCGTTAAATGTAGAGGCGTATGCTACTAAAAATTTATTTTTATTGATGCCATCTAAATTCTTCTCAATTTCATCCCACTCGCTTTTAATATCATCTTCACCCAGTGCTCGAACTAACTGGTTTTTCAACACGTAAAAGTCGGCAATTTTCTTACCTGTATTGTTCAATGTCTCAAACATTTGATTAGCAATTTGCTCGTTTGTTGTTTCCAGTACAATAACAAGGACTTGCTCAAGAATCGCCTGCAATAAACCCTTTAAACTATGTGCTAGGTCTCGATTCAAAAATGTTTTATCAATCATCATTGAAACTTCGATATAGTTTGTTTCTAATGCTTTTTGCTCATCTGTCATTTGTTCAAGTGAATTAGGATTCCCCTCTATAACGAAACTTTGGAAAAATTCATTTGTTTTTTGCTTTTCAAACGACAACTTATACTTTGTTTCACTTGTAAATAAATCATTATCAACAATATATTTCTGCTTCACTTTCGTAATGAAGCTTTGATCAAAATTAGGAATTTGCTTTAATTTATTTAAAATCGCGCAAATAATAAGAATTGTTGAAACAGTACGCTGTTGACCATCATAAATATTTACAAAATCCTTTTCTTTAAACAAAGTAATAAAGTTCAAAATATGCTGGTCTACTTTATTTTCATAAACATTACAAAAATCATAAAACAAACGGGAAATTTGTGGTTTTCCCCATTCATACGGTCTTTGTGTATACGGGATTTTCATGATCCCATATGAAATTTCTAAATATTCTCTGAGCTTTAAACCTCGTGCTTCAAGTACTTTATCCATATCAAATCTCCTATTTTAAATCTATTATTCCTCCTAATGTAAACTATTAATAGTTTTAGATCAATAAATGCATGCCTCATGCCCTAGAAATAACACATATTGAAAACTCAAAATAATCTGTTCGCCTGTTTCTTTAACATCACCTCTCCGAACTTCCCCCCCATCGCCATTCCTGTTGGCACATTCCTACCACACAAAAAGATAAGAGTTCTTTAAGATATTCAGAAAATACATTGTCGTCTTTAACAATACGACCTTATGTTTTTTTTACAACTTCGCAAAACCAAAACACCTTACAAACCAAAAGAAAACACACCCGATCCTAAAACAAAGACAAGTTCAAAAAATCCGCCTGTTCAAATCCACGCGAAAAAATTTTTTCAACAAGCTTTCCCTTTTTTCGAATTTTGATGACATATATCTAGTAAGGGACCCAAAATGACGAAGGAGGAATTTTTATGCAACTACTCACAAATGAAAAACCATTGATGGCGTTACCACTACTCGGTGTCGTGCTCGGACTTGAGCAGGCGATGATCTTACAACAGCTCCATTACCGCCTACAGCCAATTAAAGCAAAGGGGAACGAGGAAGCCTGGTACTGCCAATCGCTCGACAGCTGGCACAAGCAATTTCCTTTTTGGAGCAGCTCAAAAATCAAACACAGCATTCGCAAATTAGAAAACGAAGGAATCGTCTACTCGACGGACAAGTTCAACCGCTTTTCTGTGGACCGCACAAAATGGTACACGATTGATTACGAAAAATTGCAGCACATCTTACACACCTATATCGCCCAAACAACACTCAGCGAACAAGAAGTAGAAGCGATCACAAACGCATTTTCATCGCATGGTGGTAAAGCCTTCCCAGTAACTACCGACACAAAGAAAAAACAAAGCAGCAAAGCGATCTATACCAACAAGCTTGCCGCGCAAATCGATGAGGTGCTCAACTACCTTAACGAAAAAACTGGTAAGCATTTCAGCCTCAAAACGCAGGCTAACCGCAATTTTATTAGCGGCCGCATCAATGACGGCTACACGGTGGAAGATTGCAAGCTCGTCATTGATGAACAAACGCAATGCTGGCTCGGCAGTTTAGAAATGGAAAAATATTTGCGCCCGATGACGCTGTTTCGCCCTTCGAATTTTGAGAGCTATTTAAACGAAGCACGCGCACGCAACATGGTACAGTGCAGTTTTCCGGAGCCGTTTGAACCTGATTATAGTGCTGGTGAGGATTGGTAACATGAAAAAGGCGTTTTTGGAGCAAAGCATTTTAGGGACGATGCTTGAGGTAAATGACCAGGAGTTTTCGGCGATTTTTACAAGTAAAACAAGCCGCAGTCTCAAGCAAATGGCCAAGGAATTCAATTGCCCTATCGTTTGCCAGTCGCAGCTAAACCGCAACGTCAAAGCGCGCGGCAACAAGCGCCCATGACACAGCCAACAACCGTCTACCTGCTGCTCATGGACATGGTGAAGCATGAACAAAACTTCGGTGCCTACCGGATTTACCTCGCACTAACAAAGGGCTACCGCAAAAGCACGATCCCATCGAAAGCATTAACGATGTGCCCTTTACCGATGCCGAACTCGAGAAGCTCAGGCGCATGGAGCAACAGGACGTGCTCGGCATCAACCGCATTAAGCTCTACGCCACACAGGCAAAGGAATTCCATTGCCATGACGAAAAAAAGTAGGCCTTCTACTTTGCCGAAAACCCCGTTGCTGCACAAAAGCTACACGAGCAGCATTTCGGTGACCTCGCCGTAAAGTGGCATCGTGTGTACAAGGAATACCGCTTTCAAGAGTTACTGCTTGGTTCAGGCGAAATGGTTTACTTTCTGGATTTAAAGGCGCGACTGATGGAATTCCCGGTATTTGTCGGGGTGCTGAGGGTTGGGGTGGCATATGATTTTCATATAAGATGAGGAAACCCCTGAGCCTAGATTGGTTCGGGGGTTTTGACATATTTGGAGGAATTTCATATGAAAATATTCCTATTGAAGATGTTATAATCAACATAACAATAGACAGAAGGTTAGGATGGATGATTTTGAAAAAACAAGTACACGTTGTTGGCGCAATTATTGAAAATGAGCACCAAGAAATTTATTGTGCGCTCCGTAGCCCGAAAATGTCACTACCGAACTTATGGGAATTTCCTGGTGGAAAAATCGAAGCCGATGAAACACCACAACAAGCATTGATACGTGAAATTTCGGAAGAATTCACTTGTGAGATTTCAGTTGGCGATAAAGTAGAAGACACTACATATGATTACGGCACGTTCGTTGTTCGTTTAGAAACGTATATGGCAAAAATCATCGCGGGTACTCCTGTAGCACTTGAACATGCCGAAGCAAAATGGGTAAAACGTGATGCTCTTCATGAACTTGAATTTGCACCAGCAGATCTACCAGCAGTTGAAAAATTAAGAAAATAATTAGTTAAGGTGGCATTGCTTATGGAGCAGATTATCAAGAAGCTTGAAAACTCTTTATATAGAGGTTTTATCGATCAAAATAGAGCTGTTTCTTCAAACTTTAAACCAAAATTGTTATCCAATAAAACACATGAAAATGTATTAACGACTCTTTTACAAGAATTGAAAACGTGTAAGTCGTTCACCTTCTCTGTTGCATTCATTACTGAAGGTGGTCTCGCTACATTAAAAACGATGCTCTATGATTTGCAGAAAAAAGGGATTAAGGGTCGCATTTTAACATCTACTTTCCTGCATTTCAATCAGCCAAAAATGTTTAAAGAGCTGCTAAAGCTAACAAATGTAGATGTGCGAATTACGGATATTAAAGGGTTTCATTCTAAGGGCTATATTTTCGAGCACGAAGAGTATTATTCATTAATCGTAGGGAGTTCAAACCTTACCGATAGTGCTTTAAAAGCCAATTACGAATGGAATGTCTATTTAAATTCATTAGAAAACGGCGAAATAATTCAGCATTTCAAAAATCAATATGAACAAGCATGGAGCGAAGCAACGATTCTCTCTGAAGAATGGATTGCGTCTTATCAGCCTATTTATTTAGAAAATATGCAGCAGCCTTCAAAAGTTGCTTCCACGCCGCTTTATGTGACAAATCCATTAAAAGATAGCCTATTAATCCAACCAAATAAAATGCAAACCGCTGCATTAGAGCAATTAAAAGCCTTACGTGCAGCTGGTGCTCAAAAAGGGCTCATTATTTCTGCGACCGGCACAGGAAAAACCTATCTTTCCGCATTTGATGTGCGAAATGCCGCGCCAAAGCGATTACTATTCGTTGTACACCGCGAGCAAATTTTAACAAAGGCTATGGCAGACTATCGCAAAATTTTATTAGGTAACGATGAGGATTACGGAATTTTATCCGGCACGTCGAAAAATACGGATGCCCGTTACTTATTCGCTACCGTACAAACCATGTCGCGCGATCCTTATTTACAGCAATTCGCAAAAGACCATTTCGATTACATTTTAATCGATGAAGTTCACCGTGCTGGTGCTGAATCTTATTTGAAAATCATTCATTATTTCACGCCTCAATTTTTACTCGGCATGACCGCAACACCAGAGCGTACGGATAACTTCAATATTTATGAGCTATTTGATTACAATATTGCCTATGAAATTCGTCTGCAAGAAGCATTAGAGGAAGACATGCTTTGCCCATTTCACTATTTCGGTGTAACCGATTATATAAAAGATGAGGAAGTCATTGACGAAACTGCTGATTTACAAAAGCTGATTGTCAAAGAGCGTGTCGAGCATATTCTTGAAAAAATCGACTACTATGGTTTTTCAGGAACACGCGTGAAGGGATTAATGTTCTGTAGTAAAAAAGAAGAAGCCCGTGAGCTTTCGAAAATATTAAATCATCGTGGGTTGAAAACATGTGCCCTGACTGGTGAGGATTCACAGGAAACACGCGAACATGCGATCGAGCAACTTCGAACTGGTGAGTTAGACTATATTCTTACAGTAGACATTTTTAATGAAGGCATTGATATCCCATTTTTAAATCAAATCGTCATGCTACGCCAAACACAATCAAGCATTATCTTCATTCAGCAGCTTGGTCGCGGTTTGCGAAAGCATGACACTAAAGATTATGTAGCGATTATCGATTTTATCGGCAACTATAAAAACAACTATTTAATTCCGATTGCCCTTTCAGGTGATAAAACGATGAATAAGGATAATGTTCGCCGAAATACGGTAAATACCGATTATATTCGAGGCATCTCAACGATTAACTTTGAGGAAATCGCAAAGAAACAAATTTTCGATGCAATTAAGAATACCAATCTCTCAACGTTAAAAACACTGAAAGATAGCTATTTAGAAGTGAAAAATCGCATTGGGCGCATTCCATTATTAGCTGATTTTATTGAACAAAATTCGTTAGATCCAGAAGTAATTATTGGTTATATTCCGACTTATTATGAATTCTTATTAAAAATGAAGGCAGATATTGCCCCAATTACAGATTACGAAAAATCAGTGCTATCACTAATCGGTAAAGATTTTCTATCCGGCAAACGAATTCATGAAATTTTGCTATTAAAGCTGTTAGCAGAAAATGAATCCATTTCTGAACAAGAATACATCTCAGCTTTAAAAAAAGAGAATGCCTATATTTCCGAAGACACAATCGCGGGTATTGAAAATGTCTTTTCTCTACAATTTTTCGTAGACGTTGATAAAAAGAAATTTGGCCAAAAGCCTGTCATTATTAAAATGGATTCACACTACCGTTTTAATGAAGAACTCGAACTGTCACTTCAAGATTCGAATTTCAAACAGTACTTTATGGATTTACTTGCATGTGCATTTATTAAGAATGCGAACTATGACAATCATGAGCCATTTAAGCTGTATGAAAAATATTCGCGCCGTGAAGTATGTCGTTTATTAGATTGGGATAAAAACGAAGAAGGTACACTAAACGGCGGTCGTCCGAAAAGCGGTGACTTCCCAATTTTCGTAAACTATCACAAAAATGATGACAATGATACTGAAACAAAATATATGGATGAATTTTTAGCAACTGACGCCTTTAGATGGTGCTCCACTAAAAATCGCTATATTAAATCGAAAGAGATGCAAGTTCTGATCAATTCTGTTGCAAACGGCACAAATGTTTACCTCTTTGTGAAAAAGGATAACGGTGAGGGCAAGGACTTCTATTATCTTGGACGCGGAACGGTCAATCCAACTTCTGCAAAAGAAGATAAAATTTTCGATAAAGGTGCTTACCACCCTGTTGTAACGATGGAAATGGTGTTAGAGCAGCCAATTCAATACGATATTTATCATTATTTAGTTGAAGAATAAAAAGAACGCTTCTACAGGGAACGGGTTCGGAACTCGGGGAGAAAACATTAAATAGCATACCAATTGGGGACGCAATTCGCATATGAATTGATGTCCCTGTTTTTGTTATTATATCAACGTTTTGACTTAAAATTCAGGTGAATTGGCATAGCTATTAGCATGGTAATTCACAACACCGCATAAAATTATGTTCCGTTGCGAATTACAGTGTTAATTATACTGTTAAAACTCTGTTAATTTGTTAAAAAGTAGTTGTTATAAAAATAAGTTTCGAAATAGTTAAATTTATTGAAGGGAAGAGAGCCCTTTTATGGCAAAATAGATTATAGTTAAAGTATTCCATTTAGTTAAATATCAGGTAATGGACTTTTGTAAACTTTTCTCTAGAAATTAGTTTGTTGTAACCGGTTATTTTAATTTTTTCGAATGTCGGAGGTAAAACGGTAGTTTAATTAAGTTTTTTAAGAAACCTATAATTAAAAAGGAGGAACTCTTTTGTTTTTATATCATATGGTTATTCACCGTGATTTCTACGAAAATATAAGTCCCCAAACCGTTTTAAAGGAAGGATTAAATCACAAGACAGCAACTAAGTGGTATTCCAATAGTGCCAATCTATTTCCAGATTTAACGGACCGTTTTAGACCAGTAAATTTACCGAAATGGATTGATTTTAAAGTTGCTTTCGTAGTAGACCTAGAAGTTGACGATAGTCCCCACTATCGATTCCCAGTGTTTAGTGAGAAAATTTTGGTTTTTAACCGAGATATATCAAGTGATTTATTTGCTTATATTGAGGACATGTATGATGGTGGCAAAGGGCGTATGATTGAGGGATTGCCTTCAAAGGAAGATTTAGTGAAAAATTATTGGTCAAGTATGAACACTCTCGCAGATTATTTGAAAAATAAGCCTTTTAATAACCCTGAAGTTTATATTTTTGAACAAGTTCCTGCAAAGTTAATTGACTATATAGAGTGATTTCCTTTCATCAATTGGGCGCAATTGTCGAACAAATTACAACAATAAAATATAGCAAGTAAAAACGCACAGACAACACTGTGCGTTTTTTTTTGCTATTTATACTGTTAATTATAGTGCAAATCATATGCTGATTAGGGTGGTAATTGAAGTGCGTTTTAGCGTTTTCTCCCCATCAACCGAACCCGTTATTCTACAGGGATTTTCCTTTGTAGAAGCGTTTTATTAATGTTATTTATTTACTTCAATGATAGCCTTTATTTTATCAAGGTCCTTTAAATGATTTTCGGATCTAGTATAATTACAATCAAATTCAATTAACCAATTACAAAATTCTTCAAATCCCTGCGCTGTCTTCGGAATGTCTTGAATTTTATGCTCGATAAATCTTCCCCATTCCTCCCAAATTTTATAAGACCATGATTCATAACCAAATGAAAAGCAATTAATACCAGTTAAATAATCTTCCTGCTCAATAAACTCATCAACTTGAATTTCTAAACCATACGTATCATCAATTTCACCATTATCTCCATCACCTAAACACCAAAAAACTTTAATGCTTTTTTCAGATGTAATTTCATATTCACTTTCATATTTTACATAACTCATAAGGTACTCACCCCTTATTTAATAAAAGCCACTATTCTTTTACTTCCCCCCGAAAAACCTCTCGCTTATGCCACTTAAAATACTTCTTATTCTCTTCAACTCGCGCTACACGCATCTTGTCATGAATGCCGTATTTCACATAGTCAATCGGCGCGATTTCCGGTGAAATATGGATCTTGCCTGTGCCGTCAAAGGCAATATAGCCGCGCGTGTACAAGGCATCATGATTGCTGCACAGTAAAATGCCGTTGTACGGATCGAGTCGCTCCTCATCCGTTGCGTCTTTCCACGGCTTTGAGTGACTCGCCTGTAGGAGCTCCGGTAAATCAATGCCGCAGAGCGCACAGTGATGATCCCATAACGGGGCGAGCTGCTTGTGGAATTTTTGCTGGCCTTTACGGATTTTCACTTTCGCCTCGGCTTCCGTTTCAATTAAAATCGGTGCTAATGTATGACGTTCTTTTTGTGCAATGGGCCCGATAGCAAACTCGAGCTGCTCTTCGTTTTCCTCGTAAATATTGGCATCACTCATTAGCTCGAGTAATTTGATCGCCAGCATTTCGTTGCATGGATATAAAAAGCCCTGATTGCCGTCGCCGTTATGCTGAAATGGCGAATATTTGACCGGTAGTAGCGGTTTGATTTGCGCAAAGTTCGCTTTAATCGAAATTGGCTGATGTAGCGCCTCATACGCTGATGCGAATACATTGCCGAGCTCTTTTGCCTCATCAAATGGATTTTCGCCAATTTGGCAATCCTCCTGCGCAATACTCATCGCAACGATTTCGCCCTTTACTAGATGGAAAATCGCATCACCCTGTTTGACTTCGGTCATACGCTCCCACGAATGCGGCGTTTGCCCACTCGTATCATAAATCGAACACCACACGACGCCTGTTTCCTTCGCCTGTTCATATGTTTTGCCTTGCATGACTATATAAAAATTCATCCCCGAACACCCTTTAACTGCTTTTCTTATTAGTTTATCACTGATCGAAAATTTCATAGCGAATTTCGCTCAGACACCAAATTTGTCGAATCTAGTTACTATAATAAACACATGAAAATGTTACCAAACATGAACTGCACCCCATTTGTTAGACATATTCAATGAAAGAAGGTATTGATCCGAGAAGGATTAATGCCTTTTTTATTGAACTTATTTACTAACGGGCAGAATAATGGATTTAAGCAATTAAAGATTGCCAAATTCAATTTTTAGTATCGAGGAATTACGCTTTGTAGAATTAGACCTAACATTGTAATTCGCATTTCCTCCTGAAGCAACCCGTCCTAGAACGGGTTAGCTTTACTGAGATTTTAAAAATAAATAGCTATATTGTCACTTTATATTACTTCATCTGTTGGCTAGGTTGAATCTTTCTTAACCCATAAAACTGCATGACGTTTTTTGCTCATATAAATCATTTCAATTCCCACCTTTTCATGTTTTTTAATTAACAAAATTAATATTGACGAGTACGCATATAATTTTCTACTTTTCTTTTGTTCTCTTCAGAGATTTTTTTCGCATGTTCATTATGAAGTGTTTTCTCAAGAGAGTTCTCACGTTTTGTAATAGTTATCGTGAGAGAAAATATGTTTAATATCATTTATTATCACCTCCTTAAAATACCCTGAAAAATGAAAAAAACCGTAGAGAGACTCCCCTACGGTAAAAAAAGGCACAAAAATACCGCAGGGGCACACTTCTCCCTGCGGTATGGGTATGCTTAATTACAAAAAAACCTTAAGCGATCCATTCCGATCTAGTCGAATGTGTGATTTTCATTTTTACTGAAGTTGTAACTACCACTGACATCAATTTAACGATAATGATCATTTCATTCGACCTCCTTAAGAATTTTTTATTTACTTTGTAAGTATATCTATCTTCAAGTTGTTTGTAAACATATTTTGGTTAATTTACCTCATTATGTTAATTATTAGAGTGACTCTTTGCTACTTTTACATTGTTAGTTAGCTAATTTTTTAAGGGAAGGTAATATCTAAAATAAGTGGGTAAATAACCAATAAAGTACTGATAATAAGCTAAAAGGAGTGTTTAAATGGAGTTAGTGTTTATTCGTCACGGTGAAGGAGAACATACATTAGAAATACCTAGTAGCCTACATATAGAAGACCCTGCATTAACTGCTAAAGGGATTGAACAAGCAAAACTTCTAAGAAATCAACTTCCATTAAACAATAATGATATTATTTTTATAAGCCCTATTAGAAGAACATTAGAAACTGCATACATTTGGAGTGAAAATATAGACTGTCGTAAAATTGTAAGCCCATTAGTGTCTCCTAGAATATTTCCAATTCGCCCAAGTTGTAGCACATTACCTTGTGATAAAATACTTGATTTAGAAGCAATTTTGGATTTTTATCCTACATTTGAAATTGATCGTAAAGCCCCTCGAAATATTTGGACTGAGGGCATAAATACTTTACCTGAAAAACAATTCATAAAACTTGCTGAAGAATTCATAGTGAATTGTAAGCGACGACAAAAAGAAAAGATATATATCGTATCACACGATGGTACAATTACTTCCTATCGCCAAATGATCTCTGGTCAAAGACTCTCAAGAAAAGATTTCCTGCAAGAAACAGATTGGTTTCAAATTACTTGTTGAACCAATGAGTGTATAGTATTTTAGGGAATATTATTTGAATCGTTTATTGCATAAAATCATGCTGAATAATTTATTTTAAAATCTCCCTATGAATCCCCCCTTTTATCTCATTGAAAAAACGGTTGAGAATATCTAGTCGTTAGTGATTAATTGGGTCTCTAATTTACTGTAAGACAAAAAGCGCTATTAAATCAATAAAAAATAGCCTACCAAATCAATGTCGATTTAGTAAGCTACTCGTTTGTGATTCAAAAGAGAACCCGTAACCATTCTAGGAAAGCGCTCTTTAAGATCCTTCTTATTTAAGCATATGGATATGGATTAATGTGGCTAAACGCATGCTTCTTTTTAAGCCCATATTTTTTCTCAAACCAATAAATCACCAGCACAACCCACGAAGAAGCAAGCGCCCAGCCAGCGAGTACATCTGTTAAATAATGATGCCCGACCGCTACACGAGAAAGCCCGATTACTACCGCAAGAATGATGGCAACAACCCAAATGGCAATTTTTGCGCCCCTTGTTTTCACATAAAGCGGCATCACATACGCAAATAACATCACAATTGCCAAGCTAATCATTGTGTGACCTGAAGGAAAACTATAGTTCGTTAAGTCCCCCGCTGTTTCTGGGCGCGTTCGGCCGATCAAATTTTTGGCAAGCTGGTTAATAGCAATCGTCCCACCAATCGTCAGTAACACAATCACTAAAAATCGGTAATTTTTCTTCACTAATAAACAGACAATTGTCGCCACAAGCGCCGCGATAATCACATATGTCCCGTAGCTATGAAAGAACTGCAGCACCGGATTCTCATACAAAATTTCTGCGGCACGTACATCGACTGCCTGCATCTTTTCAAACATCACTAACAAAATGAGAAATGCCATCATTCCAATTAGCGCAACTGTATATGCTACTTTTTTCATCTCATTTTATCCCCTCTCTATCAGGCTACTTTGTATACGTACTTTCGCTATTTTCCGTGAATTCCCTCCTTTTGTCGACTAAAAGTTTCCCCTCAAACCGACCGCGCGCACACTCCGCAAATCTCCAGTCCTGTGCCCTATTCCTTCGCCCTCCGAAAAAATGTTATAATCCTCTTTAACAATGGATTTCCATTACACCACGTTAACCTCGCTTAACAGAAAGGACGTACTATGCTAGCAAGATTTTTTACGTACTACAAACCGCATAAGAGGCTCTTCATCATCGACTTTTCCAGTGCGGTATTCGTAGCAATTTTAGAATTACTGTTTCCCTTAGCGGTGCAATGGTTTATCGATGACCTGCTCCCGACGAACGATTGGGGGATGATTACCAAAATCAGTGCGCTGTTACTCTTAACGTACATTATTAGTACCGGCATGAACTTTATCGTGAACTATTTAGGCCACAAGCTTGGGGTCAATATCGAAACCGATATGCGCCAGCAGCTGTTCAATCAAGTACAGCGCCAGCCGTATACGTTTTTCGATAATATGAAAACCGGGCATTTAATGAGCCGCATTACGAATGACCTGTTCGATATCGGCGAATTTGCGCATCACGGTCCTGAGGATTTATTTATCGCGATTATGACGTTCATCGGGGCGTTCTCGATTATGTACAACATAAATGCCACAATGGCGACGATCATTTTAATATTCGTGCCGTTTTTAATTGTGGTTATGTATTTAAGCAACAAGCGCATGAAAAAAGGTTGGACGGTGATGTATGGCGAGATTGCCAACGTCAACGGCCGCGTGGAGGACAGCTTTTCGGGGATTCGCGTTGTTAAATCATTTACCAACGAGGCATTTGAGAAGCAGCGTTTTAAAGAACAAAATGCCCTGTTCCGCAAGGCGAAAATCTATGCCTACAAAGTAATGGCCGGCACGCATTCAAGCATTTACATCTTAACTCGCCTACTGACATTAGTTGTGTTAGTTGTCGGGGCTTGGCTGGTGAATAATGACCAACTTTCTTACGGGGAATTTGCGAGCTTTATTTTATTTACGAGTGTCTTAATTAAGCCAATCGACAAAATTAGCGCACTCCTAGAATTGTATCCAAAAGGCATGGCAGGCTTTAAGCGTTTCTGTGATTTAATCGACCAGGAGCCAACGATTACCGACCGCCCTGATGCCATTGAAGTGAAGCATTTAAACGGGAATATTGCGTTTAATAACGTAAGCTTTAATTACGCCGACAGCAAGCAAGTATTAAACAATATTTCATTTAACGTGGAAGCTGGGAAAACGATTGCGTTCGTTGGTCCATCCGGCTCAGGAAAAACAACAATCAGCGCACTGATCCCGCGCTTTTATGACGTAACAGATGGCTCGATCACAATCGACGGTCATGATATCCGTGACCTTACGCAAGAATCCCTGCGTAAGCAAATCGGTACCGTACAGCAGGATGTCTTCCTATTTACTGGGACGGTTCGTGAAAACATCGCGTACGGCAAGCTCGGCGCAAGCTTTGAGGCTATACAAACCGCGGCAGCGCAGGCGAACTTACTGGAGTTCATCGAAAACCTACCAGACGGCTTTGAAACGGAAATCGGTGAGCGCGGTCTGAAATTATCAGGCGGTCAAAAGCAACGTCTGGCGATTGCACGAATGTTCTTAAAGAACCCGCCAATCTTAATTTTAGATGAAGCGACATCGGCACTCGATACGGCAACAGAGCGCATTATTCAACAATCGCTAAACGATTTAGCGAAAAACCGGACAACGTTAATTATCGCGCACCGCTTAGCAACGATTCGCGATGCAGATTATATTTTCGTTGTCACACCAAACGGCATCGAAGAGCAAGGCACATACGAAGAGCTTGTTGCAAAAGGCGGTATTTTCGCCGGATTGCATCACGCTTAACACATTAACTTCACGTTAGAATTCCATCTAGCGTGAGGCTTTTTTTAATAATTTTTTGGAAAAAGTTTGCATATTCTATATAATGGAGAAAATTACTGGGATGGTGATAAGGATGGCAATACCGATTATTGATTTGCACTGTGATGCCTTGCTTCGGTTATTTGAACGGGGTAATAATTTTACGAACGCCCCTACTTTAGATGTGAACTATGAGAAGTTGCAAGCTGGCAATGTCATGGCGCAGGCGTTTGCGATTTTTATTGAACCTGAGTTATCACTACAAGAAAAACGTGTGGCTGCCTACAAGCAAGTCGCGCATTTCCAAGCGCTAATCGAAGCAAATACGAACATGGTGCAACTAAAAAATTGGGAGGACTTTCATACGTTACAGCTCGGTCAAATTGGCGCGTTTTTAACGATTGAAGGCGTGGATTTTTTCGGTGGCAACCTTGATTTTTGGTATGAATTTTACACGTTTGGCGTCCTAGCAATTGGCTTAACATGGAACGTTCCAAATGAAGCAGCAGACGGTTTACATAGCAATTTAGGGCGCGGTGTCACAAGTTTTGGCCATGACATTATCAAGCTGAACAACGAGCACAAAATTATCACTGACGTCACGCACCTCCACGAGCAAAGCTTTTGGCATGTGATGGAGCATGCGGATTATGTGATTGCCTCACACTCTAATGCGACTTCGGTCTATCCGCACGAGCGCAATTTAACCGATGCGCAAATCCGTGCGATGATTTCAAAAAATGCGCCGATGCATGTCGTGTATTTCCCTGAATTTATCAATGGGCAAAAACAGGCGTCACTGCGGGATTTAATCAATCATATTGATCACATTGCTTCCCTTGGTGGCAAGCATTTAATCGGCCTTGGCTCTGATTTTGACGGGATTTCAACGAAGGTTACCGGACTTGAGCATGCCGGTATGCATCAGAATTTGGTGAATGAATTATTGAAGTATTACCGTGAGGAAGAGGTGCGCGGCTTTTGTTATCAAAACTTTTTAAATCACCTGCCGAAGTAGCGTATTGCACCGTTCATGCTATACTAAGAAAACAGTACAGTATGAAGGAGCCACACAATGAACGGAAAAAATCGCAGCGATGTATTCGCTGGTTTAGAAGTCGATATCGTCTTAAAAAAAGACCAACGCACAGGTACAACTACGCGCGGGATTGTGAAGGATTTATTAACAAACTCGAGCTTTCACCCACACGGCATTAAAGTGCGCTTAACAGATGGACAAGTTGGACGCGTTTGTCAGACATATCCGAAATAAAATGAACGAAGCCCGCGCGATGTGGGCTTTGTTTTTTTATCGCCAACTCTGTTCCACGCGCTTATGGCAAATACTGCTCTTTTATAACGAGCAGCTTGCCATCAACGATTGTAAACGTAAATAACTTCGAGCCCACTGCCTGCTGTTTAAATTCAGTATAGTCGACCAACTCTGGGGCAACCTCATGTACAACAAAGTACAGCATCGTTTCATCTAACAAAAACTCTTCATTTTGATTCAACTCATCTATTCGATATCCGTTAGGCCTACTTGAATCCGTTACCATCTCTACCCTTTTCACCGTAACCTTATTTTCTGAAATATTTTCAATGTAGCCGTACTTAGCTTCCACATCTGATGTCGCGTTGATGATGTGGTTCAGTGTATATAATGCCAACCCCTGATCGCCGTTTTCTTCATCCACTGCATCGAGCCGTAGTTGCAGTTCATCTAATCGCTGCTGTAGTTCTGTTACTTGTTTTTCCATACTCGATTTCAGTACTTCAACCGCTACTGAATCTGTATTAGTTGTAGTGGTTTCCTGCGAATTGTCACAGCCCACCAAAAGCATTGCCCCTACCATTCCTATAAAAAAACTTTTTTTCATTCGCCGCCCCTACTTTCATTTTGTGGTCTAGTATTACGTATGATTTCACATGATGGTTAAATGAATCGAACATAACGTTTTGTGCGTATACATTTTTAAAAACTTCCGTTTAAATTCATAAAATCCTTCCAATTGGCCAAACTTTAAAATGAAGTATTCTTTAAAATAACGGAGGCTGATGGGAATCACTATGGACACGAATCGTAGCAAATCAACTGCAAATAATAAATTACAAGTTCAACGGAAGAATCAGAAAAGCCCACAAGAAGAATTTGGTGCTGAGGTAAACCACGACCCGGCTCTTGCCGATGAAAAACGAAAAGCCATTAAAAACGAGCGGCAAAGTGAACGCACAGCCTGGAACTAGCTCTTAAACAGACGGGCAAGTGGGACATGTGTGTCAGACGTATCCAAAGTAATAATTGTAAAGGTGTCCTGAAAGTAATTTTTAGGATGCCCTTTTTTGCGTTGCTCAAGTTTCGCGAATTAAAAAGGGAATAATTGGTTATATGCTCGTAAGTCTCTGAAATTTGCTCATAAGCTTTCATTTTTCGCTCATAAACCTTTACCTTTCGCTCATAACGAATCCATTTTCGCTCTAAAACCCGAAATTTCCGCTCATTAAACCCAAATTCAAATCAAAAAAACACACCCACAATAGCGGATGTGCTTAAACTTATAAAACTTTCTCTAAAAACGCTTTCGCACGTTCTGATTTTGGGGCAGCGAAGAATTCTTCTGGAGGAGCATCCTCTACTAAATAACCACCATCTAAAAACAGTACGCGGTCCGCGACTTCACGCGCGAAGCCCATTTCATGCGTTACAATCATCATCGTCATGCCCTCTTTGGCAAGCGACTTCATTACTTCTAAAACCTCTTTAACCATTTCTGGGTCAAGCGCTGATGTTGGCTCATCGAATAGAATCGCCGTTGGATTCATCGCAAGTGCACGCGCGATAGCCACACGCTGCTTTTGCCCACCTGATAAACGGTTCGGGTATTCGTTACGCTTTTCAAAAAGCCCTACTTTTGATAACAGTTCCTCGGCCATTTTCACAGCCGTCTCTTTAGCGACACCTTTTACGTTGATCGGTGCGTACGTTAAGTTTTCTAAAACCGTTTTGTGCGGGAACAGGTGGAAGTGCTGAAACACCATGCCTAAATTCTCGCGCACCTTCATGACATTTTGTTCCGTCACGGTCTCGCCTGCAACCGAAATCACGCCTTCAGTTGGTTCTTCTAAGCGGTTAATGCAGCGTAGGAATGTTGACTTCCCTGAGCCAGAAGGACCGATGATCGCGATTACTTCTTTTTCTTTAATTTCGGTTGTGATGCCTTTTAATACTTCATTTTTGCCATAGGTTTTTTTTAAGTTATCAATTTTAATCACTGCGTTTCATCCTCTTTTCTAGCGTTTTGCCAAGGAATGATAATACTAATGTCATGACGTAATAGATTAAACCGGCAATTAGTAGCGGCTCTAAATACGTAAACGTCGAACCACCGACAACGTACGCGCGGCGCATGATATCCATGGCACCGATTACTGTCACGATGGCTGATTCTTTATTTAATGTAATAAATTCATTCATTAACGATGGTAAAATATTTTTCATGGCTTGCGGTAAAATGATGTCCTTCATCATTTTACTGTACGGAATGCCCAGTGCTTTCGCGGCTTCCATTTGTCCTTTATCGACCGCGCTAATGCCGGCACGGATAATCTCAGAAATGTACGCCCCTGAGTTTAAACCAAATGCGAGTATCGCCGCTGGAATTGGGTCGATCTGCATATCTAATACTTGCGGTACGGCGTAGTAAATTAACATTAATTGTAATACTAATGGCGTGCCTCGGAAAATTGATGTATAGAAGCTCGCGAACCAACGAAGTGGCGCGATGTTGCCGATTTTGCATAATGCTAAAAGTATACCTAAAACTAAACCAATAATCGTCGCGCCAACAACGATTTGTAATGTGACACCTATCCCCTCTAAAATGTACGGGATAGAGGGTACGACTGCGTCAAAATTAAACATCGTAACCCTCCTTTCTTCAATTTGATGAAATCTATTATTTACAGTTACTTTGAAATTGGGTCCGTTCTTCTGCGCTACGGCGGACGCTTTCCGCGGGCACGGCTCCAACTAAATCAATCGTGCCTCTTACGGTGGCACAATTGATTGGATTTTCCGCGCGTGCTGTTCCCGCAGGAGTCTGCCGCCTTCGCTCCGCGTCACTCTGCTTTGGTATGAAGTTTATCTCTTATAAAAAGTTACTCAATCATTAATTCTATCCATTAAATACTTGCTCAATTTAGGAATTAAAACAAAACACTCTCTATTCAATTTACCTTCCATAACAAAGAGCAAACCTTCCTTACTCATCGCCGCCTCGCGTAAGCGCAAGTGGCTTGATTTTAAGCGCTTAACTTTATAACGAGAGTAAAACGTCTGAGTGGTGGGCCTCGCAAACGGCAATAGAAACAGTAGTAGTGACACGTACCACGTGGCTCTAATGCTGTTTGCCGTAGCCCACCACTCTTAGTAAAACTAAGTTCGAAACATACGAAACGTCATTCAGCCCTTAACAGCTGAATGACGTTACTTGTTCATGTGGCTAGCTTGTTGCTTACTCCACTACAAACCATTTTTTCTTTAATTCGTCGATCGTACCGTCAGCAGTTAATTCTTCGATCACTTTATCGAACTCTGCTTTTAATGCGCTGCCTTCTTGGAATACGATGGCTTTATAATCTGGCTCTTCTACTTCGATTGGGAATGCTGCTAAATCGTCGTTGTTCGCTAAGTAGTTTTCAGAAACGATGTTTTCGATAACCGCTGCATCAAAACGACCTGTTTTTAATTCTTGGATTAACTCTGGAATTAAGTTACGGTTTTCTACTTTAAAGCCGTGTGTTTCGCCTAATTCTTTTGCTAAATCTTCTTGAATTGAAGAAATTTGTGCACCTACGACACCGCCTTTAACGTCAGCTGGTGTTTCGTAGCCTTTTTCCTTATCAAAAATTAAATATTGCTCTGTTTCATAGTAAGGCACTGAGAAATCTACTACTTTGTCACGGTCTTCTGTTGGGGTCATACCTGAGATGACAACGTCAAACTTGTCCGCTTGTAATGCTGTGATTAATGAGTTGAAGTCCATGTTTTGTACTTGAATGTCATAGCCTAATTTGTCACCGATTGTTTTGATTAAATCGATATCGAAGCCGATAATTTCGTCGCTTGTTGCCGTTTCTACGTACTCAAATGGTGCGTAATCCGCTGATGTTCCCACTACTAATGTTTTGTTGTCTGTATTTTCGCTACCTGATGTTTCTTTTTCTTTGTCTGCTGTCCCACATGCCGCTAATACTGCGATCACAAGTGTTGTCAGCGCTGCTAATAACCATTTTTTGTTCATGATGTTCTCTCCTTTTATTGTTGTTCTTGTAAATATCGTGCGATGGCTTTATCTAGCATGTGCAAGCCGTCATCAATTTGCTCTTTTGTAATCGTCAGTGGTGGAATCATACGAATAACTTCGCCTTCATTGCCACATAAATAGAACAGTACGCCTTCTTCAAGCGCGTAATCTAATACTTTCCCAACTGCTTCCCCTGAAACTTCACCTGTTACAGGATCTGATAATTCAATACCAATCATTAAGCCGGCTGAACGCACGTCGCTAATAATTGAATACTTCTCTTTTATTTTTAACAGTTGTTCACGAGCATATGCGCCAACTACGCGAGAATTTTCAACTAAGTTTTCTTCGTGGAAAATTTCTAACGTTGTACGTGCTACTGAACACGCGATTGGGTTGCCGCCGAATGTTGTACCGTGTGCACCGATTGGCCATTTTTCCATTAGTTGTTTTGAGGCAACCGTTGCAGAAAGTGGTAAGCCTGACGCAATCCCTTTGGCAATCGCCATAATGTCTGGCGTTACGTCGAAGTATTGTGCCGCGAACCATTCACCCGTACGACCGAAGCCTGTTTGCACCTCATCAAAAATAAGTAGAATGCCGTGCTGGTCACAAATTTCACGGATTTTTTTCACCCATGCTTTTGGCGGGATGATGTAACCACCTTCACCTAATACCGGCTCTAAAATAACCGCCGCTACTTCTTCTGGTGTAACTTGGTGCTTGAATAGCTGTTTGAAATCTTGCTCAAGTTTTTCAACCACATATTGTTCTGCATCCACACCCGTTGGAGCGGATTTCACGTCTGCATAAGGAAGTTGGTACGACAGATGTGATGGCTGTAAAAACTTACGGTATTTCGCTTTTGAAGTCGTCACGCCAAGTGCGCCCATTGAACGCCCGTGGAAACAACCCGTAAATGAAATGATATACGGACGCTCTGTTGTAAACTTCGCTAATTTCAGTGCGCCTTCAATTGCTTCAGTACCACTGTTTGCAAAGAAGAAACAACCTAAATCACCAGGCAATACTTCTGAAAGCTCTTCCGATAATTTTAAAATCGATTCGTACATAATCACGCCTGATGGGCCATGTACTAAATGATCGGCCGCATCTTTAATCGCTTGCACGACTTTCGGATGACGGTGCCCCGTGTTTGTTACGGCGATGCCTGATGTAAAATCTAAATATTTCTTGCCATCCGCACCCCAGTAATAACAACCTTCCTCTTTTACAACTGGAAGATTCGGGTGATCCTTTGCCATACTTGGCGCTAAATAGTCGCCCATTTCTTTATATAAATCTAACCAATCTGCCATTTTATAGGACCTCACAATGTTTGTATCTTTTTGATAATTAGTAACCTTTTGATGATTATCAAATAAGTGATAACTTATTCTAACTTCTTGTGCATAAATATTCAATAGATAAAATAAAAGTTCTAATTTTCAGAATTATATATCGTCTATTTTATTCACTTTATATGCATATACTATTAATAAAGGTAGGTAATACTGTGAATTTATGTAGTTTTGAAATATAAAGAAAATTCAAAGGTACCATTTCGGATGTATATCTAAGTATAAAAATACAATATATACCCCTATACTAATTTACAAATTTTATTAGTAAAATTACCTTTACCCGATACTCGAGGTTTTTATTACACTATCAATAAAATGCAAAAAAGTCGTGCTAATCCTTCACGAATTAGCACGACTTCCTATAATTATAATTTCACTTCAAACACAGCTTCGGTCTTTTCACGTACTTCCTCAAGCGTCACACCATCCTGCAATTCCACCAGCTGCATGCGTCCTTCTTCAAAATCAAATACCGCAAGATCGGTAATAAGTCGGTGCACCACCCCTTGCCCAGTAAGCGGGAGTGTACAGCTCTTCTTCACTTTCGACTCCCCGTATTTATTGGCGTGCTCCATAATGACAATGACCTTTTTGGCACCGACGACTAAATCCATCGCACCGCCCATGCCCTTCACGACTTTACCGGGAATCATCCAGTTGGCGAGGTCCCCGTTCTCAGAAACCTCCATGCCCCCTAAAATCGCAACATCAATATGGCCACCGCGAATCATCGCAAAGCTTTCCGCACTATCAAAAAACGCTGCGCCCGCTTTTGCGGTTACTGTTTCCTTACCGGCATTAATTAAATCCGCGTCGAGTTCACTTTCCGTCGGGTACGCGCCAATGCCAAGTAAGCCATTTTCAGATTGCAGCATGACGTCATAATCTGCTGGAATTTCGTTGGCAATCAGCGTCGGCATGCCAATACCTAAATTGACATACATGCCATTCTCAATTTCTCGTACCGCGCGCTGAATAATTTTCTTACGTGCATCCATGTTATGCATCCTCCCTTACCGTGCGGCGTTCAATCCGTTTTTCAAACGACGGGCTATGAACAATATGTTGCACGTACACCCCTGGTAGGTGGATGCTATCTGGATCAAGCTCGCCCACTTCCACAAGCTCCTCGACCTCTACAATCGTCACCCGGCCAGCTGTTGCCACAAGTGGATTAAAGTTACGTGCCGTTTTGCGGAACACTAAATTCCCCGAAGTATCGGCCTTCCATGCTTTCACAAGCGCAACATCACCCGTAATCGCACGCTCTAATATGTACAACTTGCCGTCAAATTCCTTCGTTTCCTTCCCTTTAGCAATGTCTGTGCCTACCCCGGTTGCCGTGTAAAACCCCGGAATCCCTGCACCACCCGCGCGAATTCGCTCCGCTAATGTCCCCTGTGGCACAAGTTCCACCTCAAGCTCACCACTTAAAAACTGCTGCTCAAACGTTTTATTCTCCCCCACATAAGAAGCAATCATTTTGGTGATTTGCTTTTCTTGTAGCAATACCCCAAGACCAAAATCATCGACACCACAGTTATTACTCACAACCGTTAAATTTTTTACCCCTATGTCCTTAACCGCTTGAATCAAATTTTCCGGAATACCGCATAAGCCAAAGCCACCCACTAACAGCGTTGCCCCGTCTTCAATTTGCGCGACCGCTTGTTGTACTGAACCGATTACCTTCCCCATATCACTCACCTCTTTAATGAGTAAATATTCTACAAAAAACGAGTTTTTCCTCTACCGCGCACAAAAAAAGCCGAATTCACTTTCTAAAAAGCAACCCGACTTAGATTAAGTTTTCACTGATGTGGTCCTTGATAAATCCCTAATTCACGCGTTCTTGGATCTCGAACATAGCGCTGATTATCCTTTAATGGCATATCACCATCAGCCGTAACCATCACTTCACTTGCGCGCCCAAATTCACCCGCTACACCCATTGAAGGTAAAAAGTACAGCTGTCTTTCTGGCTCATATGGCACAATGCGCTCTTCTTTGATGTCATGTAACGTGATGTTTGAGGAATTTGAACGGTTGGTAATCCATTGAGTCAGTGTGTGCCCCGTCCATTCCTCTTCATTAAATGGGTCCGTTCCCGATACTACAACCATCCCGCCACTGCGTATAACCGCCTCGTATTCTACCCGTTCGCTATGCGAAAGATTCATACGGCGCAGAACCTTTTCAATCGGCGATTCCTTAAATAGGAGCTCCTTCATAAAGTTACGCATACCGTGCGTGGTAACAAGCGTAACTTGATGATCACGCGTTAGTGCATGAAACTCGTCGACATGCTTTGTTAAAATATAAATTTGGTTGCGATGAACGACTTCCGGTGACTTCCGTAATTCCTGGAGTTTCGTGAATAAATCATGTTTTGTATAGACAAGTTCAACCGTTTGCTTTGGTGCATGTTCATACATATGCATTCCTCCAAAATTTTGGTAACGTACTTTTCCCGTTCATCCAATGACAAAAACGTTTTTTGAAATAATAAAGGGAAGCACTTATTGGACAAGGTGCTTCCCTTCTTTCTCTTATGCGCCGAATTCTGTTACAAAATCAGCGACTTCTTTACGTGGCTTTGCAGCAAGTGCTTCATCGAAATGACCAAATTGTAGCATCGAAATGACGCGCTCATTTGATTTAGCATGTAAAGCTTCGCGGAATTTTGGGTTATCTAAGAAGCCTGGTGTTTTCCAGCACGTTCCGATACCCTTTTCCCACGCAAGTAGCTGCGTATTTTGTAAGTAGCAAGACGTCGCGGCGTAATCTTCTAAACGCTCTTTTTGACGCATATCCTCTGTTACTAAAACAAATGCATAGGCCCCCGCAAGCGTGAATTTTTGCATTTGTGCGGCAAGTGCTTCTTCTGAAAGCTCCTGCCATTTTGGAACTGCTAAATCGCGTAGTAGTTCGTGTAGCTGCGGTAATTTATCCTCTGCTGCTACAACGATTCGCCAAGGCTGACGATTGCCGTGATTTGGTGCCCACTTTGCATCATCTAAGATTTCTAGCACCGCTTGTTTTTCAACAGGTTGCCCGTTAAATTTTTTAATTGATCGGCGCTCTAAAATTGCTTGTTTTACTGAGATAGTCATCGACAAATCCTCCTTTGTTTTCTAGTAATACCTTATCATGTAACAAGGTGATTACAAAGGAAATTCATCGTGAATATGAAAGAAATAATACTGCATTTGTGCTGTGTAGGCTGAGGAATTTTCATATGAATAATGGCGATTTTTACTGTTCATCGTGTGGGCATTGACGTATGGAATCCCCTCCTCGATCCGCGTCACAATCGTACTATGGTCAATGCGTCCATCCCCCGTGAAATCATAAAAAATGACATCGCCAAGCTCCAGCTCAGACGCAGAGTTAACACGCGTTGCCATTAACCCCTTTGTCGACGTCTCTAAATACCACCTAAGCGAATGCGCCACACTCCAACTATAGCTCCAACGCTCCGGCAACCCAATCATCCACCAGCCCTGACTACGATTTGGCATTCCGCGCATTGGTGCACCACCCGCATAGAGGCACTGCGAAATAAAGTTGGTGCAATCATCTTGAAATGCCGGAAACTGCGGGTTGTGACGGTCCCACCAAGTATTGGCATAGTCGACCGCTGCTTGGCGATTGTAATAACGCATTGTCATGGCCTCTTTTCTTTTTTAATGGAGAAGAAAGTGTATTTTTTTTAGGTAACTCACAAAAGATGCAATACCATTTCACGCAATTTGACGAACTGTATTTTCTAATAGCGTATGACCATTTTTTTACGAATATGTCCGTTGTTTAACAACTAGAGTGAAATTGCACAGTTTTCTAAAATGTTTGATACAATATTTTTATATGAGTTTACAGTATAGGGGGATTTTTGATGAAGCAGCACGCAGAAAAAGAAATTATAATTCCAACGGCACTTTGCGATAAAAAAGGCAACTTAAATCCAGAGGCGATTGGCTTTGCACGTCAGCCAATTATTGATTGCAATTTATCTGGTCATTTTATGCGCAAGAAAAAATGGAATTATTGGTGCGTTTACGGCGAGGAAATCTTATTTTCTGCAACGATTAGCCATTTAGATTATGCGGCTGTTTGCTTCGTTTATTTCCTTGAATACGAAACACAACGTTATTTCGAAAAAACAATTACCATTCCACTTGGCTCAAAAATAAACATGCCATCACAGGTATTAGAAACCGTTAACTTTAAAAGTAGCGACATGACAATTCAGTTGACGTATTTCAACGGCGTGACGCATCTAACGGTCATTTCCCCTAATTTTGACGGGGAGCATTTACACGCGGAATTAACGATTGAGCATCCGCCAAAAGACGAGTCGCTCAATGTTGTGATCCCGTGGAATCGTCAAACGTTTCAATTTACCGCAAAGCATCATACGTTACCGACTTCAGGCATCGTTAAAATTGGTAATCGTCGCTTTACATTTTCTCCGGAAGAAAGCTTTGCCGTTCTCGATTACGGTCGTGGGGTATGGCCGCGCCGAGCAACATGGAATTGGGGCATGGCGTCACAGCTTGTTCGCGGACAGCGCATCGGCTTAAATTTTGGTGGGCAATGGACAGATGGCACGGGGATGACAGAAAACGCGATTTTCATAGATGGGGTGATGACGAAAATCAATGAAGATGTACACTTTAAGTATGACCGTACAGACTTTATGAAGCCGTGGACGATTCGTTCCAAATTTAGCGACCAAGTACAGCTGACATTTACGCCATTTTTCGAGCGTGTGGCTGAAACCAATGCAAAAGTCATCGCTTCTTCTGTGCATCAAATGGTCGGCTATTATGACGGCACGATCCAATTAGAGGACGGGTCGACTTTATGCATTCAGCAAATGCTTGGCTGTATTGAGGAGCATGTCGCGAAGTGGTAAACCGTTAAGGCAGCAAACAATTGCTGTCTTTTTTGGTGGATAGGAAAGTATAACTTTTTTCAAGGAAATCCACATAAGAAAAGATATCATTTCGCGCTATTTTGCGCGAAATGTGTTTTTCTAATTATTTCTCTAAGGTTTACTTGTATAACGCAACTCGCTTTTGATACGATTATAGTCTGACTTTATGAATTGATTGGGGGAACAAGACGATGCAACCGGAAGATTTCCAACAAGAACAACAGCGCTTACGTGAAACCGTTGCCTATATGGACCGTATTTTACATAGCTCGAAAAGCGATATCGAAAACGCGCAGGAAAACATTAAAACGGCGATGTCGAACGTAGAATACTTGGATTCGAGTGACAGCTTCCTAAATATTTTAATGAACACGCGCTTTTTTGAACTGGCGCGCAATCAAAAAGAAGGCTTAGAGGCCATTCGCCAAAAGCCGTATTTTGCACGGATTCACTTTCAACGTGAGCAGGAGCCCGAGGAATTTCTCTATATCGGTAAAACATCGTTGTTTCATAGTGAAACCCATGAGCCGATCATCGTCGATTGGCGTTCCCCTGTCGCAAACGTCTATTACGATGGACGCCTAGGCGATATAACGTATGATGTGCGCGATGAGGAATTATCTGGTCATTTATTTGCCAAGCGTCAATACAAAATTGAGCAGTCCGAACTCATCGACTACCGCGACGTCGATTTAACAACGAACGACGAATTACTACAAGAGGCACTTGAGGGAAAAGCCGATGTGCGGTTAACCGAAATCGTGTCCACGATTCAAAAAGAACAAAATGAAATTATCCGTGCGCACCTACGTCAGCCGATTCTCGTACAAGGCGCTGCCGGTTCAGGAAAAACAACGATTGCCTTGCACCGAATTTCGTATTTCCTCTATACAATGGGCGAGCATTTTAACGCTGAGCAACTGATGATTTTAGCCCCGAATAATTTATTTATTGAATATATTGGCGACGTCTTGCCGGAACTCGGTGTCGATAAAATTTGCCAAACGACCTATGCCGATTACGTGCAAAATGCCTTAAAACTTAAACTAAAACTAACGAATCCAAATGAGCAACTCGAAAAAATTATTGCACAAGCTGGAAATTTCGAGGAGCTGCACATTTCTAAAATGAAAGGCAGTCCTTACTACGAGCTCATGATGCAACGTTTCTTACAGCATTATGAACAGCAGCTTGCGACACTTTTTGACGATGTGTTTATCGAAAAATATCGCATCATCAAGGGCGACCATCTGAAAAAGCTGTTTTTAGTCGAATTCCATTACATGCCGATTGAAAAACGACTCGAGCGCATCAAAAAAATTATCCAAACCGAAGTGAAACGTAAAACGACCGCCGTTCTCACGAAGTTAAACGCCCGGTATGAAGAGGCGATTGGCCGCGCATTAAACGGCATGCGCGACGCGGAAAAACGCCGCCACACCGTCACGAAAATGATTGACGAACGCGACGATCGTATCCCAAAAATCAAGCAAGAGGCGAAAACGACCGCCACTGCTTATATGAAGAAATTCACCAAAGCAAAAATCAAAACACTGTACCGCGAACTTGTCACGAGCCGTGAGTTGCTCTATGAAATCGCACCGGAATGGGATCCAAGCGAAACCGAAAGCTTCCTAAAGGCACATAAGAAAGAAGCTTGGGCACTCGAGGATTTAGCCGCGCTCTACTACTTGCAGGCGAAGGTCAAAGGCATCGAAGAAAAGTGGAAGATGCGCGTTGTCTTTATCGATGAAGTGCAAGATTATAGCTACTTCCAACTTGCCGCGCTTAAAGCGGGACTTGAAACCGATATGTTTACGATGGTTGGTGATTTAGCACAAGGCATTCATAGCTACCGCTCACTAACTGAATGGCAGCCGGTGCTCGACTTATTCCCGCGCGCCACCTATGCGACGTTGCAAAAAAGCTACCGAACAACGATTGAAATTATGGAACTCGCCAATGAGATCCTCGCGCAAATGAACGAGGAGCTTCCGCTTGTTGAGCCAGTTGTACGTCACGGCAAGGTTCCGGAATTTATCATGCAAGACAAGCTCGACGTTGAAACAATCGCCAAAACCGTCGAAGCCATCAAAGCAAATAAACATCAATCGATTGCGCTTATTTGTAAAACAACAAACGAAGCACAGGCCATTGTCAAACAGCTTGAAAATAAAGGTTTTCCTGCCCAGTTACTCAATGAAAACTCCGGCATTGATCAGCAAAAGCTTCTCGTTGTCCCGAGCCATTTAGCGAAGGGGCTAGAGTTTGATGCCGTTATCATCGCGTCCTTTGAAGCACCGTACTACGACAATCCGATTGACCGTAAGCTCCTCTACGTTGCCCTAACACGCGCGATGCATGAGCTATATTTAATCGGCCCTTCGAAAGAGACATTTTTAATGTAAAAAAGTGGTTCTTCAACAAAAGTTAGGGATGACAAGATAAAAATTGAGTTTTTCTAATTGAGTCCGTTTTGCTGCGCTACGGCGGACGCTTTCCGCGGGCACGGCTCCAACTAATTTTTTGTGCCTCTGACGGCGGCACAAAAAATGGATTTTCCGCACGCGCTGTTCCCGCAGGAGTCTGCCGCCTTCGCTCCGCGCCACTCTACTTTGGCATTAAGTGAGCTTCTGTAAAAAATGATAAAACAAAGCATTTCCTTTTAAAATGCCGCTACTTCTAATCAACGGTAATAAAAAAACCTTTTAAATAAATGAATTTTCAATCAGCACAGCATTGATTTAAGTTTCTTTAATAAAGAAAGAGTAACTATTTTCACTAACTGCCGCCTCGCGTAAGCGCAAGCGGCTTGGTTTTGTGTTTTTCACTTTACTTTATTACGAGGGTAAAACTTTATTCGAAATTATAATCCTATGACCAAAAAAGCATCCTGAACAATCAGTTCAGGATGCTTTTATTCATTTAATATAAATATAATAATCAATCTGCGTCGACTTCATGAAGCCGGCTTTTTCGTACACACGGAGTGCCCCGACGTTTTCGATTTCAACATCTAGTAGAATCGTTTTCTCCCCTTGGCGAATCGCGTAATCTTTCACGAGATTTAAGATTTGTGTACCGATGCCTTGCCCTTGCTTATTTGGCGCCACAGCAAACGCGGTAATCCACTCAACTTCGCCCTCTTTACGCGTCGTCACCGTGCCGACTACCTCGTCGCCGACTTCAGCCGTCCACATAACAAGGCCTTCTGTTGTCGTATTAAAGTCAATTAGCTCAAGCGATTCCTCGCGTATATCTCCAAAGGCCTCACTAAAGATTGTCACAAGTGCCTCCGTATCCTTTTGCATGAACGGACGTAATGTCACCGGCCCTTGCTGCTCGAGTACCTCTGCCTTCACCTCTAACGTTGACTCTGAAAAACTATATAAGTAGCCAAGCTTTTGTAAAAATTCATCCCCAAAATGGCTTCCCTCTATTGCTAATGCAAGCTCACCTTCACTACCACGCGCAGCCATACCGTCCTTTAACACATTGTAAACCGCACTACCAATACCGAGCTGGCGATACATCGGTGCTACTAAAATAGACCACTCATACGTATTTAAGCCCATTAAATCGATGGCCGTACCTGCACCAACAAGTTCATTTTTTTCATCATCATATACAAGCACATAAAAGCCACGCATATCATAGTTACGCGCAACTGGTAGATTCATCACTTGATGATAGACATGCCCGTCAATTTCCGCGACTTTGCATAAATTTTGTAATTCCTCAAACGTTTCTTCATCTAGAGGAAACGAAACCGTAATTGCCGATAAATTCATTCTTTCTACTCCAATTCTTACTACCTTCTAATGCTCTTATTGTAGTAAAGCTCTCGTTGTTACGCAACTATAGAAAAACAAGGTCAATCAAATCTTCGTTTTTCTATAGTTATTTCATGAAACAGCCTAAATGAATCAGTTAATATATCCATTATTGGGTATAAGATAATAATCTTGTATTTTAAAAAGACATTTTACCTTATTTGTCAAATTTAAGATAAATTATGTAATATCATTTATTCCCTGTTTACAAAACAAGGTAAAATAATACTATAATATTTCTTGTTTTTACAGTAATTAGTTTTTAATTAGTGACTAATGGATATTAATTAATTATAATTATAGTATTAATTTACGAAATTAAGGAGAAGTGACTTATGACAAAAGAGCAAATCTATTCAACGGATATTGAGCCATTGCTAGTTACTCCTTTCCCTTCTTTTATTCTTTTACCTACTGGAACAATCGCCAAAGGGAACTTAGACCATTTTGACTATTCAACACTAGATATGGAGCGACTAAACAAGCAGCCCATCGCGCACACGCTCTTTTCAGAAATCGGGAATGATACAATCGAATCGATTTTATCGAGTACAGTACCACAGTATTTACAAGATGTTGCGATTACGACAAAGCAGCAAACAACGACACTTGTTACCCTTTACACAAAACCAACAACCTTTGAAGGTACAGAGGCTATCTACGTTTTATGTATTCCAAACGACGACATCCGTTCATTAAATGCCGAGCAACAACAGTTAACGGATTTAAAGAATGGAATTCATCAATCATTTATGACCGTGACACTGGATTCAGACGGCTTTATCATTCAAACGAACCAACAGTTTTTAAGAACGAGTCACTGGACACCAAAGCGCGTCATCGGCAAAACGTTTTGGCAACTTTTTCCGATTTCTAGCGATTCTGAGAAGGTTACTCAAACCATTTGGAAAACTTTACAAAACGGGCATATTTGGCAAGGTGACGTACAAAAAATTACAAAAGATGAGCAGCTTTACTGGGTACACTTAACAGCGATTCCGCTTTTCGGCACAACACCTGAGCGCAACCAATACGTATTAATCGAGCGTGATATTACGAAGGATAAAACCGTCCAATTTCAGCTTGAAAAAATCGCCTATATCGACCCAGAAACCGGCATGATTAATGTGCACCGCTTGGCACAGGTCATTACGTCAATGATCGAAGAACAGCGCCATTTTTCATTCGTCTATTTAAGCATCGACAAGTTTTATACAATTAAAGACTTACACGATGATTTAGCTGGCACATCGCTTGTCATGGAATTTACAAAACGTATGAAAATGTACTTCCAAGACAGCACGATGGCACGTATTAACGAAAATGAATTCGTTGTCATTACGCCATTACCTGAATGGTTTACGCAAGGTTTCTTAACGTATTTACAGCAAAATCCGATTTACAACGGCAATGTTGCTGTACCGTTATCATTAAGTGGTGGGATCACACGCTTCCCTGAAGACCAAACAACGTTCTCACAATTAATGAAGGCTTCCCTTGCAACGATCACTTCTGTTCGTGAAGCAGGTGGCGATAGCATTCTTTCTTTATCAAAGTCATCACATGCTGCCTTAAATCGTAAATCAGTTGTTGAAAAACGCTTACTGCTTGCATTAGATCAAAAGAATTTACATGTTCTTTATCAGCCACAGCTCGATGTTAAAACAGGTAAAATTACTGCGGTAGAGGCACTTGTACGTTGGGACGATGAGGAAATTGGTACCGTTTCACCTGACGAACTCATTCCAATTGCAGAGGAAACAGGCTTAATCAACAACATCGGTTCGTTCATGCTTGAACGCGCATGTGAACAAGCCGTTGCCTGGAAAAATGCCGGCCATCAAATAAAAGTAAGCATCAACTCATCGGTTCGTGAGTTCCGTGACAAAAATATGGCAAAATCGATTTTAGAAACGCTCGACCGCACAGGCTGCCCAGCGGACTTACTACAAATCGAGATTACCGAGAAATTTGCCCTTGAAGCGGAAGCCGAAACAGGCATCATTAAGCAAATGCGCATCTTAGAAAACGAAGGGATCCTCTTCTCGCTAGACGATTTCGGAACAGGCTATGGTTCATTCCGTTACATGCAGCTCCTACCAATCTCTACTGTGAAAATTGACCAAACGTTTATACGCGCACTAAAATCCGAAAAAACGCAGCAGCTTGTGAACGGTATGGTGCAGTTAGGCAAATCCATGAACCTCACTGTCGTGGCAGAAGGTGTGGAAACAAAAGACCAACAAGAGCTCCTAACAAAATTCGGCTGCGATGTGGTACAAGGTTACTTCATTAGTAAACCTGTAACAAACGACGAAATTACAAGCCAAATTTAACGAAATCGAAAAAGCTCGAAAGCATTGGTTATTCCTTTGCTTTCGAGCTTCTTTTTTTCACTTTCATAAACGATTGAATCGATGTTTTTCCTTCATGCATCATACGTAGAATCATTTGCATAATCACTTCCGCAAATACTAATCCCATCGCAATTGCACCTGAAATCATAAAAGCACGCATGCCGTTTTGTAGACCCATAATATAATCGAGCTCCATAATGTTACGCATCGTATTATAGGCAATGCCCCCCGGTACGAGTGGAATAATGCCCGATACACTAAACACAATCATTGGCATACGGAATTTACGTGCCGCATAATGTGCCACAAGTGACACGATAAAAGCACCAATAAATGACGCGCGCACTTCATCTAAACCGTAATCCGCCATTAAATAATAAATGCCCCAGCCAATCGCTCCAACGAATCCACACGCGGGAATAGCCTTTGTTGGCGCATTAAAAATGACACCAAAACAGGCTGTCGCAAAAAAACTAATGATGAGTTGAAACCATAAGCTATCGATCATAAAAAAAATCCCCTTTATTTACAAGGATAGAACAAGTGCAATCCCTGAACCTATTGCAAATGCCGTTAAAAAGGCTTCCGCACCCTTTGCCATACCGGCTGTAAAATGCCCGGCCATTAAATCACGTACCGCATTCGTAATCAGTAAGCCCGGTACAAGTGGCATCACTGAGCCGATGATAATTTTATCAACTTGTGTTCCAAATCCAAAGTGCACCGCCATTGATGCCACTACCCCAACAGCCACTGCTGCTAAAAATTCCGAGAAAAATTTAACACGTGTAATTTGGTGAATGACCGTGACAATATACAGCCCTAATCCCCCTGCAACAAAAGCTGCCGGTATATCAGGAATCATGCCTTTAAACATCAGTAAAAAGCAACTACTCGCAATACTTGCTGCCAATACTTGAATGAGAATTGGTAAAAAGTAATTCGTTGTTTCGATTTTCTTTAACTCGTCATATGCTTGTTGTAATGTTATGATTTGAGATGTAAGTTTTCTGGAAATCTCGTTAACAAGAACAATTCTGTGTAAATCTGTAATTCTTGTTGAGATCGATGTAATTCGTGTAGGCTGCGTTTTACCAAGTGAAAAAATAATTCCCGTTGGCGTGACATAACTCTGTGCGTCCATCATATCTTGAGAACGTGCCATCCGTAGCATCGTATCTTCAACACGATACGTTTCAGCGCCACTTTCCATCATGATACGACCCGCTAACAAAAAACAGTCGATCGCCATTTCATTATGTTCAACATTCATAGTGATGGGCCTCCTTTCACTTCTTAGCTCATATTACTTGAAGCGTGGTTAAAATCATAGTCTTATTTAAGACTTTTTATGCTTACATAACGGTGCAATTTCTTTCTATTTCTGTACCCTAAATTGAACGAATGCTTTACATTTACTGCCCTATATTTTTGAAAGGAAACAAACAGCTATGAAAACTCCTTACCGTAAACGACATGGATTGTGGATTGATTTACTGCTTGTCGGGACGATTGCTGTCTTAGGCTCAATCGTTATTTATTTAACCGTTTTAAGTGATGACCCCATTTTCCCATATGAAGACGAGCTGATTGCCGAAGCGACGCTGTCTAACATTTCCGAGGAACCATCGATTTTCCCCGGTGTGCGCATCGTCACCGATATTTCCAATGACGAAAAAATGCCCTTTGCCATCCAATACCCATTGACGGAATATGAGGCATTTAACGAGACAATTTTAACGTATATTAACGAAGCAAAAGATTATTACACCGGCATAATGCGCCTGCAGCAAAGCAGCCATGACCTAACAGGCGAGCTCAACATCAGTCTCGAAACGTACGAATACAATCATTATTATTCGTTTGTCTTAACAAACAAAACATTTTTAAATCCGGACGAACAAGAAACAACCGTGACCACCTTTTTAATCGATTATAAAACGGGGGAGCTGTTTGATATTCGCACACTACTTAACGAAGATTTAACAAGTCTTGAAACATTTGCGACGCATATTCAATCCGAAATCGCGAAAAATCCAGCGTATACGGATCATCTTTTACAAGAGGAATTAGCGCTTGCCACACAACCCGAATGGGACTTATTTAAACGTTTTGCGTTAAAGGAAGAGTCGCTTGTTGTGTACTTCAATGAAGGTGAAATTGCCACAGCAAAAGCGGGAATTCCTACAGTTGAAATGTCATTATCCTTCTTAAATCCACTGCTCGCATCAAACTTCCAAATCGCGATGGAGGCAGAGGAAACGATTGTACCAAAGCAAAATACGGACCCAACAAAAAAACGGGTTGCGTTAACATTTGATGACGGGCCGCACCCAGAAGTGACGAAACAAATTTTAGCACTATTAAATAAGTATAACGCCAAGGCTACATTCTTTATGCTTGGGAGCCGTGTACAATATTATCCGGGCTTAGCACGTGCAATACGCGATGCTGGTCACGAAATTGGCAACCATACATGGACACACTCGGTCTTAACAAAAATGTCTGCTGCTGCGATTCAAAAGGAATTCGAATCCACTGAACAGGCGATTTTAAAGGCAACCGGCCAAAACTCTACCGTGTTCCGCCCGCCATACGGGGCTAGCAATGATTCCGTGCGCGCACTCATTCCGCGCACATCGGTCAACTGGACGATTGATACGCTCGACTGGAAGCATCGTGATCCACAGCAGCTGCTACCAATGGTAAAAAAGGCCATGCATAACAACGCGATTGTGTTAATGCACGACATTCACCAATCGACCGCTGATGGACTGGAGCCTGTACTGAAATACTTACAAAGCGAAGGCTATGAGTTTGTGACGATTTCTGAAGTGTTACAGCATCACTAAGGTATGGTGAAGAATACGAATGTCATACCTGAAAAGCTACGCCCTCTCTTTTGAATGACAAATCACGTGAAATAGCCTATTAAATCGATATCGATTTGATAGGCTTTTTTGTTGATCTAACAATGTTTTACATTAGATTTTATGTACTTTTTCATTCGCCACTCTTATTTACCCTAAATTCAACCTGTGCTTTTATTGTAAAGTTTTTCTTTTGTTTAGTTCCCTCATTAGCTATAACAGCAAAGTCTGCAAAGCCATTTACAACATAATGCCCCTTTGGAAATTCCTGATTCATAATGTGCTTCATAAATTCGATATATTCTTTTTTATCCTGTGAACCATATCCCCCACCAGCCCTATATTCCTGATGGAGTGGTTCTCCTTTAATTAGTTTCGTCGCTATTGAAGGCTGGTCCATACTGTAAAAAATTTCATAATTTCGTGTAGTCTCAACCATTGGGAAATGGAATGGCGAAGCTGCATGAGCTATTGTAATTTCTTCTTGATTCCCGATATATTCTAGTTCCGCATAAACTTTTACAGGTTCATTTTCACGGTACTCTGCTTTTTCCGTTACAAGTCGATAAACAAATTCTCCTTCAGTGACCTCCGCTTTTGTTTCTAAACTTCCGGTAGTAGACGGCGTATTATCAACCTGATCATCCTTGTTTTGTTGGCAGCCAAATAAAACGACCATTAAAAACATAAAAGACAAAATTAAACTAACTTTTTTCAATTTCATCACGCTCCATCATAATATTCATCATACATCGTCTAGGTTTAAAAATCAGTATTTTCAGTTATCTTCGAAGGTGCTATACTAATATAGCCAAGTTTTGTTATTCTGAAAATTAATCAGAAAATATTTGTGAACCAGTTTTTATCTTAAAAACAAATGAGAGAGGAAATAAGATAAAAATGCAAATGGTTAAAGAGAAAATCAACAACTTAATGAAAGAAAATGAATTATCAGGAGCATTCCTTTATAAGGAAAAGAGTTTAGTATTAGAGGGCTGCAACGGCTATGCGAACCGGGCAGAGCAGCGACTAATTCAAATGAATACGCGTTTTGGCATTGCATCAGGATGTAAATTGTTCACAGCCATTGCAATATGCCAACTCGTAGAACAGGGTAAATTAAGATTTAATACGAAGCTGCAAGATTGTCTAACGATTGAGTTGCCACATTTCGATCAAGCCATTACAATCCATCATTTATTAACGCACACATCTGGGATACCAGATTATTTTGATGAAGAAGTAATGGATGACTTTGAGGAATTATGGATTGCACAGCCAATGTATTTAATGCGTAACTTAAGTGATTTTTTACCACTATTCCAAAATCATCCGATGAAGCTAGCTGTCGGCGAAAGGTTTCATTATAATAATGCAGGCTATATATTGCTAGGTCTTATCATCGAGAAGATTAGCGAGATGACATTTGAAGACTATGTTAGACAAAATGTTTTTCAAAAAGCGAATATGCAGGAGAGTGGCTATTTCGAATTGGATGCCTTACCGAAAAATACAGCTTTAGGCTATATTGATTTGGAAGATGGTAGCTGGAAATCGAATATTTATTCCGTTCCGGTTAAAGGTGGAGCAGATGGTGGTGCTTTCACAACTGTCGATGACATAAGTCGTTTATGGGAGGCGTTAATAAGCTATAAGCTATTAAATGAGCGTATGACGCAGCAATTGCTAACACCATATATTAATATGGATGAGCATTATGATCGATTTTATGGGTATGGGGTTTGGATTGATAAAAAAAATGAAGTGATTTCAAAATATCACGTAATGGGATATGATCCAGGCGTTAGTTTTCACTCAGCCTATTATCCATTACAATCTAGTATTTCAGTCGTTTGTGTAAATCAGTCAGAAGGTGCATTTGATATTTTCAAAGTGCTTCAAGAAAGCATGATAAAGTAAGAGGTAGTATAAGGAGCGCCGTCAACAATGTGTAAAATGATGATGGTGCTCCTTTATAAAGTAGAAGTTGCCTATTCTACACTCTATTCAACAAATTTTTATTTCGTTTTGATTTTAGATTAGTCGTAGTATCCCTTTCTAAAAACTATTACTGCTTCTACAGGAATAGTAGGATCTTCATCGTCATAATAATTTGGTGCATATAATCCCACACCAAGTTTATTAGATGTAACACCCTCGAATCTTTCTTCCTTTAATTCAGGATCAAATTTTTCTAACCAATTCTTAGCTTCTATAAATGGCACCTCGTTTATTGGCTTTCCTTCCAATATCGCTATAGAAGGATCACTAAACTCGATAGCCTCACATACGCCGTCTTCTCCTGTGTAATAAGCGAAGAAACTCATTTGCACAAAGTGATCTGTATAAGGCCCTCGAAAATAATGATCGTCCTCTGGCTCCTCTGGCATAACACGCCTTATGCCTTCCTTTGTCATTCCTAGTTTAATAGGACCAACACTTTCATATGGCTTAATAACAAATTTCATTAGCTTCCTCCCAATATATTAAAATCCCTATGATCAAACGTATGATTTTCATAAAATTAGTTACCACCTTCATCTAAACGCCTGCACCTGAATCCCTTGCTCCTCTAGCTCACGACGCGCTAACCTCGCAAATGCTACTGCGTGTACGCCGTCACCATGCACACAAATACTATCCGCCCTTAAAGCGACCTTCGTTTGCTGTACCGATGTCACCGTACCTTCTTTTACCATCTCCACAATTTGCGCGATGGCCTGTGCTTCATCGGTAATAAGTGCATTCGCTTCACTGCGCGCCGTTAATGCACCGCTTGCCTGATAAGTACGATCCGCGAATACCTCATGCACCGTTTGTAAGCCAAGTCGCTCTGCTGCTTTTGTCGATTCACTCGACGCCAGACCAAATAAAATCAACTCAGGTGATACATCATACACCGCTTGTGCAATGGCTTCCGCAAGTTCGCGATTTCTTGCCGCCATATTATACAAGGCGCCGTGTGGTTTCACATGCTGCATCGTCACACCCTTTGTTGTTAGAAATCCTTGTAGCGCCCCAATTTGATAGACGACCAAATCATATGCTTCTTGTGTAGAAATACTCATTTCTCTACGCCCAAAGCCATTTAAATCTGGTAGTCCTGGGTGTGCACCGATTTGTACCCCGTACTTGATCGCAAGCGCCACAGTTTCACGCATCACCGTGGGATCCCCTGCATGAAAGCCACATGCAATATTGGCACTCGTAATATAGCGCAACATTTCCTCCTGTTCCCCTAAGCGGTAACGCCCAAAGCTTTCCCCTAAATCACAATTGATATCGACCTTCACCAACCAATTCGCCACCTTTTGGAATTTTCCAATAACTATGCTATTATCATGCCATACAACGACAACGATTCCAATAACGAGGTGAACTGAATGCCCGCTATCCAATTTAAACAACTCAGCGAACAGGCACTTTTTGTCGAGTTCGGTTCCTCCATCAACGAACAAACCCAACAACAAATTCAACACGCCGTAACCATACTACAGCAACAGCCCTTTCCCGGACTCATTGAAATTGTGCCAAGCTATACGAATTTTTGCGTGTACTATGATCCATTTAGTGTGTTCAAGCACTTACCAGTAGCTGATACCATTGCGAAACGGGTTCAAAACTATATTGAACAGCTGTTAAAAAATCAGCTAACGCCCACTAACACAACACGCCGCATCATTGAAATCCCTGTGTTTTACGGCGGGGAATACGGTCCTGATTTACAAGAAGTGGCTGACTACAACAAGCTGACAATCGACGAAGTAATCCGAATCCACACCTCTCGTGATTATCTTGTGTATATGCTCGGCTTTGCGCCTGGTTTTCCGTACTTGGGCGGACTTGATGCACGCCTCATCACCCCGCGCCGCGCCACACCTCGCCTTGAGATTGCTGCCGGTTCAGTCGGCATTGGCGGTGAACAAACCGGTATTTACCCATTCGCTACACCAGGCGGCTGGCAAATTATCGGACGCACGCTGACGCCACTATTTTCACTTCACAACAACCCACCAACCTTATTACAAGCAGGCGATCTCGTACGCTTTGTAGCGGTAAAGGAGGAAGGTTCATGCTAAACGTTATAAAACCAGGCGTCTTTTCAATGATTCAAGATTTAGGGCGCACCGGCTACCAAGCACACGGCATTATCAAAAGCGGTGCGATGGATACAGTTGCCTATCGCCTTGGTAACGCATTACTTCATCAAACAAACAAACCCGCACTTGAAATGACGCTAATCGGCGGTGAGTTTCTTTTTACAAAGCCAACAACGATCGCACTGACAGGCGGAAAGATGCACGCAGCCGTAAACGGAAACGTCCTAAAGATGAATCAAGCCATTGCTCTAAAAGCGAATGACCGGCTCACATGCGGTCCTATCACCAGCGGGACACGCAGCTATTTATGCATTGCAGGTGGCTTTTCGATTGAACCAATTTTAAACAGCACGAGCACCTATCTAAAAGCGGGCTTTGGAGGATTTCATGGACGTGCGTTACAGACGCGCGATGAAATCCCTTATGAACCAACTATGCGCCGATTCAAAACAACGCAGATTTATACCGAAAACTTTTATGAACCGCGCCCCATTCGCATTTTAAAAGGAACCGAGTGGCATCACTTTACAGCACTCGCACAGCAGTATTTTTTACACCAACCTTACACTATTTCACTCGAAGCCGACCGCATGGGCTACCGCTTAGACGGCGAAGTCCCGCTTGAAACAACTGACTCAGTTCAGCTTTTATCGGAGGCGGTCACATTCGGTACAATCCAAGTCCCTTCAACTGGGCAGCCCATCCTATTAATGGCGGATCACCAAACAACAGGCGGCTACAAAAAAATTGCACAAGTCATTGCAGCTGATTTACCACGCCTCGCACAGCTTGGACCAAAGCACACCATTACCTTTGAACTCGTCACCTTACCGCAAGCCGAGCAAGCATTCATCAAGCTTGAACAGCAAGTACGCTTACTCGAGACTTTATTAAAACACTAAAAAACACGGCTGTAAAAAGCCGTGTTTCTCGTTTATGCCTCTTGGCGTAATGCCTGCATCACTTCAATTTTCGTCGCTTTACGTGCTGGTCGCACGCCTGAAATTACTGCAACACCAATACTAATGACTGCCGCAATAACAACAAGCTGCCAAGGGATTGCTGAAAACTGAATGTTATTAAAGCTCTCTTCCCCCGTCGTTGCCTCTAATATAACAGGTAGCAGCGCATTTGAGGTAATGCTCACCGCATAGGAAATCGCAACCGCAATCGCCGTTCCCACAACCCCAATGAACGTACTTTCCATTAAGAATAGTCGCTGAATTAATTTCGGGCTCGCACCAATTGCTTTTAAGACGCCGATTTCACGCGTACGCTCGGTTACCGCCATCGTCATCGTGTTGAAAATCCCAATTGACGCAATTAACACGGCAATCGTTCCCACAAAAATCAGCCCTGCTTTTAACACTAAGAAAAATACATTTAACTCTTCTAGCTGTTCGGTTACCGAGAACACGCCGTAGCCTTTATCACGTAATTCCTCTAAAATCGGTTTTACATATTCTAAACTTTTTGCGTAAATCTCAAAACGGTCAAAAAATATTTCTTCCTGCTGATTTGGGAATGTTGCCACGAACATTTCCTCAAGCGCTGGGGCCACTGTATCTGCCGCGTAAATTTTATTATCAATTGCCCACTCATACGCAGGCTTCGCTAACACGCCAACAATCTTGAACGTTTGACGCGCTGTTTCTATAGACATGTCCTCATAAGAACGGAAAGCCACTTCTATTTCTTTGCCGATGAGCGATTCTTTATAGCCTTCGTCCTCGCCATCATAATAATCGCCATTTGCTTGTGCTGCCTTCGATTTTTCTTCAATCGCTTTTAAATCCGCATCGTTTAGTAGCGTCTGTGCGAAATGATAACCTACAATAATTTCATTTGCCGCTGTTGGATACGTCCCCGATGATAGGTCATCTGCCACCTTTTCTAGATCGTTAAAATTGGTTACATATAAATTGCTTTGTGTCTCACGATCTTCAAAATAGCTCTGTGCCTCTGCATTGACGTTTGTTATTTTCAACACGGTTTGTACATGCTCGACCGCTTGAATTTCTGCCACTTCTTCAGCCGTAAACTGCGCTTGACTGCTTTGTACTTCAATTTTTGTCACGCTATCATTCGATAAAATATCCTCTTCCACCGATTGCTGTAACCCGAAGCCTACCGATGCGAGCACGATTAAAAAAGCACAGCCCATCGTTGCGGCTAATACGGTCATAAAGACGCGTAATTTATTTTTCTTAATATGCTGCATGACAAAATCAATTTGGTCACTAAATCGCATATGTTGCACCTTCTTTCACTAATTCCCCGTCATGCATGCGGTAACGGTTGTCCGCAATTTGCGCGACTTCCTCGTCATGCGTGATAATAATAAACGTTAAGTTAAATTCCTCGTTTAGCTGCTTAATCAGCGCTAAAATTTCTTGCTCGGTTTCTGAGTCCAAGCTCCCTGTCGGCTCATCGGCAAGTAAAATTGGTGCCTTTGTGACAAGTGCACGCGCAATACTCACACGTTGTTGCTGCCCACCGGATAATTCATTTGGAAAGTGGTCACTCACCTCAACTAAACCAACGCGTGCCATAATTTCCTCAACACGACTTTTACGAATTACCGGGCTTAGACCTTGTAATTTCAGCGGTAGCTCAATGTTTTCGAATGCCGTTAAGCTGGGCATCAGTTGAAAGTTTTGAAAAATAAATCCGAAATTTTTCAAACGAAACGCTGCGCTCTCTGTTTCCGTAAACGCCGCGGTTTCCTGTCCATTGACACAAACCGAGCCGAACTCTGGCTTCATAAACCCGGCTAAAATTTGCAGTAGTGTCGATTTACCCGAACCACTTTTTCCGACAACCGCCATAATTTCACCTTGTGCAATATCAAACGATACATTACGCAGTACCGGTACGTGCTTTTCCTTACCTTTTTTACCGATTAAAAACGTATGCTGTATATTTTTTACTTCAATCATCGCTCAAACACTCCCTTATAACGTAAGTGTAACGGATAAATCTTAATTTTTTGGGAGGACAAATATGAAGAAATTCTTAAGAATCATCCGAGACGCGATAGTCTAGACGCAGAAAAAAAGCCTGTGCTAGAGCATTTCCCTCTAACACAGACTTCACTTTTTAAAACCCTAGCATTTGCTGCTTTTTAAATGTCTTGCCGTCGTAGCTTGTCACTTTCAAGCGAGATACCGCGTAAAACTCGTCGTCTACATATAACAGACGCTGCACCACATTGTACGCATCCTCATACTGCTCGCCTGGTCGTGCCGGCTCTAGTAAATCTGCCACAAGCGTAATGCCCGACGCTGTCACTTTGTAAATTTGTGAACCGGTACCCTCATATTTCAGACGGTCTTCCTCATCCGTTTCAGCGTAGACGGTAATCGGGAAACCGTAGTAATCGTTGCGCGGATCTCTAAACAAAGCCTTATGGTCGTATTGCACTGGTGAATACGTGCCGCGACCACCGATAATGACGGCCTGCTGTTCTTTCGGATTATTGAAGTCCGTTACATCAAATAAACTAAGCTTCATGCCCTTTGTGAACACCAGAGGCTCCTTAGAACCCTCTTGCATACGCACCTCAGTATCGTAACCAATCCCTAGTAAATGATTGTCATCAATCGGATGCAAGTAATTACTGAAGCCCGGAATTTTTAGCTCCCCTAACACTTTTGGAGCTCTCGGATCTTTTGTATCAATGACAAATAGCGGGTCCGTTTCCTTAAACGTCACTAAATACGCCTTGTCGCCCATGAAACGCGCCGAGTAAATCCGTTCACCGTGCGCCAGGTCGTTCACCGCACCAACCTGCTTTAAGTTTTTATCTAAAATGAAGAGATGGTTTTTCGAATTTGCCTCCGTGCCCCACGCATTCCCTTCTGTTGTAGCAATGCGGATGTACCCCTTATGCTCATCCATCGAGAATTGGTTTAACACGGAACCTTTGACCTTGCCTTGTGCGCTCATGTTGATCGTAGTTTTATCAACCGCAATTTTATAAATCGTCGTTTCATCTTCACGCTGCGTCGACGTTGATGAAGACATTGTCGTTTCTCTTCCTATACCGATTTCCGGCCAGAAATGAACATTCCTTGATGCAATGTAAATCGCCTGTTCAGACATATACATTTGACCGCTACTACCTAAAAAGCTTTCGGTTTTCCATTCATTTGATTTCACATTGCTGACATCAATCGCTGATACCATTAAATAGCTCGGCTCGTTGCTTTGTGGAAGCATGCGAATTTGATCAACTGGTAACAGCTTCTCGTCATCACCGTCATACGTTGCTGGACGTAATTCAACTTCTGCATTTTCGCGCAGCATCCAGTAATTTGGCGTTTTACTTGAAACAACATATAAATAGTTGCCGAGTTTACGCATATTGTTCATATCTCCATCATGCCCAACTTCGCGCACTAACGTTGGATTCGCTGCATTTTTCACATCATAAAATGCCACTTTCGATACGGATTTCGAATCGTAATACGGCTCTTTTTGCGTTTGGATATAGGTTGTGTAGCCGACAATGAGTAAATCATTATGCTTCATTAAGTGCGTTGGGTAAATATCCTTGCCCACCGCTAAACGCTTCACCAGCTTTAATGACTTCGCATCTACAATAATAATTTTATTATCTACTAATGTGTAAATATAGCGCCCATCTGTAATCGTAATATCGCCTTCTTCAATGCCTTCTACTTGGTTATTTGTAGAAGAATGACTAGAGCCCGGAGAACTCGCGCTGTCTTTATTTTCTGAGCTGCTCTCACTTGCAACATCTGCTGATTCCTCCTCTTTCACCCCTCCAGCATTATTAAAGCGCGTGTTTTCTATTGCTAAATACGCTTTAAAATAGGCCTTTAAATCGGCTTCTGTTTTCAGTGCCGTTACTTTTTGAATTACTTCTAGCGGAATCTTTTGCTCCCGATTTAATTTCGGTGCTTTTGCATACGCGTTTTTCTTCACTGTTAGCGTGTATTGCCCTGCCTTTAAATTTTCAACCGTTAACACTTTTGCATCCAATGTTAATTTCGCTTGCACGACTTTGCCTGCTGTATCCGTTACGGTAATGGCCCCGTTCGTCACACTGTCCGCTTTAAGTGCCTGATTGAATTGCATCGTATAGCCCTCTCCTTCAAACACGAGCCCATTGGCAAACACCGTATCCTTTGCCCAGTAAAACAGCGACGACACGCCTACTATTACAATTAGTGATAACACCAGACCAACGCCAATGATCTTATCCTTCTTCATGCATTTCCCTCCCTTAGAATTCCTTTTTGTACTGAATTAGACTCGCCAACCTAAAATAAGTTACAGAATATTTTTAATTTTACATTAAATATTTTTTGAAATCGAAAAACGAGAGGACTAGATTTCCTCTCGTTACATGAAATGCTTATTCAAATGGCCAGCTCGGTAGCATGCAACGCAATTTTTTATCCTTGCGCTTTCCTAAGACATAATCCGCCTGCATGATTGTATGAATTTCACGGGTGCCTTCATAAATGACGGGTGCCTTCGAGTTACGTAAATAGCGTGCGACCGGATAGTCATCCGAATAACCATACGCCCCGTGGATTTGCAGTGCATCATCGGCCGCCTTGTTGGCAAAGTCACATGCCTGCCACTTCGCGAGTGACGTTTCGCGTGTATTGCGCACCCCTTGATTTTTCAGCTCACCTACACGGTACACGAGTAAGCGGCTCATCTCATAGCCCGCCTCCATTTTCGCTAACATCTGCCCGACAAGCTGATGCTCCCCAATCGGCTTGCCAAATGTTGCGCGCTCGTGACAGTACTTCACACTTGATTCAATACAAGCCTGCATTAAACCAACTGCACCCGCTGCAACGGTAAAGCGCCCATTATCGAGTGCAGACATCGCAATTTTAAAGCCTTCCCCTTCTTCACCAAGCAGGTTTTCGGCTGGAATTTTTACATCTTCAAAAAACAGCTCGCCCGTATTGCCCGCGCGAATGCCGTACTTCCCTTTAATCGCCTTCGAGCTAAAGCCAGCCCACTCACGCTCGACGATAAAGGCAGAAATGCCGTGATGCAGCTTTTCTTTATCGGTATAAGCAAACACGATAAAATGATCCGCCACATCACATAAGGAAATCCATGTTTTTTGGCCATTCAAAATATAGTAGTCTCCGTCACGCGTTGCATACGAGCTCATCGCCGCGACGTCAGATCCCGCGCCTGGCTCTGTTAAACCAAACGCACCGATTTTTTCACCCTTTGCTTGCGGTGTTAAATACTTCTGCTTTTGCGCCTCACTACCCCACTGCATAAGCGTCATACTATTTAAGCCAATATGCACAGACACCGCCGTACGAAATGCGGTATCGCCGCGCTCTAGCTCCTCACAGACAATCGCAAGTGAATTATAGTCCATGCCCGCGCCACCGTAATTTTCTGGTACACAAACACCCATCAAGCCAAGCTCGGCTAAGCGCTGCCAAATCCCTTGATCAAAGCCACCTGTCGCGTCCCACTGTGCAATATGAGGGATGATTTCTGCATCCACAAATTGGCGCACCGTTTTGCGTAAAAGTACTTGTTCTTCTGTAAATTCGAAGTTCATACGACCACACCTACCACTTCACGATAATCGATGAACGGTGTAACGTTTCTTTAATGTCGACACCGCGCTTTGCCATTTCCTGAATAAATTCGCTCCCCGGTACAACCGCTTCTGGTGCAAATACACCACGCTCTGTAATGAGACCATTACCAATCATTTGCGCGACAACCGAAATGGTATTCGCCGTTGCACGTGCCATCGCGGTTACGTCTTTTTCTACATCCTTACGCACAACCATTTCGTATTCGTACGTAATTTGCTCTTCTGATTTTTCCCCCGCAATAATGGAGCGCAGTAGCACCGCATCGACTTTCTTCCCTAAATCCAGCTTTTTCTTTAACGCCTCACGTGTGACTTCACGCACATTTACTTCATGGCCACCCACTTCAACCGTGTTTGTTTTATCTAAAAAGCCTAACTCAGCAAGTAGCTGAAATTTCTCTGCATGCCCTTTATAACGAATCGTTTTATATTCAAGTGTTTTCACATTTGGGAAAGTTTTGTACAACGTCGAAATTCCGCCTGATGTATAAAATGCCTCTAATACGCCAAATTCCTCAAAGTAAATCGGCTCAATGCCTGTTAAGGATTCCACTTCAGACAAGACGCCTTTTTGAATCATTTTTGACGGCTCTGTATAATGATCAAACATACCATCTAGCGAAAATACACGCGTGTAATGGAGCGGTGGCGTTGGTTCTGTTGGAATCCCACCGACATACAGTTTAATCGATTCCACTGTATCTAATTTCGTTGCCCCGTAGCCCGCTAAAATATTGATCATTCCTGGCGCTACCCCTAAATCTGGAACAATCGTCACACCATTTGCTTGCGCTAGATCATGTAGCTGGAACACCGCTTCTGTTATCCCACCAATATGACCGCCTAAATCAACCGCATGCACCCCAACTTCGATTGCCGCGCGAGCCACTTTTTCATTGAATGCATAAAACAGTGCATTCACCACAACGTCCCCGCGCGCAATCACTTCACGTAAATCCGTATCATTCTCCGCATCCATTTGCACAACTTCAATTTTACGTGAGCCCAGTGTATCCACAAATTCCTGCGTCTTTTCAATCGATATATCCGCTAAAAATACGTGTTCCACTTTCTCACTCATCACTAAATCGCGGGCAACCTCTTTCCCCATTAAACCTGCACCTAATACTACTACTTTCATATAAAACAACCCCTTTGTTTGTATAGTAAGTAAGAAAAGCGTTAAAGCGCCCTTTAAGCTGCGAAAAGCACTGGAAGAAGGCTCCTAACGTGCTTGCCACGTGTAGAGCATTCTGAAGTGCCTCGAGCAGCTGGCGCTTTAGCCTAGACACCTTTATAACAGTGAAATTTTATACTTTCTTTTAAAAACTTAATAAATGAGACGCTTGACGCGCGATTATGCATTATCGATTTGCGCGCGTTGCAATTTCCCACTGTAATCTACGTAAATACTTTTCCATTCTGTATACACATCAAGCGCCGCCTGACCTGAATCACGGTGACCATTGCCCGTACCTTTCGTGCCACCAAACGGCAAGTGAATTTCAGCACCCGTTGTCCCCGCGTTCACATAGACAATCCCTGTATCAAGTAATTGCTGTGCTTTGAAAATCGTATTCACATCTTGCGAGAAAATCGAGCTTGATAAGCCAAATTTCACGCCGTTATTAACGTCAATCGCCTGTTCTAAGCTATCCACTTCAATAATGCTAATGACCGGGCCGAAAATTTCTTCTTGCGCCAAAATACTATCAGCTTCAACATTCGTAAAAATCGTTGGTGCGAAATAATAGCCATTCGCAAGTGCACCTTCCGCTAAAATATCACCGCCTGTAAGTAGCGTAGCCCCTTGCTGCTTGCCGATTTGCACATAATGGTTGATCTTTTCAAGTGCAGCCTTATTAATGACTGGCCCTACCTTTGTTGCTGGGTCTAAGCCGTCACCAATCGTTAAACTTTTCGCCGCTTCTACTAAACGCGATTCAAGTTCCGCTTTCACATCTTTATGCACAATAACGCGGCTACATGCCGTACAGCGCTGACCCGCTGTTCCAAATGCACTCCATAAAATCCCCTCAAGCGCTAAATCTAAATCGGCATCATCCATGACAATGACTGCATTTTTCCCACCCATTTCAAGTGATATCTTCTTTAAATGCTTGCCACCGAGTTCCGCAACTTTACTGCCCGTTTCTGTAGAGCCAGTAAACGAAATGACGCGAATATCTGGATGCTCAATCATCGCCGTTCCAACAGTTGGTCCTGTGCCAAAAACCACATTTAATACGCCCGCTGGTAAGCCGACTTCCTCGCAAATTTTTGCCAGCTCATATGCCATAAACGGCGTTTCATTTGACGGCTTCCACACAACGGTATTTCCCGCTACAAGTGCTGGAAACGCTTTCCACGTAGCAATAGCGATTGGGAAGTTCCACGGTGTGATCAGTCCTGCTACCCCAATCGGCGCACGTACACTCATCGCAAATTTGTTTGGTAATTCAGAAGGGACCGTTTCTCCAAATAAGCGTCTACCTTCTGCTGCCATGTAGAGCGCCATATCAATACCTTCTTGTACCTCACCGCGTGCTTCTTCAATAACTTTGCCCATTTCCTTTGTTAGCGTCTGTGCCAAATGTTCTTTTTTCTCTTTCAATTTAAAGGCAATCTCATATAAATATTCCGCACGCTTTGGCGCCGGAATGAGCGACCACTGTTTTTGTGCTTGTTTGGCATGTTGCACCGCCAAATCCACCTGCTCCTTCGTCGAAAGCGGAACCATTCCTAACTGCTCCCCATTTGCCGGATTCATCACAGGCATCATTTGCAAATTTTTACTTTCTATCCATTGCCCACCAATAAAATTCACCAGTTCCATCTCCACACCCCACAATACCTATTTTACTCTTATTATTCGACATTCTCTCTTTAATACCTCTTTTTCTTTAAAAGAATGACCTTCCATATTAAATGCACACTTTTAATTGACTAGTCCTCATAAAAATTTATTTAGCAGAATATAATTTTTTGAAACTTCTTATGCAGTAAAACGTAACTTATAGAAATAGTTTATTAAAAGGGGATAGAAATCATGAAAAACCACGAAATCGATTACGTACTACACGGAGACGATATGCAATTTGTTGAAATCGAATTAGATCCACAAGAAACGGTCGTTGCAGAAGCAGGAAGCTTAATGATGATGGAAGACCGCATTCGCATGGAAACGATTTTCGGAGATGGTTCTAAAAACCAAGGCTCTGGTCTAATGGGTAAATTACTTGGCGCAGGAAAACGTTTAGTCACAGGCGAAAGTCTCTTCATGACAACGTTCACAAACGAAGGGACAGGCAAGCGCAGAGTGTATTTTGCCGCACCGTACCCAGGGAAGATTATCCCAATGGATTTAAGCCGATTTAACGGCAAAATCATCTGTCAAAAGGATGCCTTTTTAGCGGCGGCAAAGGGTGTGTCTGTAGGCGTGGAATTCCAGCGTAAATTAGGGGCTGGCTTCTTCGGTGGTGAAGGGTTTATCATGCAAAAGCTTGAAGGTGATGGCATGGCCTTCGTTCACGCGGGCGGTACGATTTATAAAAGGAACCTACAGCCTGGAGAAACTTTACGAATCGATACAGGCTGCTTAGTCGCGATGACGCAAGACGTAAACTACGATATTGAAATGGTAAGCGGTGTAAAAACAGCCCTATTTGGCGGTGAGGGCTTATTCTTCGCAACGCTTTCAGGTCCTGGTACGGTTTGGGTGCAATCACTACCATTTAGCCGTTTAGCAAGCCGCGTCTTCGCAGCTGCCCCGGTTTCTAAAGGTGGCGGCGGTCAAAACGCAGGTGAAGGCGGTATCGGCGGACTGTTTGATATGTTTAATAAATAATAATTAGCAACTAAAAAAGCACAAAGCTTTTCGTATTGAAAAGGGCTTTGTGCTTTTTTTATTATTATAGTGTCTGAATGGTTTCTTCTAATTTCGTGGCGGCATGCTCTAGTGATTTAGTTGATTCGCCAATCGTTTCTACAACACCATTTAGTTCTCGCACCTGTTTTCCCACATGACTAAAATCCTCAATCGTTGAATCGACGGCTGATGAAATTTTTTCAAAAGCTACGAGCGATTGTTCATTTTGTGAAATTCCATTTTGTACAAGCAGCTGAATGTGATGAATCGCTTCGATTACTTCGTTTGTGACATTGCCTGAATCCGAAATTAAACCAGCAATTTGTTCGACCGATGTTTTCGTTTGATCTGCTAGTTTCCGCACCTCATCGGCAACAACCGCAAAGCCCTTACCATGCTCACCCGCGCGCGCTGCCTCAATCGCTGAGTTTAATGCCAGCAGATTCGTTTGCCCTGCAATGCCCTTTACGATTTCGATGACCGCATAAATTTCGTTGGATGACGTATTTAATGCCTCTACCTTATGGGACATTTCTATCGTTTTATCATTGATTTCATTCGACTGTTTCGTAATGTGTAGCATTTGCTCATAACCTTCTTGAGATGCCCGTTTCGTACCTGTCGCAGCCTCGATACTATTATGTACATAATGATCCACCTTTTTTGTATGGTCAATCATCGTGAAAACCGTATTATTGGTCTCGCGCGATTGATGCTCCAAATCACGTGAAATGTCGCCAACAATCGACTTAACTTCTTCCTTCACTTCTTGTTGTTGCTGCTGTTGAATGGCTGCTGAAACAAGCTCATATTCCTCTAATACGAGCTGTTGTTCAAAATTACAGATGCGTCCAATGGCATCAATCATTTTTTGCTTTTGTTCAGAATGGTAATTAAGAGAATAAACAACGTTACGCAAACTCGCCTCTAGCTTTTGAAAGGCCGCTAAATACCACTTTGTTGAAAGTCCAATACGCACATGCATTAACGATACTTTCCGTCTATTTTCTAAATATTTTTCGTCGATCCGCCCTTCTAGCATCTCGATAATATGATGACGCAATGTTTGACGTAAACGTTCGGACGAGCTGTTCTTGCTGATTGTGTCACGAAATTGTGGAACCGTCTCGATGGTTGAATAAAAAGCCTGGACCACCTCCAAAATACGTACTTCTACATGTGGCTTTAATGTACGTATTAATTGTAGGTCTTCCAGGTTTAAACCAATAATTTGCATCTGTACTAAACGACCTGGATCTTTAATAAAAATCCCAACATGCTGCAAATCTACTTCTTCACCCTTTGTTGCAGAAGCTTTCTTTTTAGAAAAAAACACTTTTTCACCCCTCTTGATCAATTTGAATTTTCCGTCATTTTAACTCTTAATATAGGTTATATATCCATTTTTTACAATATAACTTCATGCATAGACAAACAAAAAACGCCAAATCATTTCACAAATTTGACGTTTTTTATAAATTATACTCATAAAACAAAATAAGCATTAAAAGCCTGATTCTGTTCACAATTTATTTGTTGAACTGAATATCAATGACCCAGAGCTCCGATTGACTACCAATACGCGTCGGTGGGCCCCAAAAGCCAAAGCCACTTGAAACAAGCGCATGCATTTGTTCCTTCTGGCGATGCCCATAATCCAGCTCAAAAATCTTCTTGGTAATATACTGATTTGGCCACATTTGCCCTTTATGCGTATGGCCCGACACATGGAAATCGACCCCAAGGTTTGCGGGCTCGTCCAAATCATCTGGTGTATGATTCATGACAAACCACGGTAACTCTTTGTTTTCCGGCTGCAACGCACTGAGCGCTAAACGCTTTTTATTCGTCAAATCCTCGCGCCCTGTTAAATAAAACCTATCCCCAATCAGAAGCGTTTCATCCATTAAAATTTCAACATTTGACTCCTTCATCGCCTGTTTAAATTCAGGAATTTCATTGCCGTAATATTCATGATTGCCTAAAATTCCGTAAACCCCGTAAGTAGATTGTAGGCTTTCCATAACCTCGCCCATCCCTTTATCAATAAAGCGTTGCGGACTATCATCGACAATATCCCCCGCCAGTAATACTAAATCGGGCTCATGTTCATTTGATAAGGCAACAAATTTCTCCAAATGCCCCTTACCAGACAACAATCCTAAGTGAAAATCTGAACCGAGCACAACACGCATGTCCTCGCCCGGCTTATCAATCGTAATCGTTGCCTGACGCACAACTGGTGTATACGCAAAGTACGTCCCTACAGCTAATAACACAAGTAAAATTCCAACCGCGCCTGTACCAACAAACTTTGTCGAAAGCGGTGTAAAAAACACAATAATATTCGCGATCATACATAGCATAAGCCCGTATTGTAAAAAGAACATCCAGTAACTGCCCAGCACAGTGAGCGGTGTTAACAGTACATGCAGCTTTCCTATGAAATAACCAAACGAAGTTAAAAATAACACACTCCAAAATAAAATCGGCCAACGAAATACTTGCAATGAATTAAGCCATGCGCGTAAATTCCAGCCAAGATAAAACGTAATCCCACCATAAATGGCAATGGCAAAGATACCTAATAAAATTCGCATAACTTGTGCTCCTATTTTGTCATTTTTTAGTTAGTTGCTATTGTACTATAGATGATTCACAAGAAGCACGGAAAAAGCTACAGCAAGATTTCTCGCTGTAGCTCTTCGTTAATTCTCTGCTCTTACAAGCACTGTTACTTTAAACAAATCGCCGTCAATCGAAACATCTAATTGCCCGCCGTGTAAATCCACGATTGACTGGGCAATCGCAAGGCCAAGCCCTGAGCCTTCCGTATGACGTGATGTGTCAGCACGCTTGAAGCGCTCTATTAATTCGGTTGCATCTTCGTTTAATTCATATTTGGCAACGTTTTTCACAGTTAACTCCGCATTGCCGTTGTTTACTTTTAAGTTCACATAAACACGCGTACCTTCTAATGAATATTTACGTGCATTGACGATCAAGTTATCAATGACACGCCACCATTTTTGGCCATCCACATAGGCATAAATCGGTTGCTCGCTAATCGCCACACGCAGATCTAAGTTCGACTTCGCAAAATCCTCTTCATGCTCCCCCGCCGCCTGCTGCAACAGTTGTGCAAGGTCAATACGCTGTTTACTAATTTCGATATTCCCACTCGCCATTTTTGATACTTCAAACAAATCTTCAATAAGCGTTTTCAAACGATTCGATTTCGCATCCAGTATTTCGATATATTTAGTACGTTCTTCTACTGTAAGGTCAGGGTTTTTCAATAAGTCTGTATACGTAATAATTGATGTTAACGGTGTACGTAAATCATGGCTGACATTTGTGATGAGCTCCGTTTTTAAACGCTCACTTTTCGCCTGCTCGTTTAAGCTTGTACGCACGCCTTCACGCAAGCCGTTTAAATTCTCGGCATGTCTTGCTAATGGTGATTTCCCCTTCACTTTAATATTTTCCGTTAAACGCCCGTGTGCCATATCCTCTGTATGCTTCATGATTCGGTTTAGGTAGCCCATACGACGCATGAATAGAAACAGCGCCGGTATAAAGAAGACAAAGAATAAAAACACATAGAACATAAATGCCCCGAACGATCCAGTCACTAGAGGAATAGCAAAGCCAAAGCCTCCAAGGAAAATAATGATCAGTAAAATTAATGACTGCATGCCTACTGAACGGTTTTCGAACATCGAAACACCGGTCTTCATAAACTTCGCTAAAAATGTCTCTGCCCATAGTTGTTCGAAGCTGTCATAGCACTTCACACGTTCCCATGTCCAAGCAATGAAATACACCATCGCCACAAACAATCCGTATGTCACGAGCACTAAGAGAATATTTTCAATTAAGTCGATGTAATAAGAATCCGCCAAGTAATAGGCGATAGACCTTGCAAGATACGTCATCGAAGAAATGAATAACGAGGTGATGTACGCGACAAAAGCTGTAAGGGCAATTTGTACATCTACCGGTAAACGATCTAATCTGTTACGTAGTCCATTTTCAATCAGAAAGCTTTTACGTCCAACTTTCACAACCTTTATTGCCAAAATCAGGCAAACAATCCCTAGTAGCACAATGCAATAATACACAAACTTCGCAATGGTAAAGGCTTTTAGGTCATTGCCTAGCCCTGACTTCGCGAGCATCGATTTTGGAATCGTAATCTTTCCTGATACCTCTGACAGGTCTTTTTCAATTGTATAGGTTTTATCTAAATAGCCGACCTGCTCATACTCATTTAAGTTAATATAGCGTGTGACATTGGGTAATTCATTGGGCGTAAGTTCTTTTTCATAAACAGCGGCTTTATCAATCTCACCTTTTGTAAAATGCTCTTCTTTTTTTGCATTATAAAAATCATACGCGTAATACGTGTTATTCGATTTAAATTGACGTAGCCCACGCTGTTGATCTTCTAAAATCTCTGCAACGGCCCGCTGCTTAATTACTACTATTTTTTGTTTTACGTAGTCGTCATCATCAAAGTTTTTTTGGATGTCCGCAATTTTAGCATCACGCTCTTGCTTGAGCGCCTTTAAAACATCCTCATCCTCTGCTCCATCTATATCGCTGGCATATTGATCTTTTATATTTTGAATTTGCTCTGCTAACGAACCGTAGTACAACCGGTAACGGGTAATTTCATCTGGTGTTACCGCTAGCACTTTCTCAAAATCCTCTTCCGTTAAAGGCGCTAATACGTTACGGGCCAACTGATCCATATATTCGGTAGCTTCTGCATCAAACGAATTCGATTCATAGTACGATTTGCCAAAATAACGTGTGCCCTCTGTAAAGATCACCGCCAACGCAAACGCGACAATAAACATCAGCACAAGCTGGAGGTGAATTTTTCTGTTTTTCACTGTTTTTCCTCCTCAAGTTAGTTAAAAAAATAAACTAGCTGCTTTACAACCGGGATAAAGCGCCCTGTAAAATAGTCATAAAAATAAGTAGCTAATAAATAAAAGCCAATTACCGCTGCGATGCCACCAATCCATGACAAAAACTTATTTTTCAATTTTATAGCCAAGTCCCCACACAACTTTTAAGTACTGTGGATTTTTCGGATCGACTTCAATTTTTTCGCGGATTTTCCGAATATGCACGGCGACAATATTTTCAGCATTGTAAGCTTGCTCATTCCACACAAGCTCGTAAATTTCGTTAATCGAAAAAACGCGTCCTGCATTTTTAAGAAGTAACTCGGTAATTTTATACTCAGTTGGCGTAAGCTTCACGGGCTCACCGTTCACGCGTACTTCACGCGCCGCCGCATCGAGCTCTAACCCTGCGACAATCCCTTGTGTTTCAAGCGTCCCTAAATCGACATAACGACGTAACTGTGACTTAACACGCGCCATCAGCTCTAATGGATGGAATGGTTTTGTAATATAATCATCTGCTCCAACCGATAGCCCATGAATTTTGTCCGTTTGCTCGGCCTTTGCACTTAGCATAATGATCGGAATATTGCGCTCCGCACGAATTTTAAATGTCGCGGTAATACCGTCCATTTTCGGCATCATAATATCTAAAATAATTAAATGAACGTCGTTTTTTTCTAACAACTCAATTGCCTCAAGCCCATCTCCGGCCTTTAAAACATGGTAGCCCTCGTTTTTCAAATAAATTTCAATGCCGTCACGGATGTCTTTATCATCGTCCGTCACAAGCACCGTCAACTGACTCATCAAACTCACCTCACACCTTTTTCTTATACTTTTATATTAACTGACAATCCTTAACATCTTACTATGAGAAATCTGAAGAAATTCTTAAGATTTAATTGAGTCTGCGTTGCTTGGCTGTGGGGGTAGGTGTGTAACATTTAATTGGTTTGTCGAACTTCGTCCGCTGTACTGCGCTACGGGGGACGCTTTCCTGGGGGAGTGGCTACAAAGCTTTTACCAAAAAGCTTTGCGACGAAAGCGCTAGCGACAGGAGCAACCCTTTCCGCGCACGCTTAATCCCCTGGGAGTCGCCCCCTTCGCTCCGCACAGCTCTTTTGTGGCAAAAATTGATTTCTCGAGCGCCCACAGCTCCATGTAACTTTAACTTCGTAAAATAATAGCCTTTTACAATTGTAACCCATTGAAACATACTTACCTTTATTCACATCCGCCGCCTCGCGATAGCGCAAGCGGCAGTATTTTATGGCCTTAACTTTATAACAAGAGCAAAATTATTGATTGGTGGGCATCCCATACCGCAATAATATCAGTGATAAAGACACGTATCACGTGGCTTTGTTGCTGATATGCGGTAGCCCACCAATTAAAAAGGAAAACTTTATTTAATAGCTCTTGTCTTTCGCAAATCAGATGCACTCTGCTCTCATTCGGATTATAATAAGAACTAACTACAATTAAAAGGAGGCCATCTCGATGTTTAAATCAATAGAAGAAACAGCCAGAGAAATCGGTATGCCTGAGCATCAAATTATGAAATATATTTATGAAGGGCGTATTAAAGCAGTTCCTGATGGTGACAGCTTTTTAATTAACAGCGCGCAGTTTGATACGTATCATGAGCAGCTTGAACGCATTAAAGAAGAAATTGAGATTTGGCGCAATACGCCGATTCCGGAAGACATGGACGTGAAGGACGAAGATTAATTGCAAAAGTGCTAAAGCGTCCGTCCAGCCCCGACAAGCGGTTTACGGGGCTGGCGCTCTAGCCTAGACGTAGAGAACACTTTATTCAAAGTTTTCCACAATGCGATAATATGTAATTTCCTTAACAAAAAAGCGAACTCATTAACCGAGTTCGCTTTTTCTAATTATATTGTTACTGTAAAACCCGCACGTTTGCCGATAATTTCAGCATAGTCTTCTACCATTACACTAGCCGTTGGGTACATGCCCGCGCCTGGTCCCGTGATTGAGAGTGTGCCGATATAATTCGTTTCCATCGCAACGGCGTTAAATACGTCGTCTACTGGATATAATGGGTGATCTTTATCCACTAATAGGGGTGCGACTTTCGCAAGGATTGTGCCATCCTCTAACTTTTCCACTTCTGCTACGTGACGATAGCGTAAGCCTTTTTCCGTCGCGTCCTGTACTTGTTCTGCTGAAATCGTATCAATGCCAATGACTTCAACGTCTGCCCAGTTTGGCTGCACACCGAATGCTAAGCTTGATAAAATCATTAGTTTTTTAAATGCATCTTGACCTGACACGTCGTTGAATGGATCAGCCTCTGCATAGCCTAGGCGCTGCGCTTCTTTTAGCGCATCATCAAAGCTCCAGGCCTCTGCACGCATTTTCGTTAAAATGTAGTTGGTCGTCCCATTTAAAATCCCTTGCACACGGCTTACATCGTTTACGAGTAAAATATTTTTCATCGTTTTAATGATTGGCACACCGCCAGCTACTGATGCTTCGTAGCCTACGAACACACCGTTTGCCTTTGCAAGTGCCTCTAATTCTTCACCGCGCTTGGCAAGCATCACCTTGTTTGCTGTGATGACGTGGCATTTCGCTTCGACCGCACGTTTTAAATAGCTAAACGCTGGCTCTTCATTAACGATTGCCTCAAATACGACTTGTAGGCCCTTCTCTGCTAAGACCTCGTCCATTGACTCGGTCATTAAATGCTTCGTGCCGGGTACACGCTCACGACTCGCATCCGTCACTAAAATCTTCGCGACCTCTAGCTCGACTCCTAGTTTTTCGCGAAGCTCCTGCCTCTTCTCATTTAAAATATGGTAAATCCCTTGACCTACTGTGCCAAATCCTAAGATGGCTGCCTTGATTGTTGCCATTGCCTTTCATCCTCCACATTCAAAAAACACGCTATATTGACGAATAATTCAAATAATTTATCTTACAGAAATTCTATCCTATATAGTACACGAAAACAAGAAAAATCTCTCCTAGAAAGACATTTGTTTCCTGTAAAAAGTCATTCATCATTCAAATGTTATTGTAAACTAGCATTCAAGCGTTTTCATGAAGGAAAATTGAACAAATAAAAAAGCGCTAGTAAGGGGGATTCACTAGTGCTTAATGGATATATTTTAAACTGCTACATTCACTGCATTATAAACACGTAAACGATAAGCAGCTAAAATTTTACGCATAACGATTGCTTCTACTGCTGAAAAATTAGGCACCGCGTATGGGCGTTGCACCAGTTGGAACTCACCGTATTTTAAAAACCACTCTTTTGCCGGCTCCACAATATGGGCTGTACCAAGTTCCTTATAGTCATCGGCCACTTCTTTTACGATGTAGCCTGCTGTTTTAAGATCGTGAGTTGTTTCTGAGAAAGCATGATGGCCAAACACGTTTTGCCACATCGCATTCACATCCGCCAAAATTTGTTGGATTGAACAAGCGTTCACGAATTCCTTTACTTCATTTAATTCATAGATTACGTAAGCAGCGACGTTTTGTGCACTATATACTTTTCCCATGTCGAACAACTCCTTTTCTTTTAATTTGAATCTTCATTTTGAAATCATGTGCAACATCATTTCAACTGATATTCCTTTAAATCGTTCGGTTAATATATTCCTATTGTATTACTTGGTATTAACGTTGTCAATAAAACTTATAAAAATAGTAGGGATTAAATTTTTGAAAACTCACTTTCTTTTCGAATGAGAAAAGAAAGCGCGTTTCTTCTATCTATTAGTTAGGTATTAATCGTTTGCTTCAGCACCTACAGCAACCGAAACTTTTGCTAACGCCTGCTCTAAATCGGCGATAATATCTTCTACTGCTTCAAGACCGATCGATAAGCGAATGAGCTCCTCTGATACGCCTGCAATTTTTAATTCTTCAGCTGATAATTGTTGGTGCGTTGTTGAAGCGGGATGAATAATTAATGATTTTGCGTCCCCTACGTTTGCTACATGTGAGAATAACGCTACGTTATCAATCACTTCTCGCCCTGCTTCACGACCACCTTTAATACCGAATGTAATAATCGAACCGAAGCCATTTTTCAAGTACTTCTTCGCTAAATCATGTGTCGCAAAATTCTCGAAGCCGTTGTAGTTTACGTATTCCACGAATGGGTGGTTTCTTAAATACTCGGCTACTTTTTGCGCATTTTCGTTATGACGGACAATACGCAAATGAAGCGTTTCGAGTCCTTGTAAGAAGTTGAATGCCGCGTCTGCTGATAAAGTTGGACCGAAATCACGCAGTAATTGAACACGAAGCTTTGTGGCAAATGAAGCCCCTGCTGCGTCAATTCCATAGCGAATGCCGTGGTATGAACTATCCGGCTCTGTAAAAACAGCATGACGTCCTTGTGTCCAGTCAAATTTCCCTGCATCCACGACAACACCGCCGATTGTCGTCCCGTGACCGCCAATCCATTTCGTTGCGGAGTGAATGACAACGTCTGCGCCAAATTCAATCGGGTTACTACCATACGGCGAAGCAAATGTGCTATCGATCAGTAATGGTAGACCGTTTTCATGTGCGATATTGGCAACTGCTTCAATATCTAACACCTTTAAGCTTGGGTTACCGATAATTTCTGCATATACGGCCTTTGTTTTATCCGTAATGGCGGCACGGAAGTTTTCTGGGTCCGATTCGTCAACGAATTTTACGGTAATCCCGTAGCGCGGTAAAGTTGTCGCAAATAAATTGTACGTTCCCCCGTAAAGTGAGCCTGCTGCAACAATTTCGTCACCAGCGCCCGCTAAGTTTAAAATTGAAAACGCCACTGCTGCTGCACCAGATGAAAGTGCTACTGCCGCTGTTCCGCCTTCAAGTAATGCCACGCGCTCTTCAAACGCCCCTACTGTCGGGTTCATAATACGTGAATAAATATTGCCCGCTTCCTCTAATGCAAAAAGACGTTGCGCATGAGCCGTGTCCTTAAATGCATAAGCCGTTGTGCGGTAAATTGGTACAGCAATTGCGCCCGTTACCGGATCTGGCTTTTGGCCTCCATGTAGTAATAATGTTTCTGGTCGTAAGTTTGTCATTATTGTACCTCCTAAAAAATTTTCGATGGTAAATCGGTGTATTTTGAGGAGGGGTTCGTTTTTTAAATGAAAAAAACGGAGACCCTCTTCAGTTAAGAAGAGAGTCCCCGCGTATGAGCAAGTTAACCTCCTCTTATCTGCCAAAATGGTTGTACATTTTGTAGGACGTAGCACCTTAGTGAATTATTACTCACTGGTTGCTGGGCTTTCATAGGGCCTATTCCCTCAGCCGCTCTTGATAAGAGTGTATGTGATTTGTGTTCCATCGTTGATTCACAGTATAAAACAGAGTAAATCCATCTGTCAACACTAAAAATTTAATTTTCTGAATTTTTATTTCCTGAATTTCCTATTGCGTATTCTTTTCGCTATCAATTACCATTAAATACTAAATAAATACATATTTTACTATCACAATCTTTAAAAAGAATAGTAATTCACTAATTTTTAAATAACATAATTCACTAAATATTAACAATAATTACTACTTATGATTGCTATAATTATTTATGACAAATACTTTTATTTATAGCTTTATTAACAAAGTAACCGCACTATGTACATAAAAAGTAACATTGTCACGTCTTTATTCTAAGAAAACTTCTTAGGTCGAAATTATTATTTCAATAAAAATTTAATAGATGTGAAGGAGGCATTTTTATGACAACAGCAACAGAGAAAAACAATGGCGCTACGGAGCAAAAACGCAATTTAAAGCCACTTTGGATTGCGCTCGCATTCGCTGCACTTATTATCATTGTATTATTACCAAACAATGGCGACTTACCGGTTATGGGGCAACGTACGTTAGCAATTTTAGCGTTTGCCGTTATTTTATGGGTAACTGAAGCCGTATCTTACCCAGTCAGCTCGGCTATGATTTTAGCATTAATCGCCGTATTACTTGGTTTAGCACCAAGCTTGGAAGATCCATCTGTTCAAATGGGAACAAGTAATGCACTAAAACTAGCTTTAGGTGGCTTTAGTAACTCTGCGGTAGCATTAGTAGGGATGGCGCTGTTTTTAGCAGCCGCAATGCAAATTACCAACTTACATAAGCGTATCGCACTTTGGGTCTTATCATTAGTTGGTACAAAAACAAACGCACTTGTATTTGGTGCGATTTTAGTAGCAATCGTCTTAGCATTCGTTGTACCGAGTGCGACAGCTCGTGCAGGTGCGGTTGTTCCAATCCTTTTAGGGGTTGTTGCAGCATTCGGCTTAACAAAACAAAGTAGACTCGCGGCATTATTAGTTATTACAGCAGCACAGGCCGTTTCAATTTGGAATGTCGGAATTAAAACCGCCGCTGCACAAAACTTAATTGCACTTGGCTTTATTAAAACTGAATATGGGATCGATATTGCATGGGGCGAGTGGTTTATGTACGCCGCGCCATTCTCAGCGATCATGTCGGTCGTATTATTCTTCGTCATGATTAAATTAATCAAACCTGAGACAGACAATATTTCAAGCGGCAAAGACGTAATTCGCCAACAGTTAGCGGAACTTGGCCCAATGAAACGCAAAGAAATCACATTAATCATTACAACGTTAGTATTATTATGCTTCTGGGCAACAGAAGGAAAATTACATCCATTCGATACAACAACGGTTACGATTATTGCCATCGCCTTTTTATTAGCACCTAAAGTTGGTGTGTTCAATTGGCAAGAAGCATCTAGCCGCATCGACTGGGGTACATTAATCGTATTCGCAGTAGGTATTTCTTTAGGCTCTACGCTACTTAATACAAAAGGTGCTGCCTGGTTATCAGACACAATTTTCGGCTCACTTGGCTTAGATACGATGCCACTGTTAGCAACGATTGCGTTAGTGACCATCTTTAACATTATTATTCACTTAGGTTTTGCCTCGGCGACAAGCTTAGCATCGGCGTTAATTCCGGTATTTATCGCCTTAGCCATGACATTGCCATTGCCGGTTGAAAACCAAATTGGCTTCGTTATTATTCAACAATTCGTTATTTGCTTCGGTTTCTTATTACCAGTAAGCGCACCACAAAACATGCTTGCTTACGGTACCGGTTCATTTACGACAAAAGATTTCTTAAAATCAGGGATTCCATTAACAATTTTTGGATTCATCTTAATTTTAATCTTCAGTGCAACTTACTGGAAATGGATCGGTTTATTGTAATCGACTTCACCCTCGATTTTGACTAGAATAAGCTTAAAGGAGAAATCCTTTAAGCTTTTTTGTCGTTTAACGACATAAGAAAGAACATCATTATCGTGCATAATGTGTCTTTCTAACAATACATAAAAGGGAGATGTTCACGTGGAAACTAGAGAATTATTACGTAGTCACTCATCTGTACGTAAATATACAGGCGAGCCAATTTCAAAGGAAACAGTCATCGATTTAATCGAAACTGCACAAATGGCGGCAAGCTCACATTTCGTACAAGCCTACAGTGTCATTTGGGTAACAGACGAGGACAAAAAGAAAAAACTTGGTGAGCTATCAAAAAATGAGTTCCAATTCGGGACTGCAGGCGGTTCATTCCTATTTTGCGTAGACTTCAAGCGTCTACATGTAGCAGGTCAACTGCACGGCGTTGATATCGTAGCAGATTCTGCAGAAAACGTACTCGTTGGCGTAGCAGACGTTTCCTTATTCGCACAAAACTTTGTCATCGCAGCAGAAGCAAAAGGCTACGGCATTTGCTACATCGGTGGTGCCCGTACAAATCCAAAGGAAATTAGCGCGCTCTTCAACTTACCCGAGTACGTGTTTCCACTATTTGCAATGACAATCGGCACACCGACAAAACGTAACGAAACAAAGCCACGTTTACCAGTTGCAGCCGTTTTACACGAAAACGAATACAATGTCGAACAATACGACACATTACTTCCAGCCTACGATGCAACGATGGAAAACTATTACGCTAGCCGTTCTTCCAATCAAAAAATGGCAACATGGACGAAGCAAATGGCCGATTTCTTAGTCGATCAAAAACGTCCATTTATTAAAGATTTCTTAGCAGCGCAAGGCTTTACTTGGAAATAATCACGTTCGGATACACCGTCTCTCTAAGGCGGTGTATCTTTTTTATTGTTGAAAGCATTGCTTCATTTTTGATAAATGCATATAATTACAGCATTACAATAGAACTGAAATATATAGTTAAATCTATTTAGACTTCATTAAACATAATCTAGAACAATCTATCTACTACATACCTTCATATTACTAAAAAGAGAGGGAGTGATTGCTAATGGGCATCAGTATTACTTCAAAATCACACTTAAAGACAATTCGCAGATATCCTTTACAAATCGCTACTCTTAACGAAAATTTAAAAGAACTGCACGATAGAATAGCACCACAAATTGACCCAACAAAGTATGAAGCGATTTCATCCTATGTAAACCAATATATTTCGCATACCCATATCTGGAATCTCAAGTTTGCGAACAATTTAGAGAGCCCTGAAGTCGCATTAATGCAGGTTTTTCATTTAAAAGTCATCTTACTTGGTGAGCCTGCTGACTTACATCAAGCAATTCGTACAAATTTAGAGGACTTAAACGAAAAGTTCCTAAGTATTACGCTTTATTCAGACGAACAACTAAAATCACGAGAAGCAAAAATGCGCGACTATATTCAAAACTTCCAAAAGTAATATGAACCGCATTGGTCAATCAGCCTCTCTACACAGTAGCTATGTATATTTTCATACAATAGTAGTCCTTTGATTCGTTCCTTTTCCCAGTTAAATAATTTAACTATTCCATTAAACCTATTTTTGTCGTTCTTTTTGTATAATGAAAAATGAAAATTATGTAAATACAGCAAATAATTCAATCGTTTGTACCCAATTTTTTTCTAAGTACTTTTGATACAATTATTATAAAAGATTGGAGGATTTCAAAATGAGCTCGAGTTTTGTAGCAAAATCAATGGAGCGCCAGCATTTAAAATCTGTCCGCAAGCTTTCCTTACAAATCATCGATATTAACACAGCGCTAAAAGATGTCCACCATCAACTAGCACCACATATTGATGAAACGAAATACGAGGCAGCAACCGCCTATGTCAATCAATACATTTCCCATACGCACATTTGGAATATTAAATTTGTCTGCAACTTAGAAGATTCTGAAGTGGCACTAATGCAACTATTCCATCTAAAATATATTTTGGACCGCGAGCCTGCTGAACTCTATCAAAGTGCACGTGACATCTTAGAAGAACAACGTGAAAAATTCATGGCGATTACCCTGTTTCCAGATGAACATATCGAAATGCGCCGTAGAAAAATGCTTGATTATATTAATAATTACGCACAAACAAAAGGAGAACGCTAAATCGCGCTCTCCTTTTCGTTTTATAAGCCATCAATTATTAATGCTTTTACCGGCTGGAAGTCCTCACCTGTTTTTGCATAGGTAATCGTTGCTTTGTCACCTGCTTGTAAGTAAATCACAAACGGTGCAATCTCTGAACTCACAATAAAGTTTTCACCTGTTGTCGTTAAGAACGAAACAATCGTAAAGTCTCCAACACGCTCTTTATACACACGTACAATTTCAACAGTAGCCTTTGCCTCTTCTGCGCTAGACGAGCCATTTACGGTACTACTACCACGATTAAGTGCCGTTTTATAAAGCTTTAATGCTTCATTTGGCGTTGTACCAAACGCTGAAATTTCAGGGTTCGCTGCTGAAACGATGAAATAGTTTTGTAAGAAACCATTAGCATCTAGTACCGCGGTTAACCAACTTGCTTCACCGTAAAAGTTATAAAGAATTGGCATCTCGCCGTCCCACTCTTTTTCCACGAACTTTTTCTCAATAATATCCAGTGCCCCTTGCGAATCCATGTACGATTCTTCTAAGTTGCCTGTGTAATACGTTGCCTGACCCGTACGCGCATGTGTTAACGCATAACCAAGCATCGAATCAACACCCTCTTTTGGACTCGTGAAATCCGTGAAGTAATACATGTCACCGTCTTCCATAAAGACTGGGCTTACATTTTCTTCTGTGCCTTCATCACTTGGAATTTTAACGTCCTTCTTCCCAACTAAGCTGTTCCAAAAACCATGTACATAATTTCCGTAATAGCTATTTTGCAAGCTCACTGTTTCTGGTGATACCGCACCGTCAATAAATGCCGGTACATCAGCTAATGCTAGCTTTTCCGTATCCCCCGTCTTCGCATCAACTAAGATGATCCCTCTTACATCAAACCCGTTACGCGCTGAAATGAATTCACCGTATGAACGGATGTAGAACGGCTTACCTTCTTCATCAATTTCTAATTGCGTATCCCCGTAAAAAATTAATGTCGGGTACTGCAAACGAATATGACGCTCTAAGTTTTTGTTTAAAAATGCTGACGGAATATAGCTCATTTCCTCTTTGATAAACTTCGGATTATCACTTGAATCCGTTGCGCTCATCGTAAAGTAACCTGGCGTCGTTTTTCCATTAAACCATTTAAAAAAGCCTGAAAACTCCACTGGTGCAATGTATACATACTCGCCGTTTACTTTTTGAATTTGTAGGTTCCCTAATTCATAATAGCTCGTATTCGGTACTTGCCCGAACGCTTTTTTCATTTTATTTTTTACGAATTGTGGTGGTACACTCGCAGGCGTTTTTGTTTCTTCGAACGGAGCAATTTCCGTTTTTTCCTGCATATCAGCCGACTTATATTTATCATTCGCATTTAAAAATGGTGCGGATACTAAATAACCAATGCCAATAATCCCCACTAACACGATAAATGATTTAATCTTTTGCTCTGTCCCCACTGCAATAATTGCACCAAAAATCGCGATTACTGGTAGTACATATAAAAATATTGTCCAACTCAAATCAATTTTTGATATATAAACCGTTAAAAAGACCGAAATAAAACTTACAATAAATACAATTACCGCACCGACGACAACGGATTTTGTCGAAAGCTCTTTATTACGAAGCTTTTTCGATAACGGTACTAATAGTAATGTCATTATTAACGATCCAATGGCGGTTAGTAAAAATAACTGTCCCATCTAAATCATCCTCTCTCTTCTTAGTATTTACGAATAACCGTTAAAAAAGATTCATAAACAATTAAAATATGATTTTTAGGAGGCCCATGCATGACTAGAAAACTACTGATTGCGTTATTTTTTATTTTCGGCTTGTACTACGTATTTCTATTCGACACGATTGATAGCTCTTTTAAAATGGTATTTAAACTAATTCCAATGCTGTTATTAATCCTTCTCGCATTTTTAACAAAGGTACCAAATAAAACGCCATATTATTGGCTCATTTCCATTGGGCTCATTGTGTGTGCGATTGGTGATTACACGCTGCAATGGTTCATTGTCGGGCTTAGTTTCTTTTTAACCGGCCATATTTTTTATATTTTCGCGTTTCGTTCTACTGATAGACAAAAAACACCGCTATACGCCAAAGTACTGTTAGGTATTTATGGTGCTGCGATGCTTCTATGGATTGTGGGTTCCTTATTTATGAACGGCGATACGGTGATGGCCATTGCTGTAATTGCATATATCGCGGTCATTTTAACAATGGGCTGGATGTCGTTTCGAACAGGCAGCACATTTGCGATAGCTGGGGCATTGCTGTTTATTACATCCGATTCGATTTTAGCAATCAATAAATTCATGTTCCCAGTAGCTTTTGCACACGAGCTCATTATGTTTACGTATTACGGAGCACAATTTTTGTTAATGTTAAGTATTGCTCAATACTTCAAAATAGTTCAAAAACCGAAATAAAGAGTGTACAATAATAAGAAAAGCGTTAAAGCGCCCTTTACGCCCCTACTAGAAAGTAAACGTTTCTTCACTTTCGAAAACGGGACCGAAAAGCTCGGGGACTGGTGCTTTAACCTAGACACTGTTCATACAACATCTATTTAGGAGGGCTTTTGCCACATGAAAGAAACCGTTATCGAGCGCTTAGTACGCTACGTAAAAATCGACACACAATCAGATTTCAATTCAGAAACAACGCCATCAACAATGAAACAATTTGACCTTTTAAACCTATTAAAAGACGAATTAGCTGAAATCGGCTTAACTGACATCACATTAGATGACAACGGCTACCTGTTCGCCACACTAGAATCAAACACAGACAAAGACGTGCCAACACTTGGCTTTTTAGCACACGTTGATACAACAACTGATTACACAGGTACAAACGTACAGCCACAACGCATCGACAACTATGACGGTGAGGCCATTACACTTAAAAACGGTTTAGTTATGTCACCTGACTATTTCCCGAACTTAAAAAATTATGTTGGCCAAACATTAATTACAACTGACGGCAACACATTACTAGGCGCAGACGACAAAGCCGGTATCGCAGAAATTATGACGGCAATGGAATTTTTAGTGAACAACCCAGAAATTAAACACGGCAAAATCCGCGTGGCATTCACACCAGATGAGGAAATCGGTCGTGGCCCGCACAAATTCGATGTAGAAAAATTCGGTGCGGATTACGCCTACACAATGGATGGGGGCCCACTTGGTGAGTTACAATTCGAAAGCTTCAATGCGGCTGGCGTAAAAGTAACAACACGTGGTACAAACATTCACCCAGGCTCTGCGAAAGACAAAATGGTGAATTCAATCACAAAAGCAATCGAATTCCAAAATGCGATGCCAGCTGACGCGGTTCCTGAAAAAACAGACGGCTACGAAGGCTTCATTCACTTAATGCACTTTGATGGTAGCATCGAGGAGTCAACAATGTCTTACATTATCCGTGACCATGACCGTGCAAAATTCGAAGAGAAAAAAGCATTCATGGCGCAAGTGGGGAAAGACATGCAAGCTAAATACGGTGAAGACGCGATTACCGTAGAAATCGACGATCAATATTACAACATGGGCGAAAAAATTGTACCGGTTATGGAAATTGTCGAGATCGTAAAAGAAGCATTTACGAAATTTGATATCACACCAATCGTTGAACCAATTCGCGGTGGTACAGACGGCTCTCAGCTTTCATACATGGGCTTACCTACACCAAACATCTTCGCTGGTGGCGAAAACATGCACGGGAAATACGAATTCGTATCAGGCGAAACGATGGAAAAAGCAACAGAAGTGATTATTGAAATCGTACAGTTGTTTGAGAAGCGTAACTAAATCCAATTATTTTCCTCGGAGTGATTCCATTCACTCCGTTTTTTTTATACAATGTTATCAGAAAATTCATGATATTAAAGAGGTGTCGCATGAGGGAAATTTTGATTGGGGTTTTAGCAGCACTATTTTTTGCCGTCACCTTTGTGTTAAACCACTCCATGGAGCTGGATGGTGGAAGCTGGTTATGGAGCGCTTCACTGCGTTATTTCTTTATGCTACCGTTTTTAATTGTCATTGTTGCCATTCGTGGAAAACGCGGCTTTCGCGTGCTCGCTAGTGAAATAAAACAACATCCTGGTGGCTGGCTCATTTGGAGCTTTGTCGGCTTTGTGTTATTTTATGCACCGCTTACGTTTGCAGCCGCCTTTGGACCAGGCTGGCTTGTATCAGGAACGTGGCAATTTACGATTATTGCAGGTGTTTTACTTGCGCCACTTTTTGTTACGGTTCTTGCCGGAAAAACAACGCGCGCCAAAATTCCACTTGTGTCACTTGGTATTTCTGGCATTATTTTAATTGGGATTTTACTCATTCAAATTCCCCAAGCCCAGAGCGTTGATGCCAAAAGCTTACTACTTGGCATTTTACCGGTTGTTGTCGCAGCCTTTGCCTATCCGTTAGGCAACCGCAAAATGATGGCCCTATGTGGTGGACGTGTTGATCCATTTCAACGTGTACTCGGCATGACCATTGCGTCCCTACCGGCTTGGATTGTGTTAGCGGTATATGCGCTCTTTACTGTCGGAGCCCCCTCTTCTAGCCAAGTATTTCAGTCGTTACTTGTTGCGGTTTCTTCTGGGGTCATTGCAACCATTCTATTTTTCATCGCAACAGACCGTGTACGCAACGATCAAGGTAAACTCGCAGCCGTCGAAGCAACACAGTCAACAGAAGTGCTATTTGCGATGATGGGTGAAATGATTTTACTCAGTGTGCCGCTCCCACAACCGGTTGCCCTTGCCGGATTAGCGGTCATTATTATCGGCATGCTACTTCATAGCTATCATACGATGCTGACAAGTAAAAAAGCGCTGACTATACTAAAAAGAGGATAGCCGCATCAGCTGCGCGCTATCCTTATTATTTGCCCAATGCAACATGCCTGATGGGCCTAATTTAAATACATATAAAATAAAAAAACCCATATCTACGCAGGATACGGGCAAAGGGCCTTCCCAATAAGGAAGTAAACACTTTGAAGAAAAATATAAAGGGTGAAAAACTCATGTTTGACCTCAGCCAAACTTACATTCTAAATGAGGGGGTTTAGAACGCTAACCTTAGCTAACCTACTCCTGGAGAAAAGTAGGTTAGCTTCGGACTTACCTGTACTGTATTACAAATAAGCTCTTGCTATAACTTAATGATAATGATAATCACTTTCATTGTCAATATGTTTCCTTAAAATTCTTTTAAGAATTTTTTAATGAGCGGCGATATTGGAATTGCTTTAGTTGAAAATGTAAAAAGCACCCAATACAAAAACCTAAGATCGCAATGAACGATGCGAGTGCTACCATGATGGTAAAGCTATAGGCTATTATTGAAAGATTAAGTACAAATCCGGCTAACCCTCCAGCTAAGCAAATACACGCAATCGTCGCATTAAATTTCTGTTGTCCTATCTCCTCAGGAATATACGATTTTAAATCCTTCGTTAAAAAAAGCTTTGCAACACGCATAATCGGATTAAAGCCTGTCAAAACACCAAGTAAATTGGCAACGAGCGGAATGGCTAACAACCAATACTGCCCTGTCAGCCATGTGAAGACAACCGACAAAAAAATTGTCCACTGATTCACACGCACTAACGGTCTTGGAATCGAAATCGGTTTCGTCATATAAAACCAACCTTTCTGATAAGTTTTATTAAGTTTAACGTTTTTTTCCTCGTTTGCAAAGAGAAATGTTATAGTATGGAGAGACTAATTTAAGAAAAGGTGATGTCAGGTGCCAGCACTTTCCTATGATCAAGTACGACAGCTAAATTCATATAGCATTTTTACAGAAGAACCACAGCGCCCATTATTTACACTCGCGAATTTGCACAAAGATTTTTATTTAACGGATTTCCGTAATTTAATGATGGGCATAACAAACGCCGCAACAGAAGCCGCTGCAATTTCTCATTTTGGCCGCCGCTACGGAATGTTTGTGGCGATGCAGTTTTATATGCTGACAACTTATGATGAGATTTGGGATGGACGTCCTGAGGATTTACGCTTTGCGATTGTTCCTGAATTCGGTATGCATACACTTGGCATGTACATTAATGCGAACGATTTTCGCTATGTAGAAGATGACGAGCGTGAGCGTGTGATGACAGATATTTTATATAAAACGTCAGTTATTATTGGGCAACTCCGCAAAACAACGTCGATTTCACCGTTAGTATTGTGGGAAAACATTTTTGGTTATATGCTATGGCATTTCCATACCCTTCTTGCCAACCCAGCCTTAGCAGACCGCGCATTTGAGGATTTAGATATGCTAGAGGATAAAAATGTGTGGCGTCATTTCTCGGATAAATCATTATTCCTCAATTACACAGGTGGCAAAAGCCCGTCTGCACTCATTAATCAGCCCGTTCGTAAAAGCTGCTGCTTTTCAAAGGACATCCCTGGTTTAATCGCTTGCGGGTTCTGTCCGATTAAATAAGAAAAGTGCATTCGTGCCCTTTAAGCCCCGACTAGCTTTGGAGGGCCCGACTAGAAAGTAAGCGCACTTCCACTTTCGACGGCGGGAACGAAAAGCTCGAGGGGCTGGCGCGAATGCCTAGACACCACAAAAAACGATGCTACGCGACAAAGCCGCGAGCATCGTTTTTTCGTTTCAATTATTTAGCTATCATTTTTAACGTTTCTGCTACCACTTTTGCCCCGTCTAACAGTGCCTGTGGATCAAACGTCATGTTTGGATGATGTAAGCCTGGTCCTAGGTTTGCCCCCACACCAATCATCGCTGCTTTTAACTGTGGATGTTTTACCGTATAGAAATGGAAATCGTCACTTCCTGGTGTGACAACAGCTGGGGCTAAATAGCTTTCCCCTAATGACGCCACAATCGCACGCTCTGCAACATGTGCTGCTTCAAGTGACACTTCCGCACCTGGTGTGACATCTTGCCAATCCCACGCAATCTCCGTCTCAAACATGTCCGCAATTTGCTTTAAGCCCTTATCGACGTGACGTTGCAACTTCGCTAAGATTTCATTTTTCTGTGCACGCACATCGATCGAAAAGCTCGCATTCCCAGGGATAATATTCACACTACCCCCATCTGCAACAATTTTCGTTAACTTCGCTGAATACACTTCAAATGGATCAATATGAATATTTTTCAGCATTTGTTGAATCGCCACAACAACCTCAATCGCATTATTGCCCTGATGTGGGCGAGCACCATGCGCATCAGCACCAGAAATGCTACCACCTAAGAAGGCCGCAGCTCCGTGATAAATCGCCGGTGCAATTTTTCCAAGTGGGAGTTCTTCTTGTGGACGTAAATGCACTCCGAATAAATGCGTGACATCCTGCATCACACCACGTTCAATCATTGCTAATGCTCCGCCACCTGTTTCTTCCGCCGGCTGGAAAATGAAGCGAATTCGTTTTGTTAGCACTTCATCTTTTAATGCAACTAGCGCGCCAAGTACCATCGACATATTGGCATCATGGCCACATGAATGATTCGCCTGCATCACGCCGTCGACTTCTTGCCATAAGGCATCAATATCCGCTCGAACGGCGATGACCTCATCACCTTTTCCAATTTCCGCAACTAAGCCGGTTACACCTTCAAAACGCTTAAATGACACACCCATTTCACTTAAAATATCCGCTAATTTTGCCGTAGTCTTCACTTCTTTCCAGCTAATTTCCGGATTTTCATGGAAATGCTGGAACCAATCAAAAATCAGTTGTTCCGTTGATTTTACCGCTAACATGACTTGCACCTCGACTTAAATTTGTTACCTATAGTATACAGCAAAAACTTCGTAAGCCGCAGTATTGTTGCCCAAGTAAAAACAAAAAGTGATCGCCAGAAAGTTGCCCTTCGTGACGACCACTATGTGAAAGTGTTCATAAGTTTCTACTCCTTACAGGCTTGAGAAAAAGCCGCTTGGATAGTTTGTACGCTCTTCGACTTGCTGCGCTTCATGCTGTTCTACCGCTTCAAAATCCATTTCCTCATCCAATAAATACGTCTCTAACGTTGATTTTAACAATGTCGTCATTATCATTCGCCCCTTTAATTGATTGAATTTTTAGTTAATTTAAATATTACAGCGCGACCTTATGAAAATCAATCATTAAACGCAACGTATGCTAACAAACTATAAAACCTATCTCATTTTGAGATCAATAATCAAAAGCGCTAAAGCGCCCGTCAAGCCCCAACAGACATTGGAGAGCCCGACGGAAAAAAACTACATCGAAAAAATGCTTCGATGTAGCTCAATACATTATGAAGTTGCTACTTTTGGTCCGTCCTCTCTATTTCTTGTCATCCATTGAATCACAAACATGACACCAAAGACGATTAAACCAATAGTATCTGATACCGATTCTGGGTAAATCATCGCTAAACCCGCCGCAATTAACACTAAACGCTCAATCGCGTTGATTTTTCGATACCAATACCCAATAACTCCAGCACCGATTGCAATCATTCCCATAAGTGCTGTAAATACGACCCATGCAATTTGCCCAACCGTTACGTCAATCATCAGTAACGCCGGTGAGAAGACGATCATGTACGGAATGATAAATGCCGCAATCGCTAATTTCGCCGAGTTGACACCAGTACGAATCGGGTCGCCTCCCGAAATACCGGATGCTGCAAAGGCGGCGAGCGCAACCGGTGGCGTAATATCGGCAATAATACCGAAGTAGAATACAAAGAAATGTGCAGATAATACAACAATTAGTGGCGCTGCACTCGCTGCCACATCTGGCGCTAGTAGTGCAATAATCGCTGGTGCTGCAATTGTTGATGTAATTACATAGTTTGCTGTTGTTGGTGCGCCCATCCCTAAAATAAGCGATGCAATCATTACGAAGAATAGCGTTAATAAAATGCTACCACCCGCAAGTTTTACTAAGCTGTTTGCTAAAGATAAACCTAAGCCTGTTTTCACAACGACCCCAACAATAATCCCCGCACAGGCAGTTGCCGCAGCGACTGCTAATGCAGAGCGCGCACCTTCTACTAATGCATCGATAAATTCTTTCACACCGAATCTCACATCTGGATTAATAATTCCAACAATGACACATGAAATAATGCCGTATAAAGCAGCATGAATCACCGGTACACCCGAAACCATTAAGACAATAATGAGCACGATTGGAATGAGTAAATAAATCTTTTTAAAGACATGAGAACGATCCGGCATTTCTTCATCTGTTAAACCACGTAAGCCTAATCGTTTCGCCTCAAAGTGCGTCATAATCCAAATACCCGTAAAGTAAAGTAGCGCTGGAATCGCCGCTGCTTTTGCGATATCCCAATACGTAATCCCACGCCCAATAAATTCAACCATTAAGAACGCCGCAGCACCCATAATCGGTGGCATTAATTGTCCGCCGGTTGATGCAGAGGCTTCTACCGCACCCGCGAAGTTTTTATTGTAGCCAAGACGTTTCATCATTGGAATCGTGTAAGAACCCGATGTTACAACGTTTGCTACGGAACTTCCTGAAATCGTCCCTTGAAGGGCAGACGAGAAAATCGCTACCTTTGCCGGGCCACCCGTTAATTTACCGGCAACCGAAATGGCTAAATCATTAAAGTATTGCCCTACTCCGGTTTTTACTAAAAACGCACCAAATAGTAAGAACACAAAGATAAACGTAGCCGATACTGCTAGTGGCGTCCCTAAAATCCCATCTGTTGAGAAGTACATTAAATTGACGATACTTTCTAAGCTTTGCCCACGGTGCGACATAAACGCCGGCATGTACGGACCGAAGAATGCGTAGAGTAAAAATACTGCCGCAATAATCGCAATCGGCAAACCAACCGCGCGTCTTGCTGCTTCTAATACTAAAACGATTGCCAGTAAACCGACGTAAAAATCTAACGTTTCTAACTTCCCTAAACTTTGCACAAGACGCTCATAGTTTAACACCCAGTAGCTACCTACAAAGACCGCAATGAGCGCCAAAATATAGTCGTAAAACGGGATACGCGTTTTTGATAATTTACGTGTTGCCGGGAATAATAAAAAGATAAATACTAAAGCAAAACCTAGATGGACCGTACGCTGAATTTGCGCTGGGAACTGTCCAAAAACAGCTGTGTATAATTGGTATAGTGTAAAGGCCAATAACCCAACATAAATCGCATGCTTCATAAAGTTTTGCGGATTGCGCTGATTTGATTCTAAATCAAATTTTTCCAGCAACTCCTGCTGCTTTTCTAACGACAAACTTTCATGAAGCTCATCTTTGTTCACCACTTCTTTACTCACCTAACGCCACTCCTTTCATCTTTTGATACAGGGACAATTTTTGTATTTGTAAAACATATGATTTGCCGCGTGTTAACTTTTGCTTAAGCGCAAAAATTTCACCACCATAATGCAAATCTAATTTGTAATCAACATCTCCAATATGTAGCGTAAAATCTTTTAATCTCGCATCATGGTATTGCAGTGTATACACACCATTTTCATACGTTAACGTCTGGTCTTGTTCAGCAGCACTCGGCATCCCAATAGCGACGTCCGTGTATTGCATGGCTAACAGCTGAAGCTCACTTGTCGGTAACACGCGGTAGCTTTCCGTGACATCCGTCAAATGAATCGAATGCGTAAACACAATGTCAAAATCAGTCCCAGATTGTAACGGTTGATAAACGAGCACCGGATTTTCAACACGTGTTTCTTTAAACGTGATACTGCGCTCATATGGGACAAAATAGCCGATTAAACAAGAACTTACTACCATTACTACAAGCCATTTTTTCATCCTCATCACCTATAAAAAAAAGACCTCTGGCGTTAATCGCAACAGAGGCCTCTTTCTACTACTTGTTCACTTCATCAAAGTATTTTTGTGCACCTGGGTGAACATCAATACCGATTCCATCTAAGCCCGTCTCAGCTTTAATGAATGCACCTTTTGCATGGCTGATTTTATCCGTGTTGTCGTAGATCGCTTTTGTCATCTCGTAGACTAAGTCTTCTGATAAGTCCTTCTTAACCGCTAACATCGCCCCTACAGATACAGCTGGAATATCAGACTCTAATCCGTACGTACCTGATGGAATTTTGTCCACTGCGTAGTATGGATACTTTGCGATTAACTCATCTGCTTTTGCTGCTTCAACTGGAATGATATACACGCCATTTGTTGCATTTAACGCTTCTACAGCACCTGTTGGGTAACCTGCTGTAATGAACGCTGCATCAATTTGACCTGTTTGAAGTCCATCTGTTGATTCACCGAAGTCTAAGTTTTGTGCTTTAATATCGTCCATTGTTAACCCGTGAATTTCTAATAATTGCTCTGCATTCGCGAATGTACCAGAACCTGGCGCACCTACAGATACTTTTTTACCTTTTAAATCTTCATACGTTTTAATACCTGAATCCTTTAAAACTACTAATTGAATTGTTTCTGGGTATAGTGCACCTAATGCTACGATTGAATCCAATTTTTGGCCTTCAAACATTAATGTTCCTTGTGTTGCATAGTAAGCGATATCCGTTTGCACGAATGCCACTTCACCATCACCTGCATCAAGCGCTGTCATGTTGGCAGCAGACGCTTGTGAAACTTCGGCTGTTGCCTTTACCCCTGTGTCTGTTGTAATTAAGTCAGCAAACGTACCACCTAATGGATAGTAAGTCCCCTGTGTACCACCTGTTAAAATACTAACGAACTCAACCTCATCGTCTCCACCACAGGCTGCTAATACTAAAATGAATGCACTTACTACAAATAGAAGTAGCTTATTTTTAGATTTAAACATATAAAATTTTCCCCCTTTGCGCATAGTTATGACTTCATTTTACCTACATATTTATTCAAAAGTCAATCTATTTAATAAAATCAGAATAATTAACATTAGCATAAATACGCTATTAAAATAACTTTTTTTCTTTTTAATCCCTATTTTCCTACTCGATATTATTTAGTTTTTATGTATTCCGGTTAAAAATTGCATAAAAAACGCATAAAATCATATTTTATCAATATACTTTTCCACGTTAGGTTTTGCATAATAAAAAAACTGTATCCATTTAGAATACAGTTACTCAATTACCCCACAAGCAATACGTGCACCCGAATTGCCGGCGGGATCAGTTTTATAATCATCTTCCTTTTCATGAATCACAACCGCTGTACCATCTTTATCGAAAATGGATGTAGCTTCGCCTTTTTTCAACGTAAAATCAGCGGTAATCAAATTTAACTGAACTTCCCCCGCCTCGTCAGCAACGATATTCGGTAAGTCTCCCACATGTGGGCCGAGTGGATTTTCTACTCCATGCTTTTTGTTTGTCGGATTAAAATGAGGCCCGGCAGATTCAAAAGTAGGCGCATCGCACTTACCCGTTTCATGTAAGTGAATCCCATGTCCACCTGGGGGTAGGCTATTTAAAATTGCGGTTAGTTCTACACCCTTTCCTGTTTCTTTAAACGCAATTTCACCAACAAGCTCATTTTCGGTATTATAAATTACCGCTTTTGCTGTTAACGTCTCCGGGGCATTTACCGCAAGCTTATCTCCTTGCATAAAATTACAGCCTGACAGTAATAACACCATACTCATCATCACGAATTTACGCATACCGTCCCTCCTTTTTGCTTTAGTATTTCTCCATTACCTAAAACTTATACAAAAAGAGTCGCCCAAATTTGAGCGACTCGATTTCTTCTATTTGAATTAGTCTAAAATTTTAATTGTTACACTTTTGCGACCCCATTCATAAGCACCGGCTTTGTTTGGAATAAAGACATCAATTTTATTGCCTTTAATTGCGCCACCAGTATCGGCTGCAACCGCTTCACCATAGCCTTCCACCCATACTTTTGTACCAAGTGGAATGACACGTGGATCAACCGCAATTACCTTTAAATTTGGGTTTGCACGTAAATCTGTGCCGTTCGCTGTTGTCCCCGAGCATCCCTCACAATAGGCAGTATAAGCGGTTGCTTCCACGGTCATTGTACGCGCTACATTTGATGTTGGTTCTGACGCAACTTGGGTGGCAACACGCGTTGATGATGCTGCAGGTGCCGTAGTAGATGCTACCCTAGTTTTATTGGCAGAAGCCACACGCGCTTTTTTCGCTTTTGATTCCGTTACATCCTTGGATGGTCCTGAAATGGATAAGGTTTCACCTGCATAAATTAAATCGGAATGTAAACCATTCCAAGCCTGCAGCTGTTCTACTGAAACGTCATTTTCCAGTGCAATTCTATATAATGTATCCCCAGGTTCAATCATATATATGTTGCCATTCGAACTGATTTCTAAGGCTTCGTCTGCATAAATTAAATCACTCGTTAATTGATTCATTTCTTGTAAAGATTCCACCGTGGTCTCAAATTGCTGACTAATCGTATAAAGCGTGTCGCCCGGTTGAATCTCATAGGGTTGCGCCGACGCTTCTTTCGCGATAAGTGCCCCCGTAGTTAAAACACCGGCCAATGCTAACGCGATAATTTTACTATTCTTCAATTCACTATTCCTCCGATTTCTTCTAAATAAATTTGCTATCCTTTTGAACTCTGATGCCACTTTACCGCATCTAGATTGCAGGTGAATGACGACATCATGTGCTACACATTACAAAAAAATGCAAAAACCAATGGATAATTATCACATTTTTACTATCATCTTTCGCAAAGTTTTCGTATTTTAACCGTCAATCATCACTTTTTTTCAATAAAAACTGACAAATTGTTTTCAAAAGGATTACAAATGCATCAATTATGATTCGAACTTTCGGAGAAATTGTCGATAAAACTAGAAAGGAGGGGATAATTTTGGAAATCAATACACAAATGTCTCAACAGCTTGCATCTCTTCAACAAACGCTTCAAATGACGATGCTAGATCGTACAATGAACGCCGATGCAGCAGGTGTTACAAAGCTAATGGAACAATTACCTCAGCAAGCCGCACCAGCAGCCCACCCTTATAAAGGTCAGGTAATCGACATTCAAGCTTAAGAAAAAAGACATTCACTATTGTGGATGTCTTTTTACGTGCCGATTTTTATTTTCAAATTTTGTGCTATATTTACGCGTTTCTTCATATACTTGCGAAATACCATTCGCTCGTTGCGAATCTCTAGTCCTTTGTAAACGACTTGTTAAATTTTTCTAAAGAACTTTTAAAAATCAATTTTTCGGGTATAACAAATAGTACAATGCAGGTAACCAGACAAAAGGAGTGATTTTTATCGGAATCCATACATTTTTCACGAGTCTTAATGATCTTGAGCGCATCATCCGTTGCCCAGGCCGCTTTAAATTTGAGGAGCACAACGTAGCAGCCCATTCATGGAAGGTTTCCCAATACGCGATGTTTTTTGGGACACTCGAAGAACGCGCTGGTAATGAAATTAACTGGAAATCATTATACGAAAAAACAATTAACCACGATTTTGCGGAAGTGTTTATTGGCGACATTAAAACCCCCGTCAAACATGCGAGTGTGGAGTTAAAGCAAATGCTGGCACATGTAGAAGAAAAAATGATGGAAAAATTCATCATTGAAGAAATTCCTGAAGACTTACAAGGCATCTTCTTTGAGCGTATGAAGGAAGGAAAAGACGGCACCATTGAAGGCCGACTACTTGAATTCGCTGACAAGCTCGATCAGTTTTACGAATCCTTTGCCGAGTTAAAGCGCGGCAATACCGATACCGAATTTGTTTATATGTACCAAACTGCCCTCTCCAAGCTATTATTAATTGATTTACCAACAAGCGTACACTACTTCCGCAACGAAATTTTAACGGATGCTGTCGCTGAAAAAACGGTCATCGATATTGCAGAGCTCACAGAAAATATCCTCCAACAACATACAGACTAACAACAAAAGGCTTCCGAAATTGCAGGAAGGCTTTTTTATTTTGCCGTTCAAAATAGTTGACTTTTTTGTTGAAACATACTTTGTTGCAATGCACAAAAACTTATTATATTATAACGATAAGGCTACGTTGTACGTACGAATATTAAGTTTTAACCTTTATACTTATATAGGGAGTTTTACATCGATGTTAGAATGGCGTGCTCAGACTCTTTTGACTCTGAGATAGACAGGACAACATTTGCGAACACCCACTTCGAGGAGTGGTGGTTTAAAACTTACTATAATAACTACGGCAATGTGGCTGCTTACATAAGCATGCTAGCCAACTTAGGCTTTTAGACACCTTCACTTTATATGTGAAGGTGTTTTTTTGTAGCTACACGGGTAAAATCCCACATATGCGCTACAAAATTGTAACTTTTATACATTTTACACCGCAATGTCAGCGTAATTAGTTTCCATTTTTATGGGTTTGTGCCAAAATTTAATAATATACATAAATTAGGAGGGATATCTAGTGAAGCAAATTCTTTGTATTGGTGAATTATTAATTGATTTTTTTACGACCGAAATCAAACAGTCTCTTATAGAAGCAACAACTTATGAAAAACAGGCAGGTGGCGCACCCGCGAACGTCTCGGCGACGATTGCAAAACTTGGGGGCAACGCTTATTTTTGCGGCAAAGTGGGCGATGATGCGTTTGGTCATTTTTTAAAACAGACGTTGCAACAGGCAGGCGTTTGTACGGAGCAATTGATTTTAGATCCACTTGCCCCAACAACACTCGCTTTTGTCTCACGTGATACGGACGGAGAGCGTGACTTTATTTTTAATCGCGGGGCAGATGAATTACTGCGCATCGAGGACTTACATCTCCAAAAGCTTATGGCGATGGACATCATTCATTTTGGCTCGGCGACTGCCCTTCTAAGTGAGCCATTTAGCAAAACATATGAGCAGCTCATGCAAACCTTACTTCTACAAAATCATTTTATTTCATTTGATCCCAATTACCGTGCGAACCTTTGGAAAGGGGATACCGAGCGCTTTATTGAAAAGTGTGAGCCGTTTATTGAGGCCGCGCATTTCATTAAAATGAGCGACGATGAATTATTAGTATTTGCGCGTACGGACAATTTCGACGAGGCACTTGAATGGCTTACCCAATTTGAAAATAAGGCGATAGCGATTACCCAAGGTGCTGCTGGGACGATTTTTTACCAAAATGGTATGATGACAACGATCCCTTCCATCCCCGTAAAGGCGATTGATTCAACAGGTGCGGGAGATGCCTTTGTTGGGGCCGTATTGTACGAACTCGCGACGCGGGAGACGACGGAAATTCCACAAACGGAATGGATTTCGATTATCGAATTTGCGAACCGCGTAGGCGCAAAAGTGTGCGAAAAAGTCGGCGCGATGGAAGCGATTCCAACATTAGAAGAAGCGAAAATTATCTAAAAAAAGAGCGTGAATGCTATATTCACGCTCTTTTCTTCCTTATAAACGAACACTTACTTTTGTCCCTTCACCTAACACACTTTCAATGACTAACTCCCCGTCATGGCGCTTCACAATTTCTGTAACAATCGCAAGACCAAGCCCACTACTTTGGCTAGAACGTGACGGATCCACTCGGTAAAAGCGTTCCTTCACCTTTTCTAGCGCCTCTTCCGGAATGCCAATGCCGTAATCTTGCATGACCACTTGCACCACATCACCCTTTTTACTGCATGACACAACAATTTTCCCACGATCCTCACTATAGCGAATCGCGTTTGATAATAAATTGTCCCATACTTGCTCAAGCAAATGCTGATCCGCGAAAATTTCAATTGGCTCTAATTCATAAACAAGCTCCATCTGCTTATCATCCAGCTTCCAGCGCTTTGAAAACACACGCTCTTTTAATTGCTGATCCAGTGCGTAATGCTTTTTATCAATCGGTAAGTTTTTTTGGTCGAGTGAGCTCAGCAGTAACAGCTGCTTTGTCAGCGCTGATAAACGCTTTGTTTCTTGCTCAATAATTTCTAAATATTGAATGCGTTCCTCTTCGGTATTATCCGCATCCTTCAGTACATTCGCATAGCCTTGAATATTAAGTAGCGGCGACTGAAAATCATGCGATACATTATTGATGAAATCCTTTTTTGTCTGGTCATTTTCTGCTAAACGCTTCGCCATCTTTTGAAACTGCGTCGCCAAGTGGCCAAGTTCATCATCGCGCTCAATATTCAGTTCAATGTCATAATTCTCCTGCGCGATTTGCTCCGTTGCCTGTTGTAATTGTTTCAGCGGCTGTACAAGCTGACGCGCCAACAAAACCATCGTCCCTAAAATAATAATGGCACTAATGACAATAAAACCGACAATTAAAAAATGCATTTCTGAAAATAACGTCGCATTACCCTGACGAATAAATAACGCATGCGGCTCCCCGTTTAATAGAAACGGCACCCCAATCGTATTTTGAACATCATTAGCGAAATGGTTCATAAAGAAAAAGGTTTCCTTATAATCCTGAATGCCGTGATACACCTGATCTGTGCCGATGATAGCGCTCATCTCAGGAGTTACATCCGCTTTCTTAAACGGATTGCCATAATGCGTCGTCTCACCTGCCGCATCACTGATCGTTAGCTGATAACCAAATTTCGCAATCGATTTAAAATAAGCGTCATAGCTATCGCCCGGCATCGTGGATAAAATTTGCTTCACTTCCTGAGCGACTTCGAAGTTTTGCGCATCCGTATTCGGTCGAACCTGCGCGTTGTAAATTTGACCAAGCAGCAGCATCGATAGCGTAATGCTCGCTACAATGACCGCTAATGTCACGACAATATATTGCTTATATAATGTTTTCATTTCATTTCATTTCCTCTACTTTATAACCAATCCCGCGCACCGTTTGAATTTTGACCTGTGCTTGCACTTCTTCTAGGCGACTGCGCAAACGCTTAATATGTGTTGTTAGCGTAAAGTCGTCGCCATCATAATCATAGCCCCATACTTGTTCCATCAGTTGATCACGCGTGAACACCACTTCTGGACGGCTACATAAAATGCTTAACAGCTCAAACTCCTTAAGCGGTAAGAGCAGCCCCTGTTCGCCTACACGAACTTCAAACGTCTCACGGTCAATCGTCATATTGGCCATTTTTGTGATACCACGCTCTGTTTTTTGGAAGCGACGTAAAATCGCACGCACCCGAAACAGTAGCTCTTTTGGCTCGAACGGCTTCACCATATAATCATCAGCCCCCGCTAAAAAGCCCTTTTCCTTATCATCTAAGGTCGCCTTTGCGGTTAACATGAGCACCGGAATATTTTGCTCGGTTAGGCGTTTTGTTAATTGGATGCCGTCCATTTTTGGCATCATCACATCGACGATTGCTAAATCAAAATCATGTTCTGTTAATAAGGTCAGTGCTTCTAAACCATCGCTCGCAAACTGCGCGAAGTAGCCTTCTTTCTTAAGATGAATGCCAATCAATTTGCGAATAAATGCATCATCATCTACCACTAAAATGTCCATGCCATCACCTGCTTTTGTTTATTCAAAAAGATACTGCCTAAAAAGTATATACTTTTTAGGCAGTACTTCGTTCATGTATTAATTAGCCGCTTTTGGGCGGTGCTTCTGCGGTGGTCAGAATAAATTCTCACCATCCTCGGCGCAAAGATCTGTCCCAGAAATACTTCTCGGACAGATTCTTACCTATTACTTCTTATCTTTTTCAAATGTTAGAATTAGCATCGGTAATAGCATGCCGCGCACTAGGAACGTGTCGATCAGAATACCAACCGCTACCATGAAGCCGAATACGAATAAATCCGAGATTGGCATTGTCATTAGTGCGGCGAATGTTGCTGCTAAAATAACACCCGCTGATGAAATCACCCCACCTGTATTGCGAATTGCAATTTCAAGGGCTTCTTTCACTTTACGTGTTTTACGCTCTTCCATAAAGCGTGAGATTAAAATAATGTTGTAATCGATACCAAGCGCTACTAAGAAAATAAATGCATACACCGGTACACGTGTACTAATCGCATCGTAGCCGAATAAAACATCCACTAGGAACAGGCCTAATCCTAATGCCGATAAGTATGACACTAAAATCGTCGCCATCATGTAAATTGGCATTTTCCAAGAACGTGTTAATACGAATAGTAATACTAAAATTAATAATGTTTCGAGTAAAACAATTTTATAAATATCTGCATTATTAACGTTACGCTCATCTACTAATTTTGCTGTTGTCCCTGCAAATAGTAATTCGCCGTCAATACCTGCTTCTTTTAAGTAATCCGCGCTCTTATCGCGCATTTCCTCAAGCTTGTCAATTGCTTCTGGTGAGTATGGGTTTAATTCAAACGCCATCGACAACTTCGCCTTTGTGCCGTCTTCAGAAACTGCTGAAGGACGAACCGAAGCAATCATGTCCTCTGCTAATAAGCTTTCTGTTAACGCAAGTTGCTGCTCTTCTGTTAACGCTTGTTTACTTTCTACAAGTAGAGAAGTTGGTGCAAGTTCGCCTTTATCAAAGCGAGACTCTACAATTTCATACCCAACACGTGAAGGTAAATCTTCTGGGAATGATTTTACTGTATCAAATTCATAATCTAAATTCAGTACATTTAATGACGTGATCAGCATGAAGATTAATACTAATCCACCTGATAAAAATGGCTTGTTTACTACGAATTTCGCAATTGGTCCCCAAATGCCGTGTTTTACTTCTTTTACTTCACCGAATTTCGGTACTTTTGGCCAGAACGCTTTACGGCCAAATAATGCGAATAATGCGGGTACTAATGTAATCGAACCAAGCATGATGATGAACACTGCCATACCAAAGATTGGCGCAAAGTTTTGGTAATCACGGAAATCAGCGAAGAATAACACAAGCATCGCTGCTAAAACGGTACCACCCGCGAAGAATACTGGCTCACCTGTTGCACGCATCGCATGCTTCATTGCCTCGTATTTATTCTCGTAATGGTTTAACTCCTCACGGTAGCGTGAGAAGACGAATAACGAGTAATCGATTACTGCTGCGAATAATAAAATGCTCATAATCGATGTCGTTGAGTTATTAATTTCTAAGCCTGCTGCACCCATTAAGGCAACAGATTGGTTTGCTACTTGATAAATGATTACCGTTGCAAGTAATGGAATAATCGCAAGTAGTGGTGAACGGTAAATGATGATTAATAAAATTAAAATAATGAAAATTGTTGAGAATAATAATTTAAAGTCTGCTTGTTCAAACAGCTTTAACGTATCGCCAGCAATCCCTGCTGGACCCGTAATGTAGAATTTCGTGTCGCCTGTTACCTCGGCTGCCTTGTTACCTAATTTTGAAGCCTGGTCATTAATCTCTTCATATGCCGCATTGCCAAGCCCTTTTTCAAGTGTCATTGGCACGATCATTGTTGAGTTGTCGTCTGATGTGAAGCCTGCTAATGCTTGCGGTGGTAATTTTGAAATGTCGACAATTTGGTCAACCCCTTCAATATTCTCCGCGATGATGGCATTTAAAATCGCCTTCACACTGTCTTGATTAATGTCCCCGTTTTCATTATGGAAAACGAGAATCCCCGGTGTTCCCTGGTCATTCGGGAAATATTCATTTAATTTATTGTCTGCGATAATTGACTGTGCATCATCAGGTAGTGATTGGAAGTTTGACGTTTTATATTCACTTAGCTGCGGACCTGCACTTAAGCCGATCATTAATACAAGCCAAATGATTAACGTAATCGTCGCACCACGCTTGGTTGATACCCAGTCCGTAATTGGATTTAGGAATTTATTCATAATTGCCTCCTTTTTTTGTTTGCGTTTTATATTATAGAGATTGAATATGAACTTTGTATAAACTCCAAAATGGAAACTTAATAAAACAGATTGAAATGCCATCCCCACAGCATTTCAATCTGTTTTTTTACATCATGATTCCACCATCTACATGAAGAACATGACCCGTTATATAGCTTGCTTCATCGGATGCTAAAAATAAATACGCATTCGCCACATCTTCTGGTTTTCCCATTCGCTGCATGCTTGTAATCGTACTAATCATTCCGGTAATTTCACTTGGTACACTCTCTACCATATCCGTTTCCACAAAACCGGGTGCGACCGCATTGACATTAATGCCTTTACGACCAAACTCTTTCGACCATGTTTTGGTCATACCGATGAGTGCAGCTTTTGTTGCGGTATAATTCGTCTGCCCAAAATTCCCACGCTCCGCACTTACCGATGAAGTATTAATAATTTTGCCGTATTTTTGCTCGATCATATATGGTACAACCGCCTGCGTACAATAAAACACGCCGTTTAAGTTAATTTGAATGACCTTATCAAAATCCGCTGCTGACATTTTCAGTAGCGACGCATCACGTGTAATGCCTGCGTTATTAATTAAAATATCAATTTTGCCAAAATGCTCCGCAATCGCTTTGACTGCTTGTTGCACTTGCTCTTGATTCGAAACATCCGCTTTAAAAAAGACTACCTCATCGCCGTAATTAGCGACAACCTGCTCACCAGCCTGCTCATTATAATCCAGTATAGCCACTTTTGCTCCTTCTAGTACAAAACGTTTCACCGCTGCTAAACCAATCCCACTCGCACCACCCGTAATAACAGCCACCTTATTATCTAAACGCATCCACCTACACCCCTTTATGTAAAGTTAACGATATTTTAGCATAAAGCAGAGAAAATGAATGTTAATTCACTGAAATAATTTTCCCACTACAATTCCGCCTATAATCAAAATCGCTGCAATGACCATAAAGCCAATCATAAAATAACCAATAAAACGAATCGGCTTTGGCATTTGCTTTAACTTATAAGAGCTCGGTGTTCCAACATGTTTCGCGTAATGCTCATCAACATCATTAAACGGTTTTTTGTCCATCAGTAGCACCCCTTTGTCGTTTCTTCTATTTACGTATGAAAGGATCCTTTCGTTTCACCAAATACATGTATGAAAACCTGCATGAAAAACGGTTCAAAAAAATATTCTCCTACAATAATTGTAAACGTAACCAATACAGTGAAAGCCTGATATAAAACGTTTTCATGAATGATTATTCACTAAAAAAATCGGTAGTTCTTACTTTACTTAATTTTCTGACTATTGTATAGTTATAAAAAGGAGCTGATACAAAATGACAAACTACACGTACTTAGCAACAGACGATAATGATGTTTCTTACCTATTCGAAGATGACAGTGACTTCTTCGATTTAGACAGCTTTGACGATAACGATATTTAAAGGAGCCTACACAAATCATGGAGTCTAGTAAATCGATAAAGGATGTGGCGAAAATCTAAACCTCGCCACATCCTTTATTATTTCACATAGTGTACAAGCCAGTTTTCGCCTGTTTTCCTCATCGCTCGTCCAACAAAGCCATTTTGTAAGAGCTGTTGTTGACCTTCTGTATCATCCATCGACACGAACTGCTCTTGTTGCCAAGATGCATTCCCCTCACGCATTAAATCCTTCATAAATACATAGCGCAATTTCCCGCCGTATTTCAGTTTTAACGCCGCCACATGCATGCCCTGTGAAAACTTATCCTTTAAGCTCGCGATATTACCCGGCATGACCGTTGCACATACTACATTGAATTTCGTTAAATCCACCTGCTCCATAATAAAATCCGCCATTGTTCGCTGTAAACCGTAGCCGCGATAAGCCGGATGGACGTTTGAGATTTCTTGATAGAGCACCTTTTTAATTTCAGTTTCTGTTGAAAGACCAATGTCATAGCCTAAATGCTCGTCATCAAGCTCTGGCTGCAATAAGGCACGAAATGCAATCAGCTTTTCTTCAACAAATACCCCAATCATCACACCATTACCACTTAAAATAAAGCGCAGTTCCCCTTCATCAAGTGGTTGCAGAATGGCTTTATCTTCAAGTGCCTCAACAACTTCTACCTGTAATGTGATGAGCCCCTGGATATGCGATTCATTTAATAGATGCACTTCATACGAAGCGTTTCCTAATAATCCACTGGCGATCATCCGTTCACCACACAGCTTTCTCTTGTTAACTCTGCTAAAATTTCTTCATCTACGTCCACACCAAGACCTGCACGCTCCGTTAATTGAATGAATGGTACATCATAATGCAGATTGCCGATGTCTTTTGAGAATTTTAATGGGCCTGTTAACTCGACGCTTGTGAACACTTTATTCGAAAAGGCTACATGGAAACCAGCTGCTGAACCAACAGATGATTCAACCATTGAACCGATTTGGCACTCCATCCCTGCCATCTCTGCCATATGCGCAAGCTTCATCGCTGGGTAAATCCCGCCACATTTCATTAACTTGATATTTACTTTATCCGCCGCACGTTTGGCGATAATTTCACGCATTTCACGTACACCGCGTAAGCCTTCATCAATCATGACAGGAATGGTTGTTTTCGCTTTAATTTCCACCATGCCATCGATGTCATCGGCACGCACCGGTTGCTCAAGCCAGTCGATAGTCAGTTTTTCTAATTCACGCACAGCCTGCATCGTCGTTGAGCTGTTCACCCAACCTTGGTTGACGTCTACGCGAATGGCAATCTCGTTCCCTACACGCGCGCGCACTGCTTGAATACGTGCCACATCACTTGCCACGTCACGACCAACCTTCATTTTAAATGAGTTGTAGCCCATTTCCACACGCTCTGCGGCCTCATTCGCCATTTTTTCTGGCGTGCCAATGCTGAGTACATGGGTAATCGGGAATTTTTCATGGTAGCGACCACCTGTTAATTGGTAAGCCGGTACATCTAGTTTTTTCCCAACGACATCAAAGCAGGCAATATCAATCGCTGCTTTTGCTGCGGGTGCACTATAGATCAGTGCGTCCATTTTGGCATGGATTTTTTCAAAGTTCATTGGATTTTCACCAATCATCGCTGGCGCTAACGTAGATTTTAATACCGCATATGTGCCTTCTAATGTTTCGCCTGTTACGTGCTCATCTGGAACTGCTTCCCCCCAGCCAACTAAGCCACATTCTGTCGTCATTTTCACAATGATCGACGGCATATTTGGATACGTGCCGTAGCTGACGATAAATGGTTCAATTAATGGTAGTTCAATATTATAAAGTTCAATGGATTTGATTAACATGTTGTTGCCTCCTAAGTTATTGCGGGCGCTCAATCGTGAATTGTTCGCCGATTTTTGCGTAGTCATTGCCCGCTAAACGACTAATCGCCGCTAATTTTTCTGGATCTATTTTTCCGTCTTCGTAAATGGTTTCTTCTATATGATAGTACAATACTTTGCCGATAATCAGGTCACAACCGGCATTATTGTCATCGCCGCCAAGCTCAAGTACTGTTTCTAACTCACATTCAAAGCGCACTTTCGCTTCCTTTACACCGGGCACTGCAATTTTTGTGCTTTCTACTAATGTAAGTCCGGCACGTGTAACTTCACTTTCATGCGGTGGTAAATTCGCTGCGGTTTCATTGACCTGTTCTACATTATCCGTATCAACAATATGGACGACGAACTGGCCCTGCTGTTTAATATTACGCGCCGTATCCTTCATTTCGCCAGCTTTTCGCTGAATGCTCACCGAAATCATGGGCGGATTCGAAGACACAATATTAAAGAAGCTAAACGGAGCCGCATTGACTACACCTTCTTCTGTCAACGACGTCACAAAGGCTATCGGACGCGGAATAATTGAACCAATCAAAAATTTATAATTTTCACGTTCTGTTAGCTGTACTGGATCTATTTGTTTCATACATATCGCCTCATTTTCTATCACTATTTTGACTTTAAAGAACCGTCTGATCAACGTCAATTTATTTTATCATTTCTGCTTTCTATAAAGGCATATTTATACACATAAAATCTGACCTATTTTTAAAGCTGTTTTATCGTAGGTTTTGTTCTAAATTCCCTTAAAATGGATATATACTATCTCGCTCACCCTCATTTTATTTCTATCTAATACAAAATTCTTAGTCGAAAGTTCAAAAATACCGTAAGTTTGAAACTGTTATAAACAGTTTTTCTTTTTCGACGGAATACACTAACATTTATATCCATTAAATGAAAATGAAGCTGAAAACGTTGATTTTTCAATGCATAATCCATTCAACCGCCATTTCGATGTGTATTACTATCTGTTATATTATTGATTGAATAGCATCAAAGTAAAAGATTGAAATAATATAAATATAGATAATTCAAGTAAAATTGAGCTATTTTAATTATTTAAGTACAATTTAATGTTTATTACTATATTTATTTTCATTATATTGAAATGATTGATTTTCTATTAATTCATTCCAAGAAAACCCTTCCAAAAGCTTGAATTAACAGCGTTTTGTCATAAACAACTAACTCATACAACACCGACACTAAGAACAATTTTTACTCTTTAAAAAAGAATTATATGTTTTTTCGACATAATTTATTTTCAAAATTTCACTTGCATAACATAATAAAATGATGGTAAGTTATGTGCATGGACGTTCATAGTTTCGACACATCTACTTTAGGTAGAAATTATCGTGAAAAACGATAAATAATATGTGTGAGGGGGAAAATTATGAAAAAGAATCGTTGGTTAATCGCTGCATCTGCTATCTCTATCCATTTATCAATTGGAGGTGCTTATGCATATAGCGTGTATAAAAATCCAATCGCTACAGAGCTTGGTTGGGATGCTTCACAAATTACAATCGCTTTCACAATTATGATGGGACTTGCCGGTTTTGCTGCAGCACTATTTGGCGGAGTTGTAGAAAAATTAGGTCCACGTAAAGCAGCAATGGTCGCTGCCGTGTTATTTGGACTAGGTCAAGGTGGCGCAGGCTTTGCCATTTTGTCTGATTCAGTTGTACTTTATTGGCTTACATACGGGCTACTTAGTGGTGTCGGGATGGGGATTGGCTATATTGCTCCAGTATCCACACTTGTGAAATGGTTCCCGAATCGTCGCGGTTTAGCGACAGGGATGGCTGTACTCGGGTTTGGTGCAGGTGCGTTAATTACAGCACCCGTTGCGGCAAACCTTATGGAAAGCGTTGGTATTGCGAATACGTACTTTATTTTAGGAATTAGCTACTTTATCTTAATGATGGCAGGTGCCTTATACATCGCACCACCAAAGCCAGGTGAGGTAGAGGAAATGGTCGTAACAGTAGGCGGCAAAAAACAAGAATTAGCACAAATGACAGCACGCCAAGCCGTGAAAACAAAACAGTTTTGGATGCTGTGGTCGATGCATTTAATTAATGTAACATCTGGTTTAATGATGATTTCAGTTGCCTCACCAATGGCACAAGAAATTGCAGGTCTTTCGGTCGCAGCAGCGGCTACAATGGTTGGTTTAATGGGCTTATTTAATGGTGGCGGTCGCCTAATTTGGGCAGCAGCGTCCGATTATATGGGGCGTCAAAATGTGTTCGTGATTTTCTTTGTCATTCAATTAATCGCGTTTCTTACATTACCATTTACAACAAACGTCATCATCTTCCAACTATTTATTTTCTTAGTAGTAAGTTGTTACGGCGGTGGATTCTCGAACTTACCAGCATTTGCGTCCGATTTATTCGGCACAAAACAGCTTGGTGTGATCCACGGTTACTTACTGACAACCTGGTCACTTGGTGGGGTTTTTGGTCCGATGATCGTATCGGCTATTCGTGAAGCGGCAAACAGCTATGTACCGGTGTTCTACGTGTTCAGTATTTTAATCGCGATTTCATTCGGAATCTCATTATTATTACGTGCTGACGTGAACAAAACGAAAAAACAGCAAGTTGAAAAACAAACAAAGCAAGTGGGAGAAAGTGCACCCGCACATTCATAAGGGGTTTACAGAGCAAGCTACGTTTAGGGGACGTAGCTTGCTTTTTTTGTTCGTGTTACACTAAATGTACTTTTTATTAGTGAGGGATGCATGTGCTCTACAAACTTCTATTATTTGCACACGTTTTAAGTGCGGTCGTTGCAACGGGTCCGTTATTTGCGCTTTTCCCGTTACTTAACCGGATGAAAAATGCTGCCGACAATGAGGCACCAAGTTATATTAATTCCTTACAAGGTGTACTACGCGCAGTGGCAAACGGTGGTCATTATATTGTTCCAACTGGCCTTTTACTTGTGTATTTTAGCGGCTGGCCTTGGGGTGCTTCTTGGCTCGTTGTCACATATATTGCGATGACACTTTCCCTTTATTTTATGGCACGTGCCTTTAAGCCTGCGATGAATTACGCAAAAGATGCGGCGTTTTCAAAGGATACCTTTATTCGTATGGTCAAAATTGCTACTTGGAAATATATCGCGTTGATGGCCTTTTTCATATGGCTTATGACGTCTAAACCCAACTTTTGGTGAAAAGTTGGGTTTTATCTCGTTCATACAACAATTCTTTCTGTTATTTCCAAATTTAATAATGTTACAATTCTAACAAAGGGGTTTATTAGGGGGAGTTTCATGAATCGACAACATATGGGGATTATTGTTGGTGGCATTTTGTTATTAATGGTGGCGATGGGCATTAGCCGTTTTGCCTATACACCGATTTTGCCGTTTATGCGCGTGGATGCGAATTTAACGTTTTCACAAGGCGGTCTACTTGCATCGAGTAATTATATTGGTTACTTTATCGGGGCGCTTGGGGCTGCATTTATTTACCGTAGTAAAAAGAACTTTCTACTATTGAATGTGGTCCTCAATATTTTATCGGTTGTATTAATGGGCGTCATTGATTCTTACGGAATTTGGATTTTGCTTCGTTTAATCGCTGGTATCACGGGTGGTTTTATTTTCGTTTTAACATCTAGTATTGTCATGGACTATTTAGCCGCGCAGTTACTAACGCGTTGGAGTGGCTATGTATTTAGTGGAATTGGCCTTGGGATTGCGACATCTGGTTTAGTCGTACCGTTTTTAGAGGCGCGCGCTGCATGGCAAGGCTCATGGATTGGGCTTGGTGTGCTCTCTACCCTATTTTTACTGACGACGCTCCTGTTGTGGCGCAAGCTCTCGATACCAAACCGCACAAAGCCTGTACAAGGTGAGCACACGTCCATTTGGCATGGCTTTATGCCGTGGCTGATCGTTGCTTACGGGTTAGAGGGACTTGGCTATATTGTGACAGGTACGTTTTTAGTCGACATTATTTATAATATTGAGGCACTGCGAAGCTATGCTGGCTATAGCTGGGTCGTTGTGGGACTAGCTGCCATTCCTTCTGCACCGGTTTGGATGAAGCTCATGACACGTTTTTCAACGATTTCCATGATGGCACTCGCTTACGCTTTACAAATTATCGGCATCTTACTACCCGTCGTTTCACAAACGGTGTGGAGTGTGCTGTTATCTGCGTTTTTATTTGGCTTTACCTTCGTTGGACTTGTTACGATGTCAACAGGCTATGCACGCGCACTGTTTCCAAAGCAAAGCGCCTATGTCGTGTCCATGCTGACAACGTTTTATGCACTTGGGCAAATTGTTGGGCCGGTTATTGCTAGCCGTTTAGAAACCCATTACGCTACATTTAAAGCGCCTCTCCTTTTTGCCGGGATCATCGTGACACTGGCGTTACTGATTTTAATGATTGGCTATACTTACAGTAAGAAAAAGTCTGTACCCGTAGCTAAAGAGCTGTACAATTAGCGTAAAACTATTTTACGCCGCTTACTGGAGGACACATTTTTTATGGAAGAAACGTATTATTCAATTGGCGAGGTTGCCAAATTAACGAATATTTCTATTCAAACACTACGCTATTACGACCAAATCGACTTATTTAAGCCGTCTTATGTCGATCCTGAAACGAACTATCGTTACTATAAAGATTCGCAATTTTATTATTTAGATATTATAAAATCACTCAAATATATCGGCGTGTCGCTCGATGAAATTAAAGCCGCACAAAGCTTTACACCACAAGGCTTGCTGACATTTTTACAGCAGCAAGAGCAAGTAATCGAACAACGTATGAGCCGCTTACAAGAGATTCAACAAACACTGTATAAAACAAAAAAACAAATGCAAGAGCAGCTCGCAATCGATGTCTTAGATACGGTGTACATCAAATCTGAAGAGGCCAGTCGTGTCTTATCAATTGAAACAAAAGAGCTAACCCCTTCAGATATTCCAAATGTGTACTATAGCTCACTCATTAAAACATTAGAAACCGAAAATAGCTTTTTAAGCAGTCGCTATGGTTGCATCTTTCCGTTAAAGCCTTATGAAAAATTGGATCAATTATTTTATAGCCATATTTTTGCACCGCTTCTAACGGATCGCTATATTACTCACCTCACGAAGGATATGGACGTTAAGACCCTTCCTGGAGGACGCTTTGTCTGTATTGCCTTTATATATAGTAGTGAAACTTACTTTGCTCAATATCAAAAGCTCTACCAATATATTCAACAGCTGCAATTACAAACAGCTGCAACCGTCTATGAAATTTTTATGCCACTTAATTATTCACCAAGCGAAGAGGATGAATTTATCGTGGAATTAAAAGTCCAGCTCCTATAACTATTTTTTTACAATAATTTAAAACCGATTTGTTGACTCTATAGCTACTATAGGGTTTATGTTAGAAGATGCGGATTCAAATGAACTTTCTAACAATTTAAGTAAGGAGCAAGCAGCTATGAAAGAATTTAAAGTTACGTTAGGCTTACTGCTGTTAAACTTATTCATCGCCTTTTTAGGGATTGGATTAGTCATACCAGTGCTGCCTACGTTAATGAATGAGCTAGGCATTAGCGGCACAACAGTCGGTTATTTAACCGCGGCGTTCGCGATTGCACAGCTGATCGTTTCACCTATTGCTGGTAAAGCGGTTGATAAATATGGTCGTAAAATTATGATTGTTATTGGGTTATTTATTTTCGGCTTCTCGGAACTATTATTCGGTTTAGGGAAAACGATTGAAGTGTTATTTATCTCACGTGTTCTTGGTGGGATTAGTGCGGCGTTTATTATGCCTGCCGTTACCGCGTTTATCGCGGATATTACGACGATGGAAACACGTCCAAAGGCACTTGGTTATATGAGTGCCGCAATTAGTACCGGGTTTATTATTGGACCGGGGATTGGTGGCTTCTTAGCTGACTTTGGTACACGTGTGCCGTTCTACTTTGCGGGAGCACTTGGCATTACAGCAGCGATTCTATCAGTAATTTTACTAAAAGAACCACAGCGTAATGAAGAAAATATCGAAAATGCACCCAATCAAGCATCTGGCTTCAAGCGCGTGTTTGAGCCGATGTACTTCATTGCCTTTATTTTAATTTTTGTCGCGTCGTTTGGTTTAGCGGCGTTTGAATCATTCTTTAGTTTATTCGTTGACCATAAATTTGCGTTTACACCAATGGATATCGCCATCATCATTACAGGTGGTGCGATTTTTGGAGCGATTGCACAGGTTGCCCTATTCGATCGTTTGGCACAAAAATGGGGCGAAATTAAACTGATTCGCTATACATTAATTTTATCGGCCGTTTTAGTATTTTTAATGACAGTCGTCAGCTCGTACTTCTCAATTTTACTTGTTACATGCTTCGTCTTTGTCGGCTTTGATTTATTCCGACCCGCTGCGACGAGCTATTTATCAAAAATCGCTGGCAATGAGCAAGGTTTTGTTGGTGGAATGAACTCGATGTTCACAAGTCTAGCCAATATTTTTGGTCCAATTTTAGGCGGGATATTATTTGATATCGACATTAACTACCCGTATTATTTTGCAGCAGTTGTATTAGTGTTCGGTATTCTGTTAACATTAATTTGGAAGAAGCCTGCAGTACTTAAGTAGACTTCTTGTACTTTACGTCTTGATTTTCCCGTTTTATTGAATAGAAGGAGGATTTCATCATGTCAACAAGGTCACAAGAACTCATTGCAACAACCGAACAATTTGGGGCGCATAACTATCACCCGCTACCAATTGTTATTGAAAAGGCAGAAGGCGCGTGGGTAACCGACCCAGAAGGTAACCGCTATTTAGATATGCTTTCGGCGTATTCGGCACTCAACCAAGGCCATCGCCATCCGAAAATTATTCAGGCGTTAAAAGATCAAGCCGACCAAGTGACATTAACGTCACGCGCTTTCCATAGTGCGACGCTTGGTGCGTGGTATGAAAAAGTTTGTAAGCTTACAGGGAAAAACATGGTACTGCCAATGAACACCGGTGCAGAAGCAGTCGAGACAGCCATTAAAACCGCGCGTCGGTGGGGCTATGAAGTAAAAGATATTCCTACTAATGCTGCGCAAATTATCGGCTGTATTGGCAACTTCCATGGACGTACAATGGGTGCCGTATCACTATCCTCTGAAGCGGAATATAAACGCGGATTTGGCCCAATGCTTGAAGGCTTTGAACTGATTCCTTACGGGGATTTAGAAGCGTTAGAACAAGCGATCACGCCAAATACAGCAGCGTTTATTATTGAGCCGATTCAAGGGGAAGCAGGTATTTTGATTCCACCTGAAGGGTTTTTAAAAGCAGCGTATGAATTATGCCGTAAAAACAATGTCTTATTCATTGCCGATGAAATTCAAACCGGCCTTTCGCGTACGGGTAAATTATTTGCCTGCGAATGGGAAGACGTAGTACCCGATGTTTATATTTTAGGAAAAGCGCTTGGTGGCGGAGTTTATCCGATTTCTGCTGTCGTTGCCAATGACAATATTTTAGGTGTGTTCAATCCCGGATCACACGGCTCTACATTTGGAGGCAATCCACTTGCCTGTGCCGTTTCGATCGCGTCGATTGATGTGTTACTTGATGAAAAGCTAACAGAACGTTCACTAGAGCTTGGGGATTATTTCAAGCAAAGATTACAAGCCATTGCGCACCCTGCGATTAAAGAAATTCGTGGGCGCGGGCTATTCATTGGTGTGGAGTTGCATGAAGCAGCTCGCCCTTATTGTGAAAAGCTAGCGGCGCTTAACGTACTTTGCAAAGAAACTCATGATACGGTGATTCGCTTTGCTCCCCCACTAATTATTTCAAAAGAAGATTTAGACTGGGCGATTGAGCAAATTGAGGCCGTATTTAAATAAATGATTGGGGGCTGCGCTAAATTTAGCGTAGCCTTTTACACGATGGGAGGACCTTATGAAATCACTTTATATTACGGGCTATCGTCCACATGAGCTCGGTATTTTTAATGACAAGCACCCAGGCGTTGAGATTATTAAAACGGCCCTTGAAAACCAATTACGGATTTTTTTAGATGATGGGCTTGAATGGGTCGTCATTGGTGGTCAGCAAGGTGTGGAAACATGGGCCGCACAAGTCATACTAGAGCTTAAAAACGACTTCCCTCATTTGAAATATTCCATTATCACCCCGTTTTTAGAGCAAGAAAAAAATTGGAATGAGCATAAACAAGCAACCTATATGCATATAGTTAGTAAGGCCGATTTTGTGACCAGTGTGACAAAGCGCCCATACGAAGCGCCGTGGCAATTTATCGAAAAGGACAAGTTTATTATCGATAACACCGATGCGACGCTCCTTGTTTACGATGATGAAAACGAAGGCTCTCCAAAATATGTGCATCGCCTTGTAGAAAAGTATCAGGAAATCCATCAAGATTACGAACTTTTCGTTATCAATGCCTACGATTTACAAATGGTCGCAGAGGAATTACAGCGCGGCGACGAGTGGTAAATTGGAAAATTTTAAACAAATTTCCAAATTTAATTAATTTTCTGATTATTTTATTCATTTTTTAGGTATAATAATAGAGTAAGCTACTATTTTCAAAGGAGGACAATCTATGAACCAATTAACAATGATCACAGAAACAACACCAGTCAATATTGAGCACCATACGTATAAGCGTGAATGTCGCTATACTCGCGGTGTACACATTCCATTAGCAGATCTAGAAAACATCTTAAACAGCATGAACGAGGATGCACTTACGTACTTCGAATTCCACAACATCGCAAAGGAAATTAAGCAAGGTACCCTTCTCAACGGTTATAACGGTTTAGCAAATATTATAGAGAAATATTATCAAACCGAAAAAGGGGTCGAGATTTTAGGATTAACAAATGGTCGCGACTTTTATGTGAAAATCATCTAATTAAAGAGGTGGCAAATCAACGTGAATACCCGTCTAAGCAACGCCTAGCGCATCGTACGAAATTACGATGCATTAGGCGTTGTTTTATTTTAAGAAAAGCGCATTCGCGCCTTTAAGCCCCGCGTCGGTCAAAACGCCACATCCATGTGGCATGACCGACATGACTCACATCGTGTGAGACTCAGACATTGGAGAGCTCGACGCAAAAGTAAACGCTTCATCACTTTTGCGCAGAGGATTGAAATGTCCGAGGGGCTGGCGCGAATGCCTAGACATGTTGAAAAATTTTCAGATGAAATGGTTGACTTTCCAGTTGATAAAGATTATCATTATCAGTGTAAGGAAGACATCTTAGTTGTTAACATACTTTCGGAACCGTTCCCCCCAGTTCAGGTTCGAAACTCATTAATTACTTTACTCATATTTCGAAAAGATTTATTCTTTTCTCCTGAAAGAAAGGCAAATCTCCTCACAAGATTTGCCTTTTTTTCAGCACAAAATTGGGTATACCTATATAAAAGGAGTGTTTACAATGGACTATCGTATTGAAAAAGACACAATGGGTGAAATTCAAGTACCCGCAGACAAACTATGGAAAGCGCAAACACAGCGTAGCTTAGAAAACTTTAAAATTGGTACAGAAAAAATGCCGATTGAAATTATCCGTGCCTTCGCGATTTTAAAACGCTCTTGTGCCATCGCAAACAATAAATTAGGCAAGTTATCGGACATTAAAACAAATGCCATTGTTGCGGCTGCTGATGAAGTATTAGCAGGAAAACTAAACAATCAGTTCCCTCTTGTTGTTTGGCAAACGGGTTCTGGTACACAATCAAATATGAACGTAAATGAAGTATTATCATTCCGTGCAAATCAACTGCTAGAAGCACAAGGTTCTGAAGAAAAGGTGCACCCAAATGATGATGTCAACATGTCTCAAAGCTCTAACGATACCTTCCCTACTGCATTACACGTTGCAGCTGTCCTTGCAGTTGAGGATTACGTATTACCGAAACTAAACGTCTTAAAAGCAACGTTCCAGCAAAAACAAGAGGCGTTCAAAGACATCATTAAAATCGGTCGTACACATTTACAAGATGCCACACCACTTACACTTGGCCAAGAAATTTCAGGCTGGGCGCATATGCTTGTGAAATCTGAAAAAATGATTCATGTCACAACAGACTTCATGAAGGAATTAGCAATTGGCGGTACAGCGGTTGGTACTGGTATTAACGCCCATCCAAAATTCGGTGCCATGGTTGCTGAAGAAATCGCGACTTACACAGGGAAAAACTTCGTAACAGCGGAAAATAAATTCCATGCATTAACTTCTCATGACGAAGTAACAACAGCGCACGGTGCACTAAAAGCTTTAGCAGCCGACTTAATGAAAATCGCCAACGATGTACGCTGGCTAGCAAGTGGCCCACGCTCCGGTATCGGTGAAATTACCATTCCAGAAAACGAACCCGGCTCATCGATCATGCCAGGGAAAGTAAACCCAACGCAATCAGAAGCACTAACAATGGTGGCATGCCAAGTATTTGGTAACGATGCGACAATTGGCTTTGCGGCCTCACAGGGGAACTTTGAACTAAACGTATTCAAGCCTGTAATCATTTACAACTTCCTACAATCAGCGCGTTTACTTGCCGATTCCATGCAAAGCTTCAATGATAACTGTGCAGTTGGCATCGAACCAAACATGGAAGTATTAGATCACAACTTACAAAATTCATTAATGCTTGTAACCGCATTAAATCCATATATCGGCTATGAAAATGCGGCGAAAATCGCGAAAACAGCCCATAAAGAAGGCACAACGTTAAAAGCGGCCGCTATTGCTTCAGGCCTTTTAACAGAAGAGGAATTCGACCGTTATGTAGATCCATCAACAATGATTTACCCAAACGCTGAATAGATTTATGCTACCAACATGCTGCATCGGCATGTTGGTTTTTAGCTTTCAAAAAGCCTTTCACATTATTTGGCACAAAATGTGTACGACTTAGGTTTAATAAATACACCCCAAAAGGTAAATACTTTTTAAAGTAGAAAGGGTGTGTTTTCATGAAGAAAATTGAATTTATTGAGGACGGTTACGAGATTGTTGTGACGATTCCTGAATTAGATACAGAGATCGATTCCCCGATTATTGAAGCCGATGCCTATTACAAGGATTTTGATGACTACCGGATTTTAGTATTGGCGGATTCTGAGGAAAAAGCGGTGGAAATGGCAACGAAGGAATTGTTAACGAATCACCCATTTGAACAAATTATTCGTGACTATTAATCACATTTTAAGCTGTAGGAATGTTCTCGTACAGCTTTACTACATAACAAACAGCAGCTTCATATAACGCGCGATTACTTGCTCACCGTAAAAATATACTAAAAGTGCCGCAACAACAATCGCTGGCCCAAATGGAATTGGCGTTTTCCGTCCTTGTTTACGAATAATTAGCAGCGCGCCACCAAAAAGAATGCCCAGTACAGCCGCTAAAAAGAGCGTCAGTAATGTATGTAATGTGCCTAATACAAGCCCGATTAAAAAGAATAGTTTAATGTCCCCACCGCCCATACCACCTTTTGAGAGAACCGCAATCAGTAGCAACACAAAAAATCCGACAACCGCTCCAAGCGCACTATCCCACCAAGGTGTTAGCGGTGAAACTATACGCCCAACCGTAAATAGCGGTAAGAAAAAGAGCAGTACTTTATCTGGAATGAGCATATAAGAAATATCCGAAACCGTAATGATCATTAACAGCGAAATGAACAGGAGCGCTACAAATAGCTCCCACGTCAGCCCAATTTGCCACGTAGCATACGCAAATAACACACCTGTTGCAAGTTCAATCCATGCATACAATGGCGAAATACGCACACCACATGTTCGACATTTCCCGCGCAATAATCGGTATGAAACGACTGGAATTAAATCGATGGCACGGAGTACCCGCATGCAATTCGGGCAATGCGATGGCGGTGCAACAAGCGATTCCTTTTTTGGCACGCGTAATCCGACAACATTGAAAAATGAGCCTAATATAACCCCCATACTCCCCATAACTAGTACGTTTATGAATCCCATCCCATCACCTCCCTCTTTTCTCATTCGCGTTTTCTAACATGCATTCCTTCAAATTTCGCAAACTGTCGATTTAAACGAAAAAAATCGCCTATTTAGACGATTTACTCGCTAAATAGACGACTGCTTTTTATTCGAAATGCATCGGGTCTTGACGCTTTGGACCAATCATATTAAATAAAATATTTAACACAATCGCTGTTAATGCACCGGCTACGATCCCGTTTGATGTAATCACATTGAATACTTCAGCTAACCAAGATGGCATGCCTTGTGTAATGTTCGCGAATACACCTGGTACAGTCGCAACACCAATCCCGATAGCAACCGCGATTGCTACAACCATGGCATTTTCCATTGATTTTGCAATTTCAGGGGCAAGCATACGGACCCCTTGTGTAATCACCATACCGAACATCGCAAGCATGGCTGCACCAAGTACAGACGTTGGGATAATCGTTGTGATGGCTGCTAATTTTGGTAAGAAGCCAAGTGCTACAAGCATACCACCTGTAATGTAAATCACTTTACGGTCACGCACGCCAGACATTTGAATCAAGCCGACGTTTTGAGAGAATGTTGTGTAAGGGAAGGCGTTGAAAATACCACCGATAATCGATGCTAATCCTTCTGCACGGTACCCTTTTGCTAAATCCTTTGAAGTTAAATCTTTTTTACAAATATCACTTAACGCATAGTACACACCTGTTGATTCTACTAGAGATACCATTGCAACTAACGTCATCGTTAAAATCGCTGAAGCGCTAAACGTTGGTGTAGCTAAGTAGAACGGCTGCATAATATGTAACCAAGATGCATCAATCACTGGTTGGAAATCGACTTTCCCCATGAACATTGCGATCACTGTACCAGTAACTAAGCCAAGTAAAATCGAAATCGCACGTACGAAACCTACTGAGAAACGGTATACAACTAAAATAATGACTAATGTAATCATTGCTAAAGCGACGTTTGAGCCAGATGCAAAGTCAGGTGCACCTTGACCGCCACCCATGTTGTTAATCGCCACTGGAATTAAGCTAATTCCGATAATCGTTACAACTGAACCTGTTACTACTGGTGGGAAGAACGGAATTAATTTACCGAATAACCCACCGATTAAAACGATAATCACACCTGATACGATAATCGCGCCGTATACATCACCTAAGCCGCCACCTGTACCGATTGCAATAATCGGGCTAACAGCTGTGAATGTACAACCCAGTACGACCGGTAAGCCAATACCAATGACTTTCCCCTTCCAAACTTGCAGTAGTGTCGCAACACCACACATGAAAATATCGATTGCTACTAAATACGTCATTTGTGATGGCGTAAAATTCAACGCCCCCCCAATAATTAACGGTACTAAAATCGCACCTGCATACATTGCTAGTAGATGCTGAATACCCAGCATCGTCGCTTTTGTGTTATTCATAAAAAAGTTATCCTCCAATTGATGTGTACTCGCGTTGAGTGATTAGACATGCTTGAACTATGTTACTTTTTTAAACAATACTGGTTAATCGAAAAACTCTACTTTACCGTTCGCAAGTGATTTAATATTGGCTAATGATTCAATGCGTAGGCCTTGCTCGCGCATGAACTGACCGCCTGGTTGGAAGCCTTTTTCAATAACAATACCCGCACCAACAATCGTTGCGCCTGCTTGGTTTGCAATATCGACTAAGCCTTTTAATGCTTCGCCGTTTGCTAGGAAGTCATCAATAATTACGACATTATCGTCTGCTGTTAAAAACTTTTTCGAAACCGAAATTTCATTTGTTTCGTTCTTTGTAAATGAAAATACCTTTGATGTATAGAGGTTATCTGTTAACGTTAATGACTTACGTTTACGCGCGAATACAACTGGTGCGCCTAGTGTTAGCCCTAAAAATGTGGCTGGGGCAATACCTGAAGATTCGATTGTTAATACTTTTGTAATTACTTGGTCTGAAAAGCGATTTGCAAATTCCGTCCCGATTTCTTTCATTAACATTGGATCGATTTGGTGATTTAAAAATGAGTCAACTTTTAATACAACGTCTGAAAGCACTTGGCCCTCTTTTTGAATTTTTTCTTTTAACAATTCCATGTTAAAAAATCCTCCTTATGATGAACTCAAAATAAAAAAACTCGGAGACCTGCTTCCTCAAATCCATGAGTAAAGCAAGTCTTCCGAGTCGATTCAAAAGTTATAACGAATGGTTGGTTCAAATATTAAAGAATAATTGGACAAATTCATCAGTTAAGCCTGCCTTACTCATAGTCGATTTATTTACGGTAAATCGGTAGAAACTTCGCAAGCCATATCCTTGCCATTATATGAGTAAAGTTATTAAATTTAAGTTTATGAATGTTCCAATTATAAGCACGAAAAAAACGAATTGCAATAACCTTTTAATAATAAAAATATTCATATTTTTCGGAAATTTAACCGAAAAAGCTTTTTTTTATAGGTTAATGTTCGGATTTCACCTAATCTTACAGCATTTTCACTAAATTGTCTTTGAATTTTTCAAACTTGGCTCCGTCTTTTCCAAAATAGCTCATACTGCGTGTGACGAACACAAGCATTTTCTTGCCGTTTGCAAAATGCATCTCGGCAAATGGACCTGTTTCTTCTAATAACTGTACTTTCGTAATGCTTGGATTGTAAATAACAAGATTTTCAGCAAAGTGCTTTTTAAATTGGTTAAACGCTGTCGTGCCTTGTAAAATCAAGATTTCTGGCTGAAATTCGTTTAACACTTCATAAAAGACTTGCTCGCCGCGTACATACTGTTCAGAGTCTGTTTGCTTTACAAGCTTTGCCTCATCTTGTGAGTCCAGCTGGTACGTATTGAGTGACGTATATAACAGCGATTCGCCCTGTGCTTCTAACCACGCTTCAAATTGTAGTGATCCTTGAAATTCACGTGGTGCCGCTTGAAGTTCATTGCCATACAGCTCTTCTAAAAGCGCACGATTTACTAAAGCCTCCGCAAAGATTTTTTCACTTGCGTCCTCTACATGAAAGTATGGCACAGCATGTTGGCTTACTAAAAATATGCGTGATTTATACGGATTTTCTTTCGTTAAAAACGGTCTAAACTTAACATTTTCTTCATTTGCATTCACTAACCATTGATGCATCTTTTTATAAAAACCGACTGAGATTGGCATTTATCGTCACTTCCTTAATGCGCAACCTTCGCGAATAGCTTCTCTACTACCTGCTGTAATTGTGGTAGTAACAGCGCATTCGGATGGTACGTTTCGACTTGTTCAATAATACTTTTATAATACCATTCTTGCTGCTCTTTTGGCGCATTAAAGTTATGCCATAAGCCTGCACCAAACTGCTCTAATTCCACAATAATCGAGCGCATGTTTTGAATTTTTTCAGCTAATAAAATCGCCAATTCATCCGGTGTTTTCCCTTGAATACTGTTAATCACAGATTGTTTACGGATGTGCCAGGCTTCACTCTTTGTCATTTCTGTTGTTGCCTTTACAAGCAGCAACACTTCTTCACCAAATTGAACGCGTAATTCGTGCTCTGTGACTAAATTGTCTTCTAATATATCATGTAATAACCCGGCTGTGACAACCGTGTCACGATAGCCCGTGTTTTTTAAAATTCGCGCCACCCCAAATAAATGGGTCGCATAGGGAATTTGCATCGCTGTGCGACGTTTCCCGTCATATTTCAGTGCAACAAATTGTGTAGCTTGGTCTACAATATTCATATTTGTTCCCCCTCTTTTAGTATAGCATTTCCACCACTAAAATTTGGAAGTTATCAGGTCATTTTCTTGGATTTTTTATGACGCGGACATAATTTTTTTATAGGCCCGCTGTAAATATTGCTGATCGTATGCCATTAAACACTGAGCTTTCGAAAATATCTATCAGCTGTGCATATAACCCCCATGACTTGTTCATAAACTAAAAAAGGACAAGACGAATTACATCGCCTTGTCCTTCAAACATTATTTATTTGTTAAATCGCATTCCTTTAATGGAATCAATTTCGTTTTATGTTTCACTTTATAGCCAATCCAAAATAGGGCAAAGAGTGGTAAGCCGATGTACGAAACAACCACACCATACCAGTCAATCGTGCCACCTGTAAATGCCATGTAGTTTTGCCCTAGTATGACAATCATACAAAGCGCGAACGCAAACAACGGACCAAATGGGAAGAACTTCGATACATACGGCAGGTCGCTCAGTGAATTCCCTTGTACCACGTATGCACGGCGGAAACGGTAATGACTAATAGCAATCCCAAGCCACGCAATGAAGCCTGACATCCCTGAGGCATTTAATAACCAAATGTACACTACGCCATCACCGAAGAATGACGCTAAAAATGATAAACAGCCAACTGCAAGTGTTGCAAGTAATGCGTAAACCGGCACACCGCGCGTACTGATTTTGCGGAAGATTTTCGGCGCTTTGCCATCAACCGCTAGTTGGAATAACATACGGCTTGCTGCATATAATCCTGAGTTACCAGCAGAAAGCATCGCTGTTAAAATAATGGCATTCATCACCGATGCGGCAAATGCAATCCCTAAGTTTTCAAACACTAATGTAAATGGACTTGTTGCAATATCCTCTGTTAATAAACGAGAATCCGTATAAGGAATTAATAAACCGATTGCACCAATCGCTAAAATGTAGAAAAGAATGATGCGCCAGAAAACGGATTTCACGGCTTTTGGAATATTTTTCGCTGGGTCATCGGTTTCACCCGCTGTTACCCCTAGCATTTCAGTACCTTGGAATGAGAATCCAGCAGCTAGGAAAATACCAAACATCGCTAGGAAGCCGCCGTTAAACGGTGCATCGCCTTCAAAGAAGTTCGTAAAGCCGACTGGCGCGTTCCCACCTAAAATACCGAAAATCATTAAGAAGCTGACAATAATAAAGACAATCACCGTTGCAACTTTAATCATCGCAAACCAGTATTCTGCTTCACCGTAAGCTTTTACCGATAATAAGTTGAACGATAAAACTACGACGATAAATAGGATTGTCCAGATAAGTGACGAGCTATCTGGGAACCAGTATTTCATAATTAACGAAACCGCTGCGATTTCTGCGGCAATCGTAATCGCCCAGTTGTACCAGTAGTTCCAGCCTAGTGCAAAGCCAAGTGCTGGGTCTACAAATTTTGAGGCGTATGTACTAAATGACCCCGAAGTTGGCATATAAGCGGCCATCTCCCCTAGAGACGTCATTAAGAAATACACCATAATCCCGATTAATGCGTAGGCTAAGAGTGCCCCACCTGGACCCGCTTGTGCAATCGCGCCACCCGATGCTAAAAACAGCCCAGTCCCGATTGTTCCGCCTAGCGAAATCATCGTAATGTGACGACTTTTTAATCCACGTTTCAGCTCGTTTTTATTGCCGAGCTGGTCTATTTTAATTTCACTCATGAAAAAATCCCCTTGTTTCATTTACTTATCGATCAATTGGGCTTTTATGATAAACGAAAAGCCGCCACAAGTTATGTGACGGCTCATAAAAACCTCAAAACTTGAAAGATAGCTCAACACATGCTCACACATGTGACAGTTCTGTTCCTTATCGAAAACAGCCCCAGCATTGTTTTTAAGAAGAAAAACAACACTTCGGCAACCATTCCTTTCATAAAGCTTCACCGATTCTTCCCAATCTCAGCTATACTAATCTTAACGTTTGCGACCTCTACCTCAATAAATGAGGTATATCTATTTAATTTAATAACGTTTCATAGTCTATCATAACAACTATTTGATAGCAATGACTTTGAATTTTTCTAACTTTTTAGATAATTTAACCTCTCTAGAAGTCCTTCTATGATAGAATTTACGATAAAAAGGAGCTAGTTTATGGACCCCGAAAAAATCAATTACCAAAGCAAAAAAATAGTATCGAATAAGCCCTTGTTATTTTTCATTGTGGCCATTTTTTTATTCGCAACGACACTTAGAACGCCCATCACTATTGTTGGGCCGATTATTTCATTTATTCGTGAAGGGCTTGGGATTTCCAATGTGTTAGCCGGCTTTTTAACGACGATTCCACTGTTGGCGTTTGCTGTTATTTCACCCTTTGCACCGCGCCTTGCACGCAGATTTGGTATGGAGTGGACACTGTTTTATTCGGTGATTTTACTGTGCGCGGGTGTCGTGCTGCGCTCGGTTGGTATAACCTCATTACTCGTTATCGGTACGGTGCTCATTGGCATTGCCATTGCGTTTGGCAATGTACTGATTCCCGGTTATTTTAAATTGAAATTCCCGTTACATATTGGGTTATTAACCGGTATTTATACGGTATCGATGAATATTTCTTCTGGGATTGCGGCAGGCTTTAGTTATTCGATCGCACAATATGCAGGCTGGCAAATCGCTCTTGGATTTTCAGTCATTTTAGGTGTACTGACATTGCTCATTTGGGTGCCTCTGCTACGCACATCAAAAGTCGATATGCAAATACCGAAAACGACAAATAAACCAAAAAAAATGTGGCGGCATCCGCTTGCGTGGGCCATTGCTGCGGCGATGGGCTTACAATCCTTTTTATTTTACTGCTGTGCTGCTTGGATTCCGGAAATTTATGTGAGCCAAGGTCTTGATGCCGCTTCTGCTGGTTGGATGGTATCGGTGATGCAATTTGCACAAATTCCAATGACGTTTTTAATCCCAATTCTCGCGGGTAAAATGACGTCGCAGCGCCCGATTGTCGTATTCTTTACGACTTGTTACATTATAGGCTTTAGTGGCATGCTTTTTGAATGGACGAGTTTTGCCGTATTATGGATGATTTTTTTAGGCTTTGCAGGCGGGGCATCGTTTGGCCTGGTACTGATGCTATTCAACTTGCGTACGACGACTGCTTTTGAAGCGGCGGAATTATCTGGTTTTGCACAATCAATCGGCTATTTAGTCGCAGCAATTGGCCCGGTTTTGTTCGGCTTTGTACATGACGTGACGGAAAGCTGGTTCGTCCCATTAACGCTATTTGTTGTCATCTCTGTGCTATTGTTTTTCGCTTCTTTTGCCAGTGCAAAAAATCGTACGATATAACCAAACGTATGTACCCTTTTGTGCTATACTAGGACTAAGTAAATAAAAGGAGTACAACAAGACGTGCGTAAAAAGAGAAAACGAAATAAAAAACGCTTACCCATTTTCCCACTTGTGCTCATTGCACTTGCAGGATATGCAGGCTGGGCGGTCAACTCTACTCCTGAGAGTATTGGTTTGGGGATTGTTTGTTATTTCGGACTATATATTGGTTTTAAACTATGGAAGAAGTCACGGAAAACCGCAAAATTGCGCAAATCAGGCATTCAGGAAGTCGACAAAATGAGCGGTGAAGATTTCGAGCAGTTTTTAGGCACATTATTTAAACGCCGTGGCTTTAAGGTTAGCTATACGGCCAAAAGTGGCGATTACGGTGCAGATTTAATTTTAAAAGACGGTAAAGACATTATTGCCGTACAAGCAAAGCGCTATTCAAGCACGGTTGGTGTCAAAGCCGTACAAGAAATCATTGGTGCGGTGAAAATGTACAATGCCACAGAAGCTTGGGTTGTCACAAATTCACACTACACAAAGCAAGCCGAAAAGCTGGCAAATATTAATGATGTGTATTTGATTGATCGCGAAGAATTAATCGACCTCATTTTAAATAAAAAATAAACCGTACCAACCAAAAAGGCGCACGCTCAACAATTTGAGTGTGCGTTTTTTTAGGTATCAGTGTTTGGCATTTTCTACTAAAATAAAGGTATACATTCTATATGAAGGAGAATTCGATGCTAAAAATTATTAGCCTTATCTTACTAATTATCATTCTATTAATCGTACTCTTTATTGTTTTCACACCGTACCCCTCTTCTTTTCTTGTCAAGAAACTATTCGAAGGTGGCGTTGCGGTAAAGCCTAGTAATTATGAGGCAATTCAAAACCAAACGCTACACTATGTAAACCTAGTGTATGAGTCAAGCTTTTCAGAAAAACGACTCGATGTCATTTCACCAAAGGACCGCGATGAACTGCTTCCCGTCATTTTGTGGGTACACGGCGGTGCTTATGTTGCGGGCGATAAATCCGACATTACCGAATACGCGGTTCAAATTGCGGCAAACGGCTATCATGTGGTGAATATAAATTATGCCCTAGCACCAACTAAACGCTACCCTTCTCCGCTTTTGCAAATGAACGATGCGTACGAGTGGATTTTAAAAAATGCTGAAACGTATAAATTTGATACGTCTAACATTTTATTTGCAGGGGATTCTGCTGGTGCACAAATTGTCAGCCAATATGCACTTGTTCAAACGAATGCCGATTATGCCAAACAGCTCGACATCACACCTGTTGTTGATCGCAAAAACATTGCAGGTCTACTCCTGTATTGCGGCCCGTTTGATATTAAACAGCTCAGTCATTTAAGCGATAATAAGCTCGTTGCCTTTTTATTAAATCGTGTCGGATGGGGCTATATCGGTGAGCGCAATTGGCAATCCTCTGAAACGACGCGCCTTGCTTCTACAGTGGATTTTGTCACGAGTGATTATCCGCCATCATTTATTACTGATGGTAATGTCATGACCTTTGAAGCACACGGTAAAGCGCTCGTAAACAAATTGCAGCAGCTAGACGTTCCGGTTGTCGATAAATTTTATACAAGTGCGGAACTTCCACATGAATATCAATTTATGATGAACACAAAAGAGGCCGTAGAAACCTTTGAAGCAACGTTACAATTTTTAAAAGAGGTCACGAAATAATGAAAAGCGCGGTCTGACATGTTGTCGACCGCGCTTCATTTTTTAATAAGGTTGTGGCTGGTAAAAATAATTCGGCTTTTTCACCGTATTGTCTATTGGCTGATGATAAATCGATGTCGTCGCAGGTGATAGCGGGGGCACAAGCCATACCCAGTTGCCTGTTACATCCCGGCTATTCGCCTGCTCTTGCTGCTGAAATAATTCAAACTGTTGTGCAGCGGTATGATGATCAACGATGCTTACACCGGCTTGCTTGTAGGAATGGAGCACTGCGATATTTAACTCCACTAACGCACGGTCCTTCCAGAGCGTCGCATTACGCGCGGTATCAAGCCCAATGACACGCGCAACATCTGGTAAAAAGTCATAGCGGTCTGCATCGGCTAAATTACGTGCACCAATTTCAGTGCCCATATACCAGCCATTAAACGGTGCGGCCGGATAATCTTCACCGGCAATATTAAAGCGCATGCTCGAAATAATCGGCACCGCGTACCACTGCATATTGAGCTTACCAAAATCATAATCCGGATGGGTAATGCTCACTTCTAGCACCGCTTCTTTCGGGAGTTCGAACACTTGTGGTGGCGCCTCATCGACTTGGATGACAAGCGGCAGCACATCATAGTTTGTTCGTTGTCCGCACCAGCCAAGCGCCTCGCACGTTTTCGTAAAAGTAATCGAATTAGCATCCCCGATCACGCCCATCGCTGTTTCGTAACCCGCATAGCGAATCAATTGGTGATTCCAAATACGCACGCGCTTCTGGTCAAAAACTGAAATTGCCGGGCGAATTTTACCGCCGTTTGTTGCGTAGTCGATATGCGCCACTAATGCGTCAAAAATCGCTTGTGGTGCTAGTACATCACGGCGATCAAATACCGTTAAGCTATGCCAAAATAAGCGCCCGATGCATTTATTACTATTGCGCCAGGCAACGCGTGCACCATATGTTAGTTCGTCAGTTGTTAAACGAAACGCGGGTTGCTCCGCTTCTTGAAGTCGCTCCGCCAGCCATTCATCCGTTTGCTTCATTTCTTGTTTATATAAAGTTAAAAAATCGATTCGTTGTTGTCGTTCTTTTGTAAGCGTAAAAGTCATCATTTGCGCCTCCTCATACAGCTCATTGTGGCTTGTTTAGAGGCGAAACTCAAGTGCACACCGCTCGATTTAAAACATGTATTTTACATACATGACTAAAAGTGTTCAAATTCATTCGTAGAGCGGGATTTGATTATGTAGTTCTCATCCACAGTCATCCCCCCTTACTTCCTATAACGAGTTGGCGTTCCAAAAAATCTCACCACCATAAAAAAAGATATGCAAACTGCGCATATCTTTACTTCGTCCATTTGTCGCTCGCCTTGAAATTATAGACGGGCATAATGTGTTTTTGAATGGTTACGGTTTCGCCAATTTGCTCGACAATTTCTTGCATCGGCTTATAGGCCATTGGTGCTTCGTCTAATGTTTCCTCACTGACAGACGTGGTCCAAATCCCGGCCATTGTTTCTTTGAAAGCATCCATCGATAAATTTTTCATCGCAGCCGTACGTGAATATATGCGGCCCGCGCCGTGTGGGGCTGATTCGTTCCAGTCGGGATTTCCTTTACCGATGCAAATAAGCGAGCCGTCACGCATATTCATCGGGATGACAAGCTGTTCACCTTTTGCCGCGCGCACCGCACCTTTTCGTAAAATCATGGCATCAGTATCGATATAGTTGTGCACGGAATCAAATTGTGAGGCAAATTCCCATTTCATGTGCTCGGAAATAATCGCCGCAATGCGCATACGGTTTTCATGGGCAAAGCGCTGCGCAAGCTTCATGTCGGCAATGTAGTCATGAAATGCATCGCCCTGCAAATAGGCTAAATCCTTTGGAACAACTGGATTTTCCTGCTTGTAAGCCTCAATCATCGCCTGAATTTCCTGCGTGCGTCCCGCTTCTTTTAACGCGTCAATTTTTTCGGTTAAATCCTCACGCTGCAGTAAATCAAACGCTCTTTTTTGATGCCAATTTGCGACCTTCGCACCGACATAGCGTGAGCCGGTATGAATGAGTAAATAGTGCACACCGGCATCGTCTTTTGCGAGCTCGATAAAGTGATTGCCTCCACCAAGCGTGCCGAGTGAACGACTTGTATAATCATTTTGCAAACCACTCGCGATAAATCTTTCATTGTGGAATGTCTCAAGTGCGCTACTATCTGTTACGTCTTCGTGAATGTCATTGCCACTTGGCACATAACGACGAATCGCAGCATCTAGCGCATTAAAGTCTAGCGTGCCTTTTCCGATTTCTGAAACAAGCACACCACAACCTACATCGACACCGACTAAATTTGGGACGACGCAGTCACCCAGTGCAATCGTTGTGCCAATGACACAGCCCTTCCCCGCATGGTAATCCGGCATAATGCGCACCTTTGTACCCGCCATAAATGACTGGTTCACCAGCTCATCAATTTGCTCAATAGCCGATTGCTGTGGCTGATTCGTATAAATTTTAGCATCTGTATATTTCCCGTTAATTTCAATCATCGTTTCACACCTTTCTTTTTAACGATTCCTTTGTTTTTAACATCATAAACAACACAAGTGCAGCGAGAAAATAGCTTGCCAGTAAGAAAAGCGGTGTGCCCCGACTGACAAAGCCGAATGCAACCTCAGATTGAAGGACTACATCAGTTGGCGCAAATTGTGGTTGATAGAAGAAGGTTTGTACGATGCCGATCAGCAGCTGCACTAAAAAATAGCCAATATGTAAAAGTGATGCACCGAGTAATGCGAGTAAGACGTTTCTGTTCACTTCATCCCCTACTTTGAAAAATTTTACTATTATTTACGGATGGACATGACAATTAGTTTCATTAATAAAAAAACCGAAACCTCACTAATAAGCGAAGTTTCGGCTTTCCTTATTTCACATGCATATAGCGTGACAGCATCACCTGTAAAAACGCGTAAACGCCGGCCTTTACCGTTTGTTGCTCACGCGTATCACGATGTGGGTCTAAGCATACAAAATCCATGCCGCGCACAAGCTCGTATTTCCCCACTTCAAATAATAAATCAAACAGCTCATCGGTACGCATGCCACCCGGTGTGGATGCCGGAACCCCTGGTGCATAGGCAATATCAAGCACATCCATATCGACTGTTACATAAACGATATCAACCTTTTCAGCAAGCTCCGCCATCACTTCTTGCATATGTGTTTCCGCACCTTTTTGACGAAATGCCTTTAATGTAATGCGGTTCAAGCCGTAATCATCGGCCGCGCGAATTAAGCTCGGAGCATTGTAAAAGCCGTGAAGTCCAATATTATACACATCCTCACCGCGCACAATACCTGCATCTAGGAGCTGACGAATCGGCGTACCGTTTGTCGGCCCATCTAAATCGGTGGCGCGCAAGTCTAAATGCGTATCAAATTGTACGATGCCAATGCGCTTGTTTGTATGGTTTTTAAACGCGCGAATGATTGGTGCCGTAATCGAATGATCGCCGCCAATTTGCACGTAAAAGCTGTTTGGACTACCTGTTAGCACTTCGGTCATCGCCTGTTCAATGTTTTCATGACACTGTAAAATATTCGTGCCATGCATTTTCACATCGCCGACATCGACAACTCGCATCTCGCGAAAATCAATATTTTCATCGATTGAATATGTCGTAAACCAGTGCCATGCTTTGCGGAAAAAATCTGGGTACTCCGAAGCAGCCGAAGCACTAATCGACGAGCGCGATAATGGAATGCCGGTTAATACAACCTCTGCATCGGCTCCTAGCTCGCCGTAGCTTGGCTTAATCCAGTCCTTTACTTTCATATCCTCATGCACACTACGATTCCAACTAGTACTTGGTGCAACAAAAAGCTCGCTCACAGCAAGTTGCCACCTTTCACAACGACCCGACCAGCTTTAATGACCGTATCAGTATGATTCATGCCGTAAAAATATTGCAGCTGCTTATAGTTTGGTACATCTAAAATTAAAAGATCTGCTTGCTTGCCTTGCTCAAGTGTCCCGACAACATCCCCGCGGTTAATCGCATGTGCGGCGTTAATCGTTGTGGCACATAGCACTTCTTCCATTGTCATCCCCATATTCATACAAGCTAAGTTTTGAATGAATGGTAGGCTGATTGTTGGGGAAGAGCCCGGATTAAAGTCTGTAGAAATCGCCACCGGTACACCACGGTCAACCATTAAACGGCCTCTCGCATACGGGGCACGTAGGAAGAAGGCTGTCCCCGGTAGTAGCACCGCAATTGTACCGGCCTTTGCCATCGCTTCAATGCCCTCGTCTGATGCAACAAGTAAATGCTCAGCTGAAATTGCGCCCATTTCTGCTGCAAGCTCTGCGCCCTCATATGGTTCGATTTCATCGGCATGAATTTTTGGTGTTAGCCCATATGCCTTCCCAGCCGCTAAAATTAAACGCGATTGCGCTGGGGTGAAGACGCCCTTTTCACAAAACACATCGTTAAATTCCGCTAAACCAAGCTTTGCCACCTTGGGAATCATATCTTCAATCAACAGTTTAACGAAAGCATCCTCGTTGCCCTTATATTCTTTTGGTACGGCATGCGCGCCCATAAAGGTCGACACAACATCAACGGCGTGATTTTGCTGTAGTTTATTTGCAACTTCAAGCTGCTTTAATTCCGTTTCCCAGTTCATGCCGTAGCCAGATTTTGCTTCTACCGTTGTAATGCCGTGGCGTAAGAAGTCATTTAAATGTTCATACGTTTTGTCGTACAGTTCATCAAAGCTCGCTTCACGCGTTTTTGTTGTTGTGTAATGAATCCCGCCACCTGCATTCATAATGTCCATATAGCTTTTTCCGGCAAGGCGCATGTTCAGCTCATGCTCGCGTGTACCCCCATGCACTAAATGCGTATGGCAATCCACAAAACCTGGCATCACAATTTTGCCGAGCGCATCAATCACTTCCGCGTTGTCTACTAAACTTGGAAACTGCTCTTTGATTTCCTCAAGCGGGGCAACCATCATAATGCGGTTTTCCTCAATTAAAATACTGACGTTTTCTAGTAACCCGAGCTCGCTCATCTGCTCTCGGCGACGCGGCCCTTGTACAGTACTTTGTAAAGTTAATACTTCATTTGCGTTATGAATTAAAATCGCCATTTGTCATCATCCTTTTAGCATTGGCATAGTGATTCCTTTTTCCTTTGCCGTGCGAATTGCAATCTCATAGCCGGCATCCGCATGACGTACAACACCCATTCCCGGGTCAGATACTAAGACGCGGTTGATTTTATCTGAAGCAAGCTGTGTACCATCTGCTACAAGTACTTGACCTGCGTGCTGCGAATATCCCATCCCAACACCACCACCGTGATGAATACTTACCCAGCTTGCACCACCTGCTGTATTGACTAAGGCATTTAGTAATGGCCAATCTGATACGGCATCTGAACCGTCCATCATGCCTTCTGTTTCACGGTTTGGTGACGCTACCGAACCTGAATCTAAGTGGTCACGACCGAAAACGATTGGCGCTTTTAACTCCCCATTTGCGACCATTTCATTTACTTTTAACGCAAAGCGGTGGCGATCACCATAACCTAACCAGCAAATACGCGCCGGTAAGCCTTGCCATTTCACCATCTTTTGCGCCATATCAATCCAGTTCACAAGCGCCTCATCGTGAGCGAACATTTCTTTTGCTAATTGATCGGTTTTATAAATATCCTCCGGGTCACCTGACAGTGCTGCCCAGCGGAATGGTCCTTTTCCTTCGCAGAATAATGGACGGATATACGCCGGTACGAAGCCCGGGAAATCGAAAGCATTTTCAACACCCATTTCTTTTGCGTACGCACGGATATTGTTGCCGTAATCGAATGTTTCTGCCCCTGCTGCTTGGAATTCTAGCATCGTAATTACGTGCTCTGCCATCGTTTCTTTCGCGCGGCGCTCATAGGTTTTTACGTCTGATTTACGTAATGCTAACGCTTCATCTAATGTCATGCAGTTTGGTACATAGCCGTTAATTGGGTCATGTGCTGACGTTTGATCGGTTACGAAATCTGGCGTAATGCCACGGTTTAATAGCTCACGATTTACATCTGCACAGTTTCCAACTAAGCCGATTGAAGCCGGTGTTTTTTCTGCAGTTAATTTGTCTACGAGCTCCATTGCTTCATCTACGGTTTCGACAAGGTAATCGCAGTACCCTTCTTTCATTTTGCGCTCGATGCGTGCTCGGTCAACTTCGACTACTAAAATTACCGCACCCGCCATTTTCCCTGCTAATGGCTGTGCGCCACTCATGCCGCCCATACCACCAGTTAAGATCCAGCGTCCGCGTAGGTCAGCTGAGCCGAATTTCTTTTTCCCTGCTTCAACAAAGCTTAAATAAGTCCCTTGTAGAATCCCTTGTGCGCCGATGTAAATCCAAGAACCCGCCGTCATTTGCCCGTACATCATTAAGTTGCGCTCTTCTAGTTCATAGAAGTGATCCCAGTTTGCCCAGCCCGGTACTAAGTTTGAGTTGGCGATGAGTACGCGCGGTGCATTTTCATGCGTTTTAAATACTGCAACTGGCTTGCCTGATTGCACAAGCATGGTTTCATCATCTTCTAGCACTTTTAATGTTTCGATTAGTTTTTCATAGCTTTCCCAATCACGCGCCGCTTTCCCGATCCCGCCGTAAACAACTAACTCATCTGGATTTTCCGCTACTTCCGGGTCTAAGTTGTTCATTAACATACGCATTGCCGCTTCTTGCGTCCAACCTTTACACGATAATTCGTTCCCTCGTGGTGCGCGGATATTTGTTTTAAACATAATGTTTCGCTCCCTTAATTAAAATAATATAAATGCAATTGGTGTAACTATAATTAGTGTTAATACAACACGTTCAAACCAAATGATGATCATTTGACGAATTGATAATGGAATATCCGTTGATAAAATAACTGGGATAACCGCTGAGAAGAATAGAATTGCTGAAATTGAAACAACAGCGACAATAAATTTCGTAATTAATGCAGCCTCTGTTACAAGCATGGCTGGTAAAAACATTTCTGCAATCGATAATGACACCGCTTTAGCTGTTAACATTGGCTCTGGTAATTGCAGTAAGTACGTAAATGGTGCAAATATATATGCAATCCAGTCAAATAACGGTGTGTACGTTGCTAACACAAGGCCTAATAACCCAATCGATAAAATCGAAGGAATGACACCCATCGCCATGATAAAACCTTCTTTTAAATGGAGGATTAAATTTTTAGCTAATGAAGGATTAGATTTTGCCCCTTCTACCGCTTCTGTCCATGCAGTTTTTAAACGATCTTTTTTCACGATTTTTTCAGGCTGTGGCTTCGAGCCTTCTGCGTATTCGTCTTTAATTTTATTCAGTGGATAAATACGCGCTGTAATTGCTGTTACAAGGAACGTTACAATAAGCGTTACCCAGAAAAACAAATTCCAATGCTCCATTAAATCTAACGTTTTTGCGACAACAACCATAAATGTCGCTGATACCGTTGAGAACCCTGTTGCGATAATCGCTGCTTCACGCGCTGTGTATTTTCCTTCTTTATAAACTCGATTTGTTAAAATCAAACCTACTGAATAACTTCCGACAAATGACGCCACCGCATCAACGGCTGAGCGCCCTGGTGTTCTAAATATTGGTTTCATAATTGGCTGCATAAGTACGCCAATAAATTCAAGTAAGCCGTAGCATACAAGCAGTGCTAAAAAAACAGCACCAATTGGAATAATTAAGCCCACTGGTTTTATAAGCTTTTCTAATAGAAATGGCCCGATATTCGGATCAAATAACCACGCCGGACCAACATTGAAAATTAGCATAACCCCTACAACTAATCCAACAATTTTAAAGCCTGACAGGACAATATTGACCTTTGATGTTTTCCATTTCTTTGTGACAAACGGATATGCAGCCCCTAATACTAAAAGTAGCATTACATAAACGTTCACGAATGTTGGTACATACAACGTGAAAGCAGTTACGATATGGTCAATTAAAATAGAAGTTTTACCGTTCCATTCGAATGAAATAAAGAAACTAACAATCCCGATTAAGCTACAAATGACCATTTTCACGAAAATACCCAGCTCAAAATTCACTGTTTTGCGCCCTTCATAATTCTCCTGAACTTTTGTCATGTCACCACCCCTTTGTACTTCTACTTTATGTTTCTTTTTATTTGGAATAAATAGATTATTTTTGTGAAATACAGTAAAATTTACAGATAATTAATCTTTTCTAAACTTAAAATAGCAATTTTATTAGATTCATAATTTTATATGGTGGTGATCCTATGAGAATTTTCATTATTGAGCGTGATACTGAAGAAATAGATGGGGTGATGTGGTATTTAAAAACATACATCGCCGCAGATCTTGACATAAAAACGGCAACCAGTTGTGGGGATTTACATACACAATTAGAGCAATTTCAGCCGCAGCTGTTATTAATCGAGATGGAATTGATTACTTTAGAGGTGGAGAAATTACTAAAGCAGCAAAGCGTTCCGATTATCGCCCTAACCGCAGAACCGATTTTTCAACAAGCAATGAAAGCGATTCGTATTCAAGCAATTGAATTATTTGTTAAACCAGTGCCACTCGAGCAACTAAAATCAATTATTTTAGCATTACCATCAGAAAGGGTTGCTTTACCGCATCAGTTCCCTTTGATTCCTGTAGAAACCACACTATATTCAGATTTGTATTTAAATCGGCAGGAATTGTTTTCGTTACACACAAGGGCGTTCTTCTTAATTGAATGTGCACAGTTCAAGCATAATTTAACACTTTATGAATGGCTGATTCACGTACCGATTTTCATAAATTTAACCGTACTCCCATTACAAAATCGCATTATTTGTCTTGCCGATTGTGATGACCTAGCTCAGCTTTCTAAACAGCTACGTTTACTCCTGCAAGAATGGGCGCAATTTAATGATGATGAACTGAACATCGCTTTATACGATGGAGATGAAACGACTTTATTTGTAATGTATCAAGCGTGTAAAAAGGTATTAACACAGCGCTTTTATAAAGGTTACTCGCATTTATTTAAAAGCTCCCAATCGTTACAGCTTACACGCTTAGATCCGATTTTAACGCCTGAACAACAGCAGCTTTGGATTACTAGTTTAGAAAATGGGGATTTAAAAACAATTAAAGCCTTTTTGTATCAATTAACGAATGCTCCGCCCTTTTACCATTATGAGGATGTGCGTATTCACTTAACGAGCGTTCTTGCACAAATTCGACGCTTTATGCTGAAATACCATTTGCAGCAGCAAGCTAAAACGGAGGAACAGTACCGCGCACTCTTTCATCAAATTTTGGAGCACCCGATTTTATATGCGATTGTGCAGGAATTTATTTTATTTACACAAACACTGATTGATTGCGTGAAAAAAATGCAGCAAGTAATGGTGGCCGACTATACGGAGCTAGCAATTTCTTCGATTGAGGCACACTATAAAAATCCAAAGTTAACATTACAAAGTGTTGCACGAAATTTAAATATTAACGCCAATTATTTAAGTACGGTCTTCTCGAAAAAACGGGGCATTCCATTTAAAAAATATCTACAGCAGTACCGTGTACAACAAGCCGCAACCTTATTATTAGAAACCGATTATTCTGTTGCAATGATTGCCGAAACAGTCGGCTTTGTTGATAGCAATTACTTCATTAAAGTATTCCGGGATTATTTCCACATCACGCCGTATCGTTATCGCGCGCAAACGAAAAAGCCTAGCTAATGTGCTAGGCTTTTCGTTTGTTAAAATGGGAATAAGAGCGGCACGACAATCATCATGACAATAAACATAATAACTTGTAATGGCACACCGACTTTTACGAAATCCATAAACTTATAACCACCTGCTGTTAATACAAGTGAGTTGGTTGGTGACGCAATCGGTGTTGCAAAGGCCATACTTGCTGCTGTGGCAACCCCAATCATAAATGTGTACGGATTCGTATCCATCGCAATCGCTGCGGTAATCGCAATCGGTGAGAACAGTACCGCAGTAGCCGTATTACTAACAAATTGCCCAAAGATAACGGTTAATAGGTAAATCCCCATTAAGACACCGTACGGACCAAAATCACCGAGCACGTTAATAATTCCGTCAGCTAAAATGGTCATTCCACCTGTTTTTTCAAGTGCGGTTGCCATCGGAAGCATCGCCGCTACAAGCACAATACTTTCAAAGTTCATTTTGCCGTAGGCATCGTCCATATTACGCAGGCAACCGGTAATAATCATTAATACCGCGCCGATTAATACGGCAATGACCGCATCAAACACTTCAAATACCATGAGACCAATCATCAGTAGCATAATCGCACCAGCAAGTGGCGCTTTTCCATTTGCAGCAGCAGCGCCGGCTTGTTCGCGCGGCTGACCAACGACTACCACATCATGCGTTTCGCGTGATAATAGCTCGATTTCATCCCACGTACCTTGGACAAGAATCGCATCCCCGAAACGCAGCTTTTGCTCCGCCATATTTTTTAACAGGTAATTCCCTTTACGGTTAATCCCTAAAATATTCAGATTGTACTTTTCGCGGAAGCCAATTTTACTTACCGTTTCCCCAATCAAGCTTGATTGCGGCGTTAGTAACACTTCGGCTACGCCAATTTTTTTCGAAATTAACTCTTCAACATTATCCTCAAACGGCTGCACAGTTAAGGTGAAATCTTGTGCGAAGCGCTCTACATCTTGCGCTAACCCCTGTACGTACAGCTCATCACCGGCATAAATGACACTTGTTGGACCGGCAAGCTCCTGATACGTCATTGGGCGCAAGTTAATGCCTTCTTGTGCTGCGCCGCGTTTAATTTTCATAATGTAGATATGGTACGTTGCTGGTAATTTTAAATCGGCTAGCTTTTGGTCCATAATTGTGGACGTTTCACTTACAACAATACGGAATAACTTGTCCTGTAAATCGTATTCCTTGGCAATCTTTTGCGGCGACAATTTATAGCCCGCGCTCGACTGTGATCGATTTTCCTCATTTGGCAGTAATGTATTGCGCACTGCGACTAAATAAAGAATCACCGTAATCGTCGCGATAATCCCGATTGGTGTAATCGTGAAAAAGCCAAGTTTTTCAAAGCCATGATCCACTAGCGTTTGTGACGCGATTAAGTTCGTCGGTGAGGCGATTAATGTCATAAGTCCCGACATACTCGCAATATAAGATAATGGCATTAAAAATTTCGACGGGCTTACTTTAATGCTGATCGCAATCGATACAACGATTGGTAGCATGAGCGCCACGGTTCCAGTATTACTCATAAAGGCACCGACAACAGCAACGATAATTAATAATAAAATAAATAATCGCAGTTCACTATCACCTGACCACTTTAATAGAAGATTACCGGCCATCCCTGCAAGGCCTGTACGTAAGATTCCCGCGCCAACGACGAATAGCCCAGCAATCATAATAACAACAGAATTCGAGAAACCTGCAAGCGCTTCAGCAGGCGTTAAAATATTTAAAATAACGAGCGATAACAGAGCCATCACGGCAACTAAATCTGCGCGTAGACGATTCGTTGTAAATAACACGATTGTCAGCGCCAAAATAATAAATGTAAACGTTAATTGCATAATCCTTTCCTTTCATGTATGTACTTGCCAACTATTATATAGGAAAAAACTCAAAACCTCTTTGTATTTTGTCAGTTGTCACAAAAATGATACGGATTTCACTAAAAATGGTACATGGTATTTTCAATTACAAATGCTATTTTCATTATAAGCCGTGTGAAAAAGAGTTATGAACCCTATTTAAAGGTAAATTATTCATCTCTCTTATTTTATTCCATTTTAGACCAACGAGCATAAAGATTCCGTTTAAAGAATATATATAACGGGTACAAGAACAACTGTGCATACGAGGAATTTTATTTATATCAGATAGTTATTACAATATATAATTAGTATCTTAATATAAAAATTACTTAAAAAGAATTATTATAATGTAGTAGCAATTCTGATTTACTTTTGCTATATTATTAGTGAAGAGTTTTTCAAATTTATTTTATTTTTAGGAGGAACTTATACATGACAAATGAACGTTTAACAACTGCTACTGGTGCTCCAGTAGTATCAAACGACGATGTACAAACAGCTGGCCGTCGTGGTCCAGTTCTATTACAAGATGTATTTTTAATTGAGAAATTAGCAAACTTCAATCGTGAAGTAATTCCTGAGCGTCGTATGCACGCAAAAGGTTCAGGTGCATTCGGTACATTTACAGTAACGCGTGACATCACTCAATATTCAAAAGCAGCGATTTTCTCTGAAATCGGCAAAAAGACAGAAATGTTCGCACGTTTCTCTACAGTTGCTGGTGAACGTGGGGCTGCAGATGCTGAGCGTGATATCCGTGGATTCGCACTTAAATTCTACACAGAAGAAGGCAACTGGGATATGGTTGGTAACAACACGCCTGTATTCTTCTTCCGTGACCCATTACACTTCCCAGACTTAAACCACGTTGTTAAGCGTGATCCAAAAACGAATATGCACAACGGCAATTCAAACTGGGATTTCTGGACTTCATTACCTGAAGCCCTACACCAAGTAACAATCGTTATGTCTGACCGTGGTATTCCAAACGGCTACCGCAAAATGCACGGCTTCGGTTCACACACATACTCAATGATTAATGCTGCAAACGAACGCGTTTATGTGAAATTCCACTTCCGTTCTCAGCAAGGAATTGAAAACTTAACAGGTGCAGAAGCTGGTGAAATTATCGGTAAAGACCGCGAATCTTCTCAACGTGACTTATTCGAGTCAATCGAAAAAGGCGATTTCCCGAAATGGAAAATGTACATCCAAGTGATGACAGAAGAGCAAGCACGTAACTCAAAAGATGATCCTTTCGATTTAACAAAAGTTTGGTATAAATCTGAATATCCACTAATCGAAGTGGGTGAATTCGAATTAAACCGTAACCCAGAAAACTATTTTGCTGATGTTGAGCAAGCGGCATTCGCACCTTCTAACGTTGTACCTGGTATTTCATTCTCACCAGACCGCATGTTACAAGCGCGCTTATTCGCTTATCAAGATGCAACGCGTTACCGTTTAGGCGTTAACCATCACCAAATTCCAGTAAATACACCAAAATGCCCATTCATGGTATACCACCGCGATGGACAAGGTCGTGCCGATGGAAACCGTGGTTCAGCAATTACGTACTATCCAAATAGCTACGGTGCATTACAAGGTAATCCGCAATTCAAAGATCCAGCATTAGCGCTTGATGGCCCTGCTGACATCTATGATTATCGTGAAGATGACAACAACTACTTCGAGCAACCAGGTAAGTTATTCCGTCTTCAAACGCCAGAGCAACAACAACGTTTATTTGAAACAACGGCTTCTGAAATGAATGGCGTTGAAGAATTCATCAAGCGTCGCCACATCTTACACTGCTACTTAGCGGATCCAGCTTATGGTGAAGGTGTCGCAAAAGCGATGGGCTTAACTTTAGACGGTATGGACCTTTCTAACCCATACGTTGATTTAGTAAATAAATAATTTATAAAAGTGTTATTGATATCCAAACTTTATTCACTTACACACCGCAAGTATCATTTGATGCTTGCGGTTTTTACATATGTATCATTCCACATTTTGTGTGTTTTTTGTATGATGAAAGGAACAATGTTTGGGGGGATTTTTTTGCACGCAAAACAACAAAAACATCAGCAAATGCTACGAGCAGCAAAAAGACTATTTACAGCACACGGCTTCGAGCGAACATCTATGCAAAAAATTGCTGACGAAGCGAATGTTGGTGTGGCAACCTTGTTTCGTTATTTCCCAAAAAAGGAGCTGCTCATTAGTGAAATTGTCATTGAATTGATTGAACAAATGATGCCACAATTTGAAGCCATTATTACTTCGGAGGCTACAGGCTATGAAAAAATGAATGCCATTTTAGATACGTATATTGACTATATTTTCACAGCCAATCGTGAGGCTGTTACGATTTTAGAAAACTTTGAGTACTACGCGACGTACAATCCAATCGATGTAGAAATTATGGCAAACATTAAAAATGCCTATACGAAAATTGGTCACTCCATCACGCTAGCTATTGCACAGGGCCAACAAGATGGATCGATTACATTAAATCCTGAAGCAGAATTAACTGCACATACAATGATGAACGTATTCGGCATTGCTATGAAAAAGCATGCGTTTACGAGCTTCATGCCTTATGAAATTTTCCCAACACCAAAAAAAGAACAGCTCCAACAGGTAAAACACATGATTTTACACTATTTAAAAGGATAATCGAATAAAAAACTACAACGGAAAATCCGTTGTAGTTTTTATCATTTATTTATTCACTTCAATAAGCTTCGCCACGATATTATCCGTTAGCTCCTGAGCAGTTTGTGGCACGAATTTCACTAAAATTTGATTAATCATCGGTCCCATCATCCCACCTGCTGTAATGTCTAAGTTCCCAGTCATCGTCGTTTCATTTTCACTAACAGCCTCTGCTTTGAAGTAGCCACCGCCTTTGAAATTATCCGACATCCCGGTTAAATCAAAGATAACACCTGATGGATCATTCCACTCTTTAATATCAATTTTTAGCTTTACTGTTTTTTTCATAAAGCCTAAATCGCCTTTAAATGCCCATGTTGATTCATTTTCGTTAATAATTTCATGCTCGATGTAACCTGGTACAAGTGGCGCCCAGTTGTTCATATCTTGCACGAATTCCCAAATCGTATTGATGTTAAGTGGTACCGATACTAAATGTGTTCCTGCTGGCATATGATCACCTCTTAGTTTGATTTTGCTGCGTGCTCGCCTGCTAAATAACCGAATACCATACCTGGTCCGATTGTTCCGCCTGCTGATGGATAAATTGGGCCAAGCGGGTTTGCTGATGCGTTCCCAGCTGCATAGAGGCCTTTAATCGGCACGCCAGCAAAGTTTACGACTTGTCCATTTTCATTGATTTTTGGTCCTCCGTTTGTTCCTAATGCACTTAAATAAATTGGTAGTGCATAGAATGGGCCTTTTTCAATTTTGCCTAAGTTGGCTTCTGGGCTTGCCCCGCCGCCTGTTAAATTCTCAAATTGCGTTGTTCCGCGGCGGAAGTCTGGGTCTTCTTTGTCTTCACAGAACTTATTCCATTTTGCCACTTCATCCTCTAAATTACTCGCATTGATGCCAATTTTTTCTGCTAGTTCGCGAATTGTTGGTGCCTGGTCTACCCAATCTGGTGCTGGGTCACCCGGTGTCATCGTAATCAGTAGCTGGCTATCCTTTAACTGCTGATCGAATACCATCCACACCGGTGATTCATTCGGGAATTCAAACTCCACTGCATCAAAGTTAAAGAATGCACGTGGCATGTCATTATATGTTGTCCCCTCGTTTGTGAAACGACGACCATGCTTGTTTACAACAATAGAGTTCGGGCCATTACGTCCGCCACCAAGCTGTGCCATTACATTGTCCTCGTATTCAAATGTCGGGTCTATCATTGCCGGGTACCACCAAGCCTCACTCATATTATCTAACGCCGCGCCAGCCTTCATTGCCATCATGAGCGCATCCCCTTCATTACCAGGAGGAGAAACTGGGTGCGTAATGTCCATTTTTAAAAATGCTTTTGTTAACTGCTTATTCCATTCAAAGCCACCCGATGCTAAAATCACGCCTTTATTGGCTTTAAAATATTTTTTCTCGCCTTCTGACGTTTCTGCGATAACGCCAATAATTTCTTGATTATCCCCTAACACAAGCTCCTTACCTGCTGTGTTTAGTAATGTTTCCACACCACGGTCTAGGCAGCCTTTAAACAACGACGCGATGAGTGAACGGCCCATCGTTACGATATTATTTTGCATACGCTCCGCAATCATTTGGAAGTCAATACCACCAACTGCCCCGCCTTCAGCTAATGTTAACGGAGGGAAGATTGGGTTTTGACGTAAATGCTGTCCCCATTCACCAATTTCATTTAAGTTAAATGGCTTCGGGTCTAATGAACGCGTCCCGTTTTGTAGTGCTTCAGGTAAGTTTTTATAGTACTCCGGATAACCTTCAGGTGTCGCAAAGCGTAATGGTGTTTTGTCATGTAATGCTTGAAACACCTCATGTCCCTTATCAACAAAGCGCTCAATCATATGATCTTCTGCGCGACCTAACGCTAAACGCTTAATAAAGTTAACCGCAGCTTCACGGTTATCCTCATAGCCTGCTTCTTTCATGTAATGATTTAACGGCACCCAAGGAACCCCGCCAGAGTAAGCCGTTGTTCCACCGATTTGGTGTGTTTTTTCTAAAATCAGTACAGACGCCCCATTGTCTGCTGCTGATACTGCTGCCGATAAAGCAGCTCCCCCAGAGCCTAGAACAATCACATCAACTTCTTTTTCCCATTGAATATTTGTCATTTTGTATTCGCTCCCTTCGTGAAATGATAGTAATACTATCATTTTTATTATGTTGTAATTTGTCTAATTTTTCAACTTAAAAGAGATAAAATATACATTAAAGAGAAAAAATAAAAAGATTTGTCCTGAAATCAATTCCAGGACAAATCTTTTTACACAAATAATATAGTAGAAATATAAATTACAACCGTCACCGTCAAACAGCTAATGATCGTTGAAAATAAAACCGTCTGTGCCGCGGTTGCCGACTCAATATCATATTCAAGCGCAAGACTTGAGCTATTACGTGATGTCGGGAACGCACTGGCGATGAATAATGACTGTGCGACAACACCGTCTAGCCCTAATGCAAAAATAATGACGAGCGCCACTGCCGGCCCCACAACGAGGCGCGTAAAGCAGCTCACAAAAATCGTTTTGTTAAACATTGTACGCATTTCAATCGTCGATAGCTGCGCTCCTAATGTAATAAGGGCGACTGCGACAAATCCATCCGCAATATGTTCAAGTGGAATACTAAATGTTTCTGGAATCGGGATAGTAAAGTAGTTTAATGCTGCACCTAAAATAAGCGCATGAACAATCGGCATTTTTAAAAAGTCCCGAATAATTGCCAAGCCTGACTTCGTAGAAGAAATCAAATTATACAAGCCATATGTATACGTTGTCATATTTTGAAAAATAACCAAAATCACCTGAATGGCAACCCCAATCGGCTGCGTGGCAAAGATCATTTGCGCCACAGGAATGCCGTAGTTGCCAGAGTTAATGAGCACTACACTATTTTTGAACACCGCGCCCTCTTTTTTATCCAGCTTTAATAGCTTCGCAAGCAGCTGACTCAGTAGCATTTGCGAGCCAATAAATAGCACGATAAATAGCGTGATTTGTCCTAGCACACTCATTTCAATCGACGTTTCATAAATATTAATAAATACCGCAGCAGGCATAAAACAGTATGTAATCAGATGCGACAAGGCCTTTAAATTAAAATGAAACTTACGTTGCAGCAGTGCGCCAATGACTAGTAATACTAAAATCGGTGCAACAATTTTGAAGAAAATCATAGATAAATAAACCATATGAGCATTGCTCCTTTTACGCCTAATTCTTATCGTTGTTAATTATAACGCATTTTTCATAGGTTGCGACTTACGTTTTCACGCGAAAAAACGCCTATGACTAAAAATCATAGGCGCTCTAGCTTATAGATAATCGATTGCTTTTAATGCTTGGTAAAGGAGCTCCGCGAATTCAGCGCGTGTTAATTGTTTTGTTGGTTCAAATGAGCCTGTCCCACTCACCACACCAAATAATTCTAAAATCGCAATGCTTTGACGCGCTTCTACCGTTAAGTTTGCGATGTCACGGTAACTTGAATTTAGGTTATTATATGCCTTCGCTAAATCCTGATTTAAATAGCGATACATATTGGCAATAATAATCGCTGCTTCTTGCTTTGTGACTGTGCCATTTGGATTAAAGCGTGAAGAAGTTGCCCCACTCATAACCCCCGCTTCAAGTAAGCCCTGTACACGCTTCACATGTACATCGCTCTCTAAATCTTGATAGTTCGATTTTGCGTTACTTGATACATCAAGTACTGTCGCAATCATTAATGCAACGTCCATCTTCGCTACTTGCTTATAGCTCTGTGATAAACGTGAGGTCGTATTAAATTCAATGCCGCGCTTCGCTAGCTCACGAATCGCATCCCCTTGCGCACCTGACGGGATATCGTTGTACGTTCTCGCGGTTGTTGCTTTAAACGTACCGCTTGATTTCGTACGGATAATGAATGTCGAGCCGTCTACTTTAAATGATGCCACCGAACCAGATGCAGCGACACGCTCAATAATTTGTGAGGCATTGCCCTTTAATGCACTAAACGGTACGTGAATTTCTACGTAATCCGAGAAGTACTTGGCCTTGTTGCCCTCTGTAAATTGAATATTAAGCTGATTGTTCGTGACATTAACCGAAACGCCGACAGTTGCTGTTGAAGCCTTTAAATCCGCTGTTGGGATGACGATTTCAATGTTATCAGCTTTTAAACGCATATTGCGGTCTGTATTATTTTTCACTTGTGTTGACGAAATCGTCGTTGTGTAACGGCCATTTTGGTTACGCATCGGTTCATACGCTGACCATGATGCAACCGGGTTTGTCACTACCGATGATGACGTTGTCGCTGAATCATCTGGAATGTAGAGCGGGTCATATGTTGGCTTTTGCACAACAATTGCCCCTGGTTTTACCGCATGGATATACTCTGGGTAGTAGGTAAACACTAAATCCAAGTATTCTGGGTCTTTCCACATCGTTTCTAGACGTACAAGTTTTTCATACGTTGTGACATGCCTTCTCGCCTCTGATGATAGGCGGTTATAGTTCGCACGCGCCTGCGCAATTTGTGCTGTTGTTGAGTTACGAGTAATGTCGTTCATGTATACGTCGAAAGCATTGGCATCTAGCTTCGCTTCTTTTACGACTGTGTCTTGATAGATGGTCCTATTTTCAGCATCGATTAGACCTTGTAAGTTCGTTACATACGTCTTTGCCAACCTGCTTAATGCATTGTAAGCAATACGGATGTTTTTGATTTGTGCTTCTGTGTAGCCACTTGTAATACGATTGATGCGGTCTTGTACAACAGCCGCTTCTTTTTGTGCGATTATAATGAGCTCTTTAATGCGTGATTCATAGTATTCTAATAATTCTCGTGTACCTTTAGAAATTAAATCCTTCCCAGTCTCGGTTAACGCATTATACGCCTCGCGTACTTCTAGGATTTCTTCTTCTGTCGATTCATCATTTAACGCTGCAATCATCGTGATGACATTTTGCACAGCTAGTCGATCTTTGTCAGTCGTTTCCTGTAAGATTAAACGTTCTTCAACTGCTTCGACCTTTTCATCATAGTCAACGATTTGCTTTTGACTTTCTTCGTCTAATGCATCGTAAGCGTCCAGTAAAGCATTTAACTCCTCCCGCGTCGTTTTATCGCCTAGTTTATCAACCATCTCTTGCACTTTTTTTATGGCATCTTTTGTTGCAGTGTCGTTAGCAATAGCCTTGTTGTATAGTTCGATTAAAAGTTTGCTACCTGCTTCCTCCACCTGTTTGCGTGCATCTTCTGAAATGCTCATGTATAGGTCATACACAGGCTTTACGTCAGCTAATAACGCATCTTCTTTTAGATTTTTAATTTCCGCTGTGATGATTCGAACTTCATGTTCTTCAAGCTTAGCCAACGGGATGTAACTTTGCAGTAAAGCGGTAATTTCTTTTGCCTTCGCACGTAATCCGACAACTTTTGTCATGTCTACGTCTGCGCTTGTCGTTATTTTGTTAATATCTGCGATTAGATTTTTAGCTTCATTTAACAGTGTCGGTTCTAATGCTGCGCTGTATGTGCCAAACATGTTAGCCGTCGCTTCGCTGCTGTAGAATTTGGCGATTGAGTTGCTAAGTTTGTTAGCTTTTTCGAAATTAGTAATCTCGGTATTTATTTTATTAACCTCTGCTTCAAACGCCTCTAATGTTTCTAGTTTTTTCGTTTCTAGCTCCGTAACCGCTGTTTCAATTGCTTTTAAAGTTGGTAAGTTTTTGATTTTTTTGATTTCTGCTTCAAACGCATTAAGCTTCTCTACTAATGCTTTTGTTGCCACACTATTTAGCTCTGCCTTTTGTGCAGTCGTTAATGCGTTATATTGAGAAACTAAGCTTTGAAGCGTATCGTAAAGCTCTGGCGTAATTGGTGATGTTCCCAAAGTAACGTCATCTAATTGCGTTGTTAAGCTTTCCGCAATATCTTTAATCGATTCGGATAAGCTGTTGGCCGCTGTAATTTTCGCTACCTCAGCCTCTGTAAATAACGCCTGCTCACTAATTGTCATTTTGTTGTAGGCACCTAGTATCTCTTTAATCACCGCTAAGTAATCTGACGTTGTTTCGTCAGTATTGCTAAGTTTTAGGCGGTAGGATTCGACGTTAGTACGGCGTTCTTTCACTTGGTTAATAAAACCTGAGCTCGTAATTTGTTTTTGTAGTGATGGCAATAATTTCTCATAGCGTACCGTCAGCTTTTCCACTTCGGTAATGAAGTTTTTTACATCAACAAATGGATCCTTCGATGTGCCGATTAACTTTTTAAAATCGGCATTTAAATTATCTACTTTTTTTGTTTCCTCAAGTGCTTTTTGTAAAATGTTATAGTTATAAACTGCCTTTTTTTCATCGGCTGTTAAACCTTTGTAAACTTCAGCAGCTGCAAAAATTGCTGTGTAGTAGCCATCATTGAAAATATCTAATTTATTGATATTTGAAATTAATTTATTAACGTTTGTATTCGTTCCGCTTGCTGGGAAGAATATGGATTCAAGTTTTTGTAATTCAGCAAGTTTTACTTTTGAAACTCCATCCTTGGCAATTTCCATTTGCTGATTTGGCGTTAATGCCATATATAATTCACGGGCTTTGATGATTTTCTTTTCTAAGTCCGCTGTGTCTTTTTCTAATTTAGCGATAGCTGTTTTTAATGTTGTAATATCTGTTTCTATAGTTACTTTTGTGAGTTCTAAGGTTTCTTTAGTAACTTTTAAATCCCTAATTTTCTCTTCTGAAGCAGAAATTTTTACTGAATCAGTAGAAGCTTCAGCTTTTAATTCCTCTAATTTCTTTTGTTCTTCTATAATTTCATCATTTTTTTCCTTTAACGCTTTTTGATTAGCCGCTAATTTTGTTTCTTCAGTTGTAAGATTGCCTTTTTTCGTAGCAATTGTTTCATTTGGATGCTTATCGCCACTAACAATCCTTGTTGCAAGCTCACTCATCTCATTCAACGCTATTTTCACATTATTGATAGCATTTTTATGACCATCTTCTAACGCCTCAATATAAACCGTTTTTTCACCGCTTGCTATTTTGTATTTCACGGCATCCGTACCGACCATCGAAATTGCTTCAACGGGTTCGTTGATTAATAGCTTTAATTCAAATGTTGGAGTTGCCGATGTTTCATTTTGAATCACTAACTCATATAAATAATGCCCCATGCTTGTGTTTACAAAGTATAGGCTCTCTTTCTCAACAATAGCAGAATCGGTATCTGACATTTGCTTCACATATACCATTTTACCTGGCTCTGAAGTAATTTTAATCTCTACATTATTCATTTTTATATTGTCAATTATTGTATCTTTATCCAATTTTAATGTATCGTTATTAATTCTCTTTATTTTTCCATCCGCATCGACAAAATAAATAAAGTTATCAGAAACCGCCTTATTATCTGCTGTTGCTAAATGATCGTATGAAGGGTCTTTTGTTTCTTGAGCTCCTACTGTAATACGGTGATCACCTATATTATTTGTTAAAAAGTAGCGATAATTCACGTCTTTATTGTTACGGTCTGTACTATCATTTGCCGCTACGTCAAGGTTGTACCAATAATTATTTTCAATTTTCACTATATTCCAAGAACGATAAACACCGTTTTTCATGCCGTATACGTAATGAACATCCAAATTGGCTTTCTTTAAAAGCATATATGTATACATCGCATAAGCATGGGATGAACCTGTATTTTTCAGTGCTAAATATGTTGGACTATGCTCACTTTCTGTAATAAATGAATTACTTACAATATAATCATGTACCTTCTTTACTTTTTTTAACGGTGTATTATCCGCCGTTTCAAACGTCAATTTTCCTAACGTAGCTATCACATCTGTGCTTGTCCCGTAATAACTCATCGTAAACTCAAGCTTTACTTCTGACTCGCCATCTTTAACGGTTTCTGTCGCTTTAACCTTCGCATTTTTAAACATGCCATAAAGCATCGTGTTATCACCAATCGCTAAATTGGCCTTCATATCCTTAAATATTTTTTCAACCTCAGCTTGTGCTTCCGCTGCTGAAACCTTTGTTAATTTTGCGTCAAATGTTGTTTTGTACGCACTCATTCCAGTAACAATGACATTTTTTAAAGTATTATTTAAATCGGCCTCTTTAACCGCCTCAACATCTACAGCATCCCCACCAACAAATTCATTATTTACTTCAAAACTAAGCGTTACGTCTGCCGCGAATGCACTGTCTGCTACTACGACACTTGCTGGTACAGCCACTAAAGCTGCTAATATTTTTTTCGATTGGTTCATGTGTAACACATCTCCTTCTCGCTTCTAGTTATCTACAAAATCACATTACTAATATTATCGGCATATATCCCATATTTTAGAATAAAATTGCGCAATGTATTATGAAAAAGTCCAGTTCCTAAAAAAGAATTAGACCAACTTTCTAACACTTTCGCCATTTGCACGAAAAGTGTACACATGCTACAGTCAAATATAACCAGAAAACTAGGAGGTTTAATTATGAAACGATATGTTACCGTAATCCTATGTGCCATTTTTTTGCTGAGTGGTCTGCTCTTACCTCTACAAAAAGCCGAAGCAAAGCGCATTTTCAGTGATGTTTCAACCACGCATTTTGCCTATGATGCAATTAAATGGGCCTATGATTTTAATATTGTGAATGGCTACGAAGATGGCACCTTCCGCCCAAATCAGGCTGTTACCGAGCAGCAATTTGCGCAATTACTAGTGAAATATTTTGATTTAGATCCTGTCACTGACGAACTATTAAAGTACTCTAATAAGGAAATAGCATCGGATGCCAATTACAATACACTCGCCGCTTATCAAGTACCACTGAATGGCTATTTTGATAATAAAATTCGTGATCATGCCGTTAAGCGTGGCACGGTGGCTCATGCACTTGCATACATATTAAATGGGGATGTAAGCTTAGACAAATCGATTCGTTTCTTAATCGATCACCATATTTCATCAGGGCAAAACCCGAAATACGAAAACACAAATATCCAACGTTTCTTCGGTACAACGAATAATTTAACACGCGCGCAGCTTGTTGCCTTCTTCTATAAGCTACAAGCAAAAAGCTTTTTCTACATCTCACCAAATGCTGAAAACAGCTTTGAAAATATCGAAGCATTTACACTTAATAAACGCGCAAATCTAGCACGTAACACACTCGACAAATCGCTACGTAAAGGCTCGAACTGGTCATCAGAAGCCAACACAAAGCCTTCAAAAACCTGGAATGGTGAATACACGTACTTTTACACATATGGTAAGGGCGACTTAGACGTACTTGGCCGGATCCTCACAATTACCAACAGTTCAAAAACAGGCTTTGACGTCACATACTATACGTATGATGGCTGGAGCTCCGGTACAGTAGAAGGTACAGCAACGGCTACCTCTGACACAAAAGCGCGCATGAACAAAACGAGCGCCGGTGAACGCTGCGTTATCGAATTTGAAAAGGTCGGCATCCGTTCTATTAAAACAACCGAGTTTTACTGCGAAGCTGGGCGCGATAAAGGCACGAATTTTAACGGCACATTATCACTAGAAAAATAAAAAGGTTAGCGCTCGTATATGGGCGCTAACCTTTTCGCTTCTATTTCCCTTAAATTAAAACAACAAAAAAACACACCGCAAATGCGATGTGCTTTCTTCTCAAGTGTATGACCCGTACGGGATTCGAACCCGTGTTACCGCCGTGAAAGGGCGGTGTCTTAACCACTTGACCAACGGGCCAATGGCTCCGAAGGCAGGACTCGAACCTGCGACCTGCCGGTTAACAGCCGGATGCTCTACCAACTGAGCTACTTCGGAACAATACAATAAATACTATGGTGGGCCTAAATGGACTCGAACCATCGACCTCACGCTTATCAGGCGTGCGCTCTAACCAGCTGAGCTATAGGCCCATAATATGGTGGGTTTGGACGGAATCGAACCGCCGACACTTAGAGCTTCAATCTAATGCTCTACCAACTGAGCTACAAACCCACAAAAAAAATGGCGGTCCCGACCGGGATCGAACCGGCGATCTCCTGCGTGACAGGCAGGCATGTTAACCGCTACACCACGGGACCAACATATTATGTATTGCTTATTGAATTAAAAATGGAGGAGGTAGAGGGATTCGAACCCCCGCGCGGTGTTACCCGCCTGTCGGTTTTCAAGACCGATCCCTTCAGCCGAACTTGGGTATACCTCCAAAAGGAAAACAAAATATATGGTGGAGCCTAGCGGGATCGAACCGCTGACCTCCTGCGTGCAAGGCAGGCGCTCTCCCAGCTGAGCTAAGGCCCCATAAAATGGTCGGAATGACAGGATTCGAACCTACGACCCCTTGGTCCCAAACCAAGTGCTCTACCAAGCTGAGCTACATTCCGAATTTGTCATAAATATATAATGGTGCGCTCGACAGGACTTGAACCTACAACCTTCTGATTCGTAGTCAGATGCTCTATCCAATTGAGCTACGAGCGCTATAATTTTTTTGTTTTAAATAACTAAAAATGGTGCCGAGGGCCGGAATCGAACCGGCACGGTGATCACTCACCGCAGGATTTTAAGTCCTGTGCGTCTGCCAGTTCCGCCACCCCGGCATTTTTGGAGCGGAAGACGAGGTTCGAACTCGCGACCCCCACCTTGGCAAGGTGGTGTTCTACCACTGAACTACTTCCGCAAAAATGCATAGATATTTTTATTCTGACAAGTTATGAAATTAAAAAAAACTGGTGAGCCATGAAGGACTCGAACCTTCGACCCTCTGATTAAAAGTCAGATGCTCTACCAACTGAGCTAATGGCTCTCTAAAGTGGTGCCGGCGAAAGGAGTCGAACCCTCGACCTACTGATTACAAGTCAGTTGCTCTACCAACTGAGCTACACCGGCAATTTAGAAATGGTGGAGGATGACGGGCTCGAACCGCCGACCCCCTGCTTGTAAGGCAGGTGCTCTCCCAGCTGAGCTAATCCTCCTGGGTATAAAATAAGCGAAGCGACGTCCTACTCTCACAGGGGGAAACCCCCAACTACCATCGGCGCTAAAGAGCTTAACTTCTGTGTTCGGTATGGGAACAGGTGTGACCTCTTTGCCATCGTCACTTCACTTATTAAGTTGAAAGAATTTATTCTTTCAAAACTGGATAAACGTTTCATTGATGTTCATAAATTGTGGTTAAGTCCTCGACCGATTAGTATTCGTCAGCTCCACACATCACTGCGCTTCCACCTCGAACCTATCTACCTGATCGTCTTTCAGGGGTCTTACTTACTTGCGTAATGGGAAATCTCATCTTGAGGGGGGCTTCATGCTTAGATGCTTTCAGCACTTATCCCGTCCACACATAGCTACCCAGCGATGCTCTTGGCAGAACAACTGGTACACCAGCGGTGTGTCCATCCCGGTCCTCTCGTACTAAGGACAGCTCCTCTCAAATTTCCTACGCCCACGACGGATAGGGACCGAACTGTCTCACGACGTTCTGAACCCAGCTCGCGTACCGCTTTAATGGGCGAACAGCCCAACCCTTGGGACCGACTACAGCCCCAGGATGCGATGAGCCGACATCGAGGTGCCAAACCTCCCCGTCGATGTGGACTCTTGGGGGAGATAAGCCTGTTATCCCCGGGGTAGCTTTTATCCGTTGAGCGATGGCCCTTCCATGCGGAACCACCGGATCACTAAGCCCGTCTTTCGACCCTGCTCGACTTGTAGGTCTCGCAGTCAAGCTCCCTTATGCCTTTACACTCTACGAATGATTTCCAACCATTCTGAGGGAACCTTTGGGCGCCTCCGTTACTCTTTAGGAGGCGACCGCCCCAGTCAAACTGTCCGCCTGACACTGTCTCCTACCCCGCTAAGGGGCATGGGTTAGAAGTTCAATACAACCAGGGTAGTATCCCACTGACGCCTCCTCCGAAGCTGGCGCTCCGGGATCTCTGGCTCCTACCTATCCTGTACAAGTTGTACCAAAATTCAATATCAGGCTACAGTAAAGCTCCACGGGGTCTTTCCGTCCTGTCGCGGGTAACCTGCATCTTCACAGGTACTATAATTTCACCGAGTCTCTCGTTGAGACAGTGCCCAGATCGTTACGCCTTTCGTGCGGGTCGGAACTTACCCGACAAGGAATTTCGCTACCTTAGGACCGTTATAGTTACGGCCGCCGTTTACTGGGGCTTCAATTCGCAGCTTCGCTTGCGCTAACCACTCCTCTTAACCTTCCAGCACCGGGCAGGCGTCAGCCCCTATACGTCACCTTACGGTTTTGCAGAGACCTGTGTTTTTGCTAAACAGTCGCCTGGGCCTATTCACTGCGGCTCTCTCACGCTTGCACGCTAACAGAGCACCCCTTCTCCCGAAGTTACGGGGTCATTTTGCCGAGTTCCTTAACGAGAGTTCTCTCGCACACCTTAGGATTCTCTCCTCGACTACCTGTGTCGGTTTGCGGTACGGGCACCTCTCACCTCGATAGAGGCTTTTCTTGGCAGTGTGAAATCAGGAACTTCGTCCATACGGACTCGTCATCACAGCTCAATGTTAAAGTATGCGGATTTGCCTACATACACACCTTACTGCTTGAACACGCGCAACCAACGGCGTGCTTACCCTATCCTACTGCGTCCCCCCATTTCTCAAACGGTGAGGAGGTGGTACAGGAATATCAACCTGTTGTCCATCGCCTACGCCTATCGGCCTCGGCTTAGGTCCCGACTAACCCTGAGCGGACGAGCCTTCCTCAGGAAACCTTAGTCATACGGTGGACGGGATTCTCACCCGTCTTTCGCTACTCATACCGGCATTCTCACTTCTAAGCGCTCCACCAGTCCTTCCGGTCTGACTTCAACGCCCTTAGAACGCTCTCCTACCACGCATCCTATTGGATGCATCCACAGCTTCGGTGAATCGTTTAGCCCCGATACATTTTCGGCGCAGCGTCACTCGACCAGTGAGCTATTACGCACTCTTTAAATGATGGCTGCTTCTAAGCCAACATCCTGGTTGTCTAAGCAACGCCACATCCTTTTCCACTTAACGATTACTTTGGGACCTTAGCTGGTGGTCTGGGCTGTTTCCCTCTTGACTACGGATCTTATCACTCGCAGTCTGACTCCCGTGTATAAATATCTGGCATTCGGAGTTTGTCTGAATTCGGTAAAGCGAGATGCCCCCCTAGTCCAAACAGTGCTCTACCTCCAGTATTCTCAATCACGAGGCTAGCCCTAAAGCTATTTCGGAGAGAACCAGCTATCTCCAGGTTCGATTGGAATTTCTCCGCTACCCACACCTCATCCCCGCACTTTTCAACGTGCGTGGGTTCGGGCCTCCAGTAAGTGTTACCTCACCTTCACCCTGGACATGGGTAGATCACCTGGTTTCGGGTCTACGACCACGTACTAATTCGCCCTATTCAGACTCGCTTTCGCTGCGGCTCCGTCTTCTCAACTTAACCTCGCACGTAATCGTAACTCGCCGGTTCATTCTACAAAAGGCACGCTATCACCCATTAACGGGCTCTAACTACTTGTAGGCACACGGTTTCAGGATCTATTTCACTCCCCTTCCGGGGTGCTTTTCACCTTTCCCTCACGGTACTGGTTCACTATCGGTCACTAGGTAGTATTTAGCCTTGGGAGATGGTCCTCCCGGATTCCGACGGAATTTCACGTGTTCCGCCGTACTCAGGATCCACTCAGGAGGGAATAACTTTTGGGCTACAGGGCTTTTACCTTATTTTGCGGACCTTTCCAAGTCGCTTCGCCTAAATCATTCTTTTGTAACTCCGTATTGAGTGTCCTACAACCCCAAAGAGCAAGCTCTTTGGTTTGGGCTCTTCCCGTTTCGCTCGCCGCTACTCAGGGAATCGAATTTTCTTTCTGTTCCTGCAGGTACTTAGATGTTTCAGTTCCCTGCGTCTGTCTCAAACACGCTATGAATTCACGTGAGTGTACTATCCGATTAAAGATAGTGGGTTCCCCCATTCGGAAATCCCCGGATCAAAGCTTACTTACAGCTCCCCGAGGCATATCGGTGTTAGTGCCGTCCTTCATCGACTCCTAGTGCCAAGGCATCCACCGTGCGCCCTTATTAACTTAACCAAAAGTTAAACTTAAATCAAAAGATTTAAGATTTTAAGGATATTGCACGACCAATTTCTTGATCTATTGTTTGTTTATTACTTATCAATGTCGTTTTATCCAGTTTTCAAAGAACAAAAAAAATTGGTGGAGCCTAGCGGGATCGAACCGCTGACCTCCTGCGTGCAAGGCAGGCGCTCTCCCAGCTGAGCTAAGGCCCCAATATTATGGGTATAAGAGGTATATAAAGAATTTATATGGTGGGCCTAAATGGACTCGAACCATCGACCTCACGCTTATCAGGCGTGCGCTCTAACCAGCTGAGCTATAGGCCCTCTTAGAAGTATATAAAATTCATTCATAAACCTTCAAAACTGAACAGCAAACGTTAATGAGTATCTTTCCCATGGAAAGATTTCCGAAATAATCCTTAGAAAGGAGGTGATCCAGCCGCACCTTCCGATACGGCTACCTTGTTACGACTTCACCCCAATCATCTATCCCACCTTCGGCGGCTGGCTCCATAAAGGTTACCTCACCGACTTCGGGTGTTACAAACTCTCGTGGTGTGACGGGCGGTGTGTACAAGGCCCGGGAACGTATTCACCGTGGCATGCTGATCCACGATTACTAGCGATTCCGGCTTCATGTAGGCGAGTTGCAGCCTACAATCCGAACTGAGAACGATTTTATCGGATTAGCTCCCCCTCGCGGGTTGGCAACCGTTTGTATCGTCCATTGTAGCACGTGTGTAGCCCAGGTCATAAGGGGCATGATGATTTGACGTCATCCCCACCTTCCTCCGGTTTATCACCGGCAGTCTCCTTAGAGTGCCCAACTAAATGATGGCAACTAAGAACAAGGGTTGCGCTCGTTGCGGGACTTAACCCAACATCTCACGACACGAGCTGACGACAACCATGCACCACCTGTCACCGTTGTCCCCGAAGGGAAAACTGTATCTCTACAGTGGTCAATGGGATGTCAAGACCTGGTAAGGTTCTTCGCGTTGCTTCGAATTAAACCACATGCTCCACCGCTTGTGCGGGCCCCCGTCAATTCCTTTGAGTTTCAGTCTTGCGACCGTACTCCCCAGGCGGAGTGCTTAATGCGTTAGCTGCAGCACTGAGGGGCGGAAACCCCCCAACACTTAGCACTCATCGTTTACGGCGTGGACTACCAGGGTATCTAATCCTGTTTGCTCCCCACGCTTTCGCGCCTCAGTGTCAGTTACAGACCAGATAGTCGCCTTCGCCACTGGTGTTCCTCCAAATCTCTACGCATTTCACCGCTACACTTGGAATTCCACTATCCTCTTCTGCACTCAAGTTCCCCAGTTTCCAATGACCCTCCCCGGTTGAGCCGGGGGCTTTCACATCAGACTTAAGGAACCACCTGCGCGCGCTTTACGCCCAATAATTCCGGACAACGCTTGCCACCTACGTATTACCGCGGCTGCTGGCACGTAGTTAGCCGTGGCTTTCTAACAAGGTACCGTCAAGGTAGCGCCAGTTACTACGCTACTTGTTCTTCCCTTGCAACAGAGTTTTACGAACCGAAATCCTTCTTCACTCACGCGGCGTTGCTCCATCAGACTTTCGTCCATTGTGGAAGATTCCCTACTGCTGCCTCCCGTAGGAGTCTGGGCCGTGTCTCAGTCCCAGTGTGGCCGATCACCCTCTCAGGTCGGCTACGCATCGTTGCCTTGGTGAGCCGTTACCTCACCAACTAGCTAATGCGCCGCGGGTCCATCCTATAGTGATAGCAAAACCATCTTTTAACTTTCGAACATGAGTTCAAAAGTATTATCCGGTATTAGCTCCGGTTTCCCGAAGTTATCCCAGTCTATAGGGTAGGTTACCCACGTGTTACTCACCCGTCCGCCGCTAACGAAAATTCGGTGCAAGCACCAAAAATTCGTCCGCTCGACTTGCATGTATTAGGCACGCCGCCAGCGTTCGTCCTGAGCCAGGATCAAACTCTCCATAATAGTTAGTTTGAAAGCTCATTTGCTTTGCTAGCGATTCAACTAATTAAAGTTGAAATCTATTGTTTGTTTCATTTAAGAAACTTGTTTTTCATTAACGTTGCTTGTTCAGTTTTCAAGGTTCATGTTGCGTTTTGTTTCGCTTTGTTATCAGCTCGTTGCTGACGACTATTAGAATATTACACGCCTTTTCAAAAACCGTCAACACTTTTTAAAAACTTTTTTCATTATTTTTTTTTGCTACTAGTTTCTACTTATTTAAATAGTTTTTCATTTTTTCATAACTATTTTCTATAGCCAAAGTGTATATCTATTTTTCTATGCCTTTTTTGATTATTCGCGTTATATAATTTAATTAGAAAAGGAGTGATTCATTTTGAAAGAAACATTTATTGATTATGTGAAAAAAATGCAAAACTACTCTGAGGCGCTGTCGGTGATTTTTTGGGATATGCGTACAGGGGCTCCGAAAAAGGGTTTACCGCAGCGCGCTGAAGTAATTGGAACATTGTCTGCTGAGTTATTTGCACTGCAAACAAGTGATGCACTTGGACAGTTACTAACGCAGCTAGAAAATGAAGAATTAGATTTTGTGACGCGTCGTTTATATGAAGAAGTGAAAAAAGGCTATGATGAGTCGAAAAAAATTCCGGCTGATGAATTTAAGGCTTATACCATTTTGAAAGCCAAGTCAGAAGCGGCTTGGGAAGAGGCTAAAGCGAAGTCGGATTTCTCTATTTTCTTACCTTATCTACAGGAAGTCATTGATTATCAAAAGCGCTTTGTTGGCTATTGGGGCATTAAAAACGGCTCGGCCTACAATACTTTGCTTGATAAATACGAGCCCGATATGACGACAGATCTGCTCGATCAGCTATTTGGCGAACTTAAAGCGACGATTGTTCCATTGGTGAAAGCCATTGAGGCATCACCAAACAAACCGGATACTTCGGTTCTATTTAAACACTTCCCGAAAGCTGGTCAACATGCGGCTTCACTAGAGCTCTTAACGCAACTTGGCTATGATTTCGATGCGGGACGCTTGGATGAAACCGTGCATCCATTTATGATCGGCTTAAATAGCGGGGACATTCGTGTAACGACAAAATATGATGAAGCAGACTTCCGTTCTGCAGTATTTGGCACAATCCACGAATGTGGCCATGCTTTATACGAACAAAACATTGACCCGAAGCTGAATGGTCTACCGCTTTCTACAGGTGCTTCAATGGGGATTCATGAGTCGCAGTCATTATTCTACGAAAACATTGTCGGACGTAACGAAAACTTCTGGAAACATAATTTCGCTATTTTACAAAAGCACTCCCCTGCACAGTTCGGCGATGTAGCTGTAGATGACTTCTTAAAGGCCATTAACTTCTCTGCGCCTTCATTTATTCGAATTGAAGCAGACGAACTCACTTACCCGCTTCATATAATGATTCGCTATGAAATTGAACGTGAGATTTTCAATGGGGATCTACAAGCAACAGATTTACCACGCGTTTGGGACGATAAATACGAGGAATATTTAGGCATTCGCCCTGCAAATGATGCAGAAGGTGTGCTACAAGATATGCACTGGAGTGACGGCAGCTTTGGTTACTTCCCTAGCTATGCGCTAGGCTTCATGTACGCGGCGCAGTGGAAGCACGAGATGGATAAAGACATTCCGAACTTCGACGAACTCCTTGGTCGCGGCCAATTAGCACCGATTAAAAACTGGCTAACCGAAAAAGTTCATCAATATGGTGCACTGAAAAAGCCAAACGAGCTAATTGTAGAAGGTACAGGTGAGGCGCTAAGTGCAGCATATTTAACAAATTACCTACAAGAAAAATATACAAAGCTATATCAGCTTTAATATCTAAGTCGCTTCTTAATAAGGAGCGGCTTTTTACTTTTTCTATAGTAACGCTTGATTTAACGGTCCGTTGGTTTTTTGCTAGTGACGGAAGCGGTGAAAACTAAAAAAATGTACAAAACACCTAAAGCGATTTAAGATTAATTAAGAAACAAATTAATTTCTTAAAAGTAAGTGGAGGTAAAATTGAAAATTTTAATGGATATGTTATTTGTTCTATTTTTGCTATCCCCTTTATTGGTAGCAATAATATTGATTATACGTGGGTTTATCAAAAAAACTGAAACAATGTTTTATACAAAAATAATCGGATTTACATTTGGTTTTTTCAATATCTTCTTCTTAATAATGACGGTTACAGATTCAGGAAATGGAAATGGGATCTTTTTTGGATTTGGATTCTTTTTGTTTGTGCTGCCTGTTAACCTAATTACTTTTTTTATTTGCGTTTTATCAGATTTGAATATGAAATCGAAAGAAGAAGCTCTTGATGAAAAATAGCTCATTCCCTTGTCTCATCATCCTCCTATCAGTCCCCCTTTAGATAGCCTTTCGCTTTATTGTTTGAATTATATTTTGCCATACCAAGATTTGATTCAATATCTCCTCCCTTTCCGGGAATAGCTTCTTTTGTCCAACTGGATTTACACCCTCTAGTTCGTGCACATACCAGACCACAAAAAAATCCGTTGCACTAACGCAACGGACAAAATAAGGAGAAATTTATGGGAAAATAGAAATTCGCTTAAAAAAGACCCTTTCACTGACAGATTGCGTTAAATGAAAGGGTAAAAAAGTGGAGAAACCTAAAGTATATTCAGCTGGCGAGATCAACTCTGCCGCTTGAATAACCTTAATTAGAATATAACCAACAAAGGTTAAAATTAGGTTAAAAAAATAGTAATTTCTATAAAATTTAAAAAATGAGTAAATAGACCCTCTCCATACTTTCAATACTTAAAAAGTGAGAATCAACTAGCTAATCCACCCTCACATCCCCTTATATCGCGCATAGTGAAGAATTAACACACTCTTCAACAGAGGTGAAATTGGGGACCGAACAAGTATCGACAACGGTTGCAGAAATTGCGAGCGGCACAGAATCTCAGGCAAGTAATGCGGCTGACGTTGCTGGAGCAATGACAGTGACTTTTCATTAAAAATTCAAGATGTCAACGCGGGCAACGAACAGATTAAGAGCACATCAACCAGTGTGTTAACTCTTACTTCCGAGGGACAAGAATACGCCAATTTAAGTTATATCATTAAATAACAAAACCCCTGTAGCACACGGCTGAACCGATGCACAGGGGTTTTATTTTAAAATAGTTTTTGTAATAACTGATAGCCTAAGCCTTTAAATGCAATATCTAAAGCCGCTGCAACAATAATTACGCCGCCCACCGCTACATACAATCCTTTTTTCCCTTTCATAACAGTCCTCCATCTACATTTCTCACATTCATCATAGGTGATTTTTGTAGAAAAACCTAGAAATTTATCATAACGAGGAGCTTCTCCACAAAAATCTATTTTAGTTGTAAAGGACTTCCCTCACATATTTACGTAATTGTCACAAACTTTTATAATTTGCCAAAAAACTAGTCATTCCTTCAAAATTTGCTTCGCCTAATATCTTACATTCTTTTATAATGGAATTGGATATAAATAAAAAGAACTAGACAGACTAATTTAAATTTGGAGGGAATATCTGCATGGAGAAACAGAAAAGAGCGCTCAAAGTCTCAATTAACTATAAATTGGGCTTCGCATTTTTAATTGCACTACTTATTCCTACGTTATTAATCGCCTTCACTTCCTATTCTTCAGCAAAAAATGAAATTGAAGCGAAAATTAATTCGAGCGAAATGCAAAGTGTATCCTCTGTTGATATGTTCATTAACAAGCATGTGTCACCTATTGTGAACGACGTGGAATACTTTGCGAGTGTTTTCAATCAATCGGATTGGAACACAAACGGTAACTGGAGCTCAATGTTAACAAAGCTTGAGCAATATTTTGAAACGAGCGAAGGCATTGTTTCTTCGTTTGTTGGGACAAAGAACGGGGATATGATTCAACACCCTGACTTAGGTCTGATGAACAACACAGAATTCGACCCTCGTACGCGTGCATGGTATCAAAACGCAGAAGCGAATCCGGGGCAATACGTCATTGCAACTCCTCACCAAGCTGCATCTACAGGTGATTGGGTGGTAACGATTTCGAAGCAGCTAGACGATGGCAGCGGTGTTTTTGCGATTAACTTAGGCATGGACGCGCTATTTACTATTGTCAACGACATTCAAGTTGGCGAGCAGGGCTATCCGTTTTTAATGTCATCTAACCAAACGATCATCGCTCACCCTACATTAGATGGTGGCGCTGATGTATCTGAGGAACCATGGGCAAAACAAATGCTTGAAAATGAAAAAGGTTCATTTGAATATGTATTTGAGGGCTCTGACAAAAAAATGTACGTCGCTACAAACGAGTTAACTGGCTGGCAAATTGGCGGCACGATGTTTAAAAGTGAAATTTCACAGGCAACGGCTCCAATCTTAAAAACAACACTATATGTTGTCATTGCTTCCCTATTAATATTAGGTGTCTTCTTAATCATAATTATTCGTTCGATTACAAAGCCGTTAAAACAAATCTCGGACGCAGCTGTTGTCATGAGCTCTGGGGATTTACGTACGACGGTATCAATCAATAAACGAGATGAAATCGGTGTCCTAAGCCGTGCATTCAACAAAATGGGTGGTATGCTTTCATCGATTATTAAACAAATCCATGAGCAGTCATCAGTTATTTCTGCATCATCTGAGGAATTATCAGCAACTTTAGGTGAAAATCGCAATGCATCTGAACAAATTGCGATAGCGATGAATGATGTACAAGACGGCTTCGAACAGCAATCTGTTAAATTATCGAAGAGCTTTAAATCCTTACAAAAAGTATCAAACAACATCCATTTAATTTCGGATAATACGGTACAGGTAACAGCGAGCGCACAACATGCCGTAAGCGCTGCGGAAGTTGGACATGATATCGTCGTTTCCACACAGCAGCAAATGTCTGCAATCGAAGGCACATTTAACCGCCTATCTGCTGATATTGGCACAGTCAATACGTATGCGAATGAAATTAACGAAATCGTTAACGTCATTACATCCATTGCCGACCAAACAAACTTACTTGCACTGAATGCATCGATTGAGGCAGCACGTGCGGGTGAACATGGTAAGGGCTTCGCAGTCGTAGCCGAAGAGGTTCGTAAGCTTGCTGAGCAAACGAATAATTCTTCGATCCAAGTAAAAGAAATCATTACGGCCATTCAACGTGAATCTTCAAAATCAGTAGAATCAATGCACGATAGCTTAGACGAGGTTTCAAAAGGCTTAGAAATGTTTGCACAAACCGAAACGAACTTCTTACAAGTGAAACAATTTATCCAAAACTTAACGGAGCAGCTTGTCGACATTCAAGACCGCGCGCATTTAATCGCACGCGATAGTGACTTTGTTGTTGGCGATATTCAAGTTGTAGAAGAAATCTCTGCCAAATCACAAGAGCTGTTGCAATCTGTGGCCACATCTACAGAAGCGCAACTATGTTCAATCGAAGAAATTTCTGCAACAGCAGAAGCATTAGAAGCCATTGTTGACGAATTATTAACAGAGGTTAGTGTGTTTAAAACGCAATAATCAAACGGCCATTCCAGAGTACAATGGAATGGCCGTTTTTAATCCTTTTTAACGGGTTAAAAAGAAATTTTCTGACTATATTTTTACATTTATCGTGTTCAGTTCTATAATAATTACACACAAGGGGGAATTACATGCCGCGCTATCAAGTTATCATCACTACAAAAGAAAACCACCGTTTGCACTACCGCACCGACAACGAAACCTTTCTTCAATTCATTCATGACTGTACAATCAAAGCACTTAACGTTCAAGTGGCCCAGCACTTATCTACCGATGAACTATTCGTTACCGACATCTACTTAGACCATCCCATTTCCTGCGAAGTTATCGATCACTACACGAAAACATCACGTCTTTTCCCCATTTAACCTTATTTTAGAGCATATTTTTCAAAGAAAAAAGGAATGCACCTTTGACTTGTGCATTCCTTTTCGCTATTTTATTTTTTCAATAAAGTGTTTCAATAATCTCGCCGTTAATCCCCAAATCGTATAGTTTCCGTATTCATAAAACCATTCTTCCATCAGGCTTGAACGCCACTGATAGTTTTGACCGTTTGCGATTTTATCGTATGGGAAATCAGTTGGCGGATTTAACTCCACCGGTACATAGTGTACATAGGGTTCATGCGTCATAAGCCAATTTAGTGGGACGGTAAACAGTTCTTCCACTTCATCGCGGTTGAAATCGAGTTCTTCTGCTTCTAACACACCAATAAATGGATAGACAACAAAGGTTGGCGATGCCACAAATGGACTTAAATGCCCTAAAATTTGAATCGCCGCCGGGTCAATCCCAAGCTCCTCATGTGTTTCGCGTAGTGCAGCCGCTAGTGGTGTGGCATCGGTTGGATCGATTTTGCCCCCCGGAAAGCTAATATCCCCTGGCTGTTTACGCATCGTAAACGCGCGGACCTCAAACAACACATGCCATTCTCCATTTTTTTGAACAAGCGGAATGAGTACCGCTGAACGAAATGCTGTTTCTTCCCCTAAAAATAACGGCTGTGGCTTGGCGAGCTGACCCTTTATATTCTCCAAAAACATACATATCACCTACTTTAAAACAGTTATTCCCTTTATCGTACCATGAACCAACGATTTTCGGCGAAAAGTTGCATTCCCCCTTTGCACGAAACGCCGGCGCGTTGCATATGCTACGTACAACTTTAATAAGAAAAGGATGGCGACATGAACAAGCTGCGCCTATTATTTTTTAGCGCACTGTTATTAGTTTTAGTTGGTTGCGGTGACAAGGAAACACAAAACGTAAAAGTCGGCGAAGTCACACGCTCCATTTTTTATGCCCCTCTTTATGCTGCCATTGAACAAGGGTATTTTGAAAAGCAAGGCCTCTCAATTGAACTCACAACCATTCCTGGCGGCGATAAAACGATGACCGCGCTGCTTTCTGATGGGATCGATGTAGCGTTAATCGGCGCCGAAACGTCGGTTTATGTAGCCGGACAGCAACCAAATGACCCGATTATTAACTTTGCCCAGCTGACACAAACTGATGGCACGTTTTTAGTTGCGCGTGAGCAGGTAGATAATTTTACGTGGGATAATTTAAAAGGCAGTACATTTTTAGGGCAACGGGTTGGCGGGATGCCACAAATGGCTGGGGAGTTTGTATTGAAGAAAAATGGCATCAACCCACAGCAAGATCTGACACTTATTCAAAATATCGATTTTGCTAATATTGCCAATGCCTTTGCTTCGGGTACGGGAGATTATGTACAGCTCTTTGAACCAACTGCTAGTATTTTCGAACAGCAAGGCATTGGGAAAATTGTCGCTTCCTTCGGTGAGGAGCTTGGTGCCATTCCATATACCGCGTTTATGACAAAGGAAAGTACGATCGTTGATGATGCGTTCATCACAAGCTTTACAAAAGCGATATATGAAGCACAAAAGTGGGTGTACGAAGCTTCAGCAAAAGATGTTGCAGAAGCGATTGCCCCTTATTTTGAAGATACCGACCTTGCCTTAATTGAGCAGGTAGTCGAACGCTATCGCGCACAGAAATCCTATGCTGAAAATCCAATCATCGATGAAGATGAATTTCAAAATTTACTCGATGTGATGAGTGAGGCTGGCACGCTTGACCACAGCGTAACGTACAGTGATCTTGTGAACCGCTCGCTTGCCGATGCGGTTGTGGAGTAAATGACCTTTTTACATGTACACAATATATCGCATCATTTTTTCACTGAAAAAGATGTGACCACTGCCCTTCGTGATATTCACTTTACGCTTGAGGAAGGCGAATTCGTAGCCTTTTTAGGTCCGAGTGGCTGCGGCAAATCGACATTACTTTCCATCATTGCTGGGCTGCTAACCCCTACAGAGGGCGAGCTTCGATTTTCACAAGGTTCACCCGAAATCGGCTATATGCTTCAACAGGATTTTTTGTTTCCGTGGAAAACGATCGAAGAAAATGTCGCACTTGGGCTCACGATTTTAAAACGGTCACCTTCTTCAGTTGTCGATCAGCTCCTTGAAAGCTTTGAACTCAGTCACACAAAAAAGCTCTATCCTACACAGCTGTCTGGTGGCATGCGTCAGCGAATCGCGCTCGCCCGCACCTTGGTGGTAAACCCTTCCCTGCTCTTGCTGGATGAACCGTTTTCCGCCTTAGATTTTCGTTCAAAATTAATGCTCGAAAATTTTGTTGCCAAAACCTTACAGCACTTTAAAACGACGACAATTTTAGTCACCCATGATATTAGCGAAGCGATTGCGATGAGCGATAAAATTTTCATTTTTTCCCCACGCCCTGGCACGATTACACAGTGCTTTGTCGTCCCTGAAGCGATTCGCAAATTACCGCCACTAGATGCGCGGAATGACCCGCTGTTTCAATCATTATTTCAAACGATTTGGAAGGAGCTGGAGCGTGATGAACATTGATTTACTGCAAAAGCAATTCAGGCACGCTCGCCGTCGTCATAAGCGGAAAGTAATCCTGCTTCAGCTCGTATTACTGGTCAGTTTATTGTTAGCTTGGCAACTCGCCACACAGTTCCGTTTAGTAGATCCGCTCATTTTTAGTAGTCCTGGGGCGGTGGCCTCGCTTTTTTTAAAGAAGCTTGTTGACGGCTCCCTCTTACCGCATGTTGGGATCACCTTATTTGAAACGGTCGTTGGGTTTTTACTCGGCACACTGTTTGGTACGCTCCTTGCAATCTTTTTATGGGCATCGAAAACTGCTGCCGAGGTACTGGATCCGTATTTAGTTGTGTTAAATGCGATGCCGAAAGTGGCGATTGGTCCGATTATTTTGGTAATTTTTGGTCCAAATATGCTCGCAGTGCTCGTAATGGGTGTGCTAATTTCGGTTATTATTTCAACCATTGTCATTTTCTCGGCCTTTTTGCAGGTCAATGAAAATTATCTGAAGGTCATGCAGTTATTCCATGCGACAAAATACGAAACGTTTCGGCATGTGGTGTTACCGGCTTCGATGCCGACGATTGTTTCAACATTGAAGGTCAATGTAGGATTGTCGTGGGTTGGGGTTATTGTTGGGGAGTTTTTAGTATCCTCAAAAGGCTTGGGGTATTTAATTATTTCAGGTTTTCAGGTGTTTAATTTTACGCTCGTGTTTTTAGCGTTAGTGATGATTTTGGTTCTAGCTACGCTGATGTATAAGATGGTGGAAATGATTGAGCGGAGATTGTTAGCAAAATGAAACGAGCCAATCGCTGAAAGATTGGCTCGTTTTACTCATTGCACCTGCTGCCCTTGTTCATCCAAATATAAAACTCCAAAACCGGACAAGTCTTGTGGTTTTTTATAGAAAATAATTGTTGGCTCATTTTGAGTGATGGCAATTTCTTGTTTGTAACGAGCCTCGTCTGCTAAACGCAATGTCGCCACGTTATGCCCGTCTGCAAAGCCAAATACTAACGTTTGCTGAGGCGAATTCACCTTAGTATCAAACGCCGTTTCACGGAATAATTCCTCTGTATGCCACGTCATCATGTGTTTTACATAATGTCCGTTTTTGTAAGTAAACGTCGCCAGTACTTTGAAATCATCGAACGCAACGAGTGCCGCGCGCGTCGTATGAATCGTAGCGGCGTATTGAAGCACGGGCTCACCGGTTGCTTTAACGTCCATTTCTGCTAATTGATTTGAAACTACTTCTATTAAGAGTTGCTCGTCATAGGCTGCTGTATCCTTATAAGGCTTATCGAATGGCTGATAAGCGGCAACAACAGCGAGAAACACGCAGCACGACAGAATAATCCAGTGCCTATCGCGCCCTAACTTTACAATGGCCATTAGCAACAAAGCTAAAACGACCACATAACCTACCCAAGCCTTTGTATCGTAGCTGTAAAATTTCCACTGATGCTTTTTTTCATCTGCGACCGTCATATAAGAAAAGTTAACTTGTGGTTTTAACTCGGAAATGATTTTGGGGGCCAGTATGACAAGCTCTTCAATGGATGTAACCGGCTGTAAGGAAAATTGCACGTCCCCCTGCCAGCTCGCCTCTTGGATATAATGTAAAAGCTCGCTGACTAAGAAGCGATTCTTTAGCGAAAGCTGGGAGTCCTCATAAAACATCTGGCTATTGTTTTCTAATGCAAGACGCAGTAAATACGCGTCACCATTATAAAGGTCTGATGCCTCGCGCGTTGCATGTTTGTTGAAATACTCCACTACCCCAGTGTCTACAGAACCTAAAGGACCTGTTGCCGTTAATGGTTCTGGCTTTTGTTCTGAGATTGTGACGAGTAAAAATAGGGCAATTGCCGCGATACATACCGCTACAATTTTTGGTAGCCATAACTTTCGCTGTGGTTGTTGATGTTGTAAAATCGCCTGCTTTTTGTGCAGGGATAGTGTTTTTTGTTCCAGTTCCTCTGTTAACGCCTGTTTAATTGGATCCATCTAACAGCGCCCCCTTCTGCAGTGTGATACCAAGCTGTTGCCTCGCGCGCCTTAGCCTTGTTTTTATGGTACTTTCCGGTAGCTTTAACACAGCCGCTATTTGCGCGGTTGTAAATTCAAAATAATGATAAAACACAACGACCTCGCGATATTTTACGGGCAGCTCGGTGATTTTTTCATATAACCGAGAAGCTAATTCATTTTGCTCTACCTGCTGGGCAACCTGATCCTTCACAACGAGGCGCTGACTTAACTGCAGTAGCTGCGTTTGCCGATAACGCCAGCTCACTAAATAACTTTTGCAGCGATTGACTGCAATGCGATACAAATACGTCTTCACATCCGCATCTGCCCGGTAATCCGAGGCATAAAAGCGCAAAAAGGTTTCCTGCGTTAAATCCTCCGCCATTTGCCAATCCTTTGTATAGGTATAGCAAAGCCGCACTAGGTAATCGCCGTATGTATGAACAACCTGTTCAAATGTTTGTGAATCCATCGCAGCTCTCCTCCTTAAATCATTAGACCCTGAGCACTTGGGAATAGTTTCAAAAATCATAAAGTTACCTACTAGTTTAGTGTAAAAAGCGAAGGAATCGTTGAACAATTTTGCTAAAGGAAATTAAATGTAATCTCAGCTATAGACAAACGGATTTCTTTCATGTATACTAAGGTTAATAAGATGTTTACAAGAACACTATAAATTCACCTATTCCAAAGAGTATTCGTGTTTTATTTAGTACTTTTTGTAATATGTGAATTTTTTTCTTTTAGAAGAAATAGGATGATCTTATTAAATACGATTAATGGAGGTCATTTAAATGACACAAGGTACAGTAAAATGGTTTAACGCAGAAAAAGGTTTCGGTTTCATCGAAGTTGAAGGCGGCGCGGATGTATTCGCTCACTTCTCAGCTATCCAAGGTGACGGTTTCAAATCTTTAGACGAAGGTCAAAAAGTTGAATTCGGTATCGAAGACGGCCAACGTGGACCACAAGCTACAAACATCGTAAAACTTTAATTTTTACAGTGTAGCTAAAAGAGGCATCCTTTCATTAGGATGCCTCTTTTTTATAGTCTTTTATAGAATTTCTACAGAAAACCTTTCCGTATTGCCCCAAAGCGTCTTTAAACTGATTGTTGTAGTAAATATTACGCTCATTTTAATACATTTTTCCATAGGGATCTACTTTCCTCTACCTTTCTTGAAACCAACTGAGAGCTTTTTGCTCCATGTCACTTACAAATTTCTTTTTTGCTGGACTGTATTGGCTTGTATTATCGTAGCGTTGAGCCAACTCTTCTTTAAAGCGACTATAATTGGTTACTTCTTGGGGGTGAGATCTCAGATAATCTCGAAAGATCAAATGGCGTTGAATTTCAGGATTATCATGTTGATAAAAATGGATATGGTGGGTTCTGTTCTCTCCACCTTTTCTAAATAGCCTTCTACCTGTAATACCCCATTCCCCAACAACATCATAACCAAGAGAATCCATGTGGTTATTGAATAAATCAACTTTCTCAATGTTCTTAACGATACACATCATATCGATTACAGGTTTTGCTTTCATTCCATAAACTGACGTACTTCCAAAATGCTCGCATTTGATTATTTCGTCGCCAAATATTGTTTTAAGAAACTCTGCCTCAATTTTAAACATTTGAGACCAATCTACACTATAATCTGTAAGGCGAATTTCCATAGTGTCGTACCCTCCCTTCAAAGAAAAGCGATGAGTAGTCAAAATCCCCTAAAAAATATGAATATTTCTTAGGGGATTTCGTTAATTGTTTAAATAGTTATACTCCTAAGAGACCATAAAATTAAACATACCTTTTCATTCACACCGTTATTTCCCTAGATAAACAAACTTACGTAGCAACCACTCGGCTGGACCCATCGAAAAACGCTGACGGTATAATCGCGAGCTGACAACTTGCACACTATAAATGACAAGCGCTAGTAAAAGTCCGAGTGCCACACCAAGCTCGCCGAAGTAGCCAAAGCCGTAGCCGTAAAAAATCGTCGTACAAATGATCGACTGCAGTAAATAATTCGATAATGACAAACGCCCGACACTCGCAAAGCCGTCCATCAGCTTGCTGTCTTTTACCTTCATAAAAATCAATGTAAAGAGCGCGATGTAGCCAATTGAAAGCACATACGTACCGAGTCCATAAATAATCGTGCCGACAAAATGATCCCACAATAAAAATGCTTTACATAGTAAACCAACTGGCACAAGTAAGGCCAAGCGTTTTACGAGCTGCTGTTTTTGCTCGATATCTTTAAACAAATCAACCTTTGCTGCCGCCATCCCAAGTAAAATGAAGCTACCGACCGCAAAAAAGGCTATAATTCCAAGAAATAAAAACGCAATAACAAGTCCGATGAGCCAAAAAATAACTCCAAATTCGTCATCCGTAATCCCAATGCGGTGTTGCACGACTTCTAAATAACTACCATTTGATAAAATAACCGCCGCTTTTTCATTTTCCTTAGCAAGTAAATCTAAAAATGTCGTTTTCATAAATAAAAATGGCACCATCAGTACGGCCAAAATAATTGACCATACAACCCATGTTTTGACGCGACGCTTTAAGAAAAATACTAGTATAAACAACAGTGCTGCGCCATATGTAAGTAAAATATCGCCGTCCCATACAAGTGTGATATGTACCGCACCTAACACAATGAGCCCAATCGCACGGCGCCAAAGCGGACCCTTCGCACTTAGTTCACGCTTTTCAAAAGAGCGCACAAACAAAATAACTCCATAACCAAATAAAAAACCAAAAATCGGATAAACTGATGCCTCTACGAAAATTTTCGTAAAATAGTATGCTGCTTGATCCCACCAGGTTGATGGCTCAATCCCATCTTCCGTATTAACGCCATATTGAAAATACAGCATATTGGCAATCAGTATGCCTAGTAACGAAAAACCTCTTAACGCATCAATGACTTCAATTCGTTTATTCATCATACACCTCCTACTTTTGTATACGGATGGATAATGAATTAAGTTTCAGAATACTTAGATTGAAATACTATATTGCACTTATAGCTGCCTTTAAGCCCTCATCTATATACGGTATTCCGTCTTCACGACCTTCTAACATAACCGAAAAAATATAATCCTTCCCACTCATCCCAGTGACGTAGCCCGATAAGCAGTTAACCTCATGAATATAGCCTGTTTTGGCGAAGATTTTCTCCAAGTATTCCGGCTCTAAAAAGCGTTCCTTTAACGTACCGCCGATTAAACGATTGTTATTGCCACCAACTGGTAAGGATTCAAAGAACACATCAAAATATGGCTCTTTTTGTAGCTCGAATAATAGCTGTGAAATGCCATTTGCATGCAGACGGATTCCGTGCGACAGCCCCGAGCCATCAACAAATTGCCACGTAGCACAATCAATATTTTTTCTTACTAAATAGTCCTGTACAACACGTAACCCCGCTTCATAATCGCCAACACCGTGTTTTAATTTCCCAAGCGTTTTCACGAAAATATCAGCAATGCTATTGTTGCTGAGCTTCATGAAAATCGAAAACAGTTCTCCCACTGTACGGGATTGATGTGTATAAAGGAGCTTGGCCTTTAAAGGCACAACCCCAGCTGTCACCGGCTCACTATGTGTAAACAAAATCGCCTTTTCTTCACAGAGCACTTTAAAAAATCCGAGTGTGTTCAGCGTTGGGTTTTGTAGCGACACCCATACTTTTGCGCTTTCGCCGGCTGGTAGTTCACCTGTAATGACGATTTGATTCGTGTTAGTTAGACGAATCACTTCGAGCGTGTTTTCGGCTTCACTTGCTACGGTTACCGCTTCATTTGTAATCGTATGACCACTTAAATGTGGAATCACTTCGAATGTTGGGGGCTCTCCAATCGCTTGAGCCTGTGCGGTTACGAGAATCGTACTCGCATCAAAATCATCAGTTGGTGACATCGTAATCGGTGAAATGCGCGCCCCGTAATAATGCGTTTCCCCTTCCTCGTCCACGCCCGGTGGCAGGGTATCACCTGTAAAATACGTGTCATCGCCGATTATTTGGCCGGTTATATGCTCAATGCCTTGTTGTAATAAGATGTCTGCAAACTGCTCGAGTGTTTCTTTATTAATCGTTGGGTCTCCGTAGCCTTTTATATATACATTGCCGTTTAGTATCCCCGCTTCGATATCCCCGTCTACATAAACTTCCGTTTGAAAACGGTAGTCTAACCCAAGCTCCTCTAATGCGACTGCACCTGAAATAATTTTCATGTTTGATGCCGGACGCATTAAATGCTCACCGCGATAGCTATATAAAATTTCACCGGTTTGGCGGTCTCGTAATGTAAACGTCGCCTTGTCTTTTCCTAAGCTTTGTTCGACAGCTTGATCAAGTGCTGTAACCGCCTCAGGTACTAATATCCTCGCTTGAATTTCTCCCATTTCCTCATCCCCCGTTGAATAGTTTGAATTTACTGTAAATTAATTGTAGCAGAAAAGTATTACTGATGATGTAGGAATTTTTTATGCATTACCTCTCATGAAAATTAACAAATTATTGAAACTTTCTTAATTGTTCTATCGTAGAATAATTAACACCATCGAACGGGAGAGGATTTTATGGCAACTTGGAAAAAGGTAGCGGCAGTAACAACAGCTTCTGCCATGACATTACAATTAACTGCGTGCGGCGCAGAGCAGGCGGTTTATGAGGAAACGGCTGAAGAAATCGTTTATACAGACACAAGCTACGATGAAACAACAAGCGTACCAAATTCAGAAGAAAATTTACAAGCAATTGAAGAATCCGAGTTTTATGAGGCATGTGAGGAATGGGCTGAGCATGAGGACGGGTCTTATACATGTGAGGATCAGGCCTCAAGCTATCACGGACAGCACTATTTCGGTGGGCTGATGTACGCAACGATGGGCGCGATGCTTGCGAGTTCTTATTACAAATCAAAAGCACTTAAACAAGAGCAACCAATCGGATCAAGCTCAGGTGGTGGAAGCGGTTCGCGTGGCACTTCTAGTACGACAAACGGGGCAACAACGACATCCCCATCACTAAACAAAACAGACAGCACGCAAAACACAAACAAACCATCAAACGGCACGACGAACTATAGCAGCGGGAAATCAGGCTTCAGTTCAGGTGGCGCATCACGCGGTGGCTCTTCGTCATCATAAGGAGGATAAGTCATGAGACGAGATTACAGCAAGCGCGCGAAATTTTATGCGCCTTATAAAGACAGCTTTTTCGCTGATTTTGTTAATCTTGAATATGCCTTATATGATGTGATGGTCATACCGAGGAAAAAAATCGAAGAAATTCGCTTTGCCTCACACATGCTGTGGGGCATTTTTTGTAAGGTTGCGCGAGTGTTACCGCACATGCCAAAAGAGCAGCTACTTGCACTTGGTTTACGTCAGGACATGCTTCCATATATCAATATTGATTACCTCAATGAAATGGCGGTACTCGCGCGTTTTGATTTTATTTGTACCGATGATGGGCGCATTAAATGCATAGAGCTAAACGGAGATACACCGTTTTTAGTACAGGAAACATTTGAGATGAACGAGGAATTATGCGCGGAGTTTGGTGTGAACAGCCCAAATGATACAAAGCAATTCGTAAAAGGAATGTCACAGGCACTGTTTCAGGCAATGCAGTATATCGGGAAAGCTGACAAGCCGAAAGTCGTCATTACCGGGAAAACGGCTGAAGATGATATCGAGGAGCACTGCCAGGTGAAATTTATTCAAAACGCACTGCCCTTTGACATCGAATATATCCCGATTAAAGAGCTAATTATTATTAGCGAAGGCCCAAAGCGTGGCTTATACACCAAGGCATTAGAGCGCATTGATATTTTATACCGCCCTGCTCACCCAATTGAATTTTTATTAGATGATGTGGCAGATGATGGTGACCTTATCGGCTTACAGCTACTGGATTTAGTACGTGACAAGGAGCTTGCCATCATCAACGCACCGGCTGCTTATTTACTGCAATCGAAAATTTTACTATGGCTAATTTGGGAGCGTCGTAACGATGAAACCCTATTTACGAAGCATGAGCGCGGGGCGGTTAAGCGCTATATGCTGCCGACGTTTTTAAGCGATGCCCCATTTTTAGAAGCGGGTCGCGCATTCGTGAAAAAGCCGGTGTTCTCACGCGAGGGTAATACCGTAGAAATTTTCGACGCACACGGTGACATGCAAATCGCATCACCCAATCGCCACTATACCGATAATTTGTACTTGTACCAGGAATTTACCGAGATGCCTGAAGTGACGATTCAGTTAAAGGACGGCACGCATAAGAAAAAATGGCTTATTGGCTCGTTTATGGTAGACGGGAAAGCTTGCGGGGTGGCATGCCGCGTAGGAAACGCCATTACCGAATGGGATTCGCACTGGATGGCCGTTGGAGTGGAATGAATTTTAGAAAAACACATTTCGCACCAAATAGCGCAAAATGATGTCCTTTCTTATGTGGAATTCCTTGAAAAAGTTATATTTTCCTATCCATAAAAAAAACGAAATTGCACACAAGGGCAATTTCGTTTTTTCACGACTATTAGAATGGGTTTGTATTCATTAACGTTGCGTTTTTAATATACATACGTTGGTTTAGCTTTAACTGCGCCACGATATATTCTGCGATATCTTGTGGATGCATGTATTGCTCTTTTTTATCAGCTGGAATTAAGTTCAGTGAATCTGCTAAGTCTGTCGCAATCGTACTTGGTGTTAATGCTGTAACACGGATGTTGTTACGACGAACCTCTGCTGCTAACGATTCCGTAATCCCAATGACACCGAATTTTGCTGCACTATAGGCACTTGATGTTGCCGCACCGTTTAAACCGTTTGTTGATGAAATATTAATGACATCACCGGCATTTTTTTCGATTAACTGTGGCACGATTGTGTGTGATACGTTGAATGTACCCATCACACTTACATCGACAATGTTTTTGAAATCAGCTGGGTCCATGTCCACTAGCTTTTCGAATTTCCCAACACCTGCATTGTTTACTAAGATGTCTGTTAAGCCTAATTCTGCTTTGAATTTTTCTGCTGCTGCTTGTACTTGTTCTAAATTCGTTACATCTGCTACAGCATACGCTGCTTTCACACCATAACCTTCAATTTCTTTTGCAACTGCTTGTAAATCGCTTTCAGAGCGAGCGATAATTGCTACGTTTACGCCCTCTTTTGCTAATTCTAACGCAATTGCTTTCCCGATACCGCGCGCGGCACCCGTAACTACTGCTACTTTACCTTGGATTGATTGACTCATGTTAATCGACTCCCTTATCTATTATTCTACTAAAATTTTAACATAGTCCTTTTTTAAATGCAGAGATTTCCCCTTTTAATTGTAAAAACGAAAGAGTTTTGAAATTAATCAAACCATCAGTGAGGCCACAACATCTTTACAAATTAACTGCATGCGCTAATCGCTTTTTGTTATTTCGTGTTGATCATGCAAATATTGGAAAAATGTCTCATAATTTCTATGTTGAAAATCTTCGAATTCAAACTGTGACAACGCATGAAAAGCCTGATTAGCCTGAATAACAACGCCCGTTTGATTCACAACGATCATCGCATCTGTATTCAGTTCAAACAAAGCTTCATAATTTATAGAGAACATGCTGATAACAAACCCTTCTAATTTCAATCTAATAATTATCATTATATATCTAAATAACAGAACAATACTTATAAAGGATTACCTTGTAGCTGCTTTCATTAGATTGCACGACGTTAGAGCCTATAGTCAGCTTGCAGTTTTGTTAATTATTTGCGAATTTCACGCATGCAAACTTAAAAGCTTTGCTAATAGCGAACCGTACGCAAAGCTTTTAAAATTTATAAATTATGTTGAGTTAGTTGTGTGTACGTTTAGTAAATTAATATTTATAAGACTGGCCGCCATCAATCGGAATGACTGCACCGTTAATGAAGTTTGCCTGGTCTGACAGTAAAAATGCCACTAAATAGCCGATTTCCTCTGGTTTACCGAAGCGCTTCATTGGGTTACCTTGAACAAATTCACGGCCAACTTCTTCCCAGTTGTCGCCGCCCATTTGACGCAGTGAGCCTTCAACCATTGGTGTTAAAAACGCACCTGGTGCAATGGCTTTCACAGAAATACCAAACTGTCCGTATTCTACAGCTGAGTTGCGTGTTAAGCCAACAACTCCGTGCTTACTCGCCGCATAGCCTGACTGATTGCCGACACCCCGAATACCCCCAACTGATGCGGTATTAACGATTGTGCCAAAACCTTGCTCTTTCATAACCTTAAGCACAAATTTCATACCGTAAAACACACCATTTAAATTGATCGACACAACTTTTTGGAATTCATCCACCCCGTAGTCTTCCGTTAGGTTTTGCTTGCCTTCTACACCAGCGTTATTAAAGAACGCATCAATCTTTCCAAATGTGGCGACGGTTTGCATCACAAAATTTTCTACCGCTTTTTCGTCTACTACATTCGCTGTAATAAGTACTGTTTCCGCACCAGGCGTAGCCGCTTCAATTTTTGCCTTCGTTTCCTCCAGGCCGTCCTTATTTAAATCGACTAATACAAGCTTCGCACCTTCTGCGGCAAGCTGTAATGCGGCCGCTTGTCCTAAACCTGAACCACCACCTGTAAGAAGTACTACCTTTTTCTCGAAACGTTTCATAATTCTTGTCCCCTTTGCATGTTGGAGTTGGTACCGTGTTTATTATTGGGTATTTTGTAGAAAACAAACCCCCAATCAAAGGCAATTAAAAAAATAAACGTTGCACGGATTAGGGAGTAATCCTTGCCGTTCATGTAAAAAATCCTTGCGTGGCTTGAGCTTCACACAAGGATTTTGGGGTTTTATGACTTGTTTACTGCGTGCAGTAGCTTTACAGTACGTTTAATCAGTTTGAATCATTTTCACTAATGCCAACGCAATATGTTTTTTGGCTTCATCATCCGAAACCTTCCACATTTCTTGCAGCAGTTTTTGTTCACTATTACGTGGTTCTTCATTTTTCGCTAAATGGTCAGCAACAAACTTGGCACCCTTAGCTAAAAACTCATCGCTTAGACCGAGTCTTTTTCCTTTAGAGAGCTGCTCATTTAAATAGCTTTTGAACTGATTAAAGTTATTTAAAATCCTGTCTTTTTCTTCTGGGGATAAATCTTTCAATTTCTGATCTACTTGATTTAATTCTTCAGACATTAAAGTTCCTCCTTTTGAATAGCGTGTTCTTTACTAAGCTTCCCCCTACTTCCCCTTTATAAACGAGTAAAATTTTAGGGGATTAATTAGGTAGTTGGATTAAGTCGCTTCTGGAGTATTCGCAAATAAAAACGCCCGGCGATTAGCCGAGCGCTGGTTTGCATGGGATTCGTTGTGTGCACCCACTGCAGAAAATTCTAATTTACTTAATGCAGATTATAAAAATTTAACAATACGTTCAAGTGGCATACGAGATGTACCACGCGCTGGTTCTGCCGCTTCACCAATAGCGATCAATACAACTGGTACTTCATTTGCAGGTAACTCGAAGCGCTCTGCAAATTTCACTTTATCAAACCCGCCCATTGTTACTGTGTCATAACCACGTTCTTTTGCAAGAAGCAGAATTTGCATAGAAATTAAACCAGCATCGTAGTGTACGATATTTTTTACTGTTTCTTTCGGTGCATTTTTATAGAGGTTAATCGTATTTTCAATCATTTTTTCTGCAACGTCGCGTGGCATGAAGCCTTGCTCACATGTTGCGCTGTAAATTTCTTCACTTCGTGTGTACATTTCTGTGTCTGCTAGTACTGCAATGACCGCAGAAGAAGTTTCAAGTTGTTCTTGGTTATACGCTAAGCCACGTAATTCCTTTTTTAGCTCTTGGTCTTGGAAAACTAAAAAGCGCCAAGGTTGCGTGTTGCTTGAAGACGGTGCAGAAGTAGCATCCGTTAAAATTTTTGCTAAGGTTTCTTGTGGAATAGATACGCCTGCTTTATATTTACGCACAGATTTACGTGCATGCATTAAGTCTGTCATTGATTGTGTAGATGTCGTCATATTGTTACCTCTTTCGTCTAGATAGTCATGAGAAATACTCATATACCTATCAGTTTACAATGAGATTACTATAGAAAAAAAGTAATTAGACTTCATGCACTATGAATTATTTGGATGCAGGAAATTGAAAAGAGCCCTGCATAATTAAAAACTACACAAGGCTCTTCAAATTTTTATAAAATTGTTACTTCACTGTGTACGTACACAAATTTACCCTACGATCATTTCTTCTTTCTTAGAAAACGCTTCCTGCTCCAAGTTTACTTTTTCAGGTTTCACAACGAACATACTAATTAACGTCGCAACCGCGAATAACGCAGCAATTACATATAACACCATGTCGTACGATTGTGTCTTTTCCAGAATAAATGCACTTAGCTGGTTTCCTGACAATCCTGCCCATGCCCAAGCTGATAAGGCTAAGCCGTGCACCGTTGAAATATTATTTAAACCAAAGCGGTCCGATAATAGTGGCGGTAAAGAAGAGAAGCCCCCACCGTAGCCTGCATTGACAATACAAAGTAAGGCAATAATCAGAAAGGCCATCGAATTATTAATGCCATCCAACGCAATCGTACATACAATAATGGCGATTGATGAAATGAAAATAATTTTATAAATCGAGTTGCGGTCCTTTAAACGGTCGCCCAATGAAGAAAACGCAATACGTCCACCAGCATTGAAAATCGCCGTTAACGAACTCACTAAACCAATCGCAGTAAATCCGATGAATGCTAAAATCCCTTTTTCCTGCGAAATTAACGCAAGGCCACATGTAATATTAATATAGAACATGAACCAAATACCAAGATACGTTTTGTTCGTTAACACTTTGCGATAGCTAAAGCTGTGCGCTTGTACATCTGATTCTTCATAGCCTGCTGGTTTCTTTAACAGGATGTGGCCAATCACCATCATCACTAAATACAAGCCGGCTAAAATGTAAAACATTGTATAAATATTTGTTGGATCTACTAACGTTCCGTCGCTGTTTCTTTCACCCATTAATTGTTCCATTAATGGACTTGCAATTACTTTTGCTAAACCAAAGCCAGCAACTGCAAGGCCCGTTGCCAATCCTTTTTGCTCTTTAAACCACAGCATCAGTGTTTTTACTGGTGTTAAATAGCCGATTCCAAGGCCAATCCCCATTACAAACCCATAAGAAATATAAATACCAAGTAGTGATTTTTGAGAAATAAAGAACCCGGTTGCCGCCATCCCAACTACAAAAAATAGCGCAGCGAGCAGCGATGATTTATGAATATCTTTTTCCACAAACTTCCCACCAAAAGCCGCCGACATCCCAAGAACAAAAATGGCAATACTGAATGCCCATTCCACTTCACCGACCGAATTTCCAATGTAAGCAGCAATATCCGCCTTAAATAATGACCAACAGTAAACCGTACCGATACTACAGTGAATTAATAAAGCCGGAATAACAGCACGTATCCACTTATTTTCAAACTTCCCCACAACAAAACTCCTTTATTATCTATCCCACTTATAAACACGAACATTAAGTGAAATATTTTATATTATTTTCGCTTTTTAATCAAAATTTTCATTAATTTAATTATTTTATAGACTTAATATTGTTTATTTACGAAAATTAATGAATTGATTATATAACATCTTTCCGAAAAAATGAATAGTAATTGTTATATTAAAATTATTTTTTAGCAAGATTTAGAAAAGTTAGTCTACATGTAGTGCACACAAAAAACGCCGCACGAGATGTTACCCTCGCACGACGTTCTATTTTATAGATTTATGAATTGTGGTGAAATGTTTGATGCCTGGTGCAGGAATTTAATTCAACGGAATATTTAAATCGTTACTAATTGAACGATATTTATTTCCTGTATCCGTTGCCCAAACAATATTTCCATACTTATCTATTGTAAATATGAAAATATGATTTCCTCGTGTGAATACTGGATTATAGCCAGCACTTGCTGGTGGGGCATTTAAATTCAGCACAAACTGTTTATCTGCTGGGCTATTCGTTTGTAAGACACCTGAGCCATAAGTCAAAATATCATTGTTCGGCGTGTTTGAGTCACTTACTAAGTTCAGAACTAGTTGTGGATCAACAGATGTTCTCGAGCTACTTGTAACTGCATAGTAATACTTCTGATTTAAAGTTAAATCAATGTCTAACTCTGTAATTACACGCATCGTCTTAGATGCAGGTACTTGGATTGTCCCAATGTTGTAGCCTGTAAGTACTGCATCAAGTAATTTACTCGCAATCGCTGCTGGGTATACATACTTCCCAAGGTTCTTAGCTGTATTCACACCATTTCGACCAACGTAATCGTAAACAACAGACTTGTTTTCATTCAGCTTCACGTTGATTGAACGATTTGCTGCTGCTAAGATTGGCGATTTGAGCTTAATCTTCAACGAAGAAGCCTTATCCGTTGCGGTTGTACTTATACCCGCTACGTAATCTTCAGCAATTTCATACTGGCTTGTGATATTTACGCCATTTTCATCAGTGATTGTTAAAATTTCACCTAATGTAAAGCCTTTTGGTTTGTTGTAGTCAGCAAGGTTACTATCACCTTTTTGACGCATAATCGCTTCACTAAATGTAATGATAAATTCTGAAGAAGCTTGAGTTAATTCACCTTTACGTGAAATAACTTCTTGAATTTCTGGAGCTTTCCCATCTGTATAAGCCGTCTTCAGCATCTGACCACCATTCGGTTCATTTGGTGCTGCTGGGTCCGCACCATCTTTACGACTAAAGATGGTAAAGTTCCCTGTTGTACCAAGCTTATCATCTGCTGCTACATAGAAGCCATACTCCTGGTGCGCATTTAGGCCACCAATTTTAATCGAGTTATCACCTTTACGGAATGGCTCTATTTCTGCACCGCCAGCACTTGCTGCTAATGCTTTAAACGCCTCGCGCTGTGCATCCGAGCTTGATGTTGGATACACCTGTGGAATTTCTTTTAATGTGCCATCCGCATTAAAGAACTGCGTATTTAAACGATAGCTATTCGTTGTTGTATCAAATAAATATTTACGTACAGCAATTACAGATAATTCCCCTGGCTCATCTGCTGTAAATTTAAACTCTACACTATTATTTAAGCCATTTGTTGCCCCTACTTCTAGGCCATAAATTAACGGTGCCTTCGAATCTGAAACAATGGGTGCACCCACAATTTGCGTGCTCACTAAACCAGCACGGTCCTTTAAGATCATGTATACCGAATAACTCTTGAACGGATTTAACTTATCAAAATCAATTTTAATTGATTGAGTATTAACCCCTAATTCCGCTGGGCCAGACTGGTTTAATAGGTTGCCGATATACGCTTTACCACCTGTTGATTCATTAAACTTCGTTGGTTTCGTTAAATTTTGTGGCTCGAACTCATCTAAGAAGTCACGCGCTGTGATGCCTTTTCCAGCAAAATCAAATCCGGATTCCATAATCATATAGTAGTACGTACCCGCCTTTGTTGGGGCTTCGAATTCTACTAAGTTACGATCCTTTTCAACAACTACTTTGTTAATTTTAATCGTTGGCAATGTATCATCACTATGTGTATAGTACGCTTCATTTCGCGGCGCGTTTTGATCCTCTGGGTAACGATCCGTGTGCTCAAATTCATTTTCTGCTAAATCGAGTACATCTTTTGATACCGTTACACGAATGGTATCGCCTTTAACTAATGAGTTGAGCGCTGGGATTGTAAAACGTACTTTGTTTTTATTTACTTCAACCTTTGACGGCTTAATTGTTTTTTGACCTGTAATATTTAAAACAGCTGTACCTGTTAATGTGTAATTATCTACATTTTCAGCTGTCGTTTTATCTAATTCTTCAGAAGCGGTAAATTCAAAAATCCCTTTATCCTTATCAACCACTCTTAATTGAGCGCTATCTGCTACAAACGGCTGGGCTTCATCCGGCATTGCCGACTTAATCGTTTTATTCTCAACTACCGTCATCTTATTTCCAGTACTATCAACCATTACCGCATAAACATAATAAGTTCTATTCGGTTCAATAGCCGCTAGATTTGGCTTGCTCCCATGAATACGAGATGTTTCGATAATATCTCCCGGTTTCGTTGCTGTAATCGTAGCAGTCGCATTTTTAATAACATCATCCACTGACATTTCTGGTGGGTTACCACTACTGCCTTCGCGAATGTAGTAATAAATTGTCCCCGGTTCACTAACTTTTTCAAACGTAAATTCTAAACGTTTACCACCAGCTGGCTGTGGTGTTGTTGGTTTTAAAAGTAATGTCGGTGGCCTGTTATCAATCGTCGAGAACTCCGTAGATTCCTTCTCCGATACATTGTCCGCAGCGTCAATCACAATCGCATAAATGACATAATCTGTTTTCGTATCTAACCCCACTATTTGGAACTTTGCAGGCTCGTCCATCACAATTGGACCTTTCCCTGCATGTTTTGTACCACCTGTTTTAATTTCATTAATCGATGGGGCCTTTTCATCTGCTTGCTTTACCACATAGTAGTAAGTGCCGTCTTCATCGGCTATTAAACTAACATCCGCAATCGTCCCACCCGCAGATACAGTTAAATCGGTAATACGTGGTGAGGTTACGTCTTTAATGACTGTATCGCCGACTGGATCACGCGACACAGGCTTCCCGTTCGTATCCTCAATATGACCAATTTGTGGCTCGTCGGTTTCGAAATCGTCAAATACATCATTCACCGTTTTATTTGGAGGAATAATCGCATCCGTAATATACGTATGATCGCTAATATTTGTAAAACCATTACTCGATGTAATGTAGTAGTTATCATAGGTTGCATCCGAACGTAAATGAACGTTTTTTAATGTGTTCTTGTACACATAGCGAATATCATGCACACCGTAAATGTTGACGTTATAATCCGTGTCGATATACATCGCATTTGGACTTGCATACAGCTCGAAATTGGCCACATTGCCCTGTACATATAAACGATCGATATCATAATCTGCCTTTAAAAACGCATGATCTGCTGTTACATATAAATGACGGACATCTGAGCCCTCAAAGTCCACGTATTTTTTTAAGTTTGGCATACGATCTTTATACGTTTTATTAGGCTTCGTTGGATCTGGTTTATCTACTAAATTTTCCTTATCAATCGGATTTAAAAAGTCCTCGTTTTTATCAACAGTTGGCTTACTCCAATCGATAAACTGCGCAACATTACCAACACTTGCCACACGGACATTGCTTAAATTCGCTAATGAACGACGCGGTGCCTCCGCAAGTTCAACGCGACCCGTAAACGTAATGTTTTTAAAGCGCACATAGCTCCCATTGACCACAAGCTCGCCTGCAAATGACGAATACTCTCCGTCCATCGCAAGTAAGCGCGATGAGGTACCACTCGCATTAATCGTTAGTCTTGAAATATTGTTAATGCGATTACCAGAGAAGTCCCCCTCAATGGTCGCATCCTTTAAAATATTTTTATTGGCTGCACTTAAAATACTGCGTAAATGCGGTGCGATTGTATGCGCAACACCATTTATGTAAATTTGGTTGCCAATGATATCCCCTACCGTATACACCGGGTTGCCACGGTCTGCCTTTTCAGCACGCCAAATAAACGTTGCCATTTGAGCACGTGTTACGCTGTTTAACGGATCATAAGAAATGGCCGTCTTTCCCTTTGTGATGTTTAAATCATAAAGCGTTTGAATAAAGTACGCATAGCCATCTTTACTTGATACGTCCTTAAAGCCGTGATTTAACTTAGTCGACACACCAAATTCAAAACCTAGTGTTAAGATTTTTGCCATTTGACCGCGTGTAATCGGCTCTTTCGGCTTAAACGTTTTGTCTGGATAGCCATTAATAATGCCCGCTTCTGCTAATGCTGCAATGTAGCGGTAGTTTGGACTATTCATTGGAACGTCCTTGAATCCTGGTTTTTTTGGGTTTTTTATATTAATATCAATTGTTAATGCCAGCATTTTCGCAGCATCTTCACGTGTGATTGATTGGTTTGGTTTAAATGTCCCGTCTGAATAGCCTGTCACAATTTTGCGGCTCGCTAAATCTAAGATGGGCTCATAGTAGTCTGATAATGGATTTATATCTTTGAAAGAATAGGCATGTGATGGTTGTGGGATCGCGACAATCACACCACTGGCTGCTAAAATTGTTGCAACTGTAGCCTTTGAAAGTTTTTGTGCTCTTTTCGATTCCATGCTAGAGAATACCTCCCTTTTTGAATTGTAAAATCATGCTGAATCTACTTGTAATTCTACTTCCTTTATATCGGCATCCGCTCCTTAAAATTGTACAAAAAAGAGTGATTTGTTTTGCTTTTTGTACAAATTCCCTCAATTTCAGCAAAAAAAAGGACTGATTTTGATCTGACCTTACCAGTCAAAGGACAAAATCACTCTAGATCACCAACCAACTTCACCTCACCCATTATTCCAATATTTATCCAAAAAATTGTGTTCAGATGGAAAATAAGTTTTCATTAGATTTCAAAAATGGTTATAAATACCTAGTTTGAAGTGGCGGAATTGTGAATTTACGATAACCAGAAATTTTCTAAAACTTTTTTTACCTCATTTTTTTAGCCTATGTACAAAAAATCATTTCTCAATCCAATATATTATATCCTAATAAGCTTTAACCAAAAATACCCACACCCCTTTTTTTGGATATTCCTTAGAACATATCGATTAACTCCGCTTTTTTAGTAGCTTTTACAAATGAGCTGCTCAATCATAATGCATGAAATGACCTACAAAATCAGTATAAAATACTCTTCGTTAGCAAAAACGAAGGGAACGTAATAATGAAAAAAATAAGCTTTCTGATAGCAATCATGATCCCTCTATTTTTTAGTTCGCTCTTACTTATTACCAATGCAAGCACAAAGACCGAGTGGAAATCTTATTCCAATATAGCAACAAACAAAGAGTGGACCATTACATTCAATCAAAATATCGCAGCGAGCTCCATTGCAAATAATGTCTATATAGTAACTACAACTAATAAAAAAATTGCCGTTACTACAACTGTCTCTGGGAAAAAACTAAAAGTGAAACCGACTACTAAATTAACGAACGGTACCAGCTACAAACTTGTCGTTACGGATAAATTAAAGTCGACGAAGGGAAAGGTCATAAATCAAGAAATTATCATCCCATTTACAACAATAAAAAATACAGAAGCAACTTCAGCTACTTCAAATACGCCATCTTCAGTTAAAACCTTCGCCTCTGAATATGATTTACTTTGGAAAATGCCTTCAGCAAATTACAAAGCATTTCATTTAGTTGGCACAAAAAATAGCAACACGGTCGGCGGCTATGAAACACGCACTGGTCAAACGGTTTTTGGCATTAAAGTTGGTAGCTCCCGTGATACCGTCAAAGCGAAATACGGTGCACCATTAAAAGGGATTTCAAAAAACAACACGAAATACACACAAAGCTATACCGATAAATACAACCAAGAAACAAGCGGTACGTACTTAATTGACAATCAGTATGTTACCTTTTTCTATGATGCCCATAAAAAATACAAAGTACGCTCGGTGACATGGGTAAGTGCTGCAACAGAAATGTCGAAACCGGGCTTCTTTGCGACACAATCTACACAGCTACGTGACGGCCTTGAAAACTTAATGGTCGAACTCATCAACCAAGCCCGTGTCGCAGAAGGCTTAAAACCATTACAATACACACCCAAGTATAATCCAGTTGCCCGTCAGCATAGTGCGAGCATGGCCGATTCTAACTTCTTCGGACATGTGGACTTAAACGGGCTGCGCGGCGGCGATCGCATGAGAAAAGGCGGCGTGACGTATAACTGGTGGGGCGAAAACTTAGCCTATGGTCAATATAGTGCAATTTATGCCCACGAAGCACTCATGAATTCACTCGGTCACCGTGAAAATATTTTACGTAACGAATTTACTCATGTATTTGTTGGTGTGGACTTCAACAGCAAAAACCAACCTTACTTTACAATGAATTTTTACTCGTTATAATGTTAAAACTCGAGAGATACGTTCTCTCGAGTTTTTTTATAAAAATTTACTCATTTTTTCACTATAATTTTCTGACTATTTTAAATATAATGAGGGTAATCACTTTTTTACAGAACAATCCATTTTATTTCTCCTTAAAAAGGATAAATATAGGAATTTTTAAGTTCAACTGTTATAATACTAATTAAATATAAATTAACTGTATTATTACAGAATGCTGTTTTGATCACATAGGGGGATGGAGTCATGACAATTTTAAATGGGTTAAAAATTTTAGATTTTAGTTCACTATTACCGGGGCCACTTGCGACGATGATGTTTGCAGATTTAGGGGCTGAAGTAATTCATATTGAATCTGAGCGCCGCGTCGATTTAATGCGCATTATGCCACCATATGACGAAGACCGTGAATCCTACATCCATCAGCATTTAAATCGCTCGAAAAAGTCACTGCAAATTAACTTAAAATCCGACGAAGGTACCGACATTATTAAAAAGCTCGTACAGGATTACGACATCGTTATTGAAGGGTTCCGTCCAGGGGTAATGAAGCGTCTTGGCATCGATTACGAAACATTACGCAAGATTAATCCGCGCCTAATCTACTGTGCAATTACAGGCTACGGGCAAACGGGTCCATACGCATTGCGTCCCGGTCATGATAACAACTATTTATCACTTGGCGGCGTGCTCGATCATTCACGCTTAAAGGACAAAAAGCCGGTTGCGATGGGCATTCAAATTGCTGATATTGCCGGTGGGACAATGCATGCGGCAGTCGGCATATTAGCCGCCGCGCTTCACCGTGAAAAAACAGGCGAAGGAAAATTTATCGATGTGTCGATGACCGATGCGATGTTTGCGATGAACGCACTATACGGCGCACAATATTTCGGTAGCGGCCGCGCACCACAGCCAGAAGAGGAAATTTTAAATGGCGGGACGTTCTATGACTACTACCGCACAAAAGATGGGCGTTATTTCTCAGTTGGGAGCTTAGAGCCGCAATTCCGCAAGCTGCTTTGTGAGGCACTTGATATTCCAGAGCTGATTGATAGCACATTCAATGGTTCCGCCTATACACAGCAACGCTTCAAAGAGGCGGTAAAGGATGCATTTTGCTCTAAAACCTTTAATCAGTGGCTAGAAATTTTCAATGAGGACTTCCATGGGTGTGTCGAACCGGTTTTAACATTCGACGAGGCGTGCGAGCATCCACAAATCCAATCGCGTAACATGGTCGTAGATATTCCAAAACCAGACGGCACAACACAGCGCCAAATTGGAACCGCATTAAAAATTGAAGGCGTTGAACCTAGCTATCAATTCGTTGGGGCAAAGATCGGTGCACATACCGAGGAAATTTTAACAGGCTATGGCTATTCAAAGGAACAAATTGAGGAACTAACAAAATCTGGCGTTTTAAAATAGAAAAAGGTGTATCCGCGTTTGTTGTTAAACGTGGATACACCTTTTTTCATCGCTCATCCTACTGATACGAAGCTGAAATAAATTCCAATGCCAGCTACTACCGAAAATACGACGCCTGCACAGCTTAATAAAACGTTTTTAATCATTTTGCTCACTCCTTCTATCTCTAAGTGTAATAGAAGGAATAGCTTTTTAGCTGTGAGAAAAATCACAGCAAAAGTTGTATCTTTTTGCGTTTCAGGCAAGCAGCGCCGTTCGTTGTTCAATAAACTGACGTAAATTTTCAAAATGCGCCGGAATTAGCATGTATTTTTTATATACCACTAGTAGCTTCTCTACTAAAAGATCTTGCTCAGCGTAAAATAAAATTTGTAGTAAATTGCACATATGCTGTGACGTTTGTAGCGCGATTTCATAGTACGGGCTATTTTTTTGGACATACGAAGTTTGCCACGTTACAAGTGAATCTCGAATAATTTGCGTCGTTCCATCGACAAGCACCGCGATATCCTGCTGCACAGTGGCTTCAATTAAATGCAACATGTCCGGATTTTGTTCCTGCAACAGCTCAAAAATTGCCGTACAGCTTGCCAGTTCATAGTTTTTAAGCAAGGTTACTGCATCATTCCACTGTTCCTCTTTAACAAGTGTATGGAGTAGCACAAAAAATAAATGCTCTACGTAATTTTTATGATAATTTTTCACAAGGGCTTGCGGCTGTGGATTCATGCTTGGTAGGACGTCCTCGTAGTCCACAACGAGCTCGATCGCATGATTAGACAGCCGCTCCTCCTCAATTAAATACAGGCCGTGCTGAATAATGGCACCGTTGTCTTGCCGTGTAATGGCTTCTTGAAAAAGCATATAGCTTAGGAGGGTTTGCTCTTTTTCATTAAGTGCAAAGGGGCCCTCTTCCCATTCGCTTTGCACTTGGGCAATACATTTTCGCAGTTTTTTCAAATGCCGACGCCCACTCGAAAAGTGAATCTCAATGTTAAATAAATGCAGTTGCTTTAACACATAGCTTTTCGGATTTTCAAAATCTAGCTGCTGTACGATTTTATGAATCATCGTCGCCACACGATTTTTACTAAATTGTAGCAAGAGCCCCTCTTTAAACAGGCGCATCAATTGAAGCGGGCGTTCGATTGCTACGAGTGGCTGCTGTAAAAACAGCGCATACATTTTTTTTGCCGCGATATACTCCCAGTAGTCACTAGAATCTGAATAAATCGGCTGCACGAAAAAGCGCTGTCCTACTTGAAAAACGATTAATCGTTCAAGCCCTGTTTCGGTGACAGGTGTTTGAATCGACTTCGTAAATAATAATTCAACAAGCTGTGAAAAATGAATTCCGTCTTTTTTATGTATAAATGCAAAAAGTGCTTTTTTATTTTCTGGCGCATCAAAAAAGTGCTGAATCTTTTCATTTACGACCTCAACATTGAAATGCGCCTCATGAAAAGAATCGTAGGAAAATAAGTTCACTTTCCCCCAATAATGCTTCAGTAATGAAAAGCAAAACGTTTCCGCACGTTCCTGCTCTAGTAAAAATGCATTGCTATCAAACGCTACACCCCATATAGCACTTTCTGTACCAAACTCCTGTAAAGCGCGCTCTAATCGATTGTCTGTTAATCCTGATGTTTTTGTTAAAAGCTGCTCATCAAATGAAAGCAACAACGGCCATTCCTCCTCCTCACATATCCCACTGTTATCTATAGAAAAATATACCATTCCACACCAATGTGTGAAATGAAAAAATTAAAAACAGGGTGCGTTAAAAGCCAAAAAACTTTTAACACACCCATCGATCATTCCGCTAAAACATTGGTCACAATAATCTTCGTCGGATTTGTTTGTGTAGGTCTGCTACGCGTTGTCACCTCGTAAAGTACAATGAGTACCTTACGATAAAGCCCCTCTTTTTCAACACGCTTGCCTTGCAAATCCACGATTTCAGTTGAATCCTTTACATGAAGCTTCAAGTTCAACTGCTCACTAAACAGCATCTCATTAAATACCCCCACTGCGACCTCACCTTTTTTATCGTACTGATCAAAAATAACAAGTAGTGGCTCAGTTTGCGGTGGTGCTTGCATGGGTAGCGGTATGCTTGAATCGACAAATGCGATCAAACGACCCTTTACTGGAATCGCAGACGCTCCGATTTGATGACCGTCCTTTGTCATCAGCGGTGTTTTTGCTGTGATTTTGAAAATAGCCTTTTTCGTTCCATCTTTTTCACTGATTGTTTCGATTATGCCTACACCCGATTGGACGCTAATCGAGAGGGCAAGTGCTTCGATTTTTTTAATTACTGGCTGCATGGTCTCACCTCTCTACATTTCTAGTACTGTATTTCCCGAAAAGTAGTATCAAAAAACGTCACAAGCGAATGGTTGTAAAATGATTTTCCTAGCTCTAATCGTACTGACGCTTAATTGGCTTAAGTAGTCGCGCCTGCTTTAACATCGTTTTTGGCACCAGCATCGTGGCTGTTACGACACCTGGGTGACGGCCAATTTCAATAGAACCTGTAATGGTCGCACGGTTTTTTACCTCTTCTATTGATAAGTTAAATAGCTTCGCCGCGCGGGCTAACGCATTATCCGTGGCAAGATTTAAGTTTGCCCCCGAACCAACAATTGCTAATGGTAGGCTATCTTCCATATTTTTCACGCCAAATTCCTCAGCCAAATCACGCGCCACTCGTTTTTCTTCTTTTGTAAATGGCTTCGCTGTATATGGTAGGTCCTCCGCATTTGGTAATAGTACAGGCCCTTGTAAATTCGCCTTTTTCAGCACACTTACCTTAAGCTGTACGATTCCTGACACATCGGTTGTATGCCCTGCGATTTCACCGTCACCTTGCATCGCGTGCATATCGCCCACATATAACCCACCACCTGGTACCTTCACGGGGCAAATGACAACCGCGCCTTCACGTACGCGACTAATGTCCATATGCCCGTCTGTACGGTGAATGTCGAGCTCATCTTCCGTCATTGTAAATTCATGCGGCGCACCAATTAAAGACGTACCAAAATCGCCTGCATTATGCGAATCGGGCATTGCTTTTGACGGCGTTGTACCAAGTTGTCCAACAAATGGACGCATTCTAGCCATTAGTCCGATTAAATCACTCGGCGCAAACGCAGTTACAGGGTTTTGAACCGAGTTTTCCGGTGTACGCATAAATTGTTTTGGGTTTAGTGCGATGCGACGCGCAGCTTCCTTACCAAGCGTTAACCCGATATCCCCTTTATGACTAAGTGCCATCGTATAGCCGTTTGTCATTTTAAACGGTGTTGTATCCGTCCCACAAGTCACACATTTTACCGCTTCTTGCCCAATGCCTTGAATTTCCGTTGCCGGATACAGCTTGCCGCAACCTGGGCATTTCACTTTCACAAAAGGATCCCCGATAAAGCGGTCGCTTTGAGCCTCATCAGTTCCAGAAGACGTGGCAATTGATGTCACTTGAATCGACTTGATTTCAATAACAAGTGCATCCCCTACTTCAGCACCCTCTATATAAACTGGCTTTGTCACTTCATGCCCACCACGAATTGCCGGTGTAATCATGGGTCCCCAGCAGCCCGGTGCGGTGTTCGCAATAATGGTACCACCATCTTTTAATGGGCCAAGCATCGGTTCGTTCGGATTTAAAATCCCGTTCGTAAATTCGTTTACAAATAAGGTTTCCGCTGCCTCGACAGTCAGCTCCTCGATAAATGTTAATGTTTCCTCTACATCGAGTGCAGGGTTGTTTTCTGTTTGATAGTTATTTGTCATGTAAAAACCTCCTTGAAATATGAAAATCGTAAAAATCGCGTGAATATTAGGAAAATTAACCCTTTCCTCTATTATACAATTTTTTCGACAATGATTACGAATCGAATTATCACAAAGGTAAAACATTTCCACTTGCTCTATAATGAAATTACTAGTTTTTGAAAGGACGTGCTTGTATGGAACAACCGCGTATTTTGATTGTCGATGATGAAGCAGATTTACGAAATTTACTAAAGGCCGCACTGAAAAAAGAAGGCTTTACTGACATCCAAACCGCTGGATCCGTCGCAGAGGGGCTTCGTGTATTCGAACAATTTTCCCCAACAATCGCGTTACTCGACGTCATGCTGCCTGACGGAGAAGGTTATGACTTATGTAAAAAAATTCGTGAAACCTCACATATTCCTGTGCTGTTTTTATCCGCAAAATCCGACGAGGTCGACAAAATTTTAGGACTTGCAATCGGTGGCGATGATTATATTACAAAGCCCTTTAGCCCAAAGGAAGTCGCGTTTCGAGTGAAGGCCCAGTTACGTAGGCTTGGCTATACGCAAAGTGCACCAATCGTGGAAAGTACTTCTACCATATGCGGGCCATTCGAGATGAATGCCGATGAAACGGAAATAAAAAAGAACGCAGCTTTGCTTGAATTAACTGCAAAAGAAGTGGGCTTAATGGCGTGCTTTATGCGAAATCCAAACCGCATTTTAAGTAAGGAACTATTATTTGAGCGGGTTTGGGGCGAGGACTTTTTTGGAGCCGATAATACGCTCATGGTCCACATTCGCCGTCTTCGTGAAAAAGTCGAGCAAGACCCATCAAAGCCAGTTTTCATTACAACCGTTAAGGGGCTTGGCTACAAATTTATCATTTAAGATTCGGAGGTGAATCGCGATGAAATGGAAGCTGACGAATCGTTTTTTAATGACAATTTTAACGATTGTATTTATCGTCATTATTGCCAATACCATTTTACTGCTTGTCATTTTATATAAAGAGGCCACAACAGACGGCATTAATAGCAATACTGACACGACCGGCGAGGTATTTGTACGGAGCTTTTCAGATTATTTAACGCTTGAACAGGGTGTGCCGCGTATTATGGATGAAGGCTTACACGTGTTACAAAGTCGCCAAGCATGGATTCAAATTTTAGATAAAAATGGGCAAGAAATCGTGCGCGCCCTTGCACCTGAAGAAGCACCGACCCACTATCGCCCAGTCGATCTCATTCAGCACTATAAATACCAGGAATATGACAACGCCACGACCATTTTTATAAGTGAATTTGAAGATTATAGCTATTTAATCGGCATTGAAAATCCGAATATTTCACGTGTGTCCTTTATGGTCGATAACTCGGCCATTCTTAACACCATTTCTCAGTATTTGCTGTACATTATTGCCGTCGATTTAGTCATTGCCCTTCTAGCTGGGCTGATGTTTGGCTCGATTTTAACAAAGCCGCTTTATATGATGATTGATCGCATTCAGCAGCTTAAAAATCGCAATTTCCAGCTACAAAAAGTAAAGCGCCCCGGCATTTATAAGCAAGTTTTCACGAACTTACAGGACGTTTCAGGTGAGCTAGAAAAACAGGAGCAGGAGCGTAAAAAATTAGAACAAATGCGCAATGAATGGATTAGCAATATTTCGCATGACATGAAAACACCCCTCGCATCGATTCAAGGCTATGCGGAATTACTAAACGATGCGAATGTTTCGCCCGCAGAACGCAAAGAATATGCAGAGGTCATTGAACGCAAGTCCGTTTATATGCGTGAACTGATTGATGATTTCAATTTAACGATGAAGCTACGTGAACAGCAATTACCGCTTCAGCTAACAAAGGTGCGCATTGAAAAGCTTGTACGAGATGTTGTCATTGATGTCTTGAATGATCCGCAATTTACACTACGTGATGTAAGCTTTGACAGCGATGCACCGCAGCTTGTACGGTCACTTGATGAACATTTAATGAAGCGGGCATTACTCAACTTTTTAGTGAATGCCCTCATTCATAATCCGAATGACACGAGCATAATGGTTACCCTCACAGCAAAAAATGACCGGGCATACCTTGAAATTCGTGACAACGGGCGTGGGATGGCACAAGCGGATGTCGAAAATGTATTTGAACGCTATTACCGCGGTTCCGATACGGAAAACATACGCGGTACTGGTCTTGGGACAGCGATTGCACGCGATATCCTCGTCGCACATGGCGGTGAGGTTTCAATTACAAGTGAAATTGGTAAGGGTACTACTGTAACGATTCAACTTTAGGGGGTGAGCAGATGGAGAAAAAGCAGGCTGAAACACTGTGGCGCGAGGAAAAATACCATGTCATGCTTCATAGTCAATATCACTACAACACCATTCGCACGGCGATGAAAGAAGCAAACTACACGACCGTCCCGTCACTCATTTCTGATGCGCTGAACGTGCCCCCTACTACCGGCAGTCAGCGTAACGCCATCATGCATATGTGGGGCTATTTTAAAAAACAGGCCACGACCGAGGAAAAATCAAGTTACCAGCAGCTCCTTCAAGCAGATGATTTTGACGCATTGCTACTATTATTAAAGCACCTTGCAACGAAATATGATGTGAAATACTTGCTGGACAGTCGGGTGTTACATTAAAAAAACCGCGCATGAGCCACCTCTAAGCCCGCGGGAATGCAAAAGGGACTTATTAAGGAGTCCCTTTACTACTATAGGATGTACGCCATTTCAATACGTACCTCTTTATTTTTTATATCTTCATTGGAATAGGAAATTGTATTTAGACCGACCAGTGCAAAACCATTTTTCAAATAAAACTGAATAGCTGGTACATTAGATGTTTGTGTTTCGAGTACAATCGCCCTTACATTTATTTCATGTGCACGCTGTTTCACATAGTTCATTAAATATTGACCAATCCCACGGTTCTTAAAGCTTTCCTCTACGTATAAATCGTGAATTAATAACGTATTGTTCCAAGCCATCTTTTGAAATACTATCACCGCTGCTTCTTGCTTATTCCATTTTGCAACGTAACTTTCTGAACCTTTTTTATAATCCTCGAAAATTTCTTCTACTAATTGCTTTTCGAATGGTTGACTAAGTGGTTGTAATTGTAACGTGCAATTCCACCCGATAACTGTTTGTTCCATTCGAATATCATAATAACTATTTGAATAATATTGATAAGTTACAGTTTTACCATTGGGAAAGTCCTTTTTTGTAACTGGATGAATGGTAATCATATGAATTCCCTACCAAACGCCGATAAGCTCATGGCGCCACCTGTATGAATAAACAAGATCTTGTCTTCCTTTGTATACTTCCCTTGGCGCACAAAATCAATTAGTCCGGCCATTACTTTTCCGGTGTACACCGCATCTAGTAAAATCCCCTCTGTCTGAGCCAAAAGTTTCACGGCCTCTACCATTTTCGGCGTTGACAAGGTATAACCTTCCCCGACATAGCCGTCCTCACACGAAATGAGCCCGTCTGGTAAATCGGTGAGTTTTAGTAATTGTGCCGCGCCCTGTAACACCTGCTCGACTTTCAGAACTTGAACCGCGTTCGGTGCAGATACATTAATCCCCATTAGCGAAAACGGTGCATTGCCCTCGTAAAAACCAAGCGCTAATCCGGCATGTGTGCCCCCACTCCCACTACCAACAAGGACCTCTTTAAACACTAAACCTTCCGCCTTACACTGTGCTAAAATTTCCTCCGCCGCGCGCACATAACCAAGTGTCCCAAGCGCATTCGAACCGCCAACCGGAATAAAATACACCTTGCGCCCTTCCCTGCGTAGTTGCTCGGTTACCGCCAATGCTTGTGCCACTAAATCCGTATCATGCGCGACAATATGTAGCTGTTCTGCGCCTAAAAGTTTAAAGATTTGCTGGTTCCCAAGTGCCTGTTCATCAAATTTACGATGCGCATGCTCCTGTAAAACGAGCTGACAATGTAGCCCCTCTTTTACCGCCGCTGCGAGTGTCAGTCGGCAATGATTCGACTGTAAAGCACCACACGTCACAATCGTATCCGCACCGTTTTTAAGTGCATCGGCCATTAAATATTCCAGTTTGCGCGTTTTATTGCCTCCACCGGTTAAGCCAAGTAAATCATCGCGCTTTATATAAATAGTTGGTCCACCTAAAACTTCAGAAAAACGTGCTAACTGCTCAATCGGTGTGGCCTCTTTTGTATATATTCTTCGTTCAATTTGTTCGCTAATCATTTCAAATCCCACCTTATTTTTAAATCATAAACAGCCATAAAAGGGCAGCTGAGCAACCCCTTTATGACTGTTAATTTTTCAATATTTTCTAATAATTGTCAAACTATTATTTAAATTGAGCCTGCACATTTGTAGGTAAATCATCGAATTGTACTTCATCAAACGATGTTACCTCGTTCCTATTTTTTAAATACAGCATTAAATACGCATTGTGACGTAAATTTTTGTGTGCCGAGAATTTCACTTGCATTTCGTTCCCGTTTTCATCGTAAGCCGACTGCTCATACCAGTACATGTTATGCACCGCACCATCACCTGCAACAAACCGATCTTCTACGCCATCTTCTGTAATGTGCACATAGACATTTTCTTTGCCTAGCCGATTATAATCGACGGTTGCTAAAACCACTAATCCCGCTACAAATAGCGCAAGGACTACGCCAAATGCGATAAATAGTTTTTTCATCTATATTTTCCTCCATTATAAGTTTTGTCGAATGACTTTATTGAAATACGATACCGTTAATACGTAGTACACACCGTAAATAGCTGAATACACAGCGATCCACATAAGTACCGGTGTGATGATATTCATACTTAGCAATGTCGAAAATAATTTTAATGCAAACACACTGTGCACAATGCCAAGTACAAGCGGAATTCCGAAAATCAAGCCGACCTGTGCACGAATTGTTTTTTTCATTTCCTTTTCACTCACACCCATTTTAAAGAGCACCTCGTATTTACTACGATCCTCCTCGGCTTCGGTAATCATTTTGAAGTAAATGACACTGCCCATTGCCATTAAGAACACTAACCCCAAGAAGCTACCGGCAAATAGTAACGCTCCAAATGACTGCACCATTGATTGATACATTTCTGGGTAGCTTGAGAATGTACCCGTGTCGCCAATTTCTTTGCGAATTTTCTCTGAAACGGCTAACTGATTTTTCTCGTCTTCCATTTTTACGATTTGATACGTAAGTTCTTCGCCTTCAATTGCTTCGTAAGCCTCATCTGTAACAACCACTGCTACAAATACAGTTGGAGTATTGAACATCGCTTCCGTTGTAAAATCTTGAATCGTAAAGATTTGCTTGCCTACCTCCATTTTGCCTCCTGTATAATCCTGTGAAAAACGTTCATCATAAAAGGCATCAATGACGTACGAATTATTTCCCAACAACTCTAACGACTCTTTTCCCTGTAGAGATGCTATTTTATTATATTGAGATAATGTTATAAATGTATAGTTATACGAATTACTGTATATTGTTAGATCGCTATTTTTAACCTCTATATTTTCGTTGTATAAAATTCCACCGGATTGTATATTTACAAATTTACCCTGCCACATGAATGTATTTGGTGCTGATTTCCCCACATCTTTTCCAATATTGTAATAAAGTCCAAATACTGCTCCACCTGCCGTAATGGTCGTTGCACTTAAAATGGCAATTAATGTTAATGTTTTGGTGTTTCCGCGAATACGATACAGCATTTGCGAAACGGTCATTAAATTTAAGCCACGCCATGCAAATTGCTCGTTGTTTTTTAGTTTCGTTAACACGAATACCGTAACACTATGAAATAATAAATATGTGCCAGCTATAACAAGTAGAACAATTACAAGTGGCGTCGAGATTCCAAGCAGTTTCCAAGCCTGAGACGTAAACAGATCCGCCGATGCTAAAAAATAGCCCGTGCCAATCATCACTACGCCAAAAATTGCCGCAATGGCCTTCGCCTTTGGTAAGGCCTCCCCTTTTTTCTCTGCATTGAAAAGATCGATTAATTTAAACTTATAAATCACAAAGTAGCCTTGTAGTGACGTCAGGAAAAAAATAATCATAAAAATCAACAGTGTTTGTCGAATTGCCTCACCGGATAATGTAAAGCTAGAAACAATCGTTAAGCCCATCAGCTGAATTAAAATCGCTAAAATGCCCTTTGAAGCTAAAAAGCCAAGCAGGATGCCGACGATTAATGAAAATAGCCCAATGACCATATTTTCAAAGAATAATAAAAAGCCGATTTGTTTTTTGCGTACGCCTAATAGTGAATACAAGCCAATTTCCTTTTTACGTTTTTTCATGAAAAACGAATTGGAATAGGCGATAAAGATCGCGACGAAAATGACGAGCATGACCGAGGAAAGATTCATTAACGTACTAATTAATTTCGAGCCGCCTGCCTCGGCGAACATGTCATCACTATATTTCAGTGTTACGAACGTGAAGTAAATTAAAATACTAAATACCATCGAGCCGATATAGAGCGAATAGCTTTTCATATTGCGGCGGATGTTTTTTAGCGCTAAATCAAATAATGTCATGCATATCACCGTCCGATGCTGCCAGCTCTTCTAAAATGAATTGGAAAAACTGCTTACGCGATTTCGTCCCGCGCAATAGCTCTTTTGATAGCTGCCCGTCTTTAATGAGTAAAATTCGCTGACAAAAACTCGCCGCATAAGCATCATGTGTAACCATCAGTATTGTCGCTTCCTGCTGCTCGTTTAATTGACTCATGCTTTCAAGTAAATCCGTTGCTGATTTCGAATCGAGTGCCCCTGTTGGTTCATCCGCAAAAATTATTTTTGGCTCGGTTACTAATGCACGTGACGCGGCTGTACGCTGCTTTTGCCCACCGGAAATTTGGTAGGGGTATTTATCAAGTAAATCCGCAATGCCAAAATGCGTGGCAATATTTTCAACACGTTGTTTGATGTCTGCTGGTTTTACTTTGGCAATTGCTAGGGGTAGCACGATATTTTCGCGTACCGTTAACGAATCGAGTAAGTTATAATCTTGGAAAATGAAGCCTAAATGATCGCGACGGAAATCTGCGAGCTTTTCTTCATTCATTTTGGCGATATTGGCGTAATCGATTAAAATGTCACCATCCGTTGGAGCATCAATTGTCGCTAAGACGTTCAGTAACGTGGACTTCCCCGCACCTGATGGGCCCATCACCCCAACAAACTCACCTTTTTCAATATCGAATGTTATCTTTTTAAGCGCTTCAAATATGGTTTGGCCTTTGCCATATACCTTTGAAACATTGTTCACTTTTAAAATAGTTGTCATATGGAACACCTCGTTTTGTTGTTAGTTTTACTATACCGAGCGAACCTTACAAAAAACTGCGTCCAACCTTACGAAAACCTTAATTCGTTTGTCATATGTGTCATCTATTTGTTATGTAAATATCATCACATGACAGCGTATTTTTACTAAAATGGCGGATAAACCCCTGTTGCGATAGGCTTCAAGCGAATTCCGACTACATTACATGTCATTTACAGTTTCATTAAAATGGCATTTTGTTATTATTTTTGCGCTATAGTGGTTTTAAGTTCAAACGAATATTTACACTTTTTCATGATTCCACCGGTGCAGGATACCTAGCTGCTCGCATGCAAAAACGCATAAATATTCATTCATTTTGGACCATTTGACTATTACCTCTTTCATAAAAAAAAGGTATATAGCGCCCGTTCAACACCGGTCGGTCATGCCACATCCATGTGGTATGACCGACATGACTCACATCGTGTGAGCCTAGACATTGGAGGTCCCTCCTGCAAAACTTTTGCAGGAGGGACCGAAATGTTCGAGGAGTTGGCGCTATATGCTGGACGAAAAAAAGAAGGCACGAGCTATTCCCAATAGTAGCTCGTGCCTTCTTCGTTGTATTTATTTTTTGCCGTAGCGCTTCGGCATTTGCATAATGGCATCCCATACACCGCTAAATGGCGGTGCGTACGCTAAATCTAAATCGAGTAAATCCTCAAACGTCATGTCATTATAAAGTGCTGTTGCAAATACATCGATACGTTTATCAACCCCATGTTCCCCAACAACCTGCAACCCAAGTAGCTTACGGCTTTGCTGATCGATTAACATCCGCATTTTCATCGGGCGTACATTCGGATAGTAGCTGGCAATATCATTGACGGTCATGGCATATGCCTCAACAAGTGTATTTAGCTCATCTGCCGCTTGATTCGTTAAGCCTGTCATGCCAATGTGTAAATTAAAGAATTTTAATATCGACGTACCGACAATACCTTTATAGATTTGGTTGAAACCAGCAATATTTAGCCCCGCGATGCGCCCTTGCTTATTTGCTGTCGAGCCAAGCGGTAAATAGTCGACCTGGCGCTTAATACGGTGATACTGCGTGGCACAATCCCCCGCTGCATATACATGCTCAATCGATGTTTCCATATGATCATTGACAATTAACGCGCCGTTTTCTAGCTTCGCAAAGCCTTCTGCAAACTGCGTATTCGGGCGTACACCTGTTGCGACAATGACTAAATCGGTTTCGTAAACCCCTGTTTCGGTACGCACGCCCTCGACATGGGTTGTACCTTCAAAGCCTATCGAATTTTCATTTAACAGCACTTCAACGCCGTGCTTTTTTGCTTCCTCAAGCAACAGTTGTGCGAGTTCCGGATCAAGTGCTGGCATCAACTGATTGCCACGGTGAATTAATCGAACCTCAAGCCCACGCTCACGCACCGTTTCTGCCACCTCTAAACCAATATAGCCGCCACCAATAACCGTGACATGCTTCACATCCGGCAGCTCTCGCATTAATGCATCCATTTGCGGCACCGTTTTCACCGTATGAATCCCTTTTAACTTTCCATTGTCCATCGGTGGAATCGTCGGCTTAGCACCGGTTGCAATTAATAATTTATCATAGTCAAATTCAAACAGTTCATTGCTATTCACATCAATCCCACATACTTTTCGCAATTTCGTATCAATCGCAGTTACTTCATGAAAAATGCGCGCATCAATCCCATATTTCGAACGGAATTCCTCGACATCACGTGCGATTAACTCATCCGCACTCTTTACCTTGCCATTAATGACATATGGCAACCCACACTGTCCGTACGAATAGACATCACCTTTTTCTAACACTAAAATTTTTGCTGTTTTATTGTTACGTACGATTTCCATCGCCGCACTCATGCCAGCCGCGTCTCCACCAATAATTATTACCTTCATCCTGATCACTCCTTGCTTATCTATTCCCATTTATGAAATTAATTTTCACTTTTTGTCTACTTTTTTTCATACTCACAGTTTAAGCGCGATAACTTACCCTAAGTAAAACATATTTCCCTGTATTTCACACAAACGGCGCCTACTGTGAGAAAAGCCTGTTCTTTATATTCCGATTCCCGAAAAATATGCTACACTAACTATCAGAATACTCTTACAAAGGAGCAAGTTTATGACAAAAACTACAATCGGGATTATCGGCACAGGTGTTGTCGGTGAACGCATTATTAACCAAGCCTTAAACAATGAACATTACGAGATCGTTGCTATTTTCGATACGAATGAACAGCGCACAAACGAGCTAAAAGAAAAATATACCGTCCCGACGACAAACGATTTACAGTCGCTACTTGCGCTAAAGCCAGATTGGGTCTATATCGGCACACCGCCCGTTAGCCACGCATCACTTGCACAGGAAATCGCAAAAAACGGCCTGCATATTTTATCTGAAAAGCCACTTGCCCATGACGCCGCGGACGGAGAAGTGATGGTACAAGTTGCGAATGAGGCAAACGTAAAAACAGCGATGCACTTCCCGTTAATGTACGGTGCAGCAGTGCATCAATTAAAAGAGGAATTGCAGGACATCGGTGATATTGTACGCATTGAGTTACATACCTATTTCTCAGAATGGCCGCGCAAATGGCAGCAAAATCCGTGGATTGCCTCGCGTGAACAAGGCGGGTTCATTCGTGAGATTTTCCCGCATTACTTACAATTAACGCATCATCTGTTTGGCGATCTCGATATTACCGCGCACCATACGACCTATCCAGAAAACGAAGCGCTTTGTGAAACAGGTGTATCGGCACTCGCAAAAACAACGAGTGGGATTCCAATGATTATTAACGGCCTTGCCGGCATTGGCCAAGAAGAGCGCATTGACTACAAAATTTTTGGTGCAGAAAAAACGGTCACATTACGCAACTGGTCACAGGTGTTCACTTCAAAAGCGTATGAAGCAGAAGTGGAAGTTACACCAAAAGAAGCACCGCAAACGATGCTTGAGGCGTGCCGCAATGTGCTACTTGGTGAGGAAAGCTTTATCGTTTCATTTGAAGAAGGCTTAAAGGTACAACGCTGGGTCGATGAATTATTAAAATAAAAACATTTGGGGGAATTGTTTATGTTCGATTTATCACATTATCCGTTTGCAAGTCAGCGTAATACGGTCATTGCCAACCGCGGAATGGTGGCAACATCTCAGCCACTTGCCGCACAGGCTGGGCTCGATATTTTAAAAAAGGGTGGAAACGCGGTTGATGCAGCCATCGCGACTGCTGCTGCCCTTACCGTTGTTGAACCAACATCAAACGGCATTGGCAGTGATGCATTTGCGCTCGTTTGGATTAATGACGACAAAAAGCTGCACGGCTTAAATGCTTCCGGCCCTTCAGCAACATCCATTTCAAAAGAAGCACTCGTCGCGCGCGGCTTTGATAAAATGCCGATGCACGGGGTCATTCCTGTAACTGTACCGGGTGCGCCGGCTGCTTGGGCGGCATTGTCAAAGCGCTTCGGGAAATTACCATTAACAGAAGTGCTCGCACCCGCGATTTCGTATGCCGAACAAGGCTATCCGATTTCCGTGACACTCGGGCAAAACTGGCAAAACGGCTATAAAAAATATAAAGAAACACTGACAACCGCAGAATTTAAGTCTTGGTTTGAGACGTTTTCAATTGACGGACGCATGCCTGAAATCGGCGATATTTGGGCATCCCCCGGTCATGCGGATACGTTACGTAAAATCGCCGAAACGAATGCCGAGGCATTTTATAAAGGCGACATCGCCGACAAAATCGATGCCTTCATGAAACAGCACGATGGCTTTCTTACAAAAGACGATTTAGCAAGCTACGAAGTGGAATGGGTCGATCCTATCAAAGTGAATTATAAAGGCTATGACGTGTGGGAGATTCCACCGAACGGCCAAGGCATTGTCGCGCAAATGGCACTCAATATTTATCAGCACTCAGAAGCCAAATGGCAGGACGCAGATACACTTCATAAGCAAATTGAAGCGATGAAACTTGCTTACACAGACGGCAAAGCATTCGTCACAGAACGCGATGAAATGCTGGTAACGACTGAAACATTGTTATCAAAAGACTACGGTGAAAAGCGCTACGCGGAAATAACAGATCACGCTCTGCAGCCAACACCTTTTGATATTCCTAAAGGTGGTACGGTCTATTTAGCAACCGCAGACGCTGACGGCAACATGGTGTCATTTATTCAAAGTAACTACATGGGCTTCGGTTCAGGTATTGTCATTCCCGGAACAGGTGTGTCCCTGCAAAACCGGGGCTATGATTTTTCTCTCGATGAAAACCATCCAAACTTCTTAAAGCCAGGAAAACGTACGTATCACACGATTATTCCGGGCTTCTTAACAAAGGACAATGAAGCAGTAGGACCATTTGGTGTGATGGGCGGTTATATGCAGCCTCAAGGGCATTTCCAAGTCGTGACACATACTGTGGATTTCGCACTTAATCCACAAGCCGCGCTCGATATGCCGCGCTGGCAATGGATTGGTGATAAGCGCATTGATGTGGAGCCGCACTTCCCGAATTATTTAGTGCAAGCGTTAAAACGTAAAGGCCATGACATTCATGTCGCAACAGATGGTGGCAGCTTTGGACGCGGTCAAATTATTTGGCGCGATGCAAACGGCGTGTTGTATGGTGGTACAGAACCTCGCACAGACGGTACAATTGCTGCTTTTTAAAAATAAACGCTTCGGTGCATGTGAAATAACATGTACCGAAGCTTTTTCATTTCCCTATTTACGCGTCGACACTATTTTCCCGACAACTTATGGTGATCAACCTTAAATTCCCATAAAAAAAGACAACACGACTACTCGTGCTGCCCTTCCATTATTGTGCGTCTTCTGATGTAGGTGGTGCTAATAGCTCTTCTTGGCAGAACGCTAAAACCATTGCCTCTTCGTCTTCTTCTAACGCAAACTCTAGTGATTCGTTGTTTGATTTATCAATAATGAAGTAGTTCATGATGCGTACTTCTTCATTAATTAAGCCAACGATTGCGCGGATTTCTAATCCGGCTTCCGAATATAGCTCATCGTCTTCATCCACTTCGATATCTAGTAAAAATTCAAAGCGCTTACCTTCAATGATGTTCGTTGGATCTAAAATTTCGTCAACTGAATACTGTGTAATGTTCATGTAAATAGCTCCCTTTTTGGAAATCTCTCTTCTAATGATAAACGATATTTTTCACGCGTCAAATGACACGACCAAATTTGCGCGTGACACACCGTTTTCCATATGCCAAACTAGGTTTTAAGGAGTGATACAGATGAAGGATTTATTATATTACCAAGATGCGACGATTTCCGAGTTTCACGCAACCGTCGTCAAAACAGGCAGTGAGGAAGGCCGTAACTACATCGTGTTAGACAACACCGCTTTTTACCCAACTGGTGGTGGTCAACCGCATGATACAGGCTGGATTTCTGGTATCGAAATTAGCGACGTTGAAAAAGTGGATGATGAAATTCGTCATTATACAGCAGCGGACGTGTCGAATATTTCCGGGGAAATTTCTGCCAAGCTCAACTGGGTGCGTCGATTCGACCATATGCAACAGCATACCGGCCAGCACATTTTAACCGCCGCTTTTGTCGAGCTCTTTGATCTAGCAACAACGAGCTTCCACCTAGGCACAGAGCTTGTGACAATTGATTTAAACACAACTGACGTGACAGAAGCGCAATTAGCGGCCGCTGAACAACGTGCCAACGAAATTATTTTAGAAAACCGTCCAGTTGAAACAAAATGGGTAACAAAAGAAGACTTAGTCAACTACAACTTACGTAAAGATGTAATTGTCGACGAAGACATTCGCTTAGTCATTATTCCCGAGTTCGATTACAATGGCTGCGGTGGGACGCACCCAACGTCTACTGGACAAGTTGGTCTACTGAAAATTTTAGCAACTGAAAAAATGAAACAGCAAATTCGCGTTCATTTTGTATGCGGCCAGCGCGTACTCCAGCAACTTGCCATGCGTAAAAACGTACTTTCAGATGTCGCACGCCAACTAAGCGCACCTGAAGAGCAAGCAGCTGACGCGATGCGTAAATTCGCGACAGCTGCAAAGCAAACCGAGAAAAACTTAAAAGACGCTCAGGACGCACTGCTACAATACGAAGCACAAGCGCTAGCAAGTGAAGTAATTGCCGCGCGTACATTTGAAAACCGTTCGATTCAAGAGTTACAAAAGCTCGCACGCTTCATTACTGAGCACAACGAACAAGCGATTGCGCTACTTGTCGCAACAAATGACGACAAATTACAATTCGTTGCAGCACGCGGGAAAGCTCATACGACATCGATGAAAACCATCTCAGCAGCCGCGCTACCGCTTATTAACGGCAAAGGCGGCGGCAATGATGCACTCGTTCAAGGTGGCGGCGAAAAAGGAATCACAGCTGACGCCTTACTACAAGCAATGAAAGATAGCCTGTAAATAAAAAAGGAGAAGCCCACAATTAGAGGTTGGAAAATATGCACGATTTCATTCAATAAGACCAGTGCTGTATCATCCAACAAAACACGATCAAACCATTGCTGGCACTGACTTTGTAGAAACGTGCATAAAATTGCGTATAAACAATGTTCCACTAAAAAAGGCAGAAACGTTGATTTAACAACATTTCTGCCTTTTTTATATGCGTCCAAACTTCGATTTGGGAACGTTATTTCATAATGGGATGGATTAATTATGCAATGTATCTAAATTAAAAATCTACATCTTGAGGTATTTTCAAAAAAATAATATCTTCACTATTCACCCAAGGGTATGTTTCTATTTTTAGAGTAGTGCCTAGGTTACCGTCAAATTGATTCTTAGTGTAAATATACTCAATACGTATAGATTTTCCGTTCGGTTTATAATATGGAGTCATATTTTGTTTATCCCAACCTCTATCTGCAAGTGGGAAAAATATATTCTTGTCTATACAGATAGTATCCTTACATGCGTACCAATCAAAATTTTTTTCAGTAGCAATTTTCATAAATCCGCTCTCAGAACTTTCTTCCTCGAAAATACGAATAACCTCTTTTGAAGTGAGTGACTCGAATGGTGGAGATGGATAATGCCAGTAATTACTGAAAAAGATCCAAATATATATTAATAAAGCAATAGCTAAAAGAAATGATTTTCTGTCTTCAATTATTTTTATTTTCTTTTGCAATATTTCATCCTCCTGCTCAGTAGTGAAAGAAAGTTATAAAGTTTTCCGTTCTAAAAGATCTTCCTCAATCGAGTGCGTCGCTGCCATGGATGGCGACGTATTCTTAGTTAGATTTTCATTCTAATGAAATGTTAGTTTCATAAGTTCAACATATAGATTTCAAAAAACAATTGATTTTTCTTTCACTATTCTAAGACGTTAGTTGAATAAATATTCCCAAAGCGATGTAGCTAAGACTGGTTGAAAATCTTAGCTGCTGGATTGAACGTTCCCTATGTGTCATTTGGGAACGTTATCTTATTAATTTGTGCGTTAATATACAAAATCTATCAATTGACTACTTCTTTAAGTTGCTTTGCATCTTCTTCTAGCAATTTATAAATTGTATGTGTATCATTTGTCTCCATAATTGAACCACCCGCATCATGTAGCCAAAGAAAATATTCTTTACCATCTAATTTAAATTTATACATTGGGTCAACTACATCAACAATACCATCTAATTTAATTGCGTGTTCTATTGCATTTCTAAAAATTTCTACTTCAAGTTCGTCAGTATATGTTTTTTCAGTCTCCGTTTTAACTTTTGAAAAACTTACTAATTCATTAAGTTTCACATTATTTTCTGAACAAGCTACAAGAACCGTCATTATAAAAAACAATATAATTATTTTTCTAATAGTTTACACACCGCCTTTAGTTAAGTTTTATATTCTATATAATCTATAAAACTCCTTGTATTAAAGTCCCCAAACCACTGTTTGGGAACGTTCACCTTTATATCGTACTAATTTAGATGCGATATAGTATGTAAAATACCCTCTGAAAACAAATAGATTTCACAGGGTATTTCAATAGTTATTTTAAATTTTGTACCTCTAAAGAGAACCCGTAATCCAACTGCGGGACTTCTCCTTATTATTTACGCTGCCTTTAAGCCATTCATCCCGCGACGTACATTCGTTACGTCTGTATACCCAAGCTTCACAAGCTCCTTACACGCTTTATTACTGCGCACACCACTCTGACAAATGACCACAATCGGCTTGTCCTTCGGTAAATCACCTAAATAGCTACCGACTGGGCGATTAATAAAGTTGGGAATATGCGCCTCTTTATATTCACTTGCCGAACGCACATCGACAAACACGACATCCCCTCGTTCAAGCAGCGGCTGTAGCTCCTTCGTTGAAATATACTTCACGCCCTTTTTCGGCATAAAGCGAAAAATCATGATTGCCATTAAAACTAGCGCAATCCATGTAATCCATTGTTCCATAGTCTACTCCTTTAAAGCGTCTTTTCTTCATTGTACGCAACGCAAGAAAATGATGCGAATATAATGTTTTATCAAATAAAAACAGCATAGGAAACGTGCTCCTATGCTGCTGAACCTTATAATTTAAACTGCTGCGTAGCAACTTGTAAGTCGCTCGCCATCTGAGATAATTGATCTGCTTGTTTTTTCATCTGATCGACTGTTTGTAATTGGCCAGATGCCGAAACGCCTACATCCTTTACATAGCCTGCAGCGGATGTAACCGAAGCCGACATTTCTTCCATCGAAGCTGAAACCTCTTCTGTGTTGGCACTCATTTCCTGTGCCGAACCGCTTAAATGCTCGATTTCAGTTGCAATTTCCGTAACGGCTTCGACAATTTCACCAAAACGCTCTTCTAATTGATGAATCGACGCCAAACCAAGTGCGACATTTTCTTCACCAAATTCTGCAGCTTGCACCGCTTGTTCTGTGTACTGCTGCACCTTTTGAATCAGTGCATTAATTTGTGCTGCTGAATCCGCTGTTTGCTCAGATAATTTACGTACTTCCCCTGCAACAACCGCGAAGCCTTTACCCGCCTCACCTGCACGTGCTGCCTCAATCGATGCATTTAATGCCAGTAAATTCGTTTGATCCGAAATGTCGGTAATCATTTTTGAAATTAAGCCGATTTCTGATGATTCCTTTTTTAATTTATGAATGACATCGATTTCTGTTGCGGTACCACTTTGAATCGCATTCATTTGTGCAATCGAGTGACGCACCGCATTGTAGCCATCACGTACCTTTGTTTCAATAAACTCCGTATGCTGTGAAACCGTGCCTGCCACTTCAGCAACCTGTTGAATGCCAATCGCCATTTGACCCATCGTACCCGCACTTTCTTCTGCGACATGTGCCTGACTGATTGAACCACGCTCGACTTCATCGATTGAGCGCGCAATGACTTGTGCATTATCAGTAACTTTTGCTACATCGCCCATTAGTTCGCATGACGCTTCATTTACGTTACTTGAGCTTGTTTGCACTTTTGTAATCATCATATGCATATTCTCTACTACTTGGTTTAACGAACGCGCTAAAACCCCTAGTTCATCACGACGCTTTTGATGATGTGCATTTGGTTTATGCGTAAAATCACCTTGACCAATAAATTCACTTACTTTCACTACCGCGCGAATTGGGCGGCTAATACCTCTCGATACAAGAATGGCAAAAATAAGTCCAATAATTAAAACGACAACAGTTGAAAGTAAAATGAATAGACGCATAGTCTCTAAACTAACGAACATTTCATCTTCCTTTGCCATAACCGCCATCTTCCAACCGTTCGTTAAGGTGTAGTACCCTAAAAAGCGATTATCACCGTCCGAATGCTTAAATTCATAAAAGCCTCGGTCATTTGAGATAATTTCTTCAATCGCTTTCGCTTCGGCTGTTGAATTTCCTGTTTCCTGTGCTTCCGAAATGAAATTCATTTGATTTTTTACAAATTCCGCATTTGTATGAGATTGGATGGTCCCGTCTTTATTTACTAAGAACGCATAACCCGTTTCTCCAACAACAATTTCATTTAAGACGTTTGATAAAAAGTAACCGTCCATACGAGCTAATAATAAGGCTTTTTCACCTGTTGCTGTATCGATTGGCGTGGCAATCATTACAACCGGCTCGTTCGTTACACGACTAATCAACGTATCTGACATCGCTGTTTCACCAGCAAATGCCGCTTTTATGTATGCACGGTCTGCTAAATCTGTCGTAGAATCATCTAAATAATGGGCGATTCCATCTGCATCGACAATCGCAAACTCTAAATAATCTTCACTTGATGCTAAACGCTTCTGTAAATACGCTTTTTGCTCAGCAAAATTCATATTACGAATAACATCCTGCTCCGCAATTCCCTCTACTTCAGTATTCGTACGCTTAAAGAACTCTTCTACATATTGCGATAGGTCCTCTGCTTTTGACTGTAAATTATCGTGAACCTGTCTTTCTAACGCCGTATGGCTATTTAAATAACTTGTTACCCCTAAAACTGCACATGTTAATGTTAATAATGTGATAATCGATGCCGTTAGTTTCGCACCAATCCCCCAATTTTTCATCAAGGTCCCTCCAACTCTTAATTATATCTACCTGTTAAATATAATCTATAATAATTATATTTTTTCTATTTTTTGTATTATTATCTAATCTATTTTCATCATATATAACTTTTAGAAGGAAGTAAATAATAATTAATATGTCAATTTTGCAACAAAAAAACGCCACAAATGTGACGTTTTTATTATTTTGCTTGCAATTTTACAGTAATGATTTCGGGCAAGTTAAAGATACGAAACGGAAACAGACTATTACCTAATCCACGACTAATAATCATCGTCGTTTCCTTTTCTTCAAACACACCCGCTGTATACGTTGGGAATATGCCTTGTGTTGGTGCTACAAGCCCTCCGATAAACGGCAAACGAATTTGGCCACCGTGCGCATGCCCGGTAAACACTAAATCTACTTCTTTTTCGATATACGTTTCGAATTGCTCAGGTCGGTGTGATAACAGCATCGTGAAGGAATCGGTTCCTACGTTGTTTCGTGCTGCCTCAATCGACTCATCGACATTTTGTCCCATTAACGGATCTTCAATACCGAGAGCAACGATGCGTTCCCCGTTACGCTCAATCGTTACTGACTCATTCGGTAAGACGTGCACGCCTAAATCCATTAGGGCCGCATAAATTTCATCTGTTAAATTTAGTGCAACCTCATGATTTCCAAGCACGTAATAAACATCCGCAATGTCTACAAACTGCGCAACCGCCTGCAAGCTATTATCCAAATCATAGCGTCTACTATCGACTAAATCACCAGTTAAAAAAATCGCATCTGGATTGGTAGCCCGTACTTTTTCAACTAACCGTGATTGATTTTCACCAAATGTGGCATCATGTAAATCCGTTATTTGCGTAATGCGAAAACCATCAAAGCTTTGTGGAATCTTTTCAGACTCGTACACTAGCTCCGTCGTCACAAGCCAATTGTTATTTACATATAAAAATACATAAATCCCTACTATTAATACAATAAGTTTTAGTAACTTTTTCAACGTGTTCGCTCAATTCATTGAAAGTTTTAGGTGGTTTAATACCACCCACCGCTATCAATGATATTGAACTGCTTCGGAACATTCAAGTATAAAATACGATTTCCGACGAATTCATCCGTTCGATCATTCCATCTTTCGTCGTTAAGCATTTCCAATGACATATTAATTGTCTTCCTCGTAATGCGACTTTCCTTGTCTTTTATAAAGATTGTATTATTTTCAAACGTAATCTCTGGAGCCTTTACATAGGGCGTCATATAAACACGCTTTATGTAAATCGGTGTTTCGTAATAGCTCGCGGTAATGGTATTCTCTGGGGTATCTACCCAGTTAATGACCGTATGAATGTGGCGTAGCCCCCCATCACGATTCACTGTAACATCTTCAGCACTTGGTTCAAACATTTCCGTGAATTGTAACTGCTCTTGTTTTAGCACCGTAAAATCACGCATTTTTAACCGCTCCGTCATTTCTTCATTTTCAGCGAGTTGCTGCACAATTACATCCTTTGATTGTGCCTGATCCATATCCTTTGACGCAATGAGTAAATACGTAAACGCCACAAGTCCACAAAGTGCATAAGTAATTACAAAATAAAATGTGCGCTTCGGCTTCCAAATACGAAATTTCGCCATAAAAATGCCTAGTAAAACGATAAAAACAGCCGGCACCATCGTAATTATTAAAACCATACTCATCAACGATTCACCTCTCGACGTAGGCGCATAACAAAAATCGCACCCCATAATAAGACGACATACAAGCTACTACGCCCAATAATTTCTGCACTCGTTGTCCCAAATACAGCACTCCAACTATCTACGCCGTACATGCGAATGAGTAAAAATAGCAGAACTGTGAGTAAACCAAGTAGCACCTTTGAAAACTGAAACACCGTACGGATAAAGTAACCCATTGTACTCGCCACAAGCATACAAACAATAAACATCGCCATTGTACTTACCGAAAAGAATTGATTTTCGACCACAAGCGGTTCATTCAGTTTCAGCATCTCAATTGCGACACTTATACAAAGCATACAAACCGATGAAACGAACGTAAAAATTGACAGTAGCACAAAAAAGAAAAAGGTCGATACTACTTCCGTTTGATTCGTTGTCACAATTGAAAACTGATCTCGCGACAACGCACCTGATGCAAGCATCCAGCCAATACCAAGCATCAGGATAATGCTATATAAAAACGCTACGTCTAATGTATACGTACGCGCTTCAAATGATAAAAACGAACCTCCCGTAGAAAATGAACCGGTTCCACCCGACGTCAGAAACCCTAAAATAAGATGCACTAAAATAATCGTACTGAACATCGAACTACTCGTCTGACACTTCCATTTCACTTGTTCCCATACATTACGCGCCGGACTCACCGTTACGATAGATGTCATCAATAGAACCTCCCTTCGTCGTCGTTAATACTTTACACACGTCACTTGCCGTTAAATTTTGCTGGCGCACATTGTCTGGTAGTGGCACATCATTACTGCGCACAATCGCTTCAAACAGTGGCCCGTTTTCCCGTGTTAACAGCACGTCACATTTCGCTAAATACGGCGCGACCTGATCCTTTTGCCCAACAAGCTTTACGGCGATGTTTTGCACTTCATCTACCGGCGCAAAAAGCTCAACCTGTCCTTCATGAAGTAGCAAAATATCTTCGATTAAATGCTCCATCTCATTTAAGTAATGGCTTGAAATAATCAGAATGCGCGGATGTGCTAAGAAGTCCTTTAAAATCACACGATACATATCATCGCGAATCGTTTCGTCCATACCATTCATTGGCTCATCTAGTAGCGTCACCGCACTACGGCTCGCCATGCCGTATATTAAATTGAATGCTGCCTTTTGCCCTTTAGACAGCTGATGGTGATGATTTTCATCCGCAATGCCACTAAATTTCAACAGTTCAAACGCTAAATCAAGCGCAAAATTCGGATAAAACTTCGGTGCGTTTTGCAAAATTTCTTTTAGCGTTAACACACTTGGAAACGTCATGTGGGCCTCAACCAAAATCGTATTCGCAGCGACCGTTAAGTTTTGAAATGCTTTTTTCCCAACAACTTCTATCGTGCCACTCGATGCGTTTAGATGGCCTGCAAGCATTTTTAATAACGTCGACTTGCCGACCCCATTACGACCAATTAAACCGACAATTTTTGGTTCATTTATTTCAAAAGACACATTCGCTAAAATCATTTTTTTCCCATAACGCTTTTGTAGTTGTTCGCATAAAATCAAATCGCTCACCCCTCCTGTTGAATATGTTGTATTAAGCTAATAACATCCTCATCCGAAACACCTAAACGCTTGGCTTCTTGTACAAGCTCCTTTGCTAGCTGTGTTAATGTTTCATTTTTACGCGTTGCAATAATCCGCTGTTTTGCATCAGCTACAACAAACATCCCAAGTCCCCTCTTTTTATATAGAATTTCTTTTTCTACTAAAATCGTTAATCCCTTGCCCGCTGTTGCTGGATTAATATTGAAAATTTCGGCGAGCTGATATTGCGAATACACTTTGCCATCTGGTAGTAAACGGTCAGCAAGAATTTCTTGCTCCAACCAATCTGCAAGTTGCATATAAATAGGCGTTGTACTTTGCGCGTTGAAATCCAAATGGATCCCCCCTTCTTTCTTAATCAGTACATTAGTGTTGTAGTGTACTATATAAAAACTTAGCGTATTTGTCAATTAAACGAGAAAAACTATCCACATATTCTTTTTATCCACAGAGTTATCCACTGTTTCAACAGTTACACACAATTTAAGCACGCTTTTTCAACAACTTGTCCTTTAGTTATCCACAAAACGAGCATAATGATGGGGAAACTCCTGCTATTAGACGGTTACATGCTTGTGTGGATCTTCGTTTTTTCGTCCTAATGCTTGCTACTAAACGTACATATTTTCCTTTTTTCCTACTTTTCTCGCTCCTACTTGCGTGCTAATTACGAGTTATACACAAAGTTATCCACATGTATCCACAGCAATAATTTTTTTGCGTATAAAACAAAAAAAGCGCCACAAGTTTTGTTAATAACTTGTGGCGCTCTGCATCAACTTATTTCATTTCTTCTCCATCTGACTTTACTTCACCGTCTTCTTCTCCAAACAATACCGGCTTTAATGCATCATCCCCTGAACCTTCTGCAAGCGGTACACGTGAACGATACGCAGCGCGACATACTAAATGTCCCGCAACCGGTGCTGTAATAAATACAAAGACAATCCCTAAAATCAAACGAATACTCACATAGCCATCATGAATCCAAAAATACACGAACGCACCGAATAAGCACAATAGTACCGATAACGTCGCACTTTTCGTCGCTGCATGTGAGCGCGTATACACATCTGGCAAGCGAATCATGCCGTATGCACTAATGACACTAACAATCGCGCCAAGTAAAATGAACAGTGCCGCCATTAACTCAATCAGTTGATTTACGCTCAACGATGACACCTCTTTCAATGTATTTCGAGAATGCGATTGTTCCGATAAATGATAAAATCCCTAAAATTAAAATCGCCTCTAAAAATGCTTTCGTCTTTAACACAATAGAAATAATCGCTATTGCCGAAATCAAATTCACACTAATCGTATCCAACGCAATCGCTCGGTCTGGTAAGGATGGCCCTTTAATCACACGTACAAGTGACAACGCAATCCCTACCATAAATAACACTAATGATGCCTTTAATATTAAATCAATCATTGTGTCACCTCCAAGATGGCCATTTCAAATTTCCCTATCGAACGCAGCACCGTTTCTTTTGATTCCACAATGTCCATGGCGTGAATGTAAAACGTTTTCCCGTCTTCTGATACTTCCATCACGACTGACCCTGGTGTTAACGTTAAAAGCAATGCTAACGCTGTTACTTGCCAATCACCCTCAAGACATGTTTCATATGTAAAGATGCCCGGCGTAATTTTAAGTTGTGGGTCTAGCACTTGCTTTAACACCTCGACGCTCGATAATAATAGCTCTTGAATAAATAACAGGATGAGCTTCAAAATCTTTAATACACGGCGTAAGTAAAATTGCGTACCGAAAAATCGGTGCATCGCATATAAAATCAGCATCCCGACAAAGAAGCCTGACATAAATGTTGCAAAGTCAGCATTCGGGTCATCCGCTAATAAAAACCATAACGCCGCAATAAATATATTAATAATAAATTGTCCTAACATACGCTCACCCTCCTTACTTATTCGTATTTAAAATCGCGTCAATATAAACAGATGGGTTGGCTAACGTATACGCCGCGTCATTTACATAAACAGCAATTCCCTCCGCGCCAACACCTAGTACAATCATGCATATCGCTAAAAGTACAAACGACACATACGCACCTGTTGGAATCGGCTTTTTATCTTCCTCGCTAATCGTCGCTTCCCCAAAGAAAGAGGCTAAGAAAATACGGAGCAGTGAGTACAGTACAATAATACTAGAGCCAAAGCCTAACGCTAATAATACGTAAGAACCTTGTGTGACCGCACCTTGCCCGATTAACACTTTGCCGATAAATCCACTTAGTGGCGGAATTCCGATTAGTCCACACATTGTTAAAAAGAACAGCCAACCGAATAGCGGATAGTTTCGAATGAGTCCGTTCATGTTTTTCACGACTATTTCGCCTGTCAGCATGACCATTGTGCCAATTAATAAGAACAATAGCGCCTTTGCGATCATGTCATGAATTAAATAATACACAGCCCCAGCGAAAGCCTCTTCATTGCCAATCGCAAGTGCCATCAAAATAAAGCCGACGCCAATAATGACATTATAAGAAGCAATCGTTCGAACATCTTTACCTGACAACGCCCCTAGACAGCCTGCAAGTATCGTCAGCCCAGCCATCACACCAATCACCGTGTGTGTAATCTCCGGCTGTAGTGGGAACATTAGCGTAAAGGTACGGAATAACGCATAGATCCCGACTTTCGTTAACAGTGCGGCAAATAGTGCCTGCACCGCGGTTGGCGGCACACTATACGAGCCTGGTAGCCAGAAGAATAACAGTAACCCGGCTTTTAGCGCAAAGACCAGTAAGAAAATAAACGACACAAGTGTTAATAACGGCTCTTGCCCAACCTCTGCTACACGCTGTGCAATATGTGCCATGTTTAACGTTTTCACTGTGCCGTATAAATACGCTAACGCCACTAAGAACATCCATGACGCCACCACATTAATCAATACGTATTTTAATGATTCACGTAGCTGGAATTTCTCTCCACCAAGTGCGATTAACGCATACGAGGCAAGTAGCATGACTTCAAAACAAACGAATAAGTTAAAAATATCGCCCGTTAAAAACGAACCATTTACCCCTGCAATTAAAAACAACACAAACGGATAAAAGTACATTTTTTCACGCGCTTCGCCAATTGTCGAAAACGCATAAATCAAACAAATGGTCGTAACAATACTCGACGTTAAGACGAGCAGTACAGAAAACGAATCCGCCACAAATAAAATCCCAAACGGCGGTAACCAGCCACTAAAATCAAGGCGCAAAATGCCCTCTGTTTGAATAAGCTGCAACAGGACAACCGATACCCCGCTTACGAAAATCATCGTAATCAGACTTACGATTCGTTGTAATTTAATCTGATCATGTAAAAATACAAGTAGTGCCGCTGTAATAATCGGCACGATCATAGGTAACACTAATATATTACTCATCTGATGACCCTCCAAGCTCCTGTAAGTCATCGCTGCCATTCGTTAAATACATCCGATACGCAAGGACAAGTAAAAATGCAGTTACCGCAAAACTAATAACGATCGCCGTTAAAATTAACGCTTGCGGCAAGGCATCTGTAAACGGTGCAGCCCCCTGTCCTAAAAGCGGTACACTTCCTTTTTTCAAGCCACCTACCGTCAGTAATAAAAGGTGCACGGCATGTGACAAAATCGCTGTTCCGACAATGACACGTAACACACTACGAGAGAGGATTAAATAAGTAGCAACTGCTACGAGTATGCCAACAAGCACAATCATTAATGATTCCATACTATTCATCCTCACTTATATTTAAAATAATCGTCACAAGTGTCCCAACAACCGTCAGCGCCACTCCCGCTTCAAAAATCGTTACCGTTGATAAGTGCTTTTCACCAAGTAGCGGAATATCAAAATAGCCATCCGTTTGTGTTAAAAAGGGTGCATCAAAAAATAACGAAGCGACCGCAGTCCCTGTCGCAAGTAACACACCAAGCGCTGCAACCCTTTTGAAATCAAACGGCATTCCTTTATGCACAGTTTCGATATCGTACGTAATGTAGAGCAGTACAATCCCCGAACCAAGCACCAAACCACCAATAAAGCCGCCACCTGGTGCATTATGTCCAGCAAAGAACAAATACACCCCAAGCGTAAAGACGATGAATACAACGAATCGTACAACGGTTTTTAAAATCACATCATTTACTTTCAACGTCTGTATCCCCCTTTTTCGCCTTTAGCTTAATGAGTGTGTAGACGCCAAGTCCTGCAATAAATAGTACGACAACTTCAAGCATCGTATCGAACGCACGGAAATCACCTAAAATCGTATTGACGATATTTTTTCCGCCCGCCAAATTGTACGCGTCTTCAAAGTACGCGGAAATCGGTTCGAACTTATCATAGTTCATGACCGCCAAACCAATTAAGGTTACCGTAGCCCCCACTGCAATTGAAATAGTCGCCTTCGTAAATTTCCAAGCCTTTGATACTTTTTCTGGCTGTAATTCCGGTAAAAATTTAAAGGACAGTAAGAATAACGCGGTTGTGACAGACTCTACTACAAGCTGTGTTAACGCCAAATCTGGCGCACGGAATACCACAAAGAAGAACGCCACCGAATAACCAAGTACCCCGTTTAGTAAAACCGTCGTAATGCGATGCTTCGCAAAAAGAATCGCGACCGCTGCGGCAATCATGACAAACACTAAAATTAATTCGTACGGCTCAATGACCGAATCATTTGCTGGATTCCAGCTAAACAGATCTGCATAAATCATATAGCCTGCTAAAATCCCGACAAAAACCACATAAATATAAATGAAGTAATACGTTAAATTGCCATTCATATAACGGTTTGTAATCGTGCCTGAATAATGTTCCCCTGAACCAATAACGCGTTCATAAATACCATTTAGCGTATAGTTCGGCGGAATTAACTGATACATGGGACGCCACTTTTTCAGCGTTTTATATAAGAAAATCCCGACAATCACTACTCCAAACGTCATAATCAATTCGGAATTAATATAGCCATGCCACGCTGCAATATGTGGGGTCATTTCTTCAGTTGATGGGAACGTTGGATAAATACTCGCCATCGCCGGACTTAAAATATAATGCCCTAACACATTTGGGAAGATGAAAATCCCAATCACAAGTGCAATTAAAATATACGGTGGAATTAGCATCCCAATCGGCGCCTCATGTGGCGGCTTTTCTAAACGATCTGGCTGTAATTTCCCAAAGAACGTGCGCATGACAATAATAACGCAGTAAATAAACGTGAAAATACTCGCGATCCATGCCACAATCGGGAATACTAAACCAAATGAATCAAGTGAAAAAATATCTAATTGCGTAATTTTTAATGTGGCAGCAAAGAACATTTCCTTACTTAAGAAGCCGTTAAATGGCGGTAACCCGGCCATTGAAAAACTGCCAATTACTGCAATCGTAAACGTAAACGGCATCAGTGCCATTAAGCCACCCAGCCGACGAATATCACGTGTACCAACTTCATGGTCGACAATTCCGACCATCATAAATAGCGCACCTTTAAACGTCGAGTGGTTAATTAAGTGAAACAGTGCAGCAAATGTGGCCTGCGTATAAATAACCGATTCCGCCGTATAACCAAAATGCAAGGCTGCAGAACCAAGTCCAAACAAGCTCATAATTAACCCAAGCTGACTAATTGTCGAATACGCAAGCAGCGCCTTTAAATCGAATTGACGTACCGCGTTAAATGAACCCCAGAATAACGTCATTAACCCGACGCCGCTGACAGCCCAAAACCATACCTCATGCCCACCAAAAATTGGTGTCGTACGCGCAACAAGATAAATCCCGGCCTTTACCATCGTTGCCGAGTGTAAGTAAGCCGAAACTGGCGTTGGTGCTTCCATCGCATCTGGTAACCAAATGTGGAACGGGAACTGCGCGGATTTTGTAAAAGCCCCCAGCAGCACTAAGCACATCGCTGGCACAAAGTAACCGCTCCCCTGCACAACATCTAAATTCGTCAAAATTTCACGAATACTAAATGTGCCTGAAGCAACATATAACATTAAAAATCCGGCTAGCATGGCCACGCCGCCAGAAACGGTAATTGTCATTGCTTTACGCGCACCTGCACGCGAAGCTTTACGGTGATGCCAAAACGCGATCAATAAGAACGACGATACACTCGTCAATTCCCAAAACGCATACAGCACCATTAAATTGTCGGAAAGTACAACACCTAACATTGCCCCCATGAATAATAGCAAGTAGCAATAAAAGTGATGCAAAGATTCTTTTTTTGATAGATAGAAAATAGAATAAAGTATTACTAAACTTCCTACACCGGTAATGAGCAACGCAAAAATCATACTCAAACCGTCTAAATAGGTCGTTATGTTAATACCAAAAGAGGGGATCCACTCGAACGTGTAGATAAAGGTTTCACCACGAGCAATTCGTGATATATACGTAGCTAGAAACGAAAATAATACGACAGGCACAACTAAAATAAACCATCCTAAATGAATGCTTTTAAAACGCCTGTATATAAACGGAATTAAAGCCGCAGCTAAAAATGGAAGTAAAATCGACAATACAACAATCAAAAGCAAAAACCTCCTACATACTTAAAGTCAATGTACGCTATGTATAGTAATGTCGGTTAAATAATGACACTTGACTAACCATTTAACTCACTTCATAATAATGTGGCATATAGAGAAAGTATCCTTCCATTTATGGATAGGCGAAACGGAAATTATAACCAATCGTAAATTATTATGTAAAAATTACTAAACGCCGTGAAACATTACAGTTTTAAGTATACAATAATGATGTATGGAATGCACTGTAATAGCATCATTTTTAACTCTTTTATACTGAATTTCTCAACAACAATTTATCTTCCATAAAATATTAATAGAACAAGAAAACGAGGTGCGAACTAAAATGAAATACGTAAAAGGCCGCTTGGATGAAAGTATTTTAGTTTGTGTATATTACGGAAAAAATGGCGAGCGTTTAATTCGTCGTGGACACAAGCTAGCGACTTTACTAGATTGCCCACTCTACGTTTTAACGGTCGACGCCAAACCACTAGATGCATTTGATGCGGAAAAATCTGGCTACATTGAACAATGGAAACAGCTTACAGAAGAGCTAGAAGTAGAAGAGTTCATTGTAAAAGATAACGAAAAACGCCCGATTCATAAAGTCATTACAGAAATTGCGATGGACTTTAATATTACACAAATCATCGTAGGTCAAAGCGCACAAAGCCGCTGGGAAGAAATTACGAAAGGCTCATTCTTAAACGTTTTACTGAAAGAAGTGCCATTCGTAGATTTCCACATTGTATCGGTAAAACGTCCTTCTGAAGACGAGCTGATCGATGTTTTTGAAAAAGGGGTACGTGCTTACTTAGTCGAAGAAGGCGAGCACTTTAAAGTAGCGTTCATTTGTCCAAAAGTTGTCTCACTTGAAGGCATATTCTTTAAGGAAATCGGCACAGATTTTGATAATGGTATTTTCAAATTTGCCTATGATGCCAAAATGCATGAAGTGAATATTACGGAGGGCCTTGTAACAGATCCCGAAAAAATACCACTGGCATGTCGCCCAGTAAATGAGTAAAAAATGCATGATTCCACTGTTGGAGTCATGCATTTTTATTTTGCTATAACATTAAGTCGTTTTTCCAACCGTATCCTTTGGCAAGAAAAACGCGACAAATAATAGGAATGTCAAAATCGACACTGCAATCATCGTGAAACGAATGCCCATCGCATCCATTACCATACCAATAACAACAGAACCAATCGCACCCATTCCAAAAGCGACACCGACCGTTAAACCCGCCATTGTCCCAATTTTCGAAGGCACTAATTCCTGCGCATAAACAACCGTTACCGTAAAGCTAATCATTATAAGTGCCCCTATGATCATGAGGAACAGTAGCGCGACATACAGCGAGACAAATGGCAGCGCTAAGCAAAACGGAATCGGCACAATTACCGATAGTAGAATAATATTTTTCCGTCCGAATTTATCTGATAGTGGTCCACCAAAAAAGGTCCCTACTACCCCTAAGGCCATAAAAAGAAAAATAAATAGCTGTCCGCGCTCCACTGAAATCCCGTACTCTTCTATTAAATAAAACACATAAAAGCTCGTCATATTCGTCACATAAAAAGAACGGGCAAAAATAATGAGTAGCAGCACAACAAGTGCATAGCCGATTTGTTTTTTCGATAACGGGGGCAATGACGAAATGAGTACTTTTTTGACTTTCGACAATTTTTCCGCCTCTAGCTGACGCTTATACCAAGCGGCAATTTTCGTTAATAAGAAAATACCGATTGATGTGAAGACTAGCACCATCGCCACGCCATTCATCCCAAAAGGCAAAATAACAAACGCACTTAGTAACGGTGCTAATGCTTGTCCCGAATTCCCGCCAACTTGGTAAATTGACTGCGCTAACCCACGCTTATTGCCCGCCGCCATAAACGACACGCGCGAGCCTTCCGGATGAAATACCGCCGAGCCAAGCCCTAAAAAAATGACCGATACTAAAATCATCCAATACTCGGTAGATAAAATTAACAGCGATAGCCCAATAAATGAGCTGACCATTCCAAACGGCAACGCATACGGCACGGGACGCTTATCAGTCATAAATCCGACAGCCGGCTGTAGTAAACTCGCAATCATATTAAGTACGAACGAAATCATCCCAAGCTGCGTAAATGTTAACCCTAAATCACGCTCAAGCAGCGGAAACATTGCTGGAATGACGGCCTGCATCGTGTCATTGATTAAGTGACACACACCAATTGCGACCATAATCGGATAGACGGGATTGGACTGTTTTACTGTAGTTGTCGACATATTTTCACATTCTTTCTATTTTAAAAATCGCATATTCCCACTATTTTTTGTCCATGCTACCGACTACAAGGAGTGATGTCAATGGAATTAAACTTAGCTGAAATGTTAATCCGCTCAAGCTGTGCATTTTTTGCGATTCTTTTACTTGCACGCGTTATCGGAAAAAAACAATTAAGCCAGCTGACGTTCTTTCATTATGTTACTGGTATAACATTCGGCTCCATTGCCGCTGAAATTTCTGCTCAAGTCGAAACACCCTTTTTAGATGGACTGGTTTCACTTATCTGGTGGACAGTGTTGACACTATTCGTAAGTTATCTATCATTAAAATCAAAAAAAGCACGTGTTTTATTTGATGACAAACCTATGATCCTTATCCAAAATGGCGTTATTTTAAATGACAAATTAAAAAAAGCACGACTTCATACCGATGAACTTGCGATGTTACTACGCGAACAAAGTATTTTTTCATTTGATGAAGTGCTCTATGCCGTTTTTGAAACGAACGGCCAATTAAGCGTCTTAAAAAAACCACTCGCCCGCACAGCAACAAAAGAAGATGTCCACGCGGCTGCACCCGCTCCGCAGTATTTACCGACAGAGCTCGTATCGGACGGCCAAATCATTATAGAAAATTTAGCAGAGTTGCAGTTAACGGAGGAATGGCTCACTAAAAAGTTATCAAAGAAAAACATTCAATCTGTCGAATCATTATATTATGTACAAATTTTAGAAAACGGCTCACTTTATATTAGCAAGAAAAATGCTAGTCCACCTTCATAATGTCGATTGGTGTAACAATCCCAATCAATTTCTGGTCGGCTTGGCCATGCTCAGTAATCAGAAGTGCTTCAAAACGACGACCGCGCTCTACGCCGGTTTTAAAAATTTCTTCCGCTTCATAGATCGTCATAGAACGACTAATAAATCGGTAATTTTCCGTGTTTTTTTCATGATGTAAAATATCTTTTAATGTTGGGTAATCCTTAGGTAAATCTGGCTTGTCTCCCGTCATTGTCGTAGCAAGCCAGTTTGTAATTCCTACCGTTGTTAACAGGCCTTGAAATTGCTTGCGCTCGTCATAAACAGGGAATTGCGTATACTTTTGTTTATCAATTGCCCTTAACACCTGCTGCAGAGAATCCTTCGTTTCAAACGTTAAGACAGGCTTACAAAATAATTGCCCAACAAGCTTAGGTTTCGCTAGCACCTGATCAATCTGCTCGATTCTTTCAACAACGTCCGTATGCGGCTCCGCAATGACATATTCCGTTGATGTTCGATTGTGAACAATGGCATTACGTAAATCTGCATAAGAACGCAAATCATCCTCATATTTTCGGACAAGTGGACTCTTCCTTTTCGCCTGATCCACTAAACGATAAAACGCCATAAAATCCTTTGTACCAATGATGTCACGCATCGTATGGTCAATGCGATTAAATGCGGTTAAAAAACGATCTGAATTTCGCATAGCAATCCCTCCTCGTTAACTATAGCTAAAAACTATTATATTCTTAATTTTTAGAAAAGTTAACGTAAAAAAAGATGCTACAGAGAAAGTTTCACACTTCCGCCGTAACATCTCTTATCCGTTAACCATCTGTGACATCTGCAGGGGCTTTAACCCGAGCTGAATTAAGTTAAATTTTCACTTTACTGCTATTGTGCTTACTCATCACAATACCGAACATCATACTAGCAACCATGAGCACGACAACAAACCCAAACGTCCACCAATAATGTTTCATGAGTACGCTATCGGTAACAAGCGCCAGCCCGTAATTCGCTAGCTTCCACGGTGATATTTCCCAAAATCCTCCGATTACCTGATCAATGAGCAGTCCGAAAGGTATGAGCACAATGGTAATCGTCGCTGCTACCGCAGTTTGAAATGCCGCGCTCATCGCGATTGTCAGTGCCATTACAAAGATTAACCATACACAATACGTGCCAACCATCGCAAAAAATTTCAGCCAGTCCACTGTGCCATAGAGAAGCGCCGTGTAATACATACTCCCGGCATACCCTGCCACCGCGCTTATTACCGCAACAATGCTTGCAACAACCCATTTACTTAAAAATAACGCACGAAACGAAATGGGGCGTACATATAGAAGTGTAGCGGTACCATTTTGGCGCTCACGACTAAACGTTCCGATATAGGCCGCAATAAGCACGATAATCCCAATCAATTGAAATTGTCCCGTAGAAGCAGCGAGTAAATCTACCGGTTTTAGCTCGGGCATGATCATTTCGAATCCTTCTGGCATATTGCCAACTGCCTGCAAAATATCATCCATGAAATAGTTCATGAGCGGATCACTTACTCCTAGCAGTAAAAATACGAGTGGAATCCAGATAAGCTTGAAGCTGCGCCAGCTATCGCGCCATTCCTTTAACAGTAATGCGTTAAATTGCTGCATCGTCACCCGCCACCTTCATAAAGATTTCCTCTAAGCTCGCCGTTTGACGCGCTACTTTTAACACGTCAAATGGTGAATTCGCTAACCGGTTCAGCAGCTGGTGCATCGTCGGCTGTGCGTCTACGATTTCAACGTAAGCACATGCCCCTTCGCTCACGGCAGGTAGCTCTGACTGACTTGCAAACTGCAAAGCATCGATTTCCGTAGCAAATGTGACCTTAAAACGTGGTGCTTCAAATTTCGCCTTCACTTCTGCCAGAGATCCTTGCTCCACTAATCGACCTTCACGTAAAAATAATAGTTGGTCGGTCATTTCCTCGGCATCATTTAAAATGTGTGTCGAATAGAGAATCGTTGTGCGCTGTTGAACTTCCTTTAACAAGTTCATCACTTCACGACGCCCTACTGGATCAAGTGCCGATACCGGTTCGTCTAACAGTAATAATTTCGGTTCATGAATGAGTGCCTGTGCAATACCTAAACGCTGCTTCATCCCACCTGAAAAAGTAACCGTTTTTTTATGCATTGCTTGTTCTAAGCCAACAAAGCTCAGCATCTTTTTACACTTCTCTTTGATTGTGCGTTTTTCAACGCCACTTAAATTCGCGACCATCTCCATATATTCAAGCGCCGTTAACCACGAGTAAAACTGCGGGTACTGTGGTAAAAAGCCAATTGCTGTGCGTACATCCTTTACGCCCGGCATCACAATATCACCCGTTGTCGGTGCCATTAAACCTGCAAGCATCGAGAGCGTTGTCGTCTTACCCGCACCATTTGGTCCAATGAGTGCCGTTGCGGTGTGTGGTGCAAGTGTAAACGACACATCATCCACGACCTTTTTTGCAGCAAACTGTTTGGTTAACTGATTAACTTCAATCGTCCTCATTGGCTTTTACGTCCGATAATGAAGTAAGCAATCGGTCCAAGTGTACTCCCAAATAGTGAAATAAGCACCCACATCCATTTTGGTCCGCGCGTGTCGTGAATGCGCACAATATCAACAATCGCCAAAAGTGCTAACACAAGCTGTAAAACAAGTAATGGGGCTACTAACGCCCAAGGAATATTCGCTAACTGATCCATAATTTAACCTCCTATACGTAAATGATGTTGTAAATTTGTTATTAGGTTTTTATAAGCCGCATTGTCTTTTAAGCTTTCAAACATTGGATTCGTCGCAACGCTTTCATAAAGGGATTTTTTAATCGAATCATCGTCTCGTGGTGTTTGCGAGCTCAGCATGACTTCGCGCTTTATCCAATTTTCAAGTAAATAAAAGTAATCGTCGCCTTTAAGTCGAAGCGGGAATTCCATGTGCAGACAAATTTTCACGTAACGCTCTAAATAACGTAACGCTTCATCTGTACGATTTTGCATCGCAAAGCCACTCGCCGTGCGTAAATAAAACACCAAGGCCGTATTCACATTCAGTTTTTCAATATGAAACGTCTCCGTCACTGCCTCGACACGTGTCACGATTTGCTCAAAATATGCTGGGTTTCCGATTTCGAGCATTAATAGCTCACTCGCATTGCCGAGTAACCCCAGTAAATATTGGTATTGATTCACCTGATGAATTTCCTTCGCCTTCTCCACATTGCCAAGCATCGTTTGTGCCATCGCGATAAGCTGCTCCGCGCCAAGCTGTACTTTCGCATCCTCACCAAGTAGTGTTAATACCTTTTGCGGTGCACCTTGTAAAATATAGCTCAGTGCCTCTAGCATCGTAGCTTCATTTACAAGCTTATAGTCTCCACTAAATTCCTTCACTCGTGTGCACAGCGTCTGAATTTTCTCGACAGCCTTTTCTTTGTCTGTTGCTACGTTAAAATAATTTGCATACAGCAGCGCGATTTTAAGTAGCAGTGGAAAACATGAATAATACTCATTAATAAGTACTTGAATTTCTTGATCTACTTCCTCATACGGATACTTCGAAAATTTCTCTGCTAGTTCCGCATACGTTTTAAAGATACGTTGTTCGGTCATTTGGGGCTCATAGCCAAGTAAATCATCAATCGACACATTAAAATATGCGGCAAGCTTCGGCAAGATCGAAATATCTGGATAGCTTTGACCTTTTTCCCATTTCGAAACCGCTGCTCTTGATACCCCCACATAGCGCGCAATGTCCTCTTGCGTGACATTTAATGCTTTACGCTTGTGCGTAAAAATCGTTGCAAATTGAAAATTGTTCACATCGCTTCACCTCTTTGCTTTCATTATAGAAATAATTTACACAAATTAGTAGCGAATCCTCGTTACATTTTCAAACTTTAGTCAACTAATAGTTGCGTATAAACAAAAAAATAAGGAAGCCCACTCTCCAGCCGGGCTTCCTTACGTTTTTATTTATTTAATTAAATGCTTAATTTCTTCGTAGCTTGGTAAAGCCGTTAATGCGCCTGCTTTTGTCGCCGCAAGTGCACCGAGCTTGTTACCGAATGCTACACATTCTACTAAATCTTCTGTTACTGTCGGTAAACCGTTAAAGTGTACATAGCGTAGTACGCCCGCCATAAATGCATCTCCAGCACCCGTTGTATCAACCGGTACAATACGTTTTACAGGTACATGCGTTACTTCACCATTTAATACCGCATAGGCACCGTCGCCACCAACCGTTACTAAAATAATCGGCACTAATAGCTCGTCCAACTTCGATAAGCCTTCTTCAATTGTTGTTGTTTCTGTTAAGAAAAACAACTCTTCATCCGTTAGCTTTAAAATATCCGCATCTTCGAAAAATGAGCCAATTGTTTCGCGACAAATTTCTTCAGATTCCCAGCGTAATGGTCGAATGTTGGCATCAATTGCGATAATTGCGCCTTTATCCTTGGCCATCTCTACTGCTCTTTGCGTTGTTTTTAACGCAGTCGGTTCAAACATTGTCCCTGAGCAAACATTAAAGATTGAAGCGTGCTTAAATGCTTCCTCTTGTAATTGCTCTGGTGTTACTTGTAAATTCGGCGTCTCATCAACATAATCTTTAAATTCGCGCTCACAGTTTTCTGTTAAATGCACATACACACCGCTTACACGTTTTGCTGGATCAAAAATGGAAAAATCCATATTTACGCCTTCACTGGCGATTTCCTCGCGACAAAACTGTGACGTTTCATCATCACCCGTAATCGTAATTAACGCTGAAGGCGCGCCAATTCGACTAATCCCTGCTGCAACGTTAATCGTTGCTCCACCTAAAAACTTCGTAAATGACGTATTTGTTTGGTCATTTGCAATATAATCAACGAACGCATCCCCATAGATGAGAACAAATTCTTTGTCTAACTGGCTCATGAATTGTCTAACCTCCGACATTATTGTTCTTATTAATTTACCACATAAAAGATATATTCATAAAACTTTATACTATTCTGACAGTAACTCTTTTTCGTGCACTTATCCTATTTTCTGTTATACTTTGTTCGATAAGGAGAGGATTTTACATGACAATTTCCATTCGACAAGCAACACCACAGGATGCAAAAAAGGTGGCTCCTCTAATTTATGATGCCATCGGGGACATTGCAAATAATTTGACCGGAGAGCAAGAATTACCAAGGATTCTCGCTTCTTTAGAACAATTTGTAACCGAGAAAACAAACCGACATAGCTACTTAAATACGTTTGTCGCCGTACAAAACGAGGAAGTTTTAGGTATTGTCGTACTATATGATGGTAAACAAGGTGACATCCTTGATCGTCAGCTCGAAAAGCAATTGGCTTCACAAAATATTCATGTCACATTAGATATTGAAGCGCATGATGACGAATATTATATTGATACAATTTGTGTAGCAAAAAATGCACGCGGTTTAGGTATCGGCACAAAGCTCTTACAATTTGCTGAAAGCCATGGACGCGAACTAGGTTACAAAAAAATCTCATTAAATGTCGAACTAGAAAAGCTCGATGCCCGCCGACTATACGAGCGTACTGGCTACGTCGTAACAGAAGGCTGGACCATTATTAACGAACCGTTTCATCATATGGTGAAACCGCTCTAATAGAATAGGAAGAAACACGAATGAAACATAACTGGATTTACCCGCTGATGATTGTCATCGCTTCAAGTAGCTATGGGATTTTATCAACCATTGTAAAAGTCGCAATGCAGCACGGCTTCACATCAGCCGAAGCGATTACAAGCCAATATCTTTTTGGCTTCTTTTTAGCGTTAATTTTATTTATCGTAACGCAGCGTACTTTACCAAAAGTATCGAAGTCAGGAGCGTTTATGCTGATTTTCGCCGGTACGCTTACTGCAATTACAGGTATGGTTTACGGACAAAGTTTAAATTACTTACCTGCATCACTTGCCGTTGTCATGTTATTCCAATTTACATGGATTGGCCTTTTAATTGATTGCATCATAAAGAAACGATTCCCGAGCCGTATTGAATTCATTTCTTTAGCCCTTTTATTTGGCGGAACGATTTTCGCGGCAGGTATTTTAGACGTCGACCTTTCTCAAATCCCATGGCAAGGTTGGGCACTTGGCTTTGCTGCAGCATTTAGCTTTGCGGCGTTCTTACAAGTAAACTCATACCCTGTTAAAGGGATCACAACCATTGGACGCACATTTATTTTATCAATTGTGTCACTCGCTGTTGTTTCTGTCTTTTTATCACCAGAAATCTTATGGAATGGGCAATTAACAGCTGGCCTTTGGAAATTTGGTTTAGCACTGGGGTTATTCGGAATTATTTTACCGATTCTATTATTTTCTATTGCCGCGCCAAAAGTTGGCGGTGGACTTGTATCGATTTTAAGTGCAATGGAGCTGCCCGTAGCCATTACGGTTTCTGTTATCGTACTAAAAGAAAGCTTAACAATCCTTCAAATTTGTGGGATCCTACTCGTTTTAATCGGTATGACGCTCCCACCATATTTTGCTTCAAAAAAATTAAAAATCTAACGTAATTGGGCGTGTTGAAAGTTAAAAACTTTTAACACGCCCTTCCTTTGTTTTGAATTGCTATAATTTTCTAACAATTGTAAAATTAAGTTATAACAAACGTATTTTACGCTTTGAATGGAGGCAATGTCAGATGTTCTTTCAGGATTTCCGTAAGCAAATTAACGAACAAGAAGGCACTCATTTCCCATCAAATAGCTACCGTCAAATGGTCTTGCAGCCGGCCTATGATGAAGCACGTAAGCACTTTTTGGATTCTATGGTTCAAATTCATATTGCGCATTTAAAAATGCTCGAAGAACAACAGTTAGTAACGTCAAAACACGCGATACAGATTGGCCAGGCCATTGAAAAACTCGATTTAGAATATTATAAAACACACGATTATAACCCACAATTCGAGGATCTATTTTTCCGTATAGAAAATAAACTAATCGAGCTCGGTGGCGATATTTCAGGAAACCTACATATTGGTCGCAGCCGAAACGACATGGGCATTGCGATTTACCGGATGACCTTACGTAAAAAAATGCTACTGCTCATGCAGGAGTTGCTGAATTTACGCAGCTCACTCATCGCCTTTGCAGAGGAACATGTTGAAACAATTATGATTGGCTATACGCATACACAGCAAGCGCAGCCAACAACTTTCGCGCACTATTTAAAGGCCGTGATTGACCAATTGACACGTGACTATAAGCGTATGCAAGCTGCTTACGCGACCATTAACCGAAGCAGCATGGGTGCTGCTGCCCTTACAACAACCAGTTTCCCCATTAGCCGCGAGCGTATGCAAGAATTACTTGCTTTTGACGACATCATTGAAAATGCATGGGACGCTGTTGCTGGAGCCGATTATATCGCGGAAGCCGCAAGCGTTGTACAGCTTGCCGCGCTAAACTTAGGACGCACCTCACAGGACTTTTTACTGTGGGCTACACAAGAATTCAACGCCTTTAAATTAGCTAGCCCGTACGTTCAAGTAAGCTCGATTATGCCGCAAAAGCGCAATCCCGTATCGATTGAACATACACGTTCACTATTATCATCCGTCGTTGGAGACGCTTCTACTGTGCTTCAAATGGTGCACAATACTCCATTTGGCGACATTGTTGATACTGAGGACGACATGCAACCGTATTTATGGCGCGCGGTGGATAAGTTAGTCGGCATTTATAAATTATTTAGTAGCCTCATCGTCACAATGGACGTCAACAAAGAGAATTTATTAAAGCGCGCACAAAATAGCTTTGCCAACGTAACGGAGCTTGCCGATTCACTTGTACGCTCGGAAGAAATCTCATTCCGCCAATCGCATAAAATCGTTAGCCTGTGCGTACGCGAGCTCTTGGCACAAAATGAAGAATCTCTATCTGGTCTCACGTGGCAGCTCGCAAACGAGAAATGTTTAGAAGTAACGGGTAAGCCCTTACAAATTAACGAAATTGCTTTTTACCAAGCGTTACAGCCGGAGCACTTCGTCAATATCCGTACATTAAAAGGTGGGCCTGCCCCACAAACAATGCGTGATTCATTAATACAATCCGAAAATGAATCCGAAGTACTTGAAAAGTGGCTAAACGAAAAAACGAAAGCCATTTTACAGGCCGAAAATCAGCTCGAAACTATTTTAAAGGAGTGGGTTAGCCATGACTAATCGTTACTTATTAGCGCTTGATGGCGGTGCAACAAAAACAACGATGACGATTCGCACTACGGAAGGTCGGGAGCTGTTTAGCGCGACATCGACGAGCTCAAATTATCAAACGGTCGGCACTGAACATGTTCAACATGTATTCACTGGCTTACTGCGTAGTGCCGCGGCACATTTACCAAAGCTACATATCGATGTCGCCGTTTTTGCCGTTTCAGGTGTGGATACCAATCAGGATAAAAAAATCATCGCAGAAATTATCGAGGAAAGTACAGCACGTAGCCCGTTTACATTTGGCCAGATCCTTTTGGAAAATGATGCCGAAGCAACCGTAAAAGGCCTTGGGGAAAATAACGTCAGCCTACTCATCTCTGGCACCGGCGCACTTTGCTATAGCGTCATCGATCACAACACATTCCGGACAGGTGGCTGGGGACATCGGATTGGCGATGAAGGGAGTGGCTACTGGATTGGTAAGCATATCGCAAAGGCCATTTTCCGCGCAGCGGACGGCCGCAACGAAAAAACGGCTTTAACAGAACTTGTGTTACACGGACACAACGTTACGTCTACCGATGAACTGTATAATTTCATTTATTCATCCGACTACACAAATACGCGACTTGCCGAGCTAAGCGCCTATTTACAAAAAGCAGTCGACCAGCAAGATACAGTCGCACAAAAAATTGCGCAGCGAGCGGCCAAAGAGCTTGTGCTGCTTGTTACAACTGCTTTAAAAAATGCGGGTTATCAAAGCGAGACACATACATTATTTTTAAATGGCGGTGTCTTAAAAAACAATTGTTATGTACGAGATGCCATCATCAAGTCACTCAACGAAACGCATCCCAACCTATCAATTCATCTTTGTGAGGAAAAGCCACTAGAGGCAATTTTTAAGCGCGGTGTAAACGAGTTACAGCGTATTCAATTAAATTAAAAATAAGGCTTGTTCGCGGTAAATGCGAGCAAGCCCTATTCATTATTCTTTATTAAACTTCTTCTCAATAAGCTCTTTTGCCTCTAACTTCATCTCATCGGTAATCGACAAATACACTTTCCCTAAAGCCGTTAAAATCACAAAGGCATCATCCGTCAAACCGGCAAGTGGCAAAAAGTCAGCAATTACATCTAACGGCATAATAAAATAGCCTAGTGCTGCTAACACAATTAATTTATTGGATTTAGGCATGTCCGGACTACGCAGTGCTACATAAAGTGTTGCTGCAGCCTCCATCGCCTTTTTCCCTAGACCGCCTCCTACATTCATAAATTTATTTTTAAATTTTTTATCGGAATACTGCTCTTCTGAACCAGCAGTCATTTTCTCGTAATCAAAATTTTCTTCCATGGTTATTCCTCCTTCAAGCATTTTCTATTATTGTACCCAATTGTTTGGAAAATACTTTATCCCGCGTTAGCGGGACGCGAAATTTCAAATTTAAAATCCCCTATTATTTACGTTTACGCTTTGAAAAAGTTTCATCTTGCTTTTTGTCTTTATTAAAATAATTCACCCAAATTTGATGTAATACCTGCTTGTGATTTGTGATTTCATCATAATAAATAATCGAGTTTTTTCGGAGCTTCGCATGCCCAATGGGGACTTCATAAAGTGAAATTTTCCGCTTAATCGCTTCAACAAGCATATTTGTATCATAGCGAAACGACTCCCCTTTCACCTTTAACAGCCACGGTAAAAATTCTATCGGGATATAACGTAGCCCTGTCTGTGTATCAAGCAGCCGCTTTTGAAAAAACAGCTCAAATAGTATCGAGCTCGCACGATTTTGTAACTGGGTAATCAGTGGATAATCCGATCCTTTAAAGTCCCGAATCCCAAGCACGATTCCGTCCGAAAAAATTTTTGTACTTGCCAACACCTGTTCAATATCGAGCACCGAATGCTGACCATGCGCCCCTACTGTTAGCACACCCTTACACCTCAGTGCAGACTTTATTATGTAGTCCATACCCGTTTTTAACGCTCGGCCTTTACCACAATTTTTTTCATGTGTCAGCACCACACATCCCTCGGCAAGTAACTGTTCAAAAATCGCATCATATTTTTTTTCACTGCCATCATTAATGACAATAATCTTCTCAATCGCTAATGTGTTTAATTTTTCTACAAAGTGGACAATCGCTGGTAAAGGATTCAAAGCCGGTATTAACACAATCGCTCGTTCCATTTTGCATACTCCTTTACTAACAATATTTACTAAATTTTATCGATTATTCAGACAAATTACAATGTACAACTTAAGAAAAGTGCTAAAGCGCCCTTTCAGCTCCGAGGGGCAAGCGCTTTAACCTAGACACTGTTATAACGCTAAAATTTTATCCTTTCTTATCTCGCCAAAAAAAGGCCAGCCGGTTCCTTCTTAGAAAAACTCTACATTCCCCAAATAATTCCGATAAAAAGAATACTTAAGAAAATTTGGAAGGAGTGAAATTGATATGGTCAATCGCGACGTTTTAACATCATTGTGCAACACAATCCCAGAAACACATCGTCCATTAACTGAAGCCCTTCAAGGTGCCGCACGTTATACCATTTCAAACCCAAGCCTTTCATTAAAAAAAGCACGTATCGCTCTTAGCATTATTGTACGTGATCTCTATGCAAAGGCCATGAAAAAGGACGGTACAAAAAGCGAAGTACGTACACTCCTGAATAACAAAAATTTCACAGAAAAAATCAACCCACGTCGTATGTATTTATTAATGAATTTAATTCAAAAAATGACTTCGATGAATGCCAATGACTTAATCGATACAAAGGTTGCCAAAATGGTGCTCGACTACATAATCGATGTAACCGATTGGTATATCCATAACCTATCAAAAGGAGAAAAATTAAACCCAGCGGCACTTTTTGATGTCCAAGGCGTACAACCAACACCAACCTCATTTGAACTAGATGACGTTGCACCTCATGATTACGAGGATGCCGCAAAATGGTTTTTAATCGCGGCCGAAGAAGGAAATATTAGCGCTCAGTACAATCTCGGCTTTTTATATAACCACGGGAAAGGCGTCAAACGCAATTACAAAGAAGCGGCCAAATGGTACACCTTAGCAGCCGAGCAAAACGACCCAAACGCACAATATGCACTTGGCGTCCTCTATCAGCTCGGTAACGGGGTTGCGCAAGACGAGCAAAAAGCGGCTGAACTGTACAAGCTCGCGGCAAATGCCGGCAACTCAGATGCGCAATATAATCTTGGTTCGTTATATAACCAAGGTAAAGGCGTCGCGCAAAACTTTCAACAGGCCGCCAAATGGTATGAACAAGCGATTACACAAGGCAACACAAGTGCCATGAACAACCTCGGCTTTTTATATCATAATGGACAGGGTGTCGAAAAAAACGATGCAAAATCAGCTGAATTATTTTTACTAGCCGCCAACGCTGGGGATGCGAGCGCTCAATATAATCTCGGCTATTTGTATGCAAAAGGCCTTGGCGTTGCAAAATCTTACGGGGATGCAGCATGTTGGTATTCAGCCGCAGCGATGCAAAATCATACAAGTGCACAGTTCCAATTGGCGCTCCTTTATCAATCGGGGCAAGGCGTTTTAAAAAGTGAGGAAGAAGCAATCAAATGGCTCACACTCGCCGCCAATCACGGGCACACAAATGCCCAGTACACACTCGGATTGCTTTATAAACAGCATCATACAAAGCTTTCAAACACCCAGGCGATTGAATGGCTAATAAAAGCCGCAGCTAGCGAGCATGTGAGTGCCAACTATGATTTGGCGATGCTCTATTTAGAAACAGGTCACCACGAAACAGGTCTGAAATGGCTCAAACGTGCTGCTATTCAAAACCACGCACAAGCACAGCTACAGCTCGGCTTTTTAGCGTTAGGTGACGAGCAAACACTGCCAAACTATATAGAAGCGTTTAAATGGTTTCAATCAGCAACCAACCAAAATCTTGCAGAAGCTGAATTCCAGCTCGGACTTCTTTATGAAAAAGGCCGTGGCACACCAATTAATTACGACGAAGCCCGCCGCTGCTACCGTTTAGCTGCCGAGCAAAATCATATTGACGCACAATATCATTTAGGCAATATTTTCGATAAGGGCCTTGGTACAAAGCAAGATGCTAGCGAAGCCATCAAATGGATTACACATGCAGCAAAAGGTAATCATATCAAAGCTCAGTTTCAGTTAGGGCAAATGTATGCCAATGGAGAAGGCGCCGCACAAGACTACCAAGAAGCAGCAAAATGGTATCGCGTCGCCGCTCAGCGTGGTCATATTAAAGCACAATTCCAACTAGGGATGTTTTATAAGAAGGGCCTTGGCGTTGCACAGGACTATACCGAAGCAACAAGGTGGCTCAAGCAAGCAATTGAACAGGATTTATAACATAAAGAGGAGGCGCCCAAATTAGGGTACCTCCTCTTATTTATGCTTGTACCGCTTCCATTGTTTCAGAAAACACGCGTACAGACTGCTCAGTATTTACATCTAATCCTTGTTCTTGTAACGCTTCACCAATCGCAATAATTCCTTCTTCAAGCATCGCTGCTGTTGTATTCCCCATATGTCCGATACGAAACGCCTTGCCTGCTAAATGCGCGAGTGCCCCTGCAACAATGACTCCACGACTTGCTAAGCTCACACGGAATGTTGCATCCTCCACACCTTCTGGATACAACATACAGCTTAATGTCGGTGCAGCCACGTCTTCATTTGCAAGTGCGGTCATACCATAAACGCCAAGTGCCGCACGCACCGCCTTACCAAACGCCACATGACGCGCCTCACGAGCCTTCATACCTTCTTCAAGAACGATTTGTAAGGCGACATCTAATGCGTAAATTAAGTTCACTGGCGGTGTTGCAAAATACATAGCCGGGTTGCCCATAATCGGACGCCAGTTGTCAATATCCGCATAATAAGCTGGGATCGTTTCCATCGCCGCACGTGCTGCAAGAGCCGTTTTACTAAATGCCACAAGTGCTAATCCAGGTGGAATCCCAATTGCTTTTTGTGAGCCAGTTAATACAACATCAATTTTATAGGCTTCATGTCCACCATAAGCTTTACTCATATCCTCATCCATTGCGGCAGTAGCAACAACGCCATCCACAATGGCAAGCGCACCACTCGCTTTAATAATCGGAATAAGCGTGTCTAAATCTGAAGCCACTCCTGTAGACGTATCCGCGTGCGTAATCGTCACCGCTTTATACGCTTTTTCTTTTACTTTTTGCTCGACTAAAGCCGGATCCACACGTTTGCCCCATTCAGACTGAAGCACATCGACTTCAATGCCAAATGCTTTAGCAAGCGGTGTGAAACGGTCCCCGAAGTAGCCATGACTAATAACAAGTAGACGCTCACCACGTGCCACGGTGTTGACAATGGCCATTTCCATTGCGAGTGTTCCTGAACCCGCCACAATATACACTTCGCCATCTGTACGGAAAAGCTTTTTCGTATTTCCAATTGCTCGTTTAAATACTTCAACAAAGCGTGGATCCGTATGTCCTCTTGTTTCACTTGCTAACGCATCATAAATTTCATCAACAACCGGTGTTGGCCCTGGTACAAGTAATAGCTCCTGATTTTTCATGCGATGATCCCCTTTTGAGAATAAGAAAATGCCCTTCTAGCCCCATCCTAACTAGAAAGACATTCTCTTCAATTTATTTAATACCCCTAAGTTTTACATTTATCTAATGGGAGGCAAATCCCAAGCTAACCCGCTTTCCAATTCGGTTTAGCGATTTATAGTAGAGAGATGTTCAAAGTGTGTATCCATGAGTGGAAAAATGTTAATGCGCTACTTATCGAATTTTCATTTGGACTTTGCTTCGGCATAACAAAGTTCTACTAAACGACCGTTCCCCAACAGTGTTTTAAAAATAAGTGTTCGCCCATTAATATTTTTGTTATTTAAATACCCCGTTTATGCAAATCAATCTTAAACAAATTGCTCTGTCTCAGTAGATCCAGACATAGCAGTTGTAGACGATGTACCACCCGAAATTGTTTGTGATACTTCATCAAAGTAACCAGTACCAACTTCACGTTGGTGACGAGTTGCTGTGTAACCTTTTGATTCTGCAGCAAACTCAGCTTGTTGTAATTTTGAGTATGCAGCCATACCATTATCTTTGTAATCATGAGCAAGCTCGAACATACCAAAGTTTAAGCTGTGGAAACCAGCAAGTGTAATGAATTGGAACTTGTAACCAAGTTTTCCTAATTCACGTTGGTACTCAGCGATTTCTTCATCTGATAATTTTGCTTTCCAGTTGAATGAAGGCGAGCAGTTGTACGCTAACATTTTACCTGGGAACTCCGCATGAATTGCTGCTGCGAATTCACGTGCTTCCTCTAATGATGGGTGAGATGTCTCACACCAAATTAAATCTGCATACGGTGCATATGCTAAACCACGAGCAATTGCTTGCTTAATACCTGGTTTCGTACGGTAGAAACCTTCTGGCGTACGCTCACCCGTAATGAAATCAGCATCACGCGGGTCAATATCACTCGTCACCATATCTGCTGCATCTGCATCGGTACGAGCGATTAAGATCGTATCAACGTCCATTACGTCAGCCGCAAGTCGAGCTGCAATCAAGTTACGTACCGCATTTTGTGTAGGAAGTAATACTTTACCACCTAAGTGTCCGCATTTTTTCTCAGAAGCTAATTGGTCTTCTAAGTGAACGCCTGAAGCGCCTGATTCGATCATACCTTTTACTAGTTCGAACACGTTTAACGGACCACCAAAACCTGCTTCCGCATCTGCTACGATTGGCGCGAACCAGTCGAAGCCATCTTCACGGCCTTCTGCATGATCGATTTGATCAGCGCGTTGTAGTGCTTGGTTAATACGTTTCACTACTGCTGGTACAGAGTTTGCTGGATATAATGATTGGTCTGGATACATTTGACCAGAAAGGTTTGCATCAGCCGCTACTTGCCACCCCGATAAGTAGATTGCTTGTAAACCCGCTTTTACTTGTTGTACCGCTTGATTACCAGTTAAAGCACCTAACGCATTGATAAACGGCTCTTCGTGTAAAGAGTTCCATAAACGAGCTGCACCCTTTTTAGCTAATGTTTGCTCTTGGATTACTGAACCTTGTAGCTTTACAACCTCTTCAGCTGTATAACCACGCTCAATACCCTCCCAGCGTTTGTTTTCTGCCCATGATTTTTGTAAAGCTTCAATTCTTTCTTGACGAGTTGTCATAATCATTTCCACCTTCCCCATTGTGTATAAAAATTCTGTTAAAAAAACAATAAACTTACTGTTCCATAACAGGTGTTCTTCATGTAACATAATATATAACAGAATAATTAATTTTTCATTATTTTCTGATAAAATAACTGTATTGGATGACGAAATACTAAATAGGAAGGATGAATTACAAAATTTGTATAATACAGAAGGGGTGGAGTACATTTGAATTTAAAGAATATAGACGTGGGGAAAAATGTATTGGAACAATATAAAGTTATTTTAGAAGATTGGATTCCGAGTGATGCCTCGATAGCAATTGCAGTAAATGATACGTACATTTACTTCCGTTCAGGCCATCATAACTTTTCATTAACAATGGGTTCACGTGTCCCTGAAGACAGCATTGCTTATAAAGTATTACACGAAAAGAAAAAAATTGATGCGGTTATGGACAACACGCTATTTGAAACACCCTACTACGCTATAGGATACCCCATTACAATTAATAATGAATTCGGTGCCTTAGTCGTTGTCTTACCTCCTCTATTCAAAGTAGAAGGGCCAGATCTGTATCAATTTTTAACTGGCAAACAAGACGAAGACTGGATTCCTGTTCCAATCGAACAAATTTCCTACATCGAAAGCCTACAAAAACGTACTTGGTTCTATTCAAATAAACAGCAATACAAAACGACAGTTACGTTAAAGGAATTACAAACAAGGCTTCCAGGTACATTTATTCGCATTCATCGTTCTTATATTATTAACATATTTTTCATTAAAAAAATCACACGTGATGTCGCATCAAACTTTATCATTCAATTAAAGGATGGAAATGAACTACCTGTGAGCCAATCTTATATTAATCAATTACGTACAGTTTTAGAATTTTAACTTAATCTAGCACCCCATCTTAATAGAGGTACAGAAGTTTTTCGAGTACACTTGAGAAAAATCTGGACGCAATTACATCGAGGCGTAATTGATTATGCATTATTGAAAACACAAAAAAACCACTGATTTCTCAGTGGTTTTACGATTACCTAGCGACGTCCTACTCTCACAGGGGGAAACCCCCAACTACCATCGGCGCTAAAGAGCTTAACTTCTGTGTTCGGTATGGGAACAGGTGTGACCTCTTTGCCATCATCACTAGATTATTTGAAAGAATTATTCTTTCAAAACTGGATAAACGTTTCATTGATGTTCATAAATTGTGGTTAAGTCCTCGACCGATTAGTATTCGTCAGCTCCACACATCACTGCGCTTCCACCTCGAACCTATCTACCTGATCGTCTTTCAGGGGTCTTACTTACTTGCGTAATGGGAAATCTCATCTTGAGGGGGGCTTCATGCTTAGATGCTTTCAGCACTTATCCCGTCCACACATAGCTACCCAGCGATGCTCTTGGCAGAACAACTGGTACACCAGCGGTGTGTCCATCCCGGTCCTCTCGTACTAAGGACAGCTCCTCTCAAATTTCCTACGCCCACGACGGATAGGGACCGAACTGTCTCACGACGTTCTGAACCCAGCTCGCGTACCGCTTTAATGGGCGAACAGCCCAACCCTTGGGACCGACTACAGCCCCAGGATGCGATGAGCCGACATCGAGGTGCCAAACCTCCCCGTCGATGTGGACTCTTGGGGGAGATAAGCCTGTTATCCCCGGGGTAGCTTTTATCCGTTGAGCGATGGCCCTTCCATGCGGAACCACCGGATCACTAAGCCCGTCTTTCGACCCTGCTCGACTTGTAGGTCTCGCAGTCAAGCTCCCTTATGCCTTTACACTCTACGAATGATTTCCAACCATTCTGAGGGAACCTTTGGGCGCCTCCGTTACTCTTTAGGAGGCGACCGCCCCAGTCAAACTGTCCGCCTGACACTGTCTCCTACCCCGCTAAGGGGCATGGGTTAGAAGTTCAATACAACCAGGGTAGTATCCCACTGACGCCTCCTCCGAAGCTGGCGCTCCGGGATCTCTGGCTCCTACCTATCCTGTACAAGTTGTACCAAAATTCAATATCAGGCTACAGTAAAGCTCCACGGGGTCTTTCCGTCCTGTCGCGGGTAACCTGCATCTTCACAGGTACTATAATTTCACCGAGTCTCTCGTTGAGACAGTGCCCAGATCGTTACGCCTTTCGTGCGGGTCGGAACTTACCCGACAAGGAATTTCGCTACCTTAGGACCGTTATAGTTACGGCCGCCGTTTACTGGGGCTTCAATTCGCAGCTTCGCTTGCGCTAACCACTCCTCTTAACCTTCCAGCACCGGGCAGGCGTCAGCCCCTATACGTCACCTTACGGTTTTGCAGAGACCTGTGTTTTTGCTAAACAGTCGCCTGGGCCTATTCACTGCGGCTCTCTCACGCTTGCACGCTAACAGAGCACCCCTTCTCCCGAAGTTACGGGGTCATTTTGCCGAGTTCCTTAACGAGAGTTCTCTCGCACACCTTAGGATTCTCTCCTCGACTACCTGTGTCGGTTTGCGGTACGGGCACCTCTCACCTCGATAGAGGCTTTTCTTGGCAGTGTGAAATCAGGAACTTCGTCCATACGGACTCGTCATCACAGCTCAATGTTAAAGTATGCGGATTTGCCTACATACACACCTTACTGCTTGAACACGCGCAACCAACGGCGTGCTTACCCTATCCTACTGCGTCCCCCCATTTCTCAAACGGTGAGGAGGTGGTACAGGAATATCAACCTGTTGTCCATCGCCTACGCCTATCGGCCTCGGCTTAGGTCCCGACTAACCCTGAGCGGACGAGCCTTCCTCAGGAAACCTTAGTCATACGGTGGACGGGATTCTCACCCGTCTTTCGCTACTCATACCGGCATTCTCACTTCTAAGCGCTCCACCAGTCCTTCCGGTCTGACTTCAACGCCCTTAGAACGCTCTCCTACCACGCATCCTATTGGATGCATCCACAGCTTCGGTGAATCGTTTAGCCCCGATACATTTTCGGCGCAGCGTCACTCGACCAGTGAGCTATTACGCACTCTTTAAATGATGGCTGCTTCTAAGCCAACATCCTGGTTGTCTAAGCAACGCCACATCCTTTTCCACTTAACGATTACTTTGGGACCTTAGCTGGTGGTCTGGGCTGTTTCCCTCTTGACTACGGATCTTATCACTCGCAGTCTGACTCCCGTGTATAAATATCTGGCATTCGGAGTTTGTCTGAATTCGGTAAAGCGAGATGCCCCCCTAGTCCAAACAGTGCTCTACCTCCAGTATTCTCAATCACGAGGCTAGCCCTAAAGCTATTTCGGAGAGAACCAGCTATCTCCAGGTTCGATTGGAATTTCTCCGCTACCCACACCTCATCCCCGCACTTTTCAACGTGCGTGGGTTCGGGCCTCCAGTAAGTGTTACCTCACCTTCACCCTGGACATGGGTAGATCACCTGGTTTCGGGTCTACGACCACGTACTAATTCGCCCTATTCAGACTCGCTTTCGCTGCGGCTCCGTCTTCTCAACTTAACCTCGCACGTAATCGTAACTCGCCGGTTCATTCTACAAAAGGCACGCTATCACCCATTAACGGGCTCTAACTACTTGTAGGCACACGGTTTCAGGATCTATTTCACTCCCCTTCCGGGGTGCTTTTCACCTTTCCCTCACGGTACTGGTTCACTATCGGTCACTAGGTAGTATTTAGCCTTGGGAGATGGTCCTCCCGGATTCCGACGGAATTTCACGTGTTCCGCCGTACTCAGGATCCACTCAGGAGGGAATAACTTTTGGGCTACAGGGCTTTTACCTTATTTTGCGGACCTTTCCAAGTCGCTTCGCCTAAATCATTCTTTTGTAACTCCGTATTGAGTGTCCTACAACCCCAAAGAGCAAGCTCTTTGGTTTGGGCTCTTCCCGTTTCGCTCGCCGCTACTCAGGGAATCGAATTTTCTTTCTGTTCCTGCAGGTACTTAGATGTTTCAGTTCCCTGCGTCTGTCTCAAACACGCTATGAATTCACGTGAGTGTACTATCCGATTAAAGATAGTGGGTTCCCCCATTCGGAAATCCCCGGATCAAAGCTTACTTACAGCTCCCCGAGGCATATCGGTGTTAGTGCCGTCCTTCATCGACTCCTAGTGCCAAGGCATCCACCGTGCGCCCTTATTAACTTAACCAAAAGTTAAACTTAAATCAAAAGATTTAAGATTTTAAGGATATTGCACGACCAATTTCTTGATCTATTGTTTGTTTATTACTTATCAATGTCGTTTTATCCAGTTTTCAAAGAACAAAAAAATTGGTGGAGCCTAGCGGGATCGAACCGCTGACCTCCTGCGTGCAAGGCAGGCGCTCTCCCAGCTGAGCTAAGGCCCCAATATTATGGGTATAAGAGGTATATAAAGAATTTATATGGTGGGCCTAAATGGACTCGAACCATCGACCTCACGCTTATCAGGCGTGCGCTCTAACCAGCTGAGCTATAGGCCCTCTTAGAAGTATATAAAATTCATTCATAAACCTTCAAAACTGAACAGCAAACGTTAATGAGTATCTTCTCCAAGAGAAGATTTCCGAAATAATCCTTAGAAAGGAGGTGATCCAGCCGCACCTTCCGATACGGCTACCTTGTTACGACTTCACCCCAATCATCTATCCCACCTTCGGCGGCTGGCTCCATAAAGGTTACCTCACCGACTTCGGGTGTTACAAACTCTCGTGGTGTGACGGGCGGTGTGTACAAGGCCCGGGAACGTATTCACCGTGGCATGCTGATCCACGATTACTAGCGATTCCGGCTTCATGTAGGCGAGTTGCAGCCTACAATCCGAACTGAGAACGATTTTATCGGATTAGCTCCCCCTCGCGGGTTGGCAACCGTTTGTATCGTCCATTGTAGCACGTGTGTAGCCCAGGTCATAAGGGGCATGATGATTTGACGTCATCCCCACCTTCCTCCGGTTTATCACCGGCAGTCTCCTTAGAGTGCCCAACTAAATGATGGCAACTAAGAACAAGGGTTGCGCTCGTTGCGGGACTTAACCCAACATCTCACGACACGAGCTGACGACAACCATGCACCACCTGTCACCGTTGTCCCCGAAGGGAAAACTGTATCTCTACAGTGGTCAATGGGATGTCAAGACCTGGTAAGGTTCTTCGCGTTGCTTCGAATTAAACCACATGCTCCACCGCTTGTGCGGGCCCCCGTCAATTCCTTTGAGTTTCAGTCTTGCGACCGTACTCCCCAGGCGGAGTGCTTAATGCGTTAGCTGCAGCACTGAGGGGCGGAAACCCCCCAACACTTAGCACTCATCGTTTACGGCGTGGACTACCAGGGTATCTAATCCTGTTTGCTCCCCACGCTTTCGCGCCTCAGTGTCAGTTACAGACCAGATAGTCGCCTTCGCCACTGGTGTTCCTCCAAATCTCTACGCATTTCACCGCTACACTTGGAATTCCACTATCCTCTTCTGCACTCAAGTTCCCCAGTTTCCAATGACCCTCCCCGGTTGAGCCGGGGGCTTTCACATCAGACTTAAGGAACCACCTGCGCGCGCTTTACGCCCAATAATTCCGGACAACGCTTGCCACCTACGTATTACCGCGGCTGCTGGCACGTAGTTAGCCGTGGCTTTCTAACAAGGTACCGTCAAGGTAGCGCCAGTTACTACGCTACTTGTTCTTCCCTTGCAACAGAGTTTTACGAACCGAAATCCTTCTTCACTCACGCGGCGTTGCTCCATCAGACTTTCGTCCATTGTGGAAGATTCCCTACTGCTGCCTCCCGTAGGAGTCTGGGCCGTGTCTCAGTCCCAGTGTGGCCGATCACCCTCTCAGGTCGGCTACGCATCGTTGCCTTGGTGAGCCGTTACCTCACCAACTAGCTAATGCGCCGCGGGTCCATCCTATAGTGATAGCCGAAACCATCTTTCAACTTCAAAACATGTGTTTCGAAGTATTATCCGGTATTAGCTCCGGTTTCCCGAAGTTATCCCAGTCTATAGGGTAGGTTACCCACGTGTTACTCACCCGTCCGCCGCTAAATCAGAGAGAAGCAAGCTTCTCTAATCATTCGCTCGACTTGCATGTATTAGGCACGCCGCCAGCGTTCGTCCTGAGCCAGGATCAAACTCTCCATAATAGTTAGTTTGAAAGCTCATTTGCTTTGCTAGCGATCCAACTAATTAAAGTTGAAATCTATTGTTTGTTTCATTTAAGAAACTTGTTTTTCATTAACGTTGCTTGTTCAGTTTTCAAGGTTCATGGTGGAGCCTAGCGGGATCGAACCGCTGACCTCCTGCGTGCAAGGCAGGCGCTCTCCCAGCTGAGCTAAGGCCCCATAAAATGGTCGGAATGACAGGATTCGAACCTACGACCCCTTGGTCCCAAACCAAGTGCTCTACCAAGCTGAGCTACATTCCGGAAAATTGGTGCGCTCGACAGGACTTGAACCTACAACCTTCTGATTCGTAGTCAGATGCTCTATCCAATTGAGCTACGAGCGCAATTATTTATTTAAAAATGGTGCCGAGGGCCGGAATCGAACCGGCACGGTGATCACTCACCGCAGGATTTTAAGTCCTGTGCGTCTGCCAGTTCCGCCACCCCGGCATTTTTTGGAGCGGAAGACGAGGTTCGAACTCGCGACCCCCACCTTGGCAAGGTGGTGTTCTACCACTGAACTACTTCCGCAAAATGCATAAGCTATTTTTATCTGACAGTATATGAAATTAAAATGGTGCGGGTGAAGGGAGTCGAACCCCCACGCCTTGCGGCGCTAGATCCTAAGTCTAGTGCGTCTGCCAATTCCGCCACACCCGCAGCAGACAAATATAAAACTGGTGAGCCATGAAGGACTCGAACCTTCGACCCTCTGATTAAAAGTCAGATGCTCTACCAACTGAGCTAATGGCTCTCTAAAATGGTGCCGGCGAAAGGAGTCGAACCCTCGACCTACTGATTACAAGTCAGTTGCTCTACCAACTGAGCTACACCGGCATTTTAGAAATGGTGGAGGATGACGGGCTCGAACCGCCGACCCCCTGCTTGTAAGGCAGGTGCTCTCCCAGCTGAGCTAATCCTCCTGGGTAATACAGCCTAGCGACGTCCTACTCTCACAGGGGGAAACCCCCAACTACCATCGGCGCTAAAGAGCTTAACTTCCGTGTTCGGTATGGGAACGGGTGTGACCTCTTTGCCATCATCACTAGACTATTTTATTGTAAAAGACAATATTTATTATACTACACTATCCTTAAAAGTCAAGTGTTTTTAATAAATTTTATTCTTTCAAAACTGGATAAACGTTTCATTGATGTTCATAAATTGTGGTTAAGTCCTCGACCGATTAGTATTCGTCAGCTCCACACATCACTGCGCTTCCACCTCGAACCTATCTACCTGATCGTCTTTCAGGGGTCTTACTTACTTGCGTAATGGGAAATCTCATCTTGAGGGGGGCTTCATGCTTAGATGCTTTCAGCACTTATCCCGTCCACACATAGCTACCCAGCGATGCTCTTGGCAGAACAACTGGTACACCAGCGGTGTGTCCATCCCGGTCCTCTCGTACTAAGGACAGCTCCTCTCAAATTTCCTACGCCCACGACGGATAGGGACCGAACTGTCTCACGACGTTCTGAACCCAGCTCGCGTACCGCTTTAATGGGCGAACAGCCCAACCCTTGGGACCGACTACAGCCCCAGGATGCGATGAGCCGACATCGAGGTGCCAAACCTCCCCGTCGATGTGGACTCTTGGGGGAGATAAGCCTGTTATCCCCGGGGTAGCTTTTATCCGTTGAGCGATGGCCCTTCCATGCGGAACCACCGGATCACTAAGCCCGTCTTTCGACCCTGCTCGACTTGTAGGTCTCGCAGTCAAGCTCCCTTATGCCTTTACACTCTACGAATGATTTCCAACCATTCTGAGGGAACCTTTGGGCGCCTCCGTTACTCTTTAGGAGGCGACCGCCCCAGTCAAACTGTCCGCCTGACACTGTCTCCTACCCCGCTAAGGGGCATGGGTTAGAAGTTCAATACAACCAGGGTAGTATCCCACTGACGCCTCCTCCGAAGCTGGCGCTCCGGGATCTCTGGCTCCTACCTATCCTGTACAAGTTGTACCAAAATTCAATATCAGGCTACAGTAAAGCTCCACGGGGTCTTTCCGTCCTGTCGCGGGTAACCTGCATCTTCACAGGTACTATAATTTCACCGAGTCTCTCGTTGAGACAGTGCCCAGATCGTTACGCCTTTCGTGCGGGTCGGAACTTACCCGACAAGGAATTTCGCTACCTTAGGACCGTTATAGTTACGGCCGCCGTTTACTGGGGCTTCAATTCGCAGCTTCGCTTGCGCTAACCACTCCTCTTAACCTTCCAGCACCGGGCAGGCGTCAGCCCCTATACGTCACCTTACGGTTTTGCAGAGACCTGTGTTTTTGCTAAACAGTCGCCTGGGCCTATTCACTGCGGCTCTCTCACGCTTGCACGCTAACAGAGCACCCCTTCTCCCGAAGTTACGGGGTCATTTTGCCGAGTTCCTTAACGAGAGTTCTCTCGCACACCTTAGGATTCTCTCCTCGACTACCTGTGTCGGTTTGCGGTACGGGCACCTCTCACCTCGATAGAGGCTTTTCTTGGCAGTGTGAAATCAGGAACTTCGTCCATACGGACTCGTCATCACAGCTCAATGTTAAAGTATGCGGATTTGCCTACATACACACCTTACTGCTTGAACACGCGCAACCAACGGCGTGCTTACCCTATCCTACTGCGTCCCCCCATTTCTCAAACGGTGAGGAGGTGGTACAGGAATATCAACCTGTTGTCCATCGCCTACGCCTATCGGCCTCGGCTTAGGTCCCGACTAACCCTGAGCGGACGAGCCTTCCTCAGGAAACCTTAGTCATACGGTGGACGGGATTCTCACCCGTCTTTCGCTACTCATACCGGCATTCTCACTTCTAAGCGCTCCACCAGTCCTTCCGGTCTGACTTCAACGCCCTTAGAACGCTCTCCTACCACGCATCCTATTGGATGCATCCACAGCTTCGGTGAATCGTTTAGCCCCGATACATTTTCGGCGCAGCGTCACTCGACCAGTGAGCTATTACGCACTCTTTAAATGATGGCTGCTTCTAAGCCAACATCCTGGTTGTCTAAGCAACGCCACATCCTTTTCCACTTAACGATTACTTTGGGACCTTAGCTGGTGGTCTGGGCTGTTTCCCTCTTGACTACGGATCTTATCACTCGCAGTCTGACTCCCGTGTATAAATATCTGGCATTCGGAGTTTGTCTGAATTCGGTAAAGCGAGATGCCCCCCTAGTCCAAACAGTGCTCTACCTCCAGTATTCTCAATCACGAGGCTAGCCCTAAAGCTATTTCGGAGAGAACCAGCTATCTCCAGGTTCGATTGGAATTTCTCCGCTACCCACACCTCATCCCCGCACTTTTCAACGTGCGTGGGTTCGGGCCTCCAGTAAGTGTTACCTCACCTTCACCCTGGACATGGGTAGATCACCTGGTTTCGGGTCTACGACCACGTACTAATTCGCCCTATTCAGACTCGCTTTCGCTGCGGCTCCGTCTTCTCAACTTAACCTCGCACGTAATCGTAACTCGCCGGTTCATTCTACAAAAGGCACGCTATCACCCATTAACGGGCTCTAACTACTTGTAGGCACACGGTTTCAGGATCTATTTCACTCCCCTTCCGGGGTGCTTTTCACCTTTCCCTCACGGTACTGGTTCACTATCGGTCACTAGGTAGTATTTAGCCTTGGGAGATGGTCCTCCCGGATTCCGACGGAATTTCACGTGTTCCGCCGTACTCAGGATCCACTCAGGAGGGAATAACTTTTGGGCTACAGGGCTTTTACCTTATTTTGCGGACCTTTCCAAGTCGCTTCGCCTAAATCATTCTTTTGTAACTCCGTATTGAGTGTCCTACAACCCCAAAGAGCAAGCTCTTTGGTTTGGGCTCTTCCCGTTTCGCTCGCCGCTACTCAGGGAATCGAATTTTCTTTCTGTTCCTGCAGGTACTTAGATGTTTCAGTTCCCTGCGTCTGTCTCAAACACGCTATGAATTCACGTGAGTGTACTATCCGATTAAAGATAGTGGGTTCCCCCATTCGGAAATCCCCGGATCAAAGCTTACTTACAGCTCCCCGAGGCATATCGGTGTTAGTGCCGTCCTTCATCGACTCCTAGTGCCAAGGCATCCACCGTGCGCCCTTATTAACTTAACCAAAAGTTAAACTTAAATCAAAAGATTTAAGATTTTAAGGATATTGCACGATCAATTTCTTGATCTATTGTTTGTTTATTACTTATCAATGTCGTTTTATCCAGTTTTCAAAGAACAAAGCAGCTGACTTCAATCACTTCATGACTGAACTTCGCTGAATTCACTTCATGCAGCTTTGCGACGATAGCGCTAGCGACAGGAGCAAATATTTTTTTGAAGTATCTCATTCAATTAAGAATGAACCTTCAAAACTGAACAGCAAACGTTAATGAGTATCTTTCCCATGGAAAGATTTCCGAAATAATCCTTAGAAAGGAGGTGATCCAGCCGCACCTTCCGATACGGCTACCTTGTTACGACTTCACCCCAATCATCTATCCCACCTTCGGCGGCTGGCTCCATAAAGGTTACCTCACCGACTTCGGGTGTTACAAACTCTCGTGGTGTGACGGGCGGTGTGTACAAGGCCCGGGAACGTATTCACCGTGGCATGCTGATCCACGATTACTAGCGATTCCGGCTTCATGTAGGCGAGTTGCAGCCTACAATCCGAACTGAGAACGATTTTATCGGATTAGCTCCCCCTCGCGGGTTGGCAACCGTTTGTATCGTCCATTGTAGCACGTGTGTAGCCCAGGTCATAAGGGGCATGATGATTTGACGTCATCCCCACCTTCCTCCGGTTTATCACCGGCAGTCTCCTTAGAGTGCCCAACTAAATGATGGCAACTAAGAACAAGGGTTGCGCTCGTTGCGGGACTTAACCCAACATCTCACGACACGAGCTGACGACAACCATGCACCACCTGTCACCGTTGTCCCCGAAGGGAAAACTGTATCTCTACAGTGGTCAATGGGATGTCAAGACCTGGTAAGGTTCTTCGCGTTGCTTCGAATTAAACCACATGCTCCACCGCTTGTGCGGGCCCCCGTCAATTCCTTTGAGTTTCAGTCTTGCGACCGTACTCCCCAGGCGGAGTGCTTAATGCGTTAGCTGCAGCACTGAGGGGCGGAAACCCCCCAACACTTAGCACTCATCGTTTACGGCGTGGACTACCAGGGTATCTAATCCTGTTTGCTCCCCACGCTTTCGCGCCTCAGTGTCAGTTACAGACCAGATAGTCGCCTTCGCCACTGGTGTTCCTCCAAATCTCTACGCATTTCACCGCTACACTTGGAATTCCACTATCCTCTTCTGCACTCAAGTTCCCCAGTTTCCAATGACCCTCCCCGGTTGAGCCGGGGGCTTTCACATCAGACTTAAGGAACCACCTGCGCGCGCTTTACGCCCAATAATTCCGGACAACGCTTGCCACCTACGTATTACCGCGGCTGCTGGCACGTAGTTAGCCGTGGCTTTCTAACAAGGTACCGTCAAGGTAGCGCCAGTTACTACGCTACTTGTTCTTCCCTTGCAACAGAGTTTTACGAACCGAAATCCTTCTTCACTCACGCGGCGTTGCTCCATCAGACTTTCGTCCATTGTGGAAGATTCCCTACTGCTGCCTCCCGTAGGAGTCTGGGCCGTGTCTCAGTCCCAGTGTGGCCGATCACCCTCTCAGGTCGGCTACGCATCGTTGCCTTGGTGAGCCGTTACCTCACCAACTAGCTAATGCGCCGCGGGTCCATCCTATAGTGATAGCCGAAACCATCTTTCAACTTCAAAACATGTGTTTCGAAGTATTATCCGGTATTAGCTCCGGTTTCCCGAAGTTATCCCAGTCTATAGGGTAGGTTACCCACGTGTTACTCACCCGTCCGCCGCTAAATCAGAGAGAAGCAAGCTTCTCTAATCATTCGCTCGACTTGCATGTATTAGGCACGCCGCCAGCGTTCGTCCTGAGCCAGGATCAAACTCTCCATAATAGTTAGTTTGAAAGCTCATTTGCTTTGCTAGCGATCCAACTAATTAAAGTTGAAATCTATTGTTTGTTTCATTTAAGAAACTTGTTTTTCATTAACGTTGCTTGTTCAGTTTTCAAGGTTCATGTCGTTGTCGTTTGTGACAACTTTTATATCTTACCATTTCACAGTTTCGATGTCAACTATTTTTTAAAAGAAAGTTTTTCAACGAAGTGTTATATAAAATTAGTAACTTTCATATTCTATCATTTTAAAAAATAGAAGTAAAGTTTTTTCGTTGCTGTGTTTCAGCGACAAGTAATAATTTATCACGTCTCAAACTATATTGCAATAGTTTTTTGAGAAAAACTTTTAATTTATATTAATTTTCTTTAGTTCTACTATTAAAATAGCTTTACTTTGGCCTATGACTTCACTAAGCATCGGAATCATTAGATAGAGGTAAATTAAGTTTTTGGCCTTTTCCTTCTATAGAAGAGCATTTTACTTAATCTTATTCATCACACTTAATCAATTACATCTAAATTTAATCCACTCTATACTTCTATAAAATTAAAAACAGGTGAATCCTTTTACAGATTCACCTAAAAGTATTGTTGTTATTTTGAAGTGTGACGCATTGTTGGGAATAATAGAACGTCACGGATCGATGGTGAGTTTGTTAATAACATAACAAGACGGTCGATACCGATACCTAAACCACCTGTTGGCGGCATACCGTATTCTAACGCTTCGATGAAATCGTTATCCATTTCATGTGCTTCGTCATTACCAGCTTCTTTTTCAGCCATTTGAGCTTCAAAGCGCTCGCGTTGATCGATTGGGTCATTTAGTTCTGTGAAGGCATTTGCATGCTCACGGCGAACGATGAATAACTCAAAACGATCTGTGAAGCGTGGATCTTCAGGGTTTTTCTTCGCAAGTGGCGAGATTTCTACTGGATGACCTGTAATGAAGGTAGGTTGTACTAATGTTTCTTCGATTTTTTGCTCGAAGAATTCATTAATGATATGACCTACTTCATGTGATGGCTTGATTTCTACACCGTGTTCTGCAGCGTGTGCGCGTGCTTCTTCTACAGTCATTGGCGCCCAGAAGTCTACACCTGTTGCTTCTTTAACTGCATCTACCATGTGTAGACGTTTCCAACCTACACCTAGTTCGATTGTATCTTCACCATATTGTACAGAAGTTGTACCTAATACTTCCCCAGCAATATGGGCAACTAATCCTTCTGTTAAGTCCATAATGTCGTTATAGTCTGCATACGCTTCGTATAATTCAATCATTGTGAATTCTGGGTTGTGACGAGTTGAAATCCCCTCGTTACGGAATACACGGCCGATTTCATATACTTTTTCTAAGCCACCAACGATTAAACGTTTTAAGTGTAACTCGATTGCGATACGCATATATAATTCCATATCAAGCGCGTTATGGTGTGTAATGAACGGACGCGCCGCAGCACCACCAGCGATTGTGTGTAACATTGGTGTTTCGACTTCTAAATAACCTTTGTTATCTAAATAGTTACGGATTGCACGGATGATTTTAGAACGTAAGATGAATGTAGCTTTAGATTCATCGTTCGTCATTAAGTCTACATAACGTTGACGGTAGCGTTGCTCTACGTCTGTTAAGCCGTGGAATTTGTCTGGTAATGGGCGTAACGCTTTTGTTAAGAATGTGAATTCAGTTGCTTTAACTGATAACTCACCAACTTGCGTGCGGAATACATCCCCTTTAATCCCTACGATATCACCAAGGTCTGCTTTATTGAATAATTCGTAAGCTTCGTCGCCGATTGCATCTTTACGTACATAAATTTGAATTTGGCCACCTAAGTCTTGAATATGCGCAAAGCCTGCTTTACCTTTACCGCGCTTCGTCATGATACGACCAGCGATTACTACTTGGCGTGGGTTATCATGTAAATAATCTTTGTCGAACTCTTCGTTTTCAGCAATTACTTCATTTGATAAATGTGTACGTTCAAAACGGCTACCGAATGGGTCCATACCGTTTTCTTGAATATCAGTCATCTTTTGGCGTCTCACCAAAAGTTGGTCGTTTAATTCTTCGATATTTGACACGTGTTTCACTCCTTAATGTTTTTGCGCTCGAATGTGGCACAATAGTCCATAATATTTCTATTGTACCGTATTTCTTTTTGTGATTCATCTGTTTCGAATTAATTTGAAATGTTTAATAATTCTGTGAAAAGAGTTTTGTAGAATCACTAAAAGGCACCTTTTTACAAGATGCCTTTTTTGTTTACGCTTCTAGTAGCTTACCGTGTAATTCGTACTCTGCGACAACACTGTTGATGATTGTACGTAAATCATCACCTGTTACTGCTGTGTTAATCGCATTACGAATTTTACCGTTACCACGAAGACCTTTTAAGTACCATGACGCGTGACTACGCATTTCAAGTACGGCAATTTTTTCGCCTTTTAAGGCTTTTAGACGTTCGAAGTGTAATAAACACACATCCATCTTTTCGCGTAATGATGGCTCTGGTAAAAGCTCGCCCGTTTCTAAATAGCGCACAGTTTGATACATCATCCATGGGTTCCCTAATGCCGCGCGCCCAATCATGACCGCGTCTGCACCTGTATGATCAAGCATACGCTTCGCATCTTGCGGCGTTTCCACATCTCCGTTACCGATAAATGGTACGTTAATATGCTTCTTCACTTCCGCTAGTACGTCCCAGTTCGCTTTGCCCTCATACATTTGCATACGTGTACGGCCGTGCATCGCAATGGCTGATACACCTGCGCGTTCAGCTGCTAATGCATTTTCAACGGCAAAGACATGCTCATCATCCCAGCCGATTCGCATTTTTACGGATACTGGCTTATCTACTGCATCCACTACCGCAGATACCATCTCATAAATTTTATTTGGGTCAAGTAGCCACTTAGCACCCGCTTCACATTTGATGATTTTATTTACTGGGCAACCCATGTTAATGTCGATAATATCCGCTGTTGTATATTTATCTACATATTTGGCTGCCTCGACTAAGTTTTCTTTGTCGCCACCAAAAATTTGCAAGGTCATTGGATTTTCGCGTTCATCGATATACAGCATATCCATCGTTTTTTGGTTACGCGTGTTTAATGCTTTATCACTAATCATTTCAGCATAAACTAAACCGGCACCAAATTCCTTTACTGTTAAACGGAATGCTGAATTGCAGACACCTGCCATTGGAGCAAGTACGACACGGTTGTCCATGACGATATCACCAATTTGGAATGGCTTTTGTTCACTGTTTGACAACATTGGTCCCTCCATTATTCGTTCCCTTTTAATTCTTGAATATTTATGTCGAATACATCCGCAATTGATTGAAGTTGTTCATCTGTCGGCTGTTTTTCGCCTCGCTCGATTCTTCCTAAAATCGTAACAGATATGCTAATACGTTTTGCTAGTTCGGTTTGTTGAATTCGCTTTAGTTTTCGGAAGGCACGAATTCGTCGACCGTAGCGATCGTCTTCCACAGTTTGACGCCCTCTTTCTCTATGTCGAATGTTTGATATGCATTTTGCACGCCTTCAAGCATATCACATTTTTCTGGCATAATCTCTTTTAACGGCACGAGCACGAAAGCACGTTCGTACATGCGAGGATGCGGGACAATGAGCGTTTCTGTATTAGAGGTTTCATTATTGTACAATAGAATATCCAAATCAATAATACGTGGACCCCAACGGAATTCACGTACACGACCTAAGTCATTTTCGACTTGCTGGCAGACTAAAAGCAGCTCTTGTGCACTTAAAGTTGTTTCTAAGCGAAGCGCGATATTTAAAAAATCAGCCTGCTCCGTAAAGCCTACTGCTGCTGTTTCGTAAATCGATGAAACGGCGGTTACCGTAATCGCTTCATGCGCAATTAGCATACGTACTGCATCTTGCAAATTTTTTTCACGCTCGCCAATATTCGTTCCTATTGATAAATACGCTCGTTTCATACGAACTGTCCTCGCGTAATTTCAACGGCTACTTCTTTATAATGCCCGGGAATCGGTGGATCAGGCTTTACAACTTCCACACGGCAACCGAATACTTGCCCTTCATACTGCGTTAAAATACGCGTTGCAATTGTTTCTGCCACCGCTTCAATTAACTTGTACGGCTTGCCTTCCATAACATCCTTACAAATATCATAAACACCTACGTAGCTAACCGTATCGTCTAGCTCATCTGTTTCACCCGCGCGTTTGATGTCTACTGCCAGCGATACATTCGCCCGAAAGCGTTGCCCTAGTACATTTTCTTCCGGTAATACACCGTGATAACCAAAAAACTGCATTTCTCTTAAGTGAATGTAATCCATCGTAATCTCCTTAATGTCTTGGTGCTAATTCACCTTGTACGTTAAATTTCCCTACTAAAGCGTCTGTCATTTTCACCGTACGCGCAATTTCTTTTACGTCATGTACGCGCATCATATGACAGCCCTTTTGTACACCGAATGCACAAGTCGCAGCTGTTCCTTCTACGCGCTCATCAACAGGCAAGTCTAATACCGCACCAATCATGCGTTTACGCGAAGTAGCCAGTAATACCGGGTAGCCAAGTGCGACAAGCTCGTCTAAACGCTGCATCGTTTCAATGCTCTCGGCTAGGTTTTTCACAAAACCAATACCGGGATCAAGCATAATATGTTCATCCGGTACGCCTGCTGCTTTTGCGATTTCGATACTTCCCTCTAGCTCTTGTAAAAACTCCGTAAAGTACTCGGTATACGCGTCTGATTCACGATTATGCATTAAAATGATTGGCACGTTCAATTCTGCTGCAACCTTCGCCATGTTAGGGTCTGCTTTTGCGCCCCAAATATCGTTAATCATATGAGCTCCCGCGTTAATCGCAGCGCGTGCTACATGTGATTTATACGTATCAATTGAAATTATTGCTGGGACTTCCTTTACTAGTGCTTCAATGACTGGCACAACACGTGTGATTTCTTCATCGTCTGAAATACGCGTATAGCCTGGGCGTGTAGATTCCCCACCAACATCAATAATTTTCGCCCCGTCTGCAACCATTTTTTTGGCCTGCGCTACTGCTTTTTCAACAGAATTAAACTCCCCACCGTCTGAAAACGAATCCGGGGTAACGTTTAAAATGCCCATGACGAACGTTTCTTTATGAAAATCGAGTTTGATTCCGTTTAAAGTCAATGTTTTATAATGTTCTAGCATCCTATTCTCCTAAATGGGTCACAATTTTTTGTACATACGCGTTATGAAGCTTTTGATACATCCTACCCTCGCTACCAGCAAAACGAACGTTGCCAATATGCGAAATCGGGACAAGCTCCTGTATAGCGGTTGTTATAAAGCATTCATCTGCTTGTTCAAGCTCCCATTTCAAAAAGCTGCCTTCACGCACTTGAATGCCCATTGCTGTGGCAAGTTCAATCACCATCTTACGCGTAATTCCTGGTAAAATTCCTAGTTTTGCGGAAGGCGTATATAGTATACCATCTTTAATCCAAAAAATATTTGACGTAATTCCCTCTGCCACAACACCGCGCGCGTCTGTAAAAAAGCCTTCATGTACCGCTAAGCTTGGTAATTCCATTCGTGCACGCACATTATTGCCATAATGATGGCTTTTATGACGCTGCTGTTGTTCAGGCGAATTCCGAATCGTCTCTAGCCATACCGCTTCTTTTTCTGTGCCGCGCTTTTGTTGTGCTAATTGTTTACGAAATAAAATGACGTTTGGCTGATTGTACGCTGTAGGCGCGAGCCCGATTGGGTGTTCCCCTGCAGATACATTCAAACGAAAATAGCCTTCCTCTCCGTCTTGTGCATTTAGCTGTTCAATAATTTGTTCGAGCTCGTTCAGCGTATATGGAAAATCAATACGGTATTCCTTTAACGCTTCCAGTAAACGTTCAACATGCAGCGGTAAAAACACCACTTTTCCCTTATAGGTACGAAATGTTTCAAAAAAGCCAAGCCCATACAAAAAACCATGATCAAACGGTGAAATAAGTAATTCCTGTTCCTCTATAAATTGTCCATTCATCCAACAAAGCATCATGACTCCCCCTTAGCAATAGGTTTCAATAAATGTTTTCAAAAGTAACTTTCCCTCTTCGGTCATAATCGACTCCGGGTGATATTGTACGCCTTCAATCGCGAAGTCCTTATGACGCAGCCCCATAATTTCGCCTTCTTCTGTCCAGGCCGTCACTTCTAAACAATTTGGTAATGTCCTAGGCTCGACAATAAGCGAATGATAGCGTGTCGCTAAAAATGGGTTATTGTTATTTCTGTGTAAACCGATTCCTTTATGCTGTACCGGTGATGTTTTGCCGTGCATTAAGCGCTCTGCTCGCACAACATCCCCGCCAAATACTTGCGCAATCGCCTGATGCCCTAAGCACACACCAAGCAGTGGAATTTTCCCTGCAAAATACTTAATGATGTTTAAGCTCTCGCCTGCTTCATTTGGTGTGCATGGCCCTGGTGAAATGACAAGCATCATCGGATTCAGCTGCTCAATTTCTTCAAGAGTAATCGCATCATTACGCTTGACGACTAGTTCATAACCGAACTCCCCAAAATATTGTACTAGGTTATACGTAAACGAATCGTAGTTATCAATCATTAAAATCATTTTGACACCTCTTCTGCCATAGCTTTTGCCTGCCACATCGCTTTCGCTTTATTCATGGATTCTACGTATTCCTGCTCCGGAATCGAATCAATGACAATCCCCGCACCTGCCTGAATATAGGCGATTCCGTCTTGAATGTACGCTGTTCGAATGACGATATTTAGCTCTACATCCCCCGTATAGCCAAGCCAGCCAATCGACCCCGTGTAAAGACCACGGCGCACAGGCTCTAGCTCCTCAATAATTTCCATCGTACGGATTTTCGGAGCTCCGGTAATCGTACCGCCTGGGAACATTGCCCGAATAACATCAGCGTTTGTTTTACCTTCAGCTATTTGTCCGCGCACATTCGATACGATATGCATGACATGCGAATAATACTCAATGACCATGAATTCATTGACTTCCACGGTACCATACGCACTTACACGCCCTAAGTCATTGCGTTCTAAATCAACAAGCATCACATGTTCTGCGCGTTCTTTTTCATGGTTGATGAGTTCATTCGCGAGCGCTAAATCCTCTTCTTTTGATGCCCCGCGTGGACGTGTACCAGCAATCGGGCGTGTGGATAGCTCTGTCCCCTTTTTCTTTACGAGTAATTCTGGTGAACCACTAACCACAGCAAAATCTTCACTTTCAATATAAGCCATATATGGTGACGGGTTAAACGAGCGTACCGCCTCATACATCGTCATTGGCGTAGCTGACAGCTTTTTCGCCTGACGTACGGATAGATTTACCTGGAATACATCACCTTGCCCGATATAATCTTGAATCTTTTGCACCGCCACTTCAAAATCCACGCCTGCAAACGATACTTGCAGCTCACTTTCGTCTTGACTATCATTTGTCGCAGCTTCTTGGTGAAAGTGTCGCGCTGTTAAACCGGACTTGGCCGCCTGTCCCCACTCCATTTCCCACTGCTCTAGGTCGACCGCGCTCGTTTTCAATTTCATCAATGTCACTTCATTTGTTGCTACGTTATGTACCGCCCAGTGATCAAACAAATAGAAAAACACATCGGGTACATGCAAGTCATCCGTTGTTGCCTCGGCGAACACTTCAATCGTACGCGCGTAATCATAGGTAATAAAACCAATTGCCCCGCCTTGGAAATCTGGAAGCTGCTCATTTGATTGAAATTCATATTGCTTCACAAGCTGTTCAAGCTGCGCTAACGCTTCCCCTTTTCGAATTTCCGTTTCACCGTTTTGCCAATCGATTTTAAGACCTGTTTCTACCGACCAGGCTTTCGCAAATGGGCGCCACGCGGCAATCGAATAATGCCCGCCACGTCCACTTTCTAAAAATATACGTTCTTTTATATCGTATGTTTGCTCCTTGAAGCTATAAAAAAATTCATCTTTCGTCATTTGGAATGTGTGTACTAGAAGTTGCTGCATAGTTGGTCCACCTTCTTTAGCTATTTGTCTTTATTAAACTTGAAAATACTGAAAATTGCTAGGGAATTGCGGTTTTATCCATAAAAAAAGCCATTCTAGTAAGAATACTCTCACTAGAACGGCTGTCTAAACAAATGATTAGTCTTCGAATTGGTATAAAGGTGTTGATAGGTAACGCTCACCATTTGATGGGATGATTGCGACAACATTTTTGCCTTTGCCTAAACGTTTTGCTGTTTCAATTGCTGCATAAATCGCTGCACCAGAAGAAATACCTGCTAAAATACCTTCTTCACGCGCTACTTTACGTGCGTGTTCGAATGCCACTTCGTTTTCTACTGGGAATACTGAAGAATAGACGTCTGTATTTAATACATCTGGTACGAAACCAGCGCCAATTCCTTGGATTTTGTGTGGGCCAGGGTTACCGCCAGATAAAACTGGTGAATCTTTTGGCTCTACTGCAATAATTTCAACAGCTGGGAATTTTTCTTTTAATACTTGGCCTGCACCTGTAATTGTACCACCCGTACCAACACCCGCTACGAATGCATCTACTTGTAAACCTTCTGATTCAAACGCTTCGATGATTTCTGGACCTGTTGTTAAACGGTGGATTTCTGCATTCGCTTCGTTTTTGAATTGTTGTGGTAAGAAGTAGCCTTCAGAAGCAGATAATTCTTCTGCTTTTGCGATTGCACCCTTCATACCTTCTGGGCCTGGTGTTAACACTAAGTCTGCACCGTAAGCACGTAATAAGTTACGACGCTCTAAGCTCATTGTTTCTGGCATTACTAAAATCGCTTTATAGCCTTTTGCTGCTGCGATCATGGCAAGACCGATACCTGTATTCCCTGAAGTTGGCTCAATAATCGTGCCACCTGGTTGTAATGTTCCGTCTTTTTCAGCTGCTTCGATCATCGCTAATGCTAAACGGTCTTTTACTGAAGAACCTGGGTTGAAGTATTCTAATTTTACGTATACGTTACCGTCATTTTCACCTGTTGCGTTGTTTAATTTTACGATTGGTGTGTGGCCAACTAATTCAGCCACAGAATTTGCTAATTTACTCATGAATCATGTCTCCTCCTAATCCCTACTACTTTAATAGGTTTTCCTTAATTGTAATCTTATCAGTCTAAGGAAACGTTGTCAATTACTTGCGCTATTTTTTTGTGAAATTTTCTGACTATTTTAAGAACAAAGGCGGGACCGAAAAGCTCGAGGGGCTGGCGCTTTAGCCTAGACGTAGAGGGAACTTTATACAAAGTTATCCACAAATGCGAGTATCTATAATTTCCTTAAGACAAAAAAATACGACACACCATTTTCTAGGTATGTCGTATAAGAAGACAACTATTTTTTTGTTTCCCCGTAAAACCATTCAACACCAAATTCAGCCCAAAAAGCTTCTGGTGTAATCGACGACGGTAATTGTTCTAAAGCGAGCTGACGTTTCACATGATTTTCAACTTCATCGTAAGAGAATGAATTCCCTTCGATAATTTCAGCCACCATGACAATCGCGTAACGGCCATCGCTTAATACGAATGGCTTCGATGTAGCCTGTGCTTTTAATTGTTGTGCTGCTTTTACGATGGCCGTTTCTACTGAAGATTGCTCGGATGATACAAAGCCGATATCCCCACCGAGACTCGCTGATGCCGCATCAAGCGAATGCTCACGTGCTAAAACGGCGAACTCAGAACCATTTTTCAATTCCTTTTCTACGCGCTCTGCATCTTCTTTCGAATTGACAACAATCATACTCGTACGATAGGTCGTTGGAATATTATAAAGTGATTGGTTTTCGTCGTAATACGTTTTCGCTTCCTGTTCTTCGATTACGACATCATTTGTCAGCACTTTTTCTAAGAGAAGCTGCGCACGTACTTTTTGACGTAATTGCTCCGTTGATAAACTATGTAAAGATGTATCATTGGTATCTCGCGCTGAACGAAGTAATGCAATTTCTAAATCGATTTCTTCGTCATTCGCTTTGATTTTATATTTCTGTGCCGCTTTGTCCATCACGGTTTCATTTACTAAGTTTCGCAGTGTTTCTTTCCCGTATCGGCTTTCCATTGAGGCTAGCCATTGTTGGCGTGTAATTGCATCTCCCTCAACGGTAGCGACTGTTTCGCTACCGTCTTTTAATGCAGATTCCTCTGATGGGAGTAACCATAACACGAACCAAAATAGATTTCCGATTAACAAAATAAGCAATAAAATTAACGTTGGTTTCGTTTTTAAGCGTCGTTGTGTGTACGGTATATTTTGTGGTGTTGGTGTATCGTGCAAATTACGATTGGATTTCATTAATGAAGCCTTTTAGCTCTTCTTTAGTGAATTCATATGTTTCTAAGCAGAAGTGACATTGTGCTTGAGCTCCGCCATCTTCATCAATCATTTCTTGAATTTCTCCGACACCTAAACCAATAATCGCTGCACCGAAACGCTCTTTTGAACATTGGCATTGGAATTGTACAGGTAATTCAGAAAGAACTTGTACATTTCCGGCCCCTAATACTGCTTCTAAAATTTGCTCTGGTGTATATCCTTTTTCAATCATTTTCGAAACCGGCTCGATTGAAGATAAACGCTTTTCAATTTCATCAATTGTTTCATCTTCACAGCCTGGCATTAATTGAATGATAAAGCCTCCCGCAGCTAAAATCGTGTTGTCTGGGTTTACTAATACACCTAAACCTACTGATGAAGGTACTTGTTCAGATGAAGCAAAATAGTAAGTGAAGTCTTCTGCGATTTCACCTGAAACGATCGGTGTTTGACCAGAGAACATATCACGCATTCCTAAGTCTTTTACAATCGTTAACGTTCCTTCTGTCCCTACACCTGCGCGCACATCTAGCTTACCGTGCTCATTTAAATCAAAATGTACATGTGGATTTGTCACAAAACCACGCACATCTCCTTTAGCATCCGCATCGATTACCATTGGACCGATTGGACCGTTACCTTGGATTTTAACAGTGATTTTGTCATCACCTTTTAACATCGCACCCATCATAACTGAAGCCGTCATTGAGCGACCTAATGCTGCTGAAACAACCGGCCATGTATTGTGACGGCGCTGTGCTTCTGCTACTGTCTCTGTTGTATTTGTTGCAAATGCACGGACTTGGCCGTCAAATGCGATTGCTCTTATTAAATAGTCTTTCATATTGAATGTCCTCTTTTCTACTGATTTCTTTTATAAATTGTCGCGAGCCCTTTTAATGTAAGGTCTGGATCAACAACATCAATCATTTGTGTTTCATCGGCAATGAGTGTTGCAAGTCCCCCGGTTGCAAGTACAAGTGGTTCTTCCTCACTTTGTGCCTTCATGCGACTGATAATACCTTCTACTTGGCCAATAAAGCCAAAAAATATGCCGGCCTGCATTGCTGAAATCGTATTTTTACCGATTATTTGATTGGTTTTTGCAATTTCAAAGCGAGGCAATTTCGCCGCACGCGCATATAACGCTTCAGTTGAAATCGCAATACCTGGTGCAATCGCGCCGCCTAAATAATCGCCACGCGCATTTAAATAACAATACGTAATCGCTGTACCAAAATCAATAATAATTAGCGGTTTTCCTCCGTACTGTACGAGCGCCCCGACCGCATTCACAATTCGATCTGTACCGACTTCACGCGGATTTTCATATTTAATATTGAGGCCGGTTTTCACACCCGGTCCCACAATTAATGGCTCCTTATGAAAATATTTTTTGCACATGCGCTCTAAGGCAAACATGATTGGGGGAACTACCGACGAAATAATAATCCCTGTAATTTCTTGAAATGAAATGCCCTCGTATGAAAAAAACGCATTCAATTGCATTGCGTATTCATCTTCAGTTTTGCGAATATTTGTTTCCATGCGCCATTGATAGGCGAGTTGATCCTTGTTATACACTCCTAAAATAACATTGGAATTTCCTGCATTCATTACTAATATCACACATAGCACCTACTTTAATGTGTTCTTTCCCAAAATAATACCACACTTACTCATTATGTTTGTAGTGATTCGCAATCGAGGCTACTTTTGAACCTGGCGCGTTGAATAAGCAGTATGTCTTATCCTTAAAAAAACTGACTACTTCCTCTAAAGGAAATAGCCAGTTTGGATACTTATTGTTTTGGACGGTCTTCGTCGATGCCTTGTGGGCGTTCTACTGAAGCGTCTTTTGGTAAATCTTCTACTGTTGGAGCTTTTGCTTCGCCAATTACCTCTTCGTTGATGTTCGCATCACCAGCTTTTTCTAAAGTTGGTGTTACAGCTTTCTCAAGATTTGGTGCTGATTCCGCTTCTACTTCTTCAGCTGGAAGTGTACCGTGATCACGTAAATGCTCGATTTCTTGCGCGTTTAATGTTTCTTTCGTCATTAATGTACCGGCAATTAAATCTAGTAATTCACGGTTTTCCGTTAAGATACGTCTCGTACGTGCATATTGCTCATCAACAATGCGTTGTACTTCTTTGTCGATTTCATAAGCAACTGTATCTGAGTAGTTTTGGTCCGAACCGAAGTCACGACCTAAGAATGGGTTACCACCTTGATTTGATCCATATTGAACTGCCCCAAGGCTGTTGCTCATCCCATACTCTGTTACCATTGCACGTGCAATGCTCGTTACTTTTTGGAAGTCATTATGTGCACCTGTTGATACTTCACCAAGTACGATTTCCTCCGCAACACGTCCACCAAGAAGTCCGGCGATACGGTCAAGTAACTCTGTTTTTGTCGTAAAGAAGCGCTCTTCCTTCGGTAACATAATCGCATAGCCACCCGCTTGACCGCGTGGAACGATTGTTACTTTGTGAACTGTATCTGCTTCGTCTAACTCTAAACCAACAACAACGTGACCTGCTTCGTGGAATGCCACAAGCTTTTTCTCTTTTGGAGAATACACACGACTTGCTTTTGCTGGACCTGCGATGACGCGGTCAGATGCTTCGTCGATATCAACCATGTTAATTGATTTTTTGTTTTTACGCGCAGCTACAAGTGCAGATTCGTTTAATAAGTTCTCTAAGTCAGCACCTGAGAATCCTGGTGTACGCTGTGCAACTGCTCCTAAATCAACACCTTCTGATAAAGGTTTGTTACGTGCATGTACTTTAAGGATTGCTTCACGGCCCTTAACGTCTGGGTGTCCAACCGTAATTTGGCGGTCAAAACGTCCTGGACGAAGTAATGCTTTATCTAGAATGTCTGGACGGTTTGTTGCAGCGATGATAATAATACCTTCGTTCGCACCGAAACCATCCATTTCAACTAGTAATTGGTTTAATGTTTGCTCACGCTCATCGTGACCACCACCAAGACCAGCACCACGTTGACGACCTACTGCATCAATCTCATCGATGAAAATGATACATGGCGCATTTTTCTTCGCATTTTCGAATAAGTCACGTACACGAGATGCACCGACACCGACGAACATTTCTACGAAGTCAGAACCTGAAATCGAGAAGAATGGTACGCCTGCTTCACCGGCAACCGCACGTGCAAGTAATGTTTTACCCGTACCTGGAGGACCTACAAGTAGAATCCCTTTAGGAATACGCGCACCGATATCTGTGAACTTACGGTGATCTTTTAAGAAGTCTACAACTTCGACAAGCTCTTGCTTTTCTTCATCAGCACCTGCTACATCGTTGAAGCGAACTTTTTTCTTCGAGTCATCAAATAGCTTCGCCTTTGATTTACCGAAGTTCATTACCTTATTGCCCCCACCTTGAGATTGACTCATTAGGAAGAAGAATAAAATAATAATGATCACAAATGGAATAATACTTGTTAAGAATGTAACAAATCCACTTGTTTGGGCAGCCTCTAACACTTCAACGCCTGGGTATTCCCCATCTTGAATTTGTAGGATGCGATCTACTGAAGTTTGGTCATTTTGCAGAATGTTTACTGTAAATGTTTCGCCTTCTTCAGCGCCCTTCATTTCACCTGTGATTTTATACACGCCTCGTTCTGGTTGAATTGTGACTGATTCTACCTTGTCACTTTCAATTGCCTCGAAAAATGCGTGGTAATCAAGGTTTTCAGTTGTTTTTTTACCACCATTAAATGTTCCAAAAATCCCGATAATCACGAGAAAAATTAGTAAATAAAATATGGTGTATCGAAATATTCGATTCATCCCCAGCCTCCTCACAACATTACAGAAAAACTATAAGTAAAATCTTAACATACGTTGAAAAATTGATACAACGAAAAGCACCGAGCATTTTAAATGAATGCGCGAATTATGACAAAATCCGCTCAATTTTCAAAGATGCATTCGCATTAGCGTGTCCAAAGTTGGACTAAAAATTAAAACGAATAAACTTCACGTTTTAAAATACCAATGTATGGTAAGTTACGATATTTTTCTACGTAATCTAGTCCATAGCCTACTACGAAACCGTCTGGTACCTCGAAGCCAACAACATCAGCTTCTAATTTTACTTTACGACCAGATGGCTTATCTAATAATGTAACGATTTTAATTGATTTTGCTTTGCGGTATTTAAATAAATCCACTAAATAACTTAATGTTAAACCACTGTCGATAATGTCTTCAATAATGATAACATCACGGCCTTCAACGCTTGTATTTAAGTCTTTTAAAATTTTTACTTCTCCAGATGATACCGTTGCGTTCCCGTATGAAGATACATCCATGAAATCTAATTCAATGTAAGAATCGAAACGTTTCATTAAATCGTTCATGAAAGGCATAGCACCTTTTAGTACACCGACTGCTAATGGGAAGCGATCTTTATACTCTTCCGTTAATTGTGCACCTAGGTCTTTAATGCGCTCTTGGATTTGTTCTTCTGAAATCATAATTTTTTCAATATCGTTTTGAATCATGGGTAGATTCCTCCTTAGATTGTTTAAACCTTCTAAAAACGTTCATCGCTTTCTACAATAAGCACATAATCATGCTTTGTCGATTGTACGTTAGAAAATTTATTGTTTACGCGGACAGCTAATAAAGCTAACGGCTCGTCGTTTGTATCCACTAGCAACGGCCAATTGGCTCTTTTTACGAAGGGAATCTTGTCATCAATAAAAATGCGAGAAACTTTTTTCTTGTGCTGCATACCTTTTAGCGAAATACGGTCACCTTGCTTCGGTATTCTTACGTGAAGCGGAAATTCTACAGCCGAAGATTCAAAATAATGAGGCTGATACTTTTGTAAAAAAGTATCATCACACAATGCTAACTCCCCGAGATAAATACGTATCATTCCGAATGTCACCCATTCATTGAAGGGAAGCGCGCACTTTTTGAGTTCCTGCTGCTGACGTTTTTTTTCAAATACAACTTCATCATACTGACGGCGTGCAATAAAATCCTGTGGTAAATCGACTGAACGGCTACCTTTAGACGTATCAAATAACGCTAAAATTGCCGTACAAAGTGTATAACTTTGAATCGTATTCGAATCGTTATAAAGATAATTTAATAGTATTAAAATGAGCCTTCTTTGTAAAGCAAGTGGTTCATTTTGTAGCGCAGAAACAGATACTTTATAACAATTTCCCTCAATTTTTTCGAAAAGCTGCCTAAAACGGCCTTGCGCCAGCTGCATGAGTAGGAAATCATCGTCGACAAGCTGCTGCGCCATTTGCACGGCATGCTGTGACACCATTTCATTTTCATGCTTTAATAACGGCACAATATGATGACGGAAACGATTGCGTGTATAGTCATCTTTTGCGTTGCTGGCATCTTCACGAAAAGTAAGCGCTCGGTTATGTAAATATTCCCCAACTTCCGCTTTTGTAACCATTAAAAACGGACGAATCACAAAATATTGTCCGAATGAACGAATCGGTAAAATACCCTTCAAACCATTTAACGAACTCGCTTTCGCTAGTGCCATGAGCATCGATTCTAATTGGTCATCTGCATGATGGGCTGTTACAAGCTTCGTAAATGCATGCTTATGCATCAAATGCTCAAAAAATTGATAGCGTTCCCGACGACAAATTGCTTGTGAATTGCCCCCTTCTTGTTCATGAATAGCTGCGATTGGAATCGCGCAACTATTTACCGGTATGCCATGTTCATGACAATACGCTTCAACAAACGCTCGGTCTTGTGCCGATGTCTCGCCGCGCAGCATATGATCGACATGAGCCACGGCAATTTCAATTTGAAAATACTGCTGAAACTGCTGAAAAAAAGAGAGAAGCGCCATTGAATCAACGCCTCCCGAACAAGCGATCAATAATTTATCCCCCGGCACAACAAGCCGATGTTCTTTTATATATGCTACTACACGATGCTCAAAACGATGCATCCTACTCACCTCATTTAAACCATACGAAAATCTTGATTTGGACGGAATACATGCCAAGGTTTTACTTCTTGTTGTAAGCGAAATAACATAACCGTGCAATCGTCTGTAATTTCGTATTTTTGCTTATAGCGTGTCATACAATCGAATAGTGCCACTTGAATCGTCGCTCCTTGCGCTAAGCTTTCACGAATCGATGAAATAAATCGTTGCTCTTGTACTGTCCAATTTTCCATTTCAGAAAATAACCCATCTGACACCATTAATATCACATCATCAGCCCGCAGTTTTACCATTTCTGTATCCACTGCAAAGTCTGATAAGAAACCAATAGGGGCACACGTGCTCTCTACTTTAAATAATTCATCACCGCGCAGCACATACGTTGTCATGCCTCCTGCTTTCCAACACCATAAATGACCAAACTGTAAATCAACAAGCGCAAAGTCCATCGTTGCATACATATCAGCACTTTTAAGCGACAAGACGTAATGCATCGTATGCATCGCTGTTTCTGGGTCTAAATTATAAGCAAGACATTGCTGGAGCATATGAATTAAATGCTCGCTCTCTTGCTGTGCCCGGTGACTTGTCCCCATACCATCGGATAACATAATTGCCATCAAGCCCTTATGCAACGGAAATACGCGGTACGAGTCACCTGAAATCGTATGATCTTGATACGAATACGTATATATATCATACTCCAATTGATAACGAATTGCTGAACGAAACTTCAACTGATTATAAAAAATAGGTGTCGTTTGTACACCCATCCATTCCCCTTGCATCGGTTCATGCAACCATTCAAACAAATACTGTTCCAATTGTTGCATCATTTCTTGCACATTATGTTCACCCGCAATATAAAAAATGAGTTCACGTTCTCCCATTTCTTGATTTAGCCATTCAATATGCAAGCACTGAAAACCTTGCTCTGTTAAAAAACTTTGCAATTCACTCGCTGTTTCTGGTGCACCTAACTCTTGTTGCTGGTGCTTTAAGAGCTGTTGGAGGTGCTCTGTTAAATCTCGTAATTGGAGCGCGATCATTTTTTTTCCATGATAAAATTGGCGTTCCATTTGCTCTTTTTGTAGTGCCGCATATAGCTCGTCTAATAGCTTGCCTGATTTAATGCACTTATTTTTTATTTGCTCTTCTGCACGTACCCATGTCACAGGCTTGGAACTTCTCTTTGCTAATCGCCAATTTTCAAGAATCGGTACCATTTCCTTTGCTTCTCCAAAACACTGCTCATAACGAAAACAACTGGAACAAATAATAAAGGGTTCCTTCTGTTCAGAAACGACCACTGCTTCCTTTGTAAATCTCTCAAAGACCAGTTCTTTCATAAACATCGCAAAGTGCTGAAACTGCTGTAAGTGCTGCTCGACTACTTCATGACGCTGCACCTGCACAATGGGACTTGTTTGCAGTTTATAGTAGTCTTGCGCATCATGTAATATACTTTTTGGCACCAGTAAAAATAGTAACGTGCCCGTCAGCATTGATAAAAAATACACACTATCTAGCGGCAACGTGGCGTCATAGAAAAAGAAAAATACACTTGGAAGCATACTGAATAAAGCAACCGCTAGCCGGCCGTAATTTTGCACAAAACTCGCCACAAGCCCACTACATGCATATAAAATCATCATGCCAGTAAACGACAAATCTGCTAGTCCGATTAAAAAGCCCAGTGTCAGCGAAAAAATAACCGTTGCCCCAATCGTCGTTGTATAGGCGACAACACAAATTAATACGTACAAGAGAATTTGCGGTACAGAAAAATAGAAAACGACAAAAGATTTCATGCCAATGAGTAGGCTCGCTAGTAAAACAACTACTGCTACAACTTTATCTTGTGTCCACGTATATTTTAGGCTATTTGATTCTGGTAATAATCGCGTAATAAAAAAGAGTAATACTAGAGCAAATAGACATTCATACAAAACGGAAACGATCACTAAAATCGGTGGTAATCCTCCATAAAAGAACATTTGCCAAATCAATTGTACAACTAATATCGCTGTCGTTAACTGTATATAGATCGAGATTTTTACGGAGGGAATACGGCGTAGTAATTGCAGCAGTATAATTTGTAATACGATGATACTCCCTTGACCAAACCCTAATAAAAAGGCACCGGCAAGCCCACCAATGGCTGCATATTTTTGAAAACCAGGTAGGCGTTCACGCACGATTAGCCAAAATGGTAAAAATAACGGCGCAATCGTTTCAAAAAATACCGCTTGCGCACAACAAAAGGCTATAAATACAACGCTTATTACGAATAATTGCTTTCTATTTTCCATATCATGTGTCATTACATTCGGGAACATTCGTTCAATTTGCTCACGATCTATCGAAACCAATAGCCTCACCTTTTCTTTTTGTTGTCATTATAGAAAAGATTCACTTAAAATGTTGTCTGTTTGTAGGAGCCACAAAAAAAAGTATTCGACGTTTTTTTTCGTCACCAGCCTTGATAATTAGGCTTTTTTTTACAATAAAAACCTACTTATTCCTCGATATACTAGAAATTTTCATTAATAGTTACTAAAAAAAGCAAAAATAAAGTATTTTGATATAAATTAATGCAAATAGTGTTGACACTTTTTGCGTTGCCTTGTATTATTAATTTTGTTGTTAATTTGGCGGTGTAGCTCAGTTGGCTAGAGCACTCGGTTCATACCCGAAAGGTCGTGGGTTCGACTCCCTCTGCCGCCACCATATTTATGGCCCGTTGGTCAAGTGGTTAAGACACCGCCCTTTCACGGCGGTAACACGGGTTCGAATCCCGTACGGGTCATCTTAAGGCGCTGTCTCTTATTTTATAAGAGGCGGCTCTTTTTTTTGCATTAGATGGAAATAAAAGTACTTTTAACTTTATAATGGGTTTAAGGAGGCGTTTTCATTGGTACAAAACTTTACATACTTATCTTTTTTATGTGGCATTAGTATGCTCTTAGTCGTTGGCGGCGTGATTTTAACAAATTTACCACTCCCCCTTCAAATTATCATGATCGCTATTGGTTTAATCGGGGGAATTTTTTGTTTCATCACGTTAATCCGTCTACTCATTAAACATAATGCCGAAAGTGCTAACAAACAATCAAATTAATCGGTTAACAACAAAAAGCTGATTCACAGAAGTAAACTTCTTGTGAATCAGCTTTTTCATCTATGTGACACTTTTTCTAAGTTTCAAATAGCCAGCAAAATTATCCTCTGCGAGCTCCACGACCGCCGCGTTTCGACTCAGTTGCACGTTTTAATGTAGTTAAACGCTCATCGCTATCTTTTAAGAAGCGTGCCATTTTTTGTTCAAAATTTTCTTTTGGTTGATGATTGTTGCGATCATTTGAACGATTGTTGTCACGACGAGGGCGTTGTGGACGTTCTGGTCGCTCTGGACGCTCTGCTTGAGGCTTTGCTTTACGAATTGAAAGACCAATCTTACCATCCGCTTCAACATTCATCACTTTCACTTCGACTTCATCGCCGACTTTAAGGTGCTCGTTAATATCTTTTACGTAGTTATCTGCTACTTCACTAATATGAACTAACCCTGTTTTTCCATCCGGAAGCTCAACGAATGCGCCGAAATTTGTGATGCCTGTTACCTTACCTTGTACTTTGCTGCCTACTTCAATTGACATAAAAAAAATGCTCCTCCTTAAATTTTAAGAGACTTTTATTAAAAGTCATTTATCAAATAATGAAACTTTTGTTCAGTAGTTTCTCTTCTAATTATAGCTAACATAAAAAGAGTGTCAACAAGACACTCTACCTAAAGGTAATAAATGACAAATCATCATCAAAAAATTGATAAATTTAGCATCATAATGAAACATATTACCAAGAAAATACTATCCTTTTACTATGGTAACATTATTCTTGTTTTTCGTCCGATTTTTTTTGCTCTATATTTTCTTTATCGGTTGCTTTTGGCATTGTAAAAATAATTTCGCCTTCCTCTGAAAGGAAAAATTCTTTTCTAGCTAGTTTTGCAATATACTCATCGTCTTCTAGCTTCGCAATTTGTAAATTTAACAATTCTTGTTTCGAAAGTACTTCTTCTAGCTGAACGGTTGTTTCTAGCTTTTTTTGCTCTTTTTCAATCAGAAGCTCGCTCTGCATACTCGAAAATTGCGCTAGGCCAACAATAATTACAACCCCAAAAATTAAAAATATGGCTAACCTGCGACGAAGCAACACTTTTTTTCGCGCTTTTTGTTCGGTTCTTTTGGCATTTGGATTTGAACGGACAAAGTCGTTATCAAGTGGTTGGACATTGTTATGTAACTCTTGTTCCATATTTCGTTTTCCCACTGCCGTCTCCTCCTTTTTGTTAAAATAGTTGTTATTATTATACGAGTTCACTACTTGGATTTAAAGTTTTTTAGCAAATATTTCTCAAAAACTTTAAAAATTGGATTTGTTAGCAAGATTAAAAGTTTCACAATAAATTTAATGATTTTCCGAATAAGCGCCACAAACATGTGTCCAATATAATAAATCGGCTTAATTAGTATATTCACAATAAGCCTTCCCATGAAACGGGTAATATTTTGGAAAAATAATTCATAGCTAATAATGCCCGCAATTTGGGCTAATGGATCGACGAATCGCCAATGCCCTCCTTTAATTAAAAATAATAAGTAAAATGTGCTAATCGCTAGAAAAAGCCAGACACACCATTCTATTAATAATACCATTTTTCGGAAAATAACATGTGGAACTTGTCCTACAATCGTTCTTGTCCCATCAATTACCGCACCAACTGCAATTCCGCTTGCAAACATCACGATGATGCTTACAAGCTGCGCACTCATCATCCAAATAATTTATGGAGGAAGCTTTTCGATAACCCGCTATCGGTATCCTCATACTGCAATTGTTTTACTTCTCCCTCTAATGTTAATAACCCTTTATCTACATCTAGGTGAACGATGCGTAAATCTTCGCCGCGAATGAGTAAATGCCCTTGTGATGTATTCACGAAAAATTCCTCTTGATCGAAGCGTTCAATACTTTTTACCGATGTCATATCCATTCGCTTACGATTACGTACTGTTACTAAATGATCCCCTGAAGAAATTGTATAGCGTGTACTTTCTTGATGAATTGTCATGCTAGTCCCCCTTATCGCTCGTAGTCGTACACTATATGCAAGGTTTAAAAAAAGCATGACAGATTTCTCTGCCACGCTCTATCTTAGTCTTCGTCATCAATAAATTCTGGTTCTACCTTTTCAAGACGCTCTTCTTTAATAATTGTAAACATTTTTAATGCATCTTCTTTTTTTACGTTTTCACGGATTTCTTCTACACGAGCTGTCACAATCTTTTGCCCGAAGCGAATTGCTAATTCGTCCCCGACCTTTACTGGCGTACTTGCTTTTGCGACTTTCTCGTTTATTGTAATACGACCTTGTACGGCTACTTCTTTTGCTAATGTACGACGTTTAATTAAACGTGAAACTTTTAAAAATTTATCTAAGCGCATAAGTTACTCCCCTTTTTCTAAACGTTTTGCTTCATCCCAAAAAGCATCTAATTCATCTAGCGTAAAGTCGCTAAATTCTTTACCACTATTTTTAACACGATTTTCTACAAAGTTAAAACGACGTGCAAACTTTTCATTGGCATGTAGCATCGCTTCCTCTGGTGAAATCTTATAAAAGCGCGCTAAGTTTACGAGTGTGAATAACACATCGCCAAACTCATCCATACGAGATGTTGCTTCACCGTTCGTAATTTCTTCACGGAATTCCTGCCATTCTTCAGCAAATTTAGCCCATGCGTCTTCTACATTTGGCCAATCAAAGCCGACTGTCGCTGCTTTTTTCTGGTAATTAAACGACGTTTGAAGTGCCGAGTCAGGACGGTATTCGCCTTGTAATAACGGCTCGTCTACTTCGCCTTTTTCCGCCCTTTTAATCGCTTCCCAGTTGGCAACAACCGCATCCGCATCTTCTACAGCTACATCTCCAAATACATGCGGGTGACGGCGAATCATTTTTTCACTAATCGATGCGAGTACTTCCTCTAACGTGAAGTAGCCGTTATCCTCGCCAATTTGCGCATGTAGGAATACTTGAAGTAACACATCTCCAAGCTCTTCTACCATCGCGAAATCGTCTTCTGCATCCACTGCCGCTAAAAATTCATGTGCTTCTTCTAATAAATATTTTTTCAGCGATTCATGCGTTTGCTTTTGGTCCCATGGGCAACCATTTGGACCGCGCAACTTGGCAATAATTTGACGGAATGTCGTCCAATCGCGTAGTGCGTCCTCATCAGACGTCACAGGCGGCACGTACACGGTCGTTAAATTATTAATCTCCGCTGCTTGGTCTAACTCATATAAAGGCACTGTACGCAGCTGCTCCTGTGTTGAACCAGCTGCTGTAACGATTGTTACTGGGTAATCGTCGCGGTATTTTTCCATTAATGTTAACTTTACTTCCGATGCGCTGAACGTATCGTACACCTGCGCGATTAAAATGTGCTGACGCATGTTAACGTCGTGCATCGACATGCTTGTGCCGTCTAATAGCTGGAAGCCTTCAATTGGGTCAATTTTTAACGCACCAAAAATTGGGTCTAAAAAGCTTTGCCCACCCTCAATTACGAGGTTAATTTTTCCTTGGCGGTCGGCTTCGATTAAATGCTGGACCGTTTGCTCTGCTACAAGTGGATGCCCTGGTACTGCGTACATCACATCTTCTACTTTTACCGCTTCGATTAACTGCGCAGCAATTTCTTCGTATACCGGACCAAACGAACCATGCTTAATGTAGATTTCATCAAAGCTTTTAAACTCGATGCCTTCTTGTTTTAAATCTTGTAGTACGGGATGATCGTCCGTACGAACATATAAATTTTTTGCGGCTTTAATTTTTTTATAAACGCCCATTTGCATTTGTTCAAAATCGGCTGCCCCTAAGCCAATCACTGTTAATTGATTCACAAAATCCACCTACTTCTTTCGATTTAACCATAATTGATACGCCGCCATACGTCGACCCAACGGAATTAAGAACCAATCCTTTTCCGTTAACACGCGCAATTTCGCGACGACTGTAATAAAACTAAACGCCCCGAGTGTTACGAGTACGCCACTATAAATAAGCGCAACAAAACGGCTCATATACGTAGCAGTAAACATAGTTCCTAATAACCATGCTGCTACTTCTACAACGAGTATCATCGTTAGACAGGCCAACAATAATTTTTTATAAAACGCCATTTGTGCTAAATGAATCCCTGTTAACTTTTTTAAATAAATAACTAACGCCACTGCCGCAAAAATTAATCCTATATTACTCGCAATCGCCGCACCAAATACACCTAAGCTTGGCACGAACACGACATTTCCTATATATTTTAACGCAATACTCACCGCTAAAAAGAGCGCAGGTAATTTTAATTTACTATAACCTTGCAATACCGCTGTAAACGTTAAAATAATCGACAGTGGCACAATTTGCACAGTATATAAACGTAATGTATTCGAATCGCTATCTGTCTTAAATAATAACGTATTCACATACGGCATGACGAGCATTAACCCCAGTGCCGCTGCCACACCAAATAGCAGTGAACTGCGATACGTTAACTGAATAAATGGCTTTGCCCCGCGCCCATTGGTTGCCTTCGCCTTTAATGCAACTAGCGGTACAATTGCCAGTGATAAGGACGTCGCAACAACAATCCCCAGCTGCACAAGTGGCTGCCCACGATCATAAATCCCCTTCACTTCCATTGCATTCACGGTTTCCATACCTGAAGCAATGAGTGTTTTAAAAATCGTAAATGAATCAACGAGTTGGAAACATAAAAGTAATAATGCACTCATACTAATGGCGATACTATACAGTGTGACCTCTTTTAAAACCGGCCACACCGCGATTTTGGTTTTCACCATTTTTTTTGGCTCACGCTTCACAAAAAATAATAACAGCGCAATCCCTGCAACTTCACCTATTACTGTTCCAAACACCGCCATTTTACCTGCCGCATAGACAGATGACGAATACTGTAACAGTACGATTGTTCCGATTAAAATAATGGCCACGCGAATCGTTTGCTCAAATACTTGTGCATAAGCAACAGGCTGCATGTGACTAGCTGCTTGAAAACGTCCCTTTAACAGCGCCAATAGTGGCATACATAGCGTAATAAAGGCACCCACTTTTAATAAACCCGCCAGCTTTGGGTCTTCCATTAACGAAGCGAGCATATCTGCACCGAAAAATAACAAACTAAAAAATACGAGTGACAACACCGTTAAATAATTAAAAATGACCTTTGAAACGGCACGTTTTTCCATTAACGTGCCCCCGCGTGATTCAATATCCGCCAGCATTTTTGAAATCGCTACCGCAAATCCACTTGCTGTCCAGACGACAAAAAAAGAAATGAACGGATACACTTGTTGATAGACATAAAAGCCTTGATCCCCTACTAAATTTTGATAGGGAACGCGGTAAACCGCACTTAATATTTTGACGATGAGTGCCGCCATTGTAAGAAGCAAGGCACCCTTCATATAATTTTTCATACCAAAATTTTGAGAAGACATTCTATTTCCTTCCTCTTCTACATACAATGTAATAAGTATACCATGAAAGTACTTTTTCAATTTTTAAGACATTTACTCAAAACAAAAAAACGTCCCCTTATCAGGACGTTTTTTTACTACTTTAGTTTTCCATTTGCTTCGCTAAAAAATTGGCTGCTGCTTCAGTTGACTTTTGTTCGACATCCCCTATGAAGTGCACTTTTGAAAATAAATAAACTGCACCAATTGGATCACCGTTCGCAATAATCGGCACAATACAATAGGATTTCACTTGTTCGTGCTGCCCTGTCACAAGCTCAATCGACTGCTCTAACTTGTCCGTAACTGCCGTACGATGCTTGATGATTTCCTCTGAAAACATCGTTAACCTTCTTGATAAATAATCTTTCTTTGAAACACCGGCTACTGCAATCATTTCGTCACGGTCGCTAATAAGCGCTGGCGTTCCTAAAACTTCAAATAAGCTTTCCACATACTGCTGTGCAAATTCACCTAAATCATTAATCGGTGAATATTTTTTTAAAATGACCTCGCCTTCTCGGTCAGTATAAATTTCTAACGGATCACCTTCACGAATTCGTAGTGTTCTCCTGATTTCTTTCGGGATCACAACACGACCTAAATCATCGATGCGGCGTACTATTCCAGTTGCTTTCATCGTTTTTGTTCCCTCACTTTCACATCTATTGCAGCAAGATGCTACTAGTTTGGCTTAAAAAAAATAAAGCTATGCATTCACAAAAAAAATATCAGAACCAATCTTCGAAGCTTCTTTAAATGTATGCATTTGTACCTATTAGATATTACTCGTTGTCAACATTTTATTATTTGGTAGTCATATTTCAGTTTCACTAATCATAAAAAAGGAAATAAAAGAAGTAGGCAAGTCTATAGGAGGTGTTGGAAATGTTACGAGTAGATTCAATTGTCTCTACCCCAGACGCGTATCGTCAGCAGCAATACTATGCAGGAACGCATTTAGCCTATTACCCAAACTATTCCGAAGAGCGTGCACAGGCTATTTCAAAATTTGAAAATGGGATCTTTAAACGCTATTTAGAAAAATCAAATGGCCAACGCGACCTTACCATGACTTCCACAACACGAGAAAAACAGTTTTTAGAATTGCGCGATGAGCACCGAAATCGCGAAGAATTGTTCCAACGTTTAAATTATCAAAACGGTGTCCACTATAGCGTTCAGCATTCTATCAAATCGATCTTAGAATTATAGTTTTCCTGCATATAAAAAGAGCGTTACCAAAGGAGTGAATTACTTCTTTAGTAACGCTCTTTTACTATTGGTTTACCTTTTTTGCACCTGCTATTACTTCCATCATTTTTTCAACGACATCAAAAGGTAAATGACTGCCACATTTATGATAATCGACGGTAATGACAAGCTGAATGCCTTCCATACCAAAGCCAACTGCGCGACCATAGCTCATAGACTCCTCGACGATTTGGGCACCGTTCACCTGTTGTGTCCCTTCTTCTGACAAGGTAATCGATACAATTTGCTGTTTTTCTTTAATCGAAACGACACCCGCCTGTGCAGCCCACACTTTCATACGTGCCACACGCATCAGACGCTCGGTTTCTACAGGTAAATCGCCAAAGCGGTCTTGCATTTCATCGATAATTTCGTGATAGTCCTCCAGACGTTCCATCGCTTTAATGCGCTTGTACATTTGGATTTTTTGATAGCCATCTGGAATGTACGCATCTGGGATGTACGCATCGATATGCATTATCACTTCGATTTCTTGCTTATCTTCTTTTTTCACGCCGGTACGACGTTCTTCAACTGCTTCTTCTAGCATTTGTGAATATAAATCAAAGCCGACTGAGTCGATAAAGCCGTGTTGCTGTGCCCCGAGTAAATTACCGGCACCGCGAATTGATAAGTCACGCATCGCAATTTTAAAGCCTGAACCAAGTTCGGTAAACTCTTTCACTGCTTGTAAACGTTGCTCAGCGACCTCTGTTAGCACTTTATCGCGCTCATACATGAAATACGCATAGGCAATACGATTTGAACGTCCAACGCGTCCTCGAAGCTGATAGAGCTGCGATAAGCCCATGCGATCTGCGTCATGGACGATTAACGTATTCACGTTCGGAATATCAACACCCGTTTCAATAATGGTTGTCGTAACGAGAACATCGTATTCTCCGTCAATGAACGATAAAATAACAGATTCAAGTTTAGCCTCTGTCATTTGACCGTGCGCATAAGCAACGCGCGCATCCGGTACAAGCATTTGAATCTCTTCCACGCGGCGTGTAATATCCTCGACACGGTTGTATAAGTAAAATACCTGCCCACCGCGCGCCATTTCACGTTCAATCGCTTCACGTACTAATGCCCCGTTGTGCTCCATTACATATGTTTGCACTGGGAAACGGTTTTGTGGCGGTGTTTCAATAACAGATAAATCACGTACCCCAACCATCGACATATGCAGTGTACGTGGAATTGGCGTTGCCGTTAGTGTTAACACGTCAACATTTGTACGCAGCTGCTTAATTTTTTCTTTATGTGTGACACCAAAGCGTTGTTCTTCATCGACGACGAGCAAACCTAAATCCTGATACTCTACGTCCTTTGATAAAATACGGTGTGTTCCAATAACCATATCGACCGTACCTTCACGTAAGCCCTTCAACGTTTCAGTTTGCTGTTTTTTCGAACGGAAGCGACTTAGTAGCCCTACATTAATTGCCTGGTCTTCAAAACGTTTGGAGATGGTTTCGTAATGTTGCTGTGCTAAAATCGTTGTCGGTACTAAAAACGCGACTTGCTTGCCGTCTAAAATGGCTTTAAAAGCCGCACGAATTGCAACTTCAGTTTTGCCGTAACCCACGTCGCCACAAACAAGGCGGTCCATTGGGCGTTCACGTTCCATGTCATTTTTCACTTCGACAATTGTACGCAGCTGGTCTTCCGTTTCCTCATAAGGGAAAGCCGCTTCAAAGCCGCGCTGCTCATCAGAATCTGGTGAGAACGCAAAGCCTTTTTCCGCTTCACGCTTGGCATATAATTTAATTAAATCATCGGCAATATCTTGTACCGCTTTCGATACTTTGGTACGCGTCTTCTTCCACTCGGTGCCACCTAGCTTATGTAGCTTCGGCTCTTTTTCACCTGATGGTACGTAGCGTTGAATAAGCTCAATTTGGTCCACTGGCACATAAAGCTTATCGTCTTCACGGTAACGCACATGTAGATAGTCTTTATGGGTGTTATTCACAACAAGCGTTTCAATACCGATATATTTCCCAATCCCGTGATGTACGTGAACCACGTAATCCCCTGGTTTAATTTCAGTATAAGATTTAATCCGCTCGGCGTTGGTCATTTGCTGTGGACGTGATTTTTTCTTCGCCTGTTGTTTAAATAATTCATCGTCTGTTACAACAGCTAAACGTTGCTGGGGCAATTCAAAGCCTGTTGATAATGCCGCATTGACAATATAAATGCCCGGTGCATCTGCATAACCAATTGTCGCTTGAATATGATAGTCATCCATTAAATTTTGAATAGCCTTCATACGTTCCTCTGAATCGGCTGTAAACAGCACAACAAATTTCTCAGCCTGCCAACGTGCGATTTCATTTTGAAGTAATGCGATTTGGCCATGGAACTGCTGCATTGGCTTACATGAAAAATTAATCGTCTTTTTCGGTTTCACACCACCAAATGCACGTGTGAAAAGCGCAAAGTAAAGTTTTGTTTGCTGTAGCATTGGTAGGATTTCTTTTAGTGAAAACGACGGCTTCACCTCATGTAGCATTTTGCCCTCTTCAATCATCGACAGGAACCATTCTTGCTCCTCGCGCTCCCACGCTTCCATCACTTCTTGAATTCGGCCAAGCTCATCAAATAACACAATCCCGTTTGGATCAAAATAATCGCCTAAAAAATGCGGTTTCTCAAATAATAACGAGCCGTATTTAGCAATATAATCTGGCAGCTGCCCTTGACGTAAGAGCTCAATATCCTGCTGAATATGTTCGATTAATAATTCTTGTGTTTCTTTTTTGCGTACCTTTTTCAAGCTCACCGCAAGTGCTTCTTCAAGGCGCTCCGCTAAAATAATCCGCTCCGAATTTTTAATAAGTAGCTCCGTTGCTGGTAATATAGTGAGTTGCTGTAATTTTTCAATGGAGCGCTGATCATCTGCTGAAAACGTACGAATCGAATCCACTTCCGTATCAAATAACTCGATACGTACGGGATCTTCCAGATACGGTGGATAGACATCTAAAATGCCTCCGCGCATCGCAAACTCACCTGGCGATGTCACCATTTCGCTACGTGTATAGCCCATCTCCACTAGCATATGTAGCCAATCATCAATCACGATTTCTTGCCCTACCGTACTTTGTAATTCATGGCCTAACCAATCTGTTGGCGCATTTAACATTTTGCGCATGCCTGCTGCTGGAATAATGTAAATCCCGCGCTCTTGATTAACTAAACGTCCTAATGTCGCGATACGCTGTGCACGTAATTCTGGAGACGAAATCATGACATTTGCTGCGATGAATTCTTCCGCCGGATAATAATGGACAAACTGTTCGCCGACAAGCGCGCTTAAATCATCGACCAATTTTTGTGCCTGTAGTAAATTAGATGACACAATATAAATCGATTTATTCGTTTCTTCAAACATCGAATGTATTAAAGCTGGCCTTGCACTACCTGTTAAACCCGTCACGAGACTTTCATCAGCTGTACCGGTTTGTAGTTGCTGCAAAAGATTATGAATCTGTTTATCTTGTAAAAAAATTTGATGAATTGTACTCACAATAGGACTCCTTTCTTACTGAATTTAACCATCTCTAAATATAAAAATGGAAAAAGCCTTGGCGCACGCTATGCGACCAAAGCAACTCCTTTACTGTAACCATTTTTTCAACGCATAATAATCTGGGAACTGGCGCAAGGACTGCTCACAATGCTCGCAAATACTATGCACAATTGTCTCACCACGTGCATTTTTCTCAACGAATTCATCCATTTCACCAATCTCAAATAGATGCAATTTATGAATTGTCTTTTCTGCATCAAACGGTAAGCTGCCCATCTCCGCTTTACAATGTCGACAGCGATAACGAATCGGCACATTAATGCCTCCTTTTCACGTCGTATATTGTAAAGTATAGCCACAAGATGCTCCGATTATGCGCCGTTGAATTGATTCATGACTTCTAAAAATGGCTTTTTAAGTGCCGCTTCTACCGCGTCACAGCTTTTATCAATCGCTTCTTTTACAACGACTTGATCATCCTTTGAAAACTTCGAAAGCACATAATCTGCCACTTTCATACCTGCTGGCGGACGGTTAACCCCGACACGAATACGGTTAAACTCTTGCGTACCTAGGTGCTGAATAAGTGATTTAATGCCGTTATGGCCACCCGCGCTTCCTTTTCCTCTTAAACGTAATTTACCCGTTTCTAAATCTAAATCATCATAAATGACGATAATATCTTCTACATCAATATCAAAATAATCCATTAGCGGGCGCACACTTTCACCCGATAGGTTCATATATGTTAAAGGCTTTAATAAAATGACTTTTCCTTCAGGACGATGCACGCTCGCATACATCCCATTAAATTTACTTTGATTTAACGGGGCATTCCAACGATTCGCTAATTCATCAATTACATCAAACCCAATGTTATGACGTGTATGTTCATATGGTTTGCCTGGATTTCCTAAACCAATAATTAATTTCACTACATATCGCATCCTTTTTCTCTTATCGCCTTTATTTTAACATAGATCGATCTGAAAAGTGATGCACGTTGATTTAGGCAATCTGGCGTTTTCTACGCACAATATACAGTACTAAAAAGCATATGGCTGCTAAAAATCTCATGACAGTTGACGAGTACATGGCGATGTCCATTGCATACGTTTCAAGTAGCCAAATCCCAATTTGAGGTGCTGTAAATGCAATAATCGCAAGTAATACATTGTAGGTTGTAATGCAGTACGTACGCACTTCCTTAGGTGAATTTTCCAAGAGTAGATTAAATAAAATGAGCACTGTTCCTGAGACGAAGATTCCTGACAGCATCATCATTGCGGTTAAATAATACAAATTGGTTGAGAGCACGGTTAAAAGTGGCGCCGTCGACATCCCGAAGGCTACCCACACAAACACTCGCATATTCCCGTATTTTTGTGACCATTTTTTCCACAGTCCAAACGAAACAATTTGCGCTAACATATTCGCCACGTTAAACATACTTATCCAAAAGATCGTTGCTTCCGCGTAGCGGACGTTATAAATATTAAAAAGCCCCCATGCCATTTGCCAGCCAAAGTTAAACAGGAGTGCCACGGCTAAAAACAGAACATATTGTTTATGCTTAAAAATCGACCAATCCATCGCACGTTTCTTCTCATCCTGTATTTCACGCTTTGGCTCATCATGCTTTAGGATAAAATAGAGCTCTACAAGCCCGACAACAAAGGTGAACATAAATAAAATTTGATACGCTAGTTTATTGGTCGTCACGTCTTTCATGACAACACCAATCGTTAACGTCACAATAAGACCTACTATTGTCAGTAGCCGATTTCGGTCACTAAAAAACTGGGCGCGGCGATTCTCCTCGATAAGATTACCAATAAACGACTGCCACCCCATATTCGCCATCGTATTTGGAATGCTCATTGTGGCAATAAGTCCGAGTAACAGCCACGAACCAAAACTTCCTGGCACATAACTGACAAAAGCAATTAGTAAAAAGATAAAGCGTGCAGCGACAACCGAAAAGGCAACCAGCTTTTTTTGCTCAATGGCACGGTTTAATAAAATCGCGGCTGGTAACGTCATCACGAGCGCTACGAGTGGAGGCAACGAGCTAATTAACCCGACTTGATAGTTTGTTGCACCAAGTATCGTCATGGCAAAAATCGGTATATAGCTATTTGACGTATTTTGCGCTACAGCCGAAGCCATCCCATGATAAATACTCATTTTTTCATTATATGTTTTCATGTCGACCTCTATTTTTCTTAATTTTTACACTTATCAATCTTATTATACTGATTTTCTTTCGGATGTCGAAGTTTTTGTAGACAAATAAAAACCGCCCTAAAATCTAGGACGGCTTTTACTTCTCATTTAATCTTTAAGGGCTAGTTTGTCAGGTGATAATTATTCGCCTTTTACTTCTACATCATTTGCTGTCACGTTTGCAGCATCCGGATCTAAATCTCCAACTGGTGGTGTTACTGTTGCTAATGTATAATCGTCTTCTTCGACAATTATGAACCCTGTATAGTTTTCACGTATAGTTCCTACAGATAGCGTATCACCCACTGCTAATTGTGAAATATCGACTTCGATCTGGTCTGGCATATCGCTCGGTTTTACTCTTACTTTCAATGTATGGTTAGGTTGCGTTAAGACGCCACCTTCCTTTACGCCAACTGACATACCGACTAACGTAATCGGAACATCTACCTCTAATTCCTCTTTCATGTTCACCGCAAGGAAGTCTACATGCTTTACATGACCTTTAATGGCATCACGCTGAATGTCTGTTAATACAGCATTCACTTTATTGCCATCTACCTCGATGCTAAATACACTCGTATAGCCCTGTGATTGAACGACCTTTGCGATTTGTTTGTAGTCTAACGTAATCGGCAGTGATTCTGTTTGATAGCCATACAGCACTGCTGCTAACTGACCATCTTTCCGTAATTGGGTTAATGTTGAACGCTTCCCTGCTTGTCGCTTGTTCGCTTTTAATACGGTTGTCATCTTCATATCCCCCTTAAATTATAGTACAGGAGTATGTTTACCCTACCTCTATGTCTTTTAAACATTGAAACGAAAAAAAGCAGTTTAAGGAATATTTCCTTAAACTGCTTTTACGCTATAAATTAATCAAATAAAGTACTTACTGATTTGTTTTCATAAACACGAGAGATTGCATCTGCCATTAATTTCGCAACTGAAATTTGCTTAATTTTTGGAGAAAGCTTATCTTCGCTTAATTGAATTGTGTTTGTTACCACTAATTCTTTAATTGAAGAGTTTTCAATACGCTCGATTGCTGGTCCAGATAATACTGGGTGTGAACAGCAAGCGTACACTTCTTTTGCACCGCTCTTAATTAATGCTTCTGCACCAATTGTAATTGTACCCGCAGTATCGATAATGTCATCGATTAAGATACATACTTTACCTTCTACGTTACCAACGATGTTCATAACTTCAGCTACGTTTGGTTTTGGACGACGTTTATCGATAATCGCGATTGGCGCTTTTAGACGCTCTGCCATTTTACGTGCGCGTGTTACACCGCCGTGGTCAGGTGATACGATTATTAATTCATCTTCGTTGAAACCTTTAGAACCAAAGTACTCAGCAAGTAAAGGTACTGCTACTAAGTGGTCGATTAAAATATCGAAGAAACCTTGAATTTGAGGTGCGTGTAAATCTAAAACGATTACGCGTGTTGCACCAGCAGTTTCAAGTAAGTTTGCAACTAATTTCGCAGTGATTGGTTCACGTGCTTTTGCTTTACGGTCTTGGCGTGCATAGCCATAGTAAGGCATTACAACGTTAACTGTACGAGCAGAAGCACGTTTAACAGCATCAATCATAATTAAAAGTTCCATTAAATGCTCATTTACAGGAGCAGAAGTAGATTGAACGATAAATACGTCACATCCACGAATACTTTCTTCAATGCTAATTTGGACTTCTCCATCACTGAAGTGTTTTACAGATGTTTTTCCTAGTTCTACACCCATTTCACCAGCAATCTCTTTGGCAAGTGGATTGTTTGAATTTAATGAGAAGATTTTTAATTTTGAGTCAGCGTATTGATACGGCATGATGGCCTCCTGTATTTTAAATAGTTTTATTTTGAATTTAATTTACTCACATAGCCTAGCTTATTTTCCTGACGCGCACGCGCTACTGCTAATGCCTCTTCAGGAACTTCTTTTGTAATTGTCGATCCAGCTGCAATAAATGACCCTTTTCTCAGTGTCACCGGTGCTACTAAATTTGAATTACATCCAACAAATACATCATCTTCAATTGTCGTTTTAAACTTGTTTTTACCGTCATAGTTTACAGTAATTGAACCGCAACCAATATTTACATTGCTGCCTACTTCTGCATCACCAATATAACTTAAGTGAGACACTTTTGTATCATCACCAAGCGCACTCTTCTTCACTTCAACAAAATTCCCCACTTTTACATGGTTGCCTAATGAAGAATCTGGACGTAAATGTGCGAATGGGCCGACAGCTGTTTCGTTACCAACTTGGCTATTTAACACAACCGAACTATGAATCGTTGTCCCGTCACCAATTTGGCTATCCACGATTTGACTATTTGGACCAATTTTGCAATCTTCACCGATCTTCGTTTTACCTTCGATAATTACACCCGGTAATAGGATCGTATCGCTTCCAATAACAGCATCTGCACTAATATGTGTCGTTGCTGGGTTAATGATTGTTACGCCATTACGCATATGACGTTCATTAATACGTGCACGCATTAATTCTTCTGCTTGCGATAGTGCAAAACGGTCATTTACACCAAGCGTTTCGTCAAAGTTATCTGTAACATAAGCTGCTACAACCTCGCCTTGCTTTTGTAAAATTTCAATGACATCTGGTAAGTAATACTCGCCTTGTGCATTGTCGTTTTTCACTTGCTTTAACGCTTCGAATAATGCTTTGTTATCAAAGCAATACGTTCCCGTGTTAATTTCTTTAACTAGTTGCTGATCTGCTGATGCGTCCTTTTGTTCAACGATTTGCGCTACTTGGCCATCTGCGTCACGGAGTATACGCCCGTAACCTGTTGGATTTTCTGCAACCGCTGTCAAAATTGTCGCCTTCGCACGGTTAGCTTCATGATGTGCAAATAACGCCTGCATTGTTTCAGGGCGAATTAATGGTGTATCGCCACACACAACAAGCGTAGTGCCTTCTAAACTACCTAAAATAGGTTCAGCTTGCTGAACGGCATGTGCTGTACCAAGTTGCTCTGCTTGTAAAACATACTCACTCTTATTTCCAAGTGTTTCTTTTACAAGTTCTGCCCCATGACCTACAACAGTTACAACGCGTTCAACATCTAGAGAGCCAATATGATCAATTACATGTTCTACCATTGGTTTCCCACAAACTGGATGTAAAACTTTATATAATTTGGACTTCATTCGCGTACCTTGACCAGCAGCCAAAATGACTGCAAACACATTTGTCATCTTATTAAGTCCTCCATTTTTGCTCATTTTCTATTATGACTATATAGTAAATTCACTATCTTTTCAAGGTATTCAGACTTGACAAAAGTTTGAATTTAAAATAATTATATAGGTTTAACTTCTTTTCTATCTACCTACAATTTAAGGGATTTTTGATACCTAAAAATTTGTATGACTACTTTTTCGACATTATTCCCCTTTTTTCTGTTATAGAACATGAAATTCTAAATTTATTTAATAAAAAAAAGAGCCTCCCCATTTTTGAGTGACCCCTAAGTGTTTTCTTACACGTTTACTTCTTCTAATTCTAATATCTCTTTTGTGTCTTCGTCAGTTGATGCATGGAACGCGTCTAAAACGATGTCTTGAATTTTATTGCGCGTATTCGAATTAATTGGATGTGCGATATCACGGAACTCCCCATCTGGTGTTCGCTTGCTAGGCATCGCGACAAATAAACCTGTATTACCATCAATTACACGAATATCATGAATTACAAATTCATCGTCTAGTGTAATCGATGCAATTGCTCGCATACGACCTTCTGTTTGAACTCGGCGTAATCTTACGTCAGTTACTTCCATAATGAAATACCTCCCTCTACTTTGATGCGCATTAAAAATGATAACTGTTCAAGAAAAGTGCTGACTTCCCCTTCTCTAGTTCACGTTATTTCTTAAATTTGCATCATTTATCATTAGAATACAACAAAATGTAATTTTTTTCTATCTACAATTTTTATAATTATTAAAATTAACCAAATATTCAGTTGATTTTGGGTCAATTTTCGAACAATCAACACGTACGAAAACCTATGTTTAGCCTACACGTAGAAAAATTTTTATAGAAAGTTAGCTACTATATGAATTTATAATTTCCTTATCAAAATAAAAACACCATTCTCCGTTTAAGGAAAATGGTGTTCGGTCATTATTTTACTAATGCGATGACTTCGATTTCGACTTTTACGTCTTTTGGTAAGCGTGCCACTTCTACCGCTGAGCGTGCTGGCTTGTGATTACCGAAGTGTGCTGCATATACTTCGTTCATTGCTACGAAATCATTCATATCTTTCATGAATACTGTCGTTTTCACAACCTGTTCTAATGAAGAACCGGCTGCCGCAAGAACCGCCTTTAAATTTTCAAATACTTGATTTGTTTGTACTTCGATGTCACCATCTACTAAATCGCCTGCTGCCGTTAATGGAATTTGACCTGATGAATAAAACATGTTGTTAACGATAATTCCTTGAGCGTATGGACCAATTGCTGCTGGAGCATTTGTTGTTGAAACAGTTTTCATTGTCATTTCTCCTTTTGGAAATAATTACCTTCACTTAATGCAATCGTGCGATCTTTCTCGTTCACTTCATGTAGTTTTACTAAAGAATAATAATCATCTACTAAAGTTTCATCAGCATGCTCCGCTTCTACCAACACCGCGATACCCGCTAATTCACAATCAAATTCTTCCAGTAAATTTTTCATGCCGTTCATCGTACCGCCGACTTTCATGAAATCGTCCGTAATTAACACGCGTTGACCGCTTTTCATACTACGCTTAGATAATACCATCGTCTGAATACGACGAGAAGATCCAGAAACATAATTAATACTTACTGTTGAGCCTTCTGTTACTTTACTATCACGGCGCACCACCACAACTGGTACGTTTAAGTGTCTTGCAATCGCATGGGCAATTGAAATTCCCTTCGTTGCAACAGTCATAATCACATCAATTTGTTGGTGAGCAAACGCGCTCGCAAATACTTTACCGACGCGGTTCATTAAATCCGGATTCCCTAAAAGATCCGTCATAAATAAATAACCACCCGGTAAGAGACGATCAGATTGACATAACTGTGTCATAAATTCATCCGTTATATCACGTACTTCTTGTTCGCCCATTTTAGGGATATATTTTACACCGCCCGCTGCCCCAGGTACGGTAATTAAAAGCCCGATTCCTTTTTCTTCAAATGTTTCCTTCACAATTGTTAAATCTTCACTAATTGAAGATTTTGCAGAACTGTAAAGCTCAGAAAAATAAGTTAGCGGGATCAACTGATGTGGATGCTCAAGCAGATAATATGTCATATCTACAAGGCGTTCACTACGCTTCCATTTCATGCGACCCTCTCCTAAACATCTATTGTTTTAAATTACGAATATTTACTAGTCAAATTACCATAATTATACGTGTTTATGCAAGTGGATTACGTTCTCCTAACATTCGAACTACGTATACTTCCTCACAAAAACCACGCAAGCCATTATAAATACGACTCACACGTGCTTCGTTTTCTACTAAACCAAACACAGTCGGACCGCTACCGCTCATTAAGACCGCGTCCGCGCCAAAACGATGCATTTGCTCCTTAATAATCACCACTTCAGGATGTAAATTAAATGTTACAGTTTCCAAAACATTTCCAAGTGATTGACACATTAACTCATAATCTTCGTTTTCAATAGCTTTGATCATTTGCTGCGTATTTGGATGTTCTAATCCTTCAATCTTTAGTCCACCATACACATCTGCTGTTGAAACACCGATTTTTGGCTTCGCTAAGACAACCCAGCAAGTTGGTGGTGCTGGAATCTCTTTGATTTTTTCACCGCGCCCTGTCGCAAGTGCCGTACCGCCATAAACACAAAACGAAACATCTGAGCCAATTTTTGCTCCATGCTCTGCTAATTGATCGAGTGTTAAATTTAAATTCCAAAGCTCGTTTAAGCCACGTAGCGTTGCTGCTGCATCACTACTTCCACCAGCTAAACCTGCGGCAATCGGAATATCTTTTTCGATTGTAATCGTTACGCCTTCTTTGATGCCGTATGTATTTTTTAATAGCTCTGCGGCTTGATAAGCAAAGTTGCGTTGGTCGTCCGGCACAAAATTATCAGTTGAAACAATTTTAATCAGTCCATCTTGTCGTGATTCAAGTCCAATGCGATCGGATAAATCAACCGTCGTCATAATCATTTCGACTTCATGATAATTATCTGGACGCTTATACAGTACATCGAGTGTTAAATTAATTTTTGCGGGTGCTTTTACATATAACATTGAAAAAATTCCTCCTACTTTGTAAGGCACGCATTTCGTTACGCGGTCAATTTTATTAGTTTTTATTTTAACATACGAAACGTGTCTACATTGAGCAAAAGGTATTTTCTGACGGGTAAAAATTGATTTTGTATTTCAAACAAACAAAAAGAAGCACCTCGTAATTTTCGTTACAGAGGTGCTTACTAAGCGTCAACTTATTTTTGGTTGTTCTTCACGGATTGATTGGCTAAGTCTTGCTCTGCCATTTCAATTGCGCGCTTGACCATGTTTCCTGCATCACGGGCTTTAATACCGCCCCAACCCTCACGTTCTACTACGTCGTAAAATCCAAGTTCTTTTGCAATCTCTTCCTTCAGACGACTCGACATGATTTTTTGTTTCGCCATGCAAAAAACCTCCTTTTCGTTGACGCTTTTAGCATGTACCGAAAATAAAAAAACACTCACAAAAGGAGCGCTTTTTTCAAAAATATAAAAATAAGTACTAGAAAAACTATTTGATGGCTGCTACTGCATCATCTAAAAAAGTAATCTCTACTGCTTCAGTAAGTATATCTGTGTAACTGTAAGATACGCGTTTACACGCATTATCTTTCTCTTTTAGTTCAATAACGAAAACGGCATGGTAAGTATCACTTAAAACACCTTCGCATTCAACTGTTTTCTTGCGACCACCGTTTGCTTTTAATTGCAAACGTTTGCCCAAATGAGCATCTAACGACTTTTTAATGTCTGCTAACGTTTTTGGCATTTTTGCATACACCTCACTGTAAACTAGTGTATCATAAATTGCCAAAACCGTCAACAAAATATATTATTTTATCACCGCGTTACATAACCGTCAACTTTTTTATTAATTTTTCATTATTTTTTTTAGTTCATTTTACATATTATTGTCGAACACAAAAGTTTGGGTGTAAGCAGTTTGCTAATTTGCCAAATTCATGAATGGATAGTGTCTCACCGCGACGCGTTGGCTCAATACCTGCTTCTTCTAATGCGCTTACAATCAATTCTTTCTTTTGCTTTCCGTGTTGAAGGCCTGCCTGTAAATTATTAAAAATCGTTTTACGACGTTGCGCAAAAGATGCACGTGATACTTCAAATAAGAAGTCCTCATCGATTACTTCAACTGGTGGTGTATTGTGTTTAATCAAACGAATAACGGCCGAGTCTACATTTGGCTGTGGCATAAATACCGTTTTAGGCACAACCATTGCGATTTCAGCTGTACAATAGTACTGAATTGCGATTGATAATGAGCCGTAAGCCTTTGTTCCAGGTTTTGCTGTAATACGATCTGCTACTTCCTTTTGCATCATAACAACAAAACCGCGAATTGGTAAACGGTCGTTTAATAATTTCATTAAAATCGGCGTTGTTACATAGTAAGGTAAGTTCGCCACGACCATAATGTCCTCGATACCTGGCATTTCCTGTTCAATCACCTTTACAACGTCGGCCTTTAAAATATCCGAGTGTACAATCGTTACGTTGTCATATGGGCTTAGCGTGTCTTCAAGTACCGGTAATAAACGTTGGTCAATTTCAAATGATACGACCTTCTTTGCTTCACGTGCTAAATGTTCTGTTAACGCACCAATACCAGGACCAATTTCAATGGCACCACTATTTTCTGTTAAATATGCGTGGCTTACAATGTTACGTAAAATATTTGGGTCAATTAAGAAGTTTTGCCCTAAACTCTTTTTAAATGAAAATCCGTACTTCTGTAAAATTTCCTTCGTACGAATCGGTGTAGCGATGTCTTTATGCATGCGTATCCTCCTGATCTAACTGTCTAATAGCTTCAGCAAACTGTTCGATTGTAATTTGAAACATCATTAATCGTTTATGCAGCTGTTTGCCGTTTGTCATACCTATATTTAAAATTTCACCTAACTGATCACGTCGCATCTTTGACTTTGGATGCCCAATTAGTTTGGCTGTCATTAAATCTTCTAATGTAATTTGTTCGTCAATTTGTGCATCCGCTATTGTGTACACATTGCTTAATGCTTCGCGAATATCTGCATCACACGCATGTTCAATCCCTAAACCCTTACCATTTTTCGCAATCGTTTTTGCCTTCGCTAAAAACGCATGCTTCACGCCTGGAACGCGCTCTTCAATAATGGCACGAATGCGACGACCTGGATAATCTGGATCGGTAAATACAATGACACCGCGCTTCTTTTGCGCATGGGCAATCCGACGCAATACTTCATCAGAAATTGCTGAACCATTCGTTTCGATTGTATCTGCACCTGTTGCACGTTTTACTGCCGTTGTATCATCTTTCCCTTCTACAACGATAATCTCTTGTATGTCCAAGAAATGCTCCTCTTTTCTAACATAGTCTTTCGCTATTTTACCATAGATTGTGTTTTGTTACTTGCGTGCGTGATTTGGAACGAAAAAAAGCTTTCCCGCTATCAGTCAAAAAGCGAGAAAGCTACTATACATTTTGGAAGGTGTTGTTACTTAAAACAACCCGATTAATTTAATACTTTAATGCGTACTTTCTTACGGCCCCAGCTATACGCTTCGGCTTTTGAATGCACTAAAATATCGATTTTATTTCCTTTAATTGCGCCGCCTGTGTCTCCAGCAACCGCATGGCCGTAACCTTCAACCCATACTTTTGAGCCTAGCGGAATGACGCGAGGGTCCACTGCAATTAGTTTTAAACCTGGCTTTCCGCGCAAGTCAACACCAGCCGCTGAAATACCTGAGCAGCCTGCACAATAAGGTGTATATGCTGTTGCTTGAACGTAAAACTCTTTACCTGAAGCGGGTTCACTAGAACGAGATACACTCGCTGTAACAACCTTTGTACCAACTGCGACAACTTTTGTCGTTGGCTCTTCTAGCACCTTTTCTACAGCAACTTTTTTTGACACGACTTCACCGTTTTCTTTCACGACGTTGTACGTGCGTTCTACTTTACCTTTTTTACCTTCTGTAACAATCTTTTCTTCGCCCTTCAATAAAGAAGAATCATTTTTCTTTTCAACTGCGAAATCTACTGATTCTTCCACTACATCGGTAACCTTTTCTACGCGAACAACTGCGATTTTATCATCTGGAGTGATAACATACTCCAAATCTTTGTCGACACGATCAGATTCAGCTAATTGAATCTCTTGTTGTTTTAAAAAGTTAGCGACCGTAGTCGAAGTGGACCATACTTGTCTCTCTTCTAAGCCATCGACAAGCGTTAACTGAAACGCCTTTTGAATATCGATTTTGTTATCTGCTCCTACTTCTGTATCTAAGCTTTGTGATACTAAATCATGCTTTGTTACTTCGATATTTGCTTCTTCCAAAATGTTCTTCACAAATTTTTCAGTTGTCCAAACTTTTGACTGATTTCCATCAACTGAAATTACTACTTCTTTAGCCTGTTCCCAAGTGATCGACATTCCACTGTCAATCTTGGTACTCAGTGAGGGGGTGACTTTATCATATTGCGATATATCATAATCTTGAGTCTCTAATAACTCTTCAACCGTAGTTGCGTGTGTATAAAACTTCGTTGACTCACCGTTCGCTTCTAACGTAACGGGAGTTTTCGTTCCCTGATAAAGAACGAATGCAATTACTGAAACAAACAGGACAAGACTAAAAATCCTAACACCTGTTTGCTTACTCCTCAATGATCCTAAGAACTGGCTTTTCATGGTTTGCTTTGACATGAAAATAACGCCTCCTTAATACAAAGTTGGATTATACGGACAAGTGTTAAAGCTGTCAACCGAAATGAATTTCTCCAAAAATCCACATTTTGCTCAAACTCATGCTACAACTAGTATTGGAGGCGTTTTAAAATTTTAAACATTTACAACAATATTTAAGCTAGAAAACCGGATTAGCATTAAAAATATTTGCTATTTTAAATGAAATTAAATGGTAAATTATAGTTTATTTCAGTTAGCTATTTTTTATTCATTAATGTTAAAAAAGCGTTTGGCGTTTTCCGTCGTTTTTTGTGCCACTTCTTCTACCGAAATTTCTTTTAAGCGCGCAATTTCTTCTGCAACTAAAACAACGTGTGCAGGCTCATTACGTTTGCCTCGGTATGGATGTGGTGCTAAATAAGGCGCATCTGTTTCAATTAATAAATGCTCTAACGGAATTTCTGTCGCCACCTCTTTTGGCTGACGCGCATTTTTAAATGTGACGGGTCCTCCAAGACTAATCATAAAATTCATCTTGATGCATTCACGCGCTGTTTCAACACTCCCACCGAAACAATGCATAATCCCGCCAACAGAAGCGGCGTTTTCCTCTTTCAAAATACGCACAACATCGGCTGTTGCATCACGATTATGAATGATGATCGGTAAATTTAATTTTTGCGCTAAGTGAATTTGTTTACGGAACCAATATTGTTGCACGTCTTTTGGTGACTTATCCCAATAATAATCTAGTCCAGTTTCCCCAATCCCAACTACTTTTGGATGTTTAGCAAGCTCTTCAATCCATGCTAAATACGCATCTGTACAATCAATCGCATCAACTGGGTGCCAACCAATTACCGCATAAATGAATTCATAGTCATCGGCTAATTGGATTGCGCGTTTAATGGTCTTTTCATCAAAGCCGATTACCACCATTTTTTCTAGTTTGGCTGCAAGCGCTCGGTCAATTACTTCCTGTAAATCTTCATCGTATTGGTCTGCATTTAAATGGACATGTGTATCAATATATGTGCTCATATTCGATTCTCCTATCGTGTATTGTACTCACCCGTAATATTTCTTAGTTTTCAGATTCATTACAAAAACATTACAAATTTCTTATTTCGTGTCATTTGAATGATTCGATAATTCTAAATTAGGATTAAATACCTAATTTAACCGCTAATAATATTATTGTAGAATATCTTTTTTTAAATACTATTGTATGAATAATGAAAAGTCTGTCGAACAATTGTGTTCAACAGACTCCCAAAAATTATTTTACTTGTGCGCCGTTCGCAAGTTTCTGATCAACCGCTGCTAATGTTAAGACACCATCATGCGATCCTGCTAAAATCATCCCTTGTGAAAGCTCACCGCGCAATGTTACGGGCTTTAAGTTTGCGACAACAATTACTTTTTTACCGATTAATTCTTCCGGCTTGTAATGCTCTGCAATGCCTGATACGACTTGGCGCGTTTCATAACCAAGGTCGACTTGTAATTTTAAAAGCTTTTTCGCTTTCGCTACTGGTTCGCAAGCTAAAACAGTCGCTACACGTAAATCTACTTTCATAAAATCATCAATTGTAATTTCTTCTGTTTGCGGTGCTTCCACTGCAGGTGCTTCTTCTTGAACCGTTTTCACTGAGCCTTTCATTTGCTCACGAATGTATTCCACTTCTACTTCTACGTCTAAACGTGGGAAAATCGGCGTTCCTTTTTCTGCCACTTTAATGTTTTGTGGGATAACATTGCCGAATGTTTCAATTGTGTCCCATGCTAATAATTTCTCATCAAGACCTAATTGCTCGAAAATTTGCTTCGGTACGTTCGTCATAAATGGTTGGCTCATCACCGCAATTTGGCGTAAGCTTTCCGCTAAATAGTTCATTACTGCTGCTAATTTTGGCTTATCTGCTTCGTCTTTTGCCAATACCCACGGAGCTGTTTCGTCGATGTATTTGTTTGTACGTGAGATTAATGACCAAAGCTCTCCTAATACAACGCTAAATTGCATTTTTTCCATGCTTTCTTCATATTTAACACGTACATTTTCTGCGTGTTCTTTTAATGTTGCATCAAACTCAGTCGCTTGTAAGTTTTCTGTTGGAATGACCCCATCAAAATACTTGTTCATCATCGATACAGTACGATTTAAAAGATTCCCTAAATCATTCGCTAAATCAAAGTTTGTACGCTCTACAAATGACTCTGGCGAGAATACGCCATCTTGGCCAAATGGTAGCTCACGTAATAAGAAGTAACGTGTTGCATCTAAGCCGTAACGCTCGATTAACATTTCCGGATAGACAACATTGCCTTTTGATTTCGACATTTTGCCATCCTTCATCATAATAAAGCCGTGTGCGAATATTTTCTTCGGTAATGGTAAATCTAATGCCATTAAGAAAATTGGCCAATAAATTGTATGGAAGCGCACAATGTCTTTTCCTACTACATGCACATCTGCTGGCCAGTACTTATTAAATAGCTCTTCATTATCTGAACCATAGCCTAAAGACGTAATATAGTTTGATAATGCATCTACCCACACGTAAATAACGTGCTTCGCATCACCAGGTACTTTAATCCCCCAGTCGAAAGAAGTACGGGAAACAGATAGGTCTTCTAAGCCTGGTTTAATGAAATTGTTGATCATTTCATTTTTGCGCGATTCTGGTTCAATAAATTCTAAATTATTTTCATAATATTCCAGTAATCGATTCGCATATTTCTTCATATTAAAGAAGTATGACTCTTCTTTTACAGTTTGTACTTTTCGACCACAATCTGGGCACTTTCCATCCATTAATTGCGTCTCAGTATAGTAAGATTCACACGGTACACAATAAAGGCCCTCATATTCGCCTTTATAAATGTCGCCATTGTCTAAAAACTTTTGGAAAATTTTCTCTACAGAGTCAATATGACGCTTTTGGGTAGTTTGAATAAAATCATTATAGGAAATATCCATAGTAGCCCATAATTTTTTTGCACTGTCTGCAATTTCGTTTACGTAATCTTGTGGATGCATGTTTGACTCTTGTGCTTTTTCTTGAATTTTTTGACCGTGCTCATCCATCCCTGTTAGGAAACGTACGTCAAAACCTTTTAAGCGCTTATAACGAGCGATCGCATCTGTCGCAACCGTTGTATACGCTGTACCAATGTGGAACTTACCACTTGGGTAGTAAATCGGGGTAGTTATATAGAATGTTTGTTGTTCGTTCACGAATGTAGCCTCCATTTACTTGCTAAAGTATAATCTTTATTCTAACGAAGTACGAAATTTGTTTCAATCAAAGTTTATTGTAAATAATATTTGTCGAAAAATCGTTGCAAAGTTTTGGGAATTATCTGAAACTTAAAGCCCACAAATTATTATTTATGATAAAAATCTTTAAAATCAATACCATAAAGTGCAAATATAACAAATTTCTTTCTAAATTAAAGGGAATTCTAATGCTAATTAATTGACGTTTATGTCATTAGTTGGTATGATTCTTTTTAGACGAGGAATTTATGTCGAATTTTGACGAATTTAAACAACATTTAAAATATAGGAGGAAATATTAATATGAAATCAACAGGTATCGTACGTAAAGTAGACGAATTAGGACGCGTAGTTATTCCAATCGAATTACGCCGCACATTAGGTATTGCAGAAAAAGACGCGTTAGAAATTTATGTAGATGACGACAAAATCATCTTAAAAAAATATATGCCTAATATGACTTGTGCAGTAACTGGTGAAGTTTCTGACGACAATATGCGTTTAGTAGGCGGTAAATTAATTTTATCTGCTGAAGGTGCAGAAACATTAGTAAAAGAGATTCAATCAAACTTAAAAAAATAATGCTGTAATTTAATAGAAGGTCTAGTATCTGGAGAACTATTCTTTCCTTTATTTAACACACTTAAGTACTATTGTACTAAATTAAAAAAGCGTTGAAAAGGATTTTGACTTTTCAACGCTTTTTCTTTATATCTAGGCTAAAATGCCAGTCTACCGGCGCTTTACACTTTTCTACTTTATAATTGATGATAAGCTTGATACACATCACGCTTCGGTAAATTGCGTAATTTCGCAACTTCCTTGATTGCTTCTTTTGATGAAATCTCAGTTTCTTCTATTAAATAATTTACATGCTCTTCCAGAGTCATCTCTGTCCAGTAGTTGTCTTCTTCTTCAACTTCCCCTGACGTATTCCCCTCGACAACGACACAAAACTCACCACGAATTTCGTTTTCGTTTGCCCAACTAATCGCTTCATCGATTGAACCACGTAAAAATTCTTCAAATTTCTTTGTTAGTTCACGCGCTAATGTAATTCGGCGATTGCCTAATACGAGCTGTAAATCTTTTAATGTGTCTTTAATGCGGTGCGGTGCCTCATAAAATAAAAGTGTTTCTTCACGTTTACTTAATTTTTCAAGCTGCTCACGACGCTCCTTTTTATTACGGTTTAAAAAACCGAAGAAATAAAATGGCTGCGGTGTAATGCCTGATGCAATCAATGCTGTTAATGCTGCGTTTGCACCCGGAATCGGTACAACTGCAAAATCTTCTGCAATAGCTTTTGCTGCAATGTCCGCGCCTGGATCAGAAATACACGGTAAACCGGCGTCACTTACTAGCGCTACAGACTTCCCTTCACGTAAATAGGCTAATAATTTCTCGCCGCCTACTTCTAAATTATGCTCATGATAGCTAATAAGTGGTGTTTGAATCTCAAAATAATTACATAGCTTTTTCGTATTACGCGTATCTTCTGCTGCGATAACATCAACTTCTTTTAAAATGCGTAGTGCTCGCATCGTCATGTCTTCTAAATTGCCAATCGGCGTTGCGACTAAATAAAGGCAACTACCGTGTTCATGCTGGCTACTTTTCTGTGATTTCATCATGCGCCCTCCTCATATATTCGAACTTTTTTTTTCGTGTTAATTGTTTAAATGCATATTCTGCCGACATAGCCTGCTGCTTCGTATCGAATATTTCATAGTACACGCATTTTACTGGGCCGCGTGCTCTTGTATACTTCGCACCCTTACCCGCATTATGCACAGCGATACGCTTGTCTAAATCATTCGTATAGCCTGCGTATAGAGTTGTGTCCCTGCATTCTAGCACATAAAAATAATGCTTACTGCTGTTCTCCATATAATAACGCCCTCACTTCTTTTGTGTATTCGTTATTATCCTCATACACATAGAGCGGCGGTAAAATTTTTAAATCCGGTTTGCCATCTTTAATCGCTTCGATCAGCAGCGTATTTGCTTCTTTTCCTCGCTTCGGATGAACAAATTGAATGCGCTTCGGCTCGAGGCGGTTTGCGCGCATCGCGGTTACAATATCAAGCAAACGACCAGGACGATGTACAAACGCCGCCTTACCACCTTGTTTGAGTAAACGACTCGACGCTTCGATGGCTTGCTCTAATGTTAAATGAATTTCATGACGCGCTATTGCATAATGCTCATTGGCATTTTGTTCGCTTAATTCATTCGCTAAAAAATACGGTGGATTACATGTTACCGCATCGTATTTTTCAATGCCCAATGTCTTTGGAGCATCATTTACATCGCCTAACTGCATATCAATTTGCGCCTCTAGCTTATTATAGGCAATACTACGCGTCGCCATATCATGTAAGCGTGGCTGTAATTCAACACCCGTAATTTTTGCTTTTGTTCGTGCGCTTAAAAATAGCGGAATCACGCCATTCCCTGAGCAAAGATCGATAATATGACCTTTACTTTTTGGGATTTGTACAAAGCGTGCTAATAACACGGCATCTAATGAAAAGGAAAAAACGGATGGGCTTTGAATAATACGTAAGTTTTCCGCAAGTAAATAATCTAAGCGCTCATCATCTTTTAATAGTTCCACTTTTATATCCTCCAAAATAAATCTACTATTAAAAAGGGGACGTCCCCCAATTTATTAATCAACTGCAAAAGGTGCCATTTAGAAGTAACCATTCTGCAAATGCATTGCCCTATCCTCGGCGCAAAGGAGGTGTCCCAGAAATACTTCTCGGACACCCCCTTCGTTTAACCATTTTGTTTATTTAAAAATGATAGACAGAACAAACAATCTTCACCTTTACGTGAGCCGCCAAAATGTACATGACATACGTGGAAGCCTTCGTTATAAAGCCTTGCTAAATTATCGTAGCCTTCACCAATATCTACGGGCTCTTTTTTCTGCTCCGTCTTTCGTGGATCCACAGTTACTTCTTTTGCTAATAGCTCTTCTAAACGTGTACGCAGGTGGAGGTTTTCTGTTTGAAGCGTCTGATGCTCCTCCATCATATGCGCAACAAATTGCTTTAAAGCATTGAACTGTTGCTGCATTGACTCAAGCTGTTGTTCGAACTCCATAACAGTATCCAAAAAATTACGGTCCTTCACGCAAGCCACCCCATTAATTTCTATCTATATAAGATTTTTCTCACATTCTAATAACTCTTCAAGCGTATATTCAACCATACGCTCATGCTTCGTTAAATATACTTGAATTACTCGTTCTAATACATTTAATCCGACAACTTTTCCTTCGCCTTCTGGTGTCATTGTCTTTTCGCCAACATCTGGCATACCTTCTTTGGCGATTTCGTAATCATCGTTTTCATATTTTAAGCAGCACATTAAACGGCCACATAAACCTGAAATTTTCGTAGGATTTAGTGATAAGTTTTGGTCCTTCGCCATTTTAATCGATACCGGATCAAAATCCCCTAAAAATGTCGAACAGCAGAGCATTCTGCCACAAGGACCAATACCGCCAAGTAACTTCGCTTCGTCACGTACGCCAATTTGACGCAGTTCGATACGTGTGCGGAATACACTCGCTAAATCTTTTACAAGCTCACGGAAATCGACACGTCCTTCTGCTGTAAAATAGAAGATAATTTTATTACGATCAAATGTATATTCAACGTCGACAAGTTTCATGTCCAACGAATGCTCGATAATTTTTGTACTTGCTAATTCAAATGCACGTTTCGACTCAATTGCATTTTCTTCTACTTGAAAACGATCGCGCTCATCGGCAGGGCGAACAACTTGCTTTAATGGTAAAACAACGTCATTTTCTCCGACTTGACGCATTGGCACAACTACTTTGCCATATTCAATTCCGCGTGCAGTTTCTACGATGACATATTCTCCAACTTCTAAAATATAAGCCGCTGGATCAAAATAATATATTTTACCCGCTTTTTTAAAGCGAACTCCGACTACATTATACAAATGTATACCCCTCCTGAAGATTCAGCATTAGCTGTTCCATCAACAACGTACGATTCATATTACGGTTTAAATTCGCACGCGCTTGCAATATTGATTGCATTTGACGTGATAATTTATCGTACGTTAACGTCAGCCCAATGTCATTAAAGCGTTGATACATATCAGGATACGTGCACGTCGAATTTTGGTTTGCTTTAATCGCTACCATATCACGATACGCAAACAATAACAAATCGAGTGCCTGTTCCATCTCCTCTTTTTCTTTAAAAAGAGGCAGCCATTCGTCATGTACAAATAATAATGCTTCATGAACATTTTGATGAACAATCTCTACTAATTTTAACACTGTTTTTCTTGCAAGTAAAAACTGCTCATCTGTTGCAAGCTCTAGCGCTGTATCTATATCATTCGTTACCATGCTTAATGTTGCTGCCATCGAAGCACTAACCTCTTGATTTATAAGATCTTCAATTAATGCTTCGCGCGGTGCTTTTGCAAATTTGATTTGCTGGCAGCGCGAGCGAATTGTTGGCAAAATCGACTGAATTTGCTCTGTTAATAAAATCGCTACAACTTGTCCATCTGGCTCTTCTAAAAACTTTAACAGCATATTCGCTGAAGAGGCATTTAATTTGTCTGCATGATGCAACACATAAATTTTCTTGCCTTCTTCGACACCCGTCATCTTCAATTCCGCAACTAAATCGCGCACTTGGTCAATTTTAATAAATTGTCCGTCTGGCTCGATTTGCTTAATATTAGGATGATTTCCCGAATCAATTCTTCTGCAATTTCGACATGTTTCACATGGAACATTTTTTGACAAATTTTCACAAAGGAGAAGTTTCATAAAAAATGAGACAACATCGCGTTTACCCGTGCCTTTTTCGCCTTCAAAAATATAGGCATGCGCTAATCGATTTTTGAAGGTAATCGTTTGTAGCTGCTTCATTACTACAGGCTGTAGCTTCGTTAGCTGTTCTATTGTTCGTGTCACTTTCTTCACCTTTTCTTGCTAAATATTTAAAAAGTACTATGTACAATTCAAACAATATTCTCTGCTAGAAAAAAGCCCGTGTCTAGTGCACAACAAAGACACGGGCGCATTTTACATATACAGATTAATTAAAAGTCCCTTAATCTCACCAATTTTGGCTAACAATTCAATAGACTCTTTTTCTTCATTTAGTAAATCTTCGGCTAGTTCGACTAAATGCTCATCAATTGTTTCGACAATTTTTAAGCGTCGTCCTTCACCAAAACGATTCCATGTATGGGATTGCTTCATTTCAAGACCATAATCAACAGCCTCTTGTAAAAAGCGCTTCACAAGCATTTTAAAGCGTGCTAATTCGCGTAAGTTACGCGAACGTGCGACGCGATCACCTGCCGCTGAAATATCACCCAATAATCTCGTTAATTGCTCCGTTTGCATTTTCGAACCTTGTTTGACGACCATATCACCGAAGCGATTGTTCGCTTGGTTGTTTTGACGTATACTCGTATTCGTATTTAAATTCATACGGAGATCTTGATTAATTTTCATTTACCTCTCGCCTCCAAAAATCAAATCTATCTCCGCGTAATTGTTTCACTCGCTAAAGACTTAATTTCTTTCTGTACGAAAGAAATTAAAAATGATGGAATTGTTCGATTGGTAAAACAAAGACAATTGCTCCTCCAACTTCAACTTCCACAGGGTACGGGATGTAGGAATCGGCGTTTCCTCCCATTGGCGACACAGGAGCAACCATTTGCTCGCGTGATCGACAGTTTTCACGAATAATTTCTAATAATTTTGGGATTAAAGAATCATCCGTACCAATTAAAAATGTCGTATTTCCAGATCGTAAAAAACCACCTGTACTCGCTAATTTCGTCGCACGATAGTTGTTTTTCGTTAATGCAGTCGATAGACGGTTGCTATCTTGGTCTTGCACTACAGCTACTACTAACTTCATCCGTACTCACCCCTTCATTGAATTGGTGCCTCTATTATATCATAAATAAAAGCAACACTTCATTTACTTTTACCCTAATATTGGATTTAAAATCATCCAGACCTCTTCAATCACTTGCTCTAATGACTGATCTGCATTCACTACTTTAAAACGCTCTGGATAACGATTCATGACGATTTCATAGCCTTCATACACTTTTTTGTGGAATGCTAACCCTTCAATATCTAAACGGTTAATTTCATCAGCACGTGTTGCTTGAATACGCGCTAACCCTTTTTCCGGTGTAATATCAAAGAAAATCGTTACATCCGGCATACGCTTACCGATTGCAAATTCATTGATTGCTAACACATCATCAATGCCAATCCCCCGAGCATGTCCCTGGTAGGCTAACGAGGAGTCAATAAAGCGGTCACATAACACATGTTGTCCGTTTTCGAGTGCCGGTAGCACCTTTTCATAAAAGTGTTGTGAACGTGCTGCTGCGTAAAGGAGTGCCTCCGTACGCTCATGCATTTCTGTATGAGCTGGATCTAAAATGACCGAACGGATTTTTTCAGCAATTTCAATCCCTCCTGGCTCACGTGTTAATAGGATGTTTTGCTGTTTTTCTTGCAGACGTTCACCAATGGCCTTTAACACACTCGTTTTACCAGCACCCTCGCCGCCTTCAAACGTTATAAAAAAACTTCTTTGCATATATTTATTCTCCTAGCATTTATTTTATGACATATATTAATTTTTCAAGTAATCGGTGCTCGCCTTGGAAGGTTGCCCCGATTGCTAATAGTTCTTCTAGCTGACTTAACTTTGCCACTGTAATTTTCTCGCCAGGTACAAATAATGGAATTCCTGGAGGATATGGAATAATTGTTGATGCGGCAACGCGACCGATCGCGCGCATATAGGGCACCCATTCTTTAGTTGCAGCTTCTATTTCAGCAAACGAATATTCTGGTGTTGTGATTGACATCATTTCAAAATTCGTACGTTGCTCAAGCTCTTTACTTGGTTGATCCTTTAAATGAATCATTGCTTCTTTCATACGAATACGTAAATCAGCAAACGGATAACTGTCTCCGTGCTTTAAGAGCGGTAAAATCAATAACACTTGTTTGGCATCTGCTAATTCCACATAAACATGCATCTTTTCAAGTGCACCCTTTAATTCAAAGCCCGTATAGCCTGGAGCCCGGACTAATAATTTTAGATTGTCATCTACCTCAACAACTTGTAGCTGTGTCGATGCAGTTAATGATTCGATAAACTGTTTACGTTTATCCATTAAATAGACAAAATCACTCTCTGTATAATTCGCCACATAATCACGCGCATCATCGAGTGACGCGAGTAATAAATACGACGGGCTACTTGATTGTAGCATACGCAAATAATGATTCAGCATATCCGCACTTACACGCTGTGATTTTACATGCATAAACGAAGCCATCGTCATTGCTGGTAATGTTTTATGTGCCGATTGTACAACAACATCTGCGCCCAAATCTAACGCAGATGCTGGGAGCTGCTCAGTCACCGTTAAATGCGCGCCGTGAGCTTCGTCGACGAGTACCGGAATATTTGCCTCATGACAAATGGCAATTTGCTGTTGAAAGTCTTGTGCCGTCACACCGTAATATGATGGATATGTAAAAATGGCTGCCTTTGCGTGCGAATAACGTGCTACTGCTTGTTTTAAAGTTGCTAGTTCAATACAGCCTGCTGTCTCACTTTGTTCATGCCATTTGGGTGCAATATAGACAGGCTTTACCCCAACAAGCTGCAAGGCATGAAAAATTGATTTATGCGCGTTACGCTGTACAAGTACCGTATCACCTTGCTTACATGTAGCATAAATCATTGCTAAGTTCCCCACCGTAGAGCCATTTACTAGGAAGAAACTACGATTCGCACCGTACGTTTTGGCTAACAGCTGCTCCGCTTCTAAAATCACCTCTTCCGGGTGATGGAAATCATCAAGACCTGTTAATTCTGTCACATCGTAGATCAACGCGCGCTTTATATCAGTTGGTAATTGTGAAAGTAGACCATTTTTATGACCGGGCACATGAAGGGATAATGGTTCGTTTGCTACAAACTTTTTTAATGCTTGAACGATTGGTCGATCATTTTTCATTTGCCTCACCTCTTTGTGATTGTACTTCTATTATAAGATGTCACCATTTTTTAGACTATAGATAATCCATGTATATCAAAAAAAGACTAGTCAAATACAAGTCCATCTTCACTCCGTACCTTCAATTTCAAATTTAACCATCCCTGAGCGCACAACTTAAGCTTATTCTTTCATAAAATTAAAAAAGAACACAAAAAAACCACTGATTTCTCAGTGGTTTTACGATTACCTAGCGACGTCCTACTCTCACAGGGGGAAACCCCCAACTACCATCGGCGCTAAAGAGCTTAACTTCTGTGTTCGGTATGGGAACAGGTGTGACCTCTTTGCCATCATCACTAGATTATTTGAAAGAATTATTCTTTCAAAACTGGATAAACGTTTCATTGATGTTCATAAATTGTGGTTAAGTCCTCGACCGATTAGTATTCGTCAGCTCCACACATCACTGCGCTTCCACCTCGAACCTATCTACCTGATCGTCTTTCAGGGGTCTTACTTACTTGCGTAATGGGAAATCTCATCTTGAGGGGGGCTTCATGCTTAGATGCTTTCAGCACTTATCCCGTCCACACATAGCTACCCAGCGATGCTCTTGGCAGAACAACTGGTACACCAGCGGTGTGTCCATCCCGGTCCTCTCGTACTAAGGACAGCTCCTCTCAAATTTCCTACGCCCACGACGGATAGGGACCGAACTGTCTCACGACGTTCTGAACCCAGCTCGCGTACCGCTTTAATGGGCGAACAGCCCAACCCTTGGGACCGACTACAGCCCCAGGATGCGATGAGCCGACATCGAGGTGCCAAACCTCCCCGTCGATGTGGACTCTTGGGGGAGATAAGCCTGTTATCCCCGGGGTAGCTTTTATCCGTTGAGCGATGGCCCTTCCATGCGGAACCACCGGATCACTAAGCCCGTCTTTCGACCCTGCTCGACTTGTAGGTCTCGCAGTCAAGCTCCCTTATGCCTTTACACTCTACGAATGATTTCCAACCATTCTGAGGGAACCTTTGGGCGCCTCCGTTACTCTTTAGGAGGCGACCGCCCCAGTCAAACTGTCCGCCTGACACTGTCTCCTACCCCGCTAAGGGGCATGGGTTAGAAGTTCAATACAACCAGGGTAGTATCCCACTGACGCCTCCTCCGAAGCTGGCGCTCCGGGATCTCTGGCTCCTACCTATCCTGTACAAGTTGTACCAAAATTCAATATCAGGCTACAGTAAAGCTCCACGGGGTCTTTCCGTCCTGTCGCGGGTAACCTGCATCTTCACAGGTACTATAATTTCACCGAGTCTCTCGTTGAGACAGTGCCCAGATCGTTACGCCTTTCGTGCGGGTCGGAACTTACCCGACAAGGAATTTCGCTACCTTAGGACCGTTATAGTTACGGCCGCCGTTTACTGGGGCTTCAATTCGCAGCTTCGCTTGCGCTAACCACTCCTCTTAACCTTCCAGCACCGGGCAGGCGTCAGCCCCTATACGTCACCTTACGGTTTTGCAGAGACCTGTGTTTTTGCTAAACAGTCGCCTGGGCCTATTCACTGCGGCTCTCTCACGCTTGCACGCTAACAGAGCACCCCTTCTCCCGAAGTTACGGGGTCATTTTGCCGAGTTCCTTAACGAGAGTTCTCTCGCACACCTTAGGATTCTCTCCTCGACTACCTGTGTCGGTTTGCGGTACGGGCACCTCTCACCTCGATAGAGGCTTTTCTTGGCAGTGTGAAATCAGGAACTTCGTCCATACGGACTCGTCATCACAGCTCAATGTTAAAGTATGCGGATTTGCCTACATACACACCTTACTGCTTGAACACGCGCAACCAACGGCGTGCTTACCCTATCCTACTGCGTCCCCCCATTTCTCAAACGGTGAGGAGGTGGTACAGGAATATCAACCTGTTGTCCATCGCCTACGCCTATCGGCCTCGGCTTAGGTCCCGACTAACCCTGAGCGGACGAGCCTTCCTCAGGAAACCTTAGTCATACGGTGGACGGGATTCTCACCCGTCTTTCGCTACTCATACCGGCATTCTCACTTCTAAGCGCTCCACCAGTCCTTCCGGTCTGACTTCAACGCCCTTAGAACGCTCTCCTACCACGCATCCATACGGATGCATCCACAGCTTCGGTGAATCGTTTAGCCCCGATACATTTTCGGCGCAGCGTCACTCGACCAGTGAGCTATTACGCACTCTTTAAATGATGGCTGCTTCTAAGCCAACATCCTGGTTGTCTAAGCAACGCCACATCCTTTTCCACTTAACGATTACTTTGGGACCTTAGCTGGTGGTCTGGGCTGTTTCCCTCTTGACTACGGATCTTATCACTCGCAGTCTGACTCCCGTGTATAAATATCTGGCATTCGGAGTTTGTCTGAATTCGGTAAAGCGAGATGCCCCCCTAGTCCAAACAGTGCTCTACCTCCAGTATTCTCAATCACGAGGCTAGCCCTAAAGCTATTTCGGAGAGAACCAGCTATCTCCAGGTTCGATTGGAATTTCTCCGCTACCCACACCTCATCCCCGCACTTTTCAACGTGCGTGGGTTCGGGCCTCCAGTAAGTGTTACCTCACCTTCACCCTGGACATGGGTAGATCACCTGGTTTCGGGTCTACGACCACGTACTAATTCGCCCTATTCAGACTCGCTTTCGCTGCGGCTCCGTCTTCTCAACTTAACCTCGCACGTAATCGTAACTCGCCGGTTCATTCTACAAAAGGCACGCTATCACCCATTAACGGGCTCTAACTACTTGTAGGCACACGGTTTCAGGATCTATTTCACTCCCCTTCCGGGGTGCTTTTCACCTTTCCCTCACGGTACTGGTTCACTATCGGTCACTAGGTAGTATTTAGCCTTGGGAGATGGTCCTCCCGGATTCCGACGGAATTTCACGTGTTCCGCCGTACTCAGGATCCACTCAGGAGGGAATAACTTTTGGGCTACAGGGCTTTTACCTTATTTTGCGGACCTTTCCAAGTCGCTTCGCCTAAATCATTCTTTTGTAACTCCGTATTGAGTGTCCTACAACCCCAAAGAGCAAGCTCTTTGGTTTGGGCTCTTCCCGTTTCGCTCGCCGCTACTCAGGGAATCGAATTTTCTTTCTGTTCCTGCAGGTACTTAGATGTTTCAGTTCCCTGCGTCTGTCTCAAACACGCTATGAATTCACGTGAGTGTACTATCCGATTAAAGATAGTGGGTTCCCCCATTCGGAAATCCCCGGATCAAAGCTTACTTACAGCTCCCCGAGGCATATCGGTGTTAGTGCCGTCCTTCATCGACTCCTAGTGCCAAGGCATCCACCGTGCGCCCTTATTAACTTAACCAAAAGTTAAACTTAAATCAGAAGATTTAAGATTTTAAGGATATTGCACGACCAATTTCTTGATCTATTGTTTGTTTATTACTTATCAATGTCGTTTTATCCAGTTTTCAAAGAACAATGTTTTGAAGTATCTCATTCAATTAAGAATGAACCTTCAAAACTGAACAGCAAACGTTAATGAGTATCTTTCCCATGGAAAGATTTCCGAAATAATCCTTAGAAAGGAGGTGATCCAGCCGCACCTTCCGATACGGCTACCTTGTTACGACTTCACCCCAATCATCTATCCCACCTTCGGCGGCTGGCTCCATAAAGGTTACCTCACCGACTTCGGGTGTTACAAACTCTCGTGGTGTGACGGGCGGTGTGTACAAGGCCCGGGAACGTATTCACCGTGGCATGCTGATCCACGATTACTAGCGATTCCGGCTTCATGTAGGCGAGTTGCAGCCTACAATCCGAACTGAGAACGATTTTATCGGATTAGCTCCCCCTCGCGGGTTGGCAACCGTTTGTATCGTCCATTGTAGCACGTGTGTAGCCCAGGTCATAAGGGGCATGATGATTTGACGTCATCCCCACCTTCCTCCGGTTTATCACCGGCAGTCTCCTTAGAGTGCCCAACTAAATGATGGCAACTAAGAACAAGGGTTGCGCTCGTTGCGGGACTTAACCCAACATCTCACGACACGAGCTGACGACAACCATGCACCACCTGTCACCGTTGTCCCCGAAGGGAAAACTGTATCTCTACAGTGGTCAATGGGATGTCAAGACCTGGTAAGGTTCTTCGCGTTGCTTCGAATTAAACCACATGCTCCACCGCTTGTGCGGGCCCCCGTCAATTCCTTTGAGTTTCAGTCTTGCGACCGTACTCCCCAGGCGGAGTGCTTAATGCGTTAGCTGCAGCACTGAGGGGCGGAAACCCCCCAACACTTAGCACTCATCGTTTACGGCGTGGACTACCAGGGTATCTAATCCTGTTTGCTCCCCACGCTTTCGCGCCTCAGTGTCAGTTACAGACCAGATAGTCGCCTTCGCCACTGGTGTTCCTCCAAATCTCTACGCATTTCACCGCTACACTTGGAATTCCACTATCCTCTTCTGCACTCAAGTTCCCCAGTTTCCAATGACCCTCCCCGGTTGAGCCGGGGGCTTTCACATCAGACTTAAGGAACCACCTGCGCGCGCTTTACGCCCAATAATTCCGGACAACGCTTGCCACCTACGTATTACCGCGGCTGCTGGCACGTAGTTAGCCGTGGCTTTCTAACAAGGTACCGTCAAGGTAGCGCCAGTTACTACGCTACTTGTTCTTCCCTTGCAACAGAGTTTTACGAACCGAAATCCTTCTTCACTCACGCGGCGTTGCTCCATCAGACTTTCGTCCATTGTGGAAGATTCCCTACTGCTGCCTCCCGTAGGAGTCTGGGCCGTGTCTCAGTCCCAGTGTGGCCGATCACCCTCTCAGGTCGGCTACGCATCGTTGCCTTGGTGAGCCGTTACCTCACCAACTAGCTAATGCGCCGCGGGTCCATCCTATAGTGATAGCCGAAACCATCTTTCAACTTCAAAACATGTGTTTCGAAGTATTATCCGGTATTAGCTCCGGTTTCCCGAAGTTATCCCAGTCTATAGGGTAGGTTACCCACGTGTTACTCACCCGTCCGCCGCTAAATCAGAGAGAAGCAAGCTTCTCTAATCATTCGCTCGACTTGCATGTATTAGGCACGCCGCCAGCGTTCGTCCTGAGCCAGGATCAAACTCTCCATAATAGTTAGTTTGAAAGCTCATTTGCTTTGCTAGCGATCCAACTAATTAAAGTTGTAATCTATTGTTTGTTTCATTTAAGAAACTTGTTTTTCATTAACGTTGCTTGTTCAGTTTTCAAGGTTCATGTCGTTGTCGTTTGTGACAACTTTTATATCTTATCATTTTTAAAATGTTATGTCAACACTTTATTTTAATGATTTTTTCGATAGTGTTTGTCGCGCTTGCGACTTAAAATAATATACCATGTATTATTTATTACCGCAAGCATTTTTGTTAAATTTTTTTCATTATCATTAAAAAACTTATACAAATCATACCTGGTAGCCCCAAAATCGTGATTGTAGCGATAGAAAACAAATTAATCGGGATGTGAAACCCCCACTTCACAAAACTAAAGATTGCATTGATCGCAAATAAAAGAATAATCACTACTGCAAATTTAAACCAAAACCACGCTAAATATTCAAAAACAATACCGCGCGTCTTTTTATTCAATAAAAAAAGAAATAAGAAAATAAAACCCATAGCGATGACTATGTATTGCATAACACCATCCTTTTTTACTGGTAGCTTATGCGGCTTCATTGTTTCTTATTTCTACAACCGTTTATTTAATTAACACACGGCGTATACGTGCTTCTTTATATAAGTAAAAATGAATGCTTTCGGCTTTTTTTCGTTCAGCAATAAGTTCTAAACTGTAATCGTCCGTTAATCCTTCAATTACTTTCGCACTTTGTAAAGTTTCTTTTGTCTCTTTAATAGAAGAAACTAATTTTTCATCGAATTCTTTTTTGAGTTTTCCTTTACGTGAAAAAAACATCATGTAGCCTCCTGATTATAATTCGCGACGGCCTTCTAATGCTTTTGACAGCGTTACTTCGTCTGCGTATTCTAAGTCCCCGCCCACTGGTAAACCGTGTGCAATACGTGTCGTGCGAATGCCAGATGGTTTCACGAGACGTGATATATACATAGCCGTTGCTTCCCCTTCAATCGTCGGGTTTGTTGCTAAAATCAATTCTTGGACACGCTCATCATGCAAGCGCCCTAGTAATGAAGCAACATTGATGTCTTCAGGACCTACACCGTCCATTGGTGAAATCGCACCGTGCAGTACATGATATAAACCATGGTAATCACGCATTTTCTCCATTGCAATGACATCTTTTGGATCTTGGACTACACAAATTGTTGAGACATCACGCTGTTTGTCTGAACAAATATGACATGGATCAATATCCGTAATGTGACCACATTGTGAGCAGTACATTAAGTTACGCTTTGCATCAACTAGTGCTTTTGCGAATGTTGTCACCGTATCTTCCTTCATCGTTAATACGTGGAAAGCTAAGCGAGCTGCCGTTTTTGGCCCGATACCCGGTAATTTCATAAAGCTATCGATCAATCTTGATATTGGCTCTGGATAGTGCATCGTATTCCCTCCTTTAAAAAGGCACATCCCAAAGTTTTGAGATGTGCGTTGGTTGTTACATGATTCAAATTAGAAAGGAAGGTTCATTCCTTGTGTGAATTTGCCCATCGTTGCATTTGTTGTTTCTTCAACTTTTTTAAGCGCTTCGTTTGTTGCGATTACGACTAAGTCTTGTAACATTTCGATATCTTCTGGATCTACTACAGATTCATCTAAGTTGATTTCTAACATTTGACGTTGGCCATTCATAACAACTTTCACCATACCGCCACCAGCAGTACCTTCAAATTGTTGAGCGTTTAAAGCATCTTGTGCTTCAACCATCTCTTTTTGCATTTTTTGCATTTTTTTCATCATGCCTTGCATATTACCCATACCACGCATATTAAAATTCCTCCTTAAAATGTGTAATTATTCTTCGACAACATCAACAAAGTCTTTTCCAAATCGCTTTTCAGCCTCTACCACGAGTGGATCTTGCATCGCTAAAACTTGTGCTTCATCCAAAAATGCAGGCTCTTCTACTAATCCATCTGCCGGAGCATTTTGTGTTGGATTTTTATGATCTAGGCCGTTTTCGCGAATGAAGTTTTCACGCAAGGTTCCCCACGCTTTTTCTGGAATGCAGAGCAGTTCATACTGCACACCTGCTTCTGAAGCGATACGCCCTGTAAATGACGCGACAAGCGCATTGTTATCTGCTACCATTTGACAATGTATATCATACTTGAATTTTACCACAAAAGCACTCGCATTTGCCGCTACAGGTTCTGCATCTGCAAGTAACGCAGATTGTGACTTTTGTAAGCTTGATAAGCCAAGCGCCCAAGTTGATTTGATTTTTTGTAAATCCGTTTTTGTTGCGGTTTTTAATACTTCTTGAATACGACCAGTTGGTGCATTGTATTGATTGCCTTGTGGACGTACGCGCTGGCGAGGCTGTTCTTTTACTTGTGTGACACCACCGCCATTTTGAAGTTGTTGCGAAAGCTGGCCTAGACGGTTTTCAAGTGAAGCGACTTTTCCTTCTAATGCAGGATCCATTGCTACACCCGCGCTTGGGCTCGCTTTATACTGCGCCATTTTTAATAACGCGGTTTCTAAATAAATTTTCGTGTGATGTGAAAAGCGCATTTCTTGTTGCGTTTTCGCCAAAATATCGATAAATCCGTATAATGTATCGGCATCAAAGTCTTGCGCTAACTGTAAAAACTTTTCTTCTGGTGAAATAAACTCTAATAAGTCCTCTAACGTACCATCCGTTTTTAATAGGAGTAAGTCACGGAAAAATGTAATAAAATCCTCCGCTAAGCGCAGGGGTTCCTTCCCATCCGAAATCAATCCCTCTACACGACTTAATACTTGTGCCACTCCCTTTTGCTGAAGTGAGATAGCAATGTCATAAAAGGCATCTTGACTGACTGAGCCTGTAACAAGTAGGACATCTTCTAGTTGCACCGATTCGTTACTAAATGATACAACTTGATCAAGTAAGCTTAACGCATCACGCATACCGCCTGCGGAAGCTTGCGCGATCGCTTTTAATGCTTGCTCGTCATAACCCATGCTAATATCTTCTAAAACGACCTTCATACGTTCGACAATATCTATAGAAGAAAGTCGTTTAAAATCAAAACGTTGGCAGCGCGAAATAATCGTTGCTGGGAGCTTATGTGGCTCGGTTGTTGCTAAAATGAACACCGCGTGCTCAGGTGGCTCCTCTAACGTTTTTAATAGCGCGTTAAAGGCGCTTGTAGAAAGCATATGCACCTCATCGATAATATACACTTTAAAGCGTGCATCAGCTGGTGCGAAGCGAACTTTTTCAATAATATCACGCATTTCTTCTACACGTGAATTTGATGCCGCGTCAAATTCGATAACATCTGTATGTGAGCCCTCAGTAATGCTTAAGCATGTCGTGCATTCATTACACGGTTCTTTCGCTGGGGCATTTTCGCAGTTTAGTGCTTTAGCAAAAATTTTCGCTGTACTCGTTTTCCCGGTACCGCGTGGGCCAGAGAATAAATAAGCATGCGTAGTTTTGCTAGCAAGGAGGGCATTTTGAAGGGTTCTCTTTACATGTGTTTGCCCCGACATTTCACGAAATGACTGTGGACGATAAACACGATAAAACGCTTGATATGTCAATATTCCCTCTCCCTTCGTTAAAAATTCATACCATCAGTATAGCATAAAGTAATATGAAACTCTTTGAATAAAACGGACAAGCACAAATTAAAAAGAGTGATTTCGCCACGATTAAAATCAGGCGAAATCACTCTCAAAAAAGAAAAAACGCATCCACTAATTTAGTGAATGCGTGTAGCTTGGCAAATTCATGCCGTGCACCTTTCTTCGACTGCCGCACATAAGCGTTACTCCTGTCGACAGCTCTGGTTAGGCTACCCCGCGGCACATGAGCGGGACCACTTAATGCTGCTTCCTTCCGGACCTGACATGGTTCATGGGTGCCCATTGCGCAGGACCCAACCGTCAACACTACGTGCAGAAGGCAGACCAAACAATACGGACAGCCTCAGAAAAGGAATTCAATCTTGCTAGAGCGGATTGCAAGTTACAGGGCACCGCTACCTCCCCATCTAGCACGGCAAGTATTAGTATACTAAGCGTATCAATAAAAAGCAACGAAATGTCCCAATAATTTTTTTGTTTGTCAAATTTAAGGTTGATTATGGAAAAAAGATTATTATCTCGTATTTTCACTATATAGATATACTAAAAAAATTTAAAAATAATATTGACGCTCGATTTATTTCATGATAAATTAAGTCTTGTCGAAAAGACATCTAATACTTTGGAGGTATACCCAAGTTCGGCTGAAGGGATCGGTCTTGAAAACCGACAGGCGGGTAACACCGCGCGGGGGTTCGAATCCCTCTACCTCCTCCATTTTTGAACTTATCCGTTACAACTGTGTAACGGTTTTTTTATATCTTATACCAGAAAAAGTACTATTTCTTTGCTTTAGAAATAGTACTTTTTTGTATTTCTATATGCTTTTCTTGTACAATTAATTATTCAGTTAATGAGAAAAGCGCTAAAGCGCCCTTTTAGCTGCGACAAGCGATGGAGAAAGACTCCTAACGTGCTTGCCACGCGTAGAGTATTTTGAAGCGGACTCGAGCAGCTGGCGCTTTAGCTTAGACGTAAGACACATTTCATTACAAAGTTTCCTTTGTGCGAATTGTACTTCTTATCTTTCAAAAGGTGGTTATTTGTTTGGAAACAACACAACCGCGCATAAAAACTACGAAATCACTCTTTTTTATGCTGCTTATCGCCTTAATGACCGCGCTTTTTGGCGAAATTAAAATCATGCCGTTTGAAGATGTCCCGTTTCGCTTCGGATTAGGTAGCATCATCTTCTTCTTTGCTTTATTAATCCGTCCATTACCTATTGTTTGGACTGGCATATTAACAGGTGTATTCGTAGTCATTGAACGTTCGCTATTAGATACCCTATTCTATAATGATTCATTTGTTCCTCAATTAATCGAACATCTTCCAGCGGGTGTGTTTTATTTAACCTATGCACTGTGCTTTAAACTCATTCGATTAGAGGATCTCAAAAAGCAGCCGCTACTACTCGGGTTATGTGGGACCGCTTTTGAGATTATTTCAAATACAAACGAGCATGTCACAACGGAACTCCTTCTATCCGCCGAGCAGGAAACGTTTTCTTCCTTTTTAATTTTTATTGTGGTTGGCTTGCTACGTAGCTTCTTTGTTGTTGGTGTATATAGCATCATTACACTCACTGAACAAAAAAAACAGCTGCAACAACTGATGGCAATTCATTCGGAGCTCTATGTCGAAGCGATGTATCTTCAAAAATCAATGAACCAAGTCGAACAGCTAACCGCGAATAGCTACCAACTGTACAAAAAAATAAAACCGCTTGATACACTACTTAGTAAAGAGGCACTGACAATTGCACAGGAAATGCATGAAATCAAAAAAGACCATGAACGCATTTATGCTGGACTCTCTAAAATTACGAATACCGAATATAAAACAACTTTTTATTTGTCGGATTTACTTAGCTTTATCGTTGAGGCGAATGAAAACTATGCGCTGCACTTAAAAAAGGACATTGCATTTACTCTGATTTGCCCTGAAGACTTTAAAACAAAGGAGCATATTGCGCTACTTGCGATACTTAATAATTTAATGGCGAATGCCGTCGAAGCGATTTCAACACGGGGATTCATTACACTGAGTGTATCAATTCAACAAAATAAGACAACCTTCATTATAGAAGATAACGGTGTCGGAATTGAACCAGCCCTGCTTCCGATTATTTTCGATGTTGGCTATACATCAAAATTCAATAATTTAGGCCAAGCTTCTACGGGGATTGGCTTATCCCATACAAAATCAATAATTGATAACTTACAGGGAACAATTACCGTATCAAGTGATACGACAACGTGCTTTGTCGTCCATATTCCTACGAGGAACTTACGAAAGGAGCTTTAATATGCGTTATTTTATCGTAGATGATGATCGTGCTAGCCGTGTGATGCTTAGTGCGATTATTAACGACTGCGAGCTTGGCACAGTGATTGGCGAAGCAAAGGACGGTATAGATGCCATCCCGCAAATCTTAATGATGCAGCCTGAATTTGTGCTCATCGATTTACTAATGCCAAACTTAGACGGTATAGAAACAATTGAACGCTTACAAAAGAGTGGCTTTGAGGGGCACTTTATTATGATTTCACAGGTCGTCAATAAAGAAATGGTGGCGGAAGGCTATTCAAAAGGCATTGAATTTTTCATTCATAAGCCAATTAATAAAATTGAGGTGCAAATGGTCTTGCAGCGTACCACAGAACAATATCGTTTAAAAAATTCATTACAAGCGATTCGCCAATCACTGAGTAATTTCGAGGTTCCTGAAATTAAACATACAAAAAAGACGACGCGTGATCATATTCAAACGATTTTAAATGATATGGGTATTATTGCAGAGATTGGCAGTGAAGATATTATTAAAATTACGGAGCAACTATTAATTGAAAAGCATAAAATCGCCCCACTACCTCCTTTAAAAGAGGTATACGAGCGCGTGGCGATGTTAACAAAAACAACACCTGATGATATTGCAAAGGAAATTAAAGCAATCGAGCAACGTGTACGACGAACGATTTTGGCAGCGATGATTAACTTAGCCAATCTCGGTATTGTTGATTATACAAATGCAGAATTTGAATACTACACACCACGCTATTTTGACTTAACGGATATTCGTTATTTAATGCAACAAATCGAAAATAATGAGCAACGCAAAGCAAAGGTAAATATTAAAAAATTCATTCAAGTCTTATATTCAGAAATTATTAGCAAGGTAAACTAGTCGGATTTTGTCGGATTTTGTAACCATCCTATACACTTAATTTAGGCTTGCCCTGAATATCATTTTTTAGGAGGAACTACTTTTGAAAAAGTTTAAAATTAGCTTAGCCATGCAAATTTTAATTGGTTTAGTTCTAGGTGTTATTGTAGGTGCTGTGTTCTATGGTAACACAGACGTACAAGGATACTTACAACCTTTTGGCGATATCTTCTTAAATTTAATTAAGATGATCGTTGTACCGATTATTATTTCGACATTAATCGTTGGTGTTGCCGGAACTGGTGACATGAAACAATTAGGTCGTCTTGGTGGTAAGACACTTATTTATTTTGAGGTTATTACAACAGTTGCGATTGTTGTTGGTTTATTAGCAGCAAATGTCGTTCAGCCAGGTGCTGGAATCAATATGAACGAGCTGCAACAAACAGATATTTCTTCTTATGTAGAAACATCTGAACAAGAAGAAGCAAAGAGCACATTCCAAATTATCGTAGATATTGTTCCAAAAAACATTATCAATGCGATGGCTGAAGGCGATATGCTTGCGATTATCTTCTTCTCGGTTATTTTTGGTTTAGGTGTTGCGGCCATTGGTGAACGAGGAAAACCAGTACTGGCCTTCTTCCAAGGAACGGCGGACGCCATGTTCTGGGTAACGAACTTAGTAATGAAGTTCGCACCAATTGGGGTATTTGCACTGATCGGTGTAACCGTTTCCAAGTTTGGTGTATCCTCCCTAATACCATTAGGGAAACTAGCGATTTTAGTCTATGCGGCGATGTTCTTCTTCGTAATCGTAGTACTAGGTATCACTGCAAGAATCTTCGGTATTAACATCTTCAATTTAATCCGTATGATTAAAGACGAGTTATTATTAGCGTTCTCTACTTCTTCATCTGAGACGGTATTACCTCGTATTATGTTAAAAACAGAACAAATGGGTGCGCCAAAGGATATCGTATCATTCGTTATTCCGACAGGTTACTCATTCAACCTCGATGGTTCGACACTTTACCAAGCAATTGCGGCACTCTTCATTGCGCAAATGTACGGTATTGATCTGTCAATCATGGAACAAATCACATTAATGCTTGTATTAATGGTGACATCTAAAGGGATTGCTGGTGTTCCAGGGGTATCATTCGTTGTACTTCTTGCAACATTAGGCTCTGTAGGTATTCCACTTGAAGGTTTAGCGTTCATTGCAGGTATTGACCGTATCTTAGATATGGCGCGTACAGCTGTAAACGTAGTAGGTAACACATTAGCAACACTTGTTATCGCGAAATGGGAAAAGCGTTTCGACGACAAAAAGTTTGCTGCGTATCAAGCTGCTAACTTAAAATAATTCATAAAAAGCCGCGTGTATGAGGGTGAGGCCTCTACACGCGGCTTTTGTTATTTTACTACTTTCGCTAAGTAAGCACGAATCGATTCCTCACCATTATGTAAGGCTTCTTTTTCGCGTGCTGCGTCTTTTTGTACTTTTAGCTCTGATGCTTCCATTACCTTTTCAATATCAGCTTGTGGCACAATAATGACCCCGTCGATATCACCGATTACGTAATCTCCTGATTGTACAACCACACCCCCAACTGCAATGGGTACATCAACAGTCCCACCACCGTTTTTACTACCAGCAGCTACCGTTGTTCCTAATGAAAATACAGGAAAATCAATCGTACGGGCCGCGGCTAAATCGCGAATCACTCCGTCTACAACAAAGCCTTGTACACCCACACCTTGTGCAAGCTGCATGACAAAGTCTCCTGCCACTGCACGATTCGTATTGCCCTTTGCATCAATGACTAAAATATCCCCTTTACTTGCCCGACTAATCGCTTCTAGTACCGCGCCATTTTCCCCGTCTGGTAAGCGTACCGTTAATGCACGCCCTGCGATTTTAAAGTGATCTGCGAGTGGGCGAATATTCGCTGCAACGTTTGTATGTCCACCAGTTGCATCAGATATCGCTGTTGTTGGTAGTGCAAGTAAGCGCTGTTCTACTGTTTTTAAAGTCATAATCCCATCCCCTTTTGACTATACTGTTCGTAAAATACGAGACAGTTTTAGCATACGCGAAATAACTTTTTCTCCGCAATAGTTTTGTGTTACAAATTTATCCATAAAGGGAATCATACTTTTAACTAATAAAAGGGGGGAATAACGATGAACAATCCACTCATTGAACAAACGACCAATGATGCGGGCCAAACCATTTATCAAATGAAAACAATGGACATTGATGTTGTTGCACGCTTAACTGGTGGAATCGCCCCAACCATTACCTATATGCACGGTGAAAAGGATGTAACGGACGACATTCGCGCCATTCGTTTTCATTATGAAAGCCCAGCTGACTATATTGAAAACTACGCCGCATTTCAGTCGATGCTGTATCAAAAAGAACAGCGCGCGGTAAATGCCCTCTATGAATCCATTAGCATCAAGCCCAAAAACATGTCGACAGGCAAACAAATTTTGTGGAGTTTCTTTGTGTTTTTACTTGTGCTCATTCCTGTATTTTTTGTTGTCTGGCTGAAGTAAGAAAGCGTTAAAGCGCCCTTTAAACCCCGACAGGCACTGGAGGAGCCGACTCTATCACTTTTGCAGGAGGGTTCGAAATGCCTGAGAGGCTTTCCTAGACACTACTATAACGTCAAAAAATTTTAAAAAAAGACCCGATTCTATGATTTTGCGTCATAGAACCGGGGCATCAATATTATTTACGTAAATGACTTGTTTGCTCGAGCATATAGGCGATGCGTGCGACAACATCTTCTACTTGATCTGGGTTTTTCATTAGATCGTAATCGTTAATATCAATACGTAACACTGGGCACGCGTTGAAGTTGTTAATCCATTCTTCGTAACGACCGTGCATCTCTTCCCAGTACGTATGTGGTGTTTGCTGTTCCATCTCACGTCCGCGCTCTTGAATACGGCCAATTACATCATCAATCGGACCTTCTAGGTAGACAAGTAAGTCTGGGTGTGGGAAGTACGGTGTCATCACCATGGCATCAAAAAGATTTGTATACGTTTCGTAATCAGTTGGTGTCATTGTACCTTTATCGAAATGCATTTTCGCAAAAATACCTGTATCTTCATAAATTGAACGGTCTTGAATAAAGCCGCCACCATATTCAAAAATGCGTTTTTGTTCCTTAAAACGCTCTGCTAAAAAGTAGACTTGTAAATGGAAGCTCCATTTTTCAAAGTCGTCATAAAATTTATCTAAATAAGGGTTTGTATCAACCTTCTCATAAGATGTGCGGAATTTTAATGCGTCCGCTAGTGCCTTGGTCATTGTTGACTTTCCAACACCAACTGTCCCTGCAATCGTAATGACCGCATTAGCAGGAATATTGTATTTTTCTCGTAAATTCATTATTGATGCGAACTCCTTTGTTGTAACTTTTGTTCTACTAGTCGTAAAACATACTGTAAATCCTCTTCGCTTTTCACGAAATCAAGCTCGTCACCATTTAGCTGAATTACCGGAATTTCAGGATGCATCTTTTCGAAATGACCAATAAATTCATGATAGTCACTTGCTAGTTGTTCCATATATTCACGTGTAATGTTTTTCTCAAATTCACGACCTCGCATCGCAATTCGCTGCATTAACGTATCTAAGCTTGCATGTAAATAAATGACCATATTCGGTTTTGGCATGTCGGCTGTTAAAATTTTATAGATGGCTTCGTACTTTTCATACTCCGCAGTTTTTAACGTACGCTTCGCAAAAATTAAATTTTTAAAAATATGATAATCGGCCACAACTGAATGTTGCTCATCTAAAGTCCGATGAATGTCAGACAGTTGCTTATAACGATTGCACAGGAAAAACATTTCTGTTTGAAAGCTCCACTCATCAATATTTTCATAGAACTTACCTAGAAATGGATTTTCATCTACAATCTCTTTTAATAAGTGATAATTAAACGTTTGTGATACGGCCTTAGATAATGAGGTCTTCCCAACACCTATTGGACCTTCTACTGTTATAAATGGCACAGACATTAGAAGTACTCCTTCTCTCTTTATAGTCAATGCTTTACATTTTATCACAACGCTCTATAGACAACAAAACAAACAATTCCATTTTACTGAATTCGTGTGAGAACGCTCATTTAATTAGAATTATTTAGTCAAATTGGGAAAGCACCTTTTCTTGTTCATCAAAAATCCGCGTGTGTTTCTGTTCATATTCGGCTTCAATTTTTTCCTGTTGTGTGCGTACCATGTCTTCTAGAGATTGTTCCTTTTCTGAAAATCCTTGCTGAAATTTTTCCTGCTGTTGGTCCATCTTTTCATCTAAATCTTGGAGCGCCTCAAATAATTGATCATCGAGCTGAGTTTGTGATGCTTCCTCACTATCTCCTAGCTTTTCAATCGCTTCATCGCGCTGTTGTTCAAGCTGTTCACATGTTTCTTCGTACTGTTCTTCTAGTTGAACAAACCGCTGCTCAAACTTTGTTAAGACATCCATTAACTCCGCGTGCAGTGTGTCCAGTTCCTGTTCAAAGTCCGCCATGAGTTCACGAGTAACTTCGACTTGTGTTAACAATTCCTTTTGTCGCTTTTGGTAGGCTTTAAACTTCGCGCGTTCTTCTGCTTGTTGTTGTTCCAAAATTTCAATTTTCGTTACCTGATAGTCTTGGAAATGTTCATTAAATTCGGCTTCGTATTTTTTTAATATAACTTCTTTTTTATGTTGAAATAATTTTTTTATTTTTTCAATTGCTTCTGTACGATTATTATTTAGTGTAGACTTTTCATTATTTTGCTGTTCCTCTAGTACTTTTAACTGCTGTTCGTATTGCACTTCTAATGCCGCACGAATTTGCTGCTCGTTTTTATCAATCGTTTGCTGCTTTTTTTCATACTCAAGCTCTAGTGCTTCTAGTTGCTGTTCATAATAGTCATTTACTTCTTCAATTGTTTGAAATGCCTTCATCGTTCTTACCCCTTCAAACATTTTCTTTCATCATAGCATGATTCATTCAAATGTCGCGCGCACATTTCGAATCATGCTACACTACCAATAAGGAGTGATAGATGAATGCTCACAAAAGATCATTATTACATGCAACAAGCATTAGAAGAAGCTCAAAAAGCTGCAGTACTTGGCGAAGTCCCTATCGGCGCTGTACTTGTATACAAAGACGAAATTATTGCACGGGCCCATAATTTACGTGAAACGACCCAAAATGCGCTAACACACGCAGAAAGCATGGTCATTCAAGAAGCTTGTGAAAAAATTGGCAGCTGGCGATTAGAAGAAACAACGCTCTACGTCACATTAGAACCGTGTCCGATGTGTGCCGGTGCCATTTTACAATCACGTGTGCCTCGCGTTGTTTACGGTGCACGCGATCTAAAAGCGGGCTGTGTGGATTCGCTTTACCGACTTTTAAACGACCCGCGCTTTAATCATGAATGCATCGTTACAGAAGGTTTATTAGCGGATGAATGCGGACAAATTTTAACGGACTTTTTCCGCGCCTTACGCGAACGAAAAAAACAGGAGAAATTAATGCGAAAACAACGTGAAGAGTAGGTGATCAGGAATGAACGGATTTACGATTTTTGATTCAGTTCATCTAACATGGCTTATCGGTATCAGTTTGTTTTTTATTATCGCACTATATAGCTATCATTATTTTTCCACTAAACAGCAACAGTTTTTTCAAAAAATCATTTTTTGGCTGTTGCTGTTTTTGGAAATCACAAAGCAACTTTACTTAGTCATTACCGACCAATATTCGTATTGGAGCCCACCACTGCATTTATGTGGGCTTGGTATTTTTATCATTGGCTGGCATAGTTATTTCCCGAACCGGACAACGGCGACTTTACTCTTTACATTAACGTTACCAGGTGCCGCGATTGCGCTTTTGTTCCCTGGTTGGGCAGCTGATGCGGTTTGGAGCTTTTTACATATTCATAGCTTCGTATTTCATGCGTTACTCATTGTGTTTGTGTTAGTACTCGTGAAAGAACAGCAGCTGAAAACTCAGTTTCGCGACTGTTGGCGAGCCGTACTCTTTTTACTAGTCACCATCCCGATTATTTATGCTTATAACGCAAGATTCAACACGAACTTTATGTTTTTAAATAAGCCTGTAAAAAATACACCGCTACAATGGCTTTATGATGCATTTGGTGCCTCGGGGTATTTAGTGAGTTTAACAGGCGTGATTTTTATCATTTGGATTGTGCTTTATACACTGAAAACCATGAAAAAAAGTAGCTAATCTTCTAGCTACTTTTTGTCTTTATTTAAGCATTTTCGCATACAAAACGGCTTCTTTTAATTTCACTTCATCAATTCCGGTTTCAATACCCATTTCAGAAAAGAGCTGTACGACTTTCTCCGTTGCGACATTGCCTGTTGCACCAGGAGAAAATGGACAACCACCAAGACCTGCAACGGAACTATCAAACTTTGTCACCCCGGCTTGTAGTGCGGCTAGGATATTGGCATAAGCAAAACCATTGGTATCATGAAAATGCGCGACAAACGTCATTCCTGGAAAATCTCCTGTCAATTGTGAAAAACGCTCAAAAACGATTTTAGGGTTGGCCTGCCCATTTGTATCCCCAATCGAAATTTCATCAACCCCGTGCTCCGCAAAATGGCTAACCACCCGCTTCACCTGCTCGTAAGATACCGCCCCCTCATATGGACAACCAAAACACATCGACACATAGCCACGAATGAAGAGATTGTGCTGTTTCGCTTTTTTAAATACCTCTGCACATTCTGCTAAGGAATCTGCGATCGAACGATTAATATTTTTTTCATTAAAGGTTTCACTCGCACCGACAAAAACAGCAATTTGGGGAACGCCTACTTCAATTGCACGCGATAATGCCTTTTGATTTGGCGTTAATGCTAAAAATGTTATATCCAGCTCGCGACTGAAGTTTGCTAGTTCTAGTGCATCCTTCATTTGTGGTACCGCTTTTGGGTGGACAAAAGAAGCGGTTTCAATCCGTGAAAAGCCTGCTTGTGCTAATCGTTCAACGAGTTGCTTTTTTTGTTCTGTTTCAACAAATTTTTTTTCGTTTTGCAAACCATCACGCGGACCAACTTCAATAATTTCTACTTGCTTTGGAAACTGCACACAAAACACCCCTCGCTTAAATTCATTTGAAAATACATTAATTTCCTAGAATATAACAAATTTCACTGTGCACGTAAATGAATAGCCAAACAAAAAACACCAACCTACTGGAAAAAGTAAGCTGGTGTAAATATGATTATTTTGCAGAAATAACTTCCACGCCACCCATGTATGGACGTAACGCTTCAGGAATCACGACTGATCCATCTGCTGTTTGGTAGTTTTCTAAAATCGCAGCAACCGTACGACCAATTGCTAAGCCTGAACCATTTAATGTGTGTACATATTCTGGTTTTGCTCCTGCTTCACGACGGAAACGGATGTTGGCACGACGCGCTTGGAAATCTTCAAAGTTTGAACAAGAAGAAATCTCACGGTACATATCTTGCGCTGGAATCCATACTTCTAAATCGTATTTTTTTGCAGCGGTGAAGCCTAAATCAGCCGTACACATTTTTAATTTACGGTAAGGTAAGCCTAAAAGTTGTAATACTTTTTCTGCATGGCCAGTAAGAAGCTCTAATTGCGCATAAGAATCTTCTGGTTTTACAAAGCGTACTAATTCTACTTTGTTGAATTGGTGTTGACGAATTAAACCACGTGTATCACGGCCTGCAGAACCTGCTTCTGAACGGAAGTTTGCACTGTATGCAGTGAATGCTTGTGGCAAGTTTTCTGCTGCTAAAATTTCATCACGGTAATAGTTTGTTACTGGTACTTCAGCCGTTGGAATTAAGAAGTAATCCATTTCGTCTTCTTCACGTACTAGCTTGAATACGTCTTCCTCAAACTTCGGTAATTGGCCTGTACCTGTTAATGAATCGCGGTTAACGATTTGTGGAGGTAACATTTCTGTGTAACCGTGGTTATCAGAATGTAGGTCCATCATGAAGTTAATTAACGCACGCTCAAGTCGTGCGCCTAAGCCTTTATAGAATAAGAAACGGCTACCTGTAACTTTTGCGCCACGCTCGAAGTCTACAATATCTAAATCTTTCGCGATATCCCAGTGTGCTTTTGTTTCAAAATCAAATTGTGGCACGTCACCCCAAGTGTATTCTTCTACATTGTCATCCTCTTCTGTTCCAACTGGCACAGACTCATGTGGGATGTTTGGTAAGCGCATCATCATATCCTTGAACTCTTCTTCAATGGCATTTAACTCGGCATCTAATGCTTTAATTTCGTCGCCTACTGTACGCATACGTGCGATTACTTCTGTTGCATCTTCTTTGTTACGTTTCATGACAGAAATTTGCTCAGACACTTTGTTACGCTCTGCTTTTAACTCTTCTGTTTTTGCGATTAACTCACGACGCTTCGTATCAAGGCCTTCAAACTTATCTAAGTTCCCTAAATCCTCATTACGTGTAAGAAGCATTCGTTTTACTTCGTCAAAATTTTCACGGACACGTTTAATATCTAACATGTTCATTCCTCCTAAAGTTGATGAAATTGATGACCCTGAGCACTTTCGCGCGTTAACGTGTTAGCGAATTGAACACAAAAAAGCCCTCAATCCCTATAAAAGGGACGAGAGCTACCCGCGTTGCCACCCTAATTGAATAGAAAACATTCTATTCCACTTAAATCATAACGACTTTGGTCAGCCGGCCTTAATCTACTAACGTTTCGAAAAAGGCATCTCAAGGACGGATTCACAAGTGTTTTTATCAGCTTCCACCACCCGCTGACTCTCTTTGAAAAAACGCGCTTGCTACTACTTCCTATCATCGAATTCATTTATAAATTTACACTTACTGTACTATAAACCATACGTTATTGCAAGTTACCGCTAAAGTATTCAAGGATTTCACAAAAATAAGCTATACTTCCCTAGCATTGTTCATTATGATTAAAATTAACATTTTAAGCAAGTCAGTTGAGGAGGGTTTTTATGTTATTTTTCCAGCTCAATAAAGAACAAACAATTCCATTATACGAACAACTTTATATCGGTATAAAAAACGCCATCACCAATAATCAATTAGACGTAGGCACACGCTTACCATCAAAACGAGAATTAGCCGAATTTTTTACGATTAGTCAAACGACCGTCGAACTTGCCTATGCGCAGTTACAGGCAGAAGGTTATATTATGTCCAAGCCTCGTATTGGCTATTTCGTGGAGGAAGTGGATAGTTTACCTTACCGCGAAGCAGCGCCCATTTTACCACTTCAGCAAACGTTGCAGCAAACGACTTTTACAACCGATTTTTCAACGGCAAAAATTGATGAGGATGCTTTTCCATTTACGATTTGGCGTAAGTACGCAAAGGATGTACTCGACATGCCCTTCAAGCATTTACTACAAACGGGTGAACGCCAGGGAGAACTCGCCCTACGCATTGAAATTGCGAACTATCTTCATCAATCTCGTGGAATCCAGTGTCAACCAGAGCAAATTGTTATCGGTTCCGGTACCGAGCAACTGTTACCGATGATTTTAAAGCTACTTGAAGTGGATGTGTTATTAGCACTTGAAAACCCAGGCTATTCACCGATTCCAAGAACACAGCTCGCACAATTAGCAATTCCAATTGATGTTGATCAAGATGGGCTTATTATTGAACAACTCCAACAAACAAACGCCAATGTTGTTTACGTGACACCATCACACCAATTTCCAACCGGCGCTGTTCTATCTGCGAATCGCCGTACACAGTTATTAAAATGGGCCGCAAAAGAACCCGATCGCTATATTATTGAAGATGACTATGACAGCGAGTTTCGTTATATAGGAAAACCAATTCCTGCGCTGCAAGGTTTAGATCAACATGACCGTGTTATTTATTTAAGTACCTTTACAAAATCACTGATGCCGTCACTGCGCGTTGCTTATTTTGTGTTACCACCAACGCTTGTGTCTCGTTATCAAGAGCAGTTTAATTATTATTCATCGACCGTACCACGCTTTGAGCAACATATTTTAGCGAACTTTATGAAAGACGGACACTTTGCGAAGCATTTAAATCGCATGCGCAAAACGTATCGCAAAAAGCATGATAAATGCATTGATCTATTCACAACCTACTATCCGCAAATAACGATTTCAGGCGATGCTGCGGGTACCAATATGTTAATTTCATTTGAACATGAGCGATCAGAACTTGAATTACAAACAATCGCGCATGAACATGACATTTACATTTTGCCCTTATCCAATTACTATTTAACGGCTAAAATACCTTCTAAACGTTCCTTTTTATTAGGATTCGGCTATTTACCTCTTGAGGCAATCGAAACAAAATTACATGATTTAATGCAGATTTGGAGCATCTTAAAAAAGTAACTTCTTATTACACTATCTATTGTTATTTAACAATAGATGGTGCTTTATGTTGAAATAATATTAATTCGGTAATGCTCCACCCATTCATGCACTTGCATTAAATACGCTAGTAACTGCGGACCTGCCATCAGCTGGCCAAACCAGGGCACCTGAAATGACTTTCCACCACTGGCAATTAATTGTTCTAGTTGCGCACGATCGAACAACTCATGCAGCACAGAGTCTTTCTGTTGCAAGATTGCTGCTAACCGCTGCGAGACAAGCTTTGTATACAGTGGATGATACGTTTTAGGATATGGGTTTTTCTTGCGCTCTACCACTTCTATTGGTAACTCTGCACGAAAGGCCTGACGTAAAATTCCTTTCTCCATCGCACCACTATTTTTCATTTCCCATGGAATATTCCACACATAGTCAATGATTGTATGATCAGCAAACGGCACTCGCACCTCCACACCTGCCCCCATCGACATCCGGTCGTTACGCTCTAACAAGGTTTGCATAAAGAATTGATTATTTAAATAAAATAATTGCTGGCGCTCACGCTCTACTTGGTCGCCTAGAAATTCAGGCATTTGTGCGAGCGCTTCGTTGTATGTGTTCTCTAAATAGTCCGTTAACCGCAATTTCTTTTGCCAATGCTCACTCAGTAAGCCTTCACGTTCACTTGTTGCACGTAGCCAAGGAAATGCAGTTTGCTTTTGTGAATAAAACCATGGATACCCACCAAATACCTCATCTGCACATTCCCCCGACAACGCTACCGAATGCGTCTTTTTTATTTCCTTACAAAATAAATAAAGGGAACTATCAATATCCGCCATACTTGGCATATCTTTAAATTGTATCGCCTCTGTTAAGGCGTCGACAAGACTTTGTTGCTGTAATTCAATTTGTGTATGCTTTGTACCATACCGTTTTTGCATTTTTCCAATCCAAAATTCATCCTGTGTCGTTTGAAACGCATTCGTTTGGAAATGCTCGTTATTCTCTTCATAAGCTACCGAGTATGTTGCTAAAGTTTTATCAGTATAAGAAAGTTGTTTTGCTGCAATAGCAGTTAAAATACTCGAATCTAGACCACCTGATAACATTGTGCAAATGGGAACATCACTAATTAACTGACGACATACCGCATCAGAAACTAATTGATGTACTTTTTCTATCGTTTGCTGTTCATTGTCTTTATGTTCTCTACTTTCAATATCCCAATAACGTTGACGGGTCACCTTGTCACGCCTAACCACCATTATATGTGCAGGCTTCAATTCATGAATGCCCTTAAATATGGCATGACCCGTAATTCGTGAAGGTCCTAAACTCAAGAGTGCTGCAAGCCCATCCTCGTCTACTTCTGCTTTTACAGATGGGTGTGCAAGAAGCGCCTTAATTTCCGAAGCAAATAGCACCCCTGTACGATCTTCCACATAAAAAAGTGGCTTCACACCTAAGCGGTCACGACATAAAAACAGTTGTTCTAGGTCGGCATCCCATATGGCAAACGCATAAATCCCATTTAAATAGTCAACGCAGTGTTCTTTCCACTCAATATACGCTGTTACTATTACTTCTGTATCCGATGTAGAAAAAAAATGATACCCCTTCTCTTCTAACTGCTTACGAAGCTCGGCTGCATTATAAACTTCTCCATTATAAACAATTGTATACACACCTTTGGTCATCGGCTGTGAACCGGTTACTAAATCAATAATAGCTAGCCGCTTATGCCCAAGTAACGCATGTTTTGAAGCAAAATAACCCTCACTATCTGGGCCCCGATGTGCTAATGTTTCTGTCATTTTATTAATAAGCCGTTGCTCGGATATATCCTTGGTAAAATCAATAATTCCGGCAATACCACACATGCTCATCCCTCCATAACAACACTATATGAGTTCAGAGCTTAGACTAAAATTTGTCCAACAAAAAAAGAGCATTTTTATAAGTAGCTCACTTATAAAAACACTCTTACTAAATTATAAAGTTGGGTTTGCAAAACCAAAGACACCGTTCCATAAATTACTGAAGAAGTTACCGATTCCTTGGAAGAACAGTGAGAGCTTGCCTGCGCGCTCAACTGCTTCTGTTGTGACAACATCTGCTGTAATTTCAGAACCATCAATATAGCCGTAATCTGTGCCCTCTGTACGTTCAACGATGACTTGACCAACAACTTGATCCTTTTCAACTCCAGCTTCAAGCTCTTCTGTATTTAATACTAATGATGGTGAGTACGCATCTTTATCCGTGGTTTTTACCATCACTGTAATCGGTTCTTTCACAGCGATTTTTACGTCGTCTGCTTTCCCTTTTGTTACAGTAAGCGTTTTTTGCTCTTCAAATGTATAGTTTGCTGGAATAATTTCTTGTTTTGAAAATTGACCAAAACCGTAGTCAAATAATTTTGCTGTTGCATCAAAACGCGCTTTGTAAGAGCCTACACCTTTTGAATCTACCGCTTTCATGACAACTGCGATTAAGCGCGTATCGCCACGTTTCGCCGTACCTGTGAACGTGTGACCGGCAAAATCAGTTGTACCTGTTTTTAATCCATCTACACCTTCGTATTCATAGACAAGACCTGGTAACATGAAGTTCCAGTTTGACATGTTAATTGCATCTTCTGTACCTTCACGGAAAACCTTTTTTGGGATTTTCGCCGTTTCTAACATTTCAGGGTGATCTTTTAATAAATTATATGCTAATTTCGCCACCGATTTCGCGGGCATCACATTTTCATCATTTTCCCCTGTACCTGCTGGGTGCATACCCATTAAATCTGAGTTATTTAATCCTGTTGTGTTAACGAATTTATAGTTTTCTAAACCAAGCTCTTCTGCTTTTTTATTCATTAACTTTAAAAATTCAGCTTCTGTTCCTGCGATTGTCTCGGCGATTGCGATTGTTGCTGCATTGGCAGAATAGATGGCCATTGCTTCATATAATTCTTTAATCGAATATGTACCGTCTGCACGTAGTGGAACATTACTTAATAAACGATTATGAGAAAGTTTATGTGTATATTCGTTTACATTATATTGTTGCTCCCACGTAATTGAACCTTCTTTAATAGCATCTAATAATAAGTACTCCGTCATCATTTTCGTCATACTTGCAATACCTAAAGCTGTTTCTGCATTTTGCTCATATAAAATTTTTCCTGTGTCAGCATCTATTAATATTGCTGCGTCTACCGTTAAGCCTAAATCACCCGCTGCATTTGCCTTAGCAGGTGCTAACGTCAACATGCTTAAAAGTAATACAGGAATCAACATAAAGCTTAACATTGTTTGTTTATTTACCTTTTTCACAAAGCTACCTCCAAATTTTTTAATCTCTTGTCTACGTCATTTTATCATACATATATAGACGAATGTGCCCTGTTATTAATAAAAAAACGCTACTCTCATCAAGTTATGACGAAAGTAGCGTTTGAAAGGTTCATTTTATAATTATTACATTGAATAGTTTGGTGCTTCCTTCGTAATTTGTACATCGTGTGGATGTGACTCACGTAAGCCAGCACCTGTCATTTTAATGAATTGTGATTTTTCACGTAAGTATTCTAAATCAGGTGCTCCGCAGTATCCCATACCAGCGCGAATACCGCCGATTAATTGGTGAATTGTATCTGCTAAAGGCCCTTTGTAAGGAAGACGACCTTCAATACCTTCTGGCACTAATTTTTTCGCGTCTTCTTGGAAGTAACGGTCTTTTGAACCTTTTTCCATTGCACCAAGTGAACCCATACCGCGATAAACTTTGAAGCGACGTCCTTGGAAGATTTCTGTATCCCCTGGAGATTCAGAAGTACCTGCTAAAAGTGAACCAAGCATTACGATGTGACCGCCAGCTGCTAAAGCTTTTACGATATCACCAGAGTACTTAATACCACCATCAGCGATAATTGCTTTACCATATTCGCGAGCAACTGAAGCTGCATCGTATACTGCTGTAATTTGAGGTACACCAACACCTGCAACAACACGAGTTGTACAAATAGAACCTGGTCCAATACCTACTTTAACTACGTCAGCCCCTGCATCAAATAAAGCACGCGTACCTTCAGCTGTTGCTACGTTACCTGCGATAATGTCTAAGTTAGGATACGCTGTACGGATGTCTTTAATTGTGTTTAATACACCTTGAGAGTGACCGTGTGCTGTATCAATTACGATAATATCTACTTGCGCTTCCACAAGTTTTGCAATACGCATCATTGTATCTTTAGAAACACCTACTGCTGCACCAACTACTAAACGACCATGTTTATCTTTAGCAGCGTTCGGGAATTCGATTACTTTTTCGATATCCTTGATTGTGATTAAACCAGTTAATTTACCTTCATCATCAACGATTGGTAATTTTTCGATTTTGTATTGTTGAAGAATTTTTTCAGCATCTTCTAAAGTCGTTCCTACAGCTGCTGTAATTAAATCTTCCTTTGTCATAACATCATCAATTTTTAAAGAATAATCTGAAATAAAGCGTAAATCACGATTTGTAATAATCCCAACTAATTTTTGATCTTCCATGTTGTTTACAATAGGGACACCTGAAATGCGGTATTTGCCCATTAAGTGCTCTGCATCAAATACTTGATGTTCTGGCGTTAAGAAGAATGGGTTTGTAATAACACCGTTCTCAGAGCGTTTTACTTTTTCTACTTCTTCCGCTTGTTCATCAATGCTCATGTTTTTATGGATAATCCCTAACCCGCCTTGACGAGCCATTGCAATCGCCATTTTTGCTTCTGTAACTGTATCCATACCTGCAGAGATCATTGGAATGTTTAACTTAATGTTATCAGTTAATTGCACAGATAAATTAACGTCCTTTGGTAATACTTCAGAATGTGCTGGTACTAATAATACGTCATCAAATGTTAAACCTTCTTTAGCAAATTTTGTTTCCCACATTTTTGAGAATGCCTCCTATTAGAAAAGAATATTATTGTAAGGTTAACAACGTAGTCACCCACTGTCAAGAATCTTAGAAAAGTAAAATAATTCGGAATATTAAAATCCCATTGGTATTCTCTAGTTCAGCTAATAAATTCCTACTAATTAATTTATCATTTTGCCCATATAAAATAATATCTAAACAAAATGATAACTATCCTTTAGCATGCTTAATACCATTCTTTTTAGAAATGGTACTCATATTAAAATTATACACCTTATCAATGTAAGCGTGTACATTACTATAGTAGAAACTCATAATAATTACCTATATTTAAGCAAAAATAATTATTTATAACAACAAAAAAACCACTGATTTCTCAGTGGTTTTACGATTACCTAGCGACGCCCTACTCTCACAGGGGGAAACCCCCAACTACCATCGGCGCTAAAGAGCTTAACTTCTGTGTTCGGTATGGGAACAGGTGTGACCTCTTTGCCATCATCACTAGATTATTTGAAAGAATTATTCTTTCAAAACTGGATAAACGGTTCATTGATGTTCATAAATTGTGGTTAAGTCCTCGACCGATTAGTATTCGTCAGCTCCACACATCACTGCGCTTCCACCTCGAACCTATCTACCTGATCGTCTTTCAGGGGTCTTACTTACTTGCGTAATGGGAAATCTCATCTTGAGGGGGGCTTCATGCTTAGATGCTTTCAGCACTTATCCCGTCCACACATAGCTACCCAGCGATGCTCTTGGCAGAACAACTGGTACACCAGCGGTGTGTCCATCCCGGTCCTCTCGTACTAAGGACAGCTCCTCTCAAATTTCCTACGCCCACGACGGATAGGGACCGAACTGTCTCACGACGTTCTGAACCCAGCTCGCGTACCGCTTTAATGGGCGAACAGCCCAACCCTTGGGACCGACTACAGCCCCAGGATGCGATGAGCCGACATCGAGGTGCCAAACCTCCCCGTCGATGTGGACTCTTGGGGGAGATAAGCCTGTTATCCCCGGGGTAGCTTTTATCCGTTGAGCGATGGCCCTTCCATGCGGAACCACCGGATCACTAAGCCCGTCTTTCGACCCTGCTCGACTTGTAGGTCTCGCAGTCAAGCTCCCTTATGCCTTTACACTCTACGAATGATTTCCAACCATTCTGAGGGAACCTTTGGGCGCCTCCGTTACTCTTTAGGAGGCGACCGCCCCAGTCAAACTGTCCGCCTGACACTGTCTCCTACCCCGCTAAGGGGCATGGGTTAGAAGTTCAATACAACCAGGGTAGTATCCCACTGACGCCTCCTCCGAAGCTGGCGCTCCGGGATCTCTGGCTCCTACCTATCCTGTACAAGTTGTACCAAAATTCAATATCAGGCTACAGTAAAGCTCCACGGGGTCTTTCCGTCCTGTCGCGGGTAACCTGCATCTTCACAGGTACTATAATTTCACCGAGTCTCTCGTTGAGACAGTGCCCAGATCGTTACGCCTTTCGTGCGGGTCGGAACTTACCCGACAAGGAATTTCGCTACCTTAGGACCGTTATAGTTACGGCCGCCGTTTACTGGGGCTTCAATTCGCAGCTTCGCTTGCGCTAACCACTCCTCTTAACCTTCCAGCACCGGGCAGGCGTCAGCCCCTATACGTCACCTTACGGTTTTGCAGAGACCTGTGTTTTTGCTAAACAGTCGCCTGGGCCTATTCACTGCGGCTCTCTCACGCTTGCACGCTAACAGAGCACCCCTTCTCCCGAAGTTACGGGGTCATTTTGCCGAGTTCCTTAACGAGAGTTCTCTCGCACACCTTAGGATTCTCTCCTCGACTACCTGTGTCGGTTTGCGGTACGGGCACCTCTCACCTCGATAGAGGCTTTTCTTGGCAGTGTGAAATCAGGAACTTCGTCCATACGGACTCGTCATCACAGCTCAATGTTAAAGTATGCGGATTTGCCTACATACACACCTTACTGCTTGAACACGCGCAACCAACGGCGTGCTTACCCTATCCTACTGCGTCCCCCCATTTCTCAAACGGTGAGGAGGTGGTACAGGAATATCAACCTGTTGTCCATCGCCTACGCCTATCGGCCTCGGCTTAGGTCCCGACTAACCCTGAGCGGACGAGCCTTCCTCAGGAAACCTTAGTCATACGGTGGACGGGATTCTCACCCGTCTTTCGCTACTCATACCGGCATTCTCACTTCTAAGCGCTCCACCAGTCCTTCCGGTCTGACTTCAACGCCCTTAGAACGCTCTCCTACCACGCATCCATACGGATGCATCCACAGCTTCGGTGAATCGTTTAGCCCCGATACATTTTCGGCGCAGCGTCACTCGACCAGTGAGCTATTACGCACTCTTTAAATGATGGCTGCTTCTAAGCCAACATCCTGGTTGTCTAAGCAACGCCACATCCTTTTCCACTTAACGATTACTTTGGGACCTTAGCTGGTGGTCTGGGCTGTTTCCCTCTTGACTACGGATCTTATCACTCGCAGTCTGACTCCCGTGTATAAATATCTGGCATTCGGAGTTTGTCTGAATTCGGTAAAGCGAGATGCCCCCCTAGTCCAAACAGTGCTCTACCTCCAGTATTCTCAATCACGAGGCTAGCCCTAAAGCTATTTCGGAGAGAACCAGCTATCTCCAGGTTCGATTGGAATTTCTCCGCTACCCACACCTCATCCCCGCACTTTTCAACGTGCGTGGGTTCGGGCCTCCAGTAAGTGTTACCTCACCTTCACCCTGGACATGGGTAGATCACCTGGTTTCGGGTCTACGACCACGTACTAATTCGCCCTATTCAGACTCGCTTTCGCTGCGGCTCCGTCTTCTCAACTTAACCTCGCACGTAATCGTAACTCGCCGGTTCATTCTACAAAAGGCACGCTATCACCCATTAACGGGCTCTAACTACTTGTAGGCACACGGTTTCAGGATCTATTTCACTCCCCTTCCGGGGTGCTTTTCACCTTTCCCTCACGGTACTGGTTCACTATCGGTCACTAGGTAGTATTTAGCCTTGGGAGATGGTCCTCCCGGATTCCGACGGAATTTCACGTGTTCCGCCGTACTCAGGATCCACTCAGGAGGGAATAACTTTTGGGCTACAGGGCTTTTACCTTATTTTGCGGACCTTTCCAAGTCGCTTCGCCTAAATCATTCTTTTGTAACTCCGTATTGAGTGTCCTACAACCCCAAAGAGCAAGCTCTTTGGTTTGGGCTCTTCCCGTTTCGCTCGCCGCTACTCAGGGAATCGAATTTTCTTTCTGTTCCTGCAGGTACTTAGATGTTTCAGTTCCCTGCGTCTGTCTCAAACACGCTATGAATTCACGTGAGTGTACTATCCGATTAAAGATAGTGGGTTCCCCCATTCGGAAATCCCCGGATCAAAGCTTACTTACAGCTCCCCGAGGCATATCGGTGTTAGTGCCGTCCTTCATCGACTCCTAGTGCCAAGGCATCCACCGTGCGCCCTTATTAACTTAACCAAAAGTTAAACTTAAATCAGAAGATTTAAGATTTTAAGGATATTGCACGACCAATTTCTTGATCTATTGTTTGTTTATTACTTATCAATGTCGTTTTATCCAGTTTTCAAAGAACAATGTTTTGAAGTATCTCATTCAATTAAGAATGAACCTTCAAAACTGAACAGCAAACGTTAATGAGTATCTTTCCCATGGAAAGATTTCCGAAATAATCCTTAGAAAGGAGGTGATCCAGCCGCACCTTCCGATACGGCTACCTTGTTACGACTTCACCCCAATCATCTATCCCACCTTCGGCGGCTGGCTCCATAAAGGTTACCTCACCGACTTCGGGTGTTACAAACTCTCGTGGTGTGACGGGCGGTGTGTACAAGGCCCGGGAACGTATTCACCGTGGCATGCTGATCCACGATTACTAGCGATTCCGGCTTCATGTAGGCGAGTTGCAGCCTACAATCCGAACTGAGAACGATTTTATCGGATTAGCTCCCCCTCGCGGGTTGGCAACCGTTTGTATCGTCCATTGTAGCACGTGTGTAGCCCAGGTCATAAGGGGCATGATGATTTGACGTCATCCCCACCTTCCTCCGGTTTATCACCGGCAGTCTCCTTAGAGTGCCCAACTAAATGATGGCAACTAAGAACAAGGGTTGCGCTCGTTGCGGGACTTAACCCAACATCTCACGACACGAGCTGACGACAACCATGCACCACCTGTCACCGTTGTCCCCGAAGGGAAAACTGTATCTCTACAGTGGTCAATGGGATGTCAAGACCTGGTAAGGTTCTTCGCGTTGCTTCGAATTAAACCACATGCTCCACCGCTTGTGCGGGCCCCCGTCAATTCCTTTGAGTTTCAGTCTTGCGACCGTACTCCCCAGGCGGAGTGCTTAATGCGTTAGCTGCAGCACTGAGGGGCGGAAACCCCCCAACACTTAGCACTCATCGTTTACGGCGTGGACTACCAGGGTATCTAATCCTGTTTGCTCCCCACGCTTTCGCGCCTCAGTGTCAGTTACAGACCAGATAGTCGCCTTCGCCACTGGTGTTCCTCCAAATCTCTACGCATTTCACCGCTACACTTGGAATTCCACTATCCTCTTCTGCACTCAAGTTCCCCAGTTTCCAATGACCCTCCCCGGTTGAGCCGGGGGCTTTCACATCAGACTTAAGGAACCACCTGCGCGCGCTTTACGCCCAATAATTCCGGACAACGCTTGCCACCTACGTATTACCGCGGCTGCTGGCACGTAGTTAGCCGTGGCTTTCTAACAAGGTACCGTCAAGGTAGCGCCAGTTACTACGCTACTTGTTCTTCCCTTGCAACAGAGTTTTACGAACCGAAATCCTTCTTCACTCACGCGGCGTTGCTCCATCAGACTTTCGTCCATTGTGGAAGATTCCCTACTGCTGCCTCCCGTAGGAGTCTGGGCCGTGTCTCAGTCCCAGTGTGGCCGATCACCCTCTCAGGTCGGCTACGCATCGTTGCCTTGGTGAGCCGTTACCTCACCAACTAGCTAATGCGCCGCGGGTCCATCCTATAGTGATAGCCGAAACCATCTTTCAACTTCAAAACATGTGTTTCGAAGTATTATCCGGTATTAGCTCCGGTTTCCCGAAGTTATCCCAGTCTATAGGGTAGGTTACCCACGTGTTACTCACCCGTCCGCCGCTAAATCAGAGAGAAGCAAGCTTCTCTAATCATTCGCTCGACTTGCATGTATTAGGCACGCCGCCAGCGTTCGTCCTGAGCCAGGATCAAACTCTCCATAATAGTTAGTTTGAAAGCTCATTTGCTTTGCTAGCGATCCAACTAATTAAAGTTGAAATCTATTGTTTGTTTCATTTAAGAAACTTGTTTTTTCATTAACGTTGCTTGTTCAGTTTTCAAGGTTCATGTTGTTGTCGTTTGTGACAACTTTTATATCTTATCATTTTTAAAATGTTATGTCAACACTTTATTTTAATGATTTTTTCGATAGTGTTTGTCGCGCTTGCGACTTATAATAATATATCACGATATTATTATCTTGGCAATAGTTTTTATTAATATTTTTATTTTAATTGTAAAAACCCTTACCTATATCGATTATTTCAATAAAAAATCGGCTAGCTTCTATTTCAAATAGCTATTCACTAGTTAATCTTGTTCAGTTTTATCTATATAAATACATCGCTAGATAAAATAATTTAGTAAGTACAATAAAGGAATTATGAATAAATAAAAGTTACGTTCGATCAATTTAAAAATCAAACAATTATCTTTACTGTTTTAATAAGAATTATAATAATGATCTGCTTATCCAATCTTTTTACTGCAACTCATAATCTTGGCTTGTCTCTCTATCATATAGTTCACATTAATTCTTGTTCGTTTCTTTTTGATAGTCTAATAATATATAATGATTTCTTATACTTTTGCATCTATAACAATTAGTGTTATCTTTCCAGCATCTTTATCTTTTTTAGATTCATCAAATATGTTTCCTTTCGGTAACTTAGCATCTACAACGAATTTTCTTTGGTCCATTTTTTAAGTAATAAATGTTTATTTAATTGTAGTTTTCCTAGGTAAATAAATACTCGACTATTTTTGTTTGAAAGCTTCAAAATGAAAGAGCTTCCCCCAGTAGTAAAGTAAAATAGGGTTGATAAAAACACGAATTTATTTAACATTATCTTGTCATCTCTACCTTAACTTTTTAACTATATAAATTGAACTTTAAAACCGTAGACAAAGACGGTTAATTACCCCTTGTTTATATACGTTTTGAAGGTGCACAAATTGAAACGGAGAACCAGCTTAATTTGTAGTGTACTTGAAAAAAGACATTATTAATTACGCTGTCTTTCACTATTTCCAAAAGTATTGGATTAAAATCAGTTGAGGGCTGTGTGGCGGTAAAAAGACAAGCTGCAATCGTTTTTTTACACTTTGATACTTGCGATATGTAGGGATTTGACGCTGCTTAGCTTTTGGAACCACGTCTTCCGAATCGCCTAATAATCTCAAAGAAGAGACTCATCTTGAAACAGAGTATGATCAATTTCTTTATTAAAGAGCTTATTTAAAAGCAGGCAACCCTTCCTCTTTGAATGTCTTTTGTTTTTTCTCGGTTAGCTTTAGCTAGCGACGTAAGGTGTGTATTATTAAGTCCCATGTGTTCAAATAGTTTGGACAGGCCCACGCATTAAATAAAAAGCAGTCCATTCACGTTTAATTAACCAAACGAGCAGAGCAAATGTCTAATTTGGATACGGTTCAAATCCTACATCAATAGGTGTTCTGCTTGATAATCCCACCAATTTCAACATTCGTCTTACCATCGAAATATAAAAAGGCGGTCTGAACGTTCATACAATTTATCCTTTGCTTGTCACATGGCCGTTCGTTGCGGTTCATATTGAAGTGCCCTTTCCCTTATATAGAAAACACAAAAAAACCACTGATTTCTCAGTGGTTTTACGATTACCTAGCGACGTCCTACTCTCACAGGGGGAAACCCCCAACTACCATCGGCGCTAAAGAGCTTAACTTCTGTGTTCGGTATGGGAACAGGTGTGACCTCTTTGCCATCATCACTAGATTATTTGAAAGAATTATTCTTTCAAAACTGGATAAACGGTTCATTGATGTTCATAAATTGTGGTTAAGTCCTCGACCGATTAGTATTCGTCAGCTCCACACATCACTGCGCTTCCACCTCGAACCTATCTACCTGATCGTCTTTCAGGGGTCTTACTTACTTGCGTAATGGGAAATCTCATCTTGAGGGGGGCTTCATGCTTAGATGCTTTCAGCACTTATCCCGTCCACACATAGCTACCCAGCGATGCTCTTGGCAGAACAACTGGTACACCAGCGGTGTGTCCATCCCGGTCCTCTCGTACTAAGGACAGCTCCTCTCAAATTTCCTACGCCCACGACGGATAGGGACCGAACTGTCTCACGACGTTCTGAACCCAGCTCGCGTACCGCTTTAATGGGCGAACAGCCCAACCCTTGGGACCGACTACAGCCCCAGGATGCGATGAGCCGACATCGAGGTGCCAAACCTCCCCGTCGATGTGGACTCTTGGGGGAGATAAGCCTGTTATCCCCGGGGTAGCTTTTATCCGTTGAGCGATGGCCCTTCCATGCGGAACCACCGGATCACTAAGCCCGTCTTTCGACCCTGCTCGACTTGTAGGTCTCGCAGTCAAGCTCCCTTATGCCTTTACACTCTACGAATGATTTCCAACCATTCTGAGGGAACCTTTGGGCGCCTCCGTTACTCTTTAGGAGGCGACCGCCCCAGTCAAACTGTCCGCCTGACACTGTCTCCTACCCCGCTAAGGGGCATGGGTTAGAAGTTCAATACAACCAGGGTAGTATCCCACTGACGCCTCCTCCGAAGCTGGCGCTCCGGGATCTCTGGCTCCTACCTATCCTGTACAAGTTGTACCAAAATTCAATATCAGGCTACAGTAAAGCTCCACGGGGTCTTTCCGTCCTGTCGCGGGTAACCTGCATCTTCACAGGTACTATAATTTCACCGAGTCTCTCGTTGAGACAGTGCCCAGATCGTTACGCCTTTCGTGCGGGTCGGAACTTACCCGACAAGGAATTTCGCTACCTTAGGACCGTTATAGTTACGGCCGCCGTTTACTGGGGCTTCAATTCGCAGCTTCGCTTGCGCTAACCACTCCTCTTAACCTTCCAGCACCGGGCAGGCGTCAGCCCCTATACGTCACCTTACGGTTTTGCAGAGACCTGTGTTTTTGCTAAACAGTCGCCTGGGCCTATTCACTGCGGCTCTCTCACGCTTGCACGCTAACAGAGCACCCCTTCTCCCGAAGTTACGGGGTCATTTTGCCGAGTTCCTTAACGAGAGTTCTCTCGCACACCTTAGGATTCTCTCCTCGACTACCTGTGTCGGTTTGCGGTACGGGCACCTCTCACCTCGATAGAGGCTTTTCTTGGCAGTGTGAAATCAGGAACTTCGTCCATACGGACTCGTCATCACAGCTCAATGTTAAAGTATGCGGATTTGCCTACATACACACCTTACTGCTTGAACACGCGCAACCAACGGCGTGCTTACCCTATCCTACTGCGTCCCCCCATTTCTCAAACGGTGAGGAGGTGGTACAGGAATATCAACCTGTTGTCCATCGCCTACGCCTATCGGCCTCGGCTTAGGTCCCGACTAACCCTGAGCGGACGAGCCTTCCTCAGGAAACCTTAGTCATACGGTGGACGGGATTCTCACCCGTCTTTCGCTACTCATACCGGCATTCTCACTTCTAAGCGCTCCACCAGTCCTTCCGGTCTGACTTCAACGCCCTTAGAACGCTCTCCTACCACGCATCCATACGGATGCATCCACAGCTTCGGTGAATCGTTTAGCCCCGATACATTTTCGGCGCAGCGTCACTCGACCAGTGAGCTATTACGCACTCTTTAAATGATGGCTGCTTCTAAGCCAACATCCTGGTTGTCTAAGCAACGCCACATCCTTTTCCACTTAACGATTACTTTGGGACCTTAGCTGGTGGTCTGGGCTGTTTCCCTCTTGACTACGGATCTTATCACTCGCAGTCTGACTCCCGTGTATAAATATCTGGCATTCGGAGTTTGTCTGAATTCGGTAAAGCGAGATGCCCCCCTAGTCCAAACAGTGCTCTACCTCCAGTATTCTCAATCACGAGGCTAGCCCTAAAGCTATTTCGGAGAGAACCAGCTATCTCCAGGTTCGATTGGAATTTCTCCGCTACCCACACCTCATCCCCGCACTTTTCAACGTGCGTGGGTTCGGGCCTCCAGTAAGTGTTACCTCACCTTCACCCTGGACATGGGTAGATCACCTGGTTTCGGGTCTACGACCACGTACTAATTCGCCCTATTCAGACTCGCTTTCGCTGCGGCTCCGTCTTCTCAACTTAACCTCGCACGTAATCGTAACTCGCCGGTTCATTCTACAAAAGGCACGCTATCACCCATTAACGGGCTCTAACTACTTGTAGGCACACGGTTTCAGGATCTATTTCACTCCCCTTCCGGGGTGCTTTTCACCTTTCCCTCACGGTACTGGTTCACTATCGGTCACTAGGTAGTATTTAGCCTTGGGAGATGGTCCTCCCGGATTCCGACGGAATTTCACGTGTTCCGCCGTACTCAGGATCCACTCAGGAGGGAATAACTTTTGGGCTACAGGGCTTTTACCTTATTTTGCGGACCTTTCCAAGTCGCTTCGCCTAAATCATTCTTTTGTAACTCCGTATTGAGTGTCCTACAACCCCAAAGAGCAAGCTCTTTGGTTTGGGCTCTTCCCGTTTCGCTCGCCGCTACTCAGGGAATCGAATTTTCTTTCTGTTCCTGCAGGTACTTAGATGTTTCAGTTCCCTGCGTCTGTCTCAAACACGCTATGAATTCACGTGAGTGTACTATCCGATTAAAGATAGTGGGTTCCCCCATTCGGAAATCCCCGGATCAAAGCTTACTTACAGCTCCCCGAGGCATATCGGTGTTAGTGCCGTCCTTCATCGACTCCTAGTGCCAAGGCATCCACCGTGCGCCCTTATTAACTTAACCAAAAGTTAAACTTAAATCAAAAGATTTAAGATTTTAAGGATATTGCACGACCAATTTCTTGATCTATTGTTTGTTTATTACTTATCAATGTCGTTTTATCCAGTTTTCAAAGAACAATGTTTTGAAGTATCTCATTCAATTAAGAATGAACCTTCAAAACTGAACAGCAAACGTTAATGAGTATCTTTCCCATGGAAAGATTTCCGAAATAATCCTTAGAAAGGAGGTGATCCAGCCGCACCTTCCGATACGGCTACCTTGTTACGACTTCACCCCAATCATCTATCCCACCTTCGGCGGCTGGCTCCATAAAGGTTACCTCACCGACTTCGGGTGTTACAAACTCTCGTGGTGTGACGGGCGGTGTGTACAAGGCCCGGGAACGTATTCACCGTGGCATGCTGATCCACGATTACTAGCGATTCCGGCTTCATGTAGGCGAGTTGCAGCCTACAATCCGAACTGAGAACGATTTTATCGGATTAGCTCCCCCTCGCGGGTTGGCAACCGTTTGTATCGTCCATTGTAGCACGTGTGTAGCCCAGGTCATAAGGGGCATGATGATTTGACGTCATCCCCACCTTCCTCCGGTTTATCACCGGCAGTCTCCTTAGAGTGCCCAACTAAATGATGGCAACTAAGAACAAGGGTTGCGCTCGTTGCGGGACTTAACCCAACATCTCACGACACGAGCTGACGACAACCATGCACCACCTGTCACCGTTGTCCCCGAAGGGAAAACTGTATCTCTACAGTGGTCAATGGGATGTCAAGACCTGGTAAGGTTCTTCGCGTTGCTTCGAATTAAACCACATGCTCCACCGCTTGTGCGGGCCCCCGTCAATTCCTTTGAGTTTCAGTCTTGCGACCGTACTCCCCAGGCGGAGTGCTTAATGCGTTAGCTGCAGCACTGAGGGGCGGAAACCCCCCAACACTTAGCACTCATCGTTTACGGCGTGGACTACCAGGGTATCTAATCCTGTTTGCTCCCCACGCTTTCGCGCCTCAGTGTCAGTTACAGACCAGATAGTCGCCTTCGCCACTGGTGTTCCTCCAAATCTCTACGCATTTCACCGCTACACTTGGAATTCCACTATCCTCTTCTGCACTCAAGTTCCCCAGTTTCCAATGACCCTCCCCGGTTGAGCCGGGGGCTTTCACATCAGACTTAAGGAACCACCTGCGCGCGCTTTACGCCCAATAATTCCGGACAACGCTTGCCACCTACGTATTACCGCGGCTGCTGGCACGTAGTTAGCCGTGGCTTTCTAACAAGGTACCGTCAAGGTAGCGCCAGTTACTACGCTACTTGTTCTTCCCTTGCAACAGAGTTTTACGAACCGAAATCCTTCTTCACTCACGCGGCGTTGCTCCATCAGACTTTCGTCCATTGTGGAAGATTCCCTACTGCTGCCTCCCGTAGGAGTCTGGGCCGTGTCTCAGTCCCAGTGTGGCCGATCACCCTCTCAGGTCGGCTACGCATCGTTGCCTTGGTGAGCCGTTACCTCACCAACTAGCTAATGCGCCGCGGGTCCATCCTATAGTGATAGCCGAAACCATCTTTCAACTTCAAAACATGTGTTTCGAAGTATTATCCGGTATTAGCTCCGGTTTCCCGAAGTTATCCCAGTCTATAGGGTAGGTTACCCACGTGTTACTCACCCGTCCGCCGCTAAATCAGAGAGAAGCAAGCTTCTCTAATCATTCGCTCGACTTGCATGTATTAGGCACGCCGCCAGCGTTCGTCCTGAGCCAGGATCAAACTCTCCATAATAGTTAGTTTGAAAGCTCATTTGCTTTGCTAGCGATCCAACTAATTAAAGTTGTAATCTATTGTTTGTTTCATTTAAGAAACTTGTTTTTCATTAACGTTGCTTGTTCAGTTTTCAAGGTTCATGTTGTTGTCGTTTGTGACAACTTTTATATCTTATCATCCATTCGTTTGTTTGTCAACACTTTATTTAAAAGGTTTTTTCATTCAATCGATGGAATCAGGTTATAAAATTTATTGCCCTGTAAATATAAAACCAAATTCATTTCGTTGCATTTGAATTTTCGTTTGTTTGTTAAGGACAATTAATATAATACCAATTCATTTCGTTAACGTCAATACTTTTTCGTAAATAAATAAAATAAAATAGAGCCCTAGTTAATCATAGGTTAACTGTGGGCTCCATTTTACTTTGGGTGTTAAATATTTTTGGTAATAACACGTGAAATGTAGAGGCCTCGATTTAAAGAAAGATCAATAATTTCACCTGTTCTAATTAACTTAACAAGAGGGCGTGTTGGTGCATACTTATTAATATACATTACTTCACCTAGTTCTAAATTTGATAACTCAATTTTTGTACCGATTGGTAAATCAACAACAATGTCTACTAATGCTTGAACTACTTTTATATCAAACTTACCGAACTCTTCTTCTTTAATCATTTCCATGACTTTAAATGGCGATTGCTTAGTACGATACAACCGTTCACTTGTCATTGCATGAAATACATCAGCTACCGCAATAATTTGAGCAAAATTCGAAATGGAACCAATTCGATCTCCTTTTGGGTAACCACTTCCGTCTAAACGCTCGTGATGTTGGTAGATTGCTTCTTTCATAACCTCTTTTAGAGCAGGCAAATTCTTTACAAGCATAAAGCTATAATAAGGATGATTTTTTACTTCTTCAAATTCTTCCTTCGTTAACTGGACTTTCTTTTCTCGGATGCGATTAGAGATACGAGCCATTCCGCTATCTGCTAACATGCCGGCAATTGCCATCTGGATGGTAATTCCACGCTCAAATCCTAATTTTTTTGCCATCACCGATGCAATTACTCCAGTTGCAATACAATGATGATATAAATAATCTTTTGGATTTGAGTAAGCGTTTAAATCAAATATATAAGAACGATCTTCTAAAACCTTCTCTATTAAAGGGATAATCATTCCACGAACTTTTGTAATATCTATTTTCCCTCCAGCTCCCCAATTTGAAAATTCCTTTTTCAATTGATTCACTGCATCATTATAATATGTTTCGAATGCTATATATTTTGGTATTGAAACGGAGGTTACTTGGTTTTCTAAGCAATTTTCACTTAGTTCCTCTATACTTTCACCTTTATAAACTAAAATCATTTTTAAATTAAACAATTCAAATACACGTAAATGCTCTGGTTTTATTTTTGTGTCTTTATGAATAATTGGATATTGTGTATTTGCAAATACGTCTTCTGCGATGACTTTACCTAATTGTAATTCCTCTACCCTCATAAATACTGCTTCCAAATCCACAACTCCTTACATTTATTAGTTAATTCAATTGTAACGAATATTTAAACCATTGAGAAGAAAATCATTTTTAAACTAACGATTCTAAGAAGATCTTTATACCTACGAATTGAGTGTATTTTATACTATCTTAACTTAATTCTCATAAATTACAATTAAAAAAAGCAACCTATGTGGGGAAATCCACCTAGATTGCTTTTGAATTTTATTGTTCTGTTTGTTCTGTTTCTTCTAGCTCTTCGTCATCAATAACATCTTCGTCTTTTTTTACACGTGCTACTGTCGCTACAATCTCTTCATCTGAAAGACGAATTAAGCGAACACCTTGTGTACTACGACCGATTACCGAGATATCCTTAACGTCCATACGAATTAACATACCGTTAATTGTAATTAACATAATGTCCTCTGTGCCATCTACCGCTTTTACTGCACACATTTTACCGTTCTTCTCAGTAATTTGCATTGTTTTTAGACCAAGACCACCGCGACTTTGCAGACGATACTCTTCTTCAGGTGTACGTTTTCCGTAACCTTTTTCTGTGACAACTAAAATTTCTTGACCTGGCTCCAGTATTTCCATACCTACGACATGGTCACCTTCACGTAATTTAATACCACGTACCCCAGCTGCTGTACGTCCCATTGAACGGATATCGTCCTCTTTGAAACGTACAAGCATTCCTTCACGTGTACCAATAATAATTTCCTTCGTACCATCTGTTAAATGTACTGAAATTAAATCATCATCTTCACGTAATGTAATGGCGATTAGACCATTTGTACGGATATTTGCGAATTGATCCACTGGTGTACGTTTTGTTACACCTGTTTTTGTTGTAAAGATAAAGTACGCATCCTCTTTGAATTCAGCTACACGAATCATCGCTGTAACTTTTTCGCCCTTATCAATATTCAATAAGTTAACGATTGGTAATCCTTTCGCTTGACGACCGAACTCTGGAATTTCATACCCTTTGGCACGGAATACTTTCCCCTTAGATGTGAAGAATAGGATCGTATCATGCGTTGATGTGAATAGTAGGTGTTCTACGAAGTCATCTTCATTTGTACCCATACCTTGTACACCACGACCACCGCGTTTTTGTGAGCGATATGTGTTCGCTGCTAAACGTTTAATGTAGCCGTTATGCGTTAAGGTTAAAACAGAATTTTCACGAGGAATTAAATCCTCATCTTCGATCATTTCTAAGCCACCAGCTGTAATCTCCGTACGGCGTGGATTGTTATAACGCTCTTTAATTTCTGTCATTTCTGTACGAATAATTTCAATTACTTTCGCTTCATCCGCTAATACAGCTTTTAACTCATCGATTAGTTTTAATAACTCTTGGTATTCAGCTTCAATCTTTTCACGCTCTAACCCGCTTAAACGAACAAGGCGCATATCTAAAATGGCTTGTGCCTGACGTTCAGATAAGTTGAAGCGTTCCATTAATTGAGGTCTTGCTTCTTCTCCGCTACGAGAGCCACGGATAATTGAAATGATTTCATCGATATGATCAAGTGCAATACGTAAGCCTTCTAAAATATGTGCGCGCTCTTCTGCTTTTCGAAGTTCGAATGCAGTACGGCGTTTAATAACTACTTTTTGATGTTCTAAGTAATGATAAAGCACTTCTTTTAAGCTTAAAACTTTCGGTTGACCGTTAACTAAAGCAAGCATGTTAACGCCGAAGCTCGACTGCATCGCTGTTTGTTTATATAAATTGTTTAATACAACATTGGCATTCGCATCACGACGTACTTCAATGACGATACGCATCCCGTTACGGTCTGATTCATCTTGAAGCTTTGTAATACCATCGATTTTTTTGTCGCGTACTAATTCGGCAATTTTTTCGATTAATTTTGCTTTATTCACTTGGTACGGCAATTCATGAACTAAAATTGTTTCTCTACCGTTTGCAGCCTGCTCAATTTCTACTTTTGCACGAATTGTTAACGAACCGCGCCCTGTTTCATATGCACGGCGAATACCTGAGCGACCTAGAATTATACCACCTGTTGGGAAGTCTGGTCCTGGAATAATTTCCATTAGCTCTTCTGTTGTAATGCTAGGGTTATCCGCAATTGCTAATACCCCGTCGATTGTTTCAGCAAGCTGATGGGGTGGAATGTTTGTCGCCATACCAACTGCGATCCCTGAAGCTCCGTTTACTAATAAGTTCGGGTAACGTGCTGGTAATACTTTTGGCTCGTTTTCACTACCATCATAGTTCGGTTGGTAATCAATTGTATCTTTGTTAATATCACGTAGCATTTCCATTGCTATTTTTGACATACGTGATTCTGTATAACGCATTGCAGCCGCGCCATCACCATCGACAGAACCGAAGTTACCGTGTCCGTCTACCAGCATGTAACGGTAGCTGAAATCTTGCGCCATACGCACCATCGCGTCATAAATTGACGAGTCACCATGTGGGTGGTATTTACCCATTACGTCCCCGACAATACGCGCACTCTTTTTATATGGTTTATCCGAAGTATTTCCTAGCTCCTGCATACCGTACAAAATACGGCGATGTACAGGTTTAAGCCCATCACGTACATCTGGTAATGCACGTGAAACGATTACACTCATCGCATAGCTTAAGAAGGATGTTTTAATTTCGGTTGTAATATTTCTTGATTCAATATGTCCGTGTTCAATGTCAGACAAAATAAGGGCCCCCTTCCAATTGCACTAACTGATCAATTATGCCGAGGCATAATTGCATCCGAATTTGGCTGTCATTTCTTTGTAGCGTGTATTTTACTACGCACTTCAAGAAAATTAAACGTCTAAGTCTTGCACGTAAACTGCATTTTCCTCAATAAAATCACGACGTGGGGCTACTTCATCCCCCATTAAGTGGTCGAAAATTTTATCGGCTTCAATAGCATCATCCAATTCTACTCGAATTAATGTACGGTGCTCTGGATCCATTGTTGTATCCCATAACTGCGTAGCATTCATTTCCCCTAAACCTTTGTAACGCTGTACGTTTGGTTTTGGTAATTTTGGCAGACGACCTAAAATTTCATCTAATTCAGCATCTGAGTAGCAGTATTCCACGTGCTTACCTTGTTTTACTTGGTAAAGTGGTGGCTTTGCAGCATACACATAACCTGCCTCGATTAATGGACGCATGAAACGGAAGAAGAAGGTTAACATTAATACACGAATATGTGCACCATCAACATCGGCATCGGTCATAATGATGATTTTGTGATAGCGCGCTTTTTCTAAGTTAAAGTCTTCTCCAATACCTGTACCAAACGCTGTAATCATTGCACGAATTTCGGCATTTGATAAAATTCGGTCTAAACGTGCTTTTTCAACGTTTAAAATTTTACCGCGCAGTGGCAAGATGGCTTGGAAGTGACGGTCACGACCAGATTTAGCAGAACCACCGGCAGAGTCACCCTCTACGATGTAAATTTCTGATTCAGCAGGGTTTGTTGAAGAACAATCTGCTAGTTTACCTGGTAAGTTCGATACTTCAAGCGCTGATTTACGACGTGTAAATTCACGTGCTTTTTTCGCAGCTACACGGGCACGTGCTGCCATCGTACCTTTTTCAACAACTTGACGCGCAACACTCGGGTTTTCTAGTAAGAAACGTTCAAAGCCTTCAGAGAATAGCGCATTGGTAATTTGACTTACCTCTGAGTTTCCAAGCTTCGTTTTCGTTTGGCCTTCAAATTGAGGATCTGGATGTTTGATTGATACGATTGCGATTAAACCTTCACGTACATCTTCCCCTGTAAGGTTGGCATCCGCTTCTTTAATTATGTTGGATTTACGCGCATAGTCGTTAATCACACGTGTTAACGCTGTTTTAAAACCGGATTCATGCGTACCGCCTTCGTACGTGTTGATGTTGTTAGCGAATGACATAATTGTTGAATTGAAGCCGGCATTGTATTGCATAGCGATTTCAACAGAAATACCTTCCTTTTCACCAAATACATCGATTGGTGTATGAATTGGTTCTTTGTTTTTGTTAATGTGTTCAACGTATTCACGGATACCGCCTTCAAAATGGAACGTTTCAGAACGCTCTTGACCTTCACGTTCATCTGCAATTGAAATACTGATACCACGGTTTAAATATGCTAATTCACGAATACGTGTTGCTAAAATGTCGTATTCATAGACTTGTGTTTCTTTAAAAATTTCAATATCGGCTTTAAAACGTGTTGTCGTACCTGTACGATCTGTTTCACCGATGACCATTAATTTTTGCTTTGTATGACCGCGCTCAAATCGAATTTCGTGAATTTTTTCATCACGGTGTACTTGAACGATTGTCTCACTTGATAATGCGTTTACTACAGAAGCACCTACACCGTGAAGACCACCTGAAACTTTGTAGCCCCCACCACCGAATTTACCACCGGCATGTAGGACAGTCATAATTACTTCAACAGCGGGCATACCCATTTTTTCTTGATTATCTACTGGAATACCTCGACCATTATCTTCTACACGAATCCAATTATCTTGTTCGATTGTTACTTTAATGTCTGTACAATAACCAGCTAACGCTTCGTCAATACTGTTGTCAACGATTTCCCATACTAAATGGTGCAATCCTTTTGCACTTGTTGAGCCAATATACATACCAGGACGTTTACGAACAGCTTCTAAACCTTCTAGTACTTGAATTTGCTCAGCATCATAAGAATGCTGGACTTTATTATCTTCTAAAGTCACTATAGTTCACCTACTCCTTCATAACGATCATTGGGCTTCTTTTCTATTTTTATGCATAAAAATATGCGTATCTATTGTTCAATTGTACCTTGTTTTACGTGGAATAATTTAGCATGCCTAATAGTTTCATGGTTAATTCCATCCACGCTTGTTGTGGTAACGAATGTTTGCACTTCACCTTGAATGGTGTTTAATAAATGCGATTGGCGATGATCATCAAGCTCTGATAATACATCGTCTAATAATAATATCGGTGTTTCTTTAGTTTCTTGTTTAATAAGCTCAATTTCAGCGAGCTTCAGTGACAGTGCTGTTGTACGCTGTTGCCCTTGTGAACCATATACTTGCACATCGTAGTCATTCACAAAAAACTGCAAATCATCACGATGTGGGCCGATTAACGTGACACCACGATCAATTTCACGCATTTTCACTTCATCAAGCTTTTGCTTTAAATAGTTACGCATTTCTTCTTCGCTCAAGCTTGCATCGATCCCACTAACCGGACGATATTTAATCACAAGCTTTTCTAATCCGCGCGAAATGCCTTCATGAATTGGTTCTGCCCATGCTTGCAGTAGCTCCATAAACTGAAATCGTTTACGGATAATTTTTACCGCTGCACTTATATATTGTTCCGTATAAATTTCAAACATCACGTCGCTTGCGAGTGCTGCTTTTCCATGATTACTTTTTAATAAATGATTACGTTGTTTTAATATCTTTTGAAAGGTTAGTAAATCATGTAAGTAAACAGGCGAAATTTGCCCGATTTCCATATCGATAAATCGACGGCGAATTTGCGGACTTCCTTTGACGATATTTAAATCCTCCGGTGCAAACATCACAACATTCATCTGACCAATATAGTTACTTAGCTTTGTTTGTTCGAGATGATTGATTTTGCCTTTTTTGCCCTTTTTGGAAATCGTTAATTCAATCGGTATACTACCGTAACGCTTATTAATTACACCTTCTATTTTACCATAATCCGCATCCCAACGTATCAATTCTTTATCGTTCGCAGTACGGTGAGACTTGGCCATCGCTAATACATAAATCGATTCCATAACATTTGTTTTTCCTTGAGCATTTTCCCCAATAAAAACATTAATTTTGTCTGAAAAATCCAATGTGAGCGATTCATAATTACGATAATTCGTTAGCTGCAAGCGCTCGATATTCATGAATTACATTTCTCCGTTTACAATAAATTCATCAACAATTTTGAAACGACCCACACCTGGAATGTTAATGACATCATCATGACGTAATTTTTTCCCACGACGATTCTCGGCTTCACCGTTCACAAATACCTCATGTTCACTTAAAAACCATTTGGCCATACCACCAGAGCTAATTGTATCTGTCATTTTTAACGCTTGACCTAGCGTAATATATTCTCTATTAATTTTTAATTCGTTCAATGTAATTCATCCTCCGCTTTATATAAAGTCTTATCATTCTATCATACCTAAAATTTGCTCATAAGTAAAAAAGGAACGGTCTCATTAACAAGTTCAAGACCGTTCCTTTCTATTTTCGTATGAAATTAATACGTACGTACCGGTAAAATTAATTGTAAAATTGCATCGTCTAAAGCTGAACGTAAGATGAACGGGCGCATTGCACCAGTAAATTCAATGACAACATCTTGTCCATCTATTGCTTTTAATGCTTCCATCATGTATTTCGCACTAAATGAAATCTTAAGTGATTCACCTTCAAGGTTTTCAACTTGAATTTGCTCTTCTACTTTACCGATTTCAGGTGAGTTTGAAGATACTTCAATTGTTTGGTCTTCTAATGTTTCAAAACGTACAACGTTATTACGATCTTCACGTGCTAAAAGTGATGCACGGTCAATTGCCTGAAGTAACGATTTGCCGTTAATCGTGATGCTTGTTTTAAAATCATCTGGAATTAAACGAGAGGTATCTGGATAGTTGCCCTCTAGTAAACGAGAGAAGAATAAAACATCGTCTGTTTTAAATAACACTTGTTGATTTGTTAATACAATTTGAACTGGGTTATTTGTATCATCTAGAATTTTGCTTAATTCATTTAAACTTTTTCCTGGAATCACAACGGAAGTCACATCAGTTGGTAAGTTTTCAAGATTTACTTTGCGTCGAGCAAGACGGTGACTATCCGTTGCAACGCATATTAATTCATTCGCTTCTACTTTCCAGTTTACACCTGTCAACACGGGGCGACTTTCTGAAGTAGCTACGGCAAATCCTGTTTCACGGATAATTGATTTTAAAAGATCCGCTGGAATCGCAAATTGTTTATCAGCAGCGACTTCTGGAAGCTGTGGATATTCTGTTGAATCTAAACCGATTAAGTTAAATTCTGATTTACCTGAGCGAATTGTTGTTGCAAAATTGTTTGTAATTTCGATTTCTACTTCGTTGGTAGGTAATTTACGAATGATTTCGTTGAACATACGTGCTTGTAAAACAATTGAACCGGTTTCTGTAATGTTAATGATTTGCTGACCATTTTCTTCTACAGGAATAAATGTTTGGATTGTAATATCTGCATCACTACCCGTTAAGCTAACACCTTCGTTTGTTACATCAATTTTAATCCCCGTTAAAATAGGAATCGTTGTTTTTGAACTTACTGCTTTCATTACATCGTTTAATCCGTCTAATAAACGATCTCGTAAAATGTCAAATTTCATGGTTTTACCTCTCTTATATAATTAATTATTTATTAAAAGATATTAATAGATATAGTAGTAGGGGCTGTGGATTTGTGGATAACTATAGTTTAGCACGATAACACAAGGTTATTCACATGTTGATAAGTTGTGAACAATGCTGTGAGAAACTAAACGACTTATACACAGGTTTATTTGCCTAACATGCTACGAATTTGTTTAATATCTTGCTGTAATTGTTGATCTATTTTCAGTAAAGAAGAAATCTTTTCATGTGCGTGAATAACTGTTGTATGGTCACGGCCACCAAATTCTTCGCCGATTTTTGGTAATGAAAAGTCTGTAAGCTCACGTGATAAGTACATCGCGACTTGGCGTGGGAATGCAATTGACTTCGTACGACGTTTTGCTGAAAAGTCCTCTAAACGAATGCTAAAGTGCTCTCCAGTGGCTGTTTGAATGTCTAAAATGGACACTTTACGCGGTTTAGCGTTTGGCATAATGTCCTTTAATGCTTCAGCAGCGAGCTCCGGCGTTACATCTTTGTTTACTAAAGAAGAGTAAGCAACAACGCGAATTAACGCGCCCTCTAACTCACGAATGTTCGTGTCGACTTGATTGGCGATATAGAGCATAACTTCATTTGGAATATCTAGTCCATCTGCTTTTGCCTTTTTGCGTAAAATCGCAATACGCGTTTCTAAATCAGGTGGTGCGATGTCTGTAATTAAACCCCACTCAAAGCGAGAACGTAAACGATCCTCTAATGTAGGAATTTCCTTAGGAGGTCGGTCACTTGAAATGACGATTTGCTTTGATTCTTCATGCAACGTATTAAACGTATGGAAAAATTCCTCTTGTGTTGATTCTTTCCCAGCTAAAAATTGAATATCATCAATTAGTAAAACGTCGACGTTTCGGTATTTATTGCGGAAATCAATTGCTTTGTTGTCACGAATCGAGTTAATAAACTCATTTGTAAATTTTTCGGATGACAAATACACGACATTCGCCTTTGGGTTATGTTCTTTTACATAATGACCAATTGCGTGCATTAAGTGTGTTTTGCCTAAACCTACGCCCCCGTAGATGAAGAAGGGATTGTATGCTTTTGCAGGTGCTTCTGCGACCGCCAAGCTCGCTGCGTGTGCGAAGCGGTTACCAGAGCCAATAACGAACGTATCAAATGTATACTTTGGGTTCAGCATACCTGGTGAAATGTCTGAGTTTTCATTTGACTTTGCTTGTGTAATCGGTGGTGGTAGTTCGAAATCATCTGCGATTTGATCCTTCTGAACGACAAATTTAATGACCAAATCTTCGCCGGTTAACTCGTTTAAAATTCCTGTAATCATATGAATGTAGTATTGTTCAAGCCAATCACGGGCAAAAGAGTTAGGTGCTGAAATCGTTACGTTTGTGCCGCTGTGTGCGAGTAATTTTGTCGATTTTAGCCATGTATCGAAGCTCGGTTTTGAAATTTTTTGTTCAGCTTGGGTAAGTACTGCGTTCCATAGAGTTTCTAAATGTTCCAA